>NZ_JBTRCN010000001.1:4800000-7380000 GCF_054822705.1 Bradyrhizobium sp. USDA 4454
CGCTGACGCCACGGCGCCGGCCCCGGCCGCGCCCGCGAGCGACGGCCAGATCCGCACGGTCGGCCCGACCTTCATCCAGCAGAAGAAGCAGTAGGATTTAGCCTTCAAAAGCTTCCGCCGACGCGCGCGAGGTGCGCGCCACCAGCTTGTCGTCGGGCGCCGGCAGCGCCTTGCCGAAATCGCGGAAGCGGTTGGTGATGGGATAGCGGCGGTCGCGGCCGAAATTCTTCCGCGTCACCTTCACGCCCGGCGCCGCCTGCCGCCGCTTGTACTCGGCGATGTTGAGCAGGCGATCGATGCGGGTCACGACATCAGGCTCAAAGCCGGCCTCGATGATGGTCGCAAGCGGCTCCTCGCGCTCAACGAGGCGCTCGAGGATCGCATCCAGCACGTCGTAGGGCGGCAGCGAATCCTGGTCGGTCTGGTTCTCGCGCAGCTCCGCGGTCGGCGGCCGGATGATGATGTTGACCGGGATCACCTCGCCCGACGGCCCGAGCGCGCCGTCCGGCTTCCAGGCATTGCGCAGGCTCGACAGGCGGAACACCTCGGTCTTGTAGATGTCCTTGATCGGATTGAAGCCGCCGTTCATGTCGCCGTACAGCGTGGCGTAGCCGACCGACATTTCCGACTTGTTGCCTGTCGTCACCACCATGGCGCCGGTCTTGTTGGAGATCGCCATCAGCAGCGTGCCGCGGGCACGGGCCTGCAAATTCTCCTCGGTGATGTCGCGCTCCAGCCCCTTGAACACCGGCGCCAGGATCGTCTCGAACCCGTTGACGGCATCGGCGATCGGCAGGATCTCGTAGCGGATGCCGAGCGCGGCGGCGAGCTTGGCGGCATCGTCGAGCGAGACCTGCGCGGTGTAGCGGAACGGCAGCATCACGCCGCGCACCTTGTCGGCGCCGAGCGCATCGACCGCGATCGCCGCGCACAGCGCCGAGTCGATGCCGCCGGAGACGCCGAGCAGCACGCCCGGGAAACCGTTCTTGCGGACGTAGTCGCGCAGGCCGAGCACGCAGGCCGCGTAATCGGCCTTGTCGCCCTCGAGCTGCGGCGTGATCGGCCCGGAGCAGCGCCAGCCATCCGCGGTCTTGCGCCAGGTCAGCGTCGTGATGTTCTCCTCGAACGCCGGAAGCTGTGCCGCGACCGACAGATCGGCATTCAGCGCGAACGAGGCGCCATCGAAGATCAGCTCGTCCTGGCCGCCGACCTCGTTGAGATAGACCAGCGGCAGCCCGCTCTCGGTGACGCGCGCAACCACGATCGACAGCCGGAGATCGGCCTTGTCGCGGGCATAGGGCGAGCCGTTCGGCACCACCAGGATCTCGGCGCCGGTCTCGGCGAGACATTCGACGACGTTCTCATACTCCTCGGATTCCTCGAGCCAGATGTCCTCGCAGATCGGCACGCCGATGCGCACGCCGCGCACCGTCACCGGGCCCGGCGCCGGGCCGCGCGCGAACAGCCGCTTCTCGTCGAACACGCCGTAATTCGGCAGATTGGCCTTGAAGCGCAGCGCCGCGATGCGCCCGTCATCGAGCAGCGCGCAGGCATTGTAGAGCTTGCCGTCCTCGACCCAGGGCGTGCCGATCAGCATGGCCGGGCCGCCATCGGCGGTCTCGCGCGCCAGTTCCTCGACCGCAGCGCGGCAGGCCGACTGGAGCGCCGGCTTGAGCACCAGATCCTCCGGCGGATAGCCGGCGACGAACAGCTCCGACAGCACCACAAGGTCGGCGCCGTCGGCCTTGGCTTTCTCGCGCGCGGCACGCGCTTTCGCGACGTTGCCGGTGACGTCACCGACCGTCGGATTGAGTTGCGCCAGGGTGATCTTGATCTGCTGTTCGCTCATATCTTTATGTTGTCCCGCGCAAGGGCAAACTTCAATGGTCGTCCGCTCATGGTGCGCTTGCAGAAATCGCACCGGGGGCAAGCTCCGCCCTCACCTCGCCGAGCAGCGCCATGCCGCCCAACCGGCCCAATTCATCCGAGCATTTAGCGCTCTTGCCATAGCAGCCGAATGCAACTGTGACCCGTTCGGACAGCGGTCCGATGCTGGGCAAGCCGGTGTCGCCGAAGGTGGTCATGCAGGGTACGACGCGGCGTTCCTCGAATCTGAGGTCGCGAATGCGGTCGAGGATCTGGGCCTGCAGCCGGTCGGCGACCGGGACCGATCCGCCCGAGCGGAACCAGTCCTTGATGTCGGCCTCGCCCTCGAGCCTGATATCGACCGGATCGCCGCCGAGCTTCAGCCAGGCCTGGCCATCCGGATAGCGGATCGGCGGCAGGATATAGGGATTGTCGCCCTTGGGCCCGAGGCAGCGCATCGACGGCATGCCGGCGAGGCGTTGCACCTCCGCCGTGCCGAGCCGGAACAGCGCCACGGTTCGCCCATAGACCGTGAAGCCCATGGATCGGCCGAGCAGCGATTGGGTATGCCCGCCGGCCGCGACCAGAACCCGCTCGGCCTCGACGCCGCCCGATCGGGTCCGGATCGTCACACCGGAGCCGCTTTCGGAGATCCCCAGCGCGGGTTCGTTGATGATCCGCGCGCCGGCGCGCTCCGCCGCGATGGTCTGCGCGCGGACCAGGCGACGCGGCGAGATGTAGCCGGCGTTGCGCGGCTCGAAATAGCCCAGCATGCCTGCGGTCGATGTCAGGAACGGAAATCGCTCGGCGAGCTCGGCGTCCTGATAGGCCTCGCACGAGATCTCCTCGTCGGCGCAGACCTCGCCGACCGAAGTGACGTCGGTGGTCTCGCTGTCACCAACGTGCAGCGCACCGACTTCGCAGTAGAAGTCCACACCGCTTTCCGCAGCAATCTCGCCGTAGCGCGCAATCGCGGCGCGGTTCATCTGCCGCCAGAACGCTTGCGGATCGTAAACGCGCGTGATGCGGCCTTCGTCATAGTGACTGCCGAACACGCCGTCGTGGCGCGCAAAGTCCGCCGGCTCGTCGGGCCCGATCAGCGCGACGTCGTGGCCCATCTTGCTGAGATGCCGCGCGGCGGCAGAACCGATCAGACCACGTCCGATCACCGCAAGCTTGATCGGCTGATTGGCGCTCACCACAGGCTCCTGATCAGAACGCGCCCAAGCGTTCGGCAAGCGCGAACAACCAGAACAGCCCGGCCATCACGAGCGCGACGCCGACGGCAGCCGAGCCCATGTCCTTGACCCGCCCGATCTGCGGATCGTGATCCAGGGTCAGGCGGTCGGCGAGCTTCTCGATCGCGGTGTTGAGCAGCTCGATCACCAGCACCAGCACCACGGTCGCGACCAGCTCGACCCGGCGCATCATGGTGGCGCCGACCAGCCAGGCCAGCGGCAGCGACAGCGCGAGCGCCACCACCTCCTCGCGGATCGCCTGCTCCGAGCGAATGGCGAAGGCCAGCCCGTTGCGCGAGTTGATGGTGGCTCGCCAGAACCTCAGCAAGTCACTGCCCCCACAAGTCCCGAATCACGGCCCAATCACATGCCCGCAGCGGCCGGCATCGGCTTGGCCTTGCCGGCGCGCTCCTGCTTCAAGAGCTCTGCGATCAGGAACGCCATGTCGATCGACTGCTCGGCATTGAGACGGGGATCGCAGACCGTGTGGTAGCGGTCGTTGAGATCCTCGTCGGTGATGGCGCGCGCGCCGCCGATGCATTCGGTGACGTCCTGCCCGGTCATCTCCAGATGCACACCGCCGGCATGGGTACCCTCGGCGGCATGGATTTGGAAGAACGACCTCACTTCCGCCAGCACGCGGTCGAACGGCCGCGTCTTGTAGCCCGAGGTCGAGGTGATGGTGTTGCCGTGCATCGGATCGCACGACCACACCACCTTGCGCCCTTCGCGCTGCACCGCGCGGATCATGCCCGGCAGATGGTCGCCGACCTTGTCGGCGCCGAACCGGCCGATCAGGGTCAGGCGTCCCGGCTCATTGTCGGGGCTGAGCACGTCGATCAGCTTCAACAGCTCGTCGGGCTTCAGCGACGGGCCGCATTTCAGGCCGATCGGGTTCTTGATGCCGCGGAAATATTCGACATGACCGTGATCGAGCTGACGGGTGCGATCGCCGATCCAGATCATGTGACCGGAGGTCGCATACCAGTCGCCGGTGGTGGAATCGACCCGCGTCATCGCCTGCTCGTAGCCGAGCAGCAGCGCCTCGTGGCTGGTGTAGAAATCGGTGGCGCGCAGCTCCGGATGGCTCTCGAGGTCGAGGCCGCAGGCGCGCATGAAGTTCAGCGCATCCGAGATGCGGTCGGCGAGTTCCTTGTAGCGGCGGGACTGCGGCGAATCCTTCAGGAAGCCGAGCATCCATTGATGCACGCTGCCGAGATTGGCGAAGCCGCCGGTGGCGAAGGCGCGCAGCAGGTTCAGCGTCGCCGCCGATTGCCGATAGGCCATCAGCTGGCGCTGCGGATCGGGAATGCGCGCTTCCGGCGTGAAGGCGATGTCGTTGACGATGTCGCCGCGATAGCTCGGCAGCTCGACATCGCCCTGCTTCTCGGTCGGCGACGAGCGCGGTTTTGCAAACTGCCCGGCGATGCGGCCGACCTTCACCACCGGCAGCGCGCCGGCGTAGGTCATGACCACGGCCATCTGCAGCAGCACGCGGAAGAAGTCGCGGATGTTGTTGGCGCCGTGCTCGGCAAAGCTCTCGGCGCAGTCGCCGCCCTGCAGCAGGAACGCCTCCCCGTCGGCGACCCGCCCCAGCGCCTTCTTCAGGTTGCGCGCCTCGCCCGCGAACACCAGCGGCGGAAAGCTCGCGAGCTGGGCCTCGACATCGGCCAATGCCTTGGCATCGGGATAATCGGGCACCTGCAGCACCTTCTTGGTGCGCCAGCTATCGGGTGTCCACCGCTCGGACATGAGGTCAACTCCTGAGCAAAAACCGCGACTTAATCGACGGGAAAGCAGGGCTTATACACAGCCGCCCGCTCCCCCGCTAGAAGGATTCCGGCAATTCCGTCAAGCCCTTGCAAGAAAATCCGAATTCGCCTTTGCTGGACCATACCATGAATGCCAGCCAAATTGCCGTGGCGGAGACCACGCCGGACGACGTTTTTAGCGACGACATCGTCGTGCCGGCGGCGGACGGCTATCCGCTCGCCGCGACGCTGTTCCTGCCGCGCGGCAAGAAGCGCCGCGCCGTGCTGATCAATTCGGCGACCGCCGTGCCACGCAATTTCTATCGCGGCTTTGCCGGATACCTCGCCCGCCGCGGCGCCGCCGTCCTGACCTATGACTACCGCGGCACCGGCGACTCGAGACCGCTTGCCGCGACCGGCTTGAACAAGCCGAAGTCGCTTTCCGGCTTCCAGGCCACGATGGCGGACTGGGCCGCGCTCGACACCACCGCCGCGGTGAGCTGGATGCGCGACCGCTATGGCGACCTCCCGCTCGGCTATGTCGGCCACTCCTTCGGCGGCCAGGCGCTCGGCCTGCTGGCCAACAACACCGAGATCCGGCGCGCGCTGCTGATCGCCGCGCAGGCCGCCTATTGGAAGCTGATGGCCTCGCCCGAGCGCTACCGGGTCGTTGCCTTCATGAACGGCATCGGCCTGCCGCTGGCGCGCACGCTCGGCTATGTGCCGGCCTGGGCCGGCCTCGGCATGGACCTGCCGAAGGGCGTGTTCGAGCAATGGCGGAGCTGGGTGATGCGCGAGCGCTATCTGCTCGACGATCCCGCGCTCGCCGGGCGCGAGAATTTTACGAAGTTCAAGGGCAAGCTCCGCGCCTTCAGCATCACCGACGACACCTGGGCGACGCGGCCCGCGGTCGAACTGTTTTGCTCCGCCTTCACCGCGACGAGCCCGGAGATCATCTCGATCCGCCCCGCGGATGCCGGCGTCAGCAAGATCGGCCATTTCGGCTTCTTCCGTAGCGACCACCGCGACACGCTGTGGCGCGGCGCCGCGGAATGGCTCGAGGCGGAGGGGTAGCGGCGCGCTCTCTCCGCCGTCGTCCTGGCGAATTGACGCCCTCAACTGTCGTCCCGGCGAAGGCGGGACCCATACGCCGCAGCAGCGGTAGTGAATAGGACTGGTCGTTCCAGCATCGCACAACAAGCAGCGTTTGTGGTTATGGGTCCCGGCCTTCGCCGGGACGACGATGCGGATGCTTCTCGCGCAATACGATGCACCGCGCTTGCGCGCCTCATTTCGGTGTCATCGCCCGGCTTGACCGGGCGATCCAGTACGCCGCGGCTCATCGATTCAACAACGGCTGTCTCTGGAATACTGGATCGCCCGCCTTCGCGGGCGATGACAGTTGTGGGTGAGGACATAGCTTCGCATTCTCGCGACATGATTGCCCGAGCTTTGCTGTTCGTTTCGCCGCTCTTCAATCAGAGGGCGCAGGGAAAGCCGGGTGCCGATCGCACCCATGGGTCCGGTGCAATAAAAAAGCACCGGAGGTCGGACCACAGGTGTAACCGGGAACATCCCGGCTTTCCCTGCGCGATGGTTTTACGGCTTATACGTGCTCGCCCCGGTGAGACTGGGCTTGTTTGTCACCGTCCTTCGCGAGAACGCTTGCGCGTTCCGCTAGGAGACACCTGCCGCTAGGGCGTCAGGTCTGCACGACTTCGCCGTCCGCTACATCGCGCACGTCGTCAGTGCGCAAGCAGCGTCCACCGCATCTCACCGCAACACTCCTGACGATGCGCAGCGCCCCTCGATCGGGTGAGACGGGCATATTGAACATCTGAGTTGGGTCAAACGCCAAGCGGAATATTTTCTTAGCAAGGACTGGACAGCCATCATCATATTGATACAGCTGGAATATTTTACATTTTGGCGCAATCCACTGCGCGCCTCACACCACCTTCCTCACCGCCGCCGTCGCCTTGTCCCCCGTGTTCGGCGTCCCCGTCGGCTCGATCAGCAGCAGATGCACCTCTTCCCGTGCGACGGGGCGGTGCTCGACGCCTTTCGGCACGATGTACATCTGGCCCGGCTTCAGCGTGACGGTGCGGTCGCGCAGCTCGATGTCGAGGACGCCTTTCAGCACCAGGAAGAAGTCGTCGGTGTCGTCGTGCTTGTGCCAGACGAACTCGCCCTCGACCTTCACCACCATGACGTCGCAGGCGTTGAATTGCGCCACCGTGCGCGGCGACCAGTGGTCGCTGAATGTCGACAGCTTCTGTGCAAGATCGATCGCGTCGTTCATGGATGCCTCCGGGCCTGCGAGCCTGGCATCGATAGATGGCAGCCACCACAAATGAAAGAGGCCGCTGCGCGGGCGGCCTCCTTGATCATTTGCCGATATCATTTGTCCGTCGTGCTCGGCGGCTTCTCGCCCTGCCCCTGTCCCGTCGTGGCGGCCGAACCCTGAGCGCTGCCGGAAGCGCTCGAACTCTTGCTTGAGCTCGCACTGCCGCTGGAGCTTGCACTGCCGCTGGAGCTCGAGCTGGCCTGAGCCAGAGCGAGGGACGTCGAGGCGATGAGAACTGAAAGGGCAACAGCAATCGGTCGGATCATTTTCTTTCTCCTCCGTCGTTCGGGACACGGGGGTCAATGTCCGCGGGAGTGAGATGTTCCGAAGCGCGGCTGGCTGCGCGCGATCTCGAAGCAGGGGTCGCAACACAGACGCGATCGCCGCGCCCTCGGGACGCGGCGATCGCATGCCGTTGACTGCATCAAGCTCGATCGGCGCTTACTGGAACGTGGTCGCCTTGTGGTGGCCGTTGATGTCGCAATGCGACTCGCCATTGGCCGCCTTGCGCGCCAGCAATTCGCGTTCGGCCTGGTACCAGAGCTGGTCCATCCGGCCCGGCGGCTCGCCGGCGTCCTTCCATAATTCGTAGGCGCGGGTCCGAATCTCTTGCTCGGTTGGGCCTGTCATGAGCGGCTCCCTCAATTCGTTGAATTCATTGGCTGGAAAAACGAACTTCTGGTTCGGCACAAGGTTCCAAGCGGCTGTACCCCCTTCCCGGCCCGCCAATTCTGCGGGATTTGGCCGCCAAAGCAATGCTGTATTGGCGCCGCACAACGGTAAAATTTGTCCCCGCGCCTTGCTCTCGCGGAAACGAGGACGTGGACGCCCGGCGAGGCCGGGCATGACGCAGCCGCCGTCCTGCGCGGTCGAGGTCGTTCACCGCAGATTCGCGGTGAAGAAATCGAGCGCAAGCCTCATGGTCTCGGCATGGACCGCGTCGCGGTCGGCGCCTTCAAGGTCGCGGCATGGGGTCCGGACGGCCAGGCGCCCTACCGTGGTACAGGTATCGAAGAAGACGAAGTGGCCCGCATGCGGAAACAGCTTGAGCGTCGCACGGGGAATCAGCTTGCCGAGCGCCTCGGCCCCCGAGGCTGGCGGCGCGATCTCATCGGCGCTTCCCGCGACGATCGCGACGGGGATCGATATGGCGCCAAGGCTCTCCGGCGTGAAGGCCGGCACCGGCCCCGGCGCCATCGCGAGCACGGCACGAACCCGCTCATCGCGATAGGATTGGCCGGCAAGGCCGTAGCGCTGACGGAAATCGAGATCGGTGGTCAACCGCATGTCGCTCTTCCGGCGCAGCTCTGTCGCGTCAGACTGCGACGTGCACAACGCATCGGCGGCGGGCGACTGGCAGAACGCCTCTGTCCGCGCCGGATCGGTGATACCGCCGGCGATGGCGATGACGGTGTAGCCGCCGTAGGAATGGCCGGCGGCGCCGATCCGGCCCAAATCGATCCGGTCACCGAAAGTCTGGTCGGCGCGCATGGCGTCGATGACCCGGCTGAGATCGACGGCGCGAAGCCATTTCAGCGCATAGCCGTCGACCGTCCTGTCCTCGGATCGATTGTTGCCGGGATGGTTGACCGCAACGGCAATGAATCCATGCGCCGCAAGTCCGGCGCCGAGCCAGGCCAGATCAGCCGCGATGCCGCCGAAGCCATGGGACAGCAGAATCATTGGACGCGGCGGCCCCGCCGCCGGCGCTGCATCAGGCGCGGCGCGTCCGGTGCTGACGAATGGAATGATCGGCGGCCCGATCCATTGCGGCATTTCGTGCGCATCGGCCGCGGCCGGGTACCAGATCATGGCGCGGAGCGCATGCGTCCTCGCGCCACGCCAGTCGTAAGGTTCGGCCGGGATGAAATCGCGCGTGGTGACGCCGACCTTGAATATTGCGTCGTCGGCGCGTGCGCCCCCCGGCGCCGTGAGAAGGATCAACCACAGCGCCAGAAACCGCATCGGGATAAGGCCTCGGGTGAGCGTCCCTACTCCGCCGCCTGGCGGACGTGGCGCGCGGTGGGCGTGCGCATCGTCACCAGCTCTTCCGATGCGGTCGGATGCAGCGCGATGGTGGCGTCGAAATCGGCCTTGGTCGCCTTCATCTTCACGGCGATCGCGACGACTTGCGTGATCTCGGCGGCGCTGTCGCCGACGATGTGGCAGCCGACCACGCGGTCGCTCGCTCCGTCGACTACGAGCTTCATCAGCACGCGGGTGTCGCGGCCGGACATCGTCGCCTTGATCGGGCGGAAATCGGACTTGTAGATGTCGACGTGGGAAAACTGCGCCCGTGCCTCTTCCTCCGTCAGGCCGACCGTGCCGACCTCGGGCTGCGAGAACACCGCGGTCGGGATCGTGGCGTGGTCGACCTGCACCGGCCGCTTGCCGAACACGGTGTCGGCGAAGGCATGCCCCTCGCGGATCGCGACCGGGGTCAGGTTGGTGCGGTGGGTGACGTCGCCGACCGCATAGATGTTGTCGACCGAGGTCTTCGACCAGCCGTCGACCTGGATGCCGCCGTTGGCGGGATTGATGGCGACGCCGGCCGTCTCCAGCCCGAGATTGGCGAGATTGGGATGCCGGCCGATCGCGAACATCACCTGGTCGGAAGCGATGCTGGAGCCGCTCGACAGGTGCGTGGTGTAATCACGGCCGTGCTTGTCGACCTTGGCTACCGTGCAGCCGGTGATGATGGTGATGCCGCGCTTCTCCATCTCGGCGCGGACATGCTTGCGCACGTCCTCGTCGAAGCCGCGCAGGATGTTGTCGCCGCGATAGACCACCGTCACGTCGGAGCCGTAGCCGGCGAAGATGCCGGCGAATTCCAGCGCGATGTAGCCGCCGCCCTGGATCACGATCCGCTTCGGCAGCTCCTTGAGGTGAAACGCCTCGTTGGAGGAGATCACATGCTCGATGCCGGGGATGGCCGGCCCATGGTTGGGCGCGCCGCCGGTCGCGATCAGGATGTATTTCGCGGTGACCTTCTCGCCGGTGGCGAGGCGGAGCGTGTGGGCATCCTCCAGCACCGCGCGGGTCTTGACGATCACGGCGCCCGACTTCTCGACATTCGTGGTGTAGGCGCGCTCGAGCCGGGCGATCTCCTTGTCCTTGTTGGCGACCAGGGTGGCCCAGTCGAGCGAGACCTGGCCGATGCTCCAGCCGAAGCCGGCGGCGTCCTCGATCTCCTGGTGGACGTGGCTGCCGATCACGAACAGCTTCTTCGGCACGCAGCCGCGGATCACGCAGGTGCCGCCCATCCGGTACTCTTCGGCGACCATGACCTTCGCGCCGTAGTTCGCGGCAATGCGCGCGGCGCGCACGCCACCCGAACCGCCACCGATGACAAACAGGTCGACGTCGAACTCGGCCATGGCAACCAACCTCTCTTGCTGCTCCCTCGCCCCGCTCTCTTGTCCGCCGAAGCCCGCCTTCGGGCGAAGGCGGATGCGGGGAGAGGGTCGGGGTGAGGGGCCGCCTCCACGAGCCAGGCTAGTGGAGAGTCCCCCTCACCCGGCACTACGTGCCGACCTCTCCCCGCAAGGGGGGCGAGGTCACAAGCATATAGGTATCGTTTTCAGATATCCTTCAGATATCCTTGCCGCGCTTCTTCATCTCGGCCTTGAACTGGCCGTTGACGATTACGCCGAACTGCTGCGCCCATTGCTGCATATATTGCAGCGAACCGTTGATCGCCGTGGGCTCCGCGGTCAAAAGCTTCTGACCGAGCGGGGTCTTGTAGAACGTCACGAGATCCTTCAGCTCCTGCTCGCTGAACTCGGCGGCGTAGATCTGGGCCATGCCCTCGCCGATCTCCTTCTCGCTGCCCGCGAACTGCTTGGCGACGACCAGCGCCGTCTCGTCGAGGTCCTTCTGGTAGTTCAGGTACTGCTGCAAGAGACCGGTCTTGGTCTTCTCGATGATGCCGGGAACGGCGCCGTTGTACATCACCGCGACGTTCTTCATCGCCAGGATTTCCTTGGCGTAGCCGATCGCCGCCGGGGTCGACTGCTTGACCTTGGGCATGGGCGGCAGCTGCGGCTGCTGCGCCATCGCCGGGGCGGCCGCGAGCGCGAGGCCAGCCGCCAGGACCGCCGCCGACAAAAGTCCCGAAAAACGCTTCATTCCAAGTCTCCTTGCTTGCGGCCTCATGGCCGTTCAACAACCCGAATTCCCTGTGCGCCGGCCAGAACGGCGACGCTGCCAAGCCCGATGAACAGGCCGTGTTCGACCACGCCCGGGATCACGCTGAGCAGACCGGCCAGACGCGGCGGGTCGGCGATCCGGCCGAGATGGGCATCGACGATCCAGTGGCCGCCATCGGTGACAAAAGCGTGACCGTCCTTGCCCTTGCGGACGATCATCTGGCCGGACACGCCGGCCTGCGCGAACGCCCGCGCCATCGCGGCCTGGGTCGCGGCCAGCCCGAACGGGATCACCTCGACCGGCAGCGGAAAGCGGCCGAGCACGTCGACCCATTTGCTGTCGTCGGCGATCACGATCATGCGATCGCTGGCGGCCGCCACGATCTTCTCGCGCAGCAGCGCGCCGCCGCCGCCCTTGATCAAATTGAGCGCCGGGTCGATCTCGTCGGCGCCGTCGATGGTAAGGTCGAGATGGTCGATCTCGTCCAGCGTGGTCAGCGGCACGCCGCAGCGGATCGCATCCGCCCGGGTCGCCTCCGAGGTCGGCACGCCGATCACCTTCATGCCGGATCGGACCTTGTCGCCGAGCAGCTCGACGAAGTGCTTGGCGGTCGAGCCGGTGCCGAGGCCGAGCTTCATGCCGTCGCGCACCTCTTCGAGCGCGCGCGCCGCCGCCTGGCGTTTCAGTGCGTCCATGTCCACGTGCCGTTAGCCCCTCGGTTGTCCGTTCCGGGCGCGCCATCGGGCGGCCCGGCGGGCGCATATCTAGCCTCGATTCACGGGCAGGAACAGCGCCATCCGGACCGGTCTTCAGGCCGAAACGGCATCGATCGCGGCCAAAATCGCCGAAAAGCGCTCCTTGACCTCGGCCCGCATCGCCGAAGGCGCGGAACGAGGCATGGCGTCCCCGCAATTTCCCGACACGCGTACATCTGCTCTTGCATCGCAGCGCACGGCCCGATAGCCAAAACCATCATGCCCGCCTCCTCTCCCCCCATCATCGTCTTCGATCTCGACGGCACGCTGGTCGACACCGCGCCCGATCTGATCGGCGCGCTCAATTTCGTGCTCGACCGCGAGGGCCTGGCGCCGGTGCCGCTGGCGGCGGCGCGCAACATGATCGGCGCCGGCGCGCGCAAGCTGCTGGAGCGCGGGCTCGAGGTGGACGGGCGCACGGTCAGCATCGGCGATCTCGACCGCCTGACCAGGGATTTCGTCGACTTCTACGCCGAGCACATCGCCGACGGCTCGCGCCCGTTCGACGGGCTCGAAGCCGCGCTCGACCAGCTCGCCGCCAGGGGCCATCGCTTCGCGGTGTGCACCAACAAGCTGGAATGGCTGTCGAAGCTTTTGCTCGACCGGCTCGGCCTGACGCCGCGCTTTGCCGCGATCTGCGGCCAGGACACATTCGGCGTCGCCAAGCCCGACCCGGCGTTCCTGCGCGAGACGGTCGCCCGCGCCGGCGGAAGGCTGCCCGGCGCCATCATGGTCGGCGATGCCGGCCCGGATGTCGGGGTCGCCCGGCGTGCCAGCGTCCCGGTGATCGGCGTCGATTTCGGCTATACCGACGTCCCGATGGCCGAGCTGAAGCCGGACCGGCTGATCAGCCATATGCGCGATCTGCCGGCTGCCGTGGCCGCCCTGATCGCCGCATAATTTTCCGCAATATGCTGATATCGCTTGGCAATAATTTGCCATGCGATTTTGCATTAACCATCCTTTAACGAGCAGGCCTCCCCTGGTTGCGCCTCTGTTCCGACGCCCCTATGGTCCGCCCGGGGATTGTGGCTGATTGCCGCAGTAGAGTGTGGATCATGCGTCGTATCATCGTGTTCGCGGCCGCCGGGCTGAGCCTGGCCGGCTGCTCCTCCTTCTCATGGGATTCGTTCAAGTCGGCGCCGCCGCCGATGCAGGTGCAACTGGACTCGGCGCCGCAGGGTGCCGATGCCGTGACCTCGCTCGGACCGGGCTGCAAGACGCCCTGCAGCGTCTCGGTCCCGACGCCGGAGGCCAACTTCACCGTCACCTTCAACATGCCCAAGTTCCAGCCGGCGACGGTGCCGGTGACCGTGACCCGCACGCCGGGCGACTTCACCAGCCCGGCCACCACCACGCTCGATCCGAGCCCGGTGTTCGCCGAGCTGCAACCCGCCGGCCCGCCGCCGCGCGCGCACAAGGCGATGCGGCCGAAAAAGAAGCCGAAGCCGGCTGCCGCCGCCGCGGCTCCTGCCGCCGCTCCGGATTCCGCGTTCCCCGCCCCGGCTGCGGCGCCGCCAGCCGCCGCGCCAGCATCGACGCGCTAGCACTGCGCGAGATTTGCACTGCACAAAAGCCCGGCCGCAAGCCGGGCTTTTTGCATTGCGTGGAGGCACATCGGCGATTGCGATCATGCATCACGCGATATGGCTCACCTATCGCTTTGCGATTGGGATTGCATGTTGCGTATCCTCCCTTGGAACGCATTGTGACAACGTGCCAACATGCATAGATTGCGGGTGCGCGGCGCCGATCACGGCGCGGCACGCAAGCAACCGATTGCAAGGCCCGGGTTGAATGAACGTCTCAACGCAAGCGCAGTCCGACACGCTGTTTCGTCCGATGACCGACCCGTTCGGCCGGACCATCCGTTACCTGCGCGTCTCCGTCACCGACCGCTGCGACCTGCGCTGCTTCTACTGCATGTCCGAGGACATGACCTTCCTGCCCAAGGCCGACCTGCTGACCTTGGAAGAGCTCGACCGGCTCTGCTCGGCCTTCGTCGCCAAGGGCGTGCGCAAGATCCGCCTCACCGGCGGCGAGCCGCTGGTCCGCCGCAACGTGATGGGCCTGGTGCGCTCGCTGTCGCGGCATCTGACCACCGGCGCGCTCGACGAACTGACGCTGACCACCAACGGCTCGCAGCTCGCCCGCTTCGCCCAGGAGCTGGCCGATTGCGGCGTGCGCCGCGTCAACGTCTCGCTCGACACGCTGGACCCCGCCAAATTCCGCGCCATCACCCGCTGGGGCGACATCGACAAGGTGCTGTCCGGCATCGAGGCGGCGCGCTCAGCCGGGCTCGCGGTCAAGATCAACGCGGTCGCGCTGAAGAACATCAACGAGGACGAGATCCCGGCGCTAATGGAGTGGGCGCATGGCAAGGGCATGGGCCTGACCCTGATCGAGGTGATGCCGATGGGCGACATCGGCGAAGGCCGGATCGATCAGTACGTGCCGCTGTCGCTGCTGCGCGCGCGGCTCGAGAAGCACTACACGCTGACCGACCTCGCCGACGACACCGGCGGCCCTGCCCGCTATGTCGCCGTCGCCGAGACCGGCGGCAAGCTCGGCTTCATCACGCCGATGACCCACAATTTCTGCGAATCCTGCAACCGGGTGCGGATCACCTGCACCGGCACGCTGCACACCTGCCTCGGCCATGAGGACGCCTCCGACCTGCGCCGGCCGCTGCGCGCCTCCGACGACAACGACCTGCTCGCGGCGGCGATCGACCGCGCCATCGGGCTGAAGCCGAAGGGGCACGATTTCATCATCGACCGCCGCCATAACCGCCCGAGCGTCAGCCGCCACATGAGCGTCACCGGCGGCTAGCCTCCGTAGCTTCCCGGATGCCTTGGCCGCTCCCGTTTTACCAAGGCGGGACAACGGTTTGCCGCGCCGTCAATTTGCCCATTTTCCGATTGACGGCGCTACCCGGCGCTGATTTGGTGCCTCAGCTTTCACGCTAGTGTGGCCGGATAGGCCGTTGCCCTGCCGTCGGCGCCCACCGACGATCCGGCAGCCAAGAACGGCGGAAGCGGATTTCGGGGGAGGATGAACGTTTGCAACTGCTCCTGAAAGTGAGCCGTGGCTCCGTGCGTCTGCGCGCGGCGGCCAGATGATGCTTGAAATTTTCGGCGCGCCGATGGCGCGGCCACGGAGATCTTGATGCGCCCATTGTTGGCACTCAGTCAGGCCATCGACCGACTGAACGAGAAGATCGGCTACGTCTGCAACCTGCTGGTGCTGATCTCCTGTCTGGTCAGCGCCGGCAACGCCATGATCCGCTACGCCTTCAGCTACTCCTCGAACGGCTGGCTCGAGGCGCAGTGGTACATGTTCGCAATCCTCGTGATGTTCGGCGCCTCCTACACCTTCAAGCGCAACGAGCACGTCCGCGTCGAGATCCTCTATCTGATGCTGTCGGAACGCGGCCAGCTCTGGCTCGACCTGATCGGCACGCTATGCTTTCTGATCCCCTCCTGCCTGCTGCTCGCTTACCTGTCCTGGCCGTTCTTCTACCAGGCCTATGCGGTCGGCGAGATGAGCGGCAATGCCGGCGGCTTGCTGCGCTGGCCGATCAAGTTCGTCATCCCGTCCGGCTTCGTGATGCTTGCGTTGCAAGGCGTCTCAGAGGTGATCAAGCGGATCGCCGCGCTGCAGGGCTATGTGACCATCGACGCGAAGTATGAGAGGCCGACGCAATGATCACGCTGGAGATGATGCCGCCTCTGATGTTCGGCGGCCTGATCATAGCGATGCTGATCGGCTATCCGGTGGCGTTCACGCTCGCCGCGGTCGGCCTGTCGTTCGGGTTCCTCTCGATCTGGCTCGGCTTCTTCGACCTCAACTTCCTGCAGGCGATCCCGGGCCGCATCTTCGGCAGCGTGCTGTCCAACGAGCTGCTGCTCGCGATCCCGTTCTTCACCTTCATGGGCGCGATATTGGAGCGATGCGGGCTCGCCGAGGACATGCTGGATTCGATGGGCCAGCTGTTCGGCCCGATCCGCGGCGGCCTCGGCTATTCCGTGATCATCGTCGGCTTCATCCTCGGCGCCATCACCGGCACGGTGGCGGCGCAGGTGATCGCGATGGCGCTGATCTCGATGCCGGTGATGATCCGCTACGGCTACAACATCCGCTACATCACCGGCGTGCTCGCCGCCTCCGGCACCATCACGCAACTCGTCCCGCCCTCTCTCGTCCTGATCGTGCTCGCCGACCAGCTCGGCAAGTCGGTCGGCGACATGTATCTCGGCGCCTGGGGCCCGTCGGTGTTCCAGATCCTGCTGTTCGCCGGCTACACCTTCCTGCTCGGCATCTTCAAGCCGAGCCACGTGCCCGCGGTGCCGATCGAGGCGCGCACGCTGACCGGCTGGGCGCTGTGGAAGAAGTGCCTGCTCGGCATCATCCCGTCCGCGGTGCTGATCTTCGTCGTGCTCGGCACCATGATGATGGGCCTTGCGACCCCGACCGAAGCCGGCGCCATGGGTGCGGTCGGCGCCATCGTGCTCGCCGCCATCCACCACAAGGACTTCAGCGCGACCGGGCGCAAGGTGCTGATCATCGGCGTGATCGCCGGCGGCATCGGCACCATCATCGCGATGCTCTACAGTGAGAACCTGATTTTCAGGCTCGCGTTCGCGGTCACCTATCTCGCGGTGGTCTGGATCTGCCTCGAGGCCGTCAAGATCCCCGACCTGCGCGACCTTATCAAGCAGGGCTACGAGACCACCATGCGCATCACCTGCATGGTCACCTTCATCCTGATCGGCTCGACCTGCTTCTCGGTGGTGTTCCTCGGCGTGTCCGGCGGCGTCTGGCTCGAGCACCTCCTGACCTCGCTGCCGGGCGGCGTCTGGGGCTTCCTGATCTTCATCAACCTCTTCATCTTCTTCCTGGCGTTCTTCCTCGACTTCTTCGAGATCGCCTTCATCATCCTGCCGATGATCGCGCCGATCGCGCAGAAGGTGCTGGCGCCGGTTGTCGGTCCCGACGCTGCGCTGATCTGGTTCGGCGTGATGCTCTGCGTCAACATGCAGACCTCGTTCCTGCATCCACCGTTCGGCTTCGCGCTGTTCTATCTGCGCGGCGTGGCGCCGAAGGAAGTGAAGAGCTCCGACATCTACTGGGGCGCCATGCCCTGGATCGGGCTGCAGGCGATCATGGTGGCGCTGGTGATCGCATTCCCCGTCGTCGTCACCGGACTGCTCGACAAGCCGCTCGACGTCGATCTCAACAAGGTCAAGATCGAGGTGCCGCAGATCGAGCTGCCACCGCTCGATTTCGGGCAACCGAAGCAATAGCCGACGTCGACCCGTTCAGCGTGCCCTGCGGGAGCGAGGCACGCTGGAACCGTTGACGGCGGCGTCGAGTCCTGTGAAGGGGATAGGGATCGTCCTCCAACTCGCAGACCTCCGCCCATGCCCCAACCGCATCCCGCCCGCCCGTTCGTTCGCCCGCTCGTCGCCTCCCTCGGCATGCTGTTTGCTGCTGCCGTGGCGCATGCGGAGCCGGCGGCCGACCTTCGCGCGTTGGCGCAGCAGGAGCAGCAGCCGCTGCTCGACACCCTGCGCGACCTCGTGCAGATCGAATCCGGCAGCAAGGACATCGAAGGCCTCAACCAGATCGCGGCGCGGATCGCCGGCCAGCTCAAGCAGCTCGGCGGCAGCGTGGACATCCTGCAAACCACCGACATCTATCGCCTCGACGACACGCCCGAGACGATCGGCCCGGCCGTGCAGGCCGTGTTCAAGGGCACCGGCAGCGCCAAGATCATGCTGATCGCGCATATGGACACGGTGTATCTCAAGGGCATGCTGAAGGACCAACCGTTCCGCGTTGATGGCGACAAGGCCTATGGCCTCGGCATTGCCGACGACAAGCAGGGCATCGCCACCATCCTGCACAGCGTGGCGCTGCTGCAGAAGCTCAACTTCAAGGACTACGGCACGCTGACGGTGCTGATCAACGGCGACGAGGAGATCTCCTCGCCCGGCTGGCGCTCAACCATCACCCGCCTCGCCGCCGATCAGGATGCCGTGTTCTCGTTCGAAGGCAGCGATGCCAGCGGCACGCTCCGCCTCGCCACCAGCGGCATCGGCTCGGCCTATCTGACCGTGCACGGCAAGTCGTCGCATGCGGGCGCACGGCCGGAAGGTGGCGTGAATGCGCTCTACGAGCTGTCGCACCAGGTGCTGCAGATGAAGGACCTGTCGAAGCCCGAACAGGGCCTGAAGCTGAACTGGACGGTTTCCAAATCCGGCACCAACCGCAACGTGATCCCCGCCGAGGCCACCGCGCAGGCCGATGCGCGCGCGCTCAAGGTGTCCGACTTCGACGAGCTCGAGAAGGCGCTGCACGACAAGATCGAGAACCGCCTGCTGCCCGACTCCAAGGTGGAGGTGAAGTTCGAGGTGCGCCGCCCGCCGCTGGAGGCCACCGACGCCTCGCGCCGCGTCGCCGGCCACGGCAAGACCATCTACCAGGAACTGGGCCTGCCGCTGAACGTCGCCGAGAGGGCGACCGGCGGCGGCACCGACGCCGCCTTTGCCGCGCTCAAGGCCAGGGGAGCCGTGGTCGAAGGCATGGACTTGTCCGGCTTCGGCGCGCACTCCAACGATGCCGAATATGTGCAAATCAACAGCATCGTGCCGCGGCTGTATTTGACCACGCGCATGGTCATGGACCTGTCCGGCGGCAAGCTGAAATAGGCCGGCAGGCCCGCTGCGCGGGATCGCAAGGCGCTCACGCGGACGCCGGCTGTGCCTTGGCGAGGCGGAAGCTCAGCGTGAACTGGGCGCCGCCGGACGCCAGGTTCTCCACCTTGACCGTCGCGTCGTGATCGTCGACGACGCCGCGCACGATCGAGAGCCCAAGCCCGGCGCCATCGGTGCGCTGGCGCTGGCGGTCGCCGCGCCAGAAGCGCTGGAAGATCAGGGCCTGCTCAGCAGGCGCAATCCCCGGCCCGCAGTCGCGCACCTGCACCGAGCCGTTGGCGTGCACCTCGACATCGACCGAGGTCTTGTCGGCGGTGTACTTGATGGCGTTCTCCGCCAGATTGAAGATCGCGCGTTGCAGCATCTCGGCATTGCCTCTGACCTGCACCGGACCGTCGGCACCGCGCAGCGCGATGTCCTTGTGCTGCGCCAGCGCGTAGGGCGCGATCGAGCCGACCACCTCGGCACAGACCGCACGCAGGTCCGCGGTCTCGCCCGGATCCAGCACCAGCGTATCGAGCTCGGCGATCTCCAGGAGCTGGCTGACGATGCGGCTCATGCTTTCGATGTCGGCGTGCAGCTCCCTGGTGCCCTTGGCCGCATCCAGCGTCTCGATCCGGGTCCTCAGGATCGCGAGCGGCGTGCGAAGCTGATGGGCGGCATCTGCGGTGAATTGGCGCTGCGCGTGAAACCCCTCCTCCAGACGGTCGAAGGCCTGGTTGACGGCGGTCACCAGAGGCAGGATCTCGCTCGGAATCCCCTCGGTCGGAAGCCGGATATCGGTTCTGGCAGGTCCGATGCTCCTGGCCTTCTCCGAGGCGCGCAGCAACGGCACGACCGCGCGGCGGAAGATCAGGATGTCGGTCGCAAGCAGGATCAACAGGATCGGGATGGTGATCCAGCCGACCCGACGGAAGAAGTTGGAGACGATGTCGTCGATGATGACGTCGCGATGCGACAGGTCCTCGGCAACCTTGATGCGCAACGCCTGTCCGCCGAGCAGCTTGGTGACGCTGGCACCGGAAATCCGGTCAGCCGCAGCCGGCAGCCGCGGCGGCCCGCGATGCGACGAGAACAGCAGATGATCGTCCGCATCGTAGATGTCGTAGCGGTAACGGCCATAGGCGTCGGAATAGAGCCCCCGCAGGCTGTCGGGCAGATTGAGCTGGACCTTGCCGTCTGAATCGACCGCGAGGTTCTGGCCAAGATCGGCGGCCTGATCGCGCATCGCCTCGCGATGCAGATGGTTGATCTCCGAATTCAGGAGCCACAGCAGCAGCAGCGGCAGGAAGATCGCGGCGACAGCGACCGCCACGATGTGCAGGAACACGATCCGCGAGGTCAGCGACTTGAAGCGGAACACCGCTATTTCTCCTCCGCCATCAGATAGCCCACGCCGCGAATGGTGTGGATGATGACCTTGGCACGGTGCTCGGCGAGCAGCTTGCGCAGGCGCGACACGTAGACCTCGACCGCGTTGGAGGCGACCTCGCCCGACAGGCCGAAGATGTGATCCTCGACGTTCTTCTTCGGCACCACCCGCCCCTGCCGCCGCATCAGGATCTCCAGCACCGAGGTCTCCCGCGCCGAGAACACGTGCGGCGCGCCATCGACGAACACCTGCTTGCTCTCGGTATCGTAAATCAGATTGGCAAGCTTGAGAGAGGAGCCGAGCAGCTGCCCGGGCCGGCGCAGGATGGCTTCGAGTCGCGCCACCAGCTCTTCCAGCGCGAACGGCTTCGCCAGATAGTCGTCGGCGCCGCCGCGCAGGCCGTTGACCCGATCCTGCAACCCGTTGCGCGCGGTCAGCACCAGCACCGGAAGCGGGTCGCTCCTGCGGCGCAGCTCCGACAGCACCGCCAGGCCATCGCCGTCGGGCAGGCTGAGATCGAGGATCATGGCAGCATAGCTGACGCTGCGCAGTGCATCCCGCGCCTCGGCAACGCTGTTGACGATGTCGGATTCATATCCCGCCGCCATCAGCCCGCTGGCGAGCAGCCTGGAGAGTTCGACGTTATCCTCGACGATCAGAAGGCGCATCGCAGCAATCCTGTCTTCATTCCATCGGGTTTCTGTTTGCTGTCGCCAAGACAGGACGCATGCAAAGGTGACGTCTCGGTGGCGACACGAGGGCCATGTTGCTCGCTCCGGCTGTTTCCGCGCTGAAAATAGATAACTGCCTCCCCGCCGCAATCAAAATCAGCGCCCGGCGCGCCATCATTCGAATTCGTGCAAGGCTGACGTTAGCCGGCCATGACAAGATGACGTGCAGTCGTGATCGCGGCATGGAAAAGCCCCGAAGCTTTCGCTCCGAGGCCGATTTCCCGTCCAACGCGGCGCGCGGTCACACCTGGGAGTGGCGCGCCATGAAATTGTCGTAGCCGACTTCGGCGACCTGGAACCACTGATAGCCGCTGTTGGAGAACGACGTCAGCGAGTCGTAGACTTTCTTGAAGTTGGCGTTGCTCGCCGCTACCTCGTTGTGCAGCTCCTTGGCCGCCTTGAACGAGGCTTCCATCACCGGTGCCGGGAACGGACGCAGCTTGGTGCCGCTGGCGAGCAGCTTCTTCAGCGCGAGCGGATTGGCCTGATCGTAACGTGCCATCATCCAGTTGTTGGCGAGATGGCCGGCCTGTTCGAGCACGTTGCGATAATATTTCGGCAGCGCATTCCACTTGTCGAGATTGATCATCGCCACCAGCATCGGGCCGCCTTCCCACCAGCCGGGGAAGTAGTAATTCGGCGCGACCTTGTAGAGACCGAGCTTCTCGTCGTCATAGGGTCCGACCCATTCCGCCGCGTCGATCGTGCCCTTCTCGAGCGCCGGATAGATGTCGCCGCCGGCAAGCTGCTGCGGCACGCAGCCGAGCTTCTGCATCACGCGCCCGGCAAAGCCGCCGATCCGGAATTTCAGGCCGTTGAGATCGTCGACGCTGTTGATCTCCTTGCGGAACCAACCGCCCATCTGGCAGCCGGTGTTGCCGGCCAGCAGCGAGGTGACGTTGTAGTTCTTGTAGAAGTCGTTCAGCAGCTCCTTGCCGCCGCCGAGAATGTACCAGGCCTGGTTCAACCGCATGTTCGGCCCGAACGGCACCGAGGAGCCGAAGGTGAAGGTCGGGTCCTTGCCGAAGTAATAATACGGCGCGGTGTGGCCCATCTCGACCGTGCCGTTCTGCACCGCGTCGAGCACCTGGAGGCCGGGCACGATCTCGCCGGCAGCAAAGGTCTGGATCTGGAATTTGTTGTCGGTGGCCTCACCGACCGCCTTGGCCATCAGTTCGGCGCCGCCGTGCAGCGTGTCGAGCGTCTTCGGCCAGCTGGTGGTCAGGCGCCATTTCAGCTCCGGCATCGACTGCGCGATCGCTGGTGCTGCAACGGTCGTGGCACCGGCGACGCCCAGTCCCGTGACCTTGATGAAATCCCTGCGCTTCATTTTTGAAATCCTGCCCTGTGTAATTGTTGTCCGAGCGTCGACTGCTTCGTATCGTCGCGCTGCTTTTCTTTGCCGTCGTGACCGGTTACCGGTCACGCGCCGCCTTCGTGCCGAGGCTTCGGGTGCGAGCATGGAACATCCCCTTGCCGAATGCCAGACGCAAAAAACCCGGCCTTCTTGTGAAGGCCGGGCTACTTAAGTTGAATTTTTTGCGGCGTTCTCTTCTCGCGAACGCTTGAGACGCTGTTAGCCGCGGGTACGCGAGCGGATCATAAAGCTGTCGAAGGTGTATTCGGCGACCTGCCACCACAGATACTGGTCGGAGCGGTAGGCCTGCATGGCATCGATCGACTTCTTGAAATCGGCATTCTTGGCCGAGATCTCACCCCACAGCTCGTTGGTCGCCTTGAGGCAGGCCTCGAGCACTTCGTTGGTGAACGGACGCAGCTGCGTGCCGCTGGCAACCAGCCGCTTCAGCGCGGTCGGGTTCTGCATGTCGTAGCGCGCAGCCATCCAGCTGTTGGCGTTGGCGGTCGCGTTGGTCAGGATCGCCTGGTAGCTCTTCGGCAGCGCGTTCCACTTTTCCAGGTTGCAGTAGGCGTGCACGGTCGGGCCGCCTTCCCAGAAGCCCGGATAGTAATAGTACTTGGCGACCTTCTGGAAGCCGAGCTTCTCGTCGTCATAGGGACCGACCCACTCGGCAGCGTCGATGGTGCCCTTTTCGAGCGCCGGATAGATGTCGCCGCCGGCGAGCTGCTGCGGCACCACGCCGACCTTCTGCAACACCTGGCCGGCGATGCCGCCGATCCGGAATTTGAGGCCAGAGAGATCGGCGACCGTCTTGATCTCCTTGCGGAACCAGCCGCCCATCTGGGTGCCGGTGTTGCCGCAGGGGAAACCGATCACGCCGAACTTCTTGAAGAACTCGTTGCCGAGCGCCTCACCGCCGCCCTGGTACCACCAGGAATTCTGCATGCGCGCGTTGAGGCCGAACGGCACCGACGCGTAGATCGCAAAGGTCGGATCCTTGCCGACATAGTAGTAGGACACGGTGTGGCACATCTCGACGGTGCCGTTGGAGGTCGCGTCCAGCGCCTGCAGGCCGGGGACGATTTCGCCCGCCGCGAACACCTGGATCTGGAACTTGTTGTCGGTCATTTCGGCGACGTACTTCGCCACCTGCTCGGCGCCGCCATAGATGGTGTCCAGCGACTTCGGGAAGCTCGAGGTCAGGCGCCACTTGATTTCAGGCGAGGACTGCGCAATCGCCGGCGCGGCAACCGCCGTCGCGGCAGCACCGGCCGCAGACACTTTCAAAAAATCACGACGCTTCATCGTAAGGCTTCTCCTTGAGGGGCGTTTCCCAATGACCGCAAGCGGTTCTCCGGCAGGACGCTGGAAGGCCTGCCGGGGCGCTCTGGGTCGGCCCTTTACCACGGAAGGAGCCGTCACGGAAACGCGACAATGGCATGACCGCGCCAATTAAACGAAAGTCTGATGACGCAGGAAATCGGCTGGAAAATGCGGGCTCGGGCGGTGGCGATGACGTCTTGAAGCCACACGCGGCGCAAGCCTGCGATCAGCGGTAAATCGCCGCGTGCGGGCCATCCCACCCGCCCACAACCACCGGGCGACCAAGGCAATCAGCGCCGCGTCGTCTCGCGCGCCTTCTTGGCCTTGTCGGCCAAATAGCGCCCGCGCCGGATCCAGCTTTGCGCGGTGGTCTTGCTGACGCCATAGGTCTTGGCGATCGCCTCGGCGGCCTCGCCGATCGAGTCGGATTTCTTGGCGACGTTGAACGCCAGGCGGGAGGCCTCTTCGCGCTTCTCCCGCGTCAGATGCTTGCGGCGTGGTTTCTTTGCTTCGCGTGATGCTGCCATATCGACGGTCGTCCACGACCCTTCTGCCGTTCGGCCTCACCCCTGGCCGCCTTCGACCAATACACGGGTGGTACGATTCGGCCGCTGCTGCACAAACATACAGGCCGAAATCGATTCAGCAATCGTCCAGAAGGCACCAAGGGCGACAGGCCTGTGAAGAAAGGCCCACCGCGCGCCGGCATTTCAGGCCGGTCGGCTCGCCGGGACAGCACCGTGGGCTCAGGCGGCGGCAATCACGCCTTGCAGCTGCTCGCGGACCTTGCCGCCGATCGCGCGGTAAATCGCCGCGTGCGGGCCGTCCGGCTCGCTCTCGACCACCGGGTTACCGGAATCGGAGGCGGTGCGGATCGCGATATGCAGGGGGACCTCGCCGAGGAACGGCACCCCGAGCTTCTCGGCCTCGTGGCGGGCGCCGCCATGGCCGAAGATGTCCGAGCGGGTGCCGCAATGCGGGCACTGGAAATAGCTCATGTTCTCGACGATGCCGAGCACCGGCACGTTGACCTTCTTGAACATCGCCAGCCCCCGCCGTGCGTCGATCAGCGAGAGGTCCTGCGGCGTCGAGATGATGACGGCGCCCTTGAGCGGGACGTTCTGCGCCAGCGTCAGCTGGGCATCGCCGGTGCCGGGCGGCATGTCGACGACCAGCACGTCGAGGGTGCCCCAGGCGACGTCGCGCAGCATCTGGGTGATCGCCGACATCACCATTGGCCCGCGCCAGATCATCGCGGTGTCCTCCTCGACCAAAAAGCCGATCGACATGATCGACAGGCCGAAGCGCTGCAGCGGCACCATCTTCTTGTCGTCGTTGAGCTGCGGCTTCTCGCGGATGCCGGTCAGCCGCGGCACCGACGGGCCGTAGATGTCGGCGTCGAGCAGCCCGACCCGCAGGCCGAGGTCGCGCAGGCCGAGCGCAAGGTTGAGCGCGGTGGTCGACTTGCCGACCCCGCCCTTGCCACTGGCAACTGCGATGACGGCGGCGATGCCGGGAATCTCGGCCTGACGCGCCATCGGCGATTGCGCGCCGGGCGGGTGCGGATGACGATGCGCGGATGCGGGCGGGACGCCGCCGGCCGGCCGCGGCGCAGGCGCCGCAGCGCCCGCCTTGCGCTCGGCGGTCAGCGCGATCATCGCGACGCTGACGCCGGGAATGGCGCGCACGGCGGTCTCGGCCTGCGCCCGCACGCTCTCCCAGGCGCGGGCCTCGGCGGCATCGACATTGATCGAGAAGAACACCTTGCCGTCGGTGACCGTGATCGCCGACAGCACATTGGCGTTGGTCAAGGGGACGCCGCGCGGCGACATCACCCTGGCAAGGCAATCGAGAACCTGTTGCTGCGTCACGCTCACGCCGTACCTCCCAGAAAATTCAAGGGAGCACCCATAGAGCGTTGCAGCGCAAAAGGCTACCTCGCTCCGACGTCGTCGCGCCGCTCGGCTGGTGCTGCCGCGCCGCCTTCCTTGGCGGCCTCGTAGTTCAATTCGATCATCACCCCGTTGGGGTCGTTGACGAAGATCTGCCAGAGATCGCCGCCGGGAACCTGGCGCGAGTCGAACTCCATGCCCTTGGCCTGCAGCCGTTGGCGCATCCCGTCGAAGCCCCGGCTGGCAAAGGCGACATGATGGACGACGCCCGAGTCGGGCTTTTGTGCCTCGTCGGTCGCGGAAATATCGACCAGATGCACCACCGCCTTGCCCTCGCTGTACATCCACGCTCCGGGGAACGCGAAGTTCGGCCGCGCGCCCTTTTCGAGGCCCAGAATGTCCTCATAGAACCGCACCGTGGCGGCGAGATTGCGGGTCCGGATATTGAAATGATCGAGCACACCGACGCTCATGCCCATGCGAGACACTCCCTTTTTTGTGAGGTTCTTTGGTAGCCCGATCCTAGCACAAAACCAGGGTCTGCCATCCAACGAAGCCGTTGCCCTCCGCTGCGCAGGGGGTATGGTGCGGCTCCTTCCATGGACGGAATGCCCTGCCCGGCGCGCCGTTGCCGGCACGCCCAAGGGGCCATCACCACGGCAAATCACAAGGTATCAGACACAAGGTAGCAGATATGGCTAAAGTCGCTTTTCTCGGTCTCGGCGTAATGGGCTTCCCGATGGCGGGGCACCTCGTGAACAAAGGCGGCCATGAGGTCACCGTGTACAACCGGACCGCGGCGAAGGCGAAGCAATGGGCCGACAAGTTCGGCGGCAAGACCGCAGCCACGCCGAAGGCCGCCGCCGAAGGTCAGGACTTCGTGATGTGCTGCGTCGGCAATGACAACGACCTGCGCGCGGTCACGATCGGCCCGGACGGTGCCTTTGCCGGGATGAAGAAGGGCGCGACCTTCGTCGATCACACCACCGCCTCCGCCGAGGTCGCCCGCGAGCTCGATGCCGCCGCCGCCAAGGCCGGCTTCAAATTCGTCGACGCGCCGGTGTCCGGCGGCCAGGCCGGCGCCGAGAACGGCGTGCTGACGGTGATGTGCGGCGGCAGCGAGGACGCCTATGCCGGCGCCGAGCCAGTTATCACCGGCTCTTATGCGCGGATGTGCAAATTGCTTGGACCGGCGGGCGCGGGCCAACTGACAAAAATGGTCAACCAGATCTGCATCGCCGGCCTGGTGCAGGGCCTCTCCGAGGGCATCCACTTCGCCAAGAAGAGCGGCCTCGACGTCACCGCTGTGATCGAGACCATCTCGAAGGGCGCGGCGCAGTCCTGGCAGATGGAGAACCGCTACAAGACCATGAACGAGGGCAAGTACGATTTCGGCTTCGCCGTCGAATGGATGCGCAAGGATCTCTCGATCGCGCTGGCGGAAGCCCGCCGCAACGGCGCCACCCTGCCCGCCACCGCGCTGGTCGACCAGTTCTATGCCGAGGTCGAGAAGATGGGCGGCAAGCGCTGGGATACGTCGAGCCTGCTGGCAAGGCTGCAGCGCTAGGAATCATCACGGTTCGCGAGACGCAACTGTCATTGCGAGCCACCCGGTCGGCGCGAAGCGCCGGCGGATGACAGGCTCCGCGAAGCAATCCATCTGCCCGCTTTCGCGGAAGCATGGATTGCTTCGTCGCTCCAGCGCAAAATTGCCTCGCAATTTTGTCGCGAGCTCCTCGCAATGACGACCGAATGCGAGTCACACTTCAGCGCCGTGTGAGCCGCCGGCGGGTCATCTGCCCCGCAGCGCCGTCTCCCGAAGAAAATCCCCCTCGAAGCCGCGCGCTGCCAAAACATCGAAAACAACCCCATGCAAAGGAGCCGGCCGGCCGCCGGCATTCGATTTGTCAACTTGACACGTCGGGCAAATCAGGGGCACACTTCCAGTATTCCGAAATTGTAATTTCTAGTTGGCGGTTTAGTGCACTGCCACCGTCGTCGCAGGACTATGAGGTCCTATGAGGCTACGAGGCGCGGAAGACCGGCAAGTCTGCGGCGACTGTGAAGAAGGTGGTCAAGAAGGTCCAATCTCAGCCGCAGGGGTAACAGACGACGATACTGCCGAGGTAGGCGGTATGGTTCCGCGAAAGGAACAAAATTCCGGCTCCTCCACGTACGTATTGAGAAAATCTAGGAGCAGATTCACACGGGTTATTTTTGCAGCGGCCGGCCTACGCGATGATAACCCTGCGGGGCAGGTGATTTTCATTTCGTATTTTTTCAGCCCTGAAGACGGCTGCTGCTAATACGTGACAGCGGTCAGCGGTCCAGATTGACCCCAGCATGATCCGGATGCTGGGGTCGTTTTCTTTAGGCGACCTGAGCTGGCATCGACCCATCGCGCATAGGACAGAGACGGTTAGCGGGCGGTCCGCTAGGCGGCGTCCCTCCCGGCGCTCTGGAACGCTCCGGACGCTGATGGATTTTCCGGTCATGAGCGCGGGCGATTACCTGGTGAGGGCGGAACACTACCGGCGGGCCAAGGAGACGGCCGACGACACGTTCACTCGCTATTTTCTCGAGCGGATGGAGCACAGTTATCGCGTCCTGGCTGCGAGCGAAGCAGCCCTCGCGGCTTCGCAAGAAGTGGAGGAGAAACTGAACAATCGGCACGACTAGCCGAACCCATCAGCGTCATAGGTCGCGTTACTCCGCCTTCGGATGATAGTCAGCCGGGCGCTGACCGCCGCCTCGGTACGGCCGAGCTTCTGGCGATCTCGCGCCGCGTCATCCCGGTCTCCCGGATCAATTGCAATAGCTCCGTTCTCTTCTTCAGCGGACCACGATCCTGCTGGCATGAACCCCTCCAACTTGTTCCGTGATGAAATGCCAGTAGTAATTGCAGATTCTTGGAGCCGCGTCCGCCCGGTCCGTGGGCCGATCGGGAACCAGTTACGGCATCTGCGTGTAGTCCAGGACGAAAGCCGCGAAGGGATTGTTAGATGCAACTCGCAACGCTACCGGCCACAGCCTTCAAGTCGCCGGCCATTAGCCTCTCGGGCATTGTCGACTACAACATGTACACCGCCTTTCGAACGCAGTTCGACAACGCGGCCGATAAAGACCTTGTCGTGATCGAACTGTCGACCTTGGGCGGCGACCCCGAGGTCGCCCGAATGATGGGGGAGGACGTGCGGTTCGCGAGTGAGACGGAGCCGCAACGTCGCTTCGTGTTCCTCGGTAAGGCTATGATCTATTCGGCGGGGGTTACGTTCATGAGCTTCTTTGCGCGGCCGAACAGGTACCTCGCGCGCGGCACGCGACTGATGATCCATGAACGCAAGCTTTCGAAGAGCTTGGTGATCGATGGCCCTTTAACAACATGCATTGCGGTTGTGAGAGCGACGCTCAACGAAATCGAATGCTCGATCGCCATACAGAACGAAGGCTTTCAAAATCTAATACTGGGCTCTAACGTAACGATCGATGAGGTCATGCAGAAGGCGCCGTCAAACTGGTATTTGGAGGCGCAGGAGGCGAAGACGTTGGGTCTGATCGAGACGGTTCTGTAACGCCGGAAAGGATGCAACAAGGCTTACTCAGCCTCAGACGGAGGGCTCGGTGGGGGGAGCCCGTAGCGCTTGGCCCGATCGGCGGCCAACTTCCGATAGTCCTTTGCCTGCTGAATGAACTGCGCTTTCAGCCTGGGATCACTCTCCGCGGCGGCGAGGCGCTCAAATTGCAAAGCGTGCTCAATATACTCTGTTAGTAGCTTCATGGTTGCCAAGCGCCAACGCCTTGCTTCGCCGCGCGCTCCGCTCGAAGAACCGGCTCGGGGTGTGGATGCGACGTCATCCGGTAGACGGAAGATCGTTCAAGAGCCTCGACCTGGCAAGCAACCTTCCTCCAGTTATCGGCAACCTCATGGAAGCGCGTCCGGTTCGACTGGTTAGCCCATCCAGCCATTGCTTCATAGGTTTCGGCACGTTGCATCATTACAGTTGGTGACATGTGAGCAGTCTGGACCGACTGGAAAATCCCGCAATTACACAGAGCTACAAATTATGTACCAATTCGAATTACGTAGAATTACGGTGACGCTGCGCTCAACTTCTAGTTGACGATCTAGTCCACTGTCACCGTAATCTGCAATCTTGAGATACGTCGAGCCTGCCGGCACGGCCACAGCGTTAACGCCTCGCATCCCGTCGCGGTAACCCGCGCCGGCGGGTCACTGCCCGTGGCGGCATCTCCCGACATTCGCAAGCGCTGCGACGCTTGCAATTGCGCGCCATTTGCGCAACGGCGCGCCGCCCGCTGCAAAAGTTAATTTAACCTCCGGTTAACGGTTTTCTTTAGCTCTTTAAGTCATCGCTTAATGATTTGGCGTCACAGATAGACAATGCAAAAGGCCCGCGCGGTTCGCTGGCAGGATTTGTGTTGTTTATGAGTAATCCCGCAGAAAGGCCTGAAGTTGTCGCGCTTCCGGCAGGACCTCAGGTGACGGTGCCGGTGAACAGCCGGCGCGTCGCTGCGCAGCGGGTGCGCGAGGCGCGGGATCGGTTAACGTCAACAAGTGGAACCCGCCCGGCGTTCGACGCCGAACTGCTCCGCCAATACGCCCAGACCCGGATCTCAGCCTCCTACGTCGTGATGCTGCTGGTGGTGGCCACCGGCGTGCTGTTCGGGCTCTGGATGAAGCCGATCGTGGCCGGCGCCTGGACCGTCGGCATCCTCTGCGTCCATCTCGCGATCATCCGCAGCTGCGCCCGCTTCCTCGCCGAGCCGACCTCGGTTGCGGTGACCCGCAAATGGCGCACGCGCTTCGTGCTGCTCGACCTGCTCTACGGCCTGTGCTGGACCGCCATCCTGATCCACCCCGCCGGGCGCGATCTCGCCTCCAACACGCTGATGATGTTCCTGATGCTGCTGGTGATCGCGGTCTCCAGCATGCTGGCGGCGAGCCTGCCGATCGCAGCGCTCGCCGCAACCGTTCCGGTGACGATCGGGATCGCACTCGACCTCGTGCTGAACGGCGCGTTCGACAATTACGTGCTGGCGCTGCTGGCGCTGGCCGCCGAGGGCTATTTCGCGCTGCTGGCGCACCGCCTGCATTCGACCACGCTGGCGACGCTGGAGGCCCGCGCCGAAAAGGACGCGCTGATCGGCGAACTGGAACAGGCCAAGGCGATCTCCGACGAGGCGCGGCACCGCGCCGAATCCGCCAACGTCGCCAAGTCGCGCTTCCTGGCCCAGATGAGCCATGAGCTGCGCACGCCGCTCAACGCCATCCTCGGCTTCTCCGAGGTGATGAAGAGCGAGATTTTCGGCGCGCACGCGGTGCCGGTCTACAAGGAATATTCCGCCGACATCCATAATTCCGGTGTGCACCTGCTGAACCTCATCAACGAGATCCTCGATCTGTCGCGCATCGAGGCCGGCCGCTACGAGCTGAACGAGGAGGCGGTGGCGCTGGTGCATGTCGTCGCCGACTGCCATCATCTCTTGAAGCTGCGCGCCTCGAGCCGCGGCATCACCATCCACGAGGTGTTCGAGCACGGCATGCCCCGGATCTGGGGCGACGAGCGCGCCATCCGCCAAGTCGTGCTCAACCTGCTCTCCAACGCGATCAAGTTCACCCCGCAGGGCGGCGAGATCTGGCTGAAGGTCGGCTGGACCGCCTCGGGCGGGCAGTATCTCAGCGTCAAGGACACCGGCAGCGGCATCGCCGAGGACGAGATCCCGATCGTGCTGGCGTCGTTCGGCCAGGGCTCCAACTCGATCAAGTCGGCGGAACAGGGTGCGGGCCTTGGCCTGCCGATCGCGAAGAGCCTGATCGACATGCATGGCGGCACCTTCACGCTGAAATCGAAGCTGCGCATCGGCACCGAGGTGATCGTGACCTTGCCGCCGGAGCGGGTGATGAGCGCGCTGGCACCGATGGCGGAAGAATCGCCGCCGATGCAGCCGGAGCCCGCCGAGCCCACGATGGCCGCCGACCGGAAGAGCGTGCGCCGCAAGTCGATCATGAGTGCCGGCACTGGATTGTAGAGCATGTCGCGGAAAAACGTGACGCGGTCTTGGTTGCCAACAAATGCGAGGCGTTCGCGCGACGACCATGCTCGCGGCAAAAAGCCGGGGCGTGATGGCACATCCCGCCTTAGCCGGGTTGCACTCGCGGCCGAAACCGTTCAACAGTTGAAGAATGAGTTCAGAGACACCGTGTATCGCAGTCTGCATGATGGACCCCAGGACGAAGCTTTGCTTCGGCTGCGGCCGCACGCTTCCGGAAATCGCACGCTGGCACAAGATGGACAGCACGGAGCGGCTGACTGTCATGGCGGGGTTGCCGGCGCGTATGGCCGAGGCCGGGCTCCAGCGCATGGAGCCGCGTCCGACGCGCGCCTGAGCCCCCCTGTGGCCGGAGGTGCATGGTGACCCGCATCCTCCTCGTTATCCTGCTCCTGATGGCAACCGCCGGCGCCGTCGTCGCCTATGGCGATCCCGACCAGATCGCGCGCGCCAGGGAGAATCTGACCCAGATCTTCGGCCGCAGCACCTCGGCCACGGCCTCAACCGCTCCCGCCGTGCAGATCGCCCGCAGCCAGGGCGGCGAGTTCGCCTTCCGCGCCAAGATCAACGGCGTCAGCGCGCCGATGGTGATCGACACCGGCGCGACCTCGGTGGTGCTGACCTGGGAAACCGCCAAGGCGATCGGGCTGCCGACCGACATGCTCGACTACAATGTCGACCTCGAGACCGCCGGCGGTCACACCAAGGCGGCGCGGCTGACGCTCGATCGTCTCGCGGTCGGCAAGCTGGTCGAGAAATCGGTGCCGGCGCTGGTGGTGCAGCGCGGGCAGATGAAGACCAACCTGCTCGGCATGAGCTTCCTCGACCGGCTCGAAAGCTGGGGCGTCCGCTCCGACACGCTGAGCCTGACCGGCTACCCCGACGTCACCGGCAGCATCAACACTCCAAGCCGGCATCGTCGCCCGCGCACGGTGGTCGATTAGCGCTAGCGATCGTCGTCGTGGATCGACGACGGGTGACGGCACAGCGGCGTGACCTTTATCTCCATGAACGGAAACAGCGGCAGGCTCGACAGGATGTCGTGCAGTTCCTGCGCGCCCGAGACGTCGAAGACGCTGACATTGGCGTAGCGCCCGGCCACCCGCCACAGATGGCGCCAGGAGCCCGTGCGCTGCAGCTCCATAGCGCGGGTGCGCTCGGCCTGCTTCAGCGCGTCGATCTTCTCGGCGGGGATGTCGTGCGGGATTCGCACGTCCATTTCGACGTGAAACAGCATGATGATGAACTCTCCGCAAATGATGGAGCCGCCGCGCAATCGCGGCGGCTCCGTTGATCGATCTCTATCAGATCGTCGGCCCTGTCGTCAGCCTTGTCATCAACCTTGCACCAGGCCGCGGCTGACGAGGTTGATGTCGTCGGGATTGACGAGATCCTTCGCCGTCCAACCGGAGACGTCGTAGTCGCTCATGCAGTTGCGCACGAAATCCTGCATCGCGCCGAGGTCGCCGGTGGCGGCCGCGGCGTTCAGCGTCTCGACCCGCAGGTTCTCGTAATTGCCGGCATAGTTGCGCTCGTAGAGCTCGTGCCGGCCACCGAACTCGGAGCCGACCGCGTCCCACAGCAGCTTGAGCAGCTTGATCCGGTCGATCGCCGCATAGCCGTTGGAGCCGCGCACGAAACGGTCGAGATAGGGCCTGATCGCATCGCTCTCCAGATCGGCCGAGCTCGACGGCAGATAGATCAGGCCGCTCGCGACATGGCGCTCGATCAATTCCTTGATCCGCGGATAGGCCATCGGCGCGAACACGCGATAGGCCAGCCCGTAATTCAGATTGGGCAGATTGTAGCCGTCGGTGCCGTGCCAGGCGATCGGCGACTTCACCATCGCGTCGGCAATGCCGTGGAACAGGTTGCGCCAGGCGATCACCTCTCCCACCGCCGTCTGCACGCCGCGGAAATCCTTCGACCCGGTCGCCTCGACCGCCATCGAGAACAGGCCGGCGATGAAGTCGAGCTTCACCGCGAGCCGCGTCACGCCGTGCAGCGTGAAGCGCGGGATGAAGCCGGACGCCGGGAAGAACTGGTTGATCTTGTCGACGTCGCCATAGATGAAGACGTTCTCCCAGGGCACCAGCACCTTGTCGAAGACGAGGATCGAGTCATTCTCGTCGAAGCGGCTCGACAGCGGATAGTCGAACGGCGAGCCGGTCGCGGCCGCGGTGAATTCGTAGGACGAGCGGGCGATCAGCTTGATGCCCTTGGCGTCCATCGGCGCGGTGAAGATCAGCGCGAACGACTTGTCCTTGATCGGAATGCCGTAGTGCGCGATGAAATTGTAGTGTGTCAGCGCCGAGCCGGTCGCGACCACCTTCGCGCCCGAGACGATCAGGCCGGCGTCGGTCTCCTTCTCCACATGCATGAAGACATCGCGCACCTCCTCGATGGCGCGATCGCGGTCGATCGGCGGATTGACGATGGCGTGGTTCCAGAAGTCGAGCCGCTCCTGGGTCCGGGAATACCACTTCTTCGCGTTGCCGGCGTATTCGCCGTAGAAGCCCGAGTTCGCGCCGAGCGTGCCGAGGAATGCCGCTTTGTAGTCCGGCGAGCGGCCCATCCAGCCATACGCGACCTTCTGCAATTCGGCGATCGCATCGCGCCCCCTGACGAGGTCGTCGGCCGTCTTCGAGCCGAGGAAGAACGGATGGGTCAGCTGCCCCGAGCCGGTGTCGGTCAGGACGGCGATCTGATCCTTCTTTTCGTGGAAGCGGTCGTACCAGCGCGCAACCATCCGCGCCGAGTTGCGAAACGCGGGATGCTGGGTGACGTTCTTGACGCGCTCGCCATAGATGTAGATTTCGCGGCCGTCCTGGATGCTGTCCAGGAATTCCGCGCCGGTATAGACGCTGGTCGTTGGCTGGGGCGCGTCGGCCCGTAGCGCTGCTGCTGTCGTCATGGGTTCTCCTCCGCTTGTGTCGTTGAACCGGCGGAGCGTTGCCACACCGGCCCGGACCATCCCGTCACGCTCTTGGTCGGCGTGACATCGGAGGAAAAGCTACGCGCTCGGCAGGAGCCGGCGAAAGGTATCACACCATACCGCGCGGATTGACCGGGCTCAGGCTATGACTCGGCCGGCACGGACCGGACGGCGATGATCGTCCCGCCGACGCAACGACGCGGCTGATGCAGCAGTGCACTGCGCGGCACAGGGAGCGAACCATGGGCAAGGGCCTGGGCAAGGCTTTGGGCAAGGGTTTTGACAGCACCGCTGTCGCTTTCCATCGCGATGGGGAATTGGCCCTCGACGCTTGCGTCGTCACGATCGGCGCATTCGACGGCGTTCATCGCGGCCATCAGGAACTGCTCAAGCAGACGATTGCGGCAGCGCGGCGCCGCGGACTTCCCGCTGTCGTCTACACCTTCGATCCGCCGCCAAAAGTGTATTTCGGCCAGGCCGAGCCGCTGATCTCGCTCCGCGAAAAGCTCGCGCGCATCGCAACATTCGTGCCCGACCATGTCGTCGTGGCCGACTTCAACCAGATCTATGTCCGGCGCAGCGCGGCCGATTTCCTCGCCGAATTGCAGCTTCTGCGCCCGCGCGAGGTGGTCGTCGGCGAGGACTTCCGCTTCGGGTCTTGTAAGGGCGGCACCGCGCAACTGTTGCAGCAACACTTCAACACGCGCATCCTGCCGCCGGTGCGCTGCGGCAATGGCGAGATCGTCTCCAGCAGCCGGATCCGCGCGCTTCGGCGATCCGGCCTTGCGGCCGCAGCGTCGGCGCTAGAAAACTGGCGGGATATTGTGAGCGCGCCGCCGGCCAGCCGATCCGGCCCGGCCCAACTCGAGGTCATCTGCCAATGACCGCCATCGATCCGCGCGAGCTGCGCAACGCCTGCGGCCAGTTCGGCACCGGCGTCACCATCATCACCACGCATTGCGAGGGACGCGACCATGGCATGACGGCCAACGCCTTCATGTCGGTCTCGCTCGATCCGCCGCTGGTCGCGATCTCGATCGCGCAAAGTGCCAAGATGCTTTGCAACATCCAGAACACCGGCCGTTTTGCCGTCAGCGTGCTCGCGGAGGGAATGGAATATCTCGCCTGGCATTTCGCCGGCAAGCCCAAGCGCGATCTCTGCGACGTGTTCGAGCGCCGCAACGAGCTGCCCGTCATCGCCAATGCAGCGGCGTATTTCGTGACCGATCTCGCCGATGAGATCGTCGCCGGAGACCACACGATCTTCCTCGGCCACGTCCGCGAGATGGCGCTGGAGCCGGGCAAGAAGCCGCTGCTGTTCTGCCGCGGCCGGTTCGGCGGCCTCGCCGACCCGCACCCTGCTCCCGCGACGCTGGAGAATGCCGCTTACGAATTCATCTGGTGAGACCACCAGCCGATATTCCCGAAAACGGGGATGCACGTTTGAGGAAACTGCAAGAAAAGGAGGAAACGACCATGCTGAACGTCAACAAGGACACCATCACCGACCACGTGATCGCGGCGCTCGCGAAGGATATTCCGGATCGCAACCGTCAGATCATGACGAGCCTGATTCGCCACATGCACGACTTCTGCAAGGAAGTCGACCTGACCTTCGCCGAATGGTTCGCGGCCTGCGAATTCCTGCGCCGCGCCGGCGACATCTCGGACGAGAAGCGCAACGAGTTCATCCTGATCGCGGACATTCTCGGCGTCGAGGTGCTGGTCGACATGCTCGACCACCGCGTCACCGACGGCGAGAGCGAGTCGACCGTGCTCGGGCCGTTCTACCGCGAGAACCCGCCGGTGCTGCCGAAGGGCGCTTCCATCATCAAGAAGACGTTCGACAACGCGCAGACCGTCAAGATCTCGGGGCGCATCGTCGACACCGCGGGACGGCCGATCGAGGGCGTCACCATCGACGTCTGGGAAGACGCGCCGAACGGGCTTTATGATCTGCAGGACCCCGAGCAGCCCGCCTACAACCTGCGTGGCCGGTTCACGACCGATGCCAACGGCGAATATGCCTTCGTGGCGCTCCGCCCCGAGCCCTACCCGATCCCCTATGACGGCGCCGGCGGCGAACTCCTGAAGTACATGGGCCACCATCCATGGCGCCCCGGTCACATCCACTTCATGCTCTCCAAGGACGGCTATCAATCGCTGATCTCGCAGATCTACGATTCCGAGACCAAGTATCTCGACAACGACTCGGTGTTCGCCGTGAAGCAGAGCCTGATCGGCAAGTTTAACAAGGCGCCGGCCGGCGCCGACACCGATCTCGTGCTCAACTTCGACTTCAAGCTGAAGAAGGCGGCGGCCGAGCGGCTCGTCGCGGCCGAGTAACACGTACCAAGCCCCGCCGGACCTCGACGGCCCGGCGGGCGCCACTTGAACTGACCTGTGAGGACAAATGAGCCGTGCCGTGATCGACATCGCCGAGCCCGTGGAGCACGTGCGGAGCCTCGCAAGGGACACCGCGATCCGCAGCATCCGCGCCACCATCGTCGAGGCGCCGACCCGCCGCCGGCACAAACTGTCGAACACCGAAGTCACGCATCAGGGCTACGTGCTGGTGCGCGTCCTGCTCGACAATGGCGTGAGCGGGATCGGCGAGGCCTCGACGCTCGGCGGACCACGCTGGGCCGAGGAAAGCGTGGAATCGATCAAGGCCGCGGTCACGAATTACCTGGCGCCGGCGCTGCTCGGGCAGCCTGCCCTCGCCTTCGAAGCCAATGCCGTCCGCATGAGCAAGGCCGCCACTCGCAATTTCGCGGCCAAGGGCGCGCTCGAATCCGCGTTGCTCGACGCCGCCGGCAAGACGCTCGGCCTTCCCGCCAGCGCGCTGCTCGGCGGCGCGGTGCGCGAGCGCATGGAGGTGATCTGGGCGCTCGCTTCGGGCGACAGCGGCCAGGAGCTGGAGGAAGCCAAGGAGAAGCTGCGGCGCCGCGAGCACCGCCAGTTCAAGATCAAGTTCGGCTTCAACCGGCCGCAGGCCGATCTGAAGCGGCTGCAAGCCCTGCGCTCAGGGCTCGGCCACGAGGTGCGCCTGATCGTCGACGTCAACCAGGGCTGGACCGAGGCCGAATGCATCCGCTTCATGCCGGCGCTGGAGGACCTGGATGTTGCCCTGGTCGAGCAACCGGTGTCGGCGCTGCAGCTCGAGGCGATGGCGCGTGTCGCTGGGCGCACCTCCATCCCGCTGCTGGTCGATGAAGCGGCGTTCACCAAGGAGGAGATCGCCCGCGTCGCCACGATGGGCTGCGGCAGCGTCTACTCGCTGAAGCTCGTGAAGAGCGGCGGCCTGTTCGAGATCAAGCGCGCCGCCGCGGTCGCTAGCGCGCACGGCCTCGAGCTCTATGGCGGCTGTCTGCTGGAGAGCAGCATCGGCGCGGCTGCACATCTCGCCGCCTTTGCCACCTTCCCCAGGCTCGAATGGGGCACCGAACATTTCGGTCCGCGAATCCTGGTGGAGGATCTGGTCGCGAGCCCGATCAGATTCGACGAGTTCGAGATCTGCGTGCCCGACGGCCCCGGCCTCGGTGTCGAGCTCGACGAGGACAAGATCCGTGCCTACGCCCGCAAGGACTAGCCGGATGGCCTCGCTCCCTCGGACAATTGACAATCCGGGGAGCCACGCCCAGTGTTTGCGCTGCAATCAACTCGATCGTGCACCGATGATCACGCGGCATCGAACCCGGCAGGCCCTTCCCACAGCTTCCGCGGAAGCGCGCGAACCAACACGCGGCTGACCGTGACCGAGCGCGACGATGTCATGGACCTCAGGCGGCTGGTCTACTTCGTCGCGGTTGCCGAAGAACTGCATTTCGGCCGCGCCGCATCGCGGCTTGCGATCGCCCAGCCGCCGCTGAGCCGGCAGATCGCGCAGCTCGAGAGCGATCTCGGCGTCATGCTGATCGACCGCAGCCGCAGCCAGATCCGCCTGACCCAGGCCGGCAGCGTGCTGCTGGAGCGGGCGCGCGATGTGCTGGAGCGGCTCGACCGCACCCATCGCGAGATCAAGCGGATAGGCGAAGGCTTTTCGGGACACCTGCGCGTCGCCTTCGTCGGATCGGCGACCTATGGCGTGCTGCCCAACGTGATCAAGGCGTTTCGCGCGGCCTATCCCGACGTCGAGCTCGCGCTGTCGGCGATGAACAATGCCGAGCAGAAGCGCGCGGTGATCCAGCGCGAGATCGACATCGCCGTCGCGCGGCCCTCGCTCGACGACGAGGAACTGAAGTCGGAGCCGCTGCTGCAGGAGCCGTTGATCCTCGCGCTGTCGGATACCTCGCCTTTGCTCGAACAGCAGGTCACGCTTCTCTCGGCACTGAAGGCCGAGACCTTCGTGCTCTATCCGCGCAAGCCGCGGCCGAGCTTCGCCGACCACATCCTCAACATCTGCCTCGAGGAAGGTTTCATTCCGAAATCACAGGTGCTGGCGCAGGACTATCAGACCGCGATCAGCCTGGTCTCGGTCGGCGTCGGCATCGCGCTGGTGCCGCAATCGGTCTCGCAGGCGGAACGCCCCGGCGTCGCCTACCGCGCCTACCAGGGACATAATCCGGGCACCGCGCTGTCGCTGAACTACCGGCGCGACAACCGGATGCCACATTTGTTCAATTTCCTGAAGATCGCGCAGGACGTCACGCGGCGGCAGCGCAAGCCGTAACTTGCGCCGTCAGGCCGCCACCGCCGTGCGTGCGCGATCGTCAACGCGCGCGATCGCATCGCGCAGCACGTCGATCTCGGCGCCCGGCCGAACACCGTTCTCCGCGAGATGCCTGCGGAACGCACGCGCGCCGGGGACACCGTGGAAGGCGCCGACGAAATGGCGCGTGATCGAGTGCAGCCGCGTGCCCGCGGCCAGTTGGCGCTCGATATAGGGCAGCATCGCTTCGAACACATCCTTCATCGTCGCGTGCGCCGGCGTTTCGCCGAACAGCTCGGAATCGACGGTCAGTAGCCGCCACGGCTCCTGATAGGCCGCCCGCCCCAGCATCACGCCATCGACACGCGCGAGATGCTGCCTGGCCTCGGCAAGGCTCGTGATGCCGCCGTTGATGATGATGGGCACATCGGGCAGCGCCGCCTTGAGGCGATAGACCCGATCATAGTCGAGCGGCGGGATGTCGCGGTTCTCCTTCGGCGACAATCCGTTCAGCCAGGCCTTGCGCGCATGCACGACCAGTACATCCGCACCGGCGGCAATGACGCCTCGTGCCAGCGTATCAAGCGCGGCCTCCGGATCCTGATCGTCGATGCCGATCCGGCATTTCACCGTGACCGGAATTTGCACCGCGCGCTTCATCGCCGCGACGCCTTCGGCAACCAGGGCCGGCTCCGCCATCAGGCAGGCGCCGAAGCGGCCATCCTTCACCCGATCGGACGGACAGCCGACATTGAGGTTGATCTCGTCGTAACCGAACTCCTCGCCGATCCGGGCTGCAGTCGCGAGATCGTCCGGATCGGAACCGCCGAGTTGCAACGCCACCGGATGCTCGATGGCATCGAAGCCGAGCAGCCGCGCCCGGTCGCCATGAATCACAGCGCCAGTCGTCAGCATCTCCGTATAAAGCCGCGCCCTGCGCGACATCAGGCGATGGAAGACGCGGCAATGCCGGTCAGTCCAATCCATCATGGGCGCCACTGAAAAGCGATAGTCTTGAGATTCCAATTACTTACCCTATCATTTCAACGGACTAGAAGAGGAACAAGTGCACACGTGTGCACTCCAAACTAGCCAAAATTGCACAACGGCATCAACGTTTCAGTCGAGAACGTGCAACTGGCCAGAGCCGCACTAAAGCACCTGGATCTCGTCGGAAAGTCAAACGAACGAGATCGGGGCCCTAGTCAAGTCGAACTCGATCGACTGATCGGATACACAGAGTCTAACGCCCAACAGTATCTACCGCTCGGTAGAATTATTCGCTTCGCTGTGGCGACGGCAATACGCCAGGCTGAGATCTGCCGCATCGAGTGGTCTGATGTCGACATGTCAAAGCGAACCGTCACTATTCGCGACCGCAAAGACCACCAAGTGGTTCCTCTCCTCAATTCGACCGGGTACGATGCCTGGCAGATTATGCTCGAGCAGCGGATTCTCACGCGCGGCCTCGGACACGTTTTCCTTACCACTCAAAGTCCGTAGGAGCTGCCTTCCGCAGGTCATGCAACGCCATCGATATAGACGACCTATGCTTTCACGATTTGCGCCATGAAGGAACAAGTAGACTCTTCGAAGCGGGCTTCTCAATACAGCAGGTTGCCATGGTGACAGGGCACAAAGACTGGCGAATGTTGCGGCGATATACCAGCTGCGAGAGGCGAAGCTCTACGAGGACGGGGTTCTGATCGGCCTCGCAAACAGCGATCCGCAGGAAATCTCTGCGAAGGGCCGGCCTCTACCGGCTCTACAAGGAAGAGGATGAAAGCGCGCTGATACTAATGTTCTCGACAAGCGACAATAGCGACCCAACACTAACGGCAGAAAGTACCGGCTCGACTGAGGCGGCCTCAGTTCATCTTGCTGGCCGCGCGGCGCGTGGGATCTTGTAAGGTGCCGGCCGCAAGATCGTCGCTACTGGCGCCGCATATTGCCAAAACGCGGGTCCGGCTCATCGACGCGGACGGTGAACGTCAGCTTCTTGACGTGGTGATACATGAAAAGCCCTCGAGTTCGGCGACGAAGATCACAACCGAACAGTCCGCGCCAACGATGCACGGACCACGCTCGTCAGGGAGGCCATGGTGTAAGGCTTCGAGAGCCAGCCAAGCGGCGCGAACGGTTCGGCGCGCGTGCGCGTCGAGAGATCGTCATGGGCCGTAGCGAAGACACAACGCAGGCCGAGTTCGCGAAAGAGATCACCAGCCGCTTCAACGCCGTCGCGTCGGCCGGCCAGACGTATATCCATGACGGCAAGGGCCGGTTTCTGTTCCCTCGCCATCGTCAAGGCTTCCTCGGCCGTGGTTGCGATGCCGGTCACCTGAAAGCCTGCATCGAGCAACGCGGCTTCAGCTTGCATGGCGATTAGAAAATCGTCTTCGACGATCAGAACCGCGTGGGACTGATCAACCCGGTCGCTCGTTTCGTTAGCGGCTGGCGCCACCTTGTCATCAGGCGGGAGGTCGGTCGGAACGGCAAACTCGTGGCGATCGGACTGGCTCGCCTGCGTCATCATGCACCTCGCGATGCGCCGAAACGAAGCGTGGCGCGTGAAGGCGACCGGCTCACCGTGAGCTCAGCGTGGAGCTGGCGCGCTAGGCCAAGTACTAGACGCAGGCCCGACGAGGTTTGCCGCACCGCATTCAGCTCGAACCCTGGTCCGTCATCCTCGACATGAAGCTCGAACGCTCCATTATGCTCGATAAGGCTGACACGTATGCTATCCGTGGCCGGATCGCTGATCCCATGCTTGGCTGCGTTGGTCAGCAGTTCATTGAGGATTAGCGCCAGCGGCATGGCGAGATCGTTGGACAGTGCGCCGTTGGCCGGCATGCGCGTGATTCTGATTCCTGCTGGCAGGGTCTGCTGGATCGTTTCTACCACAGCACCGAGAAACTCATCCGCCGCGAAGCTGGTCGCGTCGGTGGTGCCGTAGAGGACGCGCTGGGCTGCGGCCATGGCGGTGATCCGGCTGCAGGCATCATCAAGCACGCGCCGGGCCTCCTCGCTCCGGGCGCTGCGGGCCGCTGTGTAAAGGAGCCCCTGGAGCATCTGCATGTTGTTCTTGGTACGATGGTTGAGTTCATTGAGCAGCAGGCGCTGCTGGGTCTCAGCCTGCTTTCGCTCGCTCAAATCAACCAGCATATTTATGGCTCCGGTGACCTGGCCGGATGCACCGAACAGGGGCGTCGGGAACGGAATGAAGGGAACGCGGGTCCCGTCCGGCCGTTCAGCAACAGCTTCGACCCCGCGTACCGGGCGGCCTTCCTTGAGGGCGACGGCCATGGGGCATTGATCATGCGGCAACGGCGTGCCGTCGGGAAGATAGAGCTTCCAGGTCACGCACCATTCGTCACTGCCGAGCGACGGTGTCCGCCCGGCAAATTCAATGGCGGTTTGATTGAAGTAGCTGATCTTGCCGTCGGCATCGGTGGTGTAGATGGCGGCGGGTATGGCGTCGAGCAATTCATGCAGCCGCTGCTCGCTCTCCTTTAATCTCTTTTCGCTGAGCTTGCGCTCGGTGATGTCCCGGGCGATCTTCGAGGCTCCGATCACACGGCCCGAGCGATCGCGGATCGGCGAGATTGTGACCGAAATGTCGACCAGACTGCCATCCTTGCGGCGGCGCACGGTCTCGGAATGATCGACCCGCCCGCCGGCTTTGATCTTGGCCAGAATGCGCGGCTCCTCATCCTGCCGATCGGGCGGAAAAAGCATCGTGATCGATCGGCCGACAGCCTCATCCCGGCTGTAGCCAAACAGACGCCGGGCGCCGTCATTCCAGGTCTGGATAATGCCATCGAGATTCTTGCTGATGATGGCGTCCGCAGATGATTCGACGATGGCCGCCAATTGCTGGGCGTCACGCTCGGCCAGGCGGCGGGCCTCTTCGCCAGCAAGACGCGCGAGGGCAAAGCCGAGCAGGCGTGCCAGCGTGAGCGCGGTATCTAGCTCGGATGGCGTGAAGTGATGGGGCTCGCCATGGTAGGCCATGAACTTGCCGGCAAGCCGGCCATCCTGGACAATAGGCGTAAAGGCCGCAGCTTGAATGCCTTCATTGAGGATTGTCTGTTTCAGATCATCGGGCAGGTCGCTGCGGTCGACATCTTCGATGCAAACAGGCGCTGGTCTGACCTCATCACGATCCCACGGGGAATGTCCTTCGACCGCCTTCCGGTAGGCTTCCGAGAGGTCGCGCCAGGCCGCGAACCGCATGACGTCGGCCTGATCATACAGCAAGATCGAGGCGCGCGTGCAGCCCAGCGCGCGCGTGATGGCATCAAGCGCGGCTTGGTGGACTTGCTCGGCCGATTGGCAGTGCTGAAGTCTCTCCGAGAAAGCAAACAAGGCGGCTTGCTCTTCCATGCGCCGGGCGAGCGACTGTTCGGCGCGCTTGCGGTCCGTAATGTCATGCTGCACACGGACGGCGTAGAGAAAATTGCCGGCGGCGTCGCGAATGCTCGATGAGGTGACGGCCGCCCAAATATATCCGCCATCCTTGCAGTAGATGCGCTTCTCGATGCTATAGCGATCGAATTCGCCCGCGATCTGGCGGCTGAATTGCGCGCGATCCTCGGCAACATCTTCCGGCAGCGTCTCCTCGAAGATCGTTCGCCCCAAAAGCTCGGAGGCCGTGTGTCTGGTCAGACGGCAAAGCTGCTGGTTGACCCGCAGCATGCGGCCGTCGCGATCGATTTCGACGATGCCGGCACCCACGTGCTCGTAGGTGGCAGCGAGCCGCTCGTCGCGGGCCTGCGCCCAGTCGCCGGAACGGGAGTCGGACACATCCAATCTGCCGCCGATGCGCTCGTGAAAGCAGTTGATGGCACCAGCCAGGACGCCATCCTCATCGAAGACCGGCGCAATATGGATGGTGGCCCAGATGTGCGAGCCATCAGGTCTTTCGAGGCGCCCTTCAATACCCCGGATCGGAATGCCGGTCCGCAGCACTTCGGCCATCGGCGTCTGTTCGCGCGAGATCGGTCGCCCGTCAAGGAAGAGCTTGTAGGGGCCGCAGAAGAATTCGCCATCATCGCCAATCCGTGGCGTGCGTCCCCACAAATCCGCCGCGCGCCGGCTGAACCACAAAATGCGGCCCTCCGCGTTACAAGCATAGATTGCGATGGGAAGCTGCGCCAGAAAAGCGGACGCCGGACTTTGCAAGCCGAGCGATGCGAGCGGCTCGAGACTCTCAAGATCGACCGCCGTCTGCTGAATATTCATAGGCCTCGTGCCCTGCGCCAGGACCAAGAGGGGTAACCGCACCATTGCTTTTCTGCCGCTGGGTCGCCTTGGCCGGTCAGTTCCCGAATTCGCGAAACATGCCTAAACGCCCCGCCGCGATCAGAAGTTCCTAAACCGGTCTTCCGTACGGCCCACGCGAGGCGGCGCCGCGAACGGCTACACTACCGGAGGCGCCGTGGCTTGCTCTCCGTCTTTCGTCTCGGGCGCCGAGGCAAGTTTCCGCCGATTGGTTCATCCCACTGTCAGCGTCATGTCTGCATCGGTGCGAGGGCCGGAATGCTGGCGGAACAACTCGGCGCCGGTGAGCTTGCTGAATACGCCGGTGAGATGGACAGCGAAGACGCCTTGGCAAAAGTGAAGAACGTTTCGGAAGGCGTACGTGGGCCGCCCGCGCGGTGCGGCAAAGCCCTGGAAGACGGGCAGCCACTAGGCCAGGCGCTCGCCTTTCTGCGCGATGTAGCTAGGAGGGCCCCTCGCCACTCGTCGCCCGCATGCTGGGCCTTGTGATCGCGCATCGCTAGCTGGGAATATCGCGGTCAATCGCAAGATCGTCGAGCAGGGGCGAAGACTCTCCGGCAAGCAACGCGGCCAGAAGTTCCGCCGCGAGGAAGCTGAAGGTAATGCCGTTGCCGCCATAGCCAAAGGCGGCGAATATTCATGCAACCGGGGACCGCACCAATCAACGGCAGGCCGTCTTGGGTGGTATCGAAGGCGCCCGACCAATGGAACTCGAGCTGATCTGATGCATGTGGCCAGAGCGCCTTCAGATAGTCCTTGAGCGCCCTCACCTTTGCAGGTGTAGCATCATCACGAGCGTCCGTCTCGATGAGCGCTCCGTCATCCTCGCCACCAAGAATGATACGGCCATCAGCGGTGGTTCGCGCATAGTGATAGTTCCGGCTCGCTTCCCAAATGAGCGCCTGTTCGGGCCACAGATGGCCTGGCTGCCGCCGGGTCGCGATGGCCCAGCTGGAGGCTGACTGCTGCGCCGCGGCCCACACAATATCCGGCATCACGTAGCCTGTCGCGAGCACGACCTGGCGCGCGTCGATCGAAAGGCCGCTCTCAAGGCCGACGGTCACGCTGCGGGCAGCGCTATCGTAGGCCACGGCATTGGCCTTGAGAAGGCGAGCGCCGCGCCGGAGGAAGATATTAAGCAGGCCATGCGTGAGCAGAACCGGATCGGCATCAGCCGCGTCTCTTGACAACAGAGCGCCCGCCCGCGCGATGCCGAAGCGCTGCAGCAACGCGCTATGATCGAGATAGAGGGACGGCAGATCGGCGCGGCCCCTGGACGCATATTCATCCTGGACACGCTTCGGACTATTATCGACGGCGAGATAGAGCGAAAGGCGTCGTCGCACCTGGCAGGCAATTCCATGATGCGCGACCAGCGACAGCAGACCTTGCGCGGCATGATGGCTTGCCCGATAGCAGCGCACCGCCTTCTCGAAGCCATAGAGCTGCGCGAGTTCAAACAGGGGTCGGTCGATTTCCCAGAGCAGCATGGCGGTGCTGGCCATCGTGCTGCCGAGACTGGGAAGCTCGCGATCGATGATGACCACCTGGCGGCCTTGCCGTGTCAGGCGCTCGGCCATCAGCGCACCGGTTATGCCGGCGCCGATGATCAGAACCTCACATCGAAAGCTTTCAGCGATGGCCTCGATCGGCCGCGGCGGCAGGACGGCCCAAGGTGTGCGCGGGCTGCGCAGATCGTCTTTCTCGATGTCGTCGTCCTTGAAGATCGACCGCTCCCAGATCCTTGATCATATCTCGCTAGGCCTTCACGGGGCGCAAAGCCGACACGGCCGGAGCATTGATCGGCTGTCCGTTGGGCGCAAAGATCGAACCGTGGCACGCACAATCCCAACAACTCTCAAAGCTGTTCCAGTGCAGATGACAGCCGACGTGAGTGCAACTGGCCGAATGAAGATGAAGTTCGCCAGCCTTGCCCTTGTAGGCCGCGATCTTTTCGAGACCGCGGCGTAGAATGGCGCCCTCACCCGGCTCTAGCTCTTCGAGCGAGGTGATTTCACCCGGCGCGAGGTATTCCGTGAGATTTTGCAGGATCGTCACGTTCTCGCGCAGCAAATTCCACGCCGCTGAGAGCGGCTTGCGATCCGGCGCATAAACAGATTTCCACGGATGATCCTCACCCAGAATAAGGGAGGTGTTCAGCATTGCGCCCATCACGCCATGGGTCAGGCCTTGGCCCGAATCACCCATCGCGAGCAAGATGCGTTCGCTACCGGGCTCGCGGCCGATAAAGCCGGCATAGTCGATCGTATCGAGAACCTGGCCCGACCAGCGATGGGTGATGCGGCGCAGCGCCGGGATCAGGTCGCGTGCCCAACTCTCCAGCCGGGCAAAGCGCTGGTCGGCGTCGTTTGCCTCGCCGCTTTTATGGTCTTCGCCACCGACAAGAACAAAATCATGATCATCTGAACCTGTTTGCAGGCGCACATAATGGTATGGATCTTCGGTGTCCCAGTAGAGGGCGTCGGGAAATTCGCCCCGTTCGATGGCAAACGCGACAACATACGTGCGATAGGGAGCCACCTTTGTGTGCAGTTGAAAGCGGTCGGCGATGGATGCGTTGGTCGCGATCACGGCATGCCCCGCCGTGATCCGCCCTTGGGAGGTTCGCAGCGTAACCGCGCTGTCTTGCTCGGCGACTTCCTCGACCGGGCTGTTGGCGAAGAAACGAACGCTGCCGCTCTCGCAAACGGCCGCAAGTCCGGCGAGATATTTGAGGGGATGGAATTTTGCCTGGCGGGGATATCGAAGGACGTGCCGGTTCTCGCAGCCCTTAAGTGGTACCCCGACCAACCGGTGAACCGGTGCGCCTACCTCGCGCACCGCTTCTAGCTCCTCATCGAATATGTCGGCAGGCATGCCGTTGCCCTGAAACAGATACCCGTCAAGACGGCGAAAGTCGCAGGCGATCTTCTCGCTGGCCTGGATTTCCTCGATCCGGTCGATGGCGGCGGCCTGACTTTCGTAGAACAGCTTGGCGGCATCCGGGCCACGCAGCTTCCTAAATTCGCTCATCAAATCATCGCAAAGCGGCGCAAGATGCGCCGACGTGCGCGCCGTCATGCCGCTGGCGATACCCTTGCGGTCGATGACAGCAACCGATCGGCCGCGCTTCATCAGCTCGTACGCCGTCGAGAGACCGGCAATCCCGGAGCCAACGACCGCGACATCGCAGTGCACATCGCCCTTTAGCGTAGCCGCCTCCGGCAGGATCGCGGTGTCCATCCAGAGCGAGGTGCTGACCATGCTGAACTCCACCTAAAGAGGCAAAACGCGGGCTGTTTGCGCGGGTTCCTGCGAGCGCGCGGCAGCCCACCTCCTCCCCGGTATTCGCAGATGATCGGTGCGCGACAGCCCGTTGAGCAACTCACGCGCCAGGACCGCGACAGCGGCACTAGTGCGTGGAACAAAGCCAAGCCGCCGCCGTTCCATCGCTTTGAATTGGAGGAGCGACGTCATGGGACTATTCACGAAAGACATCAAGACGATGGATGACCTGCTGCTGCATGGCTTGCAGGACATCTATTATGCGGAGCAGCAGATCACCAAGGCCTTGCCGAAAATGATCGACAAGGCCACCAACAAGGATCTGGCCACGGGCCTCAAGAACCATCTCGAGGAGACGAACAAGCAGATCGAGCGCCTCGAAAAGGTCTTCGAAAAGCTCGGCCAATCGCCAAGCGGCACGCAATGCCCAGCCATCGACGGGATCATCAAAGAAGCCGACGAAACGGCCGGTGAGATCGAGGACAAGATGGTGCTGGATGCGGCGATCGTTGCCAACGCGCAGGCCGTCGAGCACTACGAGATATGCCGCTACGGCACCTTGATCGCCTGGGCAGAGGAGCTCGGCCACGACGATATCGTGCGCTTCCTGACCACGAACCTGAATGAAGAGAAGGCGGCGAACACCAAGCTCAACACAGTTGCGTTGCGCAAGGGCGTCAATAAGAAGGCTTCCACCGCTGCCTGATCCGGCAGGGCCTGGCGGATCAAGCTTCCGTCGGGCCCGATTCCCTTTCGAGGCCCAAGTCACCCGCTATGACCAATCTGGCAAAACTGCCGAGGGGCCGACGACGACAATATGTTCGCCGTGGTCGAGACGCCGCGGGGCAGTTCGTGCAAGCTCGATTTCGACTCCAAGCTTGGCGTTTTTGCATTGGCGAAGCCGCTGATGGCAGGTCTGACCTATCCCTACGATTGGGGCTTCATTCCCTCGACTAAGGCAAAGGATGGCGATCCGCTTGACGTGCTGATCCTGCATGACGCGCAGACCTATCCAGGTGTCGTTCTGCGCTACCGCCCGGTAGGCATTCTCGAAGTCGAGCAGAGGAAAAAGGGCAAGACGGAGCGCAACGACCGGGTGTTCGCGGTGCCAGACAGGTCGCCGCTCGAAACGGATCTCAAGGATATCCGCAATCTTCCGTCCCATGCGCGCGATGATCTCAAACAGTTCTTTCGCGCGACGAATGCGCTGGAGAACAAGGAGCTGAAGTTTCTCGGCTGGCATGGGCCCAACCGTGCGGCCAAGGCCATTAAGCGGTTGGCCCGCTGAATCGCGATCGAACCAGTACGAGGACCCTTTCCGAAGTTTGTGGTAGTAGCAATTTCCCGGGATCATTCGCGGTTCAAGCTGACGGGCTGTCGCCTCCACCGCCCATCCAATCCTCGATACCTTCTTCTTCTTCCTCGGCGCTAAGCCGCCGACCGCGTGGGCCGGGTCGGCCGGATATCTGGTGCTTGAGCCGAATTCTAGTGCGGCGCATCGACGCGGATCTCCAACCTATCAAGTGAGAATCACACCTGGCACCTCAAGCTAGAAGTACCTGGCACCGTTCCTATGCGGGCACTGCGTTCAGCACGTCCTGTGACGGATGCTCGGAACCGCGCCGTGGAACTTGCCAGGGCTAACAAGATTGTCGATGCGTTGAATGGGACAGCCAGACGGCGCCGCGCTCATGCTTCTCAAGTTGGCACCAGCCGCGTCATTTATCGTCCTCACACGGAAAGAGAAAAACCCATGGCAAAGAAAGCCAAGAAGAAACGTCGCTACTCGAAGAGCTCCGGTTCGGACGTCAAAAGCGAGATGCGACGGTACAAGAAGGGGACGGCCAAAAGTGGCCGTGGCGGAAAGGGCGGCAAGGTAAAAAGCAAAAAGCAGGCGATCGCGATCGGTCTTTCCAAGGCCCGCAAAAAAGGCAAGAAAGTCCCCAAGAAAAAGTAATGGAGCCGATGTATAGTCACTGTGGAGTGACGCATATACCGGCGCCACATTTACCGGGCACTCGGCCTAAAACTTCAGTGTCATACGTAGGCCAAGCACGGTTGCGTTATGTAGAACCCTTCCGGGCATTGCACTGGAAGGGCTGGTGGCACCTCCGCCCGGATGGATGATGTATTGCAGATTGGGCTGCAACGTCCACCCGTCTCTGATCTGATATTGATAGACAGCTGTCAGAAGGCCTTCGAAACTCCGCATCGGCCAAGTTGGATGACGAATGTGCGGTAGTCTGCATCCAAGGTCTGGGCGCGTTTGGACACATGCGCGGCCGCCGCCATCGCGCCGAAACGTAGGGATCGGAACGCGCGGACAGCACGCTAGGTCTATTTGCCTGGCCTGATCTCGACGAGGTCGCATTTCGCTTTACCAAGCGATCAAGAAACCTGGTTGACGGCCACGATAGCGACCTTGAAGTTTGGCGCAGGCCCGGTGTGTTTCAACTGCGCACCAGCTCGCTCCAAACCGCAGACTCGCAGATCACTCCCTCTGAACGCCGCTTACGCCGCCTCCTCGCCCCGAGAGACCCGATACGGTCGATGCCAACCTGGCGGTCGGCGTGCCAAAGTCGATGCGAGCAGACGTTCGAGGGAGCCACCGCGGATCTACCTCCGCGGGAGGTCTTCTCGATCTTGAACGACGGCTCGGCGCTTTCGACGGTGTTGCACGAGGAGTTTGGCCTGCCAGGTGCGGCTATCGGCGAGAGGCGAGACTCGGTCCTTGTGTCCGCGCTGGATCGGGGAGACCGCTCTGAAGCGCCGCCCGCCTTTCCGTGACCGCATGATCGAATAGCTCAAGGACGAGGCCAAACACCACCATGTCCTCCTGTTCGATGGCTCCTTCGTCGTAGCACTTGAGGGTCTCCCCGACGATCGCGTCGACCTCTCGCTGCGATATCAGCAGGTCCTGCTCGGAGCCGGCATCGCGAACCTCCGAAACCGCGGCGAGAATGCGGTTGCGATGACTGGTGTTATCCTCCCGTTCGTCCCGGTTCAGATATCGCCGAAGCCAGGCGGCGGCCGAACCGATCCCGGAGAGAAGAAGCAGGGCGAACCAGAAGTAGTCGCTGTACTTGTCCAGAAACGTCCGCTCGGTCCCGTTGATGACTGCTGTTGCGCCCCGGTGCACGGAAGGTTCGGCCTCCTTGTCCGTCTCCGGTTTTGTGATGTGCGCCGCGCCGGCGACGCGTTGCGTGATCGTGTCGCGTACCGCGAAAAGCTGCCGATAGAAGGCCGCCGCCTTGGCTTCCGATAGTTCTTTTCTGGCCAGGATAAGATGGCTGACACTGATGGTGTCGATCTTGTCCTCGGGCCAGGCCGGGTTGGCGTTGAAGACGCTGCCGGGGATTTCCTCGGCTTCGTAGCGTGGATGCCGCAGGGCGATCGCCTCGGACGCTTCGATCGGAAGAAACTTCGGCGCTCCGCGTGATCGGGACGTCGCGGCGATGGCCGCGGCCGTGATCTTGCTGTCGAGGGGCCCGACGGCGAGATACGCGTCCAGCGTGTTGTCCTGCGCAAGCTTTTCGATCTCTTGGGTCCCGAATTGGGCCGTGGCAACCTTGTCGGGCTGCACGCCTGAACCTTCTAGGATTGTCCGCAGGAGCGCGACGTTGGCGCCGGTCTGTCCGATGATGCCGACCTTGTGTCCCGCGAGATCGGCAATCTCACCGATCTTTGCAGCGCCCTTCTTCTTGGAGTCCTTGCCCGCGCGTCCGGACGGCGACCATATGACGATGTAGTTCTTACGCAGGACGGCCACCGTCTGCGCATCAGCCGGCATGGCGAGGTCGCCGCGACCGATTGCAAGGTCGGTTTTGCCGGCCCCCAGGAATGTAAGGGATTCGGCCGCTCCGGCGGTAGTGATTGGAGACAGTCTAACCGTCCTGCTTTCTTCTTCGAAGGCCTCGGCCATCGCTTGGATCACCTGATGGTCGTCGCTGCCTGAGGGGCCGACGGCGACCCGGAGGGTCTCGGGCTGCAGGACATAGAACAGGGCGGCCGCAGCAGCGCCAAAAATGATGAATCCCAAAGCCAGCAGGATCAGGAGCCTTCGTTGGCGTTGATCGGAGGCACTCCTGGCTGCGTCGGACGGTGGCATCAGCGGACTCCCTAAGCAAGTCCCTGCTGGGAACCTGGGACGAACCGCCGCCGAACCTGAATGTTCCGTCAGGCGCATGCGGACGAACCGGAACCTTGCCATCATTCGAGGGTTCTCGACCCTGCCGCATATGGCGGCGAGGAGAGAGAAAGATGAACAAGCTCTTACTGACAACTGCGATGGTAGCGATGATTTCAACGGGCGCGATGGCGCAGTCCACCGTCACCACCACCACCGGCACCGGACGTGCTGCCGCCGTGCAGATCGAGCCGGAATACCGCACGAAGATCCGCACTTACGTCACCGAACACAAGGTCCGTCCCGTGGAGACCCGCGAGAAGATCGTCGTCGGTCGGCCGGTACCGCGCGAAGTCGAGCTCGAGGCGGTGCCTGCCGAATGGGGTCCCTCGCTCACCAAGTACCGCTATGTCTACTCGGGCGAGCGCGTGATGCTGGTCGATCCGTCGACCCGAGAGGTCGTCCAGGAGATCGACTAGTCCTTCCAGTGGCGGGCCGCTGAACGACGCGGCCCGCCGCTTCAATCCGGCCTCCGCCGATACCTGATTTCTTATCTGCGAGCGGCCGTTCATGCCGATCATTTCATCGCGGATGCTGCTGAGCCATGGCCGCAATACCTGCAGCATAGGGCGTCGAGATTAAGGCTCCACGACCCGCCCGCATCCAAAGCGTTCAGCAAAGCTGTAGAAAAGAAGCCCCGACCGGCGTCTCGCCTTCGAGCGAACCGAGCCATTTGCTGGTGGATAGTGACAGAATGCTGGCCGTGATCCTGCAAAGGAATAGGCCGCGCCTTCTATAGCGCGGCCTCGCTGCGTGCGGATCGATAGCTCTCACCAGTGCCGGTAATGCCGATGCCAGTGGTGTCGAATGACTGGATAAGAGCCACGGTAATAGGCGTAGGCCGGGCGGACGACTCGGTGATAGCGATAACCGTAGGAGACGGGCGCCGTGTAGTAGGTCGTGCTATAGCCGCCGCCCCAGCGATACGGCTCGTCGTACCCGTAGTCGTAGGCGTACGGGCCGCCATAATAGCTGGCGCCGTAGTAGCCGGGGCCGCTGTAGTAACCGTAACCCGGTCCCCAGCCGTAAGCCGAAGAGGCGAGCCCGCCGATCACGGCACCGGCAACCAAGCCACCGGCGATCCCTGGTCCCCATCCGCCTCGCCAGTGAGCTTCGGCCGGAGCCGTCGTGGCTACAGAGGCCAGACCGAGGGCGCCAACCATCAGCGCCGATATTGCAATCTTTTTCATCGAGGATCCTTTCATATTGTTCGAGCGCCCCATCAACAACGGGAACAATTGGCAATGGTTTCGCTTGCCCGACGGCGGGCGGGCAATGGGTACTCGGCGCCGACGCACCTTGACCCGAGCGCATCGAACTTTCACCCCAACAGGAAGTTCTAGGCGGGGCTCAGTTCATGCTGCGCCGCGGAAGCGCTCGATGGCTGTTGCCCGATGTGGCCGCGTTAACTTTGTTGAATTCGCCGGAGAGAGTTTTACGCAATCGGCTCTTCTTGCGCTACGGGTTCCGATGTTCGGTAGGCCACGATCGCGCTCTTGCGCGCCGTAATCGACGAGGTCTGCGAAGATGTCTCGCGCTATGAAGCCCCAGTGTGCGCCCACGTGGCCTCAAGGATTCTGAAGCGGCTACCAACAGTGACGCCTCGTCCGAGAAGCTAGAACCAGGTGGGACGCGAGGCCCCTAACGACGTTCCGACAGGGGGCGATAGGCAGAAGCAGGCGGGGTGAACTTCCAGGTCACTGTGCCCAAGACCCTGGTCAGTATCCCGAGGGGGTTCGCGGTCATGCCGACCTCAAGCGCGATATAGCGATTCTGGCGACGAGGGGGCGACTGGGCCGAGCCGACTAAGCGCCTTGCCGCTCGCGCTGTCCGAGCTCGATATCCTCTCGCATGTCGAGCGTCTGAAAGGCAGATGGCACACCACTGAGAAAGGTCGTGCCGTGCTCGAGTTCATGGAGGCGGGACCGCCGAGATGCGGACGGAGAGCGCCGCGCCCGCAGCAAGCCGTCGGCTTCAGCCCCACTTCGTCCCCGCTTCTTGCCGCCAAGCGCTCTGGCCGAAGCCAGCGCCTGCAGCGTCGCTGTTCGGCACGCGAGAGGACCGCCAAAGCGTGTTGGATACGTATTCTTTGACTCATTTGGGTGGCCGGGAAAAATAGGAAACTTTGCTGACGTCTTGAGTTGCCAGAGGTTGGATCGGTCGCCGGGAGCGTGAAGATGGTCAACGATGTCGTCTTGAAGAATGCCGCGGAGACCGCCTGGACAGTTTACCGGGCGCGCCACCCTGACGTTGGTCCGCAGGACAACCGGCGCTGCCTTCTCGAACGCTTCCTGCAAAGGAGAGGGGAAGAGCGAGAGAGCGATACCGAAGAACTCGCCGGCTTCGGGATTGCCTACCTGCACCGCCTTCCCCTAGACGAATGAAGACGAGCATGAAAATGCTCGTCATACACGTAGGTCGGGGGAGTACAAGGCCCCTTTTCGACGCTGCTCGCGATCGCCTTTCTCATCTCCGCGGTCTTTGGTGAGTGATCGATGCGGATCGCCCAGCTTGCCCCCTTGGCCGAGAGTGTTCCTCCAAGGTTGTATGGTGGCACGGAGCGGGTGATCGCCTGGCTGGTGGATCAGATGGTCGAACTCGGGCACGACGTCACCCTGTTCGCGAGCGGAGATTCGAGGACGAAGGGGAAGCTCCATGCTGTCTGGCCGCGCGCATTGCGGCTGGGACAGAAGGGCGTCGATTCAAACGCCGCCTGCGCGCTGCTGATTGAGGCCATCGCCGAGCGCGCAGGCGAATTCGATGTAATCCACTCGCATGTCGACTGGTTGCCTCTGCCGGTCCTGACTCGCGCGGGTGTGCCGTTTCTGACGACCATGCACGGGCGGCTCGACCTTCCCGGCTTGTCCGACGTCGTCGGCGCGTTTCCGGAGGCCCCATTCGTCTCCATTTCGGACAATCAGCGCCAGCCCCTTCCGGGCGCGCACTGGATCGCGACGATTCCGCACGGACTACCTAAGGATCTGTTTCGGCCCTCCTACGAATCGGGTTCGTACCTGGCTTTTCTCGGGCGACTTACTGCGGAGAAAGGCCCGGAGGATGCAATACGCATCGCCCGCGCCGTCCGGATGCCGCTGCGGATTGCCGCCAAGATTCCCCGCGCGCAGACGGTCTACTTCAAAAAGAAGCTCGAGCATGAGATCGACGGCGAGAATATCATGCTGGTCGGCGAGGTAGACGAAGTCCGCAAGCAACCGTTCCTCGCGGGTGCCGCCGCCTTGCTGTTCCCAATCGATTGGCCCGAGCCCTTCGGCTTGGTGATGATCGAGGCGATGGCGTGCGGCACGCCCGTGATCGCCTATCGCTCCGGATCGGTGCCGGAAGTCGTGGAGGACGGTGTCACAGGCTATATTGTGGACAGCGAGGAGCAGGCGATGGAAGCCATCAAGGAAGCCGTGCGGCTGGACAGAAGAACGGTCCGCGCCCGTTTCGAGGATCGTTTCGTCGCCAGTCGCATGGCGAGGGAATACGAAAGCCGGTATCGCGAGCTGGTCGCTCGCAGGTGACGCCGCTCGAGGAACTCGATGCTGCGCTCTCGCAAGCGCTTTAGGCGGGCGAGGATTCTTTCCGCGGACCACCTCTGGTAATTAGCGCGCGCTCGCCATTCCGCGAAGCAGCATCGCCGGCTCCCCAGAGAAAATCCCGGCCCCGATCTCACGGCAATTGCCGATATTTCTCGATTCGGAACCGAAGGCCATGCCGAGGGTTGATCGGCGTCCACATTAGGGAGGTTCAGATGAACAAGCGTTTATTCTTGGCTACGACCGCTGCGGTCGCCATCGCGACTTCGGCGTTTGCGCAGTCTTCTCCAAGCACGTCAAGCTCCAGTCCGTCGACGACGCAGCGTCAGCAGGATTCCACATCAACCACGTCACCATCGACATCGACCACGTCATCCGGCTCGTCATCCGGATCCGCACAGACCAACCCGTCGTCGAATTCCGCCCAGACGCAGGCTCCGTCCTCGAACGGTCAGACTGCGGCAGGCCAGTCGTCCAGTTCTGGAAGCGGCACGAACACGACCCAGGCGCCTGCCTCAAACAATTCGGCCAACCAGGCTCAGAGCAATCCCTCCACCCAGGGTACAACGCCCTCGAACCCGGCGCAGACCAATCCGCCGTCAAGCACGAACAATCCGACGCAGAGCGCCAATCCGCCCGCCTCGAACACCAACCAGGCGCAGTCGCCGACGGGTAGCGGATCGACAAACACCGCGCAGCAGCCGAACAATCAGCAGAACACTGCTGACCGTTCGTCGAACACCAATGTGAACGCCTCGGCGAACATCAACGACCAGCAGCGGACGCGCATCAGCACGTCGATCTCGCACCTGAACGTGCAGCCCCTCACCAACGTGAACTTCTCGTTGTCGGTGGGCACGGTCGTGCCGCGGGACGTCCGCCTGCAGCCACTGCCAGCCGAGGTCGTCGAGATCGTGCCCCAGTATCGGGGCTATGACTTCGTCCTGGTGAAAGACGAGATCGTGATCGTGGAGCCGTCCACCTACAAGATCGTGACGGTCCTGCCGTACTCCGGCCGCTCGACCGCGTCGGCGCCGGCGCGCACCGAGCAACGCAAGGTGACGTTCAGCGACCGCGACCGAGAGGTTGTCCGCAAACACGTCAAGGCTCGCCCGGTCGAACGCGAGAGTCGCACGACCGGCAGCACCGTCCGAACCGAGATCCGGACCGGCGAGCGCGTGCCGGACGGCGTTGACATCGATGTCTTTCCAGACGAGGTCTATCGGGATGCTCCGAGCCTTCGCGAGTACCGGTACATCAACCGGGACAGCCGCACCTACATCGTCGAACCCCACGAACGTCGGGTCATCGAAGAGATCGACTGATCTCGCGCGGGCGAGGTTGGTCGCACCGAGCAGATCCGTCTCACGCCTGATCACGGATAAAATCCCAGAATTTTGAAGGGCCGCCTTCCGGGCGGCCTTTTGCATTTGCGGGCTCTGGCAAACCTACCGTTTGCCGCCATCGATTACGGTAAAATTCCGCGTTATCCGAACCGGCCGATTCGGGTCCAGCGGCAAGACGGTGTCCAGCAAATCCCCGATACTCCACACGCGCTCAATCCACTCCAAGCGCGACCGCAGGCGTGGTGCGCAGAGCTTCATGTACGCGGCAGAGGTTGTAGTGAGCCACTCGGTTTCGAAACGCTGCAAATCTCTCGCACTCCAATCGTTCAGCAAGACGATACCGAAGACGTACTCTTCAAACTCGGATACGCTGATCGGCTGTCCACGCTTGGAGGCCCGGCAAATCACAAGGGCGCGGGCCCGTCCGGGTAGACGTGGGTGAAGCGACAGGTGACTTCACCGATCATCCCGGTCGCTTGCAGAATTGCGCGTTCGACGGGTAGGCCTGCTCCCGACGAAGCCGTTCAAACCCTCGCGGACGCGGCTGGTTCTGGCTGCAAGAACGCGCAGAACCGCAGACTGCGCACCATTGAGTGCCGGACGGGCCTTAGTTGCCAATCACACGTCGGATTCTCGCCAGCGCCTGATCGAGGTCCGCTGCATTCGTGCAAATTCCGAAACCGAAGCGAAGGCGGTCGCCGCGGTGATCGCAGTGCACGTGGACGTCGGCAAGTTTTGCCTCAATCTCGCCTGCACGCCGCGTCCGGAACGTCAGAAAATTGCCGTGCTGGGCCTTAGCGCCCCATGGCGTAATCAAATCTGCAAACCGCAGTCCCTCATTGTGCTGAAGCGCGAGCCCCTCGATGAATAACGTCATCAATCCCTGCGCGTGACGGTGGATTTGCTCAGCGGTCAAGCTCTCACGGGCAAACCAATCGAATACGGCGACAAGCCGGTAGAGACCCGAGGGATCGAAGGTCGCACCGAGGAAACGGCCGGCATCCCGCGGATACCCGACTGATTTCCCCGGAGGCGCTGCAAGCGAGCCAAAATCGGCGAACCAGCCTGTGTCTCGGGGTCTTGGGCCGTAGCCAGGCGGGCAATGCAGGAAGCAGCATCCCTCCCCCGCCATCGCATATTTGTAGCCGCCTGCGAGATAAAAGGCGCGGCCCGCGATCTCAGACAGATCGGTTGGACGGGCCATGAAGCCGTGATAGCCGTCGATTACGATGAAAGTATCGCGCGAAGGTACTGCCTCGACCAGGGCCTTGAGATTTCCCGACGTTGCTGACGAGGTGAAAAACACCTGGCTTACAAAGACAAGGTCATGTTCGCCGCTCCCGCATGCCGCATGAAAGCGTTCAGCGAAGGTCTCGTATGGCTCGACGGATATGCGCGTGACGGCGACCAATCCATCCTCCTCCAGGCGGTCGATCTGACGCCGTGCGGTATGGAATTCGGCGTCGCTCGTCAGGATACGGATAGGTCGATCCGACGGAAAGCAGGACAACAACCTGCGCAGGAATTCGTGCGTGTTGGGCGCAACGGCGATGGTCGATGGGTCGGGTAGTTGGAGGTGCTTGGCGATCCCGGCCTGGACCCGCGGGATCAGCTCATCGAACACCAAGCCCCATTTTTCGCCGGCGAGCCGCGCCGCATCGCGCCAGCACTGCTCTTGCGCCGCGAGTGTCACGTCGGGCCAGTCGTGGTGGCTGTGCGCCGCGAGGTTGATCCGCTCAGGCGCCGCGGCGCGAAACTTCGCAAAATGAGCGGTAAGATCGAGCATGGTCATGACGCGTAAACGAACCTCATCTGCTCCTGAATCGGGGCCGGGAGCTCGGGCACAGCTGAACGCGGAATGAGGAAAGTGGACAGTCGAAACAGGTCAGAGAAAATGCGATGTCGCTCGGCCGTCATCCGAAGATAGGCGTGACCCGAGGAGCCGCCAGTACCGATCTTCAAACCGATCATGCGCTCCACCATGAGTGCATGCCGATATCGCCACAGAGTTAGGGTTTCGTCGATGTCCATGAGGGCAGTCAAAAGTCCGAACGCCGGCTGCACGGCAGGCTTGTCACGATAGAGCGTGATGAAAAGGGCAGCCTGCACTGATTGCGGCAACAGCCGCCAACTACCCCCCTCGTCTGTTTCCGAGAAAATTTCCGAGAACGACGCAATAGCCCGCTCGATATTCTTCAGTTCGCGATCGCGCTTTTCCGGCGGGATCGCAGGATCCGCACGCACCAGCTCGGCATCGCGAGCTAGATGCTTTTTGACCGCAGTGCGATAGGCCTCGCGGAATGTCTCCCCTCCCCAGTCGAGAAATGGCGTTCGCGCAAGCCAACGATTGAGCAAGTCAAATAATGATGGCCGAGCGCCGGCGGCTCGAAGGGCGTCCCGATCCGATTGGGAAAGACGCTCGTCGATCGCCTTTTCATCAAATGGAATGCGCGTTTCAGGCGGCAAGCCGAGCCGCGTCTCGATCAGCCGGAACTGCAGGGACTGGAAACCCGAAGCCGGCATCAACAGGTCGCGAAAATCCAGGAAGTCAAATGGCGTCATGGTTTCCAGCACGTCAAGCTGGGCGACGACAAGCTTGAGGATTTCGTGGACACGATTGAGCCCGTGTACGATACGGGCCATGGCATCATCGGTGACTGGGATCGTGCCAAAGTCTGCCTCAACCCGGTCAAGCTCATGCAGGATCTGCTTGAACCACAGCTCGTAGGCCTGGTGGACGATGATGAATAGCATCTCGTCATGGGCGCTGATGCCGATTCTGGCACTTTCGGGCTCTTGCGATGACAAGAGGCGGTCGAGCCGCAGGTAATCGCCATAGTAGACCGGTACGCGCATCGCTGATCTCCATCGAAATGACGGATGACACCAACTCTTGCGCGGCATCATCCTCTCAATGCGGGTCCGCAGCAAGTCCACATCTTGCCGGGTTCGTCGCTGGCCCAACGTTCGGCGCACTTGTCCCGGTTCTTGGGTGGTCTACCGCCGGTGCAGTGTCCGTGACGCTGACGGCCGTCGCTGCCGCACTCGTCACGTGCCTGATCAATCCGCGTCGGATGCGCGGCAACTAACCCGCTTCGAAAACTGAGAGACCTACGATGAGCTGTTACTGGCCTGCCCGCGCAATGATTAACGATCCCGTGTCCTACAAACGTTGCACGGATCAAGGTTCCGGACATTCAAAAAAAATATGGCGGAAAAGTCCTGTCGCGCGGCGCGAGCTTTCAGGGCATGCACTCGTCACCTGGATTCTTGCCTTATTGACGACTTAGTCCGGTTAGGTCAGCGGTCGGCGCAACCCGCTCGCCGATCCAGGAGCTGAGCATTTTGGTGGTAGAGAGTGGCGGATTGCCACAGCGTGCGGTGATAGAGCTGCCCCTTCACGGAGTTTGGCGCGACCTCCTCGCAAAGATCGGGCCCCATCGTCAAATGGTGCATGCCGATGTCGGCATGCACGCTCCAATATCGCCCGGAATCGATTTTCAGGTTCTTCAGAACGGGAATAATAGCGCTAAAGAAGTCGAACGCGACACCTTCACTGACCACGACCTGCACGTCATGAGGATCTCGCATGGCGCTCCGCCACCAGAAAGACAACGCATTCATGGTCTCAAGAGTCGCAGGTACGCTACCTGGTTCAGGAGACCTCCGGCGCTGGCGGCCAGAATGTGACGACGTGAAATGGTGTTCATCGTATTTTCCTGTCTCACTTTTCCTTTTGAGAATGCTACTGCTGCATGGTCACACATGGATTGGCAGCCGCACGAGTCGAAGTTCAGTTCGAGGCTGTGCCCGGTTTGCGAATGAGCACGCTGTCCCCTTCGCGGCTGATCTCGATCACGCCCGCCGGTTGCGGTGTCGAGAGAAGCACGCGCTGACCAGGTGTAAGAACAGATACGACGCGGAGCGGTGTTCCTGTTTCGCCCTGTGCCAAGGTCGCAACCACGTGGAATCCGTCGCGCTCGACAGTATAGTAGGCGACCCCAGATATCGCGCCGAGGTCGATGCTCTTGGCCTCGATTGGACGCAGCCCTTCTGCCTGGGCGGCCGTGAGGGAGGCGATACCGAATCCAGCAGCGAAAAGCGTGTTGCGGATTGACATGACGATTTCTCCGAATAGTTGACGATCGAGCACTGCGAAGTCGTTGATTACGACAACGGTTCGCCGCCCCGATGAATCCAGGTTCCGTTGATGACGATCGGTGCGCTATCGGGCTGCCCGTTGACCGGATCGACCGACGGGAAGACGCTGTCGTAGATCGCGCGGGCTTCCCGTATCAGGCGGAGCCGTTCGCGCTCGGCCTTCGGGATAAATTGGATAACTTCACCCATGTTCGCCTCCAGTTCGCAACGCCGTTTCCGGCAGGTCGTGACTGGGAGGTAGGGCGAAAGGCCGGGGTCAACAGGCGGGGAACCCGGGAGTCATCCTTCCGGATTTTGGAAACTCGACAGCGGAGTGAGCACGGCTCGGTTTACTCCGCGAAAACTCGCTTCAGCCGCGGTGCTGCAAAGTCAAGGAACGCTCTGACCTTGATCGGCAGAAATCGGTTGGCTGTGTAGACGAGATTAACCGGCATTGCCGGTGGCTGGAATTCATCCAGCACGGTCATCAATGCTCCCGCTTCCGAACCGGCTTCGAGTTGATAGGCAAAGGCGATGGAAATTCCCACGCCAGCGCGGGCTGCCGTACAAGCCGCTTCCGCGCTGCCGACGGTGAGCCGCGTATGCACCGGCGCGGCGATGGGCGCCTTGCCTCTCACGAACGTCCAGACATCGGGTGGCGAGAAGCCGGGATAGCTGATGCAATCATGCGCGGCCAAATCTTCAGGCGTACGCGGCGTTCCGCGCGCCGCCAGATAGGCCGGACTGGCGCACACCACCCGGCGCGTCCTGCCGAGCCGTAGCGCGACCAGGCTCGAGTCCGGCAATTCGCCGATGCGCACCGCGACATCGATTTGCTCCTGGGCAAGGCTCAGCTTCTGATCGGTGGGGATCATCCTGACCTTGATATCCGGGTAGGTCTTGAGGAAATCCGCGATGATCGGCATCAGAATGATGCGCCCAAGGCCCAATGGGGTGGTCACGGCCAGCTCGCCCGTCGGCGTGGTATACTCGCCGGAGGCGGTACGCTCCGCTTCGAGCACATCTGTGAGGATGCGCTTGCAAGCTGCAACGTAGGACGTGCCTGCATCCGTCAGCACCAGCTGCCGGCTCGACCGGTTGAAGAGCTTGGTCCGCAGGTGAGCCTCGAGCTCGGATACGTTGCGACTGACTGTTGTGAGTGGCGTTTTCAGTTGCCGCGCCGCCGCGGACAAGCTGCCCTGCTCGACCACGGTCAGAAAGGTCGACATCGCTTCCAGGCGATCCATCGGATCTCCTTCCATAAATCGGGAGGATACCTTCCAACTTTGCCATACCGCCCCGGATTTCGGAAGACGGCATCGGTTGGGTGAATCAGCTGGCGATCTCGTACGAACCTTCCGCTGCCTGGAAGGACCCTTTCCACGTATGGCCCTTTCTGAGTCGAGCTCTCCAATCGATGTTTTGGGATGATGACGTGAGAAGCGCCGTCCTCAACACGGGAGAGTTCAATGACAAGGCATCTCGAATCCTATCGGTACGAAATCCAGTACAGCGACGAGGCCGACTTCGTCACATATCGGCGCAAGTCAAGCGACGGCGTTTGGCAGACGGTGTCGGCGTGGATGATCCCAAATTCGGCGGAGTATTGAGTATTAGCGGCCATTGCCGCGGGCGTGTGGGGCGGCGCTGTCTGGTGTGAGACTCGCAAACACTAACAGCCTCTAACAACCGATAACGAGCAAATTGCGCCGCCTGTGCCGAGTTAGCCTCCCAACAATGATGAATGCGATCCTGGAGCGCCACATGGAGATGCAATCAGAGCAGCTGACCGCCGCAGGCCGCTATGAGCAGTGGCCGCACCGCGGCGTTTGGGATCGGGACTGTCCTGGCAAGCTGCTGCTGTCGTCGACGGATCGGGGCTGGTCCGGCCTGTCGGCCGAATTGTGCGCTGTTAGAAGAGGGGTTGGCCCGTGGAGGACCCCACAATCTGATATCCGGATTTGCGTCGCCACCCGGAGCAATCAAGCGACTCTGACGCGGCGGGCGCCAGGCATCGAAAGTCAGATAGTCGCCGAGCGAGGTACGGTTTGGCTCTCTCCTCCCGGCTTGCAGGAAGGTGAGATCGATTTCGCTGAGGATCTGCCGGAATTCTTGCACATCTATCTTCCACTAAGCCAGTTCTCGTCGAGCAATTTCGAAAACGAGACCGGTGAATCGGTAATCCACGCGTTAAACTACGAAACAGGTTTCGAGGATCCGCTGCTGGCCGAGATCGGATTTGCCGTCGCCTCCGAGCTAAAGACTGAAACTTCCACTGGCAGTCTGTTCGTCCAATCCCTCGCATCCAGTCTGGCGGCGAGGTTGCTTCAAAAGCGGGACAGCACATCGCTCACTCAGCTTTTTCCGCGTCGTGCCCACCATGGGCTCGATCAGCGCAGACTCTTTCGTGTGCTGGACTACATCGATGCGAATCTGGAACGTGACCTCAGCCTCGAAGGCATGGCAACGATCGCGTGCCTGAGCAAATACCATTTTGCGCGAGCCTTCCGACAAGCCGTCGGAGAATCTCCCCATCGCTACGTCAGTGCCAAGCGCCTGGAGCGGGCGAAAGCCCTGCTGATACGTAGTGATCGCCCCTTGGTGGACATCGCGCTGACGCTCAACTTTTCCAGCCAAGCCAATTTCACGCGAGCTTTCAAGCAGGCGACCGGGCAGGCGCCAGGTCAATATCGTCAAACGGCGGGATCCCACGCAGCCCAATCCACCCTGATGGACGTCAGGCATTCGCTTTCGGTTTTTGCCTGAGCCTGCATATCGTTTGCGAGCTAGCCGGCAGCAACAAATGACAAGATGAGAGCACGCTCTGCAAAGCACGCGGGCCGTCATGCGACTATCTTCGCCAGGCTGGTTATTCACTGAAAGGCCGCTCGACGTGCCGATACGTCAATACTTCGTGTGCGTGGGAGGCGCCCTCCTCGGGTTGTTGTTTGCGGCTGACTGGCTGCTCCCAGCGCCTCCTGCATATTCACATTCCGCGGTCGCTCCGAGCGAACGGGCCAACCTGCGTATCACCTCGGACCAAAAATGGCCGGAGCGGATAGTATTCGACACCGCTCACGCGCCAGTGACACACATTGCTGAGTCTGGCCTCGCGCCGGACCTTGTCCCCGAAGTTTTTTCCCAGACCTCGCGGCGCAGCCCACGCGATGCGTTCGCTGCGGTGGAAGAAGCTGCGGCGGCTGGCCCGACAGCAAAAAATGAAAATGCATCGGCAATCCATGCAAAGCCGCAGCAGCCCAGGACGCGTATGACGAGTGCAGCCAAGACCCATTGATCGAGAGCCGACATGAAAGACGTTCTGTGCCTCGCCGTATTCGCAGGGATACTCTTGTGTCTCGCGATGTTCGTGACGGTCCTGAAACCGGACGCTATCGGCGTCATCCGGACGTCGGCGCCTGCCGCTAGCTGCGGATTGCAACGCCCAGCACGGCAGGAATGCGTTTCGAACGTATTTGCAACAGCTTCGCTGTCCGAAGCGAAGTCATGCATCGCACATAGAAATTCCGCTCACTGCTGACGCAACGGTTCGCCGCCGCCATGACCCAAGCTGCCTCATTCCGCGATCGACATGCCGCCATCATCTTCGCGCTGCGGACCTTTGCAGCGGCGATGCTGGCGTTCTCGATCGCGCTGCTGCTGGACATGCCGCGTCCTTATTGGGCCATGGCGTCAGTCTACATCACCTCGAACCTCTTCACGGGAGCGACCACCTCAAAGGCCGTCTATCGCATTTTGGGCACACTGATCGGTGGGGCAGGCACCATCGTGCTGGTTCCGAACCTCGTCGACGCGCCGGAGCTGCTCAGTCTCTGCATCGCCGTGTGGGTCGGCATCTGCCTGTATCTCTCGCTGATCGACGGCACGCCGCGCGGCTACGTCTTCATGCTGGCCGGCTACACCGTCGCGCTGCTCGGATTTCCCATCGTCTCGACGCCCCAGTCGGCCTTTGACATCGTGGTTTCCCGCGTGCAGGAGATCATGCTCGGAATCGTGTGCGCGAACATCGTCGCGATGCTGGTGATGCCGCGCAGCGTAGCCTCCGCCGTCACCGCGCAAACCGACGCATGGCTAGCCGGCGCGCGCCGGCTAGCCGCAGACGTCCTGACGGGCCGCGGCGGCGATCAGCAGCGTGATAGCGAACGCCTACGTCTCGCCGCCGCGGCTTCCGAAATCGACCAGCTTGAGCGTCATCTCGGCTATGAGGCGACCACGTCCACGAACATGGGACGGGGGCTGCAATTGCTCCGGCAGCACATGCTGTCGCTACTGCCGCTGCTCGGATCGATCGAAGATCGCAGGCTTCCTATCAGCTCGCATGAAGAGGCCGCTGTGCGGGTCGCCAACATTTGCTCAAGGATAGCGGCATGGCTCGAAGCGGGCGGTCGCGATGGGCAGGAAGCAAGCGGGTTGCGCGCAGCACTTGATGAAGTACGACCAGCACCGAGCGTGGACGCCGACTGGATCGAGATCACGATCTTTGGTCTCGTTGCGCGGCTCCGCAACCTTATCGATGTCATGCAGGATTGCCAGCTTCTGCGCCAGGCCATCTCCGAGGAACGCAATCCCGATTCGTTTCCTCTCGCCCTCTCTCATGGCGCCGCGGCTGTTGCCGTCCCGCATCGCGACTACTGGTCTGCGCTCCTGGCGGCCGGGTCCGTGGCCCTTGCGGTGCTATGCTGCAGTTGCTTCTCCATTGCGACCGGCTGGTCAGACGGGGTTGCCGCACCGCTTTTCGCAGCTGTCGTCGGCAGCTTTCTGGCGGGCGCGGACGATCCGCTTCCGGCGTTCCGCAATTTCTACGGACTATTCCTCGTCGTGATCGCCGTCCATGGCATCTACCTGTTTGGCGTGTTGCCGCGGATTACGACTCTCGAGGTGCTCATCGCCGCATTGATGCCTCCCTTCGTGCTGTTCGGCTGGATGACTGCGCGGCCCGCGACCGCGCGTATCGGCGCCATACTTGCCATCTACCTCTCGGTGCAACTCGCGTTGACCGAGACCTATTCGGCCGATTTTATCACCTATGCCAACTCCAGCGTTGCGCTGATGCTCGGTGTAGCGCTGACCGGCGTGACCTGCGGCATCGTTCGCCTGGCTGGAGCCGATTGGATGGCAAAGCGATTGCTACAAAGCAATTGGACCACGCTTGCATCAGTCGCCGAGCGCACCTCGGATCAGGACCCCTTTGCGCTTGCCAGCCTCATGCAGCATCGCCTCGCCCTGCTTGCTGCGCGTATCGCCGTCGTCCCTGCCGACGCAAGGAGCGGCGCCGCCAATCTTCGTCAACTTCGGACGGCGCTCAACATTCTCGGCGTGAGGCGCTCGAGCCTGGGGCTGTCACGCTGCGCAAGAGCGGCAACCGAAGCGTTCTTCGCTCGTCTTGCCCCGATTTGCCGGACCCACACGAGGGGGACGATCCCCGATGACCTGATGGGGCAGCTCGACGGGACCATCGCATTGACGTTGCAGGAACCAAGGAGCGAAGCCCGCGATCGCGTGCTGGTCGGTCTCACCGGCGTTCGTTCCGGGCTCTTTCCGGAGTCGCCGGCCTATCAACCGCAGCAAATCGAACCTGGGACGATCGCCGCATGAAATATCAACTTGACCTATTTGGCGTGCTCGTTCCGACGCTCCTGCTCTGGACAGTTGTTGCCTACGCGTTCGAGCGCCTCATCAGCAAGCATATCGCGCGTATCGGCCTCTATCGATGGATCTGGCATCCCGCACTCTTCGATTTCGCGCTTTTCATCTGCCTCGTCACCGGCCTCGTCTTAGGCTCAGCGGAGTTACTCACATGACCGCACCCGTCTCCCTCAAGAAGGCTTTATGGCGCGGGTTCACGATGAAGTGCCCGAACTGCGGACAAGGCCACCTGTTCGGCGCCTTTCTCAAGGTGGTCGACAATTGCGAGGTTTGCGGTGAAGATTACACGCCGCAACGCGCCGACGACCTTCCGGCCTATCTCGTGATCGCGATCGTTGGCCACCTTGTCGTGCCGGGACTTCTTGCCGTCGAGATCGCCTATTCACCTCCGGCCTGGCTTCAGCTGCTGATCTGGCTCCCCGTCACCGGGCTTTCGGCTCTCTTTCTCCTGCAGCCCGTAAAGGGGACGATTGTTGGCCTCCAATGGCAGACCGGCATGCACGGATTCGAGATCGGCAGACGCCGCCGGGATCGAGAGGCCCCCGATGGCGTCACTCCCATTCCTCACCTCGCCTCCAAGGAGTTGGTGCCATGAAAGCCGTTCTGAACCCGCTGCGTCGCTTCGCGCTGACCGGTCTCATTGTGCTGGTCGCACTTTGGGCCGGTTACAAGCTGTGGGATTACTATTTTGATGCACCCTGGACCCGTGACGGACATGTGCGAGCCGACGTGGTGCCCGTGGCTCCCGATGTTTCCGGCTTTGTCAGCGAGGTTCTGGTTCGGGACAATCAGCAAGTAAAAAAGGGCGATGTGCTCTTCCGGATCGACCGGGCGCGCTATGAAATCGCGCTCAAGCAGGCAGAGGCGGTACGGGAAGGCAAGCGCGCCACGCTCGACAACGCCAATGCCGATCTAAAGCGCTACAGCGCGCTGACACCCGGCGTCGTGGTTTCCACGCAGCGGATGGACCAGGTCGTCGCCATCCAGGGCTCGGCCCAGGCGGCCTATGACCAGGCCTTCGCGGACGTTGCCCTTGCGAAGCTCAACATCGAACGCAGCGAGGTACGGGCCTCGGTCAGCGGCATTGTCACCAACAACGAGCTGCGTCCGGGCGCCTATCTCACTCCCGGAAAGGGCGTGATGGCGCTGCTCGATAGTGACACGCTGCACGTCCAGGGCTACTTCGAAGAAACCAAGCTGCAGCGCATCCATGTCGGCGATCCCGTCAACGTGCGCCTGATGGGAAGCAGCCGTGCGTTGCTGGGCAAGGTCGAGAGCGTTGCAGCCGGTATCGAAGATCGCGATCGCAGCAACGGCTCGACCCTGCTCGCCAACGTCAACCCGACCTTCAACTGGGTGCGGCTGGCACAACGTGTCCCAGTCCGGATCGCGCTCGATCGCGCCGACGAGCGCAACCAACTCGTCGCCGGAGCTACGGCTACCGTCGAAGTCCTTGGGTCTGCTCCGCAAGGGGGCATCGCTAAAGCTAGCAACCGACAAACCGCCTCACGATAGCACGACTCAGAGAACGGCCAGTGGCATTCCAGAGCATTGCAACATCACCTCAGGTTGGTGAACAACACGATCGTCTCCCGAACGGTGCCGGTGTTGGCTCTCGACCAGGGAGGCGTGTGGCGCTTTGTCTTAGGAGCCGGCCTCCTCGAGCGCGAGGATGGACTTCGTGAATATCCTGATCGCATTTCTGGCCCTAGCGAGCGTAGGCGTTTTTGCGGCCCACACCATCGATGCGCTCCGCGCACGACGGTGAGGCCCACCTCGCGGTGCGGCACGCAACCGCATCCTATTTGCTCGGCCGCTCGGCCTCGAACTCTGTCTTTGTGGTGTAGTAGCCGCGAGGATAATAGGGCCCATCACGGCTGCAGAGGGCCAATCACCGTAGGGTGCGACCAAACACACATTCCCTCAATTGACTTCTGTTGATCTCCCGATGCACAGGTCGTGCACAATGCGGCTATCCAACCAATTGAAATTGTTGAGATTTATATCTCATCATTGGGCTTGGGAATTTATCAATGCTGCGCAACGGGAAGCGACGGAGTTTTTCCTTTGAAGGTTCACCGTCTTATCTGGAGACGCCGGTGCGACGAGAACGGCGTCCGCGCACATTCTTCTGCGGCCTCCTCGAACCGCAGCTAACGACGGCACATGACGGCGCTATGCGCGATGAGCTGTTTTATGTAAGCTCATGACATCCCGGCCGTTTTGGGAGACAGCGATGAAGTCCTTCTTGCTCGCCTGCGCGGCCGCCATTGTTCTGGCAGCAATTGGGGCCGCAGTTCTGAACCGCGTGCAGGAGCCGGTCCAGCAAGCCTTTGCAACGACCGGCGTGCGCCTTTAGTGGGATGCGCCAAACGTCTCGGGCTGCGTGCGCCACCTACTCCGCGGCAGTGGGCTGTGTTCGCGCATCGTTTGCACCGATACGCGCATTCTCCTCTTCGAGCCAGAGACTATGGTGCTCCTTCGCCCAGTTGACGTCGACGGTGCCGCTACCCATAGCCTCGAACGCCCCTTCCATGCCTATCGTGCCGATATAGATGTGGGCCAGCATCACCGCGATGAACAGCATCGCCACGGTGGCGTGGACGACCTGCGCGAGCTGCATCCCTTCGATACCTGATAGATAGAACGGGAACATCAGCTCATATCCGGTGGCTGCCACTACGCCCCCGCCGATGACAACGATCCAATAGATTGCCTTCTGGCCGGCGTTGAAACGATAGGCCGGTGGGTGGTCGTGACCCACGATGCCGCCGCCGCGCTTGAGCCAAGCGATATCCACCTTATTCGGGATATTGCCAGCGAGCCACATCAGGAAGATCAGAACGACGCCAATCGTGAACGGCAAGCTCAGGTAATTGTGCGCATACTTCGCCCATTGCGACCATTCGGAAAACACTTCGTGACCCACCAAGGGCAGAAGCAGCGTACGGCCGAAGGTGACGTTCAATCCCGAAAGCGCAAGAATGATGAAGCAGGTCGCCGTCATCCAGTGCACGAAGCGCTCGAATGAGCCAAAGCGCACGAGGGTCCGGCCCGAACGACCGCTCTGAAGCCGCACCATGCCCCGGATCAGATAGAAAATGATCAACGCCGCAAGCATCCCCAGAATGGCGATACCGCCTATCCAGTGCAGCGTCACGTTCCGGAATTCACGCCATTCACGGCCTGCCGGTTGCTCGAGCACGCCGGAACGCTGGTCGGGAATGCTGACGCGTCCCTGGACCCGGTTGAATTCCTGGAGAAGCTGCTGCTCCTTGACTGAGCTTGCGGTCGGATTGACCTGCTGGGCAATGGACGGTGAAGCCGCGAATACCAACAGCGCCAGCGCGCCTGTACCAACCGCGAGCCGAATAAATCGTGCAAGACACACCATCAATTCCTCCCGGTATTGAGCGATCGCCGGCGATATCGCCATTACGACTCAATCGTCTCCCGATAGGCGGTCTTCCAGCCCCAGGCGCCGGAGCCGTAGCCGCGCTTCATCACACGCTCCTTGTAGATCTGGGCAATGATCTCGCCGTCGCCGGCGAGCAGCGACTTGGTCGAGCACATCTCGGCGCAGAGCGGCAGCTTGCCTTCGGCGAGACGGTTTGCGCCGTATTTCTCATACTCCTCCTTGCTGCCGTCAGCTTCGGGACCGCCAGCGCAGAAGGTGCACTTGTCCATCTTGCCGCGCGAGCCGAAGTTGCCGACCTTCGGATACTGCGGCGCTCCGAACGGACAGGCGTAGAAGCAATAGCCGCAGCCGATGCAGAGGTCCTTGGAATGAAGCACGACACCGTCGGCCGTCGTGTAGATGCAATTCACCGGGCAAACCGCTGCGCATGGGGCGTCGGTGCAATGCATGCAGGCCATCGAGACGGAACGCTCGCCCGGCTTTCCATCATTGATGGTGACGACGCGGCGCCGGTTGATGCCCCAGGGTACCTCGTGCTCGTTCTTGCAGGCGGTGACGCAGGCATTGCATTCGATGCAACGGTCGGCGTCGCAGAGGAATTTCATACGTGCCATGGTCGTTGCTCCTTATGCCGCCGCGATCTGGCAGAGGGTGACTTTGGGCTCCTGCATGCCGGTCGCCGGATCGTATCCGTAGGTAGTGATCGTGTTCGCGCTTTCGCCGAGCACGATCGGATCGGTGCCGTTCGGATAATTGCCGCGCAGATCCTTGCCTGCGAACCAGCCGCCGAAGTGGAAGGGCATCCAGGCGACCCCCTTACCGACGCGTTCAGTCACCAGCGCCTTCATCCTGGCGCGCGAATTGTTTTCGGCGCCTGTCACCCAGACCCAGCCGCCGTCCTTGATGCCGCGATCGGCGGCATCAGCCGGGCTGATCTCGATGAACATGTCCTGCTGCAATTCAGCAAGCCACGGGTTGGTGCGCGTCTCCTCGCCGCCACCTTCGTACTCGACGAGGCGGCCCGAAGACAGGATAAGCGGGAATTGTTTGGCGATCCCCTTCTCGACTGCGGCCTTCTGCACGGAGAAACCGATGTTCGGCAAGCGGAATTGCTTGGCGTCGGGCAGGGTCGGATATTTCGCGACCAGGTCGACGCGCGGCGTATAGATCGGTTCGCGATGAACCGGAATGGGATCGGGCAGGCCGAACGCGTTCATGCGCGCCTTACCGTTGCCATAGGGCACACAGCCGTGTTTGAGCGCTACGCGCTGGATGCCGCCGGAGAGGTCGAGCGACCATGAGACCGCGTCCGGATTGGCGGAGTTGATCTTGGTGATGGTGGCCATCTCCACCTCGCTGAGATCCTTGTCCCAGCCGAGCTTCTTCAGGCTCGCCAGCGTGAATTCCGGATAGCCGTCCGTAATTTCGGAATCCTTGGAGTAGGATCCCTCCGCAAGCAGGCTCACCTTGCGCGTGGTACCGTCCGCAAGCTTCTCCTCGCGCTCGATGCCGAAGCGCGGACGGAACGTGCCGCCGCCATCCATCACACTCAAGTTGGTATTGTAGAGCAGCGGCGTGCCGGGATGGCGCACCTCAGGCGAGCCCCAGCACGGCCACGGCAGGCCGTAATAGTCGCCGCCGACTTCGGGATCGTCCTTGGGCGCCCGCATGGTCAGGAAGTCGAACTTGGCCTGGTTCTTCATGTGCGCCTTGAGGCGCTCGGGCGACTGGCCGCAATAGCCGGTGGACCAGCTGCCGCGATTCATCTCTCGCAGGACATCCTCGGCCTCCGGCAGATTGTTCTCGACCTTGATGTTCTTGAACATCTTGTCGGCGAAGCCGCACTTCTTCGCCATCAGATAGATGATCTCGAGATCATCCTTCGATTCGAACACCGGTTTGACGATCTGCTCACCCCACTGCAGCGAGCGGTTGGAGGCGACACGCGAACCCTTGCACTCGAATTGCGTGGCAACCGGAAGAACGTAGACGCCATCCTTGCGTCCCGCCTCGATGGAAAGCGATGCCCAAGTGGTCGGATGCGGGTCGGCGATGACAAGCAGTTCAAGCGCCTTCAGCCCGTTGAGGGATTCAGGGATACGGGTGATGCTGTTGGAGGCGTGTCCCTGCACGAACACCGCCCTCACATTGTCTCTCTGCGCGACCTGATCCTTCGGCAACGTCACCGCGTCGAACCAGCGCGTCAGCGGAATGCCAGGGGTTTCCATGATCTGCTTGGAATCGAAGCGCGATTTCAGAAACTCATAGTCGACCTCCCAGACCCGCGACCAGTGCTTCCAGGCGCCCTCGGCAAGGCCGTAGTAGAACGGCAGCGTGACGATATCGAGCCCGACGTCAGTCGCTCCCTGCACGTTGTCATGGCCGCGGAAGATGTTGGCGCCCATACCCGGTCCGCCGACGTTGCCGGTCATGAGGAGCAGGATGCAACTCGCCCGCACGTTGGCCGTGCCGACTGTCTTCTGGGTTTGGCCCATGGCCCAGATCAGCGTCGACGGCTTTTCGGTCGCAAACATCTTGGCGACACGCTTGAGTTGTTCGCCGGGAATACCGCTGACGCGCTCAACCTCCTCCGGATTCCATTTGTCGGCCTCCTTGCGAAGATCGTCGAAACCGTAGACGCGCTGCCTGATGAATTCCTTGTCTTCCCAGCCGTTCTGGAGGATGTGCCACATGATGCCGTAGAGCACCGGGATGTCGGTACCCGGCCGCATGCGGACATATTCAGTCGCGTGCGCCGCGGTTCGCGTTAGACGGGGATCGATGACAATGAAGTTGGCCTTTTGGAGTTCCTTGCCCTCGAGCAGATGCTGCAACGAGACCGGATGCGCCTCAGCCGGATTTCCGCCCATGATCATTTGGGTCTTGGCATTGCGGATATCGTTGAAGCTGTTGGTCATCGCGCCGTAGCCCCAGGTGTTGGCTACGCCGGTGACGGTTGTTGAATGGCAGATGCGTGCCTGATGGTCGGTGTTGTTGGTGCCCCAGAATGCTCCGAGTTTGCGGAACAGATAGGCGCCTTCATTCGTCATTTTGGCCGAGCCGAGCCAATAAACCGAATCCGGGCCGGATTTCTCGCGAACCTCGAGTAGCTTGTCGCCGATCTCGTTGATCGCCGTCTCCCAAGAGACGCGCGTCCACTGTCCAGCCACCAGCTTCATCGGATAACGGAGCCGGCGTTCGCTGTGCACGAGCTCGCGCACGGAAGCGCCTTTCGCACAATGCGATCCGCGATTGATCGGAGAATCCCAACTCGGCTCCTGACCGATCCAGACCCCGTTCAACACCTCCGCGGTCACGGTGCATCCCACCGAGCAATGCGTGCAAATGCTCTTGCGAACCGTCGCCCCCGATGAGAGGGGACCTGCCATTGCTGCTTTAGCGGTCCGCACGCTGCCAGGCGGCAGCGTGCTCAACGCGGCGAGCGCACCGCCCGCAAGACCCGAGCGGCGCAGGAAGGTGCGGCGGTCGAGACCATTCCTTTGCCCGGACAAGCCTGCCGCGATAGATCCGCTTGAGACGATTTCGGAACGCTGTTGTGTTCTCTTGATCAGCACGGCCGCCTCCCTCACCCGGGATAACGATTGACGCGGTAGTAGGCCTTCACGTGGTCGGTTTCCTTGTAGCGCGCCTTGCGTTTCTCATCGTCGGTCTCGCTGTCGGCTTTTGCGGGCGCAATCAAGGGCGTCGCCAGTGTGGCTCCCGCGCCGATGGCGCCGATTCCGGCCTTACGAAGAAAGTCGCGGCGGCCGGCTATCGTTTTCCTCTCGTCTTTCATCGCGTTACTCCCGGACCGGCAGCGCCGGTCAGTTGGCGAACGTGAAAGCCTCGGCTTCTATTTCCAGAAAAACCCGTCCGAGCGTCCCTACCGATCGGTAGAATCCAGCGCTTTCCGCCTTCTCCATGTCGGCGAACAAACGTCCCATCCAGAGGGATACGTGCTTTTCGAAGAAGGCGCGTTGCGCGTCCGGCGATGCCGAAGGGCCCGCCACCGCAAGCTCCGCCATGATCTCGCACAACGTCCCCGCATGATCCTCCGGCTCAAAGTTGTTCTCCACCCGCTCGATGCCGAGCAGAGCCAGATCGTCGCGCAGGCGCGACAAAGGACGTTCGTTGAGAAAGCCGGTCAGGTAATAGGACGCGTAAGGCAGCAACTCGCCACGGCCGAGACCGACGAACAGATCGAAATATTCGCGCTCAACCTCGGATGCCACGGCAACCGATGCAGCGTCGGCAAGAACTATGTGGGCGCGCCCGAGCGGCGTCGCATCGCCCTTCAAGTGCGCGATCTGCTCAAGCAATGCGGCCGATGGCGCGGACCAAAGCAAGCTTGCAAGCAGCACGTATTCCTGGGCACGCGCCGCATCGATCGGATCAACTGCGTCGCCTACCACAGGCCCGCTGTAGAGATCGGGGCGAAGCAGCTTGCGCGGGACGCCCGTTACGGTCTCGACCGCGATCACGCGTTGCGCAGGCACCCTGTTCCAGTTCGACACTGAAGGCTGGGCAATACCAATCTTGCGGGCGAGCTCGGCGACGCCGCCCGCCGCATCAATTGCGCGTTCAAGTCCCGCATCGCGCACGCCGACCTCCCGTTCAAGGGGCCAAATGCATTTGCGGACGACGAAGAATACGGCCCGCCTCGGCAAGCGGTCAATCAACTGCCATAGCTTTAGGCTATCGCATTTCGTCGCAGTCTACCGGGGCAGCGCACCGCCATGTGTGCGGCGCGGAACGGAAGTCTCGTCACGCGCAGCTGCGGGTTGCGGCGCAGCAGAACCGGGCGGTACTTCCTCGACCGGGCGCTCCCCGAACCGTTGAGGATTGGTGATCGCCTTCACCGGGCCTGATGACGGCCCAAATTCGGATTGCACATCAGCCGATCGCGCGGCCTCTTCGGCCCCTTCGGTGGACGGGTTGGCGAGGCTTTCGGCGGCCTCCGCCGCACCCCCGACAATGCGATTGACGAGCGCGCCGACCCGCTCGGCTGAACAGTCTAATGGGCCGAAGCCCGACATGGCGTTCGGGTCGTTGAAGTCCCAGGCGTTCTCCGCCAAGCCCACGAAATCGCGGATGGCGGGATCGGCACTCCAGGCACGACGAAGCGCCGCCCGGCTCAACTCCAGCGGAATGCCTTTGCGCAGGAAAGCCGTGATGTCGGTGGCGGCATCAATCGATTCAATGGGCGGCAAGTTCGAAAGATCCGGCTGGGCGAGAGCCGGCACCGCCGGCGCAGGGTCTGCCGGCGCCGGCGCGCTCGCCTCGAACGCTTGTTCCGACGCCGGCTCGACGTAATCGGGCTTCGCCTCCTGCTTGCGACGCGACCAGCGGGCCAGAAAATGCTCGTCACTCATTCATGCTCACCTTCGTGGAGACGCCGCGCAAGCGCCTCGGGGTCGGCGCGTCGCCGCTCGCGCTTGACGAACTCCGTTTCGACGTGGTGCTGCACGATGAAATTTTCAATCGCCTGACGTAGCACCTCAGGCATCGGCACCGCCTCGACCAGATTGGCACCGGCTTCGCTGAATGCCTCTCCTTCCGCGGGGTCTGCGGTGATTGCCGAAACAACATAGGGCCAGGCGCCCTCGGAAGGAGTCAGTATAATCCAGACACTGGGATCACCGCTGGCGAGATTGTCGCGGTAGCGCGCTGCTTCCGAACGATAGAGATCGACCATCGCGCTCCCGGCATAAAACAGCGTGGTTCCCTCCTGCTCCCGCAAGACGGTCCACGGCGTCATGTCGGGCTCATCCGGCAACACCCCGGTGCCGCGCCAGACAAAATCGATCCACGGGGATTCCGCGCTGGCCCGCTCGACCACGACGCCGAGCGGAATGCGCAACAACGGCAGGACGGCGGAACTCACGTCATAGCCTCCAGGTGTTTGATCGGCAGCCCCGTCAACAGATTCTGCGGTTTCATCCGCACAAGCTGATCGGGGCTCATTGCCAGTATCAGATAGACGCCCTCGCGCCCGACGGCGTCGACGACCAGATGTGCATCAGCGAAAGTCACCCGAAATAACGCCAGCACGCGCGCCATCGTTCGGTCATCGAGCGTCTCGCCGTGCCACAGCCGGTCGCCGATCCGAGTGGCTTCGGCATCGAGCCCGACATACCAGGCGAGCTTCGCATCGCGCAGGGCGGTGAGCGGCTCGATCGCGACGTCAACCCCAAGCAAATGAGAAATCCAGAGTTTCATGACGTCCGCCAGGGCAGCCGGCCCCCGCGTTCCGCTGCTGAAATCGACCGCAAGATCGAACTGATCGCTGCGATGCCAGTAGCTGTCGGCATTCGCATCGCCCAAGACGTCGACCCCGGCTCCAGTCGCGCTCCCCAACATGGAGATCAGCGACAACACCGGCGTCAAGTTTCGTCCGCCAATGACTTCCGCGTCACCGAGCAGCAACGACTGCTCGTGCGGCACGATGAGCTGAGGCCGGAAGAACAACTCGGCTGCACGCAACACGAACGAGTCCTCGCAACCATCGAGTGCGTTGCGCAGGATGACGTGCACGAGCTGGTTCACGAACAGGGGCGGCAGGTTGATCGACCCTGACCGAACGAGCGCAAGATAGGCCGCTTCCAACGTGGGTTCGCGCAGCAAGAGGTCGCGGAACGCCAGCACAAACTGCCAATTCTCCCGGGCATCCGCATCGCCGATCGCGGCAACCTCTTCCTCGGCAACCGCCCTGCGCGGATCGGCGCGCAACTCCCGATGCAGCCTGCGTTCGATATCGCAGGCATCGTCCGGCGGCATCAACTCGGGACGGACGAAATAGGCCTTCAGGAACTGTTCGGTCGCCACGAGGCGGCCGCCCGCATCTCGATCGAGCAGGTGATGGCCGCAAGTGATCCAGAAATCCTTCATCGCCGTGACGGCTCCGCGCCGATATTCGCAAGATTTAGATCGCTGTCGGGCTCGAGGTCATCCTCGACCTCCATGAACGAGAACGCATTGCCGTGACGCGGCCCCTCCCGCAGTCGCAGCCTGCGGAATGACTCGCGGAGCTCGCTATCGTTCACTGAGCGATGAACGGCGATCAGCGTGCTTACGGGATGGGTGCAGAGTGACTGCGCAAAGGCGACCTCGTCCTCCGCGGCAAGGTGCGCGGTCGCAGCATCCGGCGCGGCGAACTGTTCCACCAGCTGTTTTGCAAGGAGCTCCACCAACGCGAGCCGGTCGTCCTCTGATGCAGGGACGATTTGCGCCAGCGTCGACCAGCCCCAGGACTGCACCCCAAGAAAGCCGCTGCGAAACGCCGAACGGGCCTTGCCGCCCAGCTTCGCCGGATCCTGATCGCAAAAGCGGAACGCGCCAGAAACCGCCCAATCTCCGGGCTCCGCGGCCACGTCGAATACGAACCTGTCGGACGGATCGAGCGCGATGGTGCGCAAGAGTTTCACAGGCGCGGCCCTCCGAAATTTGGATCGAGCCATGCGGGCGACAGCAAGCCTTTTCTCAGGTCCTGCCGGGCGGTCATATCTGTCCCGATCCGGCGGGTGATGAGGTCGCCATTGTCAGCTATCACATGCGTAATCTGCGGCTCACGCGACAGCCGACCCAGGAATTCGCGTGCGATACCGTCGAACCCGTCGGTTTGCCAGCCGTCCAGCGCACGCATCAGATGCCGCGCAAAGCTTTCCGTGAGCTGAACCGCACCGGCCTCGCCGAATCCCTCCTGATCCAGTGCGGTAGCGAGCGGATACAGGCCAGCTTCCGTGTCGGTGATCGCAACAGTCCGGATCACGGCGCCGAACACCAGCCAGCGCGGAGGCTTGTCCTCCTCCGCTGATGGCGGCCAGCCAAGCCGTCCGCCGCCAACAAGGCCACCGTCGACACGGACCGTGTCGGGCCAGTCGATCGCGATCGCCTTGTTCGGCGGTGCGTAGGCACGCAAGGCATCGGTCAGCGCCACCATCCCCGCGTAGAAAGCGCGGCGCGCAGTGCGCAAGGGCTCGCTAGGTTCGAGCACGACTGCGAATTCGGCAAGATCGAACCGCCCCACATAGGTCAGCGTACCTGCCCCACTCGCCTTCGCGATATCGGTTGCGTGGGCAAAGGCGTCACGGCTTTCGCGCAGCCTCACCAGCGTGAATGGCGGAGGCAGATTTATGGACTCCGAAACCGCAGAGCGCTTGGGGGCTGTCGGTGTCAGTCGGACCTCCGGCTTCCTTTTCCTTTCTCGTGAGAATAACTTAATCGAGCAGAAGGATTGACGCGAGTCTGCTCGCGATCGTTCCCTGCCTCTCGGTGAGGTAAGCGGCTGCGCATGTCCGAACCGCCAAAAGCGATCCTGATCTGCTCTTGCGAGGACACCATGCGTCTCGACACGGGCGCGATCAGCCGTGGGTGCCGCAAAAGCGAAATCGCCGGATTCCGTCAGCTCTGCCGTGCGGAGCTCGATTATTTTCGCAACGCGGCGAAGGCGGATGGAGCCCTTATCGTCGGCTGCACCCAGGAGGCGGCGCTGTTTGGCGAGGAAGCGAAGCAACGTGCCGGGGCGATAGAATTCGTCAACCTTCGGGAGACGGCCGGCTGGTCAGCGGAGGCTGCGAAGGCGGGCCCAAAAATGGCAGCTCTGCTTGCCGCGGCGTCGGAGGCTATGCCCGATTTTTCGTTTGTCACCTTGGCGAGCGGAGGGGTGATCCTGATCTACGGCCGCGACGAAGTGGCAATCGAAGCTGGCCGACTGCTTGCCGAGCATCTCGACGTGACGGTCATGATTACAAAGCCGACACAGATCATGCCGCCGGCAACGACGTCGTTCCCAATCGTCAAGGGAACGATCCGTAACGCCAGCGGCTATCTGGGAGCGTTCGAACTGACGGTCGATGACTATGCGGCCCCGCGCCCCTCCTCGCGCAACGCGCTCGTCTTCGACGCTTCGCGCAACGACCTGACATCGCGCTGCGACATCGTCCTTGATCTCTCCGGCGGAACGCCGCTTTTCTCCGCCCATGAGCTGCGTGACGGCTATCTCCGCGCCGACCCGCGAGATCCGGCTGCGATGCTGCGTGCCGTGCTGAGGGCGCGCGACCTCGTCGGTAGCTTCGACAAGCCCAAATACGTCAATTTCATCCCGGAGATTTGCGTCCATTCGCGCTCTAAATTAACGGGTTGCCATCGATGCCTCGATCTCTGCCCGACCGGAGCGATCACCCCGGACGGCGACCATGTCAGGATCAATGCGGAGGTCTGCGCCGGTTGCGGGCAGTGCGTCGCTGCCTGTCCGACGGGCGCAGCGACCTATGCCTTGCCGCCAGCCGACGTCCTGCTTCACAAATTGCGCGCGACGCTGCTGACCTATCGTGAAGCCGGCGGCTCGAATGCGGTTATCCTGTTTCACGATGGCCAACATGGCACTGCGCTGATTGATGCTCTCGCCCGCTACGGCGACGGGCTTCCTGCCAACGTGCTGCCGTTCACCGTCAACGAGGTGACGCAGGTCGGCCTCGAAGCGATCGCAGCCTCCTTTGCCTATGGCACGGCGGCAATCCGTTTCCTGCTGCGGGCCAAACCGCGGCACGACGTCGCCGGTCTTCGCCGAACCATAGCGATGGCCGATGCGATTGTTGTCGGGCTTGGATTTTCCGGCAAACCTGTCTCGACGATCGAAACGGATGATCCGGATGTGCTGGGGAACGTGCTGCGGGCCATCGAGCCCGCGCCGGCCGTGGAGACTCCCGCAACCTTCAAGACGGTAGGCAAGCGGCGCGACCTGCTTCGTTTCGCTCTTCGCGAGCTGCATCGCGTCGCGCCTGCGCCCACTGACGTGATTGCCTTGCCAGAAGGCGCGCCGCTCGGAGCGATCAGTGTCAACGTGGACGGCTGCACCCTGTGCCTGGCCTGCGTTTCGGCCTGCCCCACCGGCGCCCTCCGCGACGATCCCGAGCGTCCCGTGCTCAAATTCGTCGAAGATGCCTGCGTGCAGTGTGGATTATGCCAGAGCACCTGCCCGGAAAAGGTCATCACCTTGAAGCCGCAGATCGACTTCCGCGCCGCCACCGCTCCAGCCCGCATAATCAGGGAAGAGGAGCCAGCGCTTTGCATCCGCTGCGGCACGCCCTTCGGCGTGAAGAGCACGATCGAGAAGATCGCGGCGAAGCTCGAGGGCCGGCACTGGATGTATCCCGCCGGCGACAAGCGGCTGGACGTGGTCAGGATGTGCGCCGATTGCCGCGTCGTCACCATGAGCGAGCAGCAGTTCGATCCGTTCAACGACTTTCCGGAACGCGCTCCGCCCCGGACGACGGATGATTATTTACGCGAGCGAGAACGCAAGGATTAGCCGGAGATCACGAACAAGTAATCAATCGATAAGCAACAATGGGGGGCGTTATGTTTCGTTGCACAAACGCAAGAGTATTCGCGACCGCGCTGCTTGTTGGTGCCCTCGCAATACAGACCGTGCCGGCCGCGGCTGCCGTATCGAAGGCCGACAAAGCCGCCCTTAAGCGGGCGATCGTGGCCTGCAAGGCGGAAGCGAAGGGCAAGAAGATCAAGTGGCTCTCGCGCAGGAAATACGTCAACAACTGCGTCACGGAGGCAATGAAGGAACATCCCAACATGGACGTCTCCACCATGCTCAGGGACCGTCCGGATTTAACGGATCTTCCGGTCGAGCGATGGCCCGGGTACTAGACCTTCGGCGTCATTTCGATGTCGCGCGCCCGAGAAAATCGGTTAGGGCCTTGCGATCCTCCGCAGATCCAATCCGCTGCTCCGGCATTTTCGTGCCGGGAGTATAGGTGTTCGGACCGAGTTCGAACAATTTCGACACGGTCTCGGGCGTCCATATGATGTTCATGCCCTTAAGGGCGTCCGAGAAGCGATAGCCCGGCAGTGACGCAATCCTGCGCCCATAAAGGCCCGCAAGCGTGGGGCCGGCGCGTTGCGCGTCCTTCCCTGACAGGGTGTGACAGGCAACGCACGCCCTGAACACCTCGGCGCCGTGATCTCCGGCATAGGCGGCGAGCGGATCGCTCGCCGGGGCTTGCGACGTGCCGACGGCAGCGCCGGTCCGAGCGTTCCAACGCCGGATCTTGCCGTCGGCGCCGCCAGTCAGCAATGTTGCGCTGTCCGGCAAGAACGCGACCGCCCACACGGGCGAACCGGAATCGGCCAGCGTTTGCGCGATCGTCCGCGCTTCGCGATCGATCAAAGCAACGCTGCCGCCAATTCCCGCAGCCGCCACCGACGTGCCGTCGGAAGAGACTGCCAGCGCGACAATAGGCCTCTGCCCGGCTTGCACCTCGCTGCTCTCGTGGCCCTCCGTCGTCAGAAAGTGCAGCTTCCCATCGGCACCGCCCGCGACAATCTCGCCGTCAAGCGTGACTGCCACGGCGTTAAGGGGTGATCCTAGCGCAATAACGTTTGGAGTGCCGCCCGCCAATGGCCAGATCCTCAGTTCGCGATCGTATCCGACGCTTACCAGATATCGTCCATCGGGTGTGAATGCGACGCCATTGACCTGCTGCGAATGCCCTTCCAGCAGCTGATGCGTGCCGTCGTCCAGCGACCAGACGCGAACCGTATGGTCCCAGGAGGCAGAAGCCAGCCTTGCGCCGTCCGGCGAGACAGCGAGTGAAACGACCGGTGCGGTATGGCCCTCGAAATCCCGGTCCGGCCGCTGCCTGCCGAACGTCCAGATCGCGACCTTCGCATCCGCTCCAGCGGTCACCATTCGCCCATCCTTCAGGAAGGCGACCGCGTTCACCGCATCCGAGTGGAAGCGCAGAACCTGCTCGGCGGATTCTGTCTTGAGCGACCATCGGATAGCGGCGGTGTCGAAGCTGCCCGACAGCAGGCTGTTTCCATCGCCGGAGATCGCAATTGCCCGCACCGGACCGCCGTGACCCGCCAGTTGTGCCTGCGCCGACGCAACAAGAAGCGCCAGCAGAGCGGCGGTCATGCTCAGACTCGTGGCGGTCCTTTGGGCCATTCGCATTCGCTATCTCGTCGATGTTGGTAGCAGTTGCCCCGTTCAATGCTGCATCGCACGAGACAAGATGCACCTGCTACTCAATGCCGCAACGGCCGTTGTCAGCTTGAACCGGATATAGCCTGATCCTATGCTCGATCATGACGCGTCAAGGATGACGTTATGCAAATACGACCAAAAACGTATCTGCATCTCACCTCTCTATGGCGATTGCTTCGCAATGCGATTTCGCCACGCCATGAGCGTGTGCCCGCCAAAGCATCGCCGGCGCTCATCTTTACCGTGATCGTGCTGGCGCTTCTCCTCGCCATTCTCGAAATAAACGCTTATCGAAGTGAACTGCAATCGCTTGGTCTGGTGGCGGGCGATCAGTCCATCCCGACTGCCTTCTGGGGCCCTTAAAGCTTGCCGCGCGTTGTTTCCAATCAGCGCTTCGTTTCCCTCGGATACACCAATGACCGATCCTCGAAGTCCTCGGCTGGCAAATTGTCCATGCTGCGGGCGCTTTGCATGTCATGCAATATCGACGTGTTTGCTGTACCGCCTCGCCCGGTCGTCAAGCCGGAGTGTGATCGCGGTATGGCGGTCAGAGCAGCAAGCAGACTCACGGCGGCGGTGAAAGAAACAACGATCAGAAGCTTCATGCGAAATCTCCCGCTTTGAAATCCAGAAATATCGTGCAGCGATATCCTGCAGTGCTCTGACTAGTGCCAAACAGGACTCCCCGGTGTGAACCGCCTCACAGCTCTCGCGATGTTGAGTTGCGCGCGCCGGTTCCCGATCTGGAACCAGAGCCGATCGCGGGCGAAATGCTCGTCCAGCGAAGGCTCGTCAGGAACGGAGGAAAACTCTCTCCATTACTTTCCAGGGGCAGAGCATCCGCAGAAGGATGAAGCCCATGAGGAGCCCACCATCGTCGCCGCACTGGCAATCATGGCGGCACCCCGCTTTCAGGCGCAACAGAATGGACAAAGCGCGGTTTGAACTGAGCAACGGCACCAAGGTGCTGTAGAATCCATCGTTACCGAAACTCAACCTCTCAAACTCCCAGCGCGAGCAGATTCGCAAGGCCGTGCTGACCGAACACAACGAGGTGGAATTCCGTCTGGCAGCCGCCAAATCCGCCAAGGACTTCACTCCTGCTGTCGTGCCAACAAAAGGAGTTAAGGCCCAATCGTTGCCGACGGCGGTTCTCTCGCAAATGCCTGAGCTGCGTGACTACATGTACGTGAAGATGAAGAACCAGGTGCTGATCGTGAACGGTATGACCAACGAAATCGTTGAAATCTTCTCGGAGACGTAGCCGTTCTCCTAACTGAAATTGGTGGTGACCTCTGCGACCCGAGATTCCTCCGGTCCCCGACGGCAATCGTTACTGAATGTCAGAGCTTGCACCGCAAGGCGGGACTAGCGGTGAGCGCCTCGAACCTCCGGACGCCAATTTTCACCGCGACCACAGATTGGGGTAGCTCATCGAATCGACCGAACACTGAAAGCTCCTTTCGTGAGGTCTGCACCCTCCATTTCACACACCAAGCCAAGAGCGACCGCCGACGCTTGCGCTCGATAGATATTTTTAGATCTCCCCGTGCACACGGCGTGCGTACGCCGCTCTCCAAGCGTTGTAAGACTTGAACTCTCGCTCCAATCCATCATGGACCAATGGGAGCTAGCTAGAGGATTTCAAGAGCAGCGCGATCAAAGATCGTCCGTCTCGCGCTAACAGCTGGCGACCCACACGTTCGAATCGTGTCGGGTGCGCCAACTATCGTTATCGTCCAAAATGATGCGCCTGTTTTATCTCGATCTACAGCGCGCACGGGATTGTCTGAGTAAGCAACCTGATCAAAATCGCCACGCTAGGCGACGCCGATCGGGCCGAACTGCGAGTCCGTCTGGTGCACGCCCTGTTCGGAGTATGGACAGGCTCTCTGTTCTCCGTCACAAGCCAACTTCAGCCGACTAGGCCAAGTCCCCTCCACGTCTAGATGTAGGCATCTGAGCAGGCGACGCCAGTGTTCCGTAAGGGCCACAAGCTGACTCATGAGGGGCAGCAAACAACGGGCGGAACGACAGTGGCGTACTTGGGTTGCATCTAGATCACTTTGCGGGCACGAGCGCCGGGGCGCCCTTGTCCTTGATCAGGAGAACCAGGAATTTCGCCGGCTGGTTGGCGCTCGCGTTCCGGTCGATGACATGAACGTCAGCCGGGCCTTCATAGAACGACTGTCCCGGTGTCAGCGTCACCTCTTCTCCACCCTTCAGCTGCATCACGACAGCCCCCTCCAGCACGTAAACAAACGCATGTGCATTGTGCCGATGGATGGCGCTCGAGCCGCCGGGTGCGGCGTTCCCGCCCTGTCGAGCAGCCTCGCATTTTTTCCGGTTTGATCGCTCTGTCGGGCGCATGGCCGCGCGCTTCGCGCTCGAGAGGCTGAGAGGAAACGACGCTGTCGTGCCGAGGTAGGCTGGTCGTGCCGACGGAATTTATCATGCGCGAGTCCTGCGGCCTGGCGAAGCAGCAATAATACCCGACGCATGGTCAGCAGGCGCCCATCGATTGGGGAACGCCACGGCAAAGGCAACCGTTCTGATCTCGCGGTCGTCGTCCGCCCCGATCTTTGTGGTCCGGTTGCCGGGCGCATCGGCCAGGCACGCGGATGGGCCGGAGAACCTGAGTTCAGGGCAGCGCGCGAGGCAGCCTCAAGCATAACGTGGCTCGCGCGAGGCGCACCTGTTGGTTCCTAGAGATACGCCTTCGGCAGCAGCATGTGGATGCCTTTGTTGCCATCGACGAGTTGCGTGACGCGCAGATTGCCGGCCAATGAGCATAGCATGTAGGCCTGGTTGCGCGACAGGTTGGTACGGTCGCAGACGTGCTTGACCATCTCGCGTACCGCCTGCTTGGCAGCGTCGTCGAGGTCTTCATCGAGACCGATCGACATCAGGTGCGTGGCGCTTTCGGCGAACGGCCAGGTCAGGTCCATGTCCTTGCGAACCGTCAGCCTGAAGGTGCCGGTAACGCCGGTCTCCAGCGCGGTGATGCAGACTTCGCCATCGCCCTGCACGCCGTGGCCATCGCCGGCGAAGAACAACGCGCCTTCATTGAACACCGGCAGATACAACGTCGTGCCGGCGCGCAGTTCCTTGTTGTCCATGTTGCCGCCAAAGACGCGAGGCACCGGCGATCCGCACCGGCCCCAGGCCGGCGGCGGCGCGGTGGCGATGATGCCGAAGAACGGATCGAGCGGGATCTCCGTTCCCCACGGCATGATGCAGACATTGCGGTCGTGATCGACCTTGGGGTGGATGGTTTCATACTCGGTGAACTCGTCCGGCAACGTCCCGAGCAACGGCAGGATTGAGACAAATCCCCAATCCTGACGCACCTTGACGCTGAGGATGTCGACCTGCAGTACGTCGCCTGGCTTGGCGCCTTTCACGTGCACCGGGCCGGTGATGAAATGCGGGCCCGGCCCCTGCACCATCGTGTCGAGCGCGTTCAGATAGTCCGCTGGCACGATGCTGCGATCTTCCGGCAGCGTTTCCTTGCCGCCAGCCGGAAACGAATGCAACGTCACGGTATCGCCGGAGGCGACCTCGAGCACCGGCGGCGTGGTGCTGTCGAGATAGCCCCACACCATGTTTTCGGGCTTCGCTGGAATTTCGTGGCGGCGGGACATTGCAAGACTCCGTTCGGTTTCAGGGGGATCAGATCGCGATATGGCGGGCGAGCGTTTCGCGGCTGGCATTATCGATGCGGCCGGACTCGGCGACGCTGCCGCGCGACAGCACCACGAAGGAGTCGGCGAGGCTGACGGCGAAATCGAGATACTGCTCCACCAGCAGCAACGAGATCCGGCCTTTGAACGCGGCCAGCACATCGCGAATCATCGCAACGAGATTGGGCTGGATGCCTTCAGTCGGCTCGTCCAGGATCAGCAGGCCCGGCTTCGTCACCAGGGCCCGCACGATCGCGAGTTGTTGCTGCTGGCCGCCGGACAGCGCGCCCCCGGGCCGTCGCCACATCTGGCGAAGCACCGGAAACAGTCCGACCGCCTCGTCCATGAACGGCGTTCCGAACGTGCCGTGGGCGCGCGCCGCGGCCTCGATGTTCTCGCCGACCGTCAGCTCTGAAAAGATTTCGCGGCCCTGCGGCACATAAGCGAGACCGGCGGTGGAGCGGCGATGCGACGACCAGCCGGCAATGTCCATATCATCGACCAGGATCTTGCCACGCGTCAGCGGCAGCACACCCATCAGGCATTTCAGCAGCGTGGTCTTACCGGCGCCGTTGCGGCCGAGCACGGCAAGGCATTCGCCCGGTGCGATTTCGAGGTCGACGCGGCGCAGCACCTGCGCGCTGCCATAATGCTGATCGAGGCTTTCGACGCGAAAGCGCATGGTCATCGCCCCAGATAGACGTCGACGACCCGCGCATCGGCGCGGGCGTCTTGCATCGAGCCTTCGAACAACGTCCTGCCCTCGTGCAACACGGTCACCCGATCCGCGATCTGCTCGACGAAGTCCATGTCGTGCTCGACCACCACGATCGCCCGGTCAGGACGTCGAAGCTTACGGACCAACGCGACGGTGCGCTCGGTCTCCTCGTCGGTGAGGCCCGCGACCGGCTCGTCCAGCATCAACACCTTGGGTCGGGACGCCAGCACCATGCCGATCTCCAGCCACTGTTTCTGGCCATGCGCCAGTTCGGATGCCGAGCGCAGCGCGAGATCGGCAAGCCCGATCTCCACCAGCACGTCGTCGACGCGCCGTACGAGAGCGTCGGGCGACAGCGTCCGCCGCAGGCCGCCTTGCGCGCCGATCGCGATATGCTGACGCACGTCGAGCCCTTCGAAAATGCTTGGCTTCTGGAATTTGCGGCGCACGCCGGCACGCGCGATCTCGGATTCGCTCGACCGGGTGATGTCGATCGCATCGTCGAATACCACCCGCCCCTGTTTGGCCCGCGTGATGCCGGAGACGACGTCGAGCATGGTGGTTTTGCCGGCGCCGTTCGGACCGATCACGGCACGCACTTCGCCGAAATCGATCGCCAGCGACAGGGCGTCGATGGCGCGGAAGCTGCCGAACTCCACCGTGACATCGTCGATCAGCAGCGCCGCCGCCATCAGCGCAGCTCCGGTTCGGAAGCGAGGCGCTTGATACCCATCGGCCGCGTCAGCTTCCACTTGGCGAGATCGACCAGCCCGTTGGGAAATACCAGCACGACCAGGACGATGAGACCGGACAAGATAAACGGCCACAATTCCGGCGCCGCCGCAGACAGCCAGAATTTAAGCGCGTTGACCAGCACGGCGCCGATCACCGCGCCGATCAGATGTCCGCGTCCGCCGATCGCGACCCATACGGCGATTTCCAACGACAATTCGGGCGACAGCAGCCGCGGATTGATGATGCCGACCTGCGGTACGTAGAGCATGCCGGCAAGGGCGGCGATCAGCGCCGACAGGCACCACACCGCAAGCTTGAGCCGCAGCGTCTCGTAGCCCAGCGTGCGCAGTCGCACCTCGTCGTCCCGCGTCGCGATCATCAGCACGCCGAAATTGCTGCCGAGCAACAGCCGGCAGCCAAGCAGGACCGCTGCAAGCAACAGCACGGAGACCACCGCCATTGCAATCACAACAGCCCTGCCGCCGATCGGCCAACCGAACAGCACCGAAAAGCCGGTCATGCCGTTGTTGCCTCCGAATCCGGTATCGTTGCGGAACATCAGCAGCATGGCGACATAAACCAGCGCCTGGGTGATGATCGCGAAGTACACGCCGTCGACCCGCGAGCGAAACGACACGTAGCCCAACGCGCCGGAGATCAGAAGCGTCACCACCGCCGCGACCAGCAGGGCGTACGGGAAGAAGCCGAGCCCGGCCCAGTAGAACGGATAGCTCGTCCAGCCCATGAACTGCATGAAGTCCGGTACCCGGCCGGTGACTTCGCTCGAATGCTTGAGCAGATGCATCGCCACGACGTAGCCGCCGATGCTGAAGAACAGTCCGTGGCCGAGCGACAGGATGCCGAGATAGCCCCAGATCAGGTCGAGGGCGAGCGCCAACACGGCGAAGGCCGCGAGCTGGCCGACGGCGTTCGCGAGATAGGCCGAGATGCCGAACGACGTCACCATTGACACGGCGAGCAGCGCGGCGATCGCCAGCACGACGATGAGCAGGATTTGAAACGGGCGATCGCATGCCAGCGGCTTCATTTGCGGCGGCCCTTGATGGCGAACAGCCCTTCGGGTCGCCATTGCAGAAAGGCTATGATCATCAGCAGCACGATGACCTTGGCTGCGACCGCACCCCACAGCGGCTCGATCAGAACGTTGACCTGGCCGATGCCGAGAGCGGCGACCACGGTGCCGACGATGGTGCCGACGCCGCCAAGCACCACAACCATGAAACTGTCGATGACGAAGTTCTGCCCCATCTGCGGATTGACGCTGTAGATCGGCGCCAACGCCAGGCCCGCCAGCCCGGCGAGCCCCGAGCCCAGTCCGAACGCCAGCATGTCGACACGGCGGACCGGGATGCCGATGCAGCCCGCCATGGTGCGGTTCTGCGTCACGGCCCGAATGTTAAGGCCGAGCGGCGTCAGCCGCATAATGCTCCAGGTCAGCCCCAACGTGACCGCCGCGAAAGCGATCGCGAACATCCGGTTCCAGGTGAAGATGAAATCGCCGATCACCGGCACGCCGCCGGTGACGTAGAACGGCGTGGTGAAATTCAGATTTTGCGTGCCGAACGCCACGCGGACGAGATTGATCAGGAACAGGCTGACCGCCCAGGTTGCCAGAAGGCTCATCAGCGGTCGGCGATACAGATGCCGCAGCAGGACCGCTTCGAGCGCGATGCCGATCGTGGCGGTGACCAGGAAAGCGACGGGAATGGCGATGATCAGGTAGTATTCGATCAGCGCCGGCGCGAACCGCTGCAGCGCCTCCTGTACCATCCAGGTGGCGTAAGCACCGATCATGATCAACTCGCCTTGCGCCAGGTTGATCACGCCCATCAGGCCGAAAATCACCGCCAGCCCGATCGCAGCCATGAACAGGATGCTGGCGAAGCTCAGGCCATTATACAGCGTCGCCAGAACGTCGCCGATCCTGATGCCGCGCTCGATCTTTGTGACCGCCGCGTCGACCGCAGCCTTGAACGCGGGATCGGCGGCATAGGCCGGGTCCTTGGTCAGAGAATCGACCTTGGCGAGCGCGCGCCGGTCCGGGGTTGCGGCGATGCGCTGCAAGGCGACGATCCGCTTCGCCGGGTCGGCGGAATTGAGCGCCGCGGCTTCCGCAACCGCGCCGATCTGCGCCCTCAGCACCGGATCGCTTTCCTCCGCGGCCGCGGACTCGAACAGGCGTTCCGGCAGTGTTGCGGCCTGCCGCTCCAGCGTACGAAGCGCCGCCGCACGCCGTCCGGGGTCGGACGCGCTACGCAGCGCCAGTGCCGCATCGGCCATCTCGAACACGCCGCGGTTCTTGAGGCTGAGCAAGGGCGATCGAGCGCTCGCAGCAGCGGCACGCAGCGCGCCGCTGAGTGCATCCCGGCCGCCATCGGCGGTCGTCATCACTGCGCCCTCGCCGTCGCATGTCAGCTTGCGGTCCATCATCGCCCGCGCGATCGGCGCGGCCCAGTCGCGATCGGCCGAGGCGCTCTCGGCGGCGATGCCGATCAAGGAGCGACCCGCCTCGCCGACCGCAGCGGCATCGCCGCACAGGCGGCCGATCAGCCCGGCGCGATCCAGTTCGGCGGCCGTGGACGGGCCGACGGCCACGAACAGGGACAACAGAATGAGAAACAAACGTCGCATCAAGCTTGCCGATTTCCGCCGGCCCGATCCGGCCGGCAGACGCTCGCCTCTCGCATCATCAGCTGTACGGGCTGAACGGTACCGGCTTCGGCGCGTCCTTTGACTGCCACAGCACATCAAAGCCCTGCTTCTCGTTGACCGAGCCGATGAACACGCCGCGCGACGCATAGTTATTCTCGGCGGTCATCTGGATCTTGTAGCCGGATGGGCAGTCGAAGCTGAGCCCTGCGAACGCCTTGCGCACCTCCGGCACGTCGAACGAATTGGCCTTGGCGGCTGCCATCGCCCACAGATGCACGGCATCGTAGGCTGAGACCATCGGGTCGATCGCAACGTCCGCCTTGAACGGCACGTTCTTGGCCTTGACGTAGTCCGCCCACTGCTTGAGGAACTTGGCGTTGGCTTCGCCCTTGGCGTTCTGCAGATAGGCCCAGCAATTGAGATGGCCGACCAGCGGCTCGGTGTTGAGGCCCTCGAGATCGGCTTCCACCATGTCGAGGCCAAGCACCGGCACGTCGGTCGCCTTGATGCCCTGATTGGCGAACTCGCGCAGAAAGTCCGGTATCGACGAGCCGACCACCGTCAGCACAACGATCGGCTTGCCGCCGCCCTGATCGGCGAAAGCGCGGATCTGATTGACCAGCGTCTGGAAGTTGGAGAAGCCGAGCGGGACGTATTCTTCCTTCCACGCGCTCTCCGGGATCCCCTTCGACTTCCAATATCCCTTGAGTTGCTTGTTGATGGTGCGCGGCCAGACGTAGTCCGAGCCGAGCATGAAGAAGCGCTTGGCGCTGACGCCGTCCTCGCTCATCAGGTAGTCGACCGCCGGCAGCACGGAGCTGGCTGGCGGCGAATTGACGTAGACGACGTTCTTGGAATTCTCGTCTCCCTCGAAGTGCAACGGATAGAACAGCAGGCCGTTGGCCTGTTCGACCACCGGCAGCACCGACTTGCGCGACACCGACGTCCAGCAGCCGAACAGCGCCGCGACCTTGTCCTGCTCCAGCATCTGTTTGCCGATCTGCGCATAGAGCGGCCAGTCCGAGGCGGGATCGGACACCGCAACTTCGATGGTGCGGCCGTTGACGCCGCCCTTGGCGTTGATCTCGTCGGCGGCCATGCGAACGACGTGATTGAGCCGACCTTCAATGTTCGCCATCGTGCCGGATGAAGAGAACAGACAACCAAGCTTCACGGTGCCGGCCGCCTGTGCAGAGCGGATGATCGAAGGCGCGCCGAGCGGTGACGTCAGCGCTGCCGCCGCGAGTCCGGTGGTCTGAAGAAACGAACGCCGCGTAAACCTGCTCATGGCCGACCCCTGTGGTGGAAGTGCCGTGAGTGTTCCCCCGCAGGCGACGGAGCGGCAACTCCAAATAACCTGCAAGTCTGCTCAATCAGTCGGCAAAAACGCTTCTCCGGCAAGCTTGATGTCAATTTTGCCATTTTGGATCGCCGGCGTTTCGCAGTAGTCTTGTCGGCATCATTCCGGCGTCGCAACGTCACATGGTCGGCGCCGCGCATGATGACCGCGCGTGATTGCGCAGGCTTATTGCGCCGGCGAGCGGTGTTCGTTCTGCAGGATACGCAACGATGAAAGCGTGAGCCCATGCGCCACTCCCAGCACACCGACACCGAGATTCTGTATCTATTGCACGAGGCCGATTCCGGTATCTCGATACCAGAAATCTGCCGAACAGCCCACATTTCCGAGCGGACATTCTATCGTTGGCGCAAGCGCTACGGCAGCCTGACGCCACCGGCGCTATTGGCCATGAAGGAGTTGCAGTCCGAGAACCGGCGGCTGCGCACGCTGCTGAGCAGGATGTCGGAAAGCGCCGACACAACAGTCCGTCCAGCATCCGAGACTTCGCGGCCACCCGTCCGTTCCGACTGCGGGTTCGAGCCGCAGCCCGCTCGCGTCAACTCGCCCGAACAGACGCGCGGCGCGTCGCTCGGCCGCTTCGCGTTCGTGCGTGGCGCGCGCTGAACCAGGATATCAGGTCGGACGCTGTAACTCGGCCGCAATCGCCGGCAGACGTTAGCCCAGGATAGCCCACCCATGCGGCGGCAGCGTGAACTCGGTCTTTGCACCTGCTCTGCTGACCGTGGCTGATCCTGCCAGCCTGTCGGCGCCCGACTCGATGGTGCGCACGACGGCTGCATCGGCGAGGTTCAGAGCAACCCATAACCGATTGCCTTCATCGAATGCTTCGAAGACGATGTCCGTATTGCGAAGCTCGATCATGCGGGACTTCGCCCGAGGCAGCCATGGATGTCGCCGCCGCAGTCCGATCAGTTCCTGATGGAGCCGGTAGATCGGCCAGCCGAATGGCGCCAGCTCAGCCGGCGTCGCCGGAAAGTGCGGACGGATCGCGTCGTCGCCTCCGGCACGGCGCTCTTTGATGCCGCGGAACGCCTGTTCATCACCGGCGTAGATCGAGGGTGTGCCGCCACAGGTCATGAGGATGACCAGCGCGTGCGGGAGATGCCGCTCGTCCACAAGCTGGCTCGCGATCCGCGTGACGTCGTGATTGCCGACGAACGTCTGCGGCACGAACCGGTCGAGCATCGCATTATGCCGCGCAAGCGCCCATGCGAGCTCATGGAAATTGCGATCGTTCAGCGCGCTCCAGATCGCCTTCCAAAGCTCGTATTGCGTGACGGCATCGACACCGATCTCGCCGACGAAGCCGGCATAATCGCCGTGGATGACCTCGCCGAAAATGTAGGCGGCGGGATGCCGGGCGCGCACCGCGGGCAAGACGCGCTGCCAGAATTGCCGCGGAACGGCATAGGCCGCGTCGAGACGCCAGCCATCGGCACCGCGGTCAAGCCAGTGATTCATCACGCCGATGACATAGTCGACGACGGCGGGCTCGTCATGATTAAGCGTCACAAGCTGGTGGTGGCCTTCGAAGGTCGCGCAATCAGGTTCCTTGCCGTCCGGCGGCCACGTCAAGCGAAACCAGGCGGCTTCCGGCGATCGGCGGCCTGCGACAGCGCGCCGAAAGCGTGGAGAGTCGCGGCCGACATGGTTGAACACACCATCCAGGATCATGCGCAGCCCGCGGCGACGGCCTGCTGCGACCAATGCATCGAAGTCCGCATCGTCCCCGAGCCGCCGGTCGATCTGGAGGTGATCGGTGGTGTCATAGCCGTGGGTCGACGAGGCAAAGATCGGCCCCAGCAGGAGACCGGATGCGCCGAGTTCCACGGCGTAATCGAGCCAGCGCACCAGGTGGTCGAGGCGATGCACGATGCCGGCACACGCGTCGGCCTCCCGTTCGGCGCCGACGAAGCCGAGCGGATACACATGCCACCAGATTGCGTGCTCGATCCATTTGCTCACGCGGGCGCCTCCCTCAGCTCGGAGAAACTCGCCATCGATCGGCACTGGCGCAACGCACGGACCATCGCTTCCCACAATCCCGCCATCTTCAAGCTCCGCGCGATCGGCGCGCACGAATTGAATGGCGAGCAACTTCCATATGCCTGGAGTGCTGGCGTTCGCAAGGCAGCGGAGCAACCAGGACTTGCTTTTGATAACCTGCCGGCCTGCCCCAACTCAAATATCGAAAACAACCCCTTGCAAAGGAGCACCCCGGCCGGGATCGTCGGTTTAGCTCTCCACCTGCATCGCCCCACGGAACCGGCGCCGACCGGCAGCCCGCCGAACCGGGCATCGTCAGCGCCGGTACGGGACGCCTAATGCCGAGGGTGCCGCCTGGCGACCGACCAGGCCGCCGACGGCCAGCAGGGCCAGAAGATACGGCAGCATGATCAGAAGCGCGTTGGGCACGCCGATACCGAGCGCGGGCAACTGGAATTGCAGCGCGGTCGCCGCCCCGAACAGCAAGCAAGCGAGTACCGTGCCGCCGATCCGCCACTTGCCGAAGATGACGGAGGCGATCGCAAGATATCCGGCGCCGCGGGTCATGCCCTCGGTGAAGGTGTGGATGTCGCCGATCGACAGGAAGGCGCCGGCGAGCGAGGCCATGAAGCCCGCGAAAACCACGCAGGCATAGCGGATGCGCCCGACCGACAGGCCCGACTTGTCGACGGCCTTGGGCTCCGCACCGGCAGCATGGATCGCGAGACCGATCGACGTGTAGCGCAGCACCAGCGCGGTGACGACGATCACGGCAACGCCGGCGTAGAGCAGCCACACCTGCTCGAATACGGCCGGACCAATGATCGGAATGTCGCCGAGCAGCGGCGGTTTCACCTTGGCAAGCCCTGGTATTTCCGCGCGCGACCGTGCGCCGAAAATCTCGCGATAGGCGAGCGTGGTGGCGCCGAGCACCAGGATGTTGATGCCGATGCCCGATACGATCTGGTTGGCGCGCAGCGTGTTGCTGAGGAACGCCTGAAGCAGCGCGACCGGGACGACCGCGACGATGCCGATCAGGAGGCCGATCAGGGGATCGCCGCTCGCCCAGGCGCCCACGGCGCCGGCAAACGCCGACATCAGCATCATGCCCTCGATGCTCATGTTGAGCACACCGGCACGCTCGGACACCATCTCGCCAATGCCGGCGAGCAGCAGCGGAGTGGCCAGCCGGATCGAGGAGCCCAAGAAGACCGCGAACAGCTCCCAGGTCATCGCTGCTCCCACTTCTCAATGAAGAGGCCGGCGCCCGCCAGCGTTACGACGATCAGGCCCTGAATCACCACGACCAGCGCGGTCGGCACTGCCGCGACCATCTCCATGTTGATGCCGCCGGAGCGCATGAAGCCGAACAGCAGCGACGCGGCGATCACGCCCGGAATCGAGCCGCGCGACAGCAATCCCGCGACGAGACCATCGAAACCATAGCCGGACGAGAAGCCGTCCTTCAGCGTGTATTGCTCGCCGAGCAGCATCAGCGCCCCTGCAAGGCCGCCCAGCGCGCCGGCGGTCGAGAGCGCGAAAATGACAGTCCTGGCGTAGGAGAACCCGGCCCGCTTGGCCGCGACGGGATTGAGACCGATCGCGCGCAGGCGAAAGCCCAGGATGGTTCGTGACAGGACAACGCCGACGATGACAGCGAGGATCAGCGTCAGGGGCAGCCCGATGTGAACCGGGAACGAGTAGTCACCGGTCAGCAGAGGAAGCTGTGTCGATTCCGGAATCTCGAGCGATTCAGGCAAAGTCGCCGAGCTCGTCATTGGCTTGCGCAACAGCGATGGAGACTGCACGGACCAATACAGCAGCCAGACCCCGATGAAGGAGAGCAACAGGGTCGAGATCACCTCATTGGTACCCGACTTCACCTTCAGCACGGCGGCAAGCGCGCCCCACAGCGCGCCGGCAAGCACAGCCGCAAGCGTCGGCAGGATGAAGGCGAGGCCCAGCGGCAGCCCGCTGACTTGGCCGTAGAGCGCGACCGCGGTGGCCGCGATGCCGCCGACCGCGATCTGACCCTCACCGCCGACATTGGTCAGGTTGGCGCGGTTGGCGAGCACGAAGCCGAAGCCGACCAGCGCAAACACCGAGCTGCGGTTGAGCGACGCCGCGAGCGCGAACGGCGAACCGAACGTCCCGTCAACGAACGCTGCGACTGCCTTCGGCACGGAAACACCGATCAGCGCGATCAAGACGAGCCCGACCGCGGACGCGAAAGCCACCGCGAGCACGGGCACGATGAGTGCCGGACGCAGCGCAAATCGCGGCAAGGCGGCAAGTGGACGCTCCTGGTTCACGGCGGTCATTGCGGCTGCCCCGCCATCATGGCGCCGATCGCTTCTTTCCGTGCCGGATCGGCCGGGCAGGACCCCATGATGCGGCCCCGGTAGAGCACGATGATGCGGTCGGCAACCGTCAGGAGCTCGTCGAGCTCGGACGAAACCAGCAGCACCGCGATGCCGCGACCGCAGGCTTCGCGAATGTGGCTGTAGACTGCGGCGACCGCACCGACATCGAGGCCGCGGGTCGGCTGCGCCGCAACCAGGCACGACAGGTTCGGCAGCGTGATCTCGCGCGCGAGCACCGCCTTCTGCTGATTGCCGCCGGAGAGCGAGGAGAACAGCGAGCCCGGACCGCGGGCGCGCACGTCAAAGCGCTGCATCAGCACGTTCGCCTCGCGCTCCAGCGCGGTACGGTTGAGGAAGCCGAAGCGGGTGAACTCGTCGAGCCGGTTGAGATAGATGTTTTCGGCAAGGCTCATGCCGAGCACGCAACCGACGGCATGACGGTCCTCCGGCACGATGCCGATGCCGGCCGCCGTGATCTGCTGCGGCGATCGGCCGGTCAGGTCGGTCGCGCCGAGATGGATGCGTCCCTCGGTCGCCTCCATCATGCCGGCAAGCACGGCCGTCAGTTCACTCTGACCGTTGCCCTCGACGCCGGCAACGCCGACGATCTCGCCGCGGTCGACCGTGAGCGTGAAATTGTCGAGCCGCGTGACACCCTGACTGTCCTTCACGGTCAGGCCGTCGATCTGAAGCGCCTCGATCCTGGTTTTCGCAGCCGGCCCATGGCCGACATGCGTGACGGGCTCGAGTCCGAGGATCGATGCCGCGGAGGTGTCGAGCGCGTCGACATTGCCCTGGATCATCGCGCGCACCAGCGCGTCGATATCCCCGGCCGGATCGCTCGATGTCGTCACCGTGCGGCCGCCGCGCAGCACGGTGACGCAATCGGCGACCTTCTTGATTTCGGCGAGCTTGTGGGTCACCAGCACCACCGCGCGGCCACCAGCCGCGACCCGGCGGCAGACATCGAGCAGCGCCGAGATTTCATCCGGAAGCAGCACAGCGGTCGGCTCGTCAAGCACGAACAGCTGGGGATCGCGGATCAGGCATTTGACGATCTCGACCCGCTGCCGCTCACCGACGGAGAGCTGCTCGATCCTTGCAAATGGATCGAGCGGCAGGCCGTATTCGGCGGCGACCTGCTCGAGCTGCTGCGCGCACTGCTTGCGGTTGAGGATGCCGCGCTCGCGGCCCAGCAGCACATTGTCGACGACACTCATGTCATCGACGAGGCTGAAATGCTGGTGCACCATCGCGATGCCCTGCGCCAACGCATCCGCCGGCCCGGCGGGCTGGAACGGCGCACCGCGGTAGCGCATGACGCCGCCATCGGGCCGGTGCACGCCGAAGATCAGGTTGCACAGCGTCGACTTGCCGGCACCGTTCTCTCCCAGGATGCAGTGTACCTCGCCGCGCCGGAGCTCGAGCGAGACCTCCGACAACGCGGTGAAGCTGCCGAACCGCTTCGTCACCTCCGACAAGGTGAGCAGCGGCTCGGCCACGGTTGTGGCCGATCCCTGGGACATGGCGGTCATCAGGCCTCAGCCCTTCAGCACTTTGATCTTGCCGTCGAGCAGATCCTTCATGATCTGATCAAGCTTCGCCTTCTGTTCGGGCGTGGCACCGCAGATCACCATGCTGGAAGCCTCGGGGCCCATCTTGAGACCGAACTCCTTGTATCCCGCCTTCCACGAGCCCTTCACCGCCTCGTCGATCGCATATTGCACCTGGTAGCCGGTGCCGGTGATCGAATAGGCGACGTAGAGCGGATCGGTGCCGCAGCGATCGGTGTAGCTCCCGATGATGTGGGTGCCCTTCTCCTTCGCGGCCTGCTCCATGCCGCGCAGGCCTAGGTTCAGGATGTGATAGTGGATGTCGGCACCTTGCGCGATCGCGGCCAGTGTCGCTTCCTTGGCCTTGGCGACGTCGTCGAAATCGCCGGTATAGTTCTCGGTATATTTGATGTTCGGGTTGATCGACTTCGCGCCGTTGCCGAATTCCTTGCCGGCGTTGACGATCGAGGGAATCTCGAGCCCGCCGACATAGCTGATCGCGCCGGTCTTCGACAGCATCGCGGCCGCGGCACCGGCGACATAGGCGATCTCGGCCTGCTTCACGTCATAGCCGGCGACGTTCGGCGCGCTCTCCCCGTCATTGCCGCCGACGATCGAGAAGTGCACCTTGGGAAAGCGCTTCGCGATCTTGTACACCGACGCCTGGGTCTGGCCGCCGACGCCGATCACGAGCTCATTCTTGCTCGCCAGATTGGTCAGCGCCTGATCCATGTCGGCGTAGTTGATGTTCTCGATCATCTGCACCTGGACCTTGTCGCCGTACTTCTTTTCGGCGGCCATCAGGCCGTCGTAGGACGACTCCATCCATCCCTTGTCGGACTTCGATCCCGGAATGAGGATGCCGACCTTGAGCGGATCGGCGTGGGCCGCGTTTGCGGAAAGCGCGAGCGCTCCGGCAAGCAGCGCGGCCTGAAGAACCAAACGGCATGACCTCATGGAAAAACCTCTTGCACACTGCGTTAAATCGCCCGGCGACGTTCACGCAGCAAGCGGCATGCCAGAGATTCAATACATTGATTTTACTAAACAATCGCATTGAGAGGGCCGCTCGAAACAAACAAATGCTTACTTTTTATCCAGATCGCGTGAGCGTTTGTCGGATTCATGGGCAACAGCGCCGGCGCGCAAGCGAGCCGGCGTTGAAAATCCTCGCGAAATATCTCTGGCAGCGAATTTGCACTTCCTCATCGGCATCGATGCACCGAGCGCGCAACGCGATCCGCACGCCGGCCTCGCCTGGGAGGAGAAGACGATGAAGACGAGTGAACAACGCGCGGAACCGACCTCGGGCGGGCGGCTTGGCCTCGGCCAGCAATACACGTGGTGGGCGACCGAAACCGACGTGAACATGGCGATGCCGCAACCGATGCCGGTCCCGGTGACCATTGCTTGCGCGCCGCAGAACGTCACGATCGATCTCCTGCGCACCGCGATCATCGTCATCGACATGCAGAACGATTTCTGCACGGCCGGCGGCTGGGTCGACCACATCGGCGGCGACTATCGCCCGGACCGCAAGCCGATCGAGCCCCTGCAACGCCTGCTGCCGGCGCTGCGCAAGGCCGGCGTGCCGGTGATCTGGGTGAACTGGGGCAATCGGCCTGATCTGGCCAACATGCCGCCGAACCAGATCCACCTCTATAAGCCGAAGGGCACCGGCGTCGGACTCGGTGACCCCCTGCCCGGGAACGGCGCGCACGTGCTGGAGAAGGATTCATGGGCCGCCGCGATCGTCGATGAGCTGCCGCAGGAACCGCAGGACATCAAGGTCGACAAGTATCGCATCAGCGGCTTCTGGGACACGCCGCTCGACAGCATCCTGCGCAATCTCGGCGTCAAGTCGGTGCTGTTCGCCGGCGTCAATACCGACCAATGCGTGATGCATTCGCTGACCGATGCCAACTTCCTTGGGTATGGCTGTCTTCTGGTCGAGGATTGCTGCGCCACTTCGTCACCGGACTTCTGCACCGAGGCGACGGTGTGGAATGTGAAGAAGTGCTTCGGCTTCGTCACGGACTCCGCCGCCATCATCAGCGCGCTCGGAAAGCGCGACTGACGTGGGTACGGCCGCCACGACGGGATGCGAACCGGACGCCGACATCGGCGCATTCGTTCCCGGACCACCGGTTGCGCTGGAGCCGACAGCCACCGGGCCGCTGAGCGGCCTCGCCTTCGCGGTGAAGGACCTGATCGATGTCGCAGGCCATGTCACCGGCGGCGGCAACCCGGACTGGCAGCGTACGCACGCGCCGGCGGCAGGCTCGGCACCGGCCGTGGACCGGCTTCTGGCCGCAGGCGCGAGACTGCGCGGCAAGACCGTGACCGACGAACTCGCCTTCAGTCTCGAAGGCGTCAATGCCCATTACGGTACGCCGCTGAATGCGGCCTGCCCGGATCGAATCCCCGGCGGATCATCGTCAGGCTCGGCCGCCGCGGTCGCCGCCGGCCTCGTCGACTTCGCACTCGGCACCGACACCGGCGGATCGGTGCGCGTGCCGGCGAGCTTCTGCGGCCTGTTCGGCTTCCGACCGACCCACAACGCGATTCCGTTGACGGGCGTCGTCCCGTTCGCACCGTCCTACGACACCATCGGCTGGTTCGCGCGCGAACCCGCAACGGTCGCCGCGGTCGGCAGCGTCCTGCTGCCGCGGGCCGCGCCGCCGCGCATTAGCAGATTGGTCGCCGTGCGCGACGCTGTCGAGCTGGCCGATGGCTCGGTCTCCGCGATCATGCGCGACGCCTGCGCAGAGCTCGGCGTCAGCGACGAGATCGAGATCTTTGACGGTCCTGCCGACGACTGGCGCGAATGCTACCGGGTGCTTCAGGGAGCAGAAATCTGGCGCGAGTTGGGCGGCTGGATCACGGCAACGAAGCCGGTCTTCGGCGACAACATCGCCCCGCGCTTTGCGGACGCAGCGTCCATCACCGCAGCAGAGGTCGCGCGTTGGACGCCGATGCGCGCGGCCTTCACGGCGCGCGTCCGGGCAAAGCTTGCGGATGGCACAGGGCTGGTGATACCAACGGCACCCTCGCCTGCCCTGCGGAAGGACGCGAGCGGCGAGAAGATCGGCGCCTTCTATCAAAGGGCATTGGCGTTGACCTCGATCGCCGGTCACGCCGGCGTGCCCCAGATCACGGTTCCCGTTGGCCTGGTCGATGGCTGTCCCGTCGGCCTTTCGGTCGTCGCCCCGGCCGGGCACGACCGCGCGCTGCTCGATGGCGTCCGCGCCTGGGCGCTTCCCTTCACGACCAGCAGAATGACATGACCGAACGTCTCTCTTCCAGCACAGATCACAATCCAAAGCCGCGGCGGCGACCACGCCGCTCCGCCGAGCAGAACCGCGCGGAAATCTTGCGCGCGGCGACGGCCGAGTTTGCGGCGCATGGCTATGCCGGTGGCCGCATCACCCGGATCGTCAAGAAAGCCGGCGCCAACCCGCGGATCATCTACGAGTTGTTCGGCAGCAAGTCCGAGCTTTATGTTGCAACCCTGGAAAGCGCGCTCAGCGCGCTACGAACCGAAGAGCTCACGCTCGACGTGATGCATCTCGATCCGCTGGAGGGATTGCTGAAACTGTTCGATTTCATGAACGGGCATTTCGAACGCAACGGCCACCTCGTGAGCCTGCTGCGGACCGAGAATCTGTTGAAAGCGCGCTTCATGAAGAAGTCGCCGCGCATCCACGAGATGTCCTCGCCGGTGCTCTCGATGACCAAGCGCCTGCTGGCACGCGGTGTCGCCGAGGGCGCGCTTGCCGCTGATATCGATCCGCTGCGCCTCTACGTCATGATCGCCGCGCTGAGCCAGTTCCATCTCACCAACGTCCACACGCTGTCTTCGATGTTCGCCAGCGACCTTGCGGACCCGGCATGGCGCGCCAGCCGGCGCGACGACGCACGCAAGATGCTGGCGGCCTATCTGAAGCGAAGCTGACCTTCGACGAAGGCCTGCCTGCATCTACAGCTATGGCCGCTGCGCCGAGCTTCGTCCTTGCCGCGAGAGGCTGGCGACCGCACACCCGTATCAGCTGGATGGCAGGCCGCCCGGCCCGGCCTGCGAGACGACGAGCGTGGCGAGAACTGTCCGGTTGCTGATCTCGAGCTTGCGGAAGATGTGGTGCAAGTGAACCTTGATGGTCCCGTCGGCCACCTTGAGGCGGCGGCCAATCTCCTTGTTCGACAAACCCTCCGACACCAGGCTCATGATCTGACGCTCGCGGTCGGTCAGCACTGCCAGATATTTCTCCGGCATTGCGGTTTGCGCACAAGAGAGAGCTTCGTCGCACGCGGGCGGTGGCAGCATCTTCTGGCCGTCCGCGACCTGCCGCAACGTCTGTACGAGAGTCTCCGGCTCCTCGTCGTTCAGGATAACGGCATAGGCCCCCGCCGCCGCCAGCACGGCGAGATCGCGATCCTCGACCGAGGTAGCAAGGAATACGAGACGCGCAGCCGCCGTCCCGTAGTTCGCGACATCGAGCGTCGCCTGCCCCAGAATATCGGGCATCGACATATCCAAAATGGCTATATCGGGTGCAAGACTTCGTATTGTCTCGAAACAGCTCGCACCGTCGTTGCAACGAGCGACAACCTGGAAATCACGTTCTGCTTCGAGCAGGCAGTTCAAACCCAATAAGACAACTGGAAATCTACTGGCAATAACCACACGACTGAAATGCATTTACGACCAATCCTCGCATCCCTCCGGCTTCAGATCGGCGCCCGCCTTCCTTAATCAGGCTACTCCAATTTGAGATTTTCGAGTAAGAATTTGTTGTCGCTGGTATCCGGGAATCTACGGCCAGAGCGCGCGAACGGGCACAATTGGAACAACGAATGATCGCAACGGGTGTTTCGCTCACCCAGAGCGGGTTCCCCCCGGCGGGGCCAATAGCCCAATTGGATTACGCCGGCGGCTTTCTTATTACGGTCGACATCCAAAGCATTGACTATAACCAACGGTATATAGGGATATTGGGGATTAGCATCTAACATTCTTAAATATTTTCTGAGTGGGCTTGGGACTTTTTGGTCCTCAGCTTTGATTCCCGAGTGACGACCAAGGAAGATTTTTCGATACCTCGTTCTTTTTTGCTGGGCGGAACCATCACCGAAAAGGAGCCGGATTCAACCGATTCAGCCCATTGTTTCATTGTAGCGTCCAGGAGAGTTTCCATGAGACGGCGATATCCTTTTGCCATTGCGCTTGTTGGTGAAAATAGTCTTCGCAAAGAAGGTCTTGCCAGAATTTTGAACGCGGAAAGTTTTCAAGTCCTGGCTTCAATATCCGATGCCGATGATTTGCTTGGCGGCGACGCGCATCAGAAAGCTCCGACCAGGCAGCCGCTGCTGCTCCTCATTGTTCATACAGGCGATGATTTCCGCCCGACAATCGAGCAGATCGAATCCTTCAAGCGTCGTCACGTCGACGGGCGCGTGGCAGTCGTCGCCGATCAATATCGTGTGAGCGACCTCGCTGCCGCGCTTCGCGCCGGCGCCACCGGATACTTCATCGACGTGATGAATTGCGACGCGTTCATCAAGTCCATCGAGCTCGTCATGATGGGTGGGACGGTGTTCCCGCCGGCGTTCCTGACGTCCGCGCTCGATGCCGAAGAACACGACGCAGACGATGCGCCGGCCCCGATCGATGACGATCGCGCCGTCGCGGAGACCGATGACCGGCTTGCTCGGCAATTGTCGCCGCGGGAAGTCTCCATTCTGCAGTGCCTGATCGAAGGCGACTCCAACAAGTGCATCGCGCGCAAGATCAATATCGCCGAAGCCACGGTGAAGGTTCACATCAAGGCGATCCTGCGCAAGATCCGGGTGCAGAACAGGACCCAGGCAGCGATCTGGGGCCTGAACCATCGGCCTGCGGCCTGGCCCAAGAACAACGGCTCTGCGCTTCAGGCCACGGATGCCGGGCGGCCGCTCCCGCCGAAGCGAGAAGCTCCCAAGATCGCACGAGCGAGCCAGCCGGCGCCGCTTGGCACGATCGACCACGCGGTGAACTATTTTGAAGTGCCGCTCACGAACGGCCACACCCGCAACGGCATGAACTCGAAGATCGACGGGGCGATCCGGCTTCGCAAATAGCCGACGCCTTCCCGCTTGACGTCCCGCTGGGTTACCCCGGCGGGATGTCGCGCGAACCGCTAGGCGCGCAAGCGGATGCGATGCGCGATGACCGGTGCCGAGGTCCGCGCCAACGCAGCCGGACTGTCCATCGTTTCGCAACGCCTGGTGCTGGTGCCCCTGCCTGATCCGGCGCCTGCCCGTCGTGATCTCAACCGTCACCGCGCCAGACGCGGGCTTGACCGACCCATCGTCCATTTGCATCTGCGTGCGGCCAAACGACGGCATCTCCGGACCAAACGGGAGTCATTGCCCGCGAGAGCCAACCTCCTCAATGGCCCCCGCGGACGGGCGGACCGTTGTCGTTAGATCATGATGCGTTTCCACGGAATCGCATCATGATCTCATCTCTTTGTTTGAGCATGATCTTTTCGGAAAACCGGTTTCCACTTTTCCGGATCATGCTTTAGCGGCGTCTTTCGGCGAGCAACGACAGCAGACCACCGAGCACCAGTGCGGCGAGGAGCGTCAGAGCAAACAGCAGCGGACCGTTGGGACCGGAGGGTATCATCACGGGTTCCGCGGGCAGTAGCGTTTGCCCCGCGGCGAACCTGACCACGTCTTGCGCCGGCGCGCTGTGTTGGTCGTCGAACGCGGCATCCTTCTCCGCGCCCTCCATGACCTGCTTCAGACGTTCGAGTTTGGCTTGAGCGCTGAGATAGGTCGGATGACGCGGGCCCAACACGGCCGAAAGGCCGGCCAATTCCCGTTCGGCCGCGGCGTAGCCCTCCGTCGCCTGCGCGCGCAGCCGCCCGCGCAGATACTCGGACCCAACCCAATTCGCCAGGCTGGCCGCGCGCTCCGGGTTCGACGTGGTCACCGCGATCGAGATCAGATAAGACCGCGGATCGTTGGTAACGGTGATCTGCTTCATGAGATGTGTGATCGCGAGCTCGCGCGGCGTTGTTGCGGAATGAGCTCCGAAGTACTGCCCGACATAGGACAACGCTCGCTCCAGGCGGCTCGGGCGCGTGTATTCGGGGTCTTGGTCGAGCCGTAATGCCGACACCACCGCGCTGGCAGTGCCGCGCGACCGGATGATACGTGCCGAGCTGTCCACGACGGCGGCCGCATCGACGGCCGCTGTCGATTGCAGCCTCTCGCCGGCGATATTTTCGTTGCGGACAAAATCGAGTTGAATGACGGCTTCACCGGTGTATCGCGGTGCCATAAACATGAAAGCGGCCAGGAAGGCTGCCAGCGCAACCACGACAGTTCCCATGACGAGCCGCCGGTGCCTCCATACGACACCCAGCGCATGATATACGGCCTGCTCATAGTGCATGCGGGGGGCGTTGATCGCGCCTGTCTCGACAAACATGTCCTGATCTCCCGAGCGGGGGCTGGTCCCCGATCTTTGCGAGTGGCCAAAGCGGTTGGCCCGTAGCCGATTGCTCAGTGACGTCATCGTATGAAAATCCTGAAAGTGGCCCGGTTGAAAAGCGCGCCGACCAGCGCACGGGCCTGAAGGCGGTCGGCTACCCTGAGCAGATCCAGAAACAGGCGCTCGCCGTCGGATCGGACGGCCGGTTCCATTCGGCCATCGCGCCCGTCGGCTTTTCGGTCGACGAGAGCGCCGACTATGTCGAGCAAACCCCGCTGATAGGAATAGCGCGAGACCGTGCAGCCGAGCAGCCGCGCCTCTTGCCTGCAGCGGATTTGCGCCGGAGCAAAGCTGCGTGTAGCCGACCGAAACATCGGCAGGTCGGCTTCGGTGTCGCCGATTGCAATCGTCTCGGCGTCCGGTCCCAAGACCCGGTCGCGCAGGGCCGTCAGGCCTGTCCCCTTGTTGACGTCCTTTGCTACCACGGTGGTATCGCTCGTGGTCTGACGGAAGCAAAGCCGGTCGAGCCGCAGCGTCGTGATCAGATCACGCACGATCAGCGTTGGCAGCGGGACCGGGACGCCCTGGCCGACGGTAAAGCGGCGCATCCGCGATAGCAGGCTCTGGGGCTTCTTCTCGATCATGTAGGCCCGGATGGAATATCTGTGGCGCTCGTCGAGAAAAACGCCGGGAAGTTGCCGCAGCGCCCGCCTGAATTCATCGAGCTGAACCAGCGAGTCCTGATCGATCAGCGGCAGCCCGTGTCCGGCAACGGCATCCCACAAATAAGCTCCGCTTTCCGCCACCGCCCCGGCCAGCCCGTAGGCTTCACAATAGTCCTTGACCTCATAGACCGACCGCGCCGTGTTGAGCGCGACCGAGCAGCCGTGCTTTGACAGCAGGGAAAGAGCCTCGATGCCCGCTGCCGTCGTGGACGGATAACCGAAGATGCGCCGATCCATGACGCCGTCGATGTCGAGGAACACAAGGGGCGAGCGCCAGGACACCGCTCGCGGGGGCCGACATCGCGCACCGCAGAACTGAGCGGTCTGGACGGTCAGGAAATCCCAAGCAGCGAGGAAGCGGCGGTGCTGTTCCTGCTGCTGCCTGCCGCACTGCACGACGCTGAAGAGATTCTCCTGCGCGGTCTCCATTGCCCACAAGCCGGCGAGCAGCTTGTTGATGAAGAGCCGGTCTGCAACCGACGCGTCGCCGGAATCCTCGACGTAACGGCGGACCAATCGATCCTCCTCGTCGTGCGACAGCTCGAAGCTCAAGATGGCCTCGGCGAGGTCGTAAGCCGGATCGACGCTGTTCAGCAAGGTCTTGCCGAGGGCGTGCCCAAAATAGCCCGTCTTCAACAGGCCCGTCGCGCCCCCGATCCACCCGGCAGGTCCCATGTTGCCATCGATCAGGGTGGGATAGGGGCACTGCAACCGATAAAGACGCTGCTGGATCAACGACCGCATCGGAACGTCGAGCACGAAACTGCCATACGCGCGACCGAACGCCTCCGCCAGCAGCGTCCAGCCGTTCTCGTGCACGGCCTTGCCCGCCGCCCGCGACTTCGGCAGGGCCAGCAGACGGGTGCGCGCAGCGACGTAGCAGGCCACCCTGTCGATCCAGGAATCGCGATTCAGTCCGATGTCCATGGCAGCCTGCTTTTGCGGCAGCCACTCGCTGTAGAGGATGCCGTCACGCAGCCCGAGGATCGGCGCAACGAATTCGGACAGCCGCTGCGCGACAAGGAACGCCGGATAACCGAGGTATCCCAGCCCGACGCTCTTCGCCACAAAGTGACGGATCTCGTGATCGCCTTGCGCGGTCTGCAGCTGCACCTTGAACACCCGCTTCAGCGTCGCGCCTCGCTTGGCGCCCGCGCCGTGCTGCACACTGCCATCGAACTCCTCCGCCGGCCAGCTATCCAGCACCTCGACATCGCTAAACCCACGTGGTGCAAGATATTCGGCCAATCGTGCCTCGACGATCCCGGGATCAAGCAGCTGCCGCTTTCGCCAGCGCTCCGGCTCGAGCGTGATCACCAAGCCATCCGGCAACGCCGTGGCCCAATCGGGCGTTGCCGGATGCGTCGGTACCAGCGCCCTTATCCTGGAAAGGTCGAAGCCAGCCTGACGCGCGATATCGACGGCAAGAACGATCGTGCCCCCCGAATTCGGCGGATCGTCTACAATGACGAGCGTGAAGCCCTTTCGGGCGTATTCCGACAACTGCCTGCGCTCCGACTTGCTCGGGCCCTTCTTCGGCTGCACCGTGAGCTCGGCGATCCGGCCGTAACCTTCAGACTTGAAGAAAGAGCACAACAGCGCAGAGAAGTAGGTGCCAGCCGTTCGCAAACCCAGAACGAGGATCGGATGCGACCTCTCGGGAACCTGCCGCATAAACTGTCGCCCCAGCTCGAACACATCGACAGGCGTGAGATCGAGCCGATTGAATGCGGACGGGATGCCCAGGCGGATGTCGCGCAAACCGGACGGCAGCCGCCAGCGCAACAACGCCGACAGCTTCCCGATCACCTCCGCAAACGGCGCCGCATCGCCTTCCGATCGCATCAAGTCGGCAAGGAGCATTTCGAGCCCGTTCTGCCACTCCTCTCTCCAGCGACGAAGCTCAGACCTGTGCTGCAGCGGCCACTTCTGCGCGACGTTATCAGTGGTCCATGATGCGAGACGCCCGAGCCGGGTTCTTGCCAACTGCGAGGGTATGCGCAGCGTGCGTCCGCGCAGATATTCGTCGACACCATTCAGAATCGAGCACGAAAGCAGATATATGTTTGTGGCAACGTCCCTCGCCTGCCAGCCCGGTTCAACATCGCCGAGCCGGTCAAGCTCCCCGGCAAGTCGCTCGCTCGCTTCGCCCACCGTCAGATGAGGATCGAGGCTCCAATCATAGGCGGAATAGAACTCGGCCTCGGCCGGCAGCGGGTCCAGCGCCACCGTCGATCGCTCGATTATCGCCTGCCTCTCCAGCATCAACATCGATATTTCGGCTCCGATTCCCCAGAGATTACGCCGCCGACCCCGCTTCGATTTCGGACACATCGTGCCGGGCGTATTGATCGATCGCGCGTGCATAGACCGCCATCAGCGCGTGATAGTTGGCTTCGGCGGTGAAGTACCGCTCAAACGTCTCTCGCGCAGCGCGGCGCATCTCGGTCAGCGCTGATGCCTCGGACCAGAGCGAGCGCACAGATGCCGCGAGATCGTCTGCGTCGCCGGCTGCAAAGCACACGCCGTTGCGCCCATCGACGATGTCGGCCATCGCGCCATGTCGGGGAACGATAACGGGCGTGCCCTTGGCGAACGCCTCGATCACGACACGAGGAAGTGCCCCCTCGTAACATTGCGACGGCAGGATCAACGCCGCCGCGGCACCGACCAGTTCGTAGACGTCGTCGTGGGACACGCCGTGCAACCATTCGATCGCCGCATTACGGGCGGCCGCCTCGCGGACCAGCCCGTCAAGCGGGCCGTCGCCGACGATCTTCAGCGGCACGTCGAGTCCTCGCCAGGCCTCGAGAAGCGCTTGAATGCCTTTTTCCTCGGAAAGCCGGCCGACATAGACGGCGTAGCCGCCATCGCCGACGCCGACGCGCGGCTCGGGAAACAGGAAGTTGGGCTTTACCACGATTTTCTCCGCGGGAAGCCCCCCTTCGATGAACTTCCGGCGACTGAATGCGCTGAGGGCGACATACGCATCCACCGCGTGCTGCCAGGTCCCCAGCAAGCGATGCGTCGCAAGCATCGTCGCGACGGTCGCGCTCGCCGCTGTGCTGTGCCGGTAGCAGTTGTGCGCAACGCCACGCCACAGCGTCGCCTTGCCGAGGCAATCCTCGCAAGGCTTGCCATCGCGGAACAGCAGCGCATTGACGCACACGAGACGGAAATTGTGCAGCGTCTGCACCACGGGAACACCCTCGGCATGCGCGGCGTAATAGGCGGCTGGAGACATCAGGGGAAACGTGTTGTGGAAGTGAACGACCTGCGGCCGATGCGAACGGATCAATCGCCGCATCTCGACAATGGTCTGCCGGCTCCAGATCGTGCGGCCCACGAGCTTCAGACGACCCATGTCGTCGATCGCGTCGTTGGAGAGGCAATACTGCGTCACCTCGTGGCCGTGCGCCCTGAGCAGCGCAACCTCGGCCGCGACGCATTGGTCCTCGCCGCCGGCGAGCTTGTAGAAGTTGTGCGCCACGAGAATGTTCATCGACGTCCTCCTGCAGCTGCGGCTTCCACGGCGGGCACCGTCTCACCGGACGTCGCGACGGGCGGAATCGGCAGCCGGCAAAGCTGTCCGTTGCTGATCGCCGGCGCCTGCCGCATGCATTGCCCCATCAGGCGCAGCACGGTTTCCAGCCGCTGCCATTGGTCGAACTCCTCCAGCTCCCAGGAATGTCCCCAGAGATGGAAGACGCCGCCGCGTGCAATGACCTGAGACAGCAGCGATTCCGCGAGCGCGGGCCAATCTGCCGTGCGGCCGTGGCGGATGTAGCGCCAGAGATTGCCGAAGGCCTTCCGCTTGATCGCATTCCTCGCCAGCGCGGAACCGCGGTGCGGAAACGCCTGGACCGTCGTCGGTACGTGCAACAGGCCAGCCGACGGACGCGGAAAGCCGAGCGCGAGGAGCTCGACGGTGCGCAGGCCGACATATCCCGCGCGCTGAATCATGCGCACATGCTCGCTGCGGAAGCGGCCGATTGGCGGGCAGAAGCACTCGCAACGAACACCGGTGCTGTCTTCGATCCAGGACTTGGAATCGGCGATCTCGCGCGAGGCCGTTTCTGTCGTCACGGACGTCAAATCGACATGATGGAGCGTGTGTGCGCCAATCTCGAAACTCTTGCTCAGCGCGCGCAGCTGCGTGGCGGACATGGTCGGTCGTTCGCTGGTGGTCGCCGGCACGTAGAAGGTGCCCTCCAGTCCATATTTCGAGAGCAATGCCGCCACGCGAAGATCCAGGGGGTGGCCATCATCCCAACTGGTCGTGATGTAGGCCGGCAACGTCATGACCCGCCTCCCACCACACGCAGACGATGACGCGTCCGGACGTTCGCCTGTGCGGCGGCGAGCATCCGATCGATGCGGGGCATCGCGATGCTTCGCTGTATCAGGCGGAAAAGCCCGCGCGGCGACCATCGCAGGTCGAGCAATTTGAGCTCGGCGCATGCGAAGGCGCGGATTTCCGCGATCAGCGCCGGCTCCTGCTCCGGCGCGTCCATCGTTGTCAGGAAGGTCGACAAGGCGCTTTCCACAAACGTCCGCTTGCTGAGGGCCACGCGCCGATCGATGGTGCGAATATCAGTCGCCACATCGCAAAGCAGGCCGGCCAGGTCGTAGGCCGCCGGGTGACTTTGGTTGAATACGGCGCCGGCACATGCCGGCTTGTCGGCGTCGACCAGCGTGAGAATGCGATGCGCAGGATCGTAAAGGATGTTCTGAAGGCAGAGATCACCGTGCGGACTGCCCGACGCCCAGTGCGGCTGCAGCACGGTGACAAGGACCCGGGCCATGGCCGCCAGCACTTCGGGAGGCTGATCGCTATGGGCAGCAAGGGACTTATTGAGGTCGGTGCCGGCAGCCAGCGTCATCACCAGGGCCGGCGGCGCTTCGGAGACGTGAAGTGGCAATGGCGCGCGTAACGTCCAGTCATGAACCGTCTTGCCGTCGACCGAATCGTGCAGCCGCACCTGGGCATCGAACTGCCGCTTTGCCGTCTCGATCGCGGACGGCTCATCGGGATAGAGCTTGACGGCCAGATCGCGATATCCTCGCCAGACCACATCGTCCCTGCCAGTACGGATGCCGTAGATCCGGCCCTGGAATCCTTCTCCGATTTGCCTGATGTCCAGTTCGAGCGCCGGATTCGGTTGCGCGAATTGTTGCAAAACCCGCACGATCGGAGCCCGGACGTGATCTTCAGGACCGGGCCTGGCCGCGATCGTCAGGAATGCGATCCAGCGGGCCGACGAGCCCGCAATGCTGCCGGCCAATATCCCGTAAGCTGCTCCGAGCAATCCCCATTCGACGGTAAATGCCCAGACGGCTGCCGCCGTGACGAACGCTCCGACCGACGTCGCCAGCACGACCGCTCGCGGCCGTTCCATGCTTGCCATTGCGTTGGAGGCCGACGCCCCGGCGGCAGTCGCAAGCACTGCCAGCGCGAGGATCGTCACGACGTCACCCCGCCCGTCGTATCCGGGATCGTGGTAGACCACGCTCATCAAGGTGTCGCCGCCGAAGAAAATCACGAGCCAGAAAAGTGACATGACACCGACAAGCAGAAGCGCATCACGCGACGCCTGACGGCGCAATCTCTCGACTCCCCCCTCCTTGAAAGCAAGGACCGAGCGCGGCGTCAGCGTATTGCGGAACGCGCTCAACAATGGGTTGGCCAGAGACGCAATACTGTTGCAAGCCGCGAAAACGCCGGTTTCCCCCAGGCTGATCAAGAGCGGCAGCACCCAGTAAGTGACATAGCTCTGGATCGTGACCGTCATCTGTCCGGCGCACAGCCATTTGCCGAGTCGCCAGCTGTCCGCAGTCGCCCGCCGCACCTGGCCCGTCGGAATCGAGAACTTCCGTCGTGCCAAATAGAGCCAGACGAGGCTTGTCAACGCGCAGGCGCCCCCCAGTGCGACGGAGGCACTGACGGCGGACATTCTGCCGGTCCATCCCAGCCAGGCCAGCGCAGGCAGTTGCACCGCCGCCACGCCGGCGTCCAGGATGAAGGCATTCGCCACATTCAAATGTGCGAATGCATAAGTCCGATTGAACTCCCGCTGCAATACGAACGGAACGGTCAGCACCAGCGTACAGACCAGCCAGGTCAAATCCCTCCCGCCCCATAGCACGGTCATCACGATGGTCACGATCGCCAGCACGACGATGGCGGCCACCGCCAACCATGTGCTGTGCAGCAGCGCGAGCCCGGCATGCTGCGCGGGAGTTCGCGACGAGCGGTGCCGCTGAATCGTATAAGGCATCAGGACAAGGGCGTCCTGGACCGCGAGCACAAATCCCACCACCGACAGCCCGATGGCGTAGATGCCGAGTTGGCTGGGCTGGGTGAAACGACCAACCAGCACCGTCGACAACAGGCTGGTGCCACTCACGATCGCCTGGTCCGCCAACGCCAAGACATGCGTTCCAAAGATGATGCGCGTGATCGCAGCCCACGCTGTGGCGCTCCGGCTGGCGGGTTCTCGCACAGCGTGGTGCTTCGGATGCGGCAGCGCGTTGCGGTCCACACCAAGCGCCACGGAATGGCTTTTCATTCCAATTTTCCGCATCCCGACCTTCGACTCACCCGGCCTCACGCGACGGCATCGCGCCGGTCGACTTTCGACTTCGCATGGCGCGTCGCAACAACTCACCCGCCGCAAGGCAGGAGAATCCCGGGACGATGTAGGCATAGCGTCGCCACAGACGCCGCGGCTCCGAGCACAGCCGGAACAGCCATTCGAGGCTATGACGCTGCATCCACAGCGGCGCCTGACGCTTGGTGCCCGCGAGGAAATCGAATGCCGCGCCGACGCCGACCATTACCGGCGCCTCGATCTGTTCGCGATGCGCCGCCATCCACCGCTCCTGCTTCGGCGTGCTCAGGCCGACCCAGACGATGTCCGGACGCGCGGCGTTGATCATGTCGACAATCGCGCGGTCTTCGTCCGGTGTCAGTGCGCGAAACGGCGGCGAGAAGGTGCCTACCACCTGCAATCCCGGAGCGGTGTGAACCAGGGTTTCCTGCAGCTTCTCGGCGAGGCCGACATCTCCGCCATAGTAGAATTGCCGATAACCCCGCCTCGCGGAAAGCGCCGTCATCGCGCGCATCAAGTCCGGTCCATAGACCCGTTGCGTGCGCTTCTTGCCGGCCAGGCGCAGGAAATACACAAGCGGCATCCCGTCCGGGGTCACCATGCCGGCCTCATCGTGGATCTTGCGGAGCGACGGATCGCTTCGACATTCCATCACGCCGTGCACGCCCGTGACGCAGACATATTCGCGGCGGCGCTCCTCGATCCAGCGCTCGAGCGTCGCAACCGCGTCGTCCATGGTAATGGCGCTCACGCCGACACCGAGCACGTCGCCACGATCAAGCGCTGGGTTGGCCCTGGCGATCACTGGGGCACCTTCCACACGAGCTTGTCGGCCTCGCGCGGATCGGACAGCAGTTTGTCGAAGTATTCGATGGTCTTGCTCAGTCCTTCGACCACGCTCACGACCGGCGCCCAGTGCAGCAGCTCACGCGCACGGGAAATGTCGGGCCGGCGCTGGCGCGGATCGTCCTGCGGCAACGGCCGGAACTCGAGTTTGGAGCGCGACCCCGTCAGCGAGATGATGAGCTCGGCGAGTTGGCACATGGTCATCTCGGTCGGATTGCCGAGATTGACCGATCCCTCGATGTCCACTGTCGCGTTCATCAACCGCGTCAGGCCATCGATCAGATCGTCGACGTAGCAGAACGATCGTGTCTGCATTCCCGTACCGAAAACCGTGATCGGTTCGCCCCTGAGCGCCTGCACGATGAAGCTGGACACGACGCGGCCGTCCTGCGGATGCATGTTCGGGCCGTAGGTGTTGAAGATGCGGGCGACGCGAATATCCAGCCGATGTTGCCGCCGGTAATCGTAGAACAGCGTCTCCGTGCAGCGCTTTGCCTCGTCGTAACAGGCGCGCGGTCCGGCGATGTTGACGATGCCGCAGTAATCCTCGGTCTGCGGATGGACGTCCGGATCACCATATACCTCGCTGGTCGACGCCTGAAGGATGCGGGCATGCAGCCGCTTGGCGAGGCCCAGCATATTGATGGCGCCGAGCACGCTCGTCTTCGTGGTCTGGATCGGATCGCGCTGGTAGTGAATCGGCGATGCCGGGCATGCGAGGTTGTAGATTTCGTCGACCTCGACATAGAGCGGGAACGTGACGTCGTGCCGCATGACCTCGAATGCAGGCTCGCCGAGAAGCGGTTCGATGTTCCGACGCATCCCGGTGAAGAAATTGTCGACGCAAAGCACCTCGCATTCCTGCTTCAGCAGTCGTGCACACAGATGTGAGCCGAGGAATCCTGCTCCCCCGGTGACCAGAACACGTCTTTTCACGCTGGCTCTCCGCCGTTTTGCATGTTCGCCGGACAGTCTCCGGCGTTTCTGATCTTGCGTGAGCCAAGGGACAGCCGACAGTCGCGCTCATGGATAAGCCGCAACGAATAGGAGCTATCCGGCGCGAATCGAGGGGTACCACCAGCGAAGTACCGCCGACGCGCGCCTTATTAGCCCGTGTTTTTCCGCACTTGGCCCACACAACCACTAGTCTTGACGCCGCCGGCAATGACGCGTCTGCGCGCATTCGGCCGGCCACGCGTGGAGTTCTTCGTGGACAGTGATCACCGACCGATTGCTTTCGGCACCGGCGCGTCGACGCCGATCCGACGCTTCCTGACATCGTTGTCGGCGGCGTGCCTTTCCGTCTTGTTGTGCTCCGGCATAGCGCCGGCAGGCCAGACAACTTACCATCTTGCGCCGGGAGACCGCATCACGGTGACCGTGTTCGGGCAGCCCGAACTCTCGGGCGACCACCTGATCGATGATGCCGGCACCATCAGCCTTCCCCTTGCCGCGGCCATCGAGGTCAAGGACCTGACCGTGTTCGAATGCCAGGAGCGGATCAACGACCAACTGCTTGCCGAAGGACTTCTCCGGACCCGATCCGTCGGCGTGCGCATCGCCGAACTGCGGCCCCTTTATGTGCTGGGCGACGTGCGGCTGCCGGGCGCCTATCCGTTCCGCTACGGCAGCACGACGCAGAGTGCCGTGGCGCTTGCTGGAGGATATGGCCCCGTCGACGCACTTCGCCAGACCGCACTCTCCGACTATCTGCTGGCAGACGAACGTGTCCGCCAGCTCACCAACCAGAAGCGCACCATGCTCATTCGCCAGGCTCGTCTCGAGGCGCAGCGCGACGGCAAGGACAGCTTCTCCCCGCCAGATCTCGGCAACGCGGCCAACGACAAAGAAACGCTCCGGATCATCGCAAGCGAGCAGGACATGTTCCGGGTCCAGACTGCGATTCTGCAAGGCCAGATCGACCTGCTTCGGTCACAAAAACCGCTGCTGAAGGAGCAGATCGAGGCCAACAGCGAACAGGGCAGTGCCGGGAAGAAGCAGCTCGACCTGATCCGCCAACAGATCGATCGATATGCCAACCTTCTCCGGCAAGGATTGGGGACACAGAACAACGACTTCAATTACCGCGTCCTCGAGGCAAACCAGGAAGCGGCGGTCTGGCGATCGCTCTCGGACGTGTCCCGGCTGCAGGTCGATGCGGGAAACGTGGACTTCAGGATCAAGGAGGTTGACGCGGCATTCAAGCGCCAGGTCGCGATAGATCTGCAGCAGACGCGCGATCAGCTCAACGACCTCGAGATCACGCTGCCCGCGGCCACCGCGGTTCGCGACGCCCGATGGCGGAACGTCGGCGGCGGCGCCGGCGCCAAGCATTTGATCAGCATCACGCGCATGCGCAACGGCAAGGCCGTCGTCTCGGATGCCGACGAGACGACGTCCGTTGAGCCCGGCGACGTCATCGAGGTCAGGAACGAGATGCCAGGCGGCATCACGTCGGGCGAGCAGGCCACCGCGCAATCGCTCGGACCGCGATCGTCCGGGACTGAACAAGCCAGCGGCCAGGACTTCACCAACCCGATTGCGAGATAGCCAGGTCGCGCTGCCATCGAACTGCCGCCCGTGAATTGAGCCTGGGCCCTTCAGGAGCCATGACAACACCCGCCTCGACCGCGCGCTCCGTATCTCCGGACTGCTACGTCCTCCTGCCAGGTTGCGTTCTCGTAGGTTATGCGCTGCTCGGAACAGGCTTGGCGTATTTTTCTTACCGACCGGTCCTCGTCGGCGAATTCACCCTGATCGCGGGGTTACTTGCCCTGCTTCGGTCCGGCTGCCTGATCGTCCCGCCCGCGCCAGCTCCGAGCGTCCTACGCACCCACCTATCGCGAGCTCTCGCAAGCCGGCGCACGCTGAGGCACGCAGCCTGGCTCGCGGCGCTGATCTGGGTTGTCTCGGCCCAGCCGGCGCTGTGTGGCCCGGTCGAGCAGCCCTGCCCCGCCGATGCCATTCCGATTCAGCCGGACGAGCCGATCCAGGCCGCCGTCGATCGTGCCCAGGTGGGCGCGGCCTTCTGTCTGAAGAGCGGCATTCATCGCAGCCAGGCTGTCCGGCCACGCAAAGACCAGCGCTTTTATGGAGAGGGCCGGACAATCCTGAACGGCAGCCGCGTGCTCACCGACTTCAGCCGGGAAGGCACTTACTGGGTTGCCGGTGGCCAGAACCAGCAGGGACGCCGGGTTGGATCATGTATCAAGTCGGCGCCGGCCTGCAATTTGCCGGAGGCCGTCTTCGTCGACGACGTTCCGCTCACTCAGGTGTTGACGAAGAACGACGTGACTTCCGGCCGCTTTTACTTCGATCATTCAACTGGAAGGATATTCCTCGCCAACGATCCTTCGGGCCATAAGGTCGAGGTCACCGTTGCGGCGTTCGCGTTCGACAGCACCGCACCCGGCGTCTTGATCAAGAATCTCATCATCGAGAAATATGCCAGTGTCGGCCAGAAGGGGGCCGTCCAGGCCCAGGATGCCAACGGCTGGGTGGTCGAGAATTGCGAACTTCGGCTGAACAGCGCGGGAGGGATCGCGGTGGGCTCCGGCACCCGGATCCGCGACTGTGACGTCCACCACAACGGCCAGATCGGGATCACGGGAGTCGGCCACGACGTCGTGATCGAACGCAATCGCGTATTCGAGAATAACACCCGCGAGTTCAATCCCAACTGGGAAGCCGGGGGCGTCAAGCTTGCGGTCAGCTCGAACGTCGTCATGCGCGACAATGTCGTCTACAACAATCGCGGCCCAGGCCTGTGGTGCGACATCGAATGCCGCGACGTTCTCTACGAAGGCAATATCGCCGAAGGAAACAGCGAAGCCGGCATATTTCACGAGATCTCGTTCGCTGCGGTGATCCGCAACAACAAGCTTCGGCACAACGGCCTCGGCAAGGGCGGGTTCTGGGGCAACAACCTCCTGATTGCCGCATCGCAGAACGTCGACGTGTATGGCAACGAGCTGATCGTAAGCGCAGGAAAGTGCGGCATCATCCTTGTCGACCAGGGCCGCCGCACCAAATCGGGTGAGCTCTACAAGACCCGCGACAATCACATCCACGACAACGACATGACGTTCGAGGGTGCAGTTTGTGCCGGCGCCGCCTCCGACGTCGGAGCTGACAGCGCAAACGCCGACGTCATCGAGACCGGCAACAACCAGTTCGATCACAACGTCTATCGCATCTCCCGTGGAGGCGCGCCGGTCAGATTCGCGTGGGGGGCGTGCCGTCCTCGATTGGGACCGACTGCAACACGCCGGGCTCGAACAGCACGGCAGTCTCCTCGTCCATTGACATGACCAGGTCACGATGCTCGCAAGCCGCGCACATCGACAGTCCATGGTTACTGCGATTTCGGACTACCACCTCGTTTCAATCGGGACTTTGAAACGCTCCGGTTAAGCTTGCGTTCGACGTTGCTCAGTCCTTCCGCGATTGGTGCAGTTCAGACAGCTACCGAGACAACATGGAGGCGCGAAAATGCGAGGCAGGAAAACGGCGCTCGTCACGGGTGCCGGTGGGTTCATCGGCCACCATTTGGTCAAGTACCTTGTCGGGCACGGATACTTCGTCCGCGGCGCCGACATCAAGTCTCCAGAATACGAAGAGACCGCCGCCGACGAGTTCATGATTGCCGACTTGCGTGAGCGTGCGGAGTGCCTGCGCGTCACCGAGAATATCGACGAGGTCTATCATCTTGCCGCCGACATGGGCGGCATCGGCTATATCAGCACGCAACACGCCGAGATCACGCTCAACAACACCCTGATCGATGCGCACATGCTGCAGGCTGCACAGCGCAACAAGGTCAAGCGCTTCCTGTTTTCCTCGTCGGCCTGCGTCTACCCGCAACATCTGCAGCGCAATCCCGACGTCGTCCCGCTGCGCGAGGACGATGCGTTTCCCGCCGATCCGGAAGAAGGATACGGGCTCGAAAAGCTCTATACCGAAAAGCTCTGCCAGTACTTCACCGAGGACTGGCACCTGCCCACGCGCGTCGTCCGCTTCCACAACGTCTACGGCCCGCTCGGCACCTATGACGGCGGCCGCGAAAAGGCGCCCGCAGCTCTTTCGCGCAAGATCGCTGGTCTCCGCAGCGGAGACGAAATGCCGATCTGGGGCGACGGCAAGCAGACACGCTCGTTCATGTACATCGACGATTGCGTCGAAGGCATTTATCGCATCATGCAGTCGGACTATTCCCTGCCGCTGAACCTCGGCACGGACGAATTGGTGACGGTCGACGAACTGGTCGACATCATTGCCGCCATCGCCGGCAAGTCCGTGATCAAGCGTCACGACATATCGAAGCCGCAGGGCGTGCGCGGCCGCAACAGCGACAACTCGCGGTTAAGGACGGTCCTCGGCTGGGAACCCGGAACGACGTTGCGGCAGGGTCTCGTTCCCACCTACCGCTGGATCGAAGGGCGAGTTCTTGGCAAACCCGATCTCTCCAACATCGCAGCCGCATAGCAGTAGACGTCCTCCGACTTCGCCGCCGGACGACATCTTCCATTGGATCGAACGGAAGCCAGTACCATGACCGACCAGGGGCTGAACCTGCGCCAGGCGAGCCACGCGAACCTGCCCTCTGGCCGCCAACCTGGCTTTGGATTGGTCCGTCGGCATTGCAAGTCGATCGTGGCGCCCCTGCTGTTCAGTGGCGATCTCGCCGCTGCATTGTACGCCGGCTGCTGTACCAGCTTGCTGGCCCAAGCGGTCGGATTGCCGGCACCGGAGCATCTTGGGGTCGCGGTGCTCCTTGCCGTTTTCGCGTTCTTCGCAGCCGGACTCTACAGCAGTCCAGGTCCGGAGCCCTATCAGCGTTTCCGGCAACGCACCCGAGGCGTTGGCATTGTCGTGGCGACGTGGACCATCGTCACGATGGCGCAGGGCGACGGCGGAAACATCGTCCATGTGATCTTCGTCGAGATCGCCTATGCGGCTTGTCTCCTCTTGATCGGCCATTATGTAGAGGCCGCGCTGCGAACTCTGCTGATTAATTTCGACTTGTGGGATGGCTCAACCGCCCTGATCGCTCCGGTCAATCAATACCGCGACCTCGCACGATACTCCCGGCAGAACCGGCTCCTCAAACGAATGCTGGATCTCGTACTCGCTGTTCCGCTGGCGCTGCTGGCGCTGCCCGTCGTGGCGCTGGCCGCGATATTGATCAAGCTAATCGATCCGGGTTCGGCTTTCTTTGCCCAGCAGCGCGTTGGATTCCGCGGAAAGCTGGTGAAGATGTACAAGTTGCGGACCATGTATGCCGATAGCGGCCGTCTGCTGGAGGAGCATCTCAATCGTAACCCGCATGCGCGCGCCGAGTGGCAACAATTCTTCAAACTGCGGAACGACCCACGCATTCTGCCTGTTATCGGCAATTTCCTGCGCCGTTCCAGCATCGATGAACTGCCGCAGCTCTGGAATGTCATCCGTGGCGACATGAGTCTGGTCGGCCCGCGCCCCCTCCCCGCTTACCATATCGAACAGCTCGATGAGGAATTCCAGTCACTGCGCACCAGCGTTCTGCCGGGCCTCACCGGACTGTGGCAGGTCTCGTCCCGGAGCGACGGCGATCTGCAGGTTCTGAGAGAACAGGATCTTTCCTACATCAGCAATTCGTCATTCTGGCTGGACGTGTACATCATGCTGCAAACGCTGCCCGCCGTGCTGGGTGCAAAGGGAGCCCGTTAGTCGTCCAGCCTGCGCACTTGAACCGGCTTTGGAGCCGAGGCGGCGTTCAGCGCGGTGGACGGAAGACCCGCTCACGATGGTTGCCGCGAGACCGCCATGGACCACCGTCCAAAGCGGCGCGTTTCAACCTGCTTGAGCCAGGTGAAAGCTAGGAGGAAGGCCGTGATCGTGAGCTATTGTCGCGTTGGTCCACTCGAGCCCATCGCGCGACTTGATGCCCAGAAGCGCGACCTGGCCGCGCTCGGGGCGCAAGAGCACTTTTGCGAGAAGGCCAGCGTCTTCGGAAAGATGCCGGAGCTGGAGCGCGCGATCGAGGTCACCCGGAAAGGGGACGTGATAGCGATCACGAAGCCCTATCGCGTGGCGCACTCGACCCGCGGAGTGCTGGCGCTCATCGAGCGGCTGGGCCGCAAGGGCGTCGGCCTTCGCATCCTCGGCACGCCGATCGACACGAGTACCACGACCGGACGAATGATCCTCGGATCGGCGCCCCTTTGGTCGCTTGGCGCTTCTCCGCTGCGGTCTGTGCTGTGGGATCTGAGCATCGGCTGGTGGCGCGGACGATGACGGCCGCTTCCGGCGCGCGGCGGGACGCCGACGTCTTCTATTCTGGCGGGTGTTCGGCGAATCGGGTTCCGGGCACTAAGCGTGGCCCGACGAAGCTGGTACCCCCAGCGAAGTACTTCCGAAAGGAATTCCGATAGCCCGTGTTTCTCGGCAACAGGGGCGTACGCAACCACTAGTCTCGGGCTGTCGGGCCGACAACAAGACCACGCGAGCACCAACGCGAGCCTGTGCGACGATGTATCGAACCTTCACCAGCCACGGTCGGATATCGACAATTTCCGCAAACCGATACCGCTCCGCCGGGTTTGCGCGGGCGATCTGCAAGGCATGCGAGAACCAGTTCTGGCTGGAACAAAGTCCAATTTCCTGCTGATCCCGGCTGACGCCATCAGCGGCGGTTGTTGCGTAGGAGAGAGCGGCGGCGCGACGGGCATATGAAGGGTAAACCATCAAGATGAATATTCCGATCTGTCCTCAATGCAGGCACCAGGGAGACGCTTGCGTGCACTGGCAGGCGCCCCGCTTCCTGCGCTGCCGTGAATGCGGCACGATCTTCCGTGATCCTTATCCGGACGAGTCGGAGCTCGCGGACTATTACCGCGAAGGATGGAAGGAACCTGAGCAGAACACCGTCGAAACCGGCGCTACGGATGAAGCTGTCGCCCGATGTCTTGTGGATTCACTGACAGATACGCTGGGCGTACGTGGCCTTTCCGGCATGCGCATCCTGGATTTCGGTGCTGGCCGCGGCGCAATGACTTTCGAATTGATGAAGCGCGGCGCCAAGCTCACCGCTATCGAACCGTTCGGGTATCAGTTCCTTGCCGAACGTGGCATTGCAGTCTACCGGGATCTTGCGGACCTCCCGGAAGGATCGAGCTTCGACGGGATCGTGTCCCTCGAGGTCATTGAGCACCTTCGTGACCCCGGCCGCGTGCTGGCGGGCTTGCACGAGCGCCTGTCGCCGGGCGGCTGGCTCCTGATCACCACTCCCAATGCAGCCGGCTTCCCAGCACGGCTGATGGGTCAGCGTTGGCGCGAAGCAGCAAGGCCGGGCCACATCGTTTTCTTCACTCCCGCGGCGCTCGCCAGGCTCCTGAAGAAGAATGGATTCGACCGCGTCCAGCGCCAGCGCTGGCATGTCCGGTATCCCGAGGCGTCCCCGTTGCGTGCGCTTCTGCACGTCGGCATGCAAAAGCTGGCGATCGACGGAGGTCTGCGTATGGTCGCCTACAGGCCGTAAGCAAGGGGATGAATGCCTGACTGATCATGACCACCTCGCTCCCACTTTCACGTTCTGCCAGCCTGGGCGACCGCTACACCCTCGCGCTCTGCTGCGCCCTGGCAGGATATGCGCTGATGGGAAAGGGTTTTGCCTATTGGGGCTATCGGCCGTTTTTCGTCGGCGAGATCGCCTTCGTCGTTGGGCTGTTGGTGCTGTTGCGGTCGGGTTGCCTGGTGGCCGTATTCGCATCCGGACCGAGCCTCCCTCTCGCGGTGGCCATGGGCTGGGTCCTGTTGCGCACCTTTCCTTATCTTGACACCTACGGTTTCGACGCATTGCGCGACAGCGTGATCCTCGTGTATGGGGGCTTCGCCTTCGTCGTTGCCGCCCTTCTGATCGAAGACTATCGGCGGATCGATAGGATCATTGGTTACTATCAGAAATTCCTGGATATCTACGTTCCCCTCGTCCCCATCCTGTTTCCACTCAGCTTCTATTTTGCAGACGATATACCGACGATACCCGGCACCAGCGTCGGCCTAATCTGGCTCGGCGCCGGTGAGGTCGCGACACACCTTGCAGGCGCCACCGTGTTCGTCCTCGCAGGCTTGCGCAAGCCAACTCCGATCTGGACGGCCTGTCTCATCATGGCCGTGGTTATGGTCAGCGCCGTTAGCCGTGCTGCCGTTCTTGCATTTGCCGTGCCTGTCGTTCTGGCGGCGCTGGCGCTCGGCAAACTGCGTTCAGTGCTCATCATCGCCGCGGCCGGCGCTATGCTGCTTGCCACTTCCTACGCGATCGAGATCAGTGTCTCCGGCTACCAGGAAGCCCGCGTCTCGACCGAACGGCGGGTCAGCGTTGCGCAGATCGTCGAGAATATGGCCAGCATCGTCGGCCAGGGAGGCGCCCAGACCGAGGACACCACGCAGTGGCGCGCGAATTGGTGGCGGACCATCGTCGAGAAGACGGTGCATGGACCGTATTTCTGGACCGGCCGCGGATTTGGGGTCAACCTGGCTGTCGAGGACGGGCTCGCGAGGGCTAACAGCGAGCGCCCCCTGCGTAGCCCGCACAGCGCCCATATGACGATCCTGGCGCGCGCGGGGGTGCCGGGGCTTGTGCTGTGGGTAGCTTTTCTCGCCGTTTGGTATGGCACGCTGCTTCGCGCCATGGTGCTGGCCTACAGCCGCGGGCACACCGAATGGGCCACGCTGATGCTGTTCATCGCCTGTTACGCCTCGTCCTGCATCATCAACGCGTCGTTCGACGTCGCACTCGAGGCGCCGATGCAGGGAATCTGGTTCTGGTGCCTGATCGGCTTCGGCATCGGCACGACGATGATCTACCGCTACCTGCTGGGTTCGGATGAACGCGAGGCACCGGGAACCGGCTCGCCCCTGCCGGCCAGTGCACGCGAAGCGTCGCCGCCTGCCTGACCCCCCCCTGTCATGGTGAGCCGCGCCTGCTCCGAAGCAGGCCTGCGAATGACGATCTCAAAAAGCTCCCCGAAGGGGTAACACCGATGAACCAAGTGGCGCAAAGACCTGTCCGCTAACATCCACCATGCAGTGGCACCCGTGGGGTAGAAGCAATGTCGGCGGACGCAGAGGTTTTCGACTATGTCATCGTCGGTGCCGGGGCCGCAGGATGCGTAGTAGCCAATCGGCTCGCGGCTACCGAAGCCTGCACTGTGTGCCTGCTCGAGGCGGGCCCGCCGGACTACAGCGTGTTCCTGCGTGTCCCCGCCGGGGTCTATAAGGCCGCATCCATCCCGAAATACGCATGGCAGTACGAAACGGAGCCGAACCCGGCAACGGCAAACCGCGCCATACCGATCCCGCAAGGCAAAACGCTCGGTGGCTCGACCGCCATCAACGGAATGAACTACAACCGGGGCCATTCCGACGATTTCGATGGTTGGGCCCGACGCGGCAACCGCGGCTGGGGCTACGCCGACGTGCTGCCCTACTTCAAGAAAACTGAACGAAGAATCGGGACATGCGACACCACGTACCGAGGTATCGACGGAGCGCTGCCCATCACCGACTGCGACTGGAAACACCCGCTTTGCGATTCATTCATTGAGGCTGCGCACAACCTCGGACTCCCGCACAATTCCGACTACAACGGCGCACGGCAGGCGGGTTTCGGATATTATCAGCGCTACATCGAGAATGGCTGGCGCGTCAGCGCAGCGCGGGCGTTTCTGCGACCCGTCGCCGGGAAGAAGAACCTGGAGATCCGGACCAGAGCCCAGGCCACCGCGGTGCTGTTCGAGGGAAAACGAGCGGTTGGCGTTCGGTACGCGCAAGGACCTGGCCGTCCCGCCCGCGAAGTGAAAGCACGTCGCGAAGTGATCCTCACCGCGGGAGCTGCGAACACCCCGAAGCTGCTGCAGGTTTCAGGCGTCGGTTCACCGGCATTGCTCGCCGATCTGGGGGTTCCGCTCCTGCATGAGCTGCCTGGCGTCGGCCAGAACCTGCAAGACCACTACATGATCCATTTCATCGTTCGGGTGAAGGGCAAGACAGTTAGCGGGCACGGCTTGAGCCTACTTCGGGAAGGCACCAAATGGGTCCTCGGCCGTCCGAGCATTCTCGCCCTCAGCCCGTCCCTCGTGTACGGCTTCGCCAATTCGCGGGATCTCTGCTCCACTCCGGACGTTCAAATAGACGTTGCCATCGGGAATTATTCCAATCTCCGGGAGCGCTTTCCCGTCCTCAAGCCCGGGTTCTATCAGCTGCGGCCGTACAGCACCGGGTTCGTCCGCGCGAGCTCGCCAGATCCATTCCGTGCCCCGATCATTCAACCCAACTTTCTCGTGGACGAAAGGGACCAGCGCGTTGCCGTTGACGGCATCAGGATGATGCGGCGGCTGCTCGCCGCCCCCGAGCTTCAGCCTTACTACTCCGGAGAGGAATTGCCCGGCCCTTCGGTCTCGAGCGACTCCGAGTGCCTGGAGTTTGCGCGGGAGGCCGGACTGACGTCATATCATCCGTGCGGGACGTGCCAAATGGGCCCACAGGACAACCCGGCGTCGGTCGTTGATGATCAATTGCGTGTCCGCGGTTTGGAGAACCTGCGGATAGCCGATGCTTCGATCATGCCTACCGTTCCCTCCGCCAACACGTCCGCGGCCGTCTTCATGATCGCAGAGAAAGCCGCAGACATGATACTGGGACGGCATCCCTTGCCCGCAATGCATTCTGATCCCTCCGACCGAGTCCAGCGTCCTCAGCGCGCCTTGACGGCGTAGATCCGAATCCAGAGGCCAGGCTGGTTAAAAGGTAAATGGAGGACCGGTCCTTGAAGAGACGAATCCTCGTTGCTTCCGACTTCAACGCGAAAGATCGAGCCCATTTCGCATCATCCTACGAGTTCTGCCGTATCGTAACCGAGTGCGATCATGCAGACCTCGTCGCGCCTGGCATCGACAACTACCTGACGAAAACTCTCGGTGGCATTCTGCCGCCTCATGACAGCCAGAGCGTCCAGAGCGACTTCAACAGGCTGGTCAACGGTGTTCGCAAGGGGCTCGGACTGAAGAACGCGCCAACGATCGAGCGGGTCGAGCTCGAGCAGAACTACGACGTCTTCTTCTTCGTGGCCTGGAGCCCGCAAAGTTTCGTTGAGCTCTCGCGCATCCGAAATTGGCGCGGTCGCTGCAAGATCGCCGTGGCATATCTGATCGAGCTCTGGTCCAGCACGCTCGAAGAGGACCGCCATTACCTGAGATTACTCGACCAATTCGACCACGTGTTTCTGCTTCACAGCGCAAGCATACCGCGCCTTTCCGCGTACACGGACGCGCCCTGTTCCTTCCTGGCGCCCGCCGTCGATTGCCTGATTGCCACACCGTATCCATCGCCCCCCGAGCGGGTCATCGATGTATATTCGATGGGCAATCGCGCGGCGGGGCCGCATCAGCAATTGGTGGCGCTAGCAGAACGCCGCAACTTCTTCTACCTTTATGACTCGCTCTCGAGCGGCAATTCGCAGGTCAAGGATTGGCGGGAGCACCGACTGCTTCTTGCCAACACCATCAAGCGCACCCGCTACTTCATGGGCTTCAATCCCGCGGCAGTCGCGGGTGCAAACTCGCGCAAGGTCGCAGGCGAACAGGTCCTGCCGTCACGCCTGTTCGAGGGCGCCGCCGGGGGCGCCGTCATCCTTGGAAACGCGCCGCAATGCGCCGAGTTCAAGGAGTATTTCGATTGGCCAGATGCGGTGATTGAGGTTTCTCCGCAGACAAGCGACATCGCGGCCGTGATCGAGGAGCTGGATGCGCAGCCGGAGCGGATAGCCCGCGTGCGCCGAACGAACGCCGTACGCAGCCTGCAGCGGCATGATTGGGTCTACCGCTGGGAGCATATCCTGTCTGCAATCGGAATTGAGCCGCTTCCGCAGCTCCACGATCGCAAGTCCCGGCTCAGCGAAGTCGCAGCCGCCGCCATGTCGCCATTGCCGGCATGACGCAGAGCAGAGCCTGAAATGTGCGCTCTGCCGGTCGTCATGAAGCGCGGAAATATCTTGCCCGCGACCAGTGATGTTTGCGGTCGCCATCCGGCCTACCCCCAAAGAGTGAATGTCGCGCGGCACGAACTGGCGTCTAATACACTCAGAGGTTTGAGCCATTGTTCACCTTGGAGAACCCGGCGTATGCGCACAATTCGGTCTGAATCACCACTTGTGCCGCCGGTGATCTCGACACCACCGGAGACATCAGACGTCATCTCGACGCATTTCGAGAATGTGCGGCGTGTTCTGGCGGAAGTTCAGGTGCACGCGGTCCAGAGACTGGTCGATATTTTCCGTGAGGCTCGCGACCGGGGAGCGTTCATTTACATCGCCGGAAATGGCGGCAGCTCTTCAACCGCCTCTCACTGGGTCAATGACCTTGGCAAGGCCACCAAACGCTCGGGCTGCCGACCGTTAAAAGTCATGTGCCTGTCCGACAACATGTCGTGGTTCTCGGCTCTGTCGAACGATGAAGGTTACGAGCGGGCCTTCTCGGGCCAGCTCGAGAATTTCGCGACCCCGGGCGATGTGTTGACCTGCATTTCTGCGAGCGGCAACTCCCCGAACTTGGTTCGCGCGGTCGAACTGGCGCAAAGGCAGAAGCTCACCACCGTGGCACTGCTCGGATTTGACGGCGGCGTGCTGCGGGGTCTGGTGGATGAGCCGGTGTGCGTCGAGACCGAGAAAGGCAAATACGAGCTCGTCGAGGACGTCCATTCGGCGATCTGTCATGCGGTCACAAGGTGTCTCGTTGCCGACAGACCAGGTTTGAACTAATGGCCGCCCTCGACGGCACGTCTCGCCAGGCTCGCATCGAAGGCCGGATCTATGACCGGCCGACGCAGGCGGTCATCCTGGCCGGTGGCCGCGGCACTCGAATGCAGCCGATCACGAACGATCGGCCCAAGCCGATGGTGCCGGTTCTCGGGCGTCCCTTCCTCGAGTACCAGATCGAGCAATTGCGCGACCAGGGTTTTGAACGCGTCCTGATCCTTCTCGGATATTTGCCCGAGGTCGTACAGAACCATTTCGGCGATGGTCGTGACTGGGGTGTGCACATCGAGTACTCGGTCACGGAGCCCGACCAGCTGACCAGCAGCCGAGTGGCGACCGCTCGGCACATGATCGATCCCTGCTTCCTGCTGCTGTACTGCGACAACTACTGGCCGATGCAGATGGACCGGCTGTGGGCCAGATTCCGCGAGGCCGGGAAGCCCGCTTTGATCACCGTCTATAACAACAAGGATCGTTACTCCCGGGGCAGCGCCCTGCTCGACCGCGACGGTCATGTCAGCGTGTTCGATCGTTTGCGCACGACCCCCGGGCTTCAGCAGGTCGAAATCAGTTACGCGATCCTGACCGACCTCGCCCTCGCGCTGCTGCCTGAGCGCGACACGCTGCTCGAGGAGGCGATCTATACACCACTCGCTCGACAAGGGCGGCTCACGGCCTATGCGAGCGATCACCGCTACTACAGCGTCGGCTCGCTGGACCGGCTACCCGCGACAGAAGCCTTCATGCGGCGCAAGCCGACCGTGATCCTCGATCGCGACGGCGTGCTCAACCGCAAGCCGCCGCAGGCGCAATACGTACGGAACTGGAATGAGTGGACCTGGTGCCCGGGCTCTCTCGAAGCACTCCGGCTCCTGCACGACCGCGGCTACCGCACGATCATCGCCTCGAACCAACCCGGCATTGGTCGCGGCGTCATGAGTGAGGCCGACCTCGAAGCCGTACATGACCGCATGAAGCGAGACGTTGCGCAGGCGGGAGGCAGGATCGACGCGATATACTATTGTCCGCACGGTTGGGAAGACGGCTGCGACTGTCGCAAGCCGAAGCCCGGTCTGCTTTACCAGGCGCAACGTGACTTCCACCTCGATCTCACGCGCACGCTGTTCGTCGGTGACGACGAACGCGACGCTGCCGCAGCGGCGGCGGCCGACTGCCCCTTCCAGCGCGTGACCGATGCCTGCTCGCTCCTCGACCTCACCCGGCAAATGCTGAATGGAACCCCGGAATATGCCTGACAACAAGCGCATCCTGATCACGGGCAACAATGGTTATATCGGATCGGTCATAGCGCCCTGGCTCCAGCGTCAGGGCTTCGATGTGGTCGGTCTCGACACCGGATATTTCTCCGCCTGCACACTCGTCCCCGACCTCGGCGAGGTCCCGACGATCCGTCAGGACCTGCGCGAGGTTACGGCCAAGGAACTCGCCGGTTTCGACGCGGTGATTCATCTGGCGGCACTCAGCAACGATCCGATCGGCAATTTGAACGAAGCCTGGACGCGGGAGATCAACTCGCAGGGAACGATCCGGCTCGCGAAGCTGGCGAAGCAGGCGGGCGTCCGGCGCTTCATTTTTTCATCCTCCTGCATCATGTACGGGACTTCCGAAGCGGCAGTCGTCGACGAAACTGCGCCGCTCGCGCCGCGCACCGAATACGCCCGCTCCAAGGTCGAAGCGGAGATCGCGCTGCGCGCCCTCGCCGACGATCGCTTCTCTCCGACATATTGCCGCAACGGGACCGTCTACGGCCTGTCACCGCGGATGCGGTTCGACACCGTCCTCAACGATTTCATGGGCAATGCCTTCACGACAGGGCGCATTGTGATTCAGAGCGACGGTACGCCCTGGCGGCCGGTCGTCCACGTCCAGGACGTTGCGCGCGCGTTCCAGGCCGTGCTCGAGGCGCCGTTGGAGAGCGTGCATAACCAGGCGTTCAATGTCGGTGCTGACCAACTCAACCACCAGATTCGCGACCTCGGGCAGATTGCGGCGCAAAGCGTTCCCGGTTGCGAGCTCGCGAGCGTGCCGCAGCCCGGAGCTGATCAGCGCACCTACAAGGCGGATTTTGCCAAGTTCAAGCGAACCTTTCCGGAATTCAGCTTCCGATGGACGGCGACGGACGGAGCGAGGGAGCTCTATACCGCATTCCAGAGCATCGGCCTGAAGCATGGTGCATTCAAGGACAAGCGTTTTACGCGTCTGAGCTGGTTGCGGCATCTGCTTGACAGCGGAACGATTGACGAGTCGCTCAGGTGGACGGAGATCCGTGCCAACGTGAGCCGAATTCGAGCCTAAGTGTCGACAGGTCAGGAGGCCGAGCGCAGTGGAAACTTTATCGACGCGGGAACTCGAGCATACATCCGTTGTCCCGAACACGGAGTGGCTCAAACCTGCTTACGCCAGTTGGCGTCCGACCGATATCGTCATGACACGGACCCCGCTGCGGATCAGCTTCGCAGGCGGCGGCACGGATTTACCGGAATTCTACGAGGTTGAGGAAGGCGCCGTCCTGAGCGCGGCCGTCGACAAATACGTCTACGTCACCGTGAAGCGCCACAGCGACCTCTTCAACGAGCCGATCCGGCTCAACTACTCGCGCACCGAGCAGGTCAATACGATCGAGGAGATTGACAACAACATTGCGCGTGAGTGCCTCAAGTTTCTCAACATCGAACCTCCGATCTTCATCAGCACCGTCGCCGACATGCCCGCCTCCACGGGCATGGGCGGATCGAGCGCCTTCGCAGTTGGATTGCTCCACGCGCTCCATGCCTTCCGCGGCGAGCGCGTCACCGCCGGCCAGCTGGCCGAGGAGGCCTGCCATATCGAGATGGAAGTGCTCAAGGAGCCGATCGGCAAGCAGGACCAATACGCCGCCGCGTTCGGCGGCCTGAATCTGCTCCGGTTCGGACGCGGCGGCCGCGTCACGGTCGAGCCGCAGCCGGCCCGAAGCGGTTCTGTCGCCTACCTGTTCAGCAACATCATGATGTTCTGGACCGGCCATCAGCGCCCCGCCGCTTCGGTACTCACCGAGCAGCGAAGCAATACGTCGCGAAATCTGGACGTTCTGCGGCGCATGCGCAACGACGCCTTCGAATTTCGTTCCATCTGCTCGGGTCAACAGATCGCGCTCGAGCAGGTGGGCGAGGCTCTTCACCGCGGCTGGACGCTGAAGCGCGGTCTCGCCTCCAAGATCAGCACCTCCGAGATCGATGGCTATTACACGCGCGCCCTCGAGGCAGGCGCCGAGGGTGGCAAGCTGTGCGGTGCCGGCGGCGGCGGCTTCCTCATGTTCATCGTGAAGCCGGAGAAACGCGAGCCGGTGCGTCAGGCGCTCTCGGACCTCCCCTTGGTGTCGCTTGGGTACGAGGTACACGGCTCGCGCGTGCTTTGCCCGGCCGGATGACCCTAAGTCTCGGAGGATTCGATGATTTTCAAAACCACCGAAATTAAGGGCGCTCGCACGGTAGAGTTGGAAAAGCGAGCCGACAGCCGCGGGTTTTTTGCCCGCGGCTGGTGCAGCCAGGAGTTCGACGAACACGGCCTGCCCAACCGGATCGCCCAGATGAACATCTCCTTCAACCGCCAAAAGCATACGTTGCGCGGCTTCCATTACCAAGTCGCGCCCTATCAGGAAGACAAGCTCCTGCGCTGCGTTCGCGGCGCCGTCCACGACGTTCTGATCGATCTGAGGCCTGACTCGCCGACGTTCATGCATCACATCACGGTCGAGCTCAGTGCCGAAAACTATCGCATGCTCCTCGTCCCGAAGGGATGCGCGAACGCCTTTCTGACGCTCGCGGACGAGACCGAGGTCACGTATCTCGTATCCGAGTTCTACACGCCGACCGCCGAGCGGGGTGTGCGCTGGAATGATCCTGCGTTTCGCATCAAGTGGCCCGCCGAGCCCGCCGTCATCTCGGAAAAGGACTGCAGCTGGCCTGATTTTGTGGACGAGCGCCGGCTCGTCGCGACGGCCGATGAGGGGTAGATAGCATGTTCATCGTCGACCGCGAGCTCGAGCGGCTGCAACGCGCCGGCACCCCGATCAGGGTGGGAATGGTGGGCGCCGGGTTCATGGCCAAAGGCATCGCGCGCCAGATGCTGCAGTACACCAAGGGCATCGAACTCGCTGCGATCTGCAATCGTCACATCGATGAAGCCCGCAAGGCCTACGCTGAATCCGGAGAGAGCAACGTCACGCAAGTGCGCCGCGTGGACGAACTCGACGACTGCATCGCCCGGGGCCGGCGCGCGATCACCGACGACCCAATGCTTCTTTGCAACGCGGACGGGATCGATCTGATTCTAGAGGTCACCGGCACGATCGAATTCGCGGCCGGCGTGGTGATGCAGGCGATCGCCCGGACCAAGCACGTCGTCATGATGAATGCCGAACTGGACGGCACTCTCGGCCCGATCCTGAAGACGTATGCCGACCGCGCCGGGGTCGTCATCACCAACACGGAAGGTGACCAGCCAGGCGTCATCATGAATCTGTACCGGTGGGTCAAGGGACTGGGTATCAGGCCCGTGCTGTGCGGGAACATCAAGGGTCTGCACGATCCCTACCGCAATCCCACGACCCAGGAAGGGTTTGCCAGAAAATGGGGCATGAAGGCCCCGATGGTCACGTCTTTCGCTGACGGCACCAAGATATCCTTCGAGAACGCGATCGTTGCCAATGCGACGGGCATGCGGGTCGCGCGGCGCGGAATGCACGGCCCGGTCGTCGAGGCCGGCACCCCGATCCAGGAAGCGGTCAACTGGTACCCGGTCGATGAGCTTCTCGACGGTCCTGGCATCGTGGACTATTGCGTGGGAGCGATGCCAAACCCAGGCATATTCGTACTTGGGACGACGAACGATACGGTCGAGAAGCACTATTTGTCGCTCTACAAGATGGGAGCAGGCCCCCTCTACTGCTTCTACTGGCCCTATCATCTTTGTCACTTTGAAGTCCCGTTCACGGTTGCACGCGCGGCGATCTTCAAGGACGCAGCCATCGCTCCGCTCGGCTCGCCGTGTGTCGATGTGGTTGCAGCCGCGAAGCGGGATCTCAGGGCTGGCGAAATCCTCGACGGGCTTGGCCACTACATGACCTACGGTTTGTGCGAGAACGCGCAGGTCGCTCACGCCGAGCGCCTTCTTCCGATCGGTCTTGCAGAAGGTTGCCGTCTGCGGCGGAACATTCCGCGAGACCACGTGCTCGGATATGACGACGTCGAGATTCCGGCAGGCCGAATGTGCGACGCGCTGCGCCAGGAGCAAGACACCGTCTTCTTCGGCAGGCCGTCATTCATACGCCCTGCGGCTGCTTAGGGCGGCATTATCGCGCGTTAGCTTATTGTTGAGCGTGATCTATCGCAAAGCCGCTTCGCACTTCCCGGATCACGCTCTATAGCTCCTTCTCGGAAAGCATGCGGAACGCGTCAGGTACCGAGCGAACCGCCTCCAGCGCGGCTGAGCCGTATCCGATCGCCTCCCAGCCGAAGCGATCGCGGATCTTGTCGATCGCACAGTCCGCTGCCCAGCGCGCGATCCCAGCTGGACTCCCGGGACGGAGCGCGTCATCGGCCAATCCGAGCGGAAGCTCCAGCGCAAGGTCCCAGTGCTCTTCGAGGTGCGACACCGAGATCGCCAGCAACGAAATGATCCGCTCGCGCGGATGATCGGCAAGGGTTGCACGCACCAGATCCTCGGCGAGTCGCGCCAGGATCACCGTCGCGCATACCGGCGCATCGAGCGTGATCGCGCGGGTCACCGATTTCATGTCGGCGAAGCGCACCCGCACCGTCACGGTGCGGCCGGGCCGGGATTTCGCCCGCAGCCGCGTCGCGACGCGGTCGGCGAGATGCAACAGCGTCGGCCTGATGACCTGCATGGTCGCGGGCTTGCGGCCGAGCGCCGATTGTGCCCCCGCCGATCGCGCGCGCCGATGCGGCACGAGTTGTCGCGGATCGCGATTGCAGGCCAGCGCGGCGAGCTTCGCGCCTGCCGCCGGACCAAGCAACCGCGTCAGCGAGCGTTCCGACAATGTCGCGAGTTGACCGATCGTCGCAACGCCGATCGCGTCCAGCCGTGTTCTGGTGACGGGCCCAACGCCCCACATCAACTCGACCGGAAGTTCGTGCAGAAAGCTGAGCTCCGCGTCGGGGCCGACGACGACAAGCCCGTCGGGCTTTGCGACCTGGGAGGCGATCTTCGCCAGATGTTTGGTGCGTGCGACGCCCACGGAGATCGGGAGGCCGAGTTCGGCGCGCACGCGCCGCCGGATCGTCGCGGCGATGTCCGCCGGCGTTCCGAACAGATGCGTGCAGCCGGCAACGTCGGCGAAGGCTTCGTCGATCGAGATGCGCTCGACCAGCGGCGTGAAATCGCCGAGCACGTCGATGGCCGCGTCGCCCAGCCGCTGGTAATCCCTGAAATGGCCGTCGACAAAAATCAGCTGCGGGCACAGTTCGCGCGCGTCCCGACCCGACATACCGCCGCGGACGCCGAAGGCCTTGGCCTCATACGACGCGGCAAGCACCACCCCACCCCCGACGGCGATTGGCTTGCCTCGCAGCGACGGATCAAGCAGCTGCTCGACCGACGCGTAAAATGCATCGAGGTCCGCGTGCAGAATGGTGGCTGCGGCTGCCATCTCGCCCCGCTTACGCTTGCCCCGACCGAAAGAACAAAATAGGAACAAATCAGATTCCAGTCAACGTGGAATTTGTCCTCCCTTCTCGTGCGCTCGCCGCGCGAAGCAATCGGCCGGCCTGTTCTTCGGCAGGCCTCTCTCCGTCGACGCCGATCTCGGCTCGCTGGAGATCGAGACCGCTGCCCGCGGCAATCGAAGCAAATCAGAGCGAGCCGCAGCGACGGCCGTTCGACGATTCGCGACGACGCACAATGCGCGCAGATTGCCGCAGCGGTTCGCTCGCTTGCCGGCGTGCGTTGACGGGCAGGCTTTTTCAGGTAGATATCCTGGAATGACCGACCACTCTCATCAGGTGGACTTCCAGGCTGCGGCCACCCTTTACAAATGGCCGTCTCTCAACAACGCCAGGCGAGAGGATCGCGCGCCCTATATGGTCGTCAACGCAACGCTCGATCAATGCATTCGCGATTTCATGGACAAGCCCGAGAAGACGCGGCATCTCTATGAGATCCGGACCAAGGCACAGCCTCCGCTCGTCCCCGAGGTGCTGTCCCCCGAGCACGTGATCGAGCTCTCCAGGCTTCGCGAGTTTCTTTGAACAGCTTGCGCGACCCCGATCGCGACGCGGTCCGTTGGCGGACAGACTTATCCATCGGTCGTGCGCCTGGAGCCGGATTGTTTGCCCCTCGGGGAGCCGTTACAGTTCGCTTGACTCCCTGACTGACCGAGGTCGGCACGGGAGGCGGCCGGCTGCACGACCGGCTGATGGGGCATCGAGAGGCGCCACATGAGATTCAATCTGGCGATCTTGAGTGTGCTGGCTGCAAGACCGGAACAGCGGATCCCGCTCGAGGAGGTCAGTCGCGAGGTTAAGCGCATGATCGCGGCGGGCGATGCAGCCACGAAGTTGAAGCGTTCGTCGGAACTTGGCGACGCCGACGTATTCCAATCCGGATGGGCTTCGATCAATGAGGCCGGGCTGCAGATCACGGAATCCGGGCTTGCGCTATGGAGCTCGCTTGAAGCCTCCCGCGCCGAGCAGGAGCTTAGCGCGCAAGAACTCGACGAGCAGGCACTCATGGAACGGCAGACCGAGCTGCTGGAGGCCGTTGCAGCCAACGCGCCCGATGCGACCAGCGATGCTGGTGTCGACCAGGCCAGCGACATCGAACGCCGGTTCCCTCGCGTGAGGGATGACGACCTGGCCGACCGCACGACCTCGAACGCCGGCTCCTCGGCCGCATCACTCGATCTGTCCGCGCAAGCCCCGATCGTCCTCGAACCGGCCTTCGGCTCGATTCACGCTGCGGGCCCGGACGATTCCCGGCTGTCGCGTCTCCTGACATTGCTCGGCAGCAGCATGCCGCGATTTGCCCGGGCGCGGCGTCGGCATTCGGCGGGCGACGTGCCGGATCGGGCAACGGTCAATCGCGTCGGGGTGACGGGACTTGCCGTTGCATGTCTCAGCCTGATTTCGGTCGTTGCCTGCGTTGCCGCAGCGATTGCGCTTGGTCAGAACTCTTCGCTGAAATCCGAGATCGTCATGCTGCGGCGGGAGCTCGTGCCGCTGCGGGAGCGCCTCGCCAAGCTCGAACAGGACGCAGCCAAGCGCGAAGCCGCGCAACAGGAAGAAGCGCGGGACAAGGCCGAGGCGGAAAAGAGAGCGGCGATCAGCGAGCAGGCCGCACTCAATCTGTCGCGGGAAGAGACTCTATTGATCAAGGAGTACATCAAGGCAGCGCCTTCGGCCGGCGCGGGCGGGCCGCCGATCAACGTCGGCGATCCCGTCACCGGCGGAATGATTCCGCTGCCATCACCGCTGACCGAAAAGATTCCAAGACTCGTCGGCGCGCGATTTGCCATCCGCAACGGCGCCATCATCATCAGCACGAGAAGCAGCCGCCGCGTCGATGCGGTGCTGATGCCGAACTAAGAAGAATCCGCAACCCGATCTCCGCGCCAATTCCCTGCAAATAGGGGATTTTCAGGAAATCCTTGCATTTGGGTGCATCCAAAGGCCCTTCCTTCCGGAACACCCAGTGTTGCAGGCAGCTTTGTCGAATTCTAGCAGGGAAAGATTTTCCGAGAACAGGGAATTCCCTCCAAGATAACAGGGAGCATCGGGAATCAGCATCCGCTTGCGACACACTTGTCTGCTGCTTGCTGGCGCGATCTGCCGGAATGGCCTTGGACTGTCATCGCCTGGCATTCAGCCGAGCGCGTCATTGTCGGCGCGAAGACGCCTGACCTCGCGATTGCGGGACTCCGTCCTACACTGCCGAGGTCAGTCCAGCTCTTCCCGCAACGCCATCTTCAGCCCGCTCACGATCACCCACGAAGGTCGGCTTTGGAGCTTACGTTCCGTGCCATCGTGCCCCGGAGTTTTGCCTTCTTTTGTTTCGGATTTTGCTGCAACCTGCCGCAATCTTTCCAATACAGTAGAGGCTGTCGTGAAAAAGGCAAAACGCCGCGGCCGACCGCGGGGAACAACTGTCACACCCCGGGAATCTCCGAGATGACAACCGGGTATCGGAATCCGCCGAAGGGAGGCCGGTTCAAGAAGGGCCAGTCCGGCGATCCAAACGGCCGGCCGCGGCAAGCGGCGCGCCAGACCTCGCCTGCCCATCTGTTCCGCAAGGTCGCAAATGAAGATATCGCAATCGAGCTCGACGGGGACCAGGTGATAATGACGCGCTGGGAAGCACTTCTGCGTCAGATTCACACCCTGGCTCTGAACAAGGATGCAGGCGCTGCGCGGTTGCTCCATCAGGTACGAAAGCAATATCCCGGAAGTGCCGCACCCGGCGATAAGGTCATCATGGTTGTCAGCGACCAGGATATGAAGCTTTGAGGATTCAGTCCGGCCCAACCGCCGGCGATCTGATGCCGCAGAGCGCGGCAAACCGCCTGCTGTCTGCTGCTGCGAACCCCGCCGGCTCGTTCGGGCGGCCTTGCAGACGGTTCGCGCGGTGGTGACAGCCCCTGCGAACTGCGTCTGCTCGGAGGGCGGCGGGGCGGCAACGTTGCGCTCTTTCCACCGCCAGCAACCAGGTCGGATATCAGGCCCACCTAGCGACGGCCGGTCCCGGGATGACCGCCGGTCGGACGGCCGCCCATTTCGCGAGCACCGGGACGGGCCGCCAGCCGACCCCATGCCCGGCGGAACCACCGAGCTTAGCCCACCGTGGCCCCCAACCGTGCCAACCTGCTGCGCCATCCCAGCCGAATTGCGGCGCACGGGGGACCGCACCGACAATATCTGCCGCCGCACCAACGAGGCCGGTCACCAGCACCATTGATATCGCTATCTCGAGGTGAAGTGCCTCGCTGCGACACCCATCAGACGGTCGCCGTCGACATCGTGAGGCGCCCAAAGTGGACACCGATCCACGAGCTGGAACGGTACATGCGCTGCAAGGAGTGCTCGCGCCGGAACGGCCATCCGTTCAAGTGCAGCCATCTGGTGGCATTGCGGACGAACGAGATCTGCACGATGAACCCGCCGACCTGGTGGCCGGCAGAGCGATGACGAATTGCGGCGGCGCCGCAACGAAGGATGCTCACTCGGCAGGAACTCTGCGCCCCTTGCAATTGTTTATTTGACACGGAACAGGACCAACGGACGTGAGAGGCAATCTCGAATATTCAGCGAACCGGCTGGTGGTCGTCGAGCAACCCGGCGGCGGGTTCTTGGTTGAGATTGCGCCTCTAGGGGGCGGCCAAACCATCAGAACAATGACCTATCAAAGCACGCGGCAAGCGATCGCTGCAGCAAAGAGGACTATCGACGAGCATCCAGGAAGGCAGGCGCGCCCTGCTCTCTTGGTTCGTTCAATTGGGGTTCAAGCGGATTGCGGACAGAGCACTTTAGATCCTAACAGCTACCGAATAGACGCGGGTTCAGCCTGACTTTTTGTTTCGGTTCTCTAACAAGCAGCCTTGCGATTTCTCCCTGACCTACTCCAGCGCTTCATGGTCTCTCTAGATGAAGAGCAACGGGGCAAGCGACGCTTCGGCCGGTTTGAGGAACCCTAAGCGAGTTCGATGGTTTTGCAGCCATTATGGGACCCCTCGTCACCATTCATTTTAGCTGTACCGACTGCGGCATCCTCTATTCAGCGGTCCAGGAGCGGAGTGCGACCCACACCAACACGTCCGGGTCCTTTGCCTGCCGGCAATGCGGAAAGCTTGTTCACCACTGGGCCGGGCTCTTCGACTATATCGAATGGAAAATCGCTTTGATGCTTCCGTCAACCAAAGCCAAATGAGAATGAAATACGCTGGCGACCGCCCCTACTCCGACCTCGAGAAAGCTGCCCGCAGGATCATGGAGTACGCCCGTGCGTTCGAGCCCATTCAGGGACGGCAGCATCCACATCGAGAAGATCAACTATCCCATGCAGGCGACGCCGGCCGAATATTAGGCCGCAGTGCGCCAAGGCTCAGCGCTGGCTCGAGTACCACGAGAGCGGGACGTTCGTGAGGATCACGCGGGCCGCGAACGAGCTGCTCCTTAACATACGATAAGCGATCCAGGCTAGTCCGCCAGCGCCTAACGCACTTAGCAACCAATCTGGTTGTCGTTCATTTGCCCTCGGCAATCACCAAGCCAGAGGACAAAAAAATATGTTGCGAGTGTTCGTTATCGTATCCACGGCAGCTCTGCTGAGCTCAGCGTCGGTGTCGGCGCAATCACAGCCAGCAAAGAATGGCCCAAACAACAGCGCCGTCAATCGTTCGGGTGAAAACAACTCGACGGCACCGGTGGCGGGCCGAAACAGCTTCACTGAGGGCCAGGCGAAGTCGCGGATCGAGGCCGCTGGCTATTCCGATGTGTCCGATCTCAAAAAGGACGACAGCGGCGTCTGGCGAGGCAAGGCCAAGAAGGGCGACAAACAGACCGAGGTCAGCCTGGACTTCCAGGGCAACGTGAACCCAGCGAATTGAAGGAGACCAGCATGACAACCACGATTTCTCGCCTCTATGACAATTATGCCGACGCTGAGCGTGTCGTCCGGCAATTAGAGCAGAGCGGCGTCCCTTCTTCCGATATCAGCGTCGTCGCAAACAATGGAGAGGGCTGGCATGGACGGGATGGCAAAGTCGATCGAGACCGTGACGGCGTCGACGACCGGGCAGAAGGAGCCGGCGCGGGTGCAGGTATCGGCGCAGGTCTGGGCGGGGCCGCGGGTCTGCTTGCCGGCCTCGGTTTGCTTGCAATTCCTGGCGTTGGACCGGTCGTCGCAGCTGGATGGCTCGTCTCCACGGCAGCCGGTGCTGCCGCGGGCGCCGCAACGGGTGGGATCATCGGCGCGTTGACCCAAGCGGGCGTCCCGGAAGAAGACGCTTCGCGATACGCCGAAGGCGTGCGTCGTGGCGGCACACTCGTCTCTGTGCGCGTGAACGACCAGGATCGCAGTCGAGCGGAGGCGGTGCTCGACCGGTCATCAGTCGACATGAGCAAGCGCACGGCGACGTGGCAGCAGTCCGGATGGAAGGGCTTCGATCCGGCAGCACAGCCACTCAGCAGCGACCAGATACAGCGCGAGCGGGAGCTCTATGGCGAAGGGACGGGACTAGGCCGTTAATCGGCTTGTTTCTGCGGTTCGCCCCCCAAAGGCCCCGACGCGTGTCTCCTCCGTCGGGGCCTTTCCGCTGGAGCTGGCTGCTCTGGAACGATCTCAGCAATCTCGGAAAAATTCTGGCTCCCGGTCTGTTCTTTAATCTCCGCATAAGCCCCACGGATTGCGCCCGCCTAAGCGATTGCTGTTCACTGGTGCTTTTTCGCGACCGGATGCGATGCGTTGAGGACTAGCACGTCACGGGTTCCACAATACCCATTGCCACTTTTTCCCGACCGAAAAGCAACGGCCCGTGCTACGCCTAATCTGGGCCGGCCATCTCACCCAGCATGCGACCGCCCGGCCCGAAGCTCGATCTCGTTGTCATCCGCGAGGGTGTCTATCAGCGCCAGCTAAATCAGGCGAACTTGCGGAGCGATTGTTGGAAGCCGAATTATGAGTGAAGCTCTCAGGGAGGCGATGGCTCATTATAAGAGCCAAATCGCCCCGAATTCAGGAACTCAAGGATAATGCGATCGGCAACGGGGCGGTCATCTCTCATGCAGCGTTTGTATCTATTCAGAACGCGCGGCGTCTGATCGAAGTTTACCAGACTGGAGTGAGGATGATTGAGCAGCGTCTCGGGCAAGAGAGGCGCGGCGACAACGACATTTGGCGTACTTGAGGTAGACGCGTTGCGACTGCCACTTCTTCCGATATCGCTGACCAGAATCCGTAAGATTACGGAGCCGGGAAAAGTGGCACAAATTGCACTTTCGGAGCTAGTTCCATCGACGTACGCTCCGGACCAACACGCTGGAGTAGACCTATGATCGGTGAACTCCCCAAAAGCGTCTGCATCATCCTTTTCGGACTAAGCCCGTTTGTGATGATCAGCATCGCGATTTTCGTGCAATAGGCGCGACCCGGCCCGCACGCACCAACGGGCCCGGTAGCTGGCCCCAGCAGCTTAAAGCCTCCTAGGGTCCCAACAGCTGCTGGGGCCGCTCGACCTGTTCGCCTGAAGTCGACGACCGTGATTCACATAGTGAAATGACCGCGACGCTGACGAAACGCCAAATTGTCGGATTGCATCTGTGAATTGGGGCACTCCCTGTGAATTACGCAAAGCCGCCTATGCAGGCCCGATACCTTGTTCGAATGGGTACCACGGGCTGGATGGTTTATGATCGAGAACGGAAGGGTCCAGCACTTCTAGAGAACGGAGACGTCGCCCAGAAACTCACGAGGGAGCGGGCCGAATTCATAAAGTGGCATCTCGCGATTGAGGAGCGCAAGCGGGAGGGCAAATGATGCGACGACGCTCCACGCCGGTGCACAACTACAAAATCTACTTTCTTGGGGAAGACGGTCACATAATCGGTCGGATTGACCTTCCCGTTGACGACGATAACGCGGCGAAGCGCGAGGCAAGGAAACTCGCAATCGGACAGCCGGTAGAACTATGGGACGGCGCTCGTAAGATCGCGACGTTTCAGCCATCAAATCCCGACCCGTGAAGAGAAAAGTTCTTCGCGGGACCGCGAATTCCTGGCGGCCTCGTCCCTGCCCGTCGCGACGATGCTCACGATCTGCCTGTTCTTGGCAGCAGCGCTTGCCTGGTCGTTCTACCGCCGGCTCGAGTGCATGCGGTGGCGCCCGGTAAGATCGACACCGCCGAGCAAAGCCAAAGTGATCCGGCTGCTCGACCCCGGCAAGATCATCGCACTTCATGTCGAGAATGGACAGCACGTGAGGGCGGGCGATCTGCTGCTGGCGCTCGATCCCATCCACGACATCAGCGCCGAACACAGTGGGGCGACTGCAGTCTCACTTCTTGACGATGTTCGACGGATGGCGGCCGACCAGACCGCCTGATCGCCCCAAGAAAAGACGCCGCCGGTCTCAAAAATACATGCCCGGCGGCGTTTCCTTCCCGAACTGGGACACTGAAATTCCCAGCATCAACTTGACTGCAGAGCGCGTGCCAGTCGGCCGGTTCAGGTCGGCGGGCGCCTAAACAACCGTGCTAGCCGTCGCCCAGATGCCCTCATAGGCATCGATCTCAAGCTCGGCAGTGTCATTTGCTCGAACGATCTCGGCCGGTGATCGCTTCGCCAAATCTTAGCGGAAGGCTCGGAGAGAACGACCGCAAAATTGGCACGCAGCGCCGCATTGATCGCCGCTGCCGCCTTGCCGTCGTTCCTAAACAAGTGGGCGTAGACACGCAAGGTGATGTCCGGCTTTGCGTGCCCGAGCCGCTTCGAGATGGTGACAATATCCACGCCGGCATCGATCAGCTGCGACGCATGGGTATCACCAGTAAAATTGGCGCTTTCGTCGGCAGGCTGTACTCCGTGCTCGCTGTGCTGGATCGGATGGGCTACGGGCACGTCACCGTCCATGGCTTCCGGGCGACGTTTGGACTTGCGGAGGAATGCACAGACTATCCCGACGGCGTTCGAGAGGCTGCGCTGGCCCACAAATACAAATCTGAAACGACCGCCGCCTACCAGCGCGGAGCCAAGTTGGAAAAGCGTCGTACTCCTATGCACGATTGGGCTCAATTCCTCCTTGCGTCGAGCAATGCCACCGGCTTGGCGCGTGGCTGGAATTTCGTTAGACATGGCGCCTACCGTTGAAATGGTTTGCGCGCCGCATCCCCTGCGCGATACGCCGGCTATCGGGGCGACCGTCCGTGAACCAGAGCACACTACAGCCCGTAAAACTACGTCCGTAGTTATGTCACCTTCTCAGAGCTATTCTCAATGAGAGCATTAGCGACGCTTTATGGGGGCGACTGACGAATGAAGGTTTGGATCTATACCGACACAAGCAAGAACGTCGGCGACCCGCTGCATCTCCAGGTCTTTGCGACCACCGACACGGCACAGCACTGGTTCAAGCAGAACGATCCCGACGGTGTCGCGTACGCCTATGAGGTTATCTTGGGGGCACGCTATCTCGCCAAAACGCTGTTGGTGCTCGTCGTCCTAATTCTTGGGCTCGACGATCTGTTTACCACCAACACGATCCTCAATCTCGGCGGGGGCGAGGCGAATCCATTCATGCATGTCGCGCAAAGATTGCTGGGTCCTTGGTGGCTGATCCCCAAGCTAGCTTTCACCTACCTCATGATGTGGCTACTTTGGCGCAGCAACAACCCTTACAATATCGCGCTCGTAGTGGCGTTCTGCTCCACGCCAGTACTGAATAATCTTCTAATCATCGCGAGCGCACAGTGAACTGTGGCGCTCGCGATATCACCTGATACAGGACAAGAGAGCCAGTCCCCGGTGAAAATCAGGATCGTCGCTAACACGATCAAGGCTGTTCACAGTGATACCACCCAAGCTGCTGGTGACGTTCTGGGTAGAGCTTCCGCCGAGGCCCTGACAGGTCGCCAAAACGACATTATCTCACCAGTTGTAGCAGGGGTTTGTGCAAGCATTCGCATTGGCGCCATAGCCGCCCGGCGATTGACCGCTTGCCAAGCAAAGTGATCAGCTGATACGGAAGACAACCTTGACGCGACGCGGCAGCTAATCATTTCGATCGGGACGAGCGATCCGCCTGGCCGTGTCGAGGGAACTTTCCGGAACGAAGCCAAATCGGTCTCGCCCAGGCTTTACTTTGATCTTAGCAAGCGAAGAGCGCGCTTCTGCGCGGCGAACGCGCTGCGCTCGTAGCGCTCCAGGCTCTTGAGGCGCTGCAGGATTTCTACGGCCGGACATTCTGATAGGTTAGCCAACATCACCTGCCGGACCTCTCGTGTGCACAGCAAGTCTCGCTTGGCCTGTGCGACGGCAGCCAGCAACTCCGACGCCGCCGGATGGCCGAGGCAAGCGCCATCCAAGACGGACATGAAGCGTATCAGTTGCGCAGCATCGGCTCGGCGCGGCCGCGCCAAGCCATGGCGGTACGCGTTTTGGCTGGACCTCGCTTTCCCATCGGCCGTTTTCGGGCCGGTGCTGCGCTTGGCGTTAATGCGATTGGCTTTGATTTGTCGAAACGACGCCATTGGCCTGCCTTTGCGCGGCTGGTTTCGCGCTCGGTAGAATTCCCTCCACCGGCTTTAAACATCAAGTTTTCAGGCTCAAAGAGCAACAATCTTGCTGCGGAAAGACTGGCCTTCGCCGGCAAAACGAGCGTTACTGAGTCGACCGGGCCTAGCCGATGGCTTCGGTGTCTCCCCTGCAGGTGCGGGGCTTTTGGCGGTGCGGCAGCAAGCCGCGTGATGTCAAACCAAGGAGATACCGGTGGCCACAATTCAAGCCAACGGCGCCGAGGCGCGCTGTTCCGTCATCAAGTTCAACCATCACGATCGGCGAGCCTTTATCGGCGGTTCGGATGCGCGGATCATCATGGGCGATGATCAGGACAAGCTCGTTCGCGTTTGGCGGGAAAAGCGCGGTGAGATCGCCCCGGAGGATTTTTCGCGCAACCTGATCGTTCAACTTGGCATTACAACGGAAAATTTTGAACCGCAATTGGTACCAAGGCTGCACGGGACAAACCGTCACCGACGTCCAGAAAAGGGTTCGGCATCCCGTCCATACGTGGATGGCCGCCACGCTCGACGGCATCGTCGAACAGACCGGCGCGGTGTTCGAAGCCAAGTTCATGCTGCCCTGGGCTTTTAGCGAGGAAGCCGCAGCCGAAAAGCACATGGCGCAGCTGCAGCACAACATGTGGGTGATTGCGGCAAGGTCGGCGGTGCTGTCGGTAATTACCGCGGGCGGTAAATGGATAGAACTTACGCTGCATGCCGACCCGCTGTACCAACACCTCCTGCTGACCGCGGAAAAGAAGTTCTGGCGTTGCGTCCAAAGCGGCGAGCCGCCGGCCCTGTTCGGGAGCGAGGCGCCGCGTCCGCGCCTGGCGGCCGTCAAGGTCGTCGACATGACCGCTTCCACGCTATGGGCTGAGTACGAGGCAAGCTATCTCCATACCCGCGTCGCCCACGGCGACCACGAACGGGCGAAAGCGGAGTTGAAAAAGCTTGTGCCCGAGGATGCCAAGGAAGCGTTCGGCTATGGCGTTCGCGCCAAGCGCGCGAAATCTGGCGCCATCAGTTTTGATCTGCTTGATATGGAGAGCGTCGATGCATCAGGCCAGTGAACATATCGGCGCGATCGCAGCCGCGCTCGCCAAAGCACAAGCCGAGCTGACCAATCCAGAAAAACCTAGATTGCGATGATCCGCTCGCCGTTCCTGCGCGATGACGATCGGACCTTCCGTTATGCGTCGCTCGCCGCGGGTCTCGACATCGCGCGCAAGATACCCTGAGCCGGCACGAGATCGCCACCATGCATCGAGACTAGCACCGGGCACATTCACCTCACCACCCTGCTCGCTCACGCCTCCGGAGAATGGATTTCCTCGGACTGGCCGGTTTGCGCCGTCAAGGACGTCGAGGCCCCGCACCGCATGGGAGCGGCACTCACCTACGCCCGCCGTTACGCCCTGTTCGCCCTCGTTGGCATCGCAGGCGAGGACGATCTAGACGCGCCAGACGCTGTGGCCGGTCCACCGGCTCAAGCGCCACAATCGCTCACCGGCGCGAAAGCCAAGCCGGCCAAGGGCATTCTCAACCGAGCGCCGGTACTGGACTCACCGCAGTCGGCTGAACTCCGCGAGCGGCTGTTAAGCCAGCTCTCGGTCTTATCTGCCGGCGCGGACCTGCTCATTTGGGCTAAGTCCAGCCTTGCGCTAAAAAACACCCTTTGCGAGCCGGATGCCAAACTCGTCGAGGCCGCCTATCTGACCAAACTTCAGGAGGCAGACCGAACCGGCATGGTCGAACAGGCTCCTGCCCTTCGAGACCCCCGCCTTTCGGGAGAGCCGCGCCCGGAGGCCCTTGCGAGCATCGAGGACGCGCCAGCGGTACGAGAGACGGGACTGACCTTTCCCAAGGAGCCCCCACGCAAGCGAAGCAAGGCGCACCTTTTGTTCGTCCGTAACCAACCCTGCCTGGTCTGTCGGCAAAGGCCCTGCGATGCGCACCATTTGAAGTTCGCCCAACCAAGGGCTCTCGGTCGCAAGGTCAGCGATGAATACACCGTGCCATTATGCCGCGCCCATCACCAGGATCTGCACCGGCACGGAAACGAAAGGGCTTGGTGGGCGAATCTGAAGATCGAGCCGTTGCAGGTGGCGCATGACCTGTGGTCAGCCAATTCGGAGCACAGCCCACTTGAGGCTGCCGTTGTCAACGCGGCTGCGCACCCGCACTCGGAATCGGAGGCATCCCGACCATGAACGGGCCAGGCCAAACCGCACTTGGGCCAACTGCAACATTAACGCCGCCGGTGGAGTTTGAGGTGTTGGCTCCGCCTCCCCTGCTGCTCCCCGGCGAGCGGCTTGACCATTACCGAGCGCTGCGCCAAGCGATCTTTGCTGATTTGGCGCCGCGGTCTGCCATCGAATGGTTACTCGCAATCGACGTCGCCGAGCTTTCCTGGGAGATCCAGCGTTACCGCCTGCTGCGCCACCGGCTGCTTGTGACCTATCGGCAAAAGGCTGTCGAGGCCGCCTTACGCAGGATCGACATAGTGGGGATTGCACCTGAGTTCGAAGACGAGGCCGATTATTACGTACGTCAAAACGCACTGAGTTGGCGGCTCGATCCAGTCGCCACGACCGAGATCGAGACGCGTCTGGCGTCATACGGTTTCGATCAGCATTCCATCAACACCGACGTCTACATCCAAGCGCGCGAGGCCTTCATCTTGTTCGAGGGCCTGCTCAATGCGGCGCAAGCCAGACGCCTCCTGCTCATCAGAGAGATCAAGAAGCATCGCTTCCCGGCCTAGCGCATTTCGATTATCTCTGCCGGAACGAATGATTGAACGACATGATGAGCGGACCGGCGATATATTCGAGGGCCGTGCGCTGCACGGTCGGGATCATGACTGTCGCCGGCATACCCGGATAAAGCTGAATGTTCGGCATCGCAGCGAGCTCGTCCTGATCGATCCGCACAAATGCGGTGTAATAAGGATTGTTGGTCTTGGGATCCATCAAGCGGTCCGCCGACACCAATAGAACGTCGCCGTGGATGATCGGCACGATGCGCTGCTTGTATGCCGTGAGATGCACCTCCGCGCGGGTGTTCGGATGCACGTCGCTGATGTCCTCGACAGCGACCTGGGCTTCGATCGTCAAGCCGTCCTGTAGCGGCACAATATCCAGGATCTTGTCGCCACGCTGGATGACGCCACCCACCGAGAACACGTTGAGTCCAACCACCCGACCACTGTAAGGCGCACGTATATCCATTCGGCCCAATACGGCCTTCGCATTCATCGCTTTTGGGATCACCTCGAGGATCTTAGCCTGGGTGTCACGCAGATCCTTGGTGACCTCGGTCATGCGGTCGTTGTCGAGCTGAGCCATCTGCTGCTCCTGCTCGGCTATGGCCTGACGGGCCTTTGCGATGTTGGCATTGGTATCAGCGATCTGGCCTTGGAGGCCATACGCGGTGCGCTCCAGTTGCAGAATGCGCGGCCGCGCTATCAGGCCTCTCTCGACCAATGGCGCGACATCCTTCGCTTCCCTTTGAACGGAAGTAATCTGATCGGTAAATGCCTTGACCTGCGCCTCGGCACCGACAATCTGCGAACCGAGCTGGTTGATCTTTTCACGAATGACGTTGCGCTGTCCTGCAATGGCCGCCAAGCGGCTCTCGAACTGGCTGACCTGCCCATTCCACACGCTTTTGAAATACGGGTCGTCGGAACGTGCTTTTAGGTCGGCAGGCATCACCAGCTTGGACCCGTGATCGAGCTCGATGAGGAGACGTACCTCCGTGGCACGCAGCACGACATGCTGCTGGGTGAGAACCTCGTATTCCGCGCGCGCCTGGGTCTCATCGAGGACGATGAGCAGATCGCCGGCACCAACCTGGTCGCCTTCCTTGACGTGCAGCTGCTTGACGATGCCGCCATCCAGATGCTGGACGCTCTTGCGGTTGCCATCTACCTTGACGACGGCGTTTGCCACCACGGCACCGTTCAGCGGAGCCGTCGCCGCCCAAATGCCGATGACGCCAAAGAACAGCCCGATAATGACCCAGCCGGCCAAAGCGATGTCCTTGATGGAGTCGCTGAGTGCTCCGCCTGCGCCGGCCGGCGCGCGCGCGGCAAGTGAGAGGAGCTTCCTGAGGTTCCCTTCGAGAATGGCCAAATCCATGGAAACCACCTAACTGCCCGCGCCCTGCACCGCGTGCAAAGGCACGGGACGGGTCAGGCGCGACATGATTTCAAGACGTGGTCCGAACATCTCAGCGAGCCCCTCTCTGAGGACGAGGATCTTGTCGACCACGCTGATGGTTGCCGGCCGGTGCGAGATGATGACGACGGTGGTCCCCCGCTTCTTCAATTGCACGATGCAATCCGACAGTGCCTCGTCGCCCTCAGCATCGAGGTTCGAGCTTGGCTCATCGAGGACGACGAAGCTCGGATTGCCGTAGACTGCCCGAGCCAGTCCGATGCGCTGTCGGAAGCCTCCCGACAGAATCGCTCCGCCCTCTCCGACCTGGGTGTCGTAGCCGCTCTGAAGCCGCACGATCATCTCATGGACGCCGGCCAGCTGAGCGGCGAGGATCACCTCGCTGTCCGTTTTCTCCTCAAAACGGCTGACGTTGGCCGCAACGGTGTCTGCGAACAGCTCGATGTCCTGAGGCAGATAGCCGACATGGCCACTGGCCGCTTTCCTGACCCAGGTCGAAACATCGGCGCCGTCCAGGCGCACGGCGCCGGCCGACGGCGTCAACACCCCGACGAGGTGTCGCGCCAGTGTCGACTTGCCGGCGCCGGAGGGACCAATGATGCCGAGCACCTCTCCGGCCTCGATCGAAAACGTCACCCCGCGCAAGATGGGCTTGGAGGTTCCGGGCGGCACAAAGCTGAGTGCTTCGACCGATAGGCGGCCCTTGGGCCTCGGCAAGCTGAGCCCGGCCTCGCGGACCGGGTCGGAGGCGAGCAGTTCGCGAATCCGCAGGAATGCCGCCCGCGCCGACACCAGACTGCGCCAGGAGCCGACGATCTGCTCGACCGGCTGCAAGGCGCGGCCCAGCAAGATGCTGGCGGCAAACATCGAACCGACCGTTGTGAGCCGCTCGATGACGAGATAGGCGCCGAGACCGAGGATCAACGATTGCATGGCGAGCCGCAGGAACCGGATCAGGCTCTGGATGGTGGCGGCGCGGTCGCTTGCCGCCACCTGCCGCTCCAGCATCCGGTCGCGATCGCGACGCCAGCGCTGCAGCAAGCCCTTGGTCATGCCCATCGCGCGCACGACTTCCGTATTCCGCAGGCTCATTTCGGTGAAGCCGTAGCTGCGCGCAGCGGCCTCGTTGGACTCCGTCAGCGGCAGCTTCACCAGCCACTCACTGAGCAACGCCATCAGCACAAGAAGGACCGAGCTGCCGAGCGCAAAAGCACCCAGCGCTGGATGCAGCACGAAGATCACGGCGATATAGATCGGAGCCCACGGCAGGTCGAAGATGGCATGGATTCCCGTGCCGGTCACAAACTGACGGAATGTATCGAAGTCCCGCAGCGCCTGACTGCGGGCCCCGCCGGCACTCGAGCGGCCGATGATTGCCGTCATCAACCGCGCGGCAATATTCCGATCGAGGCGGATGCTGGCGCGGGTTAGTACCCGCGCGCGAACCGCGTCGAGCCCGGCCAGCGCCGTGAAGGCCAGCAGCAGCGCGATGGTGAGCATCAGCAGCGTGATCTCGCTTGCGCTCGAGATCACGCGGTCATAGACCTGCAACATATAAAGTGGACCGGCGAGGTACAGCAGGTTGATCGCCAGGCTGAAGATTCCGGCCGTTACGAAGTACGCCTGGCAGGTTTGCAGCAGGCGCCGGAGTTCGTCCGTTCTTGCAAAGGACACGCTCATGCAATCAGGCGGATACCCGCCCCTCTAATCAAAACAAGGTACAAGGGCCAAGCAATTTGGCGCGGTCTTGGAACGGTTGGCAGCTGGTTATAAATTTTAACGCTAATTGCAAACAACGTTTAGCATAGGCATCCGCTTCGCGAAATCCATTCTCGATCGAAAGGTAAAGCCCCGTAGCGTTACGGGAAATTGAGCCGGTTTGGCGGCCCAGGCAGCGGCCCGGTATTGCTCCGACGAAGCGACTGGGATCGCTTTCGCACCCCTCAAAAGCTGACCTCCGGCGCTCGTAGTTCATGGCCCCTCTGCAATCGTTCCGAAGCGTCGTTTTGCCCAACGTGACGGCCCGATGCCCTCCGGCCATGGCGCGGAAACTCAACCGCTCCGCCAAATCGAAAAATTGAATCATGAACCAGCGCCGACTGACGCACGATCGGCCATATCGCGCTGCGCAAGAACTGCTGGTCTAGCGTTCGCTCCGGGTACTCACAGGACTCGGCAAGGAATTGCTTGATAAGGGGATCAAGTGGCGGCAGGGCGCCTCGCACGCCTCCCCAAAGCCCGGCAAACATGACAGCGGTGTGGGTCCAGAAATCTCGCATGACGTGGAAGTGCCGCCCCGAGGAAATCCAATCGTCAACAGCCACCCGTTCTTGAACATTGACAATCGAATCCGCGTCTCGGACGAGATAGCGATCCACTCCGGGATCGTTGGCAACAAGGAAACGCCAGAACAAGCCGGCGAAGGCTGTTCTCGGTCGCGGCATCATGACCAAATCCGCGCCGAGATCAATCAGACGACGTCGACTGTCGGCCGGCACGCTGTCGTCAACATAAAAGCGGCATGACCAACCTTCATAGATCGAGGGAGCCAAGCTCGCGTTTCGTTCTGCGCCAATCAGGTAACGCGGCTTGGTTCCCCAAAGCGAGTAGGCTATTACGTTTCGCCGACAATCCGCCGTTTCAAATGGCGGCACCTTGACGTGTGAAAGACAGGCCATATTGCTCGCTGACCGGTCGCTGATTTTAAGAGATTGCAGGCCAGCCTGTCGTGCTTCTTCCAAATGACCCGCGTGAAAGTAAACATTCGCAAGGACGGTCCAACAATTCGCGTCGTCCGGACGTCTCTTTACCGAGTCTTCAGCTAGATTGATTGCCTCATCGACCTTCCCGCACTTCGCAGCAACAAGCGCAAGATTTGACTTGGTTACCGCATCATCCGGATCGAGCGAGTGTGCTTCCCGCCAAGCGATGTAGGCCTGGCGGAGGTCTCCGATCGACTGATAACACAGGGCGAGAAAGCGAAAATCGTGAGGCGTTAGTTCTCCAGACCGCCGATTGCTATTGACCAGCGCGACCTGCGACTGCAGCGCCCCATGGAAATCGCCGGCGAGATAACTTTGGTGCGCCTGGCTACGAATTTCGCCGATCTCATCCTGCGTCGTCAATGCAGCCGGACCTCCGAGCAATAACGGCGGCTCCGAAGCGCCGCCGTTACCTAATTTCAACGACGGTCTCGGGACCGTTTTACAAGCAGATCAAACATTCTACGGCGTCGTCGCAATCACGGTCCCGTAGATTGTGCCATGATTGTTGTACTCATCGAGTACACCTAGGATCTGAACGCCCCCGGGGATATCAAGAGCCGGGTTATACTGCGGGATCGACGCGTAGTGGGTCGCGCTGGTGCCCGCATCAGGGCCATCAATGCCGACGTTCCACTGGGTTGATCCGGCCGCGACTGCATGGGTGTTTAAATCGTTCAGAGTGATGTTGCCGTCAGTTTGGGCTGTCGTTTTGAGCAGCCAGTCGACGCCCCACTGGATCGCGTCTTTGGCGTCCACCTTTGTTGGATCGCTCGCTTCGATTGGGTTTCCGGCGAGATAGTTCAACCAACTCGCGACTAACGCCCTTCCTTCCTGATATTCCGCGTTCTGCTGCTGCTTCTGATTGGCACTCAACAGCGTCAACGCGTCATTGAAGTTGATGAAAAACGTGCTTTCTCCATTATCCTGGACGCCGTCGAGATTGAAATCGCCGATCAACAGGCCCGCACTGACCTTGCCACTCGGTGCATTGTCGGCGCTCGTAAACACCCCGTCTCCGTTCGTATCGACAAGATGGCCCGTGTTGGAGCTTGGCGAGTTCACCGCGAGTGTGATTTCCCCATTGGGGAAGCCATTGGTACCAGACTGCTTGCCTTCATTACCAACTATACCGTCCCAGAACTTCAGCCAGCTGTTGTTCTGATTTCCTGTCTGCGACCAGAAGCCCGGCGTACGCACGCCAGGCCCAAGCAGAATCGGGATTGACGCCGAATCCGACAATGGGCCAAGGTCAGGTGCTGTCGTCGTGACAGTGGCGGTATTGTCGAGGCTATTGTCTCCGTCGATACCGTGGGTCGACAGATCCGTCGACGTAACTACATGCTGATATGTGTACGTCCATGTCTCGCCGGGATCGAGCGTTCCATTGTGATTGGGGTCGAGGAAAGTGTTGCCCGTGTGAGTACTAGGATCGAAGGTGTTCGAGTTGCTGAGGGTAACGTCGGGAGCTCCCTCGAACGAGTCGGTTACGTGAACATCGGTCAGCGTAATATTGCCGGTGTTCGTAACCTCTACGGTGTAGTTGATGATGTCTCCAACTTGATCAGCATGACCATCTTGAATGGTCGCCGTCTTGTCGATTGAGACGTCCGGGTTCTGGATCACCGGCGTCGAGGCGTCGTCCGACTGCGGACCGGTCTGGTCGGTATCCGCCGTCGCAAGGTTGACCAGCGGGCCGCCGCCATTGATGTCCGCCTGGGTCACAACGTGCGTCGCCGTGTAGGTCCAGACCTCGCCAACGTCCAGGACGTTGTCGCCATGAGTGCCCGCACCGCTGTCGGTGTGCGTCGCGCTCACCGTGGTCGCAAACGGATCCGACAGCGTCACCCCGGTCAGCGACTCGTTGCCGGTGTTGGTCAGCACGATCGAGTAGTTGACGATATCGCCCGCACCGTCAGCGCTCAGATTGCCTGGTCCCGCGCCGCCCGTCACCGACGTCACGTCCTTGGCGATCGTGAATGCCGGGTTCTGGATCACCGGCGTCGAGGCGTCGTCCGACTGCGGACCGGTCTGGTCGGTGTCCGCCGTCGCAAGGTTGACCAGCGGGCCGCCGCCATTGATGTCCGCCTGGGTCACAACGTGCGTCGCCGTGTAGGTCCAGACCTCGCCAACATCCAGGACGTTGTCGCCATGAGTGCCCGCACCGCTGTCGGTGTGCGTCGCGCTCACCGTGGTCGCAAACGGATCCGACAGCGTCACCCCGGTCAGCGACTCGTTGCCGGTGTTGGTCAGCACGATCGAGTAGTTGACGATATCGCCCGCACCGTCAGCGCTCAGATTGCCTGGTCCCGCGCCGCCCGTCACCGACGTCACGTCCTTGGCGATCGTGAATGCCGGGTTCTGGATCACCGGCGTCGAGGCGTCGTCCGACTGCGGACCGGTCTGGTCGGTATCCGCCGTCGCAAGGTTGACCAGCGGGCCGCCGCCATTGATGTCCGCCTGGGTCACAACGTGCGTCGCCGTGTAGGTCCAGACCTCGCCAACATCCAGGACGTTGTCGCCATGAGTGCCCGCACCGCTGTCGGTGTGCGTCGCGCTCACCGTGGTCGCAAACGGATCCGACAGCGTCACCCCGGTCAGCGACTCGTTGCCGGTGTTGGTCAGCACGATCGAGTAGTTGACGATATCGCCCGCACCGTCAGCGCTCAGATTGCCTGGTCCCGCGCCGCCCGTCACCGACGTCACGTCCTTGGCGATCGTGAATGCCGGGTTCTGGATCACCGGCGTCGAGGCGTCGTCCGACTGCGGACCGGTCTGGTCGGTGTCCGCCGTCGCAAGGTTGACCAGCGGGCCGCCGCCATTGATGTCCGCCTGGGTCACAACGTGCGTCGCCGTGTAGGTCCAGACCTCGCCAACATCCAGGACGTTGTCGCCATGAGTGCCCGCACCGCTGTCGGTGTGCGTCGCGCTCACCGTGGTCGCAAACGGATCCGACAGCGTCACCCCGGTCAGCGACTCGTTGCCGGTGTTGGTCAGCACGATCGAGTAGTTGACGATATCGCCCGCACCGTCAGCGCTCAGATTGCCTGGTCCCGCGCCGCCCGTCACCGACGTCACGTCCTTGGCGATCGTGAATGCCGGGTTCTGGATCACCGGCGTCGAGGCGTCGTCCGACTGCGGACCGGTCTGGTCGGTATCCGCCGTCGCAAGGTTGACCAGCGGGCCGCCGCCATTGATGTCCGCCTGGGTCACAACGTGCGTCGCCGTGTAGGTCCAGACCTCGCCAACATCCAGGACGTTGTCGCCATGAGTGCCCGCACCGCTGTCGGTGTGCGTCGCGCTCACCGTGGTCGCAAACGGATCCGACAGCGTCACCCCGGTCAGCGACTCGTTGCCGGTGTTGGTCAGCACGATCGAGTAGTTGACGATATCGCCCGCACCGTCAGCGCTCAGATTGCCTGGTCCCGCGCCGCCCGTCACCGACGTCACGTCCTTGGCGATCGTGAATGCCGGGTTCTGGATCACCGGCGTCGAGGCGTCGTCCGACTGCGGACCGGTCTGGTCGGTATCCGCCGTCGCAAGGTTGACCAGCGGGCCGCCGCCATTGATGTCCGCCTGGGTCACAACGTGCGTCGCCGTGTAGGTCCAGACCTCGCCAACATCCAGGACGTTGTCGCCATGAGTGCCCGCACCGCTGTCGGTGTGCGTCGCGCTCACCGTGGTCGCAAACGGATCCGACAGCGTCACCCCGGTCAGCGACTCGTTGCCGGTGTTGGTCAGCACGATCGAGTAGTTGACGATATCGCCCGCACCGTCAGCGCTCAGATTGCCTGGTCCCGCGCCGCCCGTCACCGACGTCACGTCCTTGGCGATCGTGAATGCCGGGCTCTGGATCACCGGCGTCGAGGCGTCGTCCGACTGCGGACCGGTCTGGTCGGTATCCGCCGTCGCAAGGTTGACCAGCGGGCCGCCGCCGTCGATATCCGCCTGGCTTACCACATGCGTTGCCGTGTATGTCCAGATCTCGCCGACATCGAGGACGTTGTCGCCGTGAGTGCCCGAACCGCTGTCGGTGTGCGACGCGCTCACCGTGGTCGCGAACGGATCCGACAGCGTCACCCCGGTCAGCGACACATTGCCGGTGTTGGTCAGCACAATCGAGTAGTTGATAGTGTCGCCCGCGTTGTCCGCGCTCAGATTGCTCGGGCCTGCGCCGCCGCTCACCGACGCCACGTCCTTGGCTATCGTGAACGCCGGGTTTGCCGGCGTCACCGGCACGTCCGCGGACGCAGAGCCACCAACGCCCTGCGTGGTCGTGACGGTCGCGGTATTGTGGATGTTCAGATCGTCGCTGGCACCCTGCTCGCGGGTGACATCAGCCGCCGTCACATCGTAGTTGAGGGTGTAGGTCCAGGTTTCACCCACATCGAGCGTCGCGTTGCCATGGGTGCCCGCGCCGCCTTCCGTGATGGTCGCGCCTCCGAGCGGGGCGCCAGGAACACCAAGTGCGGCAGCTGAATAGCCTTCGATAGCATCCGTTAGCGCAACGCCTGTAAGAGCGACGTTGCCATTGTTGGTAAGGGTGATCGTATAGACGATGTTTTCGTTCGCATTGTCGATCGAGCCGATGGTACCAGAATCCGGCGATATCTGCGCCGTCTTGGTGATTGTGATCGCAGGATTGTTCTGGGTAATGACGTAAAATTCCTCGAAGCCACCGTCCGATGCGTCCGGCGTTCCGAAGGCAGAATAGAGGTAAAGGAAGGGGTTGCCGCTGGCGGGAAAATTGGATTCGGGAATGTCAATGATGTAGTCGCCGTGACCACTCCCGGTATTCCAATCGGTCAGCTTGATCGTGACGTCACCGGCGCCATCAAGATTGTAAAGTAACGTCGACGAGCCGGAAGAGAACGTGTTTGTCGTATTGTTGAATCCTGTAAGATTATCCACATTCGACGAGAAGATCTTCAGCGCGTCTAAGGAAATGGGCGCGCCCGTATTTTCGTTGATATCGAGCCGAAACTCTCGATATTGGACGCCGCCGATGGTGACGAGCGGAATGTCAGCGAGGGTCAGGCTATGCGTGAAGTTGCCGGCCTTGGAATCGAATTCAAGCGTCCCGTCGGTGTTATAACCTTGCTCGGTCCCGTTTGCCTGAACGCGCAAGAAGGAATTGATGACGCCTGTTCCCGTACCTTCCGCTCCGGCGGTGAAGATGGTCCCGTTTGCCGTACCGGGAACCGCAGGCACGGGTGTAGCGTCAGTAAACGCTGTGGTCATCATGAGGCCCGCCGCCTGATCGGTTGCACTCAGTACAAACGCTTCACCCGCGGCATCCTGCCCGACCAACCAGTTCGTTTGGATCACGCCGTTGACGAGGCCGTCGAGGTCGCCGGCGCCACCATCCGTGACCGCCCAGGGCGCATTTGTTCCTGATACGGGCGTTCCGGCCACGTCGACAACATTGAACGTTACGGTGTCACCCACGCCGACGTTGGCCGTGAAGAGCGCGGTCGATCCCGGTGAATAGTCCGGACGATCCGTGACTAGCGAATAGTTCGCTATGGCGGGATCGGATAGGAGTGCTGCGTCGCCGACTAGGATGTAGGTGCCCGTTGCGGGATCAAACTTGTACGTCGCCATACCGAATCTCCCTGTTCACGTTCCGCCGCGGCAATGCGGCCGCGCTTTCTGTTCCGGAAACTCGCAACCCGCCTGATGTTGACGCGCAACCTCACGGTCCGCGGGAGCGCGTGCTCCACGGACGTGTGCGACTTCAATCGAAGACGGTCTCTTCAGAATTTCGTTGGCCCGAATGGGCCAAACATTGCCAACGTCATTCCAAATCAATCATCAGGCTACCCTCCCGGGTGCACCGCAATAATCGCTTGTGACGTCGCGGAAGCCCCAATGCGCTTCCACCGACAGCATCCACCCAAAATTACCTGCACGCGAATAAAAATAGCCGGAGGTGCCGATCGGGCACGTTCCAGCCGTTATGACGATTGCTCGTCCTCACGCCACATTACTTAACCTTTGACTTTAATCAGAGCCCCGATCAACGCGGGGCAACGCGAAAATGCACTTTATTATGGCAACAGCTAAACACCAGCATTTCCAATTGTAAATACATTTTTAACCATGAAGCGGCCGCTTCCGGGGCGGGAGCGGCGCGTCGTCAACAACCCTTGCACGAGGATCAGAACAATTCGATCTAACGTGGTTGGCCTATAGGACCACGTGCTCGAAATCCGGTTCGATTGGATTTCATGTGTTGGGTAAAGGAGGGTCGGCTGCGCAACAATTAAGCGAAGCGATCGACCCAATCGATGTGCTCCACAAGATCAGCCAGGTCTGCGCACCCCGCGTCGCCCATGGCGAATACGAGGTGGCGAAAGCGGAAATGAAGGCGCTCGTCTCCGAGGACGCCTGGGAGGCGGCCGGCCACGGCGTGCGCGCCAAGCGGTCCGATTCCGGCGCGATCGCCTTCGAAGCCGTCGAGGTGGAGAATGCCGATGCTGCAGTCCCGTGAAGGTATTGGCGCCATCGTCGCCACCCGGCTGGGCCCAGGCCGATCTCGTCAATCCGGCAAAGACCCTGATAGCTACTATCCGCGCGTGCTTCCCCCGGGAAGATGACCGGACCTTCCGCTACGCCTCGCTTGCCTCTGGCCTCGACACCGTCCGCAAAAGCCTGAGTCAGCAAGAGATCGCTACCATCCGGACCACCCGGATCTTCGCTGATTTCGGCCGGGGTCTGCCATCGTTATCGACTTGGTCGGGATTGCACCTGAGTTAGAGGACGAGGCCGACTATTACGTTCGTCAAAACGCGCTGAGTTAGCGGCTCGATCCTGTGCCACGACCGAGATCGAGACGCGCCTGGCGCATACGGTTTCGATCAGCATTCCATCAACACGGACGTCTACATCCAGGCGCGCGAGGTCTTCGTCTTGTTCGAGGGCCTACTCCATGCAGCGCAAGCCAGACGACTTACGGTAATCAGGGAGATTAAAAAACATCGCCTTCTGGCCTAGCGCGTTCGGCCTGACAACCCGCGGGCGGGCGATGAAAATGCCGATCTTCTGCGCTCACAGTCCGTAACGCTCCATCTCATGGAATATAGACGCCGGCTATGCGGCGCGCAGCTATGTCTCCTCACTGCGCGGACGTCGGTATCTATTGGATCGTCGACCTGCTGCCTCTTCTATGAAGCAGCCGCCGTACCATCGATCACCGCTCGATAGAAGCTGAAGGGCGAACAGGCCGAACTAGGTAGGCGTCGACGGACCCCAAAGCGCCAAAGCGCGCTTGGACTTGGGCGCTCATTCTAAGCCGCCGCGAAGAGACGATATTGCGCATTGCTTCAATCACAGTATCTTTTATGTAATCAGCGTCAGGTCGTGACTTTGCGATAGCCCGAAGGATATGCTCCGTGTTTTCAAAAGCCGATCATGGTGCGGGCCTGCGCACCGCCCCAATCGAACTTGCGGGTGATTGGGGTCGCATGATTCCGCATGCGGCTGTGCTGGTCGTTGAGCGGATGCGTACTGCTTGCCTCGATGGTTTCCGCCTTGTTTCGAACGACCAACCCGCCCGCCTTCGCGTTGAGGAGCGGACCAGCGGCCCTCCCGCTGTCTGGCTTCACGAGGACGGAACCGACCTTGCCTGGATCGTCGTCGACGTTGGGGGACGTGACTGGTCGAGGCTCGCCTATCAGTTTGGTCACGAGTTAGGACACGTCACCTCCAACTCATGGCGACCGGATGCCAAACCTGCAGCACCGAGCCAATGGCTGGAGGAGGCTCTAGTAGAAGCCTTCACGCTGCGAGGCCTCGCCCTGCTGGCGGATAATTGGTCGCGCGATCCTCCGTTTAGGGATGACAGCGGCTTTGGCGCCGCCGTCGCGGTCTATCGACAAAATGCTGTCGCGCGCTACGGAAAATTGGCGACTGAACAAGGCAATTCAAAGAATCCCGGAGCTTGGTTCAGGCAGCATCGTGCCGCGTTGGAGGCGGACCCTTGCCTGAACCCGTTTGCGCAGGTCGCATCTCTTTTCATCCTCGAAGAATACGAGCGCAACCCGAGCGGCATTGAGGCGCTTGGTGCGCTGAACCGATGGGATGGCCGCAGCGCTATCCCGCTCGAGCAATATCTGCAGGCTTGGAAGGAAAGCTGCAAGACACTGGGGGCCTCACCAGCATTGCCCCATCGGCTTCAAGAGCTTCTAAGCTAGCTAACCTAAACGAGGGGTCGAAGTTCTCCGATTCGCGCTCGACCGCCATGAGTGCGGCGTGCGGATAGCGCGCGGCAAAATAAAGTGTCGCTAAGCCAATATTGGCGCCAAGATCGATAATAGTAGATGCGGATGCGGGTAGATCCTTCAAGTCGTACTCGGAATCAATAAATATCTGGCGGAATGCGAGCACGTCGCTTGTACACAGACGGAGCTCGATCTCTGTGCCTGCCTCCGGCACAATTACGCTGATGCGGTTCGCCAAGTAGCGGACGCCAAACGCGTCAACAACGTTAATATCTTGAACTCGAGGCGCCGCATCGAGCAACCTCCAGTCTACCCATAGGTACCAACCTTAGTGAACTTATCCGCACCAAACCGTTCCCACTGCACAAATAGAACGTCCCCATTTTTCTGGTAAGAACCGCGGCTGTTTCGGCCCTCGTGAATGATCGCCCCATCTGGCTTGGAAAGCAGAAGAAAGCCATTCCAGTGTAGGTGTCTTGCAGCTACTCGCTCCATCGAGCACTCCATACGAGGTCATGGGCTACCGAAACGATCACGTCCTGGCCGATAGTAAGCCTTGCACTGAATAAGTTTGCGCTAGGGATTACCGCTGATCTAAATTTCAGCATTACCGTTCAAGGAGGATCACCGTTCAAGGACGAGTCCCGCAGGGCGCGAGTAGGTATTCACGCGCAATCGATGCCCTTTCCAACCTCAACCATAACCTTGCCGCCGCTTGCTTTCCGCGGGTCCAGCCTTATCAAACTTCGTATCTTGTCAACTCGGCAGGCGCGATCGCAACATCATCTTGACGTGTTTCTCGTCAGTTCCGCCAGCTCTGCGTCTGCATCTACGACGCCTTGGGCAACGGCCATCTCCAGCCAGTAGCTCGCCTGCTCGGGGTCACTACGGCCAGCCGCGCCGCTACGCAAATAGCGCCCGAGCATGAGTTGAGCTTGGCCATGCCCACGCTCTGCAGCCGCGCGAAACCAATGCTCGGCTTTGGCTCGATCAACGGGAATGGCGTGGCCGCCGCTATACATCGCGCCTAGTGCAAACATTGCTCCGGCGTGGTCTTTCGCGGCCGCCTGTTGACATAATTTGAGCGCGGCAGGAGCGTCCTGTGGTCCCCCTCGAGCGTTCACGAGCATCTCAGCCAATGCAACCTGAGCATCGGTGATCCCTCCCTCCGCCGCACGTGCAAACCAACCCCGTGCAGCTTTCAGATCTGATGGGACACCTCGGCCCTCGGCAACAAGACGACCAATCATAAACTGCGCCTCTGGAACCCCCTCGGCTGCGCGCCGCAGCCAGACGGCCGCCTGCTGTTCGTCGCGCTCAACGCCGATGCCCTGCAGAAGGCAAACGCCAAGATTGAACGCGGCGACAAGATTGCCGCGTTGCGCTGTCTGCATGAACCAATCTGCGACCGGAGGACATTCCTCCCCTCTGACCGCTCGTTCCAGCAGATCATTTCCGAGGTCGACTTGAGCATCCACATTTCCGGCCTCAGCAGCGATCCGCAACCATCGGTCCGCTTCATGTTTGTCCTGAGGTACTCCGGCTCCGGTCATATAAAATGAACTCAACGACCGAGCAGCCGCCGCATTGCCTCCTTCGGCTGCGCGGCGATACCAGCTTGCCGCTTCCACGTAATTGGGCGGTAGTGCGCCGCCCTTTGCGTAGAGGTCGCCTACCAACTCCGCGGCGCGAACATCGCCTGCCAAGGCAGCACGACGAAGCCACGTCTCCCCCAAAACGAGATCTCTCGCAACAACGGTACCTTCGATCAGTATAGTACCCCATTTTATCTGCGCGCCGCGATGTCCCAACTCCGCGGCCTTGTGGTACAGCTCAGCGGCGGCGACTTGATCATACGCGCCACTGATCCCACCTTCGATCAGGACACCCAGCATGAAGACGGCCGTAGGAATTTCAGCGGCCGCCGCTGCTCGCATGTTTTCGACGACCTCGTCCCGGTGAATGGCTCGGTTTGGGTCTGCCGCAAGCGACAGAGCGTAGCCCAATTGTCCTTGGGCACAGCCCGCGGCGGCGGAGCGGCGATACCATTCCCTCGCCTGTATAAGGTCTCGAAGCGGTGGCAGACCATAGGTCAGAATGTAGGCCAGCAGAGCTTGCCCGTCGGGAGAGCCCGCGTCAGCTGCCATACGAGCCCACTTCAGGGCAGCTTCGAAATCCGGTTTCGCCGAGCTATCCTGCGAAAACAATCGTGCGGCAGCATCGTCGTCTTGACGTGCTTGCGGGCCAAGCCCTTGGAGCATGAGCGCCGCAAGCAGCGACTGTGCCTCCACGTGGCCATTCAACGCCGCGCGCTCCAGCCAACGCGCGCTCTCCGCTCGACTGAGCGGAACGCCAGCGCCCTGAAGGTAGAGCTTTCCGATGTGATATGCAGCTTCCGTGCTGCCAGCTTCCGCCATTCGGGCCAGATGCGGCAATGCATCAGCAAACCGCTCTTTCTCGATGAGAGCGATCGCCCGACGTAGCGCCGTCTCGGGCGACGCCTTTCCGATCAAGCGATCAAAGAGCATTTCCAGAAGGCTCCATTGGGTACCACAGCAAAGCCAACTTGATCACGGCTCGCGCATCGCTTCCTGCGTCACCGGAAGCATCAGGCCGAGCATATAATTCAGCACTGTGCGGTGCCCCACTTTAATATCAGCGGTCACGGGCATGCCCGGCGTGAGCTGGAAACCCGCCGGGACGTCGTGCAGCGCTACACGATCGATACTTATGCGGCTTCTATAAAACGGCTCCAGATTCGTAGTCGGAATGGCACTGGTGGGATTGCGTGCTTCGACCTGAGCATTAAAGCTGTCGGGGCTCACGATGCGTACGACTCCCTCGGCCATACCGTACTGAGAGAACGGAAAGGTATCGAACTTGATCGCCACCGGATCCTTGACATGTACAAAGCCGTTATCCTTGCCGGCAATGTTGGCCTCGATCTCAAGCGGCGCGTCAGCTGGCACGAGCGTAATGAATTGCTGGCCTGACTGCATGACCGATCCCACCGAGACTTTTGCGACGGATTGTACGATCGCGTCAAGCTCGGCGCGGATCTCGACCAGTTTGCGCCGAAGGTTCGCCTTGGTCAGCAACTCGCGTGTATCGGCCGCTTTGACGGTGATCTCCTGCAACTTCTGCGATGCTTCGGCCTTCCAGCCACGGACATAAGCATCGCGGTCGGAAGCGAGTGCCGATTGATCGCGCTTTGCTCCCTCCCCTGTAGCAATCGCGTTGGAAAGCGACCGCTGCATCTCAACGCGTGTATCCTTGGCGATCAGCGAATTCAGCCGACTTCCTGTCTGGGTCGCTTCCAGCTGCCGGCGCATATCCTCAATGCTTTGAGCCACACCTAGGCGATCACGATAGCCTACTGCATCCGAGTCCGCCCTCGCTATAACGGCATTCAGTTCTTGCAGGCGATGCTCGTAGTTTTCGATCTTGGCATCGAACTGCGCCTTTCGATGACTGAAAATCGAAGCCTGTAAAGTCCAGTTTGGATCATTGCCGGAGTACATGAACGTCTGGCCACCCGCTTCAGCGCGCAGGCGCGCAAGTTCGGGCTCGAGGCTGTTCAGTTGCCCCTCCAGGGCCACCCGATCTGCTTCCGCAAAGGTTGGATCGAGGCGCGCTAGTACGTCGCCTGCCCGTACCCGCTGGCCTTCGCTCACTTCGATTGAACGAACGATTGCGGTCTCAAGTGGCTGTACGAGAATGGTGGAAGATTGCGAGACGACCAGGCCGCGCGCTGTTACGACCTGGTCGACGGGCAATACACCCGCAACGAGGACCAAGGCAGCGACCATGGTGGAGACCATCCAGATCGTGCCGCGGGCTGAACGCGGCACCGGCGCATTAATAATTGCGGTTGAAGGCTGTTGGAACTCAAGGATTACCGGCAACGTCGGATCGCTCTTCTTGGCCTTCAACGGGAGCGGCAGCAGATTGGCCTGGACTTCGCTCATGGTTCGTTTGCTCCACCCGAGACCAGCTTCGGAGAAATCGACGAGCGCGTCGATTCGCTATGTCGATTCTGCTGCTTCCAAAGTTGTCGATAAATCGCGCAACGCTCGACCAACACGTTGTGCGCGCCGCAGTCGACGATCTTGCCTTGGTCAAGAACAAGAATTTGGTCGCAGCCGACCAGCGATGACAGCCGGTGCGAAACGATGATCATCGTCCGCCCTGTTGCGATCCGCTCGAGATTTGCTGTTACCACCGCTTCGCTTTCCGGATCGAGCGCGCTGGTCGCTTCGTCCAATATCAGGATGCGCGGATCCGTAATGAGCGCTCGTGCAATCGCCAGCCGCTGTCTTTGGCCACCGGAAAGGTTGGGAGATCCCTCTTCGATGTAGGTTTCGAAGCCATTGGGCATTCGTTCAATGAATTCCTCAGCGCCAGCAAGCCTTGCTGCATGGACGGCATCAGACAACGTCAAGCCGGGTCGACCGGCGATAATGTTATCCCTGATGGACCCGCGAAAAAGGAAGTTCTCCTGCAAGACAACGCCAAGGCTCTGCCGAAGGTGACGCAGATCGACATCGCGCAGATCGGCGCCATCGATCTTCACAAATCCCTTGTAGTCACGATTGATTCCTTGCAGCAGGCGCGTAACCGTGGATTTGCCTGATCCGCTACGGCCGACGATTCCGAGCGTCGATCCGGCCGGAACCGAAAAACTGATCCGCTCGAGCGCCGGGACGGTCGTGTTGAGGTAAGTGAAGCTGACATCCTGGAAGGCGATCTCGCCTGCAAATTTCGGTTTCAGGCCCGCCGCCCTTGCGCTGCTCTCGCTTGGCCGATTGAGGACGGAACTTGCTTCTCCAATCGCTGCGCCCACTTCCTCATAGTCCTCGATCAATCGCGCCAGCCCGACCAGCGGCTGGGCGACCCGGGCGCTCAGCATCAGGAACGCGAACAGTCCTCCCACCATATAGCCTGACGAGTCGCTCATCGCGAGATACGCACCCAGCATGGTCGTGCCAAGCACCATCACGCGCTCGATCGGTGTAACCAACGTCTGCGGCCAGTTGGACAAACGGCCGAACTCCAGCCGCCATTTCCCGGCCTCGGCAATGCGTTCATCCCAGAGGGCGCGACGTTGGGGTTCGAGAGCCAAAGCCTTGACCGTCTTGATACCTACGATCGTCTCACCGAGCGTCGCCGACTTCCACGTCTCAGCGGTCGTGACTCGACCGTACATCTCGCGCATGGGCTTCAGGAATGCGATGATGATCAGCAATATTGCACAGGCGCAGCCAAGAACAATGCTGGCCAGGATGGGGCTAAGATAAAACAGGAACGGGAGCAGCACGCAAAGCGTCATCAGGTCGAGAAACGTCGACAGAAGGCGCCCCGTCAAAAATTCGCGGACGCGATAGACTTGCGCGATGCGATACATCGTTTCGCCCGCAGGATGGCGCTCGAAGTAATCGAGCGGCAGGCGAAGCAGTCGATTGAAGACGTGAAGATTGAGTTTTGCGTCGAGCTTTGCGCCGACGACCGCAATGATATGACGTCGCGCGTGCCCCAAAAGGGATTCATACACGATGACGACGGCCATGACGGCCGCAAGCATCACCAAGGTAGACGTACTATGGAATTGCAGGACCTTGTTCACCATCGTCATCACCAAGAGCGGTGGGAAGATAGTGAGGAAGCTGATGGTGAGCGAGGCGATGCCGATGTCGCGCAACAGGCGCCTTTCGTGCAGCACGAGATCGAAAAGCCAGCGCAGATTGAACGGCGCGTCGGCTGCGACACGACTTCGGCTCGCGCGGAGCAGAAGGGCCTCACCGTTCCAGACCTGAGAAAGACGCAACTCGTCGACGGGCACGGCCGCCTCTGCCGGGGCGCCGGGATCCCTAAGCATGACGATATTCTGATCGGCATTTGCGCCGACCATGAGCGCGGCGCTGCCGTCGGCAAACAACAGGACGACGGGACCAGCTTCGCTCATCCCTTGCAAGTGGCGCCAACTGGTTCGTATCGCGCGAGACCACAGCCCGGCATTCTGTGCCCAGGTCGAAAGTGCTGCAGGTGATGGATATATCTCGGATTCACCAGCCCTCAATTCGCTGGCATCAAGCTCAACGCCGTAATGACGTGCCACCTGAATAACCGCCTGCAATCGCGCCTGATATTGCGGAGTGCGTTGCGCTTCCAGGCGATCGATCGAGTGCCCTTGTTGCGGGTCGCCCCCGATTGATTTCGGCCCGGATGAAACGACAAGCGGTTTTGGCCGAGCCTCCACATTGACCTTTGTGGCGAACTCCGTGCAAATCCGTTGTATCGAGAGGCGTGCACGGACACCTAGACCAGTCACTGACTCGCCGCCTCCACGGACAAGATTCATGAATGTACGCGGGAGAGCGGACCATTGCGCCACGAAGCGCGCCTTGACCGCTTGCCACGCGCTCGGCCCTTGGGCGATTTGCGGGCGCCCTCGCGGACCTTCAGAAGGAGCATCTCGCGACACCACAGTGTGCGATCGGTCATCACTCTGAGCTGAGGTGAGCTCACCGGACGCATTGTGCGACTGCGTTCTTACCGGCGCCCCTGCGCCGAGGCGGACCTGCCCTTCGACGCGCCACACCGCCTCGTCGAAATCACCTTTCTCATTCTCCACTTGGGCTTGCGACAAATCCCTTGCTGCGGCGAGCCGGATCTCCAAAAGTGCGCGGGCCCGGCGGTAGAGCGCATCACGCGACGCTTCGTCGTCGGCACGAAGATCGTTAATGGCGTTCTGCAGCAAGCGGACATACTTGCCCGGCCCGGGCTCCCCAAAGGCTCCCCTGTGCGGGTCCACGTCACCCTCCAAAATCGACGGCAGAATAAAATTCCTCACTATATCCCGGCAATCTAGACGAATTCGACGGGTCGTGACACCGAAATTCCCGCAGACCCGCTCCACCGACGTTTCACGCGATCGCAAACAATCGCCGGAGCCGGTTTGGCAATTCGCCGGTGGAACCAATCGCAACACAGCTTTCTGTCCAGAAGTCGAGATAGCGCTCGAGATGAACGGAAGTCCGTTCCGGCCAGCGGTTCAAGGCCCCCAGATCGTCAAGGCAGGCGGGTTTGCCCGCCTTGACGTCCTCGTAGATCTGAAGGATGCCGACAACCGCGGGCCCCCACGGAACTTCCTTCCCAGATCTGGCTTCCAGCTTCGTTCGATTGGTGCGGAACCACTCGGCTGGAGAAAGATCATCAGCCTTGAATTTATCGAGCAGCGCTGTGCTGTATTGACGTATAGCCCGCGCAAAATCAGCGTCTCCAGCAAATGGTGGCGATCGCTCCCAACTGTCGGCAAGCAGCCGCAGACCGCGAACCGAGAATGTCTCCACCAGCACCTCCTCGAGCCATTGCGTCGGGGGTTGCGGCTTAGCAGCAAATTGCCAGCTGTTACTCAAGACGTGCCCTAGTTCGTGACCGAATTGATAGGCAAGCCTGCACCAATCTGCGTAACCGACGTTCACGACGATCGAGGCCATGTCAGGTTGATCGGTATGCAGCCAGATCGCCGGCGTGACTTCGCCGCGATTTTCGATCCGGATTCTCTTGGGTTGCCGATCCGACAGCAATCGGAATCCTGATAGATCGACCGCCCGTATACGGTTGAGCACACGCATCACGGCATCGGTTGGTGCCGCATGCCAATCTCCTGATAGTTCGATCGGAGCATTCAGCAGGTCTTCTGTCGGAGCGATCTCGCGTCCGAGAGTCTTCCTGCTGCCTTCGACGGCGACAATTGCCGCGCTGCCCGCGAGAATGAGGAAGCGTCGGCGGTCGATCATGGCAGTGCCAGCCATCGGCAGTTCCCGGCCTAATCGAAGAAGAAGCCAGGGATGCGCGATCCCTGGCTTCCTTGTCAGTCGTTACTTCGGTCGCCGACCTTAATGGTCGTGCTTCGGCAAGTTGAGGTTGGGCCGGTTTGATTGATCGAATTGACCAATCGTTCCGGCACCACCCGGGCTGTTCTGATCGAAAGCTGAGCCGCCATCCGTGTTGCCCATGCGGGACAACAGCATCTGCGCCAAGCTCTTGATCGTCGTAAGATCGGCCTGCAACTGCTGGCCGTTCATCGACCCTCCCGCCATTGCAAGCGCCAGGTCCGCGACTGCAGCCTCCAATTTTAGAAGCACCGGATTCAACGATCCAACCGTCGTGTCAGGACTGATCGTCGTTGTCAGCGACGTCTGATCGTCATGATGACCGGACGTCCCTGTTGCACCCGCCGAGCCTGTCGCGCCAGCTCCCGTCGCACCGGTCGCTCCGGCAGTGCCCGTCGGACCCGTTGGGCCGGTATGGCCCCTGTGGTCGCTCGGACCAGTCGGACCCTTCGGACCACGCGGGCCAGTCGAGCCGGTTGCCCCAGTCGAGCCTGGCGAACCTGTCGCACCCGTGGCTCCGCCTGCACCCGTCGAGCCCGTAGCACCTGTGGCTCCCGTAGCGCCAGGATCTCCGGTTGCCCCACTTGCTCCGGTCGCCCCGGTTGCCCCCGTGGCTCCCGTCGAGCCTGTAGCACCCGTGGCTCCGGTACGACCTGTTGCGCCGGTGTTGCCTCGTGGACCTGTTGGACCGGTCGGCCCCCTCGGCCCAGTTGCGCCAGTGGCTCCCGTTCGTCCGGTTGCGCCAGTCGATCCTGTTGCCCCCGTCGAGCCGGTGGCACCTGTCGCACCCGTCGAGCCGGTAGCTCCAGTTGCACCCGTCGAGCCGGTGGCACCCGTTGCTCCGGTCGATCCGGTGGCACCTGTTGCACCCGTCGAGCCGGTGGCACCCGTTGCTCCCGTCGCACCGGTGGCTCCTGTTCGACCCGTTGCACCAGTGTTGCCTTGCGGGCCCGTCGGTCCAGTGGGTCCTGTTGGTCCGGTTGCACCCGTCGCACCGGTCCGACCAGTGGCACCCGTTGCACCGGTGGCACCCGTCGAGCCGGTGGCCCCCGTCGAGCCGGTGGCTCCGGTTGCACCCGTTGAGCCGGTGGCTCCGGTCGCCCCTGTCGCGCCGGTGGCTCCGGTTGCACCAGTCGCACCCGTCGCGCCGGTGGCTCCGGTTGCACCCGTCGCGCCGGTGGCTCCGGTCGCCCCTGTCGAGCCGGTGGCTCCGGTCGCACCTGTCGAGCCGGTGGCTCCGGTTGCACCCGTCGCACCAGTGGCACCCGTCGAGCCGGTCGCACCCGTTGCTCCGGTCGAACCGGTGGCACCTGTCGCCCCCGTCGAGCCGGTGGCTCCGGTCGCACCCGTCGAGCCGGTGGCACCCGTTGCACCTGTCGAGCCGGTGGCTCCGGTGGCACCTGTCGCGCCGGTGGCTCCGGTCGCACCCGTGGCGCCGGTGGCACCTGTCGCCCCCGTCGCGCCGGTGGCTCCGGTCGCACCTGTCGAGCCGGTGGCTCCGGTCGCACCTGTCGCTCCGGTGGCACCCGTGGCGCCGGTGGCACCCGTTGCACCTGTCGAGCCGGTGGCTCCGGTGGTACCCGTCGAGCCGGTGGCACCCGTTGCACCTGTCGAGCCGGTGGCTCCGGTTGCACCCGTCGCACCGGTGGCACCCGTCGAGCCGGTCGCACCCGTTGCTCCGGTCGAGCCGGTGGCACCTGTCGCCCCCGTCGAGCCGGTGGCTCCGGTCGCACCCGTCGCGCCGGTGGCTCCGGTCGCCCCTGTCGAGCCGGTGGCTCCGGTGGCACCTGTCGCGCCGGTGGCTCCGGTCGCACCCGTGGCGCCGGTGGCACCTGTCGCACCCGTCGAGCCGGTGGCACCCGTTGCACCTGTCGAGCCGGTTGCGCCGGTGGCCCCCGTCGAGCCGGTGGCTCCGGTTGCACCTGTCGCGCCGGTGGCTCCGGTTGCTCCCGTCGAGCCGGTGGCTCCGGTTGCACCTGTCGAGCCGGTCGCACCCGTTGCTCCGGTCGAGCCGGTGGCACCTGTTGCACCCGTCGAGCCGGTTGCGCCGGTGGCCCCCGTCGAGCCGGTGGCTCCGGTTGCACCTGTCGCGCCGGTGGCTCCGGTTGCTCCCGTCGAGCCGGTGGCTCCGGTTGCACCTGTCGAGCCGGTCGCACCCGTTGCTCCGGTCGAGCCGGTGGCTCCGGTTGCACCTGTCGAGCCGGTCGCACCCGTTGCTCCGGTCGAGCCGGTGGCTCCGGTTGCACCCGTGGCGCCGGTGGCTCCGGTCGCACCTGTCGCGCCGGTGGCTCCGGTTGCACCCGTCGAGCCGGTGGCTCCGGTCGCACCTGTCGCGCCGGTGGCTCCGGTTGCACCCGTCGAGCCGGTGGCTCCGGTCGCACCTGTCGAGCCGGTGGCTCCGGTTGCACCTGTCGAGCCGGTGGCTCCGGTCGCACCTGTCGCGCCGGTGGCTCCGGTCGCACCTGTCGCGCCGGTGGCTCCGGTTGCACCCGTCGAGCCGGTGGCACCCGTTGCACCTGTCGAGCCGGTCGCACCCGTTGCTCCGGTCGATCCCGTGGCACCTGTTGCACCCGTGGCTCCGGTCGCACCTGTCGAGCCGGTGGCTCCGGTTGCACCCGTGGCGCCGGTGGCTCCTGTCGCGCCGGTGGCTCCGGTTGCACCCGTCGAACCGGTGGCTCCGGTCGCACCTGTCGAGCCGGTGGCTCCCGTTGCACCTGTCGAGCCGGTCGCACCCGTTGCTCCGGTCGATCCCGTGGCTCCAGTTGCGCCGGTGTCACCCGTCGCACCCGTGGCACCGGTTAAGCCGGTCGCACCAGTTGCGCCCGTCGAGCCGGTCGCGCCTGTCGAGCCGGTTGCTCCGGTCGCACCCGTCGAACCGGTGGCACCCGTTGCACCTGTCGAGCCGGTCGCACCCGTTGCTCCGGTCGATCCCGTGGCTCCAGTTGCACCGGTGTCTCCCGTCGCACCCGTGGCGCCCGTCGATCCAGTTGCGCCGGTGTCGCCGGTTGCACCCGTGGCGCCTGTCGAGCCGGTGGCTCCAGTGGCGCCTGTCGCGCCGGTCGATCCCGTGGCTCCAGTTGCGCCGGTGTCGCCGGTCGCACCCGTCGAACCGGTCGCTCCGGTTGCACCCGTCGAGCCGGTGGCACCCGTTGCACCTGTCGCACCCGTTGCTCCGGTCGATCCCGTGGCTCCAGTTGCACCGGTGTCTCCCGTCGCACCCGTGGCGCCCGTCGATCCAGTTGCGCCGGTGTCGCCGGTTGCACCCGTGGCGCCTGTCGATCCCGTGGCTCCAGTTGCGCCGGTCGAGCCGGTGGCTCCGGTTGCACCTGTCGAGCCGGTCGCACCCGTTGCTCCGGTCGATCCCGTGGCTCCAGTTGCACCGGTGTCTCCCGTCGCACCCGTGGCGCCCGTCGATCCAGTTGCGCCGGTGTCGCCGGTTGCACCCGTGGCGCCAGTCGAGCCGGTGGCTCCAGTGGCGCCTGTCGAGCCGGTCGATCCCGTGGCTCCAGTTGCGCCGGTGTCGCCGGTCGCACCCGTGGCGCCGGTCGAGCCGGTGGCTCCAGTGGCACCTGTCGAGCCGGTCGATCCCGTGGCTCCAGTTGCGCCGGTGTCGCCGGTTGCACCCGTGGCGCCAGTCGAGCCGGTGGCTCCAGTGGCACCTGTCGAGCCGGTCGATCCCGTGGCTCCAGTTGCGCCGGTGTCGCCGGTCGCACCCGTGGCGCCCGTCGAGCCGGTGGCACCAGTTGCGCCCGTCGCACCGGTTGGACCAGTCGCGCCCGTTGCACCGGTTGAGGCGGAAACGCTCCCCGATGTGAATGTATCGCCGTTCGCCGTACCGCCGCCCGAAAATACTCCGTTTGTGATGGTTCCGACCGAGATGTAGTTATTCCCGTTCGAATTGTAGTAAACTCCGTAGGTCCCCGTCACGCTAGGAAGAAAGGTCTCAATGCTGAAGGTTTGGACGTTCCCAGTCCCGGCGCCAAAACCCTTGGAAGGCAGTTGAAATGAAGAAACTATCGCAAAGGTGCTAAGATCAACCACGTAGAACGTGTTGATCACGGGCGAACCTGCGTCTCCGAGCGTGCCATTGAGAGTCAAAACTGCGGCGAGCAAGCCAAGATAAGATTGCGCGCCAAGCACAGTCATCGGCGCATCCACCGAGCGGTCGTTGCTCCTCGAATCGAGCATCCAACAACCACCGAGCGTCTCAGCTCCGATAGAGTTGCTGGCGCCATGAACGACAGCGCCGGTTGCATTTGCGAGAGCCTCTAGAAAACGCTCACCGTCGTCGGCGAGCGCTGTACGACAGCTCCACAGGCGCAAGTCACCGCCTTGCTTAAGTGCTCGCCCGATCGTTGCAAGTTCACCCTCATCGTCTGCCAACGTCGCCGACGACCATTCTCCCGAACTGAAGACGATCCGACCTGGTGCGCCATGCGCGACAACATGGATCGCATCCAATCGCTCAGCACCACTCAGCGCTTCTGCCACCTGCTTTGCTGCAGGCCTGTTGCAATCGAGCACAACCGCTCGAACCTCAGGCCGCAGATTCCCCAGCAGTGTATCCAGATCAGGGACGAACGGATCGACGAACAGAAATTCTGATTGGTGGGCCATGAAATTGGTCCTGTTTTGACTTACAACAAATTGACGTCAGGCCAAGCGCGGCGTGCCGCCTCGACCTAAAAATCAAAAATGCAGACGCCCACTAACGCAGCAGGAATCACCCGCTGGTCGGTTCGCTTGGTGGCGCAAGGTTCAGAGAACTGCGCACGGAAAGGAACGGGCATGCCGTAAACTCTCCGTTCGCATCGAAGGTGCCGATGTCGTAAGCGCTCGCATAGCGTCCGACCTTCAGCCGCATCTCGACCGCTTTGAAAAGCTCGGACGCGTCTGGAAGAATGACTTGGGAGACGATCGTCTTCGAAGATCGATCGATGACGAAATATGTGACGTTTTGGGAAGTTGGGCCGTGCGGCAATGACCCGGTCACGGTGATCTCATTGGAGATCCCGGCAGAAAGAAGCCCTGCATATTTGGCGACGCCCGCCGCCGCCAAGGGAGGTGCAATGGACGAAAAGCTATGGGAAATCGACGACTTACCGGCTCTACCTGACTCAACCATACTACGCCACCCAATTCACAACCAAGATCGACGCCCGAAATCCCTTCATCCGGAAGTCGATGCTCCAACCGATTAAATACGCTGCTTCAACCTTCGGTGGTTGTCTGCTTGGTCCACTCTAAGCCATCAACAACCAGCTGACGGTCACATTCCAAGATTGAACGTTTTTCCAAATACACTCGTCTGAAGCGCAGACGGCCGCAAAAATTAATAATGCCTTTACCATAAGCAGATCGACAAAAAGAGCAAGCAGATTCAAAATTGAAAGCGAGTTAGGACAAATTATTTCGGTTCCCGGTTCCATCCCCAGCGCTCCAACTCGCTTCGAGCGACGCAACTTGCTGAATTTGCTACTCGAACATTTTCAGCTACGCTGATCGTTCCGGAGCATGGCGCGTCGAACCCGTTTGAGTTTGATCTTTTTCTAATTGCTTGCACCAACCTAAAAAGTTTGGCGGTGACAGAAGATAAGCGCCTTTGCTTGAACATGATCGTCAAGAACGAGATGACAAATCTCGAGCGCTGCTTGTCGGCAGTCGCCGATCACATATCGTGCTGGGTCATTTGCGATACCGGCTCGTCCGACGGCACTCAGGACTTCATCAGAACATTCTTCGCCCGGCGCAACCTTCCGGGTGAACTCCACACGATTCCGTTCGATGATTTCGGCCAGGCCCGGAACGACGCGCTCGATCGCGCTTGCGCCTCTAAGCTTGATTTCGACTATGTCCTGTTCAACGACGCCGACATGGAGCTAATCGTCGACGACGTCGAATTTCGCAAGCTGCTCAAGGCTCCGGGCTACCGCCTCTTGCAGCAAGCATCGGGCGGATTGAGCTACTGGAATACGCGACTGGTGAGGCGCGATAGCGGCTCGAAGTATGTTGGAGTTACACACGAATATATTGCCGTCCCAGGAGACGTCGCGGAATTGCGCGGCGCCCGGTATATCGATCACGCCAGCGGCGCAAACCGCGGAGACAAATCGGAACGGGATATCCGTTTGCTCAAGGCTGCGCTGGAAAGCGAGCCCGACAACGCCAGGTACTGGTTTTATCTTGCGTGGTCCTATCGCGACGCCGGCCGCTATGCCGAAGCCGCGGCAGCCTTTGCCAAGCGTGCGCGCATGGGAGGGTGGGACGAAGAGGCATGGATGGCACGACTGCAGCTTGCGCGTTGTCTGCGAGATATGGGCGATGAGGACGCGTTCGCCAGCGAGGCCCTTGAGGCATTCAAGCAGCGGCCGACACGCGCTGAGCCCCTTTACGATTTAGCGCGATACTATCGAGAACACGGCAAACATGAGACGAGCCTCCAATTTTCCGAACTTGGACTTTCAATACCAATTCCCGAGAACGACATCCTTTTCATCGAAACCGATGTCTATCAGAGCGGCCTGCGTGAGGAATTCTCGATCGCTGCAAATTACAGTCAGGACGCCGCCCGCTGGGACCGTGGGTACTCAATCTGCAATGGATTGGCGCTCAACCGAACAATTCCGGACGACCCACGCGAGCTCGCGCGGTCCAATTTGTTCTTTTACCTGCAATCAGCACGGCAACTATTTCAATCGTTCTCAGCACGCCCGGTGCACCACGATGTGCCTCAAGGTTATCGGCCAACCAACCCTTCCGTCTCGCGTCATGGAAATGACCTCTATCTCGTCCAGCGCGCAGTGAATTTTTATCTTCTCGAAGACGGCACCTATAAGACCGACAACGGCGATCCCATTCGGACTCGCAACTTTCTGCTACGGCTCGATCCGGATCTCGGCGTGCAAACGTCGGCCGAAATCCTGCCTCCCGCCGACTTCCCAATAGCCCAATTTAAAGAGGTGCAAGGACTCGAGGATATCCGTTTGTTCAGTTGGAATGGCTCGCTGTGGGGCAGTTCATGCGTCCGCGAGTTGAATGCTGACGGCTGGTGCGAACAGTTAATCGCCCGGATTGAACAGCGAAGCAATTCGGAAGCCCGGCTCACCCAGTGGCGCGTGCTTCGTCCGGAGGGTCCCCGGCTCCACGAAAAGAACTGGATGCCACAAGCCAACGGCGCAAGCCTGCATTTCGTCTACTCATGTGGACCGACCAGGATCGTAAACGACAGGGGGGAACTTGTCTCACAGCGTGATGCTAGCTTTGCCGTCGAACAGTTTCGAGGCGGAACGCCACTCATCGAATTCGACCAAGGATGGCTCGCACTCGTCCACGAAGTTCAGTGGCAGAACGATCGAAGGTTCTATCAGCATCGCTTTGTATGGTTCGATCGCGACAATAATCTGAGCCGGCTCAGTCGCCCGTTCTATTTCAAGGAGAAGGGGGTCGAGTTCGCTGCGGGTCTGGCCTGGCATCAAGACGGACGACGCCTGCTCATTTCTTACGGTGTCGCCGATAGCGAATCCTGGATCGCATCGATTGATGCGACCGAAGTTCGTGCGGCACTTGAGGATAGCTCGGCATCGTCAACTGAGGCTTCTGCTGCGTCGCCCCCTTCGCGGCCCGATAACGAGCGCAGAAGCATAAAGCCCGAGGTCAAGGAGTCAGGATTGTCGAAACCAAACGGAAAGTCGATCGGCTTATGCATGATCGTCAAGAATGAAGCGGCCGTCATCGTCCGTTGCCTCGACAGCGTTCGTCCCATGATCGACTATGTGCTGATTGAAGACACAGGATCAACTGACGGCACGCAGGCTGTCATAAGGGAATGGCTCGACAAAAACGGGCTACCGGGCGAAGTCATCGACGAACCCTGGCGGAATTTCGCATATAACCGATCGCACGCGATGGCCTGCCTGCGCCGCAGACCGGACGTCGACTACGCGTTCATCATTGACGCCGATGACGCGCTCACCATCGAGCCAGGTTTCGATGTTGCTGGGTTCAAGTCTGGCATGTCCGCCGACCTCTATGATGTGGCGATCAACCACAACGGCATCCGCCACTATCGACCACACATTTGCAGCAACAAAAAGGAATTCTATTTCCGGGGCGTGCTCCACGAGTTCGTCGAAATGCCGGCCGACGCTCAAGGTCGGGAGACGGCCTCCGGCTTTGCGATCCAGATCGGTGGCGGGGGGGCGCGCAGCCAAGATCCAACGAAGTATCGCAAGGATGCTGCGCTCCTGGAGGGCGCCTTGCAGAGCGAGACGGATACGTTCCTCCGCTCCCGTTATACGTTCTATCTTGCTCAGAGCTACCGAGACTGCAATGAACCCGAGAAAGCACTCACCTACTACTTGGCTCGTGCCGAAATGGGCTTCTGGCAGGAAGAGGTTTTCATTTCCCTTTACAGCGCGGCAAGGCTGAAGGAGGCTCTCAGCCACCCAGAAGACGAGGTCATTGCGGCGTATCAGCGGGCCGCCGAAGCTCAACCGCTAAGAGCCGAAGCGTTACACGGCGCCAGCCGCTATTGCCGCCTAAAGGGCCGTAACAAGCAGGGCGCCGACATTGCTCGTCGTGGCATCAATTTGCCGATGCCTGTTGGAGCATTATTCGCCGAGGAATGGATTTATGAATTCGGGCTTCTCGACGAGTTCGCGGTCAATGCCTATTGGTCTGGCGACTATGAAGGCTGTGTCGACGCCTGCCTGCGCATCCTTCAAATTCCATCAATCGATGAAGGTCTGAAGAGGCGCGTCGAGGACAACCTACGTTTTGCAAAAGACCGAATCTCCGAAATGGTCGAGCTTTCGGCTTCGCCCCCGCAGCCCGGCGCTGCAGGTCTTCTTCCCAAAGTACTAATAGCAATACTCGCCAAGAGCAAAGCAGGCCATCTGCCTCTGTATTTGGAATGCATCGAGGCGCTCGATTATCCGCCGGATAGGATTGCGATTCACATCCGCACCAACAATAACCAAGATGACACTGCCAGCATTCTTCACGCCTGGCTCGACCGTGTTGGACCGCGGTACTCGCATGTAGAATTGGACAGCAGCGACGTCACCGAACGGGTCGAGGATTTTGCCGACCACGAGTGGAATGCTACTCGCTTCTCTGTGCTGGGACGGATCCGTCAGCACAGCATGAATCGGACTTTGGCTCTGGAATGCGACTACTATTTCGTGGTCGACGTCGACAACTATCTGCGTCCGCCGACCCTGCGACAACTTGCGGATCTGAATCGTCCGATCGTAGCGCCGCTGCTCAAATGCATTGATCGAGACAGGCCACTATACTCGAACTATCACCAAAAGATCGACGCAAACGGATATTTTCTGCCGAGCGACGAATACAACAATATCCTGAGCCGTTCCTCTCCAGGGCTCTACGAAGTTCCCGTCGTTCATTGCACATATCTGGTTCGCGCAGACGTTATACCACAACTGACCTACGATGATGCCTCCGGCCGGTACGAATACGTCGTGTTTTCCGATAGCGCGCGTCGAGCGGGAATTTCACAAGTGCTCGACACTCGGCAAGTATACGGATGGTTGACCTTCGCATCCGACGGCGAGGCAATCCGACCGCTTATTGCCGGAGAACTTGCAGCAAGACCCACACGGGAAACATCGGGAATGAACACCGTTCCGGCCAGCACGCCAAAACGGATGATACGATTGAAGGAGTATCCTGCGAACGTATCCCTGTCTCACACACCTTCAGAGGAGTATGTTCAAAGTCGGAAGCAGTCCCTCGTTCGGAAGCCATATCTTCTGGAGACTGACGCCCTCGGCTTCATTCGTGGCACAAGTTCGCCAGCTACAGCGGCTCAAACTGTGATCGTTCTCGGCGACAGCGTGGTCGAAGGAATGTACCTCGATCCCGATGACCGGCTTTGCGCAAAGCTGGAAACCATTCTGCGTAGCGAGAGTGCTGTAGATGTCGTCGTGAGAAACGGTGGCTACAGCGGAGCGACCACTCTCCATATGCTGAATCTGTTTCTCAACAAGATCATACCGCTCAAGCCCGACGTTGTGATTCTGATGACCGGAATTGTGGATGTTGATGTCGCGAATCTTGAAGCGAGCTTTTGGAGCCGCGATTGTTGGCTCGAGCCCATCGTCGACCTCAACGCAACCAACTCGTGGCGTGACCAAAATTTGCTTATCGCTCCGAGCGTCGTGGATCGTCGTCGGCTACTCGATCTCTTTTCTCTGGCCGCGCGATCGTTTGGCATCGAGCTTTGGTTCGCGACCATTCCCCATCTGCGGGGCGAAGGCATCGACCCCGCCGCAACCCGAAGTCGTGCATTGGTCAACGAGACCACTCGCGCGGCCGCGCGTGCTGAAGAACACGTCTTGTGCGATCTGGAAGCGCACTTCGCCTGCCGCACTGACATTTTTCAGGACGCCTTTCACCTAAATCCAGTCGGCGCCGAGGCTGCGGCTCGCTCGATCATATCAAATGGCTTAGGTACATTCCTGCTTGCGAAGGGGACAAATACGCCGCCTCGAGCAACGCATGCGTGTAAGCCATCAACGAACAATATCCACGTTATCAATTTGGACCAAAGCACGGCTCGCTGGGATAAGTTCAAGTCTCGCAATGCCCGGCTCGGCAACTTTGAACGAGTTTCAGCGATCGACGGCAGCAAGCTGGATCGCTCACAACTCGAACGGGAGGGGCTCATTGCCCCGCGACTTGAATACAGCGCGGGAGCCTTGGGTTGCGCACTCTCTCACATCCACCTTTGGCGAAAGGCCGCGTCTCAGGACCAGCCTTTGACGATTTTCGAGGACGACGCGCTTAGTCATCCTGCATTCGATGAGCACCGATTGGCGGTGCTGGCCCAGTTGCCTGACGATTGGGATATTGTCTTGTGGGGTTTCATTTACGATCCGCTCTTTCTCTGGATCGATCTTGGGTTTTCCGCTTCGGAGCTTCGGTTTTACAATCGAGTCGAACCATTCGCCTGGAGTGATACTTCGGCCGGACGACCAATTTATCGCCCCCACCGGCTCAGACACGCCTATGGAACACAAGGTTACTCGATTAGTCCACGCGGTGCGAGGCAACTGCTGGGTCGCGTTCTGCCGCTCAAGAAGCAACTGGTACCGTTTCCTGGAACATCGATCGTCGATCAGGATCAAGGGATCGATGGGGCTATGAATTCAGCGTATCCCGCAATGCAAAGCTACGTGTGCATCCCTCCTCTGGTGGTTCAGCGCGACGATGGTGTCAGCGATCGGCTGAGCACCGAATAGTTTCGGATACCACCGATATGGCGCAATCGCGTAATGGCCTGGATAGAGCGAGCCCAATTTCGATCGAGAGAAAGTGGATAACTTGAGACTGCAAAACGTTCCCTTGTTGGAAGTTCAAGCGCGGTGGGCTTATAGCGAGCTGACAGACTCTCCGGCGGCCCGACACTATTCCGATCTGCAGCATCTCGTCACAAAGCGGTCGAGCGGGACGGCATTTGAGCAGTTGTCCGAGGCCGAACAATATGAGCTTGCCTTTGGCACCGCTTGCGCTCGGCCCGTCCTGCTCGCATTTCTGACCGGAGTGCTCTCATTCGACGTTGTTGAAATTGGCCGGGCCAGATTGGGCTCGATGTTCGTACCGCCTAATGTCTGGTATCCGGAGAGCGAGGGACGCTTCGTTTCGTTCGAGGAATACATGGCAACGACCAGCGTCAATCCGAACGATCCTCGAAGTGTACTTCTTAAGGGAACAAACTATGAGTTTCCCTCAGATCCGATCACGTTTGGTCGCTCGTTCAGCTTTCCGATATTGATCGATGGTTTTCACCGCGCCGCCCGCTTTTGGAAGTACGGTCCATCCGACGGAACGTTGCTTGCTTACTTGCCGTCGGGTCTGACGATAGGAGACTAAATTGGGCTGGTCGGTGCGGCCTCGCTGCTCGACGCTGCACTCCCGCCAATTGGGTTCGTTCTTCCTGCGTTTAGTGATCGGCTTCGTCGGTAATCTTCCGTTAAGCCTTACCGCCTGATTCTATCCGTCATGCATGCGAAGATTTCACCTTTAGTTATGTGCGTTGCGAGCGCAACGCGCATCGGCCCCCGAGCGATTATCGCTGCCGGAATGACTGGTTGAACGACATCACGAGTGGCCCGATGATGTAATCAAACGCGGTTCGCTGGACCGTTGGGATCATCACGGTTGCCGGCATTCCGGGGTAAAGGTGAATGTTGGTCATGGCCGCCAGTTCGTCCTGGTCGATGCGAACGAAGGCCGTGTAATAGGGATTGTTTGTCTTCGGATCGGTCAATCGGTCCGCCGAGACCAGAATGACGTCGCCATGAATAATCGGAACGATTCGCTGTTTGTAGGCCGTTAGGTGAACCTCCGCGCGCGTGTTCGGGTGCACGTCGCTGATATCTTCGACCGCCACCTGCGCCTCGATTGTCAACGAATCCTCGTCCGGCACGATGTCCAAAATCTTGTCACCACGCTGGATGACGCCTCCCACCGAAAATACGTTGAGCCCGACCACGCGTCCGGTATAGGGCGCGCGGATCTCCATTCGGCCCAGCACGGCCTTGGCGTTCATCGCCTTCGGGATCACCTCGAGCAGCTTGGCTTGCGTGTCGCGCAAGTCCTTTGTGACGTCGGTCATCCGGTCATTGTCGAACTGGGCGATCTGCTGCTCCTGCTCTGCAATCGCCTGGCGCGCCTTGGCGATGCTGGCGTTCGCATCGGCGATCTGGCCTTCGAGACCGTACGCCGTCCGCTCCAACTGCAGGATGCGGGGACGGGCGATCAGCCCTCGCTCAACAAGCGGAGCGATATCCTTGGCCTCCTTGCGCACGGACTCGATCTGGTTGGTGAATGATTTCACCTGCGCTTCCGCGCCAACGATCTGGGATCCCAGTTGGTTGATCTTCTCGCGGACGACGCTTCGTTGCCCTTCCAGCGATGCCCGGCGGGTATCAAACTGACTGACCTGTCCGTTCCAGACGCTTTTGAAATAGGGATCGTCAGATCGCGCCTTCAACTCTGGCGGCATGACAAGCTGGGAGCCATGGTCAAGCTCTGTGAGCAGCCGGACTTCCGTTGCGCGTAGCACGGCATATTGCTGGGTCAGCACCTCATGTTCGGCGCGAGCCTGGGTCTCGTCGAGAACAATCAGCAGATCGCCGGCGAGCACCCTGTCGCCTTCCCTGACATGCAATTCCTTGACAATCCCGCCATCGAGGTGCTGGAGGCTCTTGCGGTTGCCATCGACCTTCACGACGGCGTTGGCAACCACGGCCCCGTTGAGCGGCGCGGTAACGGCCCAGGTGCCGAGACCGAAGAAAAAGATCGCGATGATCAGCCAACCCGCCAGCGCAATGTTGCGAATGGAATCGTTTGGCGCCCCATCCTTGTTGGCGAGTTCTCTATGGCGTGGAACCGCGCCCGGACGCATCGTCAGGTCGGCAAGATCAAGCAATGACATGAGGGGTCTCCTAGCTCGCCGCCCCTCGAACGGCCGGTACCGGCACGGGACGTGTCAGACGCGACAGGACTTCATGGCGTGCGCCAAACATCTCGACAACACCGTCACGCAACACCAGGAGTTTATCGGCCACCCCGATCGTTGCCGGTCGATGCGAAATGATGAGTACCGTCGTTCCACGTTTCTTCAGCGCCGTGATGCACTCTGCGAGTGCTGCGTCACCTTCCGAGTCGAGGTTCGAGCTCGGCTCGTCGAGCACGACCAGGCTCGGATTGCCGTAGACCGCGCGTGCGAGGCCGATGCGCTGCCGGTAGCCTCCGGATAGGATCGCGCCGCCCTCCCCGACCTGGGTGTCGTAGCCGTCGACGAGCCGCAGGATCATCTCGTGCACGTCGGCCATTCGCGCCGCCAGAATAATGTCCTTGTCGTCTCCATCCTTGAACCGGCAAATATTGGCTGCCACCGTATCGGCAAATAGCTCGATATCCTGAGGCAGATAGCCAAGATGCGCGCCGAGCGACGACCTGATCCAGCTTGAAACGTCCGCCCCGTCGAGGCGGACGGCACCTGCGGATGGCGCCTGAACGCCAACGATATGGCGCGCCAGCGTGGATTTGCCGGCACCCGAGGGGCCGATAATTCCCAGCACTTCGCCCGGTTCGATTTGGAAGGTGACCCCGCGCAGAATGGGCCTCGATGTTCCAGGCACAGCAAAGGACAGCGCTTCTACGGAAAGGCGGCCTTCAGGCCGTGGCAGCGTCAGTCCTGATTGGCGCGGCGGATTAGCTCCCAATAGCTCCTGCACCCTTAGGAATGCGCCGCGGGCCGAGACAAAACTGCGCCAGGATCCGACGATCTGTTCGACCGGCTGCAGGGCGCGGCCAAGCAGGATGCTGGCGGCAAACATGGCACCAGCGGTGGTCATCCGCTCGATCACCAGATAGGCGCCGAGACCGAGGATTAATGATTGCATCGACAGCCGCAGGAAGCGGATCAAACTCTGCATCGTGGCCACGCGTTCGCTTGCGGCGACCTGGCGATCGAGCATTCGGTCGCGGTCCCGGCCCCAGCGCTTCAGCAGGCCGGCGGTCATCCCCATTGCGCGCACCACTTCCGTGTTGCGCAGGCTCATCTCGGTGAAACTGTAATTTCGATTTGCCGCCTCGCTGAATTCGGACAACGGAGGCTTGACGATCCATTCGTTGAGAAGGGCCATCAGGATCAGGATAATCGTGCACCCCAGCGCAAAAGCGCCCAGGAATGGGTGCAGAGCGAAAATCACCGCAATATAGATCGGCGCCCAAGGCAGGTCGAAGATCGCGTGAATTCCGGCTCCGGTGATGAACTGGCGGAACGTATCGAAATCGCGCAGCAGCTGGCTCCGCGCACCGCCGATCTTTGTCGAATGGTCGATGATGGCGGTCATCACGCGCGGCGCGATCTTCCGATCGAGGCGGATGCTGGTGCGTGTCAGCACACGAGCGCGTACGGCATCGAGACCCGCGAGCGCCATGAACGCCAGCAATAGCGCCAGTGTCAGCATCAGCAGCGTGATCTCGCTGGCGCTCGAGATCACGCGGTCGTAGACCTGCATCATGTACAGCGGGCCAGCCAAATAGAGCAGGTTAATGGCCAGGCTGAATATGGCCGCGGTCACAAAATAACCCCGGCAGGCTTGCAGTGCCTGCCGCAATTCGTCCGCTCTTTTACGAAGGGTACTCACGCGGAAAATTGGCCGGAGCCATCCCTTAAAAATGATGCGCGGCCAACAGGCCGCAGCGAATAGGTCCAAGTAAACTAATCATGCAATCTATGCTGCTTAGCATGGCCGGCGGCCGCGCTAAAGCCGCTGCCTGCCCAAAAACGGCAGCAGGGTAAACTTACGGGGTTTGGCTTCTGCCCCGATCAATCTTCGCCCGTGAAGCTTACGCCCCTCAGGCGAGGTGGTGCGGATCATAGGTGATCACGGTCCCATTCGTGGCATCGGCCTTCTCCGCAAACCCGTTCGGATCGTATTGTCCAAGCAGCACGATATTTGCCGTATGAGCGCCATCTGACACCGTCAAAGTGCCGCCGGTGCCCGCTTGGTTCTCTGTGAAGGTCAACGCGGTGCCAACACCGAAGCTGATGCCCTTGATGTCGATGTCGTCATTGGCATCAAGGCCGCTCACCGTGCCAGAGAAGTGGAACGCATCATCCAGGATCAAATGGCCGGCGGCGGTCGTGTCGAAGGTGACACCTGCTGCAGAGGCTGCCCCGAACTCGATGGTGCCGGCCCCGCTGATCAAGGCGCTGCCGCTGCCGGTAACCGCGCCCTCTGCGGTGACTGCACCGCCGTTGGCCCAGATCAGGCCGCTATTGGCCACGGCACTAGCGAGCACCAGTCCACCCGTACCGGTCGCCTCCAGCGTGCCGGCATTGGCGATCACGTTGGCGCCGGTGTCGATCACCAGGGCATGGGTCCCGGTGGCATCGATGGTGCCCTCGTTGCTCAGGGTCAGGCTGCCTTGCCCGATCTGGCCCGCACCCGAGATGACGTTGTCGACGTTGTCGAGCGTGACATTGGGAACCGGGCCGGCAATGACGTTGTGGTCATCGTCGGACAGCACCACCTCACCGCCGCCGTTGAGCGTGATGCCGGTCTGGATCAGCTGCAGCAGCGTGTCGTCGCCGGAAGCCTGCAGCTCAATCGTGCCGGTGTTGTGGATGATGCCGGACAACGGCAGCATCGCGCCATCGCCGATGGTCATTGCACCCGGATTTTCGACCGTCGGCGTCACGTCGAACTCGAAGTTTGCCGCGGTCAGGTCCACGGCATGCACCCCGTCCAGCGTGATGGTCTGGCCGTCGGCCAGCGTGATCACGGCATTACCGTTGGCGTCGTCGGCGGTGTGGGCCTGGACGTCGGCAAAGTTCTGCCAGCCGTAGCTGATCAGGTCGATGACGTCCGACGAGACCTCGAAGCTGTGTACAAAATCGTTGCCGATCGGCTGCGAGAACACGAACGTGTCGTGGCCGCTTGAGCCGGTCAGGGTGTCGTCGCCGGACCATGCGAAGATCGGAGAGCCAACGGAATAAGCCTCGAAATTGTCTTCGACAGTAGCTGTGCCGATTGCGCCATCGAAATTCGTCCATGTTTCCGTGATATGCAGTATTGATGCACCTGAAAAGTCCGATGGAGCTGTAGCGCTGAGCAAACCAAGGTCCGAGCTTGTTATGGACCAGGAGCCGTCGGCGTTCTGGGCTGCGTCGTTTAGCATCCAGCCATTTGGCAGGTTCTCAATTGTAACGGTTACAGATCCAGCAGAGCTGGTTGCAACATCAAGACCGAGGTTGATTGCCTCGCCGGCAACACCGGCAGGAGCGCTGATGACACCTCCGGTATTGAACGTACCATTATGCGTCGTCGAATTGCCCGCAACGTCAGTGACCTGAACCGTCGCGGTGATTGTATCATTCTTTAGCAAAGTACCGAGATTCGTCCAACTGGTTACGGTTACCGTTCCGGTGGTCGCAGCGGTGTTTATCTCGCCAGCGCTCAGTGTGTGTGTGGCTGTATGCCCGTGGGTGTCTGTTAGAGTTATTGTAGAAGCAAACAAGTCGCCATCGAAGCCCGTTATCTTAAGGCTTTCAGTCGCGTAATTGTTTCCACTTGTGGTGCTCGTGGACGTACTTAGAGCCAACGTCGGGGCCACGTCCGCCGTGGTATCCAGCGTGATCACGTCAACCGAGGTGGTCGAGGTGTTGCCCGCGGAGTCGGTGAATTTGGCCACGATTGACTTCGAGCCGTCGCTGCCCAGGTCACCCGCCGTCACCGCCAGGTTCACAGAGCCGGCGCTGATGTCTGCCGAGGTAATTGTGTGCGTGACGTTATGCGCCAATGCCGAACCGCCGAGCAACAGCTGCACTGTGTCGCCGACCGCAACAGTCGGGTTCAGCGCAACCGTGAACGTTGGATTGGTGACCTTGGTGATATTGTCCGTGCTCGAAGAGCCCGAGTCGGAGGCCGCCGTCAGCGCGGGTGTGCCGCCGGTCGGCGCGGTCTGGTCGAGCGTATAGCTGTGACCGGTGCCTGCCGTGATGTTCCCAGCCGTGTCGATCGTCCGTACAGACAGCGTGCCCGTGCCAGACGACAGCGTCACACCAAATCCAGACCAGGTGTGACTGTTTGCGTTGACCGACGCCAATCTCCACGTTCCGCCGTCCACGCTGAACCAAATCGATTCGTCAGCTCCCAACGTACCAGTATAGGTTCCGCTTACCGTCTGCGAAGACACGTTAGTGATGAAGTCGCTCGACGAACTGCCAGTGTCAACACTCAGGCCCGTCACCGTCGCAACCGCACTCGGCGCGGTGGTATCGATCGTCACCGCCTGCGCTGCCGAGGTACCGGTGTTGCCGGCGACGTCGGTCGCCGACGCGGTCAGGCTGTGGGTGCCCTGCGCCAGCGTCACGTTCGCCAGCGTCCAGTTGCCGCTCGCATCGGCCGTCGCCGTGCCGAGCGTGGTCGAGCCGTCCTTCACCGTGACCGTGCGGTTGGCATCCGCCACGTCGATCGTGCCGCTGACCGACACCGTCGTGGTGTTGGTGATGAAGTCGCTGCCGCTCGTGCCGTTGTCCGGCGCAATCGCCGTTACCGCCAGGGTCGGCGCGGTGGTATCGATCGTCACCGCCTGCGCTGCCGAGGTACCGGTGTTGCCGGCGACGTCGGTCGCCGACGCGGTCAGGCTGTGGGTGCCCTGCGCCAGCGTCACGTTCGCCAGCGTCCAGTTGCCGCTCGCATCGGCCGTCGCCGTGCCGAGCGTGGTCGAGCCGTCCTTCACCGTGACCGTGCGGTTGGCATCCGCCACGTCGATCGTGCCGCTGACCGACACCGTCGTGGTGTTGGTGATGAAGTCGCTGCCGCTCGTGCCGTTGTCCGGCGCAATCGCCGTCACCGCCAGGGTCGGCGCGGTGGTATCGATCGTCACCGCCTGCGCTGCCGAGGTACCGGTGTTGCCGGCGACGTCGGTCGCCGACGCGGTCAGGCTGTGGGTGCCCTGCGCCAGCGTCACGTTCGCCAGCGTCCAGTTGCCGCTCGCATCGGCCGTCGCCGTGCCGAGCGTGGTCGAGCCGTCCTTCACCGTGACCGTGCGGTTGGCATCCGCCACGTCGATCGTGCCGCTGACCGACACCGTCGTGGTGTTGGTGATGAAGTCGCTGCCGCTCGTGCCGTTGTCCGGCGCAATCGCCGTCACCGCCAGGGTCGGCGCGGTGGTATCGATCGTCACCGCCTGCGCTGCCGAGGTACCGGTGTTGCCGGCGACGTCGGTCGCCGACGCGGTCAGGCTGTGGGTGCCCTGCGCCAGCGTCACGTTCGCCAGCGTCCAGTTGCCGCTCGCATCGGCCGTCGCCGTGCCGAGCGTGGTCGAGCCGTCCTTCACCGTGACCGTGCGGTTGGCATCCGCCACGTCGATCGTGCCGCTGACCGACACCGTCGTGGTGTTGGTGATGAAGTCGCTGCCGCTCGTGCCGTTGTCCGGCGCAATCGCCGTCACCGCCAGGGTCGGCGCGCTCTCGTCGACCGAGATGCCGTGGGTGGCCGAAGCCGGGTTGCCGGCGACGTCGGAGACGCTGGCGGAAACCGTGTAGCTGCCGCCGTCGGTGAGCGCGGCGACGTCGGCCTGGGCAACCGAGGTCGACCAGGTGCCGTTGGCGAGAACGGTCGCGCTGTAGTCGTGGCCGTTCAGGCTGACGGTGACGGTCTGGCCCGCCTCCACGCCGGAGCTGGTGCCGCTGATGGTCAGGGCAGACTGCGACTCGGCGGCGTTGATGACGTCGTCAACGGCGATGGTGTTGATCGCGATGCTGGCGCTCTCGTCGACCGAGATGCCGTGGGTGGCCGAAGCCGGGTTGCCGGCGACGTCGGAGACGCTGGCGGAAACCGTGTAGCTGCCGCCGTCGGTGAGCGCGGCGACGTCGGCCTGGGCAACCGAGGTCGACCAGGTGCCGTTGGCGAGAACGGTCGCGCTGTAGTCGTGGCCGTTCAGGCTGACGGTGACGGTCTGGCCCGCCTCCACGCCGGAGCTGGTGCCGCTGATGGTCAGGGCAGACTGCGACTCGGCGGCGTTGATGACGTCGTCAACGGCGATGGTGTTGATCGCGATGCTGGCGCTCTCGTCGACCGAGATGCCGTGGGTGGCCGAAGCCGGGTTGCCGGCGACGTCGGAGACGCTGGCGGAAACCGTGTAGCTGCCGCCGTCGGTGAGCGCGGCGACGTCGGCCTGGGCAACCGAGGTCGACCAGGTGCCGTTGGCGAGAACGGTCGCGCTGTAGTCGTGGCCGTTCAGGCTGACGGTGACGGTCTGGCCCGCCTCCACGCCGGAGCTGGTGCCGCTGATGGTCAGGGCAGACTGCGACTCGGCGGCGTTGATGACGTCGTCAACGGCGATGGTGTTGATCGCGATGCTGGCGCTCTCGTCGACCGAGATGCCGTGGGTGGCCGAAGCCGGGTTGCCGGCGACGTCGGAGACGCTGGCGGAAACCGTGTAGCTGCCGCCGTCGGTGAGCGCGGCGACGTCGGCCTGGGCAACCGAGGTCGACCAGGTGCCGTTGGCGAGAACGGTCGCGCTGTAGTCGTGGCCGTTCAGGCTGACGGTGACGGTCTGGCCCGCCTCCACGCCGGAGCTGGTGCCGCTGATGGTCAGGGCAGACTGCGACTCGGCGGCGTTGATGACGTCGTCAACGGCGATGGTGTTGATCGCGATGCTGGCGCTCTCGTCGACCGAGATGCCGTGGGTGGCCGAAGCCGGGTTGCCGGCGACGTCGGAGACGCTGGCGGAAACCGTGTAGCTGCCGCCGTCGGTGAGCGCGGCGACGTCGGCCTGGGCAACCGAGGTCGACCAGGTGCCGTTGGCGAGAACGGTCGCGCTGTAGTCGTGGCCGTTCAGGCTGACGGTGACGGTCTGGCCCGCCTCCACGCCGGAGCTGGTGCCGCTGATGGTCAGGGCAGACTGCGACTCGGCGGCGTTGATGACGTCGTCAACGGCGATGGTGTTGATCGCGATGCTGGCGCTCTCGTCGACCGAGATGCCGTGGGTGGCCGAAGCCGGGTTGCCGGCGACGTCGGAGACGCTGGCGGAAACCGTGTAGCTGCCGCCGTCGGTGAGCGCGGCGACGTCGGCCTGGGCAACCGAGGTCGACCAGGTGCCGTTGGCGAGAACGGTCGCGCTGTAGTCGTGGCCGTTCAGGCTGACGGTGACGGTCTGGCCCGCCTCCACGCCGGAGCTGGTGCCGCTGATGGTCAGGGCAGACTGCGACTCGGCGGCGTTGATGACGTCGTCAACGGCGATGGTGTTGATCGCGATGCTGGCGCTCTCGTCGACCGAGATGCCGTGGGTGGCCGAAGCCGGGTTGCCGGCGACGTCGGAGACGCTGGCGGAAACCGTGTAGCTGCCGCCGTCGGTGAGCGCGGCGACGTCGGCCTGGGCAACCGAGGTCGACCAGGTGCCGTTGGCGAGAACGGTCGCGCTGTAGTCGTGGCCGTTCAGGCTGACGGTGACGGTCTGGCCCGCCTCCACGCCGGAGCTGGTGCCGCTGATGGTCAGGGCAGACTGCGACTCGGCGGCGTTGATGACGTCGTCAACGGCGATGGTGTTGATCGCGATGCTGGCGCTCTCGTCGACCGAGATGCCGTGGGTGGCCGAAGCCGGGTTGCCGGCGACGTCGGAGACGCTGGCGGAAACCGTGTAGCTGCCGCCGTCGGTGAGCGCGGCGACGTCGGCCTGGGCAACCGAGGTCGACCAGGTGCCGTTGGCGAGAACGGTCGCGCTGTAGTCGTGGCCGTTCAGGCTGACGGTGACGGTCTGGCCCGCCTCCACGCCGGAGCTGGTGCCGCTGATGGTCAGGGCAGACTGCGACTCGGCGGCGTTGATGACGTCGTCAACGGCGATGGTGTTGATCGCGATGCTGGCGCTCTCGTCGACCGAGATGCCGTGGGTGGCCGAAGCCGGGTTGCCGGCGACGTCGGAGACGCTGGCGGAAACCGTGTAGCTGCCGCCGTCGGTGAGCGCGGCGACGTCGGCCTGGGCAACCGAGGTCGACCAGGTGCCGTTGGCGAGAACGGTCGCGCTGTAGTCGTGGCCGTTCAGGCTGACGGTGACGGTCTGGCCCGCCTCCACGCCGGAGCTGGTGCCGCTGATGGTCAGGGCAGACTGCGACTCGGCGGCGTTGATGACGTCGTCAACGGCGATGGTGTTGATCGCGATGCTGGCGCTCTCGTCGACCGAGATGCCGTGGGTGGCCGAAGCCGGGTTGCCGGCGACGTCGGAGACGCTGGCGGAAACCGTGTAGCTGCCGCCGTCGGTGAGCGCGGCGACGTCGGCCTGGGCAACCGAGGTCGACCAGGTGCCGTTGGCGAGAACGGTCGCGCTGTAGTCGTGGCCGTTCAGGCTGACGGTGACGGTCTGGCCCGCCTCCACGCCGGAGCTGGTGCCGCTGATGGTCAGGGCAGACTGCGACTCGGCGGCGTTGATGACGTCGTCAACGGCGATGGTGTTGATCGCGATGCTGGCGCTCTCGTCGACCGAGATGCCGTGGGTGGCCGAAGCCGGGTTGCCGGCGACGTCGGAGACGCTGGCGGAAACCGTGTAGCTGCCGCCGTCGGTGAGCGCGGCGACGTCGGCCTGGGCAACCGAGGTCGACCAGGTGCCGTTGGCGAGAACGGTCGCGCTGTAGTCGTGGCCGTTCAGGCTGACGGTGACGGTCTGGCCCGCCTCCACGCCGGAGCTGGTGCCGCTGATGGTCAGGGCAGACTGCGACTCGGCGGCGTTGATGACGTCGTCAACGGCGATGGTGTTGATCGCGATGCTGGCGCTCTCGTCGACCGAGATGCCGTGGGTGGCCGAAGCCGGGTTGCCGGCGACGTCGGAGACGCTGGCGGAAACCGTGTAGCTGCCGCCGTCGGTGAGCGCGGCGACGTCGGCCTGGGCAACCGAGGTCGACCAGGTGCCGTTGGCGAGAACGGTCGCGCTGTAGTCGTGGCCGTTCAGGCTGACGGTGACGGTCTGGCCCGCCTCCACGCCGGAGCTGGTGCCGCTGATGGTCAGGGCAGACTGCGACTCGGCGGCGTTGATGACGTCGTCAACGGCGATGGTGTTGATCGCGATGCTGGCGCTCTCGTCGACCGAGATGCCGTGGGTGGCCGAAGCCGGGTTGCCGGCGACGTCGGAGACGCTGGCGGAAACCGTGTAGCTGCCGCCGTCGGTGAGCGCGGCGACGTCGGCCTGGGCAACCGAGGTCGACCAGGTGCCGTTGGCGAGAACGGTCGCGCTGTAGTCGTGGCCGTTCAGGCTGACGGTGACGGTCTGGCCCGCCTCCACGCCGGAGCTGGTGCCGCTGATGGTCAGGGCAGACTGCGACTCGGCGGCGTTGATGACGTCGTCAACGGCGATGGTGTTGATCGCGATGCTGGCGCTCTCGTCGACCGAGATGCCGTGGGTGGCCGAAGCCGGGTTGCCGGCGACGTCGGAGACGCTGGCGGAAACCGTGTAGCTGCCGCCGTCGGTGAGCGCGGCGACGTCGGCCTGGGCAACCGAGGTCGACCAGGTGCCGTTGGCGAGAACGGTCGCGCTGTAGTCGTGGCCGTTCAGGCTGACGGTGACGGTCTGGCCCGCCTCCACGCCGGAGCTGGTGCCGCTGATGGTCAGGGCAGACTGCGACTCGGCGGCGTTGATGACGTCGTCAACGGCGATGGTGTTGATCGCGATGCTGGCGCTCTCGTCGACCGAGATGCCGTGGGTGGCCGAAGCCGGGTTGCCGGCGACGTCGGAGACGCTGGCGGAAACCGTGTAGCTGCCGCCGTCGGTGAGCGCGGCGACGTCGGCCTGGGCAACCGAGGTCGACCAGGTGCCGTTGGCGAGAACGGTCGCGCTGTAGTCGTGGCCGTTCAGGCTGACGGTGACGGTCTGGCCCGCCTCCACGCCGGAGCTGGTGCCGCTGATGGTCAGGGCAGACTGCGACTCGGCGGCGTTGATGACGTCGTCAACGGCGATGGTGTTGATCGCGATGCTGGCGCTCTCGTCGACCGAGATGCCGTGGGTGGCCGAAGCCGGGTTGCCGGCGACGTCGGAGACGCTGGCGGAAACCGTGTAGCTGCCGCCGTCGGTGAGCGCGGCGACGTCGGCCTGGGCAACCGAGGTCGACCAGGTGCCGTTGGCGAGAACGGTCGCGCTGTAGTCGTGGCCGTTCAGGCTGACGGTGACGGTCTGGCCCGCCTCCACGCCGGAGCTGGTGCCGCTGATGGTCAGGGCAGACTGCGACTCGGCGGCGTTGATGACGTCGTCAACGGCGATGGTGTTGATCGCGATGCTGGCGCTCTCGTCGACCGAGATGCCGTGGGTGGCCGAAGCCGGGTTGCCGGCGACGTCGGAGACGCTGGCGGAAACCGTGTAGCTGCCGCCGTCGGTGAGCGCGGCGACGTCGGCCTGGGCAACCGAGGTCGACCAGGTGCCGTTGGCGAGAACGGTCGCGCTGTAGTCGTGGCCGTTCAGGCTGACGGTGACGGTCTGGCCCGCCTCCACGCCGGAGCTGGTGCCGCTGATGGTCAGGGCAGACTGCGACTCGGCGGCGTTGATGACGTCGTCAACGGCGATGGTGTTGATCGCGATGCTGGCGCTCTCGTCGACCGAGATGCCGTGGGTGGCCGAAGCCGGGTTGCCGGCGACGTCGGAGACGCTGGCGGAAACCGTGTAGCTGCCGCCGTCGGTGAGCGCGGCGACGTCGGCCTGGGCAACCGAGGTCGACCAGGTGCCGTTGGCGAGAACGGTCGCGCTGTAGTCGTGGCCGTTCAGGCTGACGGTGACGGTCTGGCCCGCCTCCACGCCGGAGCTGGTGCCGCTGATGGTCAGGGCAGACTGCGACTCGGCGGCGTTGATGACGTCGTCAACGGCGATGGTGTTGATCGCGATGCTGGCGCTCTCGTCGACCGAGATGCCGTGGGTGGCCGAAGCCGGGTTGCCGGCGACGTCGGAGACGCTGGCGGAAACCGTGTAGCTGCCGCCGTCGGTGAGCGCGGCGACGTCGGCCTGGGCAACCGAGGTCGACCAGGTGCCGTTGGCGAGAACGGTCGCGCTGTAGTCGTGGCCGTTCAGGCTGACGGTGACGGTCTGGCCCGCCTCCACGCCGGAGCTGGTGCCGCTGATGGTCAGGGCAGACTGCGACTCGGCGGCGTTGATGACGTCGTCAACGGCGATGGTGTTGATCGCGATGCTGGCGCTCTCGTCGACCGAGATGCCGTGGGTGGCCGAAGCCGGGTTGCCGGCGACGTCGGAGACGCTGGCGGAAACCGTGTAGCTGCCGCCGTCGGTGAGCGCGGCGACGTCGGCCTGGGCAACCGAGGTCGACCAGGTGCCGTTGGCGAGAACGGTCGCGCTGTAGTCGTGGCCGTTCAGGCTGACGGTGACGGTCTGGCCCGCCTCCACGCCGGAGCTGGTGCCGCTGATGGTCAGGGCAGACTGCGACTCGGCGGCGTTGATGACGTCGTCAACGGCGATGGTGTTGATCGCGATGCTGGCGCTCTCGTCGACCGAGATGCCGTGGGTGGCCGAAGCCGGGTTGCCGGCGACGTCGGAGACGCTGGCGGAAACCGTGTAGCTGCCGCCGTCGGTGAGCGCGGCGACGTCGGCCTGGGCAACCGAGGTCGACCAGGTGCCGTTGGCGAGAACGGTCGCGCTGTAGTCGTGGCCGTTCAGGCTGACGGTGACGGTCTGGCCCGCCTCCACGCCGGAGCTGGTGCCGCTGATGGTCAGGGCAGACTGCGACTCGGCGGCGTTGATGACGTCGTCAACGGCGATGGTGTTGATCGCGATGCTGGCGCTCTCGTCGACCGAGATGCCGTGGGTGGCCGAAGCCGGGTTGCCGGCGACGTCGGAGACGCTGGCGGAAACCGTGTAGCTGCCGCCGTCGGTGAGCGCGGCGACGTCGGCCTGGGCAACCGAGGTCGACCAGGTGCCGTTGGCGAGAACGGTCGCGCTGTAGTCGTGGCCGTTCAGGCTGACGGTGACGGTCTGGCCCGCCTCCACGCCGGAGCTGGTGCCGCTGATGGTCAGGGCAGACTGCGACTCGGCGGCGTTGATGACGTCGTCAACGGCGATGGTGTTGATCGCGATGCTGGCGCTCTCGTCGACCGAGATGCCGTGGGTGGCCGAAGCCGGGTTGCCGGCGACGTCGGAGACGCTGGCGGAAACCGTGTAGCTGCCGCCGTCGGTGAGCGCGGCGACGTCGGCCTGGGCAACCGAGGTCGACCAGGTGCCGTTGGCGAGAACGGTCGCGCTGTAGTCGTGGCCGTTCAGGCTGACGGTGACGGTCTGGCCCGCCTCCACGCCGGAGCTGGTGCCGCTGATGGTCAGGGCAGACTGCGACTCGGCGGCGTTGATGACGTCGTCAACGGCGATGGTGTTGATCGCGATGCTGGCGCTCTCGTCGACCGAGATGCCGTGGGTGGCCGAAGCCGGGTTGCCGGCGACGTCGGAGACGCTGGCGGAAACCGTGTAGCTGCCGCCGTCGGTGAGCGCGGCGACGTCGGCCTGGGCAACCGAGGTCGACCAGGTGCCGTTGGCGAGAACGGTCGCGCTGTAGTCGTGGCCGTTCAGGCTGACGGTGACGGTCTGGCCCGCCTCCACGCCGGAGCTGGTGCCGCTGATGGTCAGGGCAGACTGCGACTCGGCGGCGTTGATGACGTCGTCAACGGCGATGGTGTTGATCGCGATGCTGGCGCTCTCGTCGACCGAGATGCCGTGGGTGGCCGAAGCCGGGTTGCCGGCGACGTCGGAGACGCTGGCGGAAACCGTGTAGCTGCCGCCGTCGGTGAGCGCGGCGACGTCGGCCTGGGCAACCGAGGTCGACCAGGTGCCGTTGGCGAGAACGGTCGCGCTGTAGTCGTGGCCGTTCAGGCTGACGGTGACGGTCTGGCCCGCCTCCACGCCGGAGCTGGTGCCGCTGATGGTCAGGGCAGACTGCGACTCGGCGGCGTTGATGACGTCGTCAACGGCGATGGTGTTGATCGCGATGCTGGCGCTCTCGTCGACCGAGATGCCGTGGGTGGCCGAAGCCGGGTTGCCGGCGACGTCGGAGACGCTGGCGGAAACCGTGTAGCTGCCGCCGTCGGTGAGCGCGGCGACGTCGGCCTGGGCAACCGAGGTCGACCAGGTGCCGTTGGCGAGAACGGTCGCGCTGTAGTCGTGGCCGTTCAGGCTGACGGTGACGGTCTGGCCCGCCTCCACGCCGGAGCTGGTGCCGCTGATGGTCAGGGCAGACTGCGACTCGGCGGCGTTGATGACGTCGTCAACGGCGATGGTGTTGATCGCGATGCTGGCGCTCTCGTCGACCGAGATGCCGTGGGTGGCCGAAGCCGGGTTGCCGGCGACGTCGGAGACGCTGGCGGAAACCGTGTAGCTGCCGCCGTCGGTGAGCGCGGCGACGTCGGCCTGGGCAACCGAGGTCGACCAGGTGCCGTTGGCGAGAACGGTCGCGCTGTAGTCGTGGCCGTTCAGGCTGACGGTGACGGTCTGGCCCGCCTCCACGCCGGAGCTGGTGCCGCTGATGGTCAGGGCAGACTGCGACTCGGCGGCGTTGATGACGTCGTCAACGGCGATGGTGTTGATCGCGATGCTGGCGCTCTCGTCGACCGAGATGCCGTGGGTGGCCGAAGCCGGGTTGCCGGCGACGTCGGAGACGCTGGCGGAAACCGTGTAGCTGCCGCCGTCGGTGAGCGCGGCGACGTCGGCCTGGGCAACCGAGGTCGACCAGGTGCCGTTGGCGAGAACGGTCGCGCTGTAGTCGTGGCCGTTCAGGCTGACGGTGACGGTCTGGCCCGCCTCCACGCCGGAGCTGGTGCCGCTGATGGTCAGGGCAGACTGCGACTCGGCGGCGTTGATGACGTCGTCAACGGCGATGGTGTTGATCGCGATGCTGGCGCTCTCGTCGACCGAGATGCCGTGGGTGGCCGAAGCCGGGTTGCCGGCGACGTCGGAGACGCTGGCGGAAACCGTGTAGCTGCCGCCGTCGGTGAGCGCGGCGACGTCGGCCTGGGCAACCGAGGTCGACCAGGTGCCGTTGGCGAGAACGGTCGCGCTGTAGTCGTGGCCGTTCAGGCTGACGGTGACGGTCTGGCCCGCCTCCACGCCGGAGCTGGTGCCGCTGATGGTCAGGGCAGACTGCGACTCGGCGGCGTTGATGACGTCGTCAACGGCGATGGTGTTGATCGCGATGCTGGCGCTCTCGTCGACCGAGATGCCGTGGGTGGCCGAAGCCGGGTTGCCGGCGACGTCGGAGACGCTGGCGGAAACCGTGTAGCTGCCGCCGTCGGTGAGCGCGGCGACGTCGGCCTGGGCAACCGAGGTCGACCAGGTGCCGTTGGCGAGAACGGTCGCGCTGTAGTCGTGGCCGTTCAGGCTGACGGTGACGGTCTGGCCCGCCTCCACGCCGGAGCTGGTGCCGCTGATGGTCAGGGCAGACTGCGACTCGGCGGCGTTGATGACGTCGTCAACGGCGATGGTGTTGATCGCGATGCTGGCGCTCTCGTCGACCGAGATGCCGTGGGTGGCCGAAGCCGGGTTGCCGGCGACGTCGGAGACGCTGGCGGAAACCGTGTAGCTGCCGCCGTCGGTGAGCCGCCGTCGGTGAGCGCGGCGACGTCGGCCTGGGCAACCGAGGTCGACCAGGTGCCGTTGGCGAGAACGGTCGCGCTGTAGTCGTGGCCGTTCAGGCTGACGGTGACGGTCTGGCCCGCCTCCACGCCGGAGCTGGTGCCGCTGATGGTCAGGGCAGACTGCGACTCGGCGGCGTTGATGACGTCGTCAACGGCGATGGTGTTGATCGCGATGCTGGCGCTCTCGTCGACCGAGATGCCGTGGGTGGCCGAAGCCGGGTTGCCGGCGACGTCGGAGACGCTGGCGGAAACCGTGTAGCTGCCGCCGTCGGTGAGCGCGGCGACGTCGGCCTGGGCAACCGAGGTCGACCAGGTGCCGTTGGCGAGAACGGTCGCGCTGTAGTCGTGGCCGTTCAGGCTGACGGTGACGGTCTGGCCCGCCTCCACGCCGGAGCTGGTGCCGCTGATGGTCAGGGCAGACTGCGACTCGGCGGCGTTGATGACGTCGTCAACGGCGATGGTGTTGATCGCGATGCTGGCGCTCTCGTCGACCGAGATGCCGTGGGTGGCCGAAGCCGGGTTGCCGGCGACGTCGGAGACGCTGGCGGAAACCGTGTAGCTGCCGCCGTCGGTGAGCGCGGCGACGTCGGCCTGGGCAACCGAGGTCGACCAGGTGCCGTTGGCGAGAACGGTCGCGCTGTAGTCGTGGCCGTTCAGGCTGACGGTGACGGTCTGGCCCGCCTCCACGCCGGAGCTGGTGCCGCTGATGGTCAGGGCAGACTGCGACTCGGCGGCGTTGATGACGTCGTCAACGGCGATGGTGTTGATCGCGATGCTGGCGCTCTCGTCGACCGAGATGCCGTGGGTGGCCGAAGCCGGGTTGCCGGCGACGTCGGAGACGCTGGCGGAAACCGTGTAGCTGCCGCCGTCGGTGAGCGCGGCGACGTCGGCCTGGGCAACCGAGGTCGACCAGGTGCCGTTGGCGAGAACGGTCGCGCTGTAGTCGTGGCCGTTCAGGCTGACGGTGACGGTCTGGCCCGCCTCCACGCCGGAGCTGGTGCCGCTGATGGTCAGGTTGGAGGCGGATTCCGCCAGGTTGAGACGGTTGTCGCCGGCGATCGTGCCGATCGCAATCGTCGGCGGCGTCTCGTCAACCGTCAGCGTCTTGCTCGCCTGGGTGGCCGGGTTGCCGGCCAGATCCGACACGTTGGCGGTCACGGAGTAGCTGCCGTCCGGCAGCTGCGCGTGGGCCAGGTCCGCGGCCGGTGCGGTCACCGACCAGGCATTGTTGGTCACCGTCCCGGTATAGGTGTGCCCGTTCAGCGTCACGCTGACGGTCTGGCCGTTCTCCACTCCCGTGCTGGTGCCACTGATGGTCAGGTTGGAGGCGGATTCCGCCAGGTTGAGACGGTTATCGCCAGAGATCGCGCTGATCGCAATCGTCGGCGGCGTCTCGTCAACCGTCAGCGTCTTGCTCGCCTGGGTGGCCGGGTTGCCGGCCAGATCCGACACGTTGGCGGTCACGGAGTAGCTGCCGTCCGGTAGCTGCGCGTGGGCCAGGTCCGCAGCCGGTGCGGTCACCGACCAGGCATTGTTGGTCACCGTCCCGGTATAGGTGTGCCCGTTCAGCGTTACGCTGACGGTCTGGCCGTTCTCCACTCCCGTACTGGTGCCACTGATGGTCAGGTTGGAGGCGGATTCCGCCAGGTTGAGACGGTTGTCGCCAGCGATCGTGCTGATCGCAATTGTCGGCGGCGTCTCGTCAACCACTATCGAATGTGAGTCGGAGGCAGCGTTACTCGATCCAACTTTAATCGTCGCAGAGAGCGTATAGCTCCCATCCGGCAGAACGGCATGGGCCAGATCAGCGGCTGGAATGACAGCCGACCAGGTGCCGTTGGCCAAGACAGTAGCGGTATAGTTGTGGCCATTCAGCGTGACGATGAGCTGAGCACTCGGGGTGAAGTGGGTCACTGTGCCCGTTACGGTGACCCCCGCATTTGCATCGGCGAGATTGATCAGCCACTGGTTTGACTGGCTGGGTTCGATCGGATTGATATGGACCGCGAACGCGCTCGGCGGATCTACGGCAATAAAGTCCCCCGGATTGAGCGCGGTAACGCCCGCGACGTCAAACTTTAGATCTGCAACGCCATCGCCATTCGTGTCGGCATAAACGTAGACTCCGCCGGATCCATCGGGGGCGTACCAAACGCCATAGCCGTTGGCGGAACCCATCGAGCTGGTGTTCGCCGGCTGTGGACCAAACCAGCGAAATTCCGCAAGCCCGGCCGCGAACGCGGTCACGCCTCCAGCGCTCGAGACCGACTGATCACTGATCAACTGGCTAAAGTCGAGCTTGTCCGAACCAACCTGGAAATTCGTGATCTGGTCCCAAGTTTGCGCAAGTTGTCCGCCTGAATTGAGCTGTCCCGCCGCAGGGGAGTCGGTTGCTCTCGCAAAAACGAAATAGTCAGAACCAATGCCGCCCGTAAGAACGTCCGCTCCCGCTCCTCCTTGAATGATATTGTGAATTGCAGCGTTGCTGGCAATGCCTTGGATATTGTCCTTGCCGGCGCTGCCATCGATCGTGTCGGTGATCAACTGAGTCGTAGCGGCGAACAAGCCAAGGTTACTAATTTGCAGAACAAAGCTTGAGATTGCCCCAGTGAAGCCACTGATCAACGCCTGCGGCGATCCGCTAACCGTCTGGCCGGTGATCGCATCAAAATGGCCGACAGGCGTGCCGTACTGGTCGGTCTGTTCAAGAAAAAAGCCGGTCGCAAGCGTACTCTGGTAATAAACGGACGCCACGCTGTTATAGCCGATGGTGTAATAATTCGATCCAACCTGGAACGTCAGCAACAGCTGGCCAGCCTGGAACGCCTGTTGAATCGTGACGGTTTGCGTTGCATTCGTGCTTGTCGTCAGAAAGGTCGAAATGTCACCCCAATAGACATATTCGACACCGTTGGTATCGTTGGTTTTGATCGCATCGAGAACGTTCAGATTATCCACGGTCGTGCCGTTGCCACTATCGAGCACGCCCTGATAGGTGCGGATCGCACGATCCGTGATCGGCGATGGCACCGCCGAATCCAAATGCCAGACTCCCCCTTTGCTGGCGTGCCCGACCATGTCGCTGGTCGCAGCCACACGAGCGCCGCACGCCGCCGCAAGACACGTCACAAAATCGCTCGCCTGCGCGTCCTCGCCGCCTACCTGACAGGCCCACAGTCCAATCTGCCCCCCAGGCGCCAACGATAAACCGATTTGAGCGAGGTCGCGTCGACTCGCTTGAACCTCTGCTTTTGTCAGTTTGCCGCCGGAAAAGCTAACTTCGCCGGGTTTTCCGTGAGCGACGACGTGGATCGCTTCTAACCCCTCCCGTCCCCTCAGTGCGCGTGCCATCTGACGAGGTGCGGGCTCGCCGTTAGAGAGCAGGATCGCTTCAACATCAGGCCGGATACCATTGAGCAACGTTTCGAGGTCATCGATGCCGGGATCGATGAAGGCGATTTCACGCCTGTTACTTGCTTCCATGAACGCTCTCCGCTGATTGAGCCGTTCCATTGTCGGCTGACGTGTTTGGAAGAATTGAAGTGACATTGGAACGAATAGTCATGATGCTGCCCCGCAATAGGCCTGGTCCTAAAAATTCCGATTCATCTAGATCGGATCGCCGCCTGGCAATGACACCTGTTCGTACTGATCGCGCACCGTTGCCGGCACATCGATCCAGTGACGACCGCAATCGACGCTGGCTGATCAATCGGCAGCAGCGGAAACTTCGTGCGCAATGAGGGTGCGATCGAATGATCTGCCGAGACTGAAGACGGGAATCTTGAAATCGCGCGGAGGCGCTCCTCAACTGCAGCCCAGTCGATTGGTGAAATGGCCTTCCGCACGAAACGAACGCGACTCAATACACACTCCTAAAACTCTGCCAGTACAGAGCAGTGTGATTGCAGTCGAAAATCAGTTCATCAAACTACTCAAACGCTCGTCTAAAAAAATGCGAGCATTTCGACCAACAAGCGATTGCTACACGTGATAACTTTATTTGCTTGTCCGCCACGCTATGAATGACTTCCGAACGCACTACCCTGCCCGGTTCGGTGCGGCTCCGAACTCCGCACCTATTAAAATTTTTCGTCTTTAAACTGCTGCGCCGTGAGAACGCTTGCACTGTTGCCCGCACAAAATCCGAGCAAGTGTCCCACAACCTAAGTTAGATGCAATTTGCCGCAAATTTGCGCGGGCGTCTACAGCCACAGGCGATCCCCGTTTTTAACATTAACGCCGAACCGACAAGGGGTTCCTTTGCGTTACAAGTGACACCCGTAGCTTTACGGGGGAAGGCGCGCTCATCCTCGCCGGCAATTGGGCGAAGACGAATTTTCGCATCCGCCAACCTATTGCTGTCCGGCCTCATCTCACAATTGGCGCTCCCACGACGAAAGCGGACACGACGGTGCCGCCTACTCTGTCCAGCAGCGTTCGGATGGGCTCGGCGCAGATGGGCCTTGAGTCGGGCGCGCGCCCGGCCAGGGACCGTAAAGGCCCTCGCAACCAATGCGAGGCCCCTGGGCCTGCCGCCACTTCGCCAGGCAGCTTCGGGCGCAACTTCGGTCGTTGCTTGCGCTGCCGCAGCGATTGCGCCTTCAGAACTCCACCCTGAAATCCGAGAGGGTCATGCTGGTGGCGGGAGCTCGTGCCGCTTCGATCCGGCGGCACATCGCCGCTGGCTCGTAGCGAACATCGCTAACGCTATGCCGGCAGCGGCACGATTGCCCGTACCTTCCGGGTGCCGGATCTGGATCCGGGCGAATTTGCAGTGCCGGGTCGGAGGTGCAGTTCTGGGACTGCGAGACTTCGAGTTGCGATTTGGGACAGCCTTTGCCGAGGCGGCCCTTCGCATTTCCGGAGGCGCCGGGTACCGCCTCCCCGTTTGCCAATGCTCTAGATTTCCGGTTCCCCAATGAAGACTGTTGGGCCGGTTTGCCAAACTAACCTCTTGATACAATCTTCTGAAATCGCATTACCGATATACCTTTAGCTAGGCCGGGTTTGTTTCCGGCCGGCTTCGCGGCTTGCGGAAAATGATTTCGCCGCGGGCGCGCGGCCGGCGATCCCAAGCTGGGCTCGCGCCGGAGCGAGCTCGGCCCTGGATCACGTTCAGGCTCGGGTTTGCGGGCCCCGCATGGTCGCAGATCTTCGCAGCGGCTTTCCTGCGGCGATCTCGTCTGCCTCTAGTCGTCGGTATCTCGTCAAGATGAGCGCGATCACGGTCGCGCACATGAAAGGACCAACGGGCACGAACACGAACGGAAAAGCGTACCCCAGGACGAATATCACGCTCACACCGGTCCGGAAGCCGCGTTGCTTCGAACGCGCCGAGATCTGGTCTTCCGTGGTTGCGTTCATGAGAAAGACCAGCGCGATCGCCAGGATCGGCATGTCGTAGATCGCGAAGTAGGGCGAGATGAGCGGCGTCGCCGCAAGCAGGCTTGCGGCTCGGACCGCGAGACTGGCATTGCGGCGCCATGTCAACAGCACCCAGATCGAGGCTGCTAGCGCTATGGCGACGTGCAGCGACATGGCCAATCCGTAGCCAAGACCGGCAAGCCGAAAAAGGCCATAGACACTTTGTAACTTGGCCCAGGGCAGTGCGCCACTTAGGTGGAACTGTGTCGTAGCGAAAGTTGCCGCCGTACGAAAACCCTCGAATGTGTCCCAGCCGAAGACGATGCCGCTGATCAGCAGCAGCGCCGGCACGACAAGAGATGCCGTGATGAAGAGGCGCCAGCGTTTCGTCGCGATCAGCACAAAGGGGAGAAGAACGCCATATTGAGGCTTGAAGATCAGCAGCCCCAACAAGACGCCGCTGAGGATCGGACGCCGATCCGATGTCAGCAATACGCCGCCGAGCAGCGACGCTGCTAGCAGCGAGCTTTGGCCGGCAATGAAATCGTAGAACACGGGCGGAGCGGCGAGTGCAAGCAGCAGTGCGGCCGAGCGCGGCCGGATCGCATGCACAACGAGCAGCCAACAGAGCAGTTTTGCCGTGCTCCAGACCCCGAATGCGATCGGAAACGGTAGCAGCGCGAGCGGCGCCAGAACTAGGAAGAACACCGGCGGATAGAAAAACGGCACCGGGACCTCATCGTATGGGTAGGGTGTGTGATTGATCTGCTGCAGCCGCAGCGCAAGTAGCTGTTGCAGTTGCTGCCAGTCGTAGGCGGTGGCCGCATGACCTTCGAGCGCCAGCGTGCCGGCGCCCCAAAAGCACGAAAAGTCGATCCCGGCGTGGCCGCCGCCGCTGACAAGCATCAGTACCGCCGCAATGATCGTGAGGCCGAGCAGGACAGCGCAGGCCAACGCTTGCGCCGGGTCATCTTCCTTCGAAACATCCCAGTGCAGCATTTGATTCATCGGCGCCCAGCGCTGTTGCTGAACCCAACTGCAATCGGCCGTGTCGGGGTCATCAAAACCGCCTCTCAGATCGGATCGGGGGACCGCTAGGCATGAGTCTTGTTCAGGTCAGGCAACACGGGTGAATATGCGAAGCATCTGCCCATCCGCAACAGCGGTCGCTCGATGGCAATCCACGACAGCGCCGCAATGCAAACCGACACGACGACGGCGGCGACCGTGACGAGGATCTGCTGCGTCGTCCCAATATCCGGCCTGCTGTCGAATATCAGACCATGCAGCACGCCATTGATCGGTTGATGGATCAGGTAGAGGCAATACGAGATCGTGCCGAAGGCCTGCAATATCTTCGCGCGCAGGAACCGGAGTCCTGCCCAGCCCTGTACGGCTAGAAGGATGTAGGAGGCAAAGAGGGTTGGGACCAGATCCAGAAAGACATGGAGCAAGAACTGTCCCATCGCGAAGATCAAAGTGACGAATGCCACCAGCGGAGCCAAGGGGATGAGGCGAAGGACGATCTCCGGCACCTTGATAGAACGGTGGTGGACATAGGCGATGAGCACGCCGAGCAAGAGCACATGGCCGTTGCTGAACAGCTGCATCCTGGCCGGGATGTCGGCGCCATTCGCGTAGAGAAACGAGCGCGTGAGCAAGCCCAGCACGATGCCGGTGATGATCGCGGGCAGCAGCGCGCGCGCCGGGATGCACATCATCAGCAACGGGACGGCCAGATAGAATTGCTCCTCCACGGTCAGGCTCCAGGTCGGCAACAGCCACAACGTGCCCATCCCGCCAGACCACGCCATCACGAGATTCTGAGTGAATGTAAAATAGGATGCGGTGGGAAGCGGAGGGTCGATCCAGGCCGATGGCCCGTAGAGCCAGATGAACCCAAGTGTCGCGGCGACCGTTGCGAAGTAGGCCGGCAGGATGCGGAGCGCGCGTCTGGTATAGAAGACAGTCACGAAATTCGGACTGTCCTTGCGCTCTAGGATGATGGAGCCGATCAGGAATCCGGACAGCACAAAGAAAAGATTGACGCCCATCCATCCGTACCGGAGGCTGTAGATCGCGTGCTCACCCTCGCCAAAGTAATGGCCGATCAGGACTGCCAAGACGGCAACGCCGCGCGCTCCGTCGAGCTCCGGAATGCGGTTCCCAACCGAAATCCGACTATGCACGATCGCCGCGTCCGAAGCGGCGAATGCAGTATCCATTTTGTTCATATTTCACGCCTGAAATTGGTGGAATCTACACCCCCCCTCCGGCGTGAGCAACTGGGCGGCAGTTCGCGTTTATCCGGGATGGATCTCGCGGCGCGGCGATGATTTGCGCCGTTTAGCGATACTGATGAGGGCCGACCTCCGTTAACTACCGGGCGCCAGCGTTGCTCAACTCAGAAATGCGATGGTAGGTTACCCAATTTTATGGGTCGACCGGTTTTCATGAGCAATTTGACAAGCGCAGGTCTAAAACGGACTGGCTTTTCCATCGCGATACCGATGTTCGCGACTACCCTCTTCTTGAGCGCAGGCCTGATGTTCTTCGTCGAGCCAATGGTGGCCAAGATGGTGCTGCCGAAGCTCGGCGGCGCGCCCGCCGTCTGGAGCACCTGCCTCGTTTTCTTCCAGGCCATGTTGCTGCTCGGCTATGCCTATGCGCATCTACTGACGCGGCTCTCACGTCTGGCTCAGGTCATTCTCCATGTGTGTGTCCTGTTGCCGCTCGCGGCCGCCGTTCTGCCCTTATCGCTTGGTATGGATGTCCCGTCGCTACGCAATCACCGGTTCTATGGCTCTTGGCGCGCCTCACCTTGGCCTGCGGAATTCCCGTGTTCGTTATTTCGACGAGGGCTCCACTCCTTCAGCACTGGTTTCTGACGGGGTCCACAAGGACGCCCGAGATCCCTACTTCCTCTATGCCGTCAGCAACGCAGGCAGCTTGCTCGCGCTGCTGGCCTACCCTCTGCTGATTGAACCTGAGCTTTCCCTCGATCGGCAGTCCGCCGCCGTCTGGACTGTTGGCTACCATTGGGATGGTCTACCACGGCGAACTGGCCAACAGGCGTCCTCCAGCTGCGCATTTGACCGAGTTCTATTTCTTTCTCTCGCTCAGAGGAGTCCTCGGTGGCGTCTTCAATGCGCTGATCGCGCCGTTGATCTTCAACGCCGTCTGGGAATGTCCCCTGGCACTGATCGCGGCCTGCCTAATGCGGTCAACTCTAGTTTCAGGCGGCCATCGCAAGCTCGCAATGGATATTGCGTTACCACTACTGCTTTTGGCAGTCCTCAGAGCCGGACAATTTCTTCTCGATGTCATCAGTTCCGTACCGTTTTCCGTCGTGCTGCTTTATGCGTTGTATGTTCTCCCAGCGCTTAGTTTCTGGTGAATTTTTCGAGGCGCAGCTTGCGTTTTAGGATTGCCGTCGCTCTCCTGCTTTTCTTTCAGGTGCTGCCACAGAACGCTGGGAAGCAGATCGCTGCCGGGCACAGCTTCTTTAACGTTTATCGCGTCAACAGTATTTCCGATGCGGGCAAGCCTACTCTTATCCTTATGAGCGGCACCACAATGCACGGCGCGAAGAGCCTGTTGCCCGACGAATCCACAGTGCCGATGACGTATTACAGCTCCCAAGGCCCCTTCGGGCGATTCTTCCGTGTGTAAGCGCCGAGTTGCCGTGATCGGCCTTGGAAGTGCCGCGCTCGCTTGCTATGCTCGTGAAGGCCGAGATTGGGCCTTTTTTGAAATAGACCCCACAGTCGAGCGGTTAGCCAAGGACTATTTTCAGTTTCGGGAAAAGTGCGGCTCCTAAGTCCCGAGTTGTACTTGGCGACGCTCGGTCTACATCCGCGCGTTGTGGTCCACGCGGACCGAGAAACACCGCGATCAGTGGCCTTCCTCCCTTAAGCGGTAGGCCTATCCGACGATCGGAAAGCTGACCATCGCAGACATCAAGCCAAGCTACATCCACCAACTGCTCGCGCCCATCTGGTTGACGAAACGCGAGACCGTTAACCGGGTGCGCGGCTGGATCGAAACTATTATCGCAAAGAACGCCGACATTGACGACCTCTACTTCCGCAATCCAGCCGAATTGACGAAGCAACTCCGCGAAAAGCTACCAAAGCGGCCCAAGCGTTTCTTTCGCCACCACCCGGCCCTTCCCTATGCGGATGCGGCGCAGTTTATGAGTGAGCTTCGTACGGCTGAGGAACGCGCCGGGATGGCGCTGCGCTTCCTATTATTCGCGGTGTGCCGCACAAATGAAATCCTCGGCGCCAGATGGTCCGAGATCGATCGGACCTATCCGACCGGTGCGGTGTGGCGGATCCCCGGCGACGGATGAACATGGACCGGGACCACTGCGTCCCGCTCTCGCAGCCCGCGCTAGATGTGCTCGACGAGCTAAGCAAAGGCCAGTAGCGTGAACTAATCTTCACCAACCCGGCCGGCCACGAGTGCTCGCTGTACTAGATCGGATGGGCTACGGGCACGTCACTGTCCATGGCTTCCGAGCGACTTTTGCGACTTGGGCGGAGGAATGCACAGACCATCCCGACGGCGTTCGAGAGGCTGCGCTGGCCCACGAATACAAATCTGAAACGACCGCCGCTTACCAGCGTGGGGCCAAACTGGAAAAGCGTCGAACTCTTATGCACGACTGGGCTGAATTCTTCCTTGCGTCAAGCTATGCAACCCGCTTGGCGTGTGGCTAGAATTTTCGTTAGACATGGCGCCTACCGTCAAAATGATTTGCGCGTCGATCCCCCTGCGGGATACGTCGACCATCGGGGCGACCGTCTGTGAGCCAGAGCAAACTTCGGCCCGTAAAACTACGTCTGTAGTTATATCACCTTCGCAGAGCTATTCTCAATGAGAGCATTGACGAGCTTTATGGGGCAACTGACGAATGAAGGTTTGGATCTATACCGACACAAGCAAGAACGTCGGCGACCCGCTGCATCTGCAGGTCTTTGCGACTACCGACACTGCACAGCACTGGTTCAAGCAGAACGATCCTGATGGCGTCGCGTACGCCTACGAGGTTATGTTGGGGGCACGCTACCTCGCCAAAACGCTGTTGGTGCTCGTCGTCCTAATCCTTGGGATCGCCGATCTGTTTACCACTAACACGATCCTCAATCTCGGCGGGGGCGAGGCGAATCCATTCATGCATGTCGCGCAAAGACTGCTGGGTCCTTGGTGGCTGGTCCCCAAGCTAGCTTTCACCTACCTCATGATGTGGCTACTTTGGCGCAGCAACAATCCTTACAATGTCGCCCTCGTAGTGGCGTTCTGCTCCACGCCAGTACTGAACAATCTTCTGATCATCGCGAGCGCACAGTGAACTGTGGCGCTAGCGATATCACCTGATCCAGGGCAAGAGAACCATTTCCCGTTGAAAATCAGCATCGTCGCTGACAGTGACGGCACCCAAGTTGATGGTGACGTTCTGGGTAGAGCTTCCGCCGAGCCTCTGCCCAGGTCGCCGAAACGACACGATCTCACCGGTTGTAACGGGGATTTGTGCCAGCATGTTAGCATTGGCGCCATAGCCGCCCGGCGACAGACCGCTTGCTAAAAACAAAGTGATGCGCTGACACGGGAGACAACCTTGACGCGAGGCCGGAGCGTATCAATTCGATCGGCCGTGACGATCCGATCCGCCTGGCCACGTCGTGGGAACTTTCCGGAACGTAGCCAAATCGGTCTCGCTCAGGCTTGCTTTGATGTTAGCGAGCGAAGAGCGCGCTTCTGTGCGGCGAACGCGCTGCGCTCGTAGCGTTCCAGACCCTTGAGGCGCTGCAAGGTTTCTATGGCCGGACATTCGGATAGGTTGGCCAACAAACAACGCCTGCCGGACCTCTCGTGTGCGCAGCAAGTCTCGCTTGGCCTGTGCGACGGCAGCCAGCAGCTCCGACGCCGCCGGGTCGCCGAGGCAAGCGCCATCCAAGACAGACATGAAGCGCATCAGTTGCGCAGCATCGTCTTGGCGGCGTCGTGCCAAGCCATGGCGGTAGGCGTTTTGGCTGGACCTCGCTTTTCCATCGGCCGTTTTCGGGCCGGTGCTGCGCTCGGCGTTGCTTCGATTGGCTTTGATTTGTCGAAACGACGCCATTGGTCTGCCTTTGTGCGCGGTCGGTTTGCGTTCGGTAGAATCCCTCCACGGCTTTGAAGCATCAAGATTTTGGGCTCAAAAGAGCAACAATCTTGCTGCGGAAAGGACTGGCCTTCGCCGGCAAAACGAGCGTTACTGAGTCGACCGGGCCTAGCCGATGGCCTCGGTGTCTCCCCCTGCAGGTGCGGGGCTTTTGGCGGTGCGGCGGCAAGCCGCGTGATGTCAAACCAAGGAGATACCGGTGGCCACAATTCAAGCCAACGGCGCCGAGGCGCGCTGTTCCGTCATCAAGTTCAACCATCATGATCGACGAGCCTTTATCGGCGGTTCGGATGCGCGGATCATCATGGGCGATGATCAGGACAAGCTCGTTCGCCTCTGGCGGGAAAAGCGCGGTGAGATCGCCGCGGAGGATTTTTCGGGCAACCTGATCGTTCAACTTGGCATTACAACGGAAAATTTGAACCGCAATTGGTACCAAGGCTGTACGGGACAAACCGTCACCGACGTCCAGAAAAGGGTTCGGCATCCCGTCCATACGTGGATGGCCGCCACGCTCGACGGCATCGTCGAACAAACCGGCGCAGTGTTCGAAGCTAAGTTCATGCTGCCTTGGGCTTTTAGCGAGGAAGCCGCAGCCGAAAAGCACATGGCGCAGCTGCAGCACAACATGTGGGTGATTGCGGCAAGGTCGGCGGTGCTGTCGGTAATTACCGGGGGCGGCAAATGGATCGAGATCACGGTCCATGCCGACCCGCTGTACCAACACCTCCTGCTAACCGCGGAAAAGAAGTTCTGGCGTTGCGTCCAAAGCGGCGAGCCGCCGGCCCTGTTCGGGAGCGAGGCGCCGCGTCCGCGCCTGGCGGCCGTCAAGGTCGTCGATATGACCGCTTCCACGCTATGGGCTGAATACGGGGCAAGCTATCTCCATACCCGCGTCGCCCACGGCGACCACGAACGGGCGAAAGCGGAGTTGAAAAAGCTTGTGCCCGAGGATGCCAAGGAAGCGTTCGGCCATGGCGTTCGCGCCAAGCGCGCGAAATCTGGCGCCATCAGTTTTGATCCGCTTGAGATGGAGAGCGTCGATGCATCAGGCCAGTGAACATATCGGCGCGATCGCCGCCGCGCTCGCCAAAGCGCAAGCCGAGTTGACTAATCCAGAAAAAACCCAGACTGCGATGATCCGCTCGCCGTTCCTGCGCGATGACGATCGGACTTTCCGTTATGCGTCGCTCGCTGCGGGTCTCGACATCGTGCGCAAGACACTGAGCCGGCACGAGATCGCTACCATCCAAACCACTCGGATCGAGACTAGCACCGGGCACATTCACCTCACCACCCTGCTCGCTCACGCCTCCGGGGAATGGATATCCTCGGACTTGCCGGTCTGTGCAATGAAAGATATCGAGTCGCCGCACCGTATGGGCGCGGCCCTCACTTATAGAAAGCGGATAAGTTGAGACTGCAAAACGTTCCCTTGTTGGAAGTTCAAGCGCGGTGGGCTTATAGCAAGCTGACAGACTCTCCGGCCGCCCGACACTATTCCGATCTCCAGCACCTCGCCACAAAGCGATCGAGCGGGACTGCGTCGAGCAATTGTCCGAGGCCGAACAATATGAGCTTGCGTTTGATACCGCTTGCGCTCGGCCTGTCCTACTCGCATTTCTGACCGTCTTCCTCTCATTCAAGGTTGTTAAAATTGGCCGGGGCCAGATTGGGCTCGATGTTCGTACCGCCTAATGTATCCCCAGAGCGAGGAGCGCTTTGTTTCGTTCGAGGAATACATGGCAAGGACGAGCGTCAATCCGGACGATCCTCGAAACGTACCTCCTAAGGGAACGAGCTATGAGTTTCCTTCAGACCCAATCACGTTTGGTCGCTCGTTCACTTTTCCGATATTGATCGACGATTTTCATCGAGCTTCTCGGTTTTGGCAGTACGGTCCACCCGAACGGAATGTTGTGTGCTTACTTGCCGTCGGGTCTGGCGATAGAAGACTGAATTTGGCCGGTCGGTGCATTTTCTATGCTTCGAACCTCACTTGCCTGCGAATTTGCCAATTGCGCCACGGTGGGCGAAAAGACTAATTCAGTTCGTGCCGGCGATGATGAGGACGATGTTGTTCAGTACGGGCGTGGAGCAGAAGGCCACCACAAGGGAAACGTTGTAAACGTTCTTGCTGCGCCAAAGCAGCCACGTCACGAGAAACGTTAGACCGAGCTTCGGAATGAGCCACCATACGCCGAGCCAGGCCTGCGCCAGCCTCATGAGCGGGTTCAGCTCGCCCATCCCGAGATCCAAGATCACATTCGTGGTCACAAAGTCGGCACAACCCAGCAACAAGCAGGACAGCAGCAGGAGCGTCTTGACCCAATTCGCTTTTAAGCCCTCGATGCTGAAGATGCCTGGCTTGGTCATATCAAAGAATCCTGAGGCAATGGCGGAGTTGAAAGGATCGGCGAGGATGGAATTGGAGGGTGTCTAAGCCAAAAAGCTTTATATTTTCTCAAGGTTGGCACGGTTCGCCGAGGCTCCGTGTCGCAGCCTGCTGCCCGAATAATGCTGTTTGATGCAGATCAGCCGCCGCGAACACGTGGATAACGCATCAAATTTCGCTTAAACCGAAGTCGCCTTCCGGCGAGTTCGTCCGCTCGAAGAACAGTGAATAAAGCTATGGTAAAGCGGGGCATTTCAATCGGAAGCGCTGAGCGACGCCCGTTAACCGAGTCGGAACAAAGCCGCACCGGAATCCCGCAAAAACCACGGCTTGCGCTCGATGGAGGTATAAGGAAATATAAGCTTTTCAGCATCCAGACGGCGGATGCCTACTGCCTTTTTGTCTCGGACGTTTGTTGACGATTGATTTTCGCTGGCGACGCCAGAGGGCTGCCCTAGCGATCAAGGACTGCATTTAATCGGCGGGTCATTTCCTATGTCGAGTGAAATTGCACATGCTGCCTTTTACTTGGCGCTGTTGCTGGGAGCCATCTACGGCAGTCGGCTCGTTGAAAAAAAATGGCCCATCGCAGATGTCCCTACTTCCGAATTCCAGGATGATTGGCTTGCGGTTATTGCCAACCTCGGATTGTCTATCTCGCTCGCTCCGCTCGCAGCAATTGTCGCGGGCAAGATAGCGAGCATCACCGGGGTCGGCTGGGTTCACCTACCGACCGAAGGCTACTGGTGGTACGCGTCTCTCACATTCGTCGTTTTGGCGCTCGATCTCTACAAATATACATTCCATCGTCTCCAGCATGCCATCCCATTTCTTTGGTCGATGCATTCGTTCCATCACAGCGCAAACGCCGTGACGTTCATTACCGGTGCCCGACACTACTGGCTCGAGCGAGTGCTGGCTGACGCGTTTCTGCCTATTCTGGCGATCCTGTTTCGCATCCCGCCGGATATGGCGATCGCAACGGGCTTCATCTTCTTTCTTCCTGACGCTTGCGCTCACCTGAATGTACGCATCCCGCTCGGTCGGTATGTGACGTGGATCAACAACCCGCAATGGCATCGCATCCACCACTCGGTCTTGGCCGAGCATCGGGACAAGAACTTTGCCGCTTTTTTTCCGTTCTGGGACATTCTCTTTGGCACTGCATGCGTGCCGAAACCCAACGAGTATCCCGCAACGGGGCTCGTGCCTGCCGAACGAGTCGACATCATCAATAGCGTGATCTGGCCAGTCCGACATCTGCGGCATCGAGCATCCAAGAGTGAAACGGCGACGACCGGACGGTAGGGCCATATGATCCGGAAACATCATGCATTTTGATGGCCAGGCAAGCCTTCAACCGATAACCGCGCCCGCACTGCGTTTCGCGCCCATGATATACCCTGCGGCGCTCTTCCTCTCTGCGCTCTTGCTGTTTGCGATCGAACCGATGTTTGCAAAGATGGTGCTGCCCCGGCTTGGCGGTGCTGCAGCCATCTGGTCGGTTGCGATGGTCTTCTTCCAGTCGGCGCTGCTGCTGGGCTATGCCTACGCCCACGTGCTCAGCCGCACATTGTCGCCGAGGCCATCGGCTCTCGTTCACCTGGCGCTGCTGGCGATCGCTGCCGCGACATTGCCGGTCGGTATCGCGCAAGGCTTCGAAACGGCGCCACAGCACGGGCTCGAACTTTGGCTGCTGGCATTGTTCGCCGCCTCGATCGGCCTGCCGTTCGTCGCGCTCGCCGCGACTGCCCCTCTGCTGCAAAACTGGTTCGCGGCGAGCGGTCATCCGCAGGCTGCCAATCCCTACCTATTGTATGCGGCGTCCAATTTGGGCTCGTTCGTCGCGCTCTTGACCTATCCCTTTGTCGTCGAGCCGCTGTTGACCTTACGGACGCAGATCCAGCTGTGGTCACTCGGCTACTTCCTTTTGATGTCGCTGATCGTGGCCGCGACAGTCGTTGTCGCCGGCGCCGGCAAGCGTCCAATCAAGCAGGCGGGCTACGGAGCCGCCACCGCCCCCACGACAACCGCCGCACGAACGATGTGGGCCGTGCTCGCCGCGATTCCGGCCGGCCTCGTCGTCGCCGTCACGGCTGCGATCTCAGTCGACCTGGCGGCTGCGCCGTTCCTGTGGGTGCTGCCACTGTCGCTCTATTTGCTGACCTTCGTGGCGATTTTCCGTGAGCGGGCTTGGGTGGCACACAAGACCGTGCTGAAGCTGGTGCCGTTCGCTGCGGTGGCTCTCGTCGCAACCGCGACGACGCTGGTTAGGCTGTATTTTGGCGTCGTGCTGGTGATCCATCTCGCGAGTTTTCTGGTGATCGCGCTCGCCTGTCATGGCGAGCTCTATCGCCGCCGGCCGGAACCGGCACGCCTGACCGAATTCTACCTGTGGACCTCATTCGGCGGCATGATCGGCGGAATCTTCGCCGGGTTAATCGCACCGCATCTGTTCAACGGTGTCGCCGAGTATCCGATACTGGTCCTGGCCGCATTGCTGGCGATGCCCGTCGCGCTTGACGGCGGGGCTGGCCGGCTGTTGCGGCAGAGTGGTCCCGGTCTGGTGTTGGCCGCGTTGACCCTCGGCATGGTCTGGCTGCGCGTTCGGATTCCAGCCAGCACCACGCTGCCTGTCGATATCGCACTTATCGTGCTGGCCGGCGTTATGGTGCTGGTGCGTCGGCGACCGGCGATATTCTTTGGCCTTGCGGCGTTCGCCTTTATGGTCGCCAGGCTCGACCCCCTGTTCGCCCCCATCGAGCAGGTCCGCAGCTTCTTCGGCGTGCATCGCGTGGTCGAGGACCGCTCGGGGCAGTTTCGTTTGCTGATGCATGGCACCACCGCGCATGGCGCCGAGCGGGTGCGCAATCCTGATCGAACGCCGATTAAGGGGCGCCCCGAACCGACCACGTATTATTATTTCGGCGGGCCGATCAGCGACGCGATCGTGGCGGCCCGCCACGCGCAGGGGCGGCTGACACGGGTGGCGGTGGTCGGGCTCGGCACCGGCAGCCTCGCCTGCCATCGGCAGGACGGCGAGAACTGGACGTTTTTCGAGCTCGATCCGCAGGTGGTCCGGATCGCGCGCGACCCCGCCCTGTTTCATTTCCTGTCGGAATGCGGACCGGATATCCGCATCGTGCTCGGAGACGCGCGGCTCACCCTGACGGCGTCACCGGAGCGCTATGATCTGATCGTGCTCGACGCCTTCTCCTCCGATGCCATTCCTGTGCACTTGCTGACCCGCGAGGCGATCGGAGGATATCTGGCGCACCTCACCGCCCACGGCTTCATCGTTCTGCACATCTCGAACCGACACATGGCGCTAAGGGGGCCCGCCGCCGCGGTCGGCCTTGCTGAGGGCCTCGTCGCATTCGGCAAGCTTCAGACACCACCGTTGGCGACGCCAGAGGATGGCCGGGCGGCATCCGACGTCGTCGCGTTTGCCCGCGATGAAAAGGATCTGGGCGATCTGCCGTCGCAGGGATGGACGCGCCTCGATCCCGGCGCGCGGGTGCCATGGACCGACGACTATGCCAACATTCTCGGCGCCGTTCTCGACGCCAAGCTCGGGCGCTGATCAGCCCAGTTGATCAGCCTATGGCTGATTGTTCGGCGGCCGCTCGATGAACTTGCGGCTGCCGTTGAGAAGCTCGAGGTTGTTGGCGATCACCGGGTTGCCGGGATCGAGCGAGTATGCCTTCTCGAACTTGCGCCGCGCGCCGCTGAGATTGCCTCGCAGCATCAGCGAATAGCCCTGGTCGTTGAGGATCTGGACGGTCTCGCCGCCGATCCGGATCGCCTGCGCATAGGCCTGATCGGCAAGATCGAAGCGGCGGATCTTGTCATAGCTCGCGGCGAGCCCGACCCAGGCCGTGACGTCCTTCGGCGCCTTCTCGACCGCATCCTTGAAATAGCGCTGGGCGGTACCGTAATTGCCGCGATTGTAGTGCTCGAGCCCCAGCCGCACCGGCTCGTCGGAGGGATAATATTTGACGTCGGTCGGCTCCTGCACGGGGTCCCCACCAGGCGGATCCACCGGCGCGACGATCGCGGCCTCCCGGGTCGTGTAGTCGCAGGCGCCAAGGCCGGTCGCCAGGCCGCAACAGAGCAACGCCGGCGCGAGACGACGCAATCCTCGTCCCGTTCCCCAAGTCCAGCGCATCTCTTGCCCCATTCGAAACATCATCGCGAAACTACCTACGAAAAACAGACGGCACGACCGAAACACCGGGGTCGGTACCAGAACCTCACGTCGCCACTTCCCTTCCAAGCTCCGGCTGCGGCATCCGCCAAACCCCGCCAGGATCGCGAAAATCGAGGTCCCGACGGGCAAATGCCCCAGGCGGCAGCGAGCCTTCAGCCGATCACCTGGCAGGTCCTCCCACCCCGACGGCCACCGATCCACCGGTCCCCGCTCCCAATCCGGTCGTGTTGACATTCTGAATCGTCGTGACGGGCGGCGGCTGACCCATCGCCTTGGTCGGGTCGCCCATGTCGGGAAGCTGATCCAGCGGGCGCTGCTGAGTGCCGTAGCGGGTGATCGCAGTACCCGTCCGTCGCGCGTCGTATGCGATCCGGCGGTCGCCGACATAGGCCGGCCACGGATGGATCGTGTGCGTGACCGCGTTAACCTCCTTGGCGTTACCGGCACTCATCGTGATGGTGTCGGAACGCTGGATGTAGCGGTCCATCTCGTCATGCCCGTAGACGCCGTAGCAGCCACCGAGCAGGAAGGGTGCGAGCAAAGCCAGGTATCGGATGGTCATCTCTCGCCTCCTCTAGTTCAGGGTTTTCACGACCGGTTGGTTTACACCAACGGCCGCCGGTGGCGGAACAGGCACGACCGCGTTCGGCGCGATGATATGGCCATAGGGTCCCTTCACTTCGCCGCCGGAATTGACGTAGTCGTCGTAGCGCTTGCGCACTTCCATCTGGCCGTTGAGGAAGAAGTCGACGTCGTTGGCCGGCAGGCGCGAATCGAGCGGCGATGCCAGTTGCTGGCCGGGTGCCGCCGGCGCCACCAGGCGCGGCGTCACGATGATGACGAGGTCGGTTTCCTGCTGCTGATAGGACTTGCTGCTGAACAGGGATCCAAGCACCGGCACCGAGCCGATCCATGGCAGTTGCGAGACGTCCTGCTGATTGCGGGTCTGCAAGAGACCTGCGATGGCGAAGCTCTGGCCGTCGCGCAACTCGACCGTGGTGCGCGCGTCGCGGCGGGTCAGCGCCGGGATCGTGGTGCCGGCGATGGTCACCGCGTTGGCGAAATCGAGCTCGCTGACGGAGGGCTCGACGCGGAGGTTGATCACCCCGCGCGAAAGCACCGTCGGCACGAAGGCCAGCTCGACGCCGAACTTCTTGTAGTCGATGGTCACGGTCGGCAGTGAGCCCGCGACCTGCGTCGATGCAACGGGCACCGGGAATTCGCCGCCGGCCAGGAAGCGCGCGGCATCGCCCGACAGCGTGGTCAAATTCGGCTCCGCCAGCCGGCGGGCCAGTCCCTTGGTTTCCAGGGCGGTAATCAAAAGGTCCACGGAGCTGCCGTTGCTGGTCCGCAAGATGCTGGTCAGCAGGCTTCCGAACGGAGGCGCAGCCACGCCGCCGGCGGTGGTGGCGAGCGTTCCGAGTGTTCCGAGCACAGGAAGGCTGCCGGTCGGATAGGCACCCACATTGTTGCTGCTGGTTGTGCTTGTGGTCGTGGTGTTCCCGTCAATCGTCACACTTCCATTACTGTTTATCGTATTCCCGCCAATCGGCACGCGCTGCGCGCGCGTAACTCCGCCAAGCCCCGTGTTGCCGACATTGGTCCCGTTGGCGTTCGCCGCGTAGAGGTTCACGCCGAGGTCACGTCCCGCGGCCCGGTTGACCTCGAGGAAGCGCACCTCGAGCATCACCTGCTGTGGTGCCGCAACGCTCATCGCGTTGACTACGATTCCCCCCTGCGGCACGCTGCCCTGAGCAATCGTCATCGCGCGCTCGGCGGAGACCGCGTCGGCGGCCACGCCGCTCAGCACCACCTGGCCTTCGGACGCCGATACGCGAATGCCGCGCGTCCCGGTGCCGGACTGAATGTTCTGTTGCAGATTTCCGATATCGATGGTCACCTCGACGTCGAGGATGCCGATCTGCTTCATTCCGCTGTCGAACAGGATGACATTGGTGGTGCCGGTCTTCTTGCCCTGGACGTAGATCAGGTGGTCGCTCAGCGACTTCACATCGGCGATCTCAGGCGAGCCCGCGACGATCGAGGAAAACGCCGTGTCGACCCTGAAGGTACGCGACTTGTTGACCGTCACCCTGACGCGCTGGACGTCGCTCATCTCGCTCAGGAAGACGCCGGAGGAGGATGAGGATGATGGCGCGCGCCGGTCTGCGGCGGCGGCTGGATCGATGCAATGAAACAGGGCAATCGCAGCGCCGAACGCCATCGCGCTGAAGGCGACCAGCCCAAGTCCCGCATCGGCCGAAACGCGACTTCCCATCATGCCAATCCCCTTCGCCGCGTCTCCGCGACGACCCCCGTAAATCTACGGCCTCGCCCCGATCACTCCCGTTCGTGCACCACGCCGCAGAGCTTACAGTTTGTCCGACTACAAATAGTTACTTCACGAATTCCCATTCCCCGGCGCGCCGAGCGAAAGCAAAACGAGCCCGCTCCGGATCTCCCCACACGCCAGGCCGCCAAATGGCGGCCCGAATATCATCCCCCGCCACCCGCCCCGATTGCAAGGAAAGAGCCCCTCGGTACCGCGGCAAGGCCTTAGAAAACTCGGCGATGTTGCCAGTGCGCACCACTTCCATAGCCCACTTGGGCTAGTCCCGGCCTACCCGACAGGCGGCGGCCAATCTGACGCTCAGGAACCCAGGCAAGCCTGATCAGCACCAACGAATCGACGCTCCTCAGAACGGAATCTGGGTCGTCACGCTCGGCGCGTTGAGCTTGGTGCCCCAGATCGGCATCAGCATGGTGAAGTTGGGTTGCGACGCTGTCACGATGATCGGACTGGTCGCCGCTGCGGGGACGCTCAGTGTCGGCGTCAGACCGCCGGCATAGAGAAATGGAGCGATCGCCTGTTTCGCCGAGGTCGACAGCGGATCGCCCCCGCAGCTGGTCGGCGAATTCTTCTGGATGGCAGCGTTGCTATAGCAATTGATCATGACCGCCCGGGCGCCCGCATTGGCGAGCGCCCGCAACGACTGCAGCGTGACCGCATAGCGTCCGAAATCGAAGATCGCGAAGATCAGGGTGAAGAGCGGCACCGCGATCAGGCAAAACTCCAATGCCGCGACGCCGCGCTGATCGAGCCTTCTCATCACTGCACCAACTGAACGTATTGCGGCGGGCTCTTCACTTGCACCTGGGTCGGGCAACCAGAGCTGTCGAGAGTAGCATTGCCATTGAATGCGACCGACGCGGCGATCAACTGGCCGCAGGTTGCTCCGTTGCCCATGTTGATCGTCGGATTGCCCTGAAACGTCACGGCCGCGGTTGGCGCGTAAATGGTTCCTGTGAGATTGATGTTGGTATTTCCGCCAAACTGCACAGCCGTCGCTGAAGCGTCGTACATGGACATGTACTGGAACAAGCTGGCAGAAGACTGGAGTGCCGAAGGAAGCGATGATGGGGCAGTCGACGGCCCGGTGATGTTGATCACCGCATTCCCTTGGTTGCTGATTGTCGCCCCTGGCAGCAGAATGAAGGTCGCTGTACCTGAGATCGTGGGCGTTCCTGTGATTTTCAGATCGCCTGAGATGAAGTATACGCAGAAGGATGTCGTGGGGGTACAGGTCGAACCCGTTCCGTTCAGAGATATGGGCGTATTAGATGTAATGTGGACTTTATCATTCGTGCATGGGGTGGCGGCCGTGTAAGCGACGAGCCCCGATCCTGTGCATACTGGGAGACCGCATTTGGTCGGGAGCGTCGGATTCGTTCCACACAAAGTGGTAAGGGCGCCATCGAGAGCGGTGTAGGGGTTTTGAACCGGCTGCTGATAGAGAAAAGCCTTATTGCACCAGGTCGTAGTCCCCGTGCAGCCGCCTGCGGCAGACAATGGACCGTTGAGGGTCATGCCGCCGCCCGTGAAGTCTATGGCGCTGCTGGACTTACTGTCCGAAAACATGCCGCAATTCTGCGCATTGATATTGGGGCTCCCCTGGAAGCTCAGAGAACCCGACAAGGCCAGGACGCACGGTGGATTTGGCGCCACCTGATAAACTTTGGCGACAGCGACCGCGCCAATCGTGACGGTGGAAAGCCCGAGCACCTTGGCCAGATAGGCCGGCTGCGTCTGGCTGACCTTGGCCTGAACGTACAGTCCCGCCGTCCCGCCATACGTTGCGAGCGACGCGATCTGGACGCTCTGTGAGATGCCGCTCGGAAGGCTCGTCGAGCATTTCGAGCCGGGATAGGACGTATCGCCGGAATTGCAGAACGTGTTCTGCGCGGCGAATTGCTTACCGCTATAGTCGACCGTGGTCGCTGTCGTGGTGCACGTGGACGCGTTATTGAGACAGGCCGCCTGCAGGCCGCCCGAATAGGCGGCGGCATCGGCGGCATTCTGCGCGCGCTGCTGAGTGACGTACCACGACCCCGCCTCGCCACCGAGCGCGATCATACCGAGCAGCGGGATCAGCGCGACCACGGTTGCGAATGCGGCCGATCCTCTGCGGCTACGGAGCAAATTACGCATGCGACCCTCCTATTGAAACCGTTCGGTATAAGGCAATGTGAACGCACAGGCATTGCTGTTGCCGCTGTTGCACAGCACCGATTTCAGCACCATCGGATTCAAGGTCACCGTCGTGCTGTAGGAATAGTACATTGGCGTCACGGTGTTGGTGCCGGAACACACGGCAGTGCCGCAGATCACCGTCAAGCTTTGAATTGGATAGCGGCTGTCGGCCTTGGCGGTTGCAGCCGCCGCCCAAGCCGTGGTGTTCGTTACGTCTTGCGGCGGCGAGTACTGGATGGACTGTCCGAACGCGCGCAGCGCGTCCCATGCCGTTGCATATTGATAGCAGGCGACCGCAAGATCAGCGAACGGCACAAGAATGCCGATCATCAGACTGGCGAAGACGAACAACATCTCGAACGCGACGGCGCCGCGTTGATCCCGGATCAAAGAACGCTTGCCGTTCACACGGCGCTTCCGGTGCTGCATGACCACTCACCAGACATAGGGGATCAATCTCCAGCGCGATATCTCGTAGCTGGAATATTCCGGAAGCGTGCGCCGAAGCACGTCCTCCTCGTAATGAATTCGCCAAACCTGGATGCCGATGTGCAGGACCAGCAATGCTACCGTCACCCAGCTCAGATGCTGCAGCACGACACCCAGAAACACGATCTCTTCCGACAGATAGAGCGGATGCTTGATCCACCGATAGGGACCGGTCTGCACCACCGAACGCGCCTGCGGCACCAGGCTGAACGACCGCCCGAGATGCCGGACAGTGACGAGAATCATGATCAAGCCCGTCAGCACGCAAACCGTGGAGATCAGGTTCGGCAACGCGCCCTCGGTCCTGTCGAAGAAGGTGATCGTCCACGGCCAGTAGGTGCCGACGAACGCCGCAATTTTCGGCAGCAGACCCTCGGCCTGCGCTTTTGCCGGCGCCCGTGTCAGGATCAGCAACGCCAACATCAGGTAGAACACCGCGGTACAGAAGCTCGCGATCAGCGAAGGCCAGGGCTCACCACCCGATGACCCCAGCTTGTGGGCCACGGTAAGTCCCAGGACGAAGAACCAGGCGCTGCCCAGGATTCGGGTTGTCCGGTCGTAAGCCAGGTTGGTCTCGACGGTCATTGCAGTTGCGCTCATGGCTTACTTGCCGATGCCGGAGAATGTACGGATCAGATGCAGGAACGGGCTTCCGCCGAGAATGACGAACATCGCGGGCAGCAGAAACAGCACCATCGGAACGGTGAGCTTGGCGCCCAGTTTGTGCGCGCGCTCCTCGAGCTTGGTGATGCGTTCCCGGCGCAGGTCGACCGCGATGCTGCGCAGCGCCTGGCTGAGCGGCGTGCCATATTGCAGGCTCTGGCTGACCATGGTGCCGAAGCGGCGCAGGCCATCCGACGTGGCGGCCAGCTTGTCGAACGCATCGGCGCGGTTCGGCAGGATCCTCAGATCATCAAGCAGGCCGCGCAGGACATGATTGATGGCGGGATTGGTCTCGCGCATCTCCTCCGCCACGCGTTCGAGCGCGCTCTCCAGGCCCATGCCCGCCTCGCTGCACACCACCAGCAGATCGATGGTATCGGGCGTGCCGACCCGGATGGCGGCATCGAAGCGGCGCTTCAGGACCATCAGAATCAGGCGCGGAATCATGATTCCGAATGCCAGGCCGAGGAACGTGAAGATCATCACGTCGGTGAACGAGCTTCCGACAATCTGCGTGAGCGAAAACGCCGCGATCGGGAATGCGAACGAGCTGACCGTCTTGAAGCCGATCCAGATCGGCAGCGTGCGATAGTGATTGAAGCCCGCCGCCTGCAGCACCATGCGCAACTGGCCGAGATTCTCCTGGGCGTAGAAGCGCCGGTAGCGCGAGCCGACCGACGACAGCCAGCCGATCAGGTCCTTGGACGAGTTCGATCGGTCGGGAATCCCGAGCACGGCGTTCGAGACGCGGGCGTCGAGGGCGCGGAGATGGACCTCGCGGATGATCAAGAGGCAGGTCGCGGCCAATATGGCGACGGCAAGGGTGGCAAGACCGAGAACACCTGTCATAGCGTGGTTTCCCTTCTCACCATCCAGCGGATCACGAAATGGCCCAGCAGCACCGAGCACGCCGCATAGGCGAGCAGCACGTTGCCTTGTGGATCGGTCAGCAGCAGATCGACCGACTGCGGATTGATCCAGTAGAGCAGCCCGCCAATAAGCACCGGCGCGAAGGTCAGCGCGCGCGAGGAAAAGATCACCTCTCCGGCGAGCGCCCGGGCGCGGGCTGCCAGCGCAACCCGCTGGCTGACCGTCTCGCCCAGCGTTTGCAGCGTTTCCGCCAAGCTGCCGCCGGTCTTCAATTGCACCGCAAGCGTGACCGCGAACATGGCATATTCCGGCACCAGCGTTCGCTGATAGACGGCTTCCACGGCCTCCTCGGGCGACCGGCCCAGATTGAGTTCGCTACAGACGATGGCAAACTGCCCGGATGTCGGTTGCGGCATCTCGCGGGCGATGGTGCGAAACGCCTCGTGAACGGGCAATCCCGACCGAACCGTGCTGGTCACCAGCTGGACCGCGTCGGGAAGTTGGTGGAATAGCTGATTGGCGTATTTGCGCTGCTGCCATCCGAACAGGCCACGCACCACCAGGACCGCGACGACCGCCGCGGCGATGCCGGCATAGAGGCCGGGAAATTTCAGCACCTGATTGAGGTAGATGATGCCGACCGCTGCCAGGAGCCCCGCAAGAAACACATAGATCGGGCGCACCGAGTACACCATCTGGGGGTGATAATTGGCGAAGCGATGCAGCCTCCCCCAACGCGACGTCTTGGCGGCGCGGCGGATCGACACCATGGTTGCCGCTTCAGCCGTCGGCAGTGCAATCTCGATCTGGCGGTCCATTCGCCGCTGCCGCGAATCGAGCCACAGCGTATTGATGGTCGCACACAGCAGCAGCAGCAGGACGATCACCAAGGGCGTTGACATCAGATCTGCCTCATCGCTTCTGCCCAGGCCCGATCGAGCCCAAAATAGACGAGGCGGCTCTTGAATTTCGGGACCGCGTTGGTGGACCGGTAGGTACCCGAAATCCGCCCGTGAATGTCCTCGTCCTTGTACTCGAACAGCGCAATGTCGTTGGTGGTGATCACTTCGCCTTCAAGGCCGATCACCTCGCTGATCTGCACGATGCGGCGCTGGCCGTCGCGCATGCGCTCAACCTGCACGATAAGATCGAGAGCGGCGACGATCTGGGAGCGGATGGCACGCGACGGCAGATTGACCTGCCCCATCTGCACCATATTTTCAACGCGGGTCAGCGCATCGCGCGTGCTGTTGGCGTGCACCGTCGAGATCGAACCGTCATGGCCGGTGTTCATGGCCTGCAACATGTCAAACGCCTCGGCGCCGCGCACCTCGCCCACCACGATGCGGTCCGGACGCATACGCAGCGCATTCCACAACAGGTCGCGCTGCGTCACCTGCCCGGTGCCCTCGAGACTGGGCGGACGCGTCTCCAGGCTGATCACATGCGGCTGCTGGAGCTGCAATTCCGCAGCGTCCTCGATCGTGACGATGCGCTCGCTGTGGTCGATGAACTGGCTAAGCGCATTCAGCAAAGTGGTCTTGCCCGAACCGGTGCCGCCGGAGACCAGAACGTTGAGCCGGCAGCGAGAAGCGATCTCCAGCAATTGACCGATGGCTGCGTTCATCGTTCCGTTTTCGATCATCCCGGCGATATTGTAACGCCGGCTCGGAAACTTTCGGATCGAGATGCAGGGACTGTGGATCGCCAGCGGCGGCAGGATGATGTTGACGCGGCTGCCGTCCGGCAGACGGCAGTCCACCATCGGGCTCGATTCGTCCACGCGGCGGCCAACCTGCGACGCAATCTTCTGGGCGACCGTGGCGATATGGTCGTTGTCGCGAAACCGCACCGCGACCCGCTCAAGCTTGCCGGCCCGCTCGACGTAGACGTTGCTCGGCCCGTTGATCATGATGTCGTTGATCGTCTCGTCGAGCAGCAGCGGGCGAAGCGGCCCGTAGCCGGTCATGTCGTCGGCGATCTCTTCCGCCAGGAAGAGCTGCTCGCGGCCCGACAGCTCCAACCGTTCCTGGTTGGCGATGCCGTGGATGATTTCCTCGATCTGCCGCCGCAGCACGTCGCGGGGGACGGTCGTGGCGACCGACGGCTCGATCTGCTCGATGATCCGCTCGCGCAGCGAGGCCGACATCACCGGATGGTGAGATGGCTGTTCATGCCTCGGCGACGGTGCGAGCAGGCTCGGCGCCGATGACGCCAGGCTGGTCTCCGCCGGCGGCAAGGGCGGCGGCACCGGCCGCACGGTCGGCGCCGCAGCCGGCGCGTCCGGCACGGCTGCGGGCATCCGCATTGGCATCTCGTCTGCGCGCCTACCGAACTTTTTCATAGCCCGAGCCACCTCTTCCAGCCTGCCTTCTTCATGGCGCCGAGGCCGGTGATCTCGCGCACGATCGGGGCGAGGTGCCGACGCAGCCTGGATACGTGCTTGAGCGCGGGAACGCCGAGGTTGACGGCCTGGGTCATGCCCTTGCCGAGATCGGGGATCACCATGTCGGGTTCGGCGCCCAGCGCCTTGACGATCGTCGCCCGCGGCAGGCCGCCCGCGCGATCGGCGCGGTTGAGCAAGGTGAAGACGCGATCCTTGCCGGCGATGTTGGTGACGGCATTGCGGAGCGCATGGGCGTTGCGCAGGCCGGTCACCTCGGCTTCCAGCAGTACCAGCACGTGACGCGACATCTGGATGACCGGATAGATCGATGCCGGGAACGGCACCGGCACGTCGACCACGACGTAGTTGAAGCGTTGCCGAAGCAGGCCGATCACGTGGCGGACGCCGGCTTCAGTGATATCGAGCTTGGCATCGAGGTCTTCGTCGCCGGAAATCAGGCAAACCCGGTCGTTCACCTCGATTGCCGCGCGCTCCAGGAACAGCGTGTCGGCCCGCATCGGGTTTTCGAGCGCAATGCGCAACCCCGGTCCGGGTCGGACGCCCAGCATCACCGCGGTCTCGCCGCCCTGCAAATGCAGGTCGAGCAGCGCGACCTTGGCCTTGGTGGTCTCGGCCAGTTGCAGCGCGAGGTTGATCGCGACGCTGGTCGCACCGGCACCGCCCTGCGCACCGCAGATCGAGACCACATGTCCGCCGCGATCGCGGTCACTGTGGGCGGTCGTGCTGTCGCCGAGCAACTTCGGACGCAATTGGTCCAGCACCATATCCCGGGTGATCGGCGTTGGAAGGTACTCGGTAAGACCGATCTCCATCAGCTCGCGGTAGAAGATGATCTCCCTGTTCTCGCCGATCAGGCACACCTTGACGTCGGGCGGGCAGACGCTCGCCAGACGTTCCAGCTCCGTGAACGGATCGTCGATCCCGCTGATGTCGGTCACCAGCGCGGTCAGATCGGTATCGGTCTCGAGCATGCGCGTCGCGTGACGGATGGTGCCGCGCCGGATCACCAGATTGCTGCCCTCAAGACCCTTGCGAAGAGCCGCAGCGCTCAGCTCGTCGTTGACGAAGCAGACAATGCGGTTACGCGCGACAACGGAGGTCGTCTCTTCGGGTTGGTCAACCACTGCCATGTTCACACTCATCAACGCTTCTCCGGTCCCTTGCCGATGTCACTGGCCGCCGCCGTCGTCTGCGCCTCGGCCCCGACCACGGCGTCGCAGTTCGCTCGGGCATCATCGTCCGCATCCTGCCTCCTGACCGAATATTGCTTGACCTCACTGCCGGTATAGATCGCCACCATCGTGCTCTGGCCCGCAACGGCACTCTGGCGCGCCAGCTCGGGCGATACGTCGCAGCTCGAGGTCGCACCGGCGTCGGCCTTGTCCCACTGCTCGGCCGCAGCCCGGACCACGAGCGAGAGCGTCCCAAGCTGCTTGGCGACGGCGACCTTCTTGACCTGCTCCGGCTTGAGCTCGAGCGAGACGGTCTGCGCGGTCTTGCCGGGGACGGCATTGGTGAGCGGGCGTCCGCCCTGCGCAATCTCCTGGTCGATCGCGATGACGCGCACGTTCGACAGAACGGTTTCGCTGACGGCCCGCTTCACCGGAGCAGCCTTCTCGAACACCTGGGTCAAGACCACGTCGACATTATCACCCGGCCGGATCAAACCCGAGACGCCGGTCTCCTCGTCGACCTTGATGCTGATAGCACGGCTGTCCGGCGCCAGAACGCTGGCGAGGAAGCCACGATCCTTCGGACGCAGAATATCCTCGAGAGTGATGGCGCTGCCGGTGTCGACGAACTTGCGAACCAGGGAGCCGGGCAGTCCTGCCTTGGCGTCAGGCGTTTCGAGGATCGCTCCGGCCGGCACGCGATTCGGCGCCGCCTGGCGGACCGAGAAATCCTCGTCACGCGCCAGCGTGCCCTTCGGCAGCGGCCGTGTCGCGACGAAATAGCCGACCGTCGCCGGCGCGGCCGCCGGCTTTTCCGCAACCTGCGCAACGACCGGGTCTTTCGGCAGGTTCACGTTGAAGGCAATGATCCCGAGTGCCGTGGCTGCAAGCAACAGCACCATGATGATGGAGACTCGCAATGCGGATGACATGTCAAAATCCCTTGCTCAAAATAGTCCAGATACCGCCGCATGCGATCGCGACCCCGTAAGGCAGCGGCGCATGTCGCAAATGCCGCCAGCGTTCGACCGCGTAGACCCGGCGCACCAGTGACGACCCGGCGGGAGCCAGCCGCGGAGCTGGCAGCCGGCGCATCATCAGATGCACCGCGGCCAGAACGCCGCCCGCCAATGCGGTTGCCGTCAGCAACTCGATCACACCGGGCAGCGGCAGTCCGATCGCCAGCGCAACCAGCAACTTGACATCGCCGCCGCCGATCGCTCCCCGCTGATAGATCACGAAGAGCACCAGAAACAGAATTGCGGCGACGATCAGCGACTGGCCGATCTGCGTCGGGCTGGCCAATTGACCGGCGATCCCGAGGAACGCCAGCGCCAGACAGATTTCGTTTCGGATCAACCGTGTCGCGATATCGATCGTTGCGACATAGAACAACAATGCGATTTCCAGACACGCGGTCGTGGACGCAATCCAATTCATGAAATATTCGCCTCAGAAGAAGGCGGGGGGCACAAAATAATGCCCCCCTCCGGGGCTCCGTCCTTCTGGACTTAAGCGCTGACCGCGTTGCCAACCGCGGTGCTGATCTTGGTGATCGAGTCGCTCAGAATTTGGCCGATACCAGTACCGGTACCGGTACCGAAAGCAGCGGCAACAGCGGCGACGATACAAGCGGCGACGATCACATACTCGAACGACACGACACCGTCCTTGTCCGTGCGCAGACGACTCAACGCTTCGGTGACCTTGATGTAAGACTGCAACATGGGAGAGGCCTCCTTCAGGCTTGCACATCCGGTTGACGGCTGTTGACAGAAAAAACTGCCAACAGCATTCAACTATCGGAGTTAGGCGCTGACAGCGTTGCCGACCGCGGTGCCGATCTTGGTGATCGCGTCGCTCAGAACCTTGCCGATACCGGTACCGGTGCCCGTACCGAACGCAGCGGCAACCGCGGCGACGATGCAGGCGGCGACGATCACGTACTCGAACGACACAACGCCGTCCTTGTCCGAGGCAAGACGCTTGAAGGCTTCAGTGGTCTGGATGTAGAGCTTCAGCATAGGAAAATATCCCTTTTACATGAAATTTACGCAATATGTTGGCAGGGCAAATCCAGGGCCAACTAGGATTTTCTTATAATGCGTTGCGAGAAATCTGTCGATTGGTAATCGTTTATTAACCCTACCTGCGTCGCGGCCGAGCGCCCTTTTCGTCCGCGGCAATCCGAAACTGTTCGCACGAAACCCCCTAAATTATAGGCGTTTTGGTATTTCGCGACATTTCAGCCTGTCCGCTCCGTGCGAATACGGTGACAGCACATCCAGAGCGCGATACCGACGAATCCGTCGCGCCAACGAGGTCGACGGTGGCAGCGTCACAATCCGGCTTCGCAAGTTCCCGCCGGTTGTCCTTCGGATTGACCGCCTCAGTAGCACGTCCCCGAATCCTCTCCGAGCCGCCCGCAACTCTCCCCGTTGGATTGCCGCCACCGCGTGACCGCCAGCGGCACGTTGTTCGCGTCCGCCGGCGCGGCCGGCAGCCCGCTGCGCTCTTCGTCGAACAGCTCCGCCTCTGAATGTTTCGTTCTGGCAGGGACATCGTTCTTGCTTGAACCTGTTCTGCCAGCCTCTTGCACAGGGCGTTCTCCCGATCGCGCGCAGCCTGGTTCGTGCCCGCCGCCGTGCTGCAATCGGATTACCGCCAAAGACCAAAATGACTTTTTCTTGAGGCCTTTGGTGGGGTGGGCTAGGATCTGTGCATTGCCGAAGTCCTTTTAAGAATTGGATAACCGCATCGAATAGGCGTCTTTTGCATGCGCCGCATAATCGACACCGCTCCAAAGGACGGAACGTTCGTCATTCTTGAGGATGACGTAAGCGGACGCTTCGAATCTGCTCAATGGTCGGCCGAGGGGAGTGGGTGGGTTCGGAAAAATGGCGCGCCAAGCGAGATCACGCCGACGCATTGGCAAACAATGCACCTTCCAGAGGAAGGTGATGAATTTATTCTGCGAGACGAGTTTATTCCGCCAAAGCAAAGTGGATCGATCGCCCCGCCGGCGTCGCCAGGGCCCCGCTCCTTTTGTTTCCCCTCGGGCCTCGCCGAACGTGCGAGGGTGACGGAATTGACTCGTCTGGTGACGAACGCGGACCCGGTCACTGGCGTCCTCGTTGAAGCGCGGGCCGAGCAGAGCAAGCATGAACGCGGACGGACCGCGCGGCGCGCCATCTCCTCAATCGCCGCAGCGATGGTCGGGGCGTCGCTCATTGGCTGGTATTTCCACGCTGAACTCTCCGCCCACGTGGCTCGATCCATTGATGAGCAGCATAACGTCAGGCCTGACACAGCTGGTGTAGAGGTCGCCAGGAAGGAGACCCAGGTCTCAAGCCAAGACCAGCAAAAGGGAGATTCATCGGCGCGAGAGCCGGGTCTTCATCAGCAAGCCGACCGGGCGATCGCGCAGGCGTCGCGGGATACTGCGCACGGCAAGCAAGCCACCGAGCCAGTGCAGCCGGAAGAGCAACAGTCCGCTGAAAAAGAGCGGCGCCGCGCAGAGACCTTGGCAAATGAACTGGCGAGCGCGCAGCAGACCATCGAGATGCAGACAGCGCAGGCGAACAAGGCGCGCGATCAGGCGACGCAACTCGGTCAGGCCGCGGAGAGAGAGATAGTTGGAGCTACAACGGTCTCTGCGGAAGGAGCACGATCGGACCGAGACGCTGACTGGCGAGCTTGCGACAGCGCGGCGCGAGCTCGATAGGCAACTAGCGCTGTTAAGCAAGGAGGGCAACGAGACAGTGCAGGCGAAGAAGGCCGCCGAGAGCGCCATCGCGGAGCTGCGACAGTCTTTGAAGACGGAACACGACAGGGCCGAGGCGCTGACTCGCGAGCTTGCGAGGGCACGGCGGGACCTTGAAACCCAGCTGGCGCTGTCAAGCAAGGCTGGTGACGAAGCGGTGCAGGCAAAGAAGGCCGCAAAGAGCGCGACGATAGAACTGCGACAGTCTCTCAAGCAGGAGGGCGACACGGCCCAGGCGCCGGCACGGGGCCGCGAACCCAAGTTAACTCAAGCCGCGGAGGCGGCTGCGATCGAGCAGCCAGCGATCGCTGAGGCGCAAGGCGATCCGGAAGTTGCCAGGTTGCTTGCGCGCGCCAGCGCTCTGCTCGTCCAAGGCGATATCGGTGCCGCGCGGATCGTGCTCGAACACGCCGTCGGGAGGAGTAGCGCACAGGCAAGCTTTATGCTTGCGGAAACCTATGATCCCCTCGTTCTTTCCACCTGGAAAACCTATGGAACACTCGGCGACGTGACAAAGGCGCGCGAGCTATACGCAAAGGCACTTGCCGGTGGAATCAAGCAGGCCAGGGATCGATCTGTTGCGTTGCAATAGGGAGAAGTACCCGATCGCTCGGCTTCCTCGTGACCATAGCGCCTGACCTATGGTTGTATTTGTAGTCGACCAAGTATGAGGCGATTAGGACCCCTAGCCAGTCGGACTGGCCTCGTAACAGAAATGCAGACCGACAAATCGGCTCGCTCCGTTCAGCAGCCCGGCGTATGCCGATCACCGAAGCATCGGCCTCACGGCAATAGCGAAGCTCTCATTGGCGGTCTGTCTTGACGATCGCGAATTTTTTCAGCTTGGCACGGTCGATTCCGACAAGCTTTCCAACAATCTGCCACGGCTCGTCATGTGATGAGGATCGGCACGGACCGCGCGAGTGCCCTCGGACGCATAGGGTAGCGCGAGCCTACTCTACAGAAAGACGGCTCTTCTCAGTAGCACGTCCCGGAATCCCCTCCGAGCCGCCCGCAACTCTCCCCGTTGGATTGCCGCCACTGCGTGACCGCCAGCGGCGGCTTGCTCGCGTCCGCCGGTGCCACAGGCAGTCTGCTGCGCTCTTCGTCGAGCAGTTGCGAATGGAGCTTCTGGATTTGGATGTTTCGCTCGAGCAGGGAGATTGTTCTTGCCTGAACCTGCTCCGCCAGCGTCTTGCGCAGGGCGTTCTCCCGGTCGAGCAAGTCGGGAAACGGCAACAGCGGCCGTACCGGTTCGGTTGCCTTGATCACGCAAGCCGCCCTCGCCACCGCCAGCGCAATCTGATCCGGAAAGCTGTTGCGACATTCCGCGAGTGCGCCGCTCAGATTGACCGTTTCCGCCGGTGGTGATGGCATCCCTGTCGTTTCCGGTACCGGTGTCGTTGTCGCTGTTGGCGTCGGTGTCGTTGTCGGCGCGGGTGTCGGCTCGGTGGCCGCTGTTGCCGTCTCCGTTGTTGGGTCCGCTGCCGGTCCCGCCTCCTTTTCGTTGGCCTGCCGCGCAGCGCCGCAACAGGACAGCAGGATGCAAAGGGAAAGGACGACCACGCATCTTGCGCGCTTCAACCAGGTTGCTCCCTCCTGATCGCTGATCCGACGGCAAGCTAACCCGATCGACGTACCTCCTTCGGTCACGTCCGCGAGCAAGAGCAAACTGTTTGTGCAGTCAGGGACGCTGAACCGTCCTCTCCCCGGCAACAAAAATTCAGACCTTCGAAAACGAAACCCGCAAAATCAGCGATCTTTGGCAAATACAGCGCAATGACAAATGGCACGTCAGCTGGTTGATGGTAAAAGCATTCCGGTTGCGCAGGCAACAGCAACTTGCGTAGACAGAGGCTCGGCTCGGCCGGATCGGCATGCGCTGGATGAGATACTCCTAACGCGCTGGCCGAACTTTCCGCTTCATCCACCCCGAGTCCTTGTTCTAGGATCAGGCATTTCAGTGAGGGCGCGACCGTGCGCCCAACGTATTTCCAGACCAAAAAGTACAGCGACTGATCCGGCGTCACGGGGATTTGGATGACCGATCGCATTGCCCTTTTTATCGATGGTGCGAACCTCCACACCACGGTCAAAAACCTCGGCTTCGAAGTCGACTTCCGGCGCTTGCTTGTTGAGTTCGGCAAGCACGGGCAAATCGTCCGGGCCTATTTCTACACGGTCGTAAGAGACGACGACGAATTCAGCAGCCTGCGACCGCTGGTGGATTGGCTCGACTACAATGGATATGCAGTCAGACGAAAGTCGGCCAAGCAGCATGAGGACGGCGATGGACGGCGGCGCATCAAGCGCAGCATCGGTATCGAGCTCGCGGTCGACGCACTGGAAATCGCGCCCCGCATCGACCAGATGTTTCTGTTCTCCGGCGATGGTGACCTGCGAGCCGTTGTCGAAGCTGTCAGGCGGATGGGCGTGCGCGTCACCGTCGTTTCCAGCATTCGAACCAAACCTCCCATGATCGCCGATGAGCTTCGCAGGCACGCCGATGCCTTCGTTGAACTCGAGAGCCTCAGGTCATCGATCGAGCGTCCACCGCATCCGATCGCGCCCGAGTGAGGTCGCTGGCCGACGCGTCCGTAGATCGCCGAGTTGCGCGGGCTGGTTGGAGACATCAGTATGACGCGAACCAGCCCAGCTGCTGAAGGGAGAGGCAATGTGGAGGTCGGTCGGCTGCGTCTTGTTGTTCTGACAACAATAGATGCCGCGATCGCAGAGCCTGTCAGGTTCAGCTGTGACACGCCGCGCGGCAAACGGGTCGAGCTTGGCGGTTCCGGCAAAGGCAGCGACGCCGAGTGGATCGAGGACGATCTGGAGACGGTCCGGCCTGCCGTGGTGATCGATGGCGAAACCTTCACGGTCACCTGGGGAACGTCAATCGCGACGGAAGGCAAGCCGCCCAAGCTCACGACCTATGTCTTTGCTGCCGCCCATCGGACCGCGGCATCGATCTTCGCGACCCGCGTGGATGAGTCCACCGCCGAGATCTACCGGTTCTATTTTGGCAGCAAGTCTCTGTACAAGCTGACCAGCCGCCTGGAGATCCCCTCGTCCGACTCGAAAGCCACGCCCTTCGTTGCAACCTATCTTGCCACCTGTCGCGAGCAGTAGCCGTTGGTCCCGGCGTTAAGACGGCCTTAACTGTTCCGGTTACCGGTGTTGCTAGCCGGCATCAGCCGGATCGCCCATCCAACGGCGCCCAAACCGTTGAATTTTAATAAAAATCTCGATACCTCCCGCCATTCATGCCCGGCCGCTCCGCCTCACTTAGAGCCACTGTGTGGCTGAAATGTCATAGGTCGCGGAACTGTCCGCTGCTAGCCTTCCGCAGATTCTACGTAATATTTTTTGTGAGTAGGGGCGGAATAATGAAATCGGCATACACGGTCATCGCGTGCCTTTGCCTGGCGGCAACGTCAGCGCGTGCCGAGGTTTTTTCCATTAATGATGCATTACGTCAGGCGATGCTGACCAATCCGGGCGTGGGCGAGGCTTCGGCAAACCGGCGTGCGACCGAAAGCGAGCTGAGACAGACGCAGAGCACGCTGCTGCCGCAAGTGCGCGTCGACGCCAGCTACGGTCCGGAGAAATTCGATCAGCCGCCCGGCGTCATCAACACCGTGCAGACGCCGACCGTAGGTTCAGGCCCGTGGCGCAACGGCAGCCAGGAATCGGTGGTCGTGCGCCAGCTGCTGTGGGACGGCTTTTCGTCGATCTATGACGTCTGGCGCCAGACCGCGCGTGTCAATGCGGCGGCCTCGCGCGTCAAGGAACGGACCGAGCTGCTCGCCCTCGACGCCGCCGAAGGCTACATGGACGTCGTGCGCTATATCCGCCTGGTGAGCCTTGCCCAGCAGAACGTCGCCAATCACGAGAAGATCTTTGCAAACGTGAACTCCCGCTTCTCCGGCGGCCGGGCCGGCGAAGGCGACCTCGAGCAGGCACGGGAACGCGTCGAGGCCGCCCGTGCGGCGCTCGCGGAATTCCAGCGCAGCCTCGACGACGCGCGGGCGAAGTACCGCAAGGTCGTTGGGCTCGAGCCGATCAACGTTCGCTTCCCCGCCCCTCTCGGTGGATTGCCGAACAGCCGTGACGAAGCGCTGGCGACCACGCTGCGGTTCAATTCGACGATCGCCGCGGCCCAGTCCGACGCCGACGCCGCCAAGCATGCGTTCAAGGCGACCGATGGAACGTTCGGCCCGAAATTCTATCTCGAGGGCCGCGCGACCCACTACGACAATTCATTCCCCTACGTGACTGCCCCGGGCAACCCCGCCGTGACCCACGAGGATTACAGCGGCAAGGTGGTGATGTCATGGGACATCTTCCGCGGCGGCCAGGACGCCTGGAACAGGTCGGAGAAGGCCGAGCGCTACACCGAGGCCACCATGCGCCACGCCCGCTTGCAGCGCGACGCCTATGAATCGATCGACAAGGCGTGGAATGCCCGTACGATTACGGCCACGCGTATCTCGGCTCTGACGCGTCAGCTCGAAGCGGACCGCAAGACCATTGCTGCCTTCCAGAAGGAATACGAACTCGGCCAGCGCTCCCTGATCGACCTGCTGAACGCGCAGAACCAGTTCTTCAATGCGTCGGTCTCGCTTACCTCCGCCCGCAGCGTGGTCGTTTTCGCCGACTATCAGCTGCTGGCCGCGATGGGCACCTTGATCGAGTATCTGAAGGCTCCGCCCCCGGTCGATGCCGCGCCGACCGACATGCTGTCGATTGGCCTGCCGCGCTACTCGTTCCCCACCCTGCGCGTGAACCTGCCGCAAACCGGATCCGAGCCGCTGCACGCCGCCGTTCCGGCTCCCACTGCCGCTGCCCGCCCCGCCAAGGGCTACAGGGAGGACTATGCGGCAGCACAGCCGAAGGATACCGGCTTTGCGGACCGCTTCACCGGCTCGACGACGACCGCTTCGGTGCCCGGATCGGCGGAATGGATGCAGCAGCAGAAGAATGCGGCTGACGGTCCGAACGTCATTTACGCGGACCCGTCGGTCACGGCGAACGCCAGCTCCTATGCGTCGACCAAACCGCACTGGCTGCTGTCGGCCTTCCCGAGTTCCGCTCGATAGCAGCCGCTAGGCCAAGACCAAGCCGGGACCAGGACCAGGACTTCCGAAAGGGCCCCAAACGCGGCCCTTTCGATTCCCGTATTAATACTTAAAGCAAGTTTCGCTGATTTCGTTCGCTGTTTGTTGTAGTCTCCATGCAGATCTTCGAATGCGATTTCTGCATTTCCATTTTGGTTCTCGAGGTTTCAGTTGTTGTTTCGACCCCCCAGCGCGGCGGCTGATGCCGGCCGCTCCCCGTCAGATGATGCAACTTCAACGCCTGCCGCGACCAGCCGGCCGCGCACGCTGGGCGACGATCCCCTCACCGCATCGCTGACCTATCTCGCCGCGCATCACGGCCGCGCCGTGAGCCGCGAAGCGCTGCTCGGCGGACTTCCGATCACCGATGGACGACTGTCAGTTTCGCTCTATGACCGCGCCGCGCGACGGGCGGGCCTCGAGACCGAGGCCGTCAAGCGCGAGATTGCGGAGATTCCCGCGCTGGTGCTGCCGGCCGTCCTCATCATGAAGGACGGCTCCGCGCTCATCCTGCTCGGCGTCGACCCGGCGAACAAGTCGATCAAGATCGTCGACCCTGCGTCCCCGCGCACCCCGCGCGTCGCCGGCATCGCCTCGCTTGCTGCGGACTATACCGGCTACGCGTTTTTGGTGCGAAGCGCGGCGCAGGCCGATGCGCGTACCCTCGCCGCCGGAGACATCCCCCGGAACCACTGGTTCTGGTCGGTGGTGAAGGCGCATTGGCGCAGCTACGGACACATCGCGATCGCGGCCTTCCTGACCAACGTCCTCGCGCTCGCGACCCCGCTGTTCACGATGAGCGTCTATGACCGCGTCATCCCCAACGGCGCGATCCCCTCGCTGATCGCGCTCTCGATCGGCATGGGGCTCGGCATCGTGTTCGATTTCATCTTCCGCATGGTCCGCAGCCGCATGATCGACGTCACCGGCAAGACCATCGACGTCGTGCTCGCCGCCAACATCTTCGAGCATGTGATGGCCGTGAAGATGGCGCAGCGGCCGACCTCGGTCGGCATCATCGCCAATCAACTCCGCGACTTCGACTCGGTGCGCGAATTCTTCACCTCCGGCAGCGTGGTGTCGGCGACCGATCTGCTGTTTGCGATCCTGTTCGTCGGGGTGCTGTTCATCATCGCCGGGCCGCTGGCCTGGATTCCCCTGATCATGCTGCCGCTCGTCATGCTGGTCGGCTTCCTGCTGCAGCGCCCGCTCGACCGCGCGATGAAACGCCTGCAGGCTGAATCGGCCGCCCGGCACGGCGTGCTGGTCGAATCGCTGTCGAGCCTCGAAACCGTCCGCGCGACGGGCGCCGAGGCCCGCATGCAGACCTTGTGGGAGCGCTCGGTCGCGGCGACCGCCCGGTCCGGCGAGGACGTCCATTTCTGGTCGTCGATGTCGCTGACCAGCGCGAGCACTGCGCAGCAGATCACGAGCCTGCTGCTGGTCATCGTCGGCATCTTCCTGATCCTCGACGGCAAGCTGAGCGTCGGCGCGCTGGTCGCGGCCAACATGCTGGCCGGCCGCATCCTGGCGCCGATCGCCGGCATCGCCTCAGTCATCACCAAGGGAACGCAGACATTGTCGTCGCTCAAGGCGATCGACCGCATCATGTCGCTCGAGCGCGAACGGTCTCCGACCCGGTCCTATGTCGCGCGACGAATCGACGACGGCAAGGTCGCCTTCGAGAACGTCTCGTTCGCCTATCCCAACGCGCCGGGCAACGCGCTCGAGAAAGTCAGCTTCAGGATCGAGGGCGGAGAGAAAGTCGGCATCATCGGCCGGGTCGGATCCGGCAAGACCACGGTCGGCAGGCTGCTGCTCGGATTTTACGAGGCGAAGGAAGGCCGGATCATGGTCGACGGCGTCGACTCGCGCCAATATGATCCTTCGGACCTGCGCGCCGGTATCGGCTTTGCGATGCAGGACACCGACCTGTTCTACGGCAAGCTGCGCGACAACATCGCCCTTGGCAAGCCGGAGGCGACCGACGAGGAAATCCTGCTCGCCGCGCGGCTCTCCGGCGTCGAGAGCTTCATCGCCGGCCACCCAATGGGCTATGACATGCCGATCTCGGAAGGCGGCCGCAGCCTGTCGGGCGGCCAGAAGCAGGCTATCGGGCTCGCGCGCGTCCTGATCCGCAAGCCTCGCGTGCTGTTCCTCGACGAGCCGACGGCGCATTTCGATATTCGCAGCGAGCAGGAATTCCTCGAGCGCCTCAAGGGGCTGCGCGACGAGCGCATGACCATCATCATCTCGACCCATCGCCTGTCATTGCTCAACATGGTCGATCGCCTGCTGCTGTTCGACAATGGCCGCTTGGTGGCCGACGGCCCACGCGACAAGGTGCTCGCTTTGCTTCAGGGCAAGCCCGCGTCGACGCCGCCGTCGCCCGAGAATACGATCCAGCCGAAATCTGCGTAACGAGCGAATATTATGGCGTCTTCCGATTTTGCCTTTGCAAACGACATCCGGTCCGCGGCGCTGCTGCGCACGCCCCGCACCTCCCGCATGCTGCTGTGGACCTCCTGCGCGCTGCTGGCGACGTTTGTGGTCTGGGCGCACTTCGCCGTGCTCGACGAGGTCAAGCGCGGCAGCGGCCGCGTCGTACCGTCGCGGCAGATGCAGGTGGTGCAATCGCTCGAAGGCGGCATCGTCGGCGACATCCTGGTGCGCGAGGGCGACATCGTTCAGCAGGGCCAGTCCCTGATGCGCATCGACGACACCAAGTTCGCCTCCGAGTTCGGTGAGATCCGCGAGCGCCGCGCGGCGATGGCGGCGCGGGTGGCCCGCCTCGATGCCGAGGCGCGCGGCCGCAGCGAGCTCACCTTCCCGGACGATCTCGACAAGATGGTTCCCGCCGCCGTCGCGACTGAGACCAGCGTGTTCAAGATGCGGGGTCAGAAGGTCGCGCAGGACATCGACGTGCTCAACCAGCAGGTGACCCGCCTCACCGGCTCGCTGAAGCTCCTGGAACGCGAGCAGACCCTGACGCGCAAGCTCTATGAGCAGAAGGTGGTGCCCGAGATCGAGATGCTGCGGCTCGATCGGCAGGCCACCGAGATGAAGGGACAGCTGGCCGAAGCACAGTCGAAGATCGCCAACATCACCGCGTCGTTCCGTTCGCAGGCCGACGAGGATCTGGCCAAGTCGCGCGCCGACCTCGCCGTGCTCGACGAGAATATCAAATCGGCCCAGGACCGGGTGCGCCGCACCGACCTGAAGGCGCCGGTCCACGGCATCGTCAACAAATTGAACATCAGCACCATCGGTGCCGTCGTGCAGCCCGGCGCCAATCTGATGGATATCGTGCCGCTGGACGACACGCTGCTGGTGGAGGGACGGATCCGGCCGCAGGACATCGCCTTCATCCGTCCGGACCAGGACGCGGTGGTGAAGATCAGCGCCTATGATTCCTCGGTCTATGGATCCTTGAAGGGCAAGGTCGAACGCATCAGTGCCGACACCATCGTCGACGACAAGGCGGAGAAGACCGAACGGCAAGAGACGTTCTACCGGGTCATGGTGCGCACCGACAAGAACCATCTCGGCACCGAGCAGCATCCGCTGCCGATCATTCCGGGCATGGTGACCACGGTTGAGGTGCTGACCGGCGAAAAATCCGTGCTGGACTACATCGTGAAGCCGGCCCGGCTGCTGCGCGACGAGGCCCTGCGCGAACGTTGATCGGCGCCGGCGCGTGATTAACCGTTCATGACCTGCGGTCGTTCAATTTCGAACGAACCGGGAAACCCTGGATTGACCGCCTTTGCGACAATGCCGGGCGACGGCCCTCCACTTAACTCCGATTAAGCGGCCAAGACGCCAGTCTGCGTCCCGATAACAGCGGGGACGCAGATCGACGCACAGACGTTGACGGTCCCCGGCAGTGGGGACGTCATTATGAAGTCGGTGAAGTTGGCCGCGTCGGCGCTGATCGCCGTGGCCGCATTTTCAATAAGTCTTTGCACAGCGCCGTCAGCGTTCGCTGCCGACGAATTCTCCGTTGGCGCCTCTCTTGGCACCCCCGCCGGCGAGCTCGCAGCGGCGTCGGACGCCGCATCGAACCGCCCGCCAGCCACTTTCTTCACCATCAGCGACGTGCTGGCCAAGCTCGACCGGCAGCGCGGCCGCGGCCCGAACGCGCTTCGCACCGCCGCGCTGACGCCGACGAATACCGCGACCGACGCCTCGCCCGCCGCGAAGCCGCTGCCGCCTGAAGGCAGCGAGCCGTTCGGCCTGTTCACCTTCCGCGCACCGGGAGAACGGCCTGTGGCGCAAATGGCGCGGCCTCGAATCCGATCTGGCGAAGGAGCAGACCGTACTCGCGCAGTGCCGGGAGAATGCGACCGCCTGCCCGCCCAATGCCGCGCAGTTCCTCCGCCTGATCAATGCGGTCAAGTCCAAGTCCGGGCGCGACCGGCTGGATGAGGCCAACCGCGCCGTCAACCAGGCGATCCGCTATGTCAGCGACTTCGCCCAGCATGGCGAAGCCGACCGCTGGACCGCCCCGCTCGCCACCTTTGCGACCGGCAAGGGCGATTGCGAGGACTACGCAATCGCAAAATACATCGCGCTCAGCGAAGCCGGCTTCCCGCGCGAGGAGCTGCGCCTGGTGCTCGGCCGCGATCGCGCCATCCGGCAGGATCATGCCGTGCTGGCGGCGCGGCTCGACGGCCACTGGCTGATCCTGGACAGCCGCCGCTCCGAGCTGATCGACGACGGCGAGCTCGGCAACTTCACACCGATGTTTGCGATCAACGAGCACGGCGTCCAGCTGTTTGCGGCGCCTTACGCCAAGCGGCTGCCGCTCGGCGACGAGTTCGACGCCGCTCCCGCGGCCGCCAATGCGGCGGAGGCAGAATGGACCGGGGTGGAGCCGCTCGAGGCCGCAGACCCCGCTCCCGGGCTTCCTGCCCGTGCTGATGTAGCGACGCGAGCAAAAACAAACCCCGTCGAAAACTCGACGGGGTTTGCGGATCTTGTCAGGGCCGATCAGTAGACGTGAACGTTCGCCGCGGCCGGCACGCCGGTGCTGACGTGAGCAAGGTCGACCTTGTCGGTGCCGGTGCCGTTGGCCGAATACCATAGTTCCTGGGTCGCGGCATTGAACACGAACTCCTTGCCGGTACCGCCATTCCACGTCGCGGCGTTGGTCTCGTCGCCGGTATGGAAATTGGCGGCGGCGACGGTGGAGGCTTGGCCGATCGACAGGTTGTCGCCGAGGTTGACGAAGATCTGGTCGGACAGCGCGTTGAAGTTGTTGATGGTGTCGTGGCCGCCACCGTTCAGCTGCAGGACGAAGGTGTCGTTGCCGGAACCGCCGTTCAGAATGTCATTGCCGGGACCGCCATCGAGATAGTTGCCGCCGACGGTGAGGCCGGTCAGCGTATCGTTGCCGCTGCCGCCGAGAATGCCCTCGATCCCGCTATAGGTATCACCCTGCGCAGTGCCGCCCAAGCCGGTACCGCTCTGCAGGTTGACCGTGACTCCGGTCGTGTCGTCGCGGTAGTCGACGATGTCCGTGCCGGCGCCGCCAACAACGGTATCGGTGTGCGAGCTGGTCGCGATGACATCGGCGGTTGCGCCGCCCGTCAGCGCGAAGTTGCCGCTCCCATCGCCGGCGACGACGTGAATGCCCAAGGTGGACGACGTCGTATGATCGCCATCGCCGTCGGTCGCCACGATCCCGAACGACAGGTTCTGGTCGGACGGCAGAACCGTCTTCCCGATCTCCGCCGCGGTTAAGCGAATGGATTCGCCGGGTGTGCTTCCCGTGACCTGAAGGGAATTGAACGCGATCGTCGGATCGATCAGCAGATGCGTGCCTGTCGCGTCGACAAAAGCCGTTCCGGATTGTGTGATGTTATGGACGGTGTCGGTCGCAATCCATGTAACAGCGTCACCCGGATTGGCTGAATTAACACTGAAGTTCACAGAGTCCACGAGCTGCGGGTTCGAGTTGGGTAAATCATTCGTCCCGACCCCCGTACTTGGAACATGAAACTCCATCGTGAATGTTTCGCCAAAGTTGAGGAAGTTATTCGCAACGCCAAAGCCTTGCTGCGAAGAATTCACGTCATTGGGCGAAGAGAACTCAATGCTGCCATCGGCCAGTTCGACCCACGGTACGTGTCCACTGGTCAACCCCAATAGACTGTCGGTGACCGTCGACGACGCCTGCGGATGCAGCAGGTCGAACGTGTAGGTGCCGTCTTCGTATACCTTCAGATCGAACACCTGCGTCGCCCCAGCGGATGCGATCAGTTCGGAGCCGATCACATGACCACCGGCGTCGGTCAAATTGACCGTCGAATAGGTGATGCCGGCAATGGCCGGACCGGTCAGCGTGAAGCCGCCAAACCCGTCGGCGCCGAAGTTCACGGCGAAGGTGCCGTTTACCGAGCCGATGTCGTTCGGCAGCGTCCCGTTGACGAACGCGCCGAGCGTCGGGCCGTCGTCGAGGAAGCTGATGTGGCTGCTGATGTCGGCGGACGACGTTGCATGATCGCCGTCGGAGTCGGTCACGGTGACCGTCGCGCCGACCTTGCCGGCCGCCATCGTGAGAACGTCGTTCGGGTTGGTCGTGTCGTTCTGATGCAGCGAGAGGTATTCCGCCACATAGAGCTGACCGGTCGCTGGATCGATCGCGATCGCGAACGCCACCTTGCCGGTCAGGCTGGGGTTGGCGGCATCAGCGCCGACCGTACCGATGATCCGGCCGCTGGCATCAAGTGACAGCGTGATCGCCGTGCCATCCGTCAGAGTCAGACCGGACGCGGCATTGAGCACGCTCAGGGCGTAGACCGTGGTTCCCGCGCCATCCGCGCCGTAGCTGCCGCCGGTTGCCGTCAGGATGCTGGCGGCCCCCGTAGAGGCAAAGCTGAGCGCACCGTTGTCCAGCACCGCGGACGATACGTCGGTATCGGTGCCTGCGTTCGCGACGGTCGCAAACAGCCCGGCAACCGTATTCGCCGCGCCGTTGAACGCAATCGCGGTGGAGCCAAGAACGTCGCTCGCGCCACTGACCGTCTGGACGCCGGGCGTTTCGTCGACGCCCACCGTTGCCGCACTCACCGTCAGCGTCGGCGCCTTTGGGCCGTCGTCGCCGAACGAGATCTGGTGGCCGACGTCGATCGAGGCCGAGGCCGTGACCGTCTTGTCACCTTCGCTGTCGGTGGTGAACGCGCTTGCCTTCAGGTCGATCAGGTTGGCGGCCAGCTGCTTGACGTCGTTGATGTAGGACCCGCTGTAGGTATCGGTCTGCGAGTGATCGATCGTCTCGAACTGGGTCAGCGTCACGATGCCGGTGGTCAGGCCGACGCTCAGCGTGAACACCGTGTTGCCGGCGGTGATGCCGGCCTGGGTGGCCGAGGTCGAGCCGGTCACGATGCCCGTCACGCTGTCGAGATACAGATAGATCGTGCTGCCGGCATGGGTCAGCCCGCTGGGGCTACCATTGGCCACGCCGCTGTGCAGGGCGAGCGTGTAGTTGATCGTGGTCGCACCGGCGCCATCGGCACCATAGAGGTTGGTGTTGCTGATCGTGAACGCGCCCGAGAAGTTCTCGGTCGCGATCGTCGCCGACGCATTGGTGTCGTGGGAGTCCTGGGTGCCGGTGAAGTTGCCGCCGGCCAGGCCGCCGTCGAACGTCAGCAGCACCGGCGCGGTGAACGCCGCCAGCGTCACGGTCGGGGTCTGCGGGCCGTCGTCGCCGAACGAGATCTGGTGGCCGACGTCGATCGAGGCCGAGGCCGTGACCGTCTTGTCACCTTCGCTGTCGGTGGTGAACGCGCTTGCCTTCAGGTCGATCAGGTTGGCGGCCAGCTGCTTGACGTCGTTGATGTAGGACCCGCTGTAGGTATCGGTCTGCGAGTGATCGATCGTCTCGAACTGGGTCAGCGTCACGATGCCGGTGGTCAGGCCGACGCTCAGCGTGAACACCGTGTTGCCGGCGGTGATGCCGGCCTGGGTGGCCGAGGTCGAGCCGGTCACGATGCCCGTCACGCTGTCGAGATACAGATAGATCGTGCTGCCGGCATGGGTCAGCCCGCTGGGGCTACCATTGGCCACGCCGCTGTGCAGGGCGAGCGTGTAGTTGATCGTGGTCGCACCGGCGCCATCGGCACCATAGAGGTTGGTGTTGCTGATCGTGAACGCGCCCGAGAAGTTCTCGGTCGCGATCGTCGCCGACGCATTGGTGTCGTGGGAGTCCTGGGTGCCGGTGAAGTTGCCGCCGGCCAGGCCGCCGTCGAACGTCAGCAGCACCGGCGCGGTGAACGCCGCCAGCGTCACGGTCGGGGTCTGCGGGCCGTCGTCGCCGAACGAGATCTGGTGGCCGACGTCGATCGAGGCCGAGGCCGTGACCGTCTTGTCACCTTCGCTGTCGGTGGTGAACGCGCTTGCCTTCAGGTCGATCAGGTTGGCGGCCAGCTGCTTGACGTCGTTGATGTAGGACCCGCTGTAGGTATCGGTCTGCGAGTGGTCGATCGTCTCGAACTGGGTCAGCGTCACAATGCCGGTGGTGAGGCCGACACTGAGCGTGAATGCCGTGTTGCCCGCGGTGATGCCGGCCTGGGTGGCCGAGGTCGAGCCGGTCACGATGCCCGTCACGCTGTCGAGATACAGATAGATCGTGCTGCCGGCATGGGTCAGCCCGCTGGGGCTACCATTGGCCACCCCGCTGTGCAGGGCGAGCGTGTAGTTGATTGTGGTCGCACCGGCGCCATCGGCACCATAGAGGTTGGTGTTGCTGATCGTGAACGCGCCCGAGAAGTTCTCGGTCGCGATCGTTGCCGACGCATTGGTGTCGTGGGAATCCTGGGTGCCGGTGAAGTTGCCGCCGGCCAGGCCGCCGTCGAACGTCAGCAGCACCGGCGCGGTGAACGCCGCCAGCGTCACGGTCGGGGTCTGCGGGCCATCGTCGCCGAACGAGATCTGGTGGCCGACGTCGATCGAGGCCGAGGCCGTGACCGTCTTGTCACCTTCGCTGTCGGTGGTGAACGCGCTTGCCTTCAGGTCGATCAGGTTGGCGGCCAGCTGCTTGACGTCGTTGATGTAGGACCCGCTGTAGGTATCGGTCTGCGAGTGATCGATCGTCTCGAACTGGGTCAGCGTCACGATGCCGGTGGTCAGGCCGACGCTCAGCGTGAACACCGTGTTGCCGGCGGTGATGCCGGCCTGGGTGGCCGAGGTCGAGCCGGTCACGATGCCCGTCACGCTGTCGAGATACAGATAGATCGTGCTGCCGGCATGGGTCAGCCCGCTGGGGCTACCATTGGCCACGCCGCTGTGCAGGGCGAGCGTGTAGTTGATCGTGGTCGCACCGGCGCCATCGGCACCATAGAGGTTGGTGTTGCTGATCGTGAACGCGCCCGAGAAGTTCTCGGTCGCGATCGTCGCCGACGCATTGGTGTCGTGGGAGTCCTGGGTGCCGGTGAAGTTGCCGCCGGCCAGGCCGCCGTCGAACGTCAGCAGCACCGGCGCCGTGAACGCCGCCAGCGTCACGGTCGGGGTCTGCGGGCCGTCGTCGCCGAACGAGATCTGGTGGCCGACGTCGATCGAGGCCGAGGCCGTGACCGTCTTGTCACCTTCGCTGTCGGTGGTGAACGCGCTTGCCTTCAGGTCGATCAGGTTGGCGGCCAGCTGCTTGACGTCGTTGATGTAGGACCCGCTGTAGGTATCGGTCTGCGAGTGATCGATCGTCTCGAACTGGGTCAGCGTCACGATGCCGGTGGTCAGGCCGACGCTCAGCGTGAACACCGTGTTGCCGGCGGTGATGCCGCCTGCGGTGGCCGAGGTCGAGCCGGTGATCACACCGCCGACGTCGTACAGATAGATCGTGCTGCCGGCATGGGTCAGGCCGCTGCTGACGCCGTCGACCACACCGCTGTGGAAGCCCAGCGTGTAGTTGATCGTCGTTGCACCTGCACCGTCAGCGCCGTACAAATTGGTGTTGCCGATAGTGAACGCCCCGGAGAAGTCTTCGGTCGCGATCGTCGCCGACGCATTGGTGTCGTGGGAGTCCTGGGTGCCGGTGAAGTTGCCGCCGGCGAGACCGCCGTCGAACGTGAGCAGCACCGGCGCCCTGAATGCCGCCAGCGTCACCGTCGGGGTCTGTGGGCCGTCGTCGCCGAACTCGATTTGGTGCCCGACATCGATCGAGGCCGAGGCCGTGATTGTCTTATCGCCTTCGTGGTCCGTCGTAAACGCGCTCGCCGTCAGATCGACGAGGTTCGCAGCGATCTGCTTGATGTCGCTGATGTAGGACCCGCTGTAGGTGTCGGTCTGCGAGTGGTCGATCGACTCGAACTGGGTCAGCGTCACGATGCCGGTGGTCAGGCCGACGCTCAGCGTGAACACGGTGTTGCCGGCGGTGATGCTGCCCGCGGTGACCGAAGTTGAACCGGTGATCACACCGCCGACGTCGTACAGGTAGATCGTGCTGCCGGCATGGGTGAGGCCGCTGCTGACGCCGTCGACCACACCGCTGTGGAGACCCAGCGTGTAGTTGATCGTCGTCGCACCGGCACCATCGGCACCATAGAGGTTGGTGTTGCTGATGGTGAACGCGCCCGAGAAGTTCTCGGTTGCGATCGTCGCGGACGGATTGGTGTCGTGGGAGTCCTGGGTGCCGGTGAAGTTGCCGCCGGCCAGGCCTCCGTCGAACGTCAGCAGCACCGGCGCGGTGAACGCCGCCAGCGTCACCGTCGGGGTCTGCGGGCCGTCGTCGCCAAACTGGACCTGGTGGCCGACATCGATCGTGGCCGTCGCCGTGACCGACCTGTCACCCTCGCTATCTGTGACGAACCCGCTCGCCGTCAGGTCGATCAGGTTGGCGGCAAGCTGCTTGATGTCGTTGATGTAGGACCCACTGTAGGTATCGGTCTGCGAATGGTCGATCGACTCGAACTGGGTCAGCGTCACGATGCCGGTGGTCAGGCCCACGCTCAGCGTGAACACCGTGTTGCCGGCGGTGATGCCGCCCGCGGTGGCCGAGGTCGAACCGGTGATCACACCGCCGACGTCGTACAGGTAGATCGTGCTGCCGGCATGCGTGAGTCCGCTTGCGCTGCCGTCGGCGACGCCGGTGTGCAGAGCGAGCGTGTAACTGATGGTCGTGGACCCAGGTCCGTCCGCTCCGTACAGACTCGTGCTGCCAACTGCGAACGCGCCGGAGAAGTCTTCGGTCGCGACCGTCGCGGACGGATTGGTATCGTGCGAATCCTGGGTACCGGTAAAGTTGCCGCCGGCCAGGCCGCCATCGAACGTCAGCAGCACCGGTGCGTTGAACGCTCCCGGCGAAACCGTCGGCGCCTGCGGGCCGTCATCGCCGAACTGGATCTGGTGACCGACGTCAAAGGAGGCCGAAGCCGTAACCGTCTTGTCGCCTTCGCTGTCGGTGGTGAACGCGCTCGCGGTCAGGTCGATCAGATTCGCAGCAAGCTGCTTGACGTCGTTGATATACGAGCCGCTGTAGGTGTCGGTCTGCGAGTGATCGATCGACTCGAACTGGGTCAGCGTCACGATGCCGGTGGTCAGGCCGACGCTCAGCGTGAACACGGTGTTGCCGGCGGTGACGCCACCTGCCGTGGCCGAGGTCGAACCGGTGATCACACCGCCGACATCGTACAGGTAGATCGTGCTGCCGGCATGGGTCAGGCCGCTGGCGCTGCCATCGGCGACGCCGGCGTGGAAGCTGAGCGTGTAGTTGATCGTGGTCGCACCGGCGCCGTCAGCACCATAGAGGTTGGTGTTGCTGATGGTGAACGCACCCGAGAAGTCTTCGGTCGCGACCGTCGCCGACGCATTGGTGTCGTGGGAGTCCTGGGTGCCGGTGAAATTGCCGCCGGCGAGGCCGCCGTCAAACGTCAGCAGTACCGGCGCGGTGAACGCCGCAAGCGTCACGGTCGGGGTCTGCGGGCCGTCGTCGCCAAACTGGATCTGGTGGCCGACATCGACCGATGCCGACGCCGTAACCGTCTTGTCACCCTCGCTGTCGGTGGTGAATGCGCTCGCGGTCAGGTCGACCAGATTCGCTGCGATTTGCTTGATATCGCTGATGTACGAGCCGTTGTAAGTGTCGGTCTGCGAATGGTCGATCGACTCCAGCTGAGTCAGCGTCACAACGCCGGTGGTGAGATCTACGCTGAGCGTGAACGCGGTGTTGCCGGCGTTGATGCCGCCAGCGGTCGTGGAAGTCGAACCGGTGATGACGCCGCCGACGTCGTACAGGAAGATCGTGCTGCCGGCATGGGTCAGACCGCTGTCGACACCGTTAGCCACTCCGGCGTGGAAGCCCAGCGTGTAGTTGATCGTGGTCGCACCGGCGCCGTCAGCACCATAGAGGTTGGTGTTGCTGATGGTGAACGCACCCGAGAAGTTCTCGGTTGCGACCGTCGCCGACGCATTGGTGTCGTGGGAGTCCTGGGTGCCGGTGAAATTGCCGCCGGCGAGGCCGCCGTCGAACGTCAGCAGCACCGGCGCGGTAAACGCCGCCAGCGTGACGGTCGGGGTCTGCGGGCCGTCATCGCCGAACTGGATCTGGTGGCCGACATCGATCGAGGCCGAAGCCGTGACCGTCTTGTCACCCTCGCTGTCGGTGGTGAATGCGCTCGCGGTCAGGTCGACCAGGTTCGCTGCGATTTGCTTGATATCGCTGATGTACGAGCCGTTGTAAGTGTCGGTCTGCGAATGGTCGATCGACTCCAGCTGAGTCAGCGTCACAACGCCGGTGGTGAGATCTACGCTGAGCGTGAATGCTGTGTTGCCGGCGTTGATGCCGCCAGCGGTCGTGGAAGTCGAACCGGTGATGACGCCGCCGACGTCGTACAGGAAGATCGTGCTGCCGGCATGGGTCAGACCGCTGTCGACACCGTTAGCCACTCCGGCGTGGAAGCCCAGCGTGTAGTTGATCGTGGTCGCACCGGCTCCATCAGCACCGTAGATGTTGGTGTTGCCGATCGTGAACGCGGTGGAGAAGTCCTCGGTCGCGACCGTCGCCGACGCGTTGGTGTCGTGCGAGTCCTGGGTGCCGGTGAAATTGCCGCCGGCCAGACCGCCGTCGAACGTCAGCAGTTCTCCCGTTTTCAATCCCGAGAGCGTCACCGTCGGCGCCTTCGGACCGTCGTCGCCGAATTGAATGCTGCCGCCCAGATCGAGCACCGCCGAGATCGTGGCGGACGTATCGCCATCATTGTCGGTGGTAACGGCACTTGCCTTCAGATCGACCAGGTTCGCAGCCAGCGACTTGATGTCATTGATGTACGAGCCGTTGTAAGTATCCGTGTGCGTGTGATCGATCGACTCGAACTGGGTCAGTGTCAAGATGCCGGTGGTGGGGCCTACGCTCAGCGTAAACACCGTGTTGCCGGCGGTGATGCCGCCTGCGGTGGCCGAGGTCGAGCCGGTGATCACACCGCCGATATCGTAGAGGAAGATCGTACTGCCGGCATGCGTGAGTCCGCTGGCGCTGCCGTCGACTACGCCGGCGTGCAGGCCGAGCGTGTAGCTGATCGCCGTCGTACCGCCGTCGGCACCGGCAGCGTCCAAATTGCCGAACGTGAACGCACCGGAGAAGTTCTCCGTCGCGACGGTTGCCGAGGCATTGGTGTCGTGCACGTTCTGCACGCCGACGAAGTTACCGCCGGCCAGACCGCCGTCGAATGTCAGCAGTTCGCCCGGATTCGCCCCAGACAGCGTCACCGTCGGATTGAGCGGACCGTCGTCCAAGATCGTCAGATGCGAACCGACATCAGCGGTCGCGGTTGCCGTCTGGTTGAAGTTATCGGTCACCGTCGCCGTGACCGTGATCAACCCGGACGCCAGCGTGATTCCTTCGTTCGAGTTGCCGGGCGTGTTCTCGTGCACGCTGCGCAGATCGGTCAGCGTGATGTGGCCGGTGGAATCAACCGAGACCGTGAAATCGGCCAGACCGGTCGCCGCAGTCCCGGCGTTCGTGCCCTCCCGGCCCACGACCTGGCCGTTCTCTAGGAACAGGTAGACGTGATTGCCGGTTTGGGAATCGATCAATCCGGAATCCGCTCCGGGCGCGCTGATCGACAGCGTGAAGGTCAACGACTGCTGGCCGCCCGCCGCAGTGATCGAGAACGGCATGAGCCCGGTCGCGACGGTCGATCCCGCCGGAAGTTGTCCCGAGCCGGCGATCCCGTTGGTGGCAACCGTGAGGAAGCTCTCATCTACGGTCAGGCCCGGCGCGGTGCCCAGGGAAATGGTGGGCTTGTCGGGCGTGGTAGGCTGCGTCTCCACGAACCCGGTCGGCGGCGGAGTGAACGGCAGAGGCGGCCGCTCTTCCGGCAGAGCCAACGTATTGAGAGGCGGCGGGGCCAGCGGATCAACTGCAAACGGGCTGAAGTTCGCACCGCTCGCCTGCGCATTGCCGTTCGAGTTACCGCCATTGTCGGCCGCGGGCAACACCGAGCCATCCGTGCTGATCGGGAACAGGCTTGCGAATTCCTGCACCGAGACGTCGCGACCGGGCGCCATCTCGATCGTGATGTTGTTCTGGTGATCCGCGCGGGAGTCGAAGAACGGCTCGACCGTGACGGTCGACTGGTTGTCGAACAGGATGATCAGCTTTTCGCCGATATGAACCAGCGTGATCTTCTCCTTGGCGATCGCCGAGAAGTCGACCTTCACTTTCTGGTCGTATCCGAGGTTGACGACCACCGCTTGATCGGTCAGCGGCTTGGTCAGCGTGTAAATTCGTACGGGAGCCGAATTGGTAGAATTGCCGGTGCCGGTAGCCTGAGCGACCTGAAACGAACCCTGCATTATCAACTCCGCATAAAGCGTTTAGAGGAAAAATTGTAGAAAAATTTAGTTTTAGGCTATTGTTAACCCTCCCCCCGGTCAAGAAATGTATTTGGTTAATCAATGCTTTCCCTGCGAGTGTGGTAAAGATCGAACAGGTCGCAGCTGGAAGAACAACGGCTTAGCCAATTTGGCTTGGCCGAAAGTCGATATTGGCCGACGCGGCTCTATTGCATGTTGCCGGTGATTTGGAGTGGTCGATGCGGGTGATTCTTCTGGGATGCGCCGCGGTTTTACTTGGCGGCATGGCCGGCGCGGCATGTGCGCAAGCGCCGACACCAACGCCCGTCCCACAGGAGACCACGGTCGAACGCCAGGTCCGGACCCTGGCCAACCGGGACACCCAAATCGGCATTTATCTCAATGTATTACCTGACTGCACGTCGGGGCCATTGCCAACCATCAGGCTGGTCACGCCCCCCACTGCCGGAAAAGTCGTGGTGAAGACGGCAAAAGCCAAGGCCACCAATTACAAGGCCTGCCTGGCGCTCGAGGTGCCGGCCTATGTCGCCTTCTACAAGGCGCCGCCCGAATTCCTCGGCGACGACGCCCTGACCATCGAAGTCAAGTACCAGGGCGGCCGTACCGAAATTCAGAAGATCACTGTCAAGGTGAGCGGGCCGGGCAACCAGCAGAAGATCTGACGGCACAGCGTTAGGAGCATGATCCGGAAACCGGTTTTCCCTCGCGACAAACGCGTTTGCGCGGAGATCATGCTCAAACAAAGAGATGAGATCATGATGCGATTCCGTGGAAACGCATCATGATCTAGAGCGGATCGCCCTCAGCAGTCTCCTGCTCCAGCTCGCGCGAAACGTCGCTCGATGCAGCAGCGGCGGGCTGGCCAAGCTGCGCCCTGTCCTCATGGCAATCGCTGATCCGGCGGGCGACCACCCGGTCCATCCGCGGCGCCTGACCGTGGACCTGGTTGACCTCAGTGTAGGCCTCATCGCTCAGAACGGTAATGACGGTGGAGACCGGCCCCATGTAGTCGCAGCGGTTGGAGAAGATGTACTTGTTGCTGATCTTTTCCGGCCTCGATGAATGGCAGTTTCCGATCGACGGTGACGAGAATGTCGCCTTCATCGACTGGGTCGGGTCGACACAGCGGGTCATTTCGCGCTCGAGCAGCTTCTGACGTCCGTTCGACGGCGACACCAGCTCCATCGTCCGCACGAAAAGCCACATGCCTTTGCGGAAGGTCGGCCCGTTGAAGCTCTCGTCGGCCAGGGCGCTCTGCGGCGCAAGCAAGGACACGGCGAGCGCGATCACCGCGCCAAGCGCGCATGCGCAGACCTTCGACTGCCCGAAGTCCTCACGCGATACCATGTGTTGAATCCTTAATCGGCCGCACGATGCGCTTCGCGTGACTTCGCCTTGAAGCACGCCCAACCTGACGTCATTTCAGAATACTTCGCGTTAAGGTCAGGTAAACGCTCGCCCTTTTGGTTGCGACTCTCCACCGTCAAAGGCGAGGCACCGGCGGCCAAAGCCGAGCCTTCAGCGCGCCGATACCGAGCCGGCCGCTCCTGATCTCCAGCTACTGCTGCAGGCGCCCGGCGGCCGACTTTTCGGGACTGGCGGCCGTCCCATCGTCGCAGTCGCCGATCCTGGTCGCGACGACCATGTCGGTCCTCGGATGCTCGCCGGTGCTGACCTCATTCAGCTCGGTATAGGCCTCGTCGCTGCGCACCGTGATGACGGTGCTGACCGCTCCCATGTAATCGCATCGGTGTCCGAAGGTGTATTGATTGCCGACCTTTTCAGGCTTGTCGGAGACGCAGCTTCCGACCGGATCCGGCGAAAAGGTCGCCTTCATCGCGAAGGTGGGGTCGACGCAGCGCGTCGTTTCCGCGTTCACCACGCGATACTTGAAATTCTTGTTGGCGGTCCTGACGACGTCGAGCGTTCGGATGAAGCGCCACAAGCCCTTGCGGAAGCTCGGCCCGGAAAACGATTGATCGCCCTGCGCTGCCGCGGCCCGGCCGTTCGGGGCTTGAAGAGCTGGCGTCTGCGCCTGAGCCGACAGCGCAGACGTCGAGACCATCATCACGGTCAGGAGCGAACCTGCGATTGCATCACGGAAGTCCATTCCCACCCCCGATGTTCGCGCGGCCCCGTTCGCGATGCGACCCGGTCAGGCGCTGAAAGCAGTCCCTGCGAAACGACTCAAATACCTCCCACCACTTGCAGGCCAATTGTGGCCAGTAAAGGCATGTTGTCGCGGCCGGACAGCCTTCCGCTCAATTCCGTTCCAGTGCAGCAAACCTGCAACACCCAGCGCACGACCCCTCTGCCGACCGCTGTCGCAGGTTTGACCTTGGAGGCTTTTTTTGCTCATTTAGCGCGAGATATTTTTTCTCAATTACTTAGCCTATCGCTGGACGAGGGGGCACTGATGCGTATTCGAATTGGCTACATGGTCGCGGGAATTCTGGCTTTGGGTGCAGCCCTGTCGGGCAATTCCCGGCCGGCGGCGGCCGCGGATCTCGGCCTGATCACCAAGGCACCGGTCGGCACCTGCACCGAGATCGTCTTCACCTGCGAGAATGGCCATCACTATCCGCTGTGCCCGCACGCCGTGTCGGTCGAGGGCGAAGTGGTCACCGCCTCGCTGCTGACCGGTCGTGGCGGCATCCATGTGCGGCACGTTCCGATGGGCGTCGGCTATCGCTATGCCGGCCGCGGCATCTGGCTGGACGGTTTCCGGGAAAACGCGCTGCTCAACTTCGGCAAGCACCAGCAGGTCGCCTGCACCATCGCGCACTCATAAGAACATGTGCTTCTGCGTCGCTCCGATTGGCGTGACGCAGAGCTCTTCAAGTCGCGAGGTTGCTGCTCACCCCTTGGAGTGGAGCACGACGCGCGACGAGCGCGAGAACATATAAGCCTTCGGATAGACGTAGACCGGGCAGTAGTCCTGCCACTGGTACAGCTGCCAATTCCATTTCCAGCAGCCTGATTCGATCTGAGGCTCCTGCACGAAGTCCAGCCGGTACGGCGGATCACCAAACGGGTAGACCTCGCCAGATTTCGCCGCCGTCGACGACAGCACGACGATTGAAGCGGCCGCGGCAATGATCACAGAAAATGACTTGTTCATAACGCCCCTCGATCGAATGACGTGACGTGCGAGAGTGCCAAATCCACCGGTCCTTATCAAGGTGCCGGCGGCCACACCTGGACGCCAATCGACCGCTCCAGAGCGTTTTCGAGCGAAGCGGACCCCGGTTCGCGTGAAGAAAACGCGTCAAACAATCTGTAGCCGCGTTTCGGTTCACCGGAACGCGGCTCTAGACTGCGCGATTTTGTGTCGGCGAGCGGCCGCCGCCATCGGCGACCAGTACCGCTCCCGTGACGAAGGACGCCTCGTCGGACGCCAGGAACAGGCAGCATGCCGCGATGTCGGCGGGGTCGGCCATCCGTCCCAAGGCGATCCGTCGTTCGACGGCGCGAAACTCGCTCTCGGCCGTGGTGCCGTTCTGCTCGGCGAGCAACTGCATCTCTTGGGCGCTCATCGGCGTCCGCACCCAGCCGGGCGCGACCGCATTGGCACGGATGCCGTCGGCGCCGTGCGCATAGGCCAGCGAGCGTGTATAGGCGACGACGGCCGCCTTGCTGGCGGCGTAGCTTGCACTATCCGGGCTGGCATTGAACGCGGCAACGGAAGCGATGTTGACGATCGCGCCGCCGCGCTGCCGGAGCAGCGGCAGCGATGCGCGACAGACGCGCATCGTCCCGGTGAGGTTGACATCGAGCGTTTTGGCCCAGACCTCGTCAGAGACGCTTGCGGGCTGATCCGGCACGATCAAACCCGCCGCATTGACGACGACATCGAGCCGCGCGCCGCAGGCGGTGACGGCTTTCGCAACGTCGTCCGGACGCGTGACGTCGCCATGGATCGCCTGCCCGCCGCACTCGGCCGCAGCGGTTTGTAGCTCGGCGTCACCGAGGCCGAACAGCACGACGCGCGCGCCGCTCAGCGCCAGCAGCACGGCCGTGGCCCGGCCGATCCCGGTGGCCGCGCCGGCCACCAGCGCGGTCTTTCCGTCGAGCCGCGGCATCACAGCATGATCCGGAAATGTCGAAACCGGTGTTCCCTCGCGACAAATGCGGAACGGGTTTGCGCGGCGATCATGCTCATCTAGACCCCCATTGCCGTTCGACGGCGAATCCGGTTTCGGGCAAGGTCGAACCGCCATCGACCACGATGGTCTGCCCGGTGACGTATCTGGCTTCAACGGAAGCGAGGTAGAGCATCGCGCAAGCGATGTCGTCGGCGCTCCCCATGCGCCCCATCGGAATGAAGCGCTCGAGCTTGGCCTTGATCTCCGGCGCGCTCATGCTGCCGCGGCCGGGCTTCTCGATGAAGCCGGCCTCGACGCCATTGACCGTGATGCCGTCGCGCGCCAGCTCGAAGGCGGCGCCACGGATGAACGCGTTGACGCCGGCCTTTGCCGCCGAGTAATGCGCGCCGCCGCCCATCGCGACGCGCGCCGACACCGACGACGTCACGAGGATGCGCCCGAACCTGTTGGCGCGCATATGCGGACTGGCGGCCTGTGCGAGCCAGATGCTGGCGTTCAGGTTCAGCGCCAGCGTCTCGTCGAGCCTGGCTTCATCAATCTCCTCGAGCGAGGCCCACAGACAACCGCCGGCATTGTGCACGACGATGTCAAGCCGGCCGAACTTGCTGGCGACACCGTCGACCATCGCGCGCAAGCTGCCCCTATCGAGCCGGTCGAACGGAATGCAATGCGCCAACCGTCCATCGGCCGTGAGGCCACGCGCCAGCGCCTCGGCTACGTCAAGCGTCCGGTTGGCGATCACCACGATCGCGCCGGCCTGCGCGAGCCGCGTCACGATCGCGGCGCCGATCCCCCGGCCTCCGCCGGTGACGATGGCAACCCGGCCCTCAAGATCGAACGGAGGCGGCTGCATCAGATTGCTCCCGCGCCGCGCAGGAAATCGATGAATCGCGCCAACACCGCCGTATGCTTGTCGACGTCGCGCGCCGAGGTCGCCGGGCACGTCAGCAGCATGGTGTGGAACGGCGTCACCAGGATGCCCTCGTTCATGTAGAACGCATGCAGCAAGGTCTCGAGATCCGGTTGTCTCCCCGCAATGACGTCGGCGCCGTTGCGCGGGGGCTGCGGCATGAACATGATCTCCGCGCGGGCGCCGATCTGCGTGACGTGCCAGGGCAGACCGGCCGCTTCGATCAGCCGGCGTGCTTCCTGCGCGAGCCAGGTCGCGGTCTCGATCATCCGCTCGTAATTTGCAGAGGTCAGCACCTTCTCCAGCACCGCGCGCATGGTCGCGACCGTCAGCGCGTTGCCGGCCAGCGTGCCACCGAAGCCGAGATGCGCGGACTGCCGCGCGCGCGGATTGACGTGAGGCACGAGCTTCCACAGCCGCTCGGCGATCTCCTGGCTGAGCCCGAACACGCCGGCAGGGACGCCGCCCGCAATCGCCTTGCCCGCGACGAGAATGTCGGACTCCAGGCCATACGCCTGGCTGTAACCGCCCGGTCCGCAGGACAGTGTGTGGGTCTCGTCGATGATCAGCACGGTGCCGCTACGGCGGGTCAGGTCGCGCAACGCCTGGTGAAATCCGGGATCGACCGGGATCATGCCGAAATTCGTCATCAGCGGCTCGGTCAGCACGCAGGCGACGTCGCCATGCGCCAGCGCCGCCTCGAGGCCCGCGACATCGTTGAATTCGACGACGCGGCTCACGGCATCATGATCGATGCCGTTGGGATGGATCATGTTGCGCAGCCCGACGCGGCCGTCGCGGATCTCGACATGCGCCTCCTCGACGCCGCCATGATAGCAGCCGGAGAACACCAGCACCTTGCGCCGGCCGGTGATCATGCGCGAGATGCGGATCGCGGCGCGGTTGGCGTCGGTCGCCGACGTCGTCAGCGTCCAGTATTTCGGACCGAAGCGGCGCGACAGCTCGGCACCAACCCAGATGCTGTCCTCGGTCGGCAGCATCATGGTCGCGCCGCGCTTGAGCTGATTGAGCACCGCCTCCGTCACCGCCTCCGGCGCGTGCCCGCACATGCCGCCGGTGTCGCCAAGGCAGAAATCGATATAGTCGCGGCCGTCGATGTCTCTGATATGCGCGCCCAGCGCCTCCTCGACATAGACCGGGAAGCCGCCGGCCCAGCGCCGCATCCAGTGCGACGGGCCGCCATAGAGATAGTGCTGCCTGCCTTGCTGCCAAGCCGCGGCCGAGCGCGGATGCAGCGCGCGAAAACGCTCCTGCTCGGCATCGAGCAATCGGTTCAGAACGTCTGAGCGTTCGGCAGTTGCAGATGTCATAGCGCGATCCAGGCGGTCTTGAGGTCGGTATAGGCATCGAGCGCGTGCAGCGACTTGTCGCGTCCGAATCCGGATTGCTTGAAGCCGCCGAGCGGCACCGTGATGTCGGCGCCGCCATAGGCGTTGACGTGCACGACGCCGGCTCTAATGGCTCGCACCATGCGATGCGCCATCGAGAGGCTTTCGGTCCACACCGCGGACGCAAGTCCATAGGACGTCGCATTGGCAAGCGCGACAGCATCTTCCTCGCTGTCGAACCGGGTGACCGAGAGCACCGGGCCGAACACCTCCTCGCGCCACACCTCCATCGCCGGCGTCACCTCAGCGAGGATCGCGGGCGCCATGAAGTTGCCGCCGCTCTCGGCGCGAATCTGCTCGCCGCCAACCAGCCGCTTCGCGCCCTGCTCCTCCGCGCGGGCAACGGCGTCGAGATTCTTGCGTAGCTGTACCTTGCTCGCTACGGCACCGATGTCCGAGGTCAATTCGAGGGGATCGCCGACTTTGAGCCTCGCGGTGGCATCGAGCAATTCAGCCATGAAGCGATCGTAGACCTGCGACTGCACCAGCAGCCGCGAACCGGCGACGCAGACCTGGCCCGAATTCCGGAAGATGCCGTTCGCGGAGACCTTGGCCGCATGCTTGATGTCTGGCACATCGGCGAACACGATATTGGGCGATTTGCCGCCGAGCTCGAGATGCACGCGCTTCAGGTTCGACCGCGCCGCACCTTCCAGCAGCCGCCGCCCGACCGCGCCCGAGCCGGTGAAGGCGAGCACGTCGACATCCATATGTAGCGCAAGCGCCTCGCCGGCCGATGCGCCGCGGCCGGTGACGACGTTGAGCACGCCATCCGGCAAGCCCGCCTCGGTCGCGAGCTCGGCAAGCCGCAGCAGCGTCAGCGATGCGAGCTCCGGCGGCTTGACCACGACCGAATTTCCGGCGGCGAGTGCGGGACCGATCTTCCACGCTCCGATCATCAGCGGAAAATTCCACGGCACGATCACGCCGACGACGCCGAGGGGCTCGCGATGTACCAGCCCGAGCACGTCGCCTGAGGTCGGCGCGATCTCGCCATACACCTTGTCGATCGCCTCGGCGTAGTAGCGGATCGTGCCGGCCGCCGACAGCGGTTCGGCCTTGTAGGCCATGCCAATCTCGGTGCCATTGTCGCGGACGCCGAGCACCGCGATCTCGAGCGCGTGCCGCTCGATCAGCTCGGCGAACCGCAGCAGCACCTTCTTGCGCTGCGCCGGGGCCGCGCGCGACCAGCTGCCCTGCTCGAAGGCCTGCCGCGCATGCCTCACCGCGGCGTCGATATCGGCCGCATCGCCGTCGGCGATGGTCGTCAGCAGCTGGCCGTCGATCGGCGACACGACGTCAAGCCGCGCCTCGCCGACCGCCTGGGCAGGTTGGCCGCCAATGAAGAGCTGCTGGGCCGGAATAGCAGCCGAGCGGAGTTGATCGATCTGGGCTTGCTGCATGCGGGATCATTGTGACGGTGGCGAAAGCGACTCCCGACCGGGATCGCTGGCGTGATGCAATCCTCGCCAAATCAAGGCTTTGGCAGCAATCAACCGATAGGTGGATGTCACCGCAGCGAGCATCCCCATAGCGTGATCGCACGATGGCCGAACGCTCCCGCACGCTGGGTGCAAACCAACTCGTCCACATTCCTCACGCCGCTGGCGAGCCGAAGGTCATGCCCGAGATGACAGAGCCCCGCATTCTCCTGATCGGAACGGGAGACACCAAGGCCGACGAACTGCTGTTCATGAGCGAGTGCATCGCGCGTGCCGGCGGCAGAACCATCATGATGGACATCAGCGTGCTCGGTGATCCGCCGTACCAGCCGGCGCACGACAAGCACGCGGTGGCGGCCGCTGCGCAGACCACGATCGCGGCGGTCGCATCGAGTGGCGACGAGAATACCGCGATGTCGCTAATGGCGGTCGGCGCCACCAAACTCGCGCGCGAGCTCGCCGCGCGCGATGCCATCGACGGCGTGATCGCGATCGGCGGCACGATGGGAACCGATCTTGCGCTCGACGTCGCGCAGGCGCTGCCGCTCGGCCTGCCCAAGCTGATCGTCTCGACCGTCGCCTTCTCGCATTTGATTCCGCCCGAGCGCGTCGCCGCCGACCTGATGATGATCCTGTGGGCCGGCGGGCTCTACGGCCTCAACGGCACCTGCACGGCCGTGCTGTCGCAAGCCTGCGGCGCGATCGTCGGCGCCGCGAAGAGCGCGATCAAGCCTAGCCGGGACCGGCCGGTGGTCGCGATCACATCGCTTGGCAAGAGCTGCCTGCGCTACATGGTCGAGCTCAAGCCGCAGCTGGAGCGGCGCGGCTATGAGGTCGTCGTCTTTCACACCACCGGCATGGGCGGCCGCGCGATGGAATCGATCGCAGCCCAAGGCGGTTTTGCCGCCGTACTCGACCTCAGCCTGCAGGAGGTCGCCAATCAGCTCACTGGCTCGGTGGTGAATTCCGGCGCCGACAGGCTGGAGAATGCGGGCCGAGCCGGCATTCCGCAGATCGTTGCGCCCGGGGCGATCGACATGGTCGACTTTCCGGCATGGCTTGGCGTTCCAAAGGAGCTGTCGGATCGGCCGTTCCACGCGCATAACCGGCTGCTTGCGTCGGCGACCTCAGGGGCCGCCGATCGCCAGCGCATCGCCCGCGCGATCGCCGGGAAGCTGGCCCAGGCCAGCGCACCGGTTGCCTTCGTGCTGCCGGCCGGCGGCATCCAGCAATGGGACCGCGAGGGCGAGGCCCTGCACGATCCCGACGCCCTCGCCGCCTTTGTTGACGCGATGCGGTCGGCGGTCCAGCCGCCGGTGGAGTTGCATGAGATCAAGGATCACATCAACAGCGCCGCATTCAACGAAACGGTGCTCGCGATCTTCGACCGCTGGGTCGCGGCCGGCATTGTCCGCCCCGGCCGCACGACGGCGGCCGCATGATGAGGCCGCACGCCCAGGCGCTGGTGCTCGACTTCGGCGGGGTGATCTCGAAGACCCTGTTCGAGACCCATGACCTGACCGAGCGCACGCTCGGGCTCGCGCCATGCACGCTGAAATGGCTCGGACCATTCGCGCCCGACAGCGATCCGCTGTGGACGTCAATGCAGCGCGGCGAGATTTCGGAACGCGACTACTGGCTGACCCGCAGCCGCGAGGTCGGCCGCATGCTCGGCGAAGACTGGCACGACATGGAAACCTTCGTGAAACGGGTGCGCGGTGCCGATCCCGACACCGTGATCCGCCCCGAGGCGGTGCGCGCGATCGAGCTCGCTGCCGATGCCGGGTTGCGGCTCGCCATCCTGTCGAACGAGCTCGACCTGTTCTACGGCGCCGATTTCCGCAACCGTCTTTCGATCCTCAAGCGCTTCGAGACCATCGTCGACGCCACCCACACCGGGATCCTGAAACCCGATTCCCGCGCCTATCAAAGCGTGCTGGCCGAACTGGCGCTGGAGGCAGACAATTGCGTCTTCGTCGACGACCAGCGCCGCAACATCGCAGGCGCCGTTGCGTGCAACATGCGCACGGTGCTGTTTGATGTGCGCAACCCGGCCGCGTCCTACGGCGAGGCGCTGCGGCATTTCGGGCTGCAATTCGACTGAGCTAAATTGAGAACCAACATGCGCGACAGAAACTTCCTGGTTGAGAACAACGCCAAGCCGATCTGGCACCCGATGGCCCATCCCGCCGAGATGCGGGCGCAGCCGCCGCGGATCGTGATGCAGGGCGAAGGCGTCGAAGTTACCGACATTGACGGCAAGACCGTGATCGATGCGGTCGGCGGGTTGTGGAACGTCAATCTCGGCTACAGCTGCGATCCGATCAAGCAGGCGATATCAGACCAGCTCGGCGCGCTGCCATACTATTCGGGCTTCCGCGGCACCTCCAGCGGTCCTTCGATCGAGCTCGCCTACGAGCTCACCGAATGGTTCAAGCCTGAAGGCATGGTGCGCGCCTTCTTCACCTCGGGCGGATCGGACTCGGTCGAGACCGCGTTGCGCCTTGCCCGGCAATACTGGAAGATCAAGGGCCAGGCCGACCGTACCAAGTTCCTGGCGCTGAAGAAGGGCTATCACGGCACCCATTTCGGCGGCGCGTCCGTCAACGGCAACGCCAATTTCCGCCGCAACTATGAGCCGATGCTGCCGGGCGTGTTCCACATCCCGGCGCCGTCGACCTATCGCAATCCCTTCAACGAAACCGATCCCGCCAGGCTTGCGCAGCTCTGCGCGGCGGCGATGGAAGAAGAGATCGCGTTCCAGGGCGCCGACACCATCGCCGCCTTCATCATGGAGCCGGTGTTAGGTGCCGGCGGCGTGATCGTGCCGCCGGACAGCTTCATGAAACTAGCGCGTGAGATCTGCGATCGCCACGGCATCCTGATGATCGCCGACGAGGTCGTCACCGGCTTCGGACGCACCGGCGCATGGTCGGGCTCGCGGCTATGGGGCGTGAAGCCGGACATGATGACGATGGCCAAGGCGATCACCTCGGGCTATTTCCCGCTCGGCGCGACGCTGATCGGTGAAGCCGTCGCGGAAACCTTCGAGGCCGACACCACGACATTCGGCTCGATCGGCCATGGCTACACCTATTCGGGCCATCCGGTCGGCTGCGCTGCGGGCCTGGCGGCACTCGCCGAGACCCGCCGCCTCAAGCTCGACGAGAATGCCGCCGCGCGCGGCAAGGACCTCGCCCAGGCGCTGGCCACGCTGAAAGTAAAGCATGCGCTGGTCGGCGACGTCAGGGGCAAGGGCCTGATGGCCGCGCTCGAATTGGTCGCCGATCGCGACAGCAAGAAACCCGCCGACAAGAAGACGATGGCCAAGGTCGCCGACGCCGCCTACGAGGCGGGGGTGATGCTGCGGGTCTCCGGCAACAACCTCATCCTGTCCCCGCCGCTGATCCTCACGTCAGTCGACGTGAAGCGGATCGCCGAAGGAATTGACGCCGGCCTCTCAGCGGCCGGCTGACAAAGCGCTGACGCAGGCCATGGCGCGCTCGAACGGCGCGCCATCGGCCTTGTCGCGATCGAGGCAATCGGCCAGCGTCGCGGCCGACATGGTCTGAACGGTGCAGAAGATCCGCATGAAATCGGCCGCGAGCGCGATCTTGCGCGGCGCGGACTGGCGCTCCCAATCGCCGCTGCTCAGATAGAGCAAGGACGCATCATCAATGCTGCTTTCAGCCGCTGCGCCAGGCGCGGCAGGCGCTGTCGCCAGCAACGCCAGCAGCGCGCCGATGCGATACGTGCGGGCCTTCATTTCGTATCCCTGGCATTCACCATCGGCGGCACGTCGAGCGCGGGATTGCGATCGAAGAAGTTGAACGGCCGCAGCCGGAATCCATGCCACAGGCCGGGCATGACAGGCCAATCCTCGGCGCGCGGCACGTGGCGGAAGCCGACCGTGTACCACAGCACCAGGTCGCGGTCCTCGATCGGCCGCTTCGCCGCGGTCCATTTCGGCAGACCATCGACCTCGGCGTTTCCGTTCGGATACATGCCCGCGGCGTAGCGCTCGTCCCGGGCGTAGGCCGAGGTCCACAGCGTGTAGGCGCTGAAGCCGGCGCGCAGCTGGATCGGATCGTCCTTGGCCAGTAGCGAGACGTCGGAGTGGCCGGGCATGATCTGATAGCTGGTGCGGTAGCCTTGTTTGTTGGTCTTGCCCGCGCTCTCGATCCTGAACTGCGCCGCGTTCAGCGGCGTCGTGACCGGTCCTTCGGTCGTGACCGGCCTGGTGTCGACCTGCCAGAGGCTCTTGCGTTGGCCCTGCTCCAGCCGGCGGACATTGAAGCGGTCCTCGACCAGCCGGTTCGCGGTACCGTCGACGTCCATGTCGATCCGGAACGTCATGTAGTGATCGTGGTTGACCGCCAGCAGCCCTTCGTCGACCAGCGTTCCGTAGGCGGTATCCTGCGCGGCGGTCGGGTCGCTCAATGTCTTGCTCGCCACGCCCTTGGTGGCGTCGATGCCGTAGGCGCCGAGCCGGACATCGATGTTGCCGGCACGGTCGAACACGTAGTCGACCAGATAGTCGTAATTGCCGACCACCGGCGCCATCCGCACCACCAGCTCATTGTTCGGCCGCACCTCGGCCGTGTTGTTGATCAGCTCGCTGTGGCGCCAGATCGGATCGCCGGTCGGGCGCTCGAAGATGCAGACCGCGCCCTTGGAGACGACCGGATTGCCCTTGGTGTCCGAGATCGTCAGATCGAGATAATGCGCGCCTTCGGGACAGTCGATGCCGCGCTGCAATTCGCTGGACAGCACGCCGAAGCCGTACTCGCCGATATCCATATAGGCGCGGAACGACCAGGTCGGCGCCGGATCCATATAGGGCACAAACATCTCGCTCGCCGAGATCTGATAGGCGATATCGCGGAAGCTGCCGTGGTCGTCGTAGCGGATCAGCGACAGCACGGCGCCGACGCGCGGCTCGAGACGGACATGGAACGACCAATTGTCCCAGCGGACCTGGCCGCCCTCCACCTTCACATTGCTGCCCTCGGGCGCCATGATCTCGATCGGCTTCGGGGGCTTGCGGTATTTTCCGGAGTCGGCATAGGCGTGCGAGGGCGTCTGCGGCGGTGGCGGTACCACGCCGAGATCGGTCACCGACAGCACCGTCTTGCTCTTGAGATCGACCTGGGCGAACAGGTTCTCGATCGGCTTGCCCCAGAGATTGTTGGCGGCACCCGCGGTGTCGACACAGGGGACGTTGAGCAGCCGGCGGCCTTTCAGGGCCGGATCGGTGACCGGCCCGACCGTCAGCGGCAGGCACAGCACGTCCTTGAAATCGGTGATGCCGCGCTTGGCCATCGCGGCAATCCAGCGCGGGTCCTGCTTCGGCAGATCGCCGGCGGACATCAATTCGTCGATGGTTAGCGCCGCCTCATGATCCCTGATCTCCTCCCAGCCGACGAGGCTGCGCGCAGCGAGGTCGAGATGCGCCTCGTAGAGATGCCCGCCGCTCAACAGCGTCGCGCTGGCGCGGCGCGCGAACGGCTGTCCGGGCTTCCACGCCCGCACCTCGTTCTTGGGATCCTCCTCGACCGTCATCGAGACGACCCGCGTCGCATCGTCGAGCTTGCCGGCGCCGCGGAGGGTTTCGGAGACCGAGCGGATCTCGTCCGTCGTCAGCCCATCCATCGGGTGCGTCGCCGCCGCCTGCGGCCACATCCTGCGCTCGGCCTGCGCCGATGGCGGAGCCGCCAATGTCGCCGCGACCAGACCGGCCAACGCCCATCCGCCATGCCGGGATATCAGAGCCATCTCGCCCTCCACTCAAAGCCAGAACGCTCAGAATACAAGCAAAGGTGACGGCGTGAAGGCCCGCTTCATCCGGTAACCCGTTCTGATGTCGCCGGCAGGATCGCGGCCGTGGCCGGGCACGGCGCGGCCCGGTGGACATCGAGCAACCGCACGCCGAGACGGTCGCGCAAGGCCGGCCAGATGCCGCGCGGCGCCACGATCATCACGACGACGGCGATGAGGCCGAGCCCGACCAGGTACCAGCCGCCGGACAGGCCGAGCGGTCCGGTCATCAGCTCGCGCAGACCGAAGAAGATGATGACGCCGAGGATCGGGCCTTCCAGCGTTCCGATGCCGCCGATGATCACGATGAACATCATGTAGACCGACCAGTTGACATCGAACGCCGCCAGCGGCGCGATGAACAGATTGCCCATGAAGCTGAGCGCACCGGCAAGCCCGCATCCCGCCGCCGACAGCACGAAGGCGATGAAGCGGTTGTGGCGGACGTCGACGCCGACGCTCATCGCCGCAAGATCGTTGTCGCGCACGCTCATCAGCCCGAGCCCGAAGCTCGAGGTCATCATCTTGTAGAGCGCCGCGATGGTGACGAGCGTCAGGCCGCCGGCGAGCCAGAACATCGTCGGCTCGAACCAGTCGAAATCGATCAGCTTGCTGGTGGCGAGCGGCACGCCGGAGGTGCCGCCGACCGCCTGCGACTTCATCGTGAAGGCGCCGATGATCTCGGCGAACACCCACATCGCGATCGAGAAATAGGCGTCGCGCAGCCGAAACAGCGGAAACGCGATGATCGCCGCGACGGCGCCGGCGACCAGCGGCGCCACCGGCAGCACCCAGATCGGGGTGATCTCGAGCCAGCCCGAGATCAGGAACAGCGCATAGGCGCCGAAGGCGACGAAGACCTGATGGCCGAGCGACACCAGCCCGGCATAGCCCGCGAGCAGGTTCCACATCTGCGCCATCGTCAGCAGCAGCAGGCATTCGGTCGCGAGCCGCAGAAAGCCTTCGTTCAGCACGAAGGGCGCGCCGGCGATGACCGCAACCAGCACGATGCCAGAGACCAGGAGAATTGTCCGTGTCGGCATCGGCGTCACACCCTGCTCGACACGAGACCCGACGGGCGGATCAGCAGCATGATGAAGAACAGGAGATGCGCGTAGAGCAGCCCGGCATTCGGATCGATCTTCAGCCCGATCAGCTGCGCCATGCCGAGCGCGATGCCGCCAAGCAGCGCGCCCCAGAACGAGCCGAGCCCGCCGAGCACCACGACCTCGAAGGCGATCAGGAGCCGCTCGCCACCCGAGAACGGCGTGAAGCTCGAGCGCACCGCAAGCAGCACGCCGCCGATCGCGCCGAGCGCCAGCGACAGGCCCATCACATAATTATAGACCCGGTCGGGCTTGACCCCGGACAGCCGGACGATGTCGCGGCGGTCGGCGGTCGCGCGCACGATCCGCCCGAACTCGGTATGGCGCAGCACGAGTTGCAGCGCCATGAACAGCAATGCGGCGAGCACCAGCGTGAGCAGCGGCATGATGCCGATGTTGAGGCCGGCGACCTCGAGGCTGGCGCGGGACAGCTCGCCGACCTGGAGGCTGCGCACGTCCGCGCCGAAGATTTCCACCATCACATTGCGCAGGATCACCGACACGCCGAAGGTCAGCAATAGCGGCGACAGCGGATCGGGCGAGGTCACGACGCGGTTGACGATCACAGCCTGGTAGAGCCAGCCGACCGCAAAGGACAGTGCGATCACCGGGATCAGCATCAACAGCGGCGAGACCTGCGGAAACATATTGGACAGCAGCACCGCGCAGAACGCGCTCAGCACCATGAACTCGCCATGCGCGATGTTGACGACGCGCATCACGCCGAACACCAGCGCGAGCCCGATCCCGAGCAGGCCATAGAGCCCGCCCAACAGCACTCCGTTGATCAACGTCTCAACCCAGATCATCTTCGTTGCCAATCCTGGCTAGCTACCGAAATAGGCGTGGGTCAGCTGCTCCGGCTGCATTCCTTGCGCCGGGCCGGTCAGCGAGACCCGCCCCTTCAACAGGCAATAAATTCGCTCCGAGGTCGCGAGCGCGCGCTTGACGTCCTGCTCGACCAGCACGACGGCGGTGCCCTCGCGGCGGATATCGGCAAAGGAGCGATAGATCTGCTCGACCACGACAGGCGCGAGCCCGAGCGAGATCTCGTCGCACAGCAGCAACCGCGGGTTCGACATCAGCGCCCGGCCGATCGCCGCCATCTGCTGCTGACCGCCAGAGAGCTGACCGGGGAACATCCGCCGCCGCTCCTCAAGAATTGGGAACAGCTCGAACACCCGCCGCAAGGTCCAGCCGCCCTTGCGCCGATTGACGCTGCCCATCAAGAGGTTCTCCTCGATGGTCAGTGATTCGAACAGCAGCCGGCCCTCGGGCACCATGATGAGCCCGAGCCGCGACACGTCTTCGGCCGGCATCTGCGAGATGTCGACGCCGTCGAAATGCACCGCCCCGCGGCGCTCCTCGTTGAGCCCGACCAGCGCCTTCAGGAAGGTCGACTTGCCGGCGCCGTTGGCGCCGACCAGCGCCACCGCCTCGCCGTCCGCGACGGTGAAGTTCATGTCGAACACGGCTTGGAGATCGCCGTAGAAGATCTGCAGGCCGTTCACGTCAAGCAACGCCATCGGCCTTCAATCCCATGTAGATCTCGCGCACCACTGCGCTGTCCATGACGTCAGCTGGCGGTCCTTCCAGCACCTTGCGGCCGAAATCGAGCACCAGGATGCGATCCGACACCGCGCGCAGCGCGTGCGGAATGTGCTCGATCCAGATCATGGCATGGTCTTTTTTCACCGACTGGATGATCGCGACCAAGCGTTCGACCTCGGGCTCGGTCAGCCCGGCCGCGATCTCGTCGAGCAGGATCAGCTTGGGCTTCGAGGCCAGCGCTTTGGCGAATTCCAGCCGCTTGCGATCAATCAGCGGCAAGGCGCCGGCGAGCTTGCCCGCCTTGGCGTCGAGCCCGGTCCGCTGCAACACCTCCATGGTCCAGTCCGACGCCGCCTCGCCATAGAGACCCGCGCCGTAGGACGCTGCGACCAGCGCGTTCTCGTAGACGGAGAGGTGCGGGAATGGCTGCGGGATCTGGAACGCGCGCCCGAGCCCCATCCGCGCCCGGCGATGCGGCGGCAGCCCGGATATCTCGGTGTCGTCGAGCATGATCGACCCGCCGTCGGCCATGAGCAGGCCGACGATCAGGTTCAACAACGAGCTCTTGCCGGCGCCGTTGGGACCGATCACGCCGAGGCATTCGCCGCGCGCCAGCGCGAAGCTGACATTGTCGGCGACAACGATCTCGCCGAAGCGCTTGCAAAGCCTGCTGACGCGCAGAAGCGGTGCCATCTCAGGCCAGCTTGGAGAGCAGCTGGAGATCGGCCTGCTTCGGAATGAACGGCGCGGTGCCGTTGTGCACGATCAGCAGCTCGTATTTCGACTTGCCGCCCCTGGTCTTGCGCCACTGCCCGCCCGACAGCGAGGTCACCGCGACGTTCTTGATCGGCGTTCCCTTGAACTTCACCGGTCCGACCACCGTCTCCATATCGAGACCGGCGATGGCATCGCGCAGCGAATTCCTGTCCTTCGGGTCGCTGTTCTGCAATGCGGCGAGCGCAACTTCCCACAAGGCGTGGGCATAACCTATCGGCTGAGTCCATTGCTTGCCGGTCGTTTTCTCCCATTCCGCGGCCAGTTCGGCGGCGCTCTGCCCGGTCAGCGACGATTTGAACGGATAGGCCGGTGTCCACCACACTTCGGTGGACATGCCGTCGCCGCGATCGCCGAGTGCATTCACCGCACTCGGAAACAGGAACGCTGCCGCCACGGTGCAGATCTGCGGCTTGAAGCCAGCCTGGGCCGCCTGATTCCACAGCGTCACCCAGTGATTGCCGTAGGTGAAGCCGGACACGATGTCGACGCCGCTGTTCTTGAACGACGACACCTGATTGGTGAAATCGTCGGTCGCAATCTGGAATTTGCCGGCGGAGAATTCCTGGTAGCCCGCAGCCGTGATGCCGCCGGGCAGACCGACCTTCGAGTCGGAGAACGCCTGGCCGGCGGGATTGTCGATATAGAGCGTGCCGACCTTCTTGTTGGTGTCGACCGACTGCCACATGCCGAGGAAATTCTTCACGACGTCATCGGCGCCCCAGAAGAAGTGATAGCTGTAGGGGAAGCCCTTGTCGGGCGTCGACTTGCGCGGAAACATCCAGCCTTGCCACGGCACCATGGTCGAAATCGATGGAATGCCGCGGGCGTCGGCGAGCTCCTGCACCGGTGCCTGCGCGTCGCCGTCCTCGATCAGGATCAGGTCGCATTTCTCCCGCAGCACCAGTTCGCTCGCGACCACCGACGAGCGGTTGGGGTCGGACTGATTGTCCTTGAAAACAAACTCGACCTGCCAGGTCTTGCCGCCGATCTTCAGGCCGTCCTTCAGCCGCGCCTTGATGCGTTCATGGATCCAGGTGTCGGGCTCGGCGAAAGGTGCTCGGACGCCGGAGAGGCACCCGACCCAGCCGATCTTGATCGTATTGCCGGCGGCCCGCGCGACGTTGACCAGCGGCACGTTGATCGCCGATGCGAGGCAGGTGGCACCGGCCGCCTTCAGCAGCGCGCGCCGGTTGAACGCGCCAGCTCCCTTGCCGTTCTTTGTCTCAGTCATGTCCCTCTCCCTCCACAACCAATAATGAAACCATCCGAGCACTGACCTACGCCGCTGAGCGTCGAATTGCGTTACGGTTCACCGCGGCAAATTTGCACAAGGTGTTCTCGATGATCTGGCGCGGGATGCCGCGCACGATGAAGACCAGCCGCGAGCGCCGGTCTGCCGACGGCCAGCCGCCAAGCGTGATCGGCGGATGGAACACGTGCTGCACGCCGTGCACCACCAAGGGCGCATCGGGCTGCTCGGCGACATGCACGATCGCCTTGAAGCGCAGCAGGTCCTCGCCCTTGAGGGCTGCGACATAGTCGAGCCAACGCAGGAACGCCTCGCGCTGGATCGGCTCGTCGATCATAAGGCTGTAGGACGACACGCCTGCGTCGTGCGCATGGTGGCTGTGGTGCCCGCAATCCTCGCCATCGCAATGGTGATCGGCGTGATCGTGCGGTGCGTTCGCCGCCTGCGCCGCCAGGTCGAACCAGCTGACGACATCGGCCGACCGCGCCGCCGGATCGAACAGCCCGGCATCGAGAACCGCGGCCGGATCGACGATCCCGTCCCGCACATGCGCGCGCGTTGCGACCGGATTGATTGCAGCAAGCCGCGCGTCGAGCCGCGCCAGCGCATCCTCGGCGGCAAGATCGGTCTTGGTCACCAGCAGCCGGTCGGCAACCGCGATCTGCCTGACGGCCTCGTCATGTGCCTTAAGCGTATGCGCGCCGTTGACGGCATCGACGGTCGCGACCACGCCGTCGATCCGGTAGCGGCGGACGATGTCGGGCGCCGTCATCAGCGTGTGCAGCACCGGCACGGGATCGGCGAGCCCGGTGGTCTCGACCAGCACGCGGTGGAACGGCCGGATCGTACCATCAGCGCGGCGGGCGGCGAGATCGGCCAGCGTCTCGATGAGGTCCTCGCGGACCGAGCAGCAGATGCAGCCATTGTCGAGCAACGCCAGGCGATCCTCGCTGCTCTCGACCAGGAGATGATCCAGCGCTACCTCGCCGAACTCGTTGATGATGGCGACGACGCCATTGAGCTCCTTCTGGCGCAGCAGATGGTTCAACACCGTGGTCTTGCCGCTGCCGAGGAAGCCGGTGAGCACCGTGACGGGTATCTGATCCACCGCTGTCATCACGCGCCCCGCTGGTAGACCTTGCGGCCCTCGAAGAAGGTCATTTCGACCCGCGTATCGGCAAGTTGATCCGGCGGGATGTCGAAGATCATCTGGTCGAGCACGATCAAATCGGCCGATTTGCCTACCTCGATCGAGCCGATCGTCTGGCCGAGCCCGGCCGCGCGCGCGGCGTCGATGGTGTAGATGTCGATCACGGTGGCGAGATCGAGCGCCTGCTCGGCCCACAGCGACTTGCCGGGAAAATCGCCGGTAGGATTTTGTCTTGTCACCATGCCCTCGATGCCCTGCCAGGGATCGGGGATCGGGATGACAGGCCAGTCGGAGCCGCCCGCCATCAGTGCGCCGGCCTCCTTGAGGTCTCTGTTCGGCCAGAAGCGCTGCGCACGCTCCTCGCCCATCGCGGCCTTATGCGCCTCGAGAAAGATTGTCGGATACCAGATGATCGGCGACAGATCGGCCGCGACGCCGAGCTCGGCGAAGCGCTTGATGTCGTCGGGCGCGATATAGCTCGCATGCGCGATCTGGTGAATCAGATGGGTCGGGCCGTTGAAGCTGCGCACGACGTCGATGGCATCGAGCGCCTGCGTCACCGCGGCATCTCCGGCGCAATGGATCTTGGCGGCCAGGCCGAGCTTCTCGCAGCGGCCGAGCCAGCGGATCAGGTCCGGCACGGTGAGCATGGTGGCGCCGCGGAAGCAGCAGCCGCGCACGGGATCGGCGGCATACGGCTCGTGGAAGGCCGCGGTCTTGGCGCCCGGCACGCCGTCGAGGAACACCTTCACATAGTCGGGCTTCACATGCGCGCCGCGGTAATCCTCGCGCAGCGCAAACAGCTCCTCGCCGGCCTTGCCGAACATGAAGCCCGGTTCGACCACCGGCATCGCGCAAACCGCCCAGGCGGTGAGCTCGCCGCGGTCGTCGAGCCCCTTCAGCGCCGCCATGATCGGCTGCATGCTGGCGGCGTCGATGAAGGCGGTGACACCATAGGCATTCAGCACCGAGATCGAACGGGCCACCGCCGCGCGGTCCATCTCGGCGGTGTAGTGACCGGAGGCCGCGAGCGCCCGCTCGACCAGGCCCGAGGCGGCCTCGATCATGATCCCGGTCAAGGTCCCGGTCTTGAGGTCGCGGCCGATCTCGCCGTCGGTTGGATCAGGGCTGTCGGCTTGCACACCGGCGAGCCGCAGCGCCGCCGAGCTTGCCCAGCGATTGTGATAGGTGTCGTCGCGCAGCACGACGGGATGCCCGAGACAAGCTGCATCGAGCAGCGCGCAGGACTCCGCGGTGTTCATCTCGTTCAGCAGATTGTTGCCGAACTGCCCGCCGACGATCCAGGCGCCGGGCTTGGCCGCCGACGCAGCCTTGTGCAGGGTTTCGGCGATCCCTGGGATGCTGTCGGCGTTGGAGAAGCGCAGCTCGTACAGATCGGCCTGCCCGCCCATCATGATGTGATTGTGGATGTCGACGATCCCCGGCATCGCCATGCAGCCGTCGAGATCGACCGTCGCGGTCCCCTCGCCGATCAGTGTCGCGACGTCGCGCTGCTCGCCCACGGCGATGAACCGGCCGGCCTTGACGGCCGCGCAGCTCGCCCAGGGCTGCGCCCGGTTCGACGTGTAGATCCGGCCGTTGCGGAAGACCGTGTCGGCGAATGTCCTGGTCATGCGGATCAACTTCTCGATTGGATAAGCCTGTGGCGCGCAACTTGCGGTGCACGGCAGCCGACCGCGCACGACACCAGCGTGACGCCAAAGGTTCGGCATGTCGGCATTTGGAACAATCCACCGTCCGGTGGATGCTCCGCCGCCTCCCCGCAAGGGCTGCGCTATGGCGAATTGCCTGCCTCCGCGGGGGCGCACTGCCAAAACATGGAAAACAACCCCATGCAAAGGAGCCGGCGGCGTGCCGGCACTCGACATGGCGACTTGACATGTCGGGCAAATCAGCGGTACTGTTCTATTAATCCGAAATTGTGCGGCGCGCCTCAGAACCCCAGCGCCAGCCCGTCCTTGCGGTGGTCGGAGGCGCCGAACAGGACGCCGCGGGCGTGGTCGATGCGGATCGCCTGACAGCCGCCGATCGGTTCCTCGGAAAACCGCGCATCGTGACCACGGGCGCGCATCTCGTCCCGGATATCAGGCGAAATCGTCGTCTCCAGCGACAGCGCGCCGTCGATCCCGGTCATCTGCGGCTCGACCACGCCCGTACCGCGACCGCCGCGACCGCTGCATCGACAGCGTGGCCACCGGCCTTCAGCATCTCGACCGCGGCCAGCGTCGCCTGCGGGTGCGAGGTTGCAGCCATGCCGCGCTCGGCAACCGCCACCGATCGGCCGACGGCCATGAAATCACGCATGTCGAATCCTTCAATGTCTGCGACGGCGGTCGCTCGCCAACATTGTCGAATACGACACCGGTCTTTGCGGGATTCTCCGCCGGCGTGGGCGGCGGCAGCAATCCACCGTACGGTGGATCGGGTGGCAAAACGTAGCTTGACGCCTTTCCACCGCCGTCATTCCCCAGGCGCAATTGCGCACCGGGGAATGATGGGGAGAGACAAGTTAACCCGACGGATATTGCGGAATGCCGTGTCGCGAGAACGTGGATATATGGTTCACCGGTCGTGCCACACACTCAACGTCGTCCCGGCGAAGGCCGGGACCCATTACCACGAAGGCGAATAGTTGCGCGGCACGAGTGGCCACAGCGTTCTTCAACAACACAACCCTGTGGTTATGGGTCCCGACCTTCGCCGGGATGACGTGTGGAGAGAGCGGTGGACTCTCGCCCCTAATGCGGCCGCGACATCAGGGCCACGACGGCCGAGCGGGTCTCGACGCCGAGCTTCTCGAAGATGTGGATCAGGTGGGTCTTCACCGTGGCCAGACCGATGTTCAGGCACTCGCCGATCTCGCGGTTGGTGCGGCCACAGCACAAGAGCTCGACGACTTCCATCTCGCGCGAGGTCAGGCCGTAGCGCGCCGGCTCGTCGGCATTCGACGACAGCCGGCTGGTCAGGTTGAATTCGAGATAGTCGTGGATCTTTTCCGCGATGTTCATGCTGCCATCTGGGATGGTGCAGCCCGGCGCCCATAGCACGCTCATGCCGGCGACGATCCGGTCGTTGCGGCGGAAGAAGAACTCGATCATGTCGGCGACGCCGCATTGCCCGGCGAAGGCGCGGTAGGTCGCAGCCTCCTGGGTTGCGCATTGATTGAGCGCCACGCTCAGCCGCGCGATCGGCCGGTTGCTGGCGGAACGCGGATGCAACGGATCGAGCCGGTTCATGCCGGCCAGATACTGGTCGTGGAAACTCGGCGGCACGTTGCTGGACAGCACGAAGCGGTTGAGGGTCAGATTGCCGTCGACCTCGTAGAACGCCGTCGCCGACCCCTCGAGAATCCCGCGCGCGAACTGAATGGCTTGCGTGGTTGCCGGATCCGGTCGGCCCAGAAGCGCGATCATGACCTACCTCCCGATGTTTCCCGATGGCGAACGTCTGCGCGTCGCATGCCCGTCACGCTGAGGCAGCCGCAGGGCATAGTCAAGCAAATTGCGGGCCAAGCGCACATCCGGAAGCGGTTACGCCAGGGTAACCCGACGGCCCCTCCACCATCCGGTTGATTGCGAGCGGCGTGGCGCATGCGGAACTTCGCACGTCTCCCAATGGCATCGCTGGATCAACAATGAATTCGCGTCGCATCATGGCCGCCTTCCCATCAGCGGCCGACGAACAGGTCACGCTGGCCAACTGGCGTCAGCATCCGTTCAACGAGTGGGCATTCCGCAATGTCCGCGAACTGCTGCCGACCGCGAACATCGCGCGCGGCGCAACAGCATCAGTGTCTCCTGCGCTGCTGTCCTTCGCGCCGCGCTATCTCGACGATGTCAGCTTCGCCGGCCCGCGCGGCGAGACGATCGGCGTCGGCGCGGCGCTGCGCGCGAGCCACACCGACGGCATCGTGGTGTCGCATCGCGGACAGGTCGCGTTCGAATGGTATGCCCACGGCCTGACGCCGGATACGCCGCACCTGATCTTCTCGGTCAGCAAGTCGGTCGCCGGCACGCTGGGCGGCATCCTGACCGATCACGGCAGGCTCGATCCCGACGCGCCGGTGACGCGCTACATCCCCGAGATGGAAGGATCGGTGTACGGCGGCAGCTGCACGGTGCGGCATCTGCTCGACATGAGCGTCGGCATTCGCTTCGACGAGGACTACATGGCGCGCGACGGCGACATCATGAACTACCGGCGCTCGACCGGCTGGGAGCCGCCGGATCCGGCGATTCCGCCGAGCAATCTGCGCGCCTATCTGCGCACGCTGCGGCCGAACGGCGCGCCGCATGGCCAGACCTTCCACTACGTCTCGACCAACACCGACGTGCTCGGCTGGGTCTATGAGCGCGCCTGCGGCATGTCCTATGCAAAGATCGTGTCGCACTATCTATGGCAGCCGATGGGCGCCGAGCACGACGCCTACATCACGGTCGATTCGCGCGGCGCGGCGCGCGTCGCCGGCGGCATCTGCGCGACGCTGCGCGACCTCGTCCGGTTCGGCGAGATGATGCGCAATCACGGCATCAGCAACGGCCGACAGGTGGTCCCCAGCTGGTGGGTCGACGACATCAGGCAAAACGGCAATGCCGAGGCCTGGTCGCGCGGCGACCTGACCAAGGTGTTCCCGAACGGCAATTACCGCAGCAAATGGTACACGCTCGACCGGCGCGAAACGCCGTTTGCCGCGGTCGGCATCCACGGCCAGTGGATCCATATCGATCCGGCCAGCGAGATCGTGATCGCGCGCGTCTCCTCGCAGCCGCTGCCGATGGACCTCGATCTCGATCACATGTGGATGCGCGGCTACCGCGCGATTGCGGCCAGACTTGCCGGCAAGGCCTGAACGGTTGCGGCAGGGCAATACAACCAGCCGGCCGCGACGCGCAAAGCGTTGAAAGACATCGTGCGCGCGCCGGTGCCGCTGTTCTGGAACGTCGACAAGATCGTTGACGGCGCGCTAGTCGATCGGCGGCCGTTTCGTGTGCCAGTCCGTCACCGACTGGAATGCGGCCCCGGCGCGGACCAGCACGTCCTCGGACAGATGCGGCCCGACCAGCTGCATGCTGAGCGGCATCTGGTCGGACGCCATGCCCATCGGCAGCGTGATGGTCGGGCTGCCCGAGAAGTCGAACACCGCCGTGAAGCGCAGGATGTTCAGCAGCACGGTCGGGTCGGCGCCGTATTCGCTCATCTTGCCGAGCGTCGGGATCGGCACCGGCATGGTCGGGATCAGCAGCAGATCGATATCCTCGAACATCGCGGCTAGGCTGCCTGCGAACTTCAGCCGCTCATGATGGATCGCGGCAATATCGACACCGCCGGTTGCCCTGCCCTGCTCGATCAGCTGGGCGAGGTCGGGCCCGTAGTCCGACTTGCGCGACGGATAAGTGTCGAGATGCGCCTCCGCCGTTTCCACCGAGCACATCGCAATCCACTGGCTGACCAGCTTCTGATAGGGCGGGAAATGTATCTCGCGGATCTCGGCGCCGAGAGCGGCGAGCGTGCGCTCGGCTTGCACCAAAGCACCGACAACCTGCCGATCGATGCCCTCCTGGGTGTACCTGCGATCGACGCCGATCTTCAGCCCCCTGATGCCGTCGCCGATGCCTGCCAGATAGTTCGGCACCGGCGCCCGCAGCGCGGTCGGATCGTTGGCGTCGGCGCCCGCGATGACGCCGAGCATCGCTCCGGCATCCGCAGCGCTGCGGCACATCGGCCCGACGTGATCGAGCGAGTCTGCCAGCGGGAAGACGCCGTGCCGGCTGACGCGGCCCCAGGTCGGCTTGATGCCGGTCAAGCCGCAGGTTGCTGACGGAAACCGGATCGAGCCGCCGGTGTCGCTGCCGATCGAACCGAAGCAAAGCCCCGCCGACGTCGCGACGCCCGATCCGGTCGACGACGAGCCGACCCAATAGTTCACATTCCACGGATTGAGCGGGGCCTGAACGGCGGGATGGTGACTGGTATAGGCCCCCTCCGTCATCTTCAGCTTGCCGAGCGTCACCGCACCGGCAATCTCGAGCCGGTCCACGATCGTGGCGTTGAACGACGGCACGAATTTCGCGTGGATCGTGGTGCCGGCCGCGGTCGGCGCAAACGTCGTGTAGCAGAGATCTTTCAGCCCGATCGGAACGCCGTGCAGCGGCCCGCGCCAGATGCCCCTGGCGATCTCGGCATCGTACTGCTTCGCCTGGGCCATGGCCCGCTCCGCAAGGACGTGCGCGTAGCCGTGAAACTGTCCATCCAATTTGGCGATCCGGCTCAGCATCGCCTCCGTGATCTCCGAAGACCTGGCCTCGCCGCGCTGGATCAGCCCGGAAATCTCGGTGATTGACTTGTAGTGCAATGGATCTGCCGACATGTCGCTGTCGCCCCCGGGCTAGAACTGCACGCCGCGCGTCAACGCACCGTCCACCACGAGATTGGTCCCGGTGATGAAGCTCGCCGCCTTGCTGGCGAGGAACACCGCGGCGTTGGCCATCTCCTGCGGCGTGCCCATGCGGCCAGTCGGGTTGAGTGCCAGCGCGGTCTTGTACAGTTCGGGATTGCCGTCCTTGATCATGTTCCAGACGCCGCCCTCGAAATAGGTGTTGCCCGGCGACACCGAATTGGCCCGGATGCCCTTGGCCGCGAGCTGATAGGCAAGACCCTGCGTGTAGTGGATGATCGCGGCCTTGAAGGTGCCATAGGGACCGCTGGCGAAATCGACCTCGCGCCCCGACACGCTGGAGATTGTCACGATTGCCGCAGCGCCGCTTTTCTCGAGATACGGCATCGCCGCATTGACGAGCCGCACCGTCCCCATCATGTCGGTGGAGAATTCCTTCTCCCAGCTCTCCTCGTCCTGCCCGATCGAGAGCGCGCTGACATTGGCGACCACGACATCGATGCCGCCGAGTTTTGCAGCCATATCGGCGACCCAGGCCTTCAGCGCCGGGCCGTTGGAGACGTCAACGGCGCTGCCGAACGCCGCAACGCCCTTGGCCTTGATCGCGGTGACAGCAGCCTCGACGTCCGCCTGGTTGCGCGCGCAGATGCCGACATTGGCACCTTCGGCCGCGAACGTGTCGGCGATCGCCCTGCCGATGCCCTTGGTACTGCCGGTGACGAGAACCTTCGCTCCCTTGAGTCCCAGATCCATGTCGATTCCCTCCGTTATTATCGACTGTCGAACGCAATTCCTCGCCGCACGCTCAGCCGCTCACAGCAACAGCTGCGCGCGCACATTGTCGGCGTTGACCTCCTCGCCGGCCAGCGACCGGGTGATCTTGCCCTTTTCCATGATGTAGCAGCGCTGCGCGATCTCCAGGATGGTGTCGAGGTTCTGCTCGACGAACACGATCGTGGTGCCGAGTTCGGTGCGGAACGATTTCAGCGCCTCGCAAATGTGCTGCACGATCGACGGCTGGATGCCCTCGGACGGCTCGTCGAGGATCATCAGCACCGGATTGCCGATCAGCGCGCGGCCGATCGCAAGCTGCTGCTGCTCGCCGCCCGACATCGTGCCCGCGATCTGGCGCCGGCGCTCCTTCAGGCGCGGAAAATACTCATAGACCAGTTCGGGCAGCTTCTTGCCGTCGGGACCGCCGATCAGCTCGCCGACCTGTAGATTCTCCTCGACGCTCATCTGCGGAAACACGTCGCGGCCCTGCGGGATGTAGCCGAAGCCGGCGCGCGCCCGCGCATCGGCCTCGAGCTGGGTGACATCCTGATCCATGAAGCTGATGGTGCCGCGCCAGCTCTGCAGCAGGCCGATCAGGCAGCGCATCAAGGTCGACTTGCCGACGCCGTTGCGGCCGATCACCCCGACGATCTCGCCGCGGGCGACCTGCATGCTGACGCCCTGCAGGATCGGCGTGGCGCCGTAGCCCGCCCAAAGTCCCGACACGTCCAGAATGCGATCAGTGGGCATGGGTCTTACCCAGATAGATTTCCGCGACTTTCTCGTCTTCCAGGATGGCATCGAGGCTGCCGCGGGCGAAGATTTTTCCGAGGTGCAGAACGGTGACGCGTTGCGCGACCTGACGCACGAACGCCATGTCATGCTCGACGACCAGCACCGTCATGCCCTCGGCATTGAATGACTTGATCAGCTCGCCGGTCTTGTAGGTTTCTTCCGGCGACATCCCTGCGGTCGGCTCGTCCAGCAACAGCAGTTGCGGCTGCAAGGCCAGCGCCATCCCGATCTCCAGCCATTGCTGCTGGCCGTGCGACAGCGCACCGGCGAGCTTGCCGCTGTCGTCAGACAGATTGAGCAGCGTCAGCAGCCGCTCCTCCTCGGCTGCGCATTCCGCGCCCGAAAGACGTTCCTGCAACGCGATCTGGATGTTCTGCCGCACCGGCAGCTCCTTGAACACGCTCGGCGCCTGCATCTTGATGCTCATGCCGCGCTGCACTCGCGCAAACGGCCGCTCGGCAGTGATATCGGTGGAGTCGAAGAAGATGCTGCCGGTGGTCGGCGGATAGAGGCCGACGATCAGCTTGAACAGCGTGCTCTTGCCGGCGCCGTTGGGCCCGATCAGGCAATGGACCTCGCCGGCATTGACCGTCAGGTCGACATCGGAGACGGCGGTCAACCCGCCGAAACGCTTCGATACGCCTTTCACCTCGACGAGTGCCATGGCTCAGGTCTCATCCGATTGCAGACGGCCGGCTTCCGCGAGCGCCGGGCCCTCGTCGCGATGCCGGCGCCTGCTCCACCAATCGACCGCGAGCTTGCCGATGCCGAGCACGAAACCCTGCGGCGCCAGCATCACGGTGGCGAGCAGCAGCGCGCCCATCAACACCAGCGCCGCCTGCTGGCTGTAGACCGTGATGGTCTGGAAGCCGAACAGCAACAGGAACGAGCCGACCAGGGTCGCGGTGAGATCGTTGCGTCCGGAGAACGCGACCCACACGATCGGCATCGCCGCCGCAGGCAGACCGATGCTGGACGGCGTGATGAATTGCCCCCAAGAGGTGTACAGCGCGCCGCTGAGCCCGGCGAGGCCGCTACCGATCACGAAGGTCAGCAGCTGATATTTGCGGACGTCGTAGCCAAGCATCTCGGCACGCTGCGGGTTCTCCCTTGTCGCCACGATCACGTTGCCGACGCTGGAGTTCACCAGCATGCGCAGCGCGATATAGACGATCACGATCAGAGCGATCATCACGTAATAAAGCGCCGATCCCTCGATATCGAAGCTGCCGACGGTGAGCGGGTCCATCCCCTTCATGCCGTTGAAGCCGTTCAGCCGCGCCGGGCCGATATGCCATTCCGGACCCGCGGTCTGCCCAAGGAAGAAGGCAAGCACCAGCGTCGCCGACAGCGTCACGATGCCGAAGAAGATCCCGCTGATGCCGCCCCAGATCATGAAGTAGCCGAGGATCCCGGCCGCGATCATCGCGATGATCACCGAGAGCACCAGCGCGGCGATCGTCGCCGTCCCGCCGCCCATGTTGATGGCAAGCACGCCATAGCCGTAGCCGGCGATGCCGAAGAAGAAGGTCTGGCCGAACGACAGCATGCCGCCATAGCCCCACATCAGGCAGAGCCCGAGCGCCATGAAGATCCAGATCAGGAAGTAGGCAAAATTGCCGACGTCATAGGAGTCGGCGAACAGCGGATAGATCAGCGCGCCCGCCAGCACGGCCAGGAAGCACGACCAGAATATCTTGCCCCGTCCGAGCGTCTGCGGGCCCTCGAGCAGCTTCAACATCGGAAATTCCCGTCTAGCGCCCACGACGCACCAGCACGCTGGATAGCCCTTCGGGCAGCACACGTATGATCAGGATGACGGCAAACAGCATGCCGATCTGGCCGATGATCTGGCCGTAGCTCGCATTCAGCGCCATCCGGATCATCGCCAGGAACACCGCGGCCGGCGCGGTCCCGAGCAGCACGTTGGCGCCGCCGATCACCACGGTGACGAAGCTCTCGACCACGAAGGTCGCGCCCATGGTCGGGATCAGCGTCATGGTCGGCGCGTAGAGCGCGCCGCAGAGACCCGCAAGCGCGGTGCCGATCCCGAAGCTGATGGAGTAGATCCGGCCGGTGCGCGCGCCGAGCGCCTTCGCCATCGCCGCGTTCTGCATCGTGGCGCGCGCGATCACGCCGAACCGCGTCTTCATGAAGATGATGTAGAGTCCGGCCAGCACCGCCACCGCGGCGCCGAATAGCACCAGGCGGTAGGTCGAGAACGTGTAACCGCCGATCGCAAAGCTGCCTTCCGGCGTGCCGATGCCGCGCACCGCGGAGCCGACGATCAGCAGCATCGACTGCGTCACGATCAGGCTGAGGCCCCAGGTCGCGAGCAACGAATCGAGCGGACGCTTGTAGAAGCGCCGCACGATCAGGAACTCGACGATCATGCCGATGATTCCGGCAGTCAGTGCCGCCAGGATCTGGGCGATCGGCAGCGGCACGCCGAGATTGACGAGGCCGACGGTGACATAGGCGCCGCACATGATGAACTCGCCATGCGCCATGTTGATGACGCCCATCATGCCGAACACGATGGCGAGGCCCGCCGCTGACAGGATCAGGAACGCGAAGACGTCGGCGAACTGATAGAATACCGAGAAGAGTTCAGCCGACATTCCAGTCTCCGTGACCACGGCGCCGCATCATTGCGGCGCCGGTTCGCCTTGAATTCGAGATGCAATGCACGAGCAAGATTCGTGCCCGTGTGCATCATGATTTGCTGGGAAGATGACTCGGCGTGTACTGATCCTTGTCGTTCTTCTTGGTGAGGTCGCAGCCGATCTCGCCCAACCAGTACGGCTGGATGGTTCCGTAGTCCTTCTCGACGGTCACCTCGTGCTTGGGCCCGACCGAGATCAGGCGCATGCGGTGCGAGGTATGCTGGCTCTTCGGATCGATGCAGACCTTGCCCTCAGGCGCTTCGATGCAGGCGTCGCCGGTCGCGATCACCTTGCGGATGTCCTCGAGCTTGATCGACTTCGCCTTCTCGACCAGCGTCTTGTACATGTAGAGCGCGTTGTAGGCGTTGTAGCCCATGTCGTTGATATAGAGCTCGTCGGGGAACTTGGCGTGCCAGCGCTTCTTGAAGTCGTTGGCTTCGGGCGTGTCGATCTCCTCGAACCAGTTCGCGGTCGCATGCATGTTGTTGAGCGCCGGCGGCTTGAACCGCTTGTGCTCGAAGCCGAGCATGACCTTGATCGAGGACCCCATCGGCAGGTTGAGATTGGCCGCGGCGGCCTGCTCGAAGAACGAATCCTGCGCGGCGCCGACATTGATGGTCAGCAGCCAATCCGGCTTCGCCTTCTGGATGTTCTGGATGGTCTGCGCGAACTGCGACACGCCGAGCGGGATGAATTCCTCGCCGACGACCTCGCCGCCGAGATCCTTCATGATCTTCCGGTTCCACTCCGCCGAGATCTGGCCGAAATTGTAGTCCGCGGCGATCACGTAGACCTTCTTGCCGAACTTCTCGACCATCCAGGGGATCAGGGTCGAGAATTGCTGCTCCGGCACCGCGCCCATGCTGATCATGCTGGCGTCGCAGACACCGCCCTCATACTGGTTCGTATAGAAGTACGGCGTGGTGGTGCGATCGACGATCGGACGCAACGCCTCGCGCGAGGCGGAGGTGATGCCGCCGATCAGCACGTCGACCTTGTCGCGGTTGAGCAGGCGGCGGCCGAACTCCTGATAGCGGGCATTGTCACCTTGGGGATCAAGATGGATCAATTCGATCTGCCGGCCGAGAATCCCGCCGCTCTTGTTGATCTCCTCGACCGCAAGCTGCGAACCATGCAGCTTGGGCATGCCCATGAACGCGAGGTCGCCGGAGACGTCCTCCAGCAAGCCGATCTTCAGCGGCGGTTCTGCCGCCCGAGCGGTGCCGATTGCCGCGGTCCCGAGCATTGCACCGAGCAAAGCCATTCCGACTAGTCGCCCCGATTTCATCGCGATGTTCCCTGTCGTTGAATGATGTTGGAAGTTTCACGCCTTGAGGTAGTTCTTCAGGATCGACGCCCCCATCGTGTATTTGGGGTCGACCATGTTGCCGAGCCGCATGCGGCCGGCCTGGCTGAGCAGCATGTAGGCGTCGATCTCGTCAAAGCCGTAATCGGCGCTCATCCAGCGCACCAGCTCGCGATAGGCGATGCGCGCCGCGTCCTCGAGCGGGCGGGCGCTGCCGATGGTCATGATGAAGTCAGCCGTCTCGAGCCGCGGCCAGGCGAAGCTCCAGTTCTTGATCAGATCGATCTGCAGCGTCACGGTCGCGCGCTGCTCCAGCGCGACGCCCGAGAGCTCGCCGTCCCCCTGCGTGGCGTGGCAATCGCCGACATAGAGCAGCCCGCCTTCGCTGTGCACCGGAAAATAGATGATTGCGCCGGGGGCGACATCAGGCAGGTCCATGTTGCCGCCGTGATAATCCGGCTGCAGCGAGGAGATCGCCTCGATCTCGGGCGACACGCCGATGGTGCCGATGAACGGCTCATAGGGCAGCGTGATCTTGTCGTTCCAGCGCACGCCGTTGCGGTCGACATGCAGCTTCTTGACGCGCTCGGGCAACGGCGGATTGAGCAGCGCCGTGGATGCGGTGCCGACCAGGCCGCCGAATTCCGGAATGATGCAGGTGGTCCCGGCCGGCTGCGCGCCGCGGGTCTCGACATCGCGGATATAGACGGCGAGACAATCGCCCTTCTTGGCGCCCTTGACCGCGATCGGTCCGCATTGCGGATTTAGGTAAGGAAAGTTGAGCTTCGCGGTGGGGCTGTCGCTCTCGCTGGTGAGCACGCCGCCGAAGGCATCTTCGGTCTCGACCACGACCACCCCGCCGGGGTCGATCGAGAGCGTCGGCTTGGCATAGGGCCCATAGACGTAATGGAATCCGCCCTGCTGCTCGATCGTCAGACTATGGGTCGTGCCGGTCGCACCCTTGGCGACGGCGCGCCTGGCCATGATGGAATTCTTCAACCAGTCATCGGTCATGCGAACGGCTCCTCAGCTCAGATCGCGGGATGGCGCTTGTGCCAGTCGGTGACGCGCTGGAACGCATCGCCCGCACGGACGAGGCTTGCTTCGTCGAAGTGACGGCCGACAAACTGGAAAGCCACCGGACCACCATTCGGCGCGAAGCCGCCGGGAAGCGTCACGGTCGGGCTGCCGGTCATGTCGAACGGACAGGTGAAGCGCAGCAGCCCGGTGATCAGCGACGGGTCCTCGCCGAGCGCCGCCATCTTGGCCAAGGTCGGCGCAGCGAATGCCTGGGCTGGCACTGCGATCAGATCGACCGTATCGAACAGCAGCCGCACCGCGCCGCGGAACGCTTCGCGCCGCAGCACGATCTTCTGGTAATCCATGCCGGACTGCGCCCGGCCGAGATCGAGCAGGCCTGCGAGCGCCGGACCGTATTCGTCCTTGCGCGCGGGATAGGTCTCCTCGTGCGCAACCGCGACCTCGATGCCGCACAGCGGGAACCAGTCCTCGATGACCGCTTTCGGATCGGGGAAGGTGATGTCCTTGATTGTCGCGCCGAGATCGGCCGCCACACGCAGGCCTTCGCTGAGCACCTTGCCGGCCGGCTCATCGGTGCCCTCACTGGTCCAGCGCCGATCGACGCCGATTGCCAAGCCGCGCAAATCTCCGGTCAGGCCGGCGAGATAATCGGGCACCGGCAATGGCACCGATGTGGTGTCCTTGGGATCCTGGCCCGCGATCACGGCGAGGATCGCGCCGCAATCGGCCGCACTGCGGGCCATCGGGCCGATGTGATCGAGCGTCGCCGCGAGTTCGAACGCACCGTAACGGCTGACGCGGCCCCAGGTCGGCTTCAGCCCGGTGATGCCGTTGGCGGCCGAGGGGAAGCGGATCGATCCACCCGTGTCGGTTCCAAGCGAACCGAAGCAGAGCCCCGCGGCGGTGGCGACGCCGGAACCGCTCGAGGACGCGCCGGGCCACAGATCGGCATTCCATGGATTCTTCGGCGGATCGATCTTCGGGTGATGATCGGCGTAAGCGCCCTCGGTCTGCTGCAGCTTGCCGAGGATGATCGCGCCGGCATCCTTGAGCCGCGCGACCACCGTGGCATCCTCGCTCGGACGGAAATCGCGATGGATCGTCATGCCGTGCGCGGCGGGCGCGCCCTTGACCCAGCACAGATCCTTGACGGCGATCGGCACGCCGTGCAGCGGCCCCTTGATCTTGCCGGAGGCGATCTCCTTCTCGGCGGCCGCAGCTTCCGAAAGCGCGGCATCGCCCATCACATGCGCGTAGCTCTTGAGCTTGCCGTCGAGCTGCTCGATCCGTCCGAGCATCGTCCTGGTCACCTCGACCGGCGACAGTTTCCTGGCCCGGATTTGCTGCCCGATCTCGATCAGTCCGAGATATTGAAGTTCCGTCGTCGGCATCGATTCCCATCCCCGCACTTGGCACGACGCAAGCGCAGGCACTGCCCATCACCGCGCATGCGCCTCCGGCTTGACGACACGGACGTGTCGCCAATGTGTTTGGCGGCAAATGCAAAAAGCCACCCGCCCCTCCAAAACGAAGGTGACGAATGGCTCAAATGCCGCGGCTATGAACTATCGCGTGGGGCCCGGATCGAACGGAGCACTCTGCGCGGCGACCGGGACGTCATCGGCCAAATCGACGCGCGCAAGGTTCGACAGGTAGCCCTGTAGCAGAAAATTCTAAGGAGATGTGCAGCGCATTGTCAACGAGGCAAGCTGCACAAATTTCACGAGGTGCATGCGCAGCAAATCGGCATGACCTCTTGCACCGACCTCTGCGAAGATGATTTCCTTCGCGCGTCGCAATGAAAGTCGTCGATGACAAAGCCGTCCATTCCCGTTGGCATCATCTGCTCGCAGCACGGGCCCTATCAGGCGATGGGACGCGAGCTCCTGAAGAGCTCGATGATGGCGGTCGACGAGATCAACAGCCAGGACGGCTTCGACTTCTCGATAGCGGCGCATGTCCGCGATCCCCGCGGAATAGTTTCCGAATATCACACGGCCTGCGACGACCTCATTCGCAATATCGGCGTCGAGCATATTGTCGGCTGCTACACCTCGGCGTCGCGCAAGCAGGTGCTGCCGATCGTCGAGCGCACCGACCGTCTGCTCTGGCATCCGGCTCGCTATGAAGGGTTCGAATGCTCGGACAACGTGATTTATGTCGGCGCTTCGCCCAACCACAATGTGCTGCCGCTGGTGCGCTACGTGCTGGACAATCTGTCGCGCGAGATCTTCTGCGTCGGCTCCAACTATGTCTGGTCCTGGGAGACCAATCGCGTCACCCGCGAGTTGGCGACGGCCGCCGGAGGCCGCATTCTCGCCGAGCGGTTGCTCGAACTTGGCGAGAGCGCCGTCGGTCACATCGTCGACGAGATCGTGCGCCGCAGGCCGCCGGTGGTGTTCAATACCTTGGTCGGCAGTTCGAGCTACGATTTCATTCGAGCCTTTCATGCCGCGACCACGGCTGCTGGTCTCAAGATCCCGATGGTCAGCTGCAGCCTGTGCGAGCCGGAACTCAAGATCGTAGGGCCTGCGTCGGCCGGATGCATCACATCGTCAGCCTATTTCGAGAGCATTCGCCTGCCCGAGAACCAGGCCTTCGTCGCGCGCTGGAAAGCGCGCTACGGTGCGCACAGCAGCCCTTCGGTGGACGGGCAATCCGCCTATGTCGCGGTCTATCTGCTGGCCCGTGCGTTGCAGCGCGCCGGTACATCCGATATCGGCGAGGTGCGGCGCGCCGCGGCAGGCCACCGCTACAATTCGCCGCAAGGCCCGGTCTGGATCGACGGCAGCAACAACCACTGCGTCCTGACGCCGCGGCTCGCCGTCTCCAACGCGGAGGGACAGTTTGACATCTTCTGGGAAGCCGACGCTCCGGTTAAGCCGGATCCCTATCTGACGCAGCTCGACGTCGCCGCCAGCCCTGCAAGGGATGCAACGTCGCCGAATGCGCCGCATTTGCGGGTTGTGAAATGACCAAGCCGTCTTCATTTTCGCTGCGCGGACGCAAGGCGCTCGTCGCCATCAAGGACGAGCGCGATGCCTCCATCGTCAGGCGCCAGTTCGAGCGTCTCGGGATCGACATCGTGACATGGGATGGCGACGCCCATATCGACTGCCGTCCGGACGTGACGCTGATCGACGACGAGTTCCTGCCGCTTGCCTCTCCGGCGCAGCGCACCTCGCTCGGACGAAGCCCAATCATCGCCCTGCTCGGCACGGAAACGCCGAGCCGCCTGAAGCTGGTGCTCGAGCTCGATCCGGCCTCGTTCCTGGTCAAGCCGCTGCGCTCGGCCGGCATCTATGCCGCGCTCGTGCTCGCCTTCGAACGGCGCCAACGCAGCGACGAGTTGAAGCAGCAGGTGCTCAAGCTCGAACAGCGCCTTCGATCCCGCCGCGTCGTGCTCGCCGCGGTGCTCCAGGTGATGCACACCCATGCGCTGGCCGAACCGGCCGCCTTTGCGCTGATCCGGCGGACCGCCATGGAACAGCGCAAGACGATCGAGGAGCTCTCGGCCGAGATTACCGCGAAGGGCGCCCTGCCCCGGGCAACCGGCTAGGTCGCTGCAACTATTTCTTCAGTTCGGCATAGAGCTGCATGACCCGCTGCGGCAGCACCTCGATGCGCGGCACGCGGAGCGCATAGCGCTCGCCGAAAATCCGATCGAGCCGGGGAAAGCTGTCCTCCCCGATGCCGAAGGCGAAAATATCGGTGCCGCGCCGCCGCAGCTGCTGGGCGGCACGGCGCGCGTCCTCGACGAGATATTGCGGATCGGGCACATCGACGTCGGACGGCTCGCCGTCGGTGAGGACCAGCAGCACCTTGCGGAACGCACGCCGACCGGCGAGGTAGCCGCCGGCATGGCGCAACGCCGCGCCAAGCCTGGTGGAATGGCTGCTGCCAAGTCCGGCGAGACGCGAACGGACGACGGCATCCATCGGCTCCTCGAAGCCCTTGATGCGGAGATAGCGGACGCGCTCGCGGCCGTCGGAGCTGAAGCCATGCACCGCGATCGCATCATTGGCGGCGTCGACCGCCGCCGCCATGATCGCGGCCGCCTTGCGTTCGACATCGAGCACCGTCCGGCCGCGACGGTCACGGTCCGCGGTCGATTGCGACAGGTCCAGCAGCAGCAGGATGGCAAGATCGCGCGGCCCCGGCGTGTCGCGCTGGTAGACCCTAGGCTCGCTGATGCTGCCGGCACGCCGCTCGATCGTCAGCGCAATCGCCGCGTCGATGTCGAGCGCGTCGCCGTCGCGCTGGCCCTTTTGACGGACCCGGCGACCGATCGAGGCGTCACGAGTCAGTTCGGTGATCCAGCGCATCGCCTCGCTGTCCGTCGAAGGATCGAACGGCTGCGCGGAGGTAGCGGCGTCGGCTTCCAGGATCGTCGTCCAGTCCGCCCGCTCGCTACGCGCCGCGTAGTCCCATTCCGGGTAGGTCGCGACCGGAAATCCGTCCAGCAGGGTCACTGTGCTGGCCTTTGCGCGCAGCGTCTCGTCCGGCTTTGCGTTGTCGTCACTCGATTGGCCGCTCGGATCGTCCCGCCGTTCGATCCGCATCGAGTCGACGGCAAGTTCGATCGTCTCGGTCGGACTGTCCGCCTGGTCGCCGAAATCCCACAGCGCCAGATTGTCGTCGCGATAGGCGGGTTCGACGACATAGCTCTTGGCATTGAATTGCAGCCGCATCTGCCCGATGTCGTTGCCGAGCAGCCCGCCGATCTCCCGGCTGATGGCCGGATCGGTCCAACGGGCGGCGGCATCGGCAAACAGCCGACGGCCCTTGGTCACCCACGCATCCGGATCCTGATAGTCGGGATCGATCAGCGCCCGCGCCAGCCGCGTCAACAATCCGGCCGCGGTCGCCTGGCCTGACGGTGTCGCGGTGTGGAACGGTAGCCAAAGCCGGCGCAGGCCGGGCATCTCGCGCGACGCCAGCGTCTCGACCCTGGCATCCTCGACCAGCGAGACCAGCGCGATCTGCAACGCCTTCAATCGCCCCACGGGAAAGCGGACATTGGAATGCGCCAGATGCGCACCGGCATGCGCGACCGCCGCAAGATAGATCAAGTCCGCCCCCTCACCCTCGAAGCCGGGAAAAGTCTCGGGCAGGCCGATCAGGCCGGCGCCAAGCGAGGTGCGCCGCGGCACCGGCGTCGGCGCAACGGCAAGCTTGCGGAAACGCGGCTTCCGATTCCACAGCGCAATCGTGGTCGCGACGAGGCGCTTCTCCAGCCGGGCGAAATCATCGCCGGTGCGGCCGACGGCGAACAGCCGCGCCGACAGCGGATCGTCGAGCGCGAAATAAGCGCGCCGCCGCGAGGCGCGGCCGCCGCTTGCGCGCAAGCCGGCAGAGACCCAGGCGGCAAAATCCTCACCGCCGGCATGCGCCAGCAGCGGCTCCAGCCGGCCGAGCGCAAGCCCCAGCGATTCCGGTCCCACAGCCGCGAGCTGGGCCAGCGCAGCAAGAACGGCGGTGAGTTCTCCAGCCCCCGCGAGCCGCAGCAGCACCCTGGAGATCTCGGTCAGCGCTGCATGGGCGGCGCGACTTCCCGCGTTGCGGCCGACGTTCCGGGCCGCGCGTCCGATCGCGATCAGATCATCGGTCGGTCGCCGCGCCGGCCATTGCTCCGATAGGTGCAAGAAAGCCAGGACAACGGCCTCGCCGAGATTGGCCACAAACAGTTCGTGCACGGCCTCGTCCCAGGCCGCGAGATGATCAAGCGGACCTGTCCGGTGCAGAGCCGCCCGCGCCGCCTGCACGGCCGCACCGAGATCATCGTGGCCGCGCAGCAGTGCCGCAAGCCGGCGCCCGGATCGGAAGCTATCGAGCGAACTGATTTGCGCGACCGCCACCTCCGAATGTCCATTCACGCACAGGCCGAGATCACGTCACGCAACGTGTTCCTAGTGTCGATGTCATCGGTCAGCGGGACCACGATCGTGGTCTCGCACGCCTTTTCGAGGCTGATGCCGCATCCGATCAGGCGGCCGGCATTGACCAGCATCCGGGTCGACGCGCCCTCGTCGAGGCCCTGGCCCTTCAGGTTGCGGCTGTGCTGGGCGATCTTCACCAGGAGATCGGCAAGATCAGGCTCGATGCCGGCCTCGCGCGACACCACCTCGGTTTCGGCCGGTCGGTCGGGGTAGCCGAAATCCAGCGCCGCAAAGCGCTGCTTGGTGGATTCCTTGAGGTCCTTGATCGCGCTCTGGTAGCCCGGATTGTAGGAGATCACGAGCTGGAAGTCGGAATGGGCGTGGATCAGCTCGCCGCGCTTCTCCAACGGCAGTACACGGCGATCGTCGGTCAAGGGATGGATCACGACGGTGGTGTCCTGGCGCGCCTCGACGATCTCGTCGAGATAGCAGATCGCGCCGAGACGCACGGCCGTCGTCAGCGGCCCGTCGCTCCACACCGTACCCTGTGCATCGAGCAGCCAGCGGCCGACAAGATCGGCCGCCGTCATATCCTCGTGACAGGCGACGGTGATGAGCGGCCGGCCGAGCCGCCAGGCCATGTATTCGATAAAGCGGGTCTTGCCGCAGCCGGTGGGGCCCTTCAGCATCACCGGCATGCGGCTCGCATAGGCTGCCCCGAACAATACGACCTCATCCCTGAGCGGCCGGTAATACGGCTCCTCGCGGATGCGGTACTGATCAAGCAGCAGTGCGGGATTGGACAAGCTCACGCCTCCCATGATCGCGCAGGCAGCCGTTCGCAATCGTTCGAGATCACGATGCGAGCAGTTCCTTGAGCTTGGCGTCGATGAAGGCGACGTCGACCGGATTGGTCCCCGGCCCTCCCGCGAAGTGGCCCCAGATCGACGGCACCGGCACGAACTTGGCGTTCGGCATGTGCGCGACCTCGTTCTCGCTGTCTTCGGGCGGGAAGTAGAGATCGGTCCGGCCCGGCATGACATAGGTCTTGGCCTTGATTGCACCGAGCGCGGCCTTGAAGTCGCCCTTGTAGATCTCGTTGGCGCTGATGTCGCCGTTCTGCCAGGTCCACAGCATGGTCAGCAGATTGTTGGGATCCTTCGGCAGAAAGAAACCCTCCCAGAACGCCACCAGGAAATCCTCCAGCGACGAATAGCCCATGGTCTTGATGTCGAGCTGTTCGCGATAGAACGCTTGCGAAAAGCCCCAGCCGGCATAGACCCGCGCAGCGGCGCGCAGGCCACGCGCCGGCTTTTCGGTGTACCACCCCTCCTTCCAGGCGGCATCCGCCGTGAGCGCGGCCTTGACGCCTTCGAGGAACACGAAATTGTGCCGCGAGCATTTGGCCGAACCGCAGAACGGGGCCAGGAGATCCATCATATCGGGATAGAGCGCACCCCAATGGAACGTCTGCAACGCGCCCATCGACCAGCCGGTCACCAGGCGGATGTGCTTGATGCCGAATTTTTCGGTCACCAGCCGGTGCTGGGCCCGCACATTGTCATAGGCGGTCACCTGCGGAAAGCGCGGCCCGTTATACGGCTCCGGCGTGTTGCTCGGCGACGACGACAGGCCATTGCCGAGCATGTTCGGAATGATGATGAAGTATTTTTCCGGATCGAGTGCCATGCCCGGTCCGATCAGCCATTCGTTGTCATAGTGCTGGCCGGAGTACCAGGTCGGATAGACGATCACATTGTCCTTGGCCGCGTTGAGCTGGCCATAGGTCTTGTAGGCGAGCTTGCAGTCACGGATGGTCGCACCGCCCTGCAAGACCAAATTGCCGAGATCATGGATCTGATAGTCGATGCTCATTGCCGTACCCTTCTTGCTTGATTGAGCTCGCGCTTACGCCGGACGCGCCACCTTCTCGGTCGGAGACTCAACCCGCGCGATCGCCCCGTAGACGACGCCGGCGACTACCGCGGCCGAGATCGCGGTGGACAGCCCTGGCATCAGATTTTCAACCGCAAAGGCGCACAGCGAGCCGATGCCCCAGGCGATGAACGGCTTGGCCCGCCAGTCCAAGTCGGCGCGCGCGTCGGCACGCAACAGATATTGGTCGACCAGGATGATCGCGCCGATCGGAGGCACGATGATGCCGAGCAACGACAGCCACTGGATGAAGAACGCCCAGACGTTGCCGGCGGCAACCACGATGCCGATGGCACCGAGGATCACGGCCATCAGCCGCATGTTGGTGCCGAGAATCCGCGACCAGCCGGTGGCCGCATTGTACAGGCAGTGCGAGCAGACCGAGCCGAGATTGGTGTAGAGGAAGATGAAGGCCAGAATGCTGAGCCAGGTGAGCTGCTTGCCGTTCATGAAGCCGAACATGTTGTCGACGCCGAATGGATTGGCGTTCGGCACCGCAAGCGCCGCCGTCATCACGCCGCCGACCAACATCGCCACCAGATTGGCGAACGGGAACGCGCTGAAGGTCGCGAACAGCGACGCCCGCGGGCTCGGCGCCCAGCGGTTGAAGTCAGCCGTCACCGTTCCGGCATCGATGAACAGCGCCAGCACCACCGTGAGGCCGACACCCATCGACATGCTGGCGACGCCGTTGTTGCCGGCATAGCCGAAGATCGCCGCTGCGGTCGTGGTCGAGGCCGCATCGGCGGCGACCCAGAGGCCGAGCACGACGAACAGCGGCACCGACGCCAGCCCGATATAGTGCAGGCCCTTCACGCCGACGAAGGTGATGCCGATATAGAGCACACCGGCGACGATGGTCATCGCCACATAGTTGAGGCCGTAGGTCGAGGAGATCAGTGCGCCGGTGATGCCGGTCTGCACCGCATACCAGCCGAGCAGCAGGGTCGACAGCAGGCCCGAGGCCAGCACATAGCCCTTCTTTCCGAACACGATGCTCGCGATCAGCGCGAAGTTCATGCCGCGCCGCGTGCCGATCAGGCCGAGCGCGCCGACATAGGCGAACATGATCAGATTGCCGATGATCATCGCCACCAGCGCATTCTTGAAGCCCATGCCGAGCACCAGCAGCGATCCGGTCATCGCGCCGGTGATGATCATGGGAAAGCCCAGCCACACCATGGTGACCGAGAAGGCGCTGCGCCGGGCGCTGATCGGCACCGGCTCGTGCTCGAATTCATGACCGAGAAGATCGTCGATCTGCTCCTCGGTCTGATGAACCAGCCCGCTATTCGATTGACCGCTCATGATGTCGCCCTTGTTTGCCGGATGTGAAGATGCCCGCCATTGCCTCGAACCGAGCCGCCGCGAATGCTCGCGCCGCCGCCGATCGTCGATGTCGCCTAAAGCGCGATGAGATTTGGTTGTATCGTCATCGCGCTTTAGCGTTTTGTTTGAGCATGATCTTTTCGGAAAACCGCTTCGCACTTTTCCGGATCATGCTTTAGCGATGCGCGACTTTCTGGTTCGGAATGCCCTCGATCGGACATTCGTCGGTTCCGACGGTCGGGCGCGTCATGGCCTCGACCATCTCCCGCGTCCCCTCGGGGTCCGTGATCCAGTTCTTATAGAATGTGTACGGGCACACCGCGTGGCCGCGGTCGCCGTCGCCCGAGTTGATCAAGCCGGTGTAGCCGCGGTGCATCAGCTTGAAGAGATGGTTCTGCGACTGCATGTTGCGGCGGGCATCGCGGATCAGCGACACCGAGAGCTGCGCGTACTGGATGCCGTTCTCCTCGGTGCCGCACTCGCCGAGCGTCCTTCCGTCGAAGCCGACGAGAGCGGAGTGGCCGAAGTAGGAATAGACGCCATCGAAGCCGGAGGCGTTGGCGACCGCGACGTAGACGTTGTTGGCCCAGGCCATAGCCTTGGCCATAATCACTTGCTGCTCCTTGGCTGGATACATGTAGCCCTGGCAGCGCACGATCAGCTCGGCGCCGCGCATCGCACAGTCGCGCCAGATCTCGGGATAATTTCCGTCATCGCAGATAATCAGGCTGATCTTCAGCCCTTTCGGGCCTTCCGAGACGTAGGTGCAATCGCCGGGATACCAGCCCTCGATCGGCACCCACGGCATGATCTTGCGATACTTCTGGACGATCTCGCCCTTGTCGTTCATCAGGATCAGGGTGTTGTACGGCGCCTTGTTGGGATGCTCCTCGTGGCGCTCGCCGGTTAGCGAGAACACGCCCCAGACCTTGGCCTTGCGGCAGGCGTCGGCGAAGATGCGGGTTTCCTCGCCCGGCACCGACGATGCGGTCTCGTACATCTCCTTGGAGTCGTACATGATGCCGTGGGTCGAATATTCCGGGAAGATCACGAGATCCATGCCCGGCAGGCCGAGCTTCATGCCCTCGACCATCTTGGCGATGTTGCGCGCGTTCTCCAGCACCTCGGCCTTGGTGTGCAGGCGCGGCATCTTGTAATTGACCACGGCAACGCCGACCGTGTCCTTGCTGGAAGAAATATCACCGTGCAACATGTCGCTCTCCTTGCGGTTTTGACTACAAACTGCCGGTGCGGTTCTTCCTGCACCGGATATTTCCTACTCCTCGGCGCCCCCGGTCACACCGCCATGTGGCGATGGACCAGCGCGTCGCTGAGCTCACCGATATCCCCGCCTGCCACCACACGCCCCTTCTCCATCATCGCGAAGCGATGAGCTGCACGGCGAACAAACGAGACGTTCTGCTCGACCAGGATGACGGTGATTCCGAAATCGCGATTGAGCCGGATGATGACGTTTTCGATATCCTCGACGATCGACGGCTGGATGCCTTCGTTCGGCTCGTCGAGCAGGACGATCTTCGGATCTCCGGCGAGCGCGCGGGCGATCGCAAGTTGTTGCTGCTGACCGCCGGACAGCACGCCGCCATTGCGGTTCAGGTTTTGCATCAGATAGGGGAACAGCTCGGCGACCAGCGGCGGGATCTCGCGCCGGCCGTCGGTCCGCGCAAACGACCCCATCAGGATGTTCTCGCGGATCGAGAAATCCGGGATGATCTCGCGCCCCTGCGGCACGTAGACGATCCCGGACCGCGCGCGCCGGAATGTCGGCTGCCTGCCGAGGTCGACCGCGTCAAGGCGAATCTCGCCGCTCATGCGGTCGGTCAAGCCCATCAGCGTCTTGAGCAGCGTCGTCTTGCCGGTGCCGTTGCGGCCGAGCACCGCAGTGACCGTGCCTTCGGGCACGTCGAGGCAGACGTCATGAAGAATATGGCTGCGGTCGTAGAAGCTGTCGACATGGGCGAAGCTCAGCATCAGGAAATCCCCTTCGATCCCAGATAGGCTTCACGGACCTTTGGATTGTTCTCGATCTCCTCGACACGGCCCTCGGCCAGCACTTGTCCGAGATGCAGGACCGTGATGCGCTCGGCAATCTCGCGTACGAACGCCATGTCGTGCTCGACCACCACGATGGTGTGCCGGCCCTTGAGGTTGTTGACGATCAGCGAGGTCTTGTGCGTCTCCGCCTGTGTCATCCCCGCGGTCGGCTCGTCGAGCAGGATGATCTTTGGATTTTGGGTGATCAGAAGTCCGAGCTCGAGCCACTGGGTCTGGCCATGGCTTAGATAGGCCGCGACAGAACCGGCCTCCTCGGTCAGGCCGATCAACTCGAGCACCTCGTCGACGTTGCGTTCGGCGGCGGCTCCAAAGCCGAAGCGCAGATTGGCGAATACCCCGGGATTCCTGCAGCTCGCCACTTCGAGATTGCGGCGGACCGTGAGCTCCTTGAACACGCTCGGAATCTGGAACTTGCGGCCGATTCCGGCGCGCGCGATCTTGTGCTCTTCCCAGTTCGTGATGTCGGTATCGTGCAGAAACACGCGGCCGGAGGTCGACTTGGTCTTGCCGGAGATCAGATCCATCAGCGTGGTCTTGCCGGCGCCATTGGCGCCCAGCAGCACGCGCAGTTCGCCCTCGTCGATCGTCATCGTCACGCCGTTGACGGCCTTGAAGCCTTCGAAGTCGACACCCAGTCCGTCGATGGTGAGAGCCGTCCGTGCCATCGGCTACTCCGCAAGCTGCGAGGACGTGTCGCCGACCCGTACCGGGTTGCTGCGCCGTACCGGCCTTCCGCGCGAGCATGCGAGCGACGAAGTCGTGGGCGAGCCCGGCGAGGCCCCGCGGCAAATAGAGCACCACCAGGACGAAGATCAGACCGATGATCGCCTTCCAGGCCTCGGCGAAGCCCTCGGTCTCGCTGACCGTCGCGGAGATGGTGTTGATGAGGATCGCGCCGATGCACGCGCCGAGGATCGAGGAGCGTCCGCCGACGGCCGCCCACACCACCATGGTGATGGAAAAGGTCAGGTCCATGAATGTCGGCGAGGCGAACTCTGACACGATCACGTAAAGCATGCCGGCGAAGCCCGCGATCGCCGCCGAAACCGCGAAGAAGAAGGTCTGATAGGCCGGCACGTCGAAGCCGAGATAACGCGCCCGGTTCTGGTCGTCGCGCACCGCCTGCAGGATCAGGCCTGCGCGGGTGTCGATCAGAAGCCGCGCGCCGACCAGCACGAGGCTGAGCGACACCGCAACCAGGTAGTAGGTGGGGAGGATGTAGGGGTCGAATTCAAAGCCAGCGACCTTGAACCAGCCGAGGTCGGTCAGGCCGTTGAAGCCGTTGGTGACCGGTTGGGCATCGATCACGACAAGGCGTACCAGCAGCACCAGCGCCAGCGTGATGATGGAGACGAACACGCCGGAGATGCGCTTCCGGAACACGATGGTGCCGAGCACCAGCGCGATCAGGACCGGCAAGACCAACCCCATCGCGAGCCCGAACCACTCGCTCTGGAACGGCAACCAGAGAAACGACGCCTTGGTGATGCAGCATAGTTCGGTCGGCGCGCCCGGCTCGGCGTTCCACAGCATAAAGTCGGGCACCGGCTTGTCGGAGCCCTGCTGCAGGCTGGTGGTGCTCGCAAGCTTCAGCGACATCGCCAGCATGTAGGCGCCGGCGCCGAAGAACAGCCCCTGCCCCAGATTGAGGATGCCGGCATAGCCCCATGACAGCGCCACCGCTATTCCGAGCATGCCGTAGACGAGATATTTGGCGACGCGGTTGAGCCAGAATGAGTCCATGACCAGCGGCAGGAGCATCACCAGCACCACGAACGCGGCATAGATGGCCCAGTCGATCCGGCGTTTCGGGGTCAGCGCCATCAGCGGCCTTTCAGGGCGAACAGGCCCTTCGGCTTGAGCACGATGATGGCGATGACGACGCCGAACACCACGGCGCGAGCCAGGATGTCGTTGGTCGCCGCGGCAACCAGCCCGTTGATCTCGCCGAGGATGCCGGCGGAAAGCACCGAGCCGAGCAGGCTGCCGACGCCGCCCATGACGACCACGAGGAAGCCGTCGACCACCATCGAGGTGCCCATGTCCGGAAACACCGTCTTGAAGCCGGACATCATGACACCAGCCACGCCGGCCAAGCCGGAACCGAAGGCGAAGGTCAACGCGTTGACGCGCGTGACGTCGATACCGCAGGCCGCCGCCATTTTCGGATTGCGGATGATCGCGCGCACCTGCATCCCGAGCGAGGTGCGGTAGACGATGAACCACGTGATGAGCGCGAGGATCGCGGTGACGAGGATGATGAAGGCACGGTAGCGGTTGATATCGGCGCCGAGGATCGAGAACGTGCCTTGCAAGACCGGCGGCACGCTGACATTCTGCAGGCCGGGGCCGAGGCCGTGAATGTGGATGCCGAGGAACGACAGGCCGAATTCGAGCCGCACCGCCTGCTGGATCAGGATCGCGATTCCCCAGGTCGCCAGCAGCGTATCGAGCAGGCGGCCATACAGCCTGCGCACCACCACGCGCTCGATCAGAAGACCGAGCAGAGCGGTGACGATGAAAGCCAACGGAATGGCGACGAAGATGTTGGTGCCGAGCCAGATGCCGGACAGCACCGTGACATAGGCGCCGACCATGACCATCTCGCCATGCGCCATGTTGATGACGCCCATCGCGCCGTAGGTGATCGCAAGACCAAGGGCGACCAGAAGCAGGATCGACCCCAGGCTGAGACCAATGAAGAGGACTTCAAGCATGCCGTTACCCCGTCATCCACCGCGCCAAAGCCAGCGCGGCGGATGATGTTTGCTGTCGTCAGGTTTTCAGCTTGACCGTATCGAGCCCCTTGCCCGTGCAGAACAGGTTGGTCGGGGTCTCACCGTAGGCGACATAGGGCAGCGGGATCGTCGGCTCCTTGTACGCGTCGATGATCTTGCCTTGTCCATCCGGGAGCCACTGCGCGATACGCGGCGTCAGGTAGGTATGCAGATTGTCAGGGTCGATCTTGACGTGGCCGTTCGGTGCGTCGAACTCCTGTCCCTTCACCGCTTCGCGGATCGCAACCGGCGTGACCTCGCCGGCCTTCTCCACCGCCTGCTTCCAGAGGAAGACCTGGAAGTAAGACGATTCCAGCGCGTGATGGGTCACGGCCTTCGGATCCTTGACGAAGGCCCGGTAGCGCTCGACGAAGGCCTTGTTGCGGTCGGTGTCGATCGCCTGGAAGTACGGGAACGAGGTGTAGCTGCCGACGGCATATTCGGCGCCCATCGCCGCGATCTCGATCTCGGAGGTTACGGTTGCGCAGATCGGCAACTTGTCGTGGGTCAGGCCCTGGTTCTTGTATTCGCGGTAGAACGCCACCACGGAATCGCCGACCACATTGGACAGCACGACGTCACAGCCGGAACCCTTGATCTTGTTGACCATCGAACCCCACTCGGAATGCCCGAGTTCAAGATATTCGTCAGCGATCCATTCGCCGCCGTTCTTCTCGATCAGGATCTTCGAGACCTTGGCCATCTCGCGCGGATAGATGTAATTCGATCCGACGATGAAGAACTTCTTCTTGCCGAGCGTCTTGATGATCCACGGAATGAAGTTCGAGAGTTGCTGGTTCGGCACGGCGCCTGTGTAGACGACGTTCTTGGAACATTCGAAGCCTTCGTAATAGGTCGGGTAGAAATAGAGATTGTTGCGTTTCTCGAACACCGGCAGCACGGCCTTGCGGCTGGCCGAGGTATAGGAGCCGAACACCGTCGGCACCTTGTCCTGGATGACGAGTTTTGACGCCTTTTCGTTGTACGTCTTCGGGTCGGATGCGCCGTCCTCGGCGATCGCCGAGACCTTCATGCCGTTGATGCCGCCTGCGGCATTGATCTCGCTGATCGCCATCATGGTGGCGTCGTGCAGCGATTTCTCGATGATCGAGAGACCGCCCGTCAGCGAGAACAGCACGCCGACCTTGATCTCGCCGCCGGCGGCGTAAGCGAGGTCGGCGTTCTTGATCCAGATGTGCGGCAGTCCGGCGCCGGCAAACGCGCCAAGTGCTGCGGTATTCCTCAGCAAAGTCCGCCGTGAAATGCTCATCCTTAGCTCCCTTCAGGACTGAAAAAGCAAAAAGCCCTCCCGATGCGCGCTGACGCGAGCATTGGGAGGGCTTTGTTGCCGGTTGTGTCGAAGGCGGCTCTGTTGCCGCCGGCCCCCGCTATTGGGGCTTACTGTTGATGATCGTAACCAAGCAGTTCGAACGAGTCAACAATCGCCGCGGCGACTGCACTTGCCGACACGCGACGATCCATCGCCTGCCGCCTGATGAAGCCATAGGCTTCGGTTTCCGGCATCTGCCGCGTCGCCATCAAAATGGCCTTGGCTCGTTCCACGGTGCGCATCGAGCGCAGATTGTCGTCGAGCTTCTCGATCTTGCTGCGCAGCCGCCGTTCGTAACTGAACTGGCTGCGCGCCAGCACCAGGCTGGACAACACTGCATTCTGGGTGAACGGCCGCGGCAACACGGCGTTGGGCGTCGCATGGCACAGCGCGTCGGCCTGCACGGTCTCCGTCGCCGGCAGGATCACGACCAGTGCGGAACGCGCATCGCCGGGGATCCACGGCAGACGCCGCGCCAGATCCGGAGAATATTCGCAATACACCACGTCGGCATCGGCCGGCACGCTCTCCGGCATCGGCCAAACCTGACGCACCCGCATCCGGAACCGCTGCAATTCGCGCAACAACATGCCGATCTGGTCGTCGACCGGCGCAACCACCACAGCCGACAGATCGGTAAGTTCCTGAACCATGGTCTTGCGTCCGCCGACGTCCCGGCTCAGCTGCGGCTTACGCGACATTTCGTTCATTGGACGCTTCCTGTTTGCGTTGCACGACCATATCCGATCAGGAACGGATCGGCATGCACCGGCTCCTTCGACTGGCTGACGACATCGAACTGGCCCTGGCGATTGGCGCGTCCGATCCGGGTCCAGAGATCAGTATGCCCCGACATCGGGTTGACTGTCACTGCTCCTTGCGGCGCGTCAAAGCTGGTACCGAACACCATCGAGCGCAGCACTTCGGTGTCGAGCGAATTGACCTGCTCGAGCGCCTTGGCGAACAGATGCAGCTGGAAATAGGATGCCTCGGCGCACATGTTGGTCGAGATATCGGAACCGAACCGCTTCTTGAAGCGCTGCACGAAGGCATTGTTGGCGCTGCCCTCCACGCCCTGGAAATACGATGCCGCCGTGATGTGCCCCTCGCCGACGTCGAAGCCCATGGCGGCAATTTCGGCTTCCGTCGTCGTGAGGCTCGCGATCGGGGTCTGCTTCGGATCGAGCCCGACATTGGCATAGGCCTGATAGAGAAACACCGTGCCTTCGCCGACCACGGTCGAGAAGATCACATCCGGCCTGACGCGCTTGATGTCCTGGATGATGGGCACGAAGTCCTGCCAGCGCGCAAAGACATTGACGTAGCGCTCACCCACGACCGAACCGCCATTGGCCTTGAGCAGTTCCCGCATCACGCGGTTGGATGCGCGCGGGAAGATGTAATCCGACCCCACGAAATAGAACCGCGTCCCGAACGTATCCATCAGATAGCGGCACAGCGCGAGACTGTTCTGGTTCGGTGAGGAGCCGGTATAGATGACGTTGGGCGACGCCTCGAAGCCTTCGTAAAGTGTCGGATACCAAAGCAGGCCGTTCAGCCGCTCGACCACCGGCAGCACCGCCTTGCGGCTCGACGAGGTGTAGCAGCCGAAGATGGTGCTGACCTGGTCCTCGACCATCAGCCGCTTGGCATAGTGGCCGTAGGCGGCAGAATCCGAACCGGGGTCGTAGGCGACGGGAACCAACTCGCGGCCGCACACCCCGCCCGCTTCATTCACTTCCTCGATCGCGAGTTGTGTACCCTGATACTGGGTCTCCTCGATCACCGACATGAAGCCGGTTCGCGAGAACAGCACTCCTATCCGCCATGGAGCGGAGGTCGTCCGGGTAAGGTTCGACATGATCAGGCCCTCGACAGAATTGGAGGGACGAGAGGGATTATTGTTCTTATTGCTCTCGAACGGCATTGCCGGGAGCGAAAGATTGCATGTCGTCTGCCGCGAGACAAGGACCCTCGCCGCTCATCCTGTCAGCGCGCTGACGCGAAAGCAGGCAGACTATAAATGTGTCATCGCCGACGGAGCACAGGTGCAGCGCTCTGCGGACCGCCTATCTCCGGTAGCTGCACCGGCGGTTTCCCGTCGCAAGACATGTCCGGCCGATCGCCTCGCTACATCAACCGGAGAGTTGAGAGCGGCGAACATATTGATCGCTATCGCACGGGATCGCGTCAGCGCAGGCTCGGCAGATCGAGCCCGTTGGCGCGCGCACAGTCGATCGCCGTCTCATAACCGGCATCGGCATGGCGCATGACCCCTGTCGCAGGATCGTTCCATAGCACGCGTTCGAGCCGGCGCGCCGCCTCCGCGGTGCCGTCCGCGACGATCACCATGCCGGCATGCTGCGAATAGCCGATGCCGACACCGCCGCCATGGTGCAGCGACACCCAGGTGGCGCCGCTCGCACAATTCAGCAGTGCATTGAGCAGCGGCCAGTCGGACACCGCGTCCGAACCATCGCGCATCGCCTCGGTCTCGCGGTTCGGACTCGCCACCGAGCCGCTGTCGAGATGATCGCGGCCGATCACGATGGGCGCCGTGAGCTCGCCACGCGCCACCATCTCGTTGAAGGCAAGGCCGAGGCGATGACGGTCGCCAAGACCGACCCAACAGATCCGCGCCGGCAGCCCCTGAAACTTGATGCGAGCCTTCGCCATGTCGAGCCAATTGTGCAGATGGCTGTCGTTCGGCATCAGCTCCTTGACCTTGGCATCAGTCTTGAAGATGTCCTCGGGATCGCCCGACAGCGCCGCCCAACGAAAGGGACCGACGCCGCGGCAAAACAGCGGACGGATATAGGCCGGAACGAAACCCGGAAAATCGAACGCCTGCTTCAGGCCCATGTCCTTGGCCATCTGGCGGATGTTGTTGCCGTAGTCGAGCGTCGGGATGCCCTGGGCGTGGAAATCCAGCATCGCCTGGACGTGATCGACCATCGAGGTCTTGGCCGCCGTCTCGACCGCCTTCGGATCGGCAGCGCGCCGCGCCTCCCACTCGCCGAGCGTCCATCCCTTCGGCAGATAGCCGTTGATCGGATCATGCGCACTGGTCTGGTCGGTGACGATGTCAGGCCGCACGCCACGGCGCACCAGCTCAGGAAAGATCTCGGCCGCATTGCCGAGCAAACCGACCGACACCGGCTTGTGGCTCTTGGCCGCGTCGGCGATGATCCCCAGCGCTTCGTCGAGCGTCGCCGCCTGGCGGTCGAGGTATCCCGTGCGCAACCGCATCTCGATGCGGCTCGGCTGGCATTCGACCGCAAGCATCGAGGCGCCGGCCATGGTCGCGGCGAGCGGCTGCGCACCGCCCATGCCGCCGAGCCCCGCGGTCAAAATCCACTTGCCGGCGAGGCTGCCGCCATAGTGCCGGCGGCCGACCTCGACGAACGTCTCATAGGTCCCCTGCACGATGCCCTGGCTGCCGATATAGATCCACGACCCTGCCGTCATCTGTCCGAACATCATCAGGCCCTGGCGGTCGAGCTCGTTGAAATGATCGAGGGTCGCCCAATGCGGCACCAGATTCGAATTCGCGATCAAGACGCGCGGCGCATCAGTGTGGGTGCGGAAAATGCCAACCGGCTTGCCGGACTGCACCAGCAGCGTCTGGTCACCTTCGAGCTTGCGCAAGGACGCGGCAATCCTGTCAAAACTCTCCCAGTCGCGCGCCGCGCGGCCGATGCCGCCATAGACCACGAGCTCGCTCGGGCGCTCGGCGACATCAGGATCCAGATTGTTCATCAGCATGCGCAGCGGCGCCTCGGTCAACCAGCTCTTCGCGCTGATGTCGGTGCCGTGGGGAGCACGGATGATGCGTTCGTTGTCCAGTCGGCGATTCATGACGGATGTCCCTGTCGGCTAAGCAAGTCTTCTAGGTGAGTCTTGGGAATGGATCGGTCGGCAGGGCTGTGATCGCAGCGGCCGGCAACGCGCCGGCGTCGATCAGTCCAGCCGCCCGCGCGAGATCGTCGGCCATGTAGCGGTCGGCGGCGAGCGCCGGCACATGCGCACGCAATGCGGCAACGACGGCAGCGAGCGGCGCACTGGTCGCATGCGGTGCGCGCAAGTTGATGCCCTGCGCTGCGACCAGCAGCTCGATGCCGAGGATCGACGCGAGATTGTCAGCCATGTCGGACAGACGGCGCGCGGCATGCGCGGCCATCGAGACGTGATCTTCCTGATTGGCGCTGGTCGGCGTGGAATCGATCGAGCACGGCATCGCGCGCTGCTTGTTCTCGGCATAGAGCGCGGCCGCTGTCACCTCGGCGATCATGAAGCCGGAATTGATGCCGGGCTCGGGCGTCAGGAATGGCGGCAAGCCGAAGTTCAAGGCGGGGTCGACGAGGGTTGCGATCCGCCGCTCGCTGGTCGCGCCGATCTCCGAGAGCGCCAGCGCAATCTGGTCGGCGGCGAACGCCACCGGCTCCGCATGAAAATTGCCGCCCGAGACGATCTCGCCGGTCTCGACCAGAACCAGCGGATTGTCAGTGACGGCATTGGCCTCAATGGTCAGCCCGCGCGCGGCTTGCGCGAGCAGATCGAGCACCGCGCCCGCGACCTGCGGCTGGCAGCGCAGGCAGTACGGATCCTGCACGCGCTCGTCGCCTTCGAGGTGCGACTGCCTGATGTCGCTGCCATCGAGTAATGCGGTCAAGGTCGCCGCCGCGGCGATCTGCCCGTCATGACCGCGCAAGGACTGAATTTCGGGGCGAAACGGCGCCGTGGAGGCCATCGCCGCATCGACTGACAGCGCCCCCGTCACCAGCGCGGCGCACGCAAGACGATGCGCGCGCAACAGGCCGGCGATTGCGTAGGCGGCCGAAAATTGCGTGCCGTTGATCAGCGCCAGCCCTTCCTTGGGACCAAGCGTCAACGGCGCGAGGCCGGCGGCGGCCAGTGCGTCACGACCCGGCACGATTTTGCCATCAAGGAACGCGTGCCCCTCGCCGATCATGACCGCGGTCATGTGGGCGAGCGGCGCCAGATCACCGGAGGCACCGACCGAGCCCTGCTGCGGCACCAGCGGTGAGACGCCGCGCGCGAGCATATCCTGCAGCTGCGCGATCACCTCACACCGCACGCCGGATGCACCACGGCCGAGCGAGATCACCTTCAACGCCATCATCAGGCGCACGATCGGCTCCGGCGTGGCCGGGCCGACGCCGCAGCAATGCGACAGGATCAGGTTGCGCTGAAGCAGCGCAGTCTGGTCTGGCGCGATGCGCGTCGAGGCCAGCTTCCCGAAGCCGGTGTTGATGCCGTAGACGGGAATGTCGACCTGCGCAGCCTTCGCGACGATCGCTGCGGCCGCCTCGATGCGCGGCCAGAATGACGGATCGAGCACGATGGGCGTGCCCGCGAGCACGCGCGCCAGCACGTCGAGGCGGACCGTTCCGGGTGTTACGACGATCGGCGCAGCCGCAGCGCTCATTGGCCCCTCCACACCCGGCGATGCAAGGGATTGAAGCCGATGCGGTAGACCAGCTCGGCCGGACGCTCGATGTCCCAGATCGCCAGGTCGCAATATTTGCCGGCCTCCAGCGTGCCGGTCTCGGCGAGCATGCCGAGCGCTCGCGCCCCTTCCCGCGTCACGCCTGCGAGGCATTCGGCAACGGTCATGCGGAACAGCGTTGCGCCCATGTTCATTGCAAGCAGCAGCGAGGTCAGCGGCGAGCTGCCGGGATTGCAATCCGTCGCCAGCGCCATTTGCACGCCGTACGTCCGGAACAGCTCGACCGGCGGCTTCTGCGTTTCGCGAATGAAATAGAATGCGCCGGGTAGCAGGACCGCCACGGTCCCCGCCTTCGCCATCGCGGCGACGCCGGCCTCATCGGTGTGCTCCAGATGATCGGCCGACAGCGCGGAGAATTTTGCAGCGAGTGCCGCGCCGCCGAGATTCGACAGTTGATCCGCATGCAGCTTCGCGGGCAGCCCGAACGCACGCGCCGCCTCGAATACCCGCGTCATCTGCTCTCCGGAAAATGCGATACCCTCCATGAAGCCATCGACGGCATCCGCCAGGCCGGCCTTGGCCACCGCCGGCAGCATGTCGTTGCAAACGAGATCGATGTAGCGGTCCATGTCGCCGTTGGCCTCTGGCGGCAGCGCATGCGCACCGAGAAACGACGTGCGGATCGCAACGGGCCGCAGACGGCCGAGGCTGCGCGCCGCCACAAGCTGCCGCATCTCGGTCTCGGCATTGAGGCCATAGCCGGACTTGATCTCGACGGTGGTTGCGCCCTCGCCGATCAGGGCGTCGAGCCGCGGCAACGCGCCGGCGACCAGCCCAGCCTCGGTCGCGCTGCGCGTTGCGGCAACGGTCGAGACGATGCCGCCGCCCGCGCGCGCGATCTCCTCATAGCTTGCGCCCTTCAGGCGCAGCTCGAACTCATGCGCACGGTTGCCGCCGTAGACCAGATGGGTGTGGCAGTCGACCAGCCCGGGCGTGATCCAGCGGCCGCCGCAATCAATCCGCTCAATAGTGTCGGCATCGACAGGAAAATCCGACTGCGCGCCGGCATAGACGATGCGGCCGTCGCGCGCCGCGATCAGGCCCTGCTCGATCTCGCCGACATCGGCGCGGTCGCTGCGCATCGTGGCGAGCCGGGCGTTGTGCCAGATGCGGTCGAAGCGCTCTGCCATGCGATCGTCCCCTCGAGCTGGGATGCTTGACTTATATGTCTAGACATATAATCGTGTCGAGGTTCTGTCCAGCCGGCGTGGAAAAATGACACGACTGCATTTCGCATGTGCGCTGCTGCCTTCGGGCTGGGCCAATGATGTGCAGGTTGTCGTCGCCGACGGCACGATCACCTCATTGACCGCAGGCGTTGCACCGGCCGCCGGCGACGAACGTCACCAACTGGCGGTTCCGGGATTGGCGAGTCTGCACAGCCACGCCTTTCAGCGCGGTATGGCCGGTCTCGCCGAACTGCGCGGCAATACCGCCGACACGTTCTGGACCTGGCGCGAGACGATGTATCGCTTCGCGCTGACCATGACGCCGGACGACGTCACAGCCGTTGCGACACTTCTTTATATCGAGATGCTCGAGCGGGGCTTTACCCGCGTCGGCGAGTTCCACTATCTGCACCATGATCGCGACGGCTCGCCCTACGCCAATCCGGCCGAGATGGCCGTGCGCATCGCGGAGGCGATTGCGGCCTCCGGCATCGGGCTCACGCTGCTGCCGAGCTTCTATGCCCATGGCACGTTCGGCGGCGCCACGCCGCATGCCGGGCAGCGCCGCTTCATCTGCTCGGTCGACCAGTTCGCGGCGCTGATGGCAGCCTCGCGGGAGACGATCCGGAAATTGCCCGGCGCCAATATCGGCATCGCCCCGCACAGCCTGCGCGCCGTGGCGCCGGATGAGCTCGCAGCGATCATTCCGCTTGCCGAGGGAGCACCAATCCACATCCACGCTGCCGAACAGCTGCGCGAGGTCGAGGATTGCCTGACCTGGTCGGGGCAACGGCCGGTCGAATGGCTGCTCGACCATGCGCCCGTCGATCAGCGCTGGTGCCTGATCCACACGACTCACATGACGGAGCAGGAAGTCGCCGCACTTGCCCGCAACGGCGCGGTCGCCGGCCTTTGCCCGGTGACCGAAGCAAGCCTTGGCGACGGCATCTTTTCGGCGCGCGAATTCCTCGCCGCCGGCGGGCGGTTCGGCATCGGGACCGATTCGAACGTTTTGGTCGGGGTCGCCGACGAGCTGCGCCAGCTCGAATACGGCCAGCGGCTGAAGCACCGCGAGCGCAACGTGCTGTCGGGGCGCCCTGGCGCATCCACCGGCCGCGCTCTGTTCGATCACGCGCTGGCGGGCGGCGCGCAGGCTCTGGCGCAAGCGAAGTCCGGGCTCGCGCCCGGCGCACGGGCCGATATCGTCAGTCTCGACCGCGCGCATCCATCGCTGGCGGGTCGGTCGGGCGACGCACTCCTCGACGGCTGGCTGTTTGCGGCCGGCAGCGAGGCAATCGACTGCGTCTGGGCCGGAGGCGACAAGGTGGTCGCGGGCGGACGGCACCGGCTGCGCGACAGCGCGCGCGAACGATTCAACGCCAGCGTCCGGAGGCTCGTCGCATGAGCCTCGCTTCCGATCAGGCCAAGCCGCGTGCCGCCGGCAAGCCGACGCTCTACAAGCGGATCCGGCTCGACATCGAGACCCGGATCCTGACCGGCGAATGGCCGCCGGGCCACCGCATCCCGTTCGAGCACCAGTTGATGGCGCGCTATCGCTGCTCGCGCATGACGGTGAACAAGGCGCTGTCGGAACTGGCACACGCGGACCTGATCGAGCGGCGGCGGCGGGCGGGCACCTTCGTGCGCCGTCCGCAGCACATGTCGGCGGTGCTCAAGATCGCCGACATCAGGGCCGAGATCACCGCGCTCGGCCGCAGCTACGGCTATCAGCTGATCGATTGCCGGCGGCGCACCGCGACATCGGCCGATCGCGCCCGGCTCGGCGTGACCACGGCCGGCAAGGTGATCGCAATCGCCTGCCGGCACAGCGCCGACGACGTGCCGTTTGCCGTCGAGGACAGGCTGATCGATCTCGCCACGGTTCCGGAGGCCGCAACCGCGGATTTTTCGCGCGAACCGCCGGGATCGTGGCTGCTGCATCACGTGCCGTGGACCGAGGCCGAGCATACCATCAGCGCGGTCGTGGCAGACGATCGCACAGCCAAGGCGCTCGACATCGCGGTTGGCGCGCCCTGCCTCGTCATCGACCGCTACACCTGGCGCAGCGCGCGCACGGTGACCGCGGTGCGGCTGCATTATCCGGGCGAGACGCACCGCCTGGTGGCTCGCTTCAAGGGAGGCTGAACACGGCTTGCGCGGCATAATTCATGCACGGCATCATCAGCCACCGACACGCTTCATGCGGCAATCCGCCGCGACCGACGTGAAGATATCACTGACGTGAGCACATCACTGACGTGACGACATCAACTGGGTTCAATCCATCGTTCAAGGGATCGACGATCATGCGTTCCTTCAAGCTATTGCCAGCCATCGCAGTCTTGCTGGCGTCCACCGCCGCGTTCGCGGATGACGTCAAGGTCGGCGTCGGCATCTCCGGATGGACCGGCTTCGCGCCGCTGACGCTCGCCAGGGAGGCCGGCATCTTCAAGAAGAACGGCCTCGACGTGACCTTGAAGAAGATCCCGCAGAAGGACCGTCACCTGGCGATCGCTTCGGGCGACATCCAGTGCGCGGCGACGACGGTCGAGACCTGGATCTCCTGGAACGCCAATGGCGTCGCGACCAAGCAGATCTTCCAGCTCGACAAGAGCTACGGCGCCGACGGCATGGCCGTGCGCAACGACGTCGCCGCAATCAAGGACTTGAAGGGCAAGACCGTCGCAGCATCGGCACCGGGCACTTCGCCCTATTTCGCCCTGGCCTGGATGTTGAAGAAGAATGGCCTTACGGTGAAGGACGTCACCGTGGTCAATCTGGAGCCTGCCGCCGCGGCACAGGCCTTCGTCTCCGGCCAGAACGACGCCGCGATGACCTACGAGCCATATCTGTCGACGGTGCGCGCCGCCCCCGACAAGGGCAAGATCATCGCCACCACGCTCGATTATCCGATCGTGATGGACACGTTCGGCTGCACGCCGAAATTCCTGACCGACAATCCGAAGGCGGCGCAGGCGCTGGCCGACAGCTATTTCGAGGCGCTCGACATGATCGCCAAGGATCAGGCGAAGGCCTATGAGATCATGGGCGCCGACGTGAAGCAGACCGGTGAGCAGTTCGGCAACTCGGCAAAATACCTGCGCTGGCAGGACAAGGCCGCCAACCAGAAGTTCTTCGCCGGCGACTTCCTCACCTTCAACAAGGACGCCGCGGAGCTCTTGCTCGAGGTCGGCATCATCAAGTCCGCACCGAAGGTCGAGGACATCTACGACGCCAGCTTCATCAAGTAACGCAACGACGAATTTGGCCGGTCCCGCCTCGCGAGACCGCGGGCGGGATCGGCGCATAAGATAGCCCCGGATCGATTGATGCGTCCCCTCGAACCCACCACGTCGAAGCAGCGCGTGGCCTATGGCCTCACCTTCTTCGTGCTGTTCGTCGCCCTCTGGTCCTGGGCGACGTTCGGCGGCCATGTGTCGAAGACCTTCCTCGCCAATCCTCTGACGATGGTGCAGGAAGGCTATGAGCTGCTCGCCAGGCAAGGCTTCCTGTTCGACATCGGCATGACGATCTGGCGCGTCATCGGCGGCTTTGCCCTTGCCGCTTTGATCGCGGTGCCGATCGGCGTGCTGATGGGGGCCTACAAGCCGGTCGAGGCCTTCCTCGAACCCTTCGTGTCCTTTGCGCGCTATCTCCCGGCCTCCGCCTTCATCCCGCTGCTGATCCTGTGGGCCGGCATCGGCGAGTTGCAGAAGCTGCTGGTGATCTTCATCGGCGCCGTGTTCCAGATCATCCTGCTGGTGGCGGTCAACGTCGGCGCCACGCGGCGCGACCTGGTCGAAGCCGCCTACACGCTCGGCGCCCGCGACAGCGGCATCATCCGCCGCGTGCTGCTGCCTTCCGCCGCGCCGGAGATCGCCGAGATCCTCAGGCTAGTGCTCGGCTGGGCCTGGACTTACGTCATCGTCGCCGAGCTGATCGGCTCGTCGTCCGGCATCGGCCACATGATCACCGACAGCCAGGCGCTGCTCAACACCGGGCAGATTATCTTCGGCATCATCGTGATCGGCCTGATCGGGCTGATCTCCGATTTCCTGTTCAAGGCGTTCAACGCCTGGCTGTTCCCGTGGAAGCTCGCATGACCCTGCTTCGGATCGATCAGGTCGCGCGAACCTTCCCCGCCCGCGCCGGCCACGCGCCGACCCGGGCGCTCGAGCCGACCACGCTCGATGTCGGCGACAACGACTTCGTCACCATCCTCGGCCCTTCCGGCTGCGGTAAATCCACCCTGCTGCGGATCATCGCAGGCCTCGACCGGCCGACCAGCGGACGGGTCACGCTCGATGGCCGAGAGGTCACCGGCCCCGGCGCCGATCGCGGCATGGTGTTTCAGTCCTACACGCTGTTTCCCTGGCTGACGGTGCGCGAGAACATCGCTTTCGGCCTGCGCGAGCGCGGCGTGTCGCAAGCCGAGCGCCATGACATCGCCGACGCCTTCATCCGCCGGGTCGGGCTCTCGGGTTTCGAAAATCACTGGCCCAAGCAGCTGTCGGGCGGCATGCAACAACGCACCGCGATCGCCCGTGCGCTCGCCAACGATCCGAAAATCCTGCTGCTCGACGAGCCGTTCGGCGCGCTCGACAACCAGACCCGGGCCTTGATGCAGGAGATGCTGCTCGGGATCTGGGAGCGCGACCAGAAGACGGTGCTGTTCGTCACCCACGACATCGAGGAAGCGATCTTCCTCGGCAGCCGCGTCATCGTGATGAGCGCCCGTCCCGGCCGCATCAAGGCGGAGATCACGGTCGATCTCCCGCATCCCCGCTCCTACAAGATCAAGACCACGCCGGAATTCGTCGCGCTGAAGGAGCGGCTGGTCGAGGAGATCCGTACCGAGGCCCTGAAGGTCGCCGAACAGGCGTGACGGTCAGCTAGATTAATGGCTGATCATCCAGGGCCGCGCGGTCGGAAAGCCCTTGGCGCCGTTCTTGGTCTTGGTCATCAGCCGCGCCGGCTTCTTCTTTCCCGACGGGGAGCAGCAGCCGCAGCCCGGGCCGTGCGCGGCCTTGTACTGATCGAGCGTCTTCGGCGCGTGCCGGCTCTGCTCGTTGGTGGCGTGCGCCTTGCGCTTGTCCGATGGCATGCAGAAGAACGCCGGCGCGGTCAGGATCACGCGCGGCGACGTCGTCTCGCATTGCGGGCAGTCCTGCGGCAGATCGCATTCCGCCATCGGCCGCATGTCGGTGAACGGGCCGCAGTCGTTGCAGAGATATTCGTAGATCGGCATTTCCTTAAATCCTTGCGCAGTCGTGTGACATCCGGCGAATGGATGCGGGGCGGCGAATACGCAGCCGTCCCGCACCCTTCGCGCAGGGATCACTTAGATCATGATGCGTTTCCACGGAATCGCATCATGATCTCATCTCTTTGTTTGAGCATGATCTTTTCGGAAAACCGGTTTCCACTTTTCCGGATCATGCTCTAGAGCGTCACTTGTCGGGCGAGATCGGCATCTGCACGTCGCCCTTGATGTGCTTGATCGGTCCCGCCGACGACGGCATGACGTCGAAGTCGAAGATCTCGGTCGGCAGCCACAGCGTGGCACAGGCATTGGGCACGTCGACCACGCCGGAGATGTGGCCCTGGCACGGCGCGGTGCCGAGGATCGAATAGGCCTGGGCGCCGGAATAGCCGAACTTCTTCAGATATTCGATCGCGTTCAAACAGGCCTGGCGATAGGCGATGTGGACGTCGAGATAGTGCTGCTTGCCGGCCTCGTCGACCGAGATGCCTTCGAAGATCAGGTAGTCCTTGTAGTTCGGCGTGATCGGCGACGGCTTGAACACCGGGTTCTTGATGCCGTATTTCGAGACGCCGTCCTTGATGACGTCGACCTTGATGTGCAGCCAGCCGGCCATTTCGATCGCGCCGCAGAACGTGATCTCGCCGTCGCCCTGGCTGAAATGCAGATCGCCCATCGAGAGCCCGCCGCCCGGCACATAGACCGGGAAATAGATCTTCGAGCCGCGCGACAGGTCCTTGATGTCGCAATTGCCGCCATGCTCGCGCGGCGGCACCGTGCGCGCGCCCTCGAGGCCGATCTTGGCCTTGACATCGCCCTTGGCTTGGCCGGCATGCGCGGTCGGCGCGAACGGCGGATTGGCGAGGCCCGGCACCCGGGTCGGATTGGTCGCGATCAGCTCGGCTTCGCGCGCATTCCACGCCGCCAGCATCTTGGCATCGGGCAGACAGCCGATCAGGCCGGGATGGATCAGACCGGCGAAGTTGACGCCGGGGACGTGACGCGAGGAGGTGTAGAGTCCCTTGATGTCCCAGATCGACTTCTGCGCCAGCGGGAAGTGGTCGGTGAGGAAGCCGCCGCCATTCTGCTTGGAGAAGAAGCCGTTGAAGCCCCACAGGCTCTCCTTCAACGGACCGACGTCGAGCAAGTCCACGACCAGGAGATCGCCGGGCTCGGCGCCCTTGACGCCGATCGGGCCGGACAGGAAATGCACGATCGACAGATCGATGTCGCGCACGTCGTCGGCAGAGTCATTGTTCTTGATGAAGCCGCCGGTCCAATCGACGGTCTCGATGATGAAGTCGTCGCCGGGACTGACCCACTCGACGATCGGAACCTCGGGATGCCAGCGGTTGTGGATCTTGTCGTTTTCATAGGCCGACTTGCTGAGATCGACCTTGATCAGTGTATCTGGCATCGCATTGCTCCCCTTCGCTTACTGGTGGTGGTTACACAGACAGATATTTCGAGATCTGCGCGGCATCGACGCTGTCGCGCGGATCGTCGCGGACGATCTCGCCGTTCTCGATGACGAGCACGCGGTCGGCGATGTCGAGCGCGAAGCTCAGCACCTGCTCGGAGACGACGATCGACAGCCCACGCTCGTCGCGGATCCGCTTCAACGTGCGCGCCATGTCCTTGATGATCGACGGCTGGATGCCTTCGGTCGGCTCGTCGAGCAGTAACACCTTCGGCTTGGTGGCCAGCGCACGCGCGATCGCGAGCTGCTGCTGCTGCCCGCCGGAGAGATTGCCGCCGCGCCTGCCCTTCATTTCGAGCAGCACGGGGAATAGCTCGTAGATGTCGCCGGGCACTTCGGAGCCGCCGGACACTACAAGGCCGGTCTCGATGTTCTCCTTCACCGTCATGGTGGAGAAGATCATGCGGCCCTGCGGCACGTAGGCCAGGCCCTTCGCGACCCGCTCGTAGCTCTTCATCGCCCCGAGCTCGGTGCCGTCCATCGACACCGAGCCGCTCTTGGCCGGCAGGATGCCCATCAGCGACTTCATCAGCGTGGTCTTGCCCATGCCGTTGCGGCCCATGATCGCGACGATCTCGTTCGACGCGACCTTGACGTTGAGGCCGTGCAGCACCTCGCTCTGGCCGTAGGCGACGTGAAGATCATTGATTGCCAGCATAAGCGTCCTCTATCGCCGGATCGGCTTCTTCACCTCTCCCCGACGGGGAGAGGTCGAATTGCGCAGCAATTCGGGTGAGGGGGTTCGGTCGCGCGAGAGAGCGGAACCCCTCACCCGGATCGCATCTGACGATGCGATCCGACCTCTCCCACAGGGGGAGAGGTGAAGCGAGTTTGCGGCTGCCGCTTGTGGCGTTCCAATCATCGATCAATGCCCCAAATAGACTTCAATGACCTTCGGATCGTTCTTGACGTGCTCCATCGTCCCCTCGGACAGGATCTGCCCCTGGTGCAGCACCGTGACCTTGTGGGCGATGTCCTCGACGAACTTCATGTCGTGCTCGATCACCAGCACCGAACGGTCCTTGATGATGCGGTTGAGCAGCTCGGCGGTCTTGGCGCGCTCGGAGACGCTCATGCCGGCGACCGGCTCGTCGAGCATCAGGAGGTCCGGGTCCTGGATCAGCAGCATGCCGATCTCGAGCCATTGCTTCTGGCCATGGCTGAGCTGGTCGGCATAGGTGTTGAGGCGGTCCTTCAGGAAGATCATCTCGGCGACCTCCTCGACCCGCTGCTTGACGGCCTCGTCGCGCTGGAAGGTCAGCGAGCCGAACACGGTGCGGCCGCGCGGGAAGGAGATCTCGAGGTTTTCGAACACGGTGAGATCCTCGAACACCGACGGCGTCTGGAACTTGCGCCCAACGCCGGCCTGCACGATCTCGTTCTCGCGCAGCTTTGTCAGCTCCTGGCCGCGGAACTGGATCGAGCCTGAGGTCGCCTTTGTCTTGCCGCAGATCAGGTCGAGCACCGTGGTCTTGCCGGCCCCGTTCGGGCCGATGATGACGCGGATCTCGTTCTCCTCGACATAGAAGGAGAGGTCGTTGACGGCCTTGAAGCCGTCAAAGGACACGGTGAGACCGGACACCGCGAGCAGGAAGTCCTTGGGCTGATGGCCGACGAGCATGATGGTCCCTCCTCACTCGGCCGGTGCGCCGTCGGCGATCATGCCGGCCGCCGATTTCGATTTGCGCGATGACAACAGGCGATCGATGCGGGGCTGGACATGGTCCGCCCAGATCCCGGACAGCCCGTTCGGGAAGGCGAGCACGACCGCAATGAACAGCGCGCCGAGGCCGAACAGCCAGAGCTGCGGGAAGGATTCCGAAAGGCTGGTCTTGGCGAAGTTGACCAAGAGCGCGCCCCATACCGCGCCGAAGATCGACATCCGGCCGCCGACCGCGGTGTAGATCACCATCTCGATCGACGGCACGATGCCGACGAAGGACGGCGACATGAAGCCGACCTCGAGCGTGAACATCGCGCCGCCGATCGCAGCGAACACCGCCGCGGCGCAGAACGCGAAGATCTTGAAGTTGGCGACGCTGTAACCGGAGAAGCGCACGCGATCCTCCTGCTCCCGCATGGCCACCAGGATGCGCCCGAGTTTTGTCAGGCGGATGAACTGCGCGGCGCAGATGCAGCCGAACAACAACACCACCTCGACGAAATACAGGATGTACTTGGCGTGATCGGTGCGGATATCCCAGCCATGCAGCGTGCGCAGGTCGGTGATCCCGTTGATGCCGCCGGTGTAGCCCTGCTGGCCGACAATCAGGATGGTCATGATCGCGGCGATCGCCTGGGTGATGATCGCGAAATAGACGCCGCCGACGCGGCGCTTGAACATCGCGGCACCGATGATGAAGGAGAAGATCGCCGGCACCAGGATGATCGCGATCAGCGCCACCGGGAAGCTGTGGAACGGCTTCCAGAAGAACGGCAGCGAGGTCAGCTGGTTCCAGTCCATGAAATCGGGGATGCCCGGCGTCGACTGGATCTTGGTGTTCGCGACCGACGATGCCTCGAGCTTGAGGTACATCGCCATGCAGTAGCCGCCGAGGCCGAAGAATACGCCCTGCCCGAGGCTCAGGATGCCGCCATAGCCCCAGCACAGCACGAGGCCGATGCCGACGAAGGCGTAGGTCAGATATTTGGCAACCAGATTGAGGCGGAAGATGTCGAGCGACAGCGGCAGGATGAGAAACAGCAGCACCGCGAGCGCAAGGAAGCCGAGCAGTTCAGAGCGATTGAAAAAGCGCGAGTTGATCATGACCAGCCTGCTTGTTCTTATTTGCGGACCTTGAGCGCGAACAGCCCCTGCGGACGCACCATCAGGATCGCGACGATGGTGAGCAGCGTGATCACCTTGGCCATCGATCCCGACAGGAAGAACTCCAGCGTCGACTGGGTCTGCGAGATCGAGAAGGCCGAGGCGATGGTGCCGAACAGCGAGGCGGCGCCGCCGAACACGACGACCAGGAAGGTGTCGACGATGTAGAGCTGGCCCGCGGTCGGCCCGGTCGAGCCGATCATGGTGAAGGCCGAGCCCGCGATCCCGGCGATGCCGCAACCGAGACCGAACGTGTAGCGATCGACCTTTTCGGTATTGATGCCGACGGCGCCTGCCATCACGCGGTTCTGCACCACGGCGCGCACCTGCTTGCCCCAGCTCGACCAGAACAGCACGTAGGCGACCGCGATCGTGATCAGGATGGTCAGCGCCATCACGAACATGCCGTTGATCGGGATCTGGATCGAGTCGGTCGCCTGCCAGGAGCCCATCATCCATTCCGGCAGCTCGACGCCGACCTCGCGTGCGCCGAAGATCGAGCGATAGGCCTGCTGCAGGATCAGGCTGAGGCCCCAGGTCGCCAGCAGCGTGTCGAGCGGGCGCTTGTAGAGATGGCGTATCAGCGCCCATTCGACCAGCATGCCGAGCGCACCGGAGGCGATGAACGCCAGGATCATTGCAATGAAGAAGTAACCGGGGAACAGCCATGGCGCGACGTGCTGCACGGCGTTCGACGTCATCCAGGTGACGTAGGCGCCCAGGATCATGAACTCGCCATGCGCCATGTTGATGACGCCCATCTGGCCGAAGATGATGGCAAGCCCGAGCGCCATCAGCACGTAGACGGAGAACAGGATGAGCCCGGCAAATCCCTGCATCGCAAGGATGGCACCGAGGTCGCTGATCGAATAGTCGCCGAACATCTGGTTCTCCAGTCCAAGGGGCCAGCGCCGCGACCAAGCGGCGCCCGATCAGTGACGTGGGCGATGACGTCCACGCCGCTACGTTGCAGAGCTTCGTAGCCCGGGTGAGTGGTAGCGATACCCGGGACGGTCCCGCATATCGCTCCGCTCACGCGGGCTACTGGCTCACTGGTAGCCCTTGGGGAACGGATCCGGCTCGACCAGATCGGCGGTCTCGTAGATCAGCTCATACTGGCCGTCGGCCTTGGCGCGTCCGACGCGGGTCTTCGACCAGAGGTGATGGTTCTCGTGGATCCGGACGTACCCTTCCGGCGCGCCCTTGAACTCGACGCCGGGGGATGCCGCCGCGATTTTGTCGATGTCGAAGCTCTGCGCCTTCTCGACCGTCAATTTCCACAGCCACGGGCCGAGATAGGCAGCCTGGGTGACGTCTCCGATCACGGTCTTCTCGCCCCACATCTTCTTGAACGCCGGCACGAAGGCCTTGTTGTTGGCGTTGTCGAGCGACTGGAAGTACTTCATGCAGGCATAGGCGCCCGCGATGTTCTCGCCGCCGATGCCGTCGATCTCGTCCTCGGTCACCGAGATCGTGAGCAGCGTCTGCTTGGACAGGTCGATGCCGGCCGCCTTGAGCTGCTTGTAGAACGCGACGTTGGAGCCGCCGACGATGATCGCGTAGATCACGTCGGGCTTGGTCAGCTTGATCTTGTTGATGACCGAGTTGAACTGGGTCGAGCCGAGCGGGAAGTATTCCTCGCCGACCACCTTGCAACCCTGCAGATGATTCTCGATGTGCTTGCGCGCGATCTTGTTCGAGGTGCGCGGCCAGATGTAGTCCGAGCCGAGCAGATAGAAGCTCTTGGCGCCCTTGGTCTTGTTGACCCAGTCGAGGCCGGCGATGATCTGCTGCGTCGCCTCCTGGCCGGTGTAGATCACGTTCTTGGACTGCTCGAGGCCTTCATAGAAGGTCGGGTAGTACAGCATGCCATTATACTGCTCGAACACCGGCAGCACCGCCTTGCGCGAGGCCGAGGTCCAGCAGCCCATCACGGCCGCGCATTTGTCGTTCACCAGGAGCTTCTTGGCCTTTTCCGCGAAGGTCGGCCAGTCGCTGGCGCCGTCTTCCTGGATGAACTTGATCTTGCGGCCGAGCACGCCGCCGGCGGCGTTGATCTGCTCGATCGCGAGCTTCTCGGCCTCGACCGAGCCGGTCTCGGAGATCGCCATGGTGCCGGTCACCGAGTGCAGGATGCCGACCGTGACTTCGCTATCGGTGACTGCAAGACCCGTGGTGTTGACCGCAGAGGTTGCGGGAATGTCGGCAAAAGCGGGCCGGCCCAGCATCGAAACGGCCGGCAAGGCCGCCATTCCCATCAAGAGCTTGCGCCGGAGCGGAGACTTCAGGCCTGGTTTTGTTTCGTCTGACATGAGCACCCCATCTGGTTCGAGAACGCTGTTATTGATGAGGCGACGATTGCTCACTTTTGTGCAGCGCACTGATACGTGAGATCGCGTATACTGCACCGCAAAATAGCGACGTAGGTTTTTGGTACGGGATTTGCCCGCGATCAGCGCATCGTGGACCAGGAGTAAGGCGAAGTGGCAGGGCGGCAGCGGATAGACCGCGTCAGGCGCCAATACAATCAATGGGTCGCCAACCAGACGCTGGAAGACTACGCGCTGCGCTTCACCGCCAAGAGCGCTCGGCGTTGGTCCGCCGCCCGCGTCGCCAACACGGCGCTCGGCGCGATCTCGTTCCTGGCGCTGGAGGCGATCGGCGGCACCATCACGCTGAACTACGGCGCGATGAACGCCTCCGCCGCGATCCTGGTCGTCAGCGTCATCATCTTCCTATGCGGGCTGCCGATCGCCTACCACGCCGCCAAATGCGGCATCGATATCGACCTGCTGACCCGCGGCGCCGGCTTCGGCTATATCGGCTCGACCATCACCTCGCTGATCTACGCCTCCTTCACCTTCATCTTCTTCGCGATCGAGGCGGTGATCCTGGCCAGCGCGCTCGACATGTGCTTCGGCATCCCGCGGCCGATCGGCTATCTGATCAGCGCGGTCGTGATCATTCCGCTGGTGATCTACGGCATCACGCTGATCAGCCGCTTCCAGCTCTGGACCCAGCCGCTGTGGATCATCCTCCACATCATGCCGTTCGCGGCAATTGCCTGGGCCAACCCGCATTCTTTCACCGAGTGGCGCACATTCGCCGGCGATCACGGCGATCCCGCAGGGAATCTCGATCTGCTGCTGTTCGGCACCGCCGCTTCGGTGGTGTTCGCGCTGGTGGCGCAGGTCGGTGAGCAGGTCGACTTCCTGCGCTTCCTGCCGCGCGACCGCCGCACCTCACGCAAGGCCTGGTGGATCGCACTGGTTGGCGCCGGTCCGGGCTGGATCGTGCTCGGCGCGCTCAAACTGCTGGCCGGCTCCTTCCTCGCCTTCTTCGCGCTCAGCCACGGCGTCTCGGCCGAGCATGCGGCCGAGCCCGCCAACATGTATCTCGAGGCCTTCCGTTATGTGTTGTCGCAGCCGGACCTCGCGATGGCGCTGACCGGGACCTTCGTGATCCTGTCGCAGGTCAAGATCAACGTCACCAACGCCTATGCCGGCTCGATCGCCTGGTCGAACTTCTTCTCCCGCCTCACCCATTCGCATCCCGGCCGCGTGGTGTGGCTGGTGTTCAACGTCGTCGTCGCGCTGCTCTTGATGGAGATCGGCGTCTACAAGGCGCTGGAGCAGACGCTGGCGCTCTACTCCAACGTCGCGATCGCCTGGGTCGGCGCGTTGGTCGCCGATCTCGTCATCAACAAGCCGCTCGGCTTGCGGCCGCAGCACATCGAATTCAAGCGCGCGCATCTCTGCGACATCAATCCGGTCGGCGTCGGCGCGATGACGATCGCGACCGTGGTCTCGATCAGCGCGTTCTACGGCCTGTTCGGCCCGACCGCGAAGGCGCTGTCCGCCTTCGTTGCGCTTGCGGTCGCGTTCATTGCGGCTCCCCTGATTGCCTGGGCGACCGACGGCAAGTACTACATCGCGCGCAAGCCGAAACGGAGCTGGCAGAACCTTGAATCGATCCAGTGCTGTATCTGCGAGCATGCGTTCGAGCCCGAGGACATGGCCTCCTGCCCGGCCTATGCGGGCCCGATCTGCTCGCTGTGTTGCTCGCTCGACGCGCGCTGCCACGATCTCTGCAAGCCGCACGCGCGGATCGGCGCGCAGGTGTCGGACGCGCTCGGCAAGGTGATGCCGCAGCCGATCTATGCCCGCCTCAATTCGCAGCTCGGCCACTACCTCGGCGTGTTCGCAGTCTCCGCCGGCCTCGTCGCGCTGGTGCTCGGCCTGATCTATTTGCAGACCACCGCGGCCGTGCACGCCAACGAATTGTTGGCCGACGTGCTGTGGAAGGTGTTCTTCGCGCTCACCCTGATTATCGGCGTCGTCGCCTGGCTGTTCGTGCTGGCGCAACAGAGCCGGCGCGCCGCGGAGGCGGAAACGCGGCGGCAGACCACGCTGCTGATTCAGGAAATCGACGCCCACAAGCGCACCGATGCCGAATTGCAGCGCGCCAAGGAAGTCGCCGAGTCCGCCAATCTCGCCAAGAGCCGCTATGTCGTCGGCCTCAGCCACGAGCTGCGCTCGCCGCTGAATGCGATCTCCGGCTACGCGCAATTGCTGGAGCAGGACGACAGTCTCCACATTCGGCCGCGCGAGCAGGTGCGCGTGGTCCGCCGCAGCGCCGATCATCTGTCGGGCTTGATCGACGGCATTCTCGACATCTCCAAGATCGAGGCCGGCCGCCTCTATCTGTCGCGCGACGAGGTGCGGCTGAACGATTTCCTCGAACAGCTGGTCGGCATGTTCCGGCTGCAAGCCGCGGCCAAGGGCATCGACTTCGTGTTCAAGCGGCCGGCAGTGCTGCCGGTCGTGGTTTATGCCGACGAGAAGCGGCTGCGCCAGATCCTGATCAACCTGCTTTCGAATGCGATCAAGTTCACCCAATCCGGGCAGGTGCAGTTCGTGGTGCATTACCGCAGCCCGGTCGCCGAGTTCGAGGTGATCGATACCGGGCCGGGCATCCAGCCCGACGACCTCGAGCGGATCTTCGCCCCGTTCGAGCGCGGCGCGCTCGGCGTCACCCAGCCGCAGACCGGCACCGGGCTCGGCCTGACCATCAGCCGCCTGCTCGCGGGCGTGATGGGCGGCGACATCAAGGTCCTGAGCACGGTCGGCACCGGCAGCACGTTCCGCGTCAAGCTCCTGCTGTCCGAGGTCACAAATCCGCGCCGCGACGCGCCGGTCGAGGCTCCCGTCTATGGCTATCACGGTCCGCGCAAGACGATCCTGATCACCGACGACGATCCGACCCACCGCGACCTGCTGCGCGAGATCCTGGCGCCGCTCGGCTTCATCCTGCTCAGCGCACCCGATGGGCCGGCCTGCCTTGCCCTCGCGCAGCACTGCCGTCCCGACATGTTCCTGCTCGACATCTCGATGGCCGGCATGGACGGCTGGACGGTCGCCGAAACCCTGCGCTCCGAAGGCCATCACCAGGCGCGCATCCTGATGATCTCGGCCAGCGCGCTGGAGGCCCACGGCGCGCCGCTGGCGCAGCCGTTCCACGACGGCTATCTGATGAAGCCGATCGACATCCCGCGCCTGCTCGAGACCATTCGCCAGTTGCTCAAGATCGAATGGCAGTACGAGGCCGAGCCGACCTCCCCTCCGCATTGGAAACCCGACAGCGGTTCGCGCCCGCCAGTGAACTATGTCGAGGAGCTGATCAGCCTCGGCCAGCTCGGCTATATCAGGGCGATCCAGCTCAAGCTCGACGAGATCGGCAATGAACATCCCGAACATACCGACTTCGTCGGCCAGATGCGCGCGCTGATCGACCGGTTCGATCTCGATCAATACATGGCGACGTTGAAGACATTGCACAGCTATGACCATTGAACAAAGAAAGCGCGACGTCGCGCTCGTCGTCGACGACTCTCCGGAGACGTTGCGCCTGCTGACCGACGCGCTCGACGGCGCCGGCATGACCGTGATGGTCGCGCTCGACGGCGCGTCCGCGATGCGCATCGTCGACCAGATCACCCCCGACATTGTGCTGCTCGATGCCGTGATGCCGGGTATGGACGGCTTCGAGACCTGCCGGCGGCTGAAGCGTGACGCCGGGCTCGACGGTGTGCCGATCATCTTCATGACGGGGCTGGCCGAAACCGAGCACATCGTGCGCGGGCTGGAGGCCGGCGGCGTCGACTATGTCACCAAGCCGATCGTGGTCGAGGAGATGCTGGCGCGCATCCGGGTCCATCTCGCCAATGCCCGGATGACCCAGAGCGCCCGCGCGGCGCTCGACGTCTCCGGCCGCTATCTGCTCGCGGTCAACAGCGCGGGCGCCCTGCTGTGGGCGACGCCGCAGGCGCAGCGGCTGCTGTCGGATACGCTCGCCGACGCCGCCGACAATTTCGCGCTGCCGGAGCCGATGCCGCAATGGCTCGAACAGGCGCAGAAAGGCGGGACGGGAAAGAAGACCGCGACGGTAGCGTCGTTCCCCGGCAATGAGCAGCTACGCCTGCAATATATGGGCAAGCTTGGTCCCAACGAGTTCCTGCTGCGGCTCGCCAAGGACACCAGCGGCGACATGCCGGCCGAATTCTCCAGCGAGCTCGGCCTCACCACTCGCGAGGGCGAGGTGCTGTCCTGGCTCTCGAAAGGCAAGACCAACCGCGACATCGCGCAAATCCTGGGCTTAAGCCCACGCACCGTCGACAAGCATCTCGAGCAGATCTACGCCAAGCTCGGGGTCGAGAACCGCACCGCCGCCGCGGCGATCGCGGTCAACGCCAGACACCGCAAGTCCTGAGCCGATGCCGGATGGCTGCGCGCTGCGCTTCACGCGCAAGCGGGCATGCCTACGCATCCACAATCGGCGAACTCCCGTTCCGATCAGCCGATGCAGCAGGTCCCGGCGGCACGTCCGGTGCCGGTGGCTGCGCTCTTCGCCACTGTGCCGGCGTCACGCCCATATGGCTCTTGAAGGCGCGCTGAAAGGCGGCCTCCGATTGATAACCGACCATCTCAGCAACGGCGCCGGTCGAAAGCGATGATACCTTCAACTCATTTGCTGCGAGCGTCATCCTGATGTCGGTGAGCAGATCGTTCGCCGATCGCCCGAGCTTCTCCTGGAACTGCCGCGCCAGCGTGGCGCGTGACATGTTGCACAGGCGCGCCAGCTCCGGCAGCGACCATGCGTGCGCAGGCGCGTTGAACATGGCGGCCACCGCCGGCGCGAGCCTGGGATCGCCGACCAGAGCGAGAAGTCCCTGTGACGTTGCATCGCTCTCGCTCGCAAGCCGCAACACCAGCGCGAACATTGCCGTCGACAGCGCGTTGAGCATGGCGTGGCCGCCGAGATGATCGTCGGCCGTTTCGCTGCGCATCAGGGACACAAGTCCGGCGAGCTGCGCAGCCGTCCCCTTTTCCGTACCTGCGCCGGCATGCACCACAAGACGCGGCGGAAGATAACTGCGCAACAGACGGTCGTGCGGAGGTGCAATCGCGAAGTGCCCGCACAGCAAGTCAAGCCGCTCGTCCGAGCCGAGGTTTTCGCTGATCGTGAAATTCCGCGCCGCCCGGTTACGCGCCTGCAGCGGCGTCGCCCCGCTTCCGTCGTGCATCACGTGTCGCGGGTTGCCGGGAAGCAGCAGGATGTCTCCGGCCTTCAGCAGCAACGGCTGTCCGCCCGCGGGATCGTCCAGAATCGCCGAGCCGGCAAGCACCGCGTGATAGGGGATCTCGTTGGTCACGCCCGGGCCCTGCTCGATACGCCAGGGGACGCTGTAACTGCAGCGAATATCGAGCCGCCCGCGCACCGGCATCATTTCGAACAGCCGACTGAGCCAATCCACGGCCAGTTCCCCCTTGAGGCAATTCATGAGACGATTGAGCATATAATCGAGTAATATGAACATTCAATGTCTCATTTCACGCCCCTATTGTCACTCCGTACTCGCTCACCACCGCAAACACGGAGTTGCACCATGTCTCGTCTCTCAGTCCCCAATCTCGAAACCGATACCGGCCCGTCCGGCCAGATCTATGCCCAGATCAAGAAGGCGGCCGGCAGCGTCCCGAACGCCTATGCGGCCGTCGCCGCCCACGGCCCTGCCGCGCTCAAGTCGATCCTCGCCGCCGACGCGGTGCTGGCCGGCGGCAGCCTGTCCAAGCGCGATCGGGAAATCATCAAGCTCGTGATCAGCGCCGCCGGCGGCTGCGATTACTGCGTCGCCGCGCATTCCCATCTCGCCAGGCTCGCCGGCGTGAAGGCCGACGCATTGAAGCAGATCCGCGATGGCGGGCTCACCGGCGATGCCAGGCAGGACACGCTGATCGGCTTCGTTCGCAAGCTCGCGCAGTCGAGCGGCACCGTCAGCGACGAGGACTTCGCCGCGATCAAGGCGGCCGGCTACAGCGACGCGCAGCTGGTCGAGATCAGCCTGGCGTTCGCGACCATCACCTTCACCAACGTCTTCAACCGCATCAACGACACCGACATCGACTTCCCCGCCGTCGCGTGAAGCGACCGGGGGATGTCACACAAGGGATCACGACCATGACAACGCTTTCCAGCACCACGCAAAGTCCGATTGTTCGCGCACTGTACAGGTCCGGTTTGCTCGCCGAGGATCTCGACTACCACGTCATCCGCGCCGCGATGGTGATCATGTTCCTGTTCTTCGGGTACCAGAAGTGGTTCCCCTACGAATTCGAACGGCTGGTGCCGTTCATCAGCAACGGGCCGCTGATCTGGTGGCTGTATCCGGCCTTCGGCCATGCCGGCGCCAGCTACTTCCTCGGCGCCTCGGAATGGACCTTCGGATCCCTGCTGCTCGCAGGCTTCTGGGACAAGCGCCTCGGCGTGCTCGGCGCGCTTGGCTCGACCGGCACCTTCATCGCAACCGTCACCATCATCCCGTTCATGCCCGATGGCTGGGACGTTGCCGCCGGAGGTTTCCCCGCGATGACCGGCAACGTGCCCTTCCTGATGAAGGACGTCGTCCTGCTTGCCGTCTCGCTTTACTTGCTGAGGCAGGACGTGGTTCGCCTGACCAGGCAATAGATCTCGGCTGATCGCAATTGAACGCCGGTGGGCCCTCGCGCACACCGGCGATCGCGCACGCCGGCGGATTGAGCAGGCGCAGCATCCCTCGAACACGGCAACATCGGAGCCGCGATTATTGCGCCGGCTCGGCGGCCCAAGACTTTTAAGGCCGAGCCATAACCCATTGCCGGATTTGCGGAATGCGTTAGGATTTGCCACCCGTTCGGCGTGACCGGCAGATTGCCTCCCGCTCGGTGCGGATGCATCGTTTATTCCCATGCACGAATGGTCCGCAGCCCTCCGGCCATGACCATAGTTCCGCCGCGCGGTCTGGGTTACAAAATACCGCCGGTGTTGTTCTGGGGTGCGTTGATGAAGAAGGACGACGTCACGTGTCCGCGCTGCGGGGCCGGATTCCGACGCCTTGAGCTGGCATCCGGATCAGCAAGCAAGGGCGAGTATCGCTGCCCGGTCTGCGAGACAACGCTCGAGCAGTTCGAGGGCGACAGGCTCGTTGCCTATCGCCTCACCATCCAGCCGTCCATTCGCGGGTTGAAGACCTGACTGGCGACGGCGCATCGCATGCCGGCGCAATCCCCGATCACGATCTCCGCTTCAGGACATAGCTGTCCATGATCCAGCCGTGTTGCGCGCGCGCTTCCCGCCGCGCGGCGACGATGCGTGGGCCGATCTCCGCGAGATCCCCCGCCATGATGATCTGATCGGGCATGCCGAGATAGGCGCCCCACCAGATCGTCAGGCCCGCAGCATCCAGCGTCTGGAAGGCGGCGCCGCCGTCGAGCATCACAACGATGGTGTCGACGCCGGCGGGCCAACCACCCTCGCGCAGCCGCCGGCCAGTCGTGACCAGGAACGGCTCGCCGATCTCGTTGAGCGGCAGCGCATGCGCCGCGCACAGCGTCTGAATCGAGGTGATGCCCGGGATCGTTTCGATCGTTGGCCGCGGATCGAGCCGTTGCGCGATCCGCAGGCTCGAATCGTAGAGCGAAGGATCGCCCCAGATCAGCAGCGCGACGCGCCCCTCGCCGCCGAGATGGCGCGCGATTTCCTGCGACCAGGTCGCGGCGACCGCATCGTGCCAATCGTCGACGCCCTTGCGATAGTCCTCCTCGCCGGCATCACGCACCGGCAGGTCGAACTCGGCCATCCGCGTGCGGTCGTTGCTCAGCGCTTGCGCGCAGATCGTTCGGCGCAATTCGGCGAGGTCCGACTTCGCGCTCCCCTTGCGCGGGATCAGGATCAGGTCGGCGGCGTTGATCGCAGCGATCGCGGCCAGCGTGAGCTGCCGCGGATCGCCGCAACCGATACCGATCAGGGACAGCGTCAACATCGCCGCATCACCTGTCTTCCGGTGCCAGCGCGCCGAACAGTATAATCGCAGCCGCCGTGGCAACACCGGCATGCGCGACCTGTTCGGCCAGCTCCGCAATCGTGCTGCGATGAAGCCGCTCGTCGGCATGGCCGAGGGACTCCGCCAACAGCGCGGGCGTATGCGGCGCGAGGCCGTGCGCGATCAATTGCGCGGCCAGCGCCGGAAAGGTGCGCCGGCCCATATAGACGACCGTGGTCGCTTCCGGATCGGCCAGCGCCGCCCAATTCAGATCCGCGGGCAACCCGCCGGTGACGTCGGCGCCAGTGACGAACTGCACCCGGCGCGAGGTCAGCCGTCGCGTCAGCGGAATGCCGGCCTGGGCTGCGGCAACCGAGGCCGAGGTCACGCCGGGAATGATCTCGTAGCCGATGCCGGCCGCGCGCAGTGCGTCGATCTCCTCCTCAAGCCGTCCGAAAATGCCGGCATCGCCGGACTTCAGCCGCACCACCCGCACGCCGGTCGCCGCATAGTCGACCAGCAGACGACTGACATGATGCTGCCGGGCCGACAGCCGCCCGGCGCGCTTGCCGACCGCGACGAGATTGGCGCCGGGGCGCGCGAGATCGAGGATCGCGCCCGATGCGAGGTCGTCATAGAGCACCACGTCGGCCTCGCGCAGCCGCGCGGCGCCTTTCAGCGTCAGGAGTTCGGGATCGCCGGGACCGGCCGAGACGAACGAAACCATTCCGCTCATCGATCCTCCGCAATCAGATGGAAGAATGTCCCGGTTGCATTGCCGCGCCGCGATCCGGTCTCCGCAACGATCGCGCCGGTCGCATCGCACACCATCGCGAGCGGCGTGTCCGGCTGCGCGATGATCGTCGAATAGTGAAACTCGTGGCCGCGCAGGCGCTCACCGGGACCTTGGCCGGGCATCGGCGCAACGAGTTCGGCAAGCCGGTAACCTAGATGCATGCGGCGCTTGGCATAGCTGGTCTCGAGGCCGAGCAACCCCGCCATCGCGTGGCGCGCGCCTTCGGCATCGGTCAACGCTATCCCTAGCACCATGTAGCCGCCGCACTCGCCGTGTACCGGCCTGGTTTCGGCGAAGGAGCGCAAGCCACCGAGGAATCGCCTGTTGGCGGCAAGCCGGCCGGCATGCAATTCAGGATAGCCGCCAGGCAGCCAGCACACGTCAGCGTTCGCGTCGGGGCCTTCGTCGGCGAGCGGCGAGAACGTCACGATCTCGGCCCCAGCCGCGCGCCAGGCTTCCAGCATATGCGGGTAGACGAACGAGAAGGCGGCGTCCCGCGCGAGCGCGATGCGCTGGCCGGGCGGCGTGATGCCCAGGCTGGGCGCGGTCGATTGCGACGACCAGGCCCGCGCCGACTGCAGCACGGCGTCGAGATCGACATGCTCGGCGACGAAGCGCGCAGCTTCGTCGATCAGGCCATCGATCTCGGCCTGCTCTTCGGCTTGCACCAAGCCGAGATGCCGTTTCGGCAGGGCAATCTCGGCATGGCGCGGCAGCGCACCCAGCACCGCAATGCCCGCGTGGTTCATGGCGCTGCGTACCAGCGCTTCGTGCCGCGCACTGGCGACGCGGTTGAGAACGACACCGGCCAGCCGCACGCCGGCGCGGAAATCGCGCAATCCCGCCGCGACCGCAGCCGCCGTCTGCGCCTGGCCGGAGGGATCGATCACCAGCAGCACCGGCCATCCCATCATCTCGGCAATGTCGGCGGTGGCGCCGGTGCCGGACAGGCCGCGCGTCGCGACGCCATCGAACAATCCCATCGAGCCTTCGGCCAGCACGAGATCGGCATCGGCGCCGCGACTTGCCAGATGTGCGATCGCCTCGCGCGCCATCGCCCAGCTATCGATGTTGACGGATGCGCGCCCGGTCGCCACCGCATGAAAGGCCGGATCGATGTAATCCGGCCCGCTCTTGAGGCATTGCACCTTCAGGCCGCGATTGCGATAGGCGCGCGCCAACGCCAGCGTCAACGTCGTTTTGCCGACGTCCGACGCCGGTGCCGAGATCACGAGCCCCGCGGTCATCGTGATGGTTCCGGAAAGCGCGGCGTCTCTCCCACCGGACGGTAGCGGCGGTCGTAATCGGCCGCGTAGAGACGGCTTTCGGCGAAATCGCCGGCGCCCAGCGTCTTGCCGACCAGGATCAGCGCGGTGCGTTCGAGCTCGGGACCAACCGCGGCATCGAGCGTCGCCAGCGTGGCGCGCACGATGCGCTGGTCCGGCCAACTCGCGCGCCAGACGATCGCCACCGGGCAATCGGCGCCATAATGCGGCGTCAACTCGGCGATGACCTTGGCGAGCAAATGGATCGACAGATGAATCGCGAGCACCGCGCCGGTCGCGGCGAAGGCCGCGAGCGTCTCGCCGCCCGGCATCGCGCTCGCCCGGCCCGGCGTGCGCGTCAGCACCACCGATTGCGCAAGGCCCGGCAGCGTGAGCTCCGACTCCAAGGCCGCCGCGGCCGCCGAGAACGCCGGCACTCCTGGCGTCACCGAATAGGGAATCCGCAACGCACGCAGCCGACGCAGCTGCTCGCCCATCGCCGACCAGATCGAGAGGTCGCCCGAATGCAGCCGCGCGACATCCTTGCCCCCGGCGTGCGCCGTCGCGATCTCGGCGATGATCTCGTCGAGCGACAGCGGCGCCGTGTTGACGATCCGCGCATCGCTCGGGCAATGCGCCAGAACGCCTGCAGGCACCAGCGATCCGGCGTAGAGGCATACCGGGCAAGAGCCGATCAGATCGCGCCCGCGCAAAGTCAGGAGATCGGCAGCGCCAGGTCCGGCGCCGATGAAATGCACCGTCATTCATCGTCTCCTTCCGCGATCGCAGCAGTGGCCATCCGATCCTGCGACGTCGTCCTGACCGCGATCAGGCGCGCATCACGCCCGGCGGCCGCGAGCGCTGCGGCTTCCGCCACCGAGCCCGTTCCGAACCTGGCTGTGATCAACTCGGATTGTGTCGCGGTCTTTACTTCAGCCAATAGCTCGGCGGGAATGCCGCGGATCGGCAAACCCAATTCCCGTGCCAGCCCCTTCAACGCCGCCGCATTTGCCTTGTCGCTCACTGTCGCAACCGCCGCAAGGCCTTCGGCACCGCCTGCGGCATTGAGCGCGTCGCGCAGCGAGGCGACACTGGCACTGCTCCTGAATCCCAGGCCCGCGACCTTCATCTGATAGCGCTCCACTGCACGATCGGACGCGCCGCCTTCCAGGAGCGATACCGCCCCAACGGCTCGGCCTGTGCGATCTCGACCCGCATCAGTTCGCCGCCATGGCGCTGGTGCAGATCGGACAGCAGCGCCTCGGTCTCCAGCGTCACCGCATGCGCCACCAGGCGCGTTCCCGCCGCGATGCGCGGCCAGATCGCATCGAGCATTGCAGCATCAAGGCCGCCGCCAATGAACACAGCATCCGGTGCCGCAAGGTCTGACAGAATGCCTGGCGCCTCGCCTTCGATCACGGTGATCCGATGCGCCAGGCCGAAATTCGCCGCGTTGCTGCGGATATTCGCGGCGCGTTCGCCGCGCGCTTCGACCACGATCGCGGTTCCGCCGCACAGCGCCCATTCGATCGAGATCGAGCCCGAGCCGGCGCCGACGTCCCACAGCCGCTCGCCCGGTCGCGGCGCAAGCGCCGACAGCGCGAGCGCCCGCACCGGCCGCTTGGTCAACTGCCCGTCATGCACGAACAGCGCATCGGGAAGACCCGAGCTGCGCGCGATCCCTTGGCCTCCCCTTGCCTCCAGCGCGACCGCGACCAGGCTATCGCCCGCGTCGCCTGTAAAACTGTCCGCGCGATGCTGCGTGATGGATTCGCGCGGTCCGCCGAGCGCGGACAGCATCGACATCCCAGAGGACCCCCAGCCGCGTTCGGTGAGCCAGCGCGCGAGATCAGAGACCGCCTTGCCATCACGGGTCAGGCAGATGATGCGTGCGCCGCGCGCGAGATGCGGCAACAGCCGCTCGAACGGTGCGGCGTGAAGGCCGAGACAGACGACGGTTTCCAGCCGCCAGCCCAAACGCGCCGCTGCCAGCGAGAAGGTCGAGGGCGCGGAATGCGCGATCCATTCACCGGGCTGCAATTTTTCGGCAAGGCTTCCGCCCGCGCCATGCCAGAACGGATCGCCCGAGGCGAGCACGGCCGTCGGACGGCCGCGGCATTCAAGCACGATGTCCGCATCGAACGGCACCGGCCATGCCCGGCCGCGATCGGTGATGCCGGCCAGCGCAAGGTGCCGTTCGCCGCCGAAGACCACCTCCGCTTCGCCAAGCGCCTTTCGGCTTGCATCCGAGAGGCCGGCAAGGCCATCTTCGCCGATACCGATGATGGTCAACCAGGGATTATTCATGATGCGCGCCCTGATCCTGGGCGGAACGGCCGATGCGAACATGCTCGCCGCCGAAATCGCGCGCGCCGGCATCGTCGCGGTCTATTCCTATGCCGGCCGCACCGCAGCTCCTGCCGAACAGCCGCTGCCGACGCGGACCGGCGGCTTCGGCGGCGCCAGCGGTCTTGCCGACTACCTGCGCAGTGAAGGCATCACGCATGTGATCGACGCGACGCATCCCTTCGCTGCCGAAATGAGCCGCAATGCGATCGCCGCCTGCGCGCAAACCAGAACACCGCTGCTCGCGCTCGAACGCGCGCCATGGGTCAAGACATCCGGCGATCGCTGGATCGAGGTCGCGGATGTCGTCTCCGCGGTCACGGCCTTGCCGGATAGCCGCGCCAACGTGTTCCTCGCGATCGGCCGCCAGCACATCGCGCCGTTCGGCGCCCGGCCGCAGCATGCCTATACGCTGCGGTTCGTCGACCCGCCCGGCGAAATGCTTCCATTGCCCGATGCCGACGTCATTGTCTCGCGTGGACCATTCACGCTCGAGAACGAACTCGAGATGATGCGCGCGCGCGCCATCGAATGGATCGTCGCCCGCAATTCCGGCGGCACCGGCGCCCGCGCCAAGATCGACGCCGCCCGCGCGCTCGGCTTTCCCGTGATCATGATCATGCGGCCACTCCTGCCGGGCAGGCCGCGGGTGGAAAGCGTGAGTGACGTGATGGGATGGCTCGGTCATCGAACCTGCCTCGGCGCATAGACCCAGCGGCCGACCCGCCGCGTCGCCGAATTGCCGACGATCACGAGCGTGCGCATATCGGCCATCTCGGGCCGGGCATCGCGCAGCTCGACCGTCTCGATCCGCTGCTCCGGCGTACTGACGGCGCGCGCGAAAATCACGATGCGCTCGCGGCAGCCCGCCTCCTTCAGGATCTCCAGCGTCCGCGCAAAGCCATCGGGGCGGCTGGCCGAACGCGGATTGTACATCGCGATCGCAAAGTCGGCTTCGGCGGCGAGCCGCAGACGCTTCTCGATCAGCGGCCAGGGCTTGAGATTGTCGGAGAGATTGATCGCGCAGAAATCATGGCCGAGCGGTGCGCCTGCGCTCGCTGCCGCCGCCAGCATCGCGGTCACGCCGGGGAGAACGCGAATCGAGAGCTCGTGCCACTGCGGCGCGTCCTCCAGCGCTTCGAACACGGCGGATGCCATCGCGAACACACCGGGATCGCCGGAGGACACCACGACGACGTGGCGCCCCTCGGACGCCAGCCGCAGCGCCTCGCCCGCACGCTGCAACTCGACGCGATTGTCCGAGGGATGCAGCGTGAGCCCGTCGCGCGGCGGCACGCGCGTCACGTACGGCGCATAGCCGACGATGTCGGTCGCCGCCGCGAGCGCAGCCGTGACTTCCGGCGTGATCAGCGCCTCGTCGCCCGGCCCCAGTCCCGCGACGGTCAACGTGCCGGTCATGGCGCGACCTCCCTGCGCTGCCCTTGCCCGTGCACCAGCACAATCGCGAAGTACGGAGCGTCGGCCTCGCCGATCTCAGCGAGCCGCGCGACCCGCTGGTCCGGCATAGTGCCGCGCTCGACCAGCCAGGCATCGTCGAGCCGACGCGCAGACGCCAGCGCCCGGCGGATCTTTGGAAGATTGCGACCGGTCTTCATCACGATCAGCGCGTCGGAGCTCCGCATCCGCTGCGCAAGCTCGGCTTCCGGCAGCGTGCCCATCAGGACCGTGGTCACATCGTCGGCAAGCGCGATCGGCTGGCCGACCGCATTCCAGCAACCGACCATGCCGGGAATGCCGGCGATCACCTCGATCTCGACACGCCCCTGCAGGCGCGCATGCAGATGCATGAACGAGCCGTAGAAATAGGGATCGCCCTCGCAGAGCACGACGACGTCGGTCTCACTTGCGAGCCGCGCCAGCCGCTCGGCCCATGCGTCATAGAACTCGGCGAGCAGCCGCGCATAATCAGGGCTGTCGAACGCGATTTCCGTGGTGACGGGATATTCCATCGGATATTCGTTGACGTCAGCGGCGAGCAGGCCTTCGACGATGCGGCGCGCCTGCCCCAACTGCCCCTTCTTGCGGAAATAGGCGACATGCTTCGCGGCACGCGCGATGCGGTCGGCGCGCACACTCATCAGGTCCGGATCGCCGGGGCCGAGGCCGCAGCAGATGATGCGTCCCACCGTCATTCGCTCCGGCTCGCTAGCGCATTGACGGCGGCAACCGTGATCGCCGAGCCACCAAGCCGTCCCTCGACCGTCAGCGCCGGCGCCGGCGGCTCAGCCATCAATGCCGCCTTGGACTCGGCGGCGCCGACAAAGCCGACCGGGCAGCCGATGATCGCCGCCGGCCGTGGGCAATCGGCATCTTCCAGCATGTTGAGCAGATGAAATAGCGCGGTCGGCGCGTTGCCGATCGCGACAATGGCGCCGTCGAGATGCGGCCGCCAGAGTTCGAGCGCGGCCGCCGAGCGCGTGTTGCGCATCGACTGCGCGAGTCCGGGAATCCTGGGATCACCGAGCGTGCAGATCACGGCATTGCCGGCCGGCAGCCGTGCGCGCGTGATCCCTTCCGACACCATGCGCGCGTCGCAGAGGATCGGCGCGCCCTGCTGCAGGGCGGCGCGGGCGCGCGCAGCCATCCCGGGCGTGAAACGGACATGCGTCTCCAGGCCCACCATGCCCGCGGCATGGATCATACGCACGACCACCGGCTCCTCGTCGGGCGTGAAGCGCGCGAGATCGGCCTCGGAGCGGATGGTGGCAAAGGATTGCCGATAGATCGCCGCGCCGTCGGTCTCATAAATGTGCGGCATCAATGGCCTCCCATCAGCACGGAGGGATTTGCGATGATGGCGGCGTTGGTCAGCCCGCGCAGGACCGGCGCATCCCGCGTCGTGGCGCGGCGAATGAGATCGAAGCCTTCGCCTGACGCAACGAGGGTGACGTCGGCAGAACCGGAATGGGCACAGCCCTTGGCGCAGCCGGAGACGTGAAGCCGGGCACCGGGTAGGATATGCTTGGCCAGCGTCGACGCCAGCGCACGCGCGTCAGCGTGCGCCTCGGCGCAGCGCGGTGCGCCGCTACAGGCGCTGACGCGCAGCGCCGGATCATCGGCCTCAGTGATGAGGTCCGCGCCACGAGGCATCTCGCGCATCCCCTCCACCAGCAGCATCCGCCACGGCGTCATGCGAAGCGCTCGCCCGCAGGCGGCGAGATCGCCGAGCGTCCGATGCGGCATTTGCCCGAAGCCAATGCCGACCATCGCACCCGTCGAATAGAGGCCCGGCGCAGGCTCTGGCGATCGGGCCACGGGCTCGGCATCGCCACGAAGAGAGTCGGGCAACCTCATGCCACCGACCAGATGAGCCGCCATCCGCCGCTTTTCACCTTGAGCGCCGTCGGAGGCGACGAACCATTCAGCCAGCGCCAGTGCCACCTGCACGGCCTCGCGCTGCGTCACGGAAAGCCCGAATTGCGCGCCATCGGCGCGCACCAGCAGTCCTCCGTTGCGATCGCGCTCGATCCTGATATCCGCCGACGCGCGGGCAAGCACGCGCGCGCGGCCATCATCGATTGCGAAGCCGAACTTGGTGGGAAGATCGAGCGAAGCACTGGCAAGCGCGCGCTCAAGCTCGGCAGCAAGCGAGCGTGTATCGTCATCGGTCGTCCAGAACGGCGTCACCAGCACGTTGCGCTGCGCCTCGGTATCCGGATCCGGGTCCAGCAAGCCGAGCCCGGCGAGCCCATCGATCAAGGGCGGATAGCTTGCATCGCTGACACCGCGGATCTGGAGATTGGCACGGCTGGTCAGGTCAATCAGGCCGTTGCCGTATTGCCCCGCCAGCTCTGCAATTCCCGCGGCCTGTGCGGCCTCCAGCCGCCCGCCGCGCGGGCGAATGCGCAGCACGAGGCCATCGCCCGACTGCATCGGCCGCAATGCGCCGGGGCACCAGCCCTTGACCGCGATCGCGCTCATGAGGCCTCCCGCAACGCCGCCGCGATCGAATTGCGCCGCGTCTGCCAGAGCGAGGCATCATGCAATCGGGTGAAGCAAGTGTCGATCGCAGCCAGTGCCGCCGGATTCTCGCGCGCCATGAACGCGCGAACCTCGTCATTGCCGAGCGTGGCGTCGTAATAGAGGTCGAACAGATGCGGCGGGACCGCGCCGGCGAGATGCGCGAACGCAGCCATATGTTCCAGCGTCGCTGATATCTCGGCAGCACCACGGAAGCCATGGCGCATCATGCCGGCGATCCATGCCGGATTGGCGGCGCGCGAGCGCACGACCCGCGAGATCTCCTCCATCAGTGAACGGGCATGCGGCTGATCCGGCCGCGTCGCATCGAGGTGATAGAGCGACGGGGCTTTTGCGCCGAGCCGCCGGGCCGCGGCGGCGATGCCGGCCTCATGCGCGGCGTAATCCGCGGCCAGCAGCAGATCGGTCTCCGCCAGGTCCTGGGTATGAACAAAACTGTCGGCAGCCGCGAGCCTGGCTTCGATGCCTGTGCGGTCCGGTCGAATCTCGCCGTCGGAGGAGATGGCCCAGGAGGATGCCGATAGCCAGGCTTCGCCGGCCGCCTCGCGCGCCTCCGGAGTAAAGACATCAGCGATCGACGCAATGCCGGCCCCATAGTGTCCGGGGCGCGGACCGAACACGCGCGAGATGCGCTGCCGGTAGGGATTCTCGTCCGCCTCCTCGCTGCGTTCGGACAACGCCTGCGTCGACGCTTCGAACAAGTGGGCCAGCCCGGAAAAGACGTCGCGGAACAAGCCCGACACGCGCAGCGTGACGTCGATACGGGGACGACCCAGTTCCGCCGGTGCGATGACGTCGTAGCCGACCACCCGGCCCGATCCGTGATCCCAGCGCGGCGCGATGCCGGCGAGATGCAAGGCCATCGCAAAGTCCTCGCCGGCGGTGCGCATCGTCGACGAGCCCCAGAGATCGACGACCAGTCCTTTCGGCCAATCGCCGTGATCCTGCAAATGACGACGCAGCAGCTCCTCGGCGAGTTTCACGCCCTGCGCATGCGCCGACGGCGTCGGCACCGCGCGCGGATCGACTGAAAACAGATTGCGCCCGGTCGGCAGCACGTCGCTGCGCCCGCGATAGGGCGAACCCGATGGTCCCGGCGCGATACGCCGCCCCGCCAGCGCCTCGCGCAACGCGGCCCGCTCCGCGTCGCCGCACGCGCCATGCCCGAACACATGCAGGCCGTCGCCGAACTGGCTTTCCTTGAGATCACAGACGAAACGATCGATCTGCGGGATAGCTTCGGCTGCGGAGACCGAGGCTGCGAGACCGAGATCGTCCTCCAGACCGGCGATCCGCGCCTCCTCGCGGATCGCGGCGATCAGGCGCTGCCGCCGCGCCGGATCGAGGCCATCAGCGGTCGAATATTCATCGAGCAAGCGCTCGAGACCGCGCAAGGCTTCCGGCACCGCGGCCTGCGCCAGCGGCGGCGGCAGATGACCGATCGTCACCGCACCGATCCGGCGCTTGGCCTGCGCGGCCTCGCCGGGATCGTTGACGATGAAGGGATAGATGACGGGCAGATCGCCGATCAGCGCCTCCGGCCAGCACGCCGATGACAGCGCAACCGACTTGCCGGGCAGCCATTCCAGCGTGCCATGCGCACCCATATGGACGACGGCATCGATGCATTGCTGCCTGAGCCACAGATAGAACGCGACATAGGCATGGCGAGGCGTGCGCGAGAGATCATGATAATCGGCGTCGCGGCGAGTGGCATCGCCGCGCTCCGGCTGAACGGCGATGACCGACTTGCCGCATTCGATCGCGGCGAAATGAAAGGCGCCGTCGCGACAATCGGGATCATCCTCCGGCGCGCCCCATGCGCGCGCGAGATCGTCCAGTAACTGCCGCGGGAGGTTGGAAACCGCTGCGCGATATTCGGCGACATCCCATGTCAGTTTCGAGCGGAGCAGCACGTCGCCCAGCGACCCCACCGGCTCAAGCTTAAATCCCGCCGCCGCGAGATCGGCCAGCAACGTCTCGACCGAAGCAAGCGCATCGAGGCCCACAGCATGCGCGATCTGATGCGGACGGCCTGGATAGTTCGACAGCACAAGCGCGACCGTCTTGTCTTGGGCCGGCTTGCTCGCGAGCCGATGCCAGGCTGCGACGCGTGCAACGATGGCTGCGACGCGCTCGGCATCCGGCCGGTGTGCCAGATGCGCGAATTGCAACTCGGGATCACGCTCGCCCGGCGACTTGAAGCTCACGACGCCGGCAAACAAGCGGCCGTCGACCTCCGGCAGCACCGCATGCATCGCGAGGTCGCCGGGCGACAGACCGCGCAGCGACTCCGCCCAATCCTCGCGCCGCGCCGTGGACAGGGCGACCTGAAACACCGGGCACGAGGCCGCATCGAACGGCGTTGAGCCGTCGTCGCCCGCCGCGGAGAACGCAGTCGCATTGACGATGGCGGCCGGCGGGCGCTGCGCGAACTGAGCGCGCAGCGAATCGGCGACGCCAGCCGCCTTCAGCGAAGTGACGAAGACGCCGTGGGCATCGAATCCCTTCGCCCGCAACGCATCGATCAGCGCATCGACCGGCGCGGTGTCGCCGGCCGCCAGATACGAACGATAGAAAGTCACCAGCACAAGCGGCCGGCCATCCGATGCAGGCAGCGCCGCGACCGCACCGCGCCCGGAATCGTAGACGCCGATCTCGGGAAGATCGATTTCACCGACAATAGGTCCGGCATAGAGCCCGGACGCCAGCGCCAGTTGCGCGATCACGGCCTGCGCGGCAACGGGGCCGCCCTTGTCGCACAGCACTTTCAGGCGACGCAGCGTCGAGACCGGCAGCGTCGAAAATTCATCAAGCCGCAGATCGTCGCGTCCGTCCGCCGGCAGCACCACCAGGGCGATGCCGCGTTCCCTCGCGAGACGGTGCACCGCGGCCAGACCGTATGACCAATACGGCTCGCCGCCGATCAGCCGGATCAGGATGCCGCGCGCGTGCGAGAGCGTCCGCTCGAGATAGGTGTCGACGGACAGCGGATGGCGCAGCTCCGCGAGATTGGCGAGCCGCAGCGACGGCAGCGCGGCGCGGCCGCGCCGCCAGCCGGCCGCAAACGCCGCGAGATCGCTGTCGGAGAACGACAACACCACGAGATCGGCCGGATCCTGGCCGAGGTCCCTTGGTGTCGCGGTCTCTTCAAGGCCGCGGCTCTCGCGAAAGACGACGTGCATCAGACACCAAGCCGTGCCCTGATTGCGGCTTCATCGATATCGCCGTGTTCGCCGATCACAACCAGCTTCGACTGCCGCGGCCGCACGCCCCAGGGCATGTCGAACTGATGCCGCACCCGCTCGCCGACCGATTGCACCAGCAACCGCATCGGCTTGCCCTCGACCGCGATGTAGCCCTTGGCGCGCAGCACGTTCTGCTCGCGCGCCAGCCCCTTGATCGAGGCCAGCAGCGCATCGATATCCGTAACCTCCGGAAGATCGATCACCACCGAATTGAAATCGTCGTGCTCGTGTTCGTCCTCACCGTCGTGATGCGAGGGCCGTGATGCTAGGTCCTCTTCCGCCGCAGCCTCGAGCCCGAGGATCACGCGGGCATCGATGGCGCCGTCGACAATGGGCAGCATCGGCACCTCGCGCGTCATCTCGGCCGCGATCACTTCTTTTGCCGCCTTGATCCCCTCCGCTCCGGCGAGATCGGCCTTGGTCAGCAGCACGATATCGGCACAGGCGATCTGGTCCTCGAACACCTCCGACAGCGGCGTCTCATGGTCGAGATTGTCGTCGGCGGCGCGCTGCGCGTCGACCGCGGCCACATCAGGCGCAAAGCGGCCGGCGGCAACGGCCTCGGCATCGGCCAGCGCGATCACGCCGTCGACCGTGATCCGCGAGCGGATCTCCGGCCAGTCGAACGCCTTGAGCAACGGCTTCGGCAACGCAAGGCCCGATGTCTCGATCACGATGTGATCGGGCCGCACGGGACGCGCCAGCAACTGCTCCATCGCCGGGATGAAATCATCGGCGACCGTGCAGCAGATGCAGCCATTGGCGAGCTCGACGATGTTCTCGGTCGGGCAATTGGCGTCGGCGCACGCCTTCAGGATGTCGCCGTCGACACCTTCGCTGCCGAATTCGTTGACCAGCACCGCGAGCTTCTTGCCGTTGGCATTGCGGATCAGGTGCTGGATCAGCGTCGTCTTGCCGGATCCGAGAAAGCCGGTCACGACCGTGACCGGAACCTTGGCGAGAGTAGTCATTCGGCGGCCTCCGGCACGACGGGAAGAGGTGGAATGCGGGCAAGCGATTGCTTGCGAAAGATTTCGGGACGGCTGCGCCACGGCACGATGCCGTCGGGCGCCGCGGCATAGGCAGCGGCGCCGGCGATCACATCCCTGGCATTGGCTTCGGACAAGCGGCCATAGACATAGGACCACCGCCCCGGCGCGCTGAGCGCGACCGAGCAGCCCTGGCTGCACGCTGACAGACATTCGACGGGAACCAGATTGACGTCATCGGGCACGCCGGCCTCGACCAGCGCGGCGTGCAGGCGCGCGCCGGGCGCGGTCTCACCTTCGCCCAGCGTCTGGCCGGCGCGGCAGGTGATACAGACATGAAGTGTAACGCTCATCGCCCTTCCTGGATTGACACGGGAAGCGATGAGGCACACGAGCCTGATGTGAACAGGCCCGTTCCCCGTCGCGGAACACCCCGTCCGCCGGTCTCACAACTGCTGCGCTGGCAGGTCTCCCGGCTTGCGGAGCAGGATTTCTCCCTTCGATCCCCGCCTTCCCGATCCCTTTGGGGAATCAGTGGCTTTGGGCATCTCTCCGGTCACGGTCGCGGGGGCGGCTGCTTTTCAGGCCCGACTTGAGCCCTATCGCATTCCCTCTTCGCCTGTCATAGGACAGGAACCAACGCGGGCCCACCATTCGTCCGCGGCTCGAACTTGTCAAGCCGAAGGAACGCCATGACGTCTGAAGGAAACGGGGCCGAAGACGAGATCGTCAGCAGCGAGACGTCGCTGGACGCGCGCCACGCATCCAAGATGGCGAAAAAGAAGGTCGCCCGCGACAAGATCATGGCGACCAAGAGCGGCGAGAAGGGCCTGATCATCGTTCATACCGGCGCCGGCAAGGGAAAATCGTCCTCCGCCTTCGGCATGATCCTGCGCTGCGTGGCGCACGGCTTTCCCTGCGCCGTGGTGCAGTTCATCAAGGGCGCGTGGGATACCGGCGAGCGCCGCCTGCTGACCGGGCATTTCGGCGATCTCTGTCAATTCCACGCTATGGGCGAAGGTTTTACCTGGGAGACGCAGGATCGCGCCCGCGACATCGCGGCCGCCCAAGCGGGCTGGGAAAAGGCCAAGCAGCTGATCGCAGATCCGAACCTGCGGATGGTGGTGCTCGACGAGATCAACATCGCGCTGCGTTACGACTATCTCGCGATCGATGATGTCGTCGAGTATCTCACGACGTCGAAGCCGCCGATGACGCATGTCGTGCTCACCGGACGCAACGCCAAGGACGAATTGATCGAGATTGCCGATCTCGTTACCGAGATGACGCTGGTGAAGCATCCGTTCCGCTCCGGCATCAAGGCGCAGCCGGGCGTCGAATTCTGACAGGCAGCACCATGGCGCGCGCATTGATGATCCAGGGAGCCGGCTCGGATGTGGGCAAGTCGCTCATCGTCGCCGGCCTCGCGCGCGCTGCCACGCGACGCGGCCTGTGCGTGCTGCCGTTCAAGCCGCAGAACATGTCCAACAACGCGGCCGTCACCGTCGACGGCGGCGAGATCGGACGCGCGCAGGCCTTGCAGGCGCTCGCCGCTGGCGTCGAGCCGCACACCGATATGAACCCGGTGCTGCTGAAGCCGGAAACCGATGTCGGCGCCCAGATCATCGTGCACGGCAAGCGCATCGCGACCGCCCGCGCGCGGGAATATGCCGCCATGAAGCCGTCGCTGATGGGCGCGGTGCTGGAGAGTTTTGGGCGTCTGAAGGATCGCGCCGACCTGGTGCTGGTCGAGGGCGCCGGCAGCCCGGCCGAGGTCAATTTGCGCAAGTCCGATATCGCCAATATGGGCTTTGCGCGCCAGGCTGATGTCCCCGTGGTGCTGGTCGGTGACATCGACCGCGGCGGCGTGATCGCGCAGCTGGTCGGCATCAAGACGGTGATCGATCCCGACGACGCCGCGATGATCCGAGGTTTCGTCATCAACAAATTCCGCGGCGATCCCTCGCTGTTCGACGACGGCTACCGCCTGATCGGAGCCCGCACCGCGTGGCGTGGCTTTGGCGTGCTGCCGTGGTTCGCTCGCGCCGGCGAGCTGCCGGCCGAAGATGCGCTCGGGCTCGGCGAGGCGCGCAAGCCCGGCCAGTGCAAGATCGCGTTTCTGGCGCTGTCGCGGATTGCCAATTTCGACGATCTCGATCCGCTCAAGCTCGAGCCCGGCGTCGATCTCGTGATGGTGCGGCCTGGCGAAGCCATCCCGGGTGATGCGCGGCTCGTCATCCTGCCCGGCTCGAAATCGACCCGCGGCGACCTCGCCTTCCTGCGTGCACAAGGCTGGGATATCGACCTGCTCGCGCATCATCGCCGCGGCGGCCATGTGCTGGGTCTGTGCGGCGGATACCAGATGCTCGGACAGATCGTCGCCGACCCCGAGGGGATCGAGGGTCCTGCCGGTGAAACCCGCGGCCTCGGACTGCTCGATGTCACGACCACCATGACCGAACAGAAGACGCTGACCCGCGTCAGCGCGGTACATGCTGCGACCGATCAACCGATCAGCGCCTACGAGATCCATATCGGGCGCACCGATGGGGCGGATCGCGCGCGGCCTTTTTCATGGCTTGGCGGCCTGGCTGAAGGCGCCGTTTCTGCCGACGGGCGCGTTCACGGCAGCTATCTGCACGGCCTGTTCACCTCGGACGATTTCCGCAAGGCGTTCCTTGCACGGCTCGACATCCCCGCGGCGGATCAGCCTTATGGCGCGAGGGTCGAGAGCGCGCTCGACGCGCTGGCCGAGCACATCGAGACCCATCTCGATGTCGAAGGATTGCTTGCGCTGGCGCGCTAGGCGTTTCGAGCGAAGTGGACACCGGTTCGCGCGAACGCAACAATCAGACCGACAGTACGGCGGAAAGGCGAGACCATTCGGTTTCGCTGCCCGGCAGACCGAGGCGCAGCCAGCCCGGCTTTAGCTGGAAGACGCGCGACCATATTTGCGCACGGGCAAGTTTCTCCTGTGCAACCAGCGCATCGCCGACGTCGTAGAGACGAAACAGCGGCGTGCCGCCGACCAGCGTCCAACCCTGCACTTGCGTCTCCGTATCGAGCCTGGCGCAGTCCTCCGCCAGACGTGCAGCAGTCGCCTTGGCCCATTCCCGATCGAGCAAGGCGCGCCGCCCGATCGCGATTGCGGCGCCGGAAACTGGCCATGGCCCTACCATTGCCGCAAGCGCAACAATGTCAGCCTCGCCGCCAACGGCGAAGCCGAGCCGCAAGCCGGCCAGCCCATAGAATTTGCCGAATGAGCGTAGGATCAGGAGGCCCGCTCGTCCCGCTTCCGACGCAAGCGAGATACCGGGTACGGCATCCGCAAAACTCTCGTCGATCACGAGCCGGCCAACGCGCGGCAGCAGCGCCAGCAGGTCGTGCCGGTCATGGCGCTGTCCATCGGGATTGTTCGGATTGACGACGACGGCGATGTCCGCTCCAGCGAGTGCGGCGAGATCGGACACCTCGGTGACGTCCCAGCCGGCCGCCGACAGCACTGCAGCATACTCGTTATAGGTCGGCCCAAGGATGCGCGCGCGCCCGCCCGGCGCCAGATGCGGCAGCAACTGAATGGCGGCCTGCGCACCGCCCATCGCCACGATCGGCGCGCTGGTGCTGTAGGCCTGCTGCGCGGCGGCGTGCAGCGTTTCGATCTCGGATCGCGATGGCAGCGCGCTCCATTGCCGTGGCTCGACGTCGACCACGGGATAAGGTACCCGATTGATCCCGGTCGACAGGTCGATCCAGTCTTCCGCAGCCCCGCCGAAGCGTTGCCGGGCGACGTCGAGATTTCCACCGTGCTCTTGCATGTGCCGCTCTTACAGCAACGCCAGGGCGACGAACACCCCGGCCAGCAGCATCATGGCGTGACGATAAAGCTTCAGGCCGGCGAGAATGTCGGCGGCAAGCGGATCGCGGGCGCCCTCGTTCAACCAAGGCTCATCGGCGACGCGACCGTGATAGATCCGCGGACCGCTGAGCCGCACGCCGAGCGCGCCGGCCATCGCCGCTTCCGGCCAACCGGCATTCGGTGAGCGATGGCGGCGCGCATCGTGCAGCATGCACGCCCACGCCTGCGAACGATCTGGGGCGAGCAGCACGAACAGGAGGCCGCTCAGCCGCGCCGGAATGAGATTGGCGAGATCGTCGATCCGGGCCGACGCCCAGCCAAACGCCTCATGCCGCTCGGTGCGATGGCCGATCATGGAGTCCAGCGTATTGATCGCCTTGTAGCCCAAAATTCCCGGCAGGCCGAACAGCGCGCCCCAGAATACCGGCGCCACGATGCCGTCGGAGGCATTTTCGGCGAGGCTCTCGATGGTCGCGCGCGCGATGCCGGCATCGTCGAGCGTTGCCGGATCGCGGCCGACGATTTGCGCGACCGCCAGACGTGCGGCCGCGACGTCGCCGGAGGTGAGCGGATTTGCTACCGCGGCGACATGGTCATGCAGCGAGCGCAACGCCAACAGCGGCCACGCCAGGACACCAACAAGAATAACACGCACCCACCCGGATGCGAGCGCGGACTGAATCGCCCAACCGATCGCTGCCGCCAGCGCGATCACCAGGATGGCCGCCGCAACACCTGCCACGCGCCGCAACGAAGGCGCATCAGCGTCCCGGTTCCAGGCGCGGTCGAGAAGATTGATCAGCCGGCCGAGCCAGGTCACGGGATGCCCGATGCGGGCAAACACCGCGGACGGCCAGCCAATCAAGGCATCCACAGCCATCGCCATCGCCATCGCACCCGCAAATCCCACTTCACCCACTCCTCGCCGCGATCCCCCTGATGCGCAAGACATCGGCCGAGTGCAAGCCCTCCGAGGCCGATTTCGGCTTTGTGTTTCCCCGCGATTGGTGGTTAGAGCGGACGTAACAGGAGATTGCATGGCGGTAATTCTGATCACGGGTGGAGCCCGCTCCGGGAAAAGCCGGCGCGCTGAACTTCGTGCGCGGAGCTTTCCGGGGCGGCGGGTCTATATCGCGACCGCCGAGGCGCTCGATGCGGAGATGAACGAGCGGATCGCAAAACATCGCGCGCGGCGGGGCAACGACTGGATCGAGCGCGAGGTGCCACTCGATCTCGTGGAGGCGCTGTCCGCGACCGATGGCGGCGGCGCAAGGCTGGTCGATTGCCTGACGCTCTGGCTCTCCAATTTGCTGCATGCGGAGCGCGACTGGTCGCGGGAGGTGGCGCGGCTGGCGGACGCGCTACAGCATCAGCGCAGCCCGGTCATTTTCGTCACCAACGAGGTCGGCCTCGGCATCGTGCCTGACAATGCACTGGCGCGGACGTTTCGCGATGCCGCCGGCCTGATGAACCAGACCATTGCCGGCGTCGCAGACGAAGTCGAATTCGTCGTTGCGGGCCTGCCCATGAAGCTTAAGTAATGCAGCTTAAATGAACTCCGAGATCGACCCAGCCAAAGGCCCCGCGATGATCTCATTCGACGACACGTTTCGCCGGCAACTGCACGAGCTGTTCGTGTGGCGGCGCGACGTGCGCCGCTTCCGGACTGATCCGCTGCCGGATGGCACGATTGAGCGCCTGATCGAAATCGCCTGCCTGTCGCCGTCGGTCGGGTTGAGCCAGCCCTGGCGGTTCGTCATTGTCGACGATGCGGCGCGGCGCCGCGCCGTCATCGAAGACTTCAAGGCCTGCAACGCCGATGCGCTGCGGTCCTATTCAGGTGAGCGCGCCGCGAAATACGCCGCGTTGAAGCTGTCAGGCCTCGAAGAGGCGCCCGGCCACCTCGCCGTGTTCGCCGACAAGACCGATCAGATCGGCTCCGGCCTCGGCCGCGCGACGATGCCGGAGACCTCAGACTACTCCGTGGTGGCTGCGATCTGCGCGATGTGGCTTGCCGCGCGCGCCGACGGCATCGGGCTCGGCTGGATCTCGATCCTCAATCCGCCCCGCATTCATACGATCCTCGATATCCCGGCCGCCTGGAAATTCATCGGCTATCTCTGCATCGGATATCCCCAGGCCGAATGCGATCGTCCGGAGCTCGAGCAGGCCAACTGGGAATCGCGGCGTGGTCCGGATGAATTCACCGTCCGGCGCTGACCAGTCTGCGGCTAGACGCGGCACCGCGACCGGCGGCGTTCACTGGCGCGCCGATATCGCCTCCCTGGTTTTTGCCCTCCCGGAGCACGACGCGATCTGCGCCGTGCATCGCGGCGCGTTTCGGACGCTGCTCGGCGCCGACCCGACGCCGCCCGCCTGCCTCCGCTATTTCGCGCGCTTTGAGGATGCGTTCAGGGCCGCGGCGCGCGCCAAGATTGAAGGCAAGCGCATCCCGGTTGCAACAAATCTGCATCTTACCAGTCGCGACATCGCCCGAAAGCTGCTAGAAGCCGACCAAATCGAACGTGGAGAACGACCATGAGCCAGTCCCAGACCGCGCAAGCCCAGCATCTGCCGGTCGCCACAAGACAGGTCGGCCGGCTTGCCCAGTCTCTGATGGCGATGACGCTCGGCCTGTTCATCGTCGGCGTGGTCGGCTTCTCGCATATCGACGTGATCCACAACGCCGCGCACGACGTGCGCCACTCCAACGCCTTCCCCTGCCACTGACCCTGTCGGCATGAGCACGTTTCGCTCGATCGTCTTCTCGTCGGTCATCGCCGGATTCATCGTTGGCTTGATCGTCACCGCGGTCCAGCAGTACGGCACCGTGCCCCTGATCCTCAGGGCCGAGGTCTATGAGAAGGCCGCCGAGCACAAGCATGAAGCCTCCACGCTGCCGCACGCTATCCTGGTGCACGATCATGCAGACGCGGCACATGGTGCGGAGGCCTGGGAGCCGAAGGACGGCCTGGAGCGCAATCTCTACACGGCGGGCGCGAATATCCTGACCGCGATCGGCTTTGCGCTGCTGCTGTGCGGCTTCTTTTCGGTGCGCAGCGGCGCCACCGGCGAGTCGATCTCCTGGCATGAGGGTCTGATGTGGGGCCTCGCAGGCTTCACCGTGTTCACCATCGCCCCGGGCCTCGGGCTGCCGCCCGAATTACCTGGCGTTCCCACCGCGCCGCTGCTCTCGCGCCAGATCTGGTGGACGATGGCGGTGCTGGCGACCTCGGCCGGCCTCGGGCTGATCGTTTTCCGGCGCTCGGCGCCGGCCGCGATCGCCGGCGTGGTCCTGATCATGCTGCCGCATTTGATCGGCGCGCCTGAGCTCGAGCATGTCGAGACCAACGTGCCCTCGTCATTGTCACATCAGTTTGTGGTCGCGGTCACACTGACCAGCCTGGTGTTCTGGTCGCTGCTCGGCAGCCTGACCAGCGCCGCGTTCGCCTATTTCGACCGGCCCGCGGAAGCCTGACCTCATCGCTCGATAGAGACTCGCGCCGCCCTTCTGCCCGGCCGCGCGTTGGGGGTTTCTTTACCATGCGCGGCCTGGACAAGGGCAATGTCCATCGCCAGGCCCTACTTTCTGCCTCACCCCATTTGCAGCAGCCGGGTTTACGCAACCTTAGACGATTTGGTCCACAGCTGGCGCGTGCACGACGCAATCGGAATGAAGCGGCCGATGTCGCAAAAGTCGAACCTCGAGGGGCACAGCCTGGCCTTCGCCGATCATGCCGCGGCTGATCTCGCGGCGCAGGCTGACGCAGCTCGCGGCGCGGTGACAGAGCGCGGCGCGATCGGCCAGTCGTCCGGTGCGTCGACAGCACAATCTTCGCGGCGGAGCCGCGCGCTGGTCGCCGCGTTGCGCGACGCCGACTGGCTGACGGCCGATCGCGTCACCGCCTTCACCCGCGTCTTCCTCCTGCTGCTCATCGGCTGCGTCGCGATCATCCCATGGGCGGCACCGACGATGGATGTCGGCCCCGACTTCGCGGCATTCTGGACCGCGGCAAAGCTCGCGCGCGAAGGCCACGCCGGCGATGCCTATGGTGATGTGGGCCGCGCCGCGGTCGCGGCCGTGCTCGGTCACAAGACCTACGCGCCGTTCTTCTACCCACCGACCTCGCTGCTGCTCTGGCTTCCCTTCGCGCTGGTGTCGTTTGCAACCGCCGCGATCATCTGGGTGGTCGCGACCGGCGCCGCCTATGCAGCGGCGGTGAGGGCCATCCTCAAGGGCGGATCGATCGTTCCCGCGCTCGCCTTTCCCGGCGTCTGGGTGTGCGCCTTGTTCGGACAGAACTCGCTGTTCTCGGCGGCGCTGCTCGGCGGATCGGCGGTGACGCTGGACCGCCATCCGGTGATCGCCGGCGTCCTGCTCGGATGCTTTGCCTACAAGCCGCAGGTCGCCCTGCTTGCCCCGCTGGTGCTGATCCTGACGCGACGCTGGCGCGCGCTTGGTGCTGCGGTCGCAACGACGCTGGTTCTCGTGCTGGCGGCCACCGCGAGCTTCGGGATCGAGCCGTGGTACAAATTTCTTGCCGTTCTGCCGGAAGCCGGCGCCTGGAGCCTCGGCGGCCAGCCCGGTTTCGAGAAGTTCGCAAGTCCCTACGCCGCAATCAGGCTGGCCGGCGGCTCGAGCAGCGTTGCCTGGGCCGTTCAGATGGCCTCGGCCGCGATCGCTATCGCCGTTCTGATCGCGACGCTGCGGAAACGCCGCGGCGGCGCGGCCGAGATCGCGCTGATGGTGGCGGCAACCGCGCTGTGCGTGCCGTCGCTCGGCAGCTACGAGATGGTGATCCTGGCGATCCCCGGCGCGTGGCTGGTCGCGCAAGCGCTTGCGCAGGGCTGGCTTCCATACGAGCGCATCGCACTTGCCGCGCTTTATGTGACGCCGTTCGCGATGGTGCCTGCGGGCGCCAACGGCCTGCAGCTGGCACCGGTCGCTGCCGCGGCCCTCGTCGCGCTGGTGGCGCGACGGATCAGGCATCTGCCCGCTTCTTGTGACGCGCCGGCCGAGATCGCCAAGCGCTGAGTTGCCCGACGGCGCGTCACGAGAATGCGAAGCTGCGTCCCCACTAAAACTGTCATCGCCCACTCGACCGGGTCGATCCAGTACGCCGCGGCTTCTCGGCTCTAGCACAGTCGTCTCTGGAATACTGGACCACCCGCTTTCGCGGGTGATGACACTGAACAAGCTGTTTGGCAGTTGAACCTGAGGCCTGCTCCGTCGTTGCGAATCCAAGCTCGCGCTAACGCACCTTCCGCCCTATTCCGTGCGCGTCAGAATCGCCTGCCGGGCCGTATGCCAGCTCTCTTCATCGGGCGCGCAGAGCAGGCCGCCGGTCAGATTGACCGGCTTGTAGGGCGATCCGTCGAAATGCGCGCTGTAGCCGCCGGCCTCACGATGCAACAACCAGCCCGCGGCGTGATCCCAGGGCATCAGCTTGTTGTAGATCAAGAGATGGCAATGGCCGGACGCTGCCATGCGATACTCATGCGCGGCACAGCGGAGCCAGGCGCTGGCGCCGAGCTTGGACAGATTGCCGGCGACGATCGCGCGCAGTGGCTCGGGCAGGAAGTTGACGCCGACCACCGCGTCCATCTGATTGACCGGCACCGCCGCGGCCACCTTCAGATCATGCCGCCTGCCGTCGGGCAGATCGAGCCACGCCCCCTCGCCGCGCAGCGCGAATGCGGTGTCGTTGCTGACGGGATCATGGATCGCGCCGAACACGATCTCGCCGCGCATGGTGGCGGCCACCATGCTGCCGAACAGCGGCAGGTTGGAGGTGAAATTCCGCGTGCCATCGATCGGATCGATGATGAAGGCGAGCTCCGCGGTTCCGACCTGATCGAGGGCGGCAGGATCGCGCGCGGTGCCCTCCTCGCCGATCACGGCGGCATTCGGGAACGCCCGCAGCAGCGCCGCCGAGATCGCCTGCTCGGCAACCTCGTCGGCCTCGGTGACGACGTCGAACGCCGATGTCTTGGTGCGGACCTCGATCTCCCGCACGCGGCGAAAGCGCGGCATGATCTCGCTGCGGCCGACCTCAGTGAGGATGTTTCCGATGGTCAGCGCATCGGCATGGGACAATTTCATGCGGCATTCTCCTGCGTTGCCCAGGCATTCTACCGCAGAAATGTGACCACGTCGCAGTCAGCGGCGCTGGTTGTAGACATCGATGCAGACGGCGCCCAGCAGGACGAGACCCTTGATGACCTGCTGATAATCGATGCCGATACCGAGGATCGACATGCCGTTGTTCATCACGCCCATGATCATGGCACCGACCACTGCACCGCCGACGCGGCCGACGCCGCCATAGGCCGAGGCGCCGCCAATGAAGCAGGCGGCGATCACGTCGAGCTCGAAGCCGAGGCCGGCTTTCGGCGTCGCGGTGTTGAGCCGGGCTGCGAACACCAGCCCGGCGAGCGCGGCCAGCACGCCCATGTTGACGAAGGTGAGAAAGGTCAGCCGCTCGGTCTTGACGCCGGACAGCTTCGCCGCCTTGGCATTGCCGCCGACCGCATAGATCTGCCGGCCGACCACGGTGCGCCGGGTCACGAAGCCATAGAGCGCGATCAGCGCGGTCATGATCACCAGCACATTGGGCAGGCCGCGATGCGAGGCGATCAGATAGGTGAAGTAGAGCACCGCACCCGCCAGCGCGATGCTCTTGACGATGAAGAAGGCGTAGGGCTCGACCTCGATGCCGTGGGCCAGCTCGCGCGCCCGGCTCTTTGCGCTGGCCAGCACCAGCATGAACGCCAGCGCGACGCCGATCAGCAACGACGTCGGGTACAAGGTTCCGGCGCTGGGAAACAGCTCGGGAATGAACCCCGACGACAGCTTCTGGAAGGTCGGCGGGAACGGCCCGACCGACTGGCCTTGCAGCACCGCGAGCGCCAGGCCCTTGAACACCAGCATCCCCGCCAGCGTCACGATGAAGGAGGGAATCTTGAAATAGGCGACCCAGTAGCCCTGTGCCGCGCCGATCGCAGCTCCCAGGAGCAGGCAGGCGACGAACGCGATCGGGTAGCCGACATGGTAGCGCACCATCAAGACCGCCGCGACCGCGCCGACGAAGCCCGCGACCGAGCCGACCGAAAGGTCGATATGCCCGGTGACGATCACCAGCAGCATGCCGAGCGCCATGATGACGATGTAGCTGTTCTGCAGCACGAGATTGGTGAGGTTGAGCGGCTGCAACAGCGTGCCGTCGGTCACGATCTCGAAGAACAGCATGATCGCAAGCAGCGACAGCAGCATGCCGTAGTTGCGCAGATTGTTCTTGATGAAGCCGGAATGCTTCGGGGCCTCGGGAAGTGACACCGTCTTGTCGGTCATTGCGCTCCGCCTCCCACCTGCACAGCATCGCCATCCACGCCGGACATCCTGACATTGCGCATGATGGCGCGCATGATCTTCTCCTGGGTCGCGTCCTCCCTGGCGAACTCACCGACGAAGGCGCCGTCATTCATCACGCAGATCCGGTCGCAGATGCCGAGCAGCTCGGGCATCTCCGACGAGATCACCACGACGCCCCTGCCCGCCTCGGCAAGCTCGTTGATGATCGAATAGATCTCGTATTTCGCGCCGACGTCGATCCCGCGCGTCGGCTCGTCGAGCAGCAACACTTTCGGATCGGTCATCAGCCATTTCGACAGCACCACCTTCTGCTGGTTGCCGCCCGAAAGGTCGCCGGTCGCCTGGTAGACGTCGGAGCAGCGGATCCGCATCCGGGTGCGGTAGTCGCTCGCGGCCTTCAGCTCGACGACATCGTCGATCACGCCGCGCTCCGACACCTTGCCGAGGCTCGCCACCGTCACGTTCTTGCGGACGTCGGCGGCCAGGATCAGCCCGAGCTGCTTGCGGTCCTCGGTCACATAGGCAAGTCCGGAAGCGATCGCGGCCGGCACGCTGGACAGATCGGCCTCACGTCCTTCGAGGCGGACCGTGCCGGTGACGTTGGTGCCCCAAGCGCGGCCGAACAGGCTCATGGCGAACTCGGTGCGGCCGGCGCCCATCAGGCCGGAGATGCCGACCACCTCGCCACGGCGCAGCTTGAAATCGACATTCTTGATCACCTGCCGCTCGGGATGCAGCGGATGATACACCGACCAGTTCTCCACGCTCATCACGGGCTCGCCGATCTCGGCGCTTCGCTTCGGAAAGCGATGCGCGAGATCGCGGTTGACCATGCTGCGGATGATACGATCCTCCTCGATCCGCTCGGTGCGGCAGTCGATGCTGTCGACGGTGCGGCCGTCGCGCAGCACCGTGATGCGGTCGGCAACCCGCGCAACCTCGTTCAGCTTGTGCGAGATCAGGATCGAGGCGATGCCCTGCTCGCGGAAGGTCAGGAGCCGATCGAGCAAGGCAGCGCTGTCGGCCTCGTTGAGACTGGCGGTCGGCTCGTCGAGGATCAAAAGGCGCACCCGCTTGGACAGCGCCTTGGCGATCTCCACCAGCTGCTGCTTGCCGACGCCGAGGTCGGTGATCAGCGTGTCCGGAGCCTCCCGCAAGCCGACCTGCGCCAGCAGCGCGGCGGTGCGCCGGTGCACCGCGTGACGGTCGATGACGCCGAAGCGCGACGGCGGATGCGACAGGAAGATGTTCTCGGCGATCGACATCAGCGGGATCAGCGCCAGCTCCTGATGGATGATGATGATCCCGAGCGCCTCGCTGTCGTTGATGTCGCGGAACCGCCGTTCCTCGCCATCGAACACGATCGACCCGTCATAACTGCCGGCGGGATAGACCCCGCTCAGCACCTTCATCAGGGTCGACTTGCCGGCACCGTTTTCTCCGACCAGGGCATGGATCTCGCCGGCTTCCACGGTGAAGCTGACGTCGCGCAGCGCCTGCACGCCGGCAAAGCTCTTGCTGACGCCGCGCATCTCAAGCATTGCCGTCATCGGATCATGTCCTGCAGCGTCGATTGGCCTTGGCGCGGTTCGCCCGGCGATCCATCCTACTCGAACTGCGAGCGCTTATAGTAGCGGCTGTCAATCAGGACTTTCTCCCAATTGGTCTTGTCCACCACGACCGGCTTGAGCAGATAGGACGGAACCACCTTGACCCCGTTGTTGTAGGTCTTGGTGTCGTTGACACTGACCTCTTTCTTGCTCAGCACGGCATCGACCATGTCGGCGGTGACCTTGGCGAGGTCGCGGGTGTCCTTGAAGATGGTCGAGTATTGCTCGCCGCGCAGCATCGCCTTGATCGAGGGCACTTCCGCATCCTGCCCGCTGATGATCGGCATCGGCTGGTCCTTGCTGCCATAGCCGACGCTCTTCAGCGAGGAAATGATGCCGATCGACAGGCCGTCATAGGGCGAGAGCACCGCATCGACGCGCTTCTTGCCGTAGAAGGCGCTGAGCAGATTGTCCATCCGCGCCTGCGCGGTCGCGCCGTCCCAGCGCAAGGTGGCGACCTTGTTCATGCCCATCTGGCCGCTGCCGACCACGAGCTTGCCGCTATCGATATACGGCTTCAGCACCGACATCGCGCCGTCGTAGAAGAAATAGGCATTGTTGTCGTCGGGCGAGCCGCCGAACAGCTCGATATTGAAGGGACCCTTGCCGTCCTTCAGCCCCAGTGCATTCACGATCGAGCTCGCCTGCAGCACGCCGACCTGGAAATTGTCGAAGGTCGCGTAGTAGTCGACATTGGGCGTGTCGCGGATCAGCCGGTCATAGGCGATCACCGTGATGCCCTGGGCCTTGGCCTGCTTCAGGACATCGGACAGCGTGGTGCCGTCGATCGCGGCAATGACCAGCACCTTGGCCCCCTTGGTCACCATGTTCTCGACCTGGGAGAGCTGGTTCGGGATGTCGTCCTCGGCATATTGCAGGTCGGTGCCGTAGCCGCGCTCCTTCAGCACCCTGACCATGTTGTTGCCGTCGTCGATCCAGCGCGCCGAGGATTTGGTCGGCATCGCGATGCCGATGGTGGCCTTGCTCTGCGCGAACGCATCCGATGCGGCCACGGAGAGACCTGCCAACGCCAGCGCGAACAACGTGGTCTTCAACTTGAACATGCTTCACTCCCTTGGTTTTTTTGAGTTGGTTTACCGTTGCCGTGGACAGCGTCAATCGACGGCTATCATTGGTGGGCTGGTCGCAGGTCTGCCGCGATGTCGGATCGCGCGGGGATCGTCACCAGCCGAAATTTTTCATCCGCGAGTCATGTCGTGGGACGGACGAGGCGCAGGAATGAAGCGGGGGATCATTGGCCGCGTGTCTCTCGGCATTGTCGGCGCGCACCAGCGTCCGCCGGAAAGCCTGGTGGTGCGGTACTTGTTTCCAGCAACCTTCGGTGGATGTTGCCCCTGCCATATGTCTGCAAGCACCGACTGGTCATTTATTTAACTGTCCGAATAAATTGATCGGCGAATGGAGCGTCATGAGGTGGTGCATCTGCCCTCAGCAACCTTTGGTCGGAGTGTGCCTCCGCTACGCTAGGGATGCAAGCATCATTTATTTCACTGAATGAATAAATTAATCGGGACTGCCAGCCGGTGCCAGCCGCAGCTTCAGGCGTCGATCTCCGAGAGATCATCGACAACCAGCAACGCCCCGGCAAAATCGTCGTCGCTGAAATAGGTGCTGCGGGTGATGACCGTGGGGATACCGGCCTGCGCCGCAGCAGCGAGGCCATTTCCGGAATCCTCGACGGCAATGCAATCCGACGGACCAAGCGCGAGCCGCGCCAACACCTCGACATAGACATCAGGGGCCGGCTTCTTCCGCGGCACGTCGTCACCGGCCACGATCGCCTCGAACAGATCGGCCCAATCCAGCCCGAGCGCGACCGAGAGCAGCGCATCGATATTGCCACGCGAGGTGGTCGTGGCGATCGCCAGGCGCTGGCCGCGGCGGCGTGCACCGGCGAGCCAGGCGCGCACCCCCGGTCGCAACGGGCAGCCGCCCGCGGAAATCAACGCGGCGTAGCGCGCGGTCTTGATCCTGTGCAAATCGGCGATCTCGGCAAATGTCAGCGACGGAACCGCGTTGCGCTTGTCGAACGCCCGAATCCGCTCCTTGCCGCCGGCCACCTGGAGCAACCGCCGGTAGGTGACCTGATCCCAGAACCAGTCGAGCCCGGCTTGGGCAAACGCCTCATTGAAGGCGCGGCGGTGCACCTCCTCGGTTTCGGCCAGCGTGCCGTCGACATCGAAGATCAAGGCGCGGGCGTTCGCAATGATGTCGCGCATCCCGGAGGTCCGGATCATTGCGAGCGCCTGGTTCATCGCCCCTCGCCCGCTCCTTTGGCGAACACGCGGCTGGCCAGCACGTCGCCGGCCTCGATCGACATCACGTCGGCGGCGGTGAGCGTGCGGTCGAGCTTCGCCACGATCCGGTTGGCCTGGCGCAGGCGGATGCGGTCGAGCGCGTTGCGGACCGAGCGCGCATTGGAGAACAGCGGCTGGTCCTTGCGGATGCCGATGTACCGGGTGAAGGCCTCGCGTGCCTCAGGGGAGAAACGATAATTCTGCTGCTGCAACATCAGCTCGGCGATCCGCAGCAGCTCGCCGTCCGAATAGTCCGGGAAGTCGATGTGATGCGCGATGCGGGAGCGGAAGCCCGGATTGCTCTGGAAGAATTTCTCCATGCGGTCGCCATAGCCGGCCAGGATCACCACCAGATCCTCGCGCTGCTGCTCCATGATCTGCAGCAGGATTTCGATTGCCTCCTGGCCGTAGTCGCGCTCGTTCTCGGGACGGTAGAGGTAATAGGCCTCGTCGATGAACAGCACGCCGCCCATCGCCTTCTTCAAGATGTCTTTCGTCTTCGGCGCGGTGTGGCCGATATACTGCCCGACAAGATCGTCGCGCGTGACGCTGATGACGTGGCCGCGGCGCACGAAGCCGAGCTTGTGCAGGATGCCGGCCATCCTGAGCGCAACCGTGGTCTTGCCGGTGCCGGGATTGCCGGTGAACGACATGTGCAGGGTCGGGAATGTCGTCGCCAGTGCCATCTTCTGCCTGACGCGTTCGACCAAAAGCAGCGAGGCGATCTCCCGGATACGGGTCTTCACCGGCTTCAGGCCGATCAATTCGGAATCGAGCTGGTCGAGCACGTCACCAATGCCGAGGTCGGCGAATTCATGCCGGAGGTCGACGGTCTCGAGCGGGGTCTCGCGGGTCTGCTCGCCGATCTTTTCTTGCGCTTGTGTCATCATCCTCTCGCTGTCAGAAAAGCTCCGTCGTCGCTGCGGCGACGACGGAGAAGTGCATCCGGACCAGACGGTCGAGGGAGCAACCCGCCTGGCTTGCCAACCGGACGCGGTCAATGATCGGCGTAGCGTTCGCCCTCCGGGCGATCGGCCGCATAGGCATGCGTCGCGTAACGCTGGTTGCGTCCGGCGGCCTCCTGGCGGTCGAGCCGGAAGCCGGGTTCCGAACGCGGCCGATTGACGATGAAGGACAGCCGCACCGATTCCCAGCCATGGCTGGAATCGAAGCCGGAGATTCGGATGTAGCTGTTACCATAGACCCGCCGGCAATCGGCGAGCTCCTTCATGATGCCGGCGGCATCGCGCAGGTCGAACATCGGCAGGCCCCACATATCCCAATAGGTGTTGCGGGGGTGCGGATCGTCGGTGAACTCGATGTTCACCGCCCAGCCCTTGTCGAGGCAGTACTGAACCTGCGCAGCGATCTGCTCATCGGTCAGATCGGGCAGGAAAGAGAAGCAGCCTTGGGTCACGCGCATGAGAACCTCCTGTCAGACCGCCATGCTCGGCGTGGGAACGAAATCGGGGGCATCGGTCGATTCGTAGTTGAAGGTGACGTCCTTCCAGACCTCGAGCGCCTCGCGCAGCGGCGTGCAGGTCTGCGCCGCCTTGGCCAGGATCTCCGGCCCTTCGTGGACGTAGTCGCGGCCCTCGTTGCGGGCGAGGATCATCGCTTCCAGCGCGACGCGGTTGGCGGTGGCGCCGGCCTGGATGCCGCGGGGATGACCGATGGTGCCGCCCCCCCGCCGCCGAATTGCAGCACGACGTCCTCGCCGAGCAGGTCGAGCAACTGGTGCATCTGGCCGGCATGAATGCCGCCGGAGGCCACCGGCATCAGCTTGTTGAGGCTCGCCCAATTCTGGTCGAAGAACACGCCGTGCTCGAGCTGCATCGGGTTGAAGTCCTCGCGGCAGATGTCGTAGTAGCCGCGCGTGGTGTTGGGATCGCCCTCGAGCTTGCCGACCACGGTGCCGGCATGGATGTGATCGACGCCGGCCAGCCGCATCCATTTCGCGATCACGCGGAACGAGACGCCGTGGCTGCGCTGCCGGGTGTAGGTCGAGTGGCCGGCCCGATGCAGATGCAGGATCATGTTGTTCCGGCGCGCCCACTTCGCCATCGACTGAATCGCGGTGTAGCCGATCACGAGGTCGATCATGACGATGTTGGAGCCGAGCTCATGGGCGAACTCGGCACGCTCGTACATGTCCTCCATGGTCGCCGCGGTGACGTTGAGATAGGTGCCCTTGATCTCGCCGGTCGCGGCCTGCGCGCGGTTGACCGCCTCCATGCAGTACAGGAAGCGCTCACGCCAATGCATGAAGGGCTGCGAGTTGATGTTCTCGTCGTCCTTGGTGAAGTCGAGCCCGCCCTTCAGCGCTTCATAAACAACACGGCCGTAGTTGCGGCCGGACAGGCCGAGCTTCGGCTTCACGGTGGCACCGAGCAAGGGGCGGCCGAACTTGTCGAGCCGCTCGCGCTCCACCACGATGCCGGTCGCCGGGCCCTGGAAACTCTTCACATAGGCGACCGGCAGCCGCATGTCCTCGAGTCGCAATGCCTTCAGCGGCTTGAAGCCGAACACATTGCCGATGATCGACGCCGTCAGATTCGCGATCGAGCCCGGCTCGAACAAATCGAGGTCGTAGGCGATATAGGCGAAGTAGCTGCCCGGCGAATTCGGCACCGGATCGACGCGATAGCACTTCGCGCGGTATTTCTCCGCGGCGGTCAGCCGATCGGTCCATACCACGGTCCAGGTCGCGGTCGAGGATTCACCGGCCACCGCCGCGCAAGCCTCGGTCGGATCGACGCCGTCCTGCGGCGTGACGCGGAACATGGCGATGACGTCGGTGTCCTTGGGCTCGTAGTTCGGCTCCCAATAGCCCATCCGCTTGTATTCCATCACGCCGGACTTGTAGCGATCCTTGCCACGCACGGTGATCGACTGCTGCATATTCATCTGAATCTCCTGTCTTTCGCCGGCCATCTGCTCAGGCGGCCTGAGTGATCTTTCCAATCTGCGGATCGAGCGCGCCGGCACGATACCGACGGGCCATCTCTGGCAGCGCCACCACCTTGATCCGGGCGGCATTGCCGGCGGTGCCGAACTGCTCGAAGCGTTCGCGGCAGAGCTCGCGCAGCGCATCCATCGCGGGCTTGAGGAATTTGCGCGGATCGAACTCGCTCTTCGATTGCACGGCGACCTTGCGGAAGGCTGCGGCCATCGCCAGCCGACAATCGGTGTCGATGTTGACCTTGCGCACGCCATGCTTGATGCCGCGGACGATCTCCTCGACCGGGACGCCCCAGGTCTGCGGCATCTCGCCGCCGAACTGGTTGAACATGTCCTGCAGCGGCTGCGGCACCGAGGACGAACCGTGCATCACCAGATGCGTGTTGGGCAGGCGAGTGTGGATCTCCTCGACCACGCGCATCGCCAGGATCTCGCCGTCGGGCTTGCGCGTGAACTTGTAGGCGCCGTGCGAAGTGCCCATCGCGATCGCCAGCGCGTCGACCTTGGTGGCGCGGACGAAATCGACCGCCTGGTCGGGATCGGTGAGCAGCTGATCGTGGCTCACCGCGCCTTCGACGCCGTGGCCATCCTCCTGCTCGCCACCGCCATGCTCGAGCGAACCCAGCACGCCGAGCTCACCCTCGACCGAGGCACCGACCCAGTGCGCCATGTCGACCACCCGGCGGGTGATGTCGACATTGTAGTCATAGTCGGCCGCGGTCTTGGCGTCGGCCTTCAGCGAGCCGTCCATCATCACGGAGGTGAAGCCATAGCGGATCGCGGTGGCGCAGGTCGCCTCCTCGTTGCCGTGATCGAGATGCAGGCAGAGCGGGATCTGCGGATACATCTCCTCCAGCGCGTCGATCATCTTCGCCAGCATGATGTCGTTGGCATAGGACCGCGCGCCGCGCGAGGCCTGGATGATGACCGGCGCGTCGCAGCAAGCCGCCGCCTCCATGATGGCGAGGCCCTGCTCCATGTTGTTGATGTTGAAGGCCGGCACGCCGTAGCCGCGTTCGGCGGCGTGGTCCAGCAATTGCCTCAATGTGATCCGCGCCATCGTGGCGTCCTCCTTTCAATTCGCTCGTTGCATGAGCTGTTGTGCTGCGGCTTTGACCGCCGCTGGCGTGATGCCGAATTCGCGGTACAGCACGTCAGCCGGCGCGGAGGCGCCGAAGCCGGTCATGCCGACGAAGGCTCCGTTGTCACCGAGACAACGCGCCCAGTCGCCTTCGACCGCGGCTTCCACGCCGACGCGCGGCGCGCTGCCCAGCACCTTCGCGCGATAGTCGCTCGGCTGCTGGCGGAACAGGTCGAAGCACGGGGCCGAGACGACCGCGGCGTGTACCCCGTCTTCCGCCAGCAGCCTTGCGGCTTCGAGCGCGATCGCCACCTCCGAACCCGTTGCAATCAGGGTGACGTCACGCGCGAAGGCCGGCTCGACCAGAACGTAGGCGCCGAGCGCGACCTGGTTGTCCTTGATATCGGTGCGAACCGTGGGCAGCGCCTGCCGAGACAGGCAGAGGATCGACGGCGAACTCTCCGCCTTCAGCGCGCAATCCCAGGCTTCCGCCGTCTCGACCGCATCGGCGGGGCGGAACACCAGCACGTTCGGGATCGCGCGCAGCGCCGCCAGATGCTCGACCGGCTGATGCGTCGGCCCGTCCTCGCCGAGCCCGATCGAGTCATGAGTCATCACATGGATGACACGAATCCCCATCAGCGCGGCGAGACGGATCGCCGGCCGGCTGTAATCGGCAAAGCTCAGGAAGGTGCCGCCATAGGGGATGAAGCCGCCATGCAGCGCGATGCCGTTCATCGCCGCCGCCATGCCATGCTCGCGGATGCCATAATGGATGTAGCTGCCGTCCAGCATGTCCGGCCGCACCGAGACCTGCGACTTCGCCTGCGTCAGGTTGGAGTGCGTGAGATCGGCCGAGCCACCCAGCAGATTGGGCAGCGCCTCCGCGATCACGTCGATGACCTGCTGCGAGGCCTGTCGCGTCGCGAGCTTCGGCTGCTCGGTCGCAAAACGCGCGACGAGCGCCGCCATCGCCTTGGCATAGGCGCAGGGCAGTTTCCGGTTCAGCGCGTCGTGGAACGGCGACCGTTCGCCCGTGTCGGCCTTGCAGGCGGCACGCGAACGCTCGATCCAGGCGCGTCGTGCATCGCGGCCACGGCTGCCGAGCTCGCGCCACTCCGCCAGCACGGCATCGGGAATTTCGAACGCCGGATACGGCCAGCGCAGCGCGCCGCGGGTCTTCGCCACCTCGTCGGTGCCGAGCGGCGCGCCATGCACCTTCTCGCTGCCCTGCCGGTTCGGCGCACCGAACCCGATCACGGTGCGGCAGGCGATCAGCGAGGGGCGATCGCTCGACCGGGCCTGCCGGATCGCCGCGGAGATGGCCTGTGGATCGTGGCCGTCGATGCGGCAGACGTTCCAGCCGCTGGCCGCAAATCGTGCCGCCTGGTCGTCCGAACAGGACAGCGAGGTGGCGCCGTCGATCGAGATGCGGTTGTCGTCGAACAGCACGATCAGCCGGTTCAGCCGCAGATGGCCGGCGAGCGAGATCGCCTCATGGCTGAGGCCTTCCATCAGGCAGCCATCGCCGGCGATCACATAGGTGTAATGGTCGACGAGATCGTCGCCGAAGCGGGCATTCATCAAGCGCTCGGCGAGCGCCATGCCGACCGCGGTCGCAATGCCCTGCCCGAGCGGCCCGGTCGTGGTCTCGACGCCGGGCGTATGCCCGTATTCCGGATGCCCCGGGGTCTGCGATCCCCACTGCCGGAACGCCTTGAGCTGATCGAGCGTCATGCTCTCGTAGCCGGTGAGATAGAGCAGCGCGTAGAGCAGCATCGAGCCGTGGCCGGCCGACAGCACGAAGCGGTCGCGGTCGGGCCAGGCCGGTTCGGCCGGGTCGAATTTCAGGAAGTCGGTGAACAGCACGGTCGCGACATCGGCCATGCCCATCGGCATGCCGGGATGGCCGGATTTCGCCTGTTCCACCGCGTCGATGGCGAGAAAGCGGATGGCGTTGGCCATCTCGTCATGGCTGACGTCGGGGCGGCTCGCAATGGACGCAAGTGCGGTCATATCGTTCGCCTCTTTCGTTCGATCAGTTGCAGGATCAGCGGGGTCAGGATCAGCTGCATCGCGAGATCGAGCTTGGCGCCGTGCACCACGATCGAATTGGCGCGCGACATGAAGCTGTTCGGGATCATCGAGAGCAGATAGGGAAAATCGATGCCGCGCGGATTCTTCAGGCGGATCACGACCATCGATTCATCTGGGGTCGGGATCCAGCGCGCGATGAACGGATTCGACGTATCGACCGTCGGCACGCGCTGGAAGTTGATGTCGGTCTCGGTGAACTGCGGGCAAATGTAATTCACGTAGTCCGGCATGCGGCGCAGGATGGTGTCGGTCACCGCCTCTGTGGAGTAGCCGCGATGGCTGCGATCACGATGCAGCTTCTGGATCCATTCGAGGTTGATGACAGGCACGACGCCGATCTTGAGGTCGGCGTGCTGCGCGACATTCACCTTGTCGGTGACCACGGCGCCATGCAGGCCCTCGTAGAACAAGAGGTCGGAATTCTCCGGCAGCGCCTCCCAGGCGGTGAAGGTGCCCGGCTTGGCGTCGTAGAGCCGCGCCTCCTCCTCGTCGTGGACATAGTGCCGCGTCGTTCCGGTGCCGGTCTCGGCATAGTCGCGAAACAGCTTCTCCAGCTCCTCGAACAGATTGGTCTCGGGGCTGAAATGGCTGAAGTGCTTGTTGCCGCTCTCCGCCTTCTCCGACATCAGGCTGCGCATCTCGACGCGGTCGTAGCGGTGGAAGGCGTCGCCCTCGACATAGGCCGCGACCACGTTCTCGCGGCGGAAGATGTTCTCGAACGTCTTCTTCACCGACGTGGTGCCGGCGCCGGAGGAGCCGGTGATCGAGATGATGGGATGCCTGCGAGACATGCGTTCCCCCTTCAGCGGAACAGGCCGCGCCGCGCGAACAGCGGGGCATCGCTGCTCTCGAACAACGGCTCGACCGTCAGGTGGATCGCATCGACGTCGCGCACGGCGCGCGTCGATCCCATGATCAGCGGCACGCGTTGATGCGGCGTGCGTGCCGACAATTCGAGGATGCGGGAGCGGCCGTTCGACGCGGCGCCGCCGGCCCATTCCATGATCAGTGCGATGGGATGCGCCTCGTAGAGCAGGCGCAACCGGCCCTCGCGATACCCCTGGCGCGCATCCGCCGGATACAGGAACACGCCGCCGCGCATCAGGATGCGGTAGGCTTCCGCCACCAGCGAGCCGATCCAGCGCATGTTGTAATCCTGACCAAGCTCGCCGTTCACCCCGGCGAGGCAGTCGTCGATGTAGTTGCGCACCGGGCCGCTCCAGTGCCGCCGGTTCGAGGCATTGATGGCGAATTCCGAGGCGTCCTGCGGCACCCGCAGGTCACGCGCGGTGAGGACGAACTCGCCGCTTCGCGGATCCAGCGTGAAGCAGTCGACACACTGGTCGAGCGCCAGCACCAGCACAGTCTGCGGACCGTAGATGAAGCAGCCGGCGGCGCATTGCGCCGTGCCGGGCTCGAAGAAGGTCGAGAGGATGTCGTTGCCCTTCGGCCGGATCGAGAAGATCGTGCCGATCGAGATGTTGTTCTCGAGATTGGCCGATCCATCGAGCGGATCGATCGCGACGCAGAGCGGCGCATCGGCATCGAGGATCTCCGGCAGCTCCGCCTCCTCCGACAGCACAGCGGCGACCGGCGCCGCGCGCAACGCCTCGCGCATCAGGCCGTCGGCGACGATGTCGATGGTCTTCTGGCGATCGCCGTCGGGATTGACGCCGCCGCTGTCGCCGCCGATGCCGGCGAGCGGCCCGGCGGCAATGGTGCGCGACAGCTCGATCGCCGCCGCCGCAAGCGCTTCGATCACCGCAACGGTCGCGGCGCGCAGCGGGTTATGCCGCGTCGGCCACTCCAGATGGGCATGCAATGCAGGACGAATCTCCACCGGCCTCTCCCTATGCTCGCGCCCTCTGTCCCGAGGCTTCGAGAGGCGACCTCAGGGAGTCGCCCTCGCCGTATCAACGCGCGAATTGCCCAATTAGGGAAATTTTATTATCTTTGGTCCGGGCAAAGTATTTCTTATGGAGCTTGTCATATGGCCGGCAACTTCTCGCGGGATCTGACCATCCGCCAGCTGCGCGCGCTGTCGACCCTGCACGAGGCCGGCTCGATCACTTCGGCGGCCAACCGGCTGAACCTGACCCAGCCGGCGGTGACGCTGCAGCTCCGCAATTTGCAGGCGCTGGCGGGATTGCCGCTGATCCAGCGCACCGGCGACGGCATGGCGCTGACCGATGCCGGCGCGCATGTGCTGGCACTGGTGGAGCGGATCGAGGCCGCGCTGAAAGACTGCGAGCAATCGCTCGACATGATCGCCGGCCGCAGCGGCGGCCGGGTTGCGATGGGCGCGGTCTCGACCGCAAAGTACTTCGTGCCGTTCGCGATCGCGGCATTCTCGCGCCGCTTTCCCAAGATCGAGGTCACGCTGCGGATCGGCAACCGCGAGGAGATCCGCGACGCGCTGCGCGGCTACGATCTCGACATCGCCGTGATGGGCCGGCCGCCGGCCGATGTCGAGGTCGAGATGAAGCCGCTCGGCCGGCATCCGCACTTCATCATCGCAGCGCCCGACCATCGGCTGGCACGGCGGCGGCACGTCGCTCCGTCCGAGCTCGCCAACGAGACCTTCATTACCCGCGAGCAAGGGTCAGGCACGCGGATGCTGATGCAACAATATTTCGAGCGGGTCGGGCTGGAGCCGAAGCTCGGCATGGCGATGGACAGCAACGAGACCATCAAGCAGGCGGTGATGGCCGGGCTCGGCATCGCCTTCATCTCGCAGCACACCGTGTTCCATGAGCTGGAGGACGGCCGGCTGGTGGTGCTCAAGATCAAGGGCCTGCCGATCGTCCGGCAGTGGCACGCGATCCGGCGCACCGACAAGATCCTGCTGCCGCCCGCGCAGGCCATGCTGGAATTCCTCGGCAAGGAGGGCTGGCGGTACTTGCCGAATTCGCGCTAGTGCCGGACCATCGACCGATCGAAAAAATCGAGTTGGTGCCGTATGTTAACCATTGAAGTTCCGGCAGACGCGTGTCACATCTGGAGTGCGGTCAGTGGCGGACCGTATCCCTGCGAGGGAGGATGAACTGCAAAACCAGTCCCCGCCGATGCCTGACTTCAAGGCGTTATTCGAGGCGGCGCCCGGCCTCTATCTGGTGCTGACGCAGCCCGACTTTCGCATCGTGGCAGCAAGCGACGCCTATCTGCGTGCCACCAAGACCGAGCGCGCCGCGGTCCTGGGGCGCCACCTGTTCGAAGTATTTCCCGACAATCCGGACGATCCAGCCGCCGACGGCGTACGGAACCTGCGCGCCTCACTGGAGCGTGTGGTCCAGTTTCGCCGTCCCGACACCATGACGGTGCAGAAATACGACATCCGCAAGCCCGAGTCAGAGGGCGGCGGATTCGAGGAACGTTTCTGGAGCCCGCGCAACACGCCGGTGTTCGGGCCGACCGGACAGTTCACCTACATCATCCATCGGGTCGAGGACGTCACCAGCTTCATCCAGCTTAAGCAGCGCGGTGCCGAGCAGGCCGAGCTGACCGACCGGCTGCGCGAGCGCACCGAGCAGATGGAAGCCGAGATCTTCATGCGCGCCCGCGAGGTCGAGGCCGCCCGCGAGCAGCTCGAAGCCGAGCAGAAGTTGCGCCAGGTGCAGAAGATGGAAGCCGTCGGCCACCTCACCGGCGGCATCGCGCACGACTTCAACAACATCCTGACCGTCATCACCGGCCTGATCGACATCCTGGCCGAGGCCGTCGAGCACGATGCCGCGCTGTCGTCGGTCACCAAGATGATCAGCGATGCCGCCTTTCGCGGCGCCGAGGTGACCAAGCATCTGCTGGCGTTCTCGCGGCAGCAGCCGCTGCAACCGCGCGAAGCCAACCTCAACACGCTGGTGCAGGACACCGCGCGGCTGCTGCGCCCGTCGCTCGGCGAGCAGATCGAGATCGACACCGCGCTCGAGCCCGACGCCTGGCCGGCCTTCATCGACCCCAACCACATGGCGACCGCGCTGCTCAATCTCGCGGTCAATGCCCGCGATGCGATGCCCGACGGCGGCAAGCTGATGCTGGAGACCAGCAACGTCATCCTCGACGAGGTCTATGCCGCCGCCAATCCCGATGTGCGGGCGGGTGAATATGTGATGGTCGCGGTCAGCGACACCGGCGGCGGAATTCCGGCAGCGATCCGCGACAAGGTGTTCGAGCCGTTCTTCACCACCAAGGACACCGGCAAGGGCACCGGCCTCGGGCTCAGCATGGTGTACGGCTTCATCAAGCAGTCCGACGGCCATCTCAAGATCTATTCCGAAGAGGGCCACGGCACCTCGATCAAGCTCTATCTGCCGCGCAGCATGGGCGACATGGTCGACGTCGAGCCGCCGCCTCCGGCCGACACCCGCGGCGGCAATGAATCCATCCTGGTCGTCGAGGACGATCCGCTGGTCCGAAATTATGTCAGCGCCCAGCTCGAGCAGCTTGGCTACCGCACCATGGTCACCGCCAACGGTCCGGAAGCATTGGCTGCGGTCGACAAGGGCTTCGTCTGCGACGTGCTGTTCACCGACGTCATCATGTCCGGCGGCATGAACGGCCGGCAGGTGGCCGATGCGGTGACCGCCAGGCTGCCCTCGGTGCGGGTGCTGTTCACGTCGGGCTATACCGAGGACGCGATCATCCATCACGGCCGTCTCGACCCCGACGTGACGTTGCTGCCGAAGCCTTATCGCAAGGCCGATCTGGCGCGGATGATCCGCCAGGTGCTGACGCAGCCTCCCGCATCGGCGGTCGCCGCCAAGTAACGCGACCTGCTTAGGACGAAAGCGCGGCGGCTCCGACCTCACGCGTCTCCGCTCTGCGTCTTGATCTGGTCGGCCGGCGCGGCGCATCCGGACAGGAACAGCGCCGCACAAGCCTTGGCGCGGGCCTCCACCTGTGCCCGCGACAGCGGTGGCCTGTGGCCGTACATCACGTCGCGTTGCGGCTGGAAGACGAGCATGCCGAGCAGCATGCCCGCGGCAGCCTGCGCGTCATCGACGGCGATCCGTCCCCGCCGCTGCTGCGCACCCAGCCACGCCGCCAATGCGCCAAGGGTCCGCTGCATCGCCTTCTCGTAGAACATCTCGGCGATGTCGGGGAATTTGTCGCTGTCGGCCAGGATGATGCGTTGCAGCGCGATGACCTCGGCATCGAGGATGAGTTCGGCGCAGGCCAGCAGCGCCCGCTCCAGGGCCGCCGCGATATCGCGGCCGTCGCAGGCGCCGAGATTGACGGTGGATATGAAGCGGTCCATCCGGTCCGTCACCGTGCCTTCGAACAGCGCCAGCTTGGTCGGGATCAACCGATAGAGCGTCTTGGTGGAGACGCCGGCGCGGCAGGCCACGTCGGCGATATTGGCCGCTGCGAACCCGCGCTCGGAGAACTCGCGGCGCGCGGCCTCATAGATCAGCGCGCGCGTCTCGTCGTCGGAGCGCAGCTGCGGTCGCCCACGGCCGCGCCGCTCCGGCACGGTTTGCACTGTCTGGTCTTTGTCGATCCGGTTCATCCGCGAGCCATGCTTTTAGATGATGACTGTCATTCTATTGACACTCCCAATATGGGCCCTATTTTGGAAAACATCAAGTTTCCTAATTAATCCCACCACCGGATGCCGAGATTTGCAAGGTCTTCCAATGGGATAGAACGGATCAGGAGCGCCGCCATGAGCCAGCATGAGACATCATTCAAGGCCGAGAGCCAGGTTCCGGCCGAGACCGCCAAGCAATTGATCGCCACCCCCGAAGCCGCCAAGCCTCCTGCCGCCAAAGGCAAGCTCCGCCGCGTGCTGCTGGCCGGCGCAGCGCTTGCCGTCCTTGCGGGCGGGGCCTGGTACGGCTGGGATTACTGGACGGTCGGCCGTTTCCAGATCTCGACCGACGACGCCTATGTGAAGGCCGACAACACCACGATTGCGCCGAAGGTTTCCGGCTATCTCAGCGCGGTGCTGGTCGGCGACAACGAGCATGTGCGCGCCGGCCAGATCCTGGCGCGGATCGACGAGCGCGATTTCAAGGTCGCGCTGGATCAGGCCAAGGCCGACGTCGCCGCTGCGGACGCTGCGATCACCAGCAAGCGCGCGCAGCTCGACGTGCAGCAATCCGTGATCGAAGCGGCCCGCGCGACGCTCGCCGTCGACACCGCGAACCAGACTTTTGCCGAGCAGGAGAACAAGCGCTACACCGATCTCGCCGGCACCGGCTTCGGCAGCGTGCAGAACGCGCAGCAGGCGCAGTCGCGCTACGCCAGCGCGCAGGCCGCCGTCGCCCGCGATACCGCAAACCTCGCCTCCGCGCTGCGTCAGGTGGAGCTGCTCAAGGCCGACATTGCCCAGGCCATCGCGGCGCAGGCGCGCGCCACCGCGCTCCAGCATCAGGCCGAATTGAACCTCGGCTACACCACCATCACGGCCCCGATCGACGGCGTGGTCGGCAATCGCACCTTGCGCACCGGCCAGTTCGTGCAGGCCGGCACCCAGCTGATGTCGCTGGTGCCGGCCACCGGCGCCTATGTGATCGCGAACTACAAGGAGACGCAGCTCACCAATGTCCGCAAGGGCCAGCCGGTCGAGATCGCGGTCGACATGTTCCCGGGACAGGTGGTGCGCGGCCATGTCGACAGCCTGGCACCCGCCAGCGGCCAGGAATTCGCGCTGCTTCCGCCTGATAATGCCACCGGCAACTTCACCAAGGTGGTGCAGCGCATCCCGGTGAAGATCGCGCTCGACGCGACGCCGGTCGAGTTGCGGCCCGGCATGTCCGTGATCCCGAGCATCGCGACCGCATCGCAACCGGCCGAGGCGCCGCGCTCCAGCGCCTCTCCCAAGCTCGCAGTCGCCGCGTTCAAGTGAACGATACCAAAACAGGTGATGTCATGTCCGACCTCGCGCTCTCCTCCCCGGCCGCTGCGCCGCGCGCAGCGGCGGTCACAGCCGACCCCAACCGGGCCAGCCTGGCCGTCTGGATCTCCATCGTCGCCGCGATGATCGGCGCCTTCATGGCGATCCTCAACATCCAGATCACCAACGCCTCGCTGCTCAACATCGAGGGCGGCATCGGAACCGGCGTCGACAACGGCTCCTGGATCTCGACGTCCTATCTGATCGGCGAGATCGTGGTGATCCCGCTCACCGACTATCTCAGCCGGGTGTTCTCGTTCCGCAAGATCATCCTCAGCTTCGCCACCCTGTTCGCGATCTTCTCGGTCGCCTGTGCCTTCACCCATGACCTGCCGTCGATGATCGCAATGCGCGGCCTGCAGGGCTTCTTCGGCGGCGTGCTGATCCCGATGGCGTTCACGCTGGTCTTCACCAAGCTGCCGAAGGTGCAACAGCCGGTCGGCCTTGCGATGTTCGCGCTTGCCGTGACCTTTGCGCCGGCGATCGGCCCGACCATCGGCGGCTATCTCACCGAGAATTACGGCTGGCAGACCATCTTCTTCGTCAACGTGATCCCGACCGCGGTCATGGTCATCACCCTTTATTTCACGCTGGAACAGCAGCCGATGCAGCTGCATCTGCTGCGCGAGGGCGACTGGCTCGGCATTATCGCCATGGCGATCGGTCTCTCGTCATTGCAGGCCGTGCTCGAGGAAGGCAACAAGGACGACTGGTTCGGCTCGCCCTTCATCGTCAAGCTCGCGGTGGTCGCAGCCGTCAGCCTCACCCTGTTCGTCTGGATCGAGCTCGTCGTCGAGAAGCCGCTGATCCGGCTGCGCCTCTTGACCCAGCGCAGCTTCGGCTTCGGCACCATCTCGGCGGTGTTCGTCGGCTTCGCGCTGTTCGGCTCGGTCTATCTCCTGCCGGCCTATCTCGGCCAGGTGCAGCGCTACAATGCCGAGCAGATCGGGCAGGTCCTGGCCTGGACCGGCCTGCCGCAGCTGATCCTGATCCCGCTGGTGCCGAAGCTGATGCAGCGCTTCGATGCCCGCTACATCGCCTTCATCGGCATGATCCTGTTCGCGGTCTCGTCGTTCATGAACATCCAGATGTCGCTGGATTACTCCGGCGATCAGTTCTTCGTCCCGAACATCGTCCGCGCGATCGGCCAGGCGATCATGCTGGCGCCGCTGTCGGCCGTCAGCCTCGGCAGCGTCGCACCGCAGGACGCGCCGGCGGCCTCCGGCATCTCCAACATGATGCGCAACCTCGGCGGCGCGATCGGCACTGCCCTGCTCTCGACCATCGTCACCAAGCGCGAGCAGTTCCACTCCAATATCATCGGCCAGTCGGTCGACCTCGGCCGCGAGGAAGTGCGCAGTCGGATCGCCGAGGTCACCAACTACTTCCTGAGCCACGGCATCTCCGATCCGGCGACCGCGCACAACCAGGCGATCGTGGCGCTCGGCAATATCGTGAAGCGGCAGGCGCTGGTGCTGGGCTTCAGCGACACCTTCGCCGTGATCGGCATCGTGCTGGTGTTCGCCGCGATCGCAATCCTGTTGACCGGAAAGCCGAAGAATGTGGCCGGCGGCAGCGCGGCGCATTAATCCCCGGGGCGACGACCCAGGCCGTCGCCCTCTCCTCTTGCTAAGGCCTGATGAGATTAGGTTGAGCTGGTACGGCCTCGAAGGTTCACCTCTCCCATGGGAGAGGTCGGCGCGCAGCGCCGGGTGAGGGGTACGGTCTATCGAGAGAGCGAGAGCCCTCACCCGGATTGCTCTGGACGATGCTTCGCATCGCCAGGCGCAATCCGACCTCTCCCCGTCCGAAGTCGGATTTATCCGACTTCGGCAAACAGAAAGGGCGCAACTCGGGTGGACCCGAGTTGCGCGGGAGAGGTGAACCCCGACCGCGCCAAGCCGATTCAACGAGAACTCATCACGCTTTAGCTTGCCTCGCGCAGCTTGAAGCGCTGGATCTTTCCGGTCTGGGTTTTCGGCAGCGTCTCGACGAAGGCGATCGCGCGGGGATATTTGTAGGGCGCGATCGTCGCCTTGACGTGATCCTGCAACAGCTTGACCTCGGCATCGTCGCTGCGCGCGCCCTGCTTCAGTACGACGAACGCCGAGACGATCTGCCCGCGCTCCTCGTCTGGCGCGCCGACCACGGCGCATTCCGCGACATCGGGATGCCCGAGCAGCGCCGCCTCGACCTCGGGACCTGCGATGTTGTAGCCGGCCGAGATGATCATGTCGTCGGCGCGTGCCACGAAGGACAGCCGGCCGTTCTCGTCGCTGACAAAGGCATCGCCGGTGATGTTCCAGCCGTCGCGGACATATTTGGTCTGCCTGGAGTCGGCGAGATAGCGGCAGCCGGTCGGGCCGCGCACCGCAAGCTTGCCGACCTGCCCCGGCGGCAGCTCGTTCATGTCCTCGTCGACGATCTTCGCCTGGTAGCCGGAGACGGGTGTGCCCGTGGTGCCGGCAACGGCGCTGCCGATGCGGTTGGTGATGAAGATATGCAGCAGCTCGGTGCTGCCGATGCCGTCGAGGATCGGCTTGCCGGTCTTCTTGGTCCAACTCTCGAACACCGGCGCCGGCAGCGTCTCGCCGGCCGAGACCGCGAGCCGCAGCGACGACAGATCGGCGCCCTTGTCCATCGCGGCCATCATCGCCCGGTAGGCGGTCGGCGCGGTGAAGCAGATCGTTGCCTTGTAGGTCTCGATGATCCGGATCATTTCGCTCGGCGCCGCATTCTCCAGCAACGTCGCGGTAGCGCCGAAGCGCAGCGGGAAGATCGCAAGGCCGCCGAGGCCGAAGGTGAACGCAAGCGGCGGCGAACCGACGAACACATCGTCCGGCGTCACCTTCAGCACTTCCCGCGCATAGCCGTCCGCGACGATCAGGAGATCGCGGTGGAAATGCATGGTCGCCTTCGGTTCGCCCGTGGTGCCCGACGTGAAGCCGAGCAGCGCGACGTCGTCGCGGCCGGTCTTCACCGCATCGAACTTGACCGGCTTGTTCAGCGCGATCCGGTCGAGCTCGGCGTCGTGGTTCTGGGTGCCGTCGAAATTGACAACCTGCTTGAGGAATTTGCTGGTCTTGGCGCAGGCCACCAGCTCGTCCGCGATCCGGCTGTCGGTGAGCGCCACCGCAATCTCCGCCTTGTCGACGATCTTTGCGAGCTCACCCGCACGCAGCATCGGCATGGTGTTGACGACGACGGCGCCGGCCTTGGTCGCCGCGAGCCAGGCCGCGACCAGCGCCGGGTTGTTGCCGGAGCGGATCAGCACCCGATTGCCGGGCTTGACGCCGTAATTTTCCACCAGCGCATGCGCGAGGCGGTTCGACCAGTCGGTCAATTCCTTGTAGGTGCGCTGACGGCCATTGCCGATCAGCGCGATGCGATCGCCCATCCCCTGCTCGACGATGCGGTCGGTCAGCTCGACCGCGGCGTTGAGATAGTCGGGATAGTTGAACTCCGGCCGGTCGAGCAGCAGCTGCGGCCATTGCTCTAATGGTGGCAGGTTGCGCCGTGCGAAATCGTCGACATGCCCGGAAGGGCCGAGCCCGGGAAATTCACCTGACATTCGATTGCCCCTCGCTTTCTGTCCAGAAAGGTCAAAGACCAAATATCGAGAAGACCAGTATCAAGGACGCCCGGCAGCGTTCCAATGCCAATCATTTTATACTTAAAATAATTTGGCGCAAGGGTTTTGGCGCAAGGGTGGAGAATGGCTGCGATCCCCCCTGGAAACTCAGATTCGCGTCAGCTGCTTCAGCCGCGCCACCATCTCCGAGTCCGGGTCGGCGAGCGGCGCGATCGCGGTGAAATGATTGGCATCGGGCACGATGCCGAACCGCGTCGCCACGCCCGCTCCGCCCCAGGCATTGACGATGGTCCGGCTCTGCCGGTGATATTCGGCGCTCTCGGCGCCGCCAACCACCGCATCGAGCGTCGCGCCGGCAGGAGCTTTCCAGAGCAGCGGGCTCACCGCCCTTGCTGCGTCGCGGTCAAGGCCGAGCGCCTTGTTGATGGAGGTGCCGACCAGCGGCTCGAGCTCGAACAGGCCGGAGATCGCGTAAGCAGCCCTGACCAGATCGTTCGGCAGCGCCGCATCATAGGCCGGCCAATCGGTCGCCAACATGCATGCGGCAAGATGTCCGCCGGCGGAGTGCCCCGACACGACCAGCGGCCGGCCGAGTTTTGCAAGTTCACGGCACGCCGCGCGCATCTCGCCGATGATGTCGGCGACCGAGACGGTGGGGCAGAGATCGTAGCTCGGCACCGCGACGCCGATGCCGTGGCTGTTGAGGCCGCGCGCGCAGTGGCTCGATGACGAGCCATCCAGCGCCTGCCAGTAGCCGCCATGGATGAAGACCACGAGCGGCCCGCCGCCATTGCCCTCGAACAGATCGATGACGTTGCGGCTGCCCGGGCCATAGCTCAGCCGCCGCGGCGGATGCTGCTCGCGATAGCTTGCGGAGTCCCTCGCCCAGCCGGCCATCAGCGCCGGGTTTTCCGGCACCCGCGCCCGATTGTTGTATTCGACCTCGTAATCGATCGCGCTCACGGTTTAAGCAGTCCTTGCCTTGGCGGAGCGCTGGGCCGAGCCCTTGGCCTTGGCGAGCAGCCGCATCAATTCGCGGATGTCCTTTGGTGATAGGTCGCCGAAAATATCGGCAATCCATTTCTCGTGCTCGGCCGCCATCTTGCGGAATTCGGCGCGGCCGAGTTTTGTGAGCCGGATGAACTGCACGCGGCGATCGGTCTCCGAGGTGCGGCGATCGAGATGGCCTGACTCAACCAGGCGCTCGACCAGGCCGGTGACATTGCCGTTGGAGACCATCATCCGCTTCGAGAGGTCCGACAGCGTCATGCCGTCGGACACCTTGTCGAGCTGGGCCATCAGGTCGAAGCGCGGCAGCGTGACGTCGAACTTCTCGCGCAACCGGCTGCGCACCTCGCCCTCGATCAGCGTGGTGCAGGTCAACAGCCGCAGCCACAGCCTGAGCTCGGTGCCGTGATCGTCGGGTAGTTCGACGGCTTTGGTTTCGGAATCGAGGATCATGCGGCGATCGTGCCTCCGCGGCGGGTTCCGGCCGAGCCGGTTGTTTTGAGCTTCAAGCAATTCGCGGTGCGCCGCAAGGACAATTGCGAATCCGGCCTGAACTCCCGGCGCGATCCTGCAATTTCTTTAAACTTCAAGCAATTGGCGCGGCGCTTGCATGTTGCGCAACTGGTAGCCTGACGCAATGCCACATCGCTTGCGGCGGTCGCGCGCGTCAGACTAAGCTGAGGCCAAAAGCGGCCGAGGCATCGAGCCAGTGGTTGGGGGAGAGACATGAAGCAGTTGACGAAGCTCGTGGGACTGGCGGCGCTGCTGGGGATCGCGGTCGCCCCGGCGTCCGCGCAGGAGAAGATCAAGATCGGCGTGCTGGTGACAACCTCCGGGCCTGCCGCTGCGCTCGGCCAGCAGGTTCGTGACGGCTTTGCGCTGGCGGTCAAGGATCTCGGCGGCAAGATGGCCGGCCGCGATGTCGAGATCGTCAACGCCGATGACGAGCTGAAGCCCGACGCCGCCGTGGTCAAGGTGCGCGGCCTGCTCGAGCGCGACAAGGTCGATTTCGTGGTCGGCCCGATCTTCTCCAACATCCTGTTGGCGATCCACCGCCCGGTCACCGACAGCAAGACTTTCCTGATCAGCCCGAATGCCGGCCCCTCAAGCTACGCCGGCAAGGAATGCAACCCGTTCTTCTATGTGACCTCGTATCAGAACGACCAGGTGCATGAGATCCTCGGCAAGGTGGCGCAGGACCGCGGCTACAAGCGCGTCTACCTGCTGGTGCCGAATTATCAGGCCGGCCGCGACTCGGTCGCCGGCTTCAAGCTCGACTACAAGGGCGAGATCACAGAGGAATCCTACACGCCGCTGAACACGCTGGATTTCCAGCCCGAGCTCTCCAAGATCGCCGCGCAGAAGCCGGACGCGCTGTTCACCTTCATGCCGGGCGGCATGGGCGTGAACCTCGTCAAGCAGTACAAGCAGGCCGGCGCCACCGTGCCGGTGCTCTCCGCCTTCACCGTCGACGAATCGACCCTGCCGGCGCAGCAGGACGCCGCGGTCGGCATGTTCGGCGGCGCCAACTGGGCACCCAACCTCGACAATCCGCAGAGCAAGAAATTCGTCGCGGCCTATGAGGCGGCCTATAACGGCGTGCCCGGCACCTATGCCATGCAGGCCTATGACGCAGCACTGTTGATCGACAGCGCGGTGAAAGCGGTGAAGGGCGACCTCTCCAACAAGGACGCGGTCGCGGCCGCACTGAGAAAGGCCGACTTCACCTCGCTGCGCGGTAACTTCAAGTTCAACAACAACGGCTATCCGATCCAGGATTTCTACCTCACCAAAGTCGCGAAGCGTCCGGACGGCAAATTCCAGACCGAAATCGTCGAAAAGGTGTTTTCGAACTACGGCGACCGCTACGCCAAGGACTGCGCCGCCAAGTAAACTCATGGAGGAGTCATGACGATGAAAGACGAGATCGCCGGCATCACCCGCGCCAATGAAGGCATGCAGGGCATTTCCTGGAGCATCCTAGGCCAGACCTACGTGCCGAAGAGCCGCACCGAGCATTCCTTCTCCTGGCACGCCACCTTCCCGCCCGGCACTTTCGTGCCGCCGCATATCCACCCCGACCAGGACGAGTATCTCTACATCCTCGAGGGCAAGCTCGACTTCATGCTGGACGGCGCCGACGAGTCGGCCACGCCAGGCGATCTGGTGCGGCTGCCGATGGGCAAGCCGCATGGCATCTTCAACAAGTCGCAGCAGCCGGCCAAGACGCTGTTCTGGGTGTCGCCGACGCGGAGGCTCTACGACCTGTTCTGGGCGATCCACAACATGAAGGAGCAGAACCCGGATGACGTGGTCCGGCTCGCCGCCGAGCACAACATCCACTTCCTGCCGCCGCCTCCGGCGTAGCCTACGCGCGAATCTGTCTCCGTCATCCTGAGAAGCGCGCAGCGCGTCTCGAAGGATGCACGGCCCGGCTGGTGGCCGTCGACCCTTCGAGACGGCCGCGTCGCGGCCTCCTCAGGGTGACGGATCAGAAGTTGCCGTGTCACCGTGAGAAGCAATCGTGTCGGCTTGTCCTACTGCCGCGCCACCACGCGCGCGGCGAAGCCGGCCTTGGCGGCATAGCCGCGCACGATCGCCTCGCGCGCTTCGTAATTGAGAATGGTGTCGACGTCGGTGAAACCCTGCGGCGCGAGCTGCTCGACGGCGTCGATCACGCCCTCCGGCCCGCCGCGGCGGTTGGAGGCGACGATGTCGGCGGTCATCGGCAGCCGCTGCCGCTCATAGGCCGCCAGCGCCTGGCGCGGATGCTCCGATCGCGCCAGCATGTCGGCGAGGCAGCGCGCATCGAGGATGGCCTGCGAGGCGCCGTTCGAGCCGACCGGATACATCGGATGCGCGGCATCACCAAGCAGCGTGACGCGGCCGCTCGACCAATAGGGCAAGGGATCGCGGTCGCAGCACGGATACTCCCAGAACTCCGGCGTTGCGTTGATCAGGCCGGCGAAGTCGACCTGCGGAATCGTGAAACCAGTGACATAGGGCATCATTTCTTCGCGGCGGCCGAGATTGGACCAGCCCTCGCGGCGCGGCGGCGGCGAGGTGCCGTCGCCGATCCGCACCAGCACCGCCCAGTTGGTGAGACGGCTCGCCGGGCTCGAACCCGGTGCGATCGGATAGATCACGGCCTTGGCGTTCAGCCCGCCGGCGATGATCATCGAACGTCCGGTCAGGAACGTCGGCCAGTCGGTGGCGCCGCGCCACAGCATCAGCCCGTTCCAGCACGGCCCACCCTCGCCCGGAAACAGCGTTTGGCGCACCTTGGAATGGATGCCGTCGGCGCCGATCAGGAGGTCGCCGCGCGCGGTGTGCACATGGGCGCCACTGCGGTCGAAAAAATACGCCGACACGCCGCCCTCGTCCTGCGTGAAGGAGCCGAGCCGGCAGCCGGTGCGGATCGCATCCGCGCCGAGCCGCTCGATCACGGCGTGATGGATCACGCCTTGCAGGCGGCCGCGATGGATCGAGAATTGCGGCACGTCGTGGCCGGCATCGAGCCCGCGCTTCTCGTGCCAGACCTGCTGGCCGTGCCGCGTCAGATAGAACAGCTCATAGGTGCGGATCGCGACCTCGTCGAGCTTGTCGAGCAGACCAAGCCCCGCCAACTCGCGGATCGCATGCGGCAGTGTGTTGATGCCGACGCCGAGCTCGCGGATCGTCTCCGACTGCTCGTACAGCTCGCAAGCGATGCCGCGCGAGCGCAGCATCAACGCAGTGGTGAGGCCTCCGATTCCGCCTCCGACGATAATCGCCTTCATCGTCCCTTACTCCACTCACAACAGGACGTTTTTACGCTTTGGCCTAGGGTCGCATGGCCCGTTGCCCGCCCGCAAGCGGGTTTGTGGCTCGGGACTTCCGCCGGCCGGCGATGATTAGGCTTAGGCTTAACATTGCTTCAGCACATTCCCATCTATGTCCGTCACCCTGAGGAGCCGCGCAGCGGCGTCTCGAAGGGCCGACGGCCACCAGCCGGGCCGTGCATCCTTCGAGACGCGCTACGCGCTCCTCAGAGCCTGACTGAAAAATGGGTGAGTGATCTCAGTGGGGTGTGATTCCATCGGATTTGCAAAGATTCGAGGGAGAGCACGATGCCCTGGACCAAGATCACTCGGGAGCAATATCGGCGGGACGATCTGCGTTATGCAAGCGATATGACCGATGCGGAGTGGGCGGTGATCAGACGCCTGTTGCCGCGAGCGAACCGGCGCGGCCGGCCGCGTAAGACGGAGCTGCGTCGTGTGATCGAAGCGATCCTCTATATCGTTTCGACCGGCTGCCAGTGGCGGGCGTTGCCGCAGGAGTTCCCGCCCTATTCGACGGTGCAGGGCTATTTTTATAGATGGCGGGATACAGGCCGGTGGCAGAGGATTGTCAGCGTGCTTGTCCGACGGGCGCGAAAAAAGCTTGGACGGACACCGAAGCCGACGGCAGCCGTGATCGACAGTCAAAGTGCGCCAACCACGCAAGCTGACGGACCGCGGGGCTACGATGCAGGCAAGCGCATCTACGGCCGCAAGCGGCATATCGTGACGGATACCAATGGCCTCCTCCTTGGGGTTCATGTTCATCCGGCCAACGTTCAGGACTGCCATGGCGCCGTACCGCTGCTGAAGAACGTGCGGATGAACTTCCCCCGGCTGCGCCACGTCTTTGCCGACCGGATCTACCGCGGAAATCAACTCCTCGACGCGCTCTCAGACTGCGGTCCATGGACTATCGAGATCGTCGAGCGGCCTCACGGCGTCAAAGGCTTCCAGCTTCTGCCGAGGCGGTGGGTGGTTGAACGCACATTCGCTTGGTTCGGCAGATGCCGCCGTCTCGCCAAGGACTTCGAGGCGACGGTGGCAACCGAAGCTGCCTGGCTGCTGATTGCACACATCAGGCTCCTGACCCGCAGAATCGCGGCTGCAGCTAAGGTTGGGTGATTTATGAGTCAGACTCTCAGGATGACGGGCTGGCAATCCGCCGCCAGAACAGTCAATCCGGCACTACCGCAATCGCCTGGATTTCCACCTTGGCGCGGTCCTCGATCAGGCCGGCAACCTGGATCGCGGTCATTGCCGGAAAGCGCCGGCCGATCACGTCGCGATAGACCGTGCCGATCTCCTTCAGCCGCGCGGAATATTCCTTGCGGTCGACGAGGTACCAGGTCATCGACACGATGTGCTCCGGTCCGGCGCCGCCAGCGGCGGCAACCGCGACGATGTTGCGCAGGGTCTGGCCGATCTGTGCCACCAGATCGTCGGTCTCGAACACGCACTGTCCGTTCCAGCCGATCTGGCCCGCGATGAAGATCTGTTTGCCGCGCGCGGCGATGCCGTTGGCGTAGCCGATCGGCTTGGCCCACTCTTCCGGTTGCAGGATCTCGATCATCTCAATTGCCCTCGAAGGCGGGTTTCTGCTTGGCGGCGAAAGCCTCGAAGGCGCGGCGGAAATCACCGGTTACCATGCATATTGCCTGCGCCTGCGCTTCGGACTCGATCATCTCGTCGACACCCATCGCCCATTCCTGGTTGAACATGGTTTTCGTCACGCCATGCGCGAACCACGGCCCGTCCGCAAGCGAGCGCGCCAGTTCTTGCGCGGCCGCAGCAAGCTCCGCCGCCGGCACCAGACGGTTGTGGAAACCCCACGCAAAACCTTCGTCGGCGCTCATCGCGCGGCCGGTATAGAGCAGATCGGCAGCATGGCCCTGCCCGATCACGCGCGGCAACAATCCGCATGCGCCCATGTCGGCGCCGGCAAGGCCGACGCGGGTGAACAGGAAGGCGGTCTTGGCCTGCGGCGTCGCGAGCCGCAGGTCGGACGCCAGCGCCAGCATCGCGCCGGCGCCGGCGCAGATGCCGTCGATCGCGGCGACGATGATCTGCGGGCATTTGCGCATCGCGCGCACCACCTCGCCGGTCATCCGCGTGAAGGCGAGGAGGTCCGGCATCGGCATTCGCGTCAATGGCTCGATGATCTCGAACACGTCGCCGCCGGAGCAGAAATTGCCCCCGGCGCCGGTCAGCACGATGGCGCGGACGTCGGAGGCGTATTTGAGGTTGGTGAAGAGATCGCGCAGTTCCTCGTAGGACTCGAAGGTCAGTGGGTTCTTCTTGTCCGGCCGGTTCAGCGTGATGGTCGCGACGCGGCCGCTCGCGTCGGCCTGCCAGCGGAAGTGCTTTGCGGGATAATCCTTGAACGGCCGCAGCTTTGCTTTCATCTCGGACATGATGGTTTCCTTCACCCGGTAAAGACTTCGCCGCCGGCAACCGCGACGGCTTGTCCGTTGATCGACGATGCGCCCGCAGAGGCAAGCCAGAGGATGCTGTCGGCGACCTCCTCCGGCGTCACCAGCCGCTGCATCGGATTGACCTTTGCCAACGCGGCACGGGCTTCCTGCTCGCTGCGCCCGGTCTTGGCAACGATGTTGGCGGCGGCATCCGCCACCAGCGGCGTGTCGGTGTAGCCCGGGCAGACCGCATTAACGGTGACGCCGCGCCGCGCATATTCCAGCGCCAGCGAACGCGTCAGCCCGATGACGCCGTGCTTCGCGGCGACATAGGCCGAGACATAGGCATAGCCGGTTAGACCCGCGGTCGAGGCCACGTTGATCACCCGGCCACGGCCGCGCTGAGCCATTCCGGGCAGCACGGCGTGCGTCACCAGGAACACGCTGGAGAGGTTGCTCGCCAGCATGTCGGCCCACAGCGCTGCATTCGTCTTGTCGAACGGCGCGCTTCCGGCCTTGCCGGCATTATTGACGAGGATGTCGATCGGGCCTGCCTCGGCCTCGATCTGCGCCACCCCTTTGGTCACCGCAGCTTCATCCGTCACGTCGATCGAAACGACGGCGCCGGCCTGCTTGCCGAGCGACGCGGCAGTCGCTTCCAGCGCGTCGATCCGGCGTCCGGCGATGCTGACGCGTACGCCGGCCTTTGCGAGCGCGATCGCCGTCGCGCTGCCAATGCCGGAACCGGCACCGGTCACCAGCGCATGGGCGTTGGGCCAGAACCGTGTCATGCCTTGCCTCCCGCTGCGGCGCGTTCGAGATTGGCCTCGTATTGCGACTTGCCCGACAGATATTGCTTCGGCCAGGCGATCTGCTTGACGCCGATCTTGGCGGCCTCATGCAGCGTCCAGGCCGGATCGGCGAGATGCGGACGCGCGATGGCACAGAGATCGGCGCGACCGGCGGCGATGATCGAGTTGGCGTGATCCGCTTCCGAGATCGCGCCGACTGCGATGGTGGCGATGCCGACCTCGTTGCGGATCTTGTCGGCGAACGGCGTCTGGTAGAGCCGGCCATAGACCGGATGGTCGTCGGCCCAGACCTGCCCCGAGGAGCAGTCGATCAGATCGGCTCCCGCCTGCTTGAACAGTTTTGCGAAGGCCAGGGCGTCCTCGGGCGTGTTGCCGCCTTCCGCCCAGTCGTGACAGGACAGGCGCACCGACATCGGTCTGTCCTCCGGCCACACCGCACGGACGGCGCGGAACACTTCCAGCGGATAACGTGCGCGGTTCTCGATCGATCCGCCATGTTCGTCGGTGCGGCGGTTGGTCAGCGGCGACAGGAAGCTCGACAGCAGATAGCCGTGCGCGCAGTGCAGCTCCAGGATGTCGAAACCCGTGCTCGCGGCGCGCTTCGCCGCCGCAACGAACTGCTCGCGCACCTCGTCCATCTCGGCGCGGCTCATCGGCTCCGGGATCTGGCCGTCGGGCAGATAAGGCACTGACGAAGCCGACACCAGCGGCCAGTTGTGGTCGGGGAGCGGCGCGTCCATGCCCTCCCAGGCGACGCGGGTCGAGCCCTTGCGGCCGGAATGGCCGAGCTGGATGCCGATCTTCGCCTGCGAATTCCGGTGCACGAAGTCGACGATGCGCTTGTAAGCCGTCGCCTGTTCATCATTCCACAGGCCGCAGCAGCCGGGCGTGATCCGCGCCTCCGGCGAGACGCAGGTCATCTCTGTGAACAGCAGGCCGGCGCCGCCGAGCGCGCGGGAGCCGAAATGCACCAGATGGAAATCGTTCGGCATGCCCTCCTCGGCCGAATACATCGCCATCGCCGAGACGATGATCCGGTTATGCAGCGAGAGGCCGCGGATGTGGAACGGCGTCAGCATCGGCGGCGTGACCCGGTCGTTGGTCGCCGGCACGCCGTTGCGCTCCGCGAACCAGCGCTCGTAGCCTTCGAGCCAGGTCTTGTCACGCAGCCTCAGGTTCTCATGGCTGATGCGCTGCGAGCGGGTCAGCAGCGAATACATGAACTGCTCGGGCTCCAGGGTGTCGGCATAGCGCGAACCAACCACCTCGAACCACTCCATGGCGTTGCGCGCGGCGTTCTGGATCCGCGCCACGTCGACCCGGCGCAGCTCCTCGTAAGCCGCCAGCACCTTCGGAATGCTGTCGCGCGTCGCGCCGTGAATCTTGAATTGGTTGGTCAGCTCGATCGCGTCCTCCAGCGCCAGCTTGGTGCCCGAGCCGATCGCGAAATGCGCAGTGTGGGCGGCATCGCCCATCAGCACGACATGGCTGTTGCCGTTGAATGTGGTCCACTTGCCGCAGATCAGCCTGGGGAATGACAGCCAGGCCGAGCCACGCAGATGCCGCGCGTTGGAGACCAGATGATGCCCTTCGAGGATTTCACTGAACACGTTCTCGCAGAACGCGATGGAATCGCCCTGCTCCATCTTGTCGAGGCCGTGGGCGAGATACGCCTCCTCGGTGGTCTCGACGATGAAGGTCGCGGCGCCCTCCTCGAACTTGTAGATATGCGCCTGGAACCAGCCGTGCTCGGTCTTGCGGAAGTCGAAGGTGAAGGCATCGAACGGACGGTTGGTGCCGAGCCAGATATAGCGGTTCGGCCGCATCAACATGTCGGGCTGGAAAGCTTCGACGTACTTGGTGCGGATCTTCGAGTTGACGCCGTCGCACGCCACGATCAAATCGGCATCGGGGAATTCGAGATCGGAATTCACCTCGCGCTCGAAGATCAATTCGACGCCGAGCTCCTCGGCCCGCGCCTGCAGGATGTTGAGCAGCCGCTTGCGGCCGATGCCGACGAAGCCGTGCCCGGTGGTGCGCATGCGCCGGCCCTTGATCAGGACCTCGATGTCGTCCCAGTGGTTGAAGGCCTGCTCGATCGTGTCAGCGGTGACCGGATCCCATTTGCGCATGTTGTCCATGGTCGCATCCGAGAACACCACGCCGAAGCCGAAGGTGTCGTAGGGCCGGTTGCGCTCGACGACGGAAATCACGTGCGAGGGATCAAGCATCTTCATCAGGATGCCGAAATAAAGCCCGGCCGGCCCGCCTCCAATGCACACGATACGCATGGCGTTCTCCCGTTGGCTTCGGCGGCCGGGCAGGTTCCTGCCGTTGACCGACGAGGCATAATATTTTATACTTAAAATATTTGTCAAGGGTGGGATGGCCGCGCCCCCAGACTGTCGTCCCTGCCTAGTGCGCAATTGCGCACGGGAGCAGGGACGACGCCGAATATGGGGCGACTGGCACGCACCCATCCACTCGTCATTCCGGGGCAGCCCGAAGGGCTGAGCCCGGAATCCATCGAGCCGCATGATGCGCGGCCGAATGGATTCCGGGCTCTCGCTTCGCGAGCCCTCAGGTGCGCAATCGCGCACCGGGGAATGACGACATGGAGACCGCGCTGCCCACCGCGGCGTACAGCCGTAGGGCGGATTAGCCGAAGGCGTAATCCGCCGCTCGCGGCAACATGGCGCGATGGCGGATTACGCTGCGCTAATCCGCCCTACGGCAATTCGCGTGTCTCTCAATGCACCGCGGCGTACAGGATCTTGTCCTGCGTCGCATCCGCCGCGTCGAACTCGGCGACGATGCGGCCGGTGCGGGCGACCAAGATGCGGTCGGAGACGGCCAGGATCTCCGGCAGATAGGACGAGATCACCACCACCGCCTTGCCCTCGTCGGCGAGGCGGCGGATTTCGCCGTGGATATGTGGGATGGTGCCGACGTCGACGCCGCGGGTCGGCTCGTCGAAGAAGATGATCGAGGGCTCCTGCACCAGCGTCTTGGCCAGCACCACCTTCTGCTGGTTGCCGCCCGACAGCTCGATGATCCGCGCCTTGCGCTGCAACGCGCTGATCTTCAGCCGGTCGACCCAGTAGTTGGCGAGCTTGCTGCGCCTCGCGCGCGACAGCAGGAAGCTCCAGCCCTTTCGTGTGGCAAGGCTGCCGATATAGACGTTGTCGTCGACCACCATGGTCTCGAAGAAGCCGTTGGCCTTGCGGTCCTCGGTGATGTAGGCGATGCCGTCATTGATCGCCTGCCGCGGCACGCGATAGCGGATCGGTTTGCCGCGCAGCCGGATGGTGCCGCCATTGACCAGATTGCGCTTCAGCGCGCCATAGACGATCTTGGCGATCTCGGTGCGGCCAGAGCCGATCAGGCCGGCGATGCCGACCACCTCGCCGGCATAGACCGAGAACGACATGTTCTTGACCGCCATGCCCATGGTGACGTTCTCGACCGTCAGCACCTTCTCGCGGCGCTGATGGGTCTTCGCTTTGCCGCCATAGACCGCCTGTGCCACCTCGCGCCCAACCATGTGCTGCACCAGCGCGTCACGCGTCAGCTGCCTGGCCGGCGCGGTGATCACGAGCTTGCCGTCGCGGAGCACGGTGATGCGGTCGGCGATCTGCAGCGATTCCTCCAGCGCGTGCGAGATGTAGATGATCGAGACGCCGCGGGCGCGCAAATCGCGCACCAGGTGGAAGAAGTGGACGATCTCCTCCGGCGTCAGCGACGCGGTCGGCTCGTCGAAGATGATGATGCGGGCCTTGTTGTAGATCGCGCGCGCGATCTCCACCATCTGCTTCTTGGCGGTGCCAAGCAGCGCCACGGGCGTCGCCGGATCGACGTGAAAGTTGAGCGACTGCAACAGCTGCTGGGCCTGGATGTTCAGGGTGCGGAAGCGCGTCAAGAGCTTCTCGTTGCCGAGTTCGATGTTCTGCGCCGCGGTCATGGTCGGCACCAGGCTGGTCTCCTGATAGACCATGCAGATGCCGGCATTGAGCGCATCGCGCGGCTGCTCGAAATTGGCCGGCTCGCCGTCGAGCAGATAGTCACCGGAGGTGAGGTTGATCGCGCCGGCGATCGCCTTGCACAGTGTCGACTTGCCGGCGCCGTTCTCGCCGACCAGCGCATGCACCTCGCCGGGATAGAGATCGAAATTGACCCCCTCGATGGCGTGGACGCCGCCATAGATCTTGGAGCCGTTCGAGATCCGCAGCACCGGCTCGCGGGTTGCCGATTGGGGCGCGGGCGTTGCCTGCATCACACCGTCATTCATCGCAGATCTCCCGAATAACGCAGCAGGCGCCCCGCGCCGCGCGCGGCGATCACGGTGCCGGATGGCGTAGCGCAGGCGGCGGTGATGCCGTGGAAGCGGCCGCCGGCGCGGCTGTGCAGGCTGTCGATCGCATCGCCTTCGGCGTCGAGATGCACCAGCAGGCCATAGGAGCGCGGCGGCGCCCAGGGCTTCTGGATGCCGAGTGCCTTGACGCTGCCGATCTGCATCGGCTCCAGGCAATCGCTGCCGCCGACCAGCGCCGGCGCCACCCAGTATTCGGGCGGCATCGTCGCCATCATCTCCTCGCGGAAATCGTCTTCCTTGAGCACGAACTCGATCAGGTGAGTGCGGCGGGCGAACATACCGAGCAGCATGCCGCCACGGCCGTCCGGATGCAGCCGCGCCGGATAGCCCGGCATGTTGGTCGCGACGGTCTCGCGCGGGCCAAGGCCGTTGCCGCCGAGCGCGAACCGGCTGAGGCGATGCGCCCAGCTCTCGGTGAGCCACAGGCTGTTGCCGTCGACCGAGACCATCACGCCATAGGGGTATGGCAGATCGCGCAGCAGCACCTGCGGATTGTCGAGGCCGGCGCCGCAGCCGATCAGCCGCCCATTGGCGCGCTTCTCCATCAGATCGTGCCGCCACTCGCTCGGACGGCGGCCGGCGCTGCCTTCGACGGCATAGATGCGGCCATCTTGCGCCGCCGTCACCGACAACAGTCCGGTGAGCGCGCTGCCGCCGGCAGCCTCCAGCCAGCGCGGCGCGGGCTTGGCCGGATCGATCGCGGCCAGCCCCCTGCCCGCGACGCAGACCAGCAGGCGGCCGTCCGGATGCAATGCGAGCCCGCCGGCATCGTCCTCGAACTCGGCAATGAGCGTCCGCGTCGCGAAATCCGCGCCGCTGAGCTTCAGCACCTGCCGGCCGGCGGACACATAGACCGCGCCGTCGCCGGCGGCGATGACGTCGTCAACGCCGGGCAGCGGCTCGCCGATCGGCACCGCGGTATCGAGCCGGTCGTTCGGGCTGAGCGCGCCGTCGAGCGGCGGGATCGCGTTCTGGCCGCCGTCGCGGTCGATGACGCTGCGGATATCGCGCAGCAGATGATCGAAAAATCCCATTATTTCGCCACCCTGCTCTTCGCACCCCAATACGCGTCGTAGCCGGTCCAGCTGTCGTCGACGCCGTCGAGCTTGATGCGGCCGATCCGGTTGTTCTCGAGCCCGCCGAGATAGAGATAGCCCTGGTGCTCGCGCATCGACGTCAGGGTCGAATGCGAGATGCCGGTCGGATCCCAACAGGATTCCAGCGCCTCGCCTTTCTCGTTGAACTTCAACACGCAGCCATGATTGAGCGCGGGCGCCAGCCATTCGTCGGTCGGCACCTGCTTGACCATGCGCAGCCGGAAGCCGGGCTTGCGCGCGGCGAGATCGAAGGTCGGCGTGCGGATGCCGACCAGCGCCAGCCAGTAGGTGCCGTCGGAGGCGCGGTTAATGTTATCGGGGTTGCCCGGCAGCTCGTCCATCAGCACTTCGGTCTTGCCCTTGTTCGGGCCGTCGATCCAGTGCCGGAACACCTTGCACAGCGAGGTCGAGGCAATCAGGATCGACTTGCCGTCATGAGAGACGCAGATCCCGTTCGGGAAATAGAAGTGGTTGATCACGGTGCGCGTGGTCTTGGTCGCTGGGTCGTAGCAGACCACGCGGCCGTTCGGCCGGCCCTCGAGAATGTCGAGGGTGTTGGTGGTCATCTCGTAGCGCGTGGTGCAGTCGCTGAAATAGATCTTGCCGTCGGGCGCGATGTCGAGGTCGTCGGCCATGCGCAGGCGAGAATCGTCGTTCAGCTTGTACCAGGTGCGATTGGTCTCGTCGGTGACCTTGAAGATGCGGCCATCGGGCGCGACGCCGTAGACGCCCATGCCGGCGACCGCCACGATCAGATTCTCGTCGCGGTCGAACTGCATGCCGAGCGGCCGGCCGCCGATATGGGCGAACACCTCGCGGGTCTCGAAGTTCGGCCCGGAGAAGCGGATCACATTGCCGTCGCGGGTCGAGCCGTAAAGCCGGCCCTGGCGGTCGAGGATGACATCCTCAGGCCCCTCGACCTGATCGACACCGATCGCCTGCGCATTGATCAGCCGGTCGTTCTGCGCATAGGGCGACGCCGCGCCCGGCTGCACCGCGGGCGCCGAGGCCAGCGGCACGAACGCCGGATTGACATAGATCTTCTGGATCGCCTTGCCGCGGTTCTTCGACCATTTGACGTCGATGCCGACGGCGGCGAGCAGGATCATGCCCGTCACCGCCGACGTGACATAGCCAGGGATGCCCATCCGCACGAGGCCGTTGATGAGGAGGAAGATGATCAGCGCGCCGATCATCGCCCGCCATACCGTGCCCTTGCCGCCGGCCAGCGAGACGCCGCCGAGCACCACGGCGGTGAGCGCCTGGAATTCCCAGCCGACGCCGGTGGTGGAATCCGTCGAGGCCTGACGCGCCGCGTAGAAGATACCGCTCGCCGCGCACAGCGTGCCCGACAACACATAGGTCATGAACAGCATCAACCGGACGCGGATGCCGGCATGGCGTGCCGCCTTGCGGCTGGCGCCGATCGCGGTGAGATGCCACCCATAGCGCGAGCGCGACAGGAAGATGTGGCAGATCAAGAGCACCACGAACAGCGTCGCCGCGTTGACGGGAATGCCGAGCACGCTGCCGCCGCCGATGAAATCCCAGGCATCGCTGTCGACCGAATTGGTCGCGAACACCTGGGCGTAAGAGGTGTTGAGCAGATTGACCGAGGCGCGCAGGATGATCAGCGTCACCAGCGTGGTCAGGAACGGCCGCGTCTTGAGGAAGCCGATCAGGAAGCCGTTGATGCTGCCGAGCAGCGCCCCGACCAAAAGCGTCGCCGGCACGGCGAGGCCGACCGGCCATTCGCGCACCAGCAGGAAATACAGTGCCGCGAAATTGCACAGCGCGAAGATCGCGCCGACCGACAGGTCGATGCCGCCGGTGACAAGGCAGAAGCCCATCGCCAGCGCGACGAAGCCGAATTCGGCGAACAGCCGCAGCAGCGACACCGAGTTCTGCACCGACGCATAGTCGGGGATGGTGAGCGCGAAATACGCCCACAACCCGATCATCACGGTGAACGGCACGACCGGCTCGAACCACTGCTTCAGCAACAGCTCCGAGAGCAGCAGCCGGGGCGAGAACCGCCGCACCGATGCGGCAAAGGAATCGACAGCCATCGACATCGTCAGGCACTCCCTCGATCCGGTTTTCACAGTTCCGGATTCTGATCCTTGATACAGCCGGCGCGGGAATGCCCCCCGCGCCGGCTGTCCCGCGCCTTGTTAGTTTTTCTTGGGTAGCGCGAAACAGTTGGCGCCGGAGGCGTTCGACTTATCGAGCCAGATCGGCCGCGTGTAATAGGACAGGTTCTTCGTGCCCGGCTTGTCGCTGGACATCAGCAGCGTCTCGGCCGCGAACATCAGGTCGTGGCCCTGCTCGGTCGCCTTGTAGCTCAGGAATTTGTAGAAATTGCCCGAATTGACCTGATCGCAATCGAGCTGCGAGCCCTCGCCGGAGGCGAACACCTTGACGTCGTCGATCTTGCCGGCATTGCGGATCGCCTGCGCGGCGCCCGACTCCATGATGCCCCAGAAGCCGATCGAGGCGCAGAGGTCGGGATGCTGCTGGATCACCGTCGCGGTGACGTTGAGCGCGGTGTTGGCGTCCCAGTTCGCGGCCTGGTTCGAGACCACCTTGATGTTGGGATCCTTGTTCAGCACCTCCATGATGCCGCCGACCTGATCGACGCTAGCGGCCGCGGTCAGTTCGCCCTGCACGATCTGCACTTTGCCCGACTTGCCCGAGCCGGTGCCGCAGGCCTTGACGGCTTCGTTCGCGAGCATCCTGCCGATCTCGCGCCAATCGGCGCCGACAAAGGCACCGGACTTGTAGTTCGAGGACATGTTGATCTGGATCACATGCGTGCCCTGGCTCTCGGCGCGCTTCAAATCCTTCATCAACAGCGTGACGCTCGGGTTCTGCACGATCAGCACGTCGGGCTTCTGGTCGACCAGCGCAGTGAGTGCCTGCTGCATCGCCGACGGATTGTTGTTGGGATCGCGGACGATGTATTTCATGCCGCGCCATTCGGCCTCCTCCTGCACCACCCGGCCCCATTCGTCGGACAGCGGCACGCCGAGCGCGATCGGCAGATAGGCGATCGTCTTACCCTGCAGCGCCTTGTCGTAGACGGCGCGCAGCTCGCGAGCTGTCTTGGTGCCTTCCTCCTGCGCCGACGCCGCAAATGGCGTCGCGGCCAGCGTCACGCCGGCCAGCAGGATCGTCCAGAACTTGGTCGTCTTCATCGTCTCCTCCACAAAGAAATTCTTTTGATTGATTTGATTTAGCACGAAGGCTCGTTCAGTCGCCCTGTCGCGCGGTCTCCTCGTCGCGGGGATGCAGCCAATTGTCGAGCACGATGGCGGCGAGCAGCACCACGCCCTTGATGATGTTCTGCACCTCGCTGTTGACGTCCATGATGGTGAAGGCGTTGAGCAGCGTGCCGATCAGGATACAGCCGACCACGACGCTGAACACGCTGCCGCGGCCGCCGATCAGGCTGATGCCGCCGATCACGACGACCAGTACGACGTCGAAGATCATGGTCCCCTGCGTGATCGCCATCTGCATGCTGCCCGTGGTGCCGACCCAGACCAGGCCTGCAATCCAGGCGAGCAGCGCAACCAGCACGTGCTCCAGCACGATCAGCGGCCGCAGCGGAATGCCGGTCAGCCGCGCGGCCTCGGGATTGTCGCCCTGCGCATAGATGAAGCGCCCGATCGAGCTGCGCGACAGGAACAAATGCATCGCGATCGCCGCGACCGCGAACACCAGGATCGGAACCGGGATGCCGAGCAGCCGTCCGGCGCCGAGATACATCAGGCTAGGTGCATTCTTCGGCGCATAGACTACCCAGGCCGGCGCGATCCAGAACGCGAGGCCATAGATCACGAAGCCGGCGGCGAGCGTCACGAATAGCGCCGGCGCCTCGACGAAGGCGACCATCACGCCGTTGACGACGCCGATCAGCACCGCGATCGCCAGCGCCAGCAGCACTGCCGTGAAAACAGGCATGCCGTTCTGGATGTAGATCAGCGCGATCGCCCAGGAACCCGCCATGATCGCGACTTCGGAAAGGTCGATGCCGCGGCTGATCACGATCAGCCCCATGCCGAGGCCGAGCACGCCGAGGATCGAAATACTGCGCAGCAGATTCAGGAGATTGGAGACGGTGGCAAAGCCGTTCAGCGTCAGGCCAAACACGACAAGAAGCGCTATGGTGAGCAGGAGCACGATCTGCTCCTGGCTCGGCTTCGCAAGCATTGCAGCCGGGCGAGATGATGCCGCAGGGACAGCAACGCCGCGCGATGGCGATTGCACGCTCATCGTTTCCTCCAGGTATTATTTTGCTTGAGACTTTAAGAGTGGCAGCTCATATTCGTCAAATGCATTCGACGGATACGGATAGATCATTTTCATGCATGTACGCGACGTCGACCTGAACCTGTTCGTGGTATTCGACGCGATCTATTCCGAGGGTGGCGTCAGCCGCGCCTGCTTCCGCCTCAACCTGACGCAGCCCGCGGTGAGCCATGCGCTGAGCCGGCTGCGCGCGATGTTCAACGATCCGCTGTTCGTGCGCCGCAAACCATGTCATGACGCCGACCCCGCTGGCGCGCCAGATCATCACCACGGTGCGCCAGGCGCTCAACGGCCTCGAGACCACGCTGACTCACGCCGACCGGTTCGATCCGGCAAGGACATCGAAGCGGTTCGTGATCGGCCTGCGCAACAACCTGGAGGCGCCGATGCTGGGTGCGCTGATCAACCGGATCAGCGGCGTGGCGCCGCTGGTCGAGATCGCGACCGTGCGCTGCGAGCGCAACAATTTGGAGCGCGAGCTTGCCGCCGGCACGCTGGATGTCGCGATCGATACGCTGTTGCCGCTGTCGGCGGAGGTGCGGCGCGAGCAGATCCTGACCGAGCACATCGCGGTGTTCGCGCGGCGCGGCCATCCCGAGCTCGGCGCACGGCTCGACAAGAAGGCTTACTTGCGCATGGAGCATGTCTGCGTGACGTCGCGGCGCAGCGGCCTCTCGTTCGAGGATTTTCAGCTGCAGCGCCTCGGTCTGACCCGCACCGTGCGCCTGACCTGCCAGAATTTCGCGACCGCCTGTCACGTCGTGACCCGCAGCAACATGCTGCTGACGGCATCCGAAAGCGCCGCTTCCGTGCTGGAAGATCCCGGCGAGCTGCAATGCTTCCCCTGCCCGTTCCCGATCAACCCGCACGTCAATTATCTCTACTGGCACGCCACTGCCGAAGACGACACCACCAATCAATGGCTGCGCGAGCAGCTGCGCGCCGCAGCAGTGCTGCTGGCCGGCAGCCGCTTCAACAAGAAGAACCGTCGCGCGGCCAAGACGCGCCCGAAGGTCGCGATCCCGATGCCGACCGGTCTCGCTGCGGAATAGCGGCGACGCTGCGCGCCGCGCAGACCGCCCGGCCTTGCCCGAATTGCGGGGTTCAGCCATGCGGTTCCGCGCTTGAACAGGCCGCCGCGGGCGGGCATAAGGACCCCCGTCTCCCCTTAAAAAATGCCCACAGCCCAAGGATTTATCATGCCCGCCTATCGCTCCCGCACCACCACGCACGGCCGCAACATGGCGGGTGCTCGCGGCCTCTGGCGCGCCACCGGCATGAAGAACGAGGATTTCGGCAAGCCGATCATCGCGGTGGTCAATTCCTTTACCCAGTTCGTGCCCGGCCACGTCCATTTGCAGAACCTCGGGCAATTGGTGGCGCGGGAAATCGAGAAAGCCGGCGGGGTGGCAAAAGAGTTCAACACCATCGCGGTCGATGACGGCATCGCGATGGGCCATGACGGCATGCTCTACAGCCTGCCCTCGCGCGAGCTGATCGCCGACAGCGTCGAATACATGGTCAACGCGCATTGCGCCGACGCGATGGTCTGCATTTCCAACTGCGACAAGATCACGCCGGGCATGCTGATGGCGACGCTGCGGCTCAACATCCCGACCGTGTTCGTCTCGGGCGGCCCGATGGAGTCCGGCAAGATTCAGCTCAAGGGCAAGAAGCGCGCGGTCGACCTGATCGACGCGATGGTCGCGGCCGCCGACTCCAACGTCTCGGACGAAGAGGTCGCAGTGATCGAGCGCTCGGCCTGCCCGACCTGCGGCTCCTGCTCCGGCATGTTCACCGCGAACTCGATGAACTGCCTGACCGAGGCGCTCGGCCTCGCCCTGCCGGGCAACGGCTCGGTGCTGGCGACGCATGCCGACCGCAAGAGCCTGTTCGTCGAGGCCGGCCATCTGATCGTCGACCTCGCCCGCCGCTATTACGAGCAGGACGATGCCAAGGTGCTGCCGCGCAACATCGCGAACTTCAAGTCGTTCGAGAACGCGATGACGCTCGACATCGCGATGGGCGGCTCTACCAACACCGTGCTGCATCTGCTCGCCGCCGCGCGCGAGGGCGAGGTGCCGTTCACGATGGCCGACATCGACCGCCTCTCGCGCAAGGTGCCGGTGCTCTGCAAGGTGGCGCCCTCGGTGCAGGACGTCCACATGGAGGACGTGCATCACGCCGGCGGCATCATGGCGATCCTCGGCGAGCTCGATCGCGCCAAGCTGCTCACAACGGACGGCCCGACCGTGCATGCCGCGACGCTCGACGACGCGCTGAACCGCTGGGACGTGGTGCGGACATCAAGCGACAAGGTGCGCAATTTCTACCGCGCGGCACCGGGCGGCGTGCCGACCCAGGAAGCCTTCAGCCAGGACCGCCGCTTCGACGAGGTCGATCTCGACCGCGAAACGGGAGTTATCCGCGATGCCGCGCACGCCTACTCCAAGGACGGCGGGCTTGCCGTGCTGTTCGGCAACCTTGCGGAAGACGGCTGCATCGTGAAGACCGCCGGCGTCGACCAGAGCATTTTGACGTTCTCTGGTCCCGCCCGCATCTTCGAGAGCCAGGATGCGTCGGTCGACGCCATTCTCGGCAACAAGGTGAAGGCCGGCGATGTCGTGCTGATCCGCTATGAGGGTCCGCGCGGCGGCCCGGGCATGCAGGAGATGCTCTATCCGACCAGCTATCTGAAGTCGAAGGGCCTCGGAAAGGCCTGCGCGCTGATCACCGACGGCCGCTTCTCCGGCGGATCGTCCGGCCTGTCGATCGGCCACGTCTCGCCGGAGGCGGCCGAAGGCGGACTGATCGGCCTGGTCGAGGAAGGCGACATCATTGAGTTCGACATCCCGAACCGCAAGGTCAACCTCAGGGTCGACGATGCCGAACTGAAGCGCCGTCGCGCCGCGATGGAAGCCAAGGGCAATGCGGCGTGGAAGCCGGCAGCGCCGCGCAAGCGCGCCGTCTCGACCGCGCTGAAGGCCTATGCAGCGTTCGCAAGCAGCGCGGCGAAGGGTGCGGTGCGCATCCTGCCTGAATAGTTGAGGCGTCAGTTCGCGTGCAAGTCGGCCGCCTCGATCCGGATGCGGTCGGCATGCAGCGACCAGTCGCATAGCGATTGTTGCTGACAGAATTTGAGCTTGGCCATTTCGGTGGCCTGGCTCTCGCTCGAGGCATCGATCTCAAGCGCGCCCTGACAAACCTCGCGCTCGCGGCCGTTGTCGCCGAGCACGTCCTTCATGAAATGAACGACGAAGCGTGACATGGAACCCTCCCTGCTGGTCCGGAAGAGCCGGGGAGTACCGCTTTAGCACTAACGCGAAATGGGGTTGAGTTAATTCGGCGTCCGCGGATGCGGCGCTTCGCAGCGGTGGAAAACTAGGCGCCGGCCTGCGGCAGGCTGGCGGCAGCGATCGCGACAATCTGCGCAAGACGGCGGCCGATTTTCGCGGGCGCGTTGCGGAGCAATGACTGGACCTGTCGCATGGCACGTTTTCCTTCGGTGCCCCGAATGGCCGGGCACGGACAGAAAATGGCGATTTCGGGCTAAGCCGTCGATATCTCAGGGAAAATAACAACGGACGCTTCGCGCGGCGGCGGTTTGGCAGTGGGTTTATTGCTTGTTTTGGGGATACGACGAAGGAGATTTTCTCCGTGATTATCGAGCCCCACGACGCGCTCTCACCTCACCGTAAGGGACGCACCAACGGAAGGGTTCCCTCTCCCCTTGCGGGAGAGGGCTAGGGAGAGGGGTACCACACGGCCAACTCTCTCATTTGGGCTTGCCTACCGCTGCAACGATGTCGCATGCGAATTGCGATAGCGCCGCTCATCTCGCCCGGGGCCACCCCTCTCCCCAACCCTCTCCCGCAAGGGGAGAGGGAGCCTGAGCAGCGTGCTCACCTAACACAGCGGCGGCATTCGACTTCAACTACCCCGGCATGAACCCGAACGCCTTCTCGAACCTTCGCGCATACACCGGCCAGACCTCCGGATTGATGATGCGCGGCGGGCGCTTGCCGTCGAGGGCGTCGAGGATCTGCTCGGCCGCGATCCGGCCCATGTTGATGCGCGCCTCGCGGGTGACGCCGGCGGTGTGCGGGCTTGCCAGCACGTTGTCGAATTGCAGCAGCGGATGATCCGGCGGCGGCGGCTCCTTGGCCCAGACGTCGAGGCCCGCGCCGGCGATGCGCTTGTCCCGCAGCGCCTCTTCCAGTGCCTTCTCGTCATGGATGAAGCCGCGCGCGGTGGTGACGAAATAGGCGTGCGGCTGCATCAGCGCGAATTCGCGCGCGCCGATCATGCCGCGGCTCTTGCTGTCGAGCGGACAGGAGATCGAGACGAAGTCCGAGCGGCGCAGCAGATCGTCGAGCTCGACCTTCTCCCCGCCCCGCTTGGCCATCTCATCCGCCGTCAGATACGGATCGTAGGCGATCACCTTCATGTGCAAGAGACCCTTGCACAGCTCGGCGATGCGGCGGCCGACATTGCCGAGACCGACGACGCCGACGGTCTTCTCCTTGAGCTCGTTGCCGATCAGATCGTTGCGGTTGACGTTGGCCTCGCGCCGCAGCCGGCGGTCGGACTGGATGATCCGCTTCGACAGCGTCAGCATCATGCCGAGCGCGTGCTCGGCGACCGAATTGGCGTTGCCGCCCGATTGGTTGACGACCAGCACGCCCGCGGCGGTGCAGGCGTCGACATCGACGGGATCGAATCCGGCGCCGTTCGACGAGACGATCAGAAGGTTCGGCGCGCGCTTCAACAGCTCGGCATGGGCATGAAAATGCGGCGCCAGCTCGTCGCGGGCGGCGCCGATCTGGTAGGCATGCGCATCGGCAAGCACCGGCGCGAACGTCGCCTCCGGCGTCTCGTTCTCCAGGCGGTCGAGCCGGACATCCGGCCGCTTCTTCAGGATGTCGACATAGATCTCGTGGGCGAGGTATTTGACATAGAACACGCGCTTGTTGTTGACGGTCATATCTTCGAGCAGCCTTCAGTTTGGGAAGCCATAGAGTCGTGCCGGATTGTCGACCAGGATGCTGTGCCGGGCCGCCGCATCCGGCGTCCATTGCTGGAACAGCGTCAGCAGATGGCCGGCATCGGGCATCTCGCCCTCGACCCGCGGATGCGGCCAGTCGCCGCCCCACACCAGCCGTTCAGGATTCGCCGCGACCAACGCTTCGTGGAACGGCCGCGCATCCGGATAATCCGGCGCCCGCTGGCTCAGGCGATGCACGCCTGAGAGCTTGGCCCAGCACCAGCCCTCATCCACCGCGCGCAGCAGGCTCTGGAAGCCCACGGTGTTGACGCCGGCGGCCGCATCGGTGCGGCCCATGTGATCGACCACGACCGGCAAGCTCAGCGCCTTCAGCGCCGGGATCGTGTCCGGCAAATCCTTCACATCGATCCAGACCTGCAGATGCCAACCAAGCTCCGCCATCACGCCCGCGTGTGTCTTCGCAACATTCAGGGGGATGCCACCGCGATAGTGCAGCTGCCCGCCGCGGAAGAAATGGTTGAAGCGCAAGCCGCGCACGCCGAGCACATGCCATTGCCGCAGCGTGCCCGGTGCGACATCGGCATCGGCCACCGCGACACCGCGCAGGCGCGCGGGCTCGCGTTGCAACGCATCCAGCATCGCCGAATTGTCGTGGCCATGCGCACTGCCCTGCACCAGCACACCGCGGGTGAACCCGAGCGCATCGAGCATGCCGAGATAGCTCGCAAGCGGTGCGTCCGGCGGCGTGTAGCTGCGATCGCCGGCATAGGGGAAGCGGTCGGCGGGGCCGAACACATGCGCATGGGTGTCGCAGGCCTTCGGCGGCAGCTTCTCCCGCGGCGGCGTCACCGGACGCGGCGGCAGGCAGGCAGGAATTTCCGACGCAGCCATTGTCTATTCTGCCTTCATGCCGGCGGCCTTGATGATCGGCTCCCATTTATCGTAATCGGCCTTGATCTTGACGGCGAATTTGTCCGGCGTGCTCCCGATTGAAATCACGCCGAGCTTGCCGAGACGCTCCTTCACCGCATCGGTATTCACCGCCACGACGAAATCATGCGAGATTTTCGCGACGAGATCGGCAGGCATGTTGCCGGGGCCAAGCAGCCCCCACCACACCTCGGTGTCATAGCCCGGCACGGTCTCCGACATGCTCGGCACGTCGGGCAGGAACGGCGCGCGCGACGCCGTCGTCACCGCCAGCGCGCGAACCGTGCCGGCCTGCAACTGGCCGACCGATTCCGGCCCATTGTTGAATGACATCGGAATCTGCCCGCCAAGCAGATCGTTGATCGCCGGCGCGCCGCCCTTGTAGGGGATCGCATTGATCTCGATTTTTGCCAAGCTGTTGAGCAGCTCGCCGGCCAGATGAGTCGAGGTGCCGTTGCCGGCATGGGCGAACGACAGGCTGCCCGGCTTCGCCTTGGCCGCGGCGATGACGTCGCCGATCGACTTGAACGGCGAGTCCGCGCGCACCAGCAGCACATTCGGCGATGACGCGAGCAGCGAGATCGGCGAAAAATCCTTGAAGGTGTCGTAAGGCAGCTTTGGATAGAGGAACGGATTGGTGGCGTGGCCGCTCGCCACCATGATCAGATTATAGCCGTCGGGCGCGGAGCTCGCGATCGCCTGCGAGGCGATCACCCCGCCGGCGCCCGGCCGGTTCTCGACCACGATCGACTGCGTCCAGGTCTTCGACACCTCTTCGGCCAGCGTCCGCGTCAGCACGTCGACGCCGCCGCCGGGCGGATAGGGAACGAGAATGTGAACGGCCTTGGCCGGGTATGGCTGCGCGGATGCGAGCCCGGCCATCACCGCGGCCGCCGCCGCAATGGCGGTCCGCCAGACCCATCCGGCCATCGACGCCTCCCGTCCGTTGATCGTTCCGTCCCATTGTCGTTGCCGCCTGTATCGCACGCCGGTTCGGCGCTGCGATCGCCGAATTGCGCAGGTCGCGTTGCGGCCGCGACATGTTGACAATCACCTGAGCCGCGTCAAGTTTTGTGCCGCAAGCGGCCATCAGCGTCGCGCGAGCAGGGAGACCAGGATGGCGGCCGCGGAACAAGCCTCGTCCAAAGATAAAGCCAAGGATAAGTCCCAGGATGCGGCGACCGCCTGGCACGGTATCGTGCTGCAGACGCTGAAGCGGAACGAGATCAAGCTGGTGCCCTATGTGCCCGACCGGGTGCTGACCACGCTGATCAAGAACCTGCACGCCGATCCCTATTTCACGACATTTTCGACCGCGCGCGAGGAAGAGGCCGTCGGCATCGTCTCGGGCGCCTGGATGGCGGGGATGCGCGGCGCCGTGCTGATGCAGACCTCAGGTTTCGCAACCTTGGCCAACGTGCTGGCCTCGCTCGCAGTGCCCTACCAGATCCCGCTGATCATGTTCGTCTCCGAGCGCGGCACGCTCGGCGAGTTCAATTACGGCCAGGCGCTGGTCTGCCGCACCATGCGTCCGGTGCTGGATTCGCTTGCCGTGGAGCATCACACCATCACAAGGCTCGACGAGCTCGAATTCATCGCCGACCGCTCGATCAAGCAGGCCGTCACCACGCAGGCGCCGGTGGCGCTGATCCTCTCGCCGCTGCTCACCGGCGGCAAGACCTTCGACAAGTGAGATCAGCCATGACCAACACCCACGCACGCAACACCAAGGTGATGAACCGGCTCGATCTCACCCAGCGCCTCGTCGCCGGTCTGACGGACGAGGCCGTGATCGGCGGCATCGGCAACACCAACTTTGATCTGTGGGCCGCCGGCCACCGCCCGCAGAATTTCTACATGCTGGGCAGCATGGGACTTGCGTTTCCGATCGCGCTCGGCGTCGCGCTGGCGCAGCCGAAGCGGCGCGTGTTCGCGCTGGAGGGCGACGGCTCGCTGTTGATGCAGCTCGGCTGCCTCTCGACCGTTGCGACGCTGGCGCCGCCGAACTTGACCATGGTGGTGATGGACAACGGCATCTACCAGATCACAGGCAGCCAGCCGACGCCGGCCGCCGGCCATACCGACATCGTCGCGGTCGCGATCGCCAGCGGCCTTGCCAACAGCTCGTGGGCCGCCGACGAGGACGATTTCGAGCGGCTGATCGCGCAGTCGAAGCAGATCGAAGGCCCGACGCTGATCGGCGTTCGCATCGACGACAAGCCCGGCACCGGCACGACGCGGCGCGACCCCGTGCAGATCCGCGAGCGGTTCATGAACGGGATGGGGGTCCGGCAGCTGCTTTAGGCGACTGCCTCAATATTTCCGCCGCGCATGGGAAGATGGATTGCTTCGTCGCTTCGCTCCTCGCAATGACGGCGGTCCGCGTCGGGGCGTCGAGCGCCGCTCAATTCATCCTCAACTCCGTGATGTGCTGCGGATCCGGCGCGAGTTCGCCGCGTTCGACGCGCTTGACGATGTCGGTCAGCGCGGCGTTGGCGCTGCAGGCGATGCCGAGCTTCTCGCCCTCGCGCACCACAAAACCGTTGAGGAATTCGATCTCGGTGCGGCGGCCCTTCTGCATGTCCTGGCCCATCGAGGGGCGCTGCGCCGACGAGGTGCGCTTGGCGTCCTTGAAACGTTGCTCGTCGCAGGCGCGCGTTGCTGCCTCGTCGCCCTCGCCGGCGCGAGCGATGGTCTCGGGCGGCAGATGCAGGATCTCCTCGAGCTGATAGCCCTGCGCCTGGCCGACGCGGATCGCCTCGCTGCCGAGCTTGGTCGAGAAGCGGCGCAGCGGTTCGTTTTGCAGCACCTCGCGGCCCGATAGGCCGGTGCAGGCCGATAGCCCGTTGCCCATTACATTGGCGACCAGCTTGGACCAGCGCTCGCCCCAGAGATTTGAAGTCACCTTGGCGCTGTCGGAATAGCCGACCAGCCGGCACACCTCCTCGGCCCGGGCGGTGATGCGGCCATGCACCTCGCCGGCGCGAAAGACGGTGTGCGCCGCTCCGCCCTTGCCGGCACCGCGGTGGATATGGCCGGGCTCTGGCAGATTGACGGTGATGCTGCTTGCGATGCAGCCGAGCGTCTTGCCCCAGCCGACGACGCCGGCGATGGTCTCCTCGTTCATGCAGTTCTGCAGCGACACAACATAGCCGTCGGCCGCCAGATATTGCCGGATCAGCATGGTGGCCCAGGCCGTGTCGTAGGACTTCATGCAGACGAAGGCGATATCGGCCGGCTTCTCCTTTGCGAGCTGCTGCGCGTCCGTGACATCGAGCGCGCGCACCGGCACCGAGAACTCCGCCACGTCCATCGCATGGGTGACGCGCAGCCCGTGCTTGCGCATGTGCGCGACATGCTCGGGCCAGGGATCGATGAAGGTGACGTCCTCACCCGCCTGCACCATATGCGCACCGGCATAGCCGCCGACCGCACCGGCGCCGACGATCACGATCTTGCGACCCATGTTTCCATCCCCTGCTGTTGACCGCGGACGCTTGCTGCGTCCTTCCGTTGCCGGCCAGTCTAGGGGATCGGGCCGTCAGGCCAACCGGCCGCTTCATGAAAAAAGCGGGCCTGTGCCATGCGAAAATCCTCGCGGGCGATCTGCCCGCGAGGATGTCGACAAGCGGGAACACGCGCGATCAGTCGATGATCTTCACGATCCGGCGGGTGCGCGGCTCCACGATGACGCGGCGATCATTGACCACGGCATAGCGATACTCGGTGTAGCGCGGCACCGGGCGCAGCACGACGGTGTCGGGCAGCGGCTCGCCGACCACGACGCGATCACGCACCACGACCGACGGCTCGTCGCGCGGGACCGCCCCGATCACGGCATTCGGAATCTCGAGGCCGGCGCCGACTGCAGCACCAACCGTACCGCCGACGATCTCACCGACCGGGCCCGCAATCTCGCCACCGGCCCGCGCACCGTTGGCGGCGCCCGCGGCAGTCGTCGACTGCGCGAAGGCCGACCCGGACGCGAGCAGCGAGGCCGCGGCGACAAGGGAAACGGCAAAACGCTTGTTCATGGTTGTCCTCCTCCGAGTTGCAAGACGCCCCCTTCAACACCGCAGGGAACGAGACGTTCCCGTTCCAGCGCGGCAACTTGTGCGGAAATTCCAGTTCCGCCGCAACTCGTTCAGTTCCCACGCAAATGAAGATGCCGCTCCGGATATTTATCCGTAGCGGCATTCATCATTGGTTCAGATTCAAAGACCGTTTCAGCGCAGCCGCGCGCTTTTCATTGCGGCGATTTCTGATCGATTCGCCGTCTTGGCGCGCGCCGTCTTGGCGGCGGCGCAGCCGCCGGCTTGATGCGAATCCGCATCGTCCCGCCCTTCGACTCGATCTCGAACGCGTTGGTCCTGCGCACCAGTTCACCGAGGGTGCGGAAGCCGTAGGTCCTTTGATCGAAATCCGATGCGAGATTGGCGAGCTGCCGTCCAACCTCGCCGAGCGTCACCCAGCCGTCTTCGCTGGCCATCTGGCTGATCACGTTCTTGAGGATGGGCGTGGCGGCGTCCGGCGGCTGCAGAGGCTGGGGACGCACGGCCGCATCCTTATGGCTCGTCGCGCCGCCGCGCAAATTCTCCGTGTAGACGAACCGGCGGCAAGCCTGCCGGAAGCTTTCCGGCGTCTTCTGCTCGCCGAACCCGAACACGTCGATGCCATGCTCGCGGATGCGGGCGGCGAGCCGGGTGAAATCGCTGTCCGACGACACCAGGCAGAAGCCGTCGAACCGGCCGCTGTGCAGCAGGTCCATGGCGTCGATCACCAGGGTGATGTCGGATGCATTCTTGCCGGTGGTGTAAGCGAATTGCTGCTGGGGGATGATGGCGTGCTTCGACAGGATATCGGCCCAGGCCCTGGACCTCGGATTGGAGAAGTCGCCGTAGATGCGGCGCACGCTGGCTTCACCGATCTTGGCGATCTCCTCGAACAGCCCGTCGGCGATCTTTGCGGACGCATTGTCGGCGTCGATCAGGACGGCGAGGCGGGGCGAGCGGAGTTCGGACGGCATGGCATTTCTCGGCTGGGACACGATGGATCGAGATTCCGGTCGACGACTTCGGAACCGGCGCAGCCGCCGTATCGGAGCACATCGCGCGTCCCAAGCATAGGCCGAGCCTTATCGCCCCGACGTTTGCCGCCGCGGCAGCCTTAGCGCCGTACTACGGCTCAGAGCACCTCGCCCATGTCGATTGCCCGCCTGGCGAACTCGATGGCCTTTTCGGCGGTGATCGCATCCGCCGTCGTCGTTGCCTCGTCGCGCACCGCCGGCGGCGAGGCGATCCGGATTTTCTTGCCGTTCGACCGGCGGATGGTCGCGCGCCAGCGATCGACATCGCGGCGGTAGGCATCGATGACGAAGTCGCGATAGGCGATGCCGCTCATCAGCGGCTGAATCGATGGCGTGTCCAGCGTTGGCGGCAGACTTGCAACCTGGCGCACCATCTCGACGATGGCTTCGACGGCATGCTCGCGCGCGATGCCGCTCGTGTCCCGGAGCAAAAAGCTCACCGCCGCACCGATCTGCGCACGTGCGCGATCTTCGCTCGCAAAATCCGAATCGACCTGAACCGACATGTGGGGAAAACGCCTCCGTGCAACCCAGGCGACGTGTAATCGGTCGCCCGTTAAAGCCGGATTATCCGTTAGCCCCCGTTTTCTCGGATGCCGTTAACCGGGTCTTGATGCCGCTTCGGAAGCGATCCGAAGCGGCGTCGATCGTTGGGTCAGATCACAACAGGCCGGCGCCGCGGGCCCATTTGTACTTGGCGCCGAGCACCTCGACCGGCAGTTCGGTCGAATAGGCGTAGGCCGGGATGCCGTTCTGGTAGAGATATTCGGCAGCCTCCTCGACCTCGACGTCGCCCGCGAGCGAGGCGACGATCGGCTTGACGAAGCCCTTGGCCTCCATCTCCTTCTTCACCTCGACCATGTTGCGCGCGAACACCATCGGCGGCGTCACGATGGTGTGCCAGTAGCCAAGGATCAGCGCGTGGATGCGCTCATCCGACAGGCCGAGCTTCACGGTGTTGACATAGGTGATCGGCGGCTCGCCGCCGGTGATATCAACAGGATTTCCGGCCGCGCCGAACGGCGGGATGAACTTGCGGAACGCGGTATCGAGATCCGGCGGCATCGCCATCAGCGACAAGCCGTTGTCGACCACGGAATCCGACAGCAGCACGCCGGAGCCGCCGGCGCCGGTGATGATCAGCACGTTCTCGCCTTTCGGCGTCGGCAGCACCGGCACGCCGCGGGCGAATTCCAGGAGCTGCCGGAGCGAACGCGCGCGGATCACGCCGGACTGCTTGAACACGTCCTCATAGATCTTGTCGTTGCCGGCGAGCGCGCCGGTGTGCGACGAGGCGGCCTTCGCACCCGCGGAGGTGCGGCCGGCCTTGAGCACGACCACCGGCTTCTTCTTGGAGACGCGCTTGGCGGCTTCCGCGAAGGCGCGGCCGTCCTTCAGGTCCTCGCAGTGCTGCGCGATCAGGTTGGTGTTAGGATCCTGCTCGAAGAAGGCGAGCAGATCGTCCTCGTCGATATCGGACTTGTTGCCCAGACCAACGATTGCCGACACGCCCATCTTCGCCGAGCGCGAGAAGCCGATGATCGCCATGCCGATGCCGCCCGACTGCGACGACAGCGCGGCGTGGCCCTTGACGTCATAGGCGGTACAGAACGTGGCGCAGAGATTGGCCGGCGTGTAGTAGAAGCCGTAGATGTTCGGCCCCATCAGGCGGATGTTGTACTTCTTGCCGACCTCGACGATCTCGGCCTGCAATTCCGGCGCGCCGGCTTCGGCGAAGCCCGAGGGAATCAGCACTGCGCCCGGGATTTTCTTCTCGCCGCATTCGGCGAGCGCGCCGGCGACGAACTTCGCCGGGATCGCGAACACCGCGGTGTCGATCACGCCGGGCACGTCCTTGACGCTCTTGTAGGCCTTGTAGCCCAAAATCTCTTCTGCCTTGGGGTGGATCGGATAGATCTCGCCCTTGTAGCCGCCGTTGATGAGGTTCTTCATCACGGAGTTGCCGATCTTGCCGTCCTCGGCGGAGGCGCCGATCACGGCCACGCCCTTCGGCTGCATGATGCGGTTCATCGCGGCGACGATCTCTTCGGTCGGACGCGGCGCCGGGCGCGGCTTGTAGTCGAAGTCGACGACGATGCGGACGTCGGCGGCGATCGCATTCTTGCTGGTGGCGAACACCGGATTGAGGTCGAGCTCGACGATTTCGGGGAAATCGCTGACCAGCTGCGACACCTTGACGATGACGTCGGCGAGCGCCTCGCGGTTGACCGGCTCGCCGCCGCGCACGCCCTTCAGCATCTCATGGGCCTGGATGCCGTCGAGCATCGACAGCGCGTCCTCTTTCGTCGCCGGCGCAAGGCGGAAGGTGATGTCCTTGAGGATTTCGACCAGCACGCCGCCCAGGCCGAAGGCGACCAGCTTGCCGAACGAGCCGTCGGTGATCGAGCCGACGATCACCTCGGTGCCGCCGCCCAGCATCTGCTGGACCTGGATGCCCTCGATCTTGGCGTCGGCCTTGTACTTCCTGGCGTTGGCCAGGATGGTCTCGTAGCTCTTCTCGGCGTCAGCGGCGCTCTTGACGCCGACCACCACGCCGCCCGCCTCGGTCTTGTGCAGGATGTCGGGCGAGACGATCTTCATCACGACCGGGAAGCCCATCTCGGAGGCGATCCGCGCGGCCTCGGAGGCCGACTTGGCGACGCCCTCCTTCGGCACCCGAATGCCGTAGGCGTCGCAGACCACCTTGCCTTCGGGCGCGGTGAGGCTCGTGCGCTTGTCGGCCTTGACCGCATCGAGAATTTTGCGGACCGCATCCTTCGAATTTGACATCGGCTTCCTCCTGGGACAATTCGTGGCATTTGGTATGCCAAAAACGCAATTGTCAAGGTCGGTCGTCCCCCAAAAATGCCGAAAAATAAGCACGTCTTGACATTCTGGTATTTGGCATGCCAAAAATCTAGGGTAATTTCTTCTGCTAAGAAGACGTCTCCAAGAGGAGGAGACGAGTCGTGCCTGAACCGAAACAGACCAAGGCGTCGCCCAACATGGCTGACACAGATATCGCCATCGTCCGGATCGCGCCGGAGACGAGCTTCAAGAACAAGGCCTATGAAGCCTTGAAGGAAGCGATTCTGAAGATGGACATCTACGCGACGCCCGAGCCGGTGATGCTCGACGAGCGCGCGTTGTCCGAGCGTCTCGGCGTCAGCCGCACGCCGATCCGCGAAGCCATCGCGATGCTCGAGCAGGACGGCTTCGTGAAGACCGTGCCGCGCCGCGGCATCATCGTGGTCCGCCGCACCAAGTCGGAGATCGTCGACATGATCCGCGCCTGGGCGGCGCTGGAGAGCATGGCGGCGCGCCTGATCACCACCACCGCGCGCAAGAAGGACATCTCGGCGCTGCGCGACTTCTTCAAGGACTTCAGCGACGACCGCCTGCCGCAGGATCACGTCGAGGAATATTCCAGGGCCAACATCGCCTTCCACCAGGCGCTGATCTCGCTGTCGGAATCGCCGGTGCTGGTCGACCTCACCAACGACCTCCTGCTGCATGTGCGCGGCTATCGCCAGCTCACGATCGGCCGCAAGGACCGCACCGCGACCTCGCTGCCCGAGCATCTCGGGATCATCGAGGCACTGGAAGCACGCGACACCGAGCTTGCCGAGAAGCGCGCGCGCGATCACACGCTTGGTCTTGCCGCCTATGTCGAGGCGCACGGTCAGGAACTGTTCACTTAGATACTTCGAGTCCACACGCTTCTGACGACAAACAGATCGTCCGAACAAGAACGATCAGGGAGACGATGCCGATGCTGAATACCGCTGCGAAGTCCGAGGCACCGGGCACCGAGCAAGAACTGACTGATGGCTTCCACCTCGTCATCGATGCGCTCAAGCTCAACGGCATCAACACCATCTATGGTGTGCCGGGTATCCCGATCACGGACCTGGGCCGCATGGCCCAGGCGGCGGGCATTCGCGTGCTCTCGTTCCGCCACGAGCAGAACGCCGGCTATGCGGCCTCGATCGCCGGCTTCCTGACCAAAAAGCCCGGCGTCTGCCTCACGGTGTCCGCCCCCGGCTTCCTCAACGGCCTCACCGCGCTGGCGCATGCCACCACCAACTGCTTCCCGATGATCCTGGTCTCGGGCTCGTCCGAGCGCGAGATCGTCGATTTGCAGCAGGGCGACTATGAGGAGATGGACCAGCTCGCGATCGCCAAGCCGCTGTGCAAGGCGGCGTTCCGCGTGCTGCACGCCCAGGACATCGGCATCGGCCTTGCGCGCGCGATCCGCGCCGCGGTGTCGGGCCGCCCGGGCGGCGTCTATCTCGACCTGCCGGCAAAGCTGTTCTCGCAGGTGATGAATGCCGACGCCGGCCAGAAGTCGCTGGTCAAGGTGATCGATGCGGCGCCCGAGCAGATCCCCTCCCCGTCGTCGGTGAAGCGCGCGCTCGATGTCCTGAAGAGCGCAAAGCGTCCGCTTGTTATCCTCGGCAAGGGCGCGGCCTACGCGCAGGCCGACGAGGCGATCAAGACTTTCGTCGAGAAGAGCGGCGTGCCGTTCCTGCCGATGAGCATGGCCAAGGGCCTGCTGCCCGACCTGCATCCGCAATGCGCGGGTGCCGCGCGTTCCACCGTGCTGAAGGAAGCCGACGTCGTGATGCTGATCGGCGCCCGGCTCAACTGGCTGCTGTCGCACGGCAAGGGCAAGACCTGGGGCGAGGCTCCGAAGAAATTCATCCAGGTCGACATCGAGCCGAAGGAAATGGATTCCAACGTCGAGATCGCAGCTCCCGTGGTCGGCGATATCGGCTCCTGCGTCGCCGCGTTCCTCGATGCGATGGGCGCGAACTGGCCGGCCGCACCGAGCGACTGGCTCGCCACCGTCGCCAAGAAGCGCGACGACAACGTCGCCAAGATGGCGCCGAAACTGATGAGCAACGCCTCGCCGATGGACTATCACGGCGCCCTCGGCGCGCTGCGCGCCATCATCGCGGAACGTCCGGACACCATCTTCGTCAACGAGGGCGCCAACACGCTCGACCTGGCCCGCGGCGTCGTCGACATGCACAAGCCGCGCAAGCGGCTCGACGTCGGCACCTGGGGCGTGATGGGCATCGGCATGGGCTATTCGATCGCGGCCGCGGTCGAGACCGGCTTGCCGGTGCTCGCGGTCGAAGGCGACAGCGCCTTTGGTTTTTCCGGCATGGAGGTCGAGACCATCTGCCGCTACAAGCTGCCGATCTGCGTCGTGATCTTCAACAATGACGGCATCTATCGCGGCACCGACGTCAACGGCACAAGCGACGATCCGGCGACCACCGTGTTCGTCAAGGGTTCGCGTTACGACAAGATGATGGAAGCCTTCGGCGGCGTCGGCGTCAACGCCACCTCGCCCGACGAATTGAAGCGCGCGGTCAACGCGGCGCTGGATTCGGGCAAGCCAACACTGATCAATGCCGTGATCGATCCGGCGGCGGGCTCGGAGAGCGGCCGCATCGGCAACCTCAATCCGCAGAGCGTCCTGAGCAAGAAGAAGTAAACCCCTCAACCCATCACTCCCTGCGGGTGCAGGGGCAAATTAGAGTACGGAGCAAAACATTATGACAAAGGCGCTGAAGGGCGTTCGCATTCTCGATTTCACCCACGTCCAGTCGGGTCCGACCTGCACGCAATTGCTGGCCTGGTTCGGCGCCGACGTGATCAAGGTCGAGCGTCCCGGCGTCGGCGACATCACGCGCGGCCAGCTGCAGGACATTCCGAACGTGGACAGCCTGTATTTCACCATGCTGAACCACAACAAGCGCTCGATCACGCTCGACACCAAGAACCCGAAGGGCAAGGAAGTGCTGACCGCGCTGATCAAGCAGTGCGACGTGCTGGTGGAGAATTTCGGGCCCGGCGTGCTCGATCGCATGGGCTTCCCCTGGGAGAAGATCCAGGCCATCAACCCGAAGATGATCGTCGCCTCGATCAAGGGTTTCGGCCCCGGCCCGTATGAGGACTGCAAGGTCTACGAGAACGTCGCGCAGTGCACCGGCGGCGCCGCCTCGACCACCGGCTTCCGCGACGGCCTGCCGCTGGTCACCGGCGCGCAGATCGGCGATAGCGGCACCGGGTTGCATCTCGCGCTCGGCATCGTCACCGCGCTCTATCAGCGCACCCACTCCGGTCGTGGCCAGCGCGTCACCGCGGCGATGCAGGACGGGGTTCTGAACCTGTCGCGCGTCAAGCTGCGCGACCAGCAGCGCCTCGCCCATGGGCCGCTGAAGGAATACAGCCAATACGGCGAAGGCATTCCGTTCGGCGATGCCGTGCCGCGCGCCGGCAACGATTCCGGCGGCGGCCAGCCCGGCCGCATCCTGAAGTGCAAGGGCTGGGAGACCGACCCGAACGCCTACATCTACTTCATCACCCAGGCCCCGGTCTGGGAGAAGATCTGCGACGTGATCGGCGAGCCCTCTTGGAAGACCGATCCGAACTACGCCAAGCCGCCGGCCCGCCTGCCGCGCCTCAACGAGATTTTTGCTCGTATCGAACAGTGGACGATGACGAAGACAAAATTCGAGGCGATGGAGATCCTCAACCGGGACGACATCCCCTGCGGCCCGATCCTGTCGATGAAGGAACTCGCCGAAGACCAGTCGCTGCGCGCGACCGGCACCGTGGTCGAGGTCGATCACCCGACCCGCGGCAAGTATCTCTCGGTCGGCAACCCGATCAAGCTGTCGGATTCGCCGAGCGACGTTCAGCGCTCGCCGCTGCTCGGCGAGCACACCGATGAGATCCTGCGCGAGGTGCTCGGCTTCAGCGATCACCAGGTCGCCGAGATCCACGATTCCGGCGCGCTGGATCCGCCGCGCAAGCAGGCGGCGGAGTAAGGCCAGCGATCAATCGACATCACGAATGGCCGCGGGCAACCGCGGCCATTTTTGTTTGCGATAGGGAAATCTGCACAAAAGAACAAACGCGCTGCGCTCGCCGCGCCAGCGAGAGAGATGCTTCCCAAATCAAGCCGAGAACAGCACCAACGCACTGACCAGCCCGGCGTAGGATACCGGAACAAACAAAGGGTGCGGCAGCATGAATGTTCGCTCGGGTGTGCTGGAGGCGATCGGCAACACGCCCCTGATCAGGCTGCGCGGGCCATCGGAAGCCACCGGCTGCAACATCTACGGCAAGGCCGAATTCCTCAATCCCGGCGGCTCGATCAAGGATCGCGCGGCGCTGGCGATCATCGACGACGCCGAGCGGCGCGGCGAGCTGAAGCCGGGCGGCGTCATCGTGGAAGGCACCGCCGGCAATGTCGGCATCGGCATCGCGCTGGTCGCCAATGCGCGCGGCTATCGTTCGGTGATCGTGATGCCCGACACGCAAAGCCGGGAGAAGCAGGATCTGCTGCGGCTCTATGGCGCCGATCTGCGCCTGATCCCTGCGGTGCCCTATTCCGAATCCGGCCACTATGCGCGCTATTCCGGCCGCCTCGCCGTGGAACTCGGCGCTTTCTGGGCCAATCAGTTCGACAATGTCGCCAACAGCGACGGCCATTATCGCACCACCGGTCCGGAGATCTGGCGGCAGACCGACGGCCGGATCGACGGTTTCACCTGTGCCGTCGGCAGTGGCGGCACTTTGGGCGGGGTCGCGCGCGCCCTGAAAGAACGTAACCCCGACGTGAAGATCGCGCTGAGTGATCCCATGGGCGCCGCCCTCTACAACTGGTTCACCAGGGGCGAGCTGACGATCGAGGGCGACTCGATCACCGAGGGCATCGGTCAGGTCCGCATTACCAGGAATCTCGAAGGCACACCGATCGACATGGCCTACCGGATCACGGATCAGGAGGCGCTCCCTGTGCTGTTCGACCTGATCGAGCATGAGGGATTGGTGCTGGGCGGCTCCAGCGCGATCAACATCACAGGCGCGATGCGGCTTGCGCGCGAACTCGGCCCCGGCAAGACCATCGTCACCATCCTCGCCGACGGCGGCCAACGCTACCAGTCCAAGCTTTTCAACGCAGACTTCCTGCGCAAGAAAAACCTGCCGCTGCCACGCTGGATGAGTTGAGGCGGCCGTCGGGGTACGGAATTGCACCTCCATCAGCCGCCCCGCCGCTCTCATCTTCCCCGCCCTCATCCCAGCAAGATGGCGGCCAGAAGCCCCGATCTGGGATGCCAATCGGCTCATTTTGCTGCATTGCACAGTCGTGAATGCTGCTATGCAAACAAGCTCGTTGTATCTGGCATCTGGTATACATAGTTTGGCGGCAGATGATGAGCCGGCCCGTTGCTGGCCTCCAGCCAAAGGGGACGACAATGTCCAAGACCACTGCCATCAAGACCACCGCCATCGCGCTCGCGCCCGCCGATACCCTGCTCGGCCGCCTGCTGGCCTCGATCGACCGTCTGCTGATGAAAAGCGCGGAGATCGCCAACCGCAACGGCGACCTGCCGCGCTTCGGTCTCTAAGGCCCCGGGATTACAGGCGCGCTTCGCCGCGGCTGTTTCGGCGCAAGATGCGACCTGACATTGAACCTTCGACCAATGGCCCCGGTTTTCGGGGCCATTTTTTTGCGCACTGGACTAGTGTTCGCGCGCGCCTGAGTCTTCTGCGGCATATGCGCACGCCACCCCTGCGACAGCTTGAACCTTGGCATATCGAATACCAAGATGACCACGCCGCGCCAAAAGCAGAATGACCATAAGCGCGTACTGGGAGGATCAATGTCGGACATGGTTCAGGCAACTGCGGCTCCCGCGGCCGCGCGTGTCAGCGACACCTATCGCTGGACGCAACTCGCGATCGGCGTCGCCGCGATGGTGATGATCGCAAACTACCAATACGGGTGGACGTTCTTCGTCCCCGACATCCAAAAGAAGTTTGGATGGGATCGCGCCTCGATCCAATGGGCCTTTACCCTCTTCGTGCTGTTCGAGACCTGGCTGGTGCCGGTCGAAGGCTGGTTCGTCGATAAATACGGTCCGCGCCTCGTCGTGCTGATCGGCGGCATCCTGTGCGCAATCGGGTGGGCGATCAACGCGCAGGCGACCTCGCTGAACGGCTACTATCTCGGCATGATCATCGCCGGCATCGGCGCCGGCGGCGTCTATGGCACCTGCGTCGGCAACGCGCTGAAATGGTTTCCCGACAAGCGCGGCCTCGCCGCAGGCATCACCGCCGCCGGTTTCGGCGCCGGCTCCGCGCTCACGGTGGCGCCGATCCAGGCGATGATCAAGGACTCCGGCTTCCAGACCACCTTCCTGTATTTCGGTCTCGGCCAGGGCATCATCATCGTGCTGCTCGCCTTCTTCCTGCTTGCGCCGAAGGCGGGGCAAGTGCCGCAGGTGGTGCAGAACGCCAATCTGATCCAGACCAGGCGCAACTATCAGCCGACGGAAGTGCTGCGCCAGCCCATCTTCTGGCTGATGTACTTCATGTTCGTGATCGTCGGCGCCGGCGGGTTGATGGTCACGGCGAATTTGAAGCCGATCGCGGTCGACTGGAAGGTCGACAGCATCCCGGTGACGCTGATCGGCATGACCATGACCGCGGTGACCTTCGCGGCAACGATCGACCGCGTGCTCAACGGTTTGACGCGTCCGTTCTTCGGCTGGATCTCCGACATGATCGGCCGCGAGAACACGATGTTCATCGCCTTCGGCATGGAAGGCTTCGGCATCTGGATGCTCTATCTCTGGGGTCACGATCCGATCTGGTTCGTGCTGCTCTCGGGCTTCGTGTTCTTTGCCTGGGGCGAGATCTACTCGCTATTCCCCTCGACCTGCACGGATACGTTCGGCGCCAAGTTCGCCACCACGAACGCCGGCCTGCTCTACACCGCGAAAGGCACCGCCGCGCTGCTGGTGCCGATCGCCAACTACATGCAGCAGTCGTCGGGCCATTGGGACAGTGTGTTCATGGTCGCGGCCGGTGCCAACATCCTGGCCTCGCTGCTTGCGATCGCGGTGCTCAAGCCATGGCGGAAAATCGTGGTCGCGAAATCGGCGACGGTGTAAGCAACGCACCCACTCTTCCGCTTACGAAAACGCCCGGCCGATCGCCGGGCGTTTTTCATGTTTCGGCACCCGCCGTGAAGCCAAAGTATGCCAGTTTTGCTGCGTCGCAGCAGAATATCAGCTTGCTTTCTGGGATATAGTATACCAACTTCCGCCGAGCGCTTGCGACGATACGCCACAAGAATTGCGACACTGGGTCTCACGAAGACCAGGCGCGCTCGGGAGGACTTGATGGTTTCCAGCAATACTGCCGCAACACAAGCTCAACCTTCGTCCAGCGGCTTCCGCTGGCTGCAGCTCGTCATGGGCATCGTCTGCATGGCGATGATCGCGAACCTGCAATATGGCTGGACGCTGTTCGTCGATCCGATCGACGGCGCGCACCACTGGGGCCGCGCGGCGATCCAGTTCGCCTTCACGATTTTCGTCGTGACCGAGACCTGGCTGGTGCCGGTCGAGGCCTGGTTCGTCGACAAATACGGTCCGCGGATCGTCATCATGTTCGGCGGCATCATGATCGCGCTGGCCTGGGTGCTGAACTCCTATGCGGACTCCCTGACCCTGCTCTACGTTGCGGCCGTGGTCGGCGGCATCGGCGCGGGCGCGGTGTACGGCACCTGCGTCGGCAATGCGCTGAAATGGTTTCCCGATCGCCGCGGCCTCGCCGCCGGCGCAACGGCGGCCGGCTTCGGCGCGGGTGCGGCGATCACTGTGGTGCCGATCGCCAACATGATCGCCGCGAGCGGCTATCAGGCCGCGTTCTTCGATTTCGGCATCGGGCAGGGATTGATCGTCTTCATCCTCGCCTTCTTCATCCAGAGGCCCTCAGTCACGATCCCGCCGAAGAAGAAGCAGCTCAATCTGCCGCAGACCAAGATCGATTTCACGCCGCCGCAGGTGCTGCGCAGCCCGATCTTCTGGGTGATGTATCTGGTGTTCGTGATGGTCGCCTCCGGCGGCCTGATGGCGGCGGCGCAGATCGCGCCGATCGCGCACGACTACAAGATTGCCAATACGCCGGTGTCGCTCGCCGGCTTCCAGATGGCCGCGCTGACCTTTGCGATCTCGCTCGACCGCATCTTCGACGGCTTCGGACGGCCGTTCTTCGGCTGGGTCTCCGACAATATCGGCCGCGAGCACACCATGTTCATCGCGTTCGGCACCGGCGCGCTGATGCTGCTGACGCTGTCGACCTGGGGCCACAACCCGCTGGTGTTCGTGCTGGCGACCGCAGTCTATTTCGGCGTGTTCGGCGAGATCTACTCGTTGTTCCCGGCGACCTCCGGCGACACCTTCGGCGCGAAGTTCGCCACCACCAACAACGGCATGCTCTACACTGCGAAGGGCACCGCCGCGCTGCTGGTGCCGGCCGCCAGCATCGTTGCCGCCAACTATGGCTGGCAGGCGGTGTTCGTGATCGCGGTCGCGCTCAACGCCACCGCGGCGTTGATGGCGCTGTTCGTGATCAAGCCGATGCGCCGCGCCTTCATCCACGGCAACGAAGCAGCCGCCGCGACCGAGACCGCACCGGGCGCCAAAACCGCCTGATCTGGAGATCATCACCTGCCGGACTGATTGAGGCGCACTCCGTGCGCCTCTTTCGTTTGGCATCGTCAGGGATGCCAGATACCAGATACTGAAATCGCTGTGATCGCTTGCCGGCCCACGACCGCTCACAATCGTCCGACACGTCAGCAAACCTGCCTATTTAAGCTGTTTGCCAGTGGTAGATTCATGCAGCCGGCTGGTTGACAATTGGTATTATGTATACCAGACTTCAATCAACGATGATCCCAAGGAGGTTGCCATGCAAGTCGGAGATATCCTGCGCAAGAAGACCCCCCGCGTCGCCACGGTCCGCATGAACGAGACGGTCGCGATCGCCGCGCAGCTGATGCGTGCGAGCAATATCAGCGCGCTCGTGGTCAAGGATGTCGTTCGCACCGAGGGCAACACCTGCGCCGGCATGTTCACCGAGCGCGACGTGGTGCGCGCGATCGCCGCGCACGGTGCGGCCGGCGCCAACATGAAGGTGTCGCAGTTCGTCTCGGTGCAGCAGCTGGTGTCGTGCAATTCGAGCGACACGCTCGAGCACATCCGTCATCTCATGACCAAGCACCACATCCGCCACGTGCCGGTGATCGACAATTACAGCCTGATCGGCGTCGTCAGCATGCGCGACATCGCGGCCGCGTTCGATGAGGAAGCGACGGCTGCCATGGCGCGCACCGTGACGGCCTATCAAACGTCCGAGCAGGCCCAGCCGACCCAATAGCCGTCTCGATCCTGTCGCTCTCAGCCAGGCGCTGCGTGGTCGATCACCAGCGCCTGAGCGGATCATCGAAGCCTTCTGCCCCGCCCTCGCGCGGACCGCCGCGCGTCCCGTCATTTCCGCATGGGCGCGCCGCAGGTCGCCGGTAGACATTTGCCGGACCGGACTGCATCCTTCCGTCGACATCCAAAAACAACACCGTGCGCAGCCGTCCGCGTCGCGGAAAATTCCGATGGAAACGAGGGCAGAATGATCAAGACACGCTTCACCGAAATGTTCGGCGTCGACCACCCGATCGTGCAGGGCGGCATGCAATGGGTCGGGCGCGCGGAGCTGGTCGCCGCCGTCGCCAATGCCGGCGCGCTCGGCATGATCACCGCGCTGACGCAGCCGACGCCGGACGATCTGCGCAAGGAGATCGCGCGCTGCCGCGAGCTGACCGACAAGCCGTTCGGCGTCAATCTGACCATCCTGCCCGCGATCAAGCCCCCGCCCTACGCCGAGTATCGCCAGGCCATCATCGAGAGCGGCATCAAGATCGTCGAGACCGCCGGCAACAAGCCGCAGGAGCATGTCGACGAGTTCAAGAAGCACGGCATCAAGGTGCTGCACAAATGCACCAGCGTGCGCCACGCCCTGTCCGCCGAGCGGATGGGCGCCGACGCGATCTCGATCGACGGCTTTGAATGCGCCGGACATCCCGGCGAGGACGACACGCCCGGCCTGATCCTGATCCCCGCCGCGGCCGACAAGGTGAAGATCCCGATGATCGCCTCCGGCGGCTTCGGCGATGCCCGCGGCCTCGTCGCCGCCCTCGCACTCGGCGCCGAAGGCATCAACATGGGCACGCGCTTCATGTGCACCAAGGAAAGCCCGATCCATCAACTCGTCAAGGAACGCATCGTCGCCAATGACGAGCGCGAGACCGAGCTGATCTTCCGCACCATGCGCAACACCTCGCGCGTCGCCAAGAACGCGATCTCGACCAAGGTGGTGCAGATGGAAAGGGCAGGCGCCAAGTTCGAGGACGTCCGCGAGCTGGTCGCCGGCGCCCGCGGCAAGATGGTCTATGCGACCGGCGATGCCGACGAGGGCATCTGGTCGGCCGGCCAGGTGCAGGGCCTGATCCACGACATCCCGACCTGCGCCGAGCTGGTGTCGCGCATCGTCCACGAGGCCGAAGCGATCATCCGCGAACGGCTCGAGGCGATGATGTCCGGGGCCAAGCGCCAGGCCGCGGAGTAAATACCCCACTGGTGATCCGTCACCCTGAGGAGCGCGCAGCGCGTCTCGAAGGGTCGACGGCCACCAGCCGGGCCTTGCATCCTTCGAGACGCGCGCGTTGCGCGCTCCTCCAGCGACAAAGGCGGAGCCTTTGCGCGGGGATGACGGAACATATTCTCCGCTGACTCAGCTCGCATCAGACGACACAACGAGACCAAGCCCGAGAACAAGCCCATGAAAGCCTATGTCTACGGCCCTAACGGCCCCGAAATCACTGACGTCGCCAAACCCACCCCGAAGGGCACCCAGGTGCTGGTCAAGGTGCACGCCTGCGGGCTGAACCGCGCCGATCTCGGCATGACCAAAGGCCACGCGCACGGCGCGGCCGGCGGCATCGGCACCGTGCTCGGCATGGAATGGGCCGGCGAGGTCGCCGAGCTCGGCCCCGAGGCCAAGGGCGTCAAGGTCGGCGACAAGATCATGGGCTCCGGCGGCGCGGCGTTCGCCGAATACACGCTGGCCGATCACGGCCGGCTGTTCCGGGCGCCATCGAACATGAACTTCGACGAGGCCGCCACGCTTCCCGTCGCACTCGCCACCATGCACAACGCCGTCGTCACCAACGGCGCGTTGCAGCCGGGCCAGACCGTGCTGATCCAGGGCGCGAGCTCCGGCGTCGGCCTGATGGCGATGCAGATTGCAAAACTGAAGGGCGCCAGGCTCGTGGTGGGATCCTCGACCGATCCGATGCGGCGCGGCCGCTTGACGGAATTCGGCGCCGACCTCGCGGTGGATTCGAAGGATCCCGGCTGGGTCGATCAGGTGTTGCAGGCGACATCAGGCGAAGGCGTCGACCTGATCGTCGATCAGGTCTCGGGACCGGTCGCCAACCAGAACCTCAAGGCGACCAAGGTCAAGGGCCGCATCGTCAATGTCGGCCGGCTCGGCGGCACCCATGGCGACTTCAATTTTGATCTGCACGCGGCGCGCCGCATCCAGTATATCGGCGTCACCTTCCGCACCCGCACGATCGAGGAGATCCGCGCGATCTTCGACGAGGTGCGCAAGGACATCTGGCCGGCGGTCGAAGCGCGCAAGCTGCAGCTGCCGATCGACCAGGTCTACAAATTCGCCGACATCGGCAAGGCCTTCGAGCACATGGAAGCCAACAAGCACCTCGGCAAGATCGTGGTGACGCTGTAGGAGCATAGGAGCGTAGGGCGGATTAGCGCAGCGTAATCCGCCATCCCGTCTCGGACGCAACGGCGGGTTACGCCTTCGGCTAACCCGCCCTACGCGCTCTTTCGCGTTCGATGTTCAGCCGACAGGTCCGGGAACCCAATAATCCCCCGCAAGCGGGCTGACTTTCACGTCGCCGATGACTCCGATCTCCAGGCTCGGATCGAAGTAGCGCATCGTCCGCTCATTGAGGTCGATGATGCGGCCGGGCCTGAGCGGCCCCACATCGTTGATCTTGACGATGACCTTCTTGCCGACAGCCTCGACCAGCGCATATTTCGGCCTCGCACCGAATTGGACCCCACCGAACTTCCGGCGCAGGCTTGTCTTGATCGCGGCCGCCCAGACCGTGCGATCGTAGCGCTCGCCGGAGGCTGTGCTTGGACCGCCCTCTTCCTTGCCGGGCTTGAACGGATTGTACATGGACGCTGCGCCAACGATCGCATCTCCACAGGCCGCGTTGACGACGTCGCTTGAATGAACGGTACCGATTTCACTTCCTGTAGCGGGGCCAAAAATAGCGAGCGCAATCACGGCGCCGCAGACTGCGGCGCTCGAGCCGAACAGCATCATAACTCCTTGACTGATTTTTTCGATCGTTCGGTTCCCGACTCCGCAAGACAGGATCGAGCGAACGTGGAGGCGTTCATTCGGACCAGTACTTTTGCGGACTCGCGCCAATTCCGGCGACGGAACCATTGTGGGAACCGCAGCGGTCCCACACAGTGTTTTTGGTTATCGCGCCCGACTAAGCCAGAGAATGCGTCAGCAACATGACTGAACCGAACTTCTTCGAATGGCGCGTCAACACTGTGTCGACGTCACATTATCGCCCTGCTTGACGGGGTACGTGACCACTGCGCTGATTGGGGAGAACCGAAAGCGACAACGCGCCGATCTCTCGATCGAGGCGCGCTGCTGCCGGATCAGAATCGATGATCATCGCATCGACGACTACCAATCGTCGTAGAGCCATTCCCTCGGCATTCGCGGCGGCGCTCTCGCGTAAGGCGGCTCATATGTCCGCTGGGGCTTGCGCGCAGGTGGAGCCGGCTGCGTCGCAGGCGCCGACGTCTTCGGCTCGGAAACCTTCGCGAGCGCCCGCTTCAACTCCTCCTGGCTTGCCTTGAGTTCCGAAATGGCTTTGGAGCTCTCGCTGGCCGTTTGTTGCTGGTCCGCCTTCAGCTGTTCGATGTTCCGCTGCATGTTCGCGAGATCGCGCGCAATGGTTTGCAGCAGCTCGGTTTGATCCGAACGCGCAGCAGGAGCTGGCGGCGCGGTGTCCTGCGTTGCTTTCGGCGCGGCGTCCTGCGTTGCGGTCGAAGGCGCCGGCGCCGGTTGCGGTGGCGGGGCGTCCGCCGCGGCAACTTGAACCGCAGATGGAGCGGGCTGCGCGGGACGCGGCGGATCATCCGGCGGCAATGACGGAGTTGACGCGAGCTGCGGCACCCAGCGGGCGACAACCAGCTTGGCTCGCGCACCATACGACGACTGCGAAGCCAGGACGGCGACCACCACACACGCCGCCATCGACAAGGCGGCGAGGGCCCGGAAAGCCGGCCTTCCGGATGATGATTGCGGGCCTGGTTCGGACGAAGCAGGGGCAGTTTCGGACGAAGCAGGTGCGGACCCGGCCGACGGTGGGTCAGGCTTATTCGGCGGCGGGGCCGCAGCGTCGCGCTCTATCCTTGCAAGCTGCTCGCTCAAACGCGTGAGCTCTTCATCAGCGCGGGTGATCTGCCTGTGGGCTTCCGCAAGTCGCTCATCGGCGCTCGCGATCGGGCCCTCACCAGGCTCACCTGCATTCGGCGTGGGCGTGGAGTTCATTGGAGTGTCCCTCTTCCGTCCAATGTCATCCAAGACGGTTGTCTCGGCATCCGTCAGGGTCGATCAATGCCCAGCCTCCCGTTCAATCTTGTCAAAGCAATGGTCATGATAGCGCGCCTGGCGTCGCGTGATAAGCAGGATCGTCCGGTAGCGGTGATGACGACTGTTGCCTATTCGACACGACGGGCAACTCAGCAAAACCCGTCAATCCCTCGTCCCAAAAATATTTCGCTTTATCCGAAGCGAAATTCGATGTATGAACTCCCCGTCTCATCCGATCGAGGGGCGCTTCGCGATCGTCACGGGTGTTGCGATGAGATGCGGTGGCCGCCGCTTGTGTGACTGACGAGCATGCATGAGGCGGACGGTGAAGTCGTGTGGTCCTGACGCCCCAGTGGCAGGTGTCTCGCTGCAAGGCGCGTAAGCGCTCTTGCGGAGACGGTGACAAGCAAGCCCGGTCTCGCCGGGGAGAGCACGAAGTAAGCCGTCAACCCATCGCGCAGGGAATGCCGGAGTGTCTCCCGCTGAACCTGTATGCTCGTGTGCGTTTTTGTTTCCACTTTTGCACACGGGACCGCGGGTGCAGCGCGCACCCGGCATTCCCTGCGCCCTCTTGTTTCGGGGCGACATGATCTTGCAAGGCTCGGGCGAAACACGCCGCGAGAACGACGCTTGATGCCTGAATGAGGCCCGTGAAGTTGTGCAACGCAAGCCCCGGATTCGGACTAGTTCGCAACAACTCTCTCTATATTCACTCTTGCAAGTGAGTTGCGATTGCGCATGACGCATGACCCACGACACTTGATGTTCACAGATGGCCTGCTAAACCGCCGCCCATGAGCTCTTCCGATACCAGCGCACCCTCCACCAAGACCTCCGTCGCGGCGATCTCGATCCTCGCCAGCGGCACCATGGCGTTGGCAAAATTCGTCGTCGGCGTCGCGATCGGATCGCTGGCGCTGATCTCGGAGGCGCTGCACTCGTCGATCGACCTGGTCGCCACCATCATCACCTGGGCGGTGGTGCGGGTGTCGGACCAGCCGGCCGATGCCGAGCATCATTACGGCCACGGCAAGTTCGAGAGCGTCTCGGCGCTCGGCGTCATCGCCCTGCTCTATGTGCTGGCCGGCGGCATCCTGGTCCAGGCCTACAGCCATCTCCGCGAAGGCGCGCCGCCGCCGTCGATCTCGGCGATTCCGTTCATCGTCCTGCTGCTCGATATCGGCGTCAATCTGTGGCGCGCCCGCGCGCTGCACCGCGCCGCGCGCGACACCAAGAGCCAGGCGCTGGCCGCCGATGCGCTGCATTTCGCTTCCGACGTGATGGGCTCGGTCGCCGTCATCGTCGGCCTGGTGCTGGCGGGCTTCGGCTTCTGGTGGGGTGATGCCGCGGCCGCCATCGCGGTCGCCGTGATGATCGCGCTGCTCGGCCTGCGCATGGCGCGCGAGACGGTCGAGACCCTGCTCGACCGCGCGCCCGAAGGCGCGCTGGAAAAGGCGACCGCCGCCATCAAGGCCGTGCCGGGCGTGGTCGACGTCGACCGCCTTCGGGTCCGCATGGTCGGCGCCACGCACTTCATCGACGCCATCGCCAAAGTACCGCGCACCTACCCGATCGACCGCGTCGAGGACATCAAGCGCCGGGCGCAGGAGGCAATGACCAAGACCTTCGGCGACGCCGACCTCACCTTCACCGCGGTGCCGGTGGCGCGCGACAATGAGAGCGTACGCGAACGCATCATGGTGATCGCGCGCAACTCCGGCCTCGCCATCCACCATGTTACCGTTCATGACATCGGCGGCAAGCTGATCGTCAGCATCGACCTCGAGGTCGACAGCGACATGGCGCTCGATGCCGCGCACGACATCGCCCACGAACTCGAGCGCGCGATCCGCGAAGACTTCGGCGAGGACGTCGAGGTCGACACCCATATCGAGCCGCTCGAGCCGGAACTGCCGTGGGGAACCGATGCCGCGCCCGAGCGCGTCGAAACCATCAAGGCGGCGCTGACCGGATTTGCCGATGGCGGCGCGATCCACGACATCCATAATGTGCGGGTCCGCAACACCGACGCCGGCGAGATCGTCAACTTCCACTGCCGCGCCGCGCCCACGATGAGTGTGATCAAGGTGCACGAAGGCGTCGACGAAATCGAACGCAAGATGCGCCGCGCCTTTCCCACGGTGAAGCGTGTGATCAGTCACGCAGAGCCGGAGCGCGCGTAATTCTACGGGGCCGTTCTCCTTTCGGACTCACTTTGCGCACGCCGATTCTGTTTTGGGCAAGAATTATTTCGCATTAACGAATCGTTGACTCTCGACAGTCCCGGAAATCTGGATTCAAATGATCATGATTCGGACGCATCGTGGGGAGCATCCGAACCGGGTAAAAATCAGCTTAGAGCGGGGGTCTAAGGCATGGCGCGCGCGCATGCAGCGAACGCGTGCGTCCAATCCGATTCGATCAAGGGATTGGCGCAATCGATCGCGAAACCGGCTTATCACAGACTCTTGACGGCCGAACCTGCACTGCGCCGCGCTGTGCCGACCCTCATCATCGCCTTCCTCATCACGATCTGCCTCGGCGCCTTCGTCCAGGTGATCGACCAGAACCGGCAGAAGCGCGGCGCGATGAAGCGCGACCTTGCCGCGCTCTCCGACATCCTCGCCGAGCGACTCGATCGCCTCACCTCGGTGCGTCGCGAACGTCTCGCCAACATCGAGCGGATGCAGGAACTGCTGCCGGACCTGATCCCGTCCTGGGGCATCGCCTATGGCCGCCACGTCATCATCACCAGCGCCGATCACCGCGTGCTTGCGCGGGTGCCGATCGACGGCGCCGGCGAGAACGACCGCATCCTCGACATCGTCTCCACTGCGCAGCTCCTGATCGCACCGGGCCAGCAGGGCACCGTCAGCGACATGACGCTGCCGAACGGCACCGGCGCGCTGGCGATCTCGGCGCTGGTCAAGTCGCTGCCCGGCCAGGTCGTCGTGATCCAGGAGATGAACGAGCCGATCTGGGGATCGGACGCCGCGCTCTCGGTGACGCTGTCGGCGACCACGAGCTTCGTGGTGCTGATCCTCGGCTTCGCCTTCCACTGGCAATCGACCCGCGCCCGCGAGGGCGACCTGATCAACGACGCCGTGCGCGGCCGGATCGACACTGCGCTCAACCGCGGCCGCTGCGGCTTGTGGGACTGGGACCTGTCGCGCGGCAGGATCTTCTGGTCGCAGTCGATGTTCACCCTGCTCGGCCTCGACACCCGCAACGACCTGCTCACCTTCGGCGAGGTCAACGCGCTGGTGAACTCCGACGACATCAACCTGTTCGACTTCGCCGACCAGCTGATCTCCGGCAAGATCGATCATATCGACCAGAGCTTCCGCATGCGCCATGTCGGCGGCCACTGGATCTGGCTCCGCGTGCGCTGCGAGCTCAGCCACGCCGCGGCCGACGGCGGTCTGCACCTGATCGGCATCGCGGTCGACATCACCGAGCAGAAGAGCCTCGCCGAGAAGTCGGTGGAAGCCGACCTCCGCCTGCGCGACGCGATCGAGACCATTCCGGAGGCCTTCGTGCTGTGGGATGCCGACGACCGCCTGGTGCTCTGCAACTCGCACTTCCAGCGGCTGCACAAGCTGCCGGACTCGGCCGTCAGCCCCGGCACCTCCTACGAGACCGTGATCGAGGTCGGCAGCATGCCCGAAGTGCGCACCCGCCTGCACGAAAGTGGCGTGCCGGCGCCGGGCGCCCGCACCTTCGAGGCCCAGCTCGACGACGGCAGCTGGCTGCATATCAGCGAGCGCCGCACCAAGGACGGCGGCTACGTCTCGGTCGGCACCGACATCACCCGGATCAAGGCGCACGAGCAGAAGCTGGTCGACAACGACCTGCGCCTTCGCGCCACCGTGATCGACCTGCAGCGCTCGCAATCCGAGCTCGAACGGCAGGCCGTCGAGCTCGCCGACCTCGCCGAGAAGTACTCGCAGGAAAAGACCCGCGCCGAGGATGCCAACGCCGCGAAGTCGAAATTCCTCGCCAATATGAGCCATGAGCTGCGCACGCCGCTCAACGCCATCATCGGCTTCTCCGAGATCATGGGCTCTGGCCTGTTCGGCACGCTCGGCTCGGACAAGTACCAGGAGTACTGCCACGACATCCTGACCTCCGGAAAATATCTGCTCGAAGTGATCAACGACATCCTCGACATGTCGAAGATCGAGGCCGGCCGCATGAAGTTCGACATGGAGCCGCTCGACGTCTCCGGCATCCTCGCCGAGTCGCTGCGGGTGGTCTCCGGCCGCGCCGAGCACAAGGGCCTGTCGCTGGAATCGGATATCGAAAGCACGATCTCGGTCGTCGCCGACCGCCGCGCGGTCAAGCAGATCATCGTCAACCTGCTCTCCAACGCAGTGAAGTTCACGCCCGACCACGGCCGCGTGCTGGTACGCGGCCAGATTCTGGATGACTCGATCGTGCTCCTGATCGCCGACAGCGGCATCGGCATCGCACCGGATTCGCTGCGACGGCTCGGCAAGCCGTTCGAGCAGGTCGAGAGCCAGCTCACCAAGAGCTACCAGGGCTCGGGCCTCGGACTTGCGATCGCGCGCTCGCTCACCAATCTGCACGGCGGCTCGATGAAGCTGCGCTCCAAGCTCGGCGTCGGCACCGTGGTCCGCGTCACCCTGCCCCGCGATCCCCGCGCGCTGCGGACCAGGCTGCCGGAAGCGGCCTAGCCCCCACGCGACTTCGCCAGCACGCCTTCCAGCAGCGCGGGATCGCCGAGCACGGCCAGCGTCTCGCGCGGCGTGAGATGCGTGACCGCCTCGTCGAAGCTGTCGCTTGCCTCGATCCGCGCACGCGCCACCGCGCGATCAAGATCGACGTCTCCCGGGCCGCTGCGCCGCGCCGGCGGAAGCGACGACAGGTGACGATGCAGCAGGCCGGCATCCGCCCGCAACGTCGCCAGCGCGGGCGCTGATGCGTGGGCAGGCTGCGACGCCAGTTCGTTGGCGCGGACCAGCACGCTCGGCGGACCGCTCTCCTCCGGCGTCACGAACAACCCGCGCATCGCAGGCTTGGCAGTCCAGGCGCCGATCGGGATCGCGCACAACAGGCCAACGATCACCGGCGACATCCACAGCAGCAGCGGTAACGACACCGCATAGGCGCTGGCCGCCATCGCGACGCCGCAGGCGGTGGGCACGCCGTACTTCCGGTACAGCTCCCGCCGCTCGACCTCGCCGTCATCGCGCCGCTGGGTCTGCCAACCTGCGTCGCGACCGAGCAGGATCTCGACGACGGCAATCGACTGGAACACCATCATGACCGGCGCGATCATGGCCGAAATCAGCACCTCGGCGATGACGCCCAGAAGCGCGCGGAAGCCACCGCCGAATTGCCGGCGCACGTCCGACCGCGCCAGCAGCAGGATAAAGCCGAGCAGCTTCGGCACGATCAGCAGCGCCATGGTCAGCCCGAAGACCCAGGCGGCGAGCACCGGGTCCTGCGCCGGCCAGTTCGGGAACAGCGAAAAACCCTTCGGAAAATATTCGGGGCGAATGAAGCGCGCCTGCAATGAGATCAGGATCCCGAGCAGCAGGAATGCCAGCCACATTGGCGCGGTGATGTAGGATCCGATCCCGGTCATGAAATGCAGCCGCGAAATCCAGTGCAGCCGGCGCGTCCTCAGCACGGCGAGATGCTGCAGATTGCCCTGGCACCAGCGCCGGTCGCGCGCGGCGAAATCCAGCAGCGACGGCGGCACCTCCTCAAAACTGCCGCCGAGCACCGGCGCCATGTAGATGCCCCAGCCCGCGCGCCGCATCAGCGCCGCCTCGACGAAATCGTGGCTCAGGATGTGTCCGCCGAACGGCTTGCGTCCGGTGAGTTCAGGCAGGCCGGCCTGCTCCGCAAAAGCCTGAATCCGGATGATGGCATTGTGTCCCCAGTAATTGCCCTCGGAGCCGTGCCACCACGCGACGCCGGCGGCGACCATCGGCCCGTAGAGCCGGCCGGCAAATTGCTGCAGGCGGCTGAACAGGCTGCGCGCGTTGACGATGACGGGCAGCGTCTGCAGCAGCGCCGCCTGTGGATTGTTCTCCATGGCATGAACCATTCGCACCATGGTATCGCCCGACATCAGACTGTCGGCGTCGAGCACGATCATGAATTGGTAGCCGCCGCCAAACCGCATGACCCACTCGCCGACATTGCCGGACTTCCGTGCGGTGTTGTCGGCGCGATGCCGGTAGTACAGCCGTTCGCCATAGGCCTCGCTCAGCGCGATGAACGCCTGCTCCTCGGCGATCCAGATATCGGGATCGCGGGTGTCGCTCAGCATGAACCAGTCGAAGCGTTCGCCCTGCCCGGTCGCCTCGACGGACTCGTAGATGGCGCGCAGGCGCGCCATCAGTTGATGCGGATTCTCGTTGTAGGTCGGGAGCAGCACCGCGGTCCGGCTCGTTAGTTGCGGCAACGGAGCGTCCTCACAGATCGGCAACGCGTTGCCCTTGCGGCGAAGCAGCACGAAGAAGCCGGCCAGCGCCGAGGCAAACGAGAACGCGATCCAGGCGAGCAGCGCCACGAACAGCACTAGCACCATCCATTCCATGATCGTCACGCCGCCGACCTGGACCACCATGTACATCTCGTAGGCACCGGCGCCGGTCAGTGCGACGGTCAGCATCAGCACGAAGGCGCGGCGCATCAACATGCCCGCACCGACCGACACCGGCTTGCTCACCAGATGCGGCGGCTGGCCAAGATCGGCCGCCGCCATCGCAAGCGGGCTCTCGCGTGGCAGGAAGCCGTCGGCCGTAGCGAAGTCCGGACGAGGCGACGTGACTATGGCGCCCATCGATAGACCCAGATCTCCGAGACCGGCTTGTCGTCCTGCGCCAGATGCGCGCGCAGCTCGATCGGCTCCTTCTTGACCGCGCACTGGAAGCTGAGCCGCCATCCGCCGGTATTCGGGTTCGGCTGCGTGACGATGTTCGTGATCTCGGCCTTCTCGGCCGACACGACGCCCTTGATGCTCGCGGGATCGATCCCCTTCAGATTGTCGCCGAACAGGTCGAGCACGAACAGCTTGCTGTTCTCGCCATGTGCGCCGATGCCGGTGCGCGTGAAGCGCGCCAGCGAATTCGGCTTCGGCGCGTCCGGTCCCCAATGCAGCCGATAGGTCAGATTGGTCTCGCTGTTGGCCTTGAGCGGCGCCTTCGGCCGCCAGAACGCGGCGATGTTGTCGTGGATCTCCTCCTTGGTCGGGATCTCGAACAGGGTCACCGCGCCCTCGCCCCAGTCGCCGATCGGCTCAACCCACAGGCTCGGACGCTTCTCGAAGCTCGATTCGATATCCTGATAGGCAAAGAAATTCTTCTCCCGCTGCATCAGCCCGAAGCCATGCGGATTGATGTCCTGGAATGTGCTGATCTGAAGGTCGCGCGGATTGCTCAGCGGACGCCACAGGCTCTCGCCCTTGCCGTTGTAGATCGCGAGCCCGTCGGAATCGTGCACCGACGGCCTGAAGTCATCGACCTCATTGCGATCGTTCGGTCCGAAGAAGAACATGCTCGTCATCGGCGCAAGGCCTATGTGCTCGAGATCGGCACGCGGATAGAGCGATGCCTCGACATCGAACACCGTGGTCTTGCCGGGCCTGATCGTGAAGCGATAGCTTGCCGCGCAGCTCTTGCTGTCGAGCAAGGCATGAATCACCAGCGAGGTCGCGTTGGGCACCGGACGCTCGAGCCAAAACGCCCTGAAGAACGGAAACTCCTCGCCCTTGGCTTCGCCGGTATCGATCGACAGGCCGCGCGCCGACAGGCCATAGGTCTCATCCTTGGCCACGGCGCGAAAGTAGCTTGCGCCGAGGAAGACGCAGACCTCGTCGTAATAATCCGGCTTGCTGATCGGCGCGTGGATCCGAAATCCCGCGAAGCCGAGATCGGTCTCGGTGAAGGGGGGTACCGTCTCACCGAACGAAAACATGTCCTTGCTGTAGCCGACCTCGCTGACCTTGCCGCCCGCGACCTCGAAGATCTTGACCTTGTTCTTGTAGAAGAAGCCGCGATGGAAGAACTGCGCTTCGAACGGCAGCTTCGCGCCGCGCCACAACGCGCGCTCCGGCACGAAACGGATCGAGCGGTACTGGTCGTAGTTCAGGTCGGTCAGGCCATTCGGCAACTTCTCGTCCGGCGCCTCGAACGACTTGGCTGCGAGGTTGCGCGCCATCTCCCTCACCATCGACGGGTTGAAAGGCGCGTCCGGCGTGTACCCTGCGGCCGCGGCCTCGCGCTCCGGCAACAGCAATAGCGTCGGCAACACGGCCGACCCGTGGAGTAACTGGCGACGATTCAAAGCGGCTCCTCTCGCTGACCGGGACGCCGCAATGAAACCGCCGAGCCGCCGCTGAGTTCCACGCTAACGCGCTCGCGAAACAATTGCTTCGCGGCGAGCGTGCCGCTTCATCTGAATGATCGGGCGGAAAACAGGAATCGCTTCGCAAGGGGCAGCCCCGCGTCCGTCTCAGGCAGGAACCATGATGGAAGCGCCTCAGCCGATGGCCGCGCCTTACGCGCTCTGCAGCGTCGGCGCGACCTCGCGCGCGACCTGCACAAGGGCCGCGATCAGCGGCGTCATCGGATCGCGCTGCGGGATCACGAGGCCGATGCTGTAGTCCACCACCGGATCGACGATCGGAATGCTGCGCACGGCATCCGCAAGGCCGAGCGTCTCGGCGAGCTTGGCCGGCATCACGCTGGCCCAGCGTCCGGTCTTGACATGGGTGTAGAGCACCAGCAGTGAATTCGACGTCAGCGTCGGCGTCGCCTCCGCGCCGACCGAGGTCAGCGCGCGATCGATGATGCGGCGGTTCTGCATGTCGGGCGTCAGCAGGCAGAGCGGCACGGTGCCGACCTCCTTCCACGTCACCTGCTTGCGGTCGCCGAACATCGCGTCCGGCGCCGTCAGCAGACGATAGCTCTCGTTGTAGAGCGGGATGGTGCGAACCTTGCCGATCGGCTCGTTCTCGATGTAGGTCAGCCCGGCATCGACCTCGAGGTTCTCCAGGAGGCCGAGCACATCGGCCGACGTACACGACTGGATGCGGAAGCGGACATCGGGATGGCGCGCCCGGAACGGCGTGGTGAGCGAGGCCACCATGCCGAGCGCGGTCGGGATCGCGGCGATCCGGATCTCGCCCGACAGCTTGTCCTTCAGGCTGTTGATCTCCTGCTTCATCGCGCGCGCATCGCCGACGATGCGCCGCGCCCAGTCCAGCGTCCGTTCGCCCTCCGGCGTAAAACCCTGGAAGCGGGATCCGCGCTGCACCAGCATGACGCCGAGGATCTCCTCAAGCTGCTTGAGGCTGGTCGACATGGTCGGCTGGGTGACGCCGCAGGCTTCCGCAGCCCGGCCGAAATGTCGTTCCTTGGCCAGCGCCAGCAGAAGTTCCAGCTTGTCGATCAAGGTCCAAACCCCTTCCGAAATCGGTGCCCCGGGCGGCACTCCGACGCGGCCATAGGTAGCACGATCGGGCTGCGATCCCGAAATCCAAAGCGCCCCGGAAGTGCGTGATTCCAGAACATTATTGCGATCCCGGATCGACCCATTCGACAACGCTATTAATCGCGTTTCGCAATCGCCGCATGAGACAGCTTTATTGATGTTTCGAACGATTCCAACTCTGATGTTCAAAGCAAAAAACAGATCGTGAGAAGCGCTGATGACGGTGGGATACGAACCTTGGGACAAGGCGCGCGGCGCCGAGATCATCGCCGAGCATGCCGGGCTTGAAGGCGCCACGCTGGTGATCCTGCACGCGCTGCAGGAGGCGTTCGGCTACGTGCCGGAGCCTGCGATTCCGATGGTCGCCGAGGCGCTCAATCTGTCCCGCGCCGAGGTGCACGGCGTGTTCACCTTCTACCATGACTTCCGCAAGCAACCGGCCGGACGCCACGTCCTCAAGCTGTGCCGCGCCGAGGCCTGCCAGGCCGCCGGCGGCGATGCGCTTGCGGCGCGCGCCGAAGCCAAGCTTGGCGTTGCCCTGGGCAATACCACGGCGGATGACCGCGTGACGCTGGAGCCGATCTACTGCCTCGGGCTGTGCGCCACCGCGCCGTCGGCGATGCTGGACGGCCGCGTGATCGGCCGGCTCGATGAAGCACGGATCGACGCGCTGGTCGCGGAGGCGCAGCGATGACGATGCGACTCTACGTTCCCCGCGATGCCGCGGCGGTCGCCGTCGGCGCAGACGACGTCGCGCTCGCCTTCGCGCAGGCCGCAGCAGCGCGTGGCGCAGCGATCGAGATTATCAGGACCGGCTCGCGCGGACTGTGCTGGCTGGAGCCGATGGTCGAGCTTTCGACCGCGCAGGGCCGGATCGCCTTCGGTCCGGTGACGCCGGCGGACGTCCCTGCGCTGCTCGATGCGATGGCCGGCAACGGCCAGCACGCCCTGCGGCTTGGTGTCACGGACGAGATTCCCTGGCTGAAGCGCCAGACCCGGCTGACCTTCGCGCGCTGCGGCGTGGTCGATCCGCGCTCGGTCGACGACTACCGCGCCCATGGCGGCTATATGGGCCTCGAGCGGGCGCTGACGCTGACCTCCGACCAGATCCTTGCTGATGTCACGACCTCGGGCCTACGCGGCCGCGGCGGCGCCGGCTTCCCGACCGGCATCAAGTGGAAGACCGTGGCGCAGGCCAATGCCGATCGCAAATACATTGTCTGCAACGCCGACGAGGGTGACAGCGGCACCTTCGCCGACCGCATGATCATGGAAGGCGACCCCTTCGTCGTGATCGAGGGCATGACGATCGCGGGCATCACGGTCGGCGCCACCAAGGGCTACATCTACATCCGCTCGGAATATCCCCACGCGGTCGAGGCGATGAACGCCGCGATCATAGCCGCCCGCCGCGCCGGGTTGCTCGGCAAGCGCATCGCCGGCTCGGCGCATGAGTTCGATCTCGAAGTCCGGGTCGGCGCCGGCGCCTATGTCTGTGGCGAAGAGACCTCGCTGCTGGAGAGCCTGGAGGGTCGCCGCGGCATCGTCCGCGCCAAGCCGCCGCTGCCCGCGCATAAGGGCCTGTTCGGTCGCCCGAGCGTGATCAACAACGTGCTGTCGTTCGCGGCGATCCCCTTCATCCTCGACAACGGCGCCAAGGCCTATGCCGATTTCGGCATGGGCCGCTCGCGCGGCACGATGCCGATCCAGCTCGCCGGCAACATCAGATATGGCGGCCTGTTCGAGACCGCATTCGGCGTCACGCTCGGCGAGCTCGTCGACGAGATCGGCGGCGGCACCTTCACCGGACGCCCGGTGCGCGCGGTGCAGGTCGGCGGTCCGCTCGGCGCCTACTTCCCCCGCGCGCTGTTCGACACGCCGTTCGATTACGAAGCGTTCGCCGCGCGCGACGGCCTGATCGGCCATGGCGGCATCGTGGTGTTCGATGACAGCGTCGACATGGCCAAGCAGGCGCGCTTCGCGATGGAGTTCTGCGCGGTCGAATCCTGCGGCAAATGCACGCCGTGCCGGATCGGCTCGACCCGTGGCGTCGAGACCATCAACAAGATCATCAACGGCGAGCGCGTGGCGGAAAGCCTCGCCGTCATCGAAGACCTCTGCAACACCATGAAGTTCGGCTCGCTGTGCGCACTCGGCGGCTTCACGCCCTACCCCGTGATGAGCGCCCTGAAACACTTCCGGGAAGATTTTGGTCCCGCACCGGCCCGGCTGCAGGCCGCGGAATAACAGGAGATCGCGATGTCGCTGATCCAGGAAACCGATTTCGGCACGCCCAAGTCCAGATCCGAGACGATGGTCACGCTGACCATCGACGGCAATCAGATCACGGTGCCCGAGGGCACCTCGATCATGCGCGCGGCGATGGAAGCCGGCACACAGATCCCGAAGCTCTGCGCGACCGACATGGTCGACGCCTTCGGCTCCTGCCGGCTCTGCCTGGTCGAGATCGAAGGCCGCGCCGGCACGCCGGCCTCGTGCACCACGCCGGCGACGAACGGCCTCGTCGTGCACACCCAGAGCGAGCGGCTGAAGCAGCTGCGCAAGGGCGTGATGGAGCTCTACATCTCCGACCATCCGCTGGACTGCCTGACCTGTGCCGCCAACGGCGACTGCGAATTGCAGGACATGGCGGGTGCGGTCGGCCTGCGCGACGTGCGCTACGGCTATGAGGGCGAGAACCACGTCTTCGCCAAATCGCGCGGCTGCGAAAACGACAATTGGATGCCGAAGGACGAATCCAATCCGTACTTCACCTACGATCCCTCGAAGTGCATCGTCTGCTCGCGCTGCGTCCGCGCCTGCGAGGAGGTGCAGGGCACCTTCGCGCTGACGATTGCCGGCCGCGGCTTCGACAGCCGCGTCTCGCCCGGCATGAGCGAGAGCTTCCTCGGCTCCGAATGCGTGTCCTGCGGCGCCTGCGTGCAGGCCTGCCCGACCGCGACGCTGACCGAAAAATCCGTGATCGAGATTGGGCAGCCTGAGCATTCGGTGGTCACCACCTGCGCCTATTGCGGCGTCGGCTGCGCCTTCAAGGCCGAGATGCGCGGCGAGGAAGTGGTGCGCATGGTGCCGTGGAAGGACGGCAAGGCCAATCGCGGCCATTCCTGCGTCAAGGGCCGCTTCGCCTGGGGCTACACCACCCACAAGGAACGCATCCTGAAGCCGATGATCCGCGAGCGGATCGAGGACCCCTGGCAGGAAGTGTCGTGGGACGAGGCGTTCAACTTCGCCGCCGCGAAGTTCAAGGGCATCCAGCAGAAATACGGTCGCGACGCGGTCGGCGGCATCACCTCGTCACGCTGCACCAATGAAGAGACCTATCTGGTGCAGAAGCTGATCCGCGGCGGCTTCGGCAACAACAATGTCGACACCTGCGCCCGGGTCTGCCATTCGCCCACCGGCTACGGCCTGTCGCAAACCTTTGGAACTTCGGCCGGCACGCAGGATTTCGACTCGGTGGAAGACACCGACGTCGTCATGATCATCGGCGCCAATCCGGCTTCGGCTCACCCGGTGTTCGCCTCGCGGCTGAAGAAGCGGCTGCGCCAGGGCGCCAAGCTGATCGTGCTCGATCCGCGCCGCACCGAGATGGTGGAATCGCCGCATGTCAAGGCGCTGCACCTGCCGCTGATGCCCGGCACCAACGTCGCCGTGATCACCGCGCTCGCCCATGTCATCGTCACCGAAGGCCTCGTCAACGAGAGCTTCGTGCGCGAGCGCTGCGACTGGAGCGAGTTCGAGGAATGGGCGGCCTTCGTCGCCCAGGAGAAATACAGCCCCGAAGCCACTGCGATCTTGACCGGCGTCGATCCGAACGATCTGCGCGAGGCGGCACGGATCTATGCCACCGGCGGTAACGGCGCGATCTACTACGGGCTCGGCGTCACCGAGCACAGCCAGGGCTCCACCACCGTGATCGCGATCGCCAACCTCGCGATGGCGACCGGCAATATCGGCCGGCCCGGCGTCGGCGTGAACCCGCTGCGCGGCCAGAACAATGTGCAGGGCTCCTGCGACATGGGCTCGTTCCCGCACGAGCTGCCCGGCTATCGCCATATCTCGGGCGACGCCGTACGCGAGCAGTTCGAGGCGATGTGGAACGTCAAGCTCAACAAGGAGCCGGGCCTGCGCATCCCCAACATGTTCGATGCCGCGATCGAAGGCACCTTCATGGGCCTCTACGTGCAGGGCGAGGACATCCTGCAATCCGATCCGAACACCAAGCATGTGGTGGCGGCCCTGTCGGCGATGGAATGCGTCATCGTCCACGACCTGTTCCTGAACGAGACCGCGAACTACGCCCATGTGTTCCTGCCCGGCTCGACCTTCTTGGAAAAGGACGGTACCTTCACCAATGCAGAGCGCCGCATCCAGCGCGTCCGCAAGGTGATGACGCCGCGCAACGGCTACGCCGACTGGGAAGTGACGATCCTGCTCGCCAAGGCGATGGGCTTCGAGATGCACTACAACCATCCGTCGGAGATCATGGACGAGATCGCGGCGCTGACGCCGACCTTTACCGGCGTCTCCTATGCCAAGCTCGACGAACTCGGCTCGGTGCAGTGGCCCTGCAACGAGAAGGCGCCGGAAGGCACGCCGGTGATGCATATCGGCGGCTTCGTGCGCGGCAAGGGCAAATTCATCGTCACCGAATATGTCGCGACCGACGAACGTACCGGTCCGCGCTTCCCGCTGCTGCTCACCACCGGCCGCATCCTCAGCCAGTACAATGTCGGCGCGCAGACAAGGCGCACCGAGAACGTGGTCTGGCACGCCGAGGACCGGCTGGAGATCCATCCGCACGACGCCGAACAGCGCGGCGTGCGCGACGGCGACTGGGTGCGCCTGGCGAGCCGCGCCGGCGAGACCACGCTGCGCGCCGAGATCACCGATCGCGTCGCGCCGGGCGTGGTCTACACCACGTTCCACCATCCGGACACCCAGGCCAACGTCATCACCACCGACTTCTCGGACTGGGCGACCAACTGTCCGGAATATAAGGTGACGGCCGTGCAGATCTCGCCGTCGAACGGTCCGTCCGACTGGCAGAAGGCTTATGACGAACAGGCACGCCACTCCCGCCGCATCGCGCCGGTGGTGGAAGCCGCGGAGTAGCGATGCGCGAACCGGTCCACAAGGCGATCCGCAAGGTCTGGCGCGACGGTGCCTTCAGCGACGGCGCGCGCCTGATCCCGGAAGAGACACCGCTGGCGCTGACCTATAATGGCGGCACCTACGCCGTGATGATGGGCTCGCCCGAGGACCTCGGCGATTTCGCCGTCGGCTTCAGCCTGAGCGAAGGCATCGTGCAATCGGCTGACGAGATCGAGACGCTCGACATCGTCGAGCTCGATGACGGCATCGAGCTCAGGATGTGGCTCAATCCCGACAAGGCCGAGCAGATCGCCCAACGCCGCAGGAATATCGCCGGCCCGACCGGCTGCGGTCTCTGCGGCATCGATTCGATCGCCGAGGCGGTCCGGCCGGCCGCGGTGGTGCCCGCGGGCCGCGTGTTCTCGCCGCGCGAGATCATGAGCGCGGTCGCGGCGGTCGCGCCGCTGCAGGAGATCAATCACCAGACCCGCGCCGTGCACGCCGCCGCGTTCTGGACCGCCACGCGCGGCATCGTGGTGCTGCGCGAGGATGTCGGCCGCCACAATGCGCTCGACAAGCTCGCCGGCGCGCTGGCCCGCGACCAGGTGGTCACGAGCGAAGGCATGGTGCTGCTGACCAGCCGCGTCTCGGTCGAGATGGTGCAGAAGACCGCCGCGATCGGCGCGCCGCTGATTGCGGCCGTGTCGGCGCCAACAGCGCTTGCGGTGCGGATGGCCGATGCCGCCGGCATCACGCTCGCCGCGATCGCCCGCGCCGATGGATTTGAAATCTTCACGCATCCGGAACGCGTCACAGGCGCGGCGCCCGGCAAGGAGTCCGCTTATGTCATCGTCGCCTGACAAGCTGGTCTATATGGCGAACCAGATCGGGAAGTTCTTCCACAGCCAGGGCCACGACCGCGCCGTACAGGGCATCTCCGAGCACATCTGGAAGTTCTGGGACCCACGGATGCGCAAGCAGATCTTCGCCCATCTCGACGCCGGCGGCACCGGCCTCGACCCCGACGTGCTCGACGCGCTGCAGAAGCTGAAGCAGCAGGCGTAGCCGGCCGCGCCCTGCTCTATCTCCGTCACCCTGAGGAGGCCGCAACGCGGCCGTCTCGAAGGGTCGACGGCCCTGCCGGTGGCCGTGCATCCTTCGAGACGCCGCTACGCGGCTCCTCAGGATGACGGGTCTCCCTCTACCCGCCGCCCACGATCGCATTGAACACGCGGCGGACCTCGCTCTGGGTTTCGCGCAGGCGCGCTTCAAGCGCGGAGAAATCCGGCGCATCGCCTGCGCGCGCCATCACGCGCCGCAGGTGTTCGCCCGCGGTCTCGGGATTGAACTTGCCGGTCACGCAGAGCCGCAGGATCTGCGTCAGATCATGATAGAGCCGCGCTGCCGAGCGCAGGATCTCGGCCTCGGACTGGCCGAGCAGGCCAAGCTTGGCGGCATTGTCCAGCACCTGCAGCGTCGAGACGCTGAGGATCTCCGGCTTCACTGACGCGTGCGCGAGCTGGAGATATTGCGCGATGAAATCGATGTCGACGAGCCCGCCGGCGGCGAGCTTGAGGTCCCAGACGTCGTCCTCACCCTTTTCCAGCGCGATCGCGCGCCGCATGTCGGCGACATCGGCCGCGGTCGACGCGGCATCGCGCGGTCGCGTCAGCACGCTGCGGATAATCGTCTCGATCCGCTTGCGGAACTCGGGCGACGACGAGATCACGCGGGCGCGCGTCAGCGCCATATGCTCCCAGGTCCACGCCTCGCGCTCCTGGTAGTCGGCGAACGCATCGATCCGCGAGGCGACCGGACCGGCGCGCCCCGAGGGACGCAGCCGCATGTCGACCTCGTAGAGCACGCCGTAATTGGTGCGGGTCGTGAAGGCACTGATCAGACGCTGGGTGAAGCGGGCAAAATACTGCGCGCCGTGCAGCGAACGCTCGCCGTCGGAATCCGGCGACTCGCTATCGAAATCGTAGAGCGTGATCAGATCGAGATCGGAGGACGCCGTCATCTCGCGGCTGCCGAGCCGGCCCATCGCGACGATCGCCGTCTCCTGCCCCTTGATCCGGCCATATTGCGCGGCGAACTGGTCGGTGACGAGGCCGTGCACGGTGTGCACGATGCCCTCCGCCACGTCGGCAAAGGCGGTGCTGGCGTGCTGCGCCGACACGGTGCCGGACAGGATCCGCGTGCCGATCAGGAACAGGCTCTCCTGGCCGAACAGTCTCAGGCGATCCAGGAAGTCCTCATAGGACGACGCATCCTGCAGCGTGGCGGCAAGCCGCTCCGACAATTCCTTCTTGTCCGGCATCGCGCCGAAGAAGCGTGGGTCGACCAGGCCATCCATGATCTGCGGCTGCCGCGCCAACATGTCGCCGAGCCGCGGCGCAGCGCCGAGGATCAGCGCCACCAGCGCGACGAAATCGCGGTTCTGGCTGAGCAGCGAGATCAGCCGCCCGCCCCGTTGCAGCGCGCCGAGGAAACGGTCGAATGCCACCACCGCATCGTCAGGCTCCTCGGCATGGCGCGAGACCGTCGATCAGGCCGGGAATGAATTCAAGGAACGCCGCCCGCGTCGCCTCCACGCGCAGCGCGCGATAATCGCCCGCGATCCATTGCTGCACGGTGCCTGCGACCGCAACCGGTTTCTTGAAGCCGAGCTGGGCGAGATGCTCGATCAGGCGGCCGTCGTCCGGGCCGGCGCCGTAGTCGACATCCGGCAGCTTCGCGGTGCCGGTTGGATCGTCGCCCTCGAACAATTTGCCGTAATGGTTCTGCACGATCTTGAGCTGGCCGAGCAGATCCGTGGCGAACGCCTCGCGATTTGGATAACCGAAGAAATGCGCGAACCGCTCGACGTCGTCAGGCTCTTCGGGCAGCGAATGGGTCTGCTCGTCGGCGATCATCTGCAGCCGATGCTCGACCCGGCGCAGGAATTCGTAGGCCGTCGTCAGCTCGTCGCGCGCCTCGAAGGTGATCCAGTTGCTGTGGGCGAGCACGTTGAGCGCCTCCAGCGTCGGCCGCACCCCGCAGCTCGGGATGGCGGCCGCCGGCGATCAGCTGCTGGGTCTGGGCGAAGAACTCGATCTCGCGGATGCCGCCGCGGCCGACCTTGACGTTATGGCCCTCGACCGAGATCTCGCTCTGGCCGCGATAGGTCTGCATCTGCCGCTTCATGTCGTGGACGTCGGCGAGCGCTGCAAAGTCCAGGTGCTTGCGCCAGACGAACGGCGCGAGCTCGCCGATCAGCGCCTCGCCGGCCCTGGGATCGCCGGCGCAGGGCCGCGCCTTGATCATCGCGGCGCGCTCCCACGTGCGTCCCTCGCGCTCGTAATAGTTCAAGGCCGCGTCGGTCGAGATCGCGACCTGGGTCGAGGCCGGGTCCGGGCGCAGGCGGAGATCGACCCGGAACACATAGCCGTCGCCCGAGCGCTGCTGCAGCATCCGCGCCATCGCCTGGGTGACGCGCACGAAGAACGGCTGCGGCTCGATGTCCTCGGCGAGCGAGGTGGCGGTGCGATCGAAGAACACGATCAGGTCGATATCGCTGGAATAGTTCAGCTCACCCGCGCCCATCTTGCCCATCGCGAGCACGATCAGGCCCGAACCCATCTCGGGATGTTCGGAATCAGCGGCGGTCATCCGGCCGCGCGCGACCTCCTGCCGGAACAGATAGCGCAGCGCCGATTGCACCGAATTCACCGCGATGTCGGTCAGGGCCGCCGTCACCCGCATCACCGGCCAGACGCCGCCGATGTCGCACAGCGCGATCATCAACGCGGCTTCCGCCTTCATGCGGCGAAGCAGATGCATCACCTCGGCCTCGCTGCCGGCGGAGACCACCTCGCGCGAGGTGGTCTCGATCAGGCCCGCGAGATGCTGTTCCGGGTCGCATGACAGGATCCGGATCAGCCGCGCGGCATCAGCGCGCGCGAGCTCGAACAGATAGGGCGAGAACTCGGCGATGCCGCGCAGGATGTCCCGCGCGAACGGATATTCCAGCAGCACCGCGAGCGCGGCCGATTGCGCCGGCTCGAGCTCGGCGAACCAGTCGGTCAGGCGTTGATCGGCGGATACGGGTGCGGCGACATGCGGTCCGTCCGCGAACCGCGCGGCCAGACGATGTCGATCCGCGTTCCCCGGCGCGGCGGCATTCATGCCGCCTTCTGTGGCACATCCTGCGTTTGAGCCGCAAGCCTGTCACTGCCGCCGGCCCGCGCCGGCAGCACCAGGGTCGCGACCAGCCCCGGATGGGCGTCGCCGAGCCTGAGCTCGCCGCCATGGAGCGTGGCCACTGCCGAGGCCAGGCTGAGGCCGAGACCGGAACCGGGCAAGGTGCGGCTCGCCTCGAGGCGGACGAAGCGCTCGACCGCGTGCTTGCGGTCGCCCTCGGGGATCCCAGGACCATGGTCGGTGACGCAGAGCAGCACCTGATCGCCCTCGCGCCGCGCCTCGATCAAGATTTCGCGCGCATCGGCCTTCATCGGCTCCACGCCCGGATCGGGCTTGCCATATTTGATGGCATTCTCGACCAGGTTGGCGACCGCCTGACTGATCAATTCGCGGTTGCCGTGTATGGGCGCCGGCGCGGTCTTGACCTGCAGCGTCATGCCGTCGTCCTCGGCCAGCGGCTCGTACAATTCGTGGATACCATTGGCGACGTCGGCGCCGTCGAAATCGTCCATGTTGCCGCGCGCCTGGCCGGACTCGGCGCGCGCGATCATCAGCAGAGCATTGAAGGTGCGGATCAGGCCGTCGGATTCCTCGATGGTCCGCTCCAGCGCCGCGCGATAGTCGGCCTCGGAGCTCGATCGCGCCAGCGCCTCCTCGGCGCGGTTGCGCAGCCGCGTCAGCGGCGTCTTCAGGTCATGGGCGATGTTGTCGGAGACCTCCTTCAGCCCCGTCATCAGCGCCTCGATGCGCTCCAGCATGGCATTGAGATTTTCCGCGAGGCGGTCGAGCTCGTCGCCGCTGCGGCCGACCGGCAGCCGGCCGGAGAGATCGCCCGCCATGATGCGCTTGGTGGTGCCGGTCATGGCGTCGATCCGGTGCAGCACGCGGCGCGCGACGAAGATGCCGCCGCCGAGGCCGAGCACGATCACGACCAAAATCGACCATTGCGCCGCCTTGGCGACGATGCCGAACAACCGCCGCCGCTCCTCGAGGTCGCGCCCGACCAGCAGGCGGAAGCCATTCTCCATCTGGGTGACCCGCACCAGCGCGCGGTGATCGGTCTGGTCCTGGTCGTCGAGCCGGCGATAGGCGGTCTCGGTCCAGCCCTGCACGCTCATCACGCCCGGCGCCAGCGCGCCGACATTGCCGGCCAGCATCTGCCCGTTCGGCGCCGTCACGAGATAGAGGTTGGCGCCCGGCCGCAGCGCACGGTTGCCCATCGTGCCGAGCAGGCCGCGCAGGCCGCGGCGGGTGTAGATGTCGGTGATCTCGCTGATCTCGACATTGACCGTCGTCGTGATCTGCTCGGTGATCAGCCGCCGCGTGTTCCAGGCGAAGTAAGCCAGCAGCGAGGCGGCAAACAGCGCGAACAGGAACAGGTAGACCAGCGTCAGCCGAAACGCCGTGGTCCGGATCAGTTTACCGAATGCCGTCACGGATCATATACCCCGCGCCGCGGATGGTATGCAGCAGCGGACGCTCAAAGCCCTTGTCGATCTTCGAGCGCAGCCGCGAGATGTGCACGTCGATGACGTTGGTCTGCGGATCGAAATGATAGTCCCAGACATTTTCGAGCAGCATCGTGCGCGTCACCACCTGCCCTGCGTGCTTCATCAGATATTCGAGCAGGCGGAACTCGCGCGGCTGCAAGGTCAGCTCGTCCTTGCCGCGGGCGACGCGATGCGACAGCCGGTCAAGCTCGAGGTCGCCGACCTTGTAGGTGGTCTCCTCGGCCGGCCCGACATTGCGCCGCGACAGCACCTCGACGCGGGCGAGCAGCTCGGCGAAGGAATAAGGTTTCGGCAGATAGTCGTCGCCGCCGGCGCGCAGGCCCTTGATGCGGTCGTCGACCTGGCCGAGCGCCGAGAGGATCAGCACCGGCGTCCGGTTGCCCTTGTCGCGCAGGATTCCGATCAGCGACAGGCCGTCCCGCTTCGGCAGCATGCGGTCCACCACCAGCACGTCGTAATCGCCGGTTTCGGCCATCGACAGCCCTTCCTCACCGTCGGAGGCGAGATCGGCGATGTAGCCGACTTCGCGGAATGCCTTGACCAGATAGTCGGCTGACTCGCGGTCGTCTTCGATGATCAGGATGCGCATTTGCGGAGCGGTTGCGGTCACGGGAATGGGCCCTCTGTCAGCATGGCGCGGCCGGCCTGCACATGCAAGACGACCGCGCGCAATCTCGAAATGTTGGGAAAAAGTGGGCGGTGAAGCTGGGGGACTTCACCGCCCTGAGACCTTCCGACGGAGGGGGGCATATTCCATCGAAAGGCAACATAGGGAGCGAGCAAGGGGCCCGCCCCCCGGAAAGCGCCGTCGGCGGGGGCGACGAATGCCGGCGACGCTTTCCAACTCATATGTAGTTATCCCTTGGCCAGCGGCACTGCCACAAAGCGCGACGAACCGCCGCTCTTCACGCGCATCAGAACGCTGTTCTTGTTGTCGCCGCGGGCCGCAGTGATCGCATCCCGGACCTCCCCGGCGGTGCCGACCGACTTGCCGGCGACCTCGAGGATCACGTCGCCTTCCTTGAAGCCCCGCTCGGCGGCAGCACTCTTGGGATCGACTTCGGTCACGACCACGCCTTCCTTGCCGGCGCCGGCCACGCTGTTGGCGGGAGCCACGGTGAGGCCGAGCTTCGGCACATCGGTGCCGCGCGACGAGTTGCCCTTGTCGCTGTTGTCGGTGTCTGCCTTGGCTTCCAGGTTGTTCGGCAACTGGCCGAGCGTGATGTTGACGACCTTGTCCTGGCCCTTGTGCAGCACGTTCAGCTTCACGGCATTGCCGGGCGCGATGCCGCCGATGGTGCGGGCGAGTTCGCGCGCATCCTTCACCGGCTCGCCATTGACGGCGGTGATGACGTCACCGGACTCGATGCCGGCCTTGGCCGCGGGGCCGTTGGCCTGCGGTTCGGCGACCAGCGCGCCTTCGGCCTTCTTCATGCCGAGGCTGTCGGCGATCTCGGAGGTGACCGGCTGGATCTGGACGCCGATCCAGCCGCGGCTGACCGAGCCCTTGTCCTTCAGTTGGGCGACGACGCTCTTGACGGTCTGCGCGGGAATCGAGAACGCGATACCAACGCTGCCGCCGGACGGCGAGTAGATCGCGGTGTTGACGCCCATCACCTCGCCGGAGACGTCGAACGCCGGGCCACCCGAATTGCCCTTGTTCACGGGCGCGTCGATCTGGATGAAGTCATCATACGGGCCGTTGCCGATGTCGCGGCCGGAGGCGGAGACGATGCCCGCGGTCACGGTGCCGCCGAGGCCGAACGGATTGCCGACCGCCAGCACCCAGTCGCCGATGCGCGGCTTGCTGTCGGAGAGCTTGGCGAACTGGAAGTTCGGGCCAACCCTCGACCTTGATCAGCGCGAGGTCGGTCTTCGGGTCGGTGCCGATCACCTTGGCGGAATAGGTCTTGCCGTCGTCGGTGGTGACTTCGACCTTGTCGGCGCCGTCGACCACGTGATTGTTGGTCACGGCATAGCCGTCAGCCGAGATGAAGAAGCCGGAGCCCTGGCCGGTCACCACGCCACCGCCACGCGGTCCACCGCGCAGACCCGGGGGCAAGCCATCCGGACCGCCGAAGCGGCGGAAGAAGCGCTCCATCGGCGAACCCGGCTGGAACGGCGAATCGTCATTGTTGCCGCTGTCGTCCTTCGCGACCTTCTCGCGAATGTTGACTTTGACCGAGATCACCGACGGCTTGACGCGCTCGACGATGTCGGCGAACCCGACCGGCTGCTGGACCTTCTTGACCTCGTTATTGACCTGCGCATGCGCAGGCGTCGTGAACAGGTCGGCGGGATTATGCGAGGGGCTGAAGCCGTAGGTGGCGGCACCGAGGCCGGCCACGACCGAGGCCATCAGCGCGAGTTTGCGGGCAGAGAACAGCGCGCGCTTCGGCGCCTTGTAGGACGGAAGGGTCGAGAGGTCGGGACGTTCGGTCATTGGCTGAAATCTCCAGGGCCAGAATCAATTGGTGCCGGGCAAGCACCTGATGCGTCTGAACATGGGGTCATCAGCCTTACAGCGCGCTGGCTGCGGAATTAAACTTTGGTAATTGAGGCGGCCGATGCTGCGGCAGAATAGCGCAGGCAAAATAAGGGCTTAAACGGGAACTAAACCGGCTTGTCCGGCGCGGATTCGGCCGCCAGCAGCCGTTCCAGCCGGACTTCCTCCTCGGAGGTCAATCCGGGGCCGGAATCCGCCCCGCCGGGCTGCGGATTTGCCCTGCGCCGGCCGAGCCGCCAGAGCGCAAAACCGCCCAGCAGCAGCGCCAGCGGCGGGGTCAGCCACAGCACCAGCGTATGCTCGTTGAGGCGCGGCTTGAGCAGCACGAATTCGCCATATCTGGCCACCAGGAAATCGATCACCTGGGCGTCGCTGTCGCCGGCCGAGATGCGTTCACGCACCAAGAGGCGGAGGTCGCGCGCCAAGGGCGCCTCCGAATCGTCGATCGACTGGTTCTGGCAGACCATGCAGCGCAGTTCCTTGGAGAGCTCGCGCGCCCGCGCCTCCTTGGCCGGATCGGTCATGATCTCGTCGGGCAGCACGGCGCGGGCCGGCATCGCGCCGAGCATCAGGATCGCCGCAATCACCGCGGCTGCGAGGCTGCGCGGCCGCATCATTCGGCCGCCTGCAAGGCGCGCGCGGCGGCCTTGGCCGGCTTCGGCGCACCGACCCGCAAGCGGCGGTCGGACAGCGACAGCAGGCCGCCGAAGGCCATCAGCACCGGCCCCCACCAGATCATCAGGACCAGCGGCTTGTGATAGATGCGCACCGCGATCGTGCCGTCGGCCGCGGCATCACCGAGCGAGATGTAGAGCTGGCTGGCGCCGCGGGTCAGCAGTGCGGCCTCGGTGGTCGAGGCGCCGCGGGTGGTGAAGTTGCGCTTCGACGGCGTCATCACGCTGATCTTTTCGCCGTCACGGGTCACGGTGAATTGCGCGACCATCTCGCGGAAATTCGGGCCCTGCCGCGGGGTCAGGCCGTCGAGCCGCAGCTCGTAGCCGGCGACGCGGGCTGTGTCGTCCGGCTTCATGGAGCCGATATATTCGCTGTTCCAGGCGGTCTCGCAGACGATCCCGATCAGGGCGACACCGAGACCGGCATGCGCAAACGCCGTGCCCCAGGTGGCGCGCGGCAGGCCGCGCGCACGGCGCAGCGAGAGCGACAGCGGAATCCGAAACAGCGCGATGCGCTCGGCGAGATCGCACAGCGCGCCGACGATGACGAACGCCGCAAGCCCGATCGCAAGCGGCGCCAGCGTCGCGCCGCCATAGGTCCACGCCAACACCAGCGCGATCGCAACCAGCGCACCGATACCGGCCACCATCAGCCGCTGCGCCGCGCCCAGCAAATCGCCACGCTTCCAGGCCAGCAGCGGCCCGAACGGCACCGCAAGCAGCAGCGGCACGAACAGCGGTGCAAAGGTGAAATTGAAGAACGGCGCACCGACCGAGATCTTCTCGCCGGTCAGGACCTCGAGCGCCAGCGGATACAGCGTGCCGATGAACACCGTGGCGCAGGCGGTGGTGAGCAGCAGATTGTTGAGCACCAGCGCGCCTTCGCGCGAGATCGGCGCGAACAGCCCGCCCTGCTTCAGCGCCGGCGCGCGCCAGGCATAGAGCGACAGGCTGCCGCCGATGAACACGAACAGGATCAGCAGAATGAACACGCCGCGGGTCGGATCGGTGGCGAAGGCGTGCACCGACGTCAGCACGCCGGAGCGCACCAGGAAGGTGCCGAGCAGCGACAGCGAGAAGGTCAGGATCGACAGCAGCACCGTCCAGACCTTCAGCGCGTTGCGCTTCTCCATCACCAGCGCCGAATGCAACAGCGCGGTGCCGGCAAGCCACGGCATCAGCGAGGCGTTCTCGACCGGATCCCAGAACCACCAGCCGCCCCAGCCGAGCTCGTAATAGGCCCAGTAGGAGCCCATCGCGATGCCGAGGGTCAGGAAGATCCACGCCATCAGCGTCCACGGCCGCACCCAGCGCGCCCAGGCGGCGTCGATCCGCCCTTCCAGCAGCGCCGCCACCGCGAACGAGAACGAGATCGAGAAGCCGACATAGCCGAGATAGAGCATCGGCGGATGCACCGCGAGGCCGATGTCCTGCAGCACCGGATTGAGGTCGCGGCCCTCGAGCGGCGGATTGGCGATGCGCAGGAACGGATTCGAGGTGATCAGGATGAACAGATAGAACGCGCTGGCGACCCAAGCCTGCACCGCCAGCACATGCGCCCGCAGCGACAGCGGCAGATTGTTGCCGAACGCCGCGACGAGGCCGCCGAACAGCGCCAGGATCGACACCCACAGCAGCATCGAGCCTTCATGGTTTCCCCACACGCCGGTGATCTTGTAGAGCAGCGGCTTCAGCGAATGCGAATTCTCGTAGACATTGGCGACCGAGAAATCCGAGGTGACATGCAGCGTCACCAGCGCCGCGAACGAGGCCGCGACGAACAGCAATTGCGCCAGCGCGGTCGAGCGCGCGACGTTCATCAGCGCCGCATCGCGCCAGCGCGCGCCGACGATCGGCACGATCGACTGGATCAGCGCCAGAGCGAGCGCGAGCACGAGGGCATAATGTCCGCTTTCGGCGATCACCGAACGGCTCCCTGGGTCGGCGCCGCGGAGGCGCTCGGCATATTGTTCGGCTTCTTGCCGTAATCGTCCTTCCAATGGCCCTGCTTCTTCAGGGCATCGGCGACGTCCTTCGGCATGTAGGTCTCGTCATGCTTGGCGAGCACGGTGTCGGCGCGGAACACGCCATCCGCATCGAGCGCGCCTTCGGCAATGACGCCCTGCCCTTCGCGGAACAAATCCGGCAGGATGCCCTTGTAGGCGACCGGCAGCGTCGCAGCCCCGTCGGCGACGGTGAAGGTCACGGCGAGATTGTCGCCGCGCTTGAGCGAGCCCTGCTCCACCAGTCCGCCGAGGCGGAAACGCTTGCCCGGACCGAGATGCTTTTCGGCGACCATCGACGGCGTCGAGAAGAACACGATGGAATCGCGCAGCGCGTTCAGCACCAGGCCCGCGGCGATCGCCAGCACAGCAAGCGCGCAGCCGATCAATGTCAAACGCCGTTGCTTCCTGGTCATGGTGCATCCTTGCTCATGACATCATCCGAAAACCGCCGCGCTCGTTTCGGTGTCATGATTTATCCATCCAACCCGAGATTCTTCAGCCCTTCATTGAGCTGACGCAACCGGTTCGCATCGTTGGCGACCGCCTGACGGGCATCAGCGAGCGCGCTGATCGCCTTGTCGCGCTCCCCCATCACGAGATAGGCGCGCACCAGCCGCAGCCAGCCCTCGACATCGTCGCCATTGGTCTTCAGCCGCGTCGCCAGCCGATCGACCATGCCCTTGATCATGGTGCTGCGATCGGCCTCGCTCATGTCCTTGGCCGCAGCCATTGCACCGTCCGGCAGGCTCGGCGCGCTGACGCCCGGGGGAACGTCTGGCACGGTGCCGCCGACCCGCACCAACGCCGCCTGCACCAGCGGCCGCCACGGCGCATCTGACGGCGCCTTCGCCAGCATCTTCTGCCAGAGCGCGGCGGCATCAGCCTTGCGGCCGTCCTGCTCGGCGGCGAGACCGAGGAAATAGTTCGCCTTGGCGTCGTCGCCATTCAGCGCCACCGCGCGCTCGAACTCCGTCTTCGCCTCCGCGGTGACGACGCCGCCGGCGGTCCCGATCAAGGCTTCGCCGAGATCGGCGCGGCGATCGGCGCTGTCGCCGGCATAGCTGATGGCGTTGCGATAGGCGCGCACCGCATCATCGTAGCGACCGAGCCGCGACAGCACCGGCGCCAGCACGGTCCAGCCGCGGCCGTCGGTCGGGTTCTTCTCCAGATGCGCCTCGACCTGCGCGACCAGATTGGCGAGCGGCTGGTTGGCATCGGCGACCTTGCTGCGTTCGGCAAGCGGGAAGTCGCCGAGCCGCGGCGAGCCGAGCGCGAGATAGAAGCTCGAGGCAATCACCGGCAGCCCGACCAGCGCGACGACCGTGGCGGCACGCCGCAGCGTCAGATTGCCCTGCACCGGGGTGTCACGTCCGCTCTGGTCGGCCGCGGCCAGCAGCCGGCGGCTGATCTCGATCCGCGCGGCATCGGCCTCGGCGGCGCCGATGATCCCTGAAGCCATGTCGCGGTCGATCTCGGCGAGCTGGTCGCGGTAGACCACGACCTCGCTGCCGCCGCTATCCGCGCGCCCGCGGCGGCTGAGCGGCCACAGCACGGCAAAGATCGCCGCGACCGTCATCAGCGCGAACACAAACCACAGCGTCATCAAGCGGTTCCCGGATGGAACGGCGGCTTCCGGCAAGCCGCCTTAGAATCGCTTTACACCACCGGCGGCGAGCCCGGCAATTGACAATTGCTGGATCGGCGGAAGGTCGGAACGGGGTGATTTTCCAGTGCCATTCCAGCGGTCCAGCAACGGCATTTCCGGGCCAAGGCGGGCTTTACCAAAAACTGCGAAAACAACCCCATGCAAAGGAGCCGGACGGCGGCCGCCGGCGCTCAAAGGACGACTTGACACGTCGGGCAACTCAGAGGCACACTTCCATTATTCCGAAATTGTGTGAATGCCTATCGCCCGCATTGGACGGGCTCGTCGGTTTTGCCGTCGAACATGCGCGGGAATTGCCGCGACCCATAAGATAGTCCGGCAGTGCTTTGTGCTGGTGCACATTGCAATTAAATGCACCGTAATGCCTTGTCGTCATTCAGGGGCGTGCGAAGCACGAGCCCGGAATCCATCGGGCCACAAGCTGCGCGGGTGAGTGGATTCCGGGTTCTCGCTTCGCGAGCCCCGGAATGACGCTGCTATAATTGCGATGACAGCACTGGACTGCGCTACCCTGCGCGAGACGACTTCCGCTCACCCGTCACGGCATTCTCCGCCGCCCGGTTCATCAGCGAGGCGTAGTCGTGGCCGAACAGCACTTCGCAGAAGCGGATCGCGGCCTTGACCTGCTGCTGGCGGAAGGCGCGGACCCGGGCGTCGCCACCGCGCAATGACTGCACCAGCCCCTCGGTCGATTGCTCGACATAATGCTGCAGGTCCGAGAAGGTGCGCAGCGTCACCTCGTTGATGGCGAGCTCGCTGGCATAGGTGCGGCACACCGCGACGAAATCGATCAGGGCGGCGACGTCCTCGACCTCGGACATGTCGATCTTGGCGCCGGCCGTGATGTCCTTGTCGGCGCGCTGGCGCAGGATGCGGCGGACCCGGCCCGGCACGCTGTCGATCTCCGATTGCAGCGCGTTGGAGGTGTCGGCGCGCACCGACGTCAGCTGGCGGCCCCAGGTGGAATCGTTGCGCAGGTCGAGCTCGGTGCGCAGGCCGCGGACGCCGTCATGCAGGGTCTTGAGCTGCTCGCCGACATACTCGAAATGCCCGCGCTTGATGTCGGTGCGCAGGCAGGCCGCGACGAACGACAAATCATGCAGCGCGATGGTGACGGCGACGCCGTAGGGCGTTGCCGCGACCCGCAGCTCGTCGTCGGAGGCCGCCATCTTGATCGCGAGCCGGACGATCTGCCACGGCGCGGCGAGCCGCTGCGCGATCAGCGACAGCGCGAACGGCAGGAGCTGCGGCGTCTGCAGCGACGGCAGCTTCAGCGCGTCGGTGGCGGAGGCGATCTGGGAGTCGGCGAACACGCGGATCTGGCGCGGCAGCCGGCTACCCAGGGTCTCCAGCGCCTCGCGCGCCTGCAGCACCAGGCCGATCGGCAGCAGGTCCTCGACCACGCTCGGCGGGCCGACGCGCGCCAGCGCGCGCTGGCGGTCGTCCTGGCTGGGCCCTGCGATCTTGATGATGGCCTCTGCGGCGGCCAGCTGGAACTTGCGCGCGGCGATCTCGATCGGGCCGTTCTCGGTCGCCGCCGCCAGCGCCGCCTCGAATTCGCTGATAGCCTCGGGCGCGCCCTCGCGGGCCAGCCATTGCCAGATCGGCAGCAGCGAGGCGCGCCGGAGCTGTCCGGGCCGGGTCGGGAAATTGGTCTCGGCAAGGAACGGCTCCAGCGGCCGGAACAGCAGCCGCGCCGGATCGTCGCTGCGCGGCTCGATCCGCTCGTCCTCCTCGGCGCCGCGCACGATCTTGCGCAGCTGCTCCAGCACCAGATTGGCGACGGCGACGTCGTCGCCGCGTTCGACCGCGCGCTCCAGCTCGCGCATCAGCAGCGCCTGCGATTGCGGCGGAAGCTGCGCGAGATAATCCCTCAGCCGCTCGGTCGATTTCTGGCTCATGCGCCCGGTCGTGAAAGCTTGATGCCCGGCAAACGCCGCAGCCCGTCCGCCCGCGATGATAGAGGCGGCCGCGTTAAGAACGCGTTTAGGAAGAATGGCGGCGCCAGGCACGATGCGGCGGCGTCGAACATCGTCATTCCGGGGCGCGAAGCGAACCCGGAATCTCGAGATTCCGGGTTCGATGCTTCGCATCGCTCCGGAATGACGATACCCAAAAAGCGCTCCTATGAGCTGGTTTCATGGAATTGCTCGCCTACACCGCCGGCAACACCAGCTCGGCCCGCAGGCCGCCGATCGGGGCGTCGTTCAGGATGAGATGGCCGCCATAGAGGCCGGCGAGATCGGTCACGATCGACAGGCCGAGCCCCGAGCCGGGCTTCGATTCGTCGAGCCGCTGGCCGCGCCGCGCCACCTGGGCGCGCTCGGCCTCCGACAGGCCGCGGCCGTCGTCGTCGACCACGATGCGCAGCCTCGGTCCCGCGCCCGACGCCTCCGGCGGAACCAGGGCGACCTCGATCAACACCTGCGAGGCGGCCCATTTGCAGGCATTGTCGACGAGATTGCCGACCATCTCCTCAAGATCCTGCCGCTCGCCGCGAAACCGCGCCGCCGGATCGGCCTTGGCCTCGATGGTGAGATCGCGGTCGCGATGAATCTTCTCCATCGTCCGGCGCAGCGCCTCGATCGCGGGCGCGACGTCGGTGATGGTCGAGACGATGGTGGCGCGGGCGGCGATCCGCGCCCGCTCGAGGTGGTGGGCGACCTGGTCGCGCATCAGACCGGCCTGCTCCAGCACCTTGCCGGCGAAGGGATCGGCGGAATGGGTGGCCGCCTCGTTGACGATCACCGACAGCGGCGTCTTGATCGCATGGGCGAGATTGCCGACATGGGTGCGCGAGCGCTCGACGATCTCCCGGTTGGCATCGATCAGCGCGTTGGTCTCGCGCGCCAGCGGCGCGATCTCGACCGGGAAGCGGCCCTCCAGCCGCTCGGCGCGGCCGGAGCGAATATCGGCAATCGAATCCGAGATCCGCTTCAGCGGTGCCAGGCCGTAGCGCACCTGGAAGATCGTGGTCAGCAGCAGCACGATACCGAGCGCGGCGAAGGTGCCGAACAGGTAATAGTCGAAGCTGCGGGTCTCATCGAAGATCTCGGTGGCGTCGCCGGCGACACTGACCAGGAACTTGCCGTCGGCGCCGAGATCGACCGGGCGCTCCACCATGCGCAGGCTCTGGCCTTCGGGCCCGTCGACATAGCCGAGCCGCACGCCGGCGGCAGTCAGCTCGGCGCCGTGCTCCTCGAGCTTCGGCAGCTTTTTGTCCCACAGCGAGCGCGAGGCCCGGGTCTCGCCCTTTTCGGTGTCGGTGCGGGCGATCTGCCAGTACCAGCCCGACAGCGGCAGGTCGAACAGCGGCTCGCCGAGCGACTGGAATTGGCGATCCGCCGGCTCGTCCGGCGTCGCCACCTCGGCGATCAGGGTGCGCAGATAGAGATTGAGCCGGCGGTCGAAGGCGCGCTCGGTCGCGTCGCGATAGACCGACGACAGGATGACGCCGGTGATCGCCAGGATCACCACCACCCAGGCGGTCGCCGAGACGAACAGGCGTGTCGCAAGCGAGCTGCCGCCCATCAGGGCACGAACTCGAACGGCGTGTCGGCGACAGACATCAGGGATTCAGACATCAGCGAATCCAGTCCTCCCGGCGCGGATCATGACAAGGCCCGCCTGGCGATCAAGCGCCTTAAGAGCGTGATCCAACGCAATAGGATATGCCCTCATCCTCTTGTTTAATCGCACTTCTTCACGCGAAGACATTCGGGCACTACAATTGTCATTCCCCGCGAATGCGGGGAATCCAGTACGCCGCGGCCCCTCCATCAAACATCGGCGTCTCGGAATAATGGATCGTCCGCCTGAGCCTGTCATCGGGCGCGCGTTCGCGCGACCCGGCGGCGGACGATGACACCGAAACAAAACGCAACTGTAACTTTAGGTCGGCGGCGACAGCATGTAGCCGAGGCCGCGAACCGTCTGGATAATATCGACTTCCAGCTTCTTGCGGATGCGGCCGACGAACACCTCGATGGTGTTGGAGTCGCGGTCGAAGTCCTGGTCGTAGAGATGCTCGACCAGCTCGGTGCGCGAGACCACCCGCCCGGTGTGGTGCATCAGATAATCAAGCAGGTTGTACTCGTGCGAGGTCAGCTTGATCGGGTTGCCGTTGACGCTGACCCGCTTGGTGCGGGTGTTGAGCACCACCGGCCCGCACACCAGCTCGACCTGCGCATGCCCGGTGGCGCGGCGCAACAGCGCGCGGATCCGCGCCAGCACCTCCTCGAGGTGGAACGGCTTGGCGACATAATCGTCGGCGCCGGCATCGAAGCCCTGCACCTTGTCGCTCCAGCGGTCGCGCGCGGTCAGGATCAGGACCGGCATCACCCGCTTGTTGCGCCGCCAGGCCTCCAGCACCGAGATACCGTCCATTTTCGGCAAGCCGATATCCAGCACGACGGCATCGTAGGGCTCGCTGTCGCCAAGGAAATGCCCCTCCTCGCCGTCGAACGCACGATCGACCACATAGCCGGCGTCCGTCAGCGCGGTGGTGAGCTGGCGGTTCAAATCCGGGTCATCCTCAACGACGAGCAGACGCACTTTGGCCTCCGAGAGTGAGCATTGCGATAGTCCGGGCATCAAATGAGGCTTCGCGCCGTGAACGGCTTATGAATGGAGCCGCAGGGCAAAGCTAATTTTTTCGTCAGGTGCACATCCCGGGAACCCGCGCAAGCGCGACCGGTTCCCGCCGTAAGATGCGGACGCAATGAGGCTTGGTTTCAATTCGCGGTATTTTGATACCAACAACTCGGATATACGCCCGCTTGTCCATCGTCGCCGACCTGACGCGTCGATACCGTGAGCAATATCACTGACGGCGGCCGGTTAACCTTCGGCAGGAATTCATTTTCGCGGACGTGAGCAATGCGCTAATGCAACTGGACACAGGGACCGGGAATACTTGATTGCTTGTTTCGAAGATTAGGACGTTTGGCGTGGTTGCGGGCTGGCTTGCGCTGGCCTTCATCGCATTCGTCACGTTGTCCCCCATCCAGGACCGTCCGTCGTTTTTCCATCCGCAGACCGAGCGCTTCGCCGCATATGCGGTGATGGCCACGGCCTTCGTGATCGGCTACCCGCGGCGGACCACCCTGATCGTGCTGTTTGTCGTGTTCAGCTCGTTCACGCTTGAGGCGATGCAATTGCTGACGCCGGACCGTCACGGCCGGCTGCTCGATGCGATCGTCAAGATCGCGGGCGGGCTCGCCGGCATCAGTGCGGGTCACTTCATCCTGCTGGTGCTGCGCAGCCAGCTCGGCCGGCTGCGATCGCGCGCGGAACAATCCGCGGGTTGAACCGCTCAATCGCGCTTCGGCGCTTCCGCTGACCTGGTGCCCTCTTGCGCCATGCATTGCTGAAAGAAATTCAGCCGGTCACCATTCATCGGCGTCGCTCCCGGCCGCTTGTACGGATAGACCATGTAGGCGGCGCGCAGGCACCGCTTCGCCGTCTCAGCGTCGGGGGCTGCGATGGCGGCACGCGACGACAGCAACAGCGCCAGCACCACACTGAACCGGACGGCCGCGCCGCTCACGGTTTCTCGCATTCCGAGTAGAACACGCCATTCGCCGCCGCCTTCCGCTGCAGGCAGTGCCGCTTGTCGGTCACCGCGCCCTCGACCGTGAGGTCGTAGGCCTGCGCCTTCAGGATCAGCGCGTAGCGTCCCGGCGACAGCGCTGCGTCGTCGCGCGGCCGGACCTCGAACATCAGGCGGGCCTTTTCCCTGGGATCCTGATGCGCGAGCTGCTGCGGCTTCTGCCGCGCAAGCTCGTAGATCGCGGTGCGCAGCTGCTGCGGGTCGGAATTCACGGAATCGATGGTCCGCGCCAGCACCAGCGCGAACTCCACTTCGGGATGCGCAGGGCCGATATCTCCGAGCGTCCTCTGGGCCGGCGTCGACGTCATAAATGTTAGCCTGCATTGCCCATAATGTTACAACATTCTAGGTGGCTTTTACTGTTAACACAAATGACGAAGCCGCAGATGACGCCGCCGTCCGGCGTTCCCGGATACAGCAGGATTCATTGACCCGCCCGTTGCAAATCCTGGACGGCTGGCTGTTCGCGCCGAAGCGCGAGCGCCGGTCGTGGCCGGACCTCCTGCTCCTCGCGGGCTGGATCGCGCTGACCGGCTTCCAGATTTCCCGTCACGTGATGTGGCGCGACGAGGTCCGCGCGCTCACCATCGCCCTTGATGGCGACGATGTGATCGCGATGCTGCGAGGGCTGCATGGCGAAGGCCACCCTGCCCTCTGGTATCTGCTGCTGCGCGGCGCGCATGCCGCGGTCGGCCGGGTCGAAGTGCTGCCTGGGGTTGCCTTCGCGGTAGGGTTCGTCACGGTCGCGCTGCTGATCTTCCGATCGCCGTTTCCGCGGCCGCTGGTCCTGCTGCTGATCACCGGCCATGCGCTGCTGTTCGAATATGTCGTGATGGCGAGGAATTACGGCATCTCGGCCTTGTTCCTGTTCGCGATCGCGGCCTGCTATTCGGTTCACCGCGACCGCGGCGTCGTGCTCGGCGTGCTGCTGTTGCTGCTCGCCAACACCAATGTCGTCGGCGCGATCATGGCCGGCGCCTTGCTGCTGTTCTGGCTGCTCGACCTGCTCGAAGTTCACGGCTGGGGCTGGTCGCCGCAGCTGACCAACTTCGGGATCAATGCGACCATCGCGACGATCGGCGTCGCGATCTGCGCGGTGACGATGCTGCCGACCTATAACGATGCGGCGGCGCGCGACTGGTCGCGCGCCTCGCCGCTGACCGCTGCGATGCTGGCGCTGGTGAATCCGGGCGCGACGTCGCTCGGCGCGCTGTTTGCCAATCTGCTGCCTTCGGTCGTGGGATCGGTGCTGCTGTTCGGCGCGACGCTCGGTCTGTTGCCACGCCGGCCCGCCTTTCTCGCCGCGATCGCCGCCCTGTTGCTGACGTCGCTGTTTTTCGCCGTCGCCGCCAACGGCGCCTACCGCCACGCCGCGGTGTTTCTGTGCTTCCTGATCGCGCTGTACTGGATCGGCTGGAGCAAGATCACCGCGGCATCCGCCGGACTGCTGCCGGCGATCGGGCGCGTCTCGCTGCTGCTGGTGCTCGCGATCCAGACCGCCGCCGGCATCAACGACCTGCGCAATGCCGCGACCGGCGTTGTCGCAAGCCGCAGCGCCGATCTCGGCCGCCTGATCGCCTCACGCCCCGATCTCGCCAATGCCGTCATCCTCAGCGAACCGGAATATCTGGTCGAGGCGCTGCCCTATTACGTCAGGAACCCGCTCTATCTCGCACGCGACCACAGGTTCGGTAGCGTCGTGATCTTCTCGCGCAAGGGCAAAATGGACAGCGATCTCGGCGCGACGCTGCGCCTGGCGCGCGAACTCCGCGACACCCGTGGCGCGCCCGTCATCATCCTGCTGGCCTACCGGCTCGATGCGATCGTGCCCGACCAGATCTATGACGAAGGCAAGGACTGGCGGACGTTCCGCGCCTCAGCCGCCGACATCAGCGACTTCCGCGCAGCGACCACGATGATCCACCGCTTCGGCCAGGCGAAGACCGACGAGAGCTTCGACGTCTACCTGCTCAATTAGGCGATCGATCGAGGATAACAGGACAAGGAACCGCGCGATGGCGCTGATGGACAGCAAGGTCGAAGCCAGCAAGCCGCCTGCCGCGGGCATCCGGCAGTATCTCGCGATCCTCAGGCTCGATCACAGCACCAAGCACATCTTCATCCTTCCCGGCATCATCCTGGCCTGGCTGTTGCGCGGCGCCAGAGGCGAGCATCCTGCCGCCTCGATCATCCTTGGCCTCGTCGCAGCAGTCTGCATCGCGTCGGCCAATTACGTGATCAACGAATGGTTCGACCGCGGCTTCGACCGGCATCATCCGACCAAGTCGCAGCGTTCCGCGGTGCAGAGCGTGATGGACGGCAAGATCATCGGCTTGGAATGGCTGCTGCTGGTGGCGATTGGCCTCGCCTGCGCGGCCGCGAGCAGCCGCCTGATGCTGCTCGCGACCAGCATCTTTGCACTTCAAGGCATCGTCTATAACGTCCCGCCGCTGCGCAGCAAGGACAAGGCCTATTTCGACGTCATCTCGGAATCCGTCAACAATCCGCTGCGGCTATTGATCGGCTGGGCGATGATCGACCCGACCTCGCTGCCGCCGGGCTCGGTGATCCTGTGCTACTGGTTCGGCGGCGCATTCCTGATGGCGGCCAAGCGGTTGTCGGAATATCGCGAGATCGCCGCCTCCCACGGCCGGGAGCTTTTGGCGCGCTACCGCGCGAGCTTTGCGGACTATACCGAGGTGTCGCTGACCGCGTCCTGTCTCAGCTATTCGCTGTTCTCGGTGTTCTTCCTGTCGGTGTTCCTGGTGAAGTACCGCATCGAGTACATCCTCGCGATGCCGCTGGTGGTGATGCTGTTCACCACCTACTTCTCGATGTCGACGTCACCGGGGTCGTCGGCGCAGAAGCCGGAGAAGCTCTATGGCGAGCGCGGCCTGATGCTGACCGTGCTGGCGCTGGTCGCCGTCTTCCTGGTGACGAGCTTTGTCGACATGCCGTTCCTCGCCCGCCTGGCGGAGCAGCACTACATCACGCTGGAATGAGGTCGCTAGCGCGATTGGTTAGCGCCGGCGCGGATGCGCCTTCTGGTGCCAGGCCCAGGCCGAGCGGATGATGGTGCCGAGATCCGACCGGCTCGCCTTGAAGCCGAGGCCGCTTTCGGACTTCGAGGGATCGGCAACCAGGATCGGCGGATCGCCGGCGCGGCGTTCACGCACCACGCTCGGCACCGCTTCGCCGGTCTCGGCGCGGATCGCCTCAAGCACCTCGCGAACCGAATAGCCGGTGCCGGTGCCGAGGTTGAACACGCCGCCGGCGTCTCCCTTCAACAGCAGCTCGAGCGCGGCGATATGGGCGCTGGCGAGATCGTCGACATGGATATAGTCGCGCACCGCGGTGCCGTCAGGCGTGTCGTAATCCTCGCCGAAGATCGCGAAGTCAGGCACGTGCCCGAGCAACGCCATCAGCGCGCGCGGGATCAGATGCGTCTCGGGATCGCGGAGCTCGCCGATGCTGCCGGACGCATCGGCGCCGCAGGCGTTGAAATAGCGCAGGCAGACCGAGTTGAACCGATAGGCCGCGCGATAATCCGCCAGGATCTGCTCGATCATGTATTTGGAGCGGCCGTAGGGATTGACGGTCGGCCCCGCGGCGCTCTCCGGAATCGGATCGCGCCCGGCATTGCCGTAGACCGCGCCGGTCGAGGAAAACACCAGGCGGTCGCAGCCCGCCTGGCGCATGCCGCGCAGCAGGCCGAGCGTGCCGGCGACGTTGTTGGTGAAGTATTTTTGCGGATCCGCCACGGATTCGCCGACCGCGCTGAACGCGGCGAAATGCATCACGGCGCGCGCATCATGCGCGCGGATGGTGGCGGTGATCTTATCGTGATCGGCGACGTCGCCGACGACCAGCGGTCCCCATTGCACGAAGTTGCGATGACCGGTGGACAGATTGTCGTAGACGACCGGAACAAATCCGGCCTCGGCAACGGCCTTGGCGCAGTGGGACCCGATATATCCCGCGCCGCCAGTGATCAGTATCGAACCCTTGCTAGTCATTGAAAATGTCGTCCCTGCGCGGACCCATCCTGCGTCTCAACAGACGCAGCGCCTGCATGGGTACGACATTCCGTCTGGCGCGGCAAAACGGCGATGGGAATAGCGTTAAGACCGCCCCGCTTACGCGCCGACGTGAGGGTTAGCGCGACCCCAGCGGGACGTTGCTCTGTTGGCCGACCGGCGGCGCCTGGCGCGACGCTCTCCCGTGAGGATAAACCGGTGTTGCCGGCGGGACCGGCCGGGTCGCCTGCGGCCGCGAGGTCGGAACGCCGCCGCCGGGTCCGTCGATCGAGTAGCGGGATCCGCCCTGCATGGTCTGGCCGGTGCCCTGTGCGAGCACGGGGCCTGCGGCGGCAAGCGCCAGCGTTGCGATCGCAAATAGGCGGGCCAACTTCATGACGATGCCTCGATGGATGTGATCGGGATCAACCGGTCAAGCCGGCAATCGTTCCGGAATGTGAGCGCAGCGATCTTGTGATCGTCATCCATACCTCAAACGAACGTGGCGCGGCGAAATGTCTCGCCTCGCCACTTTCGATCGATGGAGTGTACTCAGGAATTCAGACGCCGCCCTGTGCGACGGCGGCCCAGTGATCGGGGTTGTCAGGGGTCTGCATCCTGACCCAGCGATAACGCGCCTGCGACCAGCTGCGGATCTGCGCATTGAGATTGTCGAGCACGATGTCGCCGCCCTTGGCGCGGACCACCAGCACCAGATGATGCTCGCCCCAGGAGGTCACCACTTCGCTCAGCAGCAAATTGCGCATCGGCCAGCCGCGCGCCAACAGCTCATGGCGCTTGCTGACCGCATAGTCGTTACAATCGCCGCGCGCCGGATTGATCAGCCATTCCTCGCCGGCGAGGCCGCGTTCGTTGCGCTGCGGAGCGATCTGGCGGTTGACCTGCGCATTGACCTCGATCAGGTCGGCGATGCGCTGCCTGGTCAGGCGCGTCGCGCCGCCGCGGAACACGATGCGGGCGCGGGCTTTCGGCTTGCATTCGTCGGCATAGCGCATGCAGAACATGGTGTACGCCATCGGCGCCAGCGTCGGCTCGCTGAAGCGGATCTGCTCGATCACGCCGCGCAGCGGCAGCGGAAAACCGATCATTCCGGCCTGCGTATCCCGTGCGCTGGTCCCGAGCGCGACGATGGCCAGAACCAGGGCCATCACTTTCTTGACGCTGTACATTCTTCACTCCCCACCGTGCCGGGAAGCATGTATGGGAAATGTCTTGCGCTTCGGCTCAAGCGCGCGGCGGCATTTGCTTCAAATGCGAGGGGGCGCGCGCGCAGTCCGTTAACCAAGCGGCGTTGGCTGCGCCGGCAGGCTTATCGGTTGCAAATGAAGACGCCCGCGGCAGCATTGCCATGCACGATGGACGGCAGATGTGTCGTCCTTTTCGGGCTTTTCCCCGCGGTTCCCGCGGACACCGCGACCAGATGCAGGGCCGGTTGCGGCGCAGAATTTGTCGTTCCCGTGCAGGCATGGTTAGCCCGACGTGAACCCGCCGGCGCCATCTGTTAACTGGTCACGCGTTGCCTGGGCGCGATCCCGCACCAGTTCATGACGAGATCGGCGAGCATCTTGATCTCGAGATCGGCGGGCGTCCCGCCGGCGAAATCGGCCACCGATTGGCCGAGCGCAACCGCACGAACATAGGCCGAGCGGTTTCCGATCATCGGCCCGATCTCCTCGTCCAGCGTATCCAGCTCCTCGATCAATTGCTGGCCTTCAAGGGTGCGCTGGTCGACGCGGTTCGGAACGATCATGGCACGGAGCGCGGTACGCCGCGCGGCACGGACCTCGCGCACGATGTCGATCGTCCGCGCGGTGGCCTCGATGTCGAGGCCGGACGGCGTGCAGGGCATCAGCACGATATTGGCGACCGCGAGCACGGCGCCGAGCACCCGATCGTTGGGGGCGGAGTCCACCACGATGATCTGATGCGGAATCTGGCGCATCAGCTTGGCCCATTCGGCGACGGGGCGGGTTTCCGGATCAAGCTGGTAGACCGGGAACGTGAGATTGCCGGGCTCGGCCCAGTGACAGGCGGATGCCTGGGAGTCGGCGTCGACCAATCCCACCACGCCGGTGCGCCGGTCCAGTTCTGCGGCCAGCAGGACCGCAAGAGTCGTCTTGCCGACCCCGCCCTTGCGCTGGGCAACCGAAATGACAAGCGGCATCGCAAACTCCTGGCGTGATCCCCCGCGCGATCGCACGGGAGGACACCTTCATCCAACGAGCGTCAGCATCCTGGGCAGACAGACCCGTTTCGCGTCGTAATTGTCCCTCACGAAGCTCCTCGCCTTCATTCGCATCTTTTTGAAGGCCTTGGGCCGTGTCAGCACCGAGATTACCTGATCCGACAGCGCATCAATATCAAAAAAGGGTGCCAACAGGCCGTTGCCGTCCGAGATGATGTCGCGCAGCGGGGCGGTGTCGGACGCCACCACCGCACACCCTGCGCTCATGGCTTCCAGCAGCGACCATGACAGCACGAAGGGGTAGGTCAGATAGACGTGGACCGAGGAAATCTGCAGCAGCGCGAGATATTGGTCCCGGGGAATCCAGCCGAGGAAATGCACGCGGCGCAGGTCGATGTCCGACCTGATCTCGTCCAGGAACATCGACTTCCAGCTCGAGCCCTTCGGCGGATTTGCCCCATAGGACGTCCCGCTGCCGCCGACGATCACCACCAGCGCATTCGGCCGCGCCGCCAGGATCTTCGGCAGCGACCGCATGAAGATGTGGAAGCCGCGCACCGGCTCCAGATTGCGCGAGACATAGGTGATCACTTCATCTTCGGCCGAGAGTGTCGCGCCGTTCGGAAGCTGAAACCGCGCGACCGGATTGGGCTTCACCTCGTCGGTGTCGATGCCCTCGTGGATGACCTCGATCTTGCTCTGAAACTCGCGGGGAAAGGTCGATCGTTGCCACGGTGTCGGCGACACGCCGGAATCGCATTCCGTAAGCGCCAGCAGCGTGGTCGCATTCTTCAGGTGAAGCGCGACATTGCCGTCGAGGCCGGTCATCGGAAACTCGGGATCGAAACCGACGTCCCTGCCCTCCGCGCCGTAGAAGAATTCGCAATACAGGATGATCCGCGCGCGCGGAAACATCGTGCGCAACGGCAGCGTCTCGCCCCAGCCGGGATGCGCGAAGATCAGGTCGGGCACGAAGCCCTGCCCCGACAGCGACGACAGCGCATACAGAACCTCCTCGGCCCGCCGCGATTCGACGTCGAAGCGGCGGGCAAAGGGATGCACGATCGCGGAGTCCGACTTGGTCGTCGAATATTTGATCAGCCGGATATCCGGCGTCGCGCTCGCGGTCGACGAGCCGACCGCGACGACCTTGTTGCCGGGCTGCTCGGCAAGCGCGCGCGCAATGTGGCGGTACTGGGCTGGAAAGTTATTGTGGACGAAGAGGACGTTCATTGGCGGGCGGGCGCGCCCCCCGGCCGTGCGATCTTCGATTGGCGTCAGGTTCTGCATCATGACCGGAAGTGTGGCATCGATATGCACGGGTGAAACTATCTTACCGGATTAACATTAAGCCCCCTTCTATCACACAGATTTTTGGGGCACACTGCGGGCGACATATCAATCCCTTCCGTAGGCTCGCAGGCGACGATGAACGAACAGATTCAGCAGAAAACCATTGATCTGGCACGGGGCCTCTTCCTGGTTCGGTACAATAGCGCGGATGATAAGATGTCACCTCCGGTGGTGCGCGTATATGCGGACCGCGCCAGTCTTAACAATTGTAATATCATTAGCGGACCTGACGCCGCCAATGGAACCCTGTTTGCGCCCGAAAGCGCGCTGGTCGTGTCGGTCGCCCGGCCGAGCCGCCTGATCGTCGAGGTCAGCGCGGGGCGCGTCGGCGGGTCGACCGCCGCCAACATCAAGATCGAGCCGCTGGCCCAGGGCCAGCAGGCCCAGGCCCAGCAGGCCACGCAGCCGGACAACCAGCCATTCGATGCTTTTGAGCCCGAGCTCGAGCCCGAATTCGCGCCTCAGGCTGGCGCCAATGGGCAGAGCGACCTCAAGCTGCTCGCGCATGTCGCCGGCCTCGGTGACGTGACCGTCGGCCCGAATACCTGGATCGCCGGACCGTCCGCTCCCGCCCGGATCGAGGGCATCTCGCTCGAATGGCCGAACAAGCCGCGCGATCTCAACCTGCAATATGCGGTCAAGTTCGCCCGGCCGCAGCAGGGAGACAACCAGTTCGTTCCGCTCGGAACCTTCGCCGGAACCCGGGGCCGGGCACTGGCCATCACCGGCTTCTCGCTGGAGGCCACCGGGCCCAGCGTGGATCGCTACATCATCTCGGCCGAGACGATCTTCCTTGGCGCGCCGGGCCCTGCGCGTGACCGGGAACCGGATTGTGGTGTCCGGCCCGTCGGGACGGGAACCCCTGGTCGGCCTTAAGCTCAATCTCGAAGAACGCCGCGTGCAGGCCGCGCCACTTGCGCCGCAGCAGCCGAGGCGCGTCGAACAGATCAACCCGGCGCCACGCGTGGACGGACCGCGTCTCGAGGGCCGCGTGCGCGTATTCCGCAGCCGGCAGAGCGCCGTGAAGACGACAGGCTGACATCCGGCAGATAAGGGCGACATTTGACCGCCGACGCGCGCAAGATCGCCTTTACGTCCAGAACGCTCCATCACGTCGATCTCGAGCGGGCTGCGGTCGCGGCGCTGGAGGCGCGCAATTTCCGGCTGGCATTCGCGCTCGCCGACCGCCGCTGCCGGATCATGCCGCATCCGGGCGCCCGCGCCCACCTGCTGCGCGCAGAAGCGCTGTCTCGCCTTGGTCTCAGGGATGACGCTGTCGCCAGCGTTGCCAGGGCGATCGAACTCGAACCGGACGATCTGGTTGCCGCGCGGCGCATGATGACGTGGGGTGACGGCGTGCAGCGGATCGAGGCCGCACGGACCATCGCACGGCGCGACGACGATCCGGATTCGGTCAGGGCCGCTCTCGTGCAGCTCGAACAGGGCGGTCAGGACAGCTGCGCCCGCGTCGACTTCCTGGATGAAGAGGTGAAGGGATGGGTGACGTGGCGAGGCGCTGACGACCCGCAGCTCTCCCTGGCGCAGGCGGACCAATCCAGCGCCGTCCAGCTTCCCTCCGATCCCCGCCACAGATTCGCACGCGATGGGCGGCACGCCGCGAGCTTCCGCCTGATCCGCCCGCCATCGGCGACCTCGCAGCGGCTCGAGATCGCGCAAGCCGGCCGGATCATTGCAAGCGTTCAGCTCCCGGCCAATCGCGCCCCGGATCATCGCAACGCGCCGCCACGGGCTGAGCGCGCGCGAGACGGCGAAACGCCACCGCTCACCATCATCATCCCGGTGTACCGGGATTTGGCCGCGACACGCGCCTGCATCGAGAGCGCCTTGACGGCCGCCGCCTGCACGCCGGGCTCGACCATCGTCGTGGTGGACGATGCGTCGCCCGAGCGCGACATCAAGCGCCTGCTCGCCGAGCTGGCTGCCGCGTCGCGCATCCACCTGCTGATCAATGAGCAGAATCTCGGCTTTGTCGGCGCGGTCAACCGGGCACTCGGCGAAACCGATGCCGGCGACGTCGTGCTGCTGAACTCGGACACCATCGTGCCGAAATACGCGCTGCAACGGCTGCGCAGCGCGGTGCAATCGACACCGCGCGTGGGTACCGCGACGCCGCTGTCGAACAACGGCGAATTCACCAGCTTCCCGATCCCGAACCGGTCAAATCCCCTGCCCTCGCCGGACGAGATAGCATTGCTCGACGAACTCGCGGGCACGGCAAATTCCGGGAGGGCGATCGACATCCCCAACGGCATCGGATTCTGTCTCTACATCACCCGCGAATGCCTCGACGCCGTGCGCGAGCTTTCCGACGACTTCTATCGCGGCTATCTCGAAGACGTCGACTTCTGCCTGCGCGCGGCAGAGGCCGGTCTCCGCAACGTGTGTATCCCGTCGGTGTTTGTCGGGCACGAGGGCTCGCGCTCGTTTCTCGGCGAGAAGCGTTCGCTGGTGCTGCGCAATCTGCGCGTTCTCGAGCAGCGCTACCGGCGCTACGCGACGGAGTGCGCCGCGTTTCTGCTCGCCGATCCGCTCCGCGATTGTCGCGCGGCGCTGGAGCTCAAGCTGCTCGCGAACGAACCGCACACCGCCGGCCCGTATGTCATCCTCTGCGGCTCCGCGATTGGCCGCGAGATCGCCATCAGGCGATGCGCCCAACTCGCGGCGGACGATCAGCGCGGGCTGGTCGTGCAGATCCGAACGGAGGGACCGCGCCAGCTGGCAACCATCTTCGACCCGGATGGCGGAGCACCGCAGTCGATCGCACTCGATGTTGCAACGCCTGAGGGCCGCGAGGCCTTGCTGACGCGGCTCACCGAGCTCAAGGTCCGCTCGCTCGAGATTGCGGAGCCGAACCGCATCCCCGCCGCATGTCTGGCGCAGCTCACAGAACGCTTCGCCTACGACATCCTGATCATCGACACGGCGCTTGCACGGCGCGCGGCAACTGGATCGGGCATTGATCCGGACTGGACCGGCTTGATCAGCGGGGCTCAACGCGTGACCGCGATCGGCGAGGACGGCGTAGCGTTTGCGGAAGCGGTGCTCGGCTTGCAAGTGACTGGACTGAACGACCCGCCTGTACCACCGGCGCGGCGTCACGCCGAGAGCGGCCCGGCGCGTCTCGGTCTGCTCGCCCTGCACGCCAGCGCGGCGGAGTTTCGCTTCATCAGGGCGTTGAGCGATCAAATCGCCAATGCCGGCGAAGACGTCGAGATCATTGTGCTCGGTACGACGCTCGACGATCTCAAGCTGATGCAGCGGAGCAATGTCCTGGTCACTGGCGACATCGCCGTCGACGACATCACCACGCTCATCGAAGCTCACGGCATCACGAAGCTGGTTCTCGACATCGGCGAACCCGCCTTTGGGCATCCGCTGGTGGACGCGCTCAAGGCAACCGGGCTGCCGGCCGCCGCGACGGACTGGAGGCCGACGGCATCGGGACGTGGCCGGGACACCGACCTGCGGCTGCCACCGGGCCTTGATGCCGATCGAAGGATTGCCGCCGTGCTCGGCTGGGTGAGCAAGGATGTCCGGCTACATCCCGACCGGCGGAGCGGCCGGCACCGGCGGCAGGTTGGCGCGCGGCTTCCATGATCGCGGCGGCCATGCCAGCGAGGAGAACGGCGTCGAGTCGAGCCCCAGCAACGGGCTGTAATAGGGATCGTCGAGCAGCACCTCGCCCCACTTCGCGCGCAGCATCGACAGCTCGCGCTTGAAGCGCGCCTTGCGATCCGGTGCGGAATCGCGACCCCGGCTTGCAGATTCCAGATGAACGAGTTTCGCGTCGGGCGTGAACACGATCCGCTTGCCGAGCTGGCGCAGCTTCAGGCACAGATCGATATCGTTGAAGCTGATCGGAAAGCGGGTCGCGTCCATGCCGCCGACGGCCACGAAATCGCGCTTGCGCATCAGGAGGCACGCGGCCGTCACCGCCGAGCATTCGTGCGCCACCTGGAGCAGATCGCCGTAGCCGGGATCACCGTCCATCCGGTCGTTGAAGGCGTGGGCGGCCGAGAAATTGGCCCCCAGCACCACCCCGCCATGCTGCACGACGCTGCTCGGCCACAGCAGCTTTGCGCCGACGGCCCCGACATCGGGCGCGGCGAGCCGCCACAGCAGCTCCGCCAGCCAGCCGTCGTCGAGCGCCTCGATATCGTTGTTGAGGAAACAGATGTTCTCGGCGTCGACGCAATCCACTGCGGCGTTGCAGATGGAAGCGAAATTGAACGGTCCCTCGACGGAGATGACGTCGATTTCCTCTTCCGACAGGCTCTCCAGATAGTCGAGCGTTTCAGGCTCCGTCGAGCTGTTATCGACGACAAGAATTCGGGCGTTGGTCTCGTTGGCGGCCGGCGTGACCGTCTCGATGCATCGCTTGAGTAGTTCGGCGCGATTTCTGGTCGGGATGATGATGGTGGTGCGCTCGTTCCAATCGACGGCGCGCTTGACCTGAACGGCCGGAAGCAGCCCCGCCTTGCGCGGCGCGACACTCGCCTCGATGCCGGCTCTGGCCAGATAGGCCTTGCTTGCGGCGGCCAGTTCGCCGGTTGCAGCCGACGCAGCGATCTGCGGCAGGGCCGCAATCGATCCAGGAAGATGATAGGCTCGACCAGGCTCCGCGCAGGACAGGAAGATGTCGTAGAGCGACGTCGCCGATCGCAGCGCCTCGACGGCATGCTGGCGGCGCACGGCAAAACAGTACGCGCCATAGCCCTGCTCGAGCGCGCGTTCGAGATCGAACGCCGAAAACGCCAGCGGCCAGATCGCACCGGCGCCCGCAGGAATCTCGACGTCGCCATAGGCGAGATCGCAGCCGGGTTCGGACGCGAACAGAGCGGCGAAGCGCCGCAAGGCATCCCCTGCGAGGATCGTCCCGCTCAGGCAGAACACAAAGAACTCGCTGTTGGCGGCATCGCCGTCGACGAAGTCGCGCGCCGCTTCCGGATCGAACCGACTGAAGGCCTGCGCCGGCAGGCACACCGCCGACCAGGCCGAGTGCCCCTGGGCTTCGAGGCTCTCGATGCTTTCATCCACCCTGTTCTCGCCGATCAGGACGACCGCGGCCTCCGATGAAACGTCGGATTGTTCCGGTTGCGTTGCCGGCGCGAAGCGCTCCTTCCAGCTTCGATAGGCGTGAAGCGGCATCGAGGCCGGCAGCACGCGGTCGAACAGTTCTCCGCGCAGCCGCTCGCTGTCCCAGCGCCCGAGATCCGCGAGCGTTTGCTCCAATCCGCGTTCGAAGGCGACAAAGGGGACCGGCTCCGAGATCAGGCTGCGTCCGGAAACCGTTCGCGCCGACAGGCCGCGCATGCGACCGTCGGCAAAATTCTCGGGCAGATGAAAATCGATCCGACGGCCGACACCGAACTCGCTTCCCCGCGCAACGTTGGTCCAGCCGGTGGGCTTCACCGTCATCACCGGCCGCTGCGCGATCAGGATTTCGATATCTTCGTCGATGTCGCGGGACAGCCAGCCCTCGAAGCGCAAACCTCCGACCCATTCGATGTCTGCGATCCGATGCCACTCCGCTTGCGGTGCCGCGACATCGCAGCGAATCGGAACACCGACGGGACTGCCGATGTTGGCCAATCTTGCCTCGACCGTCCCAGCGTTCGAGCTGACCTGATCCTGCACATTGAACGTAAAGCCAAAGCGCCCGTCGCCTATTCCGGCATCGGCGAGCTCCGTTACAAGCTCGTCACACAATGATGACATGTATGGCTCGCCGTCGACCAGCAGTTCGACGGTGTAGCGCCGGCCGAGATCGGCGCGGTCATAGACAAACCCGGAAAACGTCGTGCGATCGTATCTGGTGAACTGCGTTTGCAACGACGCGTAATCAGCTCCCGAGGGCCTCTGCTTGCCAATCGTCTTCGTGCTCATGTCCACCCCTCAAACGGCGGCTCGATTGTCGGTCGATTTCAAGTTGAGAATGTGTCCATGGCGCGCCCAAGGTGACTAGCGAGCACTCACCTGCACCGAGGCGATCACCGTTTGCACAAAAAGCCGCCGAGCTCCAACACAAACTATACGTTATAAAACTTGGCGTTGTCGGTGCCAATTGTGCTAGTGCTAACTCCTCCTCTCCACACTGATCGACGAGCGGATTCATGAAGATTGCAATGGTTGGAACGGGATATGTAGGTCTCGTGTCCGGAGCGTGTTTTGCCGATTTCGGCCATCAGGTCGTGTGCGTCGACAAGGACGCCGGTAAGATCGAAGCCCTCAAGCGCGGCAAGATCCCGATCTACGAAACGGACCTCGACAAGCTCGTCGAAACCAACGCCGCCGCCGGACGGCTGAGCTTCACGACGGAGCTCACCGGCGCCGTCGCCGACGCTGATGCCGTGTTTATCGCGGTCGGAACGCCCTCGCGCCGCGGCGATGGCCATGCCGATCTGAGCTATGTCTATGCTGCCGCCAAGGAGATCGGCGCAGCACTCAAGAAATTCACCGTGGTGGTGACGAAGTCGACCGTGCCGGTCGGCACCGGCGACGAGGTCGAGCGCCTGATCCGCGAGACCAATCCCGAGGCGGATTTCGCCGTTGCTTCGAACCCCGAGTTCCTGCGCGAAGGCGCCGCAATCCAGGATTTCCGCCATCCCGACCGGATCGTCGTCGGCACCGAGGACGATCGGGCCAAGCGGGTGATGGGCGAAGTCTATCGCCCGCTCTATTTGAACCAGGCGCCGATCCTCTATACCGCACGGCGCACGGCTGAATTGATCAAATACGCCGCAAATGCGTTCCTTGCCACCAAGATCACCTTCATCAACGAGATAGCCGATCTCTCCGAGCGGGTCGGGGCGAACGTGCAGGAGGTCGCGCGCGGCATCGGGCTCGACAACCGGATCGGCACCAAGTTCCTGCATGCCGGCGCAGGTTATGGCGGCTCGTGCTTCCCGAAGGACACCCGCGCGCTGTTCAAGACGGCGCTCGACCACGACGTCCAGCTGAAAATCGTCGAAGCCACGCTGACCGCGAACGACAACCGCAAGCGCGCGATGGCGCGCAAGGTCGCCAACGTGATGGGCGGCGAGCTGCGAGGCAAGACGATCGGCGTGCTCGGCCTGACCTTCAAGCCCGATACCGACGACATGCGCGAGGCTCCCTCGATCCCGCTGATCAACGGCCTGATCGATTTCGGCGCAAAGGTTCGGGCCTACGATCCGATCGGCATGGAGCAGGCGCGCAAGGAATTGCCCGAGATCGAGTACTGCAAGGATGCCTATGAGTGCGCGCGTCAGGCGGATGCGCTGGTCATCGTGACCGAATGGCGCCAGTTCCGCGCGCTCGACCTCAAGCGCATCAAGCAGGAGATGAAGCATCCGGTCGTGGTCGACCTGCGCAACATCTACCGTCCGGACGAGATGGCGGCGCACGGCTTCACCTACGACAGCATCGGCCGGCCGCGCTGAGCGGCCGCACCTGACCGGCGATCGCCGCCACTCAATGCAATCCCGAAGCCCCGGTTCCGATCAGATCAGAACCGGGCTTGTTTTTGATGCGCATCCTTCGACGCGAACCGGCTCTCTGCGCGCGAAGATGTTCTCAAGCGGGATGAGTTTTGGTTGAATCGGCTTGGCACGGTCTTGGTTCACCTCTCCCGCGCAACTCGGGTCCACCCGAGTTGCGCTCTTTCTGTTTGCCGAAGTCGGATAAATCCGACTTCGGGCGGGGAGAGGTCGGATTGCGCCTGGCGATGCGAAGCATCGTCCAGAGCAATCCGGGTGAGGGCTCTAGCTCTCTCGATAGACCGCAACCCCTCACCCGATCTGCTGCGCAAATCGACCTCTCCCAAGGGAGAGGTGAACTTTTGACGCCGTTCCAGCTCACCCAATATCAGGGCGCCTCAGGCATGTGCGGGCGCGCCGAGTTGGACATAGGCGTCGAGCTCGTGCGCGAGCGCTTCCTGCCAGGTCGGCATCGCCACGCCGAACTGCGCCTTCAGCCGGGTCAGATCCAGCCGCGAATTGCCCGGACGCACCGCCTTGGTCGGAAAATCCGCCGTTGCGATCGGCGCGATGGTCTCGACGGCCAGCGTGACGCCACGCGACCTCAACCCGCCGACGATGGCGCTGGCAAAGCCGTGCCAGCTGGTTTCGCCGGCGCAAACCAGATTGACGACACCGCCCCTACGCGCGAGCTGGTCGTGCAACGTAGTGAGGTTCGGCAGAACGATGCCCGCCACCGCGCTGGCGATCGCCTGCGCCGAGGTCGGCGCCCCGATCTGATCGGCCACGATCCGCAGCTCCTTGCGCTCGCCGGCGAGCCGCGCGATCGTGCGCAGGAAGTTGGTGCCCTTTGCGGCATAGACCCACGACGTGCGCACGATCAGATGCGCTCCGCCCGCCGCCTGCACCGCGACATCGCCGGCCAGCTTGCTGGCGCCGTAGACCGACAACGGCTCGGTCGGACTATCCTCGCGCCACGGTCTGTCACCCGAACCGTTGAAGACATAGTCGGTGGAGAAATGCACCAGCGGCACATGGTTCGCCGCGGCCCATCTCGCGAGCGTCTCGGGCCCCCTGGCGTTGATCAAAAACGCCTGCTCGCGCTCGTCCTCGGCACGATCGACTGCCGTATAGGCCGCCGGATTGATGATGAGATCGGGCTTCAGGTTTTCAAGCTGGCCCGTCAATTGATCCGGTTTCGACAGATCGAACTCCGCGGTCGGCGGCGCAATGACTGTGCCGTGACCTTCCAGCAGCGGCTTCAGCGCACTGCCCACCTGCCCGCGTGTTCCCGTCAACAAGATCCGCATCAGATTTGTCCGTAGGTCGGAAGGTTGCGGGCATCGGCCAGGAGCGGCGCGTCCGCATCCTTGGCCGACAGCTGTGGCTTGTCGACGCCCCATTTGATCCCGATCGCGGGATCATTCCACCGGATCGAGAGCTCGTCCTTGGGGCTGTAGAAATCGTCGCATTTGTAGAAGAAGTCGGCGGTTTCCGAGAGCACCACGAAGCCGTGGGCGAAGCCGCGCGGCACCCATAATTGCCGGCGGTTGTCCTCGCTCAGCTCCACCGCGACATGCTTGCCGAAATTCGGGCTGCCGACGCGCACGTCGACCGCGACGTCGAGCACCTTGCCGCGCAGCACGGTCACGAGTTTGCCCTGGGTGAGCGGGTTTTGCAGATGCAGCCCGCGCAGCACGCCATAGGCCGAGCGGGACATGTTGTCCTGCACGAAGGGGCGCGTGATGCCGTGTTCGACGTAACGGGGAAACTGGTAGGTCTCGAGGAAGAAGCCGCGCTGGTCGCCGAACAGCTTCGGCTCGACGATCAGGACTTCTGGGAGCTCGGTCTTGATGACGTTCATGTAACGCAGGTTCCAGTTTTGAGCAGGCCCACAAATGTTAATTTGATACTCATAACAAACTTGTGCGGCGCACGCTATCTGTTATGTTTTGATAGTCAAACTGTGAGGGACCATGAAGGGCATTATCCTCGCCGGTGGAACCGGCTCGCGCCTCTACCCCGTGACCACTGTCGTCTCCAAGCAGCTGCTGCCAGTGTTCGACAAGCCGATGATTTACTATCCGCTGTCGACGCTGATGCTGGGCGGAATTCGCGACATTTTGATCATTTCGACGCCGCAAGACAAGCCGCTGTTCCAGCGGCTGCTCGGCGACGGCCACGAGATCGGCATCAGGTTCTCCTATGCTACGCAGGAGACCCCGCGCGGTCTCGCCGACGCCTTCATCGTCGGCCGCGACTTCATCGGCGACGACTCCGTCGCCCTTGTGTTGGGCGATAACATTTTCTACGGCCACGGCCTGCCCAGCATGCTGTCGGCCGCCTCGGTCCGCAAGAAGGGCGCCACCGTGTTCGGCTACGTTGTCAACGCGCCGGAGCAATATGGCGTGGTGGAGCTGGACGACACCGGCCTGGCGCTCTCGATCGAGGAGAAGCCGAAGCGGCCGAAGTCCAACGTCGCCGTCACCGGCCTCTACTTCTACGACAATGACGTGGTCGACATCGCGGCCGGCATCAAGCCGTCGCCGCGCGGCGAGATCGAGATCACCGACGTGAATAAGGCCTATCTCGAGCGCGGCGACCTCTATGTCGAGGTGCTCGGCCGCGGCTTTGCCTGGCTCGACACCGGCACCCACTCCTCGCTGGTCGAGGCCAGCCATTTCGTCCAGATCCTGGAGCAGCGCCAGGGGCTGCGCATCGCCTGCCCCGAGGAGATCGCGCTGCGCCAGGGCTACATCTCGCTGGAAGCCTTCGCGAAGGTGGCGCAGAAGACCGCCAAGAGCAGCTACGGCGAGTATCTGCTGTCGGTCTACCGCTCGTTCCAGGGCCAACCCCGCACCGCCGAGGTATTCAAACATGCGGTTTAAGGGATCGACGATCTTCGTCACCGGCGGCGCCGGCTTCATCGGCTCCGCCGTCGTCCGCCATTTGCTGCGCGATACCCATGCCCGGGTCGTCAACATCGACAAGCTGACCTACGCGGCCAATCTGGACTCGCTGCCCCGCGCCACCGAAAGCCTGAACTACAGCTTCGAGAAGGCCTGCATCTGCGAGGCGCAGAGCCTGCGCCGGCTGTTCGAGAAATATCAGCCCGATGCGGTGATGAATCTCGCCGCGGAAAGCCATGTCGACCGCTCGATCGACGGCCCCGGCGAATTCATCCAGACCAACATCGTCGGCACCTTCACGATCCTGCAGGAGACGCTGCGCCACTGGCGCACGCTTTCGCCCGAGAAGCGCGACCAGTTCCGCTTCCTGCACATCTCGACCGACGAGGTGTTCGGCACGCTCGGCGATGAGGGGCTGTTCACCGAGACCACGGCCTATGCGCCGAACTCGCCCTATTCGGCCAGCAAGGCCTCGTCGGATCATCTGGTGCGAGCCTGGCGCGAGACCTACGAGCTGCCGACCCTGGTGACCAACTGCTCGAACAATTACGGCCCCTATCACTTCCCGGAAAAGCTGATCCCGCACATGATCATCAAGGGGCTCGCCGGCGAGCCGCTGCCGGTCTATGGCGACGGCCAGAACATCCGCGACTGGCTGTTCGTCGAGGACCACGCCAAGGCGCTGACCCTGGTGCTGGAGCACGGCAGGGTCGGCGAGACCTACAATGTCGGCGGCCGCAACGAGCGCACCAATCTGCACGTCGTGGAAAGCATTTGCGACCTGCTCGACGAGGTCGCGCCGTCGGCTTCAGGTTCGCGGCGGCAGCTGATCACCTTCGTTGCCGATCGTCCCGGCCACGACCGCCGCTACGCCATCGACGCCACCAAGCTCGAAACCGAGCTCGGCTGGCGCGCCGAGGAGAACTTCGAGACCGGCATCGCCAAGACCGTGCGCTGGTACGTCGACGAGCAACCCTGGTGGCGCGCGATCCTGGAGCGCGGCTACAAGGTGGAGCGCGTCGGGCTGAACCAGTAGTCCGCCGCTCTCCCCGATCGCCGGCGCGACCGGCGATCGGGGGATGCAATGGGGACTGCGGCGATCGATCGGCCGGGAGATCTCCAGCGCAAGGATTCATTTGCAAGCCTGGGAAGTGAGCCGAGACGCTGATCCGGATGCGCGAAAACGTGCTGGCATCAGACGCGTCCTGCGCCTCGGATGACGACAAGTCACTCTCGGACTGCGAACACGGAGGAGACGTCAATTGTTGCCAAGAATGTCGAAGGAAGAAGCGGATCTCTTCTTATCATTCGTGAAGAACAGCCGTGACTACGTCGAGTTTGGAACAGGCGGCAGTACGGTCATTGCGTCGAAACACGTCAAGAATTCTGTTCTGTCGGTCGATTCCTCGCAGGACTGGCTGGATCAAGTCGATCGTGCCTGCGCCTCGAGCCGCACCAAGCCTCATCTGACTTTCATCGACATCGGACGAACCGGCGATTGGGGCTTTCCGATCGACCCGTCGACGAAGCCGCGCTGGCCGGACTATCACACGACCATCTGGAACACGCCAGAGAGCGCCAATGCCGACCTGTATCTCGTCGACGGTCGTTTCAGGGTCGCGTGCTTTGCGCAGATCGTCCTGCACTGCAGTCCAACTGCGATCATCGGCATGCACGACTTCAGCTCTCGCCCCGGCTATCACTGCGTTAGAGAAATAGCGCGCGAGATCGCGACGGCCGGCGATATGTCGTTTTTCATGCCGCTTGCGAAACGAGAAGCTGCGGAAGCCATCCTGCAGTCGTTCTCGGCAGAGCCTGCCTAGGGCTTGAGCTCGCGCGATCCACGTCGAAGGCGACGTCGCACCAAGGCTTGCCGTCCGAGCATCGAAGGCGGCAATGCCCTGGCAAGGCAGGCAGACAAGACAGGCCGATCCAACCTCAAGACGGCAGCGTTTGGTCGCAGAGAGCGCCAAAGGAAGCGGCGAATTCGGCAAACACGCGCTGCTCGGCGGGCGAGGCAAATTCAACTTTGCCCGACCGGTCAATGCGCATCGATCCGGCCGCCAGCGGAGCCTGTTCGGAACCGGGGTCTTCCCGAAGAGAAAGCATCCGCTTGATCTCGGTTACGTACAGCTTCTCGTTTTCGGTGGCTCGCGACAGATCCCGTTCCAAGACCTTTTCGACCGAATCCCCACGCTCCATGAACCCGCGAGCAATCAGCTTGTTGAGATTGGCACGGACCCTCTGCGCTGGAGACAGCGTTGCCATATGCAGCAGGAAGAATCCAAACAACGGCGTGGGCGGCTTCTTTCCCTTTGCGATTTGGCAATTGTGGTTCACCTCTCCCGACAGTGGCGAAGCCGCTGAACGGATCAAAGGCTTGCCCCAGGTGAGGCCATTCCGCAGCGTGCTCAAATCGGCGCCGCATAGCATCCTGTCGCGATAGGAAGGCGCGTTGTACAGCCAGGTCGACGGAATGAACGCGCCGCCTTCCTTGTCGTTCAAATGACGCAATATCGACGCGTCGCTCGTGAAGCGTTCGCCGTCATAGAACGCCAGAAACTCGTCGGTATCCAGGAAGCAATAGAAATCGGAAGACGCCGACAGGCTGGCGTAAAGCGTCTCGAAGTTCTTTGGATTGTGCAGATTGTTGTGAAACCCGCCGAAGCTCGCGAGCAACACGTCCGGCCCCAGCTCCTTGTACGCAGACAGGACCTTGCTGTCGGAAGATCCATTGTCAAAAATGATCAGGTTCGAGCTGCCGACAATCTGCTTGTGATGAGCGACCCAATCCGCAAGGAAAAACGGGTCATCCTTTGTCTTAAGGACAATCTTGAGCGTTCCACGGGTGCTGCGGATACGATCACAAATCGCAGTCGATTCATTTTCCCATGCAACCATCTGCATCAAACGCGGTCCCTGTGCGTTGCAATCAACATTGATCGGTTCTAGCCGATCTAGGTTCATCGCGCCGAAAAAGTTTGGCCTAACATTAGCCTTATCATCTGTCGATCATTAGGGTGTTTTTGAGGAGAATCAACAGGATGTTTGGGAAAACGAAAACAACGACGGGTGCATGACAATGCTAACACGACGATTGTTTTTCGCCCTGGGCTCGGCCGCCGGCCTTAGTTACGGCTTTGGGCGTGGCCTGGCAGCCAAGCAAGTGGCCTCCCCCACCGGTCGGCCCCTCGTGGGCGCGCTCAGGTGGGACGCGTGGTATGCCCCTGGCTCAACGCCCACCAAAGCGGTCGAAACATCGCTCTCACCCCAGCAGTATCATTGGCGAGTTCCGTTCTTCGCGAAAGAAACCACTGGAACGAACCGCGCCGAGGTCGCCTTCCCGGAGATCACGCAGGAGACGATCGACAAGGAGATCAAGCAGGCCGTCTTCGCGGGCATCGACTACTGGGCCTTTGTCGCCTACGGCCCGGGCGACCCGATGTCGCGAGCTCTCAAGGTGTTTAGGGAAAGCCCTATCAAGAAGCAGATTTCGTACTGCATTTTTACGGAGTTCCCTCGATTTGGCTCCCGCGACCAGCAAAGTCCGCTGCTTGATGAACACGTCAAGCTCATGGGCGATGACAATTACCTGAGAGTAGCGGGTGGCAGGCCGCTGTATTTTCTCGGCTTCATCCACGTTGCCGACGTTGAGAAGCGGTGGGGCGGGGTCGAGAACCTCCGGTCCCAGATCGAGCAATTCCGAACCCGCGTAAAGGACGCAGGTCACGGCGATCCGTACCTGGTGCTCACCGGTGACAAGAAGCTGCTCTATGAACAGGGCGCTTTTCTAACTGCCGACGCGGTCAGCTCCTATGCCGGAGTTTACGGTCCCGTCCGTGGTTCTTATGCCGACCTTGCGCGCGGCGCGGAGCGGGATTGGAATGAACTGGCCAAGAGCCGGCTGCCCGTCATCCCCACCGTGATGACCGGCTGGGACCGCCGCCCGCGCATCGAACGCCCGGTACCGTGGGAGGCCAAGCAGCGCCCCGGCGTGGGCATGGAGAACTTCTTCATTGCGCCGACCGGGCAAGAGCTGTCGGATCATCTGCGTCGCGCGATCGACTGGAGGTCTGCCCAGCCGGCTGAGCTGAAATCTCCTGCGATCCTGATCTATGCCTGGAATGAAAACGACGAAGGTGGCTGGTTGGTCCCTACCCTGCCGTGCAAGACCGAGCGCCTGGAGGCCTTGCGCAAGGTCCTGAAGGATCTTAGCGATCAAGCCAAGGGAAAGCCGAACCTTTGCTAGGCGGTCGAATGAACGGCAGATCGCCCGCACAAGACGCGCGAGTCTGACACCTCCGTTACGATTTGATCGGAACGGAACAGGTTTGACGGACGATACAAGGTGTGGACGCGCATAGGCTTCTTTAGCCTGCGATCCAGCGTCCACCGCATGTCGCTAGCGCCATTCAGCCGGAACGGTCCACTGGTTCTTCTCGACCGTCCTGTGCTCGGCCATATAGGGCGCGTAGAGTTGCCGCATCCAATAATTGAAGTTCGGGTAGTTCTTGATCAGCCGATAGAAAGCGTCCCCCATGTTCAGGGGGCTGAGACAAGTCCGGTTGGACGGTCTGGAGACCATCGCGCGCAGCGAATAGGTCTGCATGCAAGCCCTGGTCTCGCTCTCGGCCACCGAACTTAGCCCGCGAAAACTGTTGGATGCGTGCAACCGATACATGTATTGATCGGATTCGATATATTTTGGTTCAACGATCGTGATCGCTCGCAGCGCGAACTCCCAATCGTGACAGTATTTTAGATCTGCAAACCACCCGGTCCGCCTCAACAGTTCCGCGCTCAACACAAAATTTCCCGTTGAAGCCGCGATCTGCGACTCCAGGAAAGACCAGGACAGCGGCCGATCGGTCCCCGCAGCCTGACTCGTTGCGTATCTGAGGCGCGCTGGAAACTGATAGCTCTTGATCGATTTCCCGTTCTCGTCGATCGGTTCAATCGCAGAGAACCCGAAGAACAGCTTTTCGGCGCCATGGCGACCGACAAAGGCCTCGACCCGCTCCTTCGAAAAGGCATCGTCCGAGTTAAGCAGGAACAGCATGTCGCCCGTTGCCAGAGACAGCGCACGATTCCAGGCGAAATGGGCTCCCATGTTCACGGGATTCTTCAGCAGCTTGCACGACGCGAAGCGCTTGGCGAAGGACTTCCGTTTCAGGAGCCTCTCGGCCAACTGGAAACTGTTGTCCGGCGAGTTGTCGTCGACGATGATCAGCTCGAGTTCAGGATGTGTCTGATCGAAAACCGTCTCGAGGCAGTGCTCGAGATAGGCCTCGTGCTTGTAGCAGGCAATCACCACGCTGGCTAACATCGGATCCTCAACTCAATGCCGAACGATCAGAGAATGGCTTGATCCAACGATCAGGTTTTCTCCTTCGCCGACCTCGAGAATCGAAAGCCTGTACTGCCCATCCGGCAATCCCTTGAGCAGAAAACCCACCTCGAAGCCGAAACAGCACTCGCGGGCAGTCGCCTTCATATACTCCGTCACGTCCATTCGCTCGTGCCAATCGACCACCAGGCAGTAGCCGCTCTTGCCTGCATTGGTTTCTCCTTCCGGAGACAGCACCAGAAATGCGATGCGATTTCTGAGCGGTTCGAAGCCATCCTTGGCAAAAACCCAACCGCGGATCAGCACTCGGTAGCGCGGGTCTACCACCACGCGCTCCTCGGTTTGCGAATTGATGCTCTCAATCACAAACAAGGAACCGTCAGGGCTCGCGACGGCTCCCTCCATTTCAACCGGCAAGCCCTCGCGAAGGTTCTGGAATCCCGTCAAGGCGCCTTCGTTGCGCTGCAGATTGGCAAGCACCTCGACATGAACTGCCGCTCCCTTGATCGCCTGCTCGAGCTCCGACCGGCTCAGGCAGTCCAGCAGAGCGGGGTTTGAGCGCAGCTCCGCCGAGATCGAATCGCCGGCGGACACCCGCCTCACGACATCGAGATAAGCACGGCCGTAGCGGGAGTCCGGCTCCAGGTGAGCTCCCTCGGCCCATTCGTTCCACGAATTGATGAATACGATCGGCTCTCCGACAGAGCTTCGACGAGCCCGCTCCGCCGCCTCGCGAAGCCAGACTTCGAACGCCTCGGGACTCGATCTCACGAACACATGCCCGCGTGAGCCTTTGCGCGGCGTGTTGTCCCAGCGCGGCATGACCGACGGAAAGAACGGAAAGTCGTAGACCTTGCCGAGCGTCGAGCGCATGGCTTCAAGATAGTCATAGAGCTTTCCGCTGAAGTCCGACGGCACCTCGACCTCCGCGCGGCTCAGCTCCCTGGCTGACACGGTATGAGGCGGGAATTCCACTGCGGCATCACAATGGAATTCCCGTGGATCGAACTCGCCGAAGGTCATGGCATTGCAGATCAGCAGCTCTCCGATGCCGAGTTCTTTCGCACGGAGCCTCCAGGTCTGGAACAAGCGCTCCTTGTCCGGGATCAGCGAGGGACGGTAGATCAGCAGTATCTTTCGACCGTCGACGGTGATGTAGCGATCATCGAGAAGGATGTCCGCCATGTCATCAATGAAGCGAACATCATCTTCAAGAGCGTGATTCTGGCCGAGAAGAAGCTCGGTGTCGGAACCGTCCCATCGGCGCGACCAGTTTTCGTTCGCCCAGCAGATGCAGAACGGCAGGTTTGGCTCGCCATCCTCCAGCAGAAGCTTGAGCGGCTGCTCCAAAAGCCTTCGTCCCTGAAACCAATACGCATAGTAGCAAAAGCCATGAACGCCGTAACGGCGAGCCAACTCTGCCTGCTGCCGGCGGGTCTCGATCAATCTCATGTCGTAGAACCCGAGATCGGCGGGCAACCACGGAGATTGGTGGGTCGGAAACTGCGGACGCATCTGGGAGACGTTGGTCCATTCAGTGAAGCCAGGCCCCCACCATCGATCGTTCTCCGCGAATGAGTGGAATTGCGGCAGGTAGAAGCAGACGAAGCGCACCTCCTTCTTGGAGGCGTCGAGCGATCCGGAAACTATCTTGTTGTCGCTGTTCGGAAACAGCAGATCGTCGTAGTCGTCGGTCGAGAAGCCGAGCGCGAGGATCACCTCGCTGCTCGACGCCAGTTTCTCGAACAGCGGCAATTCGTAGTATTCGCCATCGTTCAGGCTGATGCGAAGATAGATCTGCACATGGTCGCGTTCGACGAGCGTATTTCTCAGCGCGCGCGCCAAGCGGCGGCGCACGCCCGGCTTGGATAGATCGATACGAAAACCGGGACGGCCGATCGCACTCTGCGGGCCGATGCTGGCCCGGACGGGCCGACCGGTTCGTCCCTCTTCGACACAGTGGGAGCCGACGAAAAGCGCGAGCGAGACGGTTGAAGCGGGCGACTGGGCATCGACAATCCAGCCGGAGATCCCTCGCCCCGAATATTCGAGGATCGCGCCACGCAGCCTCTGCCCGGCCTGGAGATCGCCCACATCGGGATCCAGGAAGAAGCTCTGCGAGACGTCGTCCTGCTGAACCGGACTGGCAACGGGCAACATATCCTTCGTATCCCTGACGCTCCGTTCGACCATCTTGTTCATTGTTACTCAATCTCCTGCCAACGCTTAACGTCGGCTCCAGTTTCTTTCCCGGTCACGCGGAAGTCGATCCCGGGACAATGTTGCCTGACACGCCGTCGCTCGTGACCTCGCGGTGCTTACCGATCATCTTCACACAACCTGAGGTCACACGAGCATTTGTTCGGCGAATGCCACATTAGCGCAATCTCGCTATCGTCGATATGAAAGCCATTGTTAGTTCTGCCTAGATTGTCACGCGGACGTGCCCGCTTCCGTGCCTTCGCGCTCAAAAACAAAGCCGATCACCATCTCTGTCCCTGCTCGCGTGCGACGAGATGTCCGCATCCAACAATCTCAGCCGACGTTCTCGCCCATCGCCTGCAGACGACGTTGCGCGCCTTCGTTGTTCTGCTGCGCCGCCTGTCGATACCAGTGCAGCGCCTGATCGCTGTCCTGCGCGACACCGTTGCCGGCGCGCAGTGCATCGCCGATCGCGAGCTGGGCTTCGACCATGCCCTGCTTTGCCGCTGCTTCGAACCACTCGGCCGCCTTTGCCGGATCGGCGTCGCACCCCTGTCCGCGTCCGAGCATCACGGCCAGGTTGTATTGCGCTGTGGTGTGGCCCTGGCGCGCTGCGGCCTCGTACCACTTCACGCCCTGGGCGAGGTCCTGCTCGACGCCCTGCCCGGTACAATACATAACGGCAAGCTTGAACTGCGCCGCCGCGTTGCCGCCGTCGGCGGCCTTGACGATCCAGTTGGCGGCGGCCTGCGGATCCTTGAGGCCGCTCTTGGGATCGGAATACAGCAGCGCCAGCGTGTGCTGGGCCTCGACATGACCGGCGGTTGCCGCACGCTTGAACCATTGCGCCGCGGCCGACAGATCGACGGTGCCGCCGGATCGTCCCATGTGCAGCCCGCCGAGTTGGAATGCCGCAGCAGGATGACCACGCTCGGCCGCGTCGGTCAGCAGCGTGCGTGCTTCTGCAAGACGCGCGTCGGACGGCTCTTCCTGGATCAGGAACATGGCATAGGCCATTTTGGCATCAGCGTCGCCGCCATCGGCCGCCTTGCTCAGCCATTCCGCTGCGCGCACCCGGTCGCGCGGCACGCCGTTGCCCGCCGAGTAGAGCCGGCCAAGCTGCACCGCCGCGGCGCTGATGCCGCCCTCGGACGCGCGCTCGAACCACTTGATCGCGGTCGCGACGTCACGCGTCACGCCATTGCCGTTGAGATAGAACACCGCAATGTTGTGGGCCGCCGTGGCGTGGCCGCTCTCGGCCGCGCGCTCGAACCACTTCGCCGCCTGGCGGACGCTGGGCGGCACACCGGTGCCGGTGGCATAGAAACGCCCGGTGAAGAACTGCGCCTGCACATCGCCGCGCTCGGCCGCCTTTTCGTACCAATAGGCCGCCTCGCGCAGATCCGGCTCGGCAGAGGTGCCGAGCGCATAGAACTCGGCCAGGGCCTGGATCGCCGGCAGATAGTCTTTCCGCGCCGCCTTGCGCAACGCGGTTTCGGCCTTGTCGACATCCTTGGCAACGCCTTTGCCGGCGAGCCGCAACAGCGCGATGTTGTAGAGCGCGATCGTATCGTCATGGGCGGCGGCGCTCTGGAACAGCCGCGCGGCTTCCTCGGCATTCTCCGGGAGCCCGGTCCCCTTGAGGCACATGAACGCGAGTGCCACCTGCGCGCGGACGTGTCCCTGCTCCGCAGCCTTGTGATACCAGATCGCCGCCTGCTCGAAATCGACAGGAACGCCGCGGCCCTGATAATGCACATCGCCGAGCGCGAATTCGCCGGACGCCGCCTTCTGCTCGGCCGCGGCCTCATACCAGCGCAACGCGGCTGCGTGATCCTTGGTGCAGCCCGCCCCACTGGCGTACATGTCGCCCAGGATCGCCTGCGCCTCCGCCTTGCCGGCCTCAGCCGCCGCCGACATCCAGAGGAAAGCGGCGTCGACGTCCTTGAGCACGCCGATTCCGTTCGGGAAGACCAGATCGTGGAGATTGGCCGCCTTGTCGCCGAGACGCTGCGCGGTAGATTGCCGCCACATCTCAGGCCGGTTCGGTCCGACCGTCGGCTTGACGCCGTTGAGGTAGATCAAGCCAAGCTGGAATTGCGCTTCGGTATGTCCTTTAACGGCGGCGCGCTCGTACCACGCAACCGCGTCCGGAAGGTTGCCGATGACGCCCTCGTTCCGCGCATAGAGCAACCCGATCCGGTAATCCGCCTCCGGGTTGCCCGCTTGCGAGGCGAGCCGCCAAAGGCGCAGCGCCTCGAGATATTGCCGGTTCTCGTACGCCTCCAGCCCCCGTTCAAACTGTGTTGAGTTTGAACGGGGCGCACGGGGCCGGAGCAAGCCAATCAGGGATCGTGCCGACACTGTCATGGCTCGCGCATGGACTCATTCATGCCGCGCAGCATGCCACCGAGCAGATACATCGCGACCGAGCGGGTCCCGACATTGACATCGCCCTGCAGCGTCATGCCGGGGATGAGGCGGAAGTTCGCCGGAACATCCTTGAAGTTGGTTTGGTCGACCGAGCAGCGCGCCTTGTAGTAGGCATCGACGGGCTTTCCGTCATCATCGGTCGTGAAGGCGCCTTCGCTGATCCAGCGAATCTTGCCTCGCGCCGTACCGTGCTCCGCGGCGTTGAAGGCATCGATCTTCATCGTGCAGGGATCGTTCGGCCGGACGAAGCCGATATCACGCGACAGGATCCGGATCTCAGCCTCGAGCCGCGTCTTGAGCGGCATCAGCGTGATGAAGGGATCGCCCGGCTTCAGCACGGACCCGACCGAGAGCTTGGCCAGGGTCAGGACGACCGAGGGCTCCGCGGCCGTCCAACGGACGAGATCCTGATGCTTGACGGCCTTGTCATAGGCTGCGCGGGCGGTGTCCAGGCTGTTGCGCGTGGTGACCAGATCTTGGCTCAGCTGCGCGTTCCATTGCTCGATGAACGCCTTGCGATCCGCCTTCAACGAGTCGAGCTGGTGTTGCGCTTCCAGCAGAGTGTTGTGCGTATTGTCGATCTGACGCAACAGCTCCAGGCGGGTATCCTGCGATAGATAAAGGTTCAGCTTGGACCCGCTACCGCTCTCGGCGAGCGTCGAGCGCATGTCTTCGATCTTGCCGGCGATCTCGGCACGCTGACCATACCGCTCGTCGTCCTTCTTCGCCTTCGCGATGGTCGCTTCGGTCTGGCTGATCTTGGAATCGTAGCTGGTCACCTGCGCGTTGTACTGGGCAACGCGCTGGTCGTAGAGCGCCTTTTGCAGGGCGTTGTACCGCGTGACATCCGGGTCACTGGATGGAGCGTACGACAGCGGCTTTCCGGACAATTCGGCCTCATCGCGCGCAACCTGCGCGTCGAGGCTCGCGATCTGCAGCTTGTACTGCGTGACGTCAGCCACGGTGAACGTCGAGTCGAGGGTCGCAAGCAGTTGCCCGGTCTCGACCTGCTGACCCTCCCGAACATCGATCGTCTTGATGATCGACGGGTCCAACGCCTGCAGCACGTTGATCTGATCGACGGGAACTATCCTGCCCCCTACGCTCATGATCACCCGGTCGACGCGCATCAGGCACATGATCAGCACAATCGCGACCAGGAATGCTGACAGCACGAACAGCGTCGCGCGGGCCAGCTGCGGCTCGGCGGCTTCGCGGATAGCATCGGTTTCGGACTGGAACTGGCGAACGGTCGCGAGCGAAGCTTGATTAGGAGACAAGGGTCGGACTCCTGAAGTTCTTGTCGCTGCGCCCCGTCGGCGCGAGGTGCGTATTCTGCTGGTACCACAGCGAGCTGTAGATATCGTTTCGTTCCAGAAGCTCCTCGTGGCGCCCGATATCGTTGACCACGCCGCGATTGAGCACGAGGATCGCATCGGCCTTGGTCAGCGACGACAGGCGGTGCGAAATGATGATCAGCGTACGCCCATGCGCGATCCGCGAAATGTTCGCATTGACGATCGTCTCGCTCTCGGCGTCGAGCGCGCTGGTCGCTTCGTCCAGGATCAGGATCGGCGGATTGACGATCAGCGCGCGCGCGATCGCGAGGCGCTGGCGCTGGCCGCCGGAGAGATTGGTGGATCCCTCGTAGATATAGGTCTCGTAGCCGCGCGGCAGCTTGTCGATGAATTCTTCGGCGCCCGCCAGCCGCGCTGCCCTGACGATGTCGTCGAACGTCGCATCCGGCTTTGCCGCCGAAATATTCTCGCGGATGGTGCCGCTGAACAGGAAGTTCTCCTGCAGCACGACGCCAATATTGCGCCGGAGATGGTCGACATCGTATTCGCGAACATCGATCCCGTCGACCTTGATCAGCCCGCCATAGTCGGAATGCAGCCGCTGCAACAGCCGGGTGATCGTGGTCTTGCCCGAGCCGCTCTTGCCCATCACGCCGAGCGTGGTGCCGAGTGGGATCTCGAACGAGACATTGTTCAGCGCCGGCGATACCGCGCCCTTGTACTTGAACGTGACGCCGGAGAACTCGACCAGCCCCTTCAGCGGCACCCTGACGCCATGGCCGGTGCGCCCCTCCTCTGGCGGCTGGTTGACCAGCTTGCCGACGATTGCGACAGCCGTGCGCGCCTCGTCATACTGGTTGACGAGTTGCGCCATCTGCATCAGCGGTCCGGCGACCCGCTGCGACAGCATCAGAAAGGCAAACAGCGCCCCGATGTACATCGGATCGTCGCTCGTGATGGCGAGGTAGACGCCGAGCGCATAGGGCGCGCTCACCGCCAACCGCTCCAGCGGACGCACCACGGTCTGGATCGCAATCCCGCTCATGCCTTCCGCAAGACGCGCGTTGGCGACGCGCGCAACCAGCACATCCCACATGTGCCGCTGGCGTGCATCGAGCGCCAGCGACTTGATCGTTCTCATTCCGTTCAGACTCTGGATCAGGAACGCGCCCTGTGCGCCTTCAGCCGCGAGAACCGCCGTCGACCTTTTCCGGTAGATCGGCAGCATCAGGACAAGCCAGGTGACGATCAGCGCCGCAAAGGCAAGCACGATCAGCGTCATGATCGGACTGAAGAAGAACATGACCGGCAGGAAGAAGATCAGCGTCGTCGAATCGAGAATGGTCCCGAACAGCTGCCCGGTCAGGAACCCGCGAATCCGGAACACTTCACGAATGTCCCGGGAAATCAGGCCGACAGGGTTCTGTTCGAAGTAATCAATCGGCAGATTAAGCACTTTTTCGAACACATAGGTCGACAATTTGACGTCGAGACGTGCTGTCAGGCGCTGCACGAGGTACTGCCGCAGGAATGAGAACGCGGCCTCGAACGCGATGATCACCAGCATCGTGACGCACAGCACGTAGAACGTGTTGAAGGCCTTGTAGTAGATCACCTTGTCCGAGAGCAGCCGCCAGAACATGATCGGCGCCAGGCCGAGGAAGCCCAGGATCAGCGCCGCGATCGCGACGTCGCGCAGGATGCGCCGCTCGCGGAACACAAGGGCGGCGACAAAGCCCAGGCTGAACGGCTGGGTCTCGTCGGAGATCGCGTAATCGCGCTTGGCCATGACGACATCGCCCGACCAGATGTCCTCGAAGCGCGGTTGATCGATCACGAGCAGCGCATCTTCGCTGGCGTTCGGATCTTGCAACACCACCCGGGCGCTGTTTTCATCGCCCTCGAGCCGCAGCAGCACCATATGGCTGCCATCGCGCAGCCGGACAATCGCCGGCAGCGCCCGCTTGAGATGGCTCAGCCCCTGCCAGTCCAGCGTGACGGCCTTGGCCGTCATGCCCGAGGAATTCGCGCACTTCAGAAGCTCGGCCAGCGTGACTTCCTGCTCGCCCAGGAGATTGTCGTGGATCAGTTGGGTCGGCGTCAGATGCAAACCGTGCTGCCGTGCCACGATGACGAGGCAGGCGAGGCCCGAGGGGGGCAGTGCCTCCACCGAAGGTGCGCCGACGAGCGAGAGGTGTTTGGTCATGGAGGCCTCGAAGTTTCCACTGCGCACGATCACGGGGCTCGCGCGAATTATAACTTATCACTGTTAGTTCGCTAACGCAGCATTTTCAGCACGCAGCCTCAAAAAGATATGTGAAGCGGCGGGTCTGGAAGCCGGTTTCGAACGGTGCCGCGGGTGGTTTAACCACGGAACTTTATAACATTGTTCAACATCGACCACTACGCAACTGCGTTCACCGTCTCGCTGAAGTCGAAGCCGCAGGCCTCGAGCTGCGGCCGGATCTGCTCCTCGCGGGCCTGCGGCATCAGCGCCAGCGCGCAAACCTCGAAATTCCCGCTGCGGACGGAAACGGTCGGAAAACCGGCGCTGAGCAGCAGGTTCCCCATCCGATCGCACGAAAAGCCGGTCTTGTGCGCCATGTGGTGGCGTCCCTGCTCGATCGCGCCGGAATGGCCGTAGATCATATCCAGTGTCCGGATCGGACCGGCCGGCGAGACATAGGCGATCGCGCCGAGGCCTTGGGTCAGCATGTGCTGAGCCACCGCCTCCAGATCGGGCGACATGATCAGCGCGAAGCCGTCCGGCTTGAGAACTTCACGGAACTGGACAAATGTCGGATGAATCTCATGGGCATAGAGATGCTCCATGACATGCGAGCACCAGATGGCATCGAACGAGGCCAGCGGGAACAACCGCGAGAGATCGGTGATCGACCCGACGACATCCGGGCTCACGCCGCCATCGACGTCCAATCGAATCTCTTCCCATTCATGGGCTGCCAGGAGCGGCTGGATTCGCTTGGTAACCGTCGATCCAGCGCCGGCATTCAGCAATTTCTTCTTGGCCAATTCGAGAGCTCCGCGGGGTTCGCGTGATGTTAGGCGAGCACGCCTTTACAAAAGCTACATGGTCCGAATGTGACGGACTAACTTATAACATCCGCTGGCGAAAATACCAGACGTGGAACTTGTGATGGAGACGGGGAGATTCGACGCGGATCGGTCGATAAGTTCCGATCATCACATTGGCACGCGATGGCCTACTGCCTATTCAGGCTGGTGAAGAAGATGGCGCGATGACTCACAATTGGAGCAGGCTGCAACACTGCAAGGTCATCAGACGACATTGCTCCTGCAATCGCAAAAAAGCGCCGCCTCAACCAGGGTTGAGGCGGCGCCTTCGTTTAGTGCAGATCCGCTTGGTTCAGACCAGGGATCTTACAGCTTGGTCGACTGACCATCGTTGAAGATCAGGTACTCGATGTTGCTGATCTGGGTCACCTGGCCATTGCTGAAGTTGACGTCCAGAGAACCATCCGTGCCGGCGGTGATGCCGGTCACGTCGGTCGAGGCGTGATCGAGGAAGGTCAGGGAGTCCTTGCTGCCTGCGCCACCGTCGATGGTATCGCTGCTGTTGAGGTTGGACAGGTAGAAGTAGTCCTGGCCAGAGCCGCCGACCATCGACGCCGTACCGGTGTCGGAGCCGACGAACGAGTCCTTGCCGTCGCCGCCGATCAGCGTCTGCGTGCCCGAACCGGCGACCAGCGTATCGCTGCCGGAGCCGCCATACAGCGTGTCGTTGCCGGCACCGCCGTAGAGCGAGTCGTTGCCGTCGCCGCCAAACAGCGAGGTCGCGTGCGACGCATCGCTGCCCGAGTAGAGCACATCCTTGCCGCTGCCGCCGTACTCGGCAACAGTGCCGGTGCCGCCGACTAGCAGATCGTTGCCGGTGCCACCATACAGCGTATCGGCGCCCGAGCCGCCATACAGCGAGTCGTTGCCGGCGCCGCCAACCAAGCTATCGTTGCCTGCACCACTGTACAGCGCATCGTTGCCCTTGCCGCCATCCAGCGTGCTGGAATTGCCGGCAGTGCTACCGGACACCAGCACGTCGTTGCCGGTACCGCCATGCAGCTCCGACGAACTGCCGCCGTAAAGCGTGTCGCTGCCGGCGCCACCGTTCAGGGTGTCGGCACCGGTGCCGACCAGCAGATCATTACCCTTGCCGCCATCCAGCGTGCTTTGGCCGGAGACGTTGTCGATCAGCACGTCGTTGCCGGAGCCTGCGTCGATCGAGTCGTGACCCGCACCACCGAAGATCGTGTCGTTGCCCGAGCCGGTGAGAACCGTCGTATCGCCGGTATTGTTGATGAATACCTGATCGTCGCCATGACCGGTCGCAACCAGCACCGGGGTGCTGCCGTTCACCGTCAGCGTCACGTCACTGTTGGTGTTTTCAATGATCGCCTTCAGGTTGGCATCAGTGTTTACAGTGTTGATCGGATTGGTCTCGATGAGAACATTGGCCGCCGGATCCGGGTTGGAAATCCCCGCACCCACCTGCACCGGAATCTCCGTGCCGTCGTCCGGGCTGGTGTATCCGACCCCCGCGTTGATCAGATAGTCAAGAATCTGTTGCTGGGTCGCATGATCGATCGTGGAGTGGATCGCTGCTTTGAGGTCGGTTTGGTCTAGATTGTAAGTCGCCATCGATGTAGCCCCTGCTTGGGATACGAGGATTCAAGCCGCTCGCCCGCATTTAAGCCGTTGATTCACAACTGGTTTGTTGCGACGCAACCCAAATGTGGACACACGTTACGAACTTGTTAAGTCCATTGTTAAGTCCGCAATAGCGCAGTGTCAATCAGCAATGCGCCATTAACATCTGGTTCCCCGAGACTTTTGTGTGACTTAGCGAGAATTTGCATACGGAATAACATTCAGCGCAAGCCACTCACGAATGTTAGCCGCGGCGCAAAAAAGGGTAGTGATTATACGGGGTTTCATCGGGTCCCCGGATCGCATCGGAGCGCGAAATTTCGCAGGCGTTGCGCAGCTTTCGGCGCGATTTTCTGATCTGAAAAAATATTTCTGCACGGCGTGACAGCTTTTCCAAAAAAGCGTCAAACTTCACAACCGGCCAGCAAATCGGCCACCGTTATCGCGCGTTCTGGTTGCAAGCTGCGGCTCCGGGCCGGGCGAAAATCGTGGAATCGGCCGCGGTTTCCAGGCGATTCCCTCACCGACTTGGGTCGGCGCGGTGCCATGTCGGATGCCGACTATAACAAATTAACACAAATTTGCCGCGAGCTGTCAGAGGCGCGGGCGGGCCGAGGACGTCCGATCGACCACGGCCGCGATCATCCCTAGGCGTGGAACTTGTAATGAAGGGGATTCGACGCGGATCGGTCGACAAAGTTCCGCTCATCACTTGGGCATGTGATGGTACTGCGTATTCAGGCTGGTGAAGATGGCGCGATGACTCACGGTTGCAGCAGCTGCGACGCTGCGAGGTCATCAGACAACATTTCTGAACATCATCTGCAAAAAAGCGCCGCCTCAACCATGGTGACGCGGCGCCTTCGCTTAGTTCGGATTCGCTTGATTCAGGCCCGGGATCTTACAGTTGGGTCGTTTTACCATCGATGTCGTAGACCAGGGTTTCGATGTGGTTGATATGGGTCACCTGGCCATTGCTGAAGTTGACGTCCATAGAACCGTCCCTGTTCGTGGTGATGCTGGTCACGTCGGTCGAGGCGTGATCGCGGAAGGTCAGGGTGTCCGTGCCTGCGCCACCGTCGATGGTGTCGCTGCTTAAGAGGTTTTGCAGGTAGAAGGAATCCTGGCTGGAGCCGCCGACCATCGATGCCGTACCGAGGAGTGAGCCGACAAACGAGTTGGTGTTGCTGCCGCCAATCAGGGTCTGCGTGCCCGATCCGGCGACCAGCGTATCACTGCCAGTGCCGCCATACAGCGTGTCGTTGCCGGCACCGCCGTAGAGCGAGTCGTTGCCCGAGCCGCCGTAAAGTGCCGTCGCGTGCGATAAAGTGCTGCCGGAGTAGACGATGTCGGTACCGGCATCAGCATATATCGCAACAGTTCCGGTGCCGCCGACCAGCAGGTCGTTGCCATCGCCGCCATACAGCGTATCGGCGCCCGCGCCACCATAGATCGTGTCGTTGCCCACGCCGCCCTGCACGAGGGAGCCGTGCGACGCATTGGAGCCCGAGTGGATCTCGTCGTTGCCGGCACCGCCATAGAGCGAGTCGTTGCCCGTACCGCCAATTATCGTGTCACGGCCGCCGCCGGTGTAAACCGTCACATCGCCGGTGTTCTCGATGGTAACCACATCATTGCCGCTGCCGGTTGCGACCAGCAGCGGGGTGCTGCCGGTGACCGTCAGCAACACGTTCTGGCTGGTGGCCTCGATGATCGCCTTCAGGTTGGCGTCAGCGGCAACAATGTTAATGGGGTTGGTCTCGATGAGAACATTGGCCCTCGGATCCGGGACGGCAATCAATGCCCCCTGCTGCACCGGAATCGTCGCGCCGTCGTCCGGGTTGGTGTAGCCGATCCCCGCGTTGACCAGATAGTTAATAATCTGTTGCTGGGTCGCGGTATCGATCGTGGACTGGATCGCTGCTTTGAGCTGGGTTTGGTTTAGATTCTGGGTCGCCATCGATATAGCTCCTGTTTGAAATACGAGGTTTCAAGCTGCTCGACCATAGTTAAGCTACTGATTCACAATCGATTCATCGTGACGCAACCCAAGGGTGCACGCACGTCACGACTTGGTTAATTGTTAATTCGCAATAGCGCAGCGTCAATCAGTCACGCTTTGTTAACATTAATGTCTGGTTTGCCAAGGCTTTGCCGTGGCTTAGCGAGAACTCGCATATGCAATAACATTAAGCAGAGAATTCACAAATGTTAGCCGCGGCGCGCCGCGCGCGCGTAGATCGTTTCGAGCTGTCGAAGGTTCTCACCCGGCGCGTAGAGCTCGAGATAGGCGGCCCGCGCGGCCCGTCCCCAGGCCGCAGCGAGGTCGGGGGCGCCCAGGGTGTCGGCGATCCCGCGCCTGAGCGCAGCCGCATCGCCCGGCGGCACCAGCGCGCCGGTCTTGCCGGCACTCACCACCTCGGCAAGTCCGCCGATCTCGGAGGCAATCACCGGCGTGCCGCGCGCAAACGCCTCCACCACGACCATCGGAAAGCCCTCGTACCAGAGCGACGGCACGACCAAGGCCTGCGCCTTCGCCATTTCGCGCAGCACCTCCGCGCGCGAAAGCGCACCGAGGAACGTCACATTGCCGGACGCCCGCGCCGCGAGCGCGGCGCGCTCCGGTCCCTCGCCCACGATCCGCAGCCGCACGTCCGTCCCGGCGACAGCATCGAGCAGCACCCCGACGCCCTTCTCGCGGCTCAGCCGTCCGACATAAAGCAATCCGGCGCGCGGCGCGGCCGGATCGGGCGCGCCGGGATCGGCCATGAAGTTCGGCTTCACGTCGATCCGGTCCGCATCGAAGCCGGCCTGCGTGAACAGGGTCTTGGCAAACTGCGTCAGCGCGATCAGGCGCAGCCCGGGACGCGTCCAGGTGCCGCGGCGCTGGTGCTGCGCGATCATGTAGGCCGAGGCCATCGAGCCCGGCAGCGATCCGCGGTAGCAGCGATGCGCAGCGCCCCAGAGATGACCGCGATCCAGGCATTTGTGGCAGATGCGGCCGTCGCGCAGCAACATGCCGCCGGTGCAGATGGTGCGATAGTTGTGCAGCGTCCCCACCGCGGGCACGTGCTTTTGCCGGCACAGATCGAACACCGCGGGCGACAGCAGCGGAAAGAAATTGTGGACGTGCACGACATCGGGGCGGAAGCGGTCGATCGCATCCGCCATGACCCGCCTGCCCTCCGCATTGTCTGCGATCGACAGCGTGGTCGCGATCCGCGCCGCAAACGAGTTGATCGTCTCGTTGCTGACCGTGAGGGTTTCCACGCTGTGTCCCGCGCCGCGCAGCAGGTCGACTTCGGCCTCGAACACAACGTCCTCGCCGCCGCGCCCCCCCTGAAACCTGTTGTGAGCGACCAGGATCTTCATGATCGGGGCGCCAAGTCTCGCGACCAGCGCAGCTCCGTCACCAGGCTTTGGCCGGCGGCGAGCGCACCGGAGCCGATCAGCGTCGTCGCCGGCACTTTGAGATCGAACGATGGCGAGTACCAGCCGGCCGGCACGGTCTCGTCACCGCGATACGACGTCCAGCTCAGCCCGGCGGGCAGATCGAGCTCGCCGCGTCCGCCAGGCCATGTGAGCCGCGCCGTGCGCCCGTCGAGCCTGCATTCAACCTCGGGACCGAGATGCCAGCTGAGGCGCGCCGGCACTGCAAAGTCTTTATCGCCAAGTCCTTCCCCAAGCAAAATATCGGTGACGACAAGCCGCGCCGCCTGACGCTGCAAGCGCACCGAGCGGCTATGCACCAGACCCGCTTCGTCGCGATATCCCGTGTGCTCCGCGACCCAGCTCGCGTCTGCATCACGGTCATCCAGGCCACTGGTCGCGATCAGCCGGCTCCGCGCATGCCGGATCCAGAGGAACGGCCCGCCCGACACCGATTGGTCGCGCGCAAGCAGGCAGAGCGTGTTATGGCCCAGCGTGGAGCGGAAATAGGCGCGCCAGCGCGGATCGCCGTGATAGCAATAAGTGCCGGGGTCGGCGAGGACATCGACCCCGCCGATCCTGCATTCAAGCGACAGCGCATCGGCATGCGCATGCGCCGCGATCCGGCCGAAGCCGTGCGGACCGTGGTCGCAGCGGCACCACACCGCGCGCTCGGCATCGACGAGAAAGGCCTGTCCTGCTTCAGCTAGCAAATGCGGACGGCGCTCCGGCCGCCCCGCAACCGCGCGCGCCGCGATGCCGTCGGCCAGAAAAAAAGTGCGCAGATCGGACTCCGGCAATCGCGGCCACCATGGCAGCGCGCCGAACAGGCGCGCGCCGGCGGCGAGCAAGCCGAGCCAGCGATTGCCGGCGTGATCGTCGAGCAGCAGGCCAATGCCGTCGTCGCCATCGCCCTGACGCGGCGGATGCGCGCGATCGTCGAGCATCGCAGCAATGACGTCGCTCATGCGGCACATATTGGTCCAGATAGCATCGTCGAGCGGATGTCCCGACGCGTCGCCCTGCACCGCCGCGACGAGCAGGAGTTCGAGGACAAAGCCGTGATAATGGGTCGCGAGCTCGGCGTTGCTGCCGCAGCCAAGCGTTTGCGCAACCGCCTCATGTGCCAGCGTCGCGGCGGATTGCACGCGCCAGCGCACGCTGTCGCGGAAAAAGGGAAACACACAGGCCGCCACGAACTGGCCGGCGGCTTCCGCGATGATGTGGTTGTTGGCGGACGAGCCCCGACTTGGAAACTGCGACAGCCAGTATTGATGCGCATAGAGCTGCGTCAGGAACTGATCGTTGTGCTCGAACAGCGCCGGCGCGCCGGGCCAGCCCTGCAACAGCTGGCGCACCCAGGCCCAGGAGATCAGCCGCACGCCAAGCTCGATGCCGCTGATCCAGTGCGGGCCGCACGGAAATGGATTCTCGCGCCACCAGCTTGTGAGATGCTCGGCGACGCGGCTGGCGTAGCGTTCATCCGAGGTCAGGTAGTATGCGGACGCGAGCACCGTGAGATGGTGGTGACGCGACGGCTCCCAGATGTACTTGATGTTGCCAACCGCGGCTTCGTCGCGATACGGAACCGCAAACGCGTAGGTTTCAGCGGGCGCCCGTTTGCCGCTGCGGACGTCGACGAACCAGTCGGGCCGTTCGCCGAGGGCATCATGATCCCTGGCAAAGATCCGCCAGTGTCCGGCGAGAACGCGGTTGGCGCACGCGATCAGCCGCTCGGCGGCTTGTGGCGGCGCGCGATCCGGCGAAGGCAGCGGCTTCAGCCGCGGCTGCTGTGTGCCCGGCGCGAGCCTGATGCCGGTGCGCCGCGCGACATCGGGTGGAGAGATCCGCCAAAGCTGGCGCAGCATTTGGTCGTTCACCCGTCCCGCAAGCTCGGACGGCTCCATGCGCCGCAGCCTGCGCAGGTACCAGGCCGGATTCATCTCGCGCCGGTCGCGGCGCGCACAGCGCCCCGCTCTGCGGTGCCACGTGTCAGATCGACCGGCATGCCGGCGGCCGCGCTCTCCTGCACCGCAAGCGTCGCGCGGGTGGTTGCAAGCAGCGAATCCAGCCCGATCGGCATCGCGGCGCCCGCTGCGACCGCCGCGATGAAGGCATCCAGCATCGGCCGCTGGCCCTTGTCCAGCCGCGCTTTTTTCGTCGTCCGCCGTCCGGCGTGCCAGACCTCGAAGCCTGCGAAATTATCGAAGGCGGCAAAGCCGGTGCTTGCCGATATTTCGAGCGCCTCCTTCGGCACGCGTGGATCGCCGCCGGTGAGATAGCTGAGGCTCGCAACCGAGCCGTCGGCAAAGTCGAAGGTAGCGACGAGATTGTCGACATCCTTGCCGGCCGCGCTCGCAGAGACGCGCACGGGCTCAGTGCCGAGCCACCAGGACAACACATCGATGAAATGGCCGCCTTCGCCGACGAAGCGGCTGCCCTCGCTGTCAGCCTGCAAATACCAGGATGATTTCTCCAGTGGCCCGGCGATGACGCGATATTGCAGGGTTTGCGGGCCTGCCGACACGAATGCTGCGCGCATCGCTTGCAGCAGCGGCGAGAAGCGGCGGTTGAAGCCGACCATCAGCCTGTTGTTGCCGGTCTCGCGGATCACCTGCTCCAACTGGCCGAGCGAACCGGCGTCGATCGCCAGCGGCTTTTCGACGAACACCGCCTTGCCGGCGCGCAGCGCCTGCGCCGCAAGCACGGCGTGGGAGGCATGGCGCGTCGCGATCAGCACCGCGTCGATGTCGTCGGCGCCGAGCACGGAGGCGACATCCGTCGAGGCGCGCGCGAAGCCGAACTTGCGCACCGCCGTCGCGCCGCTCAGGCCGGTATTGGTGGCGACCTCGACGAGATCGACGCGTGCGTTGTTCGCGAGCTGCGGCAGCAGCATGCTGGAGGCATAATTGCCTGCGCCGATGACGCCGAGCCGCACCCGGCCGTTGCGCGGGGCAACCGCCGGACGATAGGTCATCTGCATCATGCGGGGAGCGGCGTCCGGATAGGCGAACACCATGCCGAGCCCGACTTCGCCCCGGCTCATGCGCTCGAATGCCGATGTTGCCTGCTCCAGCGGCACCGTTTCGGAAATCAGCGAGGAAAAATCGAGCCGCCCGTCAGCAAGCAGCGCGACGATCGCCTCCATGTTGCGCTTCTCGGTCCAGCGCACATGGCCGATCGGATAATCGATGCCGCCCTCCTCGTAGAGCGGATCGTAGCGGCCGGGGCCGTAGGAGCGCGAGAAACGAACGTCGAGCTCCTTGTCGTAGAATTCGTTCCACGGCAGGTTCAGCGTGCATTTGCCGATATCGACGATGCGGCCGCGGTCGCGCAGCAGCGCCGCTGCACGCGATGCGAGCTCGGGATCATCGCTGCCCGCAGTGATGAACACGCAATCGACACCGTTGCCGGCGGTCAGCCGATCGATCGGGGCGCGAAAGGAGGCCGCGGCATCCTCGGATGCGACGGCACAGGCGGCAGCCCCCGCAGCCTCGGCCTGCCGACAGCGCGCCTCCAGCCGGTCGAGACCCGTGACCACGACGCCGGCGCCGCGCAGCAGGCGCACCATGATCTGCCCGATCAGGCCGAGGCCGATCACGCAGGCGGTCTCGCCGAAACGGATCTCCGACTGGCGCATCGCCTGCAGCGCGATCGAGGCGATGGTGGTGAAGGCGGCCTGATCGAGCGCGGCACCGTCCGGCAGCGGCACGCAGAGGTTCACCGGCACCCAATTATATTCGGCGTGGGTCGCATATTGATTGCCGCCGCAGCAGACCCGCTGTCCGACCGAGAAGCCGCCGACGCCTTCGCCTACCTCCACGACGGTACCCGACAGCGAGTAGCCGAGCGGCGTGTAGGAATCGAGCCGGTTCATCACCTTCTGATAGGTCGCAAGCAATCCCTGCTGGCGGACCGAGCGCGCCACCTTGGCGACCTGGTCAGGTCGCGCGCGCGCCTTGCCGAGCAGCGACAGGCGGCCTTCGGTGAACTTCATCATCTCGGTGCCGGTCGACACCGCCGAGAATGCCGTGCGCACCAGGACCCCGCCGGGGCGGCAGCGCGGCGCCGGCACATCGATCAGCTTGAGCTCGCCGCTCTTATAGTTCTGCGCGATCTGCTTCACAGTCGGTCAATCGCCTCAATTTAACAGCGCCCTTGTATCGCGCCCGCCGCCGGCACTGAAGCCGAGAACATCGATAGTTATCCCGCCACCGGGGTTTAACATTGATATCATTCGAGCAACAGCACCGGTTTCGGCGAGATCTCGACCTCGCCGTTGGTGACAGCTCCTTCGCCGCCGTCGAGGCCCTGGTAACGGTGAAAATGCGAATCGATCCGAGTGAGCGACCGGCCCTTGGTGGTCCACAGGATCAGGCCATTGCGGCCGTCCGGCATGCGAAGCTCGACCCGCCAGGTCGTCGGCGACGTCCTGCCTGCGGCCACGACGCTCGCGCCGACCAACCACGACTGGACCGTGCGATAGGCAATTCCGCTCGGAAGCAGCCCGCGCGCCGGATCCCATAACTTTCCAAAATCGCTGCCGCCGCCGGCAAACTCGTACCAATAGAAGCGGTCGACGCCGCTGATCCATTTCAGGATGTAGGCCCGCGCCAGGCACCCGTCCGGATTGTCTTCATAGGACGACCAGCCCGCCTCGGTGTCCCAGATCGGCCTTGCCGAGAGATCATGCGCGGCAAGGATCTGCCTGAAGCGCCCAATGATGCCAATCACCGCCTCGGGTTCGCTGGCATAGCCGTGGAAGGCGAACACATCGGCATATTGCCCGCCGCCTTGCGCCATGAAGGCCTTTTGCCAGCGATATCCGTCGGGTGTGCCGTTGGACGGCGGCGTCAGCACGATCAGATCGGGATCGGCGCCCTTGATGATCTCGTAGGCCCGCTTCTGCATCTGGACCATGGTGGCGATATCGCCCGAATAATATTTGGGATCTTCCGGCTCGTTCCAGATTTCCCAGTATTTGATACGACCTGCAGATCGTGTGACGGCCGCGCGCACCCATTGATCCCATGACGCCAGATCGGCGGGCGGCGAGCTTGCGCCCGGCGTGAACGCAGGCGGCGCGTCCTTCACCGACGCGGCCCAGCGTGGCGTGAAGGCGAGATTGAGCACGATATCGACGTGCTCGCGCTCCGCGGCGGCAAGGATGGCGTCGAAGCGCGCCCAATTGTAGACGCCAGGCGCCGGGTTGATCTGCGCCCAGTAGATCGCGCCCCACAGCCGAACGCCGTCGAATTTGAGCTCGGGCCAAGGCTGCGACTGTGGTTGCGACTGCCCGATCGCGTTGACGGTCATGCCGAACAGCGTCGACGGGATCACCGCGTCCAGGCGGCTCGCAACGAGCGCATCGTTTGAGGTCGAGCCGGCCCACGACAACGGCCATTTGTGGGCCAGCGGCGCGAGCCCGCTCAAAACCAGCGCAATCAACGCCCTTTGACCCCAATCCCTCACTTTGCCTGCCATGTCCTCGTCTCGTCGCCGTCACATCCGCGCCGGGATTGCTAAGTGCAAGTCGCGCATGTTAATGCCAATGTTAGTCGGATTGTGATGTTGTTAGGTCAATGGTATAGATCATCGCAGATGTCGAGAGCTGAACCATCACCGCGGCGGATCCTGATCATCGTCGAGAACCTTCCGGTTCCTTTCGATCGCAGGGTGTGGTGCGAGGCAACGTCGCTGCGCAAGGCGGGCTATCAGGTTTCGGTGATCTGCCCACAGGGCCGCGGGCACGACGAAGCCTACGAATGTCTCGAGGGCATTCACATCTACCGCCATCCGATGCCGGTGGAAGCGCGCGGCATCGCCGCCTATCTCATTGAATATCCGGTCGCACTGTTCTGGGAAACCTGGCTTGCAATCAAGGTGGCGTGGAAGCACGGCTTCGACGTGATCCAGGGCTGCAATCCGCCCGACCTGATCTTCCTGATCGGCCTGCTGTTCAAGCTCGGTGGCAAGCGCTTCGTGTTCGATCATCACGACGTCAATCCCGAGCTCTATGAGGCGAAATTCGGCCGACGGGACTTTTTCTGGCATCTGCTGCGGCTGGTCGAATATCTCACCTTCAAGACGGCAAGCGTCTCGATCGCGACCAACGAATCCTATCGCGAGATCGCCGTCACGCGCGGCGGCATGCCCGCCAACCGGGTTTTCGTGGTGCGCTCCGGCCCCAACCTCGAGCGGGTGCGCTCGCGCCCGGCCGATCCGGCCTGGCGCCCTGGCCGGCGCTACAGCGTCGGTTATGTCGGCGTGATCGGCCAGTCGGAAGGCATCGATCTCTTGCTGCAATCGATCGGCCACATCGTGCACGATCTCGGCCGCACCGACATCCAGTTCAACATCGCCGGCACCGGCCCGGAGTGGAACGCGGTGGTCAGGCTCTGCGAGGAGATGCAGCTCTCCGACTATGTGAACTTCACCGGCGCGATCGCCGACGATGCGCTGTTCACGATGCTCTCGACCGCTGATGTCTGCGTCAACCCGGACCGCGTGACGCCGATGAACGACATCTCCACCATGAACAAGATCATGGAGTACATGGCGCTCGGACGGCCGATCGTGCAGTTCGACGTCCGCGAGGGCCGCCGCTCGGCGCTCGGTGCCTCGCTCTATGCAGCGAAGAACGACCCGCAGGATTTTGCCAGCAAGATCATGACGTTGATCGACGATCCGTCGCTGCGCCAGACGATGGGGGCGTTCGGCCGCAGCCGCGTCGAGCGCGCATTGTCCTGGACCCATGAGGAGCCGAAGCTGCTCGCGGCCTATGAAGCGCTGTTCGCCAGGAAAGCCTCGCGGAGCCGCGCGCCACGCGCCAGCACAACCGCGGAGCGGCCGACCTCACAGGCCTCCGGCGTCAACGCCAATGCCGCCGCCGGGCGGGCATCACGTTGAACGCGCTGCCGCCTCACTCATGCCAAGCGCGGCGCGGGCGCGGCCAGGCGCGCGTCTCCAAGCTGTCGAAGGTCGAAGCATGAACGTCAGCATATTCGGCCTGGGTTATGTCGGAACGGTCTGTGCCGCCTGCTTCACCGAGCTCGGCCACCAGATCATCGGCGTCGACAAGAGCGTTGCGAAGGTCGACCTGATCCGCGAAGGCAAGTCACCGGTGATCGAGCCGGGCATCTCCGACAAGGTGGCGCGCGCGGTCGCAACCGGCCAGTTGACCGCGACCACCGACGCCACCGAGGCGATCGTCAACAGCGACATCTCGATGGTCTGCGTCGGCACGCCCTCCTCCGGCAACGGCAATCTCGACCTCACCGCGATCCGGCAGGTCGCGATCGAGATCGGCCGCGGCTTGCGCGCCAAGAACGCGCCGCACACCGTGACGATCCGCTCTACCGTGCTGCCGGGCACCACCCGCGGCACCGTCGGGCCGCTGATCGAGGAAGCCTCCGGCAACAGGATCGGACGCGATTTCGACCTCGCCTTCAATCCCGAGTTCCTGCGCGAAGGCTCAGCGATCGCGGACTTCAACGCGCCGTCGAAGACCGTGGTCGGCGCCTTCAATCAGGAAACCGCCGATCGCGTCATGGCGCTCTACAAGGACCTGCCAGGCGCCAAGATCACGCCGCCGGTCGAGACCGCGGAACTTGCCAAATATGTCGACAACAGCTGGCATGCGCTGAAGGTCAGCTTCGCCAACGAAATCGGCACCATCGCGAAGACGCTCGGCATCGACGGCCGCGACGTCATGAACATCTTCCTGCAGGACACGCGGCTCAACATCTCGCCGGCGTACCTGCGGCCGGGTTTTGCCTTCGGCGGCTCGTGCCTGCCCAAGGACGTCAAGGCGCTGAAGCACCTGGCGCACAGCCGCGGGCTGTCGACGCCGGTGCTCGAAAGCATCCTGCCGAGCAACGACATGATCATGTCGCGCGGCGCCGACTGGATCCTGTCGCACGAGGGGCGCCGCATCGCCTTCCTCGGCATCAGCTTCAAGGCCGGCACCGACGATGTGCGCGACAGCCCGTTCGTCGAGCTGGTCAAGAGCCTGCGCGGCGAGCGGCGCGAAATCCGGATCTACGACCCCAATGTGCAGCTATCGCAGCTGATCGGCGCCAACCGCGACTTCCTGATGCGCAACCCGGAGCTGGTCGGCCTGCTGCATGACGACGTGGCGGCGACGGTCGAATGGGCCGACATCATCGTGCTGACGACGGCCGATCCGCGCTTCCTCGCGGCGCTGACGGCAAGCCGCCCCGACCAGACCGTGCTCGAACTGTCGGATATCGGACTGCCCGACGAAGTCAGCGCCAGAGTGAGCGGCTTCCATTGGTAGGGATGACCATGGCGACCATGGCCGAGACCCGCGACCGACCCGAAATCCGCTTCCACGACGAGATCTCGTCGGGATGGGAGGCGCTGCATCAGAGCCGCACCTTCAGGGCGCGCACCGCCGCGATGTTCGGCCTGCTCGGAACCATGGACCTCAACGGACAGCGCTGGCTGGATGCGGGTTGCGGCACTGGAACGCTTTCGCGCCTGCTCGCCGCACGCGGCTGCGACGTCACCGGCGTCGATGCCTCGCCGGAGATGATCGCGGCGGCGCGCCGCCGCCTCGCCGACCCGCCGGCCGAACGGCTGACCTTCCGGCATATCCCGACCATCGCAGACCTGCCCTTCGCCGATCGATCGTTCGACGGCGTGCTGTGCGCGAGCGTCTTGGAATATGTCCCCGACGTGGCGCAGTGCCTCCGCCAGATCCACCGCGTGCTCAGGCCCGGCGGCGTGCTGCTGGTCTCAATCCCGAACCGCAGATCGCTGCTGCGCCAGGGCTACAAGCTCGCGCACGCGGCATCGTCACGCGTAACGGCGCGGCCGCTGTTCCGCTATCTCGCCTTCTCCAAATTCGACACCTCGCCGGCCGCAATGCAGGGCCTGCTGCGACAGCATGGCCTCACGATGCTCGGCTCCAGCTTTGCCGGCTCCCCGCTGCCGCCGGCGCTCGATCGCCGAGCGACAATCGGCACGCTGATCAACATCCTGGCCCGCCGCGACCATTGACGCGGCAGGCGGACGCCCGCCTCACGTCTTGATCGCCATCAGCGACTTGGTCATGCCGAGATAGCGTTCGCGATAGATTTTTGCGTCCGGAAAGGTTTCCGTCATCTCGCGCCAGTCGAACAGGTGCCAGTCGGGCGCGGTCCGCTTGAACCAGAAGCGGTTGAACGTGTCGATCAGCGCGATCTGGAGCCGTCGCGGCAGCAGCACGATGATGCCGGGCAGCCAGGTATGGCTCTCGATCGGAAAGTACCGGTACGGCGTCTGCACGTAGAAGGACTTTGCGACCCGCGAGATCTCGGCGGCGAAGCGGTTCTGGTGCTCGCGCGCGACATTCAGAAAATCCGCGTCGCTTGCGATCGTCACCACGTCCTGCTTCGGCCCGGTGACGTGCTCGATCACCGACGAGCAGAAGCAGAAATCGAACGCCTGATCGTCGAACGGCAGGCGCTCGGTCTCCCGCAGCAGCACGGTCTTGAAGCCGAAGCGCTCGCGCGCCGCCTTCAGATCGTCGGCCGAGATGTCGCAAACCGTGATGTCGCTATGGCGCGGCAGGATCGCGCGGATGTGCCGGCCGGTGCCGCCGCCGAGATCGAGGATCTTCGCATCGAGCGGCAGGTTCACGGTACGGACGAGGAACTCGCCGCGCCGCTGGCGTGCCGCACTGGAAAATCGGGCCTGAATGGCGCCCAGCACGATCAGTCTCCTGCTACCGGTCGCGTCGGTCTAGCACGACACATGCGATCTTTCCCGCTCACTTGATGGCCTCGAAGAAGATCGATTCGTCCGGCCGGTTGTCGAGCCGGTCGATATCGGGACAAACGCCCTCGCGATAGGCTCTCGTGTGGGTCTCCGAGCACCCGGCGTCGCGGAACAGCGCCGCCAGCGAGGCGCGGGTAAAACCCCAGTGATGCGCGAAGGCCGCCTCCTTGCGACGTTCGATCTCGAACACGCACTTGAGGAAGGCCTGCGGCGCCGCCGGATCGTACAGCGCGACGATCCGTTCCATGTCGGGGACGACGATGCGGCACACTCCGCCCGGCGCCAGCACCCGCACGATCTCGCGCGCCAGCCGTTCGACCTCATCGGGGAACAGATGCTCGAACACATGCGCGCTGAACACCGCGGCGAGGCTGCGATCCGCGAAAGGCAGCGGCTTGGTCAGGTCCATATGGCGGAGCCCCGCGAATTTGCCCTGCTGATGCTCGGCATAGCGGGCATCGCTCAGCAGACCAGCGAGATGCAGCGCCTTCGCCGCGAACGGCAGGCGCGCGATCCACAGATGCATCGTGATGTCGGTATTGATCCAGCCCTCGATGCCGCAATTGAAAGCGCCGATATGCAGCTTCGAGAGCACGCGGCCGGGTGCGTCGTCGGTCATGCCTGCTCTCGCGCCGAATTGGTCAGCACGACCGTGATCACCGACGCCGCGCTGGAGGCGACCATCGCCGCAACCGCGCCCATCACCCCCCACGCCTCGGCCGCGAACGGCAGCACGCAGCACAGCGCGACGAGGCCTGCGATCCGGCTCAGCATGAACCGCTGCGGCTTGCCGGTGGCAAACAGCGGCAATGCGAGGCCGAGCCACACCGCGTCGAGCGCCATCGCACCGCCCATCAAGGCGAGGCTTCCGGTACCGATCTGATAAGTCTGCCCATGGATGACGAGCGCGAGAATGCGCTGGCCGAGCAGCACGATCGCCGTGCCATAAGCCACGGCGATCGATCCGAGCAGCAGGGCATTTTCGCGCGCGGCCGCGGCGACGGCGCTGCGCCGGCCGGCGCGCAGCTCGGATGCGATCTCCGGCAGGCGGACCGAGAACATCGTCGCGCAGAACTGGCTGAGCGGGGCGAACACCAGCAGCAGGATCCGCAGCGACGCGCTGGCGTCGAGCCCGATTAGGACGCCGCACACCGGGATCAGCCCGATGCTGCCGATCCAATAGGTCAGTGACGTCGCGACGAACCAGCGGCCGTTCCGGAACAGGCGCCGCAGCGAGCCGCGGAAGATTCTTGCCTGCGGCCAAGCCAGCTCGCTGGTGTGGGCCAGCAGCAGGCTCGCGGCGACCGCGGCTGAGATCGCGATGCACGCCATCGCTGCGGCCGCGCCGGTGAGCTTCAGGGCGATCATCGGCCCGGCCGAGGCGACCAACGCCCCGCAATAGGTCAGCGACGACGCCACCGCGCGCGGCAGCCGCCCGTCGAGATAGCAGACGCGGCGGAACATGCTTTGCAGCCGAACGGCGGGGATCGCGAGCCCGGTTGCGATCACGAGCCCGCCCGCTTCGCCGCCGATCGCGGCGATCACGAGGCCTGCCATCACCAGCAGCAAGCCAAGCGTACCCGAGACCAGCAGCGACGACAGATAAAGGCCGAGCCGGAGCTGCGGCCACGACGATCTCGGGATGCGATGCGCGGTCGCCGGCAGGCCGTCGTCGAACAGGCCGCGCAGGAGCACCGCCTCGATCAGGATCGAGAACGACCAGGCGACGCTGAACCGGCCGAACGAATTGATGTCGAGCACGTTGGCAAGCACAATCGTCAGCACGAAGGCGGCGCCGCTGAGCAGCGCCTGATCGAGCAGGCCGAGCGCGACATTGCCGCCGGCACGGCGCAGCCGGCGGAACGAACCGCTCATAGCAGCGGCGACCCGGGACTGGTCCGCCGCGCGATCCAACCTGTCGGTCAACGCACTCACGCCTCACTCACACGCAATCTGGTGAACGCCCGCCGCTGCACCGTTTGCAGCCTGGCCTCCGGCCCGAAATAGCACCAGAACACCAGCACACAGCCGAAATAATTGTGCAGCAGCTGGCTCGAATCGTTGGCCGAGGCGACCACGACGAACAGCAGCATCGCGAACGGCGCCAGCCAGTACATTCCTCGCCGCTCGAAGGTGAAGACGATGGTGTTCCACAACGCTCGCCCGAGCAGCAAGATGTAGAGCACGCCGCCGAGCAGACCGAACTGGAGGAAGGCGTCGAGGTAGGAGTTCTCGAACGAGCCGAACTCGGTATTCCACGGCGCCATGTTGGTCAGTTCGTTCGCGGGCGAGTTCGGTAGCTCGTTGAAGAACCCGGAGAAGCCGTAGCCGAGCCAGGGGTGCCGCCAGAAGAAATACGGCCACACCGACCAGAGGAACGAGCGGCCGGTCAGGTTGCCGCTGCGGCCGACCAGCCCGTACAATTCGTCGCTGGGCACGACGAACACGACAAGCGCCACGAAGGCGAGGCCAAGCCAGTAGATCGCGGCAGCGCCCCTGTGCCCGAGCACCACCAGCAGCAGCCCGAAGGTGACGGCGAGCGCCGTCAGCATGCTGATCAGCGGTCCTGCCGCGCCGGCGGCGGCGAGTGCAAACAGATGACAGCCAATCAGCAGCAGCGACCAGCCGAATTGCTTGCGCGGCCCCGCCAGCATGCGCACGAAGCAGATCAGCACCATCAGGCCGAAGAAGGCACCTGCGAGGTTCTTGTGGCCGAACACGCCGGCATAGGCCTGGGTGCCGAGCACCGTCGGCCGATGCAGCGGGTCGTAGTCCCATTGCGAGCCGATTACCGGAAACAGCACGACGTGAACGATCAGGACCACGATCCCGATCCGAAACAAGGTATCGACGAGGCGATCGACCGGACAGCTGATCACGACCCAGGCCGAGAACATCGTGGTCAACAGATACATCGCGAACTTGACCGACGAGCCGGCGGGGTCGGCGCTCAGCATGAGCGACAGCAGCGCGAAGGCCATGAACGTCAGATAGAGATGCGATTGCAGCACCAGCAGGCCGAACCGCTTCCGGTCGACCGCAATATGCAGCATCAAGAGAATGTAGAGCAGCAGCCACGCGCCGCGAAACAGCGTGGATTCGCCGGCCCGTTCCGCGAACGAGATGCCCTCGATGAAATTGAACAGGAAATAGATGCAGCCGAGCACCATCACCAGATAGGCGTGCAGGAACACATCGGTTCGCCACCACCATCGTCCGATCATGGCATGGCCTCCTGCCGGGCCGGCGCCCTCACGAGATGATCGACCGCAGCGGTGAAGCGCGCCGCGGCGTCGGCAAGCGCATCGCACCGCACGCTTTGCCGGGCGCGCTCCGACATCGTTTCCCAGCGCGCGGGATGTTCAAGCAGGCCGCGTGCCGCCTCGACCCACACCTGTTCATCGAGCGCGCAAACATGGCCGTTATCGCGATCGCGCACCAACTCGCCGCCTGCCCCGACATGCGGCGACACCAGGCAGGGCACGCCGCACTGCATCGCCTCGTTGCACACCAGCCCCCACGGCTCCAGCAGCGAGGGCAGCAGCAGCAGCCGGGATTGCAGATAGACATCCGAGATCGCCTGCCATGGCACATAGCCGTCGTGGCGGACATCGATGCCGGCATCACCGAGCCGCGCCAGCATCCGCGCCTCGGCGGCGCCGGACCCGACCACGCGCACCCTGAGCCCGGGCAGCACCCTGCCAAGCGCGATCGCGACGTTCTCGAAGAAGATCGCGTTCTTGGCGCGTCGTCGTTGATGCGGGCGCACCAGAGCAGATGAAATGGGCGGTCGTGGAAGGCGGGCACGGTTGCCGGCGGATCCCATGCCGGCACCAGCGGCACCACGAACAGATCGTCGTCGGCCACTCCCTGTTCGCGGAAATAGGCCCTGCCCTTGTCGCTGCAACACACCACCGCGTCGCATTGGCGCAGCAGCCAAGGCCGCGCCAGCCGGTGATAGGGGGTGTTGGGCATGGTCTCGCGCCAACCGTCGGTGGTCAGCGCCAACGCCTTGCCGTTGGTGCGCGCCCATGCCGCGCCGGCCAGCATCGAAGGATACAGCCCGTTGACGAACAGCAGCTCGGGCGCGAGCGCATTCAGGGCGCGCCCGACCCCGATATTGACATGGGTGTGACGCGATCGCGACAGCGGGATCGAGACGCCGGGCACCGTACGCGTGGTGTAGCGCGGCGTGAACGAGCCCGCCCAGAACCGATCGGCCTCCTGCGCGGTGCAGGACAACACGGCGAGATCAAGCCCACGGTCAACCAGCTCGTTGTAGAGCCGGTTGGTATAGGGTGTGATCATGTTGTTGAAGACGACCACGCGCGGCGCCATGGCTTATTGGTCCCGTCGCGGCACCGCATCGTGCCGGCAGATCGCTCCGCAATGATAAGTCGCAAGCCGCGTCGCAACGCCCGGGCCGACCGACAACAGCGACTTCCGCACGATGCTCTTCACCAGCCCCTTGAACCGCGACGAATGAAAAGCATGCACCGGCAGGCTGTGATCCCAGGTGCCGAAGTCCTTGACCTTGAGCCCTACGGTCTCCAGCAGCAGCCGGAACGTATCGGGCGTGTAGAAATTGATATGGCCGATGACGAGCGTCGATTGCAGCGCCCCGCGGCTGGTCCGCGCGTGCAACTCGCAGGGCACCTCGACATAGATGAAGTCCCGCGAGACACGAGCGAGCTCGTGCAGGAACGCGCGCGGCTCGGGCACGTGCTCCAGCACATGGCTGGCATAGACCAGATCAAACGATCGGTCGGCGAACGGGATCGTCGCACCGTCATAGCTTGACCAATGGAACGGAGCCGAAGCAGCGCCTTCGGTCTCCAAATTGGTCGCAGGATCGATCACGTCGATGCCGGTGAAATCGCGGCCGACACCGATCGCGGACAGCCGCGCCAGCACGGCGCCGGTGCCGCAGCCGACCTCGAGCACACTGCCGATCCTGGCAGCGGACGCACCAAGCAGGCCGGCAATATGATCGGCCTTGTCGACCGCGCAGACGCGGCGCCAGTCGCGCTCCTGCGCCGAATAGACGCCCTCATAATGCGCGTTGTGTCGTCCGACGAGAAATTCCATCGTCATGGCCTAGCCCCCGCTTCGGGCGTCATTCGGGCAGGCTCGTCGAGACGGTCGGTCGATTTGCGCTCCAGGTTGCGCCGTTCCGCCGGCGAGCGGCGGTCGAGGTCATATCCGATGTCGGCCATGGTCTTGGTCAGGATGTCGGCGTTGCGTTGTGGAACGGCGGCAAGGCCGGCCAGCAGCCTTTCCCGGTGCACCCAGCCCGGTCCCTTCAGCAGATCGATCGCCTCGGTGTAGAGCTCGGTCTTCACCAGGCGCGCGAACTCGGCCACGACCTCGGCCGAAAGGTCGGGCGGCAGCGCATCGAGCATCGCGAGCGCCATGGCGCTGCGCTTGACGACGATCCAGCCCTCATTGGGTCCGAGCCGGTACGACATCCGCAGCAGGTCGAAATTGGCGTCGCTCAACCCCTGCCTCGTGTTGCGAAGCCAGAACAGCACCAGCCAGAGATAGGGATCGGACGGCGCGCAGCCGAGCGACTTGCGGATCGCCGCATCGAGCTCACCCATCCGGGCGTCGACCTGATCGCCGGAAGCGAGCGCGTTCTCGGCAAGCCGCAGCCGGATCACCGCCGCGCTGCGATCGCTCGCAGGCATGCAATCCGATGGCGCCGCGGCGCGGGAGAGCGCCGGCGCAAGCGCGCCAAGCTCGGCATCGCTGACCGGGACGTTGCGCAGGATCAGGTCGCTGGCGCCATCCAGCCGGGCCTGGTCGACAAAGGCCGGCAAGGTGGTCGCGCCCCAGGCGACCGACGAGCACGCGACCACGGCCAGCAAGCCGCGCGCGAACCAGACCGCGGTACGCCGGGACATCGCACCGCGTGTCTCACTCGGTGTAGCCATATCGCCCATAGTGCGCATTGTAATAGTAGTTCTTGCCGCCATAGCCGCTGTAGCGGCTCATCGCGGCGATATCGGCCTTGTTGAGCACGACGCCGAGCAGGTTCTCGTTGACCGCGCGGGCGCTGCGCAACGCCCGCTCGACCACCTGCACCTGCGTCTTGCCCCATTCCACGATGAAGACGAAGGAATCGACGAAGTGCGCCGTGATGCGGACATCGACCACCGGCGTCAGCGGCGGGAAATCGACGATCACGTAATCATACTGGCTGCGGACCCCGTCGATGAAATCCTTCATCTGGTCGGAAGCCAGCACCTCGTGCGAATGCGCGATGCGCGACCGTGTGGCGCCCGGCAGGAACGCAAGGCCGGTCTCCGGATCGCGCCACAGCACGTCCTGCAATGTCGCGTTGTTCGACAGCACGTCGAGGATGCCGCGCTCGGCGGTCGCGGCGATCTTGCGGCTGAGCGAGGGATTGCGCAGGTCGCAATCGATCAGCAACACGCGCCCCCCGCTCTGCGCCACCAGTTGCGCGAACACGAAGGCCAGCGTCGACTTGCCCTCGTTGGGCAGCGCCGAGGTCAGACCGAGGATCTTCGACGGCTTGGTGACATTGAGGTCGGCATTGACCTTGATCGAGCGGATCGCTTCCGAGAACCGCGAGAACGGCGAGTCGATCGCCGCCCACAGCACCGCCTCGTCGCCGCGCTGGATCGTGCGCGGACGGACCGGCAAATTGGGGCGCCCCGCCAGCGGCGGCTTGAGCTGGCCCGGCGCGACGCGGGGCACGATGGCGACGCAATCGGCGTCGAGGATGGTCTCGACCATTTCAGCGGTGCGGAACACCCGGTCGTAGAGATCGCGCAGCACGCCGAGCCCGAGGCCGGCGATCAGACCGCCGAGCGCCGAGAGCGCGAGCACGACGAAGGTCTGCGGATGGCTCTTGCTCAGGGGACGTGAGGCACGGGTGATGACCCGCGCCTCGCTGACCGGGAACGACTGCTGCTGCACGTTTTCCATGTAGCGCTGCAGGAAGTTGTCATAGAGCGAGCGATAGGTCTGTGCCGAGCTCTCGAGCTCGCGCAGCGTGACCTGCGCCTGGTTGGTCGACTGCGACTGCGACACCGAATCGTTGACGGCGCGCTCGATCTCGTCCTGGCGCTGCAGGGCGATCGCGTAGTCGCTCTTGTAGCTTTCGGCGAGCCGCTTCAGCTCGTCGATGATCGACGACTGGATCTCGCGCATCTGGTTGCGCAGGTTGACCGCGGCCAGATGATTGTAGCCATAGCGCGACGACCAATCGGCCTCGCGGTTGGCAAGCTCCAGATATTGCGAGCGCAGCTTGGTGATGACCTGGTTGTTCAGGGTATCGGCGACCGTCGCATCGGGAACGCCGCCCTTCACCACGGCCTCGATGCGGTCGAGCTTGGCCTTGGCGTCGGTGACCTGCGACTTCACATGCAGCAGCTGGGTGTTGAGCTCGCCGAGCTGCTGCTCGTTGAGCAGCTTGCCGCTGGAGGTGACGATGTTGTTGGTCTTCTTGTAGTCGAGCACCGCGCGCTCGGCATTGGATGCCTGCGTGCGCAGCTCCTGGATGCGGTCCTGCAGCCAGACGCTGGCGCGGCGGGTCGCCTGGTACTTGGAATCGAGCTGGTCGACGATGTAGGCGTCGGCGACGGCGTTGGCGATCTGCGCCGCGCGCTCCGGATCGAGCGAGCGGAAGCTGACCTCGATCACATAGGTCATGCCGCGGCGGCGGACGTCGAGCTGCTTCTGGAAGGTGCGGACCGCGCGCCGGGTCCGGTCGAACTCGTTCGGCGGCGCGCTGCCGGCGAACAGGCCGGTCACGAAATCCAGCACCGCTCCCGCCGCGCCGGCCTTGGAGCCGATGAATTCCGGGTCCTCGTTGAGCTTGAGGTCGCGGATCACGGTGAGCGCCACGTTCTCCGACTTCAGAATTTCGACCTGGCTCTCGACCGCGGAGGAATCGACGGGGACGTCGTTCGCCGGCGACTGCTGCTGGAACACCTGGAATTTGCGCGTGTCGATGATCATCGTGGCAAGCGCGGTGTAGCTCGGCGCCGCCGTCGCAAGATAACAGATGCCGCCGAACAGGCAGAGCCCGGCGGTGCCGAGGATCACCCAGTACTGCCGCAGCAGATAGGTGACGAAGGCGTCGAAGGTTTCCGCCAGCGACGGCAGTTCGGCCGGACGATTTCTCAGATCGACAGTCGGCGGAATCTGGTTGCGCTGAAGCATCTCGTCCTATCGCCGCGCCGGCAGGATGGATCCTGCCCTCGCGCCCTCCAATGGCGCAGGAACGCGTCCCGCCGCCGACATCGAAGCGCATTGCTGCAGAGAGTTCTTCATTGGCGACCGCAAGCCCGCTCAGGGAGTCACTGTGGTAATGAGTGTGGTGCCCGTCGTGCTGCCCGAACTGCTGACCGACGAGGTGAAGCTGAAGATGCCGGTGTTCACACTGTTGCCGTTGATCGCCTCGAGCGTGCCGCCTCCGGCGCCATTGGCACCGATGGCGCTGGTCTGGCCGCCGGATGCGCCGGCGCTGCCCGCGCCGCCGGCACCGGTCGCGGCGGTACCGGTATCACCCGACGCTGCGGCAAACGCCATCACGGTGTCGAGGTCCTTGGTGTCGGCAATCGCCTGCTGGATGCGCGTGGCGTAGGGCTGGTTGCTGCGCACCACGATGCGCGCGGCCTGGGCGAGACCGGCGGCGATCGCCGTCTTCTGATCCTTGCTTGCTTTGGCAAGCAGTGCGATCAGCGGATCGAGCGCAGTCGGATCGTTGACGGCGAAATCGCGTGCCCGCGAGGTCAACTCCACGCCCGCGTTCGGAAACTGGGTCAGCAACTGCTCCGGATTGGCCTTGAAATTCGTGACCGCCTGCGAGAGCTGGACCAGCCCGCCAGGCGTTTGCGCCATCGCAGCGCCGCCGGGCGCCGCGAACGCCAGCATCATAAAAACCGCCAGCCGCGAGGCGGAAAAACCGCCGGATCGTTCAAATGTGAACACAGCTATCTCCCTAACGAATACTAACAGTTCGTTAGCATAGTCAGAGTTATCGCGCCAATTAAAACCCTGCCCGGCAACCAGCGCCGCACGACGCGCGAAATCAACGTTAACCGGCCGCCCCGGCCGTAACATGGCTGTCACGGTCGCCGCGGGCGCCGCCGGAGCGGAAGGACTGCGACAGGCCCGCCCCGAGCAAGGCGGCGATAACGACGGCATAGCCGGTGATCTGGAGCGAGAAATCGATCATCGAATGCAGCGCACCGGCAACCGACGCGCACAGCGCCGCCAGCGGTACGATGATGTCGCGGCGGCGCGTCCGCACGCCATGCGCGAGCACGCCGAAGGCTGCGAGCAGCGCGATCATGACGGCGCCGGCCATTAACATTCCGCCGTCGGACGCCAGCTCGAGCCAGCTGTTGTGCGCCCGGTTCCAGGTCCCGCGCAGCGAGATATCGTCGGTGCGATAGGCCGGATAGACCCATTCGAAGGATCCGAACCCGTCGCCGAGCCAGGGGTGCTCCCAGATCATCCGCAAGGTCGCGCGATAGGTCGAGAACCGTCCCTCGTCCGACAGGCCCATCGTGCTGAAGCGCGCGCCGACGCCGCCGCCGAGCAGTTGCAGCAAAGCAAGCGCGACCAGGCTGCCGATGCCGAGCGCCACGATCAGGCCGTAACGGCGCGGCATCCGCTTACGAAACAGGATTGCGGCGCCGACGACCGCGGCCAGCAGCGAGATCCCGACCCCGCCGCGCGACCCGGTCAGAAACATGGCGAGCAGGCAAATGAGCCAGCCGCACGCATGGCCGATAAGCCGGCGTCGGGCCGGCCCGTCGAAGCGTGCCAGCAGACGCGGCAGGCTGACCCGGCGCGACGGCCAATGCCGCTCGATCAGCTCGCAGCCGAACAGCAGCCAGATCAGGGCACAACAACCATAATAGATGGCGGCGGTGTTGCGGTTGACGAACGGCGAGGTCAGCCACTCCAGATGCGCCTGCTTCTCGTGCAGCAGATAGATCCGGGTCGGATCGATCGCGAAGGTGACGAGGCCGCCGATCGCATAGACGAGGCCGGCGAGCGCCACCGCCCGTAACAAGCCGCGCGCCAGGATGCGATTGGCCCCGAGCACCACGCCGATGGCGAAACTGAGCAGGCAGACGATCGCAACACCGGCGGAATAGAACGGCAGATTGGCTGCGATCGCCACGACGGGCGGCAGCTCGGCCGGCAGCAATTGGCTGGCCTCCGCCCACAGCGCGTTCGGCGCCGCGCCGAGCCAGGGCCGCACCGCCGATTGCTCGTGCAGCACCAGCATGGCGAGCGCCGTCAACAGCGCCGTCACCACGAGGATCGCGAGCTGGCTGCCGCGCAGGCGCATCGGCAGCACGCCGAGCAGTGCGATCCCGAGCAGGATCGACCAGATCGCGGGCGCAACGGCGCCGACCGAACCGAGCGGCAGTGGCGCCAGCGCAACGACGGCGCAGAACAGCCACGACGACCAGCGCACCGGCCATGGCAACGCCGTCGCCTCGCCCGCGCCGGAAGGTAATCGTAGTCGCGTCATGAAGCCGGCCACGCCGGCTCACGCCCCAAAATCAGGGCGCAAGCTTGATCGAATTACGAAGTAAGGTTGCGTTGTAGGCGGCCACGATCGGATCGTTCGCCGTTGCGGTGACAAGGCGGATCTGCTGCATCAACTTGGCGTCCTCGACGGATGCCGCGTTCGACGCATAGAGCACATCCTTGTTGCGCAACTGGAAACGCGTGGCCAGGAAATAGCCGGCCGGATCGCGGAAATTGATGTTGTAGACGACCGGGATGATCGGCCCTGAGTATTTGCTGACGTCGACGCCGAGCTTGGCGGCCACCTCCGGCAGCTCGCCGCGATAGACGAACACCGAGGCCGGATCGGCCGAAGAATCGTTCAGACCGCCCGCCTTGGCGACCGCTTCGGCGAGCGAGATGCGCCAGGCTTCGAAATTGAATTGGCCCTGCGCGCCCGAGGCGCCGAAGGCGACGAAGGTCTGCGGCTCGCGGTAGACATAGATCGTGTCGCCGGGATGCGCGTAGATGTTGCTCTTCGGCTCGTAGACCAGCTGGCCGAACGGCACGGTGGTGCGCTTGCCGTCGCGCTCCAGCATCACCCAGGTGTCGAAACCCTGTCCTTTCGGGCCGCCGGCGCGCGTGATCGCATCGAGCACCCGCTCGCCTGCGGCATTGGCGGGGAAGCGGTTCGGTGAATTGACCTCGCCGAGCACGGAGATCAGCGAGGTGCGCTGCTCGATCAGCGCGACCACGGCCTGCGGCTCGATCGCGCGATTCTTCAGCGCATCGACGATCGAGCGCTGCACCTCGGTCGGGGTGCGGTTCTTGGCGCGGATCGCGCCGGCATAGGGCACCGAGATGTTGCCGTCGGTATCGACGTTCTGGTTCGGCAGCGTGATGTAGTTGCCGGGACGCACGCCGGCCTCGACCGGAATGAACAGGCCGCCGGCGGCGGCCTCGAAGATCGTGACGCTGACGACGTCGCCGATGCCGAAATGGATGTCCTTGGGCGGCGGGCCCTGAATGCCGCCGGCGAGTTGCGGCGCGAACGACGCCAGCACGTTCTCGACCTGCGGCGTGATCTTCACCATCGCATAGGGCAGGCTTTCCGCGTCCTTCTGCCCGGCAAGCACATCAGAACTGGTCGGACCACTGGTCGGCATGTAATGGCAACCGCCGACCCATCCGGCAGCCGCAAGCAATAACATCACCCGAATGAAATTCGCACGCGACATTCAAAATACTCCGGCCGTGCCGTAACACGCCGATTAACACAATCACAAGGTTCCGCGATATATTGCGGTACAATTGATAAAGAATGTTAGCAAGGTGCGGCAATTCGGCGACACCAACGCACCGCCGTGCGAGAAAGACCCGGCGCGACATCAGTCCGGCTTTGATTTTGCGTGATGCTCCAGTTATCTGTGAATGAGAAGTTTGCGTTAACCGATTGAGGGGTCGATGGCCCGCACGAAGTCCCTGACGATTGCCTTTGGAATTGCCTTGGGCACGGTCGCCTTCATGGTTGGCGGCTCAAGCGTTTTTGCCGCTGAATTGGCCGTCTATAAAGCTCCGCGCGCGGTCGAGCGGATCAGCGGCAATTGCCAGCGGCTGCAATATTGTCACGGCGATATCTGCCAGTGGAAGCGGATGTGCTGGCGCGGCTGTCCCGACCGCTATTCATGCGCCCCGCTCTATGGCGCGTACGGGCCGTATGGCGGCCGCGATTATTGGGCGGCCTATAGCTATGGCGACCTGCGCCCGTTCTAAATGTTAATCGATTAACATAGCCGCCGGCATCGCCGATCGCCGCCGCATCCCGTGGATTTCCGACCATCAGATTAACCCCGGCTTAGCACCCGGCCCGCTAGGATGCAGGCGCAGGGTTTGGTTATGTTATTTGTCTTCCTCGGCAATTTGATCGGCGGCGCCGTGCTCGGGCTACGCCAGCACTGTCTGGTGCTGGCGCTGGTGGCGCTTGCAGAGCTCGCGCTGCTCGTCGTGATCGGAGGCGCGTGGTCAGAGACCTTGCTGTGCATGGTCATCGCGATGGTGGCGCTGCAAGGCGGCTATCTCGCGAGTAGCTTCGCGCCGCTGGTCTGGTCGCGCTGGTTTCGCAGCTCCACGCCGCTGCTCGCCCTGCGCCGCCCGTAATAACGCCGCATAACCCCGCCTCATTGGACGCGCCCGATTCCCATTGACCTCGCGGCAAGCCCGGGGCATCCCGCTGCCTCGCGTTCTCATCCTCCGCAGGAACAACCTCCTCAGGAATTGCCCTTCTCGTGTGGAACGTCACGGCTTTCATCTGCATCCTGATCGGCGCGTCGATTCCGCTCGGCTTGATCGACGGATCGATCGCCACCGGTCTGGTCGGTGCCGCAACGTCGCTCGGACTGCTGGCAAGCCTGACGGCGATCCGCCCCGGTGAACTGTCGTTCCTGAAATCGATCGCCGGCCCCGCGATGGCCGCAGCGCTGCTGCCGGTGCTCTGGATCATCCTGCAGATGCTGCCGCTGCCGGCCCTGGCGAATCCGGTGTGGAAGTTCGCCGGCGAAACGCTCGGCGCATCGCTGACCGGCAGCATCACGATCGATACCGGCGCAAGCCTTGGCGCGCTGCTGGCCTGGCTTTCGTTTCTGTCAGTGATGATCACCGCCGCGGCGATCGCGATCGATGCCCGCCGCGCCGACGGGGTGGCACGCAGCATCGCCGTGACGGCGGCGGTTGCGGGCCTGATCCTGCTATCGGACAGCGATCCGCTCAAAACGTGGCTGGGCGCGGCCAGCGCTGCGCGTAATGAGACGGCAAACGGCTTCCTGCTCGTGGTCCTCGCCGGCGTCCCGCTCAGCCTGGCGCGCGCGCTCGATATCGGCGGCGGGCACGGCGACGGCCGCACCCAGGCGCGGTTGGCGCAGCTGCGCTGGCTGTTTGCCGCGAGCGCGCTGTTGTGCACCGTCTGCGCCTGCTGGTATGGCCGTCGCGGTGCCGCAATCGCGCTCGCCGCCGGCATCGCGCTCGTCCTGATGACGTTCGCCGCGCGAAAACTTCATCTGCATCGCTGGAGCAGCGCTGCTGCGGCGGCTGCGATCGCGCTGATTGCGCTGGCGACCGCGCTCGCCAACCGTCATCCGGATGTCCCGCTTGCCATTGCCTTCGCCGATGCGCCGGCCGAGCTCGTGCAATCGACCCATAATCTGCTCGCCGACCTGCCCGCGCTCGGCAGCGGCGCCGGCACCACGGCAATGCTGGCGTCGACCTACATGGACTGGCAAGGCGCAGCCACGCGGCCGGTGGTCGCGACCAGCGCGGCCGCCTTGATCGCGCAGTTCGGTTCCGCCATGTTCTGGACGTTACTCGCGGCTACGGTCGTAGGCATCGCGGCATTCACGGCCGGCGCCCGCAATCGCGGCCGTGACTGGTCCTATTCCGCGGCCGCGGCGGCGGTATTGCTGACGCAGGCGCTTGCCGCTTTCACCTTGCCGGAATTGCCGGCACTGCCCGGAGTGATCGTTTTGGGAGCCGTGATCGGAACAGGACTGGCCCAGCGCATCAGCCGTCCACGGCTGCAGGCGGGCTAGACGGCAGATGCGTAGCCTCCTCCGGCGTCTTGTCGGCCAGACCGGCGGCCTCGACCATGACGAGGGCGACGAGAGTTGCATCTACGCGGTCGGCGATATCCATGGCCATGCCGACCTGCTGCACGATATCTGCGCGCGCATCGATGCCGACATCCGCAAGTCGCAGCCGGCGCGGCCGATCCAGGTGTTTCTCGGCGACTACATCGATCGCGGACCGGACTCGCGCGATGTGATCGCCATGCTCGAGCAACGTCGCCGCACCCGCGGCGTGGTTTGCCTGCTCGGCAATCACGAAGCCTGCCTGCTGGAGTTTCTCGTCAATCCCGACATGCTGGCGCAGTGGCGGCAGTTCGGCGGCCTGCAAACGCTGATGTCCTACGGGCTCTCGCCCTCGCCCAATCCCGATGCCGCGGAGCGACGGGCGCTGGCCCGGCAATTGGTTCGCCAGATGCCGCCGGCCCATCTCGCCTTCCTGCGCTCGCTGCCGATCTGCTACGTGCACAGCCGCTACTTCTTCGTGCATGCCGGCGTCAGGCCCGGCGTCGCGCTCAACCAGCAGCGCAAGGAAGACCTGCTTTGGATCCGCGACGACTTCCTGATGTCGGAAGAGGATTTCGGCAAGGTCGTGGTCCACGGCCACACGCCGGTGCATGAGGCCGAGTTGCTGCGCAACCGCATCAATGTCGACACCGGCGCCTATGCGACCGGCCGCCTGAGCTGCGTCAAGCTGGAGGGACCGCGGCGAACCCTGCTGGCGACCGGCAACCGCGTGGCGCGCCAAGGTTCACTCCAAGGCAAACACGAAGGCTCGCACAATGGCTGACACGCTGCATCGCTATGTGCGATTGTTGTCGCCGGCCTTTAAGCCGGCGACAACAGCGATCGGTGCGGTGACGCTGGCGTTGTCGGCGTGGTGGCTGGCCGCCGATGCATTGCGCGTCAAGCCGTCGCTTGCGGCCAATATCGGCGCGATCAGGAGCGAGCTGTGGCTGCGCGACGGCTGGAGCGAATTGCAGCCATCGCCCGAGGCGGGCGAAGCCGCCTTCACGCGCGCACTTCGGCTCTCGCCGATGGATTCCGGCGCCTGGTTCGGCCTCGCCTCGGCGACCGGACGGTTCGACTGGTTGAACCCGACCGCGTCGAAAGCATTGAAGATGTCCTATTACACCGGCTTCAACCGCAGCGACCTGATCGCGCCGCGCCTAATCCTGCTGGCGCAGGTCGACACCACGCGCGATGTCGAGTTGGTCGATCTGCTGCAGCGGCAAATTCGCCTGATCCTGAGCCGCGCGCCGGAGCTGAAGGGTGCGATCGGCCAGGCCTACCGGGTGGCGTCCGATGCCAACCGGCGCATCATCGAGGCGGAATTCAAGGATGCCAACCAGAATATTCCGGAGTAACGCGCGCCGGGGCGCGGACAGCCGTCAGATACCCTTGTGCCGCAGCACCGCGCCGACCGTGCGGAGCAGGATGCGCAGGTCGAGCATGAAGCTCCAGCTCTTGATGTAGATCAGGTCGTGCGCGACGCGCAGCTGCATGTCCTCGATCGCAGGCGTTGCACCGCGCAGTCCCTGCACCTGGGCGAGGCCGGTGATGCCGGGCTTGACGTGCTGGCGCTGCGCATAGCTTGCGATCAGCTTCGAATATTTGTCGTCATGCGCCAGCGCGTGCGGCCGCGGCCCGACCAGCGACATGTCGCCGCGCAGCACGTTCACCAGTTGCGGCAGCTCGTCGATGCTGCGCCGGCGCAGCGTCGCGCCGATCCCGGTCAGCCGCGGATCGTTCGGCCGCGCCTGGGTGATGACGTCGCCATCCTCGAGTACATGCATCGAACGAAATTTGAGGATATAGAATTGCTTGCCGTCGAACCCGTTGCGGCGCTGCCGGAACAGGATCGGCCCCCGGGAGTCGAGCTTGATCGCAATCGCCGTTCCGATCAGAAGCGGCGCGAACAGCACCAGGAGGCCGCTGGAGGCCACGATGTCGAACAGGCGCTTGCCGGCACGCTCCAGCGAGGTAAGCGGCGAGCGCTGCATTTCCAGCGTCGGTATCGGGCCGGTCGCCACCATCCGGAGCGCCAGGAACCGTTCCGCCGTCCGATCCGGCAGCAACCGCACCGGCAACGGTGACGCCCGCAGCTGATCGCACACGAACTGGATGCGCAGCTCCTGCTGCCAGGGCATCGCCAGGATGATCTCGTCGGCGCCGCATTCGCGCGCCGCGCGAATGGCCGACGCGACGGCTGCGCGATCGCCCTCGTGGTCGGACTGGTCGGACAGCTGAACCCGTCGCACCTCACTGAGGCCGAAGTCGCGCAGCAGGCTCGATTGCCGCACGCGCGACAGTTCGTCCGCCATCCCCATCACGACCGCACGGCGCGTCGCCAGCATGCCGCGGTCGATCGCGCGTTGCAGCGGCGCTTGCAGCAGCATGCGTCCGCTCACCAGCCCAAGGCCGCCGATCATGCCGAATGACAGCACCGATCCGCGCGAGACGCCGGAGCCGACCTTCAACAGGAAGATGATCAGGGTCATCAGCAGCACGACCAGCAGCCAGCCGCCGAGCAGACTGCTCCAGCGCCGGTCGAGGCCGGCCAGCGCCTGCGGGTTGTAGAGGCCCTGCGACTTCGCCACGAACATGTGAAGGATGCCGGCGAGGACCCCGATCCCTAGAAAACCCTCGAAGCTGTTGCTATAAATCGTGTGGTAGTAAAACAGATGATAGGCCGCGCCGCCAATGATGCTGGACAGCACGACGATGATCATCTCGAAAACGACGGCAAACGCTTCGAGCGAGGCAAAAGCGAACGAGAAGGCGCCGAAGTTAACCGGTACCTTCGCTAATCGAGCGTCCGAAAGGTCGGTCATCGGGAATTAACATTCGTGTTAACAATTCGTATGTTTCATATCAGGCAGGTCGTGAGCTCGCAAGACCTGCCGGCAATCTCAGGCAGAGAGCATCGATGAGTGCATCGGCTGGCGAAACCGAGGCCGCGCTTGTGGCCCTTCTTCACTTGATCCGTCTGATGGGCGCCGAACTGGTCGCGGGTCAACATCGCGATGACGTCGAGGTGCTCGTCAAGGCAGTCGAAACAAAGCTGCGATCGGCCCGGTTTCCGGCCGCAATGCCGAATCAGGATATCGTCAATGGTCTGGACCTCGCACAGGCCAGACTGCGACCGATCCTCGAGGAGCTGCGCGCACGCTCGGAAAAAGCGCATCTGAGCGACCAGCTGCTGCTGGCGCCCAGGCCCTCACGAATCCACTAGCGGATCAGCCTATCGTCAGCTCTGAACTTCACCTCGGCGGGACAAACCGCTGCCGCCGCTGGATCTGAGCGCAAGCTTCTCCTCGATCTTCATTTTCTCGAGCAGCAGATCGGTCACGATCCGGCGCAGCCGTTCATTTTCCAGCCGCAATTCGTCAATACGGTTGCGGACAGGGGGGACCCCATCTCGATCTTCGGTGTGAGCAGCGAATTCGGTAACAGTACCATTCGCCTGGTGACTGCGCGCGGCCTCCTGCTTGCGCCAGCGGTGAAATGTCATCACGCTAACGCCCAGCACTTTGCACGCTTGGGCTTGTGACTGCCCCCGCGCCATGAGTTCCTCGGCCTGTCTGACCTTGGAACTGATCTCCTCAGTAGAATGACGCCTCATTGGTCATCTCATTGCCCCCTAGATTAGCAATAATCGCATGGCCTATAAGCTATGTAAATGCAACAGGAAATTCAAATTGAGGATTTCCCGGGGGGTGTTTCGGGAGCCTCAAGCTTGCCATCGGCAGCAACGCATTGTGCGAAGAAACGCCGAAGCTGCAAGGTACTTACCGAGATAATTGAGCAATATTCCCCCGCGGCAAGCGGCCGAGAAAAAAAGTTATACTACTTTTGGGGTATGCAAATTTGATCTGGATAACTGGCGCATCATTTGCATTCCCCAATGAGAAGTAAATGAGAATATCCGATCGGCCTGTCGACAGATTGTGGGGCACCATGTTCCATTGTGATAGCACCGCCGCCGGTCAAGTAGGATTCTCACAAAACTCTAACAAACCAATCCCGCGGCTTTTAAAGCCTAACAAACTAATCCGGCAGCTTTCGCGCCCGGCAGCTTGCGGGCACGCGCGTGCGGCAGTAGTTACTAAGACGTTAGGTGTCATGAGAGTTTCAACATATTTGAGGATTATTTTCACGAGACCTAACACTCATAACTTGATCCACGATTTATCAATTAAGCGCTTTCCCACCCGAGGCCATCCGGCGGACCCTGCGACCGCCCGACAACGCGCGAACTATTCTGTGCTGACGCCAGTCAGCGCCAGTCTCAGATCACCACTTTTGCGAGGATCGACACTATGGCGCGTCTCAAGGTCTTCGAGGGGAACCAATCCGCGTCCAGCGAGGCGACCGACGCACTGGAGCGCCTAGTTGCAGAGAATTCGGAGCTTCGGCATACCGCCGTCGAGCTGGTCTTGCAGACCTGGATCCTGCGCGAGCGCCTGTTCGATGTCGTGACGCACAAGCCCGTGCGGCAGGAACACTGACAGCCCCTGCCGCTCCACTGCAATCCTTCGTAGCAAGCGTCCGTCAGCTCGCCCCAACGAGCGTCGGGCCGGAGGATTGTTCAATTTGAAATTGAATTGCCCACAACAGTGAGCGTGCCAGCATCCTCGCCGGATGGCTTGGATGTGGCCGCAAATTCTGCTCAGTGAGGAATGGGCTGACGGACTTAGCTGTGAATCCGGCGCAGCGCGACGCGCGGGGTATTCTGATCACGGGACATGCCGAACGAACGCGACGAACCCGGACGCTCGTGGATTTCACGTAGTTCCGCGATATCAAGCATCAATGCAACGACCTCGTTGCGCAACGATTGATTGGTCGCGAGCAACGCCTCTTCGATCGGCTGATGCAAACGTTGAATTTTATGCTGCTTCATGGCGCGCCCTCGCTCTGCGGTTAAGGGTATGAGCGATGTGATTGAAGTTTGGATGACAGGGTTAGTTCGCGCACATGGAAAGCGGTTAATGGGGCAGGTTTGCGACAAACACGGCTCCGCGTTAAATTTTCTCCATCAGGTTCCACAACCTGATCGCGAAGCGCTCGATCGATGGCCTGAATGTGTCGCAGAGATGCGACGGCCGCGGCAGCGATAAGGCGCGCAACCAGACAACGCAACTCAGCGAAGATCGGGAGTTCGAGCAAGCGCATGAAATTGCTTGGCGAACATCGATAGGCGCCGTCGCTTGAGCTGCTGAACGCGGGTCGGCCGGGAATCACAATATCGCCGCGTCACAGCGATGACTCGATGAGGACGCGCTCAGCCGCGCACAAGATATTCCACCAAGCCTGCTCCATCGACGCAAAATCTGCTATCCCCACTCATCAAGGATCGCAGAGTGTTGCGACCGGTTGCGAATGTTGAAGCGGTGTCTGGCGGCCCCGATCCCGTTCTCAGCGATGCGGCGAAATGGTTTCGCGCGCGCAACCGGGCAGGCGCGATATTCGCCTCCACCGAACTCAAGCACGATAGCTCTATTCTAATTCAAATCGAGCGGAGCGACGCGTCCGGTTTGCATGGAGAGCGGGCGCGCATTCATGCGTTTGCCGCTTCATTCTACATGTTTTGCACGATCATCAGGCAAACAGCTGAGCGCCACGAATCGCCATAAGCATCGCTAATCCGGAATGCGCATCGCGACGCGTGTTATTTCGAATTCGGAGGCGCGTCGTCTTCCATCTTGCCGCCATTGGCCACGCACTTGCTGAAATAGTCCCGCTGCGCCTTCGCGCCGCCCCTCGCGCTGCCGGAAGCGGGATTGCCGGGCTGGAGCGGTGGGAACGCCTTTGCCACCAAGGCATCGCAGGAGCGTGCCACCTTGACGTCGATTGCGTGCGCCGGAACGATGATGCCGGAGATGATGATCACGGCGTGAGCGATTGCAAAACCAGTGACAACTCTCATGACCAAACTCCGTTCCACGCCGAACCAGCTTTTATCGCGCCCGGATTCGGCAGGAGCACTACGGCCGATCGACGGTGTGATAGTCCCGGTACCAGGCGACAAACCGGGCGATGCCGTCCTCGATCCGCGTCCGCGGGCGAAAACCGATTTCGCGCTCGAGGTCGGAGACATCGGCCGACGTCTCCAGAACATCCCCAGGTTGCATCGGCAGCAACTGCTTGTCGGCCTGCCGGCCGAAGCCCTGCTCAAGCAGCGACACCACATGCATCAGCTCTTCCGGCCTCGAATTGCCGATATTGTACACCCGCCACGGCGCCTTGCTCGATCCCGGATCGGGATGCGCGCCCGACCAGGCGGCGTCGCCTTCGGGCGGACGACCGATCAGCCGCACCATCGCCTCGACCACGTCATCCACATAGGTGAAGTCGCGCCGCATATTGCCGTTGTTGAACAGCTGGATCGGCTTGCCCTGCGTGATCGCGTCCGCGAACGCATAGAGCGCCATGTCCGGCCGGTACCACGTCCCATACACGGTGAAGAACCGCAGCCCTGTCGTCGGAATGCGATAGAGGTGGCTGTAGGAATGGGCGATCAGCTCGTTGGCCTTCTTGGTCGCGGCGTACAGGCTGACCGGATGATCGACGTTGTCGTGGATCGAGAACGGCAGCTTGGTGTTTGCGCCATAGACCGACGACGAAGACGCAAACAGCAGGTGCTTGCAGGCGGTATGCCGGCAGCCCTCGAGGATGTTGAGGAAGCCCTCGAGATTGGAATCCACGTAGGCGTGCGGGTTCTGCAGGGAATAGCGCACGCCGGCCTGCGCGGCGAGATGCACCACCACCTCGAAGCGATAACGCTCGAACAGCGCCTTCATCCCGGCGCGATCAGCGAGGTCGAGCTCGACGAAGGTGAAGCCGGGGTGCTGCTTGAGCAGATCGAGCCGCGCGCGCTTCAGCGCCGGGTCATAATAATGGTTCAGATTGTCGATGCCGATGACCGGTTGCCCTGCCCGCAGCAGATGCTCCGCCAGATGGAAGCCGATGAAGCCGGCGCAGCCGGTGACGAGTAGATTGCCTGCGATCACCACGTCCTGCCTGTGTGTTTCGCCTTGCGCCGGAGCCGACGACGTCAGGCGCGGCCGCAGCTTCCGCTTTCGCGCCGGCTGCAAGGCACGTCAGGTGCTGGCGGCCGGAGCTTTGTAGTCCGGAAAGCGGCTCAATACCGCGGCCTTCATGAACTTGAAGTGCGCGATCTCGGTCGCCAATTCCTTCAGCCGGCGCTGGCCGTTGGAGATCTCGGCGTCAAACAGGTCCTGATGATAGTTGTCAAGCGCCTCGCGCTCCAGATACTCGTCGGTGCCGTTGCCCAGCGTCACCGCGGCGCGGGCCAGAACATCGTCGACACGGCGGCCAAGGCCGGTCTGCTCGCTTTCGGCCGCCTGCAACGCGGCCTCGATCGCGGCCATGATCGATCCGATCCGGGCGCGATCGGTCTCGGCATCGCGCTCGGCCGACCGAGCTTTGAAACCTTCCTCGCCACGCCGCGACCTGATCAGGTCATGCGCGCGAGCCCGCAAAAACAGCTGAAACATCAGTCGGTATCCGGTTCGGGCCCATTCAGGCAGGATAGGTCAAAAATCGCCCGGTCTTAGTTAAAAAAAGGTGAATTACCCTCGTAGCCGGCCCTCAGATCGGCCTTCCACTTGATCCAAGCCTTGTCGTGCTTGTCGTAGAGTTCCAGCCATCGTCCCTCGCCGGCCGACGGCAGATGCCCCTGCCCCTGGTCTTCCCGGTCCGGCAGCGAGGAGTCGAGGCCCTCGAACTCCGACGTCTCTTCGAGCGTGAGACCGACCAGCACCCGCTGGCCACTGACATCGACGACATACCGCCTCGGCGAATGCCCCCTGAGATCACTCATGCTGTGCAAGTTCCCTCACGCTGCCGAGAGCCGACCACAAGCTGGGCCGGCACCCGGCCCAGCTGCCATAACGAAGACAAGATGACCGATTGCACATCGCACGCCAACCCCGAGCCACCCCACTGTCGCGCTACCTCGATCGAACTAGGCGCTAGAACGCACGGCGCACATGGCCGAATGCGCTGACCGGCTGCTCCCGTCTCGACGATCTGGCGGCCGACGGCGCCACATAAGGCGCATAGATCCGGTATTGCGCGCGGCGCCGGTGCGATCGCCACGCGCGCGCGGCGAAGCCGGAGAAGAAACCTGCGACGAATGCCGCCGCGAGAATGAGAACAGGAGAAAGCATCACAGTCGTCCACATTCGCCCCGATGTTATTAACATTTGGACTTGTGACGACATCATGATTGCGCCCGCCGAAAGATTGTTCAGCCGCTGGAATCTTTGTGCAACCGAACGACGCAAAAATGATCAGGTGCCAATCGGAGTTGTTCTCGCAAGAACGATCTCAGGAGAGCCACCAGAGCATGAATTTCAGGAACATCGAGCTGAGAAGATAAATCCACCCCGCCATCGCCAGCACCGTCAGTCCGACGAAGACGCCCGATGCGCTTTTCTCCTTCAGGCGCACCAACAGCGAATTTTTTTCTTCTTGCCGATACAACATTTCAAGCTCGAGACGCATCTGATTCAAATCAGCTAGCAGTCAATTTCGATGATCTCGTGACGCGGCGCGTGAGCAATTCGCCCGCCGCATCACAGATCATCATTGCAAAATCTCGTGAAGCCGCGCGTCGTCGCTCAACGAATTCCGTTTCAAGAAAATCCTTTGGCTGAAAATCGTTGGTTTCGGAAGGCTTCGGAAAAGTGCCAGGTGAGACGATCCGGAGTTCAACTTCAGCAATCGTGGCCGCGCGCCGGGAGATCAGCGCTCGTGGGGAGGCCGCGCGCAGCGTCACGACCACGCGGCGCCGCGCGCCATCTCAATTTAACATGAGAGACCTCGCACTGGCGTCCGCGCCACAGCCGCATTACACGCGGAAGAAGACGAACCAGACGATGCCGAGGATCAGGACGGCAAGCCCGGTCGAGGCCGTGAGCAGCGCGAGGACCGAAGGTCCAGGCTCGGCCTGGCGCGCCTCGGTCGGGGTTTCAGTGATCTGACCGCGTCGTTCCGTTGCCATGGGACCTCCTTGCTTAAGTGCCTGTAATTCCGGCGATTGCCGCTCCCCTTCGCAAGGCCAACGCGTGATCTGGAGTGACGTTCCGAACCGTTTGACAGCGGACCGACGGCGACCCCGCGCACCCGCGTCAAACGGGCGCAGGCTTGAGGCCACGGTTAACGCCGTTACGAGATTCACCGGGCCATGTTGTTTCAAACTGGGGTTCCCGGTGTTATCCTTGACCGTTCCGTCGGTTGCGTAATTGGAGTTTTCCCTATGGCCCCTCGCGCCAACTGGAAGGGCTTTTTGCGCCTTTCGCTCGTGACTTGCCCGGTTGCCCTGTACCCGGCGACGTCGGATACCGAGAAGGTCTCCTTCAACCAGATCAATCGCAAGACCGGCCACCGCATCAAATACGCCAAGGTCGATGCCGAGACCGGCGAGGAAGTCGCAACCGACGACATCATGAAGGGCTACAAGGTCGACACCGACACCTATATCGAGGTCACCAAGGAAGAGCTCGAGGACATCGCGCTGGATTCGACCCGCACCATCGAGATCGACGAATTCGTGCCGCGCAGCGAGATCGACAGCCGGTATCTGATCCGCCCCTACTATCTCGTGCCCGACGGCAAGGTCGGCCACGACGCCTTCGCGGTGATCCGGGAGACCATCCGCAGCATGGACAAGGTCGCGATCGGCCGCGTGGTGCTGACCAACCGCGAGCACATCATCGCGCTCGAGCCGCTCGACAACGGGCTGATGGGCACGCTGCTGCGCTACCCCTATGAGGTGCGCAGCGAGAAGGAGTATTTCGACGACATCCAGGACGTGAAGATCACCAAGGACATGCTCGATCTCGCCAAGCACATCGTCGAGCAGAAGTCCGCCGAGTTCGATCCGGAGGAGTTCGAGGACCGCTACGAGCAGGCGCTGATCGATTTGATCAACCAGAAGCGCAACGGCATCAAGATCGCCAAGCCCGCAGCCAAGGCCAGCGGCAACGTCATCAACCTGATGGACGCGCTGAAGAAGAGCCTTGCCAACGAGAAGCAGGCCGCGCCCGCCAGGAATGAAGCAAAGGCGGCCAAGGGCAAGAAGCCGAAGAAGCGCCTCGAGGGCCAGCGCGAGATGCTGCTGCCGATCTCGGGCAGCGGCAAGCGCGAGCCCAAGGAAGCCGCCAAGCCCGAGCCGAAGAAGGCCGAGAAGGCAACACGCGCGCAGGGCACCGCGGCGCGGAAGAAGGCCGGCTGAAATTCGCGCGCATGCCGATGCTGCGCGTGTTGAATGGAGACGACCGGGACGGCTGAAGCGGGAACGCGATGAAGCGGCGCCTCTCGGCGCTTACTTGCAGCGCTTTACTTGAATGCCGAACTGACGGCGGTGAATTGTCCCGCCACCTGGGTGCCGATGCCCCTGACGCCCGCGACGATCACGATGCTGATGCCGCCAGCAATGATGGCGTATTCGATCGCGGTCGCTCCGACCTCATCTCGCAGAAATCTTGCCAGCAACGCGCGCATGAAAAGCTCCTGTCCGACGCTCGCGGCTTTGTCTCCCGCGCCGTAGTAATATTCCAGCAAAACTAGGCCACATTGGTTGACGGCCCATTGAGGGACAGGATGAACGGTCGCTTAAAGGTTGCGCAGAAACTCGCTGCCAGTTTTGCCTGCATCACGGTGCCGCCGCGCGCGGAATTCGCCCGCGATTGGGCGTAAACGCATATCAGGACTACCCGATCCGGCCCGCCGCTCGGCTTTACCCGTCGGCGGAATCCTGTTCCTTTATCGGACAGGACGACAACGAGGCCGGAACGAACCGGCCGCATCCACAGGGAGTGACCGTCATGAAGCTCGGCACCGCGATCGCGGAAATCATGAAGCGCGAGGGGATCGAGATCCTCACGGGTTACCCGGTCAACCATCTGATCGAATACGCCGCCGCCGCCGACATCCGTCCCGTGATGGTGCGCCAGGAGCGCATCGGCGTGCACATGGCGGACGCGATCTCGCGCGTCACCTCGGGCGAGAAGATCGGCGCATTCTGCATGCAGCACGGCCCCGGCGCCGAGAACGCGATGGGCGGCGTCGCGCAGTGCTACGGCGAATCCGTGCCCGTGCTGGTGCTGCCGATGGGCTATCCGCGCAGGCTTGCCAACATCGACCCGAACTTCAATTCCAGCCAGGCGATGAAGGCGTTCTCGAAATCGTCCGAGCCGATCAACATCGCAGCTGAGGTCGGCAACATCTTCCGCCGCGCCTTCACCAAATTGAAGAACGGCCGCGGCGGTCCGGTGATCGTGGAAATCCCTGCCGACATGTGGAACGAGGAGGTGCCGGAGCCGCTGAACTACACGCCGGTGCTGCGCACCCGCTACGGCGCCGATCCTGTCCATGTGACGGAAGCCGCCGCGCTGCTGATCAACGCCAAGCGTCCGGTGATCTATGCCGGCCAGGGCGTACACTACGCGAAGGCCTGGCCGCAGCTGAAGCGCCTCGCCGAGCGGCTCGCGATCCCGGTCACCACAAGCCTCGGCGGCAAATCGTCATTCCCGGAGACGCATCCGCTATCGCTCGGCTCCGGCGGCCTCGCAGTGCCGCGCGCGGTCCCGAAATTCCTCGCTGAGGCCGACGTGATCTTCGGCATCGGCTGCTCCTTCACCGAGACCTCGTTCGGCATCGCGATGCCGAAGGGCAAGACCATCATCCATTCGACGCTCGATCCGAACCACATCAACAAGGACGTCGAGGCCAAAATCGGCCTGGTCGGCGACGCCGGCCTCGTGCTCGACGCGCTGCTCGAGGAGATCGGCAAGACCGTGACCTCGGACCGCAACGCCGGCGCGGTCGCGGAAGAGATCGCCGCGTCCCACAAGGAATGGCTCGCCAAATGGATGCCCAAGCTGACGCATAACGACGCGCCGCTCAATCCCTACCGCGTGCTGTGGGACCTGCAGCACACCGTCGATATCCACAACACCATCATCACCCATGACGCCGGAAGCCCGCGCGACCAGCTGTCGCCGTTCTGGAAATCGGTCGAGCCGTTGTCCTATATCGGTTGGGGCAAGACCACGCAGCTCGGCTACGGCCTCGGCCTTGCGATGGGTGCCAAGCTGGCAAAGCCGGACAAGCTCTGCATCAACGTCTGGGGCGACGCCGCGATCGGCTTCACCGGCATGGATTTCGAGACCGCGGTGCGCGAGCGGATCCCGATCATGTCGATTCTCTTGAACAATTTCTCGATGGCGATCGAGTTGAAGGTGATGCCGATCTCGACCGAGAAATATCGCTCCACCGATATTTCCGGCGACTACGCCGCGATGGCGCGCGCCTTCGGCGGCTATGGCGAGCGGGTGACCAAGCCGGAAGACATCATCCCCGCGATCAAGCGCGGCATTCAGAAGACCAAGGAAGGCATCCCGGTGCTGCTGGAATTCATCACCAGCAAGGAAACTGAGGTGTCGCGGCCGGGGACGTGAGGCGACCTCACACGCCCCTCACCCACTTGATTTGACCTCGCAAGCGCAGGCAAGCTCCCTCCGACGCAACATCGGAGGGAGCAATGGCGCGCATCCTGGTGCTGGGGGCCGGCTTTGCCGGGCTGTGGGCTGCGCTTGGTGCGGCCCGCAAGCGTGACGAGGTCGGCGCGCAGGCGGCGGACACCGAGATCCTCGTCGTCGATCGCAACGCCTATCACAACATCCGGGTACGCAATTACGAGGTCGATCTCGGCGACGTCGCGCTGCCGCTCAAGGACCTGCTCGATCCGGTGGGGGTCGGGCACAGAGTGGCTGAGGTCACGGCGATCGATGCGGCGAAGCGCGAAGTCGTGGTCAAGACCGGCGCGGGCGCCGAGCGCCTGAGCTACGACCGGTTGCTGCTGACGACCGGCAGCGAGCTGATGCGCCCTGCCATAGCAGGCCTTGCCGCGCACGGTTTCGACGTCGACACCTATGACGCCGCGATGCAGCTCGACGCGCATCTGGCGGCACTCGGCAGGGCGCCGCCGTCGCCGGCGCGTTCGACGGTCGCGGTCGTCGGTGCCGGATTCACCGGGATCGAGGTCGCGGCCGAGATGCCGGCCAAGCTCGCGCACGCCGGCATCACGGGCGATCATCGCGTGATCCTGATCGATCCCAATCCGGTGGTCGGCGCGACCTTCGGCGCGCCTGGCCGTCCCGTCATCAACGAGGCACTGGCCGCGCTCGGCGTCGAGACGCGGCTGAATGTCAGGGTCAATGCCGTCGGCGCCGACAGCATCACGCTCGACAGCGGCGAGATCATTCCGACCAAAACCGTGGTGTGGTGCGCCGGCATGCGCGCGAGCCCGCTTGCCGCGATGCTGGCGGGCAAGCACGACGCGCTCGGCCGACTCGCGGTCGATCATACCATGCGGGTTGAGGGTCTCGACGGCGTGTTCGCCGCGGGCGACGTCGCGTCCTGCCTGATCGACGGCGAACATCCGACCGTGATGTCGTGCCAGTTCGCGCGGCCGATGGGCCGCTTCGCCGGGCACAATGTTGTGGCCGACCTGTTCGGCGAAAAGCTGCTGCCGCTCACCATCGATTGGTATGTGACGGTGCTCGATCTCGGCGCCTGGGGCGCGCTCTACACCACCGGCTGGGACCGCGAGGTGCACACCACAGGCGCAGCCGCAAAACTCACCAAGCAGACCATCAACCGGCAGCGCATCTATCCGCCGCGCAACGGCGATCGCGCCGCGCTGCTGGCGGCCGCCGCGCCGACGATCCAGGCAGCGCCGCCGACGCGCAAATAGCAAAAGGGGCGGCCACCGCGTGACCGCCCTCGCTTTCTCCAATGCTCGCTGCTGCTTACTGCGACAGCTTCACGAAGTTCGGAAACTTCATCTGGCCCTCCGCGATCGCCTTCGGCCAGACCGTGATCTGCTTGCCGTTCTGCCATTGGAACACGAGGCCGGTGACGGCGCCCGGGCCGGACTTGATGCCGTGGGTGAACTCGTCATTCTTGCCGTAGAACTGGATCTTGCCGATCGTGCCTTCGAAGTCGGTCTTCTCGAGTTCGGCGACCATCTTGTCCGGATCGGTCGAGCCGGCGCGCTGGATCGCTTCCGCGATGATGTAGACCTCGTCATAGGCGGTGTAGCCGGTATAGGCCGGCGGCGTGCCGAACTTGGCCTTGAAGGCGGCCGCGAACGGCTTTGTCTTCGGCGTCACCGCGACGTCGGGCGTCGCCACCGCGAGCGATGGCACGCCTTCGGCCGCGCCGTTGGTGTCGCCCCAGAATGTCGGGCTCAGCGCCTGCGCACTGATGCCGAACATCGGGATCGGCACCTGCTGGTTCTTCCACTGCACCGTCGGCTGCACGCCGACATGGGAGATGCCGGTGACGATCACGTCGGGCTTGGCCGCTTCCACCTTGTTGAAGATCGGCGTGAAGTCGGTGGTGTCGGGCGAGAAGCGGATGTGCTCGACCACCTTCAGCCCGACCTTCGGCAGGCAGGCCTCGTAGCCGACGTCGAGCGGCTTGGTCCAGGCCGCGTCCTCGCTCATGATCGCGACCGATTTGAACTTGAGCTGGTCGACCAGAAGCTCCTTGGCCGCATCGCAGACCAGCTGCGCCTGCGCCGCCGAGGTCAGGTAGCCGTGGAAGGTGTACTTGTTCTTCTCATAGTCGTTGTGGATGGCCTTGGTGATCTCGTTGGAGGCGGCGCCGGGCGTGATCAGCGGCATCTTCAGCCGCGCGGCCCACGGTTCGAGCGCCAGCACGACCTCGCTGATGTAGCTCGCGATCACGGCCGAAACCTTGTCCTCGCTCACCGCACGCTGGAAGGCGCGCACCGAATCGGCCGACGAGCTTTTGTTGTCGTAGGTGACGATCTCGATCTTGCGGCCCATCACGCCGCCCTTGGCGTTGATCTCGTCGGCCGCGATCTGCGCGCCGCCCGGCGTTGCCGCCCCTGCGATCGCCTGCACCTCGGCGATGACGCCGATCTTGATCGGATCGCTGGACTGCGCATAGGCCGGCGCCGCGAGGCACAGCGCGAGCGCCGTCGCCAACAGGCTCGCACGGGTGGCGGTTGAATAGCGTGGCATGATGATCTCCCTTGCTTTGTCTTTGTTTTGGAATTTCGAACGTTACAGAAAGTCCTTGCCGGCCTCCGCGGCGAACCGGCCCGGATCGCCCTCCCAGACGATCCGCGCGTGCTCCAGCACATAGACGCGGTCGGCATGCGGAAGCGCAAACGTCACGTTCTGCTCGCCGAGCAGCACCGTGATCTTGGTGGTCTGGCGCAGCTTCTCCAGCGCCTTCGACAACAGTTCGAGGATGACGGGCGCGAGGCCCAGCGTTGGCTCGTCGAGGATCAGGATCTGCGGCTGCATCATCAGCGCGCGCCCGATCGCCAGCATCTGCTGCTCGCCGCCGGACAGCGTCTGCGCCATCTGGCCCTGACGCTCCTTCAGGATCGGGAACAGCTCGAACAGCCAGGCGAGCTGTTTCGCCCGCGCCGCATCGTCGAGATGCTGGCCGCCGAGGTCGAGGTTCTCCCGCACCGTCATCTCGCCGAACAGCTCGCGCGATTCCGGGCACTGCACGAGGCCGGAGCGGGCGATCTTGGCCGGCCCGGTGCCGCGCAACGTCTGGCCGCTGCGCAGGATCTCACCGGTATAGGGCAGGAAGCCCGAGATGGTGTTGAACAGCGTGGTCTTGCCGGCACCGTTGAGGCCGACGACGGAGACGAACTCGCCTTCATGGACGTGGATCGAGACGTTCTCCAGCGCCTGCGCCTTGCCGTAATGCACGCTGACATTCTCGACCTGCAGCAGCGGCACCTTGTCCTTGAACGAGGTCTCGGGCCGCGCATGGGTCTCGATCGCGCCGCCGAGATAAACCCGCCGCACCGTCTCGTTCTTCATTACATCCGCGGCGCGGCCGGTCGTGATCTCCTCGCCGAGATACATCGCGAGCACGCGGTCGACCAGCGCGGCAACGCTCTTGACGTTGTGGTCGACCAGCATCACCGCGCGCCCCTCGTCGCGGAAGCTGCGGATCAATTGCGAGAACATGCCGACCTCGGCACTGGTCAGCCCGGCGAAGGGCTCGTCGACCAGCACCACTTTTGGATCACGCGCGATTGCCTTCGCCAGTTCCAGCCGGCGCAGATCGGCGAACGGCAGCGTCGGCGGACGGCGGTTCATCACCGCCCCCAGGCCGACGCGCGCGGCGATCCACTTGGCGCGCTCGGTCAGCGCCTTATCGGGGAACAGCATCAACAGGCTGTCGGGCAGCAGCGCGACCATGATGTTCTCGAGCACGGTCTGCCGGTTCAGCGGCCGCGAGTGCTGGAACACCATGCCAAAACCCTTGCGCGCGATTCTGTGCGCAGGCAGGCCAGCGACGTTCTCGCCCTCGAACAGCACCTCGCCCGCAGTCGGACGCTCGATGCCCATCACGCTCTTCATCGCGGTCGACTTGCCGGAGCCGTTCGGCCCGATCAGGCCGAGGATCTCGCCGGGATGCAGGTCGAACGAGAGGTTCTTCACGGCGGTGAGGCCGCCGAATCTCTTGGTCAGTCCGCGGACGGTGAGGGTTGCGGTGGTCACAGTCTGATCCATCAGGAGCGCGCCTCGCGTGACAGGGCCGCTCCGAGGAAGCCGCCGGGGAAGAACAGGACGACGAGCAGCGCCACCCCCGAGACGATGAAGGTTGCAAGCTCGCCGGTCGGGCGCAGGAATTCGCCGGCGACGATCAGGAAGATCGCACCCAGCGCCGCCCCCAGCACGGTGCGCCGGCCGCCGAGCACGGCGGAGACGATCACGTTGACGCCGACCGCGACGTCGACCACGGTGCCGACCGAGGCGGTGCCGAAGTAGAACACCAACAGCGCCCCCGACAGGCCCGAGAAGAACGCGCTGACGATGAAGGCCGCGAGCTTGTGCTTGACGATGTTGAAGCCGAGCGCGCCGGCCTGCACCGGATCCTGTCCGCTCGCCTGCAACACCAGTCCGACGGGCGATTGCGACAGGCCGTACAGAATCGCCGCGCTCACGGTCATGAAGCCGAGCGCGATCCAGTAATTGGTGCCGGCATTGATGGAGATGACATCGGGAATGGTGAGTCCGATCTCGCCGCCGGTGAGATCGGCGAACACCACGACGAAGTTCTGCAGCATCAAGACCGCGACCAGCGTGGTGAGACCGAAATACGGCCCCCTCACCCGCAGCGCCGGCAGCGCCAGCACGAAGCCCGCGACCACAGAGGCCAGCGCGCCGAGCAGGATGCAGACATAGACCGACCAGCCATACTGGTTGTTGAGGATGCCGGCGGTGTAGGCGCCGGTGCCGATCAGGAAGGTCGGCCCGAAATTGACCTCGCCGGCGAAGCCGAACAACAGGTCCCAGGCCATCGCGAACACGCCGAAATAGAACGCGACGGTGAGCAGGCCGAGGATGTAGCCTGAGACATAGAGCGGCAGCGTCGCCGCGATTGCCACGCAGGCGAGCGAAATGAAGAACAGGCGCGAGGTGAAGAAGTTGGCCATCTCAGCGCCTCCCCAACAGGCCCTGAGGCCGGATATACATCACGAACACCAGGAGCAGCAGCGCCGGAATGGTGCGGTAGGCCGGCGAAATCATGTAGGCGGTGATGGTTTCGAGATAGCCGACCACGAAGGCCGCGATCAGCGAGCCCGACACGCTGCCGAGGCCGCCGAGCACCACGATCGAGAACGCGCTCGCGGTCAACGGGCCGACGCTGTAGGAGCTGACGCCTAAGAACATGCCGAGCAGCACGCCGGCGATCCCGGCCAAAATGCCGTAGATGCCCCACACCACGATGTAGATCTGGGTGAGCTCGAGCCCGAGCAAGGTGACGCCGCGCGGGTTCATCGAGGCCGCCAGCACCGCCTTGCCGGTCCGCGTGCGGTTCACCAGCAGCCACAGCAGGCCGATCACGAGGCAGCACACCAGCGCGGTGAAGATGTTGTTGCGCGGCGTGCGGTTGCCGAAGATATCCACGACGCCCTCGACGATCGGCAGCACCGTCTTGGCATTGTTGGTGAAGAAATAGGCGATCAGCTCCTGGATCATGATGCCCCACAGCAGCGTGCCGGTGAGGACGAAGATTTCCTTCTCCTCATTGGGGATCCGCCTCGAATTCTGGATCGGCTTGACGACCGCGAAATAAGTCGCGAACGACACGATCAGCGCCACGCCGACACCGAACAGCGCGCCGGTGTAGATGTCGAGGTGCAGCACGCTGGCCGCGGCCCAGGCCGCGACCGCTGCGGCCACCATGATGGCGCCGTGGGAGAGGTTGAGCACGCCGGAGACACCGAAGATCAGGGTGAAGCCGGTGGCGCCGAGCGCATAGAGCGCACTGATGGCAAAGCCATCGATCAGGATTTGTAAGGCAAGCATCTCATATCGGCCGCGGCAGCAGGGCTGCCTGTTGTGGAGGACGCGGAACTGAATGCGGATGCTCCCGGGACCGGCCCGGGAGCATGGTCATCGGTCAGTTGGTGGTGAGCTTGACGAAGCTCGGGAACTTGAGGTCGCTCTTGGCGACCTCCTTCGGCCAGACCGCGACCTGCTTGCCGCCCTGCCACTGCAGCATCAGTCCGGTGATCAGGCCCTTGCCGTACTTGATCGAATGGGTGAACGGATCGTCCTTGCCGTAGAACTGGACGCGTCCGATGGTGCCTTCCCAATCGGTCTTCTCCAGCGCATCGACCATCTTGTCGGCCTCGACCGAGCCGGCGCGCTTCACCGCATCGGCGATGTAGTAGACCTCGTCATAGGCGGTGTAGCCCGCATAGGACGGGTAGTTGCCGTAGCGCTTCTTGAAGCCGTCCGCGAACGGCACCGACTTCGGCGTCACCGCGACGTTCGGGCCCGACACGCCCTGATACAGCACGCCTTCCGCCGCATCATTGGTGTCCTTGCCGAAGGTCTCGTTGGTCGCCTGCGAGGAGATGCCGAACATCGGGATCGGCACCTGCTGGTTCTTCCACTGCACCGTCGGCTGCACGCCGACATGCGAGATGCCGGTGATGATCACGTCGGGCTTCGCGCCTTCGACCTTGTTGAAGATCGGCGTGAAGTCCGTGGTGTCGGGCGAGAAGCGGATATGGTCGACGACCTTGAGCCCGATCTTGGGCAGGCACTCCTCGTAGCCTGCGTCGAGCGGCTTGGTCCAGGCCGCGTCTTCGCTCATGATGACCGCGGTCTTCATGTGCTTCTGATCGACCAGGAGCTCCTTGGCGGCGTCGCAGACCGACAGCGCCAGCGCCGCCGAGGTCAGGTAGCCGTGGAAGGTGTACTTGTTCTTCTCGTAATCGGCGTGGACGCTCTTGCTGATCTCGTTGGAGGCCGCACCGGGCGTGACGAACGGCGTCTTCAGGCGCGAGGCCCACGGCTCGAGCGCCAGCACCACTTCGCTGATGTAGCTCGAGATGACGACGTTGACCTTGTCCTCATTGACCGCGCGCTGGAACGCACGCACGGAATCTGCCGAGGAGGAGTGATTGTCGTAGGAGACGATCTCGATCTTGCGGCCATCGATGCCGCCCTTGGCGTTGATCTCGTCGGCGGCGAGCTGCGCGGCCTGCGGGATCGAGGCTCCCGCAATCGCCTGAGCTTCGGCGATCACGCCGATCTTGAGCGTGTCGGCGGCCCGCGCTCCGCTCGAGGCCACAGCCAGCAGGCCCAACACGGCCGCTCCGGCAAGTTGCTGCATCGCTTGGACAGGCAGTCGCGATGTTCTTTTCACCCTGTTTCACTCCTCTTGTTCTTATTCGGCTGCTTCGAGCTCTTGGGGCGGGACTATAGCCGCGACAAAATGCGCAGCAAGTGGAACTGCGCGCAGATCGCCATGCACGGATGGCAACTAAAGTAGTGGGTGGGCGGTTTGCGGCTGAACAAAGATGAGGCAGCGCGGGAATAAAAGCGTGGGACGCAGGTCTTTCAAATCGTCATTGCAATGACGGTGAGGTGAGCACGCACGTCAGGCTCCCTCTCCCCTTGCGGGAGAGGGTGGGGAGAGGGGTGGCCCCGGGCGAGCTGATCGGTGCGCGTATCGCCTTCGCAACTTGTGTGCTTGTCATCGTGACGACGCGGAGAGGTCACGTCGTGTGGTACCCCTCTCCCCAGCCCTCCCCCGCAAGGGGGGAGGGAGCCCTGCCGCCGGTAGCTCCCTCACGCGCGCTTGCTACCGAATTGAGCGGCGAAGAGCACCGCCCGGACAGATCATGTCGCGAGAAAGCGGTTGTATGACTCGCAGACCCGACTCCGGTGAATGAGGCGACAGCCTACTCCGCCATCTCCGCCGGCGGTCGCGTGGCGGGGCCGGCGAGCGGGCGTTCTTCCATCGCGATCATGCAGATCGAAGCCGTGGTCAGCAGCACGGCGGCGGCGCCGAACACGTAGCGAAATGCGGTGATCATGTCGGCCATCGGGATCGCGCTGACGGCGCCGGCGGAAGCAGCATGATGCTCACCGGCGAGCGAGATATCGGTGCCGAGCGTCATCAAGAGGATCGTGGTGAAGGCGGCAACCGTGAAGGAGGCCATCATGGCGCGGAAGAAGTTCATCGCACCGGTCACGGTGCCGACCTGCGGCCGCGCCACCGCGTTCTGCAACGACACCACGCTGATCGGGAACGTGGTGCCGAGCCCGAGCGCGAACACGCTCATGACAAGCAGCAAGCCCCACAGCGGCAGCGTCGTCACCGCCATGCCGACGGCACAGATCGCAGCCGCCGACGTGCCGACGATCGCGACGCGCTTGTAGTGCTTGGCCTTCGCCATGGTCCGGCCGGCGATCGCCGCACCAAAGGTCGAGATAGCCGCAAGCGGGATCAGCGCAAGGCCGGCCTCGCTGGCGGTGAGGTGATAGACCACCTCGTAGTACAGCGGCAGGTGCACGGTGAGGCCGACCATGGCGCCGAGCGCACAGCCGCCCGCGCCCATCGCGAACGGCACCACCGAGCCGCCGAGCAGCGACAGCGGCAGGAACGGTTCGTCGGCGCGGCGCGCGTGCCAGACGAAGGCGCCGGCGAGCGCGATCGAGGCGCCGATCATCGCGGTGATGGTCGGCGACAACCACGAGAGACGCGTGCCGCCCCAGGTCAGCACCAGCATCAAGACGACGGCCGAGGCCATCAGCAGCACGCCGCCGAGCCAGTCGACCTCGCGCTTGCGGTGGAACACCGGGATCTTGCCCATCTTCGGCAGCAGCAGCGCCAGCGCGGCGGCTGCGAGCGGCAGGTTGATCCAGAAGATCATCGACCAGTGCAGATGCTCGGCGAACACGCCGCCGACCACCGGGCCAAGAATGCCGCCGGCCATCCAGACGCTGGAGAAATAGGCCTGATAGCGGCCGCGCTCGCGCGGGGTCACCACGTCGGAGATCACGGTCTGGACCACCGGCATGATGCCGCCGCCACCGAGCCCCTGCAGGCCGCGGGCAATGATCAGCATGGTCATGCTGGGCGCGATCGCGCACAGCACCGAACCGACCACGAACAGGCTGAGCGAGGTGATGATCATGATGCGGCGGCCATAGATGTCGCTCAGCGTGCCGAACACCGGCGCCACCGCGGTGGACGCGAGCAGATAGGCCGTGATCACCCAGGACAGATTGGTGACGTCGTGAAACTGGCGCCCGATCGTCGGCAGCGCGGTCGCGACAATGGTCTGGTCGAGCGCGGCCAGGAACATCGTCAGCATCAGGCTGATGACGATGGTGCGGACTTCGTCCGGATGGAGCGGTGCCGGCGGCGCCAGCGGCGGCGCGTCGCTGAGCTCGATCACCTCGCTTGGAAGACGGGACAGCTCTTCGGCAATGTCCTCAGGCAATGTCTGTTGGTCGGCAGGAAAACGGCTCTGCCGTTCATACTTGTTCATTTGAGGCGTAATGCTGCTGCGCAGGCGCGTCCTGCGATGGAATCATTCTCTGTTTTGCAATTTATGCAGCAATTGCCTGCTGAGGCAGGCACCCCAGCGCATGGGTGCATCCCACCGCGATGGTCTCGCAATGACGTGATCGCGGACGCAGCGGCAACGTCACGCCTTGGTCGGCTTGCCGAGCGGCTTCGGCCGCTTCTTCAATTGGGCGCGTTTCGGCAACAAGGCTGGCCACCGCACAATGTGATCCTCGAGATCGGCGTCGTTGACGTCGATCTCGGTGCCCTCGACGCGACCGCGCACCGAGACCCCGGCTTCATGAACGGTGTTGGGATCGCCGGAGATCAGCGGATGCCACCAGTAAAGGTCCCTACCCTCGGCGACCAGCCGGTAGGCGCAACTCGGCGGCAGCCAGTTCAGGGTTCGGACATTCTCGGGCGTCAGGCGGACGCAATCCGGAACCTGGTCGGAACGGTTCGGATAGTCCTTGCAGGCGCACAGGCCGGAATCCAGCAGCTTGCAGGAGATATGGGTAAAGTAGATCTTGCCGGTGTCCTCGTCCTCGAGCTTCTCCAGGCAGCAGCGGGCGCAGCCGTCACACAGGCTCTCCCATTCGGCGTTGGACATTTCCTCCAACGTCTTGGTTTTCCAGAAGAATCCTTCCTGGTCCGACGGGCGCTTAGACGGTGCGGTCATGATATCCCTGAATTGACGGTGCAGCTTTTCTTGGGATGCCGGCGCCCCCTCCGCAAGGGGGTGCGATTGCGGGGTCGCAAAAGGCGGTGGGCAGCGTTAGGCCTTTCATTAAATTCGCCAGCCGCGCCATTGGTTTATGGCAGCCGCTCGGATAGAAAGTGGAACGAGTCCCCAACGACGCAAAAGCGCCTTGGGATTGCCGCAACATCGAAGCAAGACGCTGGCCTGGGCCCGTTAGGGCGCCCGCAGTGCTGTCAAACTGATCAAGGGTCGGTCCTTTCAGATCATGCCGTCGCATTGGAAACAGAAGGTCCGGAATTTTTTCCTGGACCTCGATGCGCGTATCGACTCGACACTATTTTCGTCGGGCAAGGGCCTGCGCGAGCTCTACGAGCGCTATTCCACCTTCATGGACCGCTTCTATGTCGGCCGCTGGAAGCGCTGGGTGTTCATCGAACCACTGTCGGAAGCCGCAACCCTTGGGCTCGCCGGCATGATCCTGCTGCTGACGCTCGCGATCCCGGCGTTTCGCGAGACCGCGGACGAGGACTGGCTGAAGAAGTCCGACCTCGCGGTGACGTTCCTCGACCGTTACGGCAACCCGATCGGCAGCCGCGGCATCAAGCATAATGACTCGATCCCGCTGGAAGACTTTCCGGACAACCTGATCAAGGCGACGCTCGCCACCGAAGACCGCCGCTTCTACGACCATTTCGGCATCGACGTGCCGGGCCTCGCCCGCGCGCTCGTCACCAACGCGCAGGCCGGCGGCGTCCGCCAGGGCGGTTCGTCGATCACCCAGCAGCTCGCCAAGAACCTGTTCCTGAACAACGAGCGCACCATCGAGCGCAAGGTGAAGGAAGCCTTCCTCGCGATCTGGCTCGAGACGCGGCTGACCAAGAACGAGATCCTCAAGCTCTATCTCGACCGCGCCTATATGGGCGGCGGCACCTTCGGCGTCGACGGCGCCGCGCACTTCTACTTCAACAAGTCGGTGCGCGACGTGAACCTCGCGGAAGCCGCGATGCTCGCCGGCCTGTTCAAGGCGCCGACCAAATACGCCCCGCACATCAACCTGCCCGCGGCGCGCGCCCGCGCCAATGTCGTGCTCGACAATCTCGTCGATGCCGGCTTCATGACCGACGGCCAGGTGTTCGGCGCCCGCCGCAATCCCGCGGTCGCGGTCGACCGGCGCGACGAGAATTCGCCGAACTATTATCTCGACTACGCCTTCGACGAGATGCGCAAGCTGGTCGACACCTTCCCGAAATCCTACACCGAGCGCGTCTTCGTGGTCCGCACCGCGATCGACATGAACGTGCAGCACGCGGCCGAGGAAGCGATCGAGAACCAGCTCCGCCAGTTCGGTCGCGACTATCACGCGACCCAGGCCGCGACCGTGGTGTCCGATCTCGACGGCGGCGTTCGCGCCATGGTCGGCGGACGCGACTACGGATCGAGCCAGTTCAACCGCGCCACCGACGCCTATCGCCAGCCCGGCTCCTCGTTCAAGCCGTATGTCTACACCACCGCGCTGCTCAACGGCTTCACGCCCAATTCGAAGATCGTCGACGGTCCGGTCTGCATCGGCAATTGGTGCCCGCAGAACTATGGCCACTCCTATTCCGGCCTGATCACGCTGACGCAGGCGATCACGAATTCGATCAACGTCATCCCGGTGAAGCTGTCGATTGCGATCGGCCAGAAGCTGCAGCCGAAGGCGCCCAATCCGGCCAAGTTCGGCCGCGCCGCGATCGTCGAGGTGGCGCGGCGGTTCGGCCTCACGGCGCCGCTGCCCGATACGCCGTCGATGCCGATCGGCTCCGACGAAGTCACGGTGCTCGAGCATGCGGTCGCCTATGCCACCTTCCCGAACCGCGGCAAGTCCGTGACGCCGCATGCCGTGCTCGAGGTCCGCACCGGCGCCGGCGATCTGGTCTGGCGCTGGGACCGCGACGGTCCGAAGCCGCGGCAGGCGATCCCGCCGAACATCGCCGCCGACATGGCCGGCATGATGAGCCACGTGGTCAGCGAAGGCACCGCGCGCCGCGCCGCGCTCGACGGCATTCCGACCGCGGGCAAGACCGGCACCACCAACGCCTATCGCGACGCCTGGTTCGTCGGCTATACCGGCAACTTCACCTGCGCGGTGTGGTACGGCAATGACGACTATTCGCCGACCAACCGCATGACCGGCGGCTCGCTGCCGGCGCAGACCTGGCACGACATCATGGTTGCTGCGCACCAGGGTGTGGAAGTCCGCGAGCTCACCGGCGTCGGCATGGGCCAGAAGCTGCCGCAGGCGGCGCAGGCCAATGCCCAGGCCAATGCGGCGCCGCGCGTCCTTGAGACCAAGCCGGGTCCGCCGCCGGTGCTGACCAAGCGGGGTGCGGATATCCTGGTGCGGGTCGAGAAGCTGCTCGACGATGCCGCCAGAACCGCTGAAAAGACCACCGGCAAGACCACGCTGAACGAGCCCTCGAAGACCGGCCAAGCGGAGTCCTCGAGCGCGCTGGCGTTCCCCGAAAACTACGTTGCCGCGGCCGGGCCGGACGGCGCGACACCATCTGTGCCACGCAAGAACTGACGTGCGGCTGCTCCTCACCACTTTGCTGGCTCTCGTGATCGCCACCGCCGTCGGCCTCGGCCTGACCTATGCGACGGCGACGCGCGGCACCGATCTCGGCACGCTGAAGATCGGCGCCTGGACCGCGCGGCCGAAGATCGGCACCTCCGACGTCGATCCCTATTCGCGCGCCACCATCGCGCGCAGCGGCGAGCTGCCGATCGGCACCGGCGACGGCATCGCGTTCTCGGCGACGACCGACGACAAGAACAAGCCGCTCGACGGCCGCTGCGACGTCGTGGTCAGCGGCGTGACCCCGGCGGCGCGGTTCTGGACGCTGACGCTGTTCGACCGCAAGGGCCACCTCGTCGCCAATTCGCTGCAGCGCTACGGCTTCACCAGCCAGGAGATCATGCGCGCCTCCGACGGCACGTTCGAGATCCACATCGCCTCACGCTCGCGCGCCGGCAACTGGCTGCCGACCGGCGGCATCGAGCGCTATGCGCTGATGCTGCGGCTGTACGACACGCCGGTCGGGGTCGCGACCCGCACCCAGCGCGACGCGCCGATGCCCTCGATCGCAACGACGGGCTGTTCATGATCCGCGTGCTGCTCACCATCCTCGCAGGCGTGCTGCTCGGCGGCGTGGTGCATCTCGTCAGCGTGCTGGCGCTGCCGCGCATCGCCTCGCAGGACGCCTATTCGCGGCTGACGCCGATGACCAAGCTCAACGAGGTGACGCAGCTGCCGCTGGCCGACCCGAGCCACGCGCCGATGCCGCTGATGGATCCGGCCTTCGCGGTGGCGATCTGCCGCTACGATCTCTCGACCGGGCCGCTCAAGCTGACCGTGCCGGTCAGCCAGGCCTACACCTCGGTGTCGTTCTACACCCGCAACGAGGTGGCCTATTACGCGATCAACGACCGCTCGGCCGGCAAGAAGGTGATCGAGCTCGACCTGATGACCGAGGCGCAGCACAACGATCTGCCCGAGGACGAGGAAGTCACCGCGGCCGACCGGCTGATCATCGACTCGCCGACCTCGACCGGGCTGATCCTGCTGAAGGCGCTGGCGCCGGAGCCCGGCCTGATGCCGCAGGCGCAGGCCTCGCTCGCGGCCGCCTCGTGCAAGGTGCAAAGCGAGCCGGTCGCGGCCAAGCAGGAGGCACCGCCGCCTCCGCCGCAGCCCGCTCCGGCCCCGCCGCCCGCAGCACGCAAGCGCTAGCTTGCCAATGCCACGTGCCGGCCGCAGCGGCAGTTCTCGTAATCGACCGGATCGTGGCTGTTGACGATCGTGACGTCGGCGCCATGCGCCGCCTTCAATTGCCGTAGCCGCTCCTGATTCTGGACGCGCGTCGCGCGATCCATGTCCGCCCGGCGCTGGAACATGCCGAGTACCAGCGGGATCCGCGGCCTTGCATCGAGCTGCGCGTGATGAAAGTAGGCATCGCCGGCGTGCAGCAGCCACTTGCCCTTGTCGCGCACCGCGATGCCGCAATGTCCGAGCGTGTGGCCGTGCAGCGGGATCATCAGAACGTCCGGCTCGCGATCGCCGAGTGCGCGCACGCCCCTGAAGCCGAACCAGTCCTCGCCATCGGCGTCATAGAACGCCCAGTCGGGCCCGTGCTGCCACTGCGCCGTGATGTAGCGTCCCACCGGCGGTGCGACCTGATGCGTCACCGCCATATCGTATTCCCTGCGGTGGACATGCACCCTGGCCTTCGGAAAGTCAGGCACGCCGCCGGCATGGTCGCGATCGAGATGCGTCAGCAGCACATGGCGCACATCATCAGGCGAGAAGCCGAGCGCCTTCACTTGCTGGACAGCGGTCTCGGCCGGGTCGAGCCGCGGCGTGGTCTGCCGGACCCATTTACGCCCGAGCCGCGGCGGATCGCCGATGTCGCCGAGCCCGATCCCGGTGTCGACCAGCACGAGGCCGTCATTGCTCTCGACCAGCAGACAGTGACAGACTATCCGCGCCCGCTGGAAGATGCTGCCGCTGCCGTTCACGAGCCGCTTGCCGATCGGGCACATGGTGCCGGTGTTGAGATGATGGATGCGCATGACAAATCCTCCGCTAGGGCCGAGGCAGACTTGCCACTCGCCATTCCATAGGTAAAATATTGTTTCTCTATCGATACGATAGGATAGACCTATGGATATCCGCGAACTCCGCTACTTCGCCGCGGTCTACCGCGAGCGCAACCTGACCGCGGCGGCAAAGCGCTGCTTCATCTCGCAGCCGTCGATCTCGGCGGCGATCACCAATCTCGAGGCCGAGCTCGGCACCACGCTGTTCATCCGGCACAAGAAGGGCATGGCGCCGACGGAGTCGGCCGCGCAATTCCACGGCATCGCCCGCAGGATCATCGACGAGGCGGATGCCGCGCGAAACCTGTTCCGCAAGCCAGCAACAAAGCAGGCGCTGACGCTCGGCCTGTTACGCACGCTCGATCAGGCGCGGACCATCGCGCTGCTGAAACCGCTGACCGGCAATGCCGATCTCGCGCTCCGGCTGGTCGGCGCCAACGAGAAAGCGGATGCGCGCATCGTCGCCAAGACCATGACCGGCGCCGGCGAGCACTTCATCCCGCTCTGGAGCGAGCGTTACGTCGCAGCGCTGCCGCCGTCACATCCCCTCACTCTGAAGGAGACGCTGCGGACCACCGACTTCGCCGGCGTTCCGATGATCGACCGCTGCCATTGCGAGCAACAGGAATTCTTCAAGCGTACCTCGCCGCCGCGCAAGCCGGTGGCGATCGCGGAATCCGAGGAATGGGCGATGGCGCTGGTTGCGGCCGGGGTCGGCGTTGCGATCGTCCCCGAAGGCGTGGCGCGCGGCAATCCCGACGTCGCAATGCGCTCGATCGATGTCGAGGTGACGCGCCAGGTCGGTCTCGCCTATCCGTCGGCGCAGCCGCCGTCCGATGCGCTGAAGGCGTTCATTGCAAGCCTGCCGCGGCAAGCGAGCAGCCGCCGTGCCAAGTCGACGGCGAGGAAGATGAAGCGCGCCTAGCCCTTCGTCACCACGGCGTGGCCCGTGACCGGCGCAGAAATCAGCGGCGCGTTGGCGGTGAGCCGGGCGAGCTCATTGATCTGGCGCTCGGCGTCGGCCGCCATGCCGTCGGGCGCCTGGATCACCAGCCGCTCCAGCGCCCAGCGATAGGACGCAATCCGCCGCTCCAGGCTCTGCTGGACCCATTGCACGATCAGCGCGTTCTCTTCCATCCGCGCCACCGCATCAGCCCGCTCCCTCGGCGATACGTCGGCGATCATCTTGAGGCTGGCGCTGCGCTTGCGGTCGAGCTCGATCACCTGGGCCGCGGTGGCGAAGAACGGCTCGAAGCGGGTGATGTCGTCACGCACCTCGTCGATCAGGAGCGAATAGCGCGACGCGAACGAGCGGTGCGGCTCGTCGATGAGATTGCGCCCATACATCGTGCGATCGAACACGACATTCTGCCGCCATGGTGCGGGCAGCGGCTGGTAATCGCCGAACACGCTCTTCCAGGCCGGCCGCGACAGCGGCGGCTCGATGAACTGATAGGCGAGATCGCGCAGCTGGCGTTCGTGTTCGGTGAGCTGGAATTGCGAGGCGTTCTTGCCGACGCTGCCGGTCGCCTCGGCCCCGATCCAGCGATGCATGTCGTCGTTGCGAAAATCGGCGCGGGTGCGGCCGAAATCGCCGCCGCTGCAGCCCGCGAGCGCTGTGCCCGCCAATAACAGGATCAGCGCCGGGAGTGACCGCCGGGCGGCGGTCCACTGCACAAGCTGCGGCATTGCACGATGTCCGCGATCAGGAGCGGCGTCGGCGACGGCGGCCCTGCGCAGTGCCCTGCTCCGGCCCGCGACCACCGCCGGTCTCCTCCGTCGTTCGCTCGATCCGGACGACGGGAAGGATCAGCACGGTCCCCATGCCTTCGCCGGCAGCACCGACAACACTCGGCCGCCGTGCAGCCGCATCCGCCGGAAACTCAACGATGGTGCCCATGTTCCGTTCTCTCTGGCCCCGCACGGACATGATTTGCCCCGCGCACGCCGAGTTAAGAACGGGCATGGTTAACGACATCTTAAACTGCCGATACGGACGGTTACGGATATGGCGCTGTGCCTTAATAGCCACGGGCAAATTCGAGCGTTTGCCTTCACGGCTTGTTTTCCTTAACTGCGTCTTAAAACAGCCTGCGTAGGCTCGCGGCCACAAGGTTTTCAAAACCGAGTCCTACTGGCAAGTCGCGTACGCCCGAGATGAGCGCAGCTCCGTTATTTCCTGGTTTCGATGGGCTGATGACGCTCTCCCGCCGCGAGGGCGTCGACATCCGCCCGACTTTGCTGCGCGTCCTGACCGACCTTTATGTGCAGGCGAGCGCGCATTCCGCCGATGAGGAGCGCCAGTTCGTCGAGCTGACGTCACGCCTGATCGACGAGGTCGACGACGCAACCCGCGCCTCGGTCCGCGCGCGGCTTGCGATCTATCCGGCCACACCCGCCAGGATCATGGACAAGCTCGGGCTGCGCCGCGCCGAGCCCGGCCAGCCGGTGCCGGCCGCCGCGCCGATTGCCGCGCCCGCACCATCCGCGCTGCCGGCTAGGATTCCGACCGAGGCCGAACTGCGGATGGCCGCGAGCCTTGCGATGCGGCCGAACGATGCTGCCGAAATCTGCGACATGTTCTTTGCCGCCAACACAAAGGAGCGCGCGCAGATCCTGCACAATCTGCAGGAGACGCCGCTGAAGGCCGCGGCGCGGATTCCGGCTGCGCGCGCCGCGCGCGCGATTCATATCCTGGAGATGGCGGCGTTTGCCGAGGACGTCGACAACTTCACCCGCGAGCTCGGCGAGGCATTGATCCTGCCGTCGCGGATCGCCGCTGACGTCGTCAACGATCCCGGTGGCGAGCCGCTTGCCTGCGCGATGCGGGCGCTTGAGGTGTCGAGCGCCGCGTTCCAGCGGATCCTGATGTTCCTCAATCCGGAATCCGGCTCGTCGGTCAATTATGTCTACCGGCTGTCGCGGCTCTACGACCGCCTCAGCGAGCGCTCGGCGCTGGTGATGCTGGCGGCGTGGCGCGGCTCGACCATGGCGGTGGCCCGCAACAAGTATCGCTCGTCGCTCTATGACGACGAGCGCCATCATGTCCGCGCGACATCCGCGCAGACGCGCCCCACGGTGCAGCCCGGCAGCGCGCCCGCGATCCGCAATCAGAAATCCGGAAGCTAGGCCTTCGCCAGATCGAGGAAGTGCCGCCCGGCGCGATCTTCGGTCTCGACGATCCAGGCATCGGGATCGAAGCGCAGCTCCTTGGTCAACCGCTCCTCGACTAACGGCTCGGACACCGGCTGCGGCGCCGTCGGCACGAACAGCCGCTCGACCGGACGGCTGTCGTCATAGACCGTCTGCGGCGCCGGCGCATACAGCATCGCATTGCCGTCCATCAGCGCGACCTTCACGAACACGGCGCCGGCCTCCTCGGCGCCCTTCTTGCGGACTGCGCCGAACACGCCCTCGGTCTGGCAGCGGCGCAGATACGCCGCGACCCATATGCTGGTCTTCAATCGCATGCGCCGACCTATAGGCCAGCAGCGCGGCCACGTCCAACTGTCACGGATCTCGTCACGCAGCGGCGGGTTGACCGATACAACCGCCGCTCATATCCTCGCATCTGCGGTGCAAGCCGCGCCCGGGTCCACGGGAAGGGTCGAACCCACTTGCATCGAATACGCGGCCAACCAAGCCTTTGTGCAGCCGGTTTTGTGGACCATCGGCAGTGATGCACGGAGGTTGCCATGAACCGATCGCCCGCGCGATTGAATCTCGAACATCTGAAGAAGCAGGCCAAGGAGCTCATCCGCCTTTACCGGCGGCAGGCGCCGGAGGCTTACGCCCGTTTCCGGCAGGCGCTTCCGGCGGCGGCCGGACGCAGCGATGCGCAAATCGCAGCACTCGATCTTCGGCTGCACGACGCGCAGTCCTGCGTGGCGCGCGATCTCGGCTTCGCTTCGTGGCCGGACCTGCGCCGCTATCTCGAGGCTCAATTGCCGCCCGGCAAAAGCCGGGACGATCGGGTGCGCCGCTGGCTGCAACTGGTCTATGCCGCGGACGTCAGCGGCACCAGCGATCGCGCGCATCCGCGCGTGGCGGTGCGGATGCTCACTGAATATCCGGGCCTTGTGGCCGACGATCCCTATCTCGCCTGCGCCATCGGCGATGAAGAGACGGTCCGGCGTACCGCGGCCAACGATCCCGCATGGGTCAATCGTCCCGGCGGTCCGCTCAAACTGCCGCCGCTGATCGCGGTCACACATTCCAGCCTGCTGCAGATTCCGGAGTATCAAGCGCGGCTGCATCGCTGCGCGCGCCTGCTGCTGCAGGCCGGCGCCGATCCCGACCAGCATATCGGCAGCCGCTGGCCGCCCGGAACGCTCGACGCGCCCGATGAAGGCAATCCGCTATCGGCGCTCTATGGCGCCGCCGGGCGCAACCAAGATCTTGCGCTGACAAGACTTTTGCTCGAAGCCGGCGCCAATCCGAACGACAATGAATCGCTGTACCATTCGCTCGAAGGCTCTGTCACGACAGGCCTGCTGCTCGAGCATGGCGCACGGATCGCCGGCACCAATGCGATGTACAAGGTGCTCGACGACGAGAATCTGCCAGCGCTCGAATTGCTGCTGCGGCACGGCGGCAATCCGAACGAGCCCGCCGGCAATGCGCCGCTGACGGATTGCGGATCGCCGCTGATGTGGGCGATCCGGCGGCGGCGGTCGCCGACGTGCATCGCAACCTTGCTCGACGCCGGCGCAGACCCGCACATCGCGACACCGGGTGGTCTCAGCGCCTACAGATTCGCGCTGCAATTCGGCCTGACCGAGGTCGCCGCGTTGCTGCGCGAGCGGACCGGTGACGAGACCCTCGGCGATGACGAGCGGTTCGTCGCGGCATGCAGCAGCGGCAATGAGAACGAAGCGCGGCGGATCCAGGCCGCGCGGCCCGATCTTCCGGGCTCGCTCTCAGCGCAGCAGTTGCGGTTGCTTCCCGAGCTCGCCGCAGTCGGCGGCGACGATGCGGTGCGGCTGATGGTCGGGCTTGGCTGGCCGATCGCAGTGCGTGGCGGCGATTGGGACGCCTCGGCGCTCAATCATGCGGTGTTCCGCGGCAATGCCGGGCTGACGCGCTTCCTGCTCGAGCATGGTGCAGAGTGGACCGAACGGCATGGCTTTGGCGACAACGCCTCCGGAAGCCTGTCCTGGGCCTCCTGCAACGAGCCGGTCGAAGGCGGCGATTGGGCAGGCTGTGCGCAGGCCCTGCTCGATCACGGCATGCCGCGCGGCATTGCCGATCGCGACGATCCGGAATGGGTGCTGCTTGCCGGCCGCAGGAAACCGTTCTCGGATGAGGTCAGAGACGTTCTGCTGGGCGAAGCGGTCTGACGACATTCTGATGCGTCAGACGTGAAATGGCCGGGCTCAAGCCCGGCCAAAATAGGTCCTACTCGATCGAGTGCCCGATCATCGCGCCGAGTTCGCGCACGAGGCGATCCGACATCTGGCCCGTCACCGGCAGTTTGCGCGCGCGCTCGAACTTCGCGATCGCGTGCTGGGTATCGGCGCCGATCGTGCCGGTCGGCTTGAGCTGGCCGTAGCCATACTCCGTCAGCGTCCGCTGGACCGCGGCGATGCGCTTGCCGGCCGGGCTCAGATGCGCGGTCGGGATCGGCGCCGGCGGACGAACGACGCTGGACGGCGCGGCGGCCGGGGACGGAGCGGCGGCTGGCGGCGCTGAGGTCGACTTCGTCACCAGATTGGCTATCGGGTCGGCCGGCTTGGCTTCAACCGGCTTGGGCTCCGGTTTGGCTTCGACCGACCTGGTCTCCACCGGCTTCACGTCGACCGTCTTGGTCGTCTCCATCGCAGCGGCCTCGGCTGAGCGCGCAGCCGCCTCGGCCGGGCGCGGGCGCGGCATCGGGCTGGCTGCAGCGACTGCTGGAGGCGGCGGCGGCAGCGTCACCACCGAACCGCCGAACATCGGCGACGGATGCCGGCCGGCCTGCAGGAACAGCGCATTGATCAGGATAGCAACGATGGCAGACAGGGCCAGCACGCCGGCGATCAGGTCCTTCGGACTGTGCAGCATCAGGCGCAGCACGAGGCCACGTTCGTCCTCGGCCGCGATGGCCACCGCCTTGGCGCCGCGGCGACGGCGCGGCGTTTCGTCGTCATCCAAAGTCTGTCTAGGCACTCTTCTTCACCTGATGGGTTTGCTCTTGGAGTCCGGAACGCAGCGCAGGCTTCAGGGTCGAGACATTGCTGGACGGCTCGACCGCCGCCGGCGGGACGAACGCCAGCGGCAGCGCGACCGACACGATGGTGCCCTCGCCCACCTTGCTCTCCACATTGATGTCGCCGTGGTGCAGGCCGACCAGCCCCTTCACGATGGACAGGCCGAGGCCGGTGCCTTCATGGCGGCGCTGATAGGTCTTGCCGGCCTGGAAGAACGGATCGCCGATCCGCTTGAGGTCGTCAGCGGCAATGCCGACGCCGGTGTCCGAGACGCGCAGCAGCAGCCGCGATCCCTCGACGCCGGCCGACACGGTCACCTTGCCGCCGCGCTCGGTGAACTTGATGGCGTTGGAGACGAGGTTGAGGACGATCTGTTTGAATGCGCGCGGATCGCCGTTCACGATCGGCAGATCGTCGGGCACGCGGGTGACGAGGTCGACGCCGCTCTCGCGCGCCTTCAGCGCCACCAGGTTGCAGCAATTGAGTAGCGCCGGCCGCGGCGCAAACGGCTCCGGCGAAATCTCGAAATTGCCCGACTCCATCTTCGACATGTCGAGGATGCCGTTGACGACGGACAACAGATGCTGGCCGGAATCGTTGATGAGCTGGGCGTATTCCTTGCGGCGGGCCGCGTCGAACCCGAGCACCTCTTCCTGCGCGATCATCTCGGAAAAGCCGATGATGGCATTGAGCGGGGTGCGCAGCTCGTGGCTCATGGTGGCAAGGAAGCGCGTCTTCGAGGCGTCGGCCTGCTCGGCCGCGTTGCGCGCCTGCTCCAGCGCCTGCTCCTGCAGCTTGCGATCGGTCACGTCGCGCATCACGGCGACGACCTCGGCATCGGCAGCGGTCTGATCGAGCGCACGGCAGCGCATCTCGACCCAGATGAATTCGGCAGCGGCCTCGCCCCGCGCACCGTCGCGGCGCACGCGGAACTCGACGCTGCGGGACTCGCCGCGCGCCGCATCCGACAACGCCGTGAGATAGGCCGGGCGATCGGCGACATGAACGCGGCCGAACAGGCCGTGGCCGGACAGCCGCGAGGCCGGCACGCCGAGCATGATCTCTGCCGCGGGCGAAATGAAGCGCACCGCGCCGTTGCGGCTGTGCCGCGACAACACGTCGCTCATGTTGTGGGCGAGCAGCCGGTAGCGCTCTTCCTCGACATAGAGCAGCGCCACGCTGGTGCGCGCCAGCGATTCCGCGCCGAAGGCGAGCCCGGCGGCATAGAAGATCGCCGACACGACGCCGAAGCCGGCCAGCGTGCCATTCGACGCAACCGCGGGATCGACCAGCGGCAGCACGTGGTAGTGACCGAGCATGCTGAGCAAGGCAGCGCAGATCATCGCCAGCGCAAAGGCAAAGGCGACCACGCGCCGCGACGCCGACAGCGCCGCCTCGATCGGAATCACGACGAGCCAGACGGCTGCGAACGATGCGATGCCGCCGGTCGAGGCCGCGATCATCATCACGAGACCGGCAAGCGCCAGCGACGACAGCACGTGCGCGCCCTCATAGCGACCGGTGCGCGACAGGAACCAGGACAGCAGGATCGGTGCGATCAGCCAGGCGAATGCCGCGACTTCGATCGCCGTCGGCGCGCCGCGCATCGCCAGAAAGACAGGAAACGAAGCCAGCGCCACCAGGCTGCCGAGCAGCCGCGGCGCCATGAAGGCACGATGGCGCGCACGCGTCAGCGCATCATACTGCGCCGACGGATGCAGCAGCGCATCCAGGCAATCATGGATCAGACTCAAACTACTCACAGCACTCGCGCTTCGGCTCAATCGTCAGCTAGACGCGCCGGAACGCCTCCTTCGTGATTGCAGGTCAACGTGTCAGAGCGAACTTAAGCGAACGCTAAGGCGGGGTGGCCTGCCGCCAAACACCGTGCATTGGGAGGCTTCGACGCAGCCATTCACCGCTCATTTGTCGGGGATGGTGAACGGCTGGTTTCCGGATGCGATGATCTATGGTTTCGAAATGGTGGACGCGGCGGATTCGGCGCATCCGGCCCCCTGAGGCCGCCATCAATCGAAAATTTACGGCGAATCAATTCAGGCGAGTTTTCCGCGATTTTCGGGCCGATTTACTTCAATGCGGATACTTCCGGTTTATCGACCGATGCTAACCCTCAAGGCCAATCGCGGCCTCCACCGCGCAAGAAGCAAAAGACAAGACAGACGACCGGGATCGCGCCATGTTCTTCCTGTTGCGTTTGGCATTCTGGCTCGGGCTCGTGCTCGTGCTGCTGCCGAGAGACAAAACCCCCGAAGCGGACAAGACGCCGCAGATCAGCGCCTCGGACGCGGTGTCGGCCGCGACCGCGACGATCAACGACATGGGTCAGTTCTGCAAGCGTCAGCCGTCCGCCTGCGAAGTCGGCGGCCAGGCCGCGACCGCGATCGGCCAGCGCGCGACCGACGGGGCGCGCAAGCTCTACCAGATCATCACCGACAAGAAGCCGCCGGACCACACCGGCTCGATCGGCAAGGACGATGCCGATCTGGCGATGGCCGCATCCCGCGACACGCTGACTGCGGACGATCAGAGCATCGAATTCCACCTGCCGCCGACGCCGTGAGGGCAAGCCAGCGCGTTTTCGAGCGATGCCTGTCCCGCACTTGATGCGGGTTGGCCGTCGGCTCGCGTGAAAAAAACACGTCAAAACAACCGGGAACCGGTTCCATTTTCATCGCTTTCGCGGCGCTGCTTCCTATATAAGCCGTTGAGAATAGGACGCGGGCCACGATGACGACGATCGACGAAATCAGGGACAATTTTGCGCTGCTGGACGAGTGGGATGACCGCTACCGCTATGTCATCGAGCTCGGCCGCACGCTCGCGCCGTTGCCGGAGGCGGAGCACTCGGCCGAGAACAAGGTGCAGGGCTGCGTCAGCCAGGTCTGGCTGTCAAAGCGCGTCGAGCGCGACGGCAATGGCGAGCCGCGGCTGATCTATCTCGGCGACAGCGACGCCCACATCGTGCGCGGCCTGGTCGCGATCGTGCTGACGCTGTTTTCCGGGCACACGCCGAAGCAGATCCTCGATACCGATGCGCTGGCGCTGTTCGACGAATTCGGCTTCCGCGACCATCTGACGCCGCAGCGCTCCAACGGCCTGCGCTCGATGGTCGATCGCATCCGCAACGATGCGCGCGAGGCGCTGGCCTCCGCCGCGTAGCGCCCATTCCGATTTAATCGGAACGGGCTCTAGATTTTAGTTTGACGCATTTTCTTCACGCGAACCGGTATCCACTTCGCTCGAAAATGCTCTGTTACTTCCGCTTCCGTGCCTGCTGGCCGAGGCCCATCTTCTTGGCGAGCTGCGATCGCGCCACCGCGTAGTTCGGCGCCACCATCGGATAGTCGGCCGGCAGCCCCCATTTGTCGCGGTACTGCTCCGGCGTCATGTTGTACTGGGTGCGCAGGTGGCGCTTGAGCGATTTGAAGCGCTTGCCGTCCTCGAGGCAGACCAGATACTCCGGCGTGATCGACTTCTTCATCGACACCGCGGGCTTTGCCGGCTCGCTCGGCACGTCAGCGCGTCCGCTCGACACCCGCAGCAAGGCGGCGTGGACCTGGCTGATCAGGTTCGGGATATCCGAGGCCGGCGTCGGATTGTTGCTGAGATAGGCCGAAACGATGTTTGCGGTCAGCTCGACCGGCGTTTTGCCTGACATATCGGACATGGCTCAAATTTCCCCGTGCTCTCGACGGCCCGGCGCCACCGGACAGTATCCACGTGCAGCAATACATCAATTGAATCGCGTACTACTTCGCGAATATGAGCGGATTACAGCAATCCTGACAAGAACGGCGATGTTTCCGGCTTCGCGCCGGCCACGCGCAAGTATTGCCGTAGATTCACGGCCTCTGTTCCAGATGCGACCTGAGCTCGTCGATCGAGGCAAACCGCATCATGCCTTCCGGCATCTGCGCCTCGATCGATCCGTCCGAATAGAGCGAATAGGCCATGCCGTCCACCACACCCGATTTGAGCACCGTCACCGGGGGCTGCTCCTGGGGCGGCGGCGGATGGCCCGATGACGGCGAGGCGGCGGCCGGCTGAGTCTCGCCGAAGGTTGACGGCCGCGGCGTGCGCCGCGGCGCGACATCGACCGACCGCGGCCGGTCGGCCTTCGGCCAGGCATCGTCGAACGTCGCTGGTGCAGGCTCGGCCGCAGCGGCCGGTTTCGGGCGCAGCTCCGGCGACAGCAGGTCCGGCGTCAACGGTTCGGCGCCACGCGTCTGGGTCCGCTCCTTCCGCGAGGATGAGAACATCAAATTGCGCCGCTTGGGCGGCGCTAGTTCACCGTCCGGACTCGTTGCGCCCGGCACGGGCTGCGGCAGCTCGCCCGACGCGCCACGCGGGGCGATTTCGTCGTGCCAGGGCGGCGCGGATGGGGGGGCCAGCGGTGGGGGCGCCGCGACCTTCGGCTCAGGTGGCGGTGGGAACACCGAATCGTCGGCCGCGTTGCGCGGGGAAGTTGCAGACGGCGACGGGCCACCGGACCGCAGACCCACGGCAACGACCGCGTCGAGCCGTCCGCCCATGGCCTGGAGCTCGCCAAGGACGGCGGCAAGGGCCAGAACGATCGCGCCGGTGCAGGCGCCGGTCACGCCCGTCGTGATCAACGTGCTGCCGACACTGAATTCCTTGTAGGGGATTCCGAAGCCGATCGCCGCCAAGCCTGCCACAACGAGGCCCGCGCCGACGACCAACAGACCAACCTTCATCGAACTAACCCCCTGGAGCCCCAACCGAAAATCGGCACGGGCCGCCTATGCCACGATACCGTCATATTGCCCACACCGCCAACCGCCAATTGTAGGTAGAGTTCCCTAAAATCCCGCTTAACCGGCCGCGATGCGGCTCGCGACGGCGATCGCCAGGACCGCGTTTGGAGCCGCTCCCGTAGATCTACTGGCTACGAATTGCTGCCAATTTATTGCAACGCACTTGGGAAATTACGCCACAATTACCAATTACTTGGAAACGGAACTGCGCTATGGATGCCGGGGAATGAGGCCCTAAAGCGCCAATCAGGGCCACAGGCACGCCGGTACCACTAGCCATGTCATCGATTACGACGTCTGCCTTCGAGGCGCCTGCACGGCGCTCGGCGGAGAAGACCTGCGACGATCTCGCATTCCTCGTCCTCGGCGTGGTCGCCGTGGTCGCCGGGCTCACATTCCGCGATTACGGTCTCGGCTGGGACGACTACACCCACGCCGAATATGCCGACCTGCTGCTGCGCATGTACGGCTCCGGATTCAAGGACACCGGCGCGCTGTCGTTTGCCAACCTCTATATGTACGGCGGCGGCTTCGATATGGCCGCGGCCCTGCTGCACAAGGTCATTCCGCTCGAACTGTTCGAGACGCGCCGCCTGCTCGGCGCGATCGTTGGCGTCATCGGCCTTGCCGTCACCTGGCGCCTGGCGCGCCGCGTCGGCGGCCCGTTGGCGGGACTGGCGGCGCTGCTGCTGCTGGCGCTGTGCCCGACCTTCTATGGCCACATGTTCATGAACCCGAAGGATGCGCCGTTCGCCGTGGCGATGATCGTGCTGATCCTGGGTCTCGTCCGCCTGATCGAGGAATATCCGGCGCCCTCGCCGCGCACGATCCTGATCGTTGGTCTGGGGGCCGGCCTGTCGATCGGCTGCCGCGTGCTGGGCGGGCTCGCGCTGATCTACGCCGTGGTCGGCTTCATCCCGCTGTTCATCGAGGAATTCCGCAAGCAGGGCGCACGCGAGGCGGTCCACCGCTTTGCCCACGCCGTCTATGTGCTGCTGCCGGGGCTGGTGCTCGGCTATCTCGTGATGGGCCTGATCTGGCCGTGGTCGATCATGGAGCCCGGGCATCCGCTGGAAGCGGTGACCTACTTCTCGCACTTCTTCGAGAAGCCGTGGAAGGAGATGTTCGACGGCGCGCTGGTGTCGGTGCCGGACATGCCATGGTCCTATCTGCCGACGCTGTTCGCGCTGCAGCTTCCCGAAGTGCTGCTGGTGCTGCTGACCGCAGCGGTCATCGCGACGTTCATGTCGTTGTCGCGCAACGACATGCCCGCGAAGCGCAAGTCGATCATGCTGATGCTGACGCTCGCTGCGACGCTGCCGCTGGTGATCGCGATGGTGAAGCGGCCGGCGCTCTATAACGGCATCCGCCATTTCATCTTCGTGATCCCGCCGATGGCGGTGCTCGCCGGCGTCGCCTTCGCGCGCGGCATGGACTGGCTCGGCGAGAACCGCCGCGCCTGGCAGCCTGCGGCGCTCGCGGTGTTCGCCTTCGGCCTGCTGCTGCCGCTCAGCGAGATGATCCGCCTGCATCCGTATCAATACACGCACTTCAACCACATCGCCGGCACGGTGCGCACCGCCGACAACTTCTTCATGCTGGACTATTGGGGCCTGGCGCTGAAGCAGGCCTCCGACGGGCTGCGCGAGCAGCTGGCGGAGCGGCAGGAAGTGCCGCCGCAGCACCGCAAGTGGAAGGTCGCGGTGTGCGGTCCGCAGCGCCCCGCGCAGGTCGCGCTCGGGCCCGATTTCACGATCGGCTGGGACAGCAATGCTGCCGACTTCGCGATGACGCTCGGCGAGTTCTACTGCAAGGGTCTCGCCGCCCCCGTGATGGTCGAGATCAAGCGCGACGACGTGGTGTTCGCCCGCGTCTACGACATCCGCGGCCGCAGTATCTCAAGCCTGCTGGCGATCCCGGCGCCGTAGCGCGTCACCCACAGAACAACCATCGCGCGGCTGCCCACCGACGATCTCCGCTGGTATCGTGGGCCGCATGCCGACATGACTGTCACGCCGGTATGCTGCCTTGCTGCGCTCGGGCAGCAGCGCTACGCTTGAATCAAGCAACAACGATCAATGGAGAAATCGCCATGTCGCCAGCGGAAGCGCGTCTAAAGGAAGTGCCATCGAACATGAGTGCGGCGGAGTGGGAGCAGCGGATCAACCTCGCCGCCTGCTACCGGCTGGTCGCGCTCTATGGCTGGGACGATCTGGTCGATACCCACATCTCGGCCCGCGTGCCGGGGCCGGAGCATCACTTCCTGATCAACCCCTACGGGCTGATGTTCGACGAGATCACCGCGTCGAGCCTGGTCAAGGTCGACCTCGACGGCAACCAGCTTTCTGAGAGCGATTACAGCATCAACCCGGCCGGCTTCACCATCCATTCGGCGATCCACGAGGTGCGCGAGGATGCCGGCTGCGTGCTCCATCTCCACACGATCGACGGCACCGCGGTGTCGAGCGGTCCCGAGGGGCTGCTGCCGCTGAACCAGACCGCGCAGCTCGTCACCCACGACCTCGCCTACCACGACTATGAAGGCATCGCGCTCGATCACGACGAGCGGCCGCGTCTGCAGCGCGATCTCGGCACCAAGAACCACATGCTGCTGCGCAATCACGGCACGCTGACGGTCGGCCGCTCGGTCGCCTCCGCCTTCGAGCGGATGTACCATCTGGAGCGCGCCTGCTCGATGCAGGTGGCGACCCGCGCGCTCGGCCCGCTCGCCTACCCGGTCGACCAGCTCGCGATCGACAAGAACACCGAGCTGCTCTCCAACCCGGACCGCGCCGAGCTGCGCTCGACCCAGCTGGTCTGGCCGCCGCTGCTGCGCAAGCTCGACCGGGTCAATCCCGGCTACCGTGATTGAAAATTTCACAATCTTCGGGTAGGCTCTCCGCCAACACCCTCTACGCTACCGGAATCAAAACGCCGCCCAATCCCGGGCGGCGTTTTCACGTGTCGTTGCCTCTTCGTAGCCCGGATGGAGCGCAGCGTAATCCGGGGTGACGCCAATCGACCGTCCCGGATTTCGCTTCGCTGCATCCGGGCTACAAGGCCGCGCTCGACGGCACCCAACGTTCGGCGCGATTTACTTACTCGCCTCGGCGAACGCCGCCAGAATCCGCGCCCAGGAGCGGATGCCCTTGTGGTAGCTCTTGAGGTCGTACTTCTCGTTCGGCGAATGGATGTTGTCGTCGTCGAGGCCGAAGCCGATCAGCACGCTGTCGAGGCCGAGCGTGCGCTTGAAGTCGGCGACGATCGGGATCGACGCGCCGGAGCCGATCAGCAGCGCCTCCTTGCCCCATTCGTCGGTCAGCGCGCGGCGCGCGGCCGCCAGTGGCTTCATGTTCCAGTCGAGCGCGATCGCCGGCGCACCGGAATGATCGATGAACTCGGCCTTGCAGTCGGCCGGCAGGCGCGCCGTCACATAATCGCGGAACGCTTTTCGGATCTTCTCGGGATCCTGTCCCTCGACCAGGCGGAACGAGACCTTTGCCGACGCCTCGGCCGCGATCACGGTCTTGGAGCCCTCGCCGGTGTAGCCGCCGACGATGCCGTTGATGTCGCAGGTCGGGCGCGAAGAGACCTGCTCGATCAGGAGCCGATCCTTTTCGCCGGCCGGCACCGAGAGGCCGATCGGCTTGAGGAAGCTGTCCGGCGTCAGGTTGAGCTGCTTCCACTGCGCCAGGATGTCCGGCGGCAGATCCTTCACGCCGTCATAGAAACCGGGGATGGTGATGTGGCCGTTGTCGTCATGCAGGCCGCCGAGGATCCGCGTCAGCACGCGGATCGGGTTCTGCGCGCCGCCGCCGAACACGCCGGAATGCAGGTCGCGATTGGCGGCCTTGATCTTGACCTCGTCATAGACCAGGCCGCGCAGCGAGGTGGTGATCGCCGGCGTGTTGGGGTCCCACATGCCGGTGTCGCAGACCAGCGCGAAGTCGGCCTTGAGCTCGGCCTTGTTGGCCTCGAGGAACGGCACGAAATTCTTCGAGCCGATCTCCTCCTCACCCTCGATGACGATGGTGATGTCGACCGGCAGCGATCCCGTCACGTTCTTCCAGGCGCGGCACGCCTCGACGAAGGTCATCAACTGTCCCTTGTCGTCCTCGGCGCCGCGCGCAACGATGATCTTGCGGCCGTCGGCATGGTCGGTCACCACAGGCTCGAACGGCGGCCGGTGCCAGAGATTCAGCGGATCCACCGGCTGCACGTCGTAATGGCCGTAGAACAGCACATGCGGGCGCCCGTCGGTCGCGCGGTTCAGCTTGCCGAGCACGGCTGGATGGCCGGCGGTCGGGCGCACCTCGGTCTTGAAGCCGAGGGTTGCGATATCCTTGGCGAGATGATCGGCGGCCGCCTTGCAGTCATTGGCAAAAGCCGGATCGGCCGAGATCGATTTGATCCGCAGCAGCGTGAACAGCCGCTCGAGGCTGTTGTCGAAATCGGCATCGATGCGGTCGAGGACCGGCTGCAGCTTGGCGTTGGACATCGCTTGTATCCTGTTGCTTGGACGTTGCCGCCGTTGTAGCGCGCCGGCCGCCGGAGGCAAAGCCGGCTGCCCGTCGCGATGCTACCTGCGCAGGATGCCGCCGAGCGCGCCGCGCACCAATGCGCGGCCGATCGATCCGCCGAGCGATCCACCGACCGACTTGCCGAGATCGGCCACCACGCCGCCGACCACCTTGTCGGTCACCGAGCGCGTCACGTTGCGCGCGATGACCTGCCCGGTGGAGAGCCGGCCGCGCTTGACATTGGTGCCGAAGATCGTGGCGGCGATGGCCCCGATGTGGCCGAGGATCCCGCCGCCTTCGCCCCCTGAGCCATCTGCCGGCGCGGCGGCGCCGGCGAGCCGCTTCTGGATGATCTCATAGGCGGATTCCGCGTCGATCGCGGTGTCGTATTTGCCCTTCACCGGGCTCGCATCCATGATCGCCTTGCGCTCCTCCGGCGTGATCGGCCCGATCCGCGCCGACGGCGGCCGCACCATGATGCGCTCCACCATCGACGGCGTGCCGCCGCCCTCGAGGAACGACACCAATGCCTCGCCCTTGCCGAGCTCCATGATCACCCGCGCGGTGTCGAGCTTCGGATTGGGCCGGAAGGTCTGCGCCGCCGCGGCGACCGACTTCTGGTCGCGCGGCGTGAAGGCGCGCAGCGCGTGCTGCACACGGTTGCCGAGTTGCGCCAGCACCTTGTCCGGCACGTCGATCGGATTCTGGGTGACGAAATAGACGCCGACGCCCTTGGAGCGGATCAGCCGCACCACCTGCTCGATCTTGTCCATCAGCGGTTTCGGCGCATCGGTGAACAGCAGATGCGCCTCGTCGAAGAAGAACACCAGCTTGGGCTTCGGCAGGTCGCCGACCTCCGGCAGCTCCTCGAACAGTTCCGAGAGCATCCAGAGCAGGAACGTGGCATAGAGCCGCGGGCTCTGCATCAGCTTGTCGGCGACCAGGATATTAACCATGCCGCGACCGTCGCGATCAGTGCGCATGAAATCCTTCAAGGTCAGCGCCGGCTCGCCGAAGAATTTGGCGCCGCCCTGGTTCTCGAGCACCAGGAGCTGGCGCTGGATCGTTCCGACCGTCGCCTTGGACACATTGCCGTAGCTCTGCGCGGCCTTGCGGACCGACGCCAGCGGATCTTCGCCGTCGTCGGCGGCCTTTTTGCTGCCGTCGGGCGCGATCGCGTCCAGCAGCGCGCGCAGGTCCTTCATGTCGATCAGCGTGAGGCCGTTCTCGTCGGCGACGCGGAAGGCGACATTGAGCACGCCCTCCTGCACGTCGTTCAGATCGAGCATCCGCGCGAGCAGCAGCGGTCCCATCTCGGTGACGGTGGCACGCACCGGATGGCCCTGCTCGCCGAACACGTCCCAGAAGACGGTCGAGAACTGATCGGGCTGGAAGGTCAAGCCCAATTGCTGGGCCCGCTTCACGATAAAGTCCTTGGCCTCGCCGACCTCGGAGATACCGGAGAGATCGCCCTTGATGTCGGCTGCGAAAACCGGAACGCCGGCGCGCGCAAACCCTTCGGCCATGACTTGAAGCGAGACGGTCTTGCCGGTTCCGGTCGCGCCGGTGACAAGGCCATGCCGATTGGCAAGTGCCAGCGTCAACCAGGCTGTCTCCTCGCCCTTGCCGATAAAAATCTTCTCGCCGGTATCGGCCGACTTGTTGTCGGAGGTCGCCATCGCTTCGCCTCTTAACGCAGATTTAATTCGGGTCGATCCATTCGAACCTGATCCATTCGAACCCAATCTATTCGACCCACACCATCATATTGCATCTTGCCGTTCGATTGAAACCGTCGTCGGATGCCGTCGTACGTTGTCGCGCCACCAGTTCCTCATATTTTATTCCCGGCAAAGTGACGAAAGGCATTGCGCATTGCGACAAGATGGTGTGAATCCGCCGCTCACTCTTGCAGCGAGGCCACAGTCACGACGCGATCGAAAAAGAATGCGAACTGAAATGCGCTGATCGCTTGTATTTCGTGACACAGGCGCTCAAGATAAATCTTCAAGAACGATCCGGCAAAGTCCGGTTGAGGCGGGGCAAGATGGACGAATTGGTTGGGCAGCTGGCCGCGAAGGCCGGCATCGATGGCGCTGTCGCTGAAAAAACCGTCGGCATCGTTCTGGGTTTCCTCCGTAACGAGGGACCTTCCGACAAGGTCCAGGCTCTGATCGACCAAATCCCCGGCGCCGAAGCGGCGATCGCCGCCTCCAACAACAACGGTGGACTGTCGCGGCTGATGGGCGGCGGCCTGATGGCTGTCGGCACCCGGCTGATGGCGCTTGGCCTGAGCATGAGTGAGATTCAGAACGTCGCGCGTGAACTTTTCAGGTTCGGCCGCGACAAAATCGGAGCGGATCAAATGGGCGAGATCATTTCGGGGACACCGGGGCTCAGCCAGTTCGCCTGAAGCCCTCCTCTCGACGCCGTTGCACGTGCGCTCCCTTCTACCTGCATACGAGTATCATGACATACCCCCTCTCCGAGATCGAAGGCTTGTCCGCCTATTGCGCCACCAAACTGAAATCACAGGGAATCCGCACGACCGACGCGCTGCTTGAAGCCGCCCGCACCGTCAAGGGACGCAAGGCGCTCGCCGCCAAGACCGGAATCAGCGAACAGCAATTGCTCGAATGGGCCAACATCTCCGACTACATGCGGATTCCCGGCATGGGCAAGGCGAAGGTCGGGCTGGTTCGCGCCGCCGGCGTCACCACCGTGCGCGAGCTTGCCCACCGCAACCCGTCGCGGCTGGCGCAGAGCATGAAGGACGCCAACGTGCGGCGTAAGCTGGTCCGCGTGATGCCGTCGGAAAAATCGGTCGAGTTGCTGATCGAAGAGGCACGCAAGCTGCCTCCAAAAATCACCTATTAGCCCACCTATTAGCCAGTCTTAACCGGGCAAGCGGCCACGGGCGCCAGCCGTCATCGCGACACCTTGACTTGCCGCTGATGGCAGCGCAAAGCCACCGCATGATGGCGACCAAGCCCATAGCATCGGCGGTGGCCGGCCCGGCCGGACCCGCGGTGCTGCCGGCCTTGCTGTCGCGGCCTTATCCGGCGGTGATGGGTATCCTGAACGTCACCCCGGACTCGTTCTCCGACGGTGGCCGGTTCATCGCGCCCGAACAGGCGCTGGCGCAGGCCCGCAAGCTGGTCGCCGACGGCGCCGACATCATCGACGTCGGCGCGGAATCGACCCGCCCCTATGGCTCGCGACCGGTGACGGCCGACGATGAACTGGCGCGGCTGAAGCCGGTGCTGGCCGAGGTGATCGGGCTTGGCGTGCCGGTCTCGATCGACAGCATGAAATCCGAGGTCGTGGCCTGGGCGCTCGACCAGGGCGCCGTGATCGCCAACGACGTCTGGGGCTTGCAGCGCGATGCAGGCATGGCGGCCGTCGTCGCCGCCCGCGGCGTGCCGGTGATCATCATGCACAATCGCGAGAGCGCCGATCCCGCGATCGACATCATGCAGGACATCACGGCATTCTTCGAACGCTCGCTCGCGATCGCCGCAAGCGCCGGCATTGCGCGGGACCGGATCGTGCTCGATCCCGGCATCGGCTTCGGCAAGACGCCGGAGCAGAGCATGATCGCGCTGGCGCGGCTCGCCGAGCTCAATTCGTTTCGCCTGCCGGTGCTGGTCGGCGCCTCGCGCAAGCGCTTCATCAGCACGGTCGTGCCGTCGGAGCCGCAACAGCGGATCGGCGGCTCGCTCGCGGCGCATCTTATCGCCGCACAGCATGGCGCCCGCATCATCCGCGCGCATGACGTCGCCGAAACCGTTCAGGCGCTGCGGGTGGCCGCGGCAATCGAGGGACAGCAATGACCGACACGATCTTCATCACCGGGATCGTCATCCATGCCCGCCATGGCGTGATGGAACATGAGACGGAAGTCGGGCAGCGCTTCGTCATCGACCTCGAGCTCTATACCGACCTCTCGGAATCCTCGCGCACCGACCGCCTCTCCGACACGGTGTCCTATTCCAACGTGGTGGCGACCGCGACGTCGGCGTTCAAGAACACCAATTACAAGCTGCTGGAGCGCGCCGCCGGCGCGGTGGCCGAGGATATCCTGGCGAGCTTCCCGCGCGTCAGGGCTGTCAAGGTCACCGTGCACAAGCCGCACGCGCCGATCGCCGCGATCTTCGACGATGTCGGCGTGGTGCTGACCCGCTCGCGGCATCCGCTGCCACACAGTTGAACCGATGGCCGACGTCCTGATCGCACTCGGCGGCAATGTCGGTGACGTCCGCGGGACGTTTCGCAAGGCGATCGCCAACATCTGCGGCATGACGCAGGCGGCTCTCCTGGCACGCTCGTCGGATTACTCGACGCCGCCCTGGGGCGAACAGCAGCAGGACAGCTTCATCAATGCCTGCATCGAGATCGACACCAGTCTCGATCCGCACGCGCTGCTGTTCACGCTGCACAAGATCGAAAGCAAATTCGGCCGCGATCGCAAGAACGAGCAGCGCTGGGGTCCGCGCACCCTCGACCTCGATTTGATCGCCTATGACGACGTCACACTCGACAAGCCGGAACTGACGCTGCCGCATCCGCGTTTGTTCGAACGCGCCTTCGTGCTGGTGCCGCTGGCCGAGATCGTTCCCGACCGTGTCATCGCGGGGCGCCGCGTCGCCGATGCGCTTGCAAGCGTCTCGACCGACGGTATTTTCCGCCTCGCGGACCTCGATTAAAGCCGATCGACCGCAAACAAAAGTTTGGCTTGGCCGCCCGCCCGTGGCAATTTCCGGCCAAATCAAGGGACCTCTCGCGGGGCCGATGAAGGACGATTTGGGCGGATGACGACCTCGACTGACGATTTGCCTCTGGCTTCGGATTTTGCAGCCGCGACCTATGACGACTGGCGCAAGCTGGTCGACGGCGTGCTGAAGGGCGCCCCGTTCGAGAAGCTGGTCGGCAAGACCTATGATGGCCTGAGGATCGATCCGATCTACCGCCGCGCCGCCAACGCCAGCCCGCTTGCCGGTCGGGCCGCCGCAACCCCTTGGCAGATCCTGCAGCGGGTCGATCATCCCGATGCCGCACAGGCCAATGCGCAGGCGTTGCAGGACCTCGACAACGGCGCGACCGGGCTCGAATTCGAGTTCGCCGGTGGTCCCGGCGCGCGCGGCTTCGGCCTCGCCGACGCCAGCAAGAAGACGCTGGCGCGGGCCTGCGGCGGCGTCCATCTCGATGCCGGCATCATGATCGCGCTCAACCCGGTGCTCGGGCGCGAGAACGCCGGCGAGACGTTTGCCGACATGGTCGAGGCCCGCAAGCTCGATCCGGCCAAGCTCGACTTGCATTTCAATTACCAGGCGCTCAGCACGGTCGCCGCGCGCGGTGCTGCGCCCGGCGCCTGGGCCGACTACGAAAAGCCGTTCGGCCAGGTGGTCAACGGCCTGATCAAGCGCGGCTTCAAGGGACCGTTCGTGCTGGCCGACGGCCGGCCGGTGCATGATGCCGGCGGATCCGAGGTGCAGGAGCTCGCCTTCACGCTCGCGGTAGGCGTTGCCTATCTGCGCATGCTGGAAGGCGCCGGGATCGATCTCGATGCGGCGCGCGCAGCCGTCTCGTTTCGCCTCAGCGCCGATGCCGACCAGTTCCTGACCATGGCGAAATTCCGCGCGTTGCGCCGCCTCTGGGCAAGGATCGAACAAGCCGGCGGTCTTGTGCCGAAGCCGATCTTCGTCAACGCGCAGACCGCCTGGCGGATGCTGACCCGGCGCGATCCGAACGTGAACATGCTGCGCGCGACGATTGCGACCTTCGCGGCCGGGCTCGGCGGCGCCAATGCGATCACCGTGCTGCCGCACACACTGGCGCTCGGCCTGCCGGATGATTTCGCCCGGCGCGTGGCGCGCAACACCCAACTGGTACTGCTCGAGGAGTCCAATCTCGCCAAGGTCTCCGATCCGGCGGCGGGTGCCGGCGGCATCGAGGCGCTGACCGCGCAGCTCTGCGAAGCAGCGTGGACGCTGTTCCAGGAGATCGAGACGACCGGCGGCATTTTCCCGGCCCTCGAACAGGGGCTCATCCAGCACAAGGTCGCCGCGACGCGGGCACAGCGCGAAGCCAATGTCGCCAAGCGCCGCGACGTTCTGACCGGCGCCAGCGAATTCCCCAACCTGCACGAAGACGTCCCCGCAGTGCTGGACGTGAAACCGTCGGCGCCGGTGTCGACGGCCGATGCCAAGATCCGGTTCGATGCGCTGGCGCCGATGCGGCTCGCCGAGCCGTTCGAGGCGCTGCGCGACAAATCGGATGCCGCGCTGAAGGCGCGTGGCGCACGGCCAAAGATATTCCTCGCCAATCTCGGCACGCCCGCCGACTTCACAGCCCGCGCCACCTTCGCAAAGAGCTTCTTTGAGACCGGCGGGATCGAGGCCATCGACAACGAAGGCTTTGCCGATCCGGCGGCGCTCGCCGCGGCCTTCAAGGCCTCCGGCGCTGCGATGGCGTGCATTTGTTCCTCGGATAAGGTTTATGCCGCCAGTGCCGCTGAGGCCGCCAAGGCCCTTCACGGCGCCGCAGCAAGGCATATCTATTTGGCAGGGCGGCCCGGCGACCAGGAAGCGGCGCTGCGGGCGGCCGGCATCGGTGAGTTCATCTTCGCCGGCGGTGACGCGCTGGCGACATTGCGCGACGTCTATCGGCGGATGGAGCAGGCATGACGGCAGAGGCACCAGCGAAACCCGTTCTGACCGGCGGCTGCCAGTGCGGCGCCGTGCGCTTCGCGGTGTCCGCGGCACCGAACCGCGTCAGCATCTGTCACTGCCGGATGTGCCAGAAGGCCTCCGGCGCGCCGTTCGCCTCGTTCGCCGACATCAACAAGGAGGATTTCGCCTGGACCCGCGGCAAGCCGGCGACGTTCAGATCCTCCTCGATCGCCGAGCGCGACTTCTGCGCCGCCTGCGGCACGCCGCTCAGCTTCCGCCGGATCGATGGTCCGCGCATCGAGATCATGACCGGCGCCTTCGACCGGCCCGACCGGGTGATCCCGACGCAGCAATTCGGAACCGAGTCCCGCCAGGGCTGGGTGGTCGGCATCGCCAATTTGCCGAGCCAGACCACGATGCAGAATTACGGACCGGACAAGATGGCGACCATCGTCAGCCATCAGCATCCGGACCATGATTGAGGAAGCCCAGGAATGACCCGCATTCCCAATTTCGCCGATGTCGCCTTCCAGCCTGTCGCCGTCGCGGCGCCGGCTGGGAGCGCGGAGCCGTGGCTCACGCCCGAGGGCATTCCGGTGAAGTCCATCTATGGCGAAGCCGATCTCAAGGGGATCGATTTCCTCGAGACCTGGCCCGGCATCGCGCCCTATCTGCGCGGCCCCTACCCGACGATGTATGTCAACCAGCCCTGGACCATCCGGCAATATGCCGGATTCTCCACGGCGGAGGATTCCAACGCCTTCTATCGCCGCAACCTCGCGGCAGGACAGAAGGGCCTGTCGGTCGCGTTCGACCTCGCCACCCATCGCGGCTATGACTCCGATCATCCGCGCGTCTCCGGCGACGTCGGCATGGCCGGCGTCGCGATCGATTCCATCTACGACATGCGCACGCTGTTCGCCGGCATCCCGCTCGACCAGATGAGCGTGTCGATGACCATGAACGGCGCGGTGCTGCCGATCCTCGCGCTGTTCGTCGCCGCCGCCGAAGAACAGGGCGTGCCGCCGGAGAAGCTGTCAGGCACCATTCAGAACGACATTCTGAAAGAGTTCATGGTGCGCAACACCTATATCTATCCGCCGGCGCCCTCGATGCGGATCATCTCCGACATCTTCGCCTACACCTCGCAGCGGATGCCGAAATACAATTCCATTTCTATTTCCGGCTACCACATGCAGGAAGCCGGCGCGACGCAGGACCTCGAGCTCGCCTATACGCTGGCCGACGGCGTCGAATATCTGCGCGCCGGCCTTGCCGCCGGCCTCGACGTCGATCGTTTTGCGCCGCGGCTGTCGTTCTTCTGGGCGATCGGCATGAACTTCTTCATGGAAGTCGCCAAGATGCGCGCGGCGCGGCTGCTGTGGGCCAAGCTCTTGAAGCAGTTCAACCCGAAGGATCCGCGTTCGCTCAGCCTTCGCACGCATTGCCAGACCTCTGGCTGGTCGCTGACCGCGCAGGACGTCTTCAACAACGTGATGCGCACCACGATCGAGGCGATGGCGGCGACCCAGGGCCACACCCAGTCGCTGCACACCAACGCGCTGGACGAGGCCTTGGCGCTGCCGACCGACTTCTCGGCGCGCATCGCCCGCAACACGCAATTGTTCCTGCAACAGGAGAGCGGCACCAACCGTATCATCGATCCCTGGGGCGGCTCCTATTATGTCGAGCGGCTGACCCACGATCTCGCGAAGAAGGCCTGGGGTCACATCCAGGAGGTCGAGGAGCTTGGCGGCATGGCCAAGGCGATCGAGGCCGGTGTGCCGAAGCTCAGGATCGAGGAAGCCTCCGCCAAGACCCAGGCGCGGATCGATGCCGGTCGCCAGGCGGTGATCGGCGTCAACAAGTTCAAGCCTGACAACGAGAAGCCGATCGACGTCTTGAAGGTGGAGAACTCCACCGTGCGGCGCTTGCAGATCGACAAGCTCGCGCGGCTCAAGAAGGAGCGCAACCAGGCCGACGTCGATGCGGCGCTGGCCGCGCTGACCCGCTCGGCCGGCGAAGGCAACGGCAATTTGCTGGCGCTCGCGATCGATGCCGCGCGTGCCAAGGCCACCGTCGGCGAGATCTCGGACGCGATGGAAAAGGTGTTCGGCCGCCACCGCGCCGAGATCAAGTCCATCACCGGCGTCTACAAGCGAGAGGCAGCGGCGATGTCCAACAAGGTCGAGAAGGTGCAGGCGCTGATCGATGCGTTCGAGGAGGCCGAGGGCCGCCGCCCGCGCATCCTGGTGGCAAAGATCGGCCAGGACGGCCATGACCGCGGCCAGAAGGTGATCGCATCCGCCTTCGCCGATGTCGGCTTCGACGTCGATATCGGGCCGCTGTTCGCAACCGCCGATGAAGCGGCGCGGCAGGCGGTCGAGAACGACGTCCACATCCTCGGCGTCTCCTCGCTCGCCGCGGCGCATCTCACCGCGGTGCCGGAATTGAAGGCCGCGCTGAAGAAGCACGGCCGCGAGGACATCATGATCATCATCGGCGGCGTGGTGCCGCCGCAGGATTACGATGCGCTGTATGCGGCCGGCGCCGAGGCGATCTACCCGCCGGGCACCGTGATCTCGGAGGCCGCCGAGGAGCTGATCCACAAGCTCAACACGCGGCTCGGCCACAGCGCGGCGGCGGAGTAGCGCTGCCGCGCGGTCCTCTCCCACCTGGAGTTTTCCATGCGCGCCGCTCGCTTGCTGACGCCTGCCCGCATCATGGGCCTTGCCGGCCTGCTGGCTTGCCTCTGCCTTCCGGCGCGCGCCGCTGATCCCAAGCCCGATGCTGCGATCAAGAATGCGAGCATCGCGGCCAGCGTCTATCTCGACGACAAGATCAAGGCCGACAGCGCGCTGGCGGCCGATTGCCTCGCCGAGGGCAAGAAATGGATCGACAAGAACGCGGCTGAAGCTGCGAACGACCGCAAGCAGGAGCCCGAGCTGTTCAAGGACCGCGGCGGCTATTCTTTCGAGCGCAAATATTCGGTGCGCTCCATCGTCGACGGCCGCTATGTCAGCGTGCTGCGCGATGACTACATGAACACTCTGGGCGCGCACCCGAACTCCGACGTCAATACCATTCTTTGGGACACGACAGCAAAGAAGCGCATCAGCATCCGCCCGTTCTTCACCGAGACCGCCGACAACGGCCCGACCCTGACGGCAATGCGCAAGGCGGTCATCGCGGCGCTCAACGCCGAGAAGAAGCGGCGCGATGCCGGCGAGACAGCGACCGCCCAGTGGTACAAGGGGCTCAAGCCGACGCTGCTCAAGATCGGCGCCGTGACGCTGGCGCCGTCGACTGACGCGGGCAAGAGCTCCGGCCTGACGTTCCACTACCCGCCCTATGCGGTCGGCCCCTACGCCGAAGGCCAGTACGTCATCTTTGTGCCCTGGGAAACTCTGAAGCCGTATCTGACGCCGGAAGGCGCAAAGATCTTCGCCGGCACGCGGCCGACGGGCGACGCGGACGAGCAGCAATAGTTCGTAGCCCACATGAGCGAAGCGATGCGGGACCGGTTTCCCCGGACATTGCGGAGCCTGTCATCGGGCGCGCGTTCGCGCGACCCGTTGGCTCACCCGGGCTACTGGTTACGGCGCGATTTCTGGATAATGGAAGAATGCCGCTGATTTGCCCGACGTGTCAAGCAGCCTTCGAGCGTCTGCCGCCGCCGGCTCCTTTGCATGGGGTTGTTCCTCGACATTTTGGCAGTGCGCCCCTGCGACGTGCCAATCCGCGTTCCCCTCGCCTGCCATGGCCAGCCGTTGTAAACCAAGACCATGAACGCCGCGAAGCCCGCTTCTCCCGACATCCCCGCCCTCGCCCGTGCCCTCCGTACCGGCCACCGCGCCGCGCTGGCGCGGGCGATCACGCTGGTCGAGAGCAGGCGCGGCGATCACCAGGCGGCGGCGCGCGAGCTGGTGCAGGCGCTGCTGCCCGACACCGGCAAGGCGGTACGGGTCGGCATCACCGGCTCGCCCGGGGTCGGCAAGTCGACCACAATCGATGCGCTCGGCATGTTCCTGATCGAGCGCGGCCACAAGGTCGCGGTGCTGGCGGTCGATCCCTCCTCGGCGCGCACCGGCGGCTCGATCCTCGGCGACAAGACGCGGATGGCGCGGCTCGCCGCCTCCGACCAGGCCTTCATCCGCCCCTCGCCCTCCTCGGGCACGCTCGGCGGCGTCGCCGCGAAAACCCGCGAGGCCATGCTGCTCTGCGAGGCGGCCGGCTTCGATGTGGTGCTGGTCGAAACCGTCGGCATCGGCCAGTCCGAGACCGCGGTCTGCGACATGACCGACTTCTTCCTGGCACTGATGCTGCCCGGCGCCGGCGACGAGTTGCAGGGCATCAAGAAGGGCCTCGTCGAGCTCGCCGACATGATCGCGATCAACAAGGCCGACGGCGACAACCTCAAGCGCGCCAATCTTGCCGCCGCCGATTATCGCAGCGCGCTGCACATCCTCAGCCCCCGCTCCGAGCATTGGCATCCGCCGGTCGAGACCTATTCGGCGCTGACCGGCGCCGGGCTCGACAGGCTCTGGCAGAAGATCCTCGACCACCGCACCGCGATGACCGCCTCGGGCGAGTTCGCCGGCCGCCGCAAGGAGCAGCAGGTGAAGTGGATGTGGTCGATGCTGGAGAGCCGGTTGATGGCGCGGCTGCGCTCGGACGCCGCGATCCGCGCCAAAGTCAAGAAGATGGAAGCCGAGGTCGCCGCCGGCCGGATCTCGCCCGCCGTCGCCGCCGAAGAGATCGCGGAGCTGCTGCATTGAGCGGGAAGCTGCGCATCCTGCTCACCGGCTTCGGCCCGTTCCCGGGCGCGCCGTTCAACCCGACCATGCCGCTGGTGAAGCGGCTGACTGCGCTGCGCCGACCGGCCTTCGACGACGTCGCGCTATCGAGCCATATCTTCGACGTCACCTATGCCGCCGTCGACCGCGAATTACCGGAGCTGATCGCAGAACATCGCCCGCAGGCGCTGTTGATGTTCGGCCTCGCCGGCCGCAGCTCGCATCTGCGGATCGAAAGCCGCGCCCGCAACGCGGTGACGACGCGCTTCCCCGATGCCGGACGCCAGCTTGCGCGCAAGGGATCGATCGAGAGCGGCGCCGATGCGCAAATGTTCGGGCCGCACAGCGAAAAGCTGCTGCGTGCCGCGCTGGCGACCGGGATCGATGCCCGGGCTTCGCGCGATGCCGGCAGCTATCTCTGCAACTATCTGAGCTGGCGCGCGATCGAGGCCGTCAATGACGACAATGGTCTCCGTCTCGTGCAATTCGTCCATGTTCCGCCGCTCGCCCATGACGGCACGGCAGTACCCGGCAAATCATCGATCACGCTGGAAGCGCTGGTCGATGCCGGCGAGGCCATGCTGCTGGAGCTGGTGAAACTGACCCGGCACGCCTCGCGCGCGTGAGGGTGCGGATCGGGCGGTGCAAGTGCACGCCCCTAGTTGGCATCCTCCAACTCACGCGTACGCAAGCTGCGCATCATTTCAATAAATTCAGGCTCCGCAGGATCGATCTTGCGGAATCTGTAAGGCTCGAACCCAATCATCGGAGGAGGTAACGCGACGCCTGATAGCCCGACGGTCAGACTCCCCGTCCAGGTCGTCCCGATGAAATTGACACGGTAGATGCGCCCCTTGTGCAGCAGATGATGGATGGGCACTACCGGCCCAATGGCTCCTTTCTTCGGGCCGTTGTCGATGCAGACAACCAGGTCTCCCACGTCAAACACCGGTCTCTCCTCTCAAGCCAGCGGGCGAGCAATAGTCCAGACGCGTCAACCGTAGACACCGGCAAATGCTAAAATTGCATCGAATGACGAGGTGTGCAGCGACGTGAATCGGTTGCACCCGCGATTAACCCTACCGTCAACAATCGCCCCGCTGCGTCGGCGTATTCACCATGCCGCGCCGCCTTTCGCGCTACCACTCGACCCGCGAACGTCACCGCTCGCGACTATGTGCGAGGGCCATGCCCATGGACGTCAACCGCCGCCATCTGATCGGAGCAACCGCCGCCGGCGCAACCGGAGTGCTTGCGATGTCGCCGGACGCTGCGCGTGCGGCGCAATCGGCCGGCTCGCTCGGCCGCGACGTCACCCAATATGGCGTCCGCCCCGGCAGCCCCGACGATCAGACCCGCAATCTGCAACGCGCGATCGACGATGCCGCGCGCGCGCAGGTGCCGCTGGCATTCCCACCCGGCGTCTATCGCAGCGGCCTGGTGCGGCTTGCGCCCGGCAGCCAGCTGATCGGCGTGCGCGGCGCGAGCCGGCTTGTCTTCAACGGCGGCGCCTCGCTGCTGGAAGCCGAAGGCGCCGGCGGCGTCGTCCTGATGGGGCTGACCTTCGACGGCGGCAGCATCCCGCTGCCGGCGCGGCGCGGCCTGGTGCATTGCCTGTCCGGCCGCGACATCCGCATCACCGATTGCCAGGTCACCGGTAGCGGCGGCAGCGGCATCTGGTTCGAGCAGATGGCGGGCGACGTCAGCAACAACATCTTCACCGACATCGCGGGCACCGCGCTGGTGTCGTTCGATGCACTCGGCCTGCTGGTCGCGCGCAACACCATCAAGGGCACCAACGACAACGGCGTCGAGATCCTGCGCAGCGCGATCGGCGATGACGGCTCGATCGTCGCCGACAACCGCATCGAGGACATCAAGGCCGGCCCCGGCGGCTCCGGGCAGTACGGCAACGCCATCAACGCGTTCCGCGCCGGCAATGTGATCGTGCGCGGCAACCGCATCAGAAACTGCGACTTCTCCGCGGTGCGCGGCAATTCGGCGTCCAACATCCACATCACCGACAACAGCGTCAGCAATGTCCGCGAAGTCGCGCTCTATTCGGAGTTCTCGTTCGAGGCCGCTGTCATCGCCAATAACACCGTCGACGGCGCCGCGATCGGCGTCTCCGTCTGCAATTTCAACGAGGGCGGCCGTATCGCCGTGGTGCAGGGCAACATCATCCGCAACCTGCTGCCGAAGCGCCCGGTCGGCACCGACCCGAACGACGGCGCCGGCATCGGCATCTATGTCGAGGCCGACAGCACCGTGAGCGGCAACGTGATCGAGAATGCGCCGACCTTCGGCATCGTCGCCGGCTGGGGCAAGTACCTGCGCGATGTCGCGATATCAGGCAATGTGATCCGCAAGGCGTTCGTCGGCATCGGCGTCTCGGTGGTGCCGGGCGCCGGCTCCGCGCTGATCAACAACAACATGATCTCGGAAACCCCGGGCGGCGCGGTGGTCGGGCTCGACCATGCCCGCCCGATCACGTCGGATCTGTCGGCGGGCGGCGCCCAGCAATATGCCCAGCTCGTTGTCGGCGCCAATGCGGTTCGGCGCTAGCGCGTATTGTGTGAGCACGATCTTTCGGAAAACCGCTTCACACTTTCCCGGATCATGCTCTACAGCGCGTTGCGCAGCAGCGGATAGCGGCGCTGGATGGTGTCGAGATCGAGCACCGGCGGCCGCGCCGCCGGAGGGGGCATCTCCAGCGGCGGCGCATCAGTGACGGCGGGGGGCTCCTCCAGCACCTCGGCCGCCGTCTCCAGCGCGGCTGCAACCGCGGTCATCGCGGCCTCCGCCAGTGTCGCGGCGTCCGACCGGCGCTCCGGCCTCGGCGAGAAGCGGCGCGGCGGCAGGATCGATTTGCCGCGGCCGAGCCAGGCCAGGTCGATCGGCGAATTATCGAGGGCGGCTTCGCGCGTCAGCAATTCCCGCCAGATGTCGACCGCGGCGCGGGCTTCCCTGATGTTCTCGAGAAAGGCCTGCTCGGTGTGATAGCGGCGCCAGCGTCCGGTCTCGAACAGTTCGGTAAGGTATTCCAGCCTTTGCTCGGCGAGGTTGCACCAGCGTGCAACGATTTCCTGGCCTCTGGCCACGTCGGTCCGATGTGTCATTCAAACTTGCCCGTAAGGAAAGAAACGGACGCAGACGCAACGGAACCGAATCAACTGGACGCGACCCTGATATTCTGTGGAAAAGGTAAATAAAGTCTAACTGAATTCTTAATCGGCAACGGGCGACGAAAGAAGTCCGCTCGACTACGGAGTTTCTTGCGCGAACCATCGTCAGGTCATCGGCTTGCATGGCTGCGATCCGCATCGTGTCCGCGCCCCGCGCAGCCGGATGATCCACAGCAATCGTCGCCGCCATCGCGCACCTTGCCGTGGCGTTCGCGATCGCGCCGCGCAAGGCCTGGGGCATCCGCTGGGCCGGCCAGCCGGTCATGCAAGGGTGTCCCAAAAAGCAAAGACCCGTCCGGGGGGACAACCGGACGGGTCAAAGCCATATGGGCGCTTGGGGTGGATGGGCGCTCGCGCCTGATATAGCCGGGGAGGGATAAACCGCTCCCACACACATAAGTCGTGAGAGGAAGGCGGACGTTCAAATCCTCGGCGATTTTTTTAACCTTTTCCCGGCGCGGTTCCGCCGTACCGTTTCAGGCGCTGCGTGCCGAAAATCACTGCGCAGCAAGGCGATTTGCAGTGGAAACCTCCGATGCGAACGACCACGCGGGTTCGTTCAACACGCGGCTCACGGAAGTGTTATTGCGATGAGGACGTTGCGAGGGCTGCGACGGTTTGTCCGCAACCGCGACAATGGCCGCGTCCGATCCGGCCGCAACTAACCTCGACCGGGAAATCGTCCGTCGCCTACGGCGTTTCGACCGCGAGGCTGACGATCTTCTCTTTTTGCAGACGGGCGATCAGCGCGGCGACGCTGTCCTTGTCCATCGCACGGAACTGCAAGCGGAACATGCCGCCTTTCCCGTCGACGATCGCGCCCTGATAATTGTCCAGCAGCGCGGTGATGTCGGCGATCCGGGCATCGGGCGCGAAGCGCACCAACAGCCGCGTCGGCGGCGCCGCCACACTGGCACCGAGGTCACGGGTGACCGGCGCACTGGCCGGGCTCGGCGCAGCCGGCGCGCTGCGTTGTTCGACGGCATCAAGCGAGGCGGTCTGGAACGGGGCCGGCTGACTGCGCATCAGCACCGCCCCGATCACGCCCGCCTGCAGCAACACCACGACCGCACCGACGCTGGACGACCAGGCCAGCGTCCGCGGCGACAATTTGGAAAAGAACTCCGAGATCCCCGCCGACACGCGCGCGCCCGCCGACGGCTTGCGCTCCGGCTCGGCATCGATCGCGGCAAACAGCTTCTGCATGGCGCGCGCCGACGGCGCACCGAGGCTTTCGTTGAGGCCGATGGTCTCGGCATATTCCTCGCGGATGACGGCATATTGCCGGGCGAGCTCCGGATCGGACGCGAGCGCGTCCTCGACACGGCGCGCGTCACGCGCGTTCAACGTGCCGGCCGCGTGCCAGGGCAGCAGCATCTCGACATCGTCAGGATCCTGGCCCTGCACTTTCTTGTTGCTCGCAGCCATCATGGCCAACCTCGCTCGACACCGGCTGCCTTCAGCAACTCGGCAAGTTTCTTGCGCGCATAGAACAGGCGCGTCTTCACGGTATTCTCCGGAATCCCTACGATCTCAGCGACATCTTCCACGGATTTCTCGTGATAGTAGACAAGATCGACAATTTCCCGATGTTCCGCCGATAGTCCTGTCAGGCACTTGCGCAGCGTGTCACCAGTGTCCTTCTTCTGCACTGCCGTTTCCGGATCGTCGGACGTATCCTCGATCGCGTTCGCGGCCTCATCGTCCAGTTCGGCGTCTTTCCTGCGCCGCAGCGAAGACAACGCCTTGAACCGGGTAATCGCCAGAAGCCAGGTTGAAACGGCGGATCGTCCCTCGAATTTGCCCGCCTGACGCCACACGTCCAGGAAGACCTCGCTGATGAGGTCCTCCGCCACCTGTTCGTCCCGCACCAGCCGAAGCCCGAAGCGGTACACCCTGACATGATGCCGTCCGTACAGCACCTGCATGGCAAGCCGGTCGCCTTGAGCGATCCGAGCGATCAGAACATCGTCTGAAGCCGCCTGTGTCGCGCTCAATGGCCGTCTCGCAAAGTTGGTCTGAGGGGGGTGGCGCGTGGTTCGACGCGAGAGCCAAGATTCTTCACATTACGGCAATGTCCGGACCGCATGTGTGATCTATGACACAGTCGGCGATTCCAATGAGGGAAAATCGTCGGCGACTCCAAGAATGGTATCATAATACTTTAAACTCTCGCAGGCTCGCTTCGCGCGCGACCATAGCAAGGCTTCGCAGCCATACCAGCGCCGTCGCGAAGGGGGCCGCGGCGGAAGCCCTCGCCACGATCGCACCCGGCCGGCCCAGCCGGCCGGATTATCCTTACGAAACAAGGGCCATGGCCGGGTTTCACCGGGGTTGTTTCGGTTCCAAAAGATACCAAACCTAAAGGCTTTCCCGCTTAGATTTCGCCGGATTTCAGCAATGGCGAGACCATGGGCAGCGCTGCGACGTCACTTCCCGGCCCGATCGCGGATGCATCGGACAGCGGCCGTCCCAGGCTGACGCGCGAGCGCCTGGCGCGCCGGGCGAGGCAGCGCCGCCAGATCCAATCGATGATTGCCGCCTGTTTCGTGCTCGATGCCGTCGTGCTGCTGATCTACGCGCATGCCGGCACCACGACCGTTGCGGTGGCGACGGGGTATGCCCTGACCGGCCTCTCGCTGGTCGCCGTCTATGTCGTGCTCTCGGAGCGCGGCTTTCACGAGCGCTTCCGCGACCACTATCTGGTCGCGCCGCAATCGGCCGTCAACATGGTGAACCTGCTGCTGTTCACCTACATCGCGCCGGAAGTCGGCGTGCTGTTCCTCTGCAACCTGTTCGTGGTGTTCGGCTTCGGCGCGCTGCGCACCTCGGCGCGGCAGACCGCTGTGGTCTGGACCATCATGGTGCTGGGCCTCGCCGCGCTATTCCTCGGAACCGACAAGGCGATCGGGATGCCGACCGCCACGAAGATCGACCGCCTCGCCACCATGATGGTGTTCGCGCTGACGATCGGGCGCTGCATGTGTCTCGGCATCTTCTCGAGCACGATGCAGCAATCGCTGTATCAGAGCGGACTGAAGCTGAAGGAGGCCTACCGCCGCATCGAGGAACTCGCCGAGCTCGACGAGCTGACCGGCACCTCCAACCGCCGCAGCATCATGCGCACGCTCGAGGACGAGATCGCGCGCTGTGCCCGCAGCGGCAGCTCCTGCGCGATCGCGCTCATCGACCTCGACCATTTCAAGCGCATCAACGACGTCTACGGCCATCCGATCGGCGACGAGGCGTTGCGCACCTTCGCCATCGGCATGTTCGCCAATCTGCGCAGCATCGATCGCTTCGGCCGTTACGGCGGCGAGGAATTCCTGCTGGTGCTGCCCGGCCTGTCGCAGGACCAAGCGACGCGCGCGCTCGAGCGGCTGCGCGCGATCATCGCCGACCTCGACTGGAGCGCGTTCTCGCCGGGCATGCGGGTCACGATCTCCGCAGGCGTCACGACACTGAAGCCGCAGGAAACCTCCGACACATTGCTCGCCCGCGCCGATCGCGCGCTTTACGCAGCCAAGGCCAGGGGACGCAACCGCATCGCCGGCGCCTGAACCCCTTTCATTTTCCCAATACGGCGACGGAGAAGCCGCCGCCACCGCTCCAGGACAGAGTCATGAGTTCGAAGCCCGCGACCGCCCCTGAAAGTCTGCTCGACGAATTGCAGACCACCCTCGCCCACGGCACCGTCGCACGCCGTGTCGAGACGCTGCGCCGGGTGACCGACCTCTTCATCAACGGCTCGGTGAATTATTCGGATGAGCAGATCGTGCTGTTCGACGACGTCTTCCAATGCCTGCTCGAGCATATCGAAAGCTCGGCCAAGGCGCTGCTCGCCAACCGCCTCGCCCCGATCGACACCGCGCCGCCGCAGACCATCCGCACGCTGGCATTCGACGACCTGATCGAGGTCGCAGGCCCCGTGCTGACGCTGTCGCCGAGGCTCGACGACGACACCCTGATCGAGATGGCGCGCAGCAAGAGCCAGGCGCATCTGCTCGCGATCTCCAACCGCAAGTCGCTGAGCGGCGCCGTCACCGATGTGCTGGTACTGCGCGGCAATGACGAGGTGATCCAGAGCGCGGTCAACAATCCCGGCGCGGAATTCACCGAGCGCGGCTTCACCCGCCTGGTCAGCCGCGCCGAGGGTGACGAGAACCTGTCGACCTGCGTCGGCCTGCGCCCGAACATCCCGCGGCATCTCTATCTCAAGCTGGTCGCCAAGGCCTCGGACACGGTCAGGCAGCGGCTCGAGGCCGCCAATCCGCAGCAGGCCAAGGAGATTCCGATCGCGGTGAAGGAGGCAACGCGACGCGCGCGCTCGGCACCGGCCGCCGTGACGTCGGACACCACCATCGCGCACGCGCTGGTCAAATCGCTCTACCAGGACGGACGGCTCGACGAATTCCAGCTCGCCGCTTTCGCCGAGGCCGGCAAGTTCGACGAGACCAACGCCTCGCTCGCTGCGCTCGCCAACGTCTCGGTCAGCATTGCAGAGAACATGATGATCGAAACCCGCGCCGAGGGCGTGATGATCCTGGCCAAGGTCTCTGGCCTGTCATGGTCGACGGTGCGATCGATCATCAACCTGCGCGACGAGATCTCGGGCACCGAGCCGACCGATTTGCAGGCCTGCAAGGACACCTATGAGCGGCTGCGGCCATCGACCGCGCAGCAGGTGCTGCGCTTCCATCGCATGCAGCAGTCCGCGCCTGTGGCTGAGTTATCCCAATCTCATCTGCGGTAGCCCGGATGGAGCGCAGCGCAATCCGGGACCAGTCCTTCCGCGGATAAAGACCCGAATTTCGCGGAGCCTGTCATCGGGCGCGCGTTCGCGCGACCCGTTGGCTCCATCCGGGCTACGATCGCTAATAGCGTAACGCCCGATTTCCCATCCATGCGCCGACACTCGCGACGATCGCCGTCGCCAGCGTGTACCAGGTGGCGACGAACAGCGGCGAGTCATCGGTGCAGTGCGAGGCATAGACGGTTGCCGCAAGCCCCGCCGACAGCAGGCCGGCCACCGCGCCTGCGACCGCCGGCCGTGCCGGCGCGCCCTGCCGCAGCCCGTACAGCGCACCGACCAAGAGCGGCAGCGACATCGCGGGGATCGCGGTCATGCACGCCATCGAGTTCTTGCCGATCAGGCGCGTCATCATCGGCGTCCGTTGCGGCATCATCATCTCGCCGCTGATGGCGGCAACGAGGATGCCGGCCGGAATCAGCAGCCACCAGCCGAAACCGCGCAGCGAGGCTTCCGGCCGCGACAGATGCAGGCTGACCGCGGTCGCCGAGGCAGCGAGCGCTAGGGTCACTGCGAATTTCAGGTCGAAGAACGGATTGTGCATCGCGCTCATCACGTCCGGCCGCACGCCGAGCTCGGCGAAGAAGATCAGGAGCGAGACCGGCGCCGCCGCCAGCAGCGCCAGCATCAGCGCCAGACCGATCGGACGCGCGCGATAGGCATTGTCGGCGGCAAGGGTTCGAATGAGTTGATCGGTATCCATGCTCATCGGTCCCGTAATTTCGCGGTGAGGCTCGCAAGCCCGCGATGCAGCGCGACCCGCACCGCGCCCTCGGTCATCGAGAATTTCGCCGCGGTATCCTTGATCGAGGCGCTGTCGACCGCAATCGATTGCAGGACATCGCGCTGCCGCGCCGGCAGCGCCTGCAGCTGCGCGGTGACCTCGCTGGGCGAGGCCGTCGGCTCCGGCGCCTCCCCCGGTAGCGTCTCGGCAAAATCATCGATGTTGACGAAGATGCGCCGGCCGCGGCGGCGCAGCGCATCGATCAGCTTGTTGCGCGCGATCGCAAACAGCCACGGCGCGAACGGCGCACTGGTGTCCCAGGTCTGTCGCTTCAAATGCACCGCCAACAAGATGTCCTGCACGATGTCCTCGGACTGATCGACCGGTTGACCCGCACGCGCCAAGCCACGTCGCGCCGCGGCACGGAGTACCGGCGTGATGGCCCTGAGCAGGCGATGATACGCCGCGTCATCGCCTGAAATGGCCGACCGCATCAGGTCGGTCCATTCATCCTCACGTTCGCGCACGCAGGCTCCTGAATTGCAATTCGGCCGATCTTTCAGTTCGTTACGCGGCAAACCAACAACATCACGAATTCGTGATCGCGATCCTCCGGCCAGGCCGCGCCGAGCATCAGCCGCAAAGAATCGCTCTCGGGGGTTTTCAGACGGAACGGCTCATAACACCGATCGGTCCGACAAGCACCGGGCTGTCGCCGCCGACGAGCCGGTGGGACGAAATTGCCCAGCTTTTGCCCCCTCAGGCCCGAAGATTCCCTCTTTCTGCCCCGGTGTGGACACGCAGCCGGGTCTCTTTTCGCCTCTGGGCGGGCATCATGGGGAGATCATCAGAATGAAGATCAAAGCCAGCGGGCGCTTGGGCTTGATGATTGCGACAGGGCTGACAGGGCTTGTCGTGTGTCTCGCAGCTCCGTTGCCGGCATCTGCGGCCGGTTCGGACGCGTCTGCATCAAAATCCGACAACGCAACCACCGACACGTCCGCGCAACAGAGTTCGCGGCATGGCCGGCGCCATGCGCGTCAGCAGTCTTCGAAGACCGCTGATAAATCCGAGGGCAAGAAGGCCACGAGCGATGCCGGCAGCGTGACCTCGGCGGGCATGCCCGCCACGATCGCCAATGCCAATGCGGAGCTGACCTCCGGCGACGGCAATGCGAGCCCCCCGCCCGCCAGCGTCAATCCCATGATGGCTGCCTCCGACACGCAACCCGATAGCAACGTGGTCGCGTCCGACCAGCTCAACGATGTTGACCGGGCCCTGCAGCAGGGGCAGCCGGCGGAACAGCCGCAACCGGCTCAACCGCAGACCGCGCAACAGGAAGCGCCTGCGCCGCAGCCCCCGCCTGCCGCCACGGCCGCCCCCAAGCCGGCCCCCGTTCTGGCGAGCAGCGACAGCGCGAGCCTGGACCAGACCTCGCTGATCGGGAAGATCTTCATCGGCTTCGGCGCCCTGCTCACGGTGGCCTCCGCCGCACGGATGTTCATGGCCTAGCCGAGGGTCCTGCGGCGCAGAAGCGCCGCGGGCGCGGCCCAAAGCCTCGTTGCAGCCACTTGAAGCGCATCCCGCCAGCGGGCACATTGCCCGCCAAATCAGGCACGGGGTTTGCGCCATGGCTACGTTCGAATTCATCATCGTCGAGAGCAAGGGACCGGTCGGCGTCATCACGCTGAACCGGCCGAAAATGCTGAATGCGCTGTCATTCGGCGTGTTCCGCGAGATCGCCGCGGCGGTCGACGATCTCGAGGCCGACGACAAGATCGGCTGCATCCTGATCACCGGCAGCGAGAAGGCCTTCGCCGCCGGCGCCGACATCAAGGAGATGCAGCCGAAGGGCTTCATCGACATGTTCAACAGCGACTTCACCGCGATCGGCGGCGACCGCGTCGCGCGTTGCCGCAAGCCGACCATTGCGGCGGTCGCGGGCTATGCGCTCGGCGGCGGTTGCGAACTCGCGATGATGTGCGACATCATCATCGCCGCCGACACCGCCAAGTTCGGCCAGCCGGAAATCACCCTCGGCACCATTCCCGGCATCGGCGGCACCCAGCGGCTGACCCGCGCGATCGGCAAGTCGAAGGCGATGGACCTCTGCCTCACCGGGCGGATGATGGACGCGGCGGAAGCCGAGCGCTCCGGCCTGGTGTCGCGGATCGTTCCGGCCGACAAGCTGATGGAAGAGGCGCTCGCCGCGGCCGAGAAGATCGCCTCGATGTCGCGTCCGGCGGTTGCGATGGCCAAGGAAGCCGTCAACCGCGCGTTCGAGACGCCGCTCGCGGAAGGCATGAATGTCGAGCGCAATTTGTTCCACTCGACCTTCGCGCTCGAGGACCGCTCCGAGGGCATGGCGGCCTTCATCGAGAAGCGCAAGCCGGTCAACAAGAACCGCTAATCTCCCCGGCTTCCTTGTAGTGCGGCGGTGACGAGCGCGCGATAGGCGCGCTCGGCAACATGCGTCGGCTTGTCGAGGCCGAGCCGCGCCAGGCATTCGCGGTCGGCGGCGTCGGGCGGATGGTGCATGCCCTGCCACAGCAGGCCGGCGAGCCGCAGCGGGGCGCGCTGCGCCTGCTGCAAGAGCTGCAAGGCTGGAATCAGCCGCTGCTCGACTTCGGTGAAGTCGCTGCCGAACGGAAATGACGGCAGGAGCCCGGCGGTGCGCGCGGGCTTCAGCGCAGCGCCGATGCGCTCGGGAAAATTTTCGCGATGGGCCGCTGCGATCTCGTGGTTGCGCGGCAGCTTGCCGGCGTCCTTGGCCTGCCGCATCAGCTCACCCTGGAAGCGCGAGTCCGATACCTGCAGCATCGCGGCGATCACGTCCGCGTCGGATTTCCCGCGCGTATCCGCAACGCCATATTCCGTGACGAAGATGTCGCGCAGGTGTCGCGGAATGGTCTGGTGGCCGTAGGACCACCGGATATTCGACTGCACCTGCCTGCCGGACTGATGGGTCGCCTCAAGTGCCAGCACCGAGCGCGCGCCCTCCAGCGCGAAGGCCTGCGCGACGAAATTGTACTGGCCGCCGACGCCGCTCACGACCTGGCCATTCTCGAGCCCGTCAGAGACCGCAGCCCCGAGCAGCGTAGCCATCATCGCGTTGTTGACGAAGCGCGCATCGAGGCGGGCGCGGCGCTTGCCCGTCTCCTCGCCGAAGATCTCGTTGGTGAAGGACACCGGCATCATCTGGATACGCGCCAGTTGCTCGCCCGGCATCTCACGCAGCGCGCGGTAAAAGGATTTCGGTCCGAGGAAGAATGCGCCGTGCAGGATCACGCCGTCGACATCGCGCTTGAGGATGCCGGCATCGATCAGCCCGATGAACGCCTCGAACAGCATCTCGCTGACGCCGTAGAGGCCCTTCTCGAATGGCCCGGTCTCGGCTGCCGCGAGCTGCTCGGTGCCGGGCGCAAGGCGCTGCATGATGCCGTGGAAGTGGGCGTTGTCGCGATGGCGGAGCACGAGCCCCTGCGCCAGCGCATCGCCGACCTGCCCGATGCCGATCTGCAGCGTGCCACCGTCGCGAACCAGTCCGGCCGCATGCAATCCGATCGCATATTTGGTATCGCTGATCGGCTCCGATGGCGGCGCGAACAGCGGGAAGTCGGTGTCCGGGCTGTCGAGCACCGCGGCGAATTCATCCGCGGGCAAGTCGCCGGGCCCGGGCATGAACGGCAGCTCGGAATTGACCTGGCCGATCAGCTTGAACGACGCCTTGCCCTGCGCGCGGGCGTCCAGCACGTCGAGCGTCGTGTCGGTGTTGCAGCTCAAACTGTAGCGCGGCACGCCGTCGACCATGCGCTTGGCGACCAGTTGGGGAACGACGTTCAATCCGCGCGACAGCAGGTAGGACGCCGCATGGGTGTAATTGGCGGAGATGTAGTTCTGCTGCGCGAAGGGCCGATACAGCCACTGTCCCGCGAGGAAGAAGAATTCGATCACCTTGACGTTGGGCGGAAGCGCGCCGTGACGCAGTCCATCCGCATAGGCGAGATCCGGATATCCGCCGAACAGGCGATCGATCACCGGGCCGATGAAGCGTTGTTCGAGCAGGCTGTTCGGCTTCGGCTTTTCCAGCGTCAAAGCCGAGAACAGCGTCAGATTGATCGAGCGGTCGGCGACCGCCCGCGCATACAGCGCATTGATGACGTGGTTGGCCTTGCCGAGGCCGAGCGGCAGCCCGACCACCAGCTCGGTTCCGACGTCACGAACGATGTGCTCCGCGATCGCCTCGGGGTCAGAGAAAAACTTGGGCATCTGCAATGAACCCGGGCAGGCAGTGGATAACCGGCGCCGCTGAATCGACGGCCGGCGGTTCGAACTTATACTTCATATGACAGTTGCGTTCGCCTGTGACGAACCGGCAACAGACAAGAACCGAAAGATGTGCAGATGTCGGGGCGCGGTTTGCCTGTGGCGGCGCCGCCCCGTAAACAGGTAGATGTGTCGACGGCGTCGGCGGAGGCGGACTGTCGGGGCTTTAGTGTGCGGGACCACATGGTTGAGCGTGCCGCTGATATCGGCGAGGTAGCGAGGCGCGTGCTTTTGTCGGGCATCGGCCTTGGCGCCTTGGCGTGCGCGCTGCTGAGCTGTCCTGCCGCCCGCGCCGAGAGCCTGCCCGAAGCCCTGGTCAAGGCCTATCAGACCAATCCGCAGCTCAATGCCGAACGGGCGCGCACAACGCGCCACCGACGAGAATGTGCCGCAGGCGCTGGCCGGCTACCGCCCCCAGATCACCGCCGGTCTCTCGGTCGGCCTGCAGGCGGTGCGCGACCAGCTGCCCGGCAACGTCATCCAGACCGCGACGCTGAAGCCCTGGCAGATCGGCGTCACGGTGACCCAGACCCTGTTCAACGGCTTCAAGACCGCCAACAGCGTCCGCGTCGCCGAGTTGCAGGTGCAATCCGGCCGCGAGGCGCTGCGCAATGTCGGCCAGGGCGTGCTGCTCGACGCCGTCACCGCCTATACCAACGTGCTGGCCAACCAGACCCTGGTCGAGGCGCAGCGCTCCAACGTCGCCTTCCTGAAGGAGACCCAGGCGATCACGCAGCGCCGCCTCAATGCCGGCGACGTCACGCCGACCGACACCGCCCAGGCCGAAGCCCGGCTCAACCGCGGCCTCGCCGATCTCAACGCCGCCGAGGTCAACCTCGCGATCAGCCAGGCCACGTATGCGCAGGTGATCGGCAACCCGCCGTCGCAATTGCGGCCCGCCGAGACCACCGACCGGCTGCTGCCGCGCAGCCGCGAGGACGCGATCGCATTGTCGCTCCGCGAGCACCCCGCCGTGACCGCGGCCGGTTTCGACGTCGACGTCGCCTCGACCTCGATCCGCGTCGCCGAGAGCAGTCTGATGCCGAACGTCTCGGTCCAGGGCAGCGTCAGCCGCGCCCGTGATACCGACCCCACGCTCGGCACCTTCGGCACCGATCAGGCGTCGGTGATCGGTCAGATCACCCAGCCGATCTACGACGGCGGCACCGCGGCATCGCAGACCCGGCAGGCCAAGGAAGTGGCGGCGCAGAGCCGGCTGGTGCTGGATCAGGTGCGCAATCAGGCCAAGACCGCCGTGGTCAGCGCCTGGGTCGCCAATGAGGGCGCCAAGATCGCGGTGTCGGCCTCCGAGTCGGAGGTGAAGGCCGCCGAGGTTGCGCTCGCCGGCGTGCAGAAGGAAGCCGCCGGCGGCCAGCGCACCACGGTCGACGTGCTCAACGCCCAGCAGGATTTGATCACGGCGCGGGCGCGGTTGATCGGAGCGCAGCGCGACCGCGTGGTCGCTTCCTACACACTGCTCAGCGCGGTCGGCCGCCTCGACGTCAAGACGCTCAATCTCAAGACGCCGGACTATCTGCCCGAGGTGCATTACCACCAGGTCCGCGACGCCTGGCACGGCCTGCGCACGCCGTCCGGACAATAGGTTTTGTGGAACCGTTCGCGCAGCGAACGGACCCTTCCCGCCCGCTCTCTCCGCCGATAACCTCCCGCCCCGCCGGCCATCAACAACGCCGGTGCGCGGAGTGCGCGCATAACAGCCGAGCACGCAGGGAGACGTCCAATGCTGACGCGACGCGATATGATGCTGGCTTCCATCGCAGCCGGAGTGACCATGACCAGCAGCAACGCATTTTCCAAGGCCGCACAACCATCGACCGCGGTGAATTTCGACGTGCCTGCCGGTGCGTGCGACTGCCACACCCACATCCATGGTGATCCCGCCCAGTTCCCGTTCTTCGCCGGCCGCGTCTACACCCCGGAACCGGCCTCGCCGGAGGAGATGAGCGCGCTGCACAAGGCGCTGCATATCGAGCGCGTGGTGATCGTGACCCCGAGCGTCTACGGCCCCGACAATTCGTCGACGCTGTTCGGCATGATCGCTCGCGGGCCGACCGCGCGCGGTGTTGCCGTGATCGATGACAAGACCAGCGAGGGCGATCTTGATGCCATGCACAAGGCCGGTTTCCGCGGCATCCGCCTCAACCTCGCGACCGGCGGCGTCAACGATCCCAATGTCGGCCGGCAACGCTTCTCGGCCGCGATCGAGCGGATGAAGGCGCGCGGCTGGCATGTCCAGCTGTTCACCAGCCTCGCGATGATCTCCGCGATCAAGGACCTGGTCGCCGCGGCGCCGGTGCCTGTGGTGTTCGACCATTTCGGCGGCGCCGAAGCCGCGCTCGGCACCGGCCAGCCGGGGTTTGACGACCTGCTCGCGCTGGTCAAGTCCGGCAAGGCCTACGTCAAGATCTCCGGCGCCTACCGCGCCTCCAAGCTCGCGCCCGACTATGCCGACGCCGCGCCGCTGGCGCAGGCGCTGATCGCGGCCAATGCCGAGCGCATCGTCTGGGGCACCGACTGGCCGCACCCGGATTCGGTGACGCCGCCGGGCAAGAAGGCCACCGACGTGACGCCGCTGCATCAGATCGACGACGGCCGCCTCCTCAACCAGCTTCCGGTCTGGGCGCCGGACGCCGCGGTGCGCAAGACCATCCTGGTCGACAATCCGGCACGGCTCTACGGCTTCACCTGACGCTATCCCTCGGCCGGCGCGAGAAGTAGGAGATCAGCACCGGCAGCGTGATCAGGATCACCAGCGGCGCCAGCATCATGCCGGTGACGACGACGATGGCGAGCGGCTTCTGCACCTGCGAGCCGATGCCCTCGGACACCGCCGCGGGCAACAGGCCGATGCCGGCGACGACGCAGGTCATCAGCACCGGACGAAGCTGCAACTCGCCGGTGCGGATCACCGCGCGCATCCGGTCGTAGCCTTCGTCGATCAGCTGGTTGAACTGCGACAGGATGATGATGCCGTCCATCACGGCGATGCCGAACAGCGCGATGAAGCCGATCGCCGCCGACACGCTGAACGGGATGCCGGAGATCAAGAGCCCGAGCACGCCGCCGAAGATCGCCATCGGAATCACGCTCATCGCCAGCATAGTGTCAACCATCGAGCCGAAATTGAAGAACAGCAGCACCGCGATCAGCACGAGGCTGATCGGCACCACGATCGACAGCCGCTTGATCGCGTCCTGCAGATTGCCGAACTCGCCGACCCATTCGAGACGCGAACCGGGCGGCAACTGGACCTGCTCGTTGACCTTCTGCTGCGCCTCCAGGATCGCGCTGCCGAGGTCGCGGTCGCGCACCGAGAACTTGATCGGCAGATAGCGTTCCTGCTGCTCGCGATAGATGTAGGCCGCGCCCGAGACCAGCTTGATCGAGGCGACCTCGCTCAGCGGGATCTGCGTGATGCCGCCATTCGGATTGTTCGCCCCGACCCGCAGGTTCTGGATCGCCTCGGCGCTCTTGCGGTAGTCCGGCGCGAGCCGCACGATGATCGGGAAGTGCCGGTCGCTGCCGGGTTCATAGAGATCGCCCGCGCTGTCGCCGCCAACGGCGACCTTGATCGTCGCGTTGATGTCGCCCGGGGACAGGCCGTAACGCGCCGCCCGCGCGCGATCGACGTCAATCTGGACGGTCGGCTGGCCAAGCGAGGTGAACACCGCGAGGTCGGTGACGCCCTGCACGGTCGACAACACGGACTTGATCTTGTTGGCGGTGTCGGTCAGCGCCTGCAAATCGTTGCCATAGAGCTTGATCGAGTTCTCGCCCTTCACGCCCGACACCGCCTCCGAGACGTTGTCCTGCAGATATTGCGAGAAGTTGAACTCGACGCCGGGGAACTTGTCCTGCAGCTGCCCGAGCAATTGCGCGGTGAGTTCGTCCTTGTCGCGCGTGTTCGGCCATTCGCTGGCCGGCTTCAGCGGCGCGAAGAACTCGGCGTTGAAGAATCCGGCCGCGTCGGTGCCGTCGTCGGGACGGCCGTGCTGCGACACCACCGACACCACCTCGGGGCGGCTGCGGATCAACTTGCGCATCTCGTTGACATAGGCGTTGCCCTCCTGCAGCGAGATCGTCGGCGGCAGCGTGGCGCGGATCCACAGATTGCCCTCTTCCAGCTTGGGCAGGAATTCGAGGCCGAGGAAGCGCACGAAGATGATGGTCGTGACCACGAGGCCGGCGGCGCCGGCCATCACGATCTTGCGGTTGGCGATCGCCCAGTTCAGCACTGGCAGGTAGATCGCGTCGAGCTTCTTGACGATCCAGGTCTCGGTCTCATGGATATGCGCCGGCAGGATGATCGCGCTCAGCGCCGGCGTGATCGTGAAGGTCGCCAGCAGGCCGCCCGCCAACGCATAGGCATAGGTCCGCGCCATCGGCCCGAAGATGTTGCCCTCGACGCCGCCCAGCGTGAACAGCGGCAGGAACGCGGCGACGATGATGGTTGCGGCGAAGAAGATCGAGCGCGAGACGTCGGCGGCGGCCGACAGGATCGCATGGCTCTTCATCCCCATCACCGTATCCTCGGAGATGTGCGCCCGCTCGATCTCCGACAGCGCCGTGGTCTGCGACAGCCTGCGGAAGACCGCTTCCACCATGATCACGGTGGCATCGACGATCAGGCCGAAATCGATCGCGCCGACCGACAGCAGGTTGGCGGATTCGCCGCGCAGCACCAGGATGATCACGGCAAAGAACAGCGCGAACGGGATCGTCGCGCCGACGATCAGCGCGCTGCGGAGATCGCCGAGGAAGATCCACTGCAGCAGCACGATCAAGAGGATGCCGACCACCATGTTGTGCAGCACAGTGTGGGTGGTGAGCTCGATCAGGTCCTTGCGGTCGTAGATGCGCTCGATCTTGACGCCGGGTGGCAGGATGGTCGAATTGTTGATCTGGTTGACCAGCTGCTCGACGCGGGAAATCGTCGGCGAAGATTGCTCGCCGCGGCGCATCAGCACGATGCCCTGCACGATGTCGTCGTCACCGTCGATGCCGGCGATGCCGAGCCGCGGCTTCTCGCCGATCGTGACCGCGCCGACGTCCTTGACCAGCACCGGATTGCCGCCGGACTGCGCGATCATGGTGTTGGCGAGATCGTCGATCGAGCGGATCAGGCCGACGCCGCGCACCACCGCCGACTGCGAGCCGATGTTCACGGTGTTGCCGCCGACATTGATGTTGGCGTTGGAGACCGCCTGCAGCACCTGCGGCAGCGTCAGGCCGTTGGCGACCAGCTTGTTGAAGTCGACCTGGATCTCGTAGGTCTTGGTCTTGCCGCCCCAGCCGGTGACGTCGATCACGCCGGGTACCGCCCGGAAGCGGCGCTGCAGCACCCAGTCCTGCAGCGTCTTGAGGTCGAGCACGCTGTAGTTCGGCGGCCCCTTCAGCCGGTAGCGGAAGATCTCGCCGATCGGGCTGGTCGGCGAGATGCCGGGCTGCACGTTGCCCGGCAGTGGTACGAGCTGCGACAGCCGGTTCAGCACCTGCTGCAGCGCCTCGTCATAGGTGTAGTCGAAGGAGAACTGCAGTTTGACGTCGGAAAGGCCGTACAGCGAGATGGTGCGGATGGTCTTCAGGTTCTTGATACCGGCGACCTGGGTCTCGATCGGGATCGTGATGTAGCGCTCGATCTCCTCGGCCGAGAGGCCCGGACTCTGGGTCACGATGTCGACCATCGGCGGGGTCGGGTCGGGATAGGCCTCGATGTTGAGCTGCTGGAACGCGAGCAGACCGCCGATGAAGACGATGGCGAACAAGGCCACCATCAAGTAGCGGCGATTGACGGCGATTGCGACAAGGCGATCCATTCAGATCGGAGCTTTCAACGGTGAGGATTTTTCTTGCTGGGCATGGTCGATCCGGAAAAGCCGGGTCCCCGTTTTCCGGATCATGCGTCGTTAGGTTCCGGACGCGGCGCGGTCGATGAAGAGGCTTCCCTTCGTCACGATCTGCTCGCCCGGCTTGAGGTTGCCGGCGACCTCGACGAGATCGCCGTTGATAAGGCCGGGCTTGATCTGACGCAGCTCGATCGACTTGTCGTCGGGCTTCGCGACCCAGACGCGAACCTGATCACCCTCATAGATCAGCGCCTGCTTCGGCACGCCGACCGCCGGATGCTCGCCCTTCGAATACAGCGTCACGTTGGCGAACATCTCCGGCTTCAGGCGGTTGTCGGCATTGTCGATGGTGGCGCGGACCAAGAGCCGCCGCGACGTCGGATCGATCGCCGCGGCCACGTAGTTGATCCGGGCCGTGAGCGTCTTGCCCGGCAGCGCCATCACGCTGAAGCTGGCGTCCTGCCCGACCGCGACATTGTCGGCGTCGGACTCACGGACATAGGCGATCAGCCAGACGGTGGAGAGATCGCCGATCACATAGACCGGGTCGCTGGCGCCGGTCGAGACATACTGGCCCGGACCGGCCTTGCGCTGCACGATGGTGCCGCCGAGCGGCGCGAACACCGTCGTCTCCGGATTGAGCCGGCCCTTCTGCTGCAGCGTGGTGATGGCGTCGTCGCCGAAGCCGAGGATGTGCAGCTTGTTCTGCGCGGCTTCCAGCAGGGTCTGCGCCGAGCGAGCATCGTTCTGCGCCTGCACCAGCGTGGCCTGCGCCTGCTGATAATCCTTCAGCGGGATCGCCTTGCCGTCGGACAGGTCCTTGGCGCGCTTCTCCTGGATCGTGGCGAGGTCGAGCGCCGATTGCGCCTTGTTGAGGCCTGTCATCGCCGCGACATAATCGTTCTGCGCCTGCACCGTGTCGGCGGCTTCGATCACGAACAGCGGCTGTCCCTTGATCACGCTCTCGCCCGGCCGCACCAGCAGGCGGGTGACGCGCCCGGTATAGGGCGAATACACCGGAGTCGAGCGATCTTCGTCGATCCCGATCTTGCCCTCGGTCACCAGTTCGGAGCGGAAGGTATGCTCGGTCACCGCCTGGAAGGTCAGGCTGGCCCATTCGGGCGCGGTCGGGGTATAGCGCGATCCGCCCTTGCGGGACTGGCTGGACACCTCGGACGATGGCGTCGGCTTGGCCGCGCTGAGACGCATATAGCCGTACACGGCGGCACCGGCCAGCGCCGCCACCACCACCACCGTCACCAGCCGCGGTCGGCTAAGGGTCTGCATTCGTTTGCTAAGCTCTCTAAGCATGCGGTCCGGGGCTCGGTCGCTGCCGCTGCCGGCGAGACGGCCTCAGCGGTGCGCTAATAGTGCCGAATTGGTGTCGCAAACAACCTAAAAAACGTGGTTTGGCTGCGCTTGAGGTTAAAGTTTCGTCGGCATGAACGGCAGCTGAATATCTCATCCGGGAAACTCCGGGGGATGGCTGCCGAGCGGCATGGACGGACGGGACCAATGCGCCGGGGTCCGCGACAGGATCGCCGCGTGCCGGACCGAGCTCAACGTGCCGAAACCGGACGGCAGCTGCTCGATGAACGGCCGCACCGCATCCGCCTTGAGGTCCTCGGTGGCAAGGCCGGTTTCGAGACGGCCGAGATTCCACAGCCAGCGCCCGGTCTGCGCCAGCGACACCCGGACGTGCCAGCTGCCGCCCTCGCGGGCCTGGCGCGCCTTGGCCATCATGGCGCCGAACGCCATGAAATATCCGGTGGCATGGTCGAGCATCTGGGCCGGCAATTCCTTCGGTCCGTCGACGCCGGCCGCCTGCCCCTCGGCATGGTTGAAGCCGGTCGTGGTCTGCACCAGCGAATCGAAGCCGCGGCGCTCCGCCCATGGTCCGGCATGGCCATAGGCCGACAGCGTCACATAGACGATCCCGGGATTGATCCGCGCGGCGTCCTCCGGCGCGAAGCCGAGCCGTGCAATCGCCTGCGGGCGATAGCCCTGCGAGAGGATATCGGCCTGCGCCACCAGGCCGCGCATCACCGCCCGTCCCTGCTCGCTCTTCAGTTCGATGAGGCTCGTCAGCTTGCCGCGGCCGGTGTCGATGGTCAGCCACGGGATCGCCGGCAGGTCGGGGCCGGAGACCAGCAGCACGTCGGCGCCATGCGCCGCGAGCGTGCGGCCCGCGACGGGACCTGCGATCACGCGCGACAGGTCGAGCACCCGGATGCCGGCCAGCGGCCGGTCGCCGGCAGGCCAGGGCTTGGGCGCAGCCTCGCCGATCTTCTCGATCGAGATCAGCGGCAGTTTCGCCAGCTCCCTGGCATGCGGGGTCGCCGACCATTCGTCATGTGAGCGCATCAGGGCGACGACGCCGCCTTCGGCATAGGCCGCGGTCTCGAACGCCTCGCCGTCCCGTTGCAGCAGCGCGGCCTGAACCTCGTCGCGCTCGGCATTGCAGCCGAGCACCTTGCAGACGGCATCGCGGTGATGCGGGAAATTGGTGTGGAGGCGGACGAAGCGGTTGTCGCTGACGCGGTAGACGCCGGCGATCTTGTCCCAGACCGCCGGCGGCGGCTTGCCGTCGACGCGCAGATAGCGCTCGCTGCGGCATTCGACGACGGCATGGCGGATGTCGACCGCGACCTCCTGCCCCTCGCCGCTGCGGGCTTTCCAGATCTCGGCCGCGGCAAGGCCGGCGGCTGCGATCGGCGCCTGCGCGGCGGCGGCGACCCGAAACGACGACGGCAGTTGCGGCTCGCTGCCGGTGAGTGTGACCGCATCGAGCGCGGCCGGTGCGCCACCGGCGCCGGTCCAGAGATCGAAAAGGATTTCACGAATGCTCTGCATGCGCATTCCCGTTTGCGATTATTCTATGCCCGAGCATGATGACAGAAAGGCGATGCCCAATTTTTCTCGTGAGTTTAGCTCTGCCTGACCCACACAGGAGTTGCAATGGCTGCCATCGATCCCCTCACTGCCGGCGCAGTCTTCGTCGCGACCGCGGCGACCGACGCGGTCTATGTCATGTTCACCTCCGCCGTCGTGGCGCGCAAGCGCGTGCCGGCGGCGACCTGGAGCAGCATCTGGTATCTGCTCTCGTCCTATGCGGTGATCAGTTACACCGAAAACTGGGTGTATGTCGCCTTCGCCGCGGCCGGCTCGTGGGTCGGCGCCTATGCGTCGATCACCTTCCTGCACCGCCCGCCGGGCGGACCGCCGGTGGGCGCCGCGGTGGAATAGTGTGCAGCTGCGAATGGATTGATCCGCCTGCGAAAGCAGGCGTCTTGTAAGCTTCGCGTAAGCTCCGCGTAAGCTACGTGTCAGCATTCTCGCGACATGATCTGTCCGAGCTTTGCTGTTCGTTCCGCCCTCTCGCTTAGCAGAGGGCGCAGGGAAAGCCGGGTGCCGATCGCACCCATGGGCCCCGTGCAATGGGTAGTAAGCACGGGGGTAGGACCACAGGTGTAACCGGAAACAACCCGGCTTTCCCTGCGCGATGGGTTACGGCTTATACGTGCTCTCCCCGGCGAGACTTGGCTTTGTTGTCACCGTCTTCGCGACGCGCATTGCGCAATCCGAAAGACACCTACCACTAGGGCGTCAGGCCTGCACGACTTCGCCGTCCGCTTCATGCGCATTCGTCGACTGCGCAATCGGCGTCCACCGCATCTCGACCCACGTTCGTGACGACCGCGAAGCGCCCCTCGTGTCGGGCGAGACTTCGGATTTATAGCACTGAGTTGCGCTTCCGATAAAGCGAAATATTTTCATCAATCGGGATTGACAGGTTTTTGCTGAGTTGTCCGTCGGGCAACTCAGTGGCACGCGCGCGTATTCCTCTCGTCAACCAACAACGAACTTGCGAAGGCAATGCGCTCATCGATCATCTCGCCCGGGGCCACCCCTCTCCCCACCCTCTCCCGCAAGGGGAGAGGGAGCCCGGGAAGTGTGCTCACCTCACCGCCGCTTCCACAATAACCGGACCAGTTCGTAGGATGGATATAGCCAACGGGTCCGCGCAGCGCGCGGCCCGATGATAAACTCAGCGATGGGGCCGCGGAAAGGAATTGATGGGTTTCGCTTCGCTCTACCCATCCGTTCACGCATTAAGAGGCGCGCCCTCAGGTGCGCAATTGCGCACCTGGGAATGGCGGCCTCAATGGAAATCGCGGGACGGCGGCAGGATGCGGACGTTGCGGGGGTGACGGATTTTTTGCGGCGAGTTGTCGCCGTGATCGCGGCGGTCGTCGTTGAGCGGCTCGATCAGCGCGGGGCCGGCCGGCACCGGATGCTTGCGGGAGAGGGATTCGTTGGCGAGGCCGATCAGATCGTGGGAACGGTCGGTCATGCGCTGCGCCACCAGATGCGTCACGCCCTCGGGGCTGCTCTGGATATAGCCCTCGACCAGGATCAGGCGCGCGCCCATCACCTCCTTGCGGTACTGCTCCATCACCTTCGGCCACACCACGATGTTGGCGATGCCGGTCTCGTCCTCCAGCGTCATGAACACGACGCCCTTGGCGCTGCCCGGCCGCTGCCGCACCAGCACCACGCCGGCGCAACGGACGCGGCGACGGTCGTTGCTGCGGTTGATGGTGTGGCAGGCGACGACGCGTTCCCTGGTGAACATCTCGCGCAAAAACTCCATCGGATGGCCCTTCAGCGACAGGCGGATGGTCTGATAGTCGGCGACCACCTGCTCGGGACGCGGCATCTCCGGCAGCGGCTTGGCGCCTTCATCCGGCTGCTCGCGCGCGGTGGCGGCCTGAAACAGCGGCAGCGGCACGTCATCGGGCAGCCGCCGCACCGCCCACAGCGCCTCGCGGCGGTCGAGCCCGAGCGAGCGGAACGCATCGGCGTCAGCGAGCAGGATCAGCGCACGCTTGGGCAGAGCGGTATCGCGCGCGAAATCCTCCAGCGAGGTAAACGGCCGGCGGTTGCGCGCGGCGACGATGCGGTCGGCCCAGTCTTGTTCCGCTCTGTTCGAAGCCGCGCGGGAGGTAGGCGGGTTCCCTCCCCCCTTGCGGGGTCCGAGGCGAGCGAAGCTCGCTCTCGAGGTTAGGGAGAGGGGTAAGCCGCACGAGCGGTGGTCGTGGCTTACCCCTCTCTCCAACTCTCCCCCGCAAGGGGGGAGAGAGCCCATCCATTCGTGCGTCCCTGACTCATAAGCATCCAAGCTTTGCTCGCCCACGATGCGCAATTGCGCATCGGAGAATGACGACTGTAACTGTTTCAACCGCTCCTCGTCCTCATCGAGCCAATGAAAGCCGTCGATCTGGCGGAAGCCGAGGCGCACTGCGCAGTGCTCGCCGACCTTCTCCTCCAGCGTGTTCTGCGCAAAGCTGAAGGAGACATCGACCTCGCGCACCGTGACCCCGTTCTTGCGGGCATCGCCGACGATCTGCGCCGGGGCATAGAAGCCCATCGGCTGCGAGTTCAACAACCCGCAGCAGAACGCATCGGGATGATGGTGCTTCAGCCATGAGGAGATGTAGACGAGCTGCGCGAAACTCGCGGCGTGGCTTTCCGGGAAGCCGTAGGAGCCAAAGCCCTTGATCTGGTCGAAGCAGCTGCGTGCGAACTCCGGATCGTAGCCGCGCGCGACCATGTTGCCGACCAGCTTCTCCTCGTAGCTGCCGATGGTGCCGAGGTTGCGGAAGGTCGCCATCGAACGGCGCAGGCCGTTGGCCTCCTCCGAGGTGAAATGCGCCGCCTCGATCGCGATCCGCATCGCCTGCTCCTGGAACAGCGGCACGCCGAGCGTCTTGTGCAGCACCTTGTAGAGTTCGTCCTTGTCGCCCTTATCGGGCGCCGGCGATGGATAGGTCACCTTCTCAATGCCGTTCCGCCGCCTGAGATAGGGATGCACCATGTCGCCCTGGATCGGGCCGGGGCGCACGATCGCGACCTCGATGACGAGATCGTAGAAGGTGCGCGGCTTCAAGCGCGGCAGCATGTTCATCTGCGCCCGGCTCTCGACCTGGAACACGCCGAGCGATTCGCCGCGGCACAGCATGTCGTAGACTGGTTCTTCGTCCTGCGGGACCGAGGCGAGTTCCCAGCGCTTGCCCTTGTGATCGGCGATCAGGTCGAAACATTTGCGGATGCAGGTCAGCATGCCCAGCGCCAGCACGTCGACCTTCATCATGTGCAGCGCGTCGACGTCGTCCTTGTCCCATTCGATGAAGGTGCGGTCGTCCATCGCGGCATTGCCGATCGGCACATAGGTGTCGAGCCGGTCCTGGGTCAGCACATAGCCGCCGACATGCTGCGAGAGATGGCGCGGAAACTCGATCAGCTCGGTGGCGAGCTCGACCGCGAGATTGATCATCGCATTCTTGGGATCGAGCCCGGCCTGGCGTACCTGCATGTCGTTGAGGCCCTTGCCCCAGCTGCCCCACACGGTGTCGGCGAGCGCCGCGGTGACGTCCTCGGTCAGGCCGAGCGCCTTGCCGACATCGCGGATCGCGCTGCGCGGACGATAATGGATCACGGTGGCGATGATGGCGGCGCGGTGGCGGCCGTACCGGCGATAGACATATTGCATCACCTCCTCGCGCCGCGAATGCTCGAAATCGACGTCGATGTCGGGCGGCTCCAGCCGCTCCTTGGAGATGAAGCGCTCGAACAAGAGATCGACCTTGGTCGGATCGACCGAGGTGACGCCGAGCACATAGCAAACCGCGGAATTCGCCGCCGAGCCGCGCCCCTGGCACAGGATGTTCTGGCTCCTCGCATAGTGCACGATGTCGTGCACGGTGAGGAAGTAATGCGCGTATTTCAGCTCGGCGATCAGCGCCAGCTCCTTGTTCAGGGTGGCGCGCAGCTTGTCGTCGATCTCGCCGCCGAAATATTTGTCGACGCCGGCCCAGGTCAGATCCTCCAGATGCTGCTGCGCGGTTTTGCCCGGCGGCACCGGCTCGTCGGGATACTGGTATTTGAGCTGGTCGAGCGAAAAGCTGATGCGGTCGGCAAAGCGCATGGTCTCCGCCGATCGCATCCGGCAAATCGCGGAACAGCCTGACCATCTCATGCGCCGGCTTGAGATGCCGCTCGGCATTGGCCTCGAGCCTGCGGCCAACGGCTTCGATCGTGGTCTTTTCGCGGATGCAGGTCAGCACGTCCTGCAACGGACGGCGCGCGGGATGGTGATAGAGCACCTCGTTGGTGGCAAGCAGCGGCACACCGGCATCGGTGGCGAGATCATGCAGCCGCGCGAGACGACGCTTGTCGTCGCCGCGATAGAGCAGGCTCGCGGCCAGCCAGACGCCGTCGGCGGCGCTGGCCTTCAACCGCGCGAGCAGATCGAGCGCTTTCGACGCCTCGAACCGATGCGGCAGCGCCAGCACCAGAAGCTGGCCTTCTGCGAAATCGATCAGATCGGACAGCGTGAGCCGGCAGTCGCCCTTCTCCACCCGCTCGAATTTTTGTTTTGACGCGTTTTCTTCACGCGAACCGGTATCCACTTCGCTGGAAAACGCTCTGCTGCCACCGCGCTTGCCGCGGGTCAAGAGCTGGCACAGCCGGCCATAGGCGGCGCGGTCGCGCGGATAGACCAGGATGTCGGGCGTGCCGTCGATGAAGACGATGCGGGCGCCGATCAGGAGTTTCGGCGGATGGAGAACCTTCTCGTTGTCGAGCTCCTTCCAGGCCCGCACCACGCCGGCCAGCGTGTTGTGATCGGCGAGCCCGATCACGGGAATCTTCAATTCGCTCGCCTGATGCACATAGGCACGCGGATCGGAGCCGCCGCGCAGGAAGGAGAAATTGCTGGTGATGCCGATCTCGGCATAGTCGGGCAGAGATGTTGTCATGCGAACAACCCGTGCACATACCAGTTGGCCGGAACCGGCTTGCCTTCCTCGTCGCGCAGCTCACTCTCGTAAAGACCATCGCGAAAAATCCAGAAGCGCTGGCCCTCGGCGTCCTCGACGCGGAAGTAGTCGCGCGTCAGCGCCGCGCCGTCCTGCTTCCACCATTCCATCGCGATGCGCTCGGGGCCCTCGACCCGCACCACCGCATGCAGAGCGCGCCGCCAGGTGAATTGATGCGGCGGGCCGTCGGGCACGCTCGCGAACGGCACCTTGATCGGCTCGGGCGGCTCGAACAGCCTGAGCGGCCGCAGCGGCGGCTCGCCGATGGCGCGCTCCGGCCAGGCGGCGGCGCTGGCGGCGGCCAGATGATGCTGCGCCGGCAATGCGAGCGCAGATCGTTCGGGGATGTGGCTCTCGAGCGGCAGATGCACGACGACGCGCTTTCCCCCGATGCGGGCGGCGATGCGGTCGATCAGCGCCGAGATCTCGTCATTGTCGTGCACGGTCGCGTCGAGATCGCGTTGCTGCTGCACCACGATCTCGGTACGCCCGGCGGCAAGACGAATGAGATCGAAGCCGAAGCCGGGATCGAGCGGATCGTTGAGCGCATCGAGCCGCTCGCGGAACAGGCGGTCGATCATCTCCGGCCGTGTCACCGGCCGGCCGGTCTCGACCATGATCGTGCGCACCGCACCGTCGGTGCGGAAGAAGCTCGCCTCCAGCTGCCGGGCGCCCTTACCTTGCCTGTCCATCGCCGCAACCAGCATTTTGGCGAGGTTTTGCAGCGTCAGCGCGATCACGGTGTCGGTGGCGATCGGTTCCGGGAAACGCTTCTCGACGATGTAATCGGGCAGCGGCTTGCGCGGACTGATCGGGGCATCGCCCCGCCCGAGCGCGTGGCCGAGCAAGCTGGTGAAATCAGCACCGAACCGCGCCGAGATCTCGTGCGGCGCGCGCGCGGCGACATCGCCGATGGTCTTCAACCCGGCGCGGCGCAGACCGGTGGTGATCGCGGCATCGGCACCGAGCGCCGACACCGGCAGCGGACCGACCGCTTGCGCTTCCTCGCCATCGGCGACAATCTTGCCCGACGCGTGACGCGTCAGAGTGCGCGCCGCGATCGAGGTGCCGGCAATCGCGGCGCTGACGGCAAAGCCGCGCCGGCTCAGCGCATGGGTCACGATCTGCAGCAGCGCCCGCTCGCCGCCGAACAGATGCGCGCAGCCGGTGATGTCGAGGAACAGGCCGTATGGCGCGTCGAGCGCGACCAGCGGCGTGAAGCGGTCGCACCAGTCGGCGATGTCGTTCAGCGTCTTCAGATCGGCGGCCGGATCGGCATCATAGACCGTGAGCTCCGGACAGATCGCCCGCGCATTGGCGAGCGGCAACCCGATCGACAGCCCGGCGCGCATCGCGGCCTCGTCGATTGCATGCAGCAGGATGGCGTTGTGGTCTTTTGCGACCACGACGCTGGGGAGGTCCGCTTGTTTCGCCTCGTTCGTAAGGGACGCATGAGCGGATGGGTTCCCTCCCCCCTTGCGGGGGAGGGCTAGGGAGAGGGGTGAGCCCCACGGGCGGTGCTCGTGGCTACCCCTCTCTCCAACTCTCCCCCGCAAGGGGGGAGAGAGCCCTGCCGATGTGCTCACCTCACCTGAAGGTTCTGCCGCCTCCCGAGCCTCAGCTTGCGAGGCGATGTCCTGCGCGAGCTTGCGCTTGATGCGATCGATGGGCAGGCGTGGCAGCCACAGGCTGAGGATACGCCGACGGTTCACTGAATTGGCACTCATCACATTTCCATTCCATGATCCATCGCCCTACCGGGCCATGACGGTTGCGCACGAGTTCGGCCTCGACGCGCGGCGCGCCCCAGGCGCTTGCGGCATGGCCGGGCGGCGAATGCGCCGCGCGCACGATCCAGCGCGTCTCCGCGGTCGAGGGGATTGGCGTGGCCGCGATCCGCAGCACCAGCGCGGTGACGCCGGAGGCTTGCGCGGCCAATGTCAGCTTGCGGCTGGCGACGAGATCGAGCTGACGCGCCTGGCCCCAGATTTCGAGCACGACCGCGCCGAGCGCATCGCAGACCAGCGCATCGGCCGCGGTGCGCAGGGCGCCGTCGACATCGGCGGCACGCACCGTGACCAGAAGGCGCGGATCGAGGCCGAGCTCGGCGAGCCCACGCATCGACAGCGCGCCGTTCTCGCGATCGGAAAAATCCTGCCGCACCCAGACCAGCGGCTTGCGCGTCGACACCCGTCCGGCGAGCCCTGCGATGAAGCCGGTCGCAGCACCGCTTTGATGGCCGGCGGCGAACACCTCGTGCAGCGCGGCCGGCGCAAGCCCGCCGCGCAGCATCGCGTCCGCGCTCGTGTGGCCGAGCGCGATGCGGTTCGGCATCGCCGCCTCCGATGGCGCCTCGATGCGCGCGATGCTGCCGCGCAGAGACGCAAGCGTACCCATGCGTGCGCCATTCATATGCGCCGCTCCTTCCCAACCAAAATTTGAGGCCGTCACTTATCTGAACAGAGAACCAGGGACTGGCCCATTTGTTCATGATATGTTCTAATATAAAGCTAACAGGGCCCGCGGAGTCAATCGGATTGGTGAGCTCATCGATTCATCAGTGGAATCAATGGGATTCAGCAGCCGAAAAGCGGCCGCAGCCGGATCGCCCGCAGCGTCAGGCGCGGAAGGCCCTGAAAATGGCGGCGTGACGGAAACGGAGCAATCGCATGCGTATCATCGTGCTCGACAACGACACCGATTTCGAAGGCTGGCGCAAGGCCGCGCGGCGCCTGGCGACACATGACGTGAAGCCCGCGGAGGTCACGTGGACCATACGCCGCGATGACGAATTGTCCTCGGCGGCCTGCGCGAATGAATTGCCCGATGCACCGCAGGCGCAGTTCAGCGTGTCGGCCAAATTCATCGAGCTCGCAAAGGCCGCGATCCTGCATCGCGACGATGCGCGCTTCGCCCTGCTCTATCGCCTGCTCTGGCGGCTGCGCAGCCATCACGATCTGCTCGGCGCGGCTACCGATCCCGATGTCGCCGAGGTCCACGCGATGGCGCGCGCGGTCTATCGCGACATCGATCGGATGCACGCGCAGCTCCGCTTCCGCGAGATCGGCCGCGAGCGGACGGCACATTATGTCGCCTGGTTCGAGCCGGAGCATCGCATCGTCGAACGCGCCGCACCTTTCTTCGCCGGCCGCTTCGCCGACATGCCGTGGTCGATCCTCACGCCCGACGTCTGCGCCCATTGGGATGGGCACGCGATCTCGATCACGCCGGGCGTCGCCAAATCCGAGGTGCCGAGCGAGGACCGGCTCGAGGAGGCCTGGCGGCGCCATGACAACGGCTTCGCCAATCCGGCGCGGCTGAAAGTGATGGAGATGCCACAGGCCTATTGGAGGAACCTGCCGGGGGACTCGATCATTAAGCCGCTGATCGAAGACGCCATGCGCATGACCAGCGGCCCCTTCATCGCACGCAAGGCGGCCGAGCCGCAGCAACGGGATCAGCCGATGCCTCGCAAGTCGACTGCAAACAAGCAGGCTCACGATACGATCGCCGCCTTGCGCGACGAGGCCGCCGAGTGCCGCGCCTGCCCGCTGTGGAAGGACGCGACGCAAACCGTGTTCGGCGAAGGACCGCAAAGCGCGACGCTGATGCTGGTCGGCGAGCAGCCCGGCGACAAGGAGGATCTCGCCGGCCACCCGTTTGTCGGACCGGCCGGGCAACTGCTCAATCGCGCGCTTGAGCAAGCCGGCATCGATCGCGCCAAGGTCTACATCACCAATGCGGTGAAGCACTTCAAATTCGTGCCGCGCGGCAAGATCCGGCTGCACCAGAAGCCGAACACGCCGGAGATCCGCGCCTGCCGTCAGTGGTATGAGCGCGAGCTTTCCGCCATCAAGCCGGAGTTCGTCGTCGCGCTCGGCGCCACCGCGGCGCAAAGCGTGCTCGGCAAGATTACGCCGATCAACAAGAACCGCGGCCGCCTGATCAACCACGACACCACCAAGGTGCTCGTCACCGTGCACCCGTCCTATCTGTTGCGATTGCCCGACGAGAAAGCCAAGGCGCTGGAATATCAGCGCTTTATCAACGACCTGAAAATCGTCGCAGATCAGTTGCGCAATTCGGCCCGCGCGGCCTGAGTTCCACCAGCCTGTGGAACCACACTTCAACGTGAAATTGTTCTAAGCGACAAACAAATACCTACAACCTTTAATTGATCCGTGGTACTGTGACATGTTCCGCAGGTAATCGGGCGTCATGTTCACGCCATGGCGTACCCCGAGGCGGGCGCGCCGTGCGGTTTGCTAGCCCCGATCGTGCGGCGCGCCACCTCATCTTGCAATCCTTCCCTCCTCGCTCGCTTCCAGTCCGCACCGGATTTCCTGGTGACGTGAATTTTTGACGAGCTGGATTCCAGGCGGCTCGAAATCCAACGCGTCCCCAAATCCGGGCGTCGCTGAAATTCGTCACGAGGCCGCCAAGGCGCGTGGGCCATCAATGCGTTGCACAAAAATTCCGCTCGCTATCCACGGCCGCTGACGAACGCCTCATTTCGCGGCCCGATTTCAATTGCCTGTCATATGCATCGATCAAAATCGGAGGCATTGGGACAGGAGTTTACCATGAGCGATATGGCATTACCCGGCTCGATCGAGCCCGCCTTAAAAAAAGGCCCGGACCTCGACAAAGGCTTCCACCCCATGACCGGGGTTATTTATTTGGGCGTGGTTGCGGCCGCGCTGCTGTTCGTTGCCTACAGCATCTATGCCGACGTCGACGCCACCGGCACGCGCGTCACGTCGTTCCTGCCCTACATCATGCTGTTCGTTGCGCTCTTGATCGCGCTCGGCTTTGAATTCGTCAACGGCTTCCACGACACCGCCAACGCGGTCGCCACCGTGATCTACACCCGCTCGCTGCCGGCGCATGTCGCCGTGGTCTGGTCGGGCATGTTCAACCTGATCGGCGTGCTGCTCTCGAGCGGCGCCGTCGCGTTCGGCATCGTCTCGCTGCTGCCGGTCGAACTGATCCTGCAGGTCGGCTCCAGCGCCGGCTTTGCAATGGTGTTCGCGCTGTTGATCGCCGCCATCCTCTGGAATCTCGGCACCTGGTGGCTCGGCCTGCCGGCCTCGAGCTCCCACACTTTGATCGGATCGATCATGGGCGTCGGCATTACCAACGCGGTGCTGCGCGGCCGTGACGGCACCTCCGGCGTGGACTGGACCCAGGCCGCCGGCATCGCCAAGGCGCTGCTGCTGTCGCCGCTGTTCGGCTTCGTGCTCGCGGCCGGCCTGCTTTACATCCTCAAGGGCGTGCTGCAGCGCGCCACGCCGGCGCTGTTCGGCGAGCCGGTCGGCAACCAGCCACCGCCGTGGTGGATCCGGGGCATCCTGATCCTGACCTGCACGCTGGTCAGCTTCTTCCACGGCTCCAACGACGGTCAGAAGGGCATGGGCCTGATCATGCTGATCCTGATCGGCACGGTGCCGACCGCCTACGCGCTGAACCGCGCGCTGCCGGCGCACCAGATCGAGCAGTTCGCCGCGCACTCGACCGCGGCCAGCAAGGTCATCGAAGGCAAGGCCGCCGGCTACAACGTGATCGGCAATCCGCGTCCGGCCGTGACCAACTACGTCGCGCAGCACCAGATCAACGAAGGCACCTATCCGTCGCTTGCGGTGCTGGTGCGCGACATCGGCAAGCAGGTTGCCGAGTACGGATCGCTGGCCAAGTTCCCGGCCGACGCAGTCGGCAACACCCGCAACGACATGTACCTGGCGTCCGAGGCGATCCGCTTCCTGATGAAGGACAAGGAAGCCGAGCTCTCCGCAGCCGACATCGCCACGCTGAACCAGTACAAGGGCTCGCTCGACAGCGCGACGAAGTTCATCCCGAGCTGGGTGAAGTTCGCCGTCGCGATCGCGCTCGGCCTCGGCACCATGGTAGGCTGGAAGCGCATCGTCGTCACCGTCGGCGAGAAGATCGGCAAGACCCACCTGACCTACGCGCAGGGCGCCTGCGCCGAGATCACGGCGGCCGCGACGATCGCGGCTGCCGATGGCTACGGCCTGCCGGTCTCGACCACGCATGTGCTGTCGTCAGGCATCGCGGGCACGATGGCCGCCAACGGCTCCGGCCTGCAATGGTCGACCATCCGCAACATCGCGATGGCCTGGGTGCTGACCCTGCCGGCCGCGATGATCCTCTCGGGCGTTCTGTACTACGTGTTCTACCACGTGTTCTGATGCCCCCCGCTTTCGGCGCGGCAGACGCGCCAGACGAAAGGCTCGCACCTCAGGGGTGACGGAATGGCTTGCTGAGCTTGCTCAGTGTCATCACCCGCGCATGCGGGTGATCCAGTATTCCAGAGAGGGTTGTGCTCGAGCCGATAGGGCGCGGCGTACTGGGTCGCCCGGTCAAGCCGGGCGACGACAGCAGTGGATGAGGACAAAGCTTCACATCCTCTCAGGTGCGGGCCTTTTCTTTTGAGACGGTCCCGCGATTGCGAGACGTCTGCGACATAGACGCGTCGCCATGCCGCGCATTGGAACAGCCCCACCATCGACGGCCTTGTATTCGGAGCATTGGACGGGTTTCCCGTTCAAACCCTGCAAAAACCAGAGGCCAGCTTCGCAAGCGCGCAGCCCACAACTCAAAAGCTGGACCAGCGCCATGACCGAGTACATCGTGCGGTTTCTCATTGGCGGCGCCGTCGTCTCCGCCTTCGCGATGCTTGGGGACATCCTGCGCCCGAAAAGCTTCGCCGGCCTGTTCGGCGCCGCGCCCTCCGTTGCCCTTGCCACATTGGGCATCGCCATTCATCAACACGGCCCCGGCTACGCTGCGCTGCAAAGCCGCACGATGATGGCCGGCTGCATTGCGCTTGCAGTCTATAGCATCGTCGTCTGCCACCTGCTCATGCGTGCGCGCATGCGCGCGCTGCCTGCCACACTGCTATCCTTCGTGGTCTGGCTGGCGGTCGCATTCGGCCTGCTCGGCCTCGGTCTTGGCCTCAGTGTTGGCCCCAATCTTGGCCCCAGCCTTGGCCTCAACCTTGGCGGAGGAGCAGCATGAAGCTGCCAATCGGCGTTTCATCGTCATCGTTGCACGAGAGCCGCTGGTACGAATACCTGATCCGGTTTGCGCTCGGCGGAGCCGCGACGGTTCTGACCGGCCTCATCAGCAGCCGCTACGGTGCGGCCGTCGGAGGCCTGTTCCTGGCGCTTCCCGCCATCTTCTGCGCAAGCGCGACGCTGATCGAAAAGCACGAAATCCGCCGCAAGCGAAAAGCAAATCTCCACGGCGAACGGCGCGGACAGGAGGCTGCGTCGCTCGATGCCATAGGCGCCGCGCTCGGGGCGATCGGCATGCTGGCATTTGCCGTCTCGTTTTCCTGGCTCGTGACCGATAGCGTGGCAGCCGCTTTTGCCGTCGCCACGCTGGCCTGGCTGCTCGTCTCGTGCGCGACCTGGTTGATCTGGCGCCTCGCGCGTCAGATTCAGCGAGAGCGCATCGCCGATAACAGCGGAGGCGCCGCCATCACGCGAAGGCGCTCCAACTGAGAACGCCTCGATTCAGCCCACGCTTGCGGCCTTCGTGCTGACACCCTCGCGCACAGCGACGCTAGGTCACGCACGGTATCGTCATCGCTGTCGATGTCGGCGGCACTAACATCCGTTGGCGGCATCGCCGAAACCCGCAGCAGGAAGTCGCCTCTCCAAGGCGCGGGTCCGCAACCAGGAGCTGCCTGCGGCCTTCGCCTTAACCTGCCTCATCTACCAATCTTAACTTATGTAAATCCCCTCCCCGCTGTCGCAGAGTAGGGTATGGTCGGCTCATAACACCGGCGATTGGCCCGGAATGGTCCAAATTCGCCGGAGGGGCTGCAGCACATGCCGATTGACATGATGATCCGCAAAGTGAGGCTTCATACCGGTCTCACCGAGGAGGATACCGCCGCGCTGCGTTCGATCGTATCGAGCGTGCGCGATCTCGGCGCCGGCACATCCATCATCCAGGAGGGCGAGATCAGCAGCCACTGCTGCGTCATGTTAAGCGGCTTCTCATACCGTGCCAAAGTATCGGACGGCGGCAAGCGGCAGATCCTGTCGTTTCACATCGCAGGCGACATGCCAGACCTCCACGGGATGTTTCTCAAGCGAATGGATCACGACCTCATCACGTTGACGCAGGCGCGGGTCGGCTTCATCGACCACCGGGCGTTAAGGCAGGTCATCAGTCTGCGCCCTGCCGTTGCGGAAGCCTTGTGGCGCGAGACGTTGATCGACGCGGTGCTGTTCCGGGAATGGATCGTCAGCCTTGGCACGCGTCCTGCTGCCGCGCGCATGGCCTATTTGGTGGCGGAGTTGCGCCAGCGCCTGGCCGCGATCGACATGGTCGCCGAGGACCAGTTCCGGTTTCCCGTCACTCAGGCAAAACTAGCGGAAGCGCTTGGCCTGAGCGCGGTGCATGTCAACCGGGTCCTGCAATTCTTTTGAGCAAAAGGCATTCTCGATATTCACGACAGCGTCGTCACCCTGCGTGATATCGAAAAGGTCGTCGAGATCGGTGGATTTAACGAACTGAACCTTCAACCGCTCGAAGGCGCTTAGGAACGATGCGGCCGGGCCGGCTTTGGCCCGCATGCCGAGCTATTACTTCAGGATTTCTGGCACCGACCCGTTCTACACCACGGATGGCATCGAGCTGTCCGACGATGCCGCTGCTTGGGAAGAGGCACGTTCGCTGCTGCGGGACGCTCAGGAGAGCTTGCAGGCTGGCGAGGATTGGACACTCGAAGTGAACCGAGACCAGCGTCCGCTGTTCCGAATTTGGCTGCACAGCGAAGAGGCTGGCGACACTCAAGGGCGCCCTGCCCGAAGGTGACTGAATCGCTGGTGCGCCAACGCCGGTTACGAGAACGAGGCTCTTCCAGCTTCAGAGGCACGCGAGATCATGATGCGTATCCACGGAATCGCATCATGATCTCATCTCCTTGCTTGAGCATTATCTTTTCGGAACTTTTCCGGATCATGCTCTAGCGCAATTTCTCTATCTGCCTCGGCGTACGCTTGCCGCAAGGGTTCTTCATGTTGCCCATCCCTATCGACCAGCGACGCCGAAAAGGCGCAGTTCCTAAGTCGATCTCGCTGGAAGGGGATGACAGCCACTTCTCAATATGCGCGGCGGTGTAGGCACTGCGAGCGCGCCGCAAAAAATCTTCCCGCTCCTTGCCGGGCGGCGTACGCCTTGCCTTTTCCCTCGCCTGCTTCGCGAAACTACCCAATCGCTCCTGTAACGACGTGGTCTGCTTGAACCGATTCCGCTTCTTCTTCATGTGCTCCATCCATTGGTGGGCTGAGCTGGCGGGAGCGCGCCGTTGCGTTTCCAATCGCCGACTTGCCGATCTGCCCGTTTCGCCAATGTAGGACGTTGCTCGATAAGCAACGATAACATACGTCAAGGGCTGATCGCGGGCGTCGATGCCGCGATCCTGGCGACCTCGGCCAGCAGGCCGCGCGCCCATTTGTGCAGGCCGGACTTGGCCGTCCTGGCGCTCCAGTACATGTCAATCGAGATCGGCACCCGGAACGGCAGCGACGCGACGTGCAGGCTGCCGCGCATCGCCCGCGCCAGATGATGCGGGACGGTCGCGACCAGCGTTGTGCCGGTGATGATGCGCTCCAGACTGTCGTGGTTCGGCAGGCCCACCATCGGCGCGATCTCGACCTTCCTCGCCCTGAGCGCAACGAGATATAGCGGCTGCCACTCGCCGCTATGGGTGATGAAGACATGCGCGGCCTTCGCATAGGCCGACAGCGCGATCCGGCCGCGCGCCAGCGGATTGGCCGGATCCATCACACAGACATAGTGATCGGTGAGGATGTGGCGCCTGAAGTAACTTTCGCCGACGATCCCGACCGGACCCAGCACGATGTCGCACTGGTTCTGCTTGAGATGGACGTCGCCATGGCCGGCGGCATCCAGCAGAACGAGACGAACCTGAGCAGGCTGGGGCGCTAGCCTTCAGCAGGCGCTGATCGACGGCGCCGGCAACTATGCCGCCGATGCCGAGATCGAGCGCAAGGCGATGCAGGCGAGCGCCGATGTCGACGCCGCGATCGACGCGGTGCTCGACGAGCATCGCGGCCAGCCGAATCCGTCGATCCTGTCCTCGATGGTCCATGCCGATCCGCCGATGCCGATCGAGGGCATCCGCGCCAACATCAAGGTGATCATCGGCGGCGGCTTGAACGAACCGCGCGATGCGATCCTGACCCTCGTCCTCGGCCTGCTGGAAAATCCAGCGCAGAAAGACGGCGTGCTGGCGAAGCCGGAGCTATGGCCGGCTGCGCTCGAGGAAGCGGTGCGCTGGATCTCGCCGATCGGCATGTATCCGCGCCGCGTCACCCGCGACGTCGATCTCTCCGGCACGGCGTTGCCCGAGGGGCTTCAGATCGGCCTCTGCGTCGGCGCCGCCAACCGCGACGGCAACCGCTTCGCCGAGCCCGATCGCTTCGACGTGATGCGGCCCAAGCAATCGCACCTGGCATTCGGCGCCGGACCGCACTTCTGCGCCGGCACCTGGGTGTCGCGGCTCACCGTCGGCAAGATCGTGGCGCCGATGCTGTTCGACCGGTTCCGGAATCTGCGCCTCCGCGCGGAGGCGCCGCCGATCGTCCGCGGCTGGGTGTTCCGCGGCCCGGTGACGCTGCCGGTGCGCTGGGATGCGTGAGGCCGCTACGCCTTGTGGGGCGATGAGCGAAACGTTCAGACCAGCTCACCGAGATGTTGACGAACCCATTTCGCCTCTTCCGATGCCGTGCGCCGGAAGTGTCGTTTGAAGTCTCGGCTGAACTGGGCGGGGCTGGCGTAACCGACCAATGCTGCGACCTCGGCGATCGTCTTGTCCTGGCGCGCGATCATCAGCCGCGCCTCGTGCAGCCGCATCGCCTTCACATACTGGATCGGAGTGCTGCCGGTCAGAGCCTTGAAATGGACGTGGTAGGAAGGAACGCTCATCCCTGCTTCACTGGCCAGCGCGGCGACCGATATCTCGGAACGATAGGTTGCCCGCAATCGGGCGAGGCTCTGCACGATTCTTCCGGACGTGCCGCGCTGCTGCAGGGCTGAAATCATCGCGCCGCCCTGCGGGCCGATTAGCACGCGATAATGCAGTTCGCGCAAAATGCCGGCTCCGAGAACCGCAAGCTCGACGGGATCACGGAGCGCTCGCAGAAGACGGAGCAGAATGTCCTCGATAGCCGGCTCCATCGGGCTCGAGACCAGACATCTCACCTTGCCGGCCGCCGGATCGGAACGCCTCGCCTGCACTGCCGAAGCAATCTCGGCGGCCAGACCCAGGTTGAATTCGACATAGACCGCAAGCAGGGGGCGGGCTGCGCTGGCCACGGACTCCATCCGAAACGGCACCGGCACGGATACGGCGAGATAGTGCTTCTCGTCGTAGAGATAGACCTCGCCCTCAAGCATGCCCCGCTTGCGGCCTTGCAGCACGAAAACTGCGCCGGGCTTGTAAAGCACGGGAACGTCATGAAGGACCGCCTCGGTCCTGAGAATGCGAACTCCGTCAAGCTCTGTTGGATTGTATCCCGGGCGGGGCGCCAGCAGCCCGGCGAGTTCCACCAGTGCGTGGCGCTCCGATCTCCGCTTCTCGACCTTCATAGGATTTGGCAAGGTTTTCCGAGTTTTCGCGATCGATGACCGGGGCTCTCAAGACTATCAGTCACAAACACTGGCTATCAAGACGGGAACCAATCCATGTCACGGAAGACCTTCTTCATCACCGGCGCGAACTCCGGTTTCGGCTTCGCGATCGCGGCGGCCGCGAGCCGCCAGGGCCACAACGTCATCGGCACCGTCCGCTCCGCACAGTCGCGGGCCGCCCTGGCAGAACGCCTGCCGGCAGTGGCATCCATCCTGTGCGACGTGACGGAGTTCGACCGGATGACCGAAATCGTCCGGCAGGCAGAGGAGAACCATGGGCCGGTCGACGTGCTGATCAACAACGCCGGCTACGGACACGAGGGCATCCTGGAGGAATCGCCTCTCGACGAGATGCGGCGCCAATTCGACGTGAACGTCTTCGGCGCCGTCGCGGTCGCTAAAGCCTTCCTGCCGCGGTTCCGCGAACGGCGCCGTGGCTTCATCGTCAACGTGACATCGATGGGCGGCATGATCACCATGCCGGGCATCGCCTATTACTGCGGAAGCAAGTTCGCCCTTCAGGGCATTTCGGAAGTCATGCGCGCAGAGATGGCACCGTTCGGCGTCCACGTCACCGCGCTCTGCCCCGGCTCCTTCCGGACCGATTGGGCAGGACGCTCAATGATCCGGACCGAGCGATCGATCAGCGACTACGATGCGCTGTTCGATCCGATCCGGCAGGCGCGACAGGCCAAAAGCGGCAAGCAGCTGGGCGATCCGGACAAGCTCGCGGCAGCCGTTCTCGGCCTGATCGAGTCCGGCAATCCTCCGCCACAGCTCCTGCTCGGCAGCGATGCCCTCCAACTCGTGTCCGAGAGAATCGAACGTCTCAAGCAGGAGATCGCAGCGTGGAAGTCCGTGACCGTTTCGACCGACGGCTGACAACGCGCCTCACGCCGCCAGCGCGTCCTCCACGATCTTCACGAAATACGAGGTGCCGTAGACGATCGCCTCGTCGTTGAAATTGTAGGCGGGGTGGTGCAGGCCCGCGCTGTCGCCGTTGCCGCAGAAGATGAAGGCGCCGGGGCGGGCTTCCAGCATGTAGGAGAAATCCTCGCCGCCCATCAGCGGCGGCATCGTGTGCACGTTGCCGTCGCCAGCCACTTGCTTGGCGATGCGGGTGGCGAACTCGGTTTGCGAGGGGTGATTGACGGTGACGGGATAACCGCGCTTGTAGTCGAGATCGATCCGGGCCCCGGTCAATTGGGCCACGCCCTTGACCACTTCGCCGATGCGCTTCTCGATCAGTTGCCGGACCTCCGGGGTCAGGGTGCGGACCGTGCCGCGCAGCACCGCGGTCTGCGGGATCACGTTGCGGGCGTTGCCGGCGTGGAATTCGCAGATCGAGATCACGGCGGAATCCAGCGGATCGACGCTGCGCGACACGATCGACTGCAGCGCGGTGATGAGCTGCGCGCCGACCATCACCGAATCGATGCATTTGTGCGGCCGCGCGGCGTGGCCGCCGAGCCCTTCGATGTTGATGTTGACCTCGTCGGTGGACGCCATGATCGGGCCCGGACGGATCGCAAACGAACCGATCGGAATTCCCGGACCGTTGTGCATGCCGTACACCTGCTCGATGCCGAAGCGGTCCATCAGGCCATCCTTGATCATGGCGGCCGCTCCTGCCCCACCCTCCTCGGCGGGCTGGAAGATCACCGCCACGTCGCCGGCGAAATTGCGCGTCTCGGCGAGATAGCGCGCGGCGCCGAGCAGCATCGCGGTGTGGCCGTCATGGCCGCAGGCGTGCATCTTGCCCGGCGTCTTTGAGGCGTAAGGCAAATTGGTCTCTTCGTGGATCGGCAGCGCGTCCATGTCGGCGCGCAGGCCGATCACCTTGACGTCGCCCTTGGCCGGCCCCTTGTTGCCCTTGATGACCCCGACCACGCCGGTCTTGCCGAGCCCGGTCACGACCTCGTCGCAGCCGAACTCCCTGAGACGGTCGGCCACGAATGATGCAGTGCGGTGCACATCGTAGAGCAGCTCGGGGTTTTCATGGATGTCGCGGCGCCAGGCCTGGATATCGGGTTGCAGATCGGCGACGCGGTTGACGATGGGCATGAGAATTCTGGCCTCGAAGGTTGGACGAAAGTCACCTCTAGCATGCAAGAGCCAGTCCACCCAAACAGATGTGGCATGCCTCTGGCTGGGGCCCACGGCGCGGCAAATGCAGAGCGACCGAAATTGGCGGAAAGCGCCGGGCCATGCTTGGACGTCACCTGCACAGAGAACTTCCGGCTTGCCGCAGCGCGAACGGGCATTCATGATCTCAGGATGGAACAGGGCCGCTCAGACTTCCTTCCGGTTGAAATCACGCTCGCCCAGCTCGCTGCCTGGTCGGACATACTGCCTGCCGGGAGCCGCGTCCTGGGAGCCAGCCTGTTCGCGGACATATTTTTGGCGGACGCCACAGGAGCGATTCACATGCTGGAAGTGTCGGCGGGCTCGATCGCAAGGATCGCCGCTTCCGAGGGTGCGTTTCGCGAACGTTGCGTCGATGACGCGGATGGTTGGCTGCTGCGTCCATTGATCGACCGGTGCCGGTCGGCAGGACTGATCCTTGGCCCTTCCCAGTGCTACGCCTTCACGACGCTGCCGCTGTTCGGGGGCGAGTATACGGTCGACAATGTATGGATGTGCTCTTGTCGAGACTGGATCGCCTTTACGGCAAAGATGTATTCGGAGACCAAGGACTTGCCGGACGGGTCTACCGTCAAGATCGTTGTCACTGACTGACCCGACCGACACGATCGCATCCCACCAAAGCCCAATAGTGCGGGGCATATCCCGCAGGGATACTACCCCAGGTTCCGCAGCGAAATCCCTCTTCTTCCAAATACGGAGCGGCTGCATGACGCCGGATCAAGCGGTCCTGTTCTCCACCATCATCCTGCTGGTGCCGATGGGATACTTCCTGCTGGCAGCGCCGGCGTTCCTGCTGGTGAAGCTCGACCTCCCGCCGGTCACCCGCCTGCTGCGCGGCATGTTCAACGCCTACTTCCTGGTGCTGACCGTCTCCGGTGTGATCGGGACGCTCGCCTTTGTCGCGGCGGGCCGGCCGCTCACCGCACTCTGCGTCGCCCTGGTCGCCGGATTCGCGGTGCTGGCGCGGCGATGGTTTCTGCGTCGGCTCGATGCCGAAGCAGACGCGAGAGATTCAGGCGATCCGACCGCCGCGCGGCGGCTGCGCCGGCTGCATTGGGGTGGCATGGCGTGCAATGCGGTGCAGGTGTTCGCGCTGGTGGCCAGCATTCCCTACATGGCACCGCTGCCTTGATCGCTAGACCTCACGCTTCCGGTGCGGATCGTATTTCGAGAGGACGTCCTTGAGGTAATCCCGGCTCTTCCATTCCGGTGCGGGCGGCTCGTAGCCCGGCCGGGGAACGAACAGATTCGGCGGCACGTCCGCTGAGGCGCCCATCAGGTCCGGAACGTAGCGCGGGCAATTCGGGAAGATCTCGCATGTGACGCGCACGACGACCTTCGCGCCATGGTGCCTGGCAAGCGTCTCCGCGTCGTCGTGAATCGTCGCCTTGCCTCGGATGCGGGTCCGAAACGTCTTGCCGTCGAGGCGCACAAACAGCAGCCCGACGTTCGGGTTGCGATGAATATTGCCGAGCGTGCGGTACATGTTGTTGCCGTCATACTCGGGGAATTCAAGCGTATCGGGCCCGGTGATCTTCACGAAGCCGGGATCGCCGGAACGCATCGAGCAATCGACGTTGTCCTGATAGCTCGTCGCGATGAAGAAGAACCGCGTCTCCTCGATGAGCTTGCGATCCTGCTCCCAGAATTCGAAGTGGAGGCGATGCTTCTGGAGGCCGTCGGCGACACGACGACCGTCGAAACGATCCTGCAACTCACGCATTCCGTCGTGGTAAAAAGGGGCGCGGACCGGGTCTGCCACGGCAATTCTCCAGCAAGTTGGGCCAATCATGTGCAAGGAGAAAGCCTATTCATTCGGAATGGGCGTGAAAAGCCGCCCAACTCCGAATCCGGTCCGAATTATGCGCAAAGGCGTAAGCCCGGCATCCGCCGCCGGGCTTGTCTCGACCGGCTGCGTCTGACTAATAGGAGCCAACAAGAGACGCTTGCCGGGACCGAGGACATGCCGCGAAGGCTCGAGGGTGATTACGACTACATTATCGTCGGCGCGGGCACCGCGGGCTGCATCATGGCCAACCGCCTGTCGGCCGATCCGAACAAGCGCGTGCTGCTGCTGGAAGCCGGCGGCAAGGACAACTGGATCTGGTTTCACATCCCGGTCGGCTATCTCTTTGCGATCGGCAACCCACGCTCGGACTGGATGTTCAAGACCGAGGCCGAACCCGGCCTCAACGGCCGATCACTCGCCTATCCGCGCGGCAAGGTGATCGGCGGCTCGTCGGCGATCAACGCCATGATCTCGATGCGCGGCCAGGCCGCGGACTACGACCACTGGCGACAGCTCGGCCTCACCGGCTGGAGCTACAGCGACGTGCTGCCGGTGTTCAAGCGGCTGGAGGATCACTTCCTCGGCGCCAGCGAGCATCATGGCACCGGCGGCGGCTGGCGCATCGAGGCGCCGCGGCTGTCGTGGCAGATCCTCGATGCGGTCGGCGATGCCGCCGAGCAGATGGGCATCAAGCGGATTCCCGATTTCAACACCGGCGACAACGAAGGCACCAGCTATTTCCACGTCAACCAGAAGCGCGGCCGGCGCTGGTCGTCGGCGCGCGGCTTCCTCAAGCCGGCCTTGAATCGCAGCAATCTCAGGCTCGAGACCGACGTGCTGGTCGACCGCCTGATCATCGAGAGCGGCCGGGCCGCCGGCGTGCTGTTCCGCCAAGGCAATGGGCAAGGCAATGAGACCATCGAGGCGCGCGCCAAAGGCGAGGTGATCCTCTGCGCCGGCGCGATCGGATCCGTCCAGGTGCTGCACCGCTCCGGCATCGGCCCGGCCGAATGGCTGTCGCCGCTCGGCGTCGACATCGTGGCCGACGTGCAGGGCATCGGTCATAATCTGCAAGATCATTTGCAGCAGCGCGCGATCTACAAGGTGTCGGGCGTGCGCACGCTGAACGAGACCTATTACAACCTGGTCCGCCGCGGCCTGATGGGCCTCGACTATGCATTCCGCCGCCGCGGGCCGCTGACCATGGCGCCATCGCAGCTCGGCATCTTCACGCGCTCCGATGCGACGCGCTCGCGCGCCAACATCCAGTTCCACGTGCAGCCGCTGTCGCTCGACAAGTTCGGCGATCCCCTGCACCGCTTCCCCGCGATCACGGTCAGCGCCTGCAATTTGCAGCCGACCTCGCGCGGCACCGTGCGCATCAAATCGACCGCGCCCGACGACAAGCCGTCGATCGCGCCGAACTATCTCTCGACCGACGACGACCGACAGGTCGCGGCCGACGCGATCCGCACCACGCGCAGACTGATGAAGCAGAAGGCGCTGGAGCAATACCACCCCGAGGAGTTCCTGCCCGGCCCCTCGGTCGGCGACGACGATGCAGCACTGGCAAAAGCCGCCGGCGATATCGGCACCACGATCTTCCATCCCGTCGGCACTGCAAAGATGGGACTGGCGAGCGATCCGATGGCCGTGGTCGACGAGCGGCTGCGCTTCTACGGCCTGCACGGGCTGCGCATCGCGGACGCCTCGGTGATGCCGACCATCACCTCCGGCAACACCAACACGCCGACCGCGATGATCGCCGAGAAGGGCGCGGCGATGATTTTGCAAGATGCGCGATAGCAACCGATGACGCAGCCACGGCGCATTCTCATTGGCGATGCCGGTGCGCAGATCGCGCTGGCGCGATGGGGCGAGCCTTCGTCCGGCAAGCCGCCGGCGCTGCTGCTGCACGGCACCGGCTTTGTCGCCGAGGTCTGGACCGAAGTTGCGGAGGCGCTAGCCTCCGACTACACCGTCTATGCGCTTGACCGCCGCGGCCACGGGCTGAGCCACAAGCCGGCCGCCGATCGCTATCACTTCCAGGATTTCGCCGACGACCTCTGCATGGTCGTGGAGCGCCTCGGCCTCCATGACATCTACGGCATCGGCCACAGTGCCGGCGCCACCGACCTGCTGCTCGCAACCAAGCTGATGCCGGATCGCTTCGCGCGGCTGTTCGTGACCGAGCCGACCGCGATGGATCCGCGTACACCGCGCAGCGGTGGCCTCAGCGGCATCGCGAACGGATCGGTGCAGGGCGTGCTGCGCCGCCGGGCCGAGTTCGACAATGCCGGCGATCTGTACCAGCGGCTGCGTGCCGCGCCGGCGTTCGCGTCGTGGACCGAGCCGTCGCTGTGGGCCTATGTGAATCATGGATATGCAAAGCTCGACGACGGCCGCATGCGCCTGCGCTGCACGCCGCAGATCGAGTCGGCGCTGCTGGGGCCGATCTTTGAGGCCATGGAGCAGATCTACACCGGCGACATCAGAGGCAATCCGTTTCCGTGGTTCTCCGAGATCGCCTGTCCGGTCCGCATCGCCACCGCCGCGCAGTCATGGCCGATCTACAAGGAGATGGCCGACCGCACCGCGGCCCTGATCCCGCACGCCAGCCGCTGGACCTTTGCGGGCGTCGGCCATTGCGTCGCGCAGGAGGCACCGGAATTGATGGTTGCTGCGGTCAGGACGTTTGCCGCGCGCTGATGGCAGCGATCACCAAGTCATCGCTGATCGCCAATGTACTTCGCCGAATAGACCGGCGCCCGCACCGGCTGGATCGTCAGCCGATAGGCGATCAGGTTGGTGCCATCGAATGCTTCGAGCAGATAGTCGCAGACGGGACAGTGATACTCACCCTTGGTGCCGGGTTCGGACCACAGCTCCAAGCGCCGGAAACCCGCGCCACAGCAGGCGCACGTGACATCCGCTTTCCGCACGGTCGTCCTCTTGGCTGCACTCTGCAGCATGCAAACGAATAGGTGAACTCGGCAAGGAATGTATCTCTCGCCTGACGGAGAGGCGAGACCGAATGTCATGGAACCATTCAGACATTCTAGCCAGGTTGCTTCGGCAGCAAAGTGCAGATTGTGCCTGAGGACGTTTGGCCGCGCGCGCTGCCTCACATCCGATCGCCGGCCGTCCCGGCTATCCGGGCATCTGGAAACGCTTGATCCAAATCAACGGCTCTCCAAGCAGAACTGGCCGGATAGGATCGGCAGGATTGGAGGAGAGCCATGAAGACAAGTCCAGGGACGTTCGCGTTAGCGACAATCATCATCGCGTGTGCCACGCTGCTATCCGTCGGCCGGTCGGAACAAGGCGGCGTCTTGATTTCCGTCGAGAGCGCCCAGGCGCGGGTCGGTCGTCCCTTGACACCTGTGAGTGTCGCAGGTGTTGCCCGTCGCCAGACGCGACGAGCAGTATATGGGACGGCGGCCGTGGGAGCCGCGGCCGCAGCCGGCGCTTACGGCTACTATCGCTATCCTTCCAACGGTCAGGGCTTCGTCTGTCAGCCCGGAACGTATTTCCGTGGCGAGGACGGCCGACAGCATCTCTGCCAGTAGGCAGAGCCAACGGAGCAAGATGATAACATCTTGCTCCGTATTGCCCGAGAGCCTTGCCTGATCGAGCAAGCGCGTTGCCGCTCAGACCGGCCCGTACGATCCCGGCGGCACCATATACAGCGTCATGGCGAAGATCGCGTAGATGAACACCAGCAAGGCGCCGATGAACCATGCCGACCTCCCGCTGTTGGTGATGAAGCAGGACGTGACGGAGGCGATCATGACCATCGTCACCGCACCCGGCCAGAACTGCAGGTCCATTGGCTTCGGGCCGATGACATAGCTGAGAAGAACCAGCGCCGGCGCGACAAACAAGGCGATCTGGGACGCGCTTCCGAGCGCGATGCTGACGCTCATGTCCAGCCGGTCCTTGCGCGCCGCGGAGAACGCGACCGCCATTTCCGCCGCCGCGCCGACCAGCGCGACGATGATGAAACCGACGAACGCCGAGCTCAATCCCAGCGTCTCTCCAGCCTTCTGCACCGAACTCACGAATATCTCGCTCACCAGAGCAACCAGCACCGTCACCACGAGCAGCGTGCTGACAGCAAGTCCGATCGGCCAACCCGCGCTGCCGGCCTCGGTGTGCTCCCCGCTCTCGAACAGCTCCTTGTGCGTCTTGAGCGAGAACAGCAGGCCGAGCGCGTAGGCACAGATCAGCAACACAGCGAGGCCGGTGCTGAGCGTCTGTGCCATGACCTTGCCTCTCGCCGGATCGAGGTCGGCAACGGCTGCGGGTGCAAGCAGCGCGATCGTCGCCATCAGCAGCAGTGCCGCATACATCCTGCCGCCGGCCCGATTGTATTGCTGGACATGATGACGGAGACCGCCGAGCAGGAACGATGCGCCGAGCATGAAGAGTGAATTGGTGACAATGGCGCCGGCGATCGATGCCTTGACCAGCATGTATTCCCCGGCATGAAGCGCGGCGACCGCGATGATCAATTCCGTCAGGTTGCCCAGCGTCGCATTGAGCAAGCCTCCGATCGCGTCGCCCGTTTTCTCGGCGACGCTCTCCGTTGCGTGGCTGAGGAGCGCGGCCAGCGGCACGATGCTCAGGACGGCGAGGACAAACAGAGCCGTGTGCGCGGTGGGAGCGACCTGTTCGACCACCAGCACAATCGGCACGAAGACCAGCATCCAGAGTAGCGGATTGTGGCGAACTTCCTTGAATAGGAGCTGCATGGGACCGCCCGGCAACAGGGAGTTGGAAAGCAATTTCTGAACACCGCGAGCCGCTTCAGCTTGATCTAGCTCAACCCGCATCGCCGAGGTCGGGCGGTGTCTTGCGAACGGTCTGACGCGCATTCCTATCTCGAACTCGCTACCTTTGACCTAGATCAACCGACAGCGGATCCAACCGTGTCTTGCTGCTCGGGGACATCCACGACAAGCAGCTCAGGAGCTCGCAATGACGAGGACCACAGCCGCCGCAGCGATCGCACTTTTGGTGACAACCTCGCCTCTCGCCTTCGCAGCAGAGACATCGTCGACCGTGGGCATGGCGCCGCTCAGCGCCGCCGACCTGAAGAGCCTGACCGACATGCGCGTCGGCATCGTCAAGGCCGCCTTGCAGCTCACCCCCGACCAGGAGAAGTACTGGCCGGCCATCGAGGACGCGATCCGTACACGAGCGAAAAATCGGCAGACCCGGTTGGAGCGGATTGCCGAATTGCACGAGAACGGCGCGATGGACGGGCTTCATGACGGCAATCCCATCGAATTGATGCAACGCAGAGCGGACCGGCTCATTCAACGTGGGACCGATCTCAAGAAGCTCTCCGATGCCTGGGAGCCGCTCTACAAGACGTTGAGCGACGACCAGAAGCGAAGGATGGCCTTCGTCTCGTTCGCCGTCATGCGCAGCGTGCGCAACGCGATCGAACAGCAGGGCGGTCCGGAAGACGAGGACGAATAGGGCCAGACGGTCGCTGCGTTATCAGTGAATGGCGTTCGACTGGTGCGAGCATCATGGAAGCTCGCCAAAAGAAACCGCCGTCCCCTCGCGGGGACGGCGGAAGCCACTCACGCAGTACTGGAACGCTTTTTGGTGTTTGCCGTGGTGCTCGGCGTGATGCCGGCTCGCTTCGGCAAAGCAAGCCCATCCACCATACGCGGCAGCGCTGACATTATGCTGACGGCTGCAAGACAGCCGTGTTGCGGCCGTTCATCTCTGTTGCGCGATGCTGCGGCGCGATCCGTCGCCGCCCGCCGGTCATTCCATCGGCGGGAAGCGGTCGAAGGCCGGCAGCTCGTGGGCGGTTTCCATCCAGCGCAGCCGCTCCGCGACCTGGATGTGCATGGTGGCCGGCACCGCGTCGGGATCGTCATAGGTGCCGCTCTGGATGTCGATATATCCGGGCAACATGTTGCCGTTGGTGTAAAAAAGCCCGGTGCCGCAGTTCGCGCAGAAATGCCGCCGGCCATGTTCCGAGGACTGGTAGATCCTGGCTTGACCCTTGGTCACCTTGAGCATGGCTTCGGCGACCATCACCCAACCGACCATCGGCGCGCCCGCATGGCGGCGGCAATCGGTGCAATGGCACAGCGTATGGACGATCGGTTCCGCGGTGACCGCGTAACGAACCTCGCCGCAATGACAGCCGCCGGTGACGTCAGGCATGGTTTCCTCCGGTCGATCAGTGGTTTGCCGGATCGATAGCGCCGGGGGCCCGAGACCATCAATGCCGCATCTTGCCCTTGCGTCCAGCTGTCGCGCGACGCGCTGAGACAGCCGGCTTTCCGGCTCTCACGAAATCGTCATCCCGTCCCTCAACCTCCTCCAAAGTCCCGGGAATAAAGCCCCGGCCCTGCCGATCACCTCCCCGGAAACCCAATCCCTGGGCCCACGGGAGACTTGTCATGAGCGGACACGATCACAATCACCACGATGAGGAGAAAGGCGTCAGCCGACGCAAGGTGCTGGAATGCATGACCTGGGCCGGCACCGGCGTGCTGTGGACGGTCACCGGCGGCGTGCCGCATTCGCTCGGCATCGTCGGCTCGGCCAAGGCCGCCGAGGCCACCGGCATGACCTTCATGCAGATCAGCGACAGCCATGTCGGCTTCGACAAGCCGGCCAACCCGAACGCCATCGGCACGCTGGAGGAGGCCATCAACAAGGTCCGGGCGATGCCGGTCAAGCCGTCGTTCATGATCCACACCGGCGACATCACGCATCTGTCGAAGGCGTCCGAATTCGATGATGCCGATCGCATCATCTCGCAGGCCAAGCTCGACGTGCATTACGTGCCGGGCGAACACGACTTCATCGACGAGGAGGTCAAGCTCTACAAGGAGCGTTACGGCAAGGGCACCAAGGGTCCGGGCTATTATTCCTTCGACGCCGGAGGCGTGCATTTCATCGGCCTCGTCAACGTCGTCGACCTCAAGGGCGGCGGCCTCGGCAATCTCGGCAACGAGCAGCTCGAATGGCTGGAGAACGACCTCAAGGGCCGCTCCAAGTCGACGCCGATCGTGCTGTTCGCCCACATCCCGCTGTGGACGGTCTATCCGCAATGGGGCTGGGGCACCGAAGACGGGGCCCGCGCGCTGGAATACGTCAAGGGCTTCGGTTCGGTCACCGTGCTCAACGGCCACATCCACCAGGTGATGCAGAAGGTCGAGGGCAGCGTCACCTTCCACACCGCGCGCTCGACCGCGTTCCCGCAGCCGGCGCCGGGGTCCGCGCCCTCGCCCGGCCCGATGAAGGTCGAGGATGCCAAGCTGCGCAGCATGCTCGGCGTCGCCAGCATCAACTTCAAGCAGAACAGCCAGCCGCTGGCGATCATCGACACGCCGCTGCAGGGCTAAGGGAAGAGACCGATGAGTTCGATCAATCGACGCGACTTCGGGATCGCCGTGGTCGCGACCATGCTGCTGCCGGTCGCGGCGGCCCGCGCCGAAGATACCGCGGTTCATATCGACAACTTCTCGTTCGCGCCGAATCCGCTCGACGTGAAGGTCGGCACCACCGTGACCTGGACCAACCGCGACGACATCCCGCACACCGTGGTGTGTGCGGGCAAATTCCGCTCCAAGACCATGGATACCGACGGCACCTTCTCGTTCACCTTCACGGAGCCGGGCGAGTACAAGTATTTCTGCTCGCTGCATCCGCACATGACAGGCAGTGTCAAGGTTGGGTAACGTGACCAGCCATACAATCACAACCATGCCCGGTCGGTGGCCCACAGCCCCCGCCCGGGCACAAGCCGTCTCTCGACATGCCGGGCAGAACACGATGGTTGTCAATGCGTCGCAAGACGATCCCGAAAAAGCGCGGCGTTTCCGCGACGCCGCGCTGCCCTACCTTGACGACGCCTATACCCTGGCGCGCTATCTGCTGCGCGATGCCGCCGACGCCGAGGATGCGGTGCAGGAATGCTATCTGCGCGCCTACAAGCATTTCGACAGCTATCGCGGCCCCGCGATGAAGCCGTGGCTGTTCGCGATCCTGCGCAATGTCTGCCGCGCCGAATATGCACGGCGCAAGACCGCCCCCACCGCGGTCGAGGAGCTGCCGGAAGGCGGCGAGCAGACGCCGATGTGGAATGAAGCCCCGGAGACCCCGGAAAGGCAGATGCTGCGCCGCTTCGACGGCGACACCGTACGCAAGTTGGTGGCGGCGCTCGCCGAGCCATTCCGCGAGACCTTCGTGCTCAGGGAAATCCAGAATCTATCATACCGCGAGATCGCCGATGTCGCCGCCGTGCCGGTCGGCACCGTGATGTCCCGCCTCGCGCGCGCCCGCGCCATGCTGCGATCGGCCTGGCTTGCGGAACAGGAGCAAGCGAAATGACCTGCGAGGAAGCCGAAGTGCTGATCCACGCGCTGATCGACGGCGAACTCGATGCCGGCCATGCGCGCGAAGTGGAAGCCCATGTCGAGGGGTGCGCGCATTGCGCCGCTCTGATGAAGGAATATCAGGAGATCCGCCAGGCGATCGCCGAAAGCGACGTGCGCTACAAGGCGCCGCTCGAGCTGCGCCGCAAGATCGAGAAGGCGCTGCCGCAGCCGCAGGCCGCGCCGACCCGGCGTTCGGTGCTGCGCGGCTTCGCGATGGGCTCGGCGGTGTCGGCGATGGCCGCGACCGGTCTGGTTGCGATCGTGCTGCGCAATGACGACGAGCAGCGCATCGATAACGAGGTGGTATCGGCGCATCTGCGCTCGCTGCAGGCCGGCCACCTGATCGACGTGGTGTCGACCGACCAGCATACGGTCAAGCCCTGGTTCAACGGCAAGCTCAATGTCTCGCCGCCGGTGATCGATCTCACCGCGCAGGGCTTTACCCTGATCGGCGGCCGGCTCGACTACGTCAATGCCCGCGAGATCGGCGCCGTGGTCTACAAGCGCCGCCAGCACGTCATCAACCTGTTCGTGGCGCAGACCGCCAGCACCGAACGGAAGGCGGCGCAGACCTCGATCTTGCAGGGTTTCAACATCCGGCGCTGGAGCGACCGCGGCCTGAATTACTGGGCGGTCAGCGATCTCGGCGCCGACGAGCTCTCCGAATTTGGCGACAAGTTCGAGAGCGCGATGCGCGCGAACAAGGAGGGGTGATGCCGTGTAGCCCGGATGAAGCGAAGCGCAATCCGGGAACGGTCTCGCAAGGATCGAGATCCCCGGATTACGCTTCGCTGCATCCGGGCTACAGATTTCGAGCTTACGCCGACTTGCGCACGGCGTTGTCGACCAGCGTCTTGCCGAGCGACCAGATCGCGCCGGGCACCTTGTGGCTGCCGGCGATCACGTCGTCGAACGACTTCTCGATCCAGCTGCAATCCTCTTCGGTGATCGTCAGCGGCGGCAGCAGCTTGATGGTGTGGAGGCCGTGGCCGGCGACCTGGGTCAGGATCTTGTGATCCTTGAACAGCGGCACCGTGATCAGCTGGCAGAACAGACCCTTGTTGGCGGTCTCCAGCAGATTCCACGACGCCTTCAGCCGCAGCGATTTCGGCGGCCCGAATTCGACGCCAATCATCAGGCCCTTGCCGCGGACTTCCTTCATCAATTCATAGCCCGGCACCATGCGCGTCAGCGCGAGGCGGAGCTCGGCGCCGCGCTTGGCGGCGTTCTCGACCAGCCGCTCGGCCTTGATGACATCGAGGGTCGCGATGCCGGCGGCCATCGCCAGATCGTTCTTCGCAAAGGTCGAGCCATGCACGACCGCGCGGTCCATCTGGTTGAAAATCTTGTCGAAGATATTCTTGCGCGTCAGCAGCGCGCCGATCGGCACGTGGCCGCCGGAGAGTGCTTTCGCCAGCAGCACCATGTCGGGCTCGATGCCCCAGTGCTCGATCGCGAGGAATTTTCCGGTACGGCCGATGCCGGTCTGGATCTCGTCGGCGATGAACAGCGTGCCGTATCTGCGGCACAGCGCCAGCGCGCCGGGCAGGAACTCGTCGGTGGGCATGTTGACGCCCTTGCCCTGGATCGGCTCGACGATGAACGCTGCGACCTGGCGCGACGACAGCGCCTTCTCCAGCGCCTCGAGATCGTTGAAGGGTATCGGGGTGCAGCCCGGCAGCAGCGGCTCGAAACCGCTGCGGAAATTCGAATCATCGGTCAGCGACAGCGCGCCATAGGACAGGCCGTGGAACGAATGCCCGCAATAGACGATGCCGGGACGGCCGGTCGCGCCGCGCGCGAACTTGATCGCAGCTTCGACGGTTTCCGCGCCGGAATTGGCGAAAAACACCTTGTCCAGATATGGAACATAGTCCAGCAGCCGTTCCGCGAGCACGCCGGCGAGCGTGGAGACGTCGAGCTGCACCAGATTGGGCAGATCGGCGTCGAGCACGCTCTTCAGTGCCTGGCGCAGGGCCGGATGATTGCGGCCAATCGCAAAAACGCCAAATCCGCTCAATAGATCGAGGTAGCGAGCCCCCTGACGATCAAAGAGGTACTGGCCTTGCCCTTTCTGGAATCCGACGTCGTAGCCGATGGTCTTGAGGACGCGAACGAGCTGCTCGTTGAGGTGACGCGTGTGCATGGCACCGCGCTGCCCCTCCCGCTCCACAAAAATCTCGGAAACGTCTAAATTGGAACTTACCATTCGTTACATACGTCGGTTGATGGCCATCTCGTCAACTTAAAACGCTCGCTAGCGGCGTTTTGACCCCCGCTCGGATCGTCTAGTTAAGCACAGGTTTGGACCATGTTGCACTGCCCAAGAACTTTCGCGCGCACAATAGCCTTTTCGGGTTTATTTTTGGCCACCGTCTTATCACCGGCACTTGCAGCGGACCCGACCGGCGACTGGAAAGTCGCCGACGGTGTCGCCATCATCCGCGTCGCCCAGTGTAATGGCAACATGTGGGGGGCAGTGTCCTGGGAAAAAACCCCCGGCGGCAAGGATAAGAACAACCCTGATCCTGCGAAGCAGAGCAGGCCGACGCTCGGCATGCCGATCCTGATCGACATGAAGAAGAAGGCCGGCGCCGATGCGTGGGAAGGCCAAGTCTACAACGCCAAGGACGGCCAGCTCTACAGCTCGACCATCAAGCCGGTCGGCACCGACCAGCTCGAGATCCAGGGCTGCGTGCTAGGCTTCCTGTGCGGCGGCGAGACCTGGACCCGCGTCGGTCCGCCGATCCCGGTGAGCGCCGCCGGCAATCCGGCGGCCGCAGGCAGCCCCGCAGCAAAGGGCACCGTTCCCAAATCAACAGCGCCGCAGAAGACCACCGGCGCCGTCGCCCCCGCCAGCAAGCCGGGCCAGAAGCAGCCTCCAAGCAACGCCAATGCGTCCGCTGACACGGTCGGCGATATCTGCCTGCTACCGGACATCGCGCGCCCGACGCACTGACACGGCCAGCATCGCCTGCAATTGCGGCTTGGCGGCATCGGCCGCCAAGCCCGATCAAAAGCAGGCGGCCGATGCGTCAGGTGACGTCGTTGGCGATGTCCTCCTCCTTGAGGGTTTCGCGCGGCTTGCCCATCAGCGCCGGCTGGAACAGCAGCACTGCAGCCAGCGTGGTGACGAGCGACAGCGCAAGCAGCTTGCCCATGCTCGCGGTGCCGGGATGGCTCGACAGCCACAGGCTGCCGAACGCGGTCGCCGTGGTCAGCGCGCTGAAAAAGATCGCCCGCGTCAGGCTCGATTGCAGCAGGTTCGTCCTGCCCTGCCGCCAGGCCGTGACATAGTAGATCTTGAACGCCACGCCGACGCCGAGCAGCAGCGGCAGCGCGACGATGTTGGCGAAGTTGAGCGGCAGCCCGATCAGGACGCAGATCTCCAGCGTGACGATGCCGGCGACCAGCAGCGGCACCAGCGTCATCAGCACGTCGACGATGCGGCGCAGTGTCAGCCACAGCAGCAGGCCGATCGTGACCAGCGCCAGAATGCCGGCGTGGATGAACGCATTCACGATGACATCGCCCGATTTGAGGATCGAGACCGGCCCGCCGATCGCGGTCGGCTCGGCGGCGAGCACGGCGTCGGCAAAGCGGCGCAGATTGTCGTTGTCGTTCGGGTCGCCCTTCGGCTCGACCTCGACGCGCATCAGGCCGTCCTTGGTCTTCCAGCTCGCGACCAGTTCCGGCGGCAGGTTCTGCAACGTGACGGTCTGGGCCTGCAGCGTATTGCGGAGCTGGTCGAACACGATCTTCATCGGCGCGACGAAGACATCCTGCGCCTTGTCGCGGGTGGCCTGGTTCGAATCGGCGAGCTTCTGCAAGGCGTCGGCGAGCCGACGCGCAGCAACCGCACCCGGTCCCTTGCCGTCACCCGCGGTCCTGCGCAGGCTGTCGACCGAGCTCTTCAGCGACTCGACATTCTCCTGATCCGACGGCGCCGGATCGACCGAGTCCGGGTTGAGCGCGGGGCCGAGCGTCTTGGCGGCCTGCGCGATCAGCTTCAGCTTGGCCGGCTGGTCGTCCGGCACGAAGCTGTCGAGCGACATCACGCGCGACACTTCCGGCAGCTTCCCGAGCTTGGCCTCGATCTTCCTGGCGTCGGCTTCCGAGCGCGTCATCACGTTGATGGCGTTGGCCCCGGTGTTCGGATCCTTCCTCAGGTCGAGGAAAGTCGCGATCGATTCCGCCTGCTTGTTGCGCAGATTGATCGGGTTGAAGTCGAACTTCATCCAGTGCAGCAGCGGCAGGCCGGCGACCGTGACCAGCAGCGTGCCGACGATGATCGGGACGCGATGCTTTTCCAGGAAGTGGTCGACCGGCGCCAGGAACGCGTAGCCGACCGGCTCCTTCTCTCCCGGCGGGTTGAGCAGGTCGAGCAGCGCCGGCAGCACCGTGATGCTGGTGACGAACGCCACCAACATGCCGGCGCCGGCGATCTTGCCGAGCTCGGAGATGCCCTTGTAGTCGGTCGGCAGGAAGCACAGGAAGCCGGCAGCGGTCGCCATCGCGGCGAGCGACAGCGGCACCGCCGAGCGGCGCGCGGCGTTTTCCAGCGCGAGCGTCAGATTGTCGTTCTTGTAGCGCTCGGAGCGGTAGCGCACGCTGAACTGGATGCCGAAGTCGACGCCGAGGCCGACGAACAGCACCGCGAAGGCGATCGAAAGCAGGTTCAGCGATCCGACCATCATCAGGCCGACCGCGGTGGTGAGCGCAAGCCCGATGAACAGGTTGACGAACACGGCGAAGATGATCTTGCCGGAGTGCAGCGCCAGCCAGAGGATGATCAAGACGATCACCACGGTGCCGATGCCGTTGGTGATCGCGCCGTCCTGCACAGTGGCGTATTCCTCGTTGGCGATCGGCACCGGTCCGGTCAGGCGAACGCGCGCGTGATATTCGGTCGGGAACTTCAGATCGGCAGCGGCCTGCCGGATGGCATCGGTCGCGGCCTTGCCGGGCTCCAGCGCCGAATAGTCGATGTTCGGCTTGATCTCGATGAAGGCGCGCTTGTCCGAATCGGTCAGCGGCTTGTCGCTGGTCAGCTCGCGCCAGGAGAAGGTGGCGTTGCCCTTGTTGAGGACGGTCTCGACGGTCTCGGAGATCAGGTTGAAGGGCGGCGCGGCATTGTCGAGCTTGACCTGGCCGCGCTTGACGCCGGCAAGGCCGGTCTCGAGCGCGCCGGTCAGTCCGCGGATCGAGGGATCGCCGGCCATGATCTCGATCAGCGGCGCGGCCGATTCGAGCTGGCCCGCCACCTTGCCGACCTCTTCGGTCGGCAGGAACAGCAGGCCGTTCCGCTCGAAGAATTCGCCGGAGCCGAGCGCGGTGATCGCCTCGAAGTTCTTCTTGTCGGCTTGCAGCTTCGCGGTGAGCGCCTTCGCCGCCGAGCTGGCGAGCTCCGGCGTCGCGGCTTCAACCACCGCCAGGATCAGCCGCTCGCGATCGAATGCTTCCTCGAACTGGTTGTCGCGCTTGCGCCAATCCAGATCCGGCGAGATCAGCTTGTTGATGTCGGTGTTGATCGAGAAGTTGCGAGCCGTGTAGAAGCCGGCGCCGATCGACAGCAGCACAGCGATAATGACAACCGGAAGGGCAAAACGCGTACAGGTCCTAACAACGGAGACGACAATATTTGTCAGCACTTCGTTTCTTTCTAATCTCGGGGAAGCATGGCCGAAAACGCCCGCTCTGTAGCGGAGTTCCGGGGACCGATCTAATGTTGTTTTGGTTACCTTCCTCGACGGAATGGCGAAGAGGTTCCAAACCACAGGAGCGGCCACGAGGGGCCGGTATAAACCGCATCAGTGGGCGATAAAGTGACGAACAAGTGAGGGGGACGGAGGGTCGCAGGGCCCCGATCCCATACCATATTACCTCAAACACCCCTCCCAACCAATGGTACCGCCCTTCGAAGCGCTACCTTTTTGCCACAAATCCCTGTATTTCCATGCGCTTGGGGCCGCCGATCCCGTGCAGGAACTGTGATGACGCGGACATTGCAACCGACGTTGCGACGTCCGACTTGTGGAGCGCGTTGCCGAAACGGCCGCAGGACATGGAATGAGATTGGTGCAATTTGCGTAACGGACGTCCGATGGAAGTGTTTCTTGCCCAGCCGCGCGGCTTTTGTGCAGGCGTTGTGCGCGCGATCGAGATCGTCGAACGCGCGCTCGCGAAGTATGGCCCGCCGGTCTATGTCCGCCACGAGATCGTGCACAACAAGCACGTGGTCGAAAGCCTGAAGAAGAAGGGTGCGATCTTCGTCGAGGACCTGTCGGAGGTGCCGGCCAAGGCGGTGACCGTGTTCAGTGCGCATGGCGTCGCCCGGAGCGTCGAGGAGGAGGCGGAAGCCCGCGACCTGCCGGTGCTCAATGCCACCTGCCCGCTGGTCACCAAGGTCCACAACCAGGGCAAGCGCTACATCGCGAAAGGCCGCGCTCTGATCCTGATCGGCCATGCCGGCCACCCTGAGGTCGAGGGCACCATGGGACAGGTTCCGGGGCCGGTTTTCCTGGTCCAGAGCGTTGAGGATGTGGCGGAATTGCGGCTGCCGACCGACGCCCCGGTCGCCTATATCACCCAGACAACCCTGTCCGTGGACGACACCAGGGACATTATCGCGGCCCTTCAGGCAAAATTTACAGATATTCAAGGCCCGGACATCAGGGATATCTGCTATGCGACACAGAACCGCCAATCTGCGGTAAGGGACCTAAGCAAGCTGGTGGATGTCATTTTGGTGGTGGGGGCCGCCAACAGTTCCAACTCGAACAGGCTTCGTGAGATCGGCACCGAGGTTGGTGTCGCGAGTTATCTCATTGCCGATGGGAGCGAGCTCAACCCGGATTGGCTGAAGGATGCGAAGGCCGTCGGCATTACGGCGGGTGCATCGGCACCCGAAGTTCTGGTCGACGATGTCATCGAGGCCCTGCGGCGCATCGGACCGGTGTCGGTCTCGGTCGTTCCGGGTCGCGAGGAGAATATCGAATTCCGGCTGCCGGCCGATCTGACTGCGGGCTGATCTGAACCCACTTCCGTTGAATAAGTGCAGAAAGAAAATCGTCTAATGGCTATACCGTTCTTCAAGGAAATGCGTATCGGCGGTTATCTGATCAAGCAGAAGCTGCTTGGCCGCAAACGCTATCCGCTCGTGCTGATGCTGGAACCCTTGTTCCGTTGCAACCTCGCCTGCGTCGGCTGCGGCAAGATCGACTATCCCGATGCGATCCTCAATCGCCGCATGACGGCGCAGGAATGCTGGGACGCGGCCGATGAATGCGGCGCGCCGATGGTGGCGATCCCCGGCGGCGAGCCGCTGATCCACAAGGAGATCGGCGAGATCGTGCGCGGCCTCGTGGCGCGCAAGAAGTTCGTCTCGCTGTGCACCAACGCGCTGCTGCTCGAGAAGAAGCTCGATCTGTTCGAGCCGTCGCCCTACCTGTTCTTCTCGGTGCATCTCGACGGCCTGAAGGACCATCACGACAAGGCGGTGTCGCAGAAGGGCGTGTTCGATCGCGCCGTGTCCGCGATCAAGGCGGCGAAGGCACGCGGCTTCACGGTCAACGTCAACGCCACCATCTTCGATGGCCACCCGGCCGAGGAGATCGCCAAATTCCTCGACTTCACCACCGAGCTCGGCGTCGGCGTCTCGATGTCGCCGGGCTACGCCTATGAGCGTGCGCCGGACCAGGAGCACTTCCTCAACCGCACCAAGACCAAGAAGCTGTTCCGCGACGTCTTTGCACTCGGCAAGGGCAAGAAGTGGAATTTCATGCATTCCGGGCTCTTTCTGGACTTCCTCGCCGGCAACCAGGAATACGAGTGCACGCCCTGGGGCATGCCGGCGCGCAACATCTTCGGCTGGCAGAAGCCCTGCTATCTGCTCGGTGAAGGCTACGCCAAGACCTTCAAGGAGCTGATGGACACCACCGATTGGGACAGCTACGGCACCGGCAAGTACGAGAAGTGCGCCGACTGCATGGCCCATTGCGGCTACGAGCCGACCGCGGCGACCGCTGCGATCAACAACCCGCTGAAGGCGATGTGGGTCGCGCTGCGCGGCATCAAGACCACGGGCCCGATGGCGCCGGAGATCGACATGTCGAAGCAGCGTCCGGCGCAGTACATCTTCGCCGAGCAGGTGCAGAAGAAGCTGTCGGAGATCCGCCGCGACGAAGCCGAAGCCGCCGCCGCCAAGCAGCAGCAGAAGGCTTCCACCGCCGCCTGACGCACGACCTGAGCGAACGCAGAAACATCAAAGCCCCGGTTCAGCGAACCGGGGCTTTTTGTTGGATCAGGATGCCGCCTAGTCTTCCCATCTCGTCCGCAGCAGCAATCGCTCGATCTCCGCCGCGCGCGGCGCGCTAAGCGTGCCGCGCTCGATCCCGAGCGGGACGTTGCGCAGCGCCAGTTCGCGATACAACGCGCCCGAGGACGGAAACCGCTCGTCGAGCGCGCGGAGATGCTTGAGGATGGTGCCGACATCGCCGCGCGCCACGCAGCCGCCCATGCCGTTGGCGAGGCCACCGTCGAGCACGGCCGCGACCGTGCCGCGCAGCAGCGGCATCATCGCGCGCAGCGCGTCGGCCTCGCTGGCGCCAAAGCTCTTCCAGAGCTCGACGCCTTCCTTGAGCAGTGAGATCAGGAACGGACCGACATAATAGGCCGAGGCGTGATACAGCGCCCGCACCCCGGCCGGCAGCGCCAGCGGCTGGCAGCCGATCCGGGTCGCAAGCCATTCGAGGTCGCGCCTGAACGCGCCCTCGGCCTCGATGCCGACGGTGCATCCGCGCAATCCCTCGAGCGCGACGTCGGGATTTGCGAACATCTGCATCGGATGAAAACCGCCGGTGGCCGCGCCTGCGGTTTTGGCATGATCGAGCGCCGCGAGCTCGGTCGCGCCGCTGCAATGGACCACGCGGTGACGCGGCTGCCAGCGCAGGTCGCGGCAGACCGGCAGGATCGCATCGTCGCTCACGGTGAGGAAGACCATGTCGCAGTCGTCCACGACCTGCTGCGCATCCGTCATCGGTCGTGCCGAGGGGACGCGGGAGCCGAGCCGCTGCGCGGCATCGGCGCCGCGGTTGTAGAACGCCGTGACATTCAGGTCCGTGCGGGCGAATGCCGGCGCGAGCGTTTGCGCGACGCGGCCGGCGCCGATGAAGCCGATCCGCACCGCGGCCAGCGCCGTGCTCATTGCGCGCAGCTCCCGTCGATGCACAGATTCTGCGCCGCCTCGTTCAGCACCGGATGGACGTCGCACTCATTGTCCAGCGTGATCTCGGTGCTGGCTCTCGCTTCCGCGACACCGTCCGGCTCGACACGCGCATTCATGCGGAGACTCGCGATACTGGGGTCAATTCAGGCGTCGTGTGGCGAAACAGCATGCGGGCGGCGAGCCCTGCGATCGATTGCGCGATCGCCCTCGCCGCATCGGAATCGGGAGCAGCCTCGGGCGCCAGCGGACCGACCAGCGCCTCCATGAACGCACCGGTTACGCAGGATGCGGCGACATTCGCGTCGATCTCGACGAACTCGCCATTGGCGATGCCGCGCCGGACCAGCCGGGCGATCTGGTCGGCGAGCGCCGCCCGGTATTTCAGGCGCGCCGCGTCGATCTCGGGCTCACAGGGCTCGGCGATCATTGCGTAGGCCAGCCGGCGGCCGCGCATCGCCCGGACCGAGAAGGTGTAGATCGCGTCCACCAGGCATTGCGACGCCGAGCCCTCGGCCTCGACGATCGCGGCGACCACGGCCGCCTCGCGCTCGGACACCAGCGCAAGCACCTGCGCGTACAGGTCCGCCTTCGAGTCGAAGTAGCGATACACGCTGCCGGTGGCCACGCCCGCCCGTGCGGCGATCAGCGCGATCTGGGCGTCCTTCCACCCGCTCAGCGCCACGGCTTCCCTCGCGGCGTCCAGAATCCGTGTCTTGGTCTCGACCAGCTGAGTGAGGCGAACCGCCGCGATTGGCATCGTGAACCTTAATTCATGAATAAAGGATCGTTATTCACACTCGGCTGAATGCCGGGGTCTGTCAAGGTCTAGGGTTCACTGCGGCGCCAGGACGCGCGCCTGCCATCCCGCGTGCAGCGACCGGACACAGCCTCCCTTCTGGGATTGAGGAGGTGGCGCCGGACGGTAGGGTCAGCCCGCCCCAGCGGCCAATACAGCGCTGGCAGCCCTGCTGAGCGCACCAGGACGGCAGTACGGGCGGCATCGCCGCCAAACAATCGGACACCAAAGCAAAGGCCCGATCGCAATGCGATCGGGCCTTGTTTTGAGATTGGTGTCCCGAGAAGCCCGTCCCTACCCGGGACGGTTGGATCAGGCCGCCTTCGCCGCAACCATGACGTCGTCCACCGGCATCAGCACCTCGTTGCCGAGCAGGAAGCCGCGGCAGCTGCGCAGCGAGCGCAGCGCGCGGTTGAAGTCGATCCCGGTCGACACCAGCGCCCGGAGCGTGCGCGGATTGCGCGCGACGCCGCGCAGCACCTTGCGCAGGTCGATGTCGCCGTTTGGCTTCACCGCTGACTTCGCTAGCTCCGGCAGCGCACGGTGCGCGGGATCGCTGATCACGCGCAGGGCTGCGAACGGAATGCCTGCTTTGGCCGCATAGGCTGCCGCGATATGGCTCTCCATATCCACTGCGGCGGCGCCGGTGATCGAGTGCAGTGCGGCCTTGCAGGCCTTTGCCGCGATCACCTCTTCCACGCCGGCAAGGCTGCCGCGGACGATCCTGCGGCGCTTCAGCGCGGCACTGGCGATCATCTCCTCGTTCAAGGCGGAGGCGGCCAGGAAGCGGGTATCGCCCGACATCACCTCGGTCGCGACCACGACGTCGCCCGACTTCAGCGACGGGTCGAGCCCGCCGGCCACTCCGAACGAAATCACGCCACGGAAAGTCTTCGGATCCAGCGTCGCCAGCAGTTCACGCAGTTGCTGCGGATCGCTCGAGCTGCAGATTACGATCATGCCGGGGCCTGCCGCGATGCGGGCCTCCTGCACCAATCCAGTCACAATCAGTACCGGCCGAGGATCAATTCTGCCCACGGTCGCGGCGGCCCCCCGCCTCAACAATCACATCCCGACCCCTACCACCCTGCTATTGGTGCTTCTCAAATTCCGATACCGCGCCAGCGCCCAGAGCGGAAAGAACTTCGAGTAGCCATGATATCGCAAGTAAAATACCCGCGGAAACCCCGTAGCCGTGTATCGCTGCTCGTCCCACAGCCCTTTTTCGGTCTGTGTTGCCTTTAGGTACTCCACCCCCCGCGCAACTGCGGGGTTTTCGACCTCTCCGGCCGCCATCAAGCCAAGCAAGGCCCATGCCGTTTGCGAGGACGTCGATGGCGCGACTTCATAACCCTTGTAATCCAGCCGGTAGCTGGCGGCATCCTCGCCCCAGCCGCCGTCCTGATTCTGGATCGAGGCCAGCCAGTCGACCGCTTTCCGAATCATCGGGTCGTTGCGATCGACGCCTGCGACATTAAGCGCGCACAGTACCGACCAGGTGCCGTAGATGTAGTTCAGCCCCCAGCGGCCGTACCAGGAGCCCTCGGCGAGCTGGGTGCGGCGCAGATAGGCGATACCGTCGGCCATCGCCTTGCTGCTCTCGGCGGTCTCGCCGAGCTGGCCGAGCATCGAGATGCAGCGCGCGGTGACGTCCTCGGTCGGCGGATCGAGCAATGCGCCATGGTCCGAGAACGGGATGTTGTTGAGGTAATATTCGAGGTTGTTGGCGTCGAACGCGGCCCAGCCGCCGTCGCGGCTCTGCAGCCCCTCGATCCACTCGCGGCCGCGCGCGATCGCCTCGTCATATTCCCGGGTTCCGGTGTGGCGGCGCGCGCGATCCATCGCCATGACCACCACGGCGGTATCGTCGAGATCGGGATAATGGTCGTTGTTGTACTGGAACGCCCAACCGCCGGGACGAACGTCCGGCGCCTTCACCGCCCAGTCGCCCTTCAGGTCCAGCACCTGGCGCGGCTTCAGCCAGTCGAGGCCCTGCTTGGCCTTGGCGAGCGTGTCGTCGCCGCCCGCTTCCTGCAGTGCGTGACAGGTCAGCGCGGTGTCCCACACCGGCGAGACGCAGGGCTGGCAATAGGCCTCGTCGTCGCGGACCACCAGCAGCTTGTCGATGCCGCGGCGGGTGGTGGCACGCGGCGGGAAATTCTCGTCCTTGCCGAGCGCATCATACATCATGACGATGTTGGCCATCGGCGGATAGATCGCGCCCATGCCGTCCTCGCCGTTCAGCCGCTCCTCGGTGAAGGCGAGCGCGGCGTCGATCGCGCGTTGGCGCAGGCGCTTCGGAAACATCGGCTCGATCACGCGCAGCACGGCGTCGAGCGAGCGGAACAGATAGAACCAGCTCGCGCTCTGATGCGGCGCCTTCGGCGCCATGCGGACCGATTTCGGATCCTCCAGGAACAGCTCGTCGATGCCGACGCCTTTCGGGTTCTTTGCGCGCGGCTTCAGCGCGGCCAGCACCATCAGCGGCACCATGGTGGTGCGCGCCCAGTAGGAGATCTTGTTGATGTGGAACGGCGACCACATCGGCAGCAGCATGATCTCGACCGGCAGCACCGGCGTGGCGCGCCAGGTCACGACGCCATAGAGCGCGAGCAGGAAGCGCGTGAACACGTTGCTGCCCGAGGCCCCGCCGCGCGAGCGGATCGCCTCGCGCGCCCGCACCATATGCGGCGCATCGATGGAATCGCCGATCATCTTCAGCGCGAAATACGACTTCACGCTGGCGCTCATGTCGAACGGGCCATCATGCACCAGCGGCCAGCCGCCATGCGCGCCCTGGACGCGGCGCAGGTAATTGCCGAGCTTGGCCTCGAGCGCGGCATCGACCGGCTCGCCGAGATAGTGACGCAGCAGGATGTACTCGGCTGGAATCGTGCTGTCGGCCTCGAGTTCGAACACCCAATGTCCGTCGGACTGGCGGTAGCCGAGCAGCGCTTCGGTTGCCTTGGAGATGCTCTTCTCCAGCGCGACCGGGTCGACTGCAATGCCGTGATCTCTCGAAAGCATTTCGCTCGATATCCTCTTCATCGCGGACCGGCTGATCGAAAGCCGCGGCCGCTTAACAGGTCGAATTCGAATCTAGCGCGTCGCCAGAACCAGATCGGCGGCGCGATCACCCGACCGCACCGATCCCTCGATGGTTGCCGGCAACCCGGTAGCAGTCCAGTCGCCGGCAAGGAACAGGTTTTTTTGCGCCGTTGCGGGCCCCGGACGCAGGGCATTCTGCTCCGGCGTCGCCTCGAATGTGGCGCGGCGCTCACGCACGATCTGCCAGGGCGGCAGGTCGCCGGACACGCCGGATGCCTTGCAGATATCCCGCCAGATCGCCTGCGCAAGCTCTTCGCGCGGCATGTCGACCAGGCGGTCGCCGTTCGAAATCGTCACCGACAGCCGTTGCGGGAACGCGAACAGCCATTCGACGAGACCGCCGATCACGCCGAGAATGGGCGCGGCGTCGCGTGGCGGATCGACGCGGAAATGCGCATTGACGATGGCGCGGAATTTGGTCGGGGTTTTCAGGCCGGGCAGCAGCGATGCCGCGGCGCGCGGCGGCACCGCGAGCACGACGGCATCGTCGGCCGCCAGCGCGATCTTGTCGCCGTTGCCAAAATCGAGCTCGCTGACGCGATCACCCGACATAACGAGCGCACGCAATTCGTGACTGAACCGGACGCTGTGGCCGCCATCCTGCAGCAGCTTCACGGCCGGCTCGATCAGCACCGAGCTCAAGCCGTCGCGCGCGATCAGAGGGCGGCAGGCCTGCCCGCCCGCCAGCAGCGTCTCGCGCACGATGGCGCCGGCGAGCCCGGCCGAGCCCTCCGGCGGATCGACGTTCAGCGCCGCGAGCAGCAGCGGCTGCACCAGGCGGTCATACAGCGTGCCCGTACAGGGAATGGTGTTGCCGACCAGTGCACCGGTGCCGGCCCAGGCCAGCGGCGCCAATGCGAGATAGTCGCGCAGGGTGGTGTCCGGCACGCGCCGCGCCTCGTCGAACACCCACAGCGGCAGGCGGGAATCGCCGAGATCGAGCTGCCAGCGCTGGCCGCCGGCCAGATCGACGAACGGAAACTGCGCACGCGCAGGTCCCACCAGGCCGGCCTCGGTGCCGATCGAGCGCGCATAGCCCAGCGCATGGCGGTTGCCCGACAGCAAAAGATGGTTGCCATTGTCGATGGTGAGATTGGTGGCTGCGTCAAAATAGGAGCGGCAGCGGCCGCCGGCCTGCTGCGTCGCCTCGTGCACGGCCACCTTGTAACCGCCCTTGGCGAGCCGCACGGCGGCGGAGAGGCCGGAAATGCCGGCACCGATGATATGAACGGTCTTTTGCATCAGATGATCGCGTAACGGAGAAGAATGCCGATCTTGGCCGCCTTGGACACCCGCACCGGCTCACGCGGTGCGGCGAAGCCGCGCGCGATCAACAGATCGAGGATCGCGCGGTAGTATTTCGACATGATCCGGGGCGCGCGCACCGCGCGGCGCGAATTGCGCTTCATGATCTCGTCGGACTTCTGGAAATGCATCTTGGCACGCTCGGCGAGCGGCGCACACACCTTCGGCAGCGCGCGGTCGGCGGTGACGCGGGCCGGGTCGTTGTTGGTGATGCCGGCATGCCAGAGCCACTCGCGCGGCAAATAGAGCCGGCCGAGACCGGCATCCTCGTCGATGTCGCGCAGGATGTTGGTGAGCTGCAACGCGCGGCCGAGGTGATAGGCGAGCTGGATGCCATCCTCCTCGGGCAGGCCGAACACGCGCACCGACAGCCGGCCGACCGCGCTCGCGACGCGATCGCAATACAAATCGAGCGTCGCGAGATCCGGCGCGCGGATGTCCTGCGGCACGTCCATTTCCATGCCGTCGACGATCGCGACGAAATCCTCGCGCTTCAGGCCGAACGCCTTCACCGATCCGACATAGTCCTTGAGCCGCTCCGGCGGATGCCCGGCATAGAGCGCGTCGATATCGTCGCGCCACTGCTGCAACGCGGCCAGCCGCTCCGGCCGCGGGCCGTCGGAATCGGCGATGTCGTCGACCTGCCGGCAGAAGCTGTAGATCTGGAACATCGCCTCGCGCTGCGCGCGCGGCAGGATGCGCATCGCGGCATAGAACGAGCTGCCGGACGCGGCGCTTCCGTAATTTGCGTTGGCCGCCGCCTCAGCACTCATGCGCCTGCCGTCGTCCTGGATGCTGCACGCCGTCCGGTCGCGCGCTGCGCGGTCTCGCCGGCAACGCCACCGAGGCTCTGCAGCAGCAGTTCAAGCTTGCTCAGATGCACGCGCTCGCTGAGCGGGTCGCGCACCTTCAGCATGGCGACGATCTTGTCGGCGAAGGCCTGGATCACCGAGATCTCGAGCCCGAGCCTGAAATCCTTCACTTCCGCAGCGAGCGACTTGCTCCGGTCGAGCAGCGCCTCGGTGCGCACAGCGAGCGCCTGCAGGCATTTGAGCAGGGCCGGCGGCGACTTCGCCTCGCCGAGCATCTCGACGGTTGCCCCCGCGGCAGCCAGCGCATCGCGCGGCAGGTAGACGCGGTTCAGGTTGCGGTAGTCCTTGCCGCAGTCCTGAAGATGATTGTTGATCTGCAGACCGGCGCACAGCGCGTCCGACGCCGCCCAGGTCGAGGTATCTTCGCCGTGCACGTCGAGCATGAAGCGCCCGACCGGCATCGCGGAGTAGCGGCAATAGTCGATCACGTCGTCCCAGGTCTCGTAGCGCAGCTTGGTGACGTCGAGGCGGAACGCCACCAGCACGTCGAGCGCGTGGCGCGGCGGCATACCGCGCTCGGCGAGGGCCCGGCGCAGATTGACGGCTTCCTTCTGGGTCGCGCCATTGCCGAGCAGCTCGGCCTCCATCAGGTCGAGATAGCGCAGCTTCTCATCGGCCGGCAGCGTGGCATGATCGGCGATATCGTCGGCGGTGCGGACGAAATTATAGAACGCCAGGATCAGGGCGCGATGCCGCGGATGAATGATCCACGACGCGACGGGAAAATTCTCGTCGCGATGGGTCTTTCCGGATCGCAGGTCGCTCGCGGTGGTCATGGGAGATTTGGGCTACACTGGTCATGGCACGACGCAGGCGCGAACGGTCGAGCGCATGCGGGGGATTTGCGAGCCCCATATAGGTGAATACGCCACCAAAACCAATGCTATCTGTGACCGCCAGCATGAGCGGCCGCGGCCGGCATGGCTGCCAGCCGCGGTGTCGGTAGCGGTCCCTTGAGACCTGTATTCAGTCTTACTGACCGTGGGTCTTCAGCACCTGGTCGCAGGCGGCGCTGATCTTGCTGCGGTTCTGCTGCAGGCAGGCGAGAATGGTGAAATCACCCTGATCGATCACGGCGCGGCAGTGACGCTGCACGTCGCGCGTGCAGGCCTTCTGCTCATCGGGCGTGCCGCGTCCCTGCTGGGCGACGGCGCTGGACGCGAGCGGGATCGAGAACACGGCAAGTGCCAAGAGAAATTTACGCATCGTATTCCTTCATTTCCGACAGCAGAAAATCTGTTCCCGAAAAGCGCTTCGGCACGGCCGGGACGGATTTTGGGGATTGCAGACGCCACGTAACGCGGCAACGGATTGACGACAAGCAGCACTAAATGCGGCTAAATTTACGGCGCTGTAAACCCCCGCATAAGCCATTGATTCAAAAAAGTGATTCATGCCATCACTTTGTCGCGTTTGACTATTGCGGGCAGCACTTGCGCAAAGCTACATGCTGTCATCAGGCGTGCAGTGTCTGATTCTGTTCGGTGACAATAAAGCCGCAGGGACGGCGCTGCTGTCGTTTGAACCTAACATTCTTCGGTGACACTAAACTTCGATGCGGCGAGACGCTTTCTTGCGTAGGAAGCGTTGATTTTGATGGGAAAATTCACAATGACACAGTTTGGTTCCAGCCTTTATGGTCAGGCCCTCAGGGCTGTGGGCGTCGGCGCCGCACTGATGCTGTCCGCCTCCGCCGTGCACGCCCAGGCCGCCGGCCCCTTCGCCGGCTTTGCCGGTTCGTGGGCCGGAACGGGCACGGTGGCGCTGTCCAACGGCACCACGGAACGGATTCGCTGCAAGGCTGATTACAAGGTCGCGCCGTCGGGCATGAACCTGAAGCAGTCCCTGCATTGCGCCAGCGACAGCTACAAGTTCGACCTCTCCAGCGATGTCACCAGCCAGGGCGACCGGATCTCCGGCAATTGGAGCGAGGCCAGCCGCAACATCTTCGGCAATCTGCAGGGCACCGCGGGCGGCGGACGGATCGACGTGTTCGTCGAGGCCTCCGGCTTTGCCGCGAACCTGAACCTGCAGACCAACGGCTCCAAGCAGGTGGTGCAGATCGACTCCAAGGGCGAGATCCGCGGCGTCTCGATCACGATGACGAAGAGCTGACCGACGCTCAGCGACCGATTTCACAGGCCAACAAAAGGCCCGGTTCCGAACGCGTCGGAACCGGGCCTTTTGTTGATCGGAGCATCAGGCCTTCTCGATCGGCGCCGGCTGCCCGCCCTTGCCGCGCAGCTTCTGCGACAGGTTAATCAGGAACATCGAGGTCGGCCGCAAGATGAACAGGTCCGCGACCAGGGCTGCGACCATCGAGAATGCGCTGAGCCAGCCGAACAGGCGCAGCGACGGCAGGTCGGAGAACACGGTGACGACGAGGCCGCAGGCCAGCACCACCGTGGTCAGGATCAGCGCCGGCCCGACCAGCACGGTGGCGCGCTCCACCGCGAGTTCAGGCGTGACGCCCGGCTTGGTCTCCAGCCGCAGGCGATTGAGGAAGTGGATGGTGGCGGAGAGCCCAAGGCCGAACGACACGGTCAAGGCCACCACGCTGGCGAATTGCAGCCCCTCCCCGAGCAGCCACAGCACGGTGCCCGACAGCACCACGGGGAAGATGCCGGGCAGGATGCAGGAGAACATCACCACGACCGAGCGGAACGCGAGCCCGATGAAGATCGCGACCAGCGCGAACTCCACCGTGAGGCCGCGGTTGAGCTTCTCGATCATGTTGGCGCTGTTGCGCGCGGCAATCACCGACAGGCCGGTGACGGCGATCTCGTAGCCGGGATGCTCGGCGCGCACCTTGTCGAGCGAGTGATCGAGCTTGTTCACCACCGGCAGCAGCTGGCTGGAATCCAGATCAGGTACCCGGCCCGATACCACGACGGCATCCTGATCTTGCGAGATGAAGCGGCGCACCAGATGTTCGGGAATCACGCCGACATATTGCTTTAGGGTCGCGACATCGTTGCTGCCGGCCTTTTCGGCGAGCCAGCGCCGCAAGGTTTCCAGCGACCAGACGTTGCCGACGCCGGCACTGTCCTCGACCATGGCATGCACGTCGGCGATCGTCTTCAGCGTCTCGGGCGAGTAGAGCGATTCCCCCTTGGGGAATTCGATCAAGACGTCGACCGGATTGGCTCCGGTCAGCTTGGCATCGAGCCGGCCTGACGCCGCCACTGCCTGCCGCTTGTCCGGCACCTGGTCGGCGAGCCGGTAACGCGGCTCGAGATTGGCGTAGATGATGCCGAGACCGCCGACCACGATCAGCGCGAGCAGGCTGAACAGCCCGGGACGGCCGACCATGCGCACCGCGATCCAGTAGCAGAAATTGCGCAGCGCCTGCACCCCGGCGTCCGCGCTCTGGAACTTGACGGCGAAGACCTTCTCGTTGCGGACGAACAGGATGCCGAACACCGGCACCAGCGAGAGCACCGCGACCAGCGCGATGATGGTCGCGGCAAGTCCGGCCTCGCCGAATTTGCGGATCAGGTCGGAATCCGAGAACTGCAACGCGATGAAGGAAATACCGGCCGTGCCGTGGGTCAGCACGCAGGCCGGGCCGACCACCAGCACCGCGTTCTTGAACGCGGTGAACTTGTCCTGCCCCGCGATCAGCCGGTCGCGTGCCGCGAAAGTCAGCTGCATCGAGTCGGAGAAGCTGATCACCATGATGAGCGGCGTCATCACGTTGAGGAACATGTTGAGATTGAAATTGGCCCAGCCGAGGCCGCCGAGCGCGAGCAGGATCGCGATCATCGGCGGGAACGCCGCCGCCACCATGAAGGAGATCTTGCGGAAGAAGATGATGGCGATGACACAGCCGGCAAGGATGCCGAGGATGTTGTAGGTCAGGCCGTCGCGCTCGACCGCATTGCGGATTTCGAGCTGCATGACCGGCACGCCGGACAGCTGGGCATTGAGCCCGCTGCCGCCGAGATCGTCGGCCATGATCTTCCTGATGTCGCCGACCACCTTGCCGAGCTTGTTGCTGCCGACCACCTCCGGCTCGAGCGACAGCACGACCAGCGCGAGCGTGCCATCCTCCGACAAGAGCTTGCCGCGGATGATCTCGTTGGTTTTGACGGTCTCGACGAATTTGTCGTAGGCCGCGCCCTCCGGAAGCTCGTTCGGAAACAGCGCCGCCGGCAGCTTGCCCGGCTCCGGCGCCTGGCGCGCGGAGAACAGCGACACCAGGCCGCGAACGCCCTCGACGAGTTGCAGGTCCGTGACCATGTCACGGAGCTTGCCGAGATTGTCGCGCTCAAGCAGCGTCTTGCCTTCGACCACGACGAGGACGTCGAACTCGGTCGCCGGGAAGCGCTTGGTCACCGCCTCGTATTGCTTGTAATCCTTGGATTCGGAGCGGAACAGCTGCGACAGCGAGTCGTCGATCTTGATCCGGTGCACGCCGAACAAGGCGCCGATCAACAACAGGACGAGCACGATGCAGGACAGGATCGGCGCCCGCATCGGGATCAGGCCGAGCCGTTCGATCCCGAAGGCGATGCTGGGCCCCGAGCGCGGCTCTTCGACCTTCTCGACGTGGACCTGACTTTCGGAATTCTTTTCGAGCATGCCCTGTCCAGTTCTGCAAACGGCTCAATCTGTCTAGCTTGGGTCTAAAGCGCGATGAGACCGGATTGAATCATCGCGCTTTAGCTTTCTTTCTTGCGCATGATCTTTTCGGAAAACCGCTGCGCACTTTTCCGGATCATGCTTCGGGAGCGCGAATGAGGCGGGTGAGCGCGATTGTTCGGCGCTAGTCCTTGAAAACACGCGAATATTGACCGGCGCCGGTTTTACCCGTCCGTCCCCTTGCTCGCAAGCGCGCGGCGCGCGCCAAATCGACGGGGAACCGCCGATATCAGCCCTTAAGTAACTGATTTGCCACACCCTGGCAGCGCATTCTGTGACGATCCACCGCCGCTTTCATCCTTCAACGCGACCCCGGTGATCTGGCGTGCCAGGCCTTCGCGCACAAGCCAGGCGATTCTGAATGCAGCGTCCGCATAACTCAGCCCGGCGCGGTGGATGTTGGAGACGCAGTTGCGATCGGCGTCGGTCAGACCGATCCGCGGCGCGAAGGTGAGATAGGCGCCGAGGCTGTCGGGCGCGGACAGGCCCGGCCGCTCGCCGATCAGCATCACCAGCATGCGCGCGCCGATGATGGCGCCGATCTCATCCCCGAGCGCGACACGCGCCCCCGACGCGATGGCCACCGCGCCGGCATCGATCTTGTCGGCCGCAAGCTGCGGCAAGAGATGCCGGAGCAGTTCGACCGCGTGCACATTGACCGCGGTCGGCGACAGGCCGTCCCCGATCACGATGGCGCAGGAGCACGCGGTGATGCCGCCGCCCTCCAGCGATCGCCGGGATGCCGAATCCAGCATGCGCCCGAGATCGGGCCGGCGCAGATAGTCGCGCCGGCTCTGCGCCTGGCTCGATACCTGAAGCGGCGTGATGCCGAGGCCGGCAACGCCGTTGGCAATCCCGCTGACATCGAAGGCGGCGTGAACGGCGTCGCGGGCGCGGGCATGGTCGAGCGTGAACGAGAGCAGCGCATCGGTCGGCAGGCTGGCCCCGGACCGGCCGAGGCCGACGCGCGCCGGCGTGAGCTCGCGCAGATCGGGAAGCGAAGGGAGCGATGGCGCTGGCGGTGTCGTCATGCTGTCATTCGGCGGGAACGGACGCCTCGCGCAGCCGGATCGAGTAGTTCGAGGCGTTCTGCCGGCCGCTGGAGGCTGCACGCGCAAACGTGATCAGATGATGCGCGACCAGCGTCGCCGAGATCAGCCCCTCGATGTCGCCGCGCTTGAGCCGGCCGAGCGCAAACTTCCAGAACACCCGCTTGTAGTCGCCGAGCACGCCGACCTTCCAGAAGATGTTGCGCAGCATGATCAGGCCGCGCCGGATGTTGGCCCAGCTTTTCATTTCAGGGCTGACCGGCACCTTGATGCGGTTCGCATAGGTGTAGTTGCACTGATGCAGATAGCGCTCGAACAGCTTCTTCGGCTCGTAGGCGATTTCCATGCATTTGCGCCAGGAACTGACCACGTCCTCATAGGGCAGCAGGAACGCGACATTGGAGTCGCGGCCCTCGTCATCGACCAGCCGGCCCGCCTTTTCGAGCCGATCCCACAGCGGCGTCTTCGGCAGCGCCTGCAGCAGGTTGATGGTGAGCAGCGGAATCCGCGATTCCTCGACGAATGAAATCAGCGCGTCGCCGGTCTGCGGCTTGTCGGTATCGAGCCCCATGATGATGCCCGAGACGACCTCCATGCCGAAGGAATTGATGGTGCGCACGCCCTCCAGGATCGGAACCATCATGTTCTGATCCTTGTGCATGGCCTTCAGCGCATCGGGGTCGGGCGTCTCGATGCCGACGAAGATCGTCACGAAGAAGGCCTCGCGCATCTTCTCCAGGATCTCGGGTCGCTTGGCGATGTTGAGCGTCGCCTCGCAGGCAAGGCGCGTCACATAGCCGGTCCGTTTCTGCCACGCGATCAGATGCGGCAGCAATTCGCTCGCCGCCTTGCGGTTGCCGATGAAATTGTCGTCGACGAAATAGACCGTGTCGGTCGCGCCGCAGGCGCGCAGCTTGTCGAGCTCGGCGATGATCTGCTGCGGCGACTTCAGCCGCGGATTGCGGCCATAGAGCCCGGGGATGTCACAGAACTCGCACTGATAGGGGCAGCCCGAGGAGAACTGGATGCTGCCGAGAAAGTACTTCTTGGTCTCGGCGAGCTCATAGGCCGGCAGCGGGAAGTCCGTCATTGGCAGGCGGTCGACGGTTGTCAGCACCACCTGCTCACCGGGACGGCTGATGTCCTCCGCCAGGCGCCGGATCAGCTCGTTGGTGGCGTCGCCGAGCTCGCCGACATGAAGGTAGTCGAATGCGGGATAGTAGTCCGGGCAGGCGCTGACCGAGGGGCCGCCAATCGCGACCACGCGGTCATGCTCATGCGCGCGGCGGCAGATGTCGTTCATCTGTTGGCGCTGGATGTGCATACCGCTGACGAACACGGCATCCGCCCACGCGAAATCCTCCGCGGTCGCGGGCCGCAGGTTCTCGTCGACGAACCGGACCGGCCAGTTCTCGGGAAGATAGGCCGCGATCAGCAGCAGGCCCTGCGGCGGCATGAACGCCTTGACGCCGTCGGTCAGGGGATAGGAGTGCTCGAAGGTGCCAAACGACGACGTATAGCGCGGAAAGACGCAGAGGATACGCCGTGCTGTCTCTATGCCCTCAGCTCTCATCAATATGACCCCGAAGCACCTGCAAATCTAACCACGACGCGGAACGCTGGGCCAGAAATTCTTCAACATTGTGGCACTCCCTAACGTCATAACGCCGAGATAGTTGCTCTGCAGAATTTCGCTATCCCGTCAGGTCAGGAGCCTCGCCGCGAGGTTGGGCAGCCGCTCCGCATCGTCAACGAGGCGGAAGTCCTGCCCGGCAAGGCCGACACGCACGAGCCAGGCGTCGAATTCGGGCGCCCGCTTCAGGCCGAACAGGTCGCGGATGTAGAGCGCGTCGTGAAACGATGTCGACTGATAGTTCAGCATCACGTCATCGGCGCCCGGCACCCCCATGATGAAATTGACGCCAGCGGCCGCAAGCAGCGTCAGCAGATTATCCATGTCGTCCTGATCGGCCTCGGCATGGTTGGTGTAGCAGACGTCGATCCCGAGCGGCAGGCCGAGCAGCTTGCCGCAGCAATGATCCTCGAGCCCGGCACGGATGATTTCCTTGCCGTCATACAGGTATTCGGGGCCGATGAAACCGACCACGCTGTTGACCAGCAGCGGATCGAACGCGCGCGCCACCGCATAGGCCCGTGCCTCGCAGGTCTGCTGGTCGACCTGGTGATGGGCGTTGGCCGACAGCGCCGAGCCCTGCCCGGTCTCGAAATACATCACATTGTCGCCGACCGTGCCCCGGTGCAGCGACAGCCCGGCTTCGCGCGCCTCGCGCAGCAGCGACAGGTCGACGCCGAAGCTGCGGTTGGCCGCCTCGGTGCCGGCGATCGACTGGAACACGAGATCGACCGGCAGCCCCTGCCCGATCAGTCCGAGCGTAGTGGTGACATGGGTGAGCACGCAGCCCTGCGTCGGAATCTCGAGCCGCGCGATGATGTCGTCGAGCAGCCGCAGCAGGGTGCCGATCACCTTCGGATCGTCGCTTGCCGGGTTGATGCCGACGCAGGCATCGCCCGATCCCAGCAGCAGCCCGTCGAGGATCGAGGCGGTGATGCCCTTGGGGTCGTCGAACGGATGGTTGGGCTGCAGCCGCGTGCTCATGCGGCCGCGCAGACCGATGGTGTTGCGGAAGCGGGTCGTGACCTCGCACTTCTTCGCCACCAGGATCAGATCCTGGTTGCGCATCAGCTTCGACACCGCCGCCGCCATCTCCGGCGTGATGCCGCGCGAGATCTTCCTGATCGTGTCTCCAGTGGCGGCATCGGACAGCAGCCAGTCGCGGAAACCGCCGACGGTGAGCGATGACACCGGCACAAAGCCGGCAACGTCGTGGCTGTCGAGGATCAAGCGCGTGACTTCATCGTCCTCGTAGGGAATGACCGGCTCGTCGAGGAATTGCTTGAGCGGCACGTCGGCCAGCGCAAGCCGCGCGGCGATCATCTCCTCCGCGCTGTCGGCTGCGAGGCCGGCCAGGCGGTCGCCGGACCGCGGCGGCGAGGCCTTGGCAAGCAGGATGCGCAGATCGTCGAATGCGTAGTTGGTTGCGCCGATGGTGTGACGATAGTGCATGGGAGTTCACGTCGAGGCTGGGGCAACGTAACCTAGCACCTCTTTGCGAAAGTCGTGCCATCGGCATCGTTGCCACCGCGCAGGGGATGTTGATGTGTGATGATGATGGCGGCCCGTCACTCGACGGCGCGGCAAGGCGGCACAACCAGGAAGGTTCCGAGCACCCCTCATAAGACATTGGGATTGTTTGGAGATTTAACGGGTTGCGGCCGGCGGAAACCGCGCTCGTTAAGACATTATCCATGAACATTTTGCATAAGCTTTAATTGGCCGACGGTACTCCCCGGCCTCTTGGAGTGCCCGCAATGCCCGTCCCCGTCACATCTCCGACCCCCAGATCCCGGCCACCAATGGCATCCCGATTCTCGCTTGCTGCCCGGCTGTACTCGACGTTTGCGCTGATCGCGGCGCTGACCGCAGCCATCACCTTCCTGTCCGACACCAACGCGCGGCGCAACGCCGAGCTGACCGAGGCCGTCGACCTCGCGAGCCGCGCCGCACTCAATGTCGAGCGGGTCAACTCGCTGGTCTATGCCGTGGTGATGGAATCCCGCGGCATCTACATGTCGACCGATCCGGCGGCGGTGAAGAAATACGGTGACGGGCTGCTGGCGTTCAGCGACCGCATCCTCAGCGTGGTCAAGAACTGGGAAACCCTGGTGCAGGCCGACGACGCCGCCCAGTTCGCGGCGTTCAAGGCGCGCATCGAGCAATTCGTCGAATTCCGCAAGGAGCTGGTTCGCCGCGGCATCGAGATCGGCGCCGCAGCCGGGCGTGAGTGGGGCGACAACGACGCCAACCGCGACGTGCGCACCGCGCTGAACAAGGACCTCGAGGCGCTGTCCAAGGTCTATGCCGAGCGCAGCAAGCGACTGGCACGGCAGACCGACGCCAACCGGGCGTTGGCGCTGCTGCTGACCGGGCTCGGTGCAGCCGCCCTGATCGTGGTGGTGCTCGGCGTCCTGATCATCGCCCGCTCGGTGGCCCGGCCGTCTGTCGCAGATCACCGCGACCATCAAGCGCGTCGCCGAAGGCGACGACCATGTCGAAGTGCCCCATGTCGGGCGCGGCGACGAGATCGGCGCCCTGGCGCGCGCCATCAAGGTGTTCCAGGAGGCGATGGAGCGCAATCGCAGTCTGAATGCGCAAGTCCTGCAGGATTCCGAGGCCCGTGACGCGCGTGGCCGGCACATCGAGAGCTTCGTCGACGCATTCCGCGGCACCATCGGTGAGGTGCTGCGCGCGGTGCAGGACAACGCCGCGACGATGCGGCGAACCGCGCAGACCATCGCGACCGTCGCGGCGGACGCCAGCGGCCGTGCGGTTGCCGCAGCCGGCGCCACCGAACAGGCCTCGAGCAACGTCTCCGCGGTGGCGAGCGCGGCCGAAGAGCTCTCCGCTTCGGTCGAGGAGATCGGCCGCCAGGTCAAGCAGTCCTCCGGCGCGGTCGATCAGGCCGGGGTGCGCACCGACCGGTCGATCACCGAGATCGAGGGCCTCGCCGCCACCACCCAGCGCATCGACGGCGTGCTGAACCTGATCCAGGCGATCGCCGAGCAGACCAACCTGCTCGCGCTCAATGCCACCATCGAAGCCGCCCGCGCCGGCGATGCCGGCCGCGGCTTCGCCGTCGTGGCGCACGAGGTCAAGGCGCTGGCCGGGCAGACCGCGAAGGCAACCGCCGAGATCAGCGAGAATATCGGCCTGATCCAGGCCTCCACCCGCAACTCGGTGGCCGCGGTGCGCGAGATCGGCCAGGCCGTGCGCGAGATCAACGACGTCACGGCCAACATCGCAAGCGCGATCGGCCAGCAGGATGCTGCCACCCGCGAAATCTCGGCCAACGCGCACATGGCGGCCCAGGGCAACGAAACCCTGGTCACAAACGTCGGCTCGCTCCGCGACGACATGGACCAGACCAGCAAGGCGGCGGAAGCGGTGCTCGCGGCGTCGAACGATCTGACCGCAACCGCCGAGACGCTGTCGCGCGAGGTCGAACAGTTCTTCCGCAATTTGCGCAGCGATGCCGCTGACGGCCTGCGGCGGACGGGGACGTAGCGACAAAGTGGCTGCTGGGGCCAATCCAAATCCCGGGGCTGCGTCAAGAATGTCTTGTTCGATGTCATCACCCGCGAATGTATGCGCCGGTTATGATGCCGTCCTGTTTGATGTGTTGAGGCGACCTATTTCATCGTCGTCCTGGCGAAAGCCAGGACCCCCGCATTCGATTGTCGTAGGGATTATGGCCCCAGCGTCGCGCAACAAATCTCATTCGGGGTAATGGGTCCTGGCTTTCGCCAGGACGACGATGAGGGTGGGTTTCGATTCAATTGCCACACTGTCGGTGTCATCACCCGCGAAAGCGGGTGATCCAGTATTCCAGAGACGGTTGTGCTTGGGCCGAAAGGGCGCGGCGTACTGGATCCCCCGCGATGACAGCTGAGGATGGCGATACAGCTTCGCGTTCTCGCGACATGATTGTCCGAGTCTTGCTCTTCGTTCCGCCCTCTTCTCGAAGAGGGCGCAGGGAAAGCCGGGTGCCGATCGCACCCATGGGCCCCGAGCAAAAGGGTAGAAAGCTCGGGGGTAGGACCACAGGTGTAACCGGAGCAATCCGGCTTTCCCTGCGCGATGGGTTACGGCTTATACGTGCTCTCCCCGGCGAGACTGGGCTTTGTTGTCACCGTCTTCGCAACGCGCACCCGCGCAATCGGAAAAGACACCTACCACTAGGGCGTCAGGCCTGCACGATTTCGCCGTCCGCGTCATGCGCATTCGTCGACTGCGCATTCCGCGTCCACCGCATCTCGACCCGCGTTCGTGACGACCGCGAAGCGCCCCTCGATCGGGCGAGACGGACGCATTAAACATCTAAGTTGGGTCGGTTGTCAAGTTAAATTCTGAAAAGCCGAATGATTTGTCGCGCAACCACAGGGTAGCTCGGCGGCGCCCAGCGCCCTCGCTGAGGCTGACCATAAGCACACCGAGCTTCTGCTCGCGCGCCCCGCAGACCAAAGCACGCGACAGGTCCCGGCCAATCCGGATGGTTAAGGCTCTGCCAACGCTCGCGCATAAATTGCCCGCGCTTCAGGTCGCCTTTCTCAATTTGATGCCCCCATAGAAAACGTCAAAGCGCGGGGGCGCGGGGGGAAGTGGAAGCGTGCAATGAATGGGCTTGTGCCAAGGCCGAAGGCGGTGCCGACCAAACGGCTCCTTGCGCTCGGGATCGGCCTCGTTTTGGGCTTTTCGGCGATCTGCGCTTCGATCCTCTGGGAGATGGCGGACAAGGACTATCAGCATGCGAAGCAAGGCGCGACCAATCTCGTCGCCTCGATCGCCAGCGAAATCGACCGCAACATCGAGCTCTATGACCTCTCGCTGCAGGCGGTCGCCGACGGCGTCAAGCTGCCGGAGCTGACCAAGATCAGCCCGGAGCTTCGCCAGGTCTTGCTGTTCGACCGCGCCGCCACGGCCAAGGATCTCGGCTCGATCCTGGTGCTGAATGCCGCGGGAGACGTCACGCTTGATTCCCGGACATTGACGCCGCGGACCGCGAATTTCGCCGATCGCGACTTCTTCCAGGCGCAGCGGACCCAACCGGACCGTGGTCTGTTCGTCAGCGCGCCCTGGGTCACGCCGGAGGGCGAATATCTGATCAGCCTGAGCCGCCGCATCAGCAACGACGACGGCTCGTTTGCCGGCGTGGTCGCCGGCAGCATGCGGCTCAGCTATTTCCACAATTTGTTTCGCAAGCTGAACTTCGGCCTCGGCGACAGCATGGCGCTGTTCAACGCCGATGGCGTGATACTGATGCGCGCACCGTTCGAGATCGGCAAGATCGGGCAAAGCATCAAGGACTCCCTGGTCTTCAAGCAATACCCGGCACGGCAATCCGGCTCCTATATGACCAAATCGCTCGTCGATCATGTCAGCCGGCTCTATGTCTTCCAGGCGGTCGGCAACCATCGCCTGATCGTCGCCGAGGGTCTCGCGCTCAGCGGCATCTATGCCGATTGGTGGCAGCAGGTCTGGCTGATCGGCAGCGTGGTGGCCGCACTGTGCGGCTTCTCGATCGTGCTGATGTTCTATTTGCTGGCTGCTCTCAAACGGCGCGTCGCGGCGGAACGCCGGCTCGCGCACCTCGCGAGCACCGATGCGCTGACCGGCCTCGCCAACCGCCGCCGTCTCGACGACACCCTCGACGTCGAATGGCGGCGCGGCATGCGCGCGAAATCGCCGGTCTCGCTGCTGATGATCGACGTCGATCATTTCAAGGCCTTCAACGACACCTACGGACACCAGGCCGGCGACGCCGTGCTCGCCACCGTGGGGCGGTGCATCGCAGCCACCGCCAAGCGCGTCACCGATCTCGGCGCGCGCTACGGCGGTGAGGAGTTTTCGGTGCTGCTGCCGGGCATCGGCAAGGCCGGCGCGCTTGATGTCGCCGAACAGATTCGCGCCAAGCTGACGGCCGCACGCGAGACCGAGCAGGAGCTGCCGACCGTCAGCATCGGGGTGTCTTGCCTCGTGCCCGACCACGAGCGTACGTCGCGCGATCTGCTCAAGGCCGCGGACCTTGCGCTCTATCAAGCCAAGCACGAAGGCCGCGACCGCGTCGTCGTCAGCCCGATCGGATGGGACAAATCCGGCAAGCGGCACGTCGCCTGATCGAAGTCACACCCGCTCCCTCACTCCACCGGCAGCACGTCGACCGCGACGCTGAGCTTCTGCTTGCGCGCACCGACAATGACGCCATCGACCGGCGAGACGTCGGCGAAGTCGCGGCCGATGGCGAGGATGATGTGGTCGCCTCCGACCATCAGATCGTTGGTCGGATCGAACCCGACCCAGCCGAGCTCGCTGCCGCACCAGACCGAGACCCAGGCATGGGTCGCATCCGCCCCCTGCAGCCGCGGCCGGCCCGGCGGCGGAATGGTGCGCAGATAGCCGCTGACATAGGCCGCGGGCAGGCCGAGCCCGCGCAGGCCCGCGATCATCACATGGGCAAAGTCCTGGCAGACGCCGTGGCGCTTCTCGAATACGTCGCGCAGCGGCGTCGAGATCACGGTCGCCTTGGGATCGTATTTGAAGTCGCCGCGGATGCGGTGCATCAGGTCGGCCGCTCCGGTGAGGATGCCGCCACCGGGCGCAAAGCTCGCGGACGCATAGGCTGTCACCGGCCGCAACACCGGCACCAGCGCACTGGCAAAGACATAGCCGACCGGCGAGGCCGCATCGAGGCTCAAGCCTTCGAAGGCGTGATCGCGCACGCTCTCCCAGGACGGGCTCGCGGCGTCACGCGCCGGCGGCTGCCGCGTCACCGAGACCCGCGAGCGGGAATCGATGCGGAGGCTGCGATGCGCGGTCTCGATCAGGACGCTTTCGGTCAGCGTGCCGAAGAAGTCGCGCCGGGAGGTGCGCTCCGCGGGCTTGGGTCGAATCTCGACCGCATGCGAGATCAGCTGCTGCCCGTCGCCGCTGATCGGCTCCAGCCGCAGCGCGCAGCGCGCGAAACTGACCTGGGTCTCGTAGCTATAGGTCGTGACGTGACGGATGTCGTAGATCACGCCAGCCCCGTGAGCTTCTCCGGCCGGCTGGCGTTCGGTCCGTGCGGGAAATAATGCAGCCCGATCGCATCGGAGAGGTTGAGCAGATCCTGCTCCAGCGCGAACAGCGTCTTGACGTCGAGGCTGCCGGCTTCGGCCGTCGTCAGCATCGCCTCCAGCGCGACCGCGAGCCGCTGCGGCCGCTCGATCAGGCCGTGCTCCTTCAGGCTCGGCAGCGCGGCGATATGCTCGTTCAGCGCCGCGACCTGGAACGCCACCGAGCGCGGGTTGTAGGGATCGAGCACCGCAAGATCGCGCACCGGCGTCAGCAGCGGCTGCACCAGATAGCGCGAGCGATAGGTAATCTGGCAATCGACCAGCGTGAGCAGGACGTCGAGGTCTTCGTCGCCGGCCTCGTCATAGGCGAACTGGCGGGCAAAGCGCGTGGTGTTGATGGCGCGCTCGGCGCGGCGCCCCATGTCGAGGAAGCGCCAGCCGGCGGCGCGGTTCATGTTCTCCTGCGCCAGGCCTGCGAAGCTCGCGAGCTCCTGCAACGTCAATTCGGCGGCGCTGACGACGCCATCATCGTCATGCACCTCGATCGCGAGCCGGTCGGCCATTTCGGTGATGACCTGCCAAGCGTCCGGCGACAACCGCTCGCGGAGCGAGGTCGCCGTGCGCTGCGCCGAACGCACGAGCGACAGCGCCGAGCCGAACTTCTCCTCGTTCTGCAACGCTTCGAGCGCGACCTTGGCCGGATTGGCCCGCGCGGTCTGCGTGGCCGCGCCCCAGGTCACCAGCAGGCGCTGGATGCGCTCGGCCGAATGCATCGCCGGCGCGTTGCCGTTCGAATTGGCGCGCGCCGGATCGCGCAGCGGCGTGCACAGCGCGCGGATCAGGCGGATGGTGGCCTCGGCGCGCTCGAGATAGCGGCCGAGCCAGAACAGATTGTCGGCGGCGCGGCTCGGCAGCACGCCGGCGATGCGGCGGATGCGGACGGTATCGACCGCCGGCAGCAAGGTCGAGGTGGCCACCGCCCTGTCGGAGACCACCCAGACGTCGGCGGAGACCGCGCCATCGCCCATCGACACCGCGCGCGCATCGGCCCGGTCGGCGATCCGGCAGAAGCCGCCGGGCAAGACGGTCCAGCCGTTCGGCGTCGCGGCCGCGAACACCCGCAGCACGAACGGACGCGGCGTGATCCGGCCGTTCTCCCACACCGGCGTGGTCGACAGCCGCACCAGCTCCTGGCCGACATAGTCGATGCCGCGATGGCTGATCGCATCCTTGAGGCGATCGCGATCCGCCGCCGACAATTCGCCGGGGAGCACCGGGCCGTGGCCGGGAAAATCCGCGACACCGCGGCCATAGGCGCCTTCGATCGCAAATTCGTCGAGCCGCGACAGCACCTGCTCGCGGGCGGATTTCTGGCCACACCACCAGGTCGCGATGTGCGGCATCATGAGGTTCTCGCTCAGCAGGCGCCGGCACAGATTGGGCAGGAAGCCGAGCAGCGCCCGGGCCTCCATCACGCCGGAGCCCGGCATGTTGGCGACCACGACGCCGCCCTTGCGCAGCACCTCGACGAGGCCCGGCACGCCGAGATAGGACGACGCATCGAGCTCGAGCGGATCGAGCATGTTGGAATCGACCCGGCGCAGCAGCACGTCGAGCCGCTTCAATCCGGCAACGGTGCGGATATGGACGCGGTCGCCGGAGACCGCGAGATCGTCGCCCTCGACCAAGAGGAAGCCGAGATAGCGCGCCAGGGTCGCGTGCTCGAAATAGGTTTCGCTGAACGCGCCGGGTGTCAGCAGGCCGATCCGCGGCTCGTCGCGGTCGGCGCTGGCGCGCAGCGAATCGCGGAACGCCTCGAAGAACGGCGCGACGCGCTCGACATTCATCGACTTGTAGAGATTGGAAAAGGCGCGCGACAGCACCAGGCGGTTTTCCAGCGCATAGCCCGCGCCCGACGGCGCCTGCGTGCGATCGCCGAGCACCCACCAGCGGCCGTCGGGTCCGCGGCCGATGTCGGCGGCATAGAGATGTAGATAGCGGCCGCCCGGCGGCTTGATGCCGCTGACCGCGCGCAGATATTCGCTGCTGCCGGCGATCGCCGCCGCGGGGATCGCGCCGTCAGCAACGAGGCGGCCGTCGCCGTAGAGATCGGCCAGCACCATTTCCAGAAGCTGCGCGCGCTGCGCGACGCCGGCGGCGAGCTGTCGCCAGTCGGCGGCGTCGATGATCAACGGCAGATGGCTGAGCGGCCAGATCCGGTCCGACGTATCGCCGGGCGCGCGATAGGTGACGCCGGCCTCGCGCAGATGACGGTCCGCATTGGCGAAGCGGCGCTCGATATCGGCCGGCGACAGCGCGGCAAATGCATCGAAGAAGCGCGCCCAGGCCGGCCGCGGCGCGCCGTTCTCGGCGATATATTCGTCGGGAATGCCGGGCAGCCGGACGTAGTCCCGGGTCCATTGCGCCATCCGGCGCTGGCCGGGCCGGGCCCTGCTCTCCTGACTGCTGCCGCCTTGGCCACCCGACACGGTCATTCCACTTCCCCTGCGTCCCAGAGAATGATCCGATTTCGCTGGAACGCGCTCCAATTAGTGCAGGAGCGGCGTCCGCAAGTCGAGGGTCAAGGGAAACTCAGTTGTGCGTTCCTCCGGCGGCGTTTCGATCTTGCCGGGGGTATGGCCGTGTTCCTGGAAGCGCGCCAGCCGCCGCGCCTCGGCCTCGTAGGAATTGACCGGCTTGGTCTCGTAATTGCGGCCGCCGGGATGGGCGACGTGATAGACGCAGCCGCCGAGCGAGCGGCCGTTCCAGGTGTCGATCAGGTCGAACGTCAGCGGCGCGTGCACCGGAATGGTCGGATGCAGGCCGGAGGCCGGCTGCCAAGCCTTGAAACGGACGCCGGCGACCGCCTCACCGGAGCGGCCGGTCTCGGTCATCGGCATCCGCCGGCCGTTGCAGGTGATGACGTGGCGGCCCTCGACGAATCCGGTCGCCTTCACCTGCAACCGCTCGACCGACGAATCGACATAGCGCACCGTGCCGCCCGAGGTGCCCTCCTCGCCCAGCACGTGCCAGGGCTCCAGCGCCTGCCGCAGCTCGAGGCCGACACCGCCGTGATGAACCCGGCCGAAGGCGGGGAAACGGAATTCGAGCTGCGCCTGATACCATTCCGGCTCGACGTCGTAGCCGGACTGCTTGAGCTCGGCGAGCACGCCGAGAAAATCCTCCCAGAGGAAATGCGGCAGCATGAAGCGATCATGCAGCGCGGTGCCCCAGCGCACGAACTTGCCCTGCTGCGGCTCGCGCCACAGTTTTGCGATCAGCGCGCGGATCAGAAGCTGCTGCGCCAGCGACATCCTGGGATCGGGCGGCATTTCGAGCGCACGGAATTCGACGAGGCCAAGCCGGCCGGTCGGACTGTCGGGCGAATAGAGCTTGTCGATGCAGATCTCGGCGCGATGGGTGTTGCCGGTGATGTCGACCAGGATATGCCGGAACAAACGATCGACCAGCCACAGCGGCGCGTCCATGCCCGACGGCGGCACGTGCGACAGCGCGATCTCGAGCTCATAGAGCCCGTCGTGCCGCGCCTCGTCGATGCGCGGCGCCTGGCTGGTCGGGCCGATGAACATGCCGGAGAACAGGTAAGACAGCGACGGATGCCGCTGCCAGTACAGCACGAGGCTCTTCAAGAGATCGGGCCGGCGCAGGAACGGCGAATCCTCCGGCTTGCTACCGCCGACCACGATGTGGTTGCCGCCACCGGTGCCGGTGTGGCGGCCATCGATCAGGAACCGGTTGGCGCCAAGCCGTGTCTTCGCGGCGTCCTCATAGAGGCCGAGCGTAATATCGACGGCCTCGCGCCAGCTTTGCGCCGGCTGCACGTTGATCTCGATCACGCCGGGATCGGGCGTCACCTTGATCACCTCGACGCGCGGATCATATGGCGGTGAATAGCCTTCGACATGCACCGCGAGCTGCGTTTCCTCGGCGGTCGCCTCGATTGCCGTGATCAGCTCGAGATAGTCGTCGACCTTCTCGACCGGGGGCATGAAGACGCAGAGCACGCCGTCGCGGACTTCGATCGCCATTGCGGTGCGCACCGGCAGCGGCTCGGGGATGTCCTTCAGCGCCTGCTTCAGCTCCGCATCGGCAAGCGCCTCGCGCGGTGCCATCGGATCCTGCTCGACGATGTAAGGATAGTCCTCCGGCGGGACATGTTCGAGCGAGCCGATCGGCAGCCGCAGGCCGAGCGGGGAATCGCCGGGTGATGCGAACAGATGGCTGCGGCGGATCTTCCAGTGCTCGCTGCGCCAGCGCGCAGGGATCTTGTCGGCAAGCGGCGTCCAGCGCTGGATCGGCAGCACAAAGCCCTTCGGCGTCGTCAGTCCCTCGTCGAACACCCGCGCCAGGCGCGCGCGCTCTTCGGCATCCGTCAGCTTGGAGTTATCGGGCGTGACGTTGGGCGGCAGCCCGGCTTCACGCTGCAGCCAGAACGCCGGGTCTTCATAGGCCGGCATGACATAGTCGGCGCCGAGCCCGAGCTTCTTCGCGGTGCCGACGGCAAAGCGCTCGGCATCGGCCACCTCGGCCTTGCGCGAATTCTCGATGCTTGCGATCAGATCGGCGTTCTTCCAGATCGGCTTGCCGTCCTTGCGCCAATAGAGGCCGAACGCCCAGCGCGGCAGGCTCTCGCCGGGATACCATTTGCCCTGGCCGTAATGCAGCAGGCCGCCCGGCGCGAACCGCGTGCGCAGCTTGCGGATCAATTCGTCGGCCAGCGCGCGCTTGGTCGGGCCGACCGCGGCGACATTCCATTCCGGCGATTCCAGATCGTCGATCGAGACGAAGGTCGGCTCGCCGCCCATCGTCAGCCGCACGTCGTCTTTCGTCAGGTCGGCATCGACCTGCTCGCCGACCCGGTCGAGCCGCGCCCAGGAATCGTCCGAGAACGGCCGGGTGATCCGCGGCGCCTCGCGGATCCGCTTGACGCTCATCTCGAAGCCGAACTCGGTATTGGCGATACCCGCGGTGCCGGACACCGGCGCGGCCGAGCGGTAATGCGGAGTGGCGCAGACCGGGATGTGGCCCTCGCCGGTCAGCATGCCGGACGTGACGTCGAACCCGATCCAGCCGGCGCCGGGCAGATAGACCTCGGCCCAGGCGTGCAGGTCGGTGAAATCGCTCTCGACCTCGCGCGGCCCCTCGAGCGGATCGATGTCGGGCCGCAGCTGAATGAGATAGCCGGAGACGAAGCGCGTCGCGAGCCCGAGATGGCGCAGCGCCTGGATCAGGAGCCACGCCGAATCGCGGCAGGAGCCGGAGCCCGCGGCCAGCGTCTCCTCCGGCGTCTGGATGCCGGGCTCCATGCGGATGACGTAGCTGATCTGCTTTTGCAGCTGAGAATTCAGCTCGACCAGGAAATTGACGGTCGAGTCGGCCTGGCGCGGAACCCCCTTCAGATACGCCGCGAGCAACGGCCCGGGTGCTTCCGTCTCAAGGTAAGGCGCAAGCTCGGTCTTGAGATCGGCGGGGTATTCGAACGGAAAGGCGTTGGCGTAGGGCTCGACGAAGAAATCGAACGGATTGACCACCGTCATCTGCGCGGTGAAGTCGACCTCGACCTTGAGCTCGGTCGCCTTCTCCGGAAACACGTAGCGCGCCAGCCAGTTGCCCTGCGGGTCCTGCTGCCAGTTCACGAAGTGGTTGGCCGGCGTAACCTTGAGCGAATAGCTCAGGATCGGCGTGCGGGTATGCGGCGCCGGCCGGAGCCGAATGGTCTGGGGCCCGAGATCGATCGGCCGGTCGTATTTGTAGTGCGTGACGTGATGCAGTGCGACGAAGATCGACACGGACCGAGGACTCCAGCAGCTTTTTTGAGCAGAACACTGGTTCCGGTCGACATCAAGCACTAACAACGGGCATAGGCTGCCCAAGCAGCGAGCGAAGCCGTAGCCCGGATGGAGCGAAGCGCAATCCGGGGATTTTATCCGCGGTGAGAGTCCCGGATTTTCGCGGAGCCTGTCATCGGGCGCGCGTTCGCGCGACCCGTTGGCTCCATCCGGGCTACAGGGACTAGCGGCCGATCGCGCCGGAGACCTGCGACGCAAGCTGCTCGGCAAGCATGTGATAGCCTTCGGGGGTCAGGTGCACGCCATCGGGCTGATGCGGAAGTCCGCCCAGCATCCCGTTGGGGAGCATGATCACCGTGATGCCGCGGGCGCTGAGCCGGCTTTGGATATCCGCGGTCCGGTCCGGGCTGCCCTTGCGCCGGTCGTTGCCGCCCGGCTGCAGGATCACCGCACGGGTGCCATTGGGGACCGACCGGTCGAGCCGTTGCAGCATCCCTTCCGTGGTGTCGCCATTGATGCCGGCATTCACGATACGGACGTTCATTCCCTTGGCGCGCAGGATCGCTTCGAGCTGCGCGGGATAGGCCTGGTTGCGCGCCACGCCCTTGCCGTAGGTGTTGCTCGCGCCCAGCGCGACGATGGTCGCGGCGTCAGCCGAGGCGGCGCCGAAACTCAGCAATGCGAGACATACAATAATCCCCAACCGACGCGCGCGCATGTGTCCTACATCCAGTCCGTAGCCCGGATGGAGCGAAGCGCAATCCGGGACGCCGCGTCAACAGAACTCGTCGTTCCTGCGAAAGCAGGGACCCATACCGCGTGATCTCTCGATAAGCGGCAATGGCAGACACCTTGCACATTACCACAGCTGGTGGCCAGCGGGGTACAGAGCGAGATCGTCGCGCAACTACATCGTCGCGCCGAGTACCCACGGCGCGAACTCGGCGCCGCCGAAGTCGAAGCTCTCGCTCTTGGTCGGCTGACCGGAGGCGGTCTTGAGGATGAGGTCGAAGATGCGCTGGCCGCATTCCTGCACGCTCTCCTCGCCGTCGAGGATGGTGCCGCAATTGACGTCCATGTCGTCTTCCATCCGCTTGTACATCGGCGTGTTGGTGGCGAGCTTGATCGACGGCGCGGGCTTGCAGCCGAACACGCTGCCGCGGCCGGTGGTGAAGCAAACCAGGTTGGCGCCGCCGGCGACCTGCCCGGTGGCGGCGACCGGGTCGTAGCCGGGCGTGTCCATGAACACAAAACCCTTTTTTGTCACCGGCTCGGCGTAGTGCAGGACGTCGACGAGGTTGGTGCTGCCGGCTTTCGCCATCGCGCCGAGCGACTTCTCCAGGATGGTGGTGAGGCCGCCGGCCTTGTTGCCGGGACTCGGATTGGCGTTCATCTCGGCGCCCTCGCGGCTCGTGTATTCCTCCCACCAGCGCATCAGGCCGACCAGCTTCTCGCCGACCTCGCGGCTGACGGCGCGGCGGGTCAGCAAATGCTCGGCGCCATAGGTCTCGGGCGTCTCCGAGAGAATGACCGTGCCGCCGTGGCGGACCAGCAGATCGCTCGCCGCGCCGAGCGCCGGATTGGCCGACACGCCGGAGTATCCATCCGAGCCGCCGCATTGCAGCGCCACCGTGAGCTCGCTCGCCGGCACCGCCTCGCGCTTGACCTTGTTGGCGTCGGCGAGCGCTTCCTTGACGAAGGCAACGCCGGCTTCGACGGTCTTGCGGGTGCCGCCGACCTCCTGGATGTCCATCGCGCGCAGCCGGCCGGCGAGCTTCTGCTCGGCCATCAGGCCGCCGATCTGGTTCACCTCGCAGCCGAGGCCGAGCACGATGACGTTGGAGAAATTGACGTGCCGCGCATAGCCGCCGAGCGTGCGGCGGAGCAGCGCCAGCGGCTCGTCCTGGGTCATGCCGCAGCCGGTCTTGTGGGTCAGCGCGACGACGCCGTCGACATTCGGGTAATCGGCCAGCGGATTGTCGCCGGTGAACGGGTTCTTCTTGAACATGTCGGCGACGATCCCGGCGACATGAGCGCTGCAATTCACCGAGGTGAGGATGCCGATATAGTTGCGCGTCGCGACGCGGCCGTCGGCGCGGCGGATGCCTTCAAACGTCGCCGGCAGATCGAAATTCGGCACCGGCTTGACGTCGACGCCATAAGCGTAGTCCTTGGCGAAATCGCCCATGCCGCAATTCTGGGTGTGCACATGCTGGCCGGGCGCGATCGGCTGCGTCGCAAAGCCGATGATCTGGCCGTAGCGGCGGATCGGCTCGCCCTGCGCGATCGGCTTGATCGCGACCTTGTGGCCAGCCGGAATCCGATCGACCGTGGTGACGCCCTCGGCCACTTCCAGTCCCGGCGGCAGGCTCGCGCGCGCGATCAGGACGCTGTCGTCGGCGTGCAGGCGGATCGTTTGTGCGGTGGCCATGGGAACTCTCCTTGGTGTTTCCTTTACCTCTCCCCGTTCTTTACGGAGAGAGGTCGAATTCTCGCGTAGCGAGAATTCGGGTGAGGGGCAAAGCACACTGCCAACTACAACGATGCTCGCCGGACAGAAGCCCTCACCCCAGCCCTCTCCCCGTGAAGAACGGGGAGAGGGAGAGATCACGTTACACCTTGCCGCCGGACTTCTCGCGGGTCGCGTTGACCTGCATCTTGGCGTAGACCTGCATCAGGCCGACTTCGTTCGACAGCGTGACGAGCTTGAAGCCCATGTTGATGGCGCGCACCGCGCCTTCGGCGCCGGAGCAGTGGATGCCCGGGTTGAGGCCGCGCTTGCCGCACTCCTTGATGATCTTCTCGTAGATCTTGAGGATCTCCGGTTCGTCGCGATCGAGCTTCGGCACCAGGCCGTAGGAGAAGCCGAGATCGGACGGGCCGATATAGACGCCGTCGATGCCTTCGACATCGAGGATCGCTTCCATGTTCTCGACCGCGGTCTTGGTCTCCATCATCGGCAGCAGCACGATCTCGTCGTTGGCGGTCTGCTGATAGGTGCCGGCCGAGCCATACATGCCGGCGCGGATCGGACCGTTGGAGCGCACGCCCTTCGGCGGATATTTTGCGTAGGAGACGAGGTTCTTGGCTTCCTGCGGCGTGTTGACCATCGGGCAGATCACGCCATAGGCGCCGCCGTCCAGCACCTTGCCGATGATGCCGGGCTCATTCCAGGGCACGCGGACCATCGGCGTGACCGGATGGGCATGCATCGCCTGGAAGCATTGCACCATCGACTGATAGTCCTGCACACCATGCTGCATGTCGACGGTGACGCTGTCGAAGCCGCATTGCGCGATCACTTCGGCGGAAAACCCGGAGGGGATCGCCAGCCACGCGTTGACCACCGCCTTGCCCGATGCCCAGACCTGCTTGACCTTGTTTGCCATTGATCACGTTTCCTTTTGTGCTTCTTGAAGGGCAGCTGCGTTTCCTGGAGGAGCGGACCTCAGCTGGTCGCCCGCTGGATCGAGACTTCGCTGACGCCGACTTCGCGCGCGGTATTCACTATCGCCGCCCAGGTGTCGTCAGGCAAGGGGATGCCATTCCTGGTGCGATCGGCGCGGGTCTTGCGCTCGGGATCGCCCGGAACCAGCACGGACTCCGTGCCCGCGATCGGCTTGGTGGCGCGGATGAAATCGGTGTAGCGGGTGATTTCGCCGTCGAAGAAGTTGCTGGTGTCGATCACCTTGGGATCGATGTAGAACGCCATCATGCCGTTGGCGAAGCGGCGATCCGATGACGTCGCACCGGTGCCGGTCAGCGCGCCGCCGAGCAATTCGCAGATGAAGGCGAGACCGGAGCCCTTGTGATCGCCGAACGCGCGGATCGCGCCGGTTCCCTTGGTGTGGTCGCGCGGCCCGTCGGGCGTGTACGGGCCATACAGCACATGCGGGTCTTCGCTCAGCGTGCCGTCGGCATCGACCAGCGCCCCGATCGGCAGCTTCTTGCCGCCGCGGCTCGCCACCAGGCACTTGCCCTCGGCGACGACGGACGTCGCGAAATCGAGCACGATCGGGTCCTGGCCCTGGCGCGGAATGCCGACGCAGTACGGCGCGGTCGACAGCCGCTTCTCGACGCCGCCATAGGGCGCGACCAAGAGCGAGCCCGCCGCGGTCACGAAATGAATCGAGACGAGACCTTCCGCGGCGGCCATTTCGGCCCAGTCGCCGACGCGGCCGAGGTGGCCGGAGTTGCGCAGCGCGACCGCGGCGAGTCCCGCCTTCTTGCACTTCTCGATGCCGAGCTTGACCGCAACCGGCGTGACGGTCTGGCCATATCCGAACTTGCCGTCGACCACCGCGAGCGACGGCGTGTCGACCACGACCTCGGGGGTCTGGTTCGGCACGATCGAGCCCATCTTCTTCCACCGGACATAAACCGGCACGCGGATCACGCCGTGGCTGTCGTGGCCGGTGAGGTTCGCGGTCGTCAGGTAGGTCGCGATGCGCTTCGCCTCTTCCGGAGAGGACTCCGAATGCGAAAATACCTCCGACACGAAGTTGATGAGATTATCGACCTTGATGGTGACCATGAAGAACTAGCTCGCTCAGTAAAGCACGGGACGGTGTCAGGCGTGGGTCTTGGCGTGGCCGCCGAGATAGGCGGCAGCGATGGCTTCATTGCCCCACAATTCGTCGGGCTTGCCACCGAGCACGATCCGCCCGGTTTCGAGGACAAAACCGTGATCGGCGACCGAGAGTCCCATGCGCGCATTTTGCTCGACGAGCAAGACCGTGGTGTCCTTCCTGATCTGCGAAATAATGCGGAACACCGCCTGCACGATCACAGGTGCGAGACCGAGCGACGGCTCGTCGAGCAGCAGCAGCCGCGGCTTCGCCATCAGCCCGCGCGCCACCGCCACCATCTGCAACTGGCCGCCGGACAGCGTCCAGCCCAGCGCGTTGGAGAAGGCGCGAATATCGGGAAACAAATCGAACATCGCGTCGGCCTCGCGCGAGATCTGGGACGCCGAAACCTTCCGGTTCGACGCGCCGAGCATGATGTTCTCTTTCACCGTGAGGCCCGGAAACACGCGGCGGCCTTCCGGCACATGCGAGATGCCGAGCCGGACGATCGCTTCCGGCCCGAGGCCCGCGATCGAATGACCGTCGAACAGGATGTCGCCCGAGGCGGGCTTGGCGAGGCCACTGATCGCGCGCAGCGTGGTCGACTTGCCGGCGCCATTGGCGCCAAGCAGCGTGACCACCTGGCCCTGCTCCACGGCGATGGTGATGCCGCGCAGCGCTTCGATCTCACCGTAGCGGACCACGAGATTGCGGATTTCGAGCAGCGGCATCATTCGCTCCCGAGATAGGCGGAGACGACGTCGGGATGGCGCAGCACCGCCATCGACTCGCCGTCCGCGATGCGGCGTCCGAAGTTCAGCACGGTGATGTGCTGGGCGGCTTCCGAGACCAGCGTCATGTCGTGATCGATGATCAGGATGGTGAGGCCTTGGGCTGCGATGCGCTTGAGCAGCTCGTGCAGCTCGAGCTTTTCGGTCGAGTTGAGGCCGGCGGCCGGCTCGTCGAGCAGCAGCAAGGTCGGGTTCGAGGCCAGCGCCCGCGCGATCTCGATCAGGCGTTGATGGCCGTAGGAGAAGCTCGAGATCAGCTCGTTGGCGCGGCTGCCGAGGCCGACGAAAGTCAGCGCCTCCATTGCGCGCTCGGTCAGCGCGTCATCGCCCTTCCCGATCATGGTGTTGCCGGGCCGCTCGGCGCCGATCTCGACATTCTCCAGCGCCGTCATCGAGCGGAACAGGCGGATGTTCTGGAAGGTGCGTCCGAGACCCGCCGCCGTGCGCTGATGCGGCGCCATGGCGGTGATGTCGGTGCCGTCGAGCACGATCTTGCCTGATGTCGCCTTGTAGAGGCCGGACAGCACGTTCAGCGTCGTGGTCTTGCCGGAGCCGTTCGGTCCTATCAGCGCATGCACGCTGCCGCGCTTCACCGCGATGTCGACGTCGTCGACCGCCTTGAGGCCGCCGAAATGCTTCGAGAGCCCGGTGACCTCGAGCACGATGTCGCCGCCCGTGGTCGCGGGCTTGAGCTGGAGCGCTCCGGCAACGGGCGGCGCCCTGGTATCCGCGCGCCAGCGCGTGTAGGCGTCGGACACGAAGCCCCAGATGCCGTCGGGCATGAAGCGGATGATCAGGATCACCGACAGGCCGTAGATCGCGAGGTAGAGACCCGGCACGCTCTTGAGGAAGCGCAGCCATTCCGGGATCAGGATCAGCAGCCCGGTGCCGATCGCCGAGCCGATCGGCGAGGCCACGCCGCCGAGCAGCGACATGGTCAGGAACTGGATCGATTCCGCAAACGAGAACTGGTCCGGACTGACATAGGCGAAGCCGCCGGCGAACAGGCCGCCCGCAAGGCCGCCGAGCACCGCGCACACCGCAAAGGCGGAAACCTTGGTGCGGAACACGTCGATGCCGTTGACGCCGGCCGCGAGCTCGTTGTCGCGCACCGCGCGCATGGCGCGGCCGAGCTTGGTGTCGGGCAGATGCCAGACCAGATAGCCGATGATGGCGAGCATCGCGACGCAGAACGCGAGATAGCTTTGCGACGACTGGAACAGCTCGGGGCGGCGAATGTTGGCGACGCCGTCGGGCCCATGGGTCACGCCGATCGCGTTGATCATCACCAGCGTCACGATCTGCTGGAACGAGATCGTCACCATCGCCAGGTAATGCCCGCCGAGCCGCAGCGTCGACATGCCGAGGAAAGCGCCGGCGATCAGCGTGATCACGCAGCCGCCAACCAGGCAGAGCCAGAAGTTCAGATGCAGGTCGGCGGTCCCGAGGCCGACGGCATAGGCGCCGAAGCCGAAGAACGCGGCCTGCGCCAGGTTGATCTGGCCGCACAGGCCGAGCACGACCGACAGCCCGAACACCGCGATCGAGAAGGTCGTGGCCTGCAGCAGGATATTGAGCACGTAACCGTCGAACTGCATGCTGGCGGCGAGCGCCACCAGCACCGCTGCGCCGAGAAAATACGGCAGATGCCGGATGATCAGCGGTTTCGAGCGCACGGCCGGCGCCGGAATCATGTTGTCGCTGGCGCTCATGCTTTCTCCGCGACGCGTTCGCCGAAGATGCCCTGCGGCCGGAACACCAGGAAGGCGATCAGCACCAGGAAGGCAAAGCCGTCCTTGTAGGGCACCGAGACATAGGCCGCGCCGAACGTCTCGATGACGCCGAGCGCGAGGCCGCCGACGATGGCGCCGGCGACATCGCCGAAGCCGCCGATGATGGTCGCGGCAAATGCCTTCAGCGCAATGGTCGAGCCCATCTGGATCGAGACGAACAGCACCGGCGCCACCAGGATGCCGGCGAGACCGCCGAGCACGGCCGAATAGATGAAGGTGATCATGATCATGCTGGAGACGGAAATGCCGAGCAGCGAGGCCATTTCCTTGTCTTGCGAGGTTGCCTGCAGCTTCTTGCCGAGCAGCGTCTTCTCGAAGAACCAGAAATTGAACAGCACCAAGAGGATCGTGACGCCGATGATCAGGAGATACTGGCTGTCGAGATAGACCGGGCCGAGCTGGATGCCGGGCGTATCGAACCAGCCCTGCAGCACCTGCGGCTGCGGACCGTAGATCGCGAGCACCGAGTTCGACAGCAGGATCGAGGCGCCGATGGTGGCGATGATCACAGGCAGATAGGTGCGGTGGCGCAGCGGATAATAGACGCCGAGGTTGAAGATGACGCCGAGCAGCGCCATGCCGGCAAGCGCGATCACGAAGGACAGCCAGTAAGGCAGGCCGAGTTCGACGCAGACCACCATCAGATAGGCGGCGACCATCGAGAATTCGCCCTGCGCGAAGTTCACCACATTGGTGGCGCGGAAGATCAGCACGAAACCGAGCGCGACCAGCGCGTAGACCGCGCCGATGCCGATTCCGGTGAATAGCAGTTGAAGAACCAGATCCATGACAGCGCTCGATTGAAAGGCGAAACGAACATCCCGGCACCAGCCGGATCGGAGTGATTGTCGTTCGGGAGGTGGTAGGGCTCTCTCCCCACGCAACCGGATCTACCCCGGTTGCGCATCGTAAATTTGCGCAAGTCGGGCAGGCCCGACTTGCGTCGGGGGAGAGTTAGGGAGAGGGGTAAGCCACGAATTCCGCCCGTGCGGCTTACCCCTCTCCCTAACCCTCCCCCCGCAAGGGGGGAGGGAACCCATCCACTCGTGCCTCCCTGACCGGCCTGATCAATCGTTGAAGTCGATGTGCTTGTCGTAGACGATCGTGCCCTTGTCGTTCTTCACGACGTTGTAGCCGTGCAGGCCGTCGCCGTTCTTGTCGAAATTGTACTCGCCTTCGGCACCGGCGAATTTCTGCGTCGCCAGGATCGCCTCGCGGATCTTGGCCGGATCGGTCGAGCCGGCCTTGTTGATCGCCGCCGACAGGATCGTGATCGCGTCGTACGGCCAGGCGCTCTGGTTGTCGGGCGCGGTCTTGTAGGCATCGCGGTAGGCCTTGCCGAATGCCTTCGCGGTCTCGCTGGAGTCCTCGGCAAAATCTGCGACACCATAGGTGCCAAACAGCGCGGGGCCGGCGAGCTTGGTCGAGGACACCGCCACCACCGAGGGCGAGCCGACCCAGGGAATATTGACGCCGAGCTGGCGCAGCTGCCGGGCAAAGATGCCGAGGTCGTTCTCGAAGGTGAAGTAGGTGCCGAGCACGTCGGCGCCGGACTGCTTCACGGCCAGCACGACCGGGGTGAAGTCCTGGCTCTGGTTGGCATAGCCCTGGTCGAGCACCGGCGGCGCGCCGAGCTTGGTCAGCGCCTCGGTGAGCGCCTTGCCGCCCGCGGTGCCGAAGGCGTCGGTGGAATGCACGATCGCCCATTTCTTCTTGCCGAGCGTATTGACGCCGAAATCGGCGATTACGCGGCCGGAATAATTGTCGTTCGGCCGGAAGCGGAAAAGCCATGGATTGCCGGAATGGGTGAGATCGGGATTGGTGCCGCCTATCATCACGGGCTTGCCGACCTTGATCACGTCGGGGGCCATCGCCTGCACCTGGGTCGAGCGGATCGAGCCGAGGAAGGCGACGATGTCGGATTGCGCGGCGAGCTTGGAGAATGCCAGCACGATGCCGGGATTGGTGGTCTGGTCGTCCTCGATCACGAGTTCGACCTGCTTGCCGAGCACGCCGCCGGCCTTGTTGACCGCGGCCAGCGCCAGCTTGGCGCCGTTCTGGGCCCACAGCCCCTGCTCCGCTGCCGGACCGGTCACCGGCACGCACATGCCGATCTTGATGGTCGCGCCCTGCGCCCACGCGCTGCGCATCAGCGCGGGAGCAGCGAGACCTGCCGCCAAGCCGGCGGAAAACTCACGCCTCGTCAGTTTCATTCAATCCTCCCTTGATAGCGCCGAACTTGGATGCCGGCTGCATTGAGACGAGCTGGACGCATAGACCCGTTGCCCGATCCGCAGCCATCAAAACAGCGCGACGAACAAACATCAGCGCCGCTGCGGCACACAAAACGTGCAACGGCGACAATCGATCCAAACGTACCGACCCAGCTAAACATGATTGCACATTGCACGCAATAGCCAAAACTTCGCTGGCGGCGGTGCGTAAATGCCTGCTACGTAATGTGACCGACGGGCAGTCATCGATGTCGATTCCAAGAGCGAAATCGCAGACCAGACGGAAACAGCCGGCCTACGCGCTGATCAAGAGCGCACTGGCGAAGCACATCCGGGCCGGCGATGTTCCGCCCGGCGCCGTTCTCTCGGAGTCGGCGATCGCAACCTTGTTCGGCTCCAGCCGCTCGCCGGTGCGGCAGGCCTTCGAGCAGCTCGAGCACATCGGCCTGGTGCGCCGCTTCGACGGCCGCGGCGTCATCGCCGGCAAGCGCAAGGTCGAACCGCGGCGCGTGCCGATCACCCCCGAGATGCTCGGGCTGACCGACGGCCCGGTCGAGGCGGTGCGCAGCGATGCCTGGGACACCCTCTATTACAAGCTCGAACGCGAGATCATCTACCGCTCGCTGTTCGGACGCTTCCGTGTCAGCGAGCTGGCGCTGGCGCGGCATTTCCGGGTCGGGCGCACGGTCGCGCGCAATCTGCTGCTCCGTGCGCAGGCGATCGGAATCCTGGAGAAAGGCGCCAAGGCGCATTGGTACGTGGTGCCGCTGGACGAGGATCGATTGCGCGACATCTTCGAGGTGCGCGCGACCCTCGAGCCGCTGCTCTTGAAATCAGCCGCGGCGAAGATTCCTGCGGCGCTGCTTGATCGGATGGCCGAGCGGCTGCGCGAGGGCATTCAATTCCGCAGCAACGTCGGCGTCGGCGAGCTCGACGAGATCGAGGGCGACCTGCATATCCGCTGCCTGGGTTACGGCGTCAATCGCGAGATGCTCGAAGCGCTCAAGCGCACCCACTGCGCGTTCGTGATCGGCAAGCACATTCAGGTCGCGCTCACCGCGCCGCAGATCGATTCCTTCATGGACGAACATCTCGTGATCATCGAAGCCCTGCGCGCCCGCGACGGCGACGCGGCGGCCGCGACCCTGCGCCGCCATATCGAATGGTCCCACTCCAAGGTCGCGGGCTGGATCGCGGAATTCCGCGCCATCAACGTGATCTCGCGGGTGCCGTATATGGCCTGAGCGGCGGCTATTCGCCTCCCTCGGCGTCGGCGTCATCGGCCGCGCCCATTCCGGCGAGACTCGTCTCCAGCGCGCCCAGCATCTCCTGCAGCTCCGCAAGCTTGCGCGCGCCATAGCGTCTTGTAATGGCGGCGTAGATCACCTCCGAGGTCGGCGCCACCGCCTCGATCAGCTTCAATCCCTTGGCGGAGATCGAGACCACCGCACGCCGCGCGTCGTTCTGCGCCGCCTTGCGCTCGATCAACGCACGCGCCTCCAGATCGCGCAGGATTCGCGACAGGCTCGGGCCGAGCAGAAACGCCATGCGGGCGAGCTCGGTCACTTCGATCTCGTCGACCGCGGTCAGCGCGCGCAAAATCCGCCACTGCTGCTCGGTCAGCCCGTGATTGCGCAGCGACGGCCGGAATTGCCGCATCACCGCCTCGCGCGCGCGGAGCAGCGACATCGGCAGCGAGCGCGAGAACTCGCGCATCGGGGTCCGTCGCGCCGACGCATCGTCCTCCGGCCGTATCTCATCCAATTTCTTGCGCGCCATGACCTAATCCACCGCAACGAAATTTCGCATTGCAGCATGCCCCGATTCAGTTTGCGGGAATTCATTTAACATGTTAATCATCTTCCCGGCATCCACTTTTGTGTAGCACGCATGGCCCTCTCCAAGGACGATATCCGCGCTGCCGCCGAGCGGCTCGACAATGCGGAAAAGACCCGCAAGCAAATCCGCCAGCTCTCGCTGGAATTCCCCCGCATTACCCTCGACGACGCCTACGCGATTCAGAAGGCCTGGGTCGAGATGAAGGTGGCGCAGGGCCGCGTCGTCAAGGGCCACAAGATCGGCCTGACCTCGAAGGCGATGCAGAGCGCGCTCAATATCGACGAGCCGGATTCCGGCGTCCTGCTCGACGACATGTTCTTTGCCGATGGCGGCCTGGTGCCGACCGACCGCTTCATCGCGACCCGCGTCGAGGCCGAGCTCGCCTTCGTGATGAAGCATCGCCTGGCGGGGCCGAACTGCACGCTGCTCGACGTGCTGAACGCCACCGACTTCGTGGTGCCGGCGCTGGAGATCCTGGATACGCGTGTCGAACGCGTCGATCCCGAGACCAAGGCGACGCGCAAGATCTTCGACACCATCGCCGACAACGCCGCCAATGCCGGCATCGTGCTCGGCGGCCGGCCGATCCGCCCGCTGGAGGCCGATCTGCGCTGGATCGGCGCGCTGTGCTTTCGAAACGGCCAGCTCGAGGAAACCGGTCTGGCCGCCGGCGTGTTGAATCATCCGGCGACCGCGGTGGCGTGGCTTGCCAACAAGATCGCGCCGAACGGACTGGCGCTGGAGGCTGGACAAGTCGTGCTGGCAGGCTCCTTCATCCGCCCGATCGAAACCCGCAAGGGTGACACCATCCAGGCCGACTACGGACCGTACGGGTCCGTGAGCTGCTACTTCGCCTGACGCACCCAGCAGGAGCGCTGCATGCCGCATTTCACGCTTGAATATTCCGCCAATCTCGACGATCTCGTCGACATGGGCGCGACCGTCGAACTGGTCCGCAAGGCCGCGGTCGAGACCGGCATCTTTCCGCTCGGCGGCATCCGGGTCCGCGCCATCAGGTGCGAGCACTACGCGATCGCCGACGGCCGCAAGACCTACGGCTTCCTCGACATGGTGCTGCGGCTCGGCGAAGGCCGCGACCTCGCCGCCCGCAAGACGGCCGGCGAGCACATCTTCAGGGCGCTATCGGCCCATCTCGATCCGGTGTTCGCCAACAGCAAGTTCGCTTTGTCGTTCGACATGCAGATCAACGACAAGGAGACCAGCTGGAAACGCAACAACATCCACGACGCATTGAAGGTGGAGACGGTCAATGGATAAAGCGACAGCGAAACCGTCGGCCGACGTGTTCCAGGCCAACCGCGATCGCGCCGGCCCCCTGCTGGCGAAATTGAAGGCAGACGGCATCGGCAATGTGATCGACGGCAAGGTCGTGCCGGCGGCCTCCGGCCAGACGTTTGAGACGAAATCCCCGATCGACGGCATGGTGCTGGCGAGCGTCGCGCGCAGCAATGCCGAGGATATCGACCGCGCGGCAACCGCCGCCGCCAAGGCCTTCAAGGTCTGGCGCGACATGCCGGCGGCGCAGCGCCGCAAGCTGCTGCATCGCGTCGCCGACGCGATCGAGGCGCGCGCCGACGACATCGCGGTGCTCGAATGCATCGACACCGGCCAGGCGCACCGCTTCATGGCCAAGGCCGCGATCCGCGCCGCGGAGAATTTCCGCTTCTTTGCCGACAAATGCGGCGAGGCCCGCGACGGCCTCAACACGCCCTCGGACGAGCATTGGAACATCTCGACCCGGGTGCCGATCGGCCCGGTCGGCGTGATCACGCCGTGGAATACGCCGTTCATGCTCTCGACCTGGAAGATCGCGCCGGCGCTCGCCGCCGGCTGCACGGTCGTGCACAAGCCCGCCGAGTGGTCGCCGGTGACCGCCGACCTGCTGGTCAAACTGGCAAAACAGGCCGGCCTCCCCGACGGTGTGCTGAACACCGTCCACGGCTTCGGCGAGGAGGCCGGCAAGGCCCTGACCGAGCATCCCGCCATCAAGGCGATCGGGTTTGTCGGCGAGAGCGCGACGGGCTCGGCGATCATGGCGCAGGGCGCACCGACCCTGAAGCGGGTGCATTTCGAGCTCGGCGGCAAGAACCCGGTGATCGTGTTCGACGACGCCGATCTCGACCGCTCGCTCGATGCCGTCGTGTTCATGATCTACTCGCTCAATGGCGAGCGCTGCACCTCGTCGAGCCGGCTGCTGGTTCAGGAGAGCGTTGCCGACAAGTTCGTCGAGAAGCTGACCGCGCGGGTGAAGGCACTGAAGGTCGGCCATCCCCTCGATCCCGCGACCGAGATCGGGCCGCTGATCCATGAGCGGCATCTCGCCAAGGTCTGCAGCTATTTCGACGTCGCGAAGAAGGACGGCGCCACGATCGCAGTCGGCGGCAAGCCGCATGACGGCCCCGGCGGCGGCCACTATGTTCAGCCGACGCTGGTCACCGGCGCCAACGCGACCATGCGCGTCGCGCAGGAAGAGGTGTTCGGCCCGTTCCTCACCGTGATCCCGTTCAAGGACGAGCGAGAGGCCATCGAGATCGCCAATGGCGTGCAATACGGCCTGACCGGCTATGTCTGGACCGGCGACATGGGCCGCGCGCTGCGCGTCGCCGATGCGCTGGAGGCCGGCATGATCTGGCTCAATTCGGAAAACGTCCGCCATTTGCCGACCCCGTTCGGCGGCATGAAGTCATCCGGCATCGGCCGCGACGGCGGCGATTACTCGTTCGACTTCTACATGGAAACCAAGCACGTCTCGCTCGCGCGCGGGACACACAAGATTCAGAAACTGGGAATTTAACTACCACTGTCATTCCGGGGCGACGCGTAGCGGCGAGCCCCGGAATCCATAACCACGATCGTGAGTATGGATTCCGGGCCTGCGCCAAGAGGCGCATCCCGGAATGACGAAAGACAGGGAAACACCAATGCCCGTTCCGACGCACGTTTTCGATCCGCCGTTCAACATCATCCGCTGCAGCCATGCCGTGCTCGACGTTACCGACCTCGACAAGAGCGCCGCCTTCTATGAGAAGACGGTCGGCCTCCACGTCGAGGACCGCGACGACAAATCGGTCTATCTGCGCGCCAGCGAAGAGCACCAGCACCACTCGGTGGTGCTGCGCAAGGCGGCGAAGGCGGCCTGCAACCGGCTCGGCTTCAAGGTCGGCAATGACGGCGACCTCGACAAGGCGGCCGCCTTCTGCTCCGAGAACGGCATCGCTTACGCTTTCGTCGACCGGCCGTTCCAGGGCCGCACGCTGCAATTCACCGATCCGTTCGGCTTCCAGATCGAGCTCTACGCCACGATGGAGAAGCGCCCGCATCTGTTGCGCCGCTACGATCTCTACAAGGGCTGCCATCCGCAGCGGCTCGACCATTTCAACGTGTTCGCCGCCGAGGTGCAGGATACCGTCGACTTCTACGCCCGGCTCGGCTTCCGCCTCACCGAATATGCCGAGGAGGACGGCGACCAGGGGCGCATCGCGGCGGCCTGGATGCACCGCAAGGGCAATGTCCACGACTTCGCCATCACCAATGGCAAAGGCCCGCGCCTGCACCACATCGCCTATTGGGTGCCGACCGCGATGAACATCGTGCATCTCTGCGACGTGATGGCCTCCTCTGGCTTCCTCAAGAACATCGAGCGCGGCCCGGGCCGGCACGGCATCTCCAACGCCTTCTTCCTCTACATCCGCGATCCCGACGGCCATCGCATCGAGCTCTACACCAGTGACTATTTCACCGGGGATCACGACCACGAGCCGCTGCGCTGGTCGCTGCGCGATCCGCGGCGCCAGACGCTGTGGGGCGCGCCCGCACCGCGCTCCTGGTTCGAGGAAGGCTCGACCTTCGCCGGCCAAGCGGTGCGCGAGCCGCGCTTCGTCGCCGACGTGCTGGTTGCGGATTAGTGCACGCCTCTCTCCACACGTCGTCCCGGCGAAGGCCGGGACCCATAACCACCGAATAGGGTTGCCGAAAGAATGTCGAGCCGCGTACCCATTCCGATGGCCGCGGCGCATGGGTCCCGGCTTTCGCCGGGACGACACCAATTATGGGACTGCTAATGCCCTCACCTCGCCTCGCCACCTATTCCGTCAACGGCGCCTCCAGTTATGGCGCCGTCACCGACAGCGGGATCGTCGATCTCTCGTCGCGCTTCGCCAGGGACTATCCGACCTTGCGCGAGGCGATCGCTGCCGGCGCGCTCACAAAACTCGTGGACGACGCGGCCAAGCGGTCGCCCGACCACGCGCTCGACGCGGTCGCCTTTCAGCCGCCGATCCCGGCGCCGGACAAGATCATCTGCATCGGCGTCAACTATCCGGACCGCAATGCCGAGTACAAGGACGGTTCGGACGCGCCGAAATACCCCAGCATGTTCCTGCGGGTGCCACGTTCCTTCGTCGGCCACAACAGGCCGGTGGTGCGGCCGCGGGCCTCGCCGCAGCTCGACTATGAGGGCGAGCTGGTGCTGGTGATCGGCAAGGCCGGCCGGCATATTCCAGAGAGCGCCGCGCTCGATCACGTCGCCGCGATCACGCTCTGCAACGAAGGCACCATCCGCGACTGGGTGCGCCACGCCAAGTTCAACGTCACCCAGGGCAAGAACTTCGATTCCACCGGCAGTCTCGGCCCGTGGATCGTGCCCTACAGCAGCGAGGCGCAGATCGCCGATGTCAGGCTGACCACGCGGGTCAACGGCGAGGTCAGGCAGGACGACCGCACCTCGCGCTTGATCTTCGGCTTCCGCTACCTCATCAACTACATCTCGACCTTCACGACGCTGGTTCCGGGCGACGTCATCGTCACGGGGACGCCGACCGGCGCAGGTGCGCGGTTCGATCCGCCACGCTATCTGAAGCCCGGCGACGTCGTCGAGGTCGAGGCCGAAGGCGTCGGCATCCTGCGCAACGGCGTCGTCGACGAAGCCATCTAACCCCGCAAGCAAGTGAACAGTGCCATGACCTCAACATCCGGCGGCGAAGCGATCGTCAATGGTCTCGTCGCCCACGGCGTCGACACCGTGTTCGGCCTACCCGGCGCGCAGATCTATGGCCTGTTCGACGCGTTCCATCAGGCGCAGCTCAAGGTGATCGGCGCTCGGCATGAGCAGGCCTGCGGCTACATGGCGTTCGGCTACGCCCGCTCCTCGGGCAAGCCTGGCGTGTTCAGCGTGGTGCCCGGCCCCGGCGTGCTCAACGCCTCGGCGGCGCTCTTGACCGCGTTCGGCTGCAACGAGCCGGTGCTGTGCCTGACCGGCCAGGTGCCGACGCAATTCCTCGGCAAGGGCCGCGGCCATCTGCACGAGATGCCGGACCAGCTCGCGACGCTGCGCAGCTTCGTGAAATGGGCGGAGCGGATCGAATACCCCGATAACGCGCCGGCGATGGTGTCGCGCGCGTTCCAGGAGATGCTGTCGGGCCGGCGCGGCCCCGCGTCGCTGGAGATGCCGTGGGACGTGTTCACCCAGCGCACCCAGGTCGCAGCCGTCAAGCCGTTCGACCCGTTGCCGGCGCCGCAGCCCGATCCCGACCGCATCAAGGCGGCCGCCGACCTGATCGCCGGCAGCAAGACGCCGATGATCTTCGTCGGCAGCGGCGCCATCGAGGCGCGCGAGGAGATCCTCGAGCTCGCCGAGATGATCGACGCGCCGGTCGTCGCCTTCCGCAGCGGCCGCGGCATCGTCTCCAACGCGCATGAGCTCGGACTCACGATGGCTTCGGCCTATAAGCTGTGGCCGAAGACGGACCTGATGATCGGCATCGGCACGCGGCTCGAGCTGCCGACGATGTCGCGCTGGCCGTATCAGCCGGCCGGCCTGAAATGCGTCCGCATCGACATCGATCCGGTTGAGCTGCGCCGCTGGCCGGCCGATGCCGGCGTGATCGCCGACGCCAAGGCCGCGACCGCCGACCTCGTCGCGGCCGTGCGCAAGGCCGGCTACCGCAAGACCTCAGGCCGCCGCGCCGCGATCCGCGAGGCGACCGCGGCGACCGAACAGGAGATCCAGCGCATCCAGCCGCAGATGGCGTACCTGAAGATCCTGCGCGAGGTGCTGCCGGCGAATGCCATCGTCACCGACGAGCTGTCGCAGGTCGGCTTCGCTTCCTGGTACGGCTTTCCGATCTACGAGCCGCGCACCTTCGTCACCTCGGGCTATCAGGGCACGCTCGGCTCGGGATTCCCGACCGCGCTCGGCGCCAAGGTCGCCAATCCGAACAAGCCGGTGGTCGCCATCACCGGCGACGGCGGCTTCATGTTCGCCGTGCAGGAGCTCGCTACCGCCGTGCAGTTCAAGATCGGCGTGGTGACGCTGGTGTTCAACAACAACGCCTACGGCAACGTCCGCCGCGATCAGCGCGAGCGCTTCGACGGCCGCGTCGTCGCCTCCGACCTGGTCAATCCGGATTTCGTCAAGCTCGCGGAATCCTTCGGTGTCGGCGCGGCGCGCGTCACCTCGCCCGATCACTTCCGCCCCGTGCTGGAGAAGGCGCTGGCCGACGGCGGGCCCTATGTGATCTCGGTGGAGGTGCCGACGGATTCGGAAGTCTCGCCCTGGGCGTTCATCCACCCGGCGCGGAACGACTAGGCGCTCTTCACGCCGCGTTGCAGCCGCGACGCGGCGATCACGAGCAGGCCGGCGCCGGCGACCGACCAGCAGGCGACCGGCGCCCAGTGCACCAGCGGCGCATAGTCCGGCATCTTCTGCAGGCCGCCCGCGACCGCCGCCATCCGCGCAAAGGTCGCAAGCGCCAGCGCCGAGAACACGAGGCCGGTGACCTTGCCCTCCGCGCCGGTCTCGCCGATCGCGAGCGCCGCGGACACCGCGCTCATCAGCATGCAGCCCCAGGCGGCTCCCGCCATGAACTGCGCTGCGATCAGGACGTTGAGGCTGCCGGCGATCTCGGCGGCGACGATGGCGAAGGCGCCGAGCAGTCCCGCCGCGCCCATCACGATCAGGCCGCCGCGATGCTTGACGACGATGCTGGCCGGAAACATCGCGATGTTGAAGCCGATCCAGAACACCGGCATCAGCCATTGCAGCTCGTTCGATTTGGCAAAGCGCAAATAGAACGGGGCGCTGTTGATGTTGAAGTGCAGCTGATAGCCGAGCGAGAGGAGCACCATCGATCCGATCAGGAACATCGGCACCGCGCCGAGCCGCTTGGCCGGCGGCGCGAGCCGCGCGGGCTCCGTCTCCGCCGCGACGCGCCGCTCGATCCCGGAGAACGCAAGCGCGGTCAGCAGCAGCACGGCGCCCGACAGTGCGAACGGCAGCCGCGCATCATGATCGCGCAGCACGACGCCAAGATAGGGCGAGACCGCGCCGGCGATGCCGTAGCCCAGCATCGCCAGCGCGGCGAGGAACGGCACCGACGGCTGCGCGCGATATTTTCCGAGCAGCGTCAGCGGCGGCGCGCGCAACGCCGACGATGTCACGGCCCAGATCACGATCAGCGCGATCAGCCAGGCCTTCGCGCCCGGCCCGGTGCCGGCGACATAGGGCAGCGCGATGAAGGCGGCGCAGGAGATCGCGGCGAGGACGCCGACGAACAGGCCAAGACGGCCGACCAGGACTGAGATCCTGTCGGCGGCCATGCCCATCGCGGTGTCGGTGATGGTGAAGATGCCCTGATCCATCATCAGGATCAGGATCACCGTTGAAGGCGCGATGCCGACTTCGGCGCAGAGCTTGGGCAGATAGATCAGGTAAGTGGTCCAGCCCAGCGTGAACACGAGCTGCAGCACGGCGAGATAGACGCCGGTGCGATTGACGGCGCGGTCGGCCTTGGGGGTCATGTCAGGAGTTTAGACCACCCGCCCCATTTGCGGGAGGGTCAACGCACCCTGCGGAAGGTCAAATTGATGCGCTGGCGGCCGAGCACGCTGTGCTCGCCGTCGGCGAGCGGCGCTACGCCGTGATAAAATAACCGTGACGGCCCGCCCCACACCGCAACGTCGCCATGTTCGAGCCGGTAGCGTCGCGGCGTGTCGCTGCGCTTCAGCCCGCCGAACAGGAAGATCGCCGGCAGCCCGAGCGAGATCGAGACGATCGGCGCGCCGTAGTCGAGCTCGTCCTTGTCCTGATGCAGCGATAGTTTGGCGCCGGGCACATAGCGGTTGATCAGGCAGGCCTGCGGCGCGAAGCCGTTGAAGCCGGCCTCACCGGCCGCATCGGCGGCGAGCCTGCGCAGCACCTCCGGCATTTCAGGCCAAGGCTGTCCGCTATCAGGATCGATCGGATCATAGCGATAGCCGCTCGCGTCGGAGACCCAGCCGACACTGCCGCAATTGGTCATCGCGACCGACATGCGGTGGCCGCCCGGCGTGATCAGATGCCGGAACGGCGCTTGCTTAACGATGACGCGTAGTGCCGGGATCAGCTCGGCCTCGAACGGCCGGACAAAACCGCGCAACAGCACGGCGCCGTCCGCGATCGTCTCGCGCGGCGGCCTTGCATCGCCAATGGTCTCGAACAGGTCAGCGGCCACGTCTCACTCGCACTCACTTTGCGTCGTGGAAGATCACGCCCACGGTGTGGCGATGGCCCGACCTGATCCGGCTGACGCCATGGCGCAGATTGACACGATACGGACCGCGCGTCCCCTGCACCGGGCGATGATGCACGGCAAACGCCACCGCATCGCCCTTGGCCAGCGGCACCACTTCGGGCCGCGACTGCATCCGCGGCCGCTGCTCGGTCAGCACGAACTCGCCGCCGGTGAAATCGCGTCCCGGCTGCGACAGCAGGATCGCGACCTGGATCGGGAACACGTGCTCGCCATAGAGATCCTGGTGCAGGCAATTGTAATCGCCCTCGCCATATTGCAGCAGCAGCGGCGTCGGCCGCGACTGTCCGGCATCATGGCAGCGCTTCAGGAATGCCGCATGCGATGGGGGATAATTGATGTCGATCCCCATCGTCTGGTTCCAGCGATTGGCGGTCGCGGTCAGCCGCGCATACAGCGCCGGCCGCAGCTCGGCGATCAGATCCGGCAGCGGATAGGAGAAATACTTGTACTCGCCGCGGCCAAAGCCGTGGCGGCCCATCACGACCTTGCTGCGGAACCGGCCGTCATCGGGATACAGCGCGGCGATGGCGTCGCATTCCTCAGGCGTGAGCAGGCCATTGAGGACGGCGCAGCCCTGCCCGTCGAGCTCAGTTGTGATCTGATCCCAATCGAGCGCGTCGACGCGGGCGGGAATGCCCGAGGCTGGGCGGGTGAGGGACTTGGCTGTTGCTGTCATGGGATGGAATCTGGCCCATGATCGGGGCTCGCGCCACCCGATTTCCGGCACGAAATGCCAGGGAAGTTCGCCCCTCTCCGCTGTCGTCCCGGCGAAAGCCGGGACCCATAACCACCGTCGCCAGTTGTTGAAATCGCTGGGGCCACAGCGTGCCAACCACAATGTCCTGTGGTTATGGGTCGTCCCGGCTTCGCCGGGACGACGTGTGGAGAGAGTGTCGCTCGGCTGTCGAAGGAACGACGCGCGGAAAGAGCTCAGCCCCTGACCGGCAGCGTGATCACGTCATAGCCGTGGCTGATCTTGCGCTTCAGCACCGGGTCTTCCAGCTCGAAGTCGAAGCGGCTGGCCGGGCGGATGCCGCCCTTGGCGGCGAAGGTACCGCCGAACATGGCGCAGCCGTCGGGCAACGCGCCATGCTCGAAGCCTCGGGCGATCAGGTCCTTCACCGGCAGCATGTGATCGAGCGTGCCCTCCTGGTAGAGCACACGCTCGCCGCCGATTGTGGCCCAGGAGCGCAGGATGAGCTGGTCCCAGTGGCCGATGACGTCCTCAAGCTCCCAGAGCTCGGAGGCCATCGGCTTGTCGCACATCTGCTTCGACACGGTGACGCTGTAGCTCTCGACCTTGCGGTCGGTATGGTCGGAGCCGCAGCCGACGAAGGTGCGGCCCTGCCAGCCGATCAGCACGAACTCGACCTCGCCGCTGGACTCCTCGCCGCAGACCTCGATCGCGTCGGCGAAGGTCAGCCGGCGCGCCGAGCAGCGGTAGTAGATCGGCGTCGTCGCCGGCCGCGCGATGCCGAGCGCCTCGAGCTCGGCGATGTGCTTGTCGCGTGCGACCGGATCGCGGCCGGTCCAGCCGGCGATCACGGCTTGTTTGATTTCAAGCGTCAGCGGCGTGGCGACGCCCTTGTCGTCGATGTTGAAGGTGAGATCAAACACGGATGACGGTCTCCATTCCGGCCGCGAGCTCGAAGACGCGGCGATCCGAACCGCCGGCGGCGGCGAGCATCAGGCCGACCGGTGCTTCCCCCTCACGATGCGCGGGCAGCGAGATCGCGCAGCCATCGAGCGTGTTGATCAGTGAGGGGATTGCGCAGCGCGCGCAGGTTCTCGGTGGCGAATGCCTTGTCATCGGCGAGCGCGGCGATGCTCGGCGGCAGGTTCGCGGTGGTCGGCAGCACCAGCGCGTCGTAGGGCGCGATCCGCGCCTCGGTGCGGGCGATGAACGAGCGCCGCGCGTTGACGAGGTCGATATAGTCGGCCGCCAGAAAGCCCTCGCCGCGCTGGATCCGCACCGCGACGCGGGGATCGTAGATGTCGCCCTTGCTGGCGAGCAGGAAGCGGTGCCACGCATAGCTCTCGGCCGCGGAAAATCCGCCCTTGGCGTTCATCACGCCAACGTCGAGGAATTCGGGCACCTCGATGCGCTCGACCAAGGCGCCGGCGCGCGACAACGACGCCAGCGCGCGCTCGAAGGTTTTTGCGACGGCATCATCGAGATCATCGAGCGCGACCGTGGTCGGCACCGCGAGCCGCATGCCCTTGACCGGGCGCGGGGTGAGCGGCGTCACCGGCTCGTCGGCCAGCACGGCATCGAGCACCGCGCAGCAGGCCACCGAATTCGCCAGCGGGCCGTAGCTGTCCAGCGTGAACGACAGCGGCACGCCGCCATCGAGCGGAATCCGGCGCTGCGTCGGCTTGTAGCCGACGATGCCGTTGAAGGCGGCCGGGATCCGGCAGGAGCCGCCGGTGTCGGTGCCGAGCGCGCCGAACGCCATACCATCGGCGATCGAGACCGCCGCGCCGGAGGACGAGCCGCCGGGCACATGGCCGACGCTCCGGTTCCAGGCGCTCTTCGGCGTTCCGTAATGCGGATTGATGCCGATGCCGGAATAGGCGAACTCGGTCATGTTGGTGCGGCCGATCACGACGAAGCCAGCGCGCTTGAGCCGCGCGACGACCGGCGCATCGGCATCCGCCTGCGCGGAATCCTCCAGCGCCCGCGAGCCCGCCCGCGTCACCTGCCCCTTGATGTCGAACAGGTCCTTGATCGAGACCGGAATGCCGGCGAAGGGCGACGGGGCCGCGTTGGCCTTGCGCAGCCGGTCCATGGCGTCGGCGGCCTCCAGCGCAGCCTCCTTATCGACATGGATGAAGGTGCGCTGGCCCTCGCCTGCCGGATCGGCAATCCTGGCGATGCACTGCTCGACGAGCTTGCGGGCGGAGGTCGCGCCGCTGGCGAGATCGGCGGCAAGGGAGGCGAGTGTCGGATTTTTCGGCATGGTTTTCACTTCACGGCTGGCACTTCATTGCGTGCGCTTGATGGTTTCAGCTGATTGTCGCGCGAACCGGGGCCGATTTCCAGTGCGCCGGCCGCCAGCCGCGCATCACTATCACTTCAGCCCGAAATAGGCCCGGTGCAGCTCTTCATTGCCGCTCATCTCGGCAACCGTGCCGGAGAAGCGGATCCGGCCGCCTTCCAGCACGAAGACGCGGGTGGCAATCTCGAGGAAGCCGATGTTCTGCTCGGCAATCAGGAGCGCCAGTCCGCGGCCCTGAAGGCTCGATAGGGCGCGCAGCACCTCCTTGACGAACAGCGGTGATAGCCCGGCCGAGGGCTCGTCCATCACCAAGAGCTTCGGCTCGGCCGACAATGCCTTGGCGATGCCGAGCATCTTGCGCTGGCCACCGGACAGGCTGGAGGCAGGGTCGCGGCGCTTGTCGCGCAGCACCGGAAACAGGCCGTACAATTCGTCGACCCGCGCGCCCGGATCGGCGTGGCCTAGCGCCTGCGCGCCGACCCGGATGTTCTCCTCGATCGACAGGTCGGGAAACACCGCAAGCTCCGACATGTAGGTCATGCCGCGCTTCATGCGGTCCGAGGACCGCATCCTGGTGATATCCTCGCCGCCGAGCTTGATGTGGCCGCTGCGGGCCTCGATCAGGCCGACCAGCGACTTCAGGAAGGTGGTCTTGCCCGCGCCATTGGCGCCGAGCAGCAACACGGTCTCGCCGGGGCGGACGTCGAGATCGACGCCCCACAACACCTGCATGGTGCCATAGCCCGCATCGACACCGCTGGCGTCCAGAAGCGGCGCTGCGTCAGTGGGCATGCTCGCCTCCTAAAAACACCTCGATCACCTGCGGCTCGCGCACCGCGGTCGCAAGCGTCCCCTCGAAGATCTCCTTGCCCGCATTGAGCACGATGACGCGGTCGGTGATCTGCTCGATGAAGCCCATCAGATGCTCGACCACGATGATCGCCATGCCGGTCGCGGCCAGCGCCTTGATGCGGCCGGCGATCCAGTCGAGCTCCGCCGGGTTGAGACCGGCGGCGAGCTCGTCGAGCAGCAACAGCCGCGGCCGCGTCGCGAGCGCGCGGGTCAGATCAAGCATCTTCTGCTGCGCGCTGTTGAGATCGGCGGCGGGGCGGTCGGCGACCTCCTTCAGCCGATATTCGTCCAGCAGCTCGGCGATCGACGGCGGCGTGCCGGTCGCGCCGCCATAGGCCAGCGCCACCTGGATGTTCTCGCGCACCGTCAGCGACAAAAATGGCTTGGGCACCTGGAAGGTGCGGTTGATGCCGCGATGGACGAGCCTGTGCGAGGCGACGCCGCCGGAGGATGTGCCATCGAACACCACCTCGCCGCCATCGGGAGCATAGAGCCCGGAGATCACGTTGATCGCCGTGGTCTTGCCCGAGCCATTGGGACCGACGAGGCCGAGGATCTCGCCGGGAACGACGTGAAAGCTCAGCCCGTCGAGCGCGTGGAAGCCGCCGAAGCGCTTGACCAGCTTCGAGACGTTGAGGATCGGGGTTCTCTCAGGGGACATGCCACCCCCTGCGCGTTGCCAGCGACACCAGCCCTGCGGGCAGGAACAGCACCAAGCCCATGATCAACAGGCCGTAGATCAGCTGGAAATATTGCGGCGTGGTGAAGCCGATCAGATTGTAGATGCCGTAGAGGATCAGCACGCCGACAATCGGACCGGTGATGGTGGCAACGCCGCCGAACAGCGCGAACACGATCGCGAAGATCGAGAACTCGCCGGAGAACACGTTGTCGGGATAGAACACCGAGACGTACCAGGCGTAGATGCCGCCGGCGAGGCCCGCGACCAGCGCCGAGGCGAGCCAGGCGATCACCCGCATCTTCACGATATTGACGCCGGCCATCGAGGCCGACACAGCGTCCTCGCGTACGGCTTGCAGCGCCAGCCCAAACGCCGAGTTCTTCAGATAGACCACCGCACCAACCGTCAGCGCCATGACGATGACGGCGGCGTAATAGGCATGGGTCGGGTTGAAGGTGCCGGTGAGCGATACGCCGTAGGGCCCCTTGGTGATCCCCTCCAGCGCCGGGTTAGCGACGAAGTGCAGCACCGCGAGCGAGGCCGCGAGGTTGGCGATCGCGAAATAGGCGCCCGACAGCCGCAGCAGCGGCGTCAGCAGCAGGCCGAGCGCAACCGCGACGGCGCCGCCGACCAGCACGGCGAGCGCCGCCGGCGTCTGCAGATGCATCACCATGATGGCAAAGCCATAGGCGCCGGCACCGAAGAAGCCGACATAGCCGAACGGCAGATAGCCGGTGAAGCCATAGATGATGTTCACGCCCTGCGCGAGGATCAGGAAGATCACGAAGTTGAACAGCAAGAGATGGTTTTGATAGACACCGGGCAGCAGGGCGAACACCACCACCAGCGGCGCTAGGATGAACAACAAGTGTTTCGAGGCGCTATGCAACGCGCACCCGCCTTCCGAGCAGACCGCTCGGGCGCAGCAACAGGATCACGATCAACAACACATAGGGCAGCAAGTCGGCCCAGGAACTGAGATAGGTCTGCACCAGCATGTAGCAGAGGCCGTAGACGACGCCGCCGAGCGCGGTGCCGAGCGGATTGCCGAGCGAACCCAGCACGACGATCGCAAACGAGGTCACCGTGGCATCGGCGCCGAACGCCGGCGTCACCGAGCCGAACATGAAGGGCGCGAACACGCCGGCGATGGCCGCGAGCCCGAGCCCGATGCCAAACGCCGCCGCCGAGACGCGGTCGACATCGATGCCGGTCGCCAAGGCCTCGTCGCGCCGCGACATCACCGCGCGCGTCAAGGTGCCGAGCCGGGTGTGGTAGAGATAGAGGTAGACCAGCCCGATCGCGATCAGGCTGGTGATCGCCGCGATCACCCAGGGCGCGGGAAAGCCCTGGCCGAATATCTGGATCGGCCCAGCGCCAGCGGCCTTGCCGCCGAACCACTTGACCTTGATGGTCGTGAATACGGTGCCCAGCAGCCGGCTCTGGATCGAGCGCTCGCTGGTGCCGGCGAAGATCGTGGTGACGGCTTCGATCACCTGCGACAGGCCGAAGAACAGGATGATCGACAGCATCTCCGGATTGGCCGAGCCCTGCAACCGCGGCACCAGCACCCAGTAAAGCAGCACGCCCGCCAGCACGAAGACCACGAAGGCCAGCGGCACCGCGAACAGCGGGTCGATGCCGGCAATGCCGACCACGCCCAGCGCGATGAAGGCGCCGAGCATCAGGATGTCGCCATGCGCAAGATTGACGATGCGCATCACGCCGAACACGAGATTGAGGCCGATGCCGACCAGGCTGAAATAGAGCCCGAACAGCACGCCGGCAACGAGCGCATAGGTCATGCTATCGCTCGCCGCCGAAGGTTACTTGCCGTATTGAACCGCATCACGGCGCCGGATAGATCGGCTTGCCGGTGGCGGTCTCGGGCGGATAGATCGAGACGAACTTGATGTGATCGTGCTCGTCGACCGTGAGCTGGCCGAGCGGCGTCAATTCGCCGATCTGGCCGCCGGTCTCGTCCAGCGCGAAGGTGCCGTCCAACGTCTTGAGCTGGCCGCTGAGCGAGAACACCGCGCGGCGCAGCTCCATCTGGTCGAGGCTGGTCGCAACCGACAGCGTCTTCTCGATCACCAGCGCCGTGGTATAGCCAGCCACCGCGTTGAAGCCGAACTCCATCTTGCCGTCATTGTATTTCTTGGTCCAGGCGGCGCGGAAATCCTTCATGTTCATCCCGAAATTGACGGGATAATCCAGTTCCGACGGCGGCACATAGGTCCAGATGTGCTCGAGGCCCTTGGCGCCGACGTTCTTCTCGAGCAGCTCGGTCTCGAGGCCGGCATAGATCGCGAACAGCATCTTGAACTTGGTGCCGACGTCCTGAACGTTGCGCAGGAAGGCGATGTCGTTCGGCGCGTAGCCGAAATGGATCACCGCGTCCGGATTGGCATTGCTGATGTTGTTGATGATGACGTTGTAGTTGGTGGTCTCGGTCGGGACGCCTTGGTCGTAGACGATCTCGATCGGCGCGCCGGACTCCTTGACGAACTTGCGGAACGCGTTGGCCTGGGTGCCGGTGAACTCGTTGGTCGCGTAGAGGATCGCGATCTTCTTGATGCCGAGGCCCGGGCCGTCATGGCTGATGAAGTCGGCGACCGGCTTCGGCCAGATCGTCGACACCGGATCGGCCATCAGCGCGATGTAGGGATTGTCCTTGGAGAAGAAGCTCGCGCCGGTGCCGGTCTGGTCGAACAGGAACATCTTGTGGTCGCGCGCGATCGCAACCGCGGGCGCCGTCAGCACCGATCCGGAGTCGGCGACCAGCAGGTCGACCTTATCCTGGGTGACGAGCTGGTTATAAAGCGTCGAGGCGGTCGCCGTATTGCTCTGGTCGTCATAGGAGACCAGCTTGATCGGGATCTTCTTGTCGAACGCCTTCACGAACACGCCGCCCTCGGCGTTCTTCTGCTCGACCCACAATTTCAGCGAGCTGTAGACCGGCATCGAGATCGAGGCATAGCGCCCCGAGGACGCGTAGAGCGTGCCGATCTTGATCTCCGACGGTGCGTCGGCGGCCATCGCCTGCGTGGCAAATGCGAGGCTGGCAGCGAGCGCCGCGCCGATGATCCTCAGCATGATGTTATTCCTCCCGGGTGTCTTTAACGTATCTTGGACGCGGCTCTTCTACGCGCCGGATCGGAACGGCACAAGCATCGTGGCCTCAGCAATTGTGCGAGGGGCGGAATATGCGGCATGCGCGGGACACAGGCCGCTGCGCGGAGCATGGATGGACCGTTGACGGGCCTCGGTCCGATGGCGCATCAAGACCGTAACGATTTCGGGAGGAGACATCAGACATGGCCGAGCCCGCGCGCGCGAAACCAAAACCGACACCCGAGACCCAGCATTTCTGGGACGGCACCAAGGCCGGCGAGCTGCGCCTGCAGCGCTGCGACGCCTGCGCCAATGTCTACTTCCCGCCGCGGCCGTTCTGCCCCTCCTGCGCCTCGCGCAAGGTCTCCGTGTTCAAGGCCAGCGGCAAGGGCAAGCTCTACAGCTACGTCATCAACCATCGCCCCGCCGCGCCCGGCTTCACGCCGCCTTACGCGATCGCCGTGGTCGAACTCGACGAGGGCCCGCGCATGATGAGCAACATCATCGATTGTCCGCAGACGCCGGAAGCGCTCGAGCTCGACATGCCGCTCGAGGTCGCCTTCGAGGCCCTCGACGACAAGATCACCCTTCCCCTGTTCCGTCCGGCGAAGGGATAACACAATGCGCAGGAACCAGGTTGCCGTCGTCGGCGCGGCAGAGACCACCGAGCTCGGCGTCATCCCCAACATGTCGCAGATCCAGTTGCACGCGGATGCGGCGCTGAACGCGATCGCAGATGCCGGCCTGAAGCTGTCCGATATCGACGGCTTCGCCACCGCAGTCGAGACCCCGCAGCAGGTGGCGCATTATCTCGGCATCACGCCCACCTGGGTCGACGGCACCTCGGTCGGCGGCTGCTCCTTCATGCTGCATGTTCGCCATGCCGCCGCGGCGATCGAGGCCGGGTTGTGCAAGACCGTGCTGATCACCCATGCCGAGAGCGGGAAGTCGATGATCGGCAAGCAGCCGCGCTTCACTGCGCCGGACAGCCTCAACGGCCAGTTCGAAGCGCCGTTCGGCGTCTACGGTCCGCCGAGCATGTTCCCGATTCCGGTGCTGCGCTTCATGAAGACCCACGGCATCACGCATGAGCAGCTCGCGATGGTCGCGGTCGTGCAGCGCGAATGGGCGGCGAAGAACCCGCGCGCGACCATGAAGGATCCGATCACGGTCGCCGACGTCCTGAACTCGCGGATGATCGCTTATCCGTTCCGGCTGCTGCAATGCTGCCTCGTCACCGACGGCGGCGGCGCGCTGATCCTGACCTCGGCCGACCGCGCCAGGGATTTCCCGCAAAAGCCGGTCTATATCCTCGGCACCGGCGAGAGCGTGGAAACGCCGATGGTCAGCCAGATGAAGACTTTTGACAGTTCGCGCGCCTTCAAGGTGGCGGGCCCCTTGGCGTTCAAGGAGGCCGGCATCACCCACAAGGACGTCGATCATCTGATGATCTACGACGCCTTCGCACATCTGCCGCTGTACGGCCTCGGCGACCTCGGCTTCATGCCTTACGAGGAAACCGGCAAGTTCATCGCCGACGGCAACACCCGCCCCGGCGGCAAGCTGCCGCTCAACACCAATGGCGGCGGCCTCAGCTACATGCACTCCGGCATGTACGGCATGTATGCGCTGCAGGAGAGCGTGCGGCAGATGCGCGGCATTGCACCGGCGCAGGTGCCGAACGCCAAGATCTCGGTCTGCCACGGCGTCGGCGGCATGTTCGCCGCGTCGGGCACGATCATCTTTACCAACGAGAAGTAACAACCTCCGTCGTTCCGGGGCGCGCGAAGCGCGAACCCGGAACCTCGAGATTCCGGGTTCGATGCTGACGCATCGCCCCGGAATGACGGACACATACAAGGAGAACCCACATGGCAAAATCACTGCAAGACAAGGTCATCATCGTCACCGGCGCGGGCCGCGGCATCGGGCGCGAGATCGCGCTGCTGTGCGCGGCGGAGGGCGCCAAGGTCGTGGTCAACGATCCCGGCGGCGCGGCGGACGGCGCAGGCTCCAGCGCAGCACCCGCCGAGGAAGTGGTCGAGGAGATCAAGAAGCGCGGCGGCACGGCGGTCGCCAATTTCGAGTCGGTCGCGGAAGCCATTCCTGCCAGCAAGATCGTGAAGACCGCGACCGATCACTTCGGCCGGCTCGACGGCGTCGTCAACAATGCCGGCATCCTGCGCGACATGATCTTCCACAAGATGAGCGTGGAGGCCTTCGAGGCCGTCATCAAGGTGCATCTGATGGGCTCGTTCTATGTCAGCCACGCGGCGGCGCGGATCTACCGCGAGCAGGAATCAGGCTCGTTCGTGCACTTCACCTCGACCTCCGGCCTGATCGGAAATTACGGCCAGGCCAACTACGCCGCCGCCAAGCTCGGCATCGTCGGCCTGTCGAAGTCGATCGCGCTCGACATGGGCCGCTTCAACGTGCGCTCGAACTGCGTGTCGCCCTTCGCCTGGACCCGCATGATCGGCACCATCCCGACCGAGACCGATGCCGAGAAGGCCCGTGTCGAGAAAATCAAGCAGATGGGGCCCGAGAAGATCGCACCGGTCTGCGCCTATCTGCTCTCGGACGCCGCCAAGGACGTCACCGGCCAGATTTTCGGCGTGCGCATGAACGAGATCTTCCTGTTCGGCCAGCATCGTCCGGTGCGCTCGGTGCATCGCAGCGAAGGCTGGACGCCAGAGACCATTGCCGAGCACGGCATGCCGGCGCTGAAGGGATCGTTCGCCAAGCTCGACCGCTCGGCCGACGTCTTCACCTGGGATCCGATCTGAATTTCGATCTAACAGTTTTATGAAAGTATCGCTTCCGCGAAATCGCGGAGGCGATACAGTCTTTGGTTGTTTCGTCATCGCGTGCCCGCATTGTGCCAGAATTGCGGGGGTATGATCGTCCTCCCCGATAACAAGAAACCTGGGAGGACTTTCGTGACAAATCCAAGCAACACAACTCCAAGCCACACCGCGAAACACGAGGGCGACGGAACGCAGGCGTTCGACCGTCGAACGATCTTGCGCGGCGCAACCGCGCTTGCTGCAACCGCGATGGCGGCATCCGATGCTGCGGCGCGTGACTTCGGGCCCAATGCGGAGCCGCAGCGTTATCCCGATCCGGATATCATCGTGATCGACGACAAGCGCTTCAAGGCCAAGGTTGGCAACACCGCGATCAAGCGGCTGTACACCGGCTGCCTGTGGGCCGAAGGCCCGGCCTGGAACGCGCAAGGCCAGTATCTGGTGTGGAGCGATATCCCGGCCAACCGGCAGCTGCGCTATCTCGACGATGACGGCCACATCTCCGAGCAGTTCCACAAGCCGTCGAACGAGGCCAACGGCTCGACCTTCGATTTCGAGGGCCGCCAGATCACTGCCGAGCGCACCCGGCTGGTGCGCTACGAGCACGACGGAACCGTCACGTCACTGGCGGAGCAGGCCAATGGCAAGCAGCTCAACGGGCCGAACGATATGGTCGTGCACCCCAACGACAAGTCGATCTGGTTCACCGATCCCGGCTACGGCGCGATCTCGATCTATGAGGGCCAGCTGGCCAACACCGGATCGAAGCAGCCCTACCAGAAGGAAGCCGTCTACCGCATCGATGCCGCGACCGGCCAGGTCACCAAGGTCGCCGACGAGCCGTTCAAGCCGAACGGCATCGCCTTTAGCCACGACTACAAGAAGGTCTATGTCTGCGACACCGGCATCACGCATTATCCGAACGCCAAGAACATCGTCTGGCAGTACGATCTCAACGGCGACAAGCTGTCCAACCCGCGCACGCTGATCGACATGACGCTGGACGGCAAGTCGGGCTTCCCGGACGGTCTGCGGGTCGACATCGACGGCAATATCTGGGTCGGTGCCGGCTGGGTCGGACCGGGCTATGACGGCGTGCAGGTGTTTGCGCCTGACGGCGCGCGCATCGGCCAGATCCTCTTGCCCGAGACCTGCGCCAACCTCACTTTCGGCGGCAAGAAGCGCAACCGCCTGTTCATGACCGCGAGCCAGTCGCTGTATGCGGTCTATGTGGAGACCAAGGGCGCGCACAACTGCTGACGCAAATGCGCTGTCGGTCCTGCGAAAGCAGGGATCCATAACCACCAGTGCCGATCGTTTTAAAACGCTGGGGCTCCAGCGTCACACAAAACGACCGGTCGTGGTTATGGGTCCCGGCGTTCGCCGGGACGACACCGGTGATGCCGCGCGACGTCAGCCGCTGTTCCTCAGTCCCGCCGAAATCCCGTTGATCGTGATCTGGATCCCGCGCAGCACCTGCTCGTCCGGATTCTGCGCGCGATGCTCCTTGAGCAGCTCGACCTGCACGTGATTGAGCGGATCCATATAGGGGAAGCGGTTGCGGATGCCGCGTTCCAGCAGCGGATTGCCCTGCAGCAGCCGGTCGTGCCCCATGATGTCGAGCAGCGTCTCGATCGAGAGATGCCATTCGCGGCGGATCTGGCCGAAGATCTTTTCGCGCAGCGCCACATCAGGCACCAGCTCGGCATAGCGCGACGCGATCGCAATCGAGCTCTTTGCCAGCACCATGTCCATGTTTGACAAGAGCGTGCGGAAGAACGGCCATTCCCGATACAGCTCCTGCAGGAACGGCATCCCCTGCTCCGGATGCTCCGCGATCCAGGTCTCGACCGCCGCGCCGAAACCATACCAGCCCGGCAGCATCAGCCGGCATTGCGCCCAGGAGAACACCCAGGGGATCGCGCGCAAATCCTCGATCTCGCGGGTCTTCTTGCGCGAGGCGGGACGGCTGCCGATGTTCAAGGTCGCGATCTCGTTGATCACGGTCGAGCCCCAGAAATAATCGGCAAAGCCTTCGGTCTCATAGACGAGCCCGCGATAGGCCTTGAAGGCGAGCGCGGAAATCTCCTCCATCGCCTTGAGATATTCGGGGCGCGGCGCGCTCTGCCGCGGCTGCAGCAGGCTGGTTTCCAGCGTCGCCGCGGCGAGGATCTCCAGATTGCTGCGGCCGACCTCGGCGTTGGAATATTTCGAGGAGATGATCTCGCCCTGCTCGGTGATGCGGATCTGGCCGTTCACGGCGCCGCCGGGCTGCGCGATGATCGCATCATAGCTCGGCCCACCGCCGCGGCCGACCGAGCCGCCGCGGCCGTGGAACAGGCGCAGCCGCACGCCGTGCCGCTCGAACACCTCGACGAGGCCGATCTCGGCCTTGTAGAGCTCCCAGCCCGAGGTGACGAAGCCGCCATCCTTGTTGCTGTCGGAATAGCCGAGCATCACCTCCTGCACGCTGCCGAGACTGTCGACCAGCTTGCGATAGTCGTGCAGCACCAGCATGCGGTCCATGATGTGGCTCGAGGCCTGCAGATCCTCGATGGTCTCGAACAGCGGCACGATGTTGATGGCGCTGCGGCCGGACGGATTGACGAGGCCGACTTCCTTGAGCAGCACCGCGACCTCGAGCATGTCGGACATGCCCTTGCACATCGAGATGATGCACTGGGAGATCACCTCGGGGCCGAATCTGGCGTGCGCCTCGGCCGCGGCCCGGAACACGGCGAGCTCGCTCTGGGTCTCCTCGGAATATTTGACGAAGGGCGACACCAGCGGCCGCGCGCTGCGCAACTCGCCGAGCAGCAGGCTGACGCGCGCGTCCTCACCGAGCGCCAAATAGGACATGCCGGGATTGGCGGTGTCGAGCAGCTCGGCGATGGTGCGCTCGTGCACCGCGGAGTTCTGGCGGATATCGAGCCGCGCCAGATGGAAGCCGAAGCAATCCACCGCCCGCCGCAGATGCCGCAGGCGGCCGCGCGCGATGACGCCGGAATTGTTCGCGATCAGAGAGCGATTCAGCACGTCGAGATCCGCCTGGAATTCCCTGACGCTCGCATACGGTTCGGCCTTACCGACCGGCGGCCGCGTGGTCTCGACCTCGAGCCTCCTCGCGGTTGCCGCCAGCCGAGCGTAGATGCCCGAGACGGCCAGACGATACGGCTCGCCGCTGCGATGCGGTGAGGTGTCGGGCGAGCGCTCGGCAAGCGTACGCAGCTCGTCCGAGACGTCGGCGAGATGCGCCGCCAGGGACAGCTCGGCGCCGAGCGCGTGCAGCTCCTCAAGATAGAAGCTCAGCACCCGGCTCGATTGCAGCCGCAGCGTGCCGCGCATCACCTCCGCGGTGACGAACGGATTACCGTCGCGGTCGCCGCCGATCCAGCTTCCCATCCTGAGAAACGAGGCGAGATCGCCGGCCTCGCCGCCCTCCTTGTCCAGCCGGTCCTCCAGCGCGCAATGCAGCCGCGGCACCTCCTGCAGGAAGGTGTAGTCGTAGAACGACAGGCCGTTGGCTACCTCGTCGAGCACGGTCAGCTTGGTCCGGCGCAACAGATTGGTCTGCCACAACGTCACAACCGCGCGGCGCAGTTGCTCGTCGCTGGCCTCAACCTCGTCCGGCGTCATCTGCAGCCGCTCGCGGCGATCGAGCAGATCCGCGATCTCCATCTCGCGGTCCATCGTGCTCTTGCGGCGGACCTCGGTCGGATGCGCGGTCAGGACCGGGCTGACCAGCGCGCTCTTGAAGAAGCTGCGCAGATCGGCCGGGCTGATGCCGGCCTGGCGGGCATGCACCAGCGTCTGCTCCAGCGTGCTCGGTCGCGGCGCCCCGCTCGGGCCGCGGCTGCGCATCTGGCGGATGTTGTTCTGGTCCTCGGCGATGTTGGCGAGGTGGGAGAAATAGCTGAAGGCGCGGACGATCTGCAGCGTCTCGGCAATCGACATGCCGTCGAGGATGCCCTCAAGCTCCCGCCGCGCCAGCTTGTCCTCGTCGCGATGGAACCGGACCGAGGTCTGGCGGATGCGCTCGACCAGGTCGAACACGTCGGCCCCTTCCTGGTCGCGCACGGTGTCGCCGAGCACGCGCCCCAGCAGGCGGATGTCGTTCCGCAGCCGTGCATCCTCCTCCTGCGCCTGCACTTCGGCCGCGCGCCGGTCGGTCTCGGAAGGCATGGTCTGGGGAGGCAAAGTCTGGGGAGACAAAGTCTGGGAAGACATGGCTGGCTACTCCAGAGGTTGCCCGGCTCGCTCCCAAGTGTGCGCTTTTTTTGCCGCAGCGCAAGATGAACTTGCGCGGTGCACGCGTCCGCCAACGTCGTCCCGGCGTAGCAGGCCGTGTAAAAACCATGCTGTGATGCTGGATTTTGGAGGGTGAGACTGATTCGGGGGCATGATGGCACACGTTGTTGGCCAGTCGCGTTATCAGGTGACGCTCTATCCCGAGACGTTGGACGATGTGATCGCGGCGGACAGCGCGGTGCGGGTGATTGACGGCTTTGTGGACAGCCTGGATCTTGCCGAACTAGGTTTCTCGCACGTTGAGGCGGAGGCGACAGGACGGCCGCCTTACGATCCGCGCGATCTGTTGAAGCTTTATATCTACGGGTACCTGAACCAGATGCGTTCGAGCCGGCGGCTTGAGCGTGAGGCGCAGCGCAATGTTGAGGTGTTTTGGCTGATCAATCGGCTGACACCGGTGTTCAAGACCATCGCGGACTTCCGCAAGGATCATCCGGAAGCCATTGTCGGGGTCTGCCGGGCCTTTATAAAGTTCTGCCGCGGGCAATCGGTGTTTGGAGGCGAAGTCCTGGCGATCGATGGAAGCAAGATTGCTGCGGCTGCCAGCCGCAAGCAGGTGATCACCAAGAAGAAGCTTGCGGAACGGGACGCGGCGATCGAGCGCAAGATCGCCGAGTACCTGACGGCCATGGATGAGGCCGATGCCGAGGAGACGCCGCTTGAGCCAACCAAGGCCGACGTGGCGGCAGCCCTTGCTGCGTTGAAGGCTCAGCGGGCGGCGTTGCAGCAGCAGGCCAAGCAGCTGGTTCAAGAAGGCCTCAAGCAGAAGGTGTTGGGCGAGCCTGAGGCCAAGCTGATGCGCACGCCGCGCGGCCATCAGGTGGCCTACAATGCGCAAATCGCGGTCGATGCCCAGCACGCCCTGATCGTCGCGTTCGATCTGACCAACGAGAGCAACGATCTGCAGCAGCTGCATCCGATGGCCCGGCAGGGCAAGGCGGCCGTCGGCGCCGATCAGGTCAGCGTCGTTGCCGATACCGGCTACGCCAACGGCGCCCACGGCAAGCAATGTGAGCAGGACGGCATCACCGCGATCGTGCCCCGCGCCGAACGGGTCAATCCGAAGGGCAAGCAATACTTCAGCCGCGATCAGTTCAGCTACGACCGGGAGAACGACAGCTGGAACTGCCCGGCCGGCGAGATCCTCCACCTCTTCAAGACCTCCCGCACCAAACAGAAGAAGGAATATCGGACGCAAGCCTGCCCGTCCTGCCCGCTGAAGTCGCAATGCACCAAAGCGGCGCGGCGGATCATCGTGCGCGGCTTCCATGACGACGACCGCGAGGCCATGCACCAGCGTGCCATGGCCGATCCGAGCTGGATGAAGCTCCGCCGGCAGGTCGCCGAACATCCGTTCGGGACCGTCAAATGGCTGATGGGTATCCCGCGCTTCCTTCTCCGCGGATTGCGGAAGGCCAAAGCCGAACTGGCACTCAGCATCACCGGCTACAACATCAAAAGAATGATCGCCATCAAGGGCGTACCCGCTCTGCTCCAAGCGCTCCGGCCCCGTCCAGCTTGAGGCCGACACCTCGTCCCTCAACTTCAAGCAACACGCCGACTTCCTACACGGCCTGGTAGGCCGGGACCCATAACCACAAGGCGACATGTTGTGCGAAGCTGTGGCCGCAGCCCGTCATGACCACGCCCAGCTGTGGCTGTGGGTCCCGGCCTTCGCCGGGACGACGGCGAGTTTGTGTCGCTAAATCCTCCGCCCCGCCCGCTCCCAATAGGGGTCGCGCAGTCGGCGCTTGAAGATTTTTCCGGAATCCTCGCGCGGCAGATTGGTCTGGATCTCGATGTGCTTCGGCACCTTGTAGTCGGCGAGCGCGGTCTTCAGCTGCGCCCGGACCGCCGCGATGTCGAGCGTCACGCCCGGCTGCGGCTCGACCACCGCCATCAGCGCCTCGCCGAACTCGGCATCGGGAATGCCGAACACCGCGCAATCATGCACGCCGGGCACCGCATGCAGCACCGCCTCGATCTCGGCCGGATAGATGTTGACGCCGCCCGAGATCACCATGTCGCGCTTGCGGTCGCAGATGAAGACGTAGCCCTCCGCATCGATATAGCCGACATCGCCGGAGGTGATGAATCCCTGGCGGTCGATCTCGGCGCGCTTCTCGGGCTTGTTGTGATAGGTGAAATCGGGATTGCCCGCGATCCGCGAATAGATCTCGCCGATCTGGCCCTGCGCCACCTCGCAGCCGTCGTCGCCGATGAAGCGCAGCTCGGCGCCGGGCGATATCTTGCCGACCGTGCCGGGCTTCTTCAGCGCGTCCTCCGACGTCGCGAACGTCACCGCGCCTGACTCGGTCGAACCGTAGAATTCGCAGATCACCGGCCCCCACCACTCGATCATGGCACGCTTGACGTCGGCCGGACAGGGCGCGGCGGCATGGATGACGTGGCGCAGCGACGACATGTCGTACTTCCGGCGCACCTGCTCCGGCAGCTTCATCAGGCGGATGAACATCGTCGGCACCATGAAGATGGTGTCGATCTTCTCGCGCTCGATCAGGGCCAGAAACTCCTCAGCGTCGAAGCGCGGCATCAGCACCAGCGCGCCGCCGAGCTTGCCGGAGCGCAGCCCGAAGGAATTCGGTGCGGAATGATACAGCGGTCCGGGCAGGATTGCGCGCGCGCCGGGCTTTAAGCCATAGATCATCGCGCGCATCGCTTCCGCATTGGCGGACTGCTCCGGCGTCGGCGCGAAACGGCGCACGCCCTTCGGATGGCCCGTGGTGCCCGAGGTGTAGATCATGTTCTGCGGCTGCGGCACCACGGGCCCGTCATAGCGCGGAAATTGCGCCAGCCAGGATTCGAAGTCGATCGCGAAGTCCGGCGTCGCGAGATGATCGGGATTAATCTTGTAGTGGCTAAGGATTTCCGGCGGCGTCGGCACGCTGAACACGGTGACATCATCCGGGATCGCGCCGCGCAGCGGATGCAGCAGATCGGCATGGCCGATCAGGACGCGCGTGCCGGAATCCGTCAGCACGTAGTTGATCTCCTCCGGCTTGAAGTGCCAGTTGATCGGCACGCCATAGGCGCCGAGCCGCATCGCCGCATAGGCCGCCTCGATGAAGGCGATGTCGTTGCGCATCAGCATGCAGACGCTGTCGCCCGTCTTGACGCCGAGCCTGTTGAGGCCGGAGGCGATGCGCTCGGTGCGCTCGGCCACCGCAGCGTGATCGCGCCGGCGATCGCCGCTGACGATGCCGCGGAAGGGGTGGGACGTTTCCATTGTCGTTGTCCGATCTTGTGTCGGGTTAACTTGTCATTCCGGGGCGCGCGAAGCGCGAACTATGGTGCGCAATTGCGCACCTGAGAATCTCGAGATTCCCCGATGCGCACTGCGCATCTGAGGTCTGGTCCTTCGGACCATCCCGGAATGACTATTGTCGCCGCTGTCACACATCCGCAAACTTCGGCGCGCGCTTCTCCAGATTGGCGCGCACGGATTCGGTCTGGTTCGGGCTGCCGAGCAGCTTCTGCTGCTCGACGGATTCCGCGAGCAGCGCGGCGGCCGGATCGACCGACAGATTATTCAGCATCCGCTTGGCGGCGCGGATCGCATCCGGGCTCTTGCCGGCGATTTCGCGCGCGACCTCGAATGCTGCGGCGCGCGGGTCGTCGCAGACCCGGGTGGCGAGGCCATAGCTTTGGGCCTCCTGCGCCGAGAAGATGCGACCCGTATAGGTCAGCTCGCGCAGGATGTCGTCGCGCACGAGGCTTGCCAGGATCGGCGTGCCCGCCATGTCAGGCACCAGGCCCCATTTGATCTCCATGATCGACATCCGCGCATCCGGCGACAGAAAGCGCATGTCGGCGCCGAGCGCGAGCTGGAAGCCGCCGCCGAAGGCGACGCCGTGGACCGCGGCGATGACAGGCACCGGAAGCTGGCGCCAGCCCCAGACTGCCTGCTGCGGGGCATTGGCCTTGCCGTGGGTCCGGATCGTGAGGTCGCGGTTCGCGCCGCCAGGCACTCCGTTACCGCCATCCTTCATGGCGGCGAAACGGCTCATGTCGAGCCCGGCACAAAACGCCCGGCCCTCGCCGGACAGCACCACCACCCGAACACCTTTTTCCTTGGAAAGCCGGTCGGTTGCGGCGACCAATGCCTCGAACATCGCGGCATCGAGCGCGTTCATCTTGTCCGCCCGCACCAGCCGGACATCGGCGATACCGTCCGATATCGATATCGAAACGCGATCTTGCATCATTCCCTCCGCTTTGTTCCCTGAGTTGGCGCTTTACAGAAAGGCCGTTGTCCGCTTTTAGTCAATCGACCAATTAACTGACAACCCCCGTGGAGGAAACGATGTTCACCGATCAGCTTCTTGCCGGGCGGCGCATCCTGGTAACCGGTGGTGGCACCGGCCTCGGCAAGGCCATGGCCACCCGCTTCCTCCAGCTCGGGGCCGAGGTCCATATCTGCGGCCGCCGCAAGAGCGTGTGCGACGAGACCGCCACCGAGCTGATGGCCGAGCATGGCGGGCGCGTGGTCAGCCACGGCGTCGATATCCGCAATGCGATGGCGGTCGACGAGATGATCGAGGCGATCTGGACCACCAGCGGTCCGCTGACCGATCTGATCAACAACGCCGCCGGCAATTTCATCTCGCGCTCGGAAGAGCTCTCCGCGCGAGGATTTGATGCCGTTGCCAACATCGTGATGCACGGCACGTTCTACGTGACGCACGCGGTCGGCCGGCGCTGGATCGCCGGCGGCCATCGCGGCAACGTGGTGTCGATCACGGTGACCTGGGTGCGCAACGGCTCGCCCTATGTGGTGCCGTCGGCGATGAGCAAGTCGGCAATCCATGCCATGACCATGTCGCTTGCGATCGAGTGGGGCCGTCACGGCATCCGCCTCAACACCATCGCGCCCGGCGAGATCCCGACCGAGGGCATGAGCAAGCGCATCAAGCCCGGCGACGAGGCCGGCGCGCGCACCAAGGCGATGAACCCGATGGGCCGCGTCGGCACCATGGAGGAGTTGCAGAACCTCGCGGTGTTTCTGATCTCCGGCGGCTGCGACTGGATCAACGGCGAGACTATCGCCATGGACGGCGCGCAGGCGCTGGCGATGGGCGGCAATTTCTACCAGCTGCGCGACTGGAGCGACGACGACTGGACCAAGGCGCGCGAGTCGATCAAGGCGCAGAACGAGAAGGATCGCGCAGCGCGGGGTTGAAGCTCGCGTTGCGCCTCACACTCAACTGTCGTCCCGGCGAAGGCCGGGAACCATAACCGCCGCTGCGCTTGATTGCGCACGCTGTGGCCACAGCGCGCTCGACAACGCAATCCTGTGATTATGGGTCCCGGGTCGCGCGGAGCCTGTCATCGGGCGGCGCTTCGCGCCGACTCGTTGGCTTGCCCGGGACGACGTTGTTGAGGCGGCTTACTTCCTCTGCATTGTTTTTCCCGCGCGATGCCGTCACACTCCGCGCAACCAAAACAAGACGTCACGGGGGAAACATGTCCGACGCGCCGAAGCTGACCAACCTTGCCGACATGGTGCGCGACCGCGCCAAGAGCCGCGGCGATGCGCTGGCCTATGAGTTCGAGGGACGGCAGACCTCCTTCGCCGAGTTCGACGTCAAGACCAACCGCGTCGCCAACGCGCTGATCGCGATGGGCCTCAAGAAGGGCGAGCGCATCGCCTATCTCGGCAAGAACAGCGACTTCTATTTCGAACTCTTGATGGGCGCGATGAAGGCCGGCGTGGTGATGGCGCCGGTGAACTGGCGCCTCGCGGGCCCCGAAGTCGCCTTCATCGTCGATGACTGCAAGGCGCCGATCCTGTTCGTTGGTCCAGAGTTCATCACCCAGGCGCGCAACATCAAGGACAAGCTGCCGAACGTGCGCAGCATCATCACCACCGAGGGCGGCGCGCCGGAATGGCTCGACTATCTCGCCTGGCGCGACGCGCAAAGCGGCGACGACCCGCGGGTTGCAATCGCGCCGAAGGACATCGCGATCCAGCTCTACACCTCGGGCACCACCGGAAAGCCGAAGGGCGCCATGCTGTCGCACGCCAACTTCCTCAACCTCGTGCAGAGCGGCAACGAGGCCGAGAAGCCGGAGTGGAACCGGTGGACCACCGACGACGTCTCGCTGGTGGCGATGCCGATCTTCCACATCGGCGGCTCCGGCTGGGGCGTGATGGGGCTCTATCACGGCGCCCGCGGTGTGATCGCGCGCGAGTTCGACCCGACCAAGGTGCTCGACTTCATCGAGCAGTCCGGCATTACGAAACTGTTCATGGTGCCGGCGGCGATGCAGTTCGTGGTGCGGCAGCCGCGCGCGCGGCAGGTCGACTTCTCCCGCCTGAAATACATGCTCTACGGCGCCTCGCCGATCCCGGCGGCGCTGCTCAAGGAATGCATCGACGTCTTCAAATGCGGCTTCGTGCAGATGTACGGCATGACCGAAACCACCGGCACCATCGTCGCGCTGCCGCCGGAGGACCACATCGAGGGGCTCGAGCGGATGCGCTCGGCCGGCAAGGCGCTGCCCGGCGTCGAGCTTGCGATCCTCGATGAAAATGGCAAGCCGCTGCCGCCGGGCGAAGTCGGAGAGATCGCCACCCGCTCCGGCTCCAACATGGCCGGCTACTGGAATCTGCCCGAGGCGACCGCGCGCACCATCGATAGCGACGGCTGGCTGCGCACCGGGGATGCCGGCTACATGGACAAGGATGGCTATCTCTACATCCATGACCGCATCAAGGACATGATCATCTCCGGCGGCGAGAACATCTATCCGGCCGAGGTCGAGAGCGCGTTGTGCGATCATCCTGACGTGGCGGAAGCCGCGGTGATCGGCATTCCCGACGACAAATGGGGCGAGGCGGTGAAGGCCGTGGTGGTGATGAAGCCGGGCAAGAGCGCGACCGCAACCGACATCATCAACTTCACCCGCGAGCGGATCGCGGGCTACAAGACGCCGAAATCGGTCGACTTCATCCCGGCGCTGCCGCGCAACCCGTCGGGCAAGATTTTGCGGCGGAGCCTGCGTGAACCGTACTGGGCGGGCAAGGACCGGCAGGTGAATTAGCTCCCTCTGTCGTCCCGGCCAAGCGAAGCGCGAGCCGGGACCCATAACCACCGTTGTTAGCGGTGGCAATACCCTGGGGCCGCATCTCGCTCCAGCAACGACCTTCTGTGGTTATGGGTCCCTGCTTTCGCATGCTTTCGCAGGGACGACGGTGGAGAGAATGGCTCTCATCTGTCCTTCATCCTCTTAACTCAATGCTTCCCCGCTCCCATGTAGCCGAACAGGAAGCCCGCCACCTTGCGCTTCTGGATTTCCTCGCTGCCCTCGGTGATGCGATAGCGGCGGTGGTGGCGGTAGATGTGTTCGAACGGCTTGTGACGCGAATAGCCCATGCCGCCATGCACCTGCATGGCGCGGTCGGCAGCCTCGCAGCACAGCCGGTTTGCCCAGAAGTTGCACATCGAGACCCGGTCCGACAGCGTGTGCTCGACCTGCGCCTGGGTCAACTGGTCCATCTCCCAGGCGGTCTTGCGGATCAACAGCCGCAGCATCTCGGCCTGGGTGGCAAGCTCGACCAGCGGCCACTGGATCGCCTGGTTCTCGGCCAGCGCCTTGCCGAACGGCTTGCGCTCGCGCGCATATTTCACGCTCTCGTTGATGCAATAGACCGCGGCGCCGAGCGAGCTCGCCGCCTGACGGATGCGGTTCTCATGCACGAAGCATTGCGCCAGCGACAAGCCGCGGCCAACCTCGCCGAACTGCGCATCCTCGGGCACGAACACGTCGGTGAAGCTGACCCGCGGATGATCGGTCGGCATGTTGAAGGTCCACATATACTCCTCGACCTTCACGCCCGGCGATTTCGCCGGCACCAGGAAGCAGGAGATGCCGCGGGCATCGCCGTCATTGCCTGACGTGCGGGCAAACAGCGCGCAATGCGTGGCGACATGCATGCCCGTCGTCCACATCTTCTCGCCATTGATGATCCAGCCCTTGACGTTGTCACGGGTCGCCGGCACCGCCCGGGTTTCCATGTGCGTGGCGTCGGAGCCGTGCTCGGGCTCCGTGAGACCAAATGTGATGCGGTACTTGCCGGTGATCGAGCCGTCGATCATCGCCTTCTGCTCGTCGGTTCCGTACCGGTCGAGCATGGTCACGATCGGCAGATTGCCGACGATCGAGTGCTCGTTCTGCAAATCGTTGTGCAGGCCGAGCCCCTTCGAGGCAAAATGCTCGCGGATGACAGCCATCCAGAGATTGGAGCCGTCCTTGCCGCCGTAGCGTTTCGGGATCGCGAAGCGCAGATGGCCGGCGGCGTCGGCCAGGTTCTTGACCTTGCGCAGCAACAGCTCCCATTCGTGTCGCGGCAGGCCGCCCTTGTCGAAATCGGTGCGCGCCCATTCGCGGCGGTGATCGAAGAAGCGGATGTTGTCGTCAGCCGCTTCCAGCGGCTTGATCTCGCGTTCGATGAATTGATCGAGCTCGGCGAGATAGGCTGTCAGGTCAGCCGGCAGATTGAAATCCAAGGCGGTCTCTCCCGAAGATCTTGTTGATTCTGGTTTTGCGTTGAGGCGCTATCGCGCATCCGCGTTCGGATCGATTAAGGTGAGAAGCACGCCGCCAAGTCAAGCAGGCCGGTGAGGCTTGCACGCGCGGTCGCGTTGCGTAATTGGATGGCACGGACCGGTGCGCAGGCGCTAGGATATCGGCAATATTCTTCGCCGCAGAAAATCGACGGGAGCAAACATGGATCTGAAATTCTCCAAGGTGACGCGCAAGGGTCCCATCACCATCGTGACGCTGTCGCGGCCCGAGGTTTACAACGCGCTGCATATCGACGCGCATTTCGAGCTCAACAAGGTGTTCGACGAGTTCTCCGCCGATCCGGAGCAGTGGGTCGCGATCGTCACCGGCGCCGGCGACAAGGCGTTCTGCGCCGGCAACGACCTGAAATGGCAGGCGGCCGGCGGCAAGCGCGGCTGGGACAAGGGCGGCTTCGCCGGGCTCACCACCCGCTTCGATTGCGACAAGCCGATCATCGCCGCCGTCAACGGCGTCGCGATGGGCGGCGGGTTCGAGGTCGCGCTGGCCTGCGACCTGATCATCGCCGCGGAGAATGCGACCTTCGCCCTGCCCGAACCGCGCGTCGGTCTCGCCGCGCTCGCCGGCGGCCTGCAACGGCTGCCGCGCCAGATCGGATTGAAGCGCGCCATGGGCATGATCCTGACCGCGCGCCATGTCAGCGCCAAGGAGGGCCTCGAGCTCGGCTTCGTCAACGAGGTGGTGCCGCAGGGCGAGGCGCTGGCTGCCGCCGAGCGCTGGGCCGAGACCATCACCAAGAACTCGCCGATGTCGATCCGCGCCTCCAAGCAGGCGATCCAGAAGGGCCTCGAAGTCTCGCTCGAGCAGGCCATGACCGAGCAGCGCGAATATCCCGCGGTGAAGGCGATGGCCGCCTCGCAGGATTACATCGAGGGCCCGAAGGCGTTTTCGGAGAAGCGGCCGCCGAAGTGGCTGGGGCGGTAATCGCATTCCTCCTCCCGTCATTCCGGGGCGATGCGCAGCATCGAGCCCGGAATCCATAACCACCATCGTGAGTATGGATTCCGGGCCTGCGCCTTGCGGCGCATCCCGGAATGACGAGTTTTGGTATCCGCTACGCCTTATTTCCCAACTCCCGCTTGTAGGACGCGTAGTTCGGCTGGTCGACGGCGAGCTTGTCCATCGTGGTCTGCCAGAGATGCTCCGATAGCCCCGGCGTTGTCAGATCGACCTCGCCGCTTGCGATCCTCTCCGACAGCGCGCGGTTCAGCTCCATCAGCGAGCCGTCGGCACCGAGCAGCGCCTTCAGCCGCGTGGCTTCGGTCGCATCGCCGGCCTCGGCAAGTGCGAGCTGCCGCGTCACCAGGTCGAGCGCGTTGATGCCGACGCGGAGCTTGAAGCCGTTGTGCCCCTTGATCGCCGGCGCGATCTCGTTGCGCAGGAAATCGGCGACGGCCTTGATCAGTTCGGTGGGTGTCGGTTCGTCCTGCATGGCTATTTTCCCCGCGGAGCAAGTAACCGCAACAAATCGATCTCGGTCTCCGACGCGCGGCGCCCGATCATCGCGCGCTCCATCGAATGGTCAGGGCCGATGCGGAAGCGCTGCATCATGCCGCAGCACATCACGCCCCAGCGCAGCGTGCCCATCACTTCCCAGAACATCACGCGGTCGGGGTCGGCCTTGCGGCCGGCTTCCTCATAGCCCGCGAACAGATCCTCGCGCGTGCCGAAGCCGCCGACCGGCTTGTCGATCTTGCCGAAACGCCAGGAGTTGACACAGATCCAGCCGAGATCCTCCATCGGATCACCGAAATGCGCGAGCTCCCAGTCGAGCACCGCGCGCACCCCGTCGGGGCCGATGATCAGATTGCCGTGGCGGAAATCGCCATGCACCAGCGTCACTTCGGACGACGGGCCGGGATCGTGATCGCGCAGCCAGCGCAGCGCCAGCTCGAAACACCGGCCGCGGCCAGTTGAAGCTGTGATACTCGCGGGCGAGATCCTCGATCTCCTTGGTCGCGGTCAGGCTGCGCAGCTTCGGCAGCTTGGCCTGCGGCAGGCCATGGATGCCGGCGATGACGCGGCCGAGCTGGCGCGCCAGCATCGGCCGCGCGGCCGAATATTCCTCGTCGCGCAAAATTTTCCGCGCGATGGTCTCGCCTTCGATCCGCGCCATGATGAAGCCGCGGCCGAGGCCGTCTTCGGGCGTCAGCACGTGCATCACCTTCGGCGACGGCAGACCCGCGTCATGCGCGAGCTGCATCAGCGCGGCCTCGGCCTGGAGCCCGGCGGCGCGGCCGGGCGCGGCGCCGTAACCCGGCGGCGCGCGGCGCAGGATCGCGCCGATCGTGCCGTCCGGGTGCACGATGTCGAACGTCCAGGTCTCCTGGCTGGCCCCACCGGAGAGCTTTGCGGCGCCGGTGACGCCGGTCGCACCTGGATGAAACGCGGCGACACAGCGGGCGAGTTCGGTCTCGATCATTTGCCCTTGAACTTCGCCGGTCGCTTCTCGAGGAATGCGGTGACACCTTCCTTGAAATCCTCGGCGCTGCCCGCGATCCGCTGCGACTCGAATTCCAGATTGAGCTGATCCTCGAGGGTGTTTTCCGGGCTGTCCCAATAGAGCTTCCGGATCAGCGACAGCGCCACTGTCGGGCCGTTGGCGAGATCATGAGCGAGCTTCATCGTCTCTTCCATCAGCGCGCCGTCGTCATAGACGCGGTTGACGAGGCCCCATTCCAGCGCTTTCTCGGCCGGCAACCGCTCGCCGAGCAGCGACAGCTCGACCGAACGCGCCTTGCCGATCAGCCGCGGCAGCAGCCACGTCGAGCCGCAATCCGGCACCAGCCCGATGCGGCGGAACGCCTGCAGGAAATAGGACGAGCGCGCGCACAAAATGAGGTCGCCCATCAATGCGAAACTCATCCCGGCGCCGGCGGCCGGACCGTTCACCGCCGTCACGATCGGACAGTGCAGCTTACGCAATCGACGCAGGAACGGGTGGAACGCGGTCTCCAGCGCCGCGCCGGCATTGCTCCTGCCGGGCTTCTGCTGCTGGTTGCGGCCCTGCAGATTGGCGCCGGTGCAGAACGCCCTGCCCGCCCCCGTGATCACCAGGCAGCGCACCTCGTCGCGCTTGTCGTCGATCGCATCGAGCGCCTCGGCGAGGCCGCCGAGCATGTCGATCGAGACCGCGTTCATGACTTCCTGGTGGTCGAGCTTGAGGATCGCGACCGATCCGTCGAAGTCGAGCGTGACGTGCTTGAACTGCATGGTTTCCTCTTTGCGTCGCTTCGGCGGTTGGTACCGCGGTAGGTCGATGTTTCGACCCATATTTGATTTTTGTGCCGGGCTTGTCCATGGTCGGCGGCAGGCCCATCCGATAACGCGTGATTAGCGCGCACCAAACCAAATGGAAACCCCAATGAGTGGCATCTTCGATCTCACCGGCCGCGTCGCTGTCATCACCGGCGGCAATGGCGGCATCGGCCTCGGCATCGCGCAGGCGCTCAACGCCGCCGGTTGCAATGTCGCGATCTGGGGCCGCAACGCGGAAAAAAACGCCAATGCCGCGGCGTCGATGAAGGCCGGGCCCGGCAAGGTCGCAACCCAATTCTGCGACGTCAGCGATCCCGGCTCGGTCAAGACCGCGATGAAGGCAACCCTCGACACCTTCGGCCGCGTCGACGGCTGCTTCGCCAATGCCGGCATCGGCGGCGGCGGTCGCCGCTCCTTCATTGACCGCACCGAGGAGGAGTGGCGCAAGATGTTCGCGACCAATCTCGACGGCGTGTTTCACGTATTCCAGGCTGCGGCACGCCACATGACCGAGCGCTCCGAAGCCGGCGACAAGTTCGGCCGGCTGGTCGCGACCTCGAGCCTCGCCTCGCTGTTCGGCACCGCGCGCAACGAGCACTATGCCGGCACCAAGGCCGCGCTGAACGCGCTGTGCCGCGCGCTCGGCGTCGAGCTCGCCCGTCACGGCGTCACCGCCAACGCGATCCTGCCCGGCTGGATCAAGAGCGACATGACCGCCGGCATCATGGCCAACGACAAGTTCGTCGCCAATGTGATGCCGCGCATCCCCCTGCGCCGCTTCGGCGAGCCGAGCGATTTCGGCGGCATCGCCGTCTACCTCATGAGCAAGGCGTCGTCCTATCATACGGCGGATTGCTTTGTGATCGATGGCGGGTATACGGCGTTCTGAGTTGGCGCTTGCCGCAACACCGGTGGCGCGTCGCGAGTGCCGGCGTTCAAACAACGTTTGAAACGCCGCAGCGATATTCCGCGATGCGGTAGCGATCCTGCGAAAATGGGTGCTCGCGCTTGGCGCCGCGCGCGTCTATTGTCCGCCGCGAAACGCGCCTTCGCGAGGGAGAAAAGACAATGAAGCATGCCTATGTGCCGCGCACCACGAACTACACGCTCAATCCGGGCGACGAGCTCAACGACCTTCGGATGTCGGACAAGGTTCGCCCGCTCTACGATCATGTGAAGCAGTTCATCCGCGACACCGTCGACCCGATGTCGGTCGAGTTCTATCGCGCCGGCGAGAAGAAGACCAACCGCTGGAGCTTCACCGACGAACAGCTCGCGATCCTGCAGAAGGCCAAGGACAAGGCCAAGGAAGTCGGCCTCTGGAACTTCTTCCTGCCCGACGCCGAGACCGGCGAAGGCCTCAACAATCTCGACTACGCCTATATCGCCGCCGAGCTCGGCAAGAGCCCGCTGGCCTCGGAGACCATGAACTGCTCGGCGCCCGACACCGGCAACATGGAGGTGCTGGAGCGCGTCGGCACCAAGGCGCAGAAGGAGAAGTGGCTGAAGCCGCTGCTCAACGGCGAGATCCGCTCGGCCTATGCGATGACCGAGCCGAACGTCGCCTCCTCCGACGCCAAGAACATCTCGACCACCGCCAAGCTGGTCGGCGACGAGTGGGTGATCAACGGCGAGAAGTATTACATCTCCGGCGCCGGTGACCCGCGCTGCAAGATCATGATCGTGATGGTGAAGACCAATCCGGACGCCGCCCCGAGCAAGCAGCAGTCGCAGATCCTGGTGCCGATCGACACCCCCGGCGTCGAGATCCTCGGGCCGATGCACGTGTTCGGCCATGATCACGCACCGCGTGGCCACATGCATCTGCGCTTCAACAATTGCCGGGTGCCGAAGGAGAACATGCTGCTCGGCGAAGGCCGCGGCTTCGAGATCTCGCAGGTCCGCCTCGGACCGGGCCGCATCCATCACTGCATGCGCACCATCGGCAAGGCCGAGAAGGCGCTCGACATGATGGTGCAGCGTGGCCTGACCCGCGAAGCGTTCGGCAAGAAGATCGCCCATCTCGGCGGCAACATGCAGATCATCGCGCAGGCGCGCTGCGAAATCGAAGCGATGCGGCTGATGGTGCTGAAGGCGGCCAAGGCGATGGACGTGCTCGGCAACAAGGAAGCCCGCGTCTGGGTCTCGATGGTCAAGGCCATGGTGCCCGAGCGCGCCTGCAAGATCATCGACCAGGCGATCCAGTTGCACGGCGCCACCGGCATCTCGCAATGGTCGCCGCTCGGCGAAATGTACCAGGACGTCCGCCATCTCCGCTTCGCCGACGGTCCGGACGAGGTGCACTGGATGGTGGTCGGCCGGCATGAACTGAGCATGCCGTAGGCTGTTCTTCTCCCTCTCTCCGCTCTAGTCGGGAGAGGTGAACAAGCAGAGTCGTGGGGTGGGTTAGCGCAAGCGTAACCCGCCTTTTGCTTTCCGAACCGCCGGCGGCGGGTTACGCTGCGCTAACCCGCCCTACTCATGTTCGGATCATGCCATGGAATATGCCGCAAGCGACCTCACCCAGCGCGAACGCTACAAGGTGCTGACCTCCTTCGTGCTGCCGCGGCCGATCGCATGGGTCACAAGTCAAAGCGCCGACGGCGTGGTCAACGCGGCGCCGTTCTCGTTCTTCAACGTGTTCTGCGAGGACCCGCCGCTCTGCATGTTCGCGGTCAACCGCCGGCCGGACGGCCGCGAGAAGGACACGATGGTCAACATCCAACGATCAGGCGAGTTCGTGGTCAATCTGACCGACGAGCCGCTGGCGCGCGCGATGCACGAGAGTTCGGGCGACTTCCCGCCCGAGATCGGCGAGCCCGCCTATCTCGGGCTGAAGCTCGCGCCATCCAGCAAGATCGCGGTGCCGCGGCTCGCCGACGCGCCTTTCGCGATGGAGTGCAGGACCTGGAAGCTGATCGACGTCAATGGCGACCGCGAGCTGATCATGGGCGAAGGCATCCACTTCCACATTCGCGACGAATTGTGGGACCATGGCGCGATGCGCGTCCATATGGACCGCTACCACCCGATCGGCCGCATGTTCGCCGATCGCTACTGCCGCACCGACGACCGCGTGGTGTTTCCCGCGGCCGAGGGCGCAAAGACGAAATAGCCGAGGACAAGACCATGAGCGAAGCATTCCGGGATAACACAGCCGAGAGCCGGTTCGAGCTCGCCGTCGACGGCGCCACCGCGTTCGTGGTCTACCGCAAGACGCCGGATGCGATCACGCTAGTTCATACCGAAGTGCCGCCGGAGCTCGGCGGCCGCGGCATCGGCTCCAAGATCGCGCGTGCCACGCTCGACGCGGTCCGCGCGCAAGGCATCAAGCTCGTCGTGACGTGCGAGTTCATCCAGGGCTTCATGAAGAAGCATCCGGAGTATGAAGATTTGTTGGAGTGATGCGCGAAAGCGTAGGACGGGTTAGCCGAAGGCGTAACCCACCGATCGTTGTGAGGGGCAGGACGGCGGATTACGCCTCCGGCTAATCCGCCCTACAAAGAGACAGCTACGCCGTCCGCTCGAGCTTGTCCTGCGTCTTGGTTTCGAAATCGCTGGCGTCGTGCCGCTCGTGGAGCTGGCTCGAGGGCTCGCCCCAGGTGCGGTTGACCATGCGGCCGCGCTTCACCGCGGGCCGTGCCGCGATCGCGTCGGTCCAGCGCTGCACGTTCTTGTAGTCCTGCACCGAGAGGAATTCGCCGCCGCCGTACAGCAGGCCCTTGGCGAGGCTGCCGTACCAGGGCCACACCGCCATGTCGGCGATTGTATAGACGTCGCCCGCAAGGTACTCGTTGTCGGCGAGCCGGCGGTCGAGCACGTCAAGCTGGCGCTTCACCTCCATCGCAAAACGGTCGATGGCGTATTCGATCTTGGTCGGCGCGTACGCATAGAAATGCCCGAAGCCGCCGCCGAGATAGGGCGCCGCGCCCATCTGCCAGAACAGCCAGGAGAAGGTCTCCGCGCGGGTCTTGACGTCGGTCGGCAGGAACGCGCTGAATTTTTCTGCGAGGTAAACCAGGATCGAGCCCGATTCGAACACCCGGATCGGCTCCGGCCCGCTGCGGTCCATCAGAGCCGGGATCTTCGAGTTGGGATTGACCGCGACGAAGCCGCTGCCGAACTGGTTGCCGTCGATCTTGATCAGCCAGGCGTCGTACTCCGCGCCCTTGTGGCCGGCGGCGAGCAGCTCCTCCAGCATCACCGTGACCTTGACGCCGTTCGGCGTCGCCAGCGAATAGAGCTGCAGCGGATGGCGGCCGACCGGCAATTCCTTCTCATGGGTGGGGCCGGCGATCGGCCGGTTGATGCTGGCGAAGCGCCCGCCGCTCTCCTTGTTCCAGGTCCAGACTTTCGGCGGCTCGTAGGCAGAGGTGTCAGTCACGTCGTTGGCTCCCGGTTTCCATTTTTCCATGGTGCGGCGACCGCCGCGCCCACCCGCATGCCCGCACTAGATGGTGGGCACGCCAGGCTTTGCCCAGCCCCGCCGGATCGCATTTTCTATCCAGCGGAATGCGCTGCGAGCGATCCAGCCAAGCAGCGCCTGCACGCAAGATCGCCGCAGCCGAAACCCGCTTGGCTTCGCCGACCGTCATGCGCTAGCGTCGCAGAGGCTGATGCCAACGAGCACAAGAAACAGCCGCCGGGAGAGACCAGTCCATGAAGTCACCGATCTGCGACATGCTGGGAATCGATTTCCCCCTGCTCGCCTTCAGCCATTGCCGCGACGTGGTGGCGGCGGTGAGCCGCGCCGGCGGCTTCGGCGTGCTCGGCGCGACCGCGCATTCGCCGGAAACGCTTGAACAGGAATTGAAGTGGATCGACGCGCATGTCGACGGCAAGCCCTATGGCATCGACGTACTGATCCCGGAAAATATCTCGACCGCGGGCGAGAAGAACGTCACCTGGAAGAGCCTCGAGGCGCGCGTCTCGCAGCAGCATCGCGACTTCACCCGCAATCTCCTCAAGAAATACGACATCGAGCTGACCGCAAGGAGCGTCGCCGACAACCAGCCGCAGCCGTTCGATGCCGAGACTGCGCTGCAATTGCTCGAGGTCTCGTTCCGCCACCCGATCAGGCTGATCGCGAATGCGCTCGGCTTGCCGCCGAAGGCGATGATCGAGATGGGCCGCAAGCACGGCGTGCCGGTGGCGGCGCTGGTCGGCTCCAAGGAACACGCGCTGCGCCAGGTCGCGGCCGGTGTCGACATTCTCGTTGCGCAGGGTACCGAGGCTGGGGGCCATTGCGGCGAGGTCTCGACCATGGTGCTGGTACCCGAGGTGATCAAGGCAGTCAGGAAGATCCGCGACGTGCCGGTGCTCGCCGCCGGCGGCATCATGACCGGCAGCCAGATGGCGGCCTGCATGGCGATGGGTGCGGCCGGCGCCTGGACCGGCTCGGTGTGGCTCGCCACCGTGGAGTCGGAAACCTCGGAGATCTTCCGCGAGAAGATGATCGCGGCCTCCTCGCGCGACGCGATCCGCTCCAAGGGCCGCACCGGCAAGCCGGCACGGCAGCTCCGCTCGGTGTGGACCGATGCCTGGGACCGCGCGCCGGACAGCCCGGGCGCATTGCCGATGCCGCTGCAAAGCATCGTCAGCCGCGACGCCTTCAACGCCATCGACCGCGCAGCCGCTGCCGGCAACGAGAAGGCGCGCGATCTCGTCAGCTATTTCGTAGGCCAAGGCGTCGGCCTGATCGACAGCGTGAAGTCGGCCGGCGCCGTGGTGCAGGAGTTCAAGGAAGAGTTTGTCGAGGCCGTCGAGCACATGAACAATCTGGTGGCGGAGTAGAACACCCGCCGTCATTGCGAGGAGCGAAGCGACGAAGCAATCCATTCCATCCCCGTGCGAAGACGTGGATTGCTTCGCTCCGCTCGCAATGACGCCTAGACCAATCATCGAATCCAGTACCGCAGAGTGAAACAAGAAGAATGTCGAACAGCATGCCCGAAGACCGCATTCCCGTCATCGTCGGCGTCGGCGAGATCGTCGATCGTCCGAAGGACATCGCGGCCGGCCTCGAGCCGCTTACGCTGCTGGAAAAAGCACTGAAGCGCGCCGAGGCCGACAGCGGCGCAAGACTGCTCGCCGACCTGCAGTCGCTCGACGTCGTCAACTTCCTGAGCTGGCGCTACCGCGATCCCGAGAAGCAGCTCGCCGCACGGCTCGGCATTCAGCCTTCGCATCTTTATTACGGGCCGGTCGGCGGCGAGAGCCCGATCCGCTATCTGCACGAGGCGGCGCAGCGCATCGCGCGCGGCGAATGCAGCGTCGCCGCGGTGTGCGGCGCGGAGGCGCAGTCGACCGCGACCAAGGCGCAGCGCGCCGGCGTCGAATTGCCATGGACGCCGTTCGCGCACGACGTCGAGGAGCCGAAGCGCGGCGCCGCGTTCCAGAAGCCGATGGCTGTTGCACTCGGCGTATTCAGGCCGATCACCGTCTATCCACTCTATGAGTCCGCGACCTCGGCGCATTGGGGCCAGACGCCGCGCGAGGCGCTGAAGGAGTCGGGCGACCTGTGGTCGACCTATGCAAGGGTTGCGGCCGCCAATCCGAACTCGTGGCTGAAGAAGCAGTTCAGCGGCGACGAGATCACCACCGCAACGCCCGACAACCGGATGATCGCCTGGCCGTACACAAAGCTGATGGTGGCGAACCCGACGGTGAACATGGGCGGCGCGCTGATCCTGACCAGCCTTGCGAAAGCGCGCGCCGCCGGGGTGCCGGACGAGAAGCTGATCTATCCGCTCGGCGGCGCCTCGGCGGAGGAGCCGCGCGACTATCTGACCCGCGACCAGTTCGTCGAGAGCCACGCGCAGACCGCGGTGCTGAAGGCGGTCATGGACCTCGTCGGCGGCGACGGCAGGAAGTTCGATGCGATCGAACTCTATAGCTGCTTCCCCTGCGTGCCGAAGATGGCGCGCCGCACGCTCGGCCTCGGGCCTGACGTGCAGCCGACCGTCACGGGTGGCCTCACCTTCTTCGGTGCGCCGCTCAACACCTACATGACGCATTCGGCCTGCGCGATGGTGAGCAAATTAAGAAGCGGCGGCACGCTCGGCCTACTCTACGGCCAGGGCGGCTTCGTCACCAAGCACCACGGCCTGGTGCTGTCGCGCGCGGCGCCGACGGCCGCGCTCAAGCAGGACACCTCCGTGCAGGCGGAGGCCGACCGCAACCGGCGCAACGTGCCCGACTTTACCGCGGAAGCGGCGGGTAAAGGCAAGGTCGAGGCCTTCACCGTGATCTATCGCGCCAATGGCGAGGTCGAGCACGGCGTCGCCATGCTGCGCACCGAGGACGGCCGCCGCACGCTCGGCCGCATCCCGGCGAGCGATACGGCGACGCTGGCGCATCTCCAGGACATGGATCGCACGCCGGTCGGCAGCACCGGCAACATCGTTACCGCTGACGACGGCATGCTGGAATGGCGGGTGGGGTAGGTCTCAAAACTCGCGGCGGGCACGTAGCCCGGATGGAGCGCAGCGCAATCCGGGGGGCGCTCTGTCCGCTGATAGACCTGCCCCGGATTTCGCTTCGCTTCATCCGGGCTACGGGCCTACGGGCCCTGCGATTTAGCCTTTCACGTCCTGCTTTTCGGACGCGGTGGTCGGCTTGCCCTTGGCGCTGGCGCCGGTGACGCGGACATGATCGCCATCGGCGAGGCCGTCCGGCGGCGCGGTGATGATGCGGTCGTCGGGCGCGAGGCCGGAGGCGATCTCGATCTCCTTGCCGAGATCGCGGCCGATCTTCACGGTCTTGAACAGCACCTTGTCGTCGGGGCTGACGGTCGCGACCCGCAGGCCGCTGCTGTTGAAGATCAGCGCGCTGGCGGGAATGCTGAGCGGCGTGGACTCGCGCTGCAGATTGAGCTTCACGCTGGCATAGCTGCCCGGCATCAATTCGCCGGAGGAGTTGTCGAGCCCGAGCTGCATCCGCGTAGTGCCGGAGGCGACATCGACCGCCTGCGAGGAAGCCTCCACCGTCGCCTGGAAGCTGCGGTTCGGGTAATCCGGCAGCACCAGCGTCGCCTTGGCGCCGATCTTGATCGCCGGGACATAGTTCTGAGGCACGTTGACATAGACGCGCAGCTTGGTGATGTCGGAGATCGTGAACATCGCCGGACCCGAGTTGCCGCCGGCATTGATCAGCGCGCCGACATCGGTGTCGCGCGAAGTCACCACGCCATCGAACGGCGCCGTGATCTTCTTGTAGCCGGCGAGCGCTTCCAGCCGCTCGACATTGGCCTGGCCGGCCTTCACCGCGCCGTTCTTGTTGGAGAGGTCGGCGGTGCGCTCGTCGATCTCCTGGGCAGAAACGAAGTTCGAGGCCACCAGCGTCTTGCGCCGGTTCAGCGTCGCTTCGGAGAGTTTGGCCGAGGCCTGGGCGCTGGCGAGATCGGCGCGTGCCTGCAGCAATTGCTGGTCGAGATCGGGCGCCTCGATCTCGGCGATCACCTGGCCGGCCTTGACGCGGGCGCCGATGTCGGCGTCCCAATTCTTGAGATAGCCGGATACCCGGGCATAGATCGGCGCGCGGGAATAGGCCTCGAGCCGGCCCGGCAGCTCGATCGTCGGGCTGAGCGCGCGGGCATTGGGCAGGGCCACCGCGACGGTCGGAACGGCCTGGTCGTCGGTCCATTCCTTCAAGCGGCTATCCTGCTCCTCACGGGCGCGAATGCCGGTGCCGACGATCAGTCCGGCGCCGACCAGTGCAACCACGCCGAATATGCCCATTCTCCGGCCAGACACCGGGGGGCGCTGTTCAGTGGGCTGCATGCGGAATCTCCGATGAGGCGGCGACTTTGGCGCCTTGCTTCTTGTGTACCATACTGAATACCACGGGAACAAACATCAGCGTCGCGAAGGTTGCAAAGATCAGGCCGCCGATCACGGCCCGGCCCAGCGGCGCGTTCTGCTCGCCGCCCTCGCCCAGCCCCAGCGCCATCGGCGCCATGCCGATGATCATGGCGAGCGCCGTCATCAGCACCGGGCGGAACCGGACGAAACCAGCCTCTAGCGCCGCCGCGATGGGGTCGCCGAGCTCCTCATAGCGCTCGCGCGCAAAGCTGATCACCAGCACGCTGTTGGCGGTGGCGACGCCCATGCACATGATGGCGCCGGTGAGCGCCGGAACCGACAGCGTCGTCTCCGTCGTGAACAGCATCCAGACGATTCCGGCGAGCGCTGCGGGCAGCGCCGTGATGATCACGAACGGGTCCGACCAGGACTGGAAGTTCACCACGATCAGGAAGTAGATCAGCACGACGGCGCCGAGCAGGCCGAACAGCAGGCCGGTGAAGGCCGAGTTCATGGTCTGCACCTGGCCGAGCAGCACCACGGAGGAGCCTTTCGGCACCTCCTTGGCGGTGTCGGCGATCAGCTGACGGACGTCGGTGGCGACGCCGCCGAGATCGCGACCTTGCGTGGTGGCGTAGATCTGCACCAGCGACTGGATGTCGTATTGCGACACCACCGCGCTCGAGGTCGCGCGCTTGATGTCGGCGATGCCGCCGAGGATCGGCGCCTGGGTGTTGCCCGTCGCGGTGATCGGCAGGGTCTGCAGCGCGCTCAGCGAGTCGATCTGGTATTGCGGCGTCTGCATCACGATCGAATAGGACACGCCGTTGTCGGGATTGAGATAGTAGGTCGGCGCCACCTGCGACGAGCCGGCGAGGTTGACGACCAGGGCGTTGGTGACGTCGCGCTCGGTCAGGCCGACATATTGAGCGCGGGTGCGGTCGACATCGATGTTGAAGGTCGGGTTGTTCGGCGACTGCTGGATCCGCGCGTCGGCGATGCCCGGAATCCGCTTGATCTTGGCCAGCAGCTTGTTGGCATAGGCGAAGTTGGCCTCGATATTGGCACCGCGGATCTGCAGATCGATCGGCGCCGGCGCGCCGAAGTTGAGGATCTGGCTGACGATGTCAGCCGGCAGGAAGGAGAAGCTGGTGCCCGGGAACAGCCGAGGCAACTGCTCGCGCAGCGTTCGCACATGTTGCTCGGTCGGTTTGTGACCTTCCTTCAGCTTGATCTGGATGTCGGCATCCTGCGGCCCGATCACGCCGGTGTTGTTGTAGGTCATGTTGATGCCGGAAATCGGCATGCCGATGTTGTCGGTCATGGTCTCGATCTCGCCGGGGACCAGCTTGCGGATCGCCTTCTGGACGTCAGCCATCTGGTTGGCGGTTTCCTCGACGCGGGTGCCGACCTGGGTGCGGACGTGCATCAGGATGTTGCCGGCATCGACGGCAGGGAAGAAGTTGCGCCCGAGGAATGGCACCAGCAGGAACGACGCGGCGACGACCGCGAGGAAGCCGCCGACGAACACCTTGCGGTGGCCGAGCGCCATCGCCAGCAGGCCGCGATAGCCGGCGCGGATCCGCTCGAACCGGGCCTCGAAACCGCGCTGGAACCAGACAAAAGGATTGCGCGACTTCGGCGGCGCGCCCTCGTGATGGACATGCGGCTGAAGCAGAAAGTTCGCCATCGTCGGCACCAGGGTGCGCGACAGGATGAACGACCAGAGCATCGCGAACATCACAGCTTCGGCCATCGGCACGAACAGGAAGCGGGCGACACCAGTGAGGAAGAACATCGGCACGAACACGATGCAGATACAGAGCAGCGAGACGAAGGCCGGCGTCACGATCTGGTTGGCGCCGTCGAGGATCGACTGCTCGACCGGCTTGCCCTGCTCCAGATGATAATTGATGTTCTCGATCGTCACCGTGGCGTCGTCGACCAGGATGCCGACCGCGAGCGCGAGGCCGCCGAGCGTCATGATGTTCAGCGTCTCGCCGATCGCCGACAGCATGATGATGGCACCCAGCACCGACAGCGGGATCGACACCGCGATGATGATGGTGGAGCGCCAGCTGCCGAGGAACAACAAGATCATGACGCTGGTCAGGAGCGCTGCGATCACGCCCTCGAAGGCGACGCCGGTGATCGCGCCGCGGACGAACACCGACTGGTCACCGATGAAGCCGATCTTGAGCGCGTCCGGCAGCTGGTCCTTGACGTCGATCACCTTCTGCTTGATGCCGGCGATGATATCCAGCGTCGAGATCGCGCCGGCCTTCAGCACCATCATCAGCACCGAGCGGTTGCCGTCGACATGGACGATGTTGGTCTGCGGCGGGTTGCCGTCGCGGACGGTGGCGACGTCGCGGACATAGACCATCGCGCCGTTGACCTGCTTGATCGGCAGGTCGCCGAGCTCCTCCATCTTGAGGGGCGAGTTGTTGAGGTTGATGGTGTATTCGAAGCCGCCGATCTTCTGGGTGCCGACCGGCGTGATCAGGTTCTGCGCGGCGAGCGCGTTGGCGACGTCCTGGCCCGAAAGGCCGCGGGCCTGCAGGGCGGTCGAGTTGAGGTCGATCTGGACCTGGCGCTGCTTGCCGCCGAACGGATACGGAATCGCGGCGCCGGGCACCGTGACCAGCGGGGTGCGCAGCTGGTTGATGCCGATGTCGGCGAGGTTCTGCTCGGTCAGGCCTTCGCCCGACAGCGCGACCTGGATGATCGGAACCGTAGAGGCGCTGTAGTTCAGGATCAGCGGCGGCGTTGCGCCCGGCGGCAACTGCTTGAGCAGGGTCTGCGAGATCGCGGTGACCTGGGCATTGGCGGTGCGGATGTCGACATTGGGCTGGAAGAAGATCTTGACGATGCCAAAGCCGTTATAGGAGTTGGCGACGATGTGTTCGATGTCGTTGACCGTCGTGGTCAGCACACGTTCGAACGGGGTGGTGATGCGCCCGGACATCTGGTCCGGCGGCAGGCCGGTGTACTGCCAGACCACGCCGATCACGGGGATGCGGATTTCGGGAAAGATGTCGGTCGGCGTGCGCAGCGCCGCCAGCGGTCCGATAATCAGCAGCAGGATCGCGAGCACGACGAAAGTATATGGCCGGCTCAGCGCGATACGGACCAGTGCGATCATAAAAGCAGCGTTCCCGAAATGAAGCCCGCCCAGGCAGAGGAATCGGCATTGCAAAAGCCGTTCCGATAACGGCCGATTTACCCGATGCCGGGCAAAACGCCAACCTGCGCAGCCGCGGCGGCCTTTCACTTCCTTGGCATAGCGCAGTGAACACGCGCGCTTCGATCGACCGTGCGGGCGGCGTGCCGTCAATCGGCCCTCGGATCATCGGCAAAAAGAGACGGCTCTGCTGCGAATGCGAGCAACCCGAGCACGCCGTTGCGGCCGCCAGTAGGCTAGCGCATCGCAGCTCTGCGAAAATGCAAAGCGTGGTGGTGCGCCGGCCGGCCCACCACGCTGCGACGAGCTGCCCGGAGAACGATCCCGGTCGCCGGTCCGATTGGCGCCGGTTCAGGCGGCGCGGACGGCCTCGAGGAACTTGCCGACCTCGAGCTTGAGGCGGTTGCTGTCGCCCGACAGCGACTGTGCCGCCGACAGCACCTGGCTGGAAGCCGAGCCGGTTTCGTTGGCGCCGTGCTGCACGTCGGTGATGTTGGCCGAGACCTGCTGGGTGCCCTGCGCCGCCTGCTGCACGTTGCGGGAAATCTCCTGCGTCGCCGCGCCCTGCTCTTCGACGGCAGCGGCGATGGTCGACGAGATCTCCGACAGCTTCTCGATGGTCGACGAGATCTCCTTGATGGCGCCGACCGACTCCTGGGTCGCGGTCTGGATGCCGGCGATCTGCTGGCCGATCTCGCCGGTCGCCTTGGCGGTCTGCTCGGCGAGCGCCTTCACCTCGGACGCCACGACCGCGAAGCCGCGGCCGGCCTCGCCGGCGCGCGCCGCCTCGATGGTGGCGTTCAGCGCCAGCAGATTGGTCTGGCCGGCAATCGTGTTGATCAGCTCGACCACGTCGCCAATGCGTGCGGCGGCCTTCGACAGCTCGCTGACGCGATCATTGGTGGTGCGCGCCTGGCCGACGGCGTCGCCGGCCATCCGCGCCGATTCCTGCACCTGGCGGCTGATCTCGGTCACCGACGACGACAGCTCCTCGGTCGCCGAGGCCACCGACTGGACGTTGGTCGAGGCTTCCTCGGACGCGGCGGCAACCGACGTGGTCAGTTCCTGCGAACGGCGGGCGGTCGACGACAGCGTGCTGGCGGAGGCTTCGAGCTGGGTCGAGGCCGACGACACGGTCTGCACGATCTCGCCGATCATCTGCTCGAAATTGCGGGTGATGGCATCGACCCGGCGGCCGCGCTCGATCTTGGCTTCGGCATCGGCGGCGGCAGCTTCGTCCGCCGCCTTCTTGGCGATCAGGGCTTCCTTGAACACCTGCAGCGTATCGGCCATCGCGCCGATCTCGGTCTTCTCGCCCTGGTGCGGCACGTCTGCGGTGAGGTCACCGCGCCCCAGCGCCTGCATCGGCGTGATGATCGACGCGATACCGGCAGACACGTCACGAACCAGGTAGAAGCTGACGCCGATGCCGATCAGGACGGCGCCGCCGAGGATCGCCGCGAGCAGCATGAAGGCCGAATTGTAGCTGTCGGCGGCATCCTGCGCGGCCTTGTCGGCCCCGGTGTTGTTATAGGCGATGTCCTTGTTGAGAATTTCGTCCGCCTCAAGGCCGATCTTGTTCACGACCTGGGTGTTGAGCTCATGCGCGTCGTGGGCAATCTTGCCGGCGTCCCGGCGCGACAGCTCCATCACCTGCTCGGTACCCTTGCGGTACTTGTCCCAGGTCTCGACCCACTGATTGTAGAACGCCCGTTCGCCCGCGGTCGTGATCATCGGCTCATAGGCCGTACGCGCCTTGGCGATCATCTCGATCACGGTGGCCAGCGTCTTTTCCTGCGCCAGCTTGGTTTCGGCCGTCTCGGCAAGCATGTGCTCGCGGATCACGTTGCGATAGGTGATGACTCCGGCGCGCAGCTCGCCGAGCATGCGCACGCTCGGCAGCCAGTTGGTCGTGATGTCGACCGTGTTGGCATTGATCGCCCGCATATTCCAGACTGCAAGTAGGCCCATGCCCGTCAGCGCGACGAGCAGGAATGCAACCGCGGCAATGATCTTGGCGCGGATCGAGAATTTGGCGAACATCGTGAGTCTCTTGGACGCGGGCTCGCGAAGCCCAATCGAATGGCTCGGGGCGCGGCGGTGCGCCGCACGCATCAAAGCCAGTCCCGCTCCTTAAGTAGGGTTAATTTGGCTCCCCGTTGAACTACTGAGATGCGCTGTCACCGCGCTGACATGATGTGCGGCGGCCGCATCACGGCATCAATGCGAGCGCGTCCGAGAAGAACTCCGGCCCGCCGAAATTGCCTGATTTCAGGGCGAGCACCATCGCGCCGGTCTTGGTGCCGGTCTTGGTGCCGACCGCGCGCAGAACCGGCACGCCCGCGGCGATTTCCGCGCCGACCAGGAATCCCGGGATGCCGAGGCGATCGACCACGGCGCCCGAAGTTTCACCACCGGCGACCACCAGCCTGTGCACACCCGACTGCACCAGACCATCCGCGATGTCGGCCATGGCCTGCTCGATGGCACGTCCGGCTGCATCGCGGCCATGACGCGATTGCAGAGCGGCCACCTCGTCCGGGGTCGAGCTGCTCGCGATCAGGATCGAACCTGCCGCGAGCTTTTCCCTGGCCCAAGCGAGCGCGCGCTGCGCTTCGTCCTTGCCGGCGACCACCCGCTCGGGATCGAGGTGCAGGACCGGCATCACCTTCTCGGCGTTGGCAATCTGGCGCAGGGTTGCCTGCGAGCAACTGCCGGCGAGGCAGGCCGCCGGGCCGCCGACTGCCGCCGCGGGCTGCGCGTCGGCGGCGTTCGACCGGGCCTCGCCGGCGGCGACCAGCGCCCGCGCCAGCCCGAGTCCGATCCCGGAAGCGCCGACCGACAGACGATGATCCAGCGCCACCTGCCCGATGGTCTCGAGATCGCGGTCGAACACCGCGTCGATGATGGCAGCGCCGATGCCGCTTTGCGCGAGCTCGGCGAGCCTTGCGCGCACCGCCGCCGCGCCGCGGCTCAAGGTCGCGAGATCGACCAGGCCGACTTTGGTCTTGCTCTGGCGCGCCAGCACCCGGACCAGATTGGAATCATGCATCGGGTTGAGCGGGTGGTCCTTCAACGGGCTCTCGTTCAACGGCACGGAGCCGACGAACAGATTGCCTTGGTAGATGGTGCGGCCGGTTTCCGGGAACGCCGGCGTCACCAGCACGATGCTGTCCTTGGAGTCGGCGCGCAGCGCGTCCATTACCGGGCCGATATTGCCGGCGTCGGTGGAATCGAAGGTCGAGCAGATCTTGAACAGGATGTGCTTGGCGCCACGGCCGCGCAGCCAGGCCTCCGCCGCGCGCGAACGCGTCACGGCGAGGCCGGCCTCGATCGAGCGGCTCTTCAGCGATACCACGACGGCGTCGACCTCGGGCAGCGCAAGATCGTCAGCGGGCACGCCGATGGTCTGCACCGTGCGCAGCCCGGCGCGGGTCAGCGTGTTGGCAAGGTCGGAGGCGCCGGTGTAGTCGTCGGCGATGCAGCCAAGGGACAGCTTTCCGGCTGAGGTCACGGCTTCACTCCGGTATAAGGCTTGAACCAGGCCAGACCGTCGGTGGTCTTGCCGCGCGGATTGTATTCGCAGCCGACGAAGCCGCCATAGCCGAGCCGGTCGAGCTCGCCGAACAGGAACGGATAGTTCAGCTCCTCGCCGTCGGGCTCGTTGCGCGAGGGGATCGAGGCGATCTGGATGTGGCCGATGATCGGCATCATCTCGCGCAGCCGCATCGTGACGTCGCCATGGATGATCTGGCAGTGGTAGATGTCGAATTGCAGCTTGAGGTTCGCAATTCTGAGCTCGTTGATCAGGTCGCGCGCGAACAGGAAATCGTTGAGGAAGTAGCCGGGTACGTTGCGCGGATTGATCGGCTCGATCACGACGTCGAGGCCGTGCGGCGCGAAGACCTCGGCGGCATAGGCGACCGACTTGCGAAATGCCGCAACCGCCCTGGCATCGCTGCGGTCGGCGATCCCCGCCATCAGATGCACCCGCTTGACGCCGGTCGCCTGCACATAGGGCAGCGCGGTCTTCAGGCTCGCCTGCAGATCGGCGAAGCGATCAGGCAGCGCGGCAAAACCCCTCTCGCCGGCGTTCCAGTCGCCCGGCGGCAGGTTGAACAGCGCCTGCGTCAGTCCATTGCCTTTGAGCCGCTTGCCGACCTCCTCGGCCGGATGGTCGTAAGGAAACAGGAACTCGACCGCGGTGAAGCCCGCTTTCGCGGCCGCCTCGAAGCGGTCGAGAAACGGGACCTCGTTGAACATCATGGTGAGGTTGGCGGCAAAGCGGGGCATCGCAAAATCCTCTTATTTCGCGCCGGGAAGCTTGGTGCCGGTGACCTGGGCATACATCCGCGCTACCGAGGCATCGTCGTCGCGGCCCATGCCGGCCGCCGCGGTCATCAGGAACATCTGCAACGCGGCGGCGGAGACCGGCACCGGGAAGCGCGCATTGCGTGCCATGTCCTGGATGATGCCGAGGTCTTTGACGAAAATCTCCACCGCGCTGCGCGGTGCATAGTCGCCGTCGAGCACATGCGGCATGCGGTTCTCGAACATCCAGGAATTGCCGGCGGAGGCCGTGATCACCTCATAGACCTTGCGGATGTCGAGGCCCTGCTTGGCGGCAAAGGCGATCGCCTCCGAGGCGGCGGCGATGTGCACGCCGGCCAAGAGCTGGTTGATCATCTTGAACGCGGCGCCCTGCCCGGCGGCATCGCCGAGCTCGTAGAGTTTCGCGGCCATCGCATCCAGCGCCGGGCGCGCCTTTGCGAACGCTGCCGCGCTGCCGGAAGCCAGGATCGTCAGCTCACCCTGCGCTGCGCGTTGCGCGCCGCCGGAGATCGGGGCATCGAGATAGTGCCGGCCGGTCGCCTCGAGCTGCTTTGCGAGCCGCCGCGCGATATCGGGGTCCATCGTCGCCGAGGAAATGAAGACCGCGTCCTTGGCCAGGGTCTCGGCGGCGCCGTCCTTGCCGAACAGGATGGCTTCGGTCTGCGCCGCATTGACCACGACGCTGACGACGATGTCGGCATCCCTGGCCGCCTCGGCCGGCGTCTTCGCGCCCTTGCCGCCGTCGGCCACGAAGCGCGCGACGGCATCGGCCGATACGTCGCAACCGGTCACCGCAAAGCCGGCCCGTTTGAGCGAGGTTGCCATGCCGTATCCCATCGAGCCCAGCCCGATGACGGCGACGTGTGGTGTTGCGGAACTGGACATAAGGCGATCCTCAAACTTTTACTTGATTGCGCATGGAACGGTTTCCCATCTTTCCGGATCATGCGCTTTTGCTGCTTGCCTATCACGGCTTGGCCGCGCTGCCAAAGCATGAGACAAAGCGGAAAACGGATAGCGCCAACGCAAATAAGGCGGGCGACATAAGGTAGGCGACAGCGGATGAGCGAAACAAGGCTTCGTGAGGACATCTGCCGCTTCGGCCGCTCGCTGTTCGAGCGCGGGCTGACGCCGGGCTCCTCGGGCAATATCAGCGTCCGGCTCGACGACGGCGGCTGGCTGGTGACGCCGACCAACGCCTCGCTCGGCTTCCTCGATCCGGCGAAAATGTCGCGTCTCGACGGCAATGGCCGCCTCCTCTCCGGCGATGCCCCGACCAAGGAAGTGCCGCTGCACACCGCGCTCTACCAGACACGTTCGTCCGCCGGCGCGGTGGTGCACCTGCACTCGACCCATTCGGTCGCGCTGTCGATGCTGCCCGAGATCGATCCGCGTGGCGCGCTGCCGCCGATGACGGCCTATTATGTGATGAAGTGCGGCCAGACCGCGCTGGTGCCGTATTATCGTCCCGGCGACCCCGCCGTTGCCGATGCGATCAAAGGGCTGGCCGGCAAATATTCATCGGTGCTGCTGGCCAATCACGGCCCGGTGGTCTCCGGCGACACGCTGGAAGCGGCGGTGTTCGCCACCGAGGAACTGGAGGAAACCGCAAAACTCTATCTGCTGCTGCGCGGGCTGAACCCGCGCTATCTCTCGCCCGAACAGGTGGCGGATTTGACCAGGACCTTCGGGCTCGTGCTGCCGGATCACCCTCAGTAGACAAGCGGAGGATCGCATGCGGAGGACAGTCATGAAGAGGTTCATAGGCGTGGCATTTGCGGTGCCGTTCGCCGTCGGTCTGGCGGGTTCAGTCGCGCGGACCGAGGAGACCTTGCAAGGCCTGCTGGCAACCCAGCTGCGCGCGCAAGGCTATGCCTGCGACAAGCCGCTCAAGGCGGAACGGGACGACAAGCTCTCGAAGCCCGACAACGAAGCCTGGACGCTGACCTGCAGCAACGCGACCTACCGCGTGAGCCGCGTGCCGGACCTTGCGGCGAAGGTCGAAAAGATCGAAGACGGCAAGGAACAAGGCAAGTAGGCACCAGGATTGCGGTCCTCACCGTCATTGCGAGGAGCGAAGCGACGAAGCAATCCATCCTTCCTTGAGTGGGAGAGATGGATTGCTTCGCGGCGCTCGCAATGACGGTGGGCTACAGCCCCAGATACGCTTTCCGAACATCCGGATTGCCGCTGATCTCGGCCGCTGTGCCCTGCATCAGCACGCGGCCGGTCTGCAGGATGTAGGCGCGGTCGGCAATCTCGAGGCACTCGGCCATCCGCTGCTCGACGATCAGAACGGTCATGCCGGCATCGCGGATGCGTTTGACGGCCTGGAAGATCTCGTCGACGAGCTTTGGCATGATGCCCTGCGACGGCTCGTCGAGCATCAGAAGGCGTGGCCGCGTCATCAGCGCGCGGCCGATCGCGAGCATCTGCTGCTCGCCGCCGGATAAGGTCTCGGCGCGCTGCTCGAGCCGCTCGCCGAGCCGCGGGAACAGGTTGAACACCAGATCGAGCGGCGCATCGCGATTGGCCTCGCTGCGATAGAGGTAGCTGCCGAGCCGCAGATTGTCGCGCACCGAGAGCCGCGGAAACAGCCGGCGGTTCTCCGGCACGAAGGCGATGCCGCCGGCCGTGATGACGTGCTGCGGCTGGCCGTCGATCCGCTTGCCGTCGAAGGTGACGCTGCCCGAACGCGGGCGCTCGGCGCCGGCGATCGACTTCAACAACGTCGACTTGCCCGCGCCGTTGGCGCCGGCGACGCAGACGATCTCGCCCTTGGTGACGTCCACCGACACCGAGGAGATCGCGACCAGGCCCTGATAGGCGGTGGTGACTTCACGCACCGACAGCATGACGATCCCCGAGATAGGCAGAAATGACTTCCGGATTGCGGACGACCTCGGTCGGCTTGCCCTCGACCAGCACCTTGCCGAGGTTGAGTACGATGGCGCGGTCGACCAGCGGCATCACGATTTCCATCACATGCTCGACCATCAGCACGGTGACGCCGGTGGCGCGCACCTTGCGCACCAGCTCGACGCCGGTCTGGGCCTCGACCGGCGTCAGGCCGGTGAGCACTTCGTCGAGCAGCAGCAGCTTGGGCTCGGTCGCCAACGCACGCGCGACCTCGAGCCGGCGCTTCTCAGACGGTACGAGATCGGCGGCGAGCTTGTCGGCGCGCGCGGCCAGGCCGCAGAACTCCAGCACCTCGTAAGCCTTCTGCCGCGCGATGCGCATCTTGGTGTTGCGGATCAGCGCGCCGACGATGACGTTGTCGATCACGGTCATGGTCTCAAAACTCTTGACCACCTGGAAGGTGCGCCCGACGCCGCGCTGGCAGCGCTCGGCCGCCGGCAGCCGGGTGACGTCCTCGCCGTCGAACATGATCGAGCCCTGGGTCGGCGGCAGCACGCCGGCGATCAGGTTGAACAGCGTCGATTTGCCAGCGCCGTTCGGGCCGATCAGGCCGACGATCTCGCCGCGCCCGACCGAGATCGAGACATCGCTGTTGGCGACGAGGCCGCCGAAGCGCTGCCAGACGCCCCGGGTTTCCAGCAGCGGGGTTTCAGGGAGTGCCGTCATCGTGCGGCTCCCTTGCGCCCAGAGAGCATTCCGAACACGCTGACAAGGCCTTTCGGCAGCGCCAGCGAGATCGCGACGATCAACGCACCATAGACGATCAGATCGACGCCGCGCCCCGAACCGCCGACATAGGAGCGGGTCAGCTCGGTCAGCGGGATCAGGATGACGGCGCCAAGCGCCGGCCCCCACAGCGTGCCGATGCCGCCTAACACCGCGGGCAGCGCCATCAGCAGCGAGAACTGGAAGCCCATCACGCTTTCGGGATCGATGTAGGACACGAACTGGGCGTAGAAGCTGCCGCCGATCGCGACCAGGAAGGCCGACACCGCCGCGGCGCCCATCTTGGAATTGAACACCACCACGCCGAGGCTTTCGGCAGCGTCGGGATTGTCCTTCACCGCGCGCCACCAATAGCCCCATTTGGAATCTTCCAGCCACCAGGTGACGAGCCAGGCGACGCAGGCGAGCGTCAGCGCGAAGTAGAGGTAGGGCAGTTTCGAACGGGCGAACTGGAATTTGAGCCAGCTGTCGCCGCGCATCGGGATATCGATGCCGAGCGCAGCGCCGGCCCAATCCCAGTTCTGGATCAGGAGCAGCGCGATCTCGGCGATCACGATGGTCGCGATCACGAAATAATGCCCGCGCAGGCGGAAGCAGAGATAGCCGAGCGCCATCGCGATCACCGCCGAGATCGCCCCGCCCGCCAGCATGCCGAACCACGGCAGCACGCCGAACTTGGTGAACAGGAGCGCGGTGCTGTAGGCGCCGAGGCCGAAATAGAGCGCATGGCCGAGCGAGATCTGTCCGCAATAGCCGGACAGGATGTTCCAGCTTTGCGACAGCGCCGCATACATCAGGGTCAGCACCATGATGTTCTGGACGTAGACGTCCTTGACGAACAGCGGCGCCAGCGCGGCGATCACCGCAAGGCAAAGCGCCACGATCAGGTCACGCCTGCGGCGTTGGGCGAAGTGGGTGTCCATCACATCGATCCGAACAGGCCACGCGGGCGGATGAAGACGACCAGGAGATAGACGGCGTAGATACCGACCGACTTCAGCGACGGCGGCAGGATCAGCGCGGTGGTCGCTTCCACCAGGCCGACGAGGATGCCGCCGGCAAAGGCGCCGAACACGCTGCCGAAGCCGCCGAGCGCCACGGTGACGTAGGCGATCAGGGCAAAGGACGCGCCGACATCGGGATAGACGTAGAAGAAGATCGCCATGATGGCGCCGGCAAGGCCGACCAGCGCCGCACCCAGGCCCCAGCCGAGCGCGAACACCCGGTTCTTGTCGATACCGACGAGAGCCACCGCGCCGGCGTCCTCGCGTGTCGCCTCCAGCGCACGGCCGAAATCGGTGCGGTTGATGAAGAAATACAGCGCGACGAAGGCCACGATCGCGACCAGGGCGCCGATCAGCTGCGGCTCCGGCAGGTAGATGCCGGCGATCGACACCGTCTTGCCGCCGACCCAGGAATTGGTGACGCTGCGATAGTCGGGCGTGAAGAAGAACTGCGCGAGCCCCCGCATCACGATCGCAAGGCCGAAGGTCGAGAAGATCTGCACCATGCCGGCATTGGCCTTGGCGCGCATCGCGAAGCGGACGATCAACAGATAGACCACCGCGCCGAACACGAACAGCGCCGCGGCGACCAACGGCGCCGACAGCAACGGATCGATCGCAAAGAACGCGAACAGGAAGAAGGTCGCGTACATCGCGATCATCAGGAACTCGCCGTGCGCGAAATTCACGACGTCCATCAATCCGAAGATCAATGCGAGGCCTGCGGCGATCAGTCCGTAGAGCAGCCCCATCAAAAGGCCGCTCGCCAGACTCTGGATGATGGTATCGGCTGTCACAGCGTGTTGCCCCCGCCCCCGCGCGCGACCGTCACTTCATCGGCCAGATGGCTTCGGCGACCGCGGCTTGCGCCGGGAACACGGTGACGAACTTGCCGCCGACATATTGCAGCAGCACCGGATCGGCGTCGTTGTTCTGGCCCATCTCGTCGAACTTGATGCGCTTCCACGGCATGATGGTCTGCTCGGCCGGAATGTCGGTCGCGGCGAGCGCTTCCCGGATCTTTTCGCCGTCGGTCGACTTGGCGCGATTGATCGCATCCGCGATCACGAGCAGCGCCATGAACTCGCGCGAGGTGTTGTCGTTGAGGTCCTTGCCCGACCTTTCCTTGAACATGGCGTTGATCTTGCCGACCATCGGCCGCTTGGCCGCGAGATCGAGCGAAAAGCTGCCGCGGGTGATCACGCCGTCGAGCTTGTCGCCGACCGCATCATACAACGCCTTCTCGGAGAAGCCTGCGGCCTGCGCGACGATGGCGCTCGGCTTGTAGCCGAGCTCGGCCATGGTCTTGATCAGCAGGATGCCGTCGGTGGTGTAGCTCGAGGGCATCAGGACGTCGGCATTGGCAGCCTTGAGCTGCTGAACCTCGGCCGACAGCGACGGCGAATTAGCGCGGTACTTGATGTCGGCGACGATCTTGTAGCCGCGCTCCTTGGCCAGCTTGGTCTGCGCGTTCGCCGAGTCCGTTCCGAAGATGGTGTCTTCGTGGAACAGCGCCAGCGTTTCGATCTTGGTACCCTTTTTCTTCATGGCATCGAAGAAGTCGAACATGCCCTTCGAGAACATCTCGTCGTGGGGCGCCGCGCGGAAGAAGAATTTCAGGCCACGGGTATGCAGGCTCGGCGACGAGTTGTCAGCCGAGACGAACGGGACCTGATAGCGTTCGCAGGTCTGACTCACCGTCACCGCGACCGCGCTCTGATAGGTACCGACGATTGCGCAGACCTTCTCCTGGGTGATCAGGCGTTCGGCCTCCGCACGGCCCTTCTGCGGGTCGCCCTGGTGGTCGGCATAGACGAGACGGATCTTTGCACCGCCGAGCCCCGGCAATCCCTCATCCTTCGCGAGCGGCAGATCGAAATCGTACTTCTTGTTGATGATCTCGAGCACGGTCTCGTAGGCCTTCTGCGCGTCGACGCCCATCTGGGCACTGGCGCCCGAAAGCGGGTAGAGCACGCCGATCACCACTTCGGAGGTTTGCGCGCGCGCCATCATCGGCACGAGCGCGGCGGCGGAGGCGCCAAGCAATACGTTACGGCGAGAGATCGTCATCGAAATTTCCCCTTGGTCAGCCTGTTATCGATGTGATGCTTGTAGTTTGCAGTAAAGCCTCAATGAATTGCACGAAATGCCTATTCAAAGCACAGCGAGCTGCTTGTTCCTGAGATCGGTCACCAGCATCAGGCCCGGCGCATGCGTGATCGCAAACGGCAGCTTCGCACTTGCGATCACCGATTGCGGCGTCACGCCACAGGCCCAGAACACCGGAATCTCGTCATCGGCCACGGGCACCGCGTCGCCGTAATCGGGCTTGGCGATGTCCTTGATGCCGATCGCATGCGGATGGCCGAGATGCACCGGCGCGCCATGCACCGATGGAAAGCGCGAGGTGATCTGCACCGCGCGGATCGCATCCGCCGGCTTGAACGGACGCATCGACACCACCATCGGTCCGGCGAACGGCCCCGACGGCTGACAGGCGATATTGGTGCGGTACATCGGCACACGCAGATTGCGTTCGATGTGACGGATCGGCAGCCCCTCATCGAGCAGCGCTTCTTCAAATGAGTAGGAGCAGCCGAGCACGAAGGTGACGAGATCGTCGCGCCAGTACTTGGTGATGTCGGTCGGCTCGTCGGCCACCTCGCCGTCGCGCCAGACCCGGTAACGCGGCACATCGGTGCGGATGTCGAGATCGAGGCCGAGCGCGGGGATACGGGGATCGCCAACGTCGGACATGCCGATGATCGGGCACGGCTTCGGGTTGAGCTGGCAGAAGCGGTGGAAGGCGCCGGCGAGCTTTTCCGGCAGGATCGCGAGATTGCCCTGGACGAAGCCATTGGCGAGACCGGCTGTGGTGACCGAGGCCGTGCCGTCACGGCAGGCGCGCCGCGCCTCGACGCTTGGAAGCACCGCTTCACCCTGAGATCGCTGCACTGCCGCAAAAACGGTCATCGGAGCCTCCTGCCCATAATCTCGACAAGGACAAACCAACACCAAGCGTGATATAATGTCTAATCGTCCTTTCTAATCAAAATCGATAATATAGATTTATCGATCTGGAAAATTCTTCAATGACGGACTTCCGCTCGATCGAAACTTTCCTCTGGGTCGTCAAGCTCGGCAGCTTCCGCGGCGCCGCCCAGCGGCTCAACACCACCCAGCCGGCGATCTCCCAGCGCATTGCCCAGCTCGAGCGCGAGATGGGCGTCAAGCTGTTGAACAGGGATCACCGGGTGGCCTCGCCGACGCCGAGCGGACGGCTGATGATGGTCTATGCCGAGAAGCTGATCGGCCTGCGCTCGGAGATGATGGCCGAGGTCGGCGATCGCTCGGCGATGCGTGGCGCGCTGCGGCTCGGTGTCGCGGAGACCATCGTGCACACCTGGCTGCCGCGGCTGGTCAAGAGCGTCAACGAGATCTATCCGAACCTGTCGCTGGAGATCGAGGTCGACATCACGCCCAATCTGACGCAACGGCTGCTGGCGCAGGAGATCGAGCTCGCCTTCGTGCTCGGACCGATATCGGCGTCCGGCGCCCACAACCATGTGCTGTGCGATTACCCGATCGGCTTCCTGGCGAGCCCGGCGCTCGGCCTCTGCGACGGTCCGGTGGCGCGGCAGGATCTGGCGCGGTTTCCGATCATCACCTTTCCGCGCAAGACGCAGCCCTACGAGACCGTGCGAGCATTGTTCAACGCGCCCGATTTGCCGCCGATCCGGCTGCACGCCTCGACCTCGCTCGCGACCGTGATCCACATGGCCAATGAAGGGCTGGGCATTGCGGTGATTCCGTCGGCGATCGTCGAGAACGAGCTGGCCGACGGCCGGCTGCAACTGCTCGACACCGACCTCAAGCTGCCGCCGCTCACCTTCACCGCGAGCTGGCTCGCCTCCCCCGATGCGGTCGCCATCGAGCGCGTCGCCCATCTCGCCAGGCAGATCGCACAGGCGAGCGTGGCGGTTGACGACGCGAAAGCGGCGCGTCATTGAACGAAGGCCGGAGATGAACTGTCATTCCGGGATGGTCCGAAGGACCAGACCTCAGGTGCGCAACCGCGCACCGGGGAATCTCGAGATTCCGGGTTCGATGCTTCGCCCCGGAATGACCGAATACAAAATGGAATGTCAGCATGAGCCGAGCCGCCACCAACCTGCAGATCGATTCCGCCCGCCTCTGGGGTGCCATCCACGAAACCGCGCAGTTCGGCGCAACCCAGAAGGGCGGCGTGCGGCGGCTGACCTTGAGCGCCGAGGACAAGCAGGTGCGCGACTGGTTCCGCAAGGCGTGCGAGGACGCCGGCCTCGAGGTGCAGATCGACGCGCTCGGCTCGATGTTCGGCTTGCGGAAGGGACGCGACATGTCGAAGCCGCCGATCGGCGTCGGCTCGCATCTCGACACACAGCCGACCGGCGGCAAATATGACGGCATCCTCGGCACGCTCGCCGCGCTTGAACTGGTGCGCACGCTGAACGATGCCGGGATCGAGACCGAGCTGCCGATCTGCATCTGCAACTGGACCAATGAAGAAGGCTCGCGCTTTGCGCCGGCGATGATGGCCTCGGCCGCCTATGTCGGCGATTTCACCACCGACGACATCCTCTCGCGCAAGGACGCCGAGGGCGTGACGGTGGCGCAGGCGCTGGACTCGATCGGCTATCGCGGCGATGCGCCGGTCGGCCGCCAGAAATTCTCAGGCTTCGTCGAGCTGCATATCGAGCAGGGCCCGATCCTGGAGGCCGAGGGCAAGACGATCGGCGTGGTCGATTCCGGCCAGGGCGTGTTGTGGTACGACGGCAAGATCACGGGCTTCGAGAGCCATGCCGGATCGACCCCGATGCCGCTGCGCCGCGACGCGCTGGCGACGCTGTCGGAGATCGTGCTGGCGATGGAAAGCATCGCCAAGAAGCACGGCCCGAAGGCGGTCGGCACCATCGGCGAAGCCGTGATCGCGAGTCCCTCGCGCAACGTCATTCCCGGCGAGATCGCCTTCACGGTGGATTGCCGCAGCGCCGATGCCGCGATCATGGATGCGCTGGATCGCGATCTGCGTGCCGCGGTCGCCGAGATCGCAGCAAAGCGCAAGGTCGAGGTGCAGCTTGACCTGGTCTGGCGCAAGGCGCCGACGCATTTCGATCCGAAGCTGGTCGACGCGGTGGAGAACGCCGCAAAGCAGCTCGGCTATTCGCATCGCCGCATCACCTCCGGCGCCGGCCATGATGCCTGCAACCTCAACACGGTGATGCCGGCCGCGATGGTGTTCGTGCCCTGCAAGGACGGCATCAGCCACAACGAGCTGGAAGACGCTACCCAGCCCGACTGTGCGGCCGGCGCCAACGTCCTGCTGCATACGGTGCTGGCGCTCGCCGGCGTCGCATCCTGACATCTTTCCTTGCTTCGATGGAGGCTTTCGTGCGCGCAGTGTTTGTCGACGCCAATGAATCGCTCGCTGTCATCACCGAGCGGCTGGAAAAACCGGGCGATCCCAGGATGCGGATCAACCGCAACCCGGACATCAAGTCCGAGGATTATCCCGCGGTGCTCGACGGCGCCGAGATCGCGGTGGTCGACCACACCGCGCTGCCGACCGACATTGCAAAGACATGCACCGGCCTGAAGCACGTCGTGTTCCTCGGCACCGGCGCGCGCAGCTACATGAACCCGGAGGAGCTCGCCGAGCTCGGCATCTCCGTGCATTTGATCAAGGGCTACGGCGACACCGCGGTCGCTGAGTCCGCGATCGCGCTGATGTGGTCGTCGGCGCGGGTGATCGCGCAGATGGACCGCGAGATGCGCGCCGGCAACTGGCTGCGCGAAGACGGCATGCAGCTGACCGGCAAGACGCTCGGCCTGGTCGGATTTGGCGGCATCGCCGCCGAGGTCGCCCGCATTGCGCTCGGCAGCGGCATGAAGGTGATCGCCTGGAACCGGTCGCCCAAGAGCCATCCCGGCGTCGCATTCACCGAGCTCGACACCGTGCTGGCGAACAGCGACGTGGTCTCGATCCATCTGCTCTTGAACGACGAGACCCGCGGCATGATCACGCGCGACAGGATCGCGAAGATGAAAAAGGGGGTGGTGCTGATCAACACCGCGCGCGGCGCCATCGTCGACGAGCAGGCGATGATCGATGCGTTGAAGTCCGGTCACATCCGCCACGCCGGCCTCGACGTCTACAACATCGAGCCGCTGCCGAAGGATCACCCGCTGACCAAGATCCCGAACGTGACGCTGTCGGCGCACTCAGCCTTCCGCACGCCCGAGGCGAGCGAGAATTTGATCCACGCGGCATGGGAGCACTGCCGACGGATCGTGAAGGGGTAATCGTCGCAGACCGTAGGGTGGGTTAGCCGAAGGCGTAACCCACCATTTCTGCGGCCATAAAGACGGTGGGTTACGCCTTCGGCTAACCCACCCTACACAGCAACCCTAATCCACCATCTCCGCGACCGCCTTGCCGCACGCAGTGGTGTCGGCGTTGCCGCCGAGATCGCGGGTGCGCAGCGTGCGTTCGCCGAGGGTGCGCTCGATCGCGCCGACGATGGCGGCTGCCGCCTGTTTCTCGCCGAGATGCTCCAGCATCATGGCGCCCGACCAGATCATGCCGATCGGGTTGGCGATGCCTTGACCGGCGATGTCAGGCGCCGAGCCGTGCACCGGCTCGAACACCGAGGGGAAATCGCCTTCCGGATTGATGTTGCCCGACGGCGCGATGCCGATCGTGCCGGTGCAGGCCGGGCCGAGGTCGGAGAGGATGTCCCCGAACAGGTTGGAGCCGACCACGACGTCGAACCAGTCCGGATGCAGCACGAAGTTCGCGGTCAGGATATCGATGTGGTACTTGTCCCACTTCACGCCCGGATAGTTCTTGGCCATCGCCTCCACGCGCTCGTCCCAATAGGGCATGGTGATGGAAATGCCGTTCGACTTGGTCGCCGAGGTCAGGTGCTTCTTCGGCCGCGACTGCGCCAGATCGAACGCGAATTTCAGGATGCGGTCGACGCCGGTGCGGGTCATCACGGTCTGCTGGGTGACGAATTCGCGGTCGGTGTCCGGGAACATGCGGCCGCCGACGGAGGAGTATTCACCCTCGGTGTTCTCGCGCACCACCCAGAAATCGATGTCGCCGGGCTTGCGGTTCGCCAGCGGCGACGGCACGCCGGGCATCAGCCGCACCGGGCGCAGATTGACATACTGATCGAACTCGCGGCGAAACTTGATCAGCGAGCCCCACAGCGAGACGTGATCCGGGATCTTGGCCGGCCAGCCGACCGCGCCGAAATAGATCGCGTCATGCTTGCCGATCTTGTCCTTCCAGTCGGCCGGCATCATCTCGCCGTGCTTCTCGTAATAATCGTAGGAGGCGAAGTCGAAATGATCGAACTTGACGTCAACGCCGTGCTTTCTGGCCGCCGTCTCGACGACGCGCAGGCCCTCCGGCATCACTTCCTTGCCGATGCCGTCGCCGGGAATGACCGCAATTCGATATTGCTTCTTGCTCATCGAGAACACCCTTGTGATTTGCCCGGCCGGCAATGCCGCCTATTCTGATCGCCCTGCAATGGACCAAACTGCGTGCGAGCGCAACGCTGCAGTGCAGTGTTGACCGCGGCGCGACCCTGCCCCACCAATTTCGCCGATATCCGTTCCTCAAAACCAGCGAGACATCCCATGGATCTGCATCTGCGCGGCAAGCGAGTCCTGATCACCGGCGCTTCCAAGGGCATTGGCGCGGCCGCCGCCGAAGCCTTTGCCGAGGAAGGCGCCAATCTGCTGCTCGCCGCCCGCAATGGCGAGCAATTGAAGGCGCTGGCCGAACGGCTGCGCTCCGCGCACCAGATCGATGCCGCGATCAGCGTGGTCGATCTGCGCAAATCGGACGACCTCGCGCGGCTGGCGAAGGAGTCGGCCGACATCGACATCCTGGTCAACAATGCCGGCGATATCCCGGGCGGCTCGATCGACAAGATCGACGAGGCGACCTGGCGCCATGCCTGGGAGCTCAAGGTGTTCGGCTACATCAATTTGACGCGTGCGATCTATGCCCAGATGAAGGCGCGCGGCGGCGGCGTTGTTATCAACGACATCGGCGCGGCCGGCGAGAAGTTCGACGCCAATTACATCTGCGGCAGCGCCGGCAATGCGGCGCTGATGTCGTTCACCCGTGCGCTCGGCGGCAAGAGCCTCGCCGACAACATCCGCGTCGTCGGCATCAATCCCGGCCCGGTCGGCACCGACCGCCACGTCACGCTGCTCAAGACCCGCGCCAGGAACCAGTTCGGCGACGAGAGCCGCTACACCGAATTTCAGAAGGGCCTGCCGCTCGGCCGTCCCGCGCATGCGCGCGAGATCGGCGACCTGATGGCGTTCCTGGCGTCGGACCGCGCGGGCTATACCTCGGGCGTGATCTACACGGTCGATGGCGGGCTGACGTCGGGGTGGGGCTGACGTCGCCGCTTGCACCACCGTCATCCTGAGAAGCCGCGAAGCGGCGTCTCGAAGGATGGGCCACGGGCCACGCCACCCTTCGAGGCTCGCTTCGCTCGCACCTCAGCGACAACGCTACGCATTGCGCGGGGATGACGTTACCCCGCCGTCCGCTCGAACAACTGCCGGATCAGCGTCGTGATGCGGCCCTGCGGCGCCTGCATCTCGCGCATGATCGAGAAATGATCGGCGCCGGGGATCTCCTCATAGGTCACCGGCAGACCGTAGCGGGCGCGATGACCGGCGAAATCGGCGGTCTGCTTGCGCAGCAGCGGCAGTTCGGCACCGCCGACCACCAGCGACAGCGGTTTTGCCGGGCCGCCCTCCTGCATCATGGGCGAGTTGCGCCGCGACGCGGCTTCGTCGAGCCTGAGCTTCTCGTTGAGATAGGAGTGGCGGATCGGCTCGAGGTCATAGATGCCTGAGATCGCCATGCCGGCCCGGACGTTGGCGTTCGACAGCGCCATCGATGTCAGATGGCCACCGGCCGACCAGCCGGATACGACGATGCCGCCGGAGGCCGCGCCGAGCGCGGGCAGTTGCCCAGCCAGAAAATCGATGCCGGCATGGATCTCGGCGACGATGTCATCGAGCGTCGCATCCGGCGCCAGCGTGTAGCCGATCAGCGCGACGTTGATGCCATGCGCCAGCGGCCCCTCGGCAAAGATCGTGAACACCTCCTTGGCACGGGCCTGCCAATAGCCGCCATGGATGAACAACAGCGTCGGCGCACCGTCGCCGGCTTTCAGGACATCGATCCGGTTGCGCTCGCGCGGGCCGTATCTGAGGTCGAGATGCTGCGCGTGCTGCTGGCGCATCGCAGCCGAGCGCTGCTCCCAACCGGCGACGAGCTCGGCGCTGCCCTTGACGGCGACGCCATTGTTCAAGCCGAGGTCACGCTCCCGCTGGCTCATCGCGCGCCAGTCCAGCGCGGAAAACAACGCTGCCATCCCTGCCCCTTCGGTTCTCGTCGCATTGCCACGACGGCAAGAAATGTTCTACAGCACAAGCCAACAGAACGCATAGGAGCAACGGTGCATGGCTGATCAGGGCCTGGTGAAGGAAACGGCGTGTGCCGTCGTCGAGAAGCTGAAGGCCGGCGACGTTACGCCGCTCGATCTGCTCGACGTGCTGGAACAGCGCATCGCCGAGGTCGACGGCAAGGTCAATGCGCTGCCGACGCTCTGCTTCGACCGTGCCCGCAGCCACGCCAAGGCCCTGATGCAGAAGCCGGCCGGCGAGCGCGGCCTGCTCGCGGGGCTTCCCGTTCCGATCAAGGATCTCACCGCGGTTTCCGGCGTGCTGACCACGCTGGGCTCGCCGATCTTCAAGGACAATATCCCGGCGAAGTCGGACATCCTGGTCGAGCGCCTCGAACAGAACGGCGGCGTGATCTACGCCAAGTCGAACACGCCGGAATTCGGTGCCGGCGCCAACACCTTCAACGAGGTGTTCGGCTCGACCCGCAATCCCTGGGACACGTCGCGCTCGGCCGCCGGCTCCTCCGGCGGCGCCGCGGCGGCACTGGCCAGCGGCACCGCGTGGCTCGCGCACGGCTCCGACATGGGCGGCAGCCTGCGCAACCCGGCGAGCTTCTGCGGCGTCGTCGGCCTCAGGCCCTCGATCGGCCGCGTCGCACATACGCCGAAATTCGGCGTCGACCGCACCCTCGGCGTGCAAGGACCGATGGCGCGCAATGTCGAGGACCTCGCCCTTCTGCTCGACGCGATGAGCGGCGAGCATGCCGCCGATCCGCTGTCGCTGCCCGCATTGCCGACATCGTTCCTGTCCGCGGCACGCTCCGGCAACAAGCCGAAGCGCATCGCCTATTCGCCCGATCTCGGCATCACCCCTGTCGATCCCGAGGTCAAGGCGGTGACCCGCAAGGCGGCGGAGCGTTTTGCGGAAGCCGGCGCGATCGTCGAAGAGGCGCATCCCGACCTGCGCGAAGCCCATGAGTGCTTCCACGTGCTGCGCGCGTTCGACTTCGCGATCAGCAAGGCCGAATTGCTGCGCACCAAGCGCGATTTGCTGAAGCCCGAGGTGATCTGGAACATCGAGGAGGGGCTGAAGCTCACCGTCGAGAAGCTCGAGCGCGCCGAGGCGCAACGCGTCGCGATGACGCAGCGTGCGCTCGAATTCTTCGACAAGTACGACCTGCTGCTGGCGCCCGCGACCATCGTGCCGCCATTCCCGGTCGAGCACCGCTATGTCGCCGAATGCGCCGGCAAGGAATTCGACAATTACGTCGAGTGGCTCGGCATCGTCTACGCGATCACGCTGGCCTGCTGCCCGGCATTGTCGCTGCCCTGCGGCTTCACCGCGTCGGGCCTGCCGATCGGCCTGCAGATGGTGGCCAAGCCGCGCGCCGAGGCGCAGCTGTTGGCCGGCGCAAAGGTGCTGGAGGACATTCTGGGCGTGCGCGGCACCACCCCGATCGATCCGCGGCCGCCGCGCTAACGCGGCCTATGCCTTACCTTCCGCCGCCTGCAGCGCGACGGTAAGCGCGAGCTTGGTCTGCTCGACGATTTCGTCCAGCAGCTCTTCGCGGCTGATCTGGGCGGACTCGCCGGTGAGCAGGCCCTGCTCGGCCAGCATCACGATGCCGTGCAGCCCGGCCCAGATCTTCAGCGCCTGCCGCTCGCGCAACAGCCCGACGGCCGGCGCCTCGAACGACTCGATCAACAGCGCCAGCGTTTCCATCGCCGCGACGTGCAGCTCGCTGCCCTTGGGCGCGCAGGCCATGGTGCGCGACGCGAACATCAGCCGGTAGATGCCGTGGCGCTCGAGCCCGAAGGCGAGCGCGGCCTGCGCGAAGCGCGATAGTTTCGAGCCCTTGCCCGGCTGCGTGATCGCCTCGCGCATGATCACGTTGAACTGCCGGAACGCCTCCGCGGTAACCGCCTCGAGCAAGGCCTCGCGGTCGGCGAAATGCCGGTACGGCGCCGGCTGCGAGACGCCGAGCTGCTTGGCCAAAGCCTTGATGCTGATCGCTTCCGGCCCGCCAAGCTCGACTTCGCGCAACGCGGCCTGGATCAGCGCTTCGCGAAGGTCGCCATGGTGGTAGGTTTTGAACGGCTTACGAACGATTTGTCCCATTACAGCAACGATTATCGACCCATCAGACCGTAGCTGAGAACAGGATATCAGAGAAGTCAAACACTTACCTTATCCCTTCCAGACCTGTTCGCGAACTGGCCAGCAACTGGCCGGTTCGTGCAAGGCGCTAAAGCGCGATGAGATTTGGTTGAATCGTCATCGCGCTTTAGCTCTTTGTTTGAGCATGATCTTTTCGGAAAACCGCTTCGTACTTTTCCGTATCATGCTTTAGCGCGCGGCCTCGAACCCGCCGAGCACCGCCGTCAGATTGGCGCCGAGGATATCGGAGAGATAGCCGCCCTCCTGCACCAGCACCGTCGGCAGGCCGAACCGGGCCAGCCCCTCGCCGATCCGGCGGAAGCCATCGGTGGTGACGGCGAGACCCGCGAGCGGATCCTTCTCGGAAGCATCGAGACCGAGCGCGACCACGAGCGCGGTCGGCGCAAAGGAACGGATGGCCCGCTCCGCCGCCGCCAGCGCCTTCATGTAGTCGTCGTCGCCGGTGCCCCTGGCGAGGGGAATGTTGAGATTGGCGCCGAGGCCGGGTCCGGCGCCGCGCTCATGGGCATAGCCCCAGACGAACGGATAGAAGAACGACGGATCGGCGTGGATCGAGACGGTGAAAACATCCGGCCGTTCGTAGAAAATGCCCTGCGTGCCGTTGCCGTGATGCACGTCGACGTCGAGGATCGCGACGCGCTCATGCTTCTGGCGCAGATGCTCGGCCGCGATCGCACTGTTGTTGAGGAAGCAGAAGCCGCCGGCCATGTCGCGATAGGCGTGGTGGCCGGGCGGACGGCACAGCGCATAAACCGCATCCTCGCCGTCCAGCACCATCTGCGCGGCGGTGACCGCGACATCGCTCGAGGCGCAGGCGCCGGCCCAGGTGCCCTTGCCGATCGGCGCTGCGGTGTCCGCCGTGTGCCAGCCGAGCTTGCCCACGATATGGGTCGGATAGGTGGCAGCGTTGCGCACCGGGTGGATGTTCGCGATCATCTCCGGCCCGGCATCGCCGAGCGCGGTCCACGCATCCCAGGCCTCGGCAAGGAAGCTCAGATATTCCGGACTGTGCACGCGGGCACGCGGCCCCTGCCCGAATTTGGTCGGCTCGATCAGCGTGTGCTTGCCGGCCTTCAGGCCTGCCAGCAGGCGATCGGCGCGCTCGGGCTGCTCGGTGGTGCGCTGGACCACGCCGCGGACCAGGAAGAACTGCGGATCATGGCTGCGGTGCAGATCACTGTAGACGGCCTTCACGGGACACTCCTGTTGGATGAATCAGAAAGATCGCAAGATCGCACGGCTATTTCGCCGCCACCGGCCACGGCGGAATCTCGCGCACCAGCCGTCCGACTTCGCGCCAGGCATGGCCGATGTGGTAATCGACATGAGCGACGATGCGCTCGGGATGACCGGCCTCGATCGCGGCGAGCACCGGCTCGTGCGTGCGTGCGATCTCGTGCGGATCGTCATAAAGGCGGCCGATCAGGCCGATCACCATGCGCAGCTCGGAGGCGAGATCGTCGAACAGCCGCAGCATCCGCCGGTTGCCGGCGATCTCGCAGATCAGGCGATGGAAGCGGTAGTCCTCCTCGACCTGCCGCGCCGGATCGTCGAGATCGGCAGTCTCGTGCAGCACGTCGATCTGGCGGCGCAGCTTGTCGCGCGTCTCCGGCGTCAGGTTGCGCGCGGCGAGCACCGCGGCATGACGTTCGACGCACAGACGCAGGTCGTAGATCTCGTCGATATCGTCGGCGGCAAACTGCCGGACGAAGAAGCCGCGGCGCGGATTGGCGACCAGCAAGCCCTGTTGTTCGAGCAGCCGCGCCGCCTCGCGCACCGGCGCCCGGCTCACTCCCAGCTCGCGCGCAATTCCGGCTTCGACGACCTTTGATCCCGGCGGCAGCCGCCCCTGCACGATGGCTTCGGTCAGACGCCGGGCGACCTGGCCGACAAGGTCGGTCTCATTGAGGGCCGGCAAGCCGACCGGAGGGGAAATCGTGCGCATCAAAAAGGGTCCGTTTCGACCCTTGTACATTATTTAATCGTCGATTGTCGACAGTTTAGACTTGATCAATTCTTAGATTGTCGACAGTTTATTGGCGCGGGCATTGCAACGCAACAAAAACGGCCCGCGGACAGGGACTAGCAGCAACGATGACGACGCATGTGCGGCCCGACGCCGTGAAGGACCAGAACCAGCAATTCCGCATCGACCTCGCCGCGGCCTACCGGCTGATCCACCGGCTCGGGCTCGATGACAGCATCTACACCCACATCTCGGTGCGGCTGCCCGGCAGCCATGACCGCTTCCTCATCAATCCCTACGGCATGCGCTTCGAGGAGGTGACGGCGTCCAACCTCGTCACCGTCGATCTCGACGGCGTCGTGATCGACGACCCGCTCGGGCTCGGTATCAATCCGGCCGGCTTCACCATCCACAGCGCGGTGCATGCGGCGCGGCCGGACGTCGCCTGCGTGCTGCACACCCACACCGTGGCCGGCGTCGCGGTGTCCTGCCAGAAGCAGGGACTATTGCCGCTCAATCAATGGTCGATGCAGTTCACCGGCTGCCTCGCCTATCACGATTACGAAGGCATCGCGCTCGATCTCGACGAACGCGAGCGCCTGGTCGCCGACCTCGGCGACAAGTTCGTGATGGTGCTGCGCAATCACGGCATGCTGACCTGCGGCCGCTCGGTCTCAGAGGCGTTCAAGCTGATGCACAATCTGGAGCGATCCTGCCGCGCGCAGCTTGCGATCCAGTCCGCCGGCGCCGAGATCGCACCGCTGTCGGACGCGGTCGCGCACAAGACCGCCGGGCAATACGCAACCTTCTACGACGGCATCGAGACCAACGGCGTGCCCGATACCGAGTGGGCCGCCTTCAAGCGCATGCTCGCGCGCACCGATCCGGATTTCGTCAACTAGAGCGTATTCGAACAAGAGAGCCTGAACATGTTGAAGCGAGTTCTGTTGAGTCTTTTGGTGGCGAGTGCCCTGAGCACCGCGGCTTTCGCCGAGGAGCCGAAATCCGGCGGCGTGATCAACGCGGTGATCCAGCCGGAGCCGCCTGGCCTGATGATGGGCCTGGTGCAGAACGGCCCGACCCAGATGGTCGCCGGCAACATCTATGAAGGCCTGCTGCGCTATTCAGCGAAACTCGAGCCGCTGCCCGGTCTCGCCGAAAGCTGGAGCGTCAGCGAGGACGGCAAGACCTATACCTTCAAGCTGCGCAAGGGCGTCACCTGGCATGACGGCAAGCCGTTCACCTCGGCCGACGTCGTGTTCTCGATCGAATTCCTCAAGCAGACCCACCCGCGCGCCCGCGGCAATTTCGCGCAAGTCGACAAGATCGAGACACCTGACGACAACACGGTGATCTTCAACCTGAAGCAGCCGTTCGGGCCGTTTATCGGCGTCTTCGAAGTCGGATCGCTGCCGATGATCCCGAAGCACATCTATGAAGGCACCGATTTCAAGACCAACCCCGCCAACAATACGCCTGTTGGCACCGGCCCCTTCATGTTCAAGGAATGGCAGAAGGGCTCGTTCATCCGCCTGGTCAAGAATCCGAGCTACTACATCAAGGGCCTGCCGCATCTTGACGAGATCTACTGGCACGTGATCCCCGACGCCGCCGCACGTGCGGTGGCGTTCGAGACCGGCAAGGTTGACGTGCTGCCAGGCGGCTCGGTCGAGAATTTCGACGTGCCGCGCCTGTCCAAGCTGAAGGGCGTCTGCGTCACCGGCGCCGGCTGGGAGTTCTTCAGCCCGCTGTCATGGCTGTGGCTCAACAACCGCTCCGGCCCGACCGCGAACAAGAAATTCCGCCAGGCGGTGATGTACGCGCTCGATCGCAATTTCGCGAAAGACGTGATCTGGAACGGCCTCGGCAAGGTCGCGACCGGCCCGTCGAGCTCGTCAATCAAGTACTACAGCAGCGACGTGGCGAAATACGACTACGACCCGGCCAAGGCCAAGGCGCTGCTCAAGGAAGCCGGCTACAACGGCGAGAAGGTCCGCCTGCTGCCACTGCCCTATGGCGAAACCTGGCAGCGCTGGGCCGAGGCCGTGAAGCAGAACCTGCAGGACGTCGGCATCAACGTCGAAATGCTCTCGACCGATGTCGCAGGCTGGAACCAGAAGACCTCGGAATGGGACTACGATATCGCCTTCACCTATGTCTATCAGTACGGCGATCCCGCGCTTGGCGTCAGCCGCACCTATGTCTCCAGCCAGATCGTCAAGGGCAATCCGTTCAACAACGTCGAAGGCTATTCGAACCCGGAAATCGACAAGCTGTTTGCCGACGGCGCGGTCGCCTTCCCCGACGCGGCACGCAAACCGTTTTATGACAAGGCGCAGAAAGTCCTGGTCGACGATGTGCCGGTGGCCTGGCTGCTTGAACTGCAATTCCCAACCATCACCCGCTGCAACGTCAAGAACCTGATCACGACCGCGATCGGCGTCAACGACGGCTTCCGCGACGCCTGGCTCGACAAATAGAGCTCGTTGCCGGGCCGCGGCGTGCACAAGGCGCCGCGGCCCCCTCCTTTCCCGAACACAACCGAAGTCACCGATGCTCGCATTCATAGCCCAGAGACTTGCCAAGGCCGTGGTCGTCCTGCTCGCGATCGTCGTCCTCAACTTCATGCTGATCCGCATGGCGCCGGGCGATCCAGCGATGGTAATGGCGGGCGAGGCCGGCGCCAGCGACCAGATCTTCGTCACGCAACTGCGGGAGAAGTTCGGGCTCGACCAGCCGGTGCCGGTCCAGCTCTACCGCTACGTCAAGGGCATCGTGACGTTCGATCTCGGCTTCTCGTTCCGCCAGCAGATGCCGGTCGCCAAGCTGATCGCCGAGCGGCTGCCGGCGACGCTGCTGCTGACCGTCACGGCCTTCGTGATCTCGTTGCTGCTCGGCGTTCTGTTCGGATCATTGGCCGCACGCTTTGCCGGCACCTGGGCCGATACTGCGATCACGATACTGGCGCTGATCTTCTACGCCACGCCGCTGTTCTGGGTGGCGCTGATGGCAATCCTGCTGTTTTCGGTCGCGATGGATTGGCTGCCGAGCTTCGGCTACGAGACCGTCGGCGCCAACTACACCGGTCTCGCCCATCTGCTCGACGTCGGCGCCCATCTGATCCTGCCTGCGACGACGATGGGCCTGTTCTTCATGGCCACCTATGCCCGGATGACCCGTGCCTCGATGCTCGAGGTGAAACGGCACGATTTCGTCAAGACCGCACGCGCCAAGGGCCTGCGCGACGCCGTGATCCAGCGCCGCCACGTGCTGCGCAACGCGCTGCTGCCGGTGGTGACGCTGGCGGGCCTGCAGGCCGGCACGCTGGTCGGCGGCGCCGTGCTCACCGAGACCGTGTTCGCCTGGCCCGGCATCGGCCGGCTGATGTACGAGGCGCTGCTGCAGCGCGACTACAATCTGCTGCTCGGCGTCTTCGTGGTGTGCTCGGCGATGGTGCTGGCCTTCAACCTGATCACCGACCTGATCTACCGCGCGGTCGATCCCCGCATCGAGTTCGCCTCATGAGCAAGTTCTGGCGTACCATGCTACGCAACCCCGGCAGCATGATCGGGCTCGTGATCCTGCTGCTTGCGATCGCGATCGCTATCTTCGGCCCGCTGCTGTTTCCGACCTCGCCCTGGCGCATGGTGCAGCGGCCGTTCCTGCCGCCGCTCACGGTGCCCGGTCTGCCGCTCGGCACCGACGCACTCGGCCGCGACGTGCTGGCCGGCATCATCTACGGCGCCCGCGTCTCGCTGCTGGTCGGCCTGGTCTCGACCATGGCCGCGCTCGCGGTCGGGATTCCCGTCGGCGCCCTCGCCGGCTATTTTGGCGGCAAGGTCGGCGACGCCCTGATGCGCTTCACCGAATTCTTCCAGACCGTGCCGAGCTTCGCGCTCGCCATCGTGCTGGTCGCGATCCTGCAGCCCTCGATCGTCTCGATCGTGCTGGCGATCGCGATCGTGAGTTGGCCGCCGGTCGCCCGCCTGGTCCGCGGCGAGGTGCTGTCGCTGCGTACCCGCGAATACGTCCAGGCCGCGATCGTCACCGGTCAGAGCCACAGCTGGATCATCTGGCGCGAGATCCTGCCCAATGCGCTGTCGCCCGTCATCGTGCTGGCCTCGCTGATGGTCGCGACCGCGATCCTCCTGGAATCCTCGCTCTCCTTCCTCGGCCTCGGCGATCCCAACCTGATGTCCTGGGGCTACATGGTCGGCGCCGGCCGCACCGTGATCCGCCAGGCCTGGTGGATCACGCTGTTCCCCGGCATCGCGATCCTGCTCTCGGTGCTGGCGCTGAACCTGATCGGCGAAGGCCTCAACGACGCGTTCAATCCGCGCCTCAACAAGGAAGGGCGTTGACGCATGTCGGCCGCACCCGTCGTCTCGATCAAGAATTTGAAGCTCGCGCTGCCGCCGGGCTCCGACCGTCCCTACGCCGTTGACGGCGTCTCGTTCGATCTCGTGCCCGGCAAGATCCTCTGCGTGGTAGGCGAGTCCGGCTCCGGCAAGTCGATGTGCGCGCATGCGCTGCTGGGGCTGTTGCCCGACACCATCATCCGCGAGGCCGGCGAGATCGGCTATGACGGCCAAAATTTGCTCACCCTCGACGACACCGGCTGGCTTGCGCTACGCGGCCGCCACATCGCAATGGTGTTCCAGGAGCCGATGACCGCGCTCAATCCGTTGATGCGGATCGGCGACCAGATCGCCGAAATGTTCGAGGCGCACAATCTGTTGACGCCGCGGCAACGCAAGCAGAAAGCGTTGCAGCTGCTGCGCGAGGTCGGCCTGCCCGAGCCCGAACGTTCGGCGCACGCCTACCCGCATCAGCTGTCGGGTGGCCAGCGCCAGCGCGCGATGATCGCGATGGCGCTCGCGTTGGAGCCGGCCGTGCTGGTGGCCGACGAGCCGACCACCGCGCTCGACGTCACCACGCAGGCGCAGATCCTCGAGCTGATCCGCGACTTGCAGCGCCGCCGCAACATGGCGGTCATGTTCATCACCCACGATTTCGGCGTCGTCTCCGATATCGCCGACCGCGTCGTCGTGCTCCAGCACGGCAAGGTGGTCGAACAGGGCGCGGCCGACGAGGTGTTGCGGCGTCCGCAGCATGCCTACACGCGCGCGCTGCTCGCGGCGGTGCCCTCGATGCAGCCGCCGGCGCGTGCGCCGCTTGCGGATCGCGCCAAGGCGGTCGAGGTGATCGGTCTCGACAAGACCTATGTCAGCGGCGGCGGCTGGTTCCAGCCCGAGCGGCGGGTGCGCGCCGCGAATGAGGTCAATTTCGACATTCTGCAAGGCGAGACCGTCGGCCTGGTCGGTGAATCCGGTTCCGGCAAGTCATCGGTCGCCCGGCTCGTGATGCGCCTGATCGAGCCGGATCAGGGCACGGTCCGTCTCGGCGACACCGATTTCACCCGTATCGCTGGCCGCGCGCTGCGCAAGGAACGCAGCCGCATCCAGATGATCTTCCAGGATCCATTCGCCTCGCTCAACCCGCGCCGCAAGGTCGGCAACATCATCGCCGACGGGCCGATCGCCCACGGCACCGATCCGGCGGTCGCACATCAGCGCGCCGCTGAGCTGCTCGGCCTGGTCGGCCTCAATGCCAGCGCGATGGAACGCTATCCGCACGAGTTCTCAGGCGGCCAGCGCCAGCGCATCGGCATTGCCCGCGCGCTTGCGCTCGAGCCGGAGATCATCGTCGCCGACGAAGCCGTCTCGGCGCTCGATGTCTCGGTGCAGGCGCAGGTGCTGAACCTGCTGGAAGACCTCAAGGCGCGGCTCGGCCTGTCGATGCTGTTCATCACCCACGATCTGCGAGTGGCGGCGCAAATCTGCGACCGGATCGCGGTGATGCAGCGCGGCGCGATCGTCGAGCTGAAGCCGACTGCCGCGCTGTTCTCGGCCCCCGAACATCCCTATACACGCGAGCTGCTCGCCGCGGTGCCCGGCCAGATATCTTCATCGCGTGCGGCCTGAACCATGCGTTGTGTCCTGATCAGCAGCAGACTCGACCTGCGCGACTATTTCGGCGCGGAGCTGGCGCGCATTGCGCCGCGCGTCGAGGTGGTCGATCACGCCGGCGATGCCGCGGATGTCCGTCTCGCCCTCGCCTGGCATCCGCCCGACGACGCGTTCGAGCGCTATCCCGATCTGCAGGCGGTATGCTCGATCGCCGCCGGCGTCGACAACATCATGGCCTGCCCGAGCCTGCCGCCCGGTGTCGACGTGGTGCGCGTGGTCGATCCCGGACAGGGGCAGATGATGTCGGGCTTCATTGCCTGGCATGCGATCGGGCATCAGCGTGGCTTTGCCGCCTTCCGCGCCCAGCAGCGCGACCGAATCTGGCAACGCGGCGCGCAGCGCCGCGCGCAGGATGTCCCGGTCGGCATCCTCGGCAATGGCGAGATCGGCCGGCGCGTCGCCGTCGACCTCGCCCATCTCGGCTTTCCCGTGATGTCCTGGAGCCGGACCGCCAAGGCGATTTCATCGGCGAGCCGCAGTTTTCACGGACCCGCCGGTCTAGCCGCGATGCTCGGCGAGACCGAGGTGCTGGTCAATCTCCTGCCCCTGACGCCGGAGACACGCAACATCCTCAATGGCGATCTGTTCAGTCGGCTGCGCCGCGAGGGCTACCTGATCCAGGTTGGCCGCGGCGAGCATCTGGTGGAAGCCGATCTGCTTACAGCACTCGAGAGCGGTCAGCTGTCCGGCGCTGCGCTCGACGTGTTCGCGACCGAGCCGTTGCCCGCGACACATCCGTTCTGGCATCATCCCCGGATCACCATCACGCCGCATGACGCCAGCGACGTCAGCATCAGCGCCGTCGCGACCACGCTCGCCACGACGGCAGACGCGATCCGCGCCGGACGGCGTCCGCCGCATGCGATCGACCGCGCCCGCGGTTATTGATTGCGATATCGAGGAGCGTCAGATGCAGATCTCCCGCTCGTCCACAGACGCCGCGCACCCGCTCGACGGGCTGCGCGCCGCCGAGCCGATTGCGGAGGCACATGCGCTGACGCTTGTCAGGGAGCACTACGGCCTGTCGGCCGAGATCCGCCGGCTCGACAGCGAGCGAGACCAGAATTTCCGGCTGCGCACGCCAGATGGATGCGAATACGTCCTCAAGATCGCCAATCCGAGTGAGGATCGCGCCGTCACCAATCTGCAGACCGAGGCGCTGCGTCACGTCGCGGTCCGTGATCCGCTGCTGCCGATCCCGCGCATCATCCCTGCGCGGAATGGCGCAGCCGAGCTCGACATCGGCTTTGACGACGGCTCGACCAGGGTGACGCGGCTGCTGACGTTCCTTGCGGGAACGCCGATGCATCAGGCGCCGCCGTCGGCGTCGTTGCGCGGAGACGTCGGCCGCTGCGCAGCGCGGCTCGCACGTGCGCTGCGCGACTTCGTTCATCCCGGTGCAAACCACAAATTGCTCTGGGACATCCAGCATGCCGCCGAACTGCGGCCGCTGCTCGGCGCGGTGCCATCAGCCCAGCGCGAGCTGGTCGAACGCGTCCTCGATCATTTCGAGGCCGACACCGTGCCTGTGCTGGCGCAGCTTCCGAAGCAACCGCTGCACAACGATCTCAATCCGCACAACATCGTCGTCGACGCGGCCTCGCAGGCCCGCGTCGGCGGCATCATCGATTTCGGCGACATGACCGCAACGGCGCGCATCAACGACCTCGCGATCGCGGCGGCCTATCAGGTGACCGACAGCGACGAGCCGCTGGCGCCGGCGCTCGATCTGGTCGCGGCCTATCACGCGGTCTCGCCGCTCGAGCCGCGCGAGCGCGGCATCCTGTTCGACCTGATCGCGACCCGCATGGTGATGACAATCGTGATCAGCAACATCAGGGCCGTTCGCTATCCGGAGAACAGCGGGTATATCCTGCGCAACAACAAGCAAGCGTCGGCCCGGCTCGCCCGGATCGCGACACTGACGCGAACAGAGGCCACACGGCAGATCGAGCGTGCCTGCCAGGGAGACTGACACAATGCCGGCCGACACCTCGACCCAGGAATCGACCCAAGCGCTGATCGCGCGCCGCAACCGCCTGCTCGGTCCCGCCTACCGGCTGTTCTACGAGCAGCCGGTGCATGTCGTGCGCGGCGACGGCATCTGGCTGTATGACGCCGCAGGCAAGCGCTATCTCGACGCCTACAACAACGTCGCCTGCGTCGGCCACTGCCATCCGCATGTGATCGAGGCGATCGCGCGGCAGGCCGCGGTGCTCAACACCCACACCCGCTATCTGCACGAGACGATCCTCGACTACGCCGAGCGGCTGCTCGCGACCTTCCCGGCCGAAATCGGCCAAGTGATGTTCACCTGCACCGGCAGCGAGGCCAACGATCTGGCGCTCCGCGTCGCCCGCACTTGCACCGGCGGCACCGGCGTCATCGTCACCCGGACCGCCTATCACGGCGTGACGGGCGCGTTGGCCGAGTTGTCGCCGTCGCTCGGACTGCCCGAGCCGACCGCGCCCCATGTCCGTCTGGTGCCGGCGCCGCAGTCCGCCGGCGACGAAACGGGCGAGATCTTTGCAAGCCACGTCCGTGCAGCGTTCGAGGATATGACCCGCAGCGGCATTCGTCCGGCCGCGCTGCTGGTCGATACGATCTTCTCCAGCGACGGCGTGTTCGCCGATCCGCCGGGCTTCCTGCGGCCGGCGGTGGAGGCCGCGCACGCGGCCGGCGCGCTGTTCATTGCCGACGAGGTGCAGCCTGGCTTCGGCCGCTGCGGCCAGGGCCTATGGGGCTTTGCCCGCCACGGCATCGTTCCCGACATGGTCACGATGGGAAAGCCGATGGGCAACGGCCATCCGATCGCCGCGATGGCTGCGCGACCAGAGTTGCTGAAGGAGTTCGGCGCCCGCTCACGCTATTTCAACACCTTTGGCGGCAATCCGGTGTCGGCCGCCGCCGGCATGGCGGTGCTCGACGTGATCGAGCGGGAAGGCCTGGTCGCGAACGCCGGGCGTACCGGTGCGCTTCTGCGCCAGCGGCTCGACGCATTGCGCGCGCGGCATGAACTGGTGGCGGAGGTCCGCGGCGCCGGCCTGTTCATCGGTGTCGACTTGCGCCATGGCGGCGCGCCCGCCGGCCAGCAGGCGGCGCGGATCGTGAACGCGCTGCGCGAAAACGGCGTGCTGATCAGCGCGGCGGGGCCAGGCGGCAATGTCCTGAAGATTCGCCCGCCGCTGGTCTTTGGTGCGGAGCATGTCGACCTGCTGGTCGACGCCCTCGACCAGGCGCTGCAGGAACATTCGCCGGGCTGACCGCCCCCACCATCCCAAACGGCCGGCGCCCCCTGAATTTTCGCTTGACGCGCGCGCCCGACGATAATGTAATAGACTATAACTTGGCGAATCCGGCTTTGAGGCTGACCGCCCAAGCAAGCTAGAACTTGCATCATACGCAAATGAGGAAACCGGGCGCGCTCCGCAGCGCGCCAGAGCCGAGGGAGAGCGCTTGCATGTCCAAGCTCAGAATCCGCGTCGACCAGGACAAATGCCAGGGTCACGCGCGCTGCAAATCGCTCGCCCCCGAACTGTTCGAGCTCGACGAATACGGCAACGCCCATGAGGCCGGCGACGGGACCGTTCCCGCCGGGCTCGAGGACAAGGCCTGGCTCGCGCAGACCAATTGCCCGGAAATCGCGATCGAAGTCACCGAGGAGTAACGGCCGCGCGCCGCCCGCTCTGCCGACCAGCGTTTGATCGAACGAGAAGGAAACGAGCTGATGTCCGATTCCCCGTCCGCAAGCTTTCTGCCCGAGCATCCCCCGGTCACCGACTGGGTGCATGATTTCGACCACACCGATCCGGTCTGGACCGACGACCCGTTCCCGATCTGGGAGACGCTGCGCGCGGCCTCGCCGGTCGTGCACACCGAGCGCTTCCTCGGCTGCTACATGCCGACCACCTATCAGGCGGTGAAGGAGATCGCCTACGACACCGAGCACTTCTCCTCGCGCCGCGTCATCGTGCGCGACATCCGCCCCGAGATCACGGCCCGCGCACCGCCGATCACATCCGATCCGCCGGAACACAAGCCCGCCAAACAGGTGCTGCTGCCGCCGTTCACGCCGGATGCGATGAAGCGGCTGGAGCCGCGAGTGCGCGCGATCTGCAACGAGTTGATCGACGAATTCATCGCCGATGGCCATTGCGACGCCGCGGCGCGCTATACCAAGCACATCCCCGTGCGCGCCATCGCGCACATGCTGGGAATCCCCGAGAAGGACGGCGACCTCTTCATCAAGTGGATCCACCAGATCCTCGAGCTCGGCATCAAGAACGAAGCGGAGCTGATGAACGGCGTGCGCGAGATGACCGGCTATTTCATGGCCCATCTCGAGCAGCGCAAGCTTGAGCCGGGCGACGATCTGATCTCGCAGCTCTTGCGGGCCAAGGGCCCCGGCGGCCAGCCGCTGACCGACGAGCACGTGCTCGGCTCGCTGCGGCTGCTGTTGATCGCCGGCATCGACACCACCTGGAGCGCGATCGGCTCCTCGCTCTGGCACCTCGCCAAGACGCCCGCCGACCGCAAGCGCCTGGTTGCGGAGCCCGCGCTGATCCCGACCGCGATCGAGGAATTCCTGCGCGCCTATTCGCCGGTCACGATGGCGCGCGAGGTGATCAAGGAAACCACGATCTCCGGCTGCCCGGTCAAGGCCGGCAACATGGTGCTGCTGTCGTTCCCTGCGGCCAACCGCGACCCCGCCATGTTCCCCGATGCCGATAAGGTGGTGATCGACCGCAAGGAGAACCGCCATGCCGCCTTCGGCCTCGGCATCCACCGCTGCGTCGGTTCCAATCTGGCGCGAATGGAGATGCAGGTCGCGATCGAGGAATGGCTGAAGCGGATTCCGGATTTCCGCCTCGACCCGGCCGGCAAGGTGACCTGGTCGGAAGGCACGGTGCGCGGCCCGCGTCAACTGCCGGTTCTGTTCGGCAAGAACGCCTGAAGAGCAGGTTACATCGCCCCACGCAAATGGGATAGGTTGCCCCGGAATCGTGCCAGAGAATCCGGGGAGGCCTGCCAATGTCCGAACAAACCGCTCAATCCGCGAGCGATCATCTCGACATCCATGACGTCGAGCGGCGGGTGAAGGCGATCTTCATCGGATCGGTCGGCAATCTCGTCGAATGGTACGATTTCTACGCCTACACCGCGTTCGCGCTGTATTTCGCGCCGGCGTTCTTCCCGCACAGCGACCCGGTGGTGCAGCAGCTCAATGCCGCCGTGCTGTTCGCCGCGACCTTCCTGATGCGCCCGCTCGGCGGCTGGTTGTTCGGCTTCATCGCCGACCGCTACGGCCGCCGCCTGTCCTTGACGCTGTCGGTGGTCTGCATGTGCTTCGGCTCGCTGATCATCGCGGTGACGCCGACTTATGCCACGATCGGCATTGCGGCCCCGGCGATCCTGGCGCTCGCCCGCGTCATCGAGGGCTTGAGCCTCGGCGGCGAATATGGTGCCAGCGCCACCTATCTCAGCGAGGTCGCCGACCCCAAGCATCGCGGCTTCTACTCCAGCTTCCAGTACGTCACACTGATCGGCGGCCAGCTCACCGCGATCATCGTGCTGCTGTTGCTGCAGAAGGTGTTCCTGACCCCGGACGAGCTGAAGGCCTGGGGCTGGCGGATTCCCTTCGTGATCGGTGCCTTGCTCGCGATCTTCGCAGCGGTGATGCGGCGCGGCCTGCACGAGACCGAGGCGTTCGAGGAGGCCAAGAAGGTCTCCAAGCCGACCGGCTCGATCGTCGGCCTCCTGAACTACCCGCGCGAATTGCTGCTGGTGGTCGGCCTCACTGCCGGCGGCACCGCGGCGTTCTACACCTTCACCACCTACATGCAGACCTTCGTGAAGCTGTCGGTCGGCCTGACCGAGGACCAGACCACCTTCGTGATCTTCGGCTCGCTGATCTTCGCGACCTTCCTGCAGCCGATCTATGGCGGCCTCTCCGATAAGATCGGCCGCAAGCCGCTCTTGATCTTCTTCGGCGTCGCCGGCACGCTGGCCACGATCCCGATCCTGACCGCGCTGAAGGAGACCAAATCGCCTTTCATCGCCTTCCTCCTGATCTGCGGCGCCTGGATCTTCGTCGCCGGCTACACCTCGATCAATGCGATCGTGAAGGCCGAGCTGTTCCCGACCAATGTCCGCGCGCTCGGCGTCGGCCTGCCCTACGCCATCACGGTATCGATCTTCGGCGGCACCGCGCCCGCGGTCGCACTCTATTTCAAGAGCATCGGGCACGAGGACTGGTTCTACTATTATCTCAGCGGCATGATCTTCCTGTCGCTGCTGATCTACTCGACCATGCGCGACACCAAGCACGACTCGGCGATGCATCGCCACGAATGATGGACTGACGCCATGACCGACGACCAGGAGCCACCCGAGAGCAAGCTGACGCGCAGCAAGCAGCGCTGGGCGCGCGAAGGCAAATTCCTCACCGGCAAGATTACCCGGCCGGAAGAGCAGCGCCTGCCGCCGGGCCAGCATCTGACCAAGGACTGGCCGGTGCTCGATCTCGGGCTGCTGCCGAACATCACGCGGGAGCGCTGGCGGCTCGACGTCTACGGCGCGGTCGAGCAGACGATCTACTGGGATTGGCCGCAATTCACGGCGCAGCCGCAGACGCAATTTGTTTCGGATATCCACTGCGTCACGACCTGGTCGCGCTACGACAATCAGTGGGAGGGGCTCGCCACACGCGACCTGCTCGCCGCCTGCCAGCCGCGCGAGGATGCGCGCTTCGTCGTGCTGCACTCGTATGACGGCTACACGACGAATCTGCCAATCGAGGACTTTGCCGCCGAGGACGCGCTGCTCGCGCATAGCTGGTCCGGCATGCCGCTGGAGCAGGAACATGGCGGCCCGGTGCGGCTGGTGGTGCCGCATCTGTATTTTTGGAAGAGTGCCAAATGGCTGCAGCGCATCGAATTCCTGACTGCGGATGCGCCGGGCTTCTGGGAGGTGCGCGGCTATCACAATCGCGGTGATCCCTGGGCCGAACAGCGCTATTCTGGCGACTGACTTTCTCACCTCTCCGATGGGAGAGGTTTAGAACCATCCGGAGCAAAAGATGCCGCACGAACGCTTTCAATTCACCGGTGTGGGCGGTCATCAGCTTGCCGCCGCACTCGATACGCCCGACGGCCCGATCAAGGCCTATGCACTGTTCGCGCACTGCTTCACCTGCGGCAAGGACGTGCTGGCGGCAAAGCGCATCGCGGTCGCGCTCGCCGCCAAGGGCATCGCCACGCTGCGCTTCGATTTCACCGGCCTCGGCTCCAGCGAGGGCGATTTCGCCAACTCGACCTTCTCGTCGAACGTCGCCGACCTGGTCCGCGCCGCCGACCACCTGCGCGAGACGCGCAAGGCGCCGGCGATTCTGATCGGCCACAGCCTCGGCGGCGCCGCGATCCTCGCCGCCGCGGGCCAGATTGCCGAAGCGAAGGCGGTCGTCACCATCGCCGCGCCGTCCGACCCCGGCCACGTCACGCATTTCTTCAAGGATCGGATCGAGGACATCCGCGCGCAGGGAGAAGGCGTGGTGTCGCTCGCCGGCCGTCCGTTCCGCATCACGCGCGAATTCCTCGACGACGTCGCCGAGCAGAATCTGATGGCGCAGGTCAAGCAGCTGCGCAAGGCGCTGCTGATCATGCACGCGCCGACCGACGACACCGTCGGCATCGACAACGCCACCAACATCTTCATCGCGGCCAAGCACCCCAAGAGCTTCGTCTCACTTGCAGGCGCGGATCATCTCCTGAGCGGCAAGCAGGACGCCGCCTACGTCGCCGACGTGATCGGCGCCTGGGCCGAACGCTATCTCGATCTTGCGCCGCAGCCGGCAGCCGATACCGGCAGCGCGCCGCGCAACGTCGTGGTGCAGGAGACCCGCAACGGCAAGTTCCAGCAGCTCGTCACCACCGGTCCGCACCGGCTGATCGCCGACGAACCGGTTGCGGTCGGCGGCAACGACAGCGGCCCCGGGCCGTACGATTTCCTGCTCACCGGGCTCGGCGCCTGCACCTCGATGACGATGCGGATGTATGCCGACCGCAAGGCGCTGCCGGTCGATCGCATCACCGTGACGCTCCAGCACAACAAGATCTACGCCAAGGATTGCGAGGAGTGCGAGACGCGCGAGGGCATGCTCGACCAGATCGAGCGCGTCATCAGGATCGACGGCGACCTCGACACCGACCAGCGCAAGCGGCTGATGGAGATCGCCGACAAGTGCCCGGTGCACAAGACGTTGACCTCGGAGGTGCGGATCGTCACCAGGGCGGCGGAGTGAGCCTGCGACGCAGGAAAAGAGCCGGCGCAAGGGCGCGCTGACAAATATCGAGGAACAACCCCATGCAAAGGAGCCGGCGGTAGCCGGCGACCGACTGAAGCGCGGAGATTGGGTTGTATTGTTATCGCGCCTTAGCTCCTTGTTTGAGCATGATCTTTTCGGAAAACCGCTTCGCACTTTTCCGGATCATGCTCCAAGCCACTTGACACGTCGGGCAACTCAGCCATATAATTCTAATATTCCGAAATCCTGCAAGCCCCCTCGCCATCTACCCGCGCGCCGCGCGCTTGCCGGTCAGGCAGTTCGCCATGGTGCGGACCGCGGCGCCGATCTCACTTTCGCGCCAGGCCGCGAAGCCGAGCAGCAGGCCGTGGTCGCGCGGCCGTTCCAGCGCAAGGCTTGACAGCGCGCGCACCTCGACACCGGCGGCCACCAGCCGCGTCACGGCGCCCTGATCGGCGGCAGCATCCTTGAAGCGGGCGATCAACTGCATGCCGCCCGGCGGGACCTCGACCGTCAGCACCCCGCCCAGCTGCCGCGCCAGCGCCGCGGCGAGATGGTCGCGGCGCGACCGGTAGATCCGCCGCATGCGCCTGATGTGTGCCGGGAAATGCCCGTCAGCCATGAAATCGGCCAGCGCTTCCTGGACATGCACGGACGCGATCAGCCCGAGATGCCGCTGCGCGATCTCCATGGTTCGCGCCAGTTGCGGCGGCACCACCAGATAGCCGATGCGGATATCGGCCGTCATCGCTTTTGCGAACGTGCCGAGATAGAGCACGCGTCCCTCGCGGTCGAGCCCCTGCAACGCCGGCATCGGACGGCTGTCATAGTGAAACTCGCCGTCGTAATCGTCCTCGACGATCCAGGTCTTGCCGGGCGCGGCGGAAGCCAACAATTCGGTGCGGCGCGCAACCGGCATCACCCGCCCGGTCGGATGCTGATGCGAGGGCGTCGTGAAGATCAGCTTCGGCGCACGCGCCGCGCGCGTCCGCATCATGCCCCATTGGTCGAGCCTGACACCGACGACGTCGGCGCCGGCCGCGCGAAACGCCGCCGCGGCGCCGGGATAGCCGGGATCCTCGGTCCACACCGCATCGCCCGGCGCGATGACGGTTGCGGCGATCAGCGTCAGCGCCGCCTGCGCGGTCGGCAGGATCAGGATCTGATCGGCCTCGGCGTGCACGCCGCGGCTGATTTCGAGATAGTCGCGCAAGGCTTCGCGCAGGCTCGGGCGGTTGATCACGGTCTGGTCGTTGAAGCGGCGGCGCAGCGCGCTGCGGCGCAGGCAGCGCCCCCAGATCTGGTGCGGAAACTCGCGCGCATCCGCCAGCCCGGAACGCAGCGGCCGGAAATTGGCCTGGTAGGACAGCGGCCAATCCGTCTCGGAAAGCCGCAAGGCCCAGGGCGACAGCAGCGGTCTGCGGGGGCCATCGCGTCGTAGCACCGGCACAGGCTTGGCAAAGCGCGCCTCGATATCGTCTGACACCACCGGACGGCGCCGCGCGGCGACGCGCAGATACCCCTCGGCCGCGAGCTGCTCATAGGCATGCGTCACCGTGTTGCGCGAGACCGCGAGCTCGGCTGAAAGCGTGCGGCTCGACGGCAGCACGGCGCCGCTCCGGATCCGGCCGCTCGCCATCAGCGCGCGCAGCTGTTGCGTCAGCTGCGCGGCCAGCCCGGCGTCGTCCGATCGCTTCAGCTCGAGCAATTCGGCGAGGATCATCTGGCTCCTTAGTTCTATCAGATCTGGCTCTTTCGATAGAGCCAGCGCGATCCTATTCACAAGCGGTATCGCCTGCAAGGATACCGCCGTGAATCAATCGCTATCGCCGGCCAAAGCCGCCGCTTTGTTCATCGTCGTGGTGCTGGCCTGGGGCATCAACTGGTCAGTCACCAAATCGCTGGTCGCGGCGGTGCCGCCGCTGTGGACCGCATCGATCCGGAGCTGGGTCGCGCTGATCGCGCTATCGGTGATCCTGCGCGCCAGCAGCAATTTGATCATTCCGCGGATCGCCGATGTCCCGGTCGTGCTCAGCGTGGCGCTGCTGCATATGACGTTCTTCTCGACCCTGGTCGCCGCCGGCCTGCGCTATCTGCCGGCCAGCAAGGGCATCGTGCTCGGCTACACGACGCCGCTCTGGGTGGCGCTGGCGGCAGGTGCGGCGCGAACCGAACGGCTCGGCGCGCTGAAGCTCGTTGGCGTCGCGTCGGGACTTGCCGGCCTCGGCGTGATCCTCACCCCGGCATCGCTGGACTGGAGCAATCTGCACGTCATCGCCGGCGCCGGCATGATCATCCTCGCCGCGATCTGCTGGGCCGCCAACATTATCTATATCCGCTCGCACCGCTGGATCGCGACGCCGCTGCAGCTGTTGCTGTGGCAGGTGCTGGTCGCGACGCTGGTGCTGACCACGACGGCGCTGGTCACCGAGGGCGTGCCCACGGTGACATGGTCCCCGCATCTCGTGCTGCTGTTCCTCTATTCCGGCTTCATCGGCACGGCGCTCGCCTATTGGGCGATGTCCATGGTCAACAAGAGCCTGCCGGCGCTGACGACATCGCTCGGCACCACGGGAACGCCGATCGTCGGCATCGTGACCGCTTCACTGCTGCTCGGCGAGCCGATCGATCTCTCACTGGCGATCGCTGCGGCCCTGATCGTCGGCGGCATCGCGTTGAGCTCGCTCGCGGATGCGCCGGCGCGGGCGTAATGAGGGCCCGCCCTCATAGATTCGTCACGTCCGCTTCGGTCTCGGAAGCTGACGTCGAAACCGACGTAGCTGCATGTCGGCCTCGGGCCAATAGGCGACATGTCATCGAAGGGTGTCGATTGTGCTGCGGTCGACCAAATGTCAAATTCTTCGGATGCAAATGTGAGTGAAGTGGTCGATGGCGGAGCATTGCGAAGCTGAGTACCGAAATGACCTTTCAATGGAACGGATCGGAAGAACGGAAATGGGCATCAGAAACTATTTGATTGAAGGCCTTTCTGGTGCCGGCAAAACCACGGTGGCTGAAGAACTGCAGCGGCGCGGTTACCATGTCGTCCACGGTGATCGGGAGTTAGCTTATTATGGCGATCCTGAGACCAGTGAGCCATTGCAGGGCCTTGCCCGCGAGAGCGTGATGACCAACACCACGTTTGGGCACGAGCGCTGGATTTGGAATGTAGGGAAAGTCAAATCCCTGATTGCTGATCAACGTAACCCTCAGTCCTTCTTCTGTGGAGGCTCAAGGAATTTCCACCATTTCATTGATTTGTTTGACAAGGTATTTATTCTCAACGTTGATCTCGATACGCTGAACCGGCGGCTGACCGCGAGGCCACAAGATGAATTTGGTGGAAGACCGAGCGAACGGAAGCTGATTGCGCGGTTATATGCGACGAAGGAAAGCATCCCGAAAAATGGCATTGTAATCGACGCCACGGCCTCGCTTGGACAGGTCGTGGATGAAATCCTATCAAAATGCCAGGTGGCAGACTAAGGGCCGCACTAGTGACCGTTGAACTGAGAGAGTCGCTTGCGACGAAGTTGTCGGAAGTCAGTTGACCAACAAGCTCGACGGAGGAGTGCGCTTTATGTCGTCAGTGGGATGGGAGGTACTCCGGCGGTGGGGTGAAGACGCAGTTCGCGTCGAACGGCTCGCTGGTGGCGTCGCTAACGACGTGTGGAGCCTGCGTGTCGATGAGCGTCTCGCGGTCGGTCGTCTAGGTGCCAGGAGCGACGCTGATCTCGCTTGGGAGACCGAACTCCTCCGGTACCTCGACCGTGAAGGCCTGACCGTGCCGGTGCCAATCCCGACGACAGACGGCCGGCTGTTTGCGGACGGTCTGGTGGTGATGACATACGTCGAGGGCGGGCCGCCAGAGACGGAGGCGGACTGGCGTCGGGTGGCCGACGTGCTCCGCCGGCTGCATCGGTTGACTGCGAGCTGGCCGCAGCGCCCTGGCTGGCGATCGTCGACCGATCTCCTGCACGCCGAGACTGGGACGAGGATCAACCTTGGCGCTATGCCGCCTGAGGGCGTTGCTCGATGCCGAGCCGCGTGGGCGCGGCTCATCGGACGTCAGACCTGCGTCGTCCACGGTGACCTTAACCCGCGCAATATCCGCATGACCGCGGATCGGGTCGCGCTGATTGACTGGGACGAGTCGCATGTTGACGTCCCCGACCTCGACCTGGCGCTGCCCCATAACGCTGCCGGTCTCGACAGCGTCACGCATGACATAGCGGCGCAGGCGGCAGCCGCGTGGCAAGCTGCCGTTTGCTGGGACGATGAATACTCGATTAAGCGGCTTGCCGAAGTTAGAGCGGTCTGAGTAAGCGGTAGCGGCTCGGTGACCGCTTCGGGTCATAAGCCGCCGATAACTACCGAACTGGGCAACTTCCGCTTTATGACTGGCAGCCGACGGTTATGAGTTAACGCCTTAGGCCGCGGCAAGTGGCCTGACCCGCAGCGCGCCGCGCAGGCCCGCGCCGGTGCCGAGCATGATGCCGGCCACGGCGATGAACGACGACAGCGACAGCGTCGACAATCCGGTCAGCCCCTGCCCGACCGAGCAACCGAATGCCATCACGCCGCCCGCGCCCATCAGCGCTGCGCCGCCTGCCGAGCGCAGCATGTGCTGCGGCGACCGGTAGCCTTCGAGCTTGAAGCGCCCGGTTGCAATCGCCGTGATGAGGCTGCCGGCGAACACGCCGAACACGGTGACGATGCCGAAATTCAGCGTCGAACCGGTCGACAGCATGACATATTGCAGGGCGTCGGCGATCGGCGCGATGAAGGTGAGCGACGTCACCGGCACCGGATTGAAATCGTCGGCACCGAGATAGCCGGTCGCGTACCAGCCGCCCGCCACCAGCAGGCCGACGATCAGGCCGGCCGCGATCTGGCCCGGCGACTTGCGGAATGGCGCGTGGGCAAAGGCGAAGATGATCAGGACGGCCGATAGCGCCGAGGCCGCGACCATCCGCGCCGTCACCGGGCCGAGGCCGGCGCTTGCCAGCAGCGCCGGCACCGAATTGGCCGCGACGGTGGCCTGCGAGCCCTGCACCATCGCGATCCGCGCCGGGGCGATCAGGCCCTTCAGCGTCATCTCGGCAAAAATGCCGAGCACGATCACGACCACGAAGGAGCGCAGATTGCCGCGCCCGAGCAGCACCAGCGCGCGCGAGCCGCAGCCGTTCGACAGCACCATGCCGTAACCGAACAACAGCCCGCCGATGAACATCACCGGCGCCGAGAAGGATGGTTGCAGATAGATCGACTTGCCGAGATCGACGAGCCCCGCCGCGGCAAGGAGCTGCGAGGCCGCGATCGCAATCCCCATCGCCAGCGCATAGGTGCGTGCCAGCCGGCCGTCGCCCTCCGCCCACCAGCCGCGCAGGCCGCTCATCATGCAGAAGCCGCTGACGAGCCCGACCGAGCCGTAGATCAGGCCGATGACGAGGGCGGCGAGGATGACGATCGTGGCGGGGTCCATGCTGTTCTCTTGATCCTAGAGCGGGATGAGTTTGGGTTGAATCGGATCCGCAGGCTGGGTTTACCTCTCCCCATTGGGGAGAGGTCGATTTGCGCAGCAAATCGGGTGAGGGGCCGCTGCTCCAACGAGAGAGCGTAACCCCTCACCCGGCGCTACGCGCCGACCTCTCCCAAGGGAGAGGTGAACTTCCGCCGCCGCTCCAGATCAAACCCAATCTCATCATGCTTTAGTTTGTCCCGTCATCATGGCCGCAAAATCACGCGGTCGCGCGACGAGCCTGCCACGGCAACGAACGCGGCCTTGGCCCGTTCCAGCGGATAGATGGCGCTCGGCTGGATCGGAAACGGCTTCAGATGTCCGCCGGCAAAGCCCGGCGCGAGCTCGCGCAGCACCTCGCCGGTCGCAACCGACGACAGCGCCAGCGTGTCGATGCCGACATAGGTGTGCTGGCCGCGATAGAATTCGAGGATGTTGAACTGCACGATGCGGTCGACCGCCGCGATCAGAATCTGCCGCCCGCGCAACGCCAGCGACTTGTGCGCGGCCTGGAAATAGGGATCGCCGACCGTGTTGTAGACGATGTCGGCGCCCTTGCCGCCGGTCAGCTCGCGCACGCGTGCAGCCACATCGACGGCGGAGGCATCGATCACCTCGACCGGCGCATTGCTGTGGCCCTCATAGGGCTCGCTCTTGCGCACCACGCCGATCACGCGCGCGCCGTGCCAGCTCGCGATCTGCGCCGCGGCCTGGCCGACCTTGCCGTTGACGCCCATCACGAGCACGGTCTCGCCCGGTTTCGGCAGACCGGCGCGGCGCAGGCCTTCCATCGCGGTGACAAAGGGCACGCCGATTCCGGCGGCTTCGTTCCAGGACATGCCGGCGGGCTTTTCCACCACGGCAGCGGCCTCGACCACGAGATGCGTGGCATGGGTGCCGTCGCGGCGGATGCCGAGGTCTCCGGACGAACCGAACACCTCGCGCCCGATCAGGCCCGACGGGCCGTCGATCACAATGCCCGCATAGTCGCGGCCGGAGGTGCGCGGGAATACGGCATAGGGCATCAACCCGGTCGCGGCCTTGACGTCGGACGGATTGACCGCGGCGGCCTTCACTTCGATCAGGATGTCATTGTCGCCGCGCGAAAGGACGTGGGTCTCGACCACCGGCGCCACCGCCGCCGCGTTCTCTGCTTTCGCCAGCAGGCGGACGCAGCGGGCATCAACGGGATGACGGTTTGTTTGCGAGGCCGGCGGCATCAGCAGTCCAGTCCTGGTCATGAAGCGCGCCGCAAAGCGCATGGATCGTGGCGGCCGGGTGGCCTCAGGCCATGACTAATCGACTGACCGACCAATTCAAGGGGCTTGTTGAAGGCCTGCTCAGAGCTTCGGCGGTGGGGCCGTGCCCAGGATCGCCTCGATCGACAGGCCAAGCCCGAGCAGCCTGGCATCGCTGCCGACGCGACCGTCAAGCTCGAGCCCGACCGGCAGGCCGCCGGGCGTCATGCCGGCATAGAGCGACAGCCCGGGCAAGCCGGCATTGCTGCCGGGATCGGTGTTGCGGATCATGGTGCCGAAGGTCGGCGCCGGTGCGCCGCCATTGACCGACATCTCGCCGGAGCCGGTCTTCTCGTCGATCACGGGTGCAGGCGCGATCGTGGTCGGAAACAGGATGGCATCCAGCCTGTTGTCCCGGAAATACGCCGCGTAGATCGCCTGCAGCGCCGGCCGTTGCACCTTGATCGCATCGTCATAGGCGGCGCCGAACGCGTCTGTGGTGATGGCGCCGAACGCGCCCACGACGTCGGGGCTGGCGACCTTGGCGGCGATATCGGCAAGCGTGATTCCTTCGATCCCGGAGGCAGCAAGCCAGGCCGGGATGTCGGCGATCGGCTCATGCAGCGCGACCACGAACGACACCTTGCCGTTCTGCTCGAACAGGTCGGGCATATCGACATCGACCAGCACCGCACCAGCCGCCGTGAGCGCGGCGCAGGCTGCGCGGGCAACGGCCTCGACATCGCGATCGAGGCCGCCCCAGAAGCAGGCGGGAATGCCGAGCCGTACGCCGCGCAGCGGAATTGCCGCGGCCTGCGGCGTGCCCGATATCACGGCGTCGAGCAGCGCGACATCGGCGACCGTGCGGCCCATCGGACCGACGGTGTCGCGGGTATGGCTGATCGGAACCACCTGGTTGTCGTCGTGATAGCGCCGCTCGGCGCCGCCATTGCCGACGGAGGGGCGCAGGCCCACGGTCCCGGTCAGCGCGGCGGGCACGCGGGTCGAGCCGCCGGTGTCCGAACCGAGGCCGCAGGTGGTGATCCGCGCGGCGATCGCCGCCGACGTTCCGCCCGACGACCCGCCGGGGATCCGGCTGGTGTCGTAGGGATTGCGCACCGGCCCGGCGAACGGCGCGAGATTGGTGCTGGTGATGCCGAAGGCGAGCTCGTGCAGATTGGTCTTGCCGACAACGACGACGCCGGCGTCGAGCAGCTTTTGCAGCGACGGCGCGTTGCGCTTGGGTCGCGCGTGCTGCAGCGCCGGCGTGCCGCCCGATGTCGGCAGGTCCGACGTGTTGATGTTGTCCTTGACGACGATGGGAAGCCCGGCCAGCGCGCCGGTGCGCTTACCGGCATCGACCTCACGCGCCGCGGCCAGCGCGCCGTCGCGGTTCAGCACGATGAAGGCGTTGAGGTGCTTGAGCCGCTCGGCACGATCGAGCGCCGCCGCGACGACGCTGAGCGCCGTGACCCTCTTGTCGTGGATATCGGCCACGATCTCCGCGGCGGTCGTCTCAGTCGAATGTGTCATCGTACCCTGCGCCCTCTTGATGTCGGCGCAAGGCTAGGCTTTCGGCCGCTTGTCGTAAACCCGTTTCGCCTTGCCGAGTGAACGCTCCAGCGTTTCGGGCGCGACGACGCGGATTCGGGTCGAGATGCCGATGGTGTTCTTGATGAAGGAGGAGAGCTTCTCGGCATGCGCGGTCAGCCCCTCGCCATCCCAGCTCTCGGGCCGGGCTTCGGCGAGCACGGTCATCTCGTCCATGCGGCCCTCGCGGGTCAGCTCGATGACAAAATGACCGCCGCACCAGTCGGTCGCCAGCAGCGCTTCCTCGATCTGGGTCGGGAACACGTTGACGCCGCGCAGGATGATCATGTCGTCGGAGCGACCGGTCACCTTCTCCATACGCCGCATGCCGGGCCGCGCGGTGCCGGGCAACAGCCGCGTCAGGTCGCGGGTGCGATAGCGGATGATCGGAAAACCTTCCTTGGTCAGCGAGGTGAACACCAGTTCGCCCTTCTCGCCGTCGGCAAGCACCTTGCCCGTCAAGGGATCGATCACCTCCGGATAGAAGTGATCCTCCCAGATGTGCAGGCCATCCTTGGTCTCCACGCATTCCTGGGCGACGCCGGGGCCGATCACCTCCGACAGGCCGTAGATGTCGGTGGCGTCCATGTCGAAGGCCTGCTCGATCTCGATGCGCATCGCGTTGGTCCAGGGCTCGGCGCCGAAGATGCCGAACTTGAGCGACGATTTGCGCGGGTCGAGGCCCTGCCGCTTGAACTCGTCGAGGATCGCCAGCATGTAGCTCGGCGTCACCGTGATGATGTCGGGCTTGAAATCGTTGATCAGCTGCACCTGGCGCTCGGTCATGCCGCCGGAGATCGGGATCACGGTGCAGCCGAGCCGTTCGGCACCGTAATGCGCGCCGAGGCCGCCGGTGAACAGGCCATAGCCATAGGCATTGTGCATCAGCATGCCGGTGCGGCCGCCGGCGGCGCGGATCGAGCGCGCCATCACGTCCGCCCAGGTGTCGATATCGGCTTTGGTGTAGCCGACCACGATCGGCTTGCCTGTCGTGCCCGAGGAAGCATGGACCCGCACCAGCTGCTCGCGCGGCACCGCGAACATGTTGAAGGGGTAATTGTCGCGCAAGTCGGTCTTCACCGTGAAGGGAAATTTGGCGAGGTCGGAAAGCTGCTTGAAGTCTGAGGGGTGCACGCCGGCGGCGTCGAACGACTTCTTGTAGTGCGCAACATTGTCATAGGCATGCTTGAGCGACCAGGCGAGCCGCCTGGTCTGCAACGCCATGATCTCGTCGCGCGAGGCGCGTTCAGCCGCATCGAGCTCGGCGTGATAGCCGCCATCCCTGACCTTGAGCTTTGCCGTTGCCATCGACGTTTCCCCTGAAGCCTTATGCCTTGATGTCCGTATCCGGCAGCCAGCTGCCTTGTATCACCCGCGAATGTCCGCGGAATTCGGCGATCACGCTGTCGCCGGCGGTGACCCGCACGTCGTAAATTCCGGAGCGACCGCTGCGCGAGATCTCGCGCGCGGTCGCGACCAGCCGGTCGCCGAGCTTGCCGGGCCGGATGAACGTGATGTTGCCCTGCGCCGCCACCGCGCGATCGTTATGGCTGTTGCAGGCAAAGGCGAAGGCGGAATCGGCGAGCGTGAAGATGTAGCCGCCATGGCAGATGCGCTGGCCGTTGACCATGTGCGGCTGCACGGTCATCGCCATCGTCGCCTGCCCGGGCTTGATCTCAATGAGCTCCATGCCGAGGCCCTTGCTGGCGTCGTCTTCCTTCCACATCGCGTCCGCGCAGGCGCGGGCCAGATCTTCCGGCGCCAAGTCCTCGGGCAATAGCGTGGCCTTCACATTCACGTCGAACTCCCTGTGCACGGGCCCGTTGCGACGGGCCTCTTGGTGTCAACTCTTCAGTGCGGCGCACGAGCCGTCAACACTACTCCCGTCATTCCGGGGCGATGCGAAGCATCGAACCCGGAATCTCGAGATTCCGGGTCTGGTCCTTCGGACCATCCCGGAATGACGATGAACAATCAAACATGATCGTAATCGACCACGACCTTCTCCGAGCACGGCTTGGCCTGGCAGGTGAGGATGAACCCCGCCTTCAGCTCCCACGGCTCCAGCGAATAGTTCAGGTCCATCGGCGCCTCGCCCTCGACCAGCTTGGCGCGGCAGGTCGAGCACATGCCGCCCTTGCAGGCGAACGGCAGGTCCATGCCGGCGCGCAGCGCGGCGTCGAGGATCGACTCGCCGTCGGCCACCGGGACCTCGCGGCGCTTGCCGTCGATGATCAGTCCGGCGATCGCCTTCGGCGGCGCGCCGGCGGCAACGACGATTTTCGGGCGTGGCTTGCCGCCGAATTCCGAGACGAAGCGTTCGACATGGATGCGCTCGCCGGCGATGCCGATCTCGCGGCAGGTCGCCTCGATGGTCTCGCTCATCGCGGCCGGGCCGCAGATGAAGACGTGATCGACGGTTGCGGCCGGCACCAGCGAGCGCAGCAGCACCCGCACCTTGTCGCCGTTGAGCCGGCCGTGCAGGATCGGGATGTCCTGCTCCTCGCCCGAGATGACGTGAAACACCGACAGCCGCTGCATGAAGCGGTCCTTCAATTCCTCCAGCGCCTCGCGGAACATGACGCCTTCGGTCGAGCGGTTGCCGTAGAACAGGAAGAACCGGCTAGTCGGCTCACGCGCCAGCACGCCCTTGATGATCGAAAGGATCGGCGTGATGCCGCTGCCGGCGGCGAAGCCGACATAGGTCCGCGCCTCGCTGGGTGCGTGCGCGACGCCGAAGCGGCCGGTCGGCGTCATCACGTCGAGCTCGTCGCCGGCCTTCAGCTCGTCCGCGGCCCAGTTCGAGAACGCGCCGCCGTCGACCTTCTTCACCGCGATGCGCAGCTCGCCGTCGTCCGGGCCGGAGCAGATCGAATAGGAGCGGCGCACCTCCTCGCCGTCCATCGTGGTGCGCAAGGTCAGATACTGGCCGGGCGTGAAGCGGTAGTCGTCCTGCAAATCGTCGGGGATCGCGAAGGTCATCGAGATCGCGTCCGACGCCTCGCGGCGCAGGTCGCTGACGGACAGACGGTGAAAGCGTGGGGTCGACATGGTCAATGACACTTGAAGTAATCGAAGGGTTCGCGGCAGCTCTTGCAACGCCACAGCGCCTTGCAGGAGGTCGAGCCGAATTCGGACAGAAGCTCGGTATCGCTGGAGCCACATCGCGGGCACGCCACCTGTTGCTCGCCGAACAGCGCGCGGCGCGAGGAGCCCGGCAGCGGCGGCGCGATGCCGTATTCCCGGAGCTTGCGGCGGCCGTCCTCGCTCATCCAGTCGGTGGTCCAGGCCGGCGACAGCACGGTGCGGACCTTCGGCCGGTGAATGCCCTCCCGCTCCAGCGCGAGCTCGATCTCGAGCGCGATCATGTTCATCGCGGGGCAGCCGGAATAGGTCGGCGTGATCGCGACCTCGACATGGCCGTCGCGGACCGCGACGTCGCGCAGCACGCCGAGATCGGCGATGGTCAGCACGGGGATTTCAGGATCGACCACTTGCGCAGCCGCGCGCCAGGCGCGTTGGCGCAGATCGGCATCGCCGAGCGCGGCGGTCACCATGTGGCCCCCGGAAAGGTCCGCTGCATCGATTGCAGCTCACTGAGCAGATGGCCGAGATGCTCGCTATGGCTGCCGACGCGGCCGCCCTGCTGCATCCAGTCGCTGTTCGGCAACGCCAGCGTCGCCTCGTTGACGATGCCGGTCACGGTCTTCAGCCAGCGCGACTTGAGCGCCGCCGGATCGATCGCGATGCCGGCGTCGATCAGGCCGCGCTCGCCGTCGTCGACCGCGAACATCTCGCCGGTATAGGCCCAGAGGTCGTCGATCGCATTCTGCCCGCGGCGATGGCTCTCCGCGGTGCCGTCGCCGAGGCGGACGATCCATTCCGACGAATGCCTGACATGATAGGCGCTCTCCTTCTCCGACTTCGCCGCGATCGCCGCAAGCGTCGGATCGAAGGATGCCATCATCGCGCGCCAGTAGAGATCGGCGAACGCCGCGTAAAAGAATTGCCGCACCATGGTGCGGGCAAAGTCGCCGTTCGGCTGCTCGACCAGCAGCAGATTGCGGTACTGCCTGACGTCGCGCAGATAGGCGAACTTGTCCTCGTCGTTGCCGCGGTCTTCGACCTTGGCCGCATAGGTGTAGAGCTCGCGGGCCTGGCCGAGCAGGTCGAGCCCCATATTGGCGAGCGCCATGTCCTCTTCCAGCGCCGGCGCATGGCCGCACCATTCGGACAGCCGGTGGCCGAGGATCAGCGCATCGTCGGCGCGGCGCAGCGCGTAGAGCACCAGCGGCGTTTCGGAGACTTCGATGTTGGCGGTCGCCATGTTCTCTAATCCACCTGCATCCACTTGCTCGACGTCATCCTGAGGAGCCTGCGCAGCAGGCGTCTCGAAGGATGAGCTGCGATCACGATCTGGGCGTCATGGTTCGAGACGGCGCTAACGCGCCTCCTCACCATGACGGATGAAAATTCACATATGCCCGACTTCGTCGGGAACGTCGTAAAACGTCGGATGGCGGTAAATCTTGGATTCCGCCGGCTCGAACATCATGCCCTTCTCCGACGGATCCGACGCGGTGATCGCATTCGACGGCACCACCCAGATCGACAGCCCCTCGCCGCGACGGGTGTAGATGTCGCGCGCGGCCTGCAGTGCGAGCGTCGAGTCGGCTGCGTGCAGCGAGCCGACATGCTTGTGCGCAAGCCCGTTGCGGCTGCGGATGAAGACTTCCCAGAGCGGAACGTTCGGCGTGGCCATCTCCAGCGCTCCCTTATTCGGCGGCTTGCGCGAGCTGGCGGCGCTTGCGCTTCTCGGCATAGGCCATCGCGGCCTCGCGCACCCAGGCGCCTTCCTCATGCGCCTTGCGGCGCGCGGCGAGGCGATCGCGGTTGCAGGGGCCGTTGCCGGCCAGCACCTGCTTGAATTCGTCCCAGTCGATCGGGCTGTGCACCCAATTGCCGTTCTCGTTCTGCTTCATGCCGGGATCGGGAATCGTGAGCCCGAGGAACTCGGCCTGCGGCACGGTGGCGTCGATGAATTTCTGGCGCAGCTCGTCGTTGGAGAAGCGCTTGATCTTCCACTTGGTCGAGGTGTCGCTGTGCTGGCTGACCTGGTCGGGCGGCCCGAACATCATCAGCACCGGCCACCACCAGCGATCGAGCGCGTTCTGCGCCATTGCCTTCTGTTCAGCCGTGCCGCGGCACAGCGTCACCATGATCTCAAAACCCTGGCGCTGGTGGAACGACTCCTCCTTGCAGACGCGGATCATCGCGCGTGCATAGGGGCCGTAGGAGCAGCGGCACAGCGGGATCTGGTTCATGATCGCGGCGCCGTCGACCAGCCAGCCGATGGCGCCGATGTCGGCCCAGGTCAGCGTCGGATAATTGAAGATCGAGGAATATTTCGCCTTGCCCGCCAGCATCGCGTCGACCAGCTCCTCGCGCGAGGTGCCGAGCGTCTCGGCGGCGGCGTAGAGATAGAGGCCGTGGCCGCATTCGTCCTGCACCTTGGCGAGCAGCGCGGCCTTGCGGCGCAGCGACGGCGCGCGGGTGATCCAGTTGCCCTCGGGCAGCATGCCGACGATTTCGGAATGGGCGTGCTGGGAAATCTGCCGCGTCAGCGTCTTGCGGTAGGCCGCAGGCATCCAGTCGTTCGGCTCGATGCGCTCGTCGGCATCGATGCGGGCCTGGAACTGACTGGCACGGGCAGCATCCTCGACGCCGCGATCGTCGCCGTCGGATGAGTTGAGCGCCTGCGTATACATGGCCGACCTCCCAGTGCGTTGTTAGGCGGGAATATATAACACAAATTTTGAAATGCAAGACGTTTTTGTAATATGTTCAGACACCCTCGAAGCGCCGCGCCACCGCCCCGTTGGGCTTCGGCAGCGGCCCGTCCTCGTTGGTTGCGTGGTCGTCAAGCCATTGTTCCGACGGCGGAAGCAGCCCGCGATAGATCTCGCCGCAGAGTTTACGCGCCGCCCTGCCCGGCCAATCCTTCGGCAATAGCTGATACGGCAGCAGCGGATCGCGCAGCACGACCCGGCGATAGTGATGGATCAATAGAATCCGCGCCGTGAAGGCGTCGGCGTCGCTCAGTCTCTCGCCACGCATGATCCAGCCGTGCAGCGGCTCGAACGTCTTGATGAACTTCAGATAGGCATCCGCGGTGCGACCGATTGGCCAGCTTTCGCTGAGCAGCCGGCGTCCGCTGTCATCTTCCGCAGAGACTTCGAGACGGATTGCGCGCGACGCCTCATCGGGGATCGGCACGCCCGAAGGCGCGACCCACACGCCGGGCAGCGGGCTGCCGAAGCCGGCATTCTTCAGCGCCTCGCGCGCGGCGTCGCGGTCTTCGGCATTGCCGATCAGCAGCAGCTCGAAGCGGCCGGTCCAGTCCGACGGCGGCGGATCGTAGATGTGCCGCGTCGCGGTGTCGAAGGTATGCCGGCCCTTGGCATTCAGCCGATAGAAGCTGTTGCGGCCGACCTTGCTGCGCTCGAGCCAGCCGTCGGCCGCCAGCCGCGACATCGCGGTGCGCACCACATTGCCGTCGATGTCGAGCGATTTGAAGAATTCGAGCAGCGTGCCGAGCCACACCGCGCCGCCGCGCGGCACGATCGAGTCGCCGAATACGGTGATGATGATCGAGCCGGTGCGTGACGGCTCGCGCTTCAGCTGATCGACGATGCGGGCAAGCGGCTGCGGCATGCCGCAACGCATAGCGCGTTTTGTCGAGGAACGACAATGTCGCCGCTCTGGCTTCTCCCTCGCCCCGCTCTTGCGGGGAGAGGGTTGGGGTGAGGGGTTGCCTCCGCAAGAACGGTAAGAAACGACTCGTGGAGAGCCCCCTCACCCGGATCGCATTGCGCTTCGCTTCATGCGTTCCGGCCTCTCCCCGCAGGCGGGGCGAGGCAAACAAAGTCAGCGGTTGGGATCCGGATAGACCAGGCTGCGCCAGCCGCTGCGGTCGAACGGCGCCCACTCGCCTTCCTTCTGGGCGAGGCGATCGGCGACCGCGTAGACCACGGCGGGGTGATGGCCCATGCCGCAATGGCTGCTCTCGACCTCGATGCTGTCGGTCATCGACGAGGACTGCTCGCGGCAGCCCTGCCAGGCGCAGACGCCGTCGGTGCGGCTGAAGATCGCGGTGGTCGGCACCGGCGGCGCGCTGGCGAGCGAGCCGCCGAAGCGGGAATCCTCCTCATCGGCGCGGCGGCCGCTGGCCATCTCGTAGACACGCCAGGCATTGGTCGATTTCGGGCCGGCGGCAAACGGGCTGCCCAGCGTGATCACCTGGCGCACGCGCTCCGGCATCATCTTGGCGAGCTGGCGCGCATAGAGGCCGCCGAGGCTCCAGCCGACCACCGAGACCTTGCGACCGGTCGTCTCATTCATCTCCTGCAGCAGGTCGACCATCCCGTCCTGCACGCCGGCGCGCAGCCCGAGATTGCGGCCCTGGCGCCAGCCGCTGACCGCGTAGCCCTTGCTCCCCAGGAAGTCGCGCAGCGGGCGCGTCGACATGTCGGAGGCGATTAGTCCGGGTAGCACCAGCACCGGATGCCCATCGCCGCGCGGCGCGAGAGACAGCAGCGGCAATGCACCAAGGAAGGCACCGAGCTCGTGAATGGCGCGGCCTTCCAGAAACATTAGCGTCCTGGACGGCGCGCGTAGCGTCTGCGCAGCAACGGACATTTCAACTCCTGTTCCGGCGCCGTCGTGGCGGCCGGCAAGGGGATCATCAGGTGAGTCAATAGGGTTGACGCAAACCCGGCGGAATCGTTCCGCAACGCAACAAACGATCATGAAAAGCTAGGGAACCGATCACTTTCGTGCAAGCGGTCCAGGTCACACTTGCCACAACTAATGTGGTCGCCGTGCCCAATCGGTCACAGCAGGCGCAGCGCATATTCCAGCGTGTAAAGCGCAAGGCCGGCAAGCCCGCCGATCAGCGAGCCGTTGAAGCGGATGTATTGCAGGTCCTTGCCGACATTGACCTCGATGAGCGAGATCAACTGCTCCATGTCCCAGCTCTTCATCTGGTCGGCGATGAAGCTCGAGACGCCGCTCTTCTGTTCGGCAACGACCGTGCGCAGGATCGCGACCAGCCCCTGATTGATTTCGCTGCGCAGGTCCGCATCGCCGTCGAGCGCATCGCCGGCCTCGACGAACATGCGGGCCAGCTGATGCTGCAACACCTGCGACTCGCCCGACGCGCTGCGCTCGATGAAGTCCTTGACGTTGGCCCAGATGGTCCGCCCGAGATTGGCGAGCTCCGGCCGCGCCAGCAGGTCGCGCTTGAGCCCGTCGATCCGATCGGCGAATGCCTTGTCGCTGCCGAGCCGGTCGACGAACGACAGCAGCATGCGGTCGAACTCGCCGCGGAACGGATGCTGCGGATCGTTGCGCACCTCCTCGAAGAATTTCGTCGCCGAGGCGATGATCCGGTTCACCACGAACTTGTCCGCACGATAGAGCCGCAGGAGCGTCGGCATCTCGGCGCGGACCTTGTCGCGGATCACCGCCATGGTCTCCTGCTGCGTCAGCGTCTGGTGCAGCACGCGGAGCAGATCGTCGAGCAGCCCGCCGTGCTTGCCCTCCTGCACGAAGCCGCGCAGCGCGCCGGCCGCGAGCGGCGCGAGATCGATCGAGAGCACCTGCGTCGTGACGCGGCGGCTGATGAACTGCATCAAGCCCGAGCTCTCGGTCGCCGCGAACGCTTCGGGCAACATCCGCAGCACGAAGCGGGCGAGGTCCTCGGAGCGTTTGCGGTCGCGCAGCCAGTCGGCGATGAAGCTGCCGAAATCGATCTCGCGCAGCTTGGCCTCGACCGGCCCCGACTCCAGGAAATTGTTCTCGATGAATTCGCCCAGCTTCTCGGCGATGCGTTCCTGATTGCTTTGGATGATCGCGGTGTGCGGGATTGGCAGCCCCAGCGGCCGCTTGAACAGGGCAACGACGGCGTACCAATCGGCCAGACCGCCGATGGTCGCGGCCTCGGCAAAGGCGGCGATGAAGCCGAAGGCTGGATGCACCGGCAGCAGAATCTTCGACGCAATGAAGACGATGAGCGTTGTCGCCAACACGCCGGTCGCCAGCCACTTCACGCGCCGCAGCTCTGCGGCGCGTTCGGCATCGACGGGCGTTGCGATGAGGACGGCGGGAAGGGTCATGGGGACTTTCGACTGAACGCTAGCCTAACTGGATGCCGCGCACACGGTCGTCATCCTGAGGTGCGAGCACTTTGCGCGCCTCGAAGGATGGCCACAAGCACCGTCGCTCGCGGCCATCCTTCGAGGCTCGCTCCGCTCGCACCTCAGGATGACGTTCGAGGAGGTAAAAAAGAAGGCCCGCGAAATGGCGGGCCTTCGAAAAGGGCAGTCGGTCAGTGCAAGCGCGATCAGGCGGTCTTGCCGTAGACCTTGGCGAAGTTGTCCTGCGCGGTCTTCGCACCGTCGGTGACGAGCTTGCCGAGATACTCTGACGTCGCCTTCGCCCGCGAGACGAACAGTTCGCCACGCGCACGGACCAGGTCCGACTGGATCTGGGCGGCTTCGCTCAGCGACTTGGCCGAAGCGAGCTTGTCGATGCCGGCGAAGAACGCCTCGGCGTCCTGGTAGATCGCCTGCTGGATGTTGCGGCTGATCTTGGCGGCTTCGGTCACCGAACCGGCAACGGCGGTCTCGATCACGTTGGTCACCTTCTCGGAACCGGCATAGGCATCGGCAGCGCGGGTCTTGGCGGCCTCAGCCTGCTTCTTCACGAACTCACGGGCGGCTTCCGGAACTTCCAGGTTCTGGAGCTTGGTGAACGCCTCGGTGACGGGCGCGAAGGCTTCCTTGACGCTGTTCAGCACGGAATTGGTTTCAGTGGTCATTGGGGTCTCTCTCCATCCTCAGGTTTGAGCTATGGGCTCACCCCGTCCGGATTGGCCCGGGGCAGCGGTGTTATGGCACGCCCTATGGTGCGACGCAACATTGATGTTGCACCGCGATATCACGAACTCGTGAACAGCATGAATATCCGGCAAATTGCCCGCGGAACCGGCAGTCAGAGGTGCTTAAACACCTCCGACTGCTCCAGGCAGCCCATACGCCTCCATCTGCGCCCGGACCTGCGCCACATTGTGCCCGAGCACGACGATGTCGTGGGTTTTGCCCTCAACGTCCCTGACGTGGTCGCGCAGCAGCGCCTCCGCCTTGAAACCGAGGCTTTCGAACAGCGTGATCGCCGCCCGCTGGTCGACGGTCATCTGCACCGAGAACTTCTCCAGCCCGGCGCCGAGGGCAATAGCAAACGTCTCCTGCGACAACGCCCGGCCGACGCCCTGCCCGCGTACGTCTGGCGACACCACCATCCGGGATCTCGCCGACATGCGGCGACCAGGAATGCGGGTCGCGCACCAGCGTGCCGCAACCGACCACCGTGCCGTCCTTGATCGCGAGCAGGCTCGTGATGTCGCCGCGCTCGATCTCGTTGATCCAGGCCGACAGCACCTTCGGCTGGCTGATATTGCGCGGCAGGAACAGCAGATCGTGCGTCGGCAGCTTCTGCGCGAAGGCCAGTACCGCGGCCTCGTCGGCGCGCTTCATCAGGCGGAACTCGATGTCGCCGGCCTCGGTCTTGACGTGGCGCGGATAGGAACGTTGTTCGGTCATGTCGATCTCTCTCAAGTCGACCCGTCTTAGGTCGACCTCTTGCCCAACCAGGAGTCCAGCTTCGGCCACAGCCGCTTGATTGCATTGGCGCCGGCGACCAGCGAGACGTGACCGCCTTTCAGCATCACCTCCTCCTTGTCCTCGGAGCCGATCTTGGTGATCAAATGCTTTGCCGCGTCATACGGCACGATGTGATCGTGCTCGGCGACCGCGTGCAGGATCGGCACCTTGATGTCGGCAAGCCTGGCCGGCCGGCCGCCGACCGTCATGGTGTCGTTGTAGAGCTTGTTGTCCCACATCAGGTCCTTAGTGATGGCGCGGAAATACTCTCCGGCGAGCGGCAGCGTGTCGGTCGCCCAGCGGTCGAACATCCGGTACGACTTGACGAACTCGTCGTTCCAGATGTTGTCCCAGAGCTGGATCTGGCCGACGACGCGCGCGGCCGGCCGCAGCATGTCGAACGATTGCAGGATCAGCTCGGGCGGCATGTTGCCGGTGCTGTCGATCAGGCGATCGACGTCGAAATAGCGGCGGTCGGCGAAATTCGAGAACAGCTTCATCTCGCGGAAGTCGATCGGCGTGGTGAAGCAGATCAAATTCTTCATCGGGCCGTCGTTGAAGATCGCGCCATAGAGCAGCGACAGCACGCCGCCGAAGCAATAGCCGATCACCGAGACGTCCTTCTCGCCGGAATCCTGCTGCACCCGACGCACCGATTCCGGGATGAAGTCGAGGACGTAGTCCTCCATGCGCAGCGATTTCTCCTCGGGCTTCGGCGCGGTCCAGTCCAGCATGTAGACGTCGAAGCCGCGCTTGAGCAGAAATTCGATGAAGCTCTGCCCCGGCACCAGGTCGAGGATGTAGCCGCGGTTGGTGGTCGCCATCACGATCAAGACCGGCACGCGATAGACCTCACTGGCCTGCGGCCGGTAGTGATAGAGGTTCATGGTGCCGCGCGAGTACAGCACGTCCTTCGGCGTCTCACCGAGCGACGGTCCGGAGGACGAGAAGTACTCGACGCCCTTGATGCTGCGCTGGATCGCGCGCTGCACCTCGGACTGCACGCGCTCCGAGATCGCGGCGAAGTCAAATCCGGTGGGAGCATTCATTTGCTGCCTCCCTCCGCTGGCGGCTGTTTGGTGCGCGGCGGCCGTGGCGTTGCGCCGTGGCCGTCGTCCGGCGCCAGCGAATTGTGATGCACCTGCTGCAGCAGCGTCTTGATCTCGTTGAGCTGGTTCTCCATCGATTGCAGGCGTTCGGCCATGCCCACGAGCTGGGCGCGGCTCGGCAGGTTCATCGCCAGCAGATATTTCTCCATCAGCTCGCCGAGCTGCTTCTGCGCGCCGGCCGCGACGCCACCGGCCTGATTCATCACCTTGGAAAATTCAGGCGAGCTCATCAGCTGGTTGCCGAAGGAGTTGAACCCCTTCTCCATCTCGCCAATCATCGTCTGCCAGATCACGGCAGGGTCGTTGCCCTTGTCGGCCATGCGGCGTTCCTCCTCGCCAATTCCGGGCGCTTGCCGCGCTTCCACTTGTTTGTGCCATACGACACTGTTGACGGTAATCGGTCAACAGTGCGGCGCGCCCGGCGACGTCGATGCTCTTCTGCGCTGCGTCAATCCGTGGCATACAGGTTCTTGATCGCGACACCAGCAGGGGATGCCCGTGACCACGCTCGCCCATCAGCCGCCGCAGCTCGCCCGGGCCAACGGCATCGACATCTGCTACGAGGTTTTTGGCGATGCCAATGCCGAGCCGCTGCTGCTGATCATGGGCCTCGGCGCCCAGATGATCCATTGGGACGACGCGTTCTGCCGCCAGCTCGCCGCGCGCGGTTTTCGCGTGATCCGATTCGACAACAGGGATATCGGCAAGTCCTCGCGAATGAGCGGCGGCAAGCGGTTGACCGCACTTGAACTCATCAAGCTGCGCTTCCTGAAGATCCCGGTCGCGGCGCCCTACCGGCTGTCCGACATGGCGCGGGACACGATCGGCCTGATGGACGCGCTCGGCATCCGCAAGGCGCATCTGGTCGGCGCCTCGATGGGCGGCATGATCGCGCAGGAGGTTGCAATCACCTTTCCCGAGCGCGTGCGCTCGCTGACCTCGATCATGTCAACCACGGGCAACCCGAAGATCCCGGGGCTGACCCGCGAGGCGACCGCGGTGCTGATGGCGCCGCCGCCGAAGAGCAAGGAAGAATACTTCGTCCGCTACGGCCAGACCTGGAAGGTGCTGCGCAACGGCTCATTCCCCGAAGACGAGGCGCTCGATGCCGAGCGCGCACGCCGCACCTTCGAGCGCGGCCTCAATCCGGAGGGCGTCGGTCGGCAGCTCCGCGCCATCTTGGCCTCCGGCAGCCGCAAGCAGCGGCTGCGCAGCGTGAAGGCGCCGACGCTGGTGATCCACGGCACAGTCGATCCGCTGGTGCATCCCGAAGGCGGCAAGGACACCGCAGCCTCGATCCCGGGCGCGAAGCTCCTGATGATCGAGGGTATGGGCCATGCACTACCGATTCCGATGTGGCCGCAGATCATCGACGCCATCGATAAGCACGCGCATGGCGCTGCGGCGAAGGCGGCGTGAGGCTGGTATCTCCCGGTAACCATGTGAGCCAGGGGTGCGTTCTTCCGGCGGCCGCCCGAAGGCGATAGACAACGCGATGCATCGCGCGGCTCGCGCACCATCAGCCACCGGGAGCAACCAGATGAAGACCCTTCTCCGGCCGCGGACAGCCGTCGCCGCTTTCCTCCTCGCGCTCGCGTCGTCCTCGGCCATGGCGGCCACCGGCGAGGCGCAGCAGGAGGCCAACCGCAAGGCGGTGCTGGCGTTCTACGAGAAGGGACTGAACCAGAAGGACGCCGACGCGGCGCTCGCCTATGTCGGTAACCGCTATGTGCAGCACAATCCCGGCGCGGCCGACGGCCCCGAAGGCTTCCGCAAGTTCATCGGCTTCCTGCGTGAAAAATTTCCGAACTCGCACAGCGAGATCAAGCGCTCATTCGTCGACGGCGACTACGTGATCCTGCATGTCCATGCGGTGCGCGAGCCCGGCACCCGTGGCAATGCGATCATCGATATCTTCAAGCTCGAGGACGGCAAGATCGTCGAGCATTGGGACGTGGTGCAGCCCATTCCGGAAAATCCGGCGAACAGCAACACGATGTTCTGAGCTAGGCGCGGTCTCGGTTCACCTCTCCCCATTGGGGAGAGGTCGGATTGCACCTGGCGATGCGAAGCATCGTCGCGTGCAATCCGGGTGAGGGCTCTTGCTCTCTCGATGGACCGTACCCCTCACCCGATTTGCTGCGCAAAATCGACCTCTCCCGAGGGAGAGGTGAATTTTCGACGCGGCTTCAGCTCAACCTGATCTCATCAGGCTCTAGTCCTTGGCCGCGATCCAGATCACGTGGCGGACGCCGCGGCCTTTTCCGGTGGCGCGGACGGCGATCTCGTTGACCGCGAACCCGGCCCGGGACAGCGATTTCGGGAATTTTGCGTTCGGCCCGGACGACCAGACGGCGAGCACCCCTCCATGTCGCAATGCGGTGTGCGCGAGCTTGAGCCCGGCGACATCGTACAGCGCATCATTGGCCTTGCGGGTCAGGCCCTCGGGGCCGTTATCGACATCGAGGAGGATGGCATCGAAGCTGCGCGGGTGGCGCTCGATGACACCGGCAACGTCTTCCTCCCGGATTCTGACGCGCGGATCGTTCAGGCTGTCGCCGAAGATCTCCGCCATCGGGCCTCTCGCCCAGGCAACCACCGCCGGCACCAGTTCGGCCACCGTGATTTTCGCCTCGCCTCCGAGCACTTTGAGCGCGGCCCGCAGCGTGAACCCCATGCCGAGGCCGCCGATCAGAAAATGCGGCTTTGCGACCTTCTCGATCTTCTTCGCCGCAAGCGTCGCCAGCGCCTCTTCCGAGCCCGACAGGCGGCTGTTCATCAGCTCGTTGGTGCCGAGCATGATCGAGAATTCGCGGCCTCGCCGCATCAGGCGCAATTCACCTTCGGTGCCGGGAATACGCGCGGTATCGATCTTTTCCCAGGGAATCATGCGGCGGCTTGTAGCATAGGGCAGCACCTCTGCCGTAGCCCGGATGCAGCGCAGCGCAATCCGGGTCTCTTTCAATGCGGAGCGACCGCTCCCGGATTTCGCTTCGCTGCATCCGGGCTACAAAGGCGGGAAACTACCCACCCGCCCACACGTCGAGCACGTAGCGGTTCCTCGTCCCCATCTCCTCGATCCAGCGCGCGGCGGCGTCCGTGTCGACGCCGGTGCGCTCGCGGTAGATCGACATCAAGGTTGCCTTGACGTCGGGCTCCATCTTGCCGCCGTCGCCGCAGACATAGACGATCGCGCCCTTCTGGATCAGCTCCCAGACCCGGTCCTTCTGGGCAGCAACGAGGTGCTGCACATAGGTCTTCGGCCCATCGGCGCGCGAGAACGCGGTGAAGAGCTCACTGATGCCGTCGGCGGCGAATGCCTTCAGCTCATCCGCATAGATGAAATCCTGCTCGGGATGACGGCAGCCGAAGAACAGCATCGCAGGGCCGAGCGTCGCGCCCTGCGCCTTGCGCGCGGCGCGCTCCTGCAGGAAGCCGCGGAACGGGGCCAAGCCGGTGCCCGGCCCGATCATGATGATCGGCACCGCGTTATCGTCGGGCAGGCGGAAGCCCGCCTTGGTTTCCTTGATCGTGGCATGGACGACGTCGCCGACGCGGCGGCGCGCCAGATAGTTGGAACAGATCCCCTTGTAGATGCCGCGGCCCGAGTTCGCGGGCGCTTCGACGACGCCCACAGTGACGCTGCAACGCTGCGCTCCGCCCGCAGGCGACGACGAGATCGAGTAATAGCGCGGCGCCAGCAGCGACAGCATTTCAAGGTAAAGGTGGAACGGCAGCTCGCAGGCCGGATATTCCTCGAGCAGGTCGAACACCGATTTGCGTTTTCCCAGCACCTCGGCACGGTAATACGCGGCCGAGGCATCGTCGTCGCAGACATAGGCCATCAGCTTCGGCTTGGTCACCGGGCAACGCGTGTGCTCGGCCATGATCTGGATCTGCTTGCGGGTCGCGACCTGCTGCAGCTCGACGAACTCGGTGAGCAGCCGCCCGACCGACACGGCGTTGCCGACCGGCAATTGCGCGCGGCGGCCTTCCGAGACCTGGAGACGGATCTGGTCGGCGGGCAGGAAGCCGAACCGGCGCGCGACGGAATCGACCAGGGTCGGATCGTTGCGCGGCACCACGCTGAGATGATCGCCGACCCGGTATTTCAGATTGGCCGGCAGCTCGACCTCGATGTGCCGGGTCGAGCGCTCCGACGGATGGGCGCCGTCCTTGGTCTGCAGTTCGGTGTTGACGAGCACCTTCATCGGCACCGCGCCGCCCTGCGTCACGATGGTGTTGACCGCGCCCTGCGCCACCGGCTCGATTGCGTAGAGCGGCTCGTCCTCGGCGGTGCGGGTGAAATTCCAGTCGATGCCGAATTCCCTGGTCGCGACCTTGGCCGCCTCCGGAAACCATTTCTGGAACTGGCCGTCGAGATCGCTGCGCGCATCGCCCTCGCCGCGCGGATAGACTGCGTGTGCGCCGTGCCTGGTCAATTGCTCATCGATGAAGCGTGGCACCGACTGATAGGTCGCCGCCCAGTCGCTGTTGCCGCAGCCGAACACGGCGTAGCGCACCTTGGCGAAGGCGTCCTTCGGCAGGTCGCTCTCCAGCCATTTGACGAATTGCGTCGCGTTGTCGGGCGCGGCGCCATTATAGGAGGCGCAGATGATCAGCACGCCACCCTCTTCCGGCAGCTTGCCGACATAATCGTCCAGCGGGCCGAGCCGGGTGGCGAAGCCGTTGATTTCGGAGAGATCGGCCATGCGGGTTGCCAGCTCCTCGGCCGAGCCGAGGTTGGAGCCATAGAGCACCAGCATCGGCGTGTTGTGGCCGGGACGCGTGGTCGGCGCGCGCGGCGCCTTCGGCGCGGCCGCAACCGCGTTCGTGCCGCCGGCGAACGCGCCGCGATCCCTGTCGTCGCGCGGTCGCACCTTGATCCTGAAGCCGTCGGGCTTGACCGTCAGCGTCTCCTTCAGATGCATCTGGTAGCGATGCACATCGAGCAGCTTGAAGCGCTGCAGGATCATCCCGATCGCCAGCGCCGCCTCGTGCATGGCAAAGCCGCGGCCGATGCAGGCGCGCTGGCCATTGCCGAACGGCTTCCAGGCGTTGATCGGGCGCTTGGCTTCGGCCTCGCGGCTGAAATTCTCGGGATCAAACACATCGGGGTTCGGGCCCCAGACAGAGGGGTCGCGGTGCAGCGCCATCACCAGCACGGTGATGAAGGTGTTCTTCTTCAGCTTGTATTTGCCGCCGATCATCTCGTCGTTGAGCGGCGCGATGCCGTAAGCCGGCGCCGGCGGCCACAGCCGCAGCGCCTCCTTCAGGCACTGGGTGATGTAGGTGAGCTGCGTCACCTGCTGATAGGTCGGCTTGGCATCGAGATCGGGACCGAGGACGCGATCGACCTCCTCATAAGCCTTCTTCAGCACCTCGGGATGCTTCAGCAGCGCATAGATCGTGCAGGACAGCAGGCCGGAGGTGGTCTCGTGGCCGGCGATCAGGAAGGTGTTGATCTGGTAGCGGATGTTGACGTCGTCGAGCTGCTCGCCGGTGGCGCGATCGACGCCGGTCATCATCGCGGCCAGCATGTCCTTCTTGTCGTCGGACGCGGCAGTATTGCCGCGCCGTTCGGCGATGATCTCGTCGACCATCTTGTTCATGAAGGCGACGTCGTCGACGAGCATCTTGCGTCGCTTCTGCATCCACAGACCCTCGAGCGGCAGGCCGCGGGTCATCATGATGGTCTCGAGCGAGCGCACCAGCGATTCCACGAACGGGTGGTAGTCGCGGCGGTAGAACGAATTGAAGCGGTAGTCGAAGCCGCACAGCCCGATGGTGTCGAGCGTCAGCGCCGTCATGTCGTGGACGACCTCGATCTCCTCGTCGGCGTTGAGGCGCTCCCATTTCTTGACCAGCTGCTCGGCGATATCGACCATGCTCGGATGGTACGACTGCATGGCGCGGTTGCCGAACGGCTGCATCAGGATGTTGTGCGCCTTGCTCCAGTTCGGCTCCTTGGTGTCGGCGGTGAACAGCCCGTCGCCGCCGACCGCGCGCACGCGGCGCAGCGAGCCGCGCACCGCCTTGTCGAACCGTTTCTCGTCGGAGAGCTCGTCGACCAGGTCATGGCCGGACACGATCACGAGCGGCGCGCCCATCATGTCGAGCCAGAAGATCGGGCCGAGCTCTTTCGAGAGCTTCACCAGATGCTGCACCGGCGCGGTCGAATCCAGCGACAGCATGTTGCCGACCACCGGCTTCGTCGGCGGATGCGGGATCGGACTCAGTCTGTTGCCGGACGCCATGTTGAGATTGTCCCCTGCTGCACTCTATTCCGTCATTCCGGGGCGATGCGCAGCATCGAACCCGGAATCTCGAGATTGCGGGTCTGGTCCTTCGGACCATCCCGGAATGACATCAAGCAACCCGCGATCGCCTCCTCGTCACCCAAACCGCTTTCTGCGCCATTCGATCAGCTTGGCGCTGACCTCGTCAGGCTTTTCCTGCTGCGTCCAATGGCCGCTGTCCTTGACCAGGTATTTTTCGAGGTCCGGCACCAGTCGCTCCATGCCGTCGGCGGCCGACGGCGGCAGCACCGCGTCGTTCTCGGCCATGATCATCAGCGACGGCACCCGCACGTGATGGTCGAGCCCGGCCGAACGCTCCCAGTTGCGGGTGAAGTTGCGATACCAGTTGATGCCGCCGGTGAAGCCGGTCTTGCTGAAGGTATCGACGAACACCTTCTTCTCCTCGGCGGACAGGATCGGCGTCCGCGGATCGTGCTTGGCATCGTAATTCGCGATCATCTGCGGAAACGCCAGATTGAGCCGCGCCGACGCGCCGACACCGGCGATCGGCTGCTCCTCCGGCGTGCCCGGAGGGCGCGCGGCCGGCTTGCGCATGAAGGCATCGAAGGTCTGCTCGACCCGGCTGCCGAAGATCCGGTCGGGCTCGCGCGCCGGATCCTGGAACTGGACGATGTACATCTGGTCGCCGAAGCGCTGGCGGAACAGCGCGATCGGATCCATTGGTGCCCGGTCCCAATGCGGCGTGTTGACGCCGACGACGCCGGCGACCCGCGACGGATGTCTGAGCGGCATCTGCCAGACGACAAAGCCGCCCCAGTCGTGACCGACGAAGATCGCCTTGTCGATCTCGAGATGGTCGAGCAGGCCGACGAGGTCGCCGGTCAGGTGCTCCATGTCATAGGCCTCGACCGGCTCCGGCCGGTCGGTCGCGCCATAGCCGCGCTGGTCCGGCGCGATCACCCGGATGCCGGCCTCGCCCAGCGCCTTGATCTGGTGGCGCCAGGAGAACGCCAGCTCGGGCCAGCCGTGGCACAGCACCACCGGCGGCGTGTCAGTCTTGGGGCCCGCTTCGTAGAAGCCCATGCGGATGCCGTTCGTCTCGGCGAACTGCAGCGGTGGCATTTCGATCATTGTGAAGTTCCTATTCGGCCGCGCCCTTGATGTCCGCAGGCGGAGGCGCGAACGCCGCCTCGAGTGCATCGAACTCGAGCGGCAGCATGTCGCACATCACCTGCACATGGGGAATGATGTTGGCACCGACGATGAAGCCGAAATCGAGCTGATCGCGGTAGCTCTGCACGGTGATGTTGAGCGCAACGCCGTGGGTCGAGATCGAAACCGGGAAGATGTGCAGCAGCTCGGCGCCGGCCGCGTACAGCGTCTGCCGCGGCCCCGGCACGTTCGAGACCGTGATGTTGGTCGCCGGCGGCAGCACGTTGGAGAGGTCGGAACGGCTGTAGAGCAGCGCCATGATCTGCACCAGGATCGGTGCGCCGAGCATGGAGATGTTGGAGACCTGCGGCATCAGGGCGCGCAGCGGATGCGACATCTCCTTGGACTTGGTGGACTGCGCGATGATGGTTTCCAGCCGCTTCCTGGGATCCTCGACGTCGGTCGCGATCGAGCAGATCATGCCGAACACCTGGTTGTTGGATTCGGCATTGCCCTCCTCGCGCAGCGAGATCGGCACGCCGGCGGTCAGTGACTTGTTCGGCAGCGCGCCCTGGCTGATCAGATAGCGCCGCACCACGCCGGAGGCGAGCGCCAGCACGACGTCGTTGAGCTTGCCGCCGGACGCCTTCGCCAGCGCCTTGGCGCGCGACAGCGAGATCGAGGTGCCGGCAAAGCTGCGTTCCGACGAGATCGCCTTGTTGAGGATGGTCGGCGGCGAGGACATCGCCTGCAGACTCTCGCGCGTACGGGGATCGGCGACCTTGGCGACGACGTCGGACAGGCTTTTCATCACGGTCGGCATCGAGCCCGCGAACTTCACCGCGCTCTCGATCTGGAACATGGCGTTGTCGAACAGGATCGAGCCGAGATCGCTCTTGCCGGAGCGCGGCAGCTCCAGGCTCTTCTGCGCGGCGGCGGCGGCCTCGAACGGCTGGGTCCAGAGCTGCTGATAGGCATCGATCAGATTGGCGGCGATGTCGCGCGGCTCCTGCGCGACCTTCTTCGCGCTCGGCGGCTCGATCTCGCGCGGCACCGGCGTCAGGTCGTAGATCATGCTGGTCAGCGCAGCCCCGGCGCCGCCGTCGATGCAGGCGTGGTGCATCTTGGAATAGAGTCCGATCTCGTTGTCCTTCATGCCCTCGAAGACGTAGAACTCCCAGAGCGGGCGGGCGCGGTTCAACAGCTTGGCGTGCATCCAGCCGACGATGCGCTCCAGCGTGGCGCGGTCGCGCGGCGCCGGCAGGCTGGCGCGGAAGATATGGCGGTCGATGTCGAACTGGTCGTCCTCGACCCAGGACGGATGGTCGATGTCGAGCGGCGCCTTCTGCAGGCGCGCCTTCAGGATCGGCGCGATGTGCAGCCGTGAGGCGATCATCGCCTTGAACTCCTCGAAGAAGTCGCCCTTGTAGCCGTCGGGCAGGCGGAAGATCGCCATGCTGCCGACATGCATCGGCATTTCCGGCGTTTCCAGATAGAGAAACGATGCGTCCAGCGAGGACAGCTTCTTGGCGTCGCTCATGATCTCCTCCCGAGAGCCGACTCACGCGGGCGCCTTGGCGGCGCCTCTCGTCGTATGGTTTAGGATAGTGCCTGTTCTGCCGGTCCGTAGGCAATGGCAAAGGGGCCGGACCGGTCAAAATGCCGAAACTCGCCTTCCGGCTGCGCCAGCCGGTCCGCGATCGCCCACAGCGCCGCGGGATTGACGCCGAGGCCGATATGGCTGGCCAGATGCACCTCGATGTTCTCGGCGGTCGCCGACGGCCGCACCCGCGAGGTCCGCCAGTTCACGATGCCGTCGGTGCGGGAATAGATCGAGGTGGCCGGCACCGGCATGTCGCCGGCGATCGCGGCGCGGACCTCCGGGATATCGTCCACCCGCTCGCCTGACAGCACCTCGTACAGCCGGGTCGCATTGGTGGCGCGGATGTCGTCGGCGAACGGACTGCCGAGCGTGATGATGGAGCGCACCAGCTCGGGCATCTGCGACGCCAGATCGCGCGCATAAACGCCGCCGAGGCTCCAGCCGATGATCGAGACCTTGCGCCCGGCGACCTCATGAACCCGCTTCAGCAGGTCGCGCAGCGCAGCTCGCCTGCTGGAAATCCCACCGAAATTGCGGCCCATGTTCCAGGCGTAGGCGTCGTAGCCGAGCTCCTTCAGATAGCGCCGCATCGGCGCCATCGACAGATCGCTGGCGAGGAAGCCCGGCAGCGCCAGCACCGGATGACGGTCGCCCTTCGGCGCCTGCATCAGCAGCGGCGACAGCAGCAGGCTCGAATTGAGCTCAAGCACGCCGCGCGCTTCCGCCAGCATCAGGAACAGGCTGGGCGGGCGCAACCGGCGTTCGGTCCCATCGACGCTCCTGTCCATGTCGGGCACTATTTCTTCTTGCTGGTGCCGCCGAAGCCGGCCATCGCCACGAACATGTCCTGGAAGCGCTCGGCGAGCTTGGGATCGAAGGTGAACCAGCTCTGCAGCAGCGATTCCGGCGAAATCTTATCAATGTTCGACAGCATCTGCTGCTGCAGCTTGTCCATGACGGCATTCTGCATCGGCGCCACGTCGGGCAGGCCGAAGAACTGCCGCGCTTCGAGGGGCGTACAATCTATCTCGACGTTGACTTTCATATCCGCCTCCTCAAATGCGCCGTGACCCGGCCGCAGTATCGCCGCGACGGGGTGCGTTGCGCAAGTCGGCCCCGCCTGCCGCAAGATGCAGTCGGCCTCAATCACCCGTTATGGTCAACCAACCTGTCTTGCCGCGACCGGCATTGACAGCGCGCGCCGCGGATCGCTCCCGTGGCCTACGCGCAGCACTCCGAAAGTCGAATGTCACGCGCCGATACCGACCGCCTATCCTGAAATCCCGGTGGTTGCGCTGCACCCGCGCGAGCAGGTTAACCCTTTGGCAAATCGCGCTTGCGCGGCCGGTAAACTCTGGCAACATGCATCAATAATACCAGCCGGACAAAGCAGCCGGCGGACAAAAACGGGGACGCGGGATCACATGTCGGTACGTTGGAGTTTGTTTGCGGCGGCTGCCGTCGCACTGGTCGCCGTTGCCTTGCCGGCGTCGGCGCAGACGTTGAAATATGCCAACCAGGGCGAGCTGAAGTCGCTGGATCCCTACACGCTGAAGGAAACCACGACGATCGCGCACCATGCGCACGTCTACGAAGGCCTCACCGCCCGCGACAAGGACCTCAAGATCATTCCGGCCCTGGCGGAAAGCTGGGAGACGCTGAGCCCGACCAAATGGCGCTTCCATCTGCGCAAGGGCGTCAAATTCCACAATGGCGACCCCTTCACCGCCGACGACGTGCTGTTCTCCGCCGACCGCGTCCGCGCCAAGGGCTCCAACTTCCTGAGCAACGTCCCGGCCGATGCCAAGTTCACCAAGGTCGACGACAGCACCGTCGACGTGACGCTGGACTCGCCCAATCCCATCCTGATCTCGCAGTGGGATAGCTGGTACATCATGGACAAGAAGTGGAGCGAGGAGAACAATTCCGTTGCACCGACGCCGGCCTCGGCGACCACGCCGAGCTACGCGGCGCTGCACGAGAACGGCACCGGCCCCTTCACGATCGAGAGCCATCAGCCCGGCGTGAAGACCGTGTTCAAGGCGTTTCCGGGCTATTGGCGCAAGCCCGAGCATAATCTGAAAGAGATCATCTTCACCCCGATCGGCTCCGATGCCACCCGCGTCGCCGCATTGCTCTCGGGCGAGGTCGATGTCATCGAACCGGTTCCGCTGCAGGACATCCAGCGCGTCAATTCCAGCGGCGTCGCCACTGTCATGACCGCGCCGGAGATCCGCACCATCTTCATCGGCATGGATATGGCGCGCGATGAGCTGCTGTTCTCCAATATCAAGGGCAAGAATCCGTTCAAGGACATCAAGGTCCGCGAAGCCTTCTACAAGACGATCGACGTCGACTTGATCAAGACCCGCGTGATGCGCGGCATGTCGACGCCCTCGACCCTGATGATCGCGCCCGAGCTCTATCCGCTGTCGAAGGAGTTCACCCGGCCGAAGCTCGATCCGGAAGGCGCCAAGAAGCTGTTGGCCGAGGCTGGCTATCCGAACGGCTTCGAGGTCACGATGGATTGCCCGAACGACCGCTACGTCAACGACGCCGCGATCTGCCAGGCGGTGGTCGGCATGCTGGCCCGCATCGGCGTCAAGGTGAACCTGCTGGCGCAGCCGAAGGCGCAGTATTTCGGCAAGGTGCTGAAGCCCGGCGGCTACCAGACCTCGTTCTTCATGCTGGGCTGGACGCCCGCCACGTCCGACTCGCACAATGTGCTGCACGACATCCTCGGCTGCCGCGACGATCCGAAGGATTCCACGAGAGGCGAGGCCAATCTCGGCGGCTATTGCAACAAGGACGTCGACGCGCTCACCGACAAGGTGCTGGTCGAGAGCGACACCGCCAAGCGCGATCAGTTGATCAAGCAAGCCTATGAGATCGTCATCAAGGATTACGGCTACATTCCGCTGCATCAGCAGCCGCTGGTGTGGGGCGTGTCTAAAAAGGTCAAATTGACCCAGCGCGCGGACAACCAGGTGCTGCTGTACTGGGCGACCAAAGAGGGTGAATAGTGGTCTCGGCGAATTGGGTCCCGGAAGCGCACGCTTCCGGGACCTCGCGTTTTCCGGCCGCGCAAGGCCGCGCCCCAAATGTCAAAAGCAGTGAAAGGTAGAGATGCTCGCTTTCACTCTTCGCCGTTTCCTGCAGGCGATCGGCGTCATGCTCGCCGTGGGCATCATCGCCTTCGCGATGTTCCGCTTCGCCGGCGATCCGGTGAATCAGATCGTCTCGATCGACACCTCGGCCGCGCAGCGCGCCGGGATCCGGCATTCGCTCGGCCTCGACGATCCCGTGCTGGTGCAGTTCGGCCGCTACGTCATCAATGCGCTGCAGTTCAAGTTCGGCGTGTCCTACCAGTTCCGCCTGCCGGTCTCCTCGCTGCTGGCGGAGCGCTTGCCGGCAACGCTTGAGCTTGCGATCGTCGCCACCATCTTTGCGATGGTGGCCGGCATCCTGATGGGGGTCTATTCGGCATTGCGTCGCGACACCATCCTGGCCAGATTATTCCAGGCGATATCGCTGATCGGCATTTCGCTGCCGACCTTCCTGATCGGCATCCTGCTGATCTATCTGTTTGCCGTAACCTTGGGCTGGCTGCCCTCGTTCGGGCGCGGCGAGGTGGTGAAGCTCGGCTGGTGGTCGACCGGGCTGCTCACCGTCTCCGGCTGGAAAGCGATCATCATGCCGGCGATCACGCTCGGGCTGTTCCAGATGACCCTGATCATGCGGCTGGTGCGCGCCGAAATGCTGGAAGTGCTGCGCACCGACTATATCCGCTTCGCCCGTGCCCGCGGCCTGACCACTCGCGCGATCCATTTCGGTCACGCGCTGAAGAACACCCTGGTTCCCGTGATCACCGTGGCCGGCCTGCAGTTTGGCTCGGTTATTGCTTTCTCCATCATCACCGAAACCGTGTTCCAATGGCCGGGCATGGGGCTTCTGTTCGTCCAGGCCGTGCAAAACGTCGATATCCCGATCATGGCTGCGTATCTGTTGATGGTCTCGCTGATCTTCGTCACCATCAATCTCGTGGTTGACATCCTCTACACCGTGGTCGATCCGCGCTTGCGCTCGACCGTCGGCCGCGCGGCGTGAGGGACCAACCGATGTCCGACGCCGTCGTCCCCCATCGCACGCAAGACCACCAGCCCGCTGCCGGTTGGTTCGCCCGCGCGCTCGACAGCGACATCTTCTATTCGTTCCGCCGCTCCAAACTGACGATGATCGCCGCTGCGATCACGCTGTTGTTCTTCCTGCTGGCGATTTTCGCGTCCTGGCTCGCGGTGCAGAACCCGTTCGATCCGGCGCAGCTCCAGCTAATTAATTCGCGGATCGCGCCGCTGTGGACCGCCGACGGCCAGAGCCCGTTCCTGCTCGGCACCGACGAGCAGGGCCGCGACGTGCTCTCGGCGATCCTCTACGGCCTGCGCATCTCGCTTGCGGTCGGCATCGCCGGCGTGGTCTTCGCCGGCGCGCTCGGTATCGCCCTCGGCCTGATCGCCGGCTATTTCGGCGGCGTGGTCGACACCGTGATCATGCGGATCGCCGACGTGCAGCTCACCTTCCCGGCGATCCTGATCGCGCTTCTGGTCAACGGCGTCGCCAAATCGCTGCTCGGCAACCGGCTCGACGAGATCAGCACGCTCGGCGTCTTGATCATCGCGATCGGGCTCAGTTTCTGGGTGCAATATGCCCGCACCGTGCGCGGCTCGGTCTTGGTCGAGAAGAACAAGGACTATGTGGCGGCAGCGCAGCTGATCGGCCTGCCGGCGCCGAAGATCATGTTCCGCCACGTGCTGCCGAACACGATGGGACCGATCCTGGTGATCGCCACCATCAACCTCGCGCTCGCGATCATCACCGAGGCGACGCTGTCGTTCCTCGGCGCCGGGATGCCCGACACCATGCCCTCGCTTGGCACCCTGATCCGGATCGGCAACAACTATCTGTTCGCCGGCGAATGGTGGATCGTCGCCTTCCCGGGCATTGCGCTGGCCGGCCTGATCCTCTCCATCAACCTGCTCGGCGACTGGCTGCGCGACGCGCTCAACCCAAAGCTCCGATGACCAAGCCCGTTCTCTCCGTGCGCAATCTCGAGGTGGAATTCGTCACCCGCCGCGCCACCTTGCGCGCCATCAACGGCGTGTCGTTCGAGATCGCCAAGGGCGAGGTGCTCGGCGTGGTCGGCGAGTCCGGCGCAGGCAAATCGGTCACCGGCCTTGCCGTGATCGGGCTGATCGATCCGCCTGGCCGCATCTGCGCCGGCGAGATCGAGCTGTCGGGCACGCGCATCGACCATCTGCCGCCGGAGGAGATCCGCCGCGTCAGGGGCAAGCGGATCGGCATGATCTTCCAGGATCCGCTGACCAGCCTCAATCCGCTCTACCGGATCGGCGACCAGATCGTCGAGACCATCCGCACCCACACCAACCTGAGCGAAAGCGCCGCACGCCGGCGCGCCATCGATCTGTTGGCCGAGGTCGGCATCCCCGCGCCGGAGAAGCGCATCGACGGCTATCCGCACGAATTCTCCGGCGGCATGCGCCAGCGCGTCGTGATCGCGCTCGCGATCTGCGCCGAGCCCGAGCTGATCATCGCCGACGAGCCGACCACCGCGCTCGACGTCTCGGTGCAGGCGCAGATCATCGCGCTGATCAAGCGGCTCGGCCGCGACCATGGCACCGCGGTGATGCTGGTCACCCACGACATGGGCGTGATCGCCGAAACCTGCGACCGCGTCGCGGTGATGTATTCCGGCCGCATCGCCGAGATCGGCCCGGTGCAAGAGGTGGTGCGCAATCCCTTGCATCCCTACGCCCGTGGCCTGATGGGCGCGATCCCGACGCTTGCGGGCGAGGACAAGCGCCTGGTGCAGATTCCCGGCTCGATGCCGCGGCTGTCGGCGATCCCGCCGGGCTGCCCGTTCAATCCGCGCTGCGCATTTGTCTTCGATCGCTGCCGGGTCGAGCGCCCCGAGCCGATCCGGCAGGGCACGCAATCCGTCGCCTGCCATCTGTTCGATCCCGCGAAGGAGACCGCGGCATGAGTGGGACATTGATCGAGGTCAGGAACCTGCGCCGCGTGTTCGACGTCTCGAAGCCGTGGCTCAACCGCGTGCTCGAGGGCGGCCATCTCGAATATCTCAAGGCCGTCGACGGCGTCTCTTTCGACATCAAGCGCGGCGAGACCTTTGCGCTGGTCGGCGAATCCGGCTCCGGCAAGACCACGGTTGCGCGCATGGTGGTCGGCCTGCTGCCGCCGAGTTCGGGCGAAGTCGTGATCGACGGCGTCTCGATGACCGATCCGCGGCAGGGCCAGGCGCGCCGCCGGTTGCGCCGGCGCATCCAGATGGTGTTCCAGGATCCCTATGCGAGCCTCAATCCGCGCTACCGGGTCGCTGCCATCGTCGCCGAGCCGATCCGCGCCTTCGACCTGATCCAGGGCGAGCGCGACATCAAGGCCCGGGTCGGCGAATTGCTCTCGCTGGTCGGCCTGCACCCCGACGACGGCCAGAAATTCCCGCACGAATTTTCCGGCGGCCAGCGCCAGCGCATCGCGATCGCCCGCGCGCTGGCGTCGGAAGCCGAGTTCATCGTCTGCGATGAGCCGACCTCGGCGCTCGACGTCTCGGTGCAGGCGCAGATCCTCAATCTGATGCGCGATTTGCAGGACAAGTTCGGCCTGACCTATCTGTTCATCAGCCACAATCTCGCGGTTGTCCGCCACATGGCGAGCCGGATCGGCGTGATGTATCTCGGCCGCATCGTCGAAATCGCCGAGGGCCGGAAACTGTTCGAGAACCCGCGGATGCCCTACACCAGGATGCTGCTCGGCGCGGTTCCGGACCTTGCGATGTCCGGCCGCCAGCGCATCCCGGTCAAGGGCGAGATTCCGAACCCGATCGATCCGCCATCGGGCTGCGCGTTCAATCCGCGCTGTCCCCTCGCCTTCGACCTCTGCCGCCGGAAGACGCCGGACCTGATCGACGGCGTCGCCTGCCATGCCGTCAACAGCCCTGCCGCCGCCGTTCCGGCATGATCACGCGGATGGGAGCGGCCATGTCCACCAAGCGGTTGGCATACCAGCTCGCCTGTGATCAAGTGCGCGCGCAACAAGCCCAGCAAGCCGCCGAACCAGTGAATAACCATGAGCAACGTCAATCCCGATCCATTCACCACAAGGCCCGAGATCGAGGGCACTTTCGGCGTCGTCACCTCGACGCACTGGATCGCGACCGCGGTCGGCATGGCGACGCTGGAGAAGGGCGGCAATGCCTTTGACGCCGGCGTTGCGGCCGCTTTCACGCTTCAAGTGGTCGAGCCGCATCTGAACGGCCCCGGCGGCGACGTCCCGATCATCGTGCACGACGTCAAGCGCGGCAAAACCGAAGTGATCTGCGGCCAGGGCCCGGCGCCGGCCAAGGCGACCATCGCGCATTATCGCAGCGAGGGGCTCGAGATGGTGCCCGGCACCGGCCTGCTCGCCGCCTGCGTGCCCGGCACGTTCGAAACCTGGATGCTGCTGCTGCGCGACTACGGCACATTGCGGCTGCGCGACGTGCTGGAGCCCGCGATCGGCTATGCCCGTGACGGCCATCCGCTGGTCGAGCGCGCCTCCGCCACCATCAAGACCGTCGAGCAGCTGTTCCGGAAATACTGGACCACATCGGCCGATGTCTATCTGCCCAATGGCGAGGCACCGAAGCCCGGCACCATCTTCACCAACAAGACACTCGCGGAAACTTACGCGCGCATCCTCGACGAGGCGGAGAGCGCGGGCGGCGACCGTGTCGCGCAGATCGAGCGCGCGCGGCAGGCGTGGTCGAAGGGCTTCGTCGCGGAGGCGATCGACAGATTCTGCCGCACCCGGGAGGTGATGGACGTCTCCGGCTCGCCGCACCGTGGCGTGCTGTCGGCCGACGACATGGCGCGCTGGCAGCCGACCATCGAGGCGCCGCTGACCTACGATTACGGCCGCTACACCGTGCAGAAGTGCGGCGTCTGGAGCCAGGGTCCGGTGATGCTGCAGCAGCTCGCGCTGCTGAAGGGCTTTGAGCTCGACGGGCTCGATCCCGCAGGTCCCGACTTCATTCATCTGCAGATCGAGGCCGCCAAGCTCGCTTATGCCGATCGCGAGACGTTCTACGGCGATCCGAAGTTCACCGACATCCCGATCGAGACGCTGCTGTCCGATGCCTACAACAACGAACGGCGCGGACTGATCTCGAAGGACAAGGCGTCGCTCGACTTTCGCCCCGGCTCGGTCGAAGGTTTCGGCGGCGTCATCAAGCTGCGCCACGCCGAAGGCCATCGCGAGGCCGTCGGCGCCATGGGCGCGGGCGAGCCGACGGTCGGCCGGTTCGGCGAGGTGCGCGGCGACACCGTGCATTTCGACATCATCGACAAGGCCGGCAACATGATTTCGGCGACGCCGTCCGGCGGCTGGCTGCAATCCTCGCCGGTGATTCCCGAGCTCGGCTTCTGCCTGGGCAGCCGCGCCCAGATGTTCTGGCTGGAGGAGAACCACCCGGCATCGCTGGCGCCGGGCAAGCGGCCGCGCACCACGCTGTCGCCGACCATGGCGCTGCGCGACGGCGCGCCGTATCTCGCCTGGGGCTCGCCGGGCGGCGACCAGCAGGACCAGTGGATCACGCAGTTCTTCCTGCGTCATGTCCACGCCAAGCTCAATCTGCAGGAGGCGATCGACGCGCCGGCCTGGCACTCCGAGCATTTCCCGATCTCGTTCTGGCCGCGCACCTCGCGGCCCGGCGTGCTGGTGCTGGAAAACCGCGTGCCGAAATCGACCATCGACGAATTGAAACGCCGCGGCCATGTCGTGGAGATCGGTCCCGATTGGTCGGAAGGCCGCCTCACCGCGGCCTCGAAGGTCGGTCACCGCCGCCGCGCCGCCGCCAACCCGCGCGGCATGCAGGGCTACGCCGCAGGGCGCTAAGACAAGGTGATCGCCACAACATGATGACGTCGGGTCGGATCGCGGAGCGAGCCTCAAACTTCACCTCGCCCCGCTTGCGGGGAGAGGTCGGGTCGCATCGAAGATGCGATCCGGGTGAGGGGGAGTCTCCGCGAACTCAATTTGTACCATCTTTGCGGAACAAGCCCCTCACCCCCACCCTCTCCCCGCGAAGAGCGGGGAGAGGGAGTAGAGACACAAGATGACCTGGTCGATCATCGCCCGCGACAGCGCCACCGGCCAGCTCGGCATTGCCGTCGCGACGCGGTTCTTCGCGGTCGGCGCGCTGGTGCCGCACATCGCGCCCGGGATCGCCGCCATCGCGACGCAGGCGCTGGTCAATCCCTATTACGGCATCGACGGCCTGGCGCTGCTGCGCGACGGCAAAAGCCCGCATGAGGTGATCGCGGAGCTGATCGCGCCCGACGGCGGCCGCGAGAGCCGGCAGGTGCATGTCATTGACAACAAGGGCCGCATCGCCGCGCATTCCGGCAAGGATTGCATCGACTGGTTCGGCCAGATCGCCGGCGACGGTTTCTCGATCGCCGGCAACATGCTGGCCGGACCTGCGGTGCTCGAGGAGACCGCGCGCGTCTATGCCGCGAGTGAACAGCTGCCGTTCGCGGAGCGGCTGATCAAGGCGATGTTCGCAGGCGAAGCGGCCGGCGGCGACAAGCGCGGCAAGCAATCGGCGGCCCTCTTGATCCATGGCAGCGAGGAATGGCCGTTGCTCGACCTGCGCGTCGATGACCACACCGATCCGTTGCGCGAGCTGGAGCGGCTGGAAGCGGTCAGCCGCGCGCACTGGGTGCCGTTCCGGGGCTTCATGCCGACCCGGGACAACCCGGCCGGAATCAGCGACCGCGCCAGGATCGACGCCGGCATCGCAGCCGCAAAAGCGGGCCGCGAATGAGTGCGGGTCCGTTGATCGAGATCGAGGACCTGCGCGTCGCCTTCCACGGCGACGACGGCCGCATCACCCATGCGGTCGACAGCGTCGACCTGTCCGTCGCCAAGGGCGCCACGCTCGGCCTGGTCGGTGAATCTGGCTGCGGCAAGAGCGTGACGTCGCTGGCGATCATGGGGCTTCTGCCAAAGCAATCCGCTGCGGTGTCCGGCGCAATCCGTTTCGACGGCTTCGACCTGCTCGAGGTGCCGGATGCGACCCTGCGCGACCTGCGCGGCAATCGGCTGGCGATGATCTTCCAGGAGCCGATGACCTCGCTCAACCCGAGCTTCAGCATCGGCGACCAGATCACCGAGACGATCTTACGTCATCGCGGCGGCTCCCGGCGCGCGGCGCGCGAACGCGCCATCGAGCTGCTGCGCCGCGTCCACATCCCCTCGCCCGAGAAACGCATCGACGAGTTTCCGCACAAGCTGTCCGGCGGCATGCGTCAGCGCGTGATGATCGCGATGGCGCTAGCCTGCGATCCGCAGCTCCTGATCGCCGATGAGCCGACCACCGCGCTCGACGTCACGCTACAGGCGCAGATCCTCGATCTGATGCGCGAGCTGAAGGCCGCCAGCGGCGCGGCGATCATCCTCATCACCCACGATCTCGGCGTCGTCGCCGAAGTCTGCGACGAGGTCGCGGTGATGTATGCCGGCGAGATCGTCGAGCGCGCCCCGGTCGACGAGCTATTTGCCAATCCGCAGCATCCCTACACGGTCGGCCTGCTCGGCTCGATCCCGCGGCTCGACCGCCGCACCAGCCATCTCGCCACCATCGAGGGCATGGTGCCGAACATGGCGACCCCGCCCGCGGGCTGCCGCTTCGCCGCGCGTTGCCCGTTCGTGGCGCATGCCTGCACAAAATCGCCGCCGCCGCTGGCGATGCTGAGCGCGAACCACGCCTCGCGCTGCCTCCGCGCGCCGCTTGAACGGCTGGTGTCATGACCGCGCTGCTCGAGGTCGAAGGGCTGGTGAAGCATTTCGTCGCCGAGCGCTCGGTGTTCGGCCGGCCGACCGCCCATGTGAAGGCAGTCGACGGCGTCAGCTTCACGGTCGAGGCCGGCAAGACGCTGGCCCTGGTCGGCGAATCCGGCTGCGGCAAATCCACCGTCAGCCGGCTGGTGCTGCGGCTGATCGAGCCGGATGCCGGCCGCGTCAGTTTCGAGGGCCGCGACCTCGGCACGCTTGATGCCGAGCAATTGCGCGCGTTCCGCCGCGACGCCCAGCTGATCTTCCAGGATCCCTACGCCTCGCTCAACCCGCGCATGACGGTGAGCCAGATCCTGGCCGAGCCGTTGGCCCTGCACAATCTCGTGCCAGCGGCCGGCCGCCGCGAGCGGGTCGAGGAGCTGCTGCGTTTGGTCGGGCTGGAGCCGCGCTTCGCCCGCCGCTACCCGCACGAATTCTCCGGCGGCCAGCGCCAGCGCATCGCGATTGCGCGCGCGCTCGCGGTCGAGCCGAAGCTGATCATCTGCGACGAGCCGGTGTCGGCGCTCGACGTCTCGATCCGCTCGCAGATCCTCAATCTGCTGCGCGACCTGCAGGATCGCTTGAAGCTCGCCTACATCTTCGTCTCGCACGATCTGGCCGTCGTGAAGCACATCGCCGACCGCGTCGCCGTGATGAATCTCGGCAGCATCGTCGAGACCGCGGATGCGCAAGCGCTGTTCACCGCGCCGCGCCACCCCTATAGCCGAGCATTGCTCTCGGCGATCCCGGTGCCCAAACCGAAGGCAAAACGCAACCGGATTGTCCTGCAAGGCGAGCTGCCGAGCGCGCTCAATCCGCCGAAGGGCTGCCGCTTCCACACAAGATGTCCCTATGCCGTCGCGCGTTGCCGCAGCGAAATGCCGCATCTCGTCGAAGATGGCACCGGACATGCAACGGCATGTCACCGGACGGCGGAGCTGCCGCCGGCGGATGCGATCGTCCCGTCCGACGGCGGCTTCTCGCCGACACTGGAAAAACTGCTCGCTGCCTTTGGCGCAGCAGAAGGGGCCGGACGGTCCGGGGTTGGTACAGGCGGGACCGAGGTCGGCGCGTGAACATAGGGAATGGTGCGATGAAGATGTTTCGTTTGGCGGCGACGGCCGCGGCGCTGTTGCTGGCGCTCGGCGCCGGCGCGCAGGCCCAGACCACGTTGCGGATCGGCCTCGCCGAGGACCCGGATATTCTCGATCCCTCGACCGCACGCACCTATGTCGGCCGGATCGTGTTTGCCGCCGTCTGCGACAAATTGTTCGACATCGACGAAAAGCTCAACATCGTGCCGCAGCTCGCGCTGTCGCACGAAACCTCGGCCGACGGCAAGGAAGTCACGATCAAACTGCGGGCCGGCGTCAAGTTCCAGGACGGCGAGCCGTTCGATGCGGAAGCCGCCAAGTTCTCGCTCGATCGCCACATGACGCTGCCGACCTCGTTCCGCAAATCGGAGCTCGCCAGCGTCGATCACGTCGAGGTGGTCGATCCGCTCACCATCAAGCTGGTGCTGAAGACGCCATACTCTCCCCTGATCGCCCAGCTCACTGACCGGTCCGGCATGATGGTGTCGCCGAAGGCGGCGAAGGAGGCCGGCGACAAGTTCGGCCTGCACCCGGTCTGCGCCGGTCCGTACAAATTCGTCGAGCGCGTGCAGCAGGACCGCATCGTGTTCGAGAAATTCGCCGACTACTGGAACAAGGACAACGTCTTCATCGATCGCATCGTCTATCTGCCGATCGTGGACGCCACGGTTCGGCTCGCCAATCTGAAATCCGGCGGGCTCGACCTGATCGAGCGCGTGCTGGCGACCGATATCAAGGACGTTCGTTCCGACCCGAAGCTGGTGCTGTCGACGGCGCCCGAGCTCGGCTATCTCGGCCTGACCATCAACATCGCCAACGACAAGGCCAAGGGACCGCTCAGCCAGTCGGTCAAGGTGCGTCAGGCGCTGGATCTGGCGATCGATCGCGAAGCGCTCAACCAGGTGGTCTTCAACGGCGAGTTCACGCCGGGCAATCAATGGGTCTCTCCGACCCATCCCTATTACCAGAAGGCGTTTCCGGTTCGCGGCGCCGACGTCGCCAAGGCCAAGGCGCTGTTGAAGGAAGCCGGCATCGCGCTGCCGGTGACCGTCGACTACATGGTGCCCAAGGGCACGGAATACGAAGCAGTCGCCCAGGTGGTCCAGTCGATGGCGGCAGAAGCCGGCTTCGACATCAAGATCCGGGTGGTCGAGTTCGCCACCACCTTCAAGCAGGCCCAGGCCGGCGAATTCCAGATATTCCAGATCAACTGGAGCGGCCGGATTGATCCCGACGGCAATTCCTACATCTTCATGCACGCGAAGGCGCCGCAGAACGACGGCGGCTATTCCAATCCGGAAGCCGACAAACTGATGGAGGACGCCCGGCTGATCGCCGATCCGGCGCAGCGCAAGGCGATCTACGAGAAGCTGACCAAAATCCTGCTCAACGACGAGCCCATCATCTACCTCTATCATCGCAAGCTGCTGATCGCGCACACGACCAGGCTCGAGGGTTACCGGCAGATACCCGACGGCCTGGTGCGCGTGGTCGGGCTGAAGTTGAAATGATCGCCACGGCGCAGGGCACGCGGGGCCGACGATGCTGAACTTCCTCGCCAAGCGGCTGGTTCAGCTGGTCCCGACGCTGTTCTTCGTGTCGATCCTGATCTTCTCGCTGCAACATCTGCTGCCGGGCGATCCCGCGCTGGTGATGGCCGGCGAGGAGCGCGACCCCGCCGTGATCGAGCAGATACGGCAGCAGTATCACCTCGATCAACCGATCCCGGTGCAATATGTCTACTGGATCAAGGGTGTGTTGTCGGGCGATTTCGGCGAATCGCTGCGCAACAAGATGCCGGTGCTGAGCCTGATCGCGCAGAAGCTGCCGGTGACGCTGCAGATCGGCGGCATGGCCATCGTGATCGCCTTCCTGATCGGCATTCCGGCCGGCATCGTCTCCGCGGTCAAGAAAGGGACCGCCTGGGACTACGGCGCCAATCTGTTCGCGCTGTGGGGCATCTCGACGCCGAATTTCTGGCTCGGCATCATGTTGATCTTCCTGTTCTCCATCAAGCTCGGCTGGTTGCCGGCCTCGGGCTACGTTCCCTTGAGCGAAAACTGGCGCGCCAGCCTGGCTGCGTCGATCATGCCGGCCTTCGTGCTCGGCAATGCGATCGCGGCGATCCTGATGCGGCATACCCGCAGTGCCATGCTGCAGGTGCTGGAGAGCGATTATGTCCGCACCGCGCGCGCCAAAGGCCTCTCCGAACGCACGGTGATCCTCAAGCACGCGATGCGCAACGCACTGACGCCGATCATCACGCTCGGCGCGCTCGAGCTCGGCACGCTGCTGTCGGGCGCAGTGCTTACCGAACAGATTTTCTCGATCCCGGGCTTCGGCAAGCTGATCGTCGATGCCGTCTTCAACCGCGACTATGCCGTCGTGCAGGGCGTGGTGCTGACCACGGCAACGATCTACATCACGCTCAATTTGATCGCCGACGTCGCCTATATCCTCGTCAACCCGCGGCTAAGGGGCTGACGCCATGACCGACGCCGCGCTCGGGCTGGTCCCGCTTGCCGCCTCCGATACGCTGGAGAGCCCGTCGCGCCGCGCCTGGCGGCGGCTGAAACGGCGCAAGGGCGCCGTCGCCGGCCTGCTGGTGATCGCTTTCTTCGTCCTGCTTGCGGTGTTCGCGCCGCTGATCGTGCCCTACGATCCGATCGCGGCAAGCTGGTCGCTGGTGCGCAAGGCGCCGTCGGCGCAGCACTGGTTCGGCACCGACGACCTCGGCCGCGATGTCCTCGCGCGTGTCGTGTACGGCACCCGCGCCTCGCTGCTGGCAGGCCTGATCTCGGTCAGCATTGCGCTGGCGATCGGCGTTCCGCTCGGCCTGCTCGCGGGCTATCGCGGCGGCTTCGTCGATGCGCTGATCGGCCGCATCACCGATGCGATGCTTGCCTGCCCGTTCCTGATCCTGGCGATCGCGCTATCGGCCTTTCTCGGCCCGAGCCTCGGCAATGCGATGATCGCGATCGGCGTCTCCGCAACCCCGATCTTCATCCGCCTGACCCGCGGCCAGGTGATCAACGTCAAGGTCGAGGACTTTGTCGAGGCGGCGCGCGCGATGGGCAATCCGCGCTGGCGCGTCGCGCTGGTCCACATCCTGCCCAACATCTTGCCGGCGCTCCTGGTGCAGGCGACGCTGTCGATCGCGGCAGCGATCATCGCCGAAGCCGCCCTCTCCTTCCTCGGCCTCGGCCAGCAGCCGCCGGCGCCGTCCTGGGGCAGCATGCTCAACGCCGCGCAGCGCTTCCTGACCAGCGCACCGTGGATGGCAATCTGGCCGGGCCTTGCGATCTTCCTGGTCGTGCTGTCGTTCAATTTGGTCGGCGACGGCCTGCGCGACGCGCTGGATCCGAAGGCGCGGTGACAGTCGGCCTCCACTCCCTCCCCGTCATCCTGAGGAGCGCGCTCTTGCGCGCGTCTCGAAGGATGAACGGCCCGGCTGGTGGCCGTCGATCCTTCGAGGCTCGCTCCGCTCGCACCTCAGGATGACGGGTCCGGCAAAGGCGATTCGTCTAAACCACCACTTCCCGCAACACCCGCCGGCAATCCATCTCGTATTCGAGATCGATCACCGGCGGGCGGCAGAAGTGCCAGGTCAGGCCGGAGCGCGTGGCGCCGCGGCGGACCAGTTCGTCGACGACAACGGGATGGATGTCGTGCACGGTGTAGGCCTGCACCGCAGTGGTGTCCTGCCAACCGAAGCTGAACTCCGCCAGACGGCGCTCCATCTCGCCTGCGGTGAAGCGGACCTTCTCCCGCCACGCGCCCGGGCTGAGATCGCGATAGCAAACGATGCGGTCGGGATAGGGGGCAGTGCCGTCGCGCGCCTCGGCGCCGCCGGCGATCACGAAGGACGGCGACGTGCTCGGGCTCGGCCGCGTGAAGGAGAATGCATGGAACGACGGCTCGGCCGGCGGATCGATCTCGGGACAGACATTGCTGCGCGCCACGGGATTGATGGTGCCGTCGAACAGGCCCCATTCGGCAAGCGTCTTGACATAGTGCTGGTTGAAGGCGCGGAAGCCGTCCTCGGTGAAGGCGGCCGGCGAGCGCAATTCGCAGGCGCAGAACGAGGTCAGCGGCTGGCCGGCGTCCTTGATGTAGGCCGCGATCCGCGCAAAGCCTTCCGCGAGCGGCAGCAGGTGATCGAAGCGGACCCGCTCGATCTCGTAGCCGGCGTTCGCCTGCGCGCCGCTCGAATATTGGAACACGGCCGGAATGAACCGGTAATTGCCTGCTGCAAATTCGCTCGCCATGCCTGATCCTCCAGGGTGGCGAGGACATTCGGCCTCGCCGTTCGGCAAGGCTATCACGAGACAAAGAAAAAGGCGGCAGTGGCTTTCGCCGGTGCCGCCTTCTCCGTGAGCATGAGCCTGGAGGGCTCAGGTTGGTTTCAGTGCGCCGCCGCGGCCTTCCAGTTCGTAGTCGGCGATCTGCTTGGCGCGGTCGGAACGGGCCGCGGCCTGGTGGTCGGTCGCGATCACCGTGTAGACCATCGGCAGCACGAACAGCGTGAACAGCGTGCCGATCGTCATGCCGGTCACGACGACGAGCCCGATCGAGAAGCGGCTGGCGGCGCCGGCACCGGTGGCGGTGAGCAGCGGCAGCAGGCCGGTGACCATCGCCGCCGTCGTCATCAGGATCGGACGCAGACGAATCCGGGCCGCCATCTCGATCGCCGAGCGGCGGTCCAGTCCCTCGTTGAGCTGCAGCTCGTTGGCGAACTCCACCATCAGGATGCCGTGCTTGGTGATCAGTCCGACCAGCGTCAGCAGACCCACCTGGGTGTAGATGTTCATCGTCGCGACGCCGAAGAACAGCGGGATCAGGGCGCCGACGATCGCCATCGGCACCGAGATCATGATCACGAACGGATCGCGCAGGCTCTCGAACTGCGCCGCCAGCACCAGGAAGATGATGATGATGGCGAACGCGAAGGTAACCAGCAGCTGATTGCCTTCGTGGACATATTGCCGCGAGTCCGCCAGGAAGTCGTAGCTGAAGCCGGACGGCAACTTCTTGGCTTCACCCTGCAGGAACTCGACCGCCTGGCCCATCGAGACGCCGGGCATCGGCACGGCCTGGAAGGTCGACGAGTTAAGCTGGTTGTAGTGGGTCAGCGCGTTCGGATCGACGCCGGTCTCGACCGACACAACGGTCGACAGCCGCACCAGCTGTCCGGTTGCGGTCGGGACGTAGTAATCGTTGAACGCTTCCGGCGCGAGCCGGGCGGCGCGCGGCACCTGCGGGATCACCTGGTAGGAGCGCCCTTCCAGATTAAAGCGGTTGACATAGTTGCCGCCGAGCAGCGTCGCCAGCGCGCCGCCGATCGACTGCATGGTGATGCCGAGGTCGCTCGCCTTGGAGCGATCGACCTTCACCCGGACCACCGGCTGGTTGAAGTCAAGGTCGCTATCGGTGACGATGAACAGGCCGCTCTTGCGCGCGGCATCCTTCAGCTTGCTCATCTGCTCGAACACCTGCTGGAAGCCGGCCGTCGACGAGATCACCATCTGCACCGGCAGACCGCCGGGACCGCCGGGCAGCGGCGGCAGGCTGAACGCGAACGCGCTGATGCCTTCGAGCTTCGACAGTTCCGCCTGCATCAGCGGCTGCAACTGCTGCGCGGTACGCTTGCGCTCATCCCACGGCTTCAACAGCGCGCCGGCGAAGCCGCCCTGCGGACCGGTGATGCCGTTCAGGATGAACCGCAAGTCGGTCTCGGGAAACTTCTGGAACTCCTTGTCCATCTTGTCGCCGTAGAAATCGATGTAGTCGATGTTGGCGTATTTCGGCGCCTTGGTCACCGCGAACACGATCCCCTGGTCCTCCTGCGGCGCCAGTTCCTTCTGGATGTGCATGTAGAGGAAGCCGACCAGGCCGAGGATGGTCAGGGCGAACAGCGCCGTGATCGGCCGGTAATCGAGCGAACGGTCGAGCAGGCGGCCGTAGCCGCGGGTCATTGCGCCAAACACACGACTGACCAGTCTGGCAAAACGCCCCTCCTCCGCACTCTTCAGGAACACGGAGCACATCATCGGCGACAGCGTCAGCGCGATCACGCCCGACACGATCACCGAGCCGGCGAGCGTGAAGGCGAATTCGCGGAACAGCGTGCCGGTCACGCCGCCGAGGAAGCCGATCGGTGCGTACACCGCCGCCAGCGTGATCGTCATCGAGATCACGGGGCCGACGATTTCGCGCGCACCCTTCAGCGACGCCTGCACGGGCGGCAGGCCCTCCTCGAGATGCCGATGGATGTTCTCCACCACGACAATGGCGTCGTCGACGACAAGGCCGATCGCCAGCACCATCGCGAGCAGCGTCAGCAGGTTGAAGCTGAAGCCGGCGGCCAGCATCAGGATGCAGACGCCGACCAGCGACAGCGGAATGGTGACGACCGGGATGATCACCGAGCGGAACGAGGCCAGGAACAGGAAGATCACGACAACGACGATCAGGACCGCTTCACCGAGCGTCTTCTCCACCTCGTCGATCGACGATTGGATGAACTTGGTGGAATCGTAGGCCACCTTCATCTTCATCGACGGCGGAAGATTGCGCTCGAGGTCGGGGAACAGCGCGCGGACGCCCTTCACCAGGCTCAGCGGGTTGCCCTGCGGCGTCGCCTTGATGCCGATGAAGATCGCGTGCTCGCCGTTGAAGGCAACGCTGGCGTCGGTCGACTGCGCCGCGAGCTCCACGGTCGCGATGTCCTCGATGCGCACGAAGCCGCCGTCCTTCGCCTTCACGATCATGCGCTTGAACTGATCGATGTTCTGCAGGTCGGTATTGGCCGAGACGTTGGAGACGATGAAGAAGCCCTTGGTCTGGCCGGCAGCCGCCTGGAAGTTGTTGGCGGCGATCGCGGCGGCGACGTCGTTGGGCGACACGCCGCGTCCGGCCATCCGGGTCGGATCGAGCCAGACGCGCATCGCGAAGGTCTGGCCGCCGAGGATGTCGGCCGATGCGACGCCGTCGACCGTCGAGAGCACCGGCTGCACGACGCGGGTCAGATAGTCCGAGATCGCCGATCCGGTCAGCTCCTCGCTGGAGAAGCCGAGATACATCACGGCGATGGTGTCACCGGTCGCCTTGGTGATGACCGGATCGAAGGCTTCCTTCGGAATTAGATATTTGACCGAGTTGACCTTGGCGAGCACCTCGGTCAGCGCCTGGTTCGGATCGTGGTTCAGCTTGATGTAGACCTGGATCGTCGAGGTGCCGAGCACCGAGTTCGACGTCATGTAGTCGACGCCCTCGGCCGAGGCGACGGCCTGCTCGATCGGCGTGGTGATGAAACCATTGATCAATTCGGGTGACGCACCGGGATAGGACGTCGTGATCGTCACCACGGTGTTCGACAGGTTCGGATATTGCCGGATCGGCAGCACCATCGCCGCGCGCAAGCCGATCAGCAGGATCAGCAGGCTGACGACGACCGACAGCACCGGGCGCTTGATGAAAATATCAGTGAAGGCCATCGCCAACTCGATTCGTGTTGTCTGCCGGTATTCGGCGCAAGTGGCGGAGGGCCAATCGGCCCTCCGAATTCAGATAGTGGAGATCAGTAACGCGGCGGCTCGGCCGGCACCGGCGGCGGCGGATCGGTCGAGATCGCGACCGCCATGCCCGACTGCAGCTTGATCTGGCCGACGCCCACGACCTTGTCGCCGGCCTTCAGGCCCTTGAGGATCTCGACGCGGCCTTCGACGCGGTTACCCGTCTTCACGAAGGTGCGCTCGGCAGTCAGGGTGGTCTTGCCGTCCTCGCCCTTCTTCTCGGTGATCAGGAATACGGAGTCGCCGTACAGCGTGTAATCGACCGCAGTTTCCGGAATGGTCACGACCGGCGGCTTCTCAGGCAACACGATCGTGGTGGTCGCGAACATGCCGGGCTTGAGGATGCTGTCCGGATTCTGGATCGTGGCCTGGACCCGGATGTTGCGGGTGTCGGTCGCGATCTGCGGCTCGATGGTCGTGATCTTGCCGTCGAAGGTGCGGCCCGGATAGGCGTCGACCGAAACCCGCACGGCCTGGCCGACCTTGATCTGCGAGCTCTGCTTCTCGGTCACGGTCAGGTTCGCGTACAGCACCGACAGATCGGTCAGCGACACGATCTGCGTCCCGGCCGTCAGATACTGGCCGACTTCGACCTGGCGAACGCCGAGATCGCCTTCGAACGGCGCGCGCACCAGCTTCTGCGAGATCAATGCTTCAGTCTTGGCAATTCCTGCCTTGGCCTGATCATAAGCCGCCTGCGCCGTATCGACGGTCGATTGCGGACCGAACTGACGCGACGCGAGCTGCTTGGCGCGGTCGAGCTGCAGTTCGGCCACCGTCGCCTGCGCCTTGTAGTTGGCAAGGTCGCCCTGCTCCGGCGCGTCGAACAGCTGCACCAGCGGAGTGCCGGCCTTCACGTGGCTGCCGGCGGTGAACAGGATCTCGGTGATGCGGCCCGGCACGTCGGTCGTGACGTTGACCTGATGCACGGCGACGAGATCGCCGACGGCGGTCAGCAGGTTCGGAATCACTTCCGTCTTCGCCTCGGCGGCCGAGACGTTCGAAGGCGGCGGCTTATTGTTGGCGAAGAACTGCGCGATCATGTGGCTGCGGAAGGCGTTGAAGCCGACCAGCGCGCCGACCAGCAGCGCCAGCAGCAACCCCACGATGATGAACCAGCGCACCAGCTTGACGGGACGCTTGGCCTGCTTCTCCTTGATCGGTTGCCCCGAGATGTGGCTTTCGGTCTGAATATTCATGTCATGCACTTTCTGCAGTTACCGACGGTCCTGCGCTCGGCGACGGCTGGCGGCCCAAATGAGTTGAAATTGCGGCTTCGGTAAGTCCGATGCCGCGAAGAATGAATTGGCAAAGCTGCCGCTCGGCCGCGGCGGCATCGCCGTACGGGAGACATGGTGTCGCAGGCAGCTGCGTCAGCGCGCCCATAAGCACGGTGTGATGCGCAAACCAGAACAGGTTGAGCGGCTCGTCGCCGATCCGGGTCGCCTCGCCGGCGGCGATCGCCCGATCGAGCGAGGCGGCGAAGGTCGGACCGATCAGCTTGCCGACCTTGTTGTAGAGCAGGCGGGCAAACTCGCCGTCGTCGAGATGGCTCGTCACCATCAGGCGCATCCGCTGCACCTCTTCCTGGTCCGGCGCATCGCGCAGCTTCATGAAGTGGCCGACCATGCCCTCCACCAGCTCGACCAGCGTCGCGGTCGAGGGCTCCTGGCCAAGCAGATGCGCGAGATCGGGATCGGCCTCGCACTCCTCGGCAAGGATTTCGGCATAGAGCGCCGCCTTCGACGGGAAGTGCTTGAATAGCAGCCCCTCCGAAATGGCAGCCGCGGCCGCCACGCTCTTTGTCGTGGTGCCGGCAAAGCCGTTGCGGGCGAAACACCGCTTTGCGGCGCTCAGGATCAACTGACGCCGCAAGTCACTCGTCATGCGTAAGGTAGACATTTGGGTCGTGAGTAATCACTCACTTTACCAAAAGTCAAGGTTCTATTGCACTGCGAAAGCCACTTTAAATTGGAGTGTGGCCGATCGACCCGCGGATGCGGTTCACGATGTAGGTGCCGTCGCGGCTCGACAGCACGCGCTCCAGATTGGCCCCGTCGATCTTCGCGCTGGCGAACCGGGGTCCCGCCGTAACGTCTTGCAAAGACAAGGCAAAAGCCTCGACCTCGGCCATCGTGCTGATCGCGCGGCTATCGCCGATTCCGCAGGACTTGGCAACACCCACGAGGTCGACGGTTCCACCGGTATGGCTGGCCTGGCCGCCGGTCTCGCCATAGGCCTCATTGTCCAGCACGATGATCGAGAGGTTTTTGGGCTGCTGCAAGCCGACAGTGGCGAGGCTCCCCATGCCCATCAGCATCTCGCCGTCGCCGGTGATCACGACGACCGGCAAGGTCGGCTGGGCCAGCGCCAGGCCGAGCCCGATCATCACGGCGCCGCCCATGCCGCCCCAGAGATAGAAGTTGCGGTCGTGGTCGCCGGCCGCGGCAATGTCATAGGTCGAGGCGCCGAGGCCGCCGACGGCGAAAGCGCCCTTGCGATCCCTGAGCAGTTCGGAAACCACGGCTCGGCGGTCGAGGAGATTGGCTTTGCTCATTTGGTGAAGACCTTTGCCCCGATCAGGCGCTGCGACAGCAGGACGGCGGTCGGCGTGCAGGCGTTGTAAGCCTGCGCTGCGCCGGCCTCGACGACCTCGCGGACTTCAGTGGGATGCGAGGCGCGCAACACCTTGATCCCGGACAATTCGAGAATGCCTTGGGTGTTTGAGCCCATCGGCACCTGCCATGGATTGAACTCGCCCCATTCGCCGCGCATCGTCACCAGCGTGAGGAACGGCAGGCGGAAGATCTGCACCAGCGACAGCATGTTGATGCAATTGCCGACGCCGCTCGACTGCATCAGCAGCACGCCGCGCTGGCCGCCGGCCCAGGCGCCCGCGAGCAGCGCCACGCCCTCCTCCTCGGTCGTCAGCGCGATACCGCGCATCGAGGTCGAACCCAGCACCCGCTCGATCAGCTCCGAATGCCCGGCGTCCGGCACGTAGGGCACCTGGCGCACCTCGAAGCGCTGCAATATCGAAAAAATCTCCTCGGGCCAGGAGGCCGCGGGCTCGGCACGGGCATGCATCGGCGTTTCCGGTTCTCTCTTGTTTGGCTTGTTTGGCCGCAACTGTAGAGGGGCGCGCGCACTTCATCAAAGCGCAATACCGCATGTGGCTCTGCGATTTACAGGCATCGCGCGGCGCGCGGCGCGCCGTTCCGTCGGCTTGCAAATTGTGTTGCGCGGCCGCCGCCCGCGGCTTACGATAGTTGCAAATGAAACTAATCAGGGTTGGATATCCGCCATGGACAGGCGCGCGCGAGAGCTGGCTGACGGCTTCGACCTGGAAAAGCTGACGCCGGAGTTCTACGCCAACCCCTACCCGACCTATCGCGCGCTGCGCGAGACCGCGCCGGTCAAGCGGCTGCCGAACGGCTGCTATTTCCTCACCCGCTACGACGACCTGATCGCCGCCTACAAGAACACCAAGGCATTCTCCTCCGACAAGAAGAAGGAGTTCCTGCCGAAATATGGCGACTCGCTGCTCTACGAGCATCACACCACGAGCCTCGTCTTCAACGATCCGCCGGCGCACACCCGCGTGCGACGCTTGATCATGGGCGCGTTGTCGCCGCGGGCGATCGCCGGCATGGAGCCGGATTTGATCGCGCTGGTCGACAGCCTGCTCGACCGGATCGCCGCGAAGGGCCGTTTCGAGCTGATCGACGATTTTGCCTCGGCGATCCCGGTCGAGGTGATCGGCAATCTGCTCGACGTGCCGCATGACGAGCGCCAGCCGCTGCGCGACTGGTCGCTGGCGATTCTCGGCGCGCTCGAGCCGGTGATCGGCAAGGAGGCGTTCGACCGCGGCAACAACGCGGTGAAGGATTTTCTCGGCTATCTCGAAACCCTCGTTGAGCGGCGCCGCGCCAAGCCGGGCAATCCCGAACGTGATGTGCTCACGCGATTGATCCAGGGCGAGGACAATGGCGAGCGGCTGACGGCAAAGGAATTGCTGCACAATTGCATCTTCCTGCTCAACGCCGGCCACGAGACGACAACCAACCTGATCGGCAACGGGCTGGTGACGCTCACCCAGAATCCGGATCAGAAGCAGCGGCTGATCGCGCAGCCCGAGCTGATCAAGACCGCGGTCGAGGAGATGCTGCGCTACGAGAGCTCGAACCAGCTCGGCAACCGGATGATCGTGGAGGAGACCGAGCTCGGCGGCATCAAGCTGCCGGCCGGCACGCTGGTCACGCTGTGCATCGGCGCCGCCAACCGCGACCCCGCGCAATTCCCCGAGCCAGAGCGCTTCGACGTCGCACGCACGCCGAACCGCCACCTCGCCTTCGGCACCGGCGCGCATCAATGCGCAGGGATGGCGCTGGCGCGCCTCGAGGGCGCCACCGCGATCTCGCGCTTCCTCAAGCGCTTCCCGAACTATGCGCTCGACGGCGAGCCGGTGCGCGGCGGCCGGGTGCGCTTCCGCGGCTTCCTCAGCGTGCCATGCCGCATCAACGCATAGGTTGTCCCCTGCGAATTTGGCCGGCGACAACACTTCCCTGTGGAGGAACTGATACCCAAATCAACTGCAGGCACGGATTGATGTAATCTCTCGTGCGCTGTAGCGGGAGTGACGCATGATGAATGCATCGGTCACTGATTTCCTCGCAACCGAAGCGCAGTTCGGCACCTACAATTACGAGCCGGTCGGGGTGGTGCTGTCCCGCGGCGAAGGCGTCTGGGTCTGGGATATCGACGGCAACCGGTATCTCGACTGTCTCTCCGCCTATTCGGCGGTGAGTCAGGGCCACTGTCATCCGAAGATCCTGGCAGCCATGATCGAGCAGGCGCGCCGGCTGACGCTGACCTCGCGTGCCTTCCACAACGACCAGCTCGCTCCCTTCTACCGCGAGCTCGCGGAGCTGACCGGCTCGCACAAGGTGCTGCCGATGAACAGCGGCGCCGAAGCGGTGGAGAGCGCGATCAAGTCGGTGCGCAAATGGGCCTATGAGGTCAAGGGCGTGCCGGATGGGCAGGCCGAGATCATCGTCTGCGCCAACAATTTTCACGGACGCACGCTCGGAATCGTAGGCTTCTCGACCGACCCGGGGTCGCGCGATCATTTTGGCCCGTTCGCGCCGGGCTTCAAGATCATCCCGTTCGGCGATGCCGCGGCGCTCGAGCAGGCAATCACGCCGAACACCGCGGCCTTCCTGGTCGAGCCGGTGCAGGGCGAGGCCGGCGTCATCCTTCCCCCGCCGGGCTATTTCGCGCGCGTGCGCGAGCTGTGCACCGCTCGCAACGTGATGCTCGTGCTCGACGAGATCCAGACCGGGCTCGGCCGCACCGGCAAGCTGCTCGCCGAGCAGCACGAGGGCATCGAGGCCGACGTGACGCTGCTCGGCAAGGCGCTGTCGGGCGGCTTCTATCCGGTGTCGGCGGTGCTCTCGAACAACGCGGTGCTCGGCACGCTGCGGCCGGGCCAGCACGGCTCGACCTTCGGCGGCAACCCGCTGGCCTGCGCGGTGGCACGCGCAGCGCTACGGGTGCTGGTCGAGGAAGGGATGATCGAGAACGCGGCGCAACAGGGCGCGCGCTTTCTCGCCGGATTGCAGGACATCCGCGCCAACGTCATCCGCGAGGTGCGCGGGCGCGGTTTGATGCTGGCGATCGAACTCCACCCGGAAGCCGGCGGCGCCCGCCGCTACTGCCTGGCGCTGCAAGCGCGCGGCATCCTCGCCAAGGACACCCACGAGCACACCATCCGGATCGCCCCGCCGCTGGTGATCACCGCAGATCAGGTCGACTGGGCAACGGAGCGGATCGCGGCCGCTTTGACGCAGGATGTCTCCTGACGGTTCCCTGCGTCGGAATTCCGCTCCGCCGGCGATGGCCAACGCGAACGATTTCGACATCTGTGCGTTGAAGCTTTGCGGGCAGGGATGGACGGAGAGCCACGCTCATGCCTCCCCACGGTATCTGCTTTGCCATGCTTCTGGCCGGCGCCGCGACGCTGACGGCGAGCGGCGCGGCCGCCCAACCACACGCAAGAGGTGGAGCCCCAGCAGCGGCGGCACGTCCGGCCGCGCCGCCCGCGATGGCGCATCCTTCCGCGCCGATGGTCCACGCCGCCCCACCCGCGATGGCGAGACCGCCCGCAATAGCTCGACCGGCCGCACCGGCCTTCCATGCCCCGCAGCGACCGGCGATGGCGCCGCGCCCGGCACCGCATTTCGCCGCCCCGTCGGTGCGCCAGGCTCCCCACATCGCCGCGCCACGCGTTGCAGCGCATCGACCCGAATTCCGCCGTGGGGCACCGCAGCGCCCTGCTCCCCATGTGGCCGCACCATCACGGCCGAGCCCGCCGGCGCGCGTGAGCGAGCGGCCGTCGCCGGCCGAGCGAATTCAACAGCGCGCGCAGCAGCGGCAGCAGCTCACGCAGCAACGGCAGCAGGCCGCGCAGCAGCGGCAGCGTGACACGCTCTCGCGCCAGACCGCGGAGCGGCAAACCCGGATCGATCGCCTGCAGCAGCGTGTGCAGCAATTGCAGTCGCAAAAGGTTCAAGGCGCACGCGCGCAACGCGCCCACGATCGCGCCCTGCAGGCGCAGAACCGCCTACTGCAGCGCGAGCAACGCTCACAGCAAGCCGACCTTGCCCGGCAGCAGCGATTGGCGCCGGCAGCGACGGTTGGGGCCGCCGCCGTGACCACCGCCGCGGCGCAGGCGGCGCAGCGCGAACGATTTGCCGCGCGCTTCCGCGAACAGGCCGGCGCGCAAGGCCAGGCGGCACTCGCGGCGCGGCAAGGCGGCTGGGCTCCGCGGAATGCCTGGCGGCGCGGCCACCGCGCGGCGTTCGTGGCGTGGCTTGGCCCGGTGTTCCTGCCTTACGCCTATTCGGACATCTTCGACTACACGTTCTGGTCCTATGCCTACGAGCCCGGCTATTGGGCCTACGCCTATGACGACTTCGTCGACACCGTGTTCTGGGACACCAACAGTCCTTACTCCGCCTATGCCAGCATCGAGCCCGGCGATTATCCGGCGACCGCAGGCCGCGCTCGGTCCCGTCAACGCGCCGATACGAGCTCGCAGGCGATCAAGCAGCTGTGCGGTGAGCCGGACAAGGGTGTCACCGCCTGGCCGCTTGCCGACATCGCGCGGGCGGTAAGGCCGGACCAGCAGCAGCGCGCCTTGCTGGACGATCTGAAGGGTGCCGCGGCGCAGGCCGCCAATGTCTTCAAGGACTCCTGCACCGACAGCTATGCGCTGACCCCGGCCGGCCGCCTGCGGTCGATGCTGAACCGCATCAGTGCGACGCTCGAGGCGATCAAGATCGTGCGGCCCGCGCTGGAGAATTTCTACAGCTCGCTCAGCGACGAGCAACAGGCCCGCTTCAATGCGCTCGGTCCGCATCTCGGCAAACGTTCACCACAGCAGCAGGAAACGACCGCGCAATCCGGAAATTGCGACGATTCGAAATCCGACCTGGCCCAACTGCCGATCAACCGGATCGAGGCCTCGCTTCATCCGGCAGGCAAGCAGAAGGTAGCGCTCGACCACCTGAGCGATGCGACCACGAAAGCCATAGCGGACCTGCAGGCGGCCTGCCCGAACGACATGCCGCTGACCCCGGTCGGCCGGCTCGAGGCGATGCAGCACCGGCTCGAGGCCATGCAGCGAGCCGCGAAGCTGATCGAGCCTGCGCTCGACAAGTTCTACGCCACGCTGAGCAGCGAGCAGAAGGCCCGCTTCAACACACTGCAGCAGGTCGCGAGCCCCTGAGGCTCACTGGCCTGCGATCTTGACGCCCCGGTGCGCGCGACACCGGTCCCCCCGGCTTGCCTTTGCGGCCGCCGCACAGCAATGTTCGGCACCGGCATCCTGATGCCGTGCCGGGTGACGGGGCAGGACGTGAAACGCAGTTGGACGAGCATCAGTGAGCTACGCGATCGCTGGGGCGATTCCCTGCTGACCGTGCTCACTGTCCTGATCCTTGTCATGATGTTCGTGGTGGCACCTCTGCAGGCGCTCGGCCTGTTCGAGTTTCAGATCTTCGAACTGCTGCTCGCCCTCTTCCTGGTCGGCGGCGTATTCGTGATGTCGGGCAGCGCGCTTGCCGTCACCGCGATGCTGGTTGCGCTTGCCATGATCGTCACGGGCGGAGTCCTGAGGCTGCGTGCGCCCTCGATCCTCGACCTCAATCTGTTCGCCGGCTCGTGGCTGATCGTCGGCGTCACCCTCGCTGTGACGGTGGCTCGCGCGACGTTTGCGCCGGGCCGCGTCACCTATCACCGCGTGATCGGCGCCGTCCTGCTCTACCTATCCGTCGCCGTGATCTTCTCGGCCCTCTACACGTTCCTCGGCACGCTGCTGCCGAACGCCTTTTCCGGAATGAAGATGGAAGACAGTCCGGCGCTGGCGAACCAACTGATCTATTTCAGCTTCATGACACTGACGACCACCGGCTATGGCGACGTCGCCCCGCTGCACCCGATCGCACGCAGCCTGTGCAATCTCGAGGCGATCTTCGGCCAGCTCTATCCCGCAACGCTGCTGGCGCGGCTCGTCACGCTCGAGATCTCGCACAGCGATCAGGATTCGTGAGCGCGATGCAGGGTGGCCGGGCGCTATCTGAACCGCAGGTTTGCGCGAGAGAGCTGGCTGATCGAGGAACATCCCATCAGCCGCATGTCCCGCATCAGCTCCGCCTGCAGCAGACCGAGCGCCCGTTCGACTCCGGCCTGGCCGGCTGATGCCAGCGGATAGAGATAGGCCCGACCGAGGCCGACGGCCTTGGCGCCCAGCGACAGCGCTTTCAGCACATGGCTGCCGCGCTTGATGCCGCCGTCCATCATCACGTCGATCCGGTCGCCCACGGCATCGACGATCTCGGCCAGCTGATCGAACGCCGCCCGCGAGCCGTCGAGCTGCCGGCCGCCGTGGTTGGACAGGATGATGCCGGTGCAGCCGATCTCGACGGCGCGTCTGGCATCCTCGACCGACATGATGCCCTTCAGGCAGAACTGGCCATTCCACTCCCGAACCATTTTGGCGACGTCGTCCCATCTCATGGCGGGATCGAGCATTTCGGTGAAATACCGCCCGATCGACATCGCGCCGCCGCTCATGTCGACATGCTCGTCGAGCTGCGGCAGCTTGAAGCTTTCATGGGTGACGTAGTTGATGGCCCAGGCCGGCTTGACGGCGAATTGCAGCATGCCGCCGAGCGTCAGGCGGAACGGTATGGAGAACCCGGTCCGCAGGTCGCGCTCGCGGTTGCCGCCGGTGATGCTGTCGACCGTCAGCATCATCACGTCGACGCCGGCCTGCTTGGCGCGCTGCATCATCGCCGTGTTCAGGCCGCGATCCCGGTGGAAATAGAACTGGTAGACCTGCGGCGTCGCATAGGCCCTGCGCAATTCCTCGAGGCTCACGGTGCCAAGGGACGACACGCCGAACATCGTGCCGAATTTCGACGCCGCGGCGGCGACGGCCCGTTCGCCATCATGATGAAACAGACGCTGCAGCGCGGTCGGCGAACAATAGAATGGCGTCGCCAGCTTCTGCCCCATCACGGTGACCGAGAGATCGACGTTCTCCACGCCACGCAGGACGTTCGGCACCAGGTCGCAACGCTCGAAGCTCGCGGTGTTCTGCCGAAGCGTGGCCTCGTCGTCCGCGCCGCCGTCAATATAATTGAAGATCGGCCCCGGGAGCCGCCGCCGCGCCAGCTCGCGGAAATCATGGAAGTTGTGGCAATGGCTCAAGCGCATGTCGTGCTCCGAAGGTCCGGACCGCGGCGTTCAACGGCTCTCTGCCGTTCACACCACAGCATCCGGCATAGCGGGCACGCTTCGCCTTGTCCACCGCACCGGCCGCTGGGTCAAACCACCGAGCGATGGCGCTCGATGCACGTCGTCAAGACCGCATCCATCGGCTTCGTCCACCAGTCGTTCGAGAAGATCTCGATCTCCGAATAACCGGCAAAGCCTTCCGCTTCGACCGCCGCGCGCACCGACTTGATGTCGATGACGCCGTCGCCCATCATGCCGCGGTCGTTGAGGATGTCCCTGGTCGGCACCAGCCAGTCGCAGACATGGAACGCGAGCAGGCGGTCCTTGCCGGCTCGGGCGATCTGGCTCATCAGCTCCGGATCCCACCAGATGTGGTAGACGTCGAGTGCGACCCCGATCGCGCCGCTGCGGCCGGGATCGAGCGCGTCGCAGATGTCGAGCGCGTGCCTCGTGGTGTTCACACAGGCACGGTCGGCGGCATAGGCCGGATGCAGCGGCTCGATCGCGAGCGGCAGTTTTGCCTGCCTGGCATACTCCAGCATCTCGGCGATGCCGTCATGCACCTGGTTGCGCGCGGCCGCGATGTCCTTTGACGGTGCGCTGCCCGGCCGCGAGTATTGCGGCAGGCCGCCGACCACCAGCACGATGCAGGAGGCGCCGAGCGCAGCGGCCTCATCGACCGCGCGGCGGTTGTCGTCGCGCGCCGCGCTGCGATGCGCGTGATCGGCGGTGAACATGCCGCCGCGGCAATAGCCCGACAGATCGAGCCCGGCATCCCTGACCGCGCGCACGGCGCGATCGAGGCCGACATCGGCAACCTGGTCGCGCCAGGGATCGATGGCGCGGATGCCATGGCGGGCGCAGGCGTCGATGATGGCTGTGAGATCGCCCTGCTTGCGAACGGTCGCCGTGTTCAGCGACAGCCAGCGGTGATCGTGGGAAAAGTCGCGCATCAGGCGTCGATACCGCGCGTAGCCAGGATCGTCGCCATCCGGCGTGTCGCGGCTTCCGGATTGGCGAGCAGCCCGGCTTGGTCGGCGAGCCGGAACAGCTCGGCGAGATGCAACGTCGAGCGCGCGCTCTCCTGTCCGCCGACCATCGTGAAGTGATCCTGATGCCCGTTGAGGTACGCCATGAACACGATGCCGGTCTTGTAGAAGCGCGTCGGCGCCTTGAAGATGTGGCGCGACAGCGGCACCGTCGGCCCGAGCACATCGTGGAAGCCAGCCTCATCGCCGGCAGCGAGCCGCGACAGTGCGTAGGACGCGGCCGGCGCGATTGCATCGAAGATGCCGAGCAGTGCGTGGGAGAAGCCCTTGTCGTCGCCGGCGATCAGTTCGGCATAGTTGAAGTCGTCACCGGTATACATCTTGACCCGCAGGTCGAGCCGCCGCCGCATGTCGATCTCGCGCTGCTTGTCGAGCAGCGAGACCTTGACGCCATCGACCTTGGCCGCATTAGCGTTGATGATCGCAACCGCAATGTCCGTCGCCTTGTCGAGATCGGCCGTGCCCCAGTAGCCTGACAGCGCCGGATCGAACATGTCGCCAAGCCAGTGGATGATCACGGGCTCGCGAACCTGCGACAGCACGCGGTCGTAAACCCCAGCGTAATCCTCCGCGCTTTTGCCGAGCTTCGCCAGCGCGCGCGACGCCATCAGGATGATGCGGCCGCCGGCCTTCTCGACCGCCGCGATCTGCTCCTCATAGGCACGGATCACGTCCTCGATCGACTTCGCATCCTCGACCGCGAGATGATCGGTGCCGGCGCCGGCGAACACCAGGGCATTGCCCCTGGCCTTTGCCGCCTTCACCGAGCGCTGGATCAATTCGAGCGAGGTCGCCCAGTCCAGCCCCATGCCGCGCTGCGCGGTGTCCATGGCTTCGGCGACGCCGAGGCCGAGGTCCCAGACATGCTCGCGGAATGCGATCGTCCGGTCCCAATCGATCGCGGCCGTCAGCCACGGATCGACGTCAGCGCGGGGATCGGCGACCACATGGGCGGCGGAGAACGCCACACGATTGAGCGTGCCTTCAAGTTTCGCCGGAAACGTCCGCGACGCCGCGAGGCGATAGGTCTCGAGACCTCCGCCTGCGGTGGGGAGTTTCAGCGACAGTGACGAGGTCGGCAGGACTGACTTGTTCATGACAAAAGCACTCTCTCAGACCACGATCGGGGCGACGTCGATCCAGCGCCGCTCTTTCCAGCTCTTCAGCGCGCATTCGGCGAGCTGCACACCCTTGGCTCCTTCGAGCAGCGTATATTTGTAGGGCGCATCCTCGCAGACGTGGCGAATGAACATCTCCCACTGCTCCTTGAAGCCGTTGTCGTAGACGACGTTCTCAGGGAGCGTCTGCCAGTCGCCATAGAAATCGTGCATGCGCTTCTCGTCCGGATTCCACACCGGCCGCGGCGTCGCCTGGCGCGCCTGGATCACGCAGTCGGTCAGGCCCGCCACCGCCGAGCCATGGGTGCCGTCGACCTGGAAGGTGACGAGATCGTCGCGATAGACCCGCGTCACCCAGCTCATGTTGATATGCGCGATCACGCCGCCTTTCAGCCTGAAGGTGGCATAGGCGGAATCATCGGCAGTCGCCTGGTACTTCCTGCCCTTCTCGTCATAGCGCTCGGGAATATCGGTTGTCCCGATGCAGACCACGCTCTCGACCTCGCCAAACAGATTGTCGAGCACGTAGCGCCAGTGGCAGACCATATCCAGGATGATGCCACCGCCATCCTCGGCGCGATAGTTCCACGACGGCCGCTGCGCCTCCTGCCAGCCGCCCTCGAACACCCAGTAGCCGAACTCGCCGCGCACCGAGAGCATGCGGCCGAAGAAGCCGGAGTCGCGCAGGAAGGCGAGCTTCTTCAAGCCGGGCAGGAACAGCTTGTCCTGCACGGTGCCGTGCTTGAGCCCTCTTGCGTTGGCGAGCTTCACCACCGCGACGGCTTCTTCCAGATTGGTCGCGATCGGCTTCTCGCAATAGACGTGCTTGCCGGCGTTGATCGCCTTGGTCAGCAGCGAGGGCCGCGCCTGCGTGGTGGCGGCGTCGAAGAACACCGTGTCGTTCTTGTCGGCGAGCGCGCGATCGAGATCGGTGGTGTGCCGCTCGATGTTGTAGCGTTTCGCCAATGCGCCGACCTTCTCGGCGTCGCGGCCGACCAGTATCGGATCGGGCATGATGCGGTCGCCGTTCGCAAGCAGCACGCCGCCCTGCTCGCGGATCGCGACGATCGAGCGGATCAGATGCTGATTGAGCCCCATCCGGCCGGTGACGCCGTTCATGATCAGGCCGAGGCGTTTGGTCGTCATACTGTCTGCTCCTGGGAAACGCGTGGTGTTGGCCGCTTCAGCGGCTGCATGGTGGACCAGTCCGGATGGACCGAACTGGCAAAGCCCGGCGCGGCGGCGATTGATCCCGTCAGCAGACCGCCGTCACGGATCGCGAGGCGGACCTTGCCGCCGTCGCGGGTGTAGAGATCGGGGTGCGCGGTGAGGAAGGCGTCGGCCTCATCAGCCGGGGTATCGGCGAAACCGTCGACGTAGTGGTGTCCATTGCGCTCGGCATGGACGACGCCGATCAGCGCGCCGAGCGCGAGATCCTGCTGCACGGCGAGCCCGGCCTGGCAGGTCAGGTCCTCGCCGCTGATGAAGTACTGGTCGCTATCCGTAGTCCACGCCGCCGCACGCGTGGCATTGATGATCGATTTGTAGATGCCCTTGCACGATTTCGAGGAGATGCCGCGATAGCCGAGCGCCCGCGCCTGCGGGAAGGCATCATAGGAATCGTCGGCCTCGTCGATGATGAAGCTCCGCGCCGCCAGCGTCCCGAGCGGCGACGCCTTCGTGATATCGCGCGGCAGCGGCTGCTCGATATAGAGCAGGCTTGCCGCGATCGACCCTAGCTCCGGATCGTGATCGAGCCGGTCGACCAGCGCGTTCAGCGCGGCAAGGTCGGCATATTGCTCGTTGGCATCAAGCGTGATCCTCATAGCGTAAGGCAGCTTGGCGAGCTCGCTGCCGATCCGCGCCAGCCGCGCCGCATCATGCTCCGGGTCGCCATTCAGCTTGAGCTTGAAATAGCGTGCCCCCGCGTTCTCGTTGGCGTCCGCGACACCGCCCTCACCCTCAACCTTGTCGTCCATCCCGACCGTATGCCTGACCGCGACGCGGTCGAGCCGCTGGCGCGTCGCAAGAAACCGCGCGATCGCTGCATCGTCGAGATCGGGCGTCAGCCGTGCGTCGATGCCTGCGATATTGCCGGCTATGCCGTCGAAGAAATTCGCCCCGACCGCGCGCAGCAGCGCATCCAGGATCGCCTTGTCGATCTCGGCCGGGCCGAATCCGGCGGCGAGCGGCGGAATGTCCTCCGCGGCGCAGGCCGCAACCTGCCGACCTATACACGCGGCGTGCAAACCGAACGCTGTGTCAAAACCGCTATTCGCCAGATAAAGCTCGCGGGCGGTCGCAAGCGAGCGGCGGAGTTCGTCGATCGTCTGCTCGGCCGTCAAATGCAGGCGTTTGTCGAACCATTTCGGCGCCAGCATCTCGGCGCTGGCGCCGGTCGCCCGGCCCTTGCCCTCCACCTCGATCTCGACCCGCGCGAACAGCTGCGACGACGCCGTGATCGTCACTGCGCCGAAGCGGAACGGCCGGGCGAATCCCAGCGGCCGTTCGAAGAAGGCGATCTCGTTGACTTTGAGGCGAAGCGGCATGGAAGGCTCGGCGCTAGTCCAGCGACCCCTGCGTGAAGAAATGCTTGCGGATCCGCTGCACCAGTTCGGTGAAGACGGGATCGGACATCGTCTCGAGCGAGCGCGGCCGCGGCATCGGCACGTCGTAGATCGCGGCGATCGCACCGGGCCGCTCGGTCATCACGAGCACGCGGTCGGCGAGGAACACGGCCTCGGGGATCGAGTGGGTGATCAGCAGCACCGTCTTGCCGGTCTCGCGCTGGATCCGCATCAGTTCGACATTCATGCGCTCCCGCGTCATGGCATCGAGCGCGCCGAACGGCTCGTCCATCAGCATGATCTTGGGATCGTGCACCAGCGCGCGGCAGATCGAGGCGCGCTGCTGCATGCCGCCGGACAACTGCCAGGGCAGCTTCTTCTCGAAGCCCTCGAGCCCGACCAGCTTCAGCAGCGCCTTGGCGCGGTCGAGATATTTGTCGCGGGCGAGCCGCTTCATGTCGATCGGGAGCATCACGTTGGAGAGGATGTTGCGCCACGGCAGCAGCAGCGCGTTCTGGAACACGATGCCGACATTGCCGTGCGGCCTGGTCACCACCTCGCCGTCGACCAGCACCTCGCCTGATGTCGGCGGCAGCAGCCCGGAGATCATCTTCAGCAGCGTCGACTTGCCGCAGCCGGACGGCCCGACCACGACAAAGAACTCGCCGTCATTGATGGTGAAGTCGAGTGGCCGCAACGACGGCACATCGCCGTCGCGCGACCGGTAGGTCTTCGACACGCCCGAGAGCTTGATGCCCGGCGTGGCACCGGCCGCACGGTCCGACACCAGGCGCAGATGCGCGGCGGGCTGGATGATATCGCTTGGCTTCGGTAAGGGATTCATCGCGCCTTTCTCCACCCGTCGTCCCTGCCGAGTGCGCGATTGCGCACGGAGCAGGGACCGATACGCCGCGTCCTCTCGTTCGGGCACTTGATGAGAGACCTTCCGCAACAATGAATGCCGGTGGTTATGGGTCCCGGCCTGCGCCGGGACGACAGCGGGGGTTGACGGGTCACGAATTACCCTTCGGCAGATAGTCGTTGGTGTAGAACGCCTTCGGATTGGCCTTCGCCTTGGCGTCGAGGCCGCCATATTCGACCATCAGATTGACCGACTCGGTCATGTTCTGGTCGGTGACCTGGAACGGACGCTTGTCCTTGGTCTCGGGCGTGCGATAGAGCGGGATCGTCAGCTCGAAACCCTCCGTCAGCGTGTCGATCTTGCCGCCCTTCGGATTGGCGTCGAGGATCGATTGCGCGGCAGCCTTCGGGTCCTTCTCGGCGGCTTCCACCGCCTTCGTCGTCGCCGACATGAAGCGGCGGACCAGGTCGGCATTGGCCTTCACATAGTCGGAATTCGCGATGATGCCGGACGACACCATGTTGATGCCGTAGTCGGCGAACTTGATCGGATAGACGTCCTTTGCCGTCGCGTCCTTGATCTTCATCGACTGGTCCATGACGTAGCCGAGCAACAGATCGGCCTGGCCGTTGATCACGGCGTTGAGCTTGGTCTGGCCGTCCCCGGCAACCGTGTTGAAGTCGCTTTCCTTCAGCCCGGTCTTCTTCAGGAACAGCGGCCAGATCTGGGTCATCGAGTCCGCCGGGGTGATCGCGACCGTCTTGCCCTTGATGTCTTCCGGCTTCCTGATGTTCTTGTCGACGAAGCCCATCGCCGACATCGGGCTGGTCTGCAGCAGCACACCGGTGGCGATCACCGGTGCGCCCTTGACCGCCGCGCGCATCATCGTGGGCACGTCGACATAGCCGAAGTCCGCGGTCTTGGCGGCGACCGCCTGCGTGGTGGCGGCCGAGCCGCGGCCTTCCTGGATCTCGAGCTCGATGCCTTCGGCAGCGTAGATGCCCTTGGCCTTGCCGTAATAGAACGGCGCGTGCTCGCCATAGACGTACCAGTTGAGCATCAGCACGACCTTGTCCGCCGCGGCGGCCGGTGCCACCGCAAGCGCGGTCCAGGCCAGTGCGGCGCCGGCGACCGCAATCAAACGCTTCATGGTTGTTCTCCCCTTATTGTCCGCGGCCCTTGCGTGGGCCGCTTGTCCGTTTGCCGCGCTAGGACGCGAAGCTGATGTCGTCGCGCTGGCTGACGTGCCAGGGGATCACCAGCCGCTCGATGCGGTCGACGATCCAGAACAGGATGACGCCGAGCAGCGCCAGGATCACCAATGCGGCGAACATCGTCGGCAGGTCGAAGGTGCCGATCGAACGCTGCATCACATAACCGATGCCGGAATTGGAGCCGACGAACTCGCCGACGACGGCGCCGACCACCGCGAGCGTCACCGAAACTTTCAGCCCGGAGAAGATCGCCGGCATCGCATGCGGCAGGTTGACGGCGCAGAACACCTTGAAGCGGCTGCCCTGCATCGCCCGCGCCAGATCGACCATGTCGGGGTCGACCGACTTGAAGCCCTGCACCGCCGAGACCACCACAGGGAAGAAGCCGAGCAGGAACGCGGAGATCACCTTGGGGATGATGCCGAAGCCGAACCACACCACGAACAGCGGCGCGATCGCGATCTTCGGCACCGATTGGGAAAACACCAAAAGCGGATAGACGTAGCTCTCGACCGTCTTCGAGCCCGCGATCAGCATCGCTGTGGGAATGCCGAACAGCGCCGAGAGCAGGAAGCCGCAGATCGTCGCATAGGTGGTCGGCCAGGACTGCCGCAGCAGTTCCGGCCAGTCGCTGATCAGCACCGCAACGACGTCGCCGGGCGACGGGATCTGATAGGCCGGAATGTGGAACAGCCGGATCGAGAGATCCCAGGCCGCCACGATGACGACCAGGAACAGGAAAGGGCGCACCCACGCCGCATTCAGCACCTTCGACAGGCCCGAAGGGCTCTTTGCCTCCGCCACGCCACGCTCCCTTGCCGTCTCTGTTGTTCGCGCTGAAATTAACCTGTTGGATAAATACTGTCCAGCCCATCGCACGCGGCAAAATCGCGCCGAAATCCCAGTTTTCGTCAGACGAGAAATTATCGCGGAATGTTGCGTAGCCCGGATGCAGCGAAGCGAAATCCGGGGGCCGGGCTTGCCATCGATAGGGGCGTCCCGGATTACGCTTCGCTTCATCCGGGCTATGGGCATCAGCAATGAAGGCGAACGCGCCGGCTCACACCACCCGGTGTTCCGCAGCGCGCAGCGCCGGCATCGCGCTGAACGCTGCGGTGGACTTGCCGGTCAGCGCCGCCAGCACCAGCGCGGTCATGTGCTCGAGGCGCTCGTCGCGGGCGTCCTTCTTCAAGAGGTCGCGACCGAAGATCACGCTCAAGGTGGCGCTGTTGGAGAGATAGAAGAATGCGAGCCCCGCGATCGAGATATAGAGCTGCACCGGATCGACCGCGACGCGGAAATCGCCGCTCTCGACCCCGCGCGTCACCACAGTGCGGATCATCTCGACAAAGGGCGAATGCATCGACTTGACCTTGGTCGAGCGCTTCAGGTGTTTTGCCTTGGCGAGGTTTTCCGTGTTCAGCAATGCCAGGAACTCGGGGTTGCGCAGGAAATAGTTCCAGGTGAAGTCGATCAGGCGCCCGATCGCCTCGGGCGGATCGAGATGCTCGAGATCGAGCGTGCGCTCCTCGGCGCGAATCTTCTCGTAAGCGCCCTCCAGCACCTCGAGATAAAGATCCTCCTTGTTGCCGACATGGTAGTACAGCATGCGCTTGTTGGCGCCGGCATTGGCCGCGATGCGGTCGACCCGCGCGCCGGCGAGGCCATGGGCGGCGAATTCCTGCTTGGCCGCCTCGAGAATCCGCAGCCGCATCCCCTGGGGATCGCGCTGCCATCTCTGTATCCGCTTAGCCTTGGCCAATTCGATTGCCCGGTGATGCTGAATTGATGAATGTAGCATGACGCACGCGGTTTGAGAACGAATGATGTCGTCGCAAACACCCGCTTCGTCATTCCCCGGTGCGCAATTGCGCACCTGAGGGCGCGCCACTTGGCGCGAGCCCGGAATCCATTCATCCACAGAACGTGTGGCTTGATGGATTCCGGGTTCTCGCTTCGCGAGCCCCGGAATGACGAAGGAGTTTTGCGCACTCATTTCCCAGTCACGCGCGCTGGCGTGACGACGCGCGCACAACCTGCGGCCTAGTCTGGCCTTCCCTGCGAGGGCTGCACCAGGAGCGTCGGCACGCCGCACGTGCCGTTGCGCACCGTCATCACGCGCGTGCCGGGCTTCCGGCCGGTGCGAATCTCCGAGACGTCGACGCCGGCGGCAACCAGCCGCGCATGCGTGGCGTCGATGTCGGCCACCCGCCAGCAGATGCCGCGCAGCCGGTCCGGCGCGTCAGCGTCCGCTTTGCCCGGCCGGTGCGTGACCTCAACCACGAGGTCGCCGCAGCGGAAGAACATCAGCCGGCCCCAGTCCGGATGCGAGCGGTCGAGCGCCATGTCGAGCCGGAGCCGCGCGCCGTAGAGCGCGGCGGCGCGTTCCGGGTCGGCGGTCGAGACCACGACATGATCCATCGCGGTGATCGAGGCCGGCGTGGTGCGCACCGACAGCGGCCGCTCCTGCTCTCGCTCCAGGAAGAACATGCGGATGCCCCGCGTCGCATCGGTCGCGGCGCGCGTACGCTTCCACGACAGCGTGGCGCCGCTGGTCTCGTCGCGGCTCTCGACCGCGGTGACCGGTTCGGGCTTCAAGGTCAGCCGATCGAGCCGGCGGTGCATCCTGGCGATATCGCCGACACGGAAGCAAAGGCTCGCAAGCCCCTCGCCCTGCGTCACGAGCGCGCCGCGGACGCGCTGGGCTGCGGCAACGTCGCCGCGCGGCGCCATCAATTCCAGCGTGGTGTTGTCGAGCGTGAACAGCACGCGGTCGGCGCCGTCGCCGCTGTTGCGCCAGGCCGGCGCCCGCGCGAACAGCGTCTCATAGGCGGCGCTGGCGGCGGTGATGTCGGCTGTCAGGACGACGACATGATCGAGGCCGATAATCATGGCTGTGGTCTCCCCGAATCTGCCGTCATTGTGCCTCTCCTTAACCCGCTCCGGAACCACGGCCCGCGAGCAGCCGTTATGCCGCATGCCAGCTCAGCCCGGGGAATCCACCATCTCTACCTGTAAACCAAGCAGGGTTGCGAATATTTTCAGCGATACCGGCCGACCAGCAGTGCTAGTCTGATCATCGACCGGGACCACATCAAGCGACGACGGACAACGAATGCAGGCTCTCTTCATCGGACAGACCTATATCGACGTCACCTTCATCACCGATCACATGCCGGTTGGGGACGAGAAGCACGTCGCCGACGCCTATGCGGTTTCGTTCGGCGGCAACGCGGTGACCGCGGCGTTCTGCTGCGCCAAGCTCGGCGTCCAGCCGGACCTGATCGCCACCATGGCCAACGACTGGCTGGGACGGATGTTCTGGGACATGGCCGACCGGTACGGCATCTCGTTCCATCCCCGCAAGGTGAACTCCTCCTCGCTGTCCTTCATCATGCCCCATGACGGCAAGCGCGCCATCGTCCGCTGCCGCGACGACCAGCACATCCATCCCTTTCCGCTGTTGAACATCAAGGGCTGCCGCGCACTGCACATCGACGGCCACCAGCCGGACGCCGCGATCCACTACGCAAAACTCTGCCGCGAGGACGGCATCCTGACCTCGCTGGACGGCGGCGGCCTGCGCACCAACACCCACGAGCTGCTCGCTTTCATCGATATCGCGATCGTCGCCGAGCGGCTGTGCGAGCAGATGGACAAGACGCCGGAGCAGATGCTCGACTATCTCAAGAGCCGCGGCTGCAAGGTCGGCGGCGTTACCATGGGCGAGCGCGGCCTGCTCTGGTATGACGAGGCGGGCGCGGTGCGCACGCTGCCGGCGTTTCCGATCCCGCGCGAGCGCGTCATCGACACCAACGGCGCCGGCGACGTCTTCCACGGGGCCTACATCTACTCTTATCTCTCGAATCCGAGCAAAGGCTGGCAAGAGCATTTCAAGTTCGCGCGCGCGGCTTCGACCTTCAAGATCCAGAAGCTCGGCAACGAGGCCGGCCTGCCGACGCTCGCCGATATCGCGGCGGTCAAGCAGGAGTTCCGCGCGGAAGCCTGACACGGCTGAATGGGGTTAGGGATGGGGGGCGTCTTCGTCGCAGGCAGCATCAACATGGACGTGGTGGCGACCGCCGAGCGCCATCCGAAGGTCGGCGAAACCGTCGCCGGCGAGGCCGTGCTGTATTTCCCCGGCGGCAAAGGCGCCAACCAGGCGGTGGCATCGGCCAAGCTCGGCATGCCGACCACGCTGATCGGCCGGCTCGGCACCGACGCGTTTGGCAGAGAGCTGAGAGTTTTCCTGGCCGCGCAAGGCGTCGATCTCTCCTTCGTCAAGGATACCGACGGCACGCATTCGGGCACGGCGATCATCACGCTTGCCAATGCCGACAACACCATCGTCGTGGTGCCGGGCGCCAACGGGCTGGTCGATGCCGATGATGTCGCAGCCCCCGTGCTTGCGCAGGGTGATGTCGCGGTCAGCCAGTTCGAGATTCCGCTGCCGTCGATCGCAGCATTTTTCCGGCGAGCCCGCGCCGCCGGCGCCACCACCATCCTCAATCCGGCGCCGGCAAAGGAGGCCGACAAGGCGCTGCTCGATCTGGTCGATGTCCTGATCCTCAACGAGACCGAGCTCGGCTTGCTCACGGGAACGGAGCTGCGCGACAGCGACGCCCCCTCCCGCTTTGCCGAGGCGGCACGTGCGCTGGGCCTGGGCAAGATCGTCTGCATCACGCTCGGCAAGCGCGGCGTGCTGGCGCTGGTCGACGACCAGCCGCTGCTGGTGCCGGGACGCGAGGTCAAGGCCGTCGACACCACCGGCGCCGGCGACTGCTTCGTCGGCGCCCTCGCCTCGCAGCTCGCCATCGGCAAGCAACTCGGCGACGCGCTGGCCTACGCCAACGCTGCCGCCTCGATCTGCGTGCAACGGATGGGCGCCGCGCCGTCGATGCCGACGGCGGAAGAGGTTAGCCGTGTTCTTTCCACGAGTCGTCCCGGCGAAGGCCGGGACGACGCATGAACTACGTCAGCGCGCTCTTCAAATCAAAGCTCGCATCCGCCGCCTGCTCCGGCGTGATCGAGCCGCCGGCGCCGAGCAGCCGGCGGCCGAACATGTGATCACCCGCGCGATTGACCGATTCGATGCCAAGCAGCTGGTCGCCGCGATAGCAGAAGGCCGAGAACGCGCCCTGCGCGCGGTCGCCGCGCACCACGACGCGGTCGTAGCCGGTGGTGAGACCCGCCATTTGCAGCTTGTCGGGACCCTGGTCGCTCCAGAACCACGGCAGGCCGTCATAGACCTCGGTCTTGCCGGTCAGCCGCGATGCCACGCAGCGCGCATGGTCGGTTGCGTTCTGCACCGACTCCAGCCGCAGCGAGCCGCCGAACCGCTTGCTGGTGTAGAGCGCGCAATCGCCGATCGCCGACACATTCGGATCGGCGGTCAGCAGATGCTCGTCGACGATGATCCCTGATGCGACCGGCAGCCCGGCTTCCGCGGCGAGCTCGACATTCGGCAGCACGCCGACGCCGACCACGACGAGATCGGCCGAGATGTGCTTGCCGTTGCTCAGGCTGACGCCGGTGACCTTGGCACCATCGGCCTCGATCGCCGTGACCTGGACGCCGAGATGAATCCGGATACCGGCCGCAGCGTGGCGCGACTGCGAGAACTCGGAAATCTCCGCGGTCACCGCCCGCGCCATCACACGCGACGCCAGTTCAACCACGTCGACCTCGAGGCCCTTGGCCCGCGCGGTGGCGGCGAATTCGAGCCCGATGAAGCCGGCGCCGATCACGACGACGCGCATGCCGGGCGCAATCAAATCGCGCAGCGCCTGGCTCTCATCCAGGATGCGCAAATAGCGAACCGCCTCGAGCCTGGCGTTGGGAATATCGAGCAGCCGGTTCCGCGCACCGGTCGCGAACACCAGATGGCCGTAGTCGAGCGAGGTGCCGGAGGCGAGCGCCACCTTCCGCGTATTGCGGTCGATCGCATGCGCCCGATCGGTGATCAGCTCGATCTTGTTGTCGTGGTAGAATTTCTCGGGCCGGAACATCAGGGTCTCGGGCCCGCCGGTCCCCTTCAGATAGGCCTTCGACAGCGGCGGCCGCTGATACGGCAGATGGCCTTCGTCATTGAGCAGGGCGATGCGCTCAGAAAAGCCCGCCTGGCGCAGCGACGCCGCGAGCTGGAAGCCGGCATGTCCGGCGCCGACGATGATGACCGAGCCTGTCATCGGAACAACCCAAATACGCGCGAGCAGGCGTGACCCATGCCGTTTCCTCTTGTCGATGTTAGCTTGCTTGCCCCGTCCCCACAGCGCTCGTGTCTGCGTACCGAAGGCGCCGGCTATTTGGCCTCATGGACCGCGCCGATGCAAGGGGGTCTCCGGCGATTCGGGGCCCGCCGCGGCGCCGAGCCGGATTGCCACGGCTCCCGACAAGGCCTTAAATGTCCGGAAATAACAAGCCCAAGGTCTTCAAAATGCCAGCACCCGCCTCCGCCAACGACCCCGCTCTGCTCCGCATCGACGGTGCCATCGCCACCATCACGCTGAACCGGCCGGCCGCGTTCAACGCGATCGACCTGACGATCGCCAAAAAGCTCGAGCAACTGAGCGCCGAGGTCGAAGCCAACAAGGACGTCCGCGTGCTGGTCATCGAGGGCGAAGGCCGCGCCTTCTGCGCCGGCGGCGATCTGCAAACCATCGGCGCCGCGACCGAGGCCAACAACGTCACGCCCGTGGTCGGCGAGATGCTGCACCACTACCACGCCTTCATCGAGACGGTCCGGCGGATGCCGAAGATCGTGCTGTCCAGTGTGCATGGTTCGGCGGCCGGCGCCGGTATGGGCCTCGCCTTCGTGACCGACCTGTGCATCGCCGCGGACGATGCCCGCTTCACGCCCGCCTATGCCAAGATCGGCGTGTCGCCGGACGGCGGCAGCACGGTCGGCATCGTGGGCACCGTTGGCACCCGGCGTGCGCTGCAGATTTTCCTCGCGGAAGACGGCTTCACTGCGCAGCAGGCCTATGAATGGGGGCTGGTGGTCAAGACCGTGCCCGCGACCGAGCTTAAGGCGGCCACCCGGCAACTCGCCGAGCGCCTGGCCAAGAATCCGCCGGCCGCGATCGCCGCAACCAAATCACTGGTGTATCAGGCCGCCACTACGCCGACCAAGCAGCAGCTCGATGCCGAGGAGCACAAGATCATCGCGACCATGCATACCGACGATTTTCGCGCCGCCGTGAAGAAGTTCACCAGTAAGTCGAAGTAGGGACAATAATTACGACAGCGTTAGAGTCGGTCTTTCCCCTCATCCTGAGGGGTTGGTAAGATTAATTCGGGCAGATGTAGCCCGTGCCGCCGGGTGCCTTGAAGCAGCCGACCGATTCCGGGATCACCTGCTTCGGCAGCCACAGCACGACCTTCGGGAAATAGATCGTGAAGCAGATCGTCACGAGAAAGACGACATAGATCGGCAGCGCCGCCCGCAACGCCTTCGCAAAACTGATGCCGACGAATTTCGAGGCCATCAGCAGCACCAGCCCGTAGGGCGGCGTGATCAGGCCGAAGGCCAGCGTCGCGATCAGCACCACGCCCATGTGCACGCCGTTGATGTCGCCGGCCTGGGTCAGCGCATTGACAAGCGGCATGAAGATGATGATGGTCGGCACCGGCTCGATGAAGTCGCCGACCACGGTGAACAGCAGCACCATCAAGAGCATGATGAGGTGCGGATCGTTGCCGGCCATCGAGGTGATCCAGTCGGCGATGTAGATCGCGCCGCGCAGATAGGCGAGCATCCAGCCGAATGCGTTCGCCGCGCCGATCGTGATCAGCGGCAGAGAGAAGATCAGGCCGGCAAGGCAGAAGTCGTACGGGATCTTCTTCAGGTGCCCGCGGTTCAGCGCCGGGATCACCACGATGATGATATAGGCGACCGCGACCACGCCGGCCTCGGTCGGCGTGAACCAGCCGGTCAGGATGCCGCCGAGCAGAATCACCGGGATCATCAGCGGCAGCGCGGCGTCGCCGGCGGCGAAGGCGACCTGGCGCAGCGGCGCCCGCGGCTTGCGCAGGCCGGAGGGGCCGAAGAAGTAGCAATAGATCATCAGCCCGAAGCCGATCATCAGGCCGGGGACCACGCCGGCCATGAACAGGCCGGCGATCGAGACGTTGCCGACCGCGCCATAGACCACCGCCGTGATGCTTGGCGGCACCAGTGCCGCGATCGTCGAGGCCGAGGCGATGATCGCGGCGATGAACGCCGGTTCGTAGCCCTCCCGCCGCATCGGGCCGCCGAGCGCGCGGCTCATGACGGCGACATCGGCGGTGGTCGAGCCCGACATTTCCGAGAAGAACATGCTGAAGACGACGACGACCTGCGACAGCCCGCCCCTGATATGGCCGACCAGCGACACGGACAGGTTGGCGATGCGGACCACGACATTCGCCGAACTCATCAGCTCGCCGACCAGGAGGAAGAACGGGATCGCCAGCAGTGCTTCGGAATCGACGCCGTCGAAGATCTTCTGGATGATGGCGGCGAGCGACACGTCCGACAGCGCCGCGCCGATGAACACGCCGGCCATCAACGAGAACGGCACGGGCACGCCTAGATAGCCGAAGAACAGGAAACAGAACGACATCAGCACGAGCACGACCGGTGCGCTCACAGCTGTGCTCCCGTGATCGCGCTGGTGTTGATCGCCGGGATCGCAAGGTCGTCATCCGGCGGCTCCGGATGATCAAAGCCGTTGCGGATGCCGTTGATGAGTTGCTCGATGGTGAACAGGCCGATCAGGATGCCGGACAGCGGGATCACCGCATAGAGCGAGGCGATCGGCGTGCCCGACGGCAGGCGGAAGCTGCCGAAGCCGCGCAGGTAGTTCTGATAGCCGTACCAGACCAGGCAGAAGGCGACGCCCAGCACCACGAGGCGGATGACGATTTCGACGAATGTCCGCGACCTGCCGTGCATCGCCTCCGAGATCGCGGTGAGATAGAGATGATCGTTGCGCCGTGTCGCGACCGCGGCGCCGATGAAGATCGCGTAGATGAACAGCGTCGAGGTCACCTCCTGCAACCATAGCCAGGGATGGCCGATGGTGCGGGTGACAATGTCGGCGGTCACCGACAGCGAGAAGCCGAAGCACAGCAGGCCGCACAGCATCATCAGGATCAACTCGAGCCGGTCGAGCGCCCGCCATTTCAGATGCCGCTGCCGTTGCAACACCAGTCTGTCGGCGATGGCCATCGAATGCTCCTTCCTCGTAGGTCGTCCCGGCGAAGGCCGGGACCCATAACCACCGGCGCGTGTCGTTTTGAAAAAAACGGCGGCCAGTCCTTCAGCAGATAGGCCGCGGCGTATGGGTCCCGGCTCCGTGCGCAACTGCGCACTAGGCCGGGACGACGCAAGGAGTGAGCTAGTTGATCGCGCGGATCAAATTCTTGATCTTCTCCGCATGCGGGCCGAGATCCTTGGCCAGCTTGTCGAGATAGGGATCGGCGATCGCGGTAAAACTCTTCTTGTCGACGTCCTCGACCACCTTGACGCCGAACGATTTCAGCTTGGTCAGCGCAGTGCGCTCCAGCTCGAACGCCTTCTGCGGCTCCTTGGCGCTGACTTCGTTGGCGGCGGCCTGCACCCACTGCCTCTGCTCGGCGGAGAGGCTCTGCCAGAGCTTGTCGGAGACGAACAGCAGCGCATTGTTGGCCTCGTGCTCGGTGATCGAGAGCACCGGCGCGACCTCATAGTGCTTGTTGACGAGATAGACGTTGATGCTGTTCTCGGCGGCGTCGACCACGCCGGTTTGCAGCGAGGTGTAGACGCTGCCGAACGGCATGTGCACGGTCTGCGCGCCGTAGGCCGGGAACATGGTGTCTTCGGTCGCAGTGGCCTGCACCCGGACCTTCAGGCCCTTGAGCTCGCCGACGTTGTGGATTTCCCGCTTGCTGTAGATGTGGCGCACGCCCTGCGAGCCGGTGCCGATCACATGCAGGCCCTGAGTGGTCTCGTCGATCATGGTCCTGATCGCATCGAACACCTGCGGATCGGCCAGCGCCTTGGTCACATGCGCGTCGTTGCGGAACAGGAAGTGCAGCGACATCACGCCGGCCTGGGGCGAGATCGTCGCGGTGTTGGCGGAGGAGATGATCGCGAACTCGATATCGCCCGATTTGACGAGTTGCAGCAGCTGCGGCTCCTGGCCGAGTTGCGCGCCGGGATATTGATCGACGATCAACGTGCCCTTGCTCAACTCCTTGAGCTTGTCGGCGAAGAGATCGCCGGCGACCGAATAGCCGGTGTTGCGCGGCTGGTCGTAGGCGAAGCGGAAGTGCTTGACCTCCTGCGCGCCGGCACGCGCGGGCAGCAGGAGCGCTGCCACGGCCATGGCGATCCCGACGATTTTGGCAAAATAGCCCATCGCGACGTTCCCCCTGTTTTTGATTGACACGATCATCCCACCTGTCCCGCGGGATTGTCAATAAAACAGAGGTGATCAGCTCGTCGCAGGCGCGAATGAGCGCCGCATCGCAGAAATTATCGACAATTCGGCCAGCACGTCGAACTTTGCCCGTTACTTCCCCTTGGCGCGCATGAAGTCGAAGTCGCAACCCTCGTCGGCCTGCAGGATGGTTTCATTGAAGAGATGTGCATAGCCGCGCCTGGCCCAGTCCGGCGTGCCGGCCGGGGTCAGCGCGGCTCGGCGCTTCTGCAATTCGGCCTCGTCGACCAGGAGATCGATGCTGCGCTTGGCGACATCGAGCCGGATCATGTCGCCGTTCTTCACCAGCCCGAGCGGGCCGCCGACGGCGGACTCCGGCGTGATATGCAGCACGATGGTGCCGAACGCAGTGCCGCTCATCCGCGCATCGGAGATGCGGACCATGTCCTTTACCCCGGCACGCGCGAGCTTCTTGGGGATCGGCAAATAGCCCGCTTCGGGCATGCCCGGCGCGCCCTTCGGCCCGGCATTGCGCAGCACGAGCACGTCGTCGGCGGTCACGTCGAGCGCGGGATCGTCGACCCGCAGCGTCATGTCCTCGACCGATTCGAACACCACGGCGCGGCCGGTATGCTGCAGCAGCTTCGGACTTGCCGCGGATTGCTTGATGACGGCACCGCGCGGCGCGAGATTGCCGTGCAGGATCGCCATCGCGCCTTCGGACTTGATCGGGTTGGCCCTTGAGCGGATCGCGTCCTGTCCCGGCACATCCTCTGCGTTGGCCACGACCTCACGCAAGGTCTGGCCGGTAATGGTCTTGGCATCGAGGTCGATGAGGTCGCCGAGCTGCGCCATCAGCTTCGGCACGCCGCCGGCATGATGGAAATGCTCCATGTAGTGGTCGCCCGACGGCTTGAGGTCGACCAGCACCGGCACCTCGCGGCCGAGCTTGTCGAACGCCGCGAGGTCGATCTTGTGCGGCGAGCGGTTGGCGATGGCAGTGAGATGGATCAGCCCGTTGGTCGAGCCGCCGATCGCCTGCATGACGACCTGGGCGTTGCGGAACGAGGCCGGCGTCAGGATCTCGCTCGGCTTCGGCCCCTTGGTCTTGGCCATCTCGGCGGCGACGCGGCCGCTGGCCTCGGCGGAACGGAAGCGTTCTGCATGCGGCGCCGGGATCGTCGCGCTCATCGGCAGCGACAGGCCGAGCGCCTCGGTGATGCAGGCCATGGTGGAGGCCGTGCCCATCACCATGCAGGTACCCACGGAAGGCGCAAGACGGCCGTTTACCGCCTCGATCTCGTGATCGTCGATCTCGCCGGCGCGATACTTGCCCCACAGCCTGCGGCAATCGGTGCAGGCGCCGAGCACCTCGCCCTTGTGATGGCCGACTACCATCGGGCCGACCGGAATCACCACCGTCGGCAGATCGGCGCTGATTGCCGCCATGAGCTGCGCCGGCAGGGTCTTGTCGCAGCCGCCGATCACGATCACCGCATCCATCGGCTGGGCGCGGATCATCTCCTCGGTATCCATCGCCATCAGATTGCGCAGATACATCGAGGTCGGATGCGCAAAGCTCTCGGCGATCGAGATGGTCGGGAACACGAATGGCATCGCGCCCGACAGCATCACGCCGCGCTTCACCGCCTCGATGATCTGAGGCACGTTGCCGTGGCAGGGATTGTAGTCGCTGAAGGTGTTGGTGATGCCGACGATCGGGCGATTGAGCGCGTCGTCCGAATAGCCCATCGCCTTGATGAAGGCTTTGCGCAGGAACAGCGAGAAGCCGGCGTCACCATAGCTGGTCAGTCCCTTGCGAAGTCCGTCGGCCATTTTCTTCTCGTCCCGTGGTTGTTCTGATGCACTTAAGGAGCGGCAGGAATTATTGTCAATATGAGATAATCCGGCGGTAGAGCACCGCCGGTCCGCGGCAAACTCGTCCTCATTATTGACAATAACCCGGACGCCATGCTGACCTCCGGCATCAATCCGAAGCCGAGAGCACATGAAAGCCGAGCCCACCTTGTCCGAACTCCAGGCCCCCTCGCGCGAGGAGGAGCAGGCAGAGGTGATCCGCCGGCTGGAGGAGGACATCATCTTCGGCCGCTTCGCGCCCGGCCTGCGGCTGGTCGAGGATACCTTGATGCAGCGCTACGGCGCGAGCCGGCATTTCGTGCGTCAGGCCCTGTTCCAGCTGGAGCGCCAGGGCATCGTGCTGCGCGAGAAGAATGTCGGCGCCACGGTGCGGTTCTATTCGGCTGAGGAAGTGCGGCAGATCTACGAGGTGCGCGAGATGCTGACGCGGCAGGCCGCGCTGATGATCGCCCTGCCCGCGCCTCAAGGCCTCATCGACCAGCTGAGCGAGCTGCAACGGCAGTACTGCATCAGGGCCGACGCGCAGGACATGCGTGGCATTCACGAGACCAACGATGCGTTCCACCTCGCGCTGTTCTCGGCCTGCGGCAATCCGTATCTGGTGCGTTCGTTGCAGGACTACATGAACCTGACGCTGCCGATGCGCGCCAAGAATCTCGCCGACAGCCAGGGCCTCGCGCTGTCGCGGCGCCAGCATGAATTGATGATCGAGCTCTTGAAGGGCCGCGACAGCTGGGCATTGGCGCAGCTCTGCGTCGATCACATGCAGTACAGCAAGGCGGATTATCTCGTCCGCATCTCCAACGACAAAAAGCCGCAATAGCGCGATACGCGGCCCCCTCGTGAAGGAGACGGCGATGCGTTATGTGGCTTTGTTGGTGGGATCGTTCGCGGCGCAGCTTGCACTCGGCAGCGTCGGTGAGGCAGCCGATGCGCGCGCGGCCGAGCTCAGCTATGAGCCCTGGAGCAAGACCTGCCTGACCGAGGCGAGTTGCTTCGTCGCGGCCGCCGCGCGCGGCAAGTGCGCGCCGTCGGGCGGCACCATCAGCATCTCGCCGCAGAGCAGCACGCGCGCGCTGCTCACCGCCAATGTCGGCACGCGGACCATGCTGGAAGGCACGATCAGCCTCCGCATCGATCAGGACGAGCCGATGCAGATCGCGAGGACGCACTGCTACACGCTCGGCTGCGGCGGCACGCTGGAGGCCAATGGCGAGCTGATCGAACGGCTCAAGCACGCGCAGGCGATCGCGGTGGAAGCGAAGAACCTGACCGGGCAGAAGATCAGCCTCAGCTTCCCGCTCAACCACTTTTCGCAAGTCTATGACGGGCCCGGAAGCGCACCCAAGGCGACGTCCGGGAAAAGCGCGACTGAGCCGCAGCGCGAGCACACTGAGGCGGTCAAGCAGCTGCCGCAATGCGAGGACTGATCACGTCTTCCAGTCGATGACTCGCGTTCTGTCGCCGTCGAACTCCATGCTGCAGAACGTGCCGCCCTGGTAGTAATCGCCGATCGGATCCGGCGGCAGCTTGGCCTGCTCGGCCATCGCGTGCTCGCGAAAATCCTCAGCCCTTCCGGTCGGGCGGTAGCCGAGATCGTAGGCGCGGTGATTGTCCCACCACGAACGCTCATTGTAGGAGGCGCCGTACAGCACCTCGAAATGGATATCGGGATGCTCGAGCCCAATGCGGCAGAGCTGCACCAGGTCCTCCGGTTTGAGCCAGATCGAGAGCCTGCGGTGATCGAGCGGCGCCTCGCCGAAATTGCCGATCCGGATGCAGGTCACCTTGATGCCGTGCTTGTCGGCATAGAGCGCGCCGATGCCTTCGCCGAACACCTTGCTCACCCCGTAGCGGCTGTCCGGCCGCGCGGTGACGTCGGTGCCGATGCGATGATGCCGCGGATAGAAGCCGACCGCGTGATTGGACGAGGCGAAGATCACCCGCTTGACGCCCTGCTTGCGCGCCGCCTCGAACAAATTGTAGCAGCCGATGATGTTGGCCTGCAGGATCGCATCCCACGAGCCCTCGACCGAATAGCCGCCGAAATGCAGGATGCCGTCGACGCCCTCGCAAACCGCCTCGACCTGCGCGAGGTCGGCGAGATCGGCCGCCTTGAATTTCTCTTTGTTGCTGAGATCGGCGGGCGGCTTGATGTCGCTCAGCAGGAGGTCCGGATAGATCGGCGGCAACAGCTTGCGCAGGCTTGTTCCGATTCCGCCCGATGCGCCGGTCATCAATATGCGTGGCATGCCGTCCCTCGTCTGTCCTGATTGCTGCGAGCGAATTGCGGTCGCAGGCCGACAATGATAGCAAACCATGCGCTCAAGGAAACACCATCGAAACACAACAACGAGAACAGCAAATGTCCGATGTTCATTCCGCCGGCTGGCGTCCCGCGACCTGCTATCCCGATCCCGCGATCCACGCGCTCGATCCGCGCTTCGAGAAATACTGGCTAAAACTTTCCGCCGTCGAGCGGATCGCCACCGGCCTGCGCTGGGCCGAAGGGCCGGTGTGGTTCGGCGACGGCCGTTATCTGTTGTGCAGCGACACCCCGAACCAGCGCATCCTGAAATGGGAGGAAGAGACCGGCGCGGTCAGCATCTTCCGCAAGCCGTCGAACTTCGCCAACGGCAACACTCGCGACCGCCAGGGCCGGCTGATCACCTGCGAGCATGGCGGCCGTCGCGTGGTGCGCACCGAATATGACGGATCGATTACGGTGCTGATCGATAGCTTCGGCGGCAAGCGGTTGAACTCGCCGAACGACGTCGTGGTGAAGTCCGACGGTTCGATCTGGTTCACCGATCCGATCTTCGGCTTGCTCGGCAACTACGAGGGCTACAAGGCCGATCCCGAGATAGCGCCAAACGTCTACCGGCTCGATCCCGAATCCGGCAAGGCCACCATCGTCGCCGAGGGCGTGCTCGGCCCGAACGGGCTGTGCTTCTCGCCGGACGAAAAGATCCTCTACGTCGTGGAATCCCGCGGCGAGCCGAACCGCAAGATCCTGGCCTTTGACGTCGCAGCCGACGGCACGACGATTTCCAACAAGCGCGTCTTCATCGACGCCGGCCCGGGCACGCCGGACGGCATGCGCTGCGACATCGACGGCAATCTGTGGTGTGGCTGGGGCATGGGCGATCCCGAGCTCGACGGCGTCGTGGTGTTCGCGCCCGACGGCGTCATGATCGGCCGCATCGCACTGCCGGAGCGCTGCGCCAATCTCTGCTTCGGCGGCGTCAAGCGCAACCGCCTGTTCATGGCGGCGAGCCAGTCGATCTACGCGCTTTACGTCAACACCCAGGGCGCGCCTGGCGGTTGATCCGACCGTCATTGCGAGGAGCGAAGCGACGAAGCAATCCATCCTTCCGCGCATGAGGAGAGATGGATTGCTTCGCTTCGCTCGCTGGCCGTGATCTTCGCAAAACGAAACCCTGTGGTACCCGGCCCTACGTGCGCAATTGCGCACTAGGCCGGGACGACGATGAAAAACTTCCAGGTCCCAAAACGTCTGACGCCGGAGCGGTGATCCGCCCCGGCGCCAAAATCCGTGTCTCTCGCAGCTTCAGCTTACGCGGCGTTGTAGCCGGCGACCGCCTTGGCCTCGAGATATTCTTCCAGACCGTAGCGGCCCCACTCGCGGCCGTTGCCTGATTGCTTGTAGCCACCGAACGGCGCGCTGCGCTCATTCGGCACGCCCTGCAGGTTGATGTTGCCGGCGCGGATCTGGCGGGCAACGCGGCGCGCGGTCTCCACGGTGTCGGCCGAGACGTAACCGGCAAGACCATACGGCGTGTCGTTGGCGATCTTCACGGCTTCCGCTTCGTCCTTGGCGCCGAGGATGGTCAGCACCGGACCGAAGATCTCTTCGCGGGCGATCGTCATGTCGTTGGTGACGTCGGCGAAGATGGTCGGACGGACATAGAAGCCCTTGTTGACGCCTTCGGGCAGGCCCGGACCACCGGCGACGAGCGTTGCGCCCTCGTCGATGCCCTTCTGGATCAGCGCCTGGATCTTGTCCCACTGGCCGCGGTTGACCACCGGGCCGATCGTGGTGCCGTCGGCACGCGGGTCGCCGGCCTTGGTCTTGTCGGCGACGCCCTTCGCGATCGCCGCCACTTCCTTCATCTTGGAGAGCGGCACGATCATGCGCGACGGCGCATTGCAGGACTGGCCCGAGTTGTTGAACATGTGCATCACGCCGCCGGTCACCGCCTTGGTCAGGTCGGCACCTTCCAGGATCACGTTCGGCGACTTGCCGCCGAGCTCCTGGCTGACGCGCTTGACGGTCGGCGCCGCACGCTTGGCGACGTCGACGCCGGCGCGGGTTGAGCCGGTGAACGAGATCATGTCGATGTCCGGGTGCTCGCTCATCGCCGCACCCACCTCCGGGCCGAGGCCGTTGATGAGGTTGAAGACGCCCTTCGGCACGCCGGCTTCATGGAGGATTTCCGCGAAGATCAGCGCCGAGGTCGGGGTGAACTCCGACGGCTTCAGGATCATCGTGCAGCCGGCGGCAAGCGCGGGCGCGACCTTGCAGGCGATCTGGTTGAGCGGCCAGTTCCACGGGGTGATCATGCCGACCACGCCGACCGGCTCGCGCACGATCACGGCGGTGCCCATGGTCTCCTCGAACTCGTACTTCTTGAGCACTTCGAGGGTGTTCATGAGGTGGCCGAGGCCGGCGCCGGCCTGCAGCTTCTCGGCCATCGGCAGCGGCGCGCCCATCTCGTCGGAGACGGCGGCGCCGATCTCCTTCATGCGGCCCTTGTAGACCTCGACGATCTTGGTGAGCAGCGCGATGCGCTCCTCGCGGCTGGTCTGGGAATAGGTCTCGAAGGCGCGCTTGGCGGCGGCGACTGCCTTGTCGACATCGGCCTTGGAGCCGAGCGCAACTTCATACATCGCCTCTTCGGTCGCCGGATTGACGACCGGGGTGGACTTGCCTTTGACGACGGGATCGACCCAGGCGCCGTCGATGTAGAATTGCATGCGATTGACCATCGGAAACCTCTTGTAGGGGGCGTATGGATAAGGGGAACGGAAAGCGTTCGGCAGGCATCCTTGCACGAAAGCAGGGCGAATTGAACCCGCCATATGCGGGGCGCGGCTCGTGCACGCGAACGGGATATAAGGTCGCTGGCATCAGGGTGGCAAGCCTTGCTCCCCGTCATTCCGGGATGCGCCTCTTGGCGCAGGCCCGGAATCCATTTCGCCACCGAACTTGCGGCTAAATGGATTCCGGGCTCGTCGCTTCGCGCCGCCCCGGAATGACGACGCGACTATGCAGTCACACCGCCATCTTGCGATGCCGCACAGGGGCGCCGACCGACACCCTTTCCGCCGCGTCGATGATGGCATTGGCGTCGATGCCGTAATGGCGGTAAAGGTCGCCGATCGTGCCGGTCTGGCCGAAATGCTCGACGCCGAGCGCCTCGAGGCGGTGGCCGCGCACGCTGCCGAGCCAGCCGAGCGAGGCCGGATGGCCGTCGATCACGGTCACAATGCCGCAGTCGCGGCCGAGCGGCGCCAGCATGCGCTCGATATGACTCGAATGCTGCGCGCCGCGGCGGTCGCGGCGCAAATTCCGCGCCGCGGACCAACCGGCATAGAGCCGGTCGGCAGAGGTGACCGCCAGGAGACCGACATCGCGGTGGCTCTCGCCGATGAGGCCGACTGCCTCGATCGCCTCCGGCGCGACCGTGCCGGTATAGGCGATCACGACGTCGCAGTTCGGGCCGGGCTTGCGCATCCAGTAGGCGCCATCGGTGATGTCGCGCTGCAGCTCCGGCGTCATGATGCGTTGCGGCTGCTCCAGCGTCCGGGTCGAGAGTCGCAAGTAAACCGAACCACCCTCGGCACCCTCGCGCTGCATGTGGCCAAAGCCCCAGCCCATGATCACGGCAAGTTCATCGACGAAGGCCGGATCGAACGAGGCGAGCCCGTCCTGTCCCATGCCGATCAGCGGCGTCTTGATCGACTGATGCGCGCCGCCTTCCGGCGCCAGCGAGATGCCCGACGGCGTCGCCGCCACCATGAAGCGGGCGTCCTGGTAGCAGGCATAGTTCAGCGCATCGAGGCCGCGCTCGATGAAGGGATCGTACAGCGTGCCGACCGGCAGCAGCCGCGCGCCGTTGATCTGCTGCGACAGGCCGAGCGCCGAGAGCATGATGAACAGATTCATCTCGGCGATGCCGAGCTCGAGGTGCTGCCCTTTCGGCGAGTATTCCCAGGTGTAGGCCGACGGGATCTTCTCCTGCCGGAACAGATCGTGGTTCTCCGCCTTGGCGAACAGGCCGCGGCGGTTGACCCAGGCACCGAGATTGGTCGACACGGTGACATCGGGCGACACGGTGACGATGCGCGAGGCGAGCTCACTGTCGCCGCGCGCGAGCTCGTGCAGCACAAGGCCAAAGCCCTGCTGCGTCGACATCTGCGCCGAGGCCTTGAAGGCCAGCCGCTCCGGCACCTCGATTTCAGGCGCCGAGAGCCGGCGGCGTCCTTCGCGGTTGAACGGCGCCTCGGCCAGGAACGCCTCGAGCTTCGCGGGCTCTAGCGGCAGGCCTTCGAACTTGTCCCATTCATGGCCGGAGCGGATGTTCTGCGCGGTGCGCCACTTCTCCATCTGCGCCACCGTCATCAGGCCGGCGTGGTTGTCCTTGTGGCCCTGCATCGGCAGGCCGACGCCCTTGATGGTGTAGGCGATGAAGCAGACCGGACGGTCGTGATCAACAGCCTCGAACGCCTCGATCATGCTTGCCATATCGTGGCCGCCGAGGTTCGACATCAGCGCCAAGAGCTCGTCGTCGCTGCGGCGATCGATCAGCGCCGAGACGTCGCCCTGGTCGCCGATATCGTCGCGCAGATGCTTGCGGAACGCAGCACCGCCCTGGAAACAGAGCGCCGCGTACATCTGGTTCGGGCAATTGTCGATCCAGCGCCTTAACGCCTCGCCGCCGGGTTCGGCAAACGCTTCCAGCATCAGCTTGCCGTATTTCACGATCACCACGTCCCAGCCGAAATTGCGGAACATGGTCTCGAACTTGGCCCACAATCCCTCGCGCACCACGGCGTCGAGCGACTGCCTGTTATAGTCGACCACCCACCAGGTGTTGCGCAGGCCGTGCTTCCAGCCCTCCAGCAGCGCCTCGAAGATATTGCCCTCGTCCATCTCGGCGTCGCCGACCAGCGCGATCATGCGGCCCTCGGGCCGATCGTTCATCCAGCCATGCGCCTTGACATAGTCCTGCACCAGCGAGGCGAACAGCGCCTGCGCCACGCCAAGGCCGACCGAACCGGTGGAGAAGTCGACGTCGTCGGCATCCTTGGTGCGCGAGGGATAGGACTGCGCGCCCTTGTAGCCGCGGAAATTCTCCAGCTTGTCGCGGGTCTGGTGGCCGAACAGATACTGGATGGCGTGAAACACCGGGCTCGCATGCGGCTTCACCGCGACGCGGTCCTGCGGACGCAGCACCGAGAAGTAAAGCGCCGACATGATGTTGGCGAGCGAGGCCGACGAGGCCTGGTGGCCGCCGACCTTCAGCCCATCGGTATTTGGCCTGATATGGTTGGCGTGGTGGATGGTCCACGACGACAGCCACAGCACCTTGCGGGCCAGGGCTGTGAGCATGTCGAGGCGTTCAGGCGCAATTCCCATGGCAGGGCTCCGAGCGATATTCCCGATGTTACTGCCGGCTGCGCCGCCGAAAATCTCAATTCCACGCGACAGCACAGGAAAAATTGGCATAAATTCCCACGATCCGGCCGCAACCAGCGAGTTCATCCCAATGCCTGCCCTCGACGCCATCGACCGCAAGATCCTGAGTCTGCTCCAGACCGACAGCCGCATGACCATGCAGGAACTCGCCGACAAGGTCGGGCTGTCGGTGTCGCCGTGCCACCGCCGGGTCAAGCTGCTCGAGCACCGCGGCGTGATCTCGCGCTATATCGCGACCGTCGACCAGAAGTCGATCGGGCTGCATGTCTCGGTCTTCATCTCGATCAAGCTCGCGCGGCAGAAGGAGGAAGACCTCAACCGCTTCGCGCGCGCGATCTCGAAATGGGACGAGGTGCTCGAATGCTACCTGATGACCGGCAACCGCGACTATCTGTTGCGCGTGGTCGCCGCCGACCTCTCCTCCTATGAAGCATTCCTGAAGAACAAGCTGACCCGGCTCGACGGCATCGCTTCGATCGAGTCGAGCTTTGCGCTCAGCCAGGTGAAGTATTCGACGGCGTTGCCGGTGTAGCGGCTGCGCGCATCTGATTTGTGCGATCGCTCGCGCCAAAATGTATGCCGTCGTCCCGACGAAGGCCGGGACCCATACGCCGCAGCAATTGTTGTGAGAGGGACTTGTCGTTCCCGCATCGCGCGACAACTTATATTTGGGGTTATGGGTCCCGGCCTTCGCCGGGACGACGATGATGGTGGTTCTCGATACAAGTTGCTACACCGCCGGTGTCATCACCCGCGCATGCGGGTGAACGGTATTCCAGAGGCAGCAGTGCTTGTGTCGAGAGGCCGCGGCGTACTGGATTCGCCTGATCAACCACGGGCGCGGGCGTCCGCGCCGCAAGAACCGCGCGGCAAATAACCGCATCGCCGATGGAACCCGACGGCGGGGTGCGATGTTGACGTCAGGCATTACTGACTGCCGAAGGGTGACACCGATGCTGGCGGCTGCCCGCAGCAAATATGCCGTGTTGGCGTTCGCCGCGATCATCGCGGTCGCGGCATCGACCGCGCTGTTCGCAGGTCGTGCCGATGCCCGCGGCGGCGGCGGCCATGGCGGCGGAGGTGGAGGTCATGGCGGTGGCGGCTTCCATGGCGGCGGCGGTGGATTTCACGGAGGCGGCGGTTTCCACGGCGGTGGCGGATTTCGCGGTGGCGGTGGCGGGTTTCATGGCGGCGGCTTTCACGCCGGCGGCCCGCGCGGCGGCGGCTTTCACACCATTCGTCCGGCAGCAAGAGCCGGGACGAGGTTTAGCGGCGGCTCAGCCGCACGCCATTCCCAATTCCGTCCTGCCGCGCGCGCGGCACGCTCCGCGCCGGGCATAGCCGCCGGCCGCGCCGCCGCCTCGCCCGCTGCGATGCGGCGCAATGCGAGCGTCGTGGGGCGCTCGCTGGCCTCGCGCCAGATCAGAACCGCAATGAGCAGGCCCGGCGGCTTGCGCAACCCGATGACGCGCGCCGCGATCACGACCGCCGCCGCCGGAGCCGCCTTGGGCTATCGCAATGGCGATGGCTGGTGGCGCCATCCGAATGGCGGTTATGGCTGGGTCGGCCCGGTGTTCTGGCCCTACGCCTATTACGATCTCTACGACTACACCTGGTGGGGTTGGGGCTACGACCCGTACTTCTGGGATTACGGCTACGGCGATCTCTATGCCGGTCTGTTCGGACCCTACGACTACAATGCGTTGAGCGGCTATGCCTATTACCTGCCCGGCTATGCCGGTCCCCGGCCGCCGGCCACAGGTCGATCGCGCAACAGTCAGGCCAACGCTCTCGCCGACATGTGCGGCAGCGACAGAAGCGACATCGCGGGCTTCCCGATCGAGCAATTCCGCAGCGCCATCCAGCCCAATGCCGAGCAGAGCGCGGCACTCGACGAACTCGCCAGCGCCTCGCAGAGGGCGTCCGAGACCATACTCAATTCCTGCCCCAAGGACGTGCCGCTGACCGCGCCGAGCCGGCTCTCCGCGATGCAGCAGCGCCTCCAGGCGATGCGCGATGCGGTCGGCATCCTGCAGCCCGCGCTGGAGAAGTTCTATGGGATGCTCAGCGACGATCAGAAAGCCAAGGTGACGGCCCTGGTGGCGGATCAGCACCGCGGCCAGCGTGAGGCGACGTCGGACAACACCACCTGCAACACCGCGCAGCCTGCCGCCATCGCATGGCCCGGCGACATCATCGATCGCGACGTCAAGCCGACCGACGCACAGCGGGCGAGCCTCGACGCCTTGCGGGACGCGGCAACCAAGGCCGAGGATACCTTGAAATCATCCTGCCCGCCCACCGACGCCCGCACGCCGCCGGCGCGCCTTGCGGCGGTCGAAGCCCGGCTCGATGCCATGCTGCAGGCGATCGGCACGGTGCGTCCTGCGCTGGACACCTTCTACAACGCGCTCAACGACGAGCAGAAGGCCGCATTCGACGCGATTGGCCCCGAGCGGAACGGCGGCCGGAACGCGATGGCCGCAAGCAACGACGAAGCTCCGCGAGGCCGTCATCGCCGCCACCACCATCATGGTCCGAATATCGGCGGCATGATCTTCCGGATGATCGGCCTGTGAGGCGCGTCATCGCCGCGCACCCGCGGCCGCTACGGCGCGATCCAGATTCCCACCACGATGATCGCCAGTGCGACGGCGATCACCAGCATGTCCGTCGTGAGCCAATCGGGCATTCCATTTGATGGCTGCTCGTTCATGTCCGCGACTCCTTCTGTTCGCGTCGAGCCACCATGCTGAAACGGATCGGCGCGGACGAGGATGAACTGGTTCACACAACGGCGCGACAAGCGGTCGCTCCGAATTTCGCGCATCTGCGCGCGCACAAGTTGCGGCATGCGATTGATCTGTCGCCCAGGTTTCTGAACATGTTCGACAACGAAGGCGACAGCAGCAAATGCTAGCACATCACCGCGCAGCGCGCAGCCGCCGAAGTCGCGGCGCAGGGATCGCCCTGACGGACTCGAATGGAAATATCTTGCGTAGCAAGCGCTACGGCGTCGACCTCCGGCTGATCGCCATCGGCAGTCCATGCGCCGGACGCAGCGTGATGCGCTGGAGCGGCTGCACGTCGGCGTGCGGCAGCAACTTCATCTCGAAATCGCGGACCAGGACCGCGAGGACGATAGCCGCCTCCTGCTGCGCGAACGACGCGCCGATGCAGGTTCGCGGCCCGACCCCGAACGGCAGATAGGCGAACCGCGGAATTGCGCTGCGCGCCTCCGGCAGGAAGCGCGCGGGGTCGAATGCATCGGGGCGGCGCCATAGCCTGTGATGCCGATGCAGGACGTAGGGCGCGATCACGATCAGGGAGCGCGCGGCGACCGCCAGGTCGCCCAGCCTGTCCGCCTCGCGCGCCGTCCGGCTGAGGGCCGCGATCGGAGGATAGAGGCGCAGCGCCTCCTCGATCACCGCCTTTGTCACGACCAGCCGCTCGGCGAGGTCATCGGCCGGATTGGACAGCTCGCGCTCGGCCTCCGCCGCGACACGCGACCGCCACTCAGGCGACTGCGACAGCAGAAAGATCGACCAGGCGAGCGTGTTTGCGGTCGTCTCATGTCCCGCGGAGAGAAAGGTAAGGATGTTGGAGCGAATCTCCCGCGGGCTCAGCTGCCGTCCGGTCGAAGGATCCGGCGAACGCAACAACAAGGTCAGCAGATCGCTCGGGCCCTCGACAGGGACTGTACGTCCCCGACATCGAACGTCGATGATCCTGTCGATCACGGCCTCGAAGTAGGTCATCGTCGCGCGCAGGCGGCGATGACCCGGGCGCGGCACGAATCTGGGCACGCCGAGCAGATCGAGCGCCCCGATGCGACCGATCACGCCGAAATAGGCATTCATCGCCATCCGGAATTCGTCGAGATCATCGCCGATGCCGTCCGAGAAGATGGTCAGCGCGAGCACGTTCAGCGTGACCAGCGTCATGTCGGCGGCAACATCCACCGTGGCATTGCATCCCATCGTGGCCCATTTCGCCGACAGCTCGTTGGCGGCGATCAGCATCGGCATCGTGAAGGAGGCGACGTTGCGGCGCGCGAAGATCGGAGCGAGTGTTCGCCGCTGCATCTCCCAACGCTCTCCGTCGACGCTCAGCAGGCCGTCGGACAATCCGGCGGAAAGGATGCGGCGCTGGATCGTGTCTTTCGGGTAATTCTCCGCCCGGTCCATCAGCACGTGCTTGATGGCGTGCGGATCGTGAACGACAAATGCATCGGTGAACGGCAGACGCAGCTTGACGATGGGCTGTTGAAAGAAATCCTCGCTCCAGCACTCCAGCGGATTTCGCCGCAACCTGGTCAGCAGCTCGATGAATCCAAGCCGGCCTTGCGGAGGATGCGGGACAGGCGGGCAATAATCGGCGTCGTGGCACAGCACTATGGCCACCGTGAAAACGTTCAATGTACCGGCGAACAACAACAGGAAAAACGATCGGTTCCTCAAGCCGCGTTCCATGTTGCAGCACGAAATGACGGCGGGCGCGGCCGCGATGACGATACCTGCGTTGGCCGTTTCATGCCGTTCAGCACCGTGGCGGCAAGTTATGTATGATCGGTGCTATGACCAAGTGAGGCGAGCACGGAGGAAGGGTTCCCTCCCCCCTTGCGGGGGAGGGTTAGGGAGAGTGGTACCACACGACGTGCTCTCTCCATGTGCGTTCGCAACACGCGACCGACATTGCGAAAGCGACATACTCATTCATCATCTCGCCCGGGGCCTACCCCTCTCCCCACCCTCCCCCGCAAGGGGGGAGGGAGCCCGACGAGCGTGCTCACCCCACGATGGCCCCTCTTTTCCGCGGCACGAAGTCGGTGGGTTACGCCTTCAGCTAACCCACCCTACGCTTCTCCTCACAGCAGCTTGCGCTGCGCCAAATTCTTCATCAGCGCGCCGACGCCGAAGGTCCAGGGCTCGCATTGGTCGCTGCTACGCATGCGATTGACGAGCTTGCCGAGCTGCGGGGCTGCGATGATGACGATGTCGTCGCGCTTGTGGGTGAAGCCCTCGCCCTTGGCGTCGCGGTCCTTCACGGGCGCGAACATCGTGCCGAGGAACAGCGCAAAGCCGTCGGGATATTGATGCACCGGGCCGATGGTCTGCGCAACCAGGTCGGTCGGGTCGCGGCTGATCTTGGAAATCGAGGAATGGCCCTCGAGCACGAAGCCGTCGGTGCCCTTCACGGTGAGATCCACATCCATCTTCCTGACGTCGTCGAGCGAGAAGGTCGCGTCGAACAGCCGGAGCAGCGGGCCGATCGCACACGACGCGTTGTTGTCCTTGGCCTTCGACAGCAAGAGCGCCGAGCGGCCCTCGAAGTCGCGCAGGTTGACGTCGTTGCCGAGCGCGGCACCGACGATCTTGCCGGCGCCGGAGACGACAAGCACGACCTCCGGCTCCGGGTTGTTCCAGGTCGACTTCGGATGCAGCCCGGCATCCATACCCGTGCCGACCGAGGACAGCGTCGGCGCCTTGGTGAAGACTTCGGCGTCGGGGCCGATGCCGACCTCGAGATACTGGCTCCAGGCGTTCTGGTCGATCAGCACCTGCTTCAGCCGCATCGCCTGGTCGGAGCCGGGCCTGAGCTTGGAGAGATCGTCGCCGACAAGGCGCACCACCTCCTTGCGGATCGCCTCGGCCGAGGACGGATTGCCGCGCGCCCGCTCCTCGATCACGCGTTCCAGCATCGAGATCGCGAAGGTGACGCCGGCGGCCTTCAGCACCTGCAGATCCACCGGCGCCAGCAGATGCGGCTTCGCCTTGTCGCGGCCGTCGGGCGGCGTGTTGGCGAGGATCGCCTCGAGATCGCCGATCCGCTCGCCCTTGGTCGCACGCAGCGCACCTGCCGGATCGCTCTCCTCGCACAGCGCACTCACCGTGGGGAAGCGCGCGGTGACGTCGAACACGCCGTCACCACGCACCGCGACCACGGCCGGCCCGCCGGCCTGCGGCAGCCAGACTCGTCCGACCAGCGTGCCGGCGGTGCCGTCCTCCGGCAGGACGTCTTTTGGCGTGAGCGAAATCATCGGCGTCTCCTTTTTGATCTTGTGGTCGCTTGTTAGCACAGTCCCGCGGGCAGCGTGCAACGGCGGTCATGCCCTTGTCATAGAGGGGTAACATCGCCCGTCAATGCTCCCGGCGCCCCATCTAGCACATCGAAAGACGGACCTTCATGACCGCCCCCCACCTCACCGACGAAGCCTCTCGGAACGAAGCTTTGCGGGACGAAGCTTTGCGCGCCCGCATCCAGCAGGAGATGGTCGACAGCCTCGACGAGGAACTCGAGCTCGAGCTCGACGACATGAGGCTTGACGAGCTCGACCACGCCGCCGCCGCCGGCAAGCCGTCGATCGACCGCAAATTCTACTTCCGCGAATTGCTGCGGTTGCAGGGCGAGCTGGTCAAGCTGCAAGACTGGGTGCAGCACGAGAAGAAGAAGGTCGTGGTGCTGTTCGAGGGCCGCGATTCCGCCGGCAAGGGTGGCGTTATCAAGCGCATCACCCAGCGGCTCAACCCGCGGGTCTGCCGGATCGCGGCGCTGCCCGCGCCGAACGAGCGCGAGCGCACGCAATGGTACTTCCAGCGCTACGTCTCGCATCTGCCGGCCGGCGGCGAGATCGTGCTGTTCGACCGCAGCTGGTACAACCGCGCCGGCGTCGAGAAGGTGATGGGCTTCTGCACCAACGAGCAGTATGAGGAGTTCTTCAATTCGGTGCCGGAATTCGAGCGCATGCTGATCCGCTCCGGCACCATCCTGCTGAAATACTGGTTCTCGATCACCGACGAGGAACAGGCGTTCCGCTTCGCGATGCGGATCCAGGATCCACTGAAGCAGTGGAAGCTGAGCCCGATGGACGTCGAGGCGCGGACCGGCTGGGAGCTCTACACCAAGGCGAAGGAGACCATGCTGGAGCGCACCCATCTGCCGGACTCGCCATGGTGGATCGTCGATGCCGTCGACAAGAGGCGCGCCCGGCTCAACTGCATCTCGCATCTGTTGAGCCAGATCCCTTACCAGTCGGTCACCCACCAACCGGTGGTGCTGCCGCCGCGGGTACGCAACCCCGACTATCACCGCGGCCCGATTCCGCCGGAGATGTACGTGCCGGGGCGGTATTGAGTCGCCCCACCTGCGCGCGAAGATCACCAAATCGCGATTGCAGGTTGTGAGGCAGTTCACTGGTCTTCCTGCGTTCTCCCCTTAAACCGGAGGTCGCTCGCAATTCGCGGGCGAAAAGGAGGAGTAGGCTATGTTGAAGGAACATCGCGAAAGCAAAAGCTCAGCGTCGGACCTGCCGAAAATCGACAAGGCTGTTGCGACCTATGCCATCCAGACCCTTGACCTCAGCTGGAGCGCACCGATCCGTTACGGCGATTGCAAGCTGTCCGGCTTCCTGAACGGCACCCTGAACAACGGCCCGACTCTCAGGCTGCGTTCGGACGGAACGGCGGAATTGCTGGCCAAATTCTTTTCGACCGACGACGGTGATGTTTGGGTCATCGATCATCTCGTTCTTTTGGATGTACATGGAACGGTGCTTTTCCAGTTTCCCCACCTTTCGAGCCCTGCAACCCAGACCGACAACCAGGTGCTCGATTGGGTCGCCGAGCTGAGCTTCCCTGCCGTTTTCTTTTCCTCGATCACCGGGGCCAACATGACCTATCGCTGCTGAGCTCCAAGGGCGCGGTTCGTGACCTTGTTCGACCTCCCGCCGGCGGACGTGGCGGTGAAGTGCAGAACATAGGCAGCCGCGCCCTCGCCTCGCCTACTAATGACGCAGGCGTGCGCCCTTGCTGGCACCGGAACCCGACGCTAGGCTTCCCCCGATCTGGTGCAGGGAGGCCCGCTTGACTCAATCCGACGACATCAACATTTCCGAAGATCGCCGCGACGCGCTGCGCTATGCGCTCGGGATCGGCAGCGGCGCGGCGCTCGCGGCCGCGATGGCGACGCCGGCCTCGGCGCAGACCGCGGCCGACAACACGCTGGATCGCATCCGCGCCAACAAGGTGCTGCGCATCGCGGTGTTGCCGGGCGAGCTGCCCTATTTCAACAAGGACCTCGCCACCGGAACATGGTCCGGCTTCTCGATCGAGATGGCCAACGATCTGGCAAAACTGCTCGACGTCAAGCTGGAATATGTCGAGTCGACCTACGGCAATTCGATTCTCGATCTGCAGGCCAACAAGATCGATCTCGGCTTCGCGCTCAACCCCACGCCGCAGCGCGCGCTGGTGGTCGATTTCACCAATCTGGTGTTCCCGCATCCGTTCGGCGCGATGCTGAAGAAGGGGCTGGAGGCCAAGACCTGGGCCGACATCAACAAGCCCGAGGTCAGGATCGCGGTCGATGTCGGCTCGGCCAACGAGGCGGTGGCGCGGCGCTTTGCGCCGAATGCCACCATCAAGTCGCTGAAGTCGCGCGACGAGGTGATGCTGGAGATGTCGTCCGGCCGGGTCGATTGCGTGGTCAACGCGCTGGTGCTCGGGCTGACCGCAATCGCCAAGAACCCGAATCTCGGCACCTACAAGATCCTGACCTCGCCGTCGGTGACGATCGCGAGCGGCATGGCGGTGCGGCGCGAGCAGGACAAGCGCTGGCGCGATTTCCTCTCGGTGTGGGTCGACTACAACCGCGGCATCGGCCAGATGCGCGAATGGTTCGTCAAGGGCCTCGGACTTGCCGGCGTCAAGCCGGAGGACGTGCCGGTGGAGTTGAGTATCTGAGGGATTGCTTCTGGCGTGAGATCGATCCTTCACCTCTCCCTTCGGGACAGGTAAGCGACCTCACACCTTGTCGTAAGTCAGCCCGCGCTCCAGCCGCCTGGCCGCCAGCGTCGACGGGAACAGGATCGCGAAATAGATCAGCGCCACGATGGTGTAGACCTCGAGCGGCCGGTAGGTGTCGGCGTTGATCAGGGTTGCGTTGTAGACGAGGTCGGGCACCGCGATGATCGAGACCAGCGAGGTGTTCTTGAGCTGCGTCACCGACTGGTTGACGTAGGGCGCCATCATCGGCTTCAGCGCCTGCGGCAGGATCACGAGCCGCATCAGGCGCCAGCCGCGGAAGCCGAGCGCCTTCGCCGCATCCCACTGCCCGATCGGCACGCTCTCGATCGAGCCGCGCACGATCTCGGCATAGAACGCGCCGCCATAGAGCGAGAGCACGCTGACGGCGGCGACATGCGCCGGGATGTTGACGCCGATCACCACCGGAAAGGCGTAGTAGAACCAGATGATCTGCACCAGCAGCGGCGTGCAGCGGAAGGTTTCGATATAGGCAATCAGGAGCCAGTCGATCACCGGAATCCGCTTGAGCCGCAGCATGCCGACGATCAGGCCGATCAAGGTCCCCAGAATGATGGTGCCGATCGTGTAGGCCATGGTCCAGCCGAGCCCGAGCCAGAACAGATGGCTGTATTTGGCGAGGATCCCGAAATCCCAGACGTAGTTCATCCTGCCCCTCGGTTGCAGGTGGTCAAGCCGGCGATCCCCGCGATGCCGATCATGACGCCAGGCATGGCGACATCGGTCCGCTGCGCTGCCCTGCCCTCGCCCACGCCGTCACATCAAGGTCAGGCCGCCGTCGACCGGCAGCGTGGCACCGGTGACGTGGCCCGCGTCCGGCGACAGCAGGAAGGCGACGACCGAGGCGACCTCGTCGGGCTCGGCCAGCCGCTGCATCGGGTTGGCCTTTGCGACTCGATCCCAGGTCGCGGTATCAAGCGCGCCGAACAGGCCGGGATCCTTGCGGGTGTAGCCGGGCATCACGGCGTTTGACGTGGCGCCCGAGGCGGCGAGCTCGATCGCGAGCGACTTGACCAGCACTTCGAGCGCCGCCTTCGCGGCAGCCGATCCCGGATAGGTCGCGCCCGGCACGAAGCGATGCGGCCCGAAGCTGGAGACCGCGACGACGCGGCCGTGCGCGCTGCGCGTGAGGTCAGGCAGCGCAGCCGCTGCAATTTCATGGAATGCCGCCGCCATCACCGCGAAGGCGCGCTCCAGCGCCGCGCGCGGCAGGCTGGCGAAGTCGCGACGGTCGGCAAAGCCCGCGGCGTGCACGATGGCATCGATCGGCCCGAATGCGGCGCGCGCGGCCTCCACCAGCGACGTGCCCGCGCCGGCCGCCGCGAGATCGCCGGTCGCGACCGCGACTTTCGCGCCCTTGCTGCGGCATTGCTCCGCAACCGCATTCAGCCGCGCGAGGCCTGTGGCCTCGGCGCCCTGCCCGTGCAGCATCAGGGATTGCTCGGGGCCGGCGAGCCGGCGCGCAACCGCCGCGCCGATGCCGGAGCCGCCTCCCGTGATGATTGTAACGCGCATGAGGTGGGTGCTGTCAGTGCGATAAGGGACAGCGAACTATAGGTTCGGTGCCACGAAATGCAAACCGCGCGGCCGAAAGGCGGTCCGTAGGGTGGGTTAGCGAAGCGTAACCCACCGACTTTGCTCATCACGAAGAGAACGGTGGGTTACGCCTTCGCCTAACCCACCCTACAAAAACTCACCGCCAAGGCTCGACCAGAATCTTGGTGTGCGCCTCGGGATTGGCGAGATCGGCAAAGGCCTGCGCGACGCGGTCGATGCCGACGCGGCCGGTGACCAGCGACGCCGCGTCCACCTGGCCTTCCGCGATCAGGCGCAGCGAATAGGCGAACTCCTCCGGCGTGTAGCCGAGCACGTATTGGACGTTGAGCTCCTTGATGATGCCGAGCATCGGTTCGGACTTGTCGGTCTCCATGCAGACCCCGACCACGACGACACGGGCGCTGCGCGGCGCGCCCTCGAACACCTGCTGCAACACGCCGGGCACGCCGACGCATTCGAAGATCAGCGCCGGCTTCAGCGGCGGCAGCAGGGCCTGCAGCGGCGGCCGCGCCGCCTTCTCCGCCTCGGTCATCTGGGCGTGCTCGGCCCAGCTCGCATAGGGCTGCGTCTTCGCGGGATCGACCACGACGTCGGCGCCCATCTTCTCGGCAAGAGCGCGCCGCGCCGGTGAGTAATCCGCGGCGACGATCGGACCGAGCCCCCTGATCTTCAGCGCCGCGATCACCGCGAGCCCGACCGGCCCGCAGCCGATCACCAGCGGCACTTCACCGCCCCTGATGTTGGCCATCGCGACCGCATGCACGCCGACCGCAAGCGGTTCGGTGAGCGCGGCGTGCTCGGCGGCAAGCCCGTTCGGCACTTCGAGCAGCAGCGGCTCGCTGAGCAGCATCTGCTCGGCATAGCCGCCAGCGTAATCGTTGGAATAGCCGATGCCCTTCGGCCCCTCCGGCGTCAGCAGCGCCGGCAGCGAGCAGACGCGCGTGCCGGGCTTCAGCTTGCCCGTGGTGCCCGGGCCGTAATCGAGGATCTCGCAGCAGAACTCGTGGCCGAACACGACGTCGCGCGACAGATCCATCGGCGTGCGGCCGGGCAGAAACTTGCTCAACTCCACCATGCGGTGGGCGTGCTTGCGCGCGTGCAGGTCGGACCCGCAGATGCCGCAGGCGAGCGATTTGACCAGCACCTGGCCGGCGCCCGGCTTCGGCGCCGGCATCTGGTCGACGACAATCTCGCCATTCCTGAAGATCGCTGCGCGCATGTTTCCCTCCGCGTGGGTTTTGCCCCACTCATTTTGATGCGTATTTCGTCTCGCGAAATACACCGCCGCGGATCAAGTCCGCGCCGGCTTTCGCTTCAAGACGCTATAGCACGGAGGGTCACCAGGCATAGCGTAGAACGCCCTTGCCGGCGTAGGACTGGGTGCCGTCGGAGAATTCGCAGGGCGGCAGCCCCGGTCAGGCGTTCGGCGACGGCTCGCTGGCCGCGGTCAGCAACTGCGACCGTCTGACGCGCTCGCGATGCGCGGTGTAGAGGCCCGAGGCGACAATGAAGCTCGCGCCGAGGATGGTCCAGCGGTCGGGCACCTCGCCGAAGACCAGGAAGCCGAGGATGCTGACCCACAGCAGCTGCGTGTAGGAGAACGGTGCCAGCACCGAGGCATCGCCGTAACGGAACGCCAGCACCACGATCCACTGTCCGACGGTGGAGGCAACGCCGATCAGGATGCCGAACATGATGTCGTGCCAGGTCGGTGTGACCCAGACCAATGGCACCAGTGCGCTGACGATGGCGACGCCGACAATCGACGAATAGGTCATGACGGTGACCGGGCGCTCGCTGCCACTCATCATGCGCGTCAGGATCAGCGTGCCGGCCCAGGCCAGCGCCGAGACGAGCGGAAAGACCGCGGCGGGATGGAAGGCGCTGGTGCCCGGCCGCAGGATGATGAACACGCCGGCGAGGCCGACCGCGGTCGCGATCCAGCGCCGCATGCCGACCCGCTCGCCGAGGAAAGCGATCGACAGCGCGGTAACGAACAGCGGCGAGACGAAGCTGGTGGCCGAGGCTTCGGCGATCGGCAGGAAGCCCAGGCCCGTGATGAAGATCAGCGAGGAGCCGAGCAGCGCGGCGCCGCGCGCCACGTGCAGGCCAGGACGGCTGCTGCGCAGCGCAAACAGCGGCGAGCCAGGCACCATTGCCGGCACCATGATCAGTGCAAACACCAGGAAGCGGATCCAGGCGATCTCGATCGACGGCAACGTCGACGAGAGATATTTCGCAGTGACGTCGGAGGTGCCCAGAAACACCGTCGACAGCAGGATCAGCGCAATGCCCTTGAAGGGCCGATCGGTGCGCGCAGGCGCCCTGTTGCGTGCGACGCGTGTCGTTGAGGGCGCGGTCTTGGCGGGCAATGAAAGGGGAACGCTGTCCAGCCTGGCGGCTACGGCGGCGGGGGGCGGTGTCACGGCAATCTCGATGAGCAAAATAAGGGGAATCTGCTGATTTGACAGAACGCCAATTCCACCGCGAGAACAATGCCCGAAAACGGGACTCCGATATGCACCAGCGCGCGCGACCGCCCGCCGCAGGCCGCGCGCGGCCGCGACTGAAACCGTTTGTTAAGCACTGTGTGCAGCGAAACGGCGTGAATCTCGCGAATTAGAGCATCGGCAGCGAGCGCGGCTTCGGCCCGCGCGGGAACGCCGCATCAAGCGCGGCGATTTCGTCGCCGCCGAGCGTGAGCGTGCCTGCGGCCGCGTTCTCCGCTGCGTGTTCCGCATTCGACGCCTTCGGGATCGCGAGCACCGACGGCAGCCGCGTCAGGAAGCTCAGCGCGACCTGGCGCGGCGTCGCCTTATGCGCCTGCGCGACCTGCTGCAGCACCGCGCCGGCCTTGGTCGACGGCAGCGGAAAATCATTGTGCCCGAACGGCGAATAGGCGACGACGGCGACGCCGTGTCGCTCGCACCACGGAATCACGGCGTGCTCGATGGCGCGCTGCTGCAGATGGTAGAGCACCTGGTTGCAGGCGATCTTGCCGTCGCCGGCGACATCGCGCAGCTCGTCGAGATCGTCGGCGTCGAAATTGCTGACGCCCCAGGAGCGGATCTTGCCGGCCGCGACCAATTCGTCGAACGCCGCGACCGTCTCGGCGAGCGGAAAGGTTCCGCGCCAGTGCAGCAGATAGCAATCGAGCCGATCGGTCTTCAGCCGCTTCAGCGAGCGCTCGCAGGCGGTGATGGTGCCGCGCCGCGAGGCGTTGCTCGGCAATACCTTTGAGACCAGGAACAATTCGTCGCGGCGGCCGGCAATGGCATCGGCGATCACCAGCTCGGCGTCGCCATACATCTCCGCAGTGTCGATATGCGTCATGCCGCCATCGATGCCGCGCTTCAGCGCGGCGACGGCCGCCTTGCGGTCACCGCGGTCGAGATACCAGGTGCCCTGCCCGATCACCGCGACCTGCGGGCCGTTGCTGCCGAATTTTTTTGTCTGCACGATCGCCTCGTTCTGCGTGTTCCCCTGTGGCTCCGCGCGACGATAGGGAAAACAAGGCATCATGTCTCCCCATCGTCGTGCCGGCGAAAGCCGGGACCCATAGCCATAAAACTCAGTTATGAAGGTTGCTGCGGCCCCAGCATGGTACAACGCAGATTTGGGGTCATGGGTCCCGGCCTTCGCCGGCACGACACTTGCTGGCCGGCGCGCACTCGCACCTCTCAACGATTGTCAAGCGCCGCCGGCGCGTGAGCATCAGCCGAGTCCGCCGATATCGGCGACCAGCACCGACCCGGTCACAGATTCGGTGATGTAGAGGCGGTCGCGGTTGGCGCCGCCGATCGCGACATTGGTGCAGCTTTGTCCGGCGCAGGACTTGATCCGCGCGATGCACTCGCCGTTCGGCGCGAACACGAGGACATGGCCGAGCGAAGCATGCGCGACGAACAGCCGCCCCGCGCTATCCATCGTCATGCCGTCGGGTCCGCTCGGACCGAACAGCGAGCAGAAGCGCCCGACCTTGGAAACGCTGCCGTCCTTCATCAACGGCGCGCGCCAGACCGCATTGTCGCGCGTCATCGCAACGAACAGGACGGCCTCGCGCGGATCGAGCACCAGGCCGTTCGGACTGATGCCGGTGTCGATCAGGCAGTCGAGCGCGCCGTTCACCCGCAACCGGTAGACGCGGCCGGTCGGATCGTGCAGCCCGGTCTGGCCCTGATCCGTGAAATAGATGTCGCCATTGGAGGCGATGTGCAGATCGTTGCAGCCGCGGAACGATTCCGAATTGCGCGAGCGCAGCAGCGGGGTGACCTCGCCCGATCGGGGGTCGAGCTCCATCAGCCCGTGCCGGTAATCCGCGATCAGGATGCGGCCCATCGGATCGATCTTCAGCCCGTTCGGCCAGCCGTCATATTCGGCGACCTGCGACCATGACTTGTCCGGCGCGATCCTGAAGATGCGACCGAACGGAATGTCGACGATGTAGAGATTGCCATCGGCATCGAACGACGGCCCTTCGATGAAGCAGTCGGTCACCGCGCCCGGCCGGTTGGCATCGGCCCATTCGCTCGCCACCTTGCGGCGGAATTCGGCGGGCACGGCGGAGAAGATCTCGGTCGGAATCAGTTTTGGCGGCGTTTCCAGGAACATCATTGTTGGTTCACCCGTTGGCGGAACGGGGTGAACCATAGTTGAGAAGGCTCGCGGCGTCGAATGCGCTGGGGACGATGGCGCTCAGCGCGCTACGCACGCATGTCGCGCGGCGAACGCCGACGACAGCCGACCCTACTCGGCCGCCTGCGCGCTGCCATAGGCTTCCGAGATCATGTAGCCGGACAGCGTTCCGTAGGCGGCCGTCCAAGCGGCGGCAACATCAGGCGTCCAGGCTTCGCCGAGGCCCTTCTCCAGCGTCCACAACAGCGCGCCGCCGACCACCGGATAATGCTCGGGCTTGGCACCATAGCCGACATGACGTTTGGCCAGCGCGCTCGCGGCGGGCAGCACCGACGGCAAATTGCTCAATCCGTTGACAACGACAGCAAGCGTTCCCATCAGCTTCTTGCGCTGCTCGGCCATATCCGACGGAAACATCGCTTTCACCGCCGGTGCGACCTCGAACAGGCGGTCATAGAAGATGACCGCCGCCTGTTCCGAGATCGGCGCAACCTTGGCGAAGGTCTCCTGGACGAGCTTGATCTGGTCTTCCGTCATGTATGCCTCCGTGTACGCTTCCACGCCGCGCCATTGCGGCGAGACAGAAAAGCACTTCACATGAGCGACGGGTCGCTCATGCCGCCTCGACGAAGCTGTGGCGCTCGTAGAGGAATTCGAGCACGCGCTGCCGGCACTTCAGGTAGCCGGGATTGGTCGCGAGCTCGAGCCGCTTGCGCGGCCGCGCAAGCGGCACCTCGAGCACCTCGCCGATTCGCGCACCCGGGCCGTTGGTCATCATCACGATACGATCCGACAGCAGCACGGCCTCGTCGACGTCATGGGTGATCATCAGGATGGTGTTGCCGAGCTTCTGGTGCAGCGCCATCACCGAATCCTGCAGATGCGCCCGGGTCAGCGCGTCGAGCGCACCGAACGGCTCGTCGAGCAGCAGCACCTTCGGCTCCATAGCGAGCGCACGCGCGATGCCGACGCGCTGCTTCATGCCGCCGGAGATCTCGCTTGGCCGCTTGTCCTTGGCGTGCGCCATCTGCACCAGGCTGAGATTGTGCATCACCCAGGCGTCGCGCTCGGCCTTACTCTTGGTCTTCGCGAACACCTTGTCGACGCCGAGCTTGACGTTCTCGTATACCGTGAGCCACGGTAGCAGGCTGTGGTTCTGGAACACGACGGCGCGATCCGGCCCGGGCGAATTGACCTCGCGGTTCTCCAGCAGCACGCCGCCATTGGTTGCGCCGGTGAGGCCGGCGACGATGTTGAGCAGGGTCGACTTGCCGCAGCCGGAATGGCCGATGATCGAGACGTATTCGCCCTTCTCGATCGTCAGGTTGATGTCCTTCAACACCTCCGTGGTGGCGCTGCCGCGGGTAAACGTCTTGTCGACGTGATCGAGCTTCAGATAGGCCTGCATGACTTGTCCCTCAGTTGGCAGCGGTGCCGCGGGTCACGATCTTGCCCAGCCCCGCGATGAGGCGGTCGAGCACGAAGCCGATGATGCCGACATAGAACAGCGCCAGGATGATTTCGCTGATATGCGAGGAATTCCACGCATCCCAGATGAAGAAGCCGATGCCGACGCCGCCGATCAGCATCTCAGCGGCGACGATCGCGAGCCAGGACAGACCGATACCGATACGCAGGCCGGTGAACATGTAGGGTGCGGCCGCAGGAATCATGATCTTGGTGAAGAACTCCAGCGGATTGAGCTGCACCACGGCGGCGACGTTGCGGTAATCCTGCGGAATGTTGCGGATGCCGACCGCGGTGTTGATGATGATCGGCCACACCGAGGTGATGAAGATGACGAAGATCGCCGAGGGCTGGCCGTCGCGGAATGCGGCGAGCGACAATGGCAGCCAGGCGAGCGGCGGGATCGTGCGCAGCACCTGGAACAGCGGATCGAGCCCGCGCATCGCCCAGACCGATTGCCCGACCAGCGTGCCGAGCGCGATGCCGGCGATCGCCGCCAGCGAATAGCCGTAGGCGACGCGCTGCAGGCTGGCGGAGAGGTGCCAGAACAGGCCCTTGTCGATGCCGCCATTGTCGAAGAACGGATCGAGGATCAGCTCCTTGGTGTCCTTGAACACCTTTGACGGCGGCGGCAGGCTGGAGCCGGTGCGTCGGCAGATCAGCTCCCATACCACGAGCAGCAACGCGACCACGATCAGCGGCGGGACGACACGCGCGGCGGTCTCCTTCGCCATCCTGGCGTAGGCCTCGGCGCGCGGCGCGCGCTTCGGCGTCATGGTCACGACCGGCGCCGCGGCAGCGGCCGGCGGAGTGGCGACCTCCAACATTTCGGTCTTCATGGCAGGCATCGACATTGACAAAGTATCTCCGTGGTCGGGCGACGGGCTGCGCAGGAAAAGCGCGGCCCTCTGGTCGTCGGCTCAGACGTCGACGCGCTTGATCGACAGCGACTTCAGATAGGCGGCGGGATTCTCCGGATCGAACACCTTGCCGTCGAAGAAGGTCTCCTTACCGCGCGAGGTGGAAGCGGGAATGTTGGACACGCCGAGCTCCTTGGCAGCCTCCTTCCAGATGTCCTCGCGGTTCACCTTGGCGATCAGCGCCTTGGTGTCGAAACCCGCCTCATACTTGCCCCAGCGGATGTCCTCGGTGAGGAACCAGAGGTCGTGGCTCTGATAGGGGTAGGAAGCATTATCGCTCCAGAATCGCATCTGCTGCGGCGAGTTGTCGACCACGCGGCCGGTGCCGTAGTCGAACTTGCCCTTCATGCGGTCGGTGATGTCCTCGACCGGGCAGTTGATCCACTGCCGCTTGGCGCAGATCGCCGCGGTCTCCTCGCGGTTCTCCATCTTCTCGCACCACTGCTGGGCTTCCATGACAGCCATCAGCAGCGCCTTCGCGGCCTTCGGGTTCTTGTCGACCCAGGCCGCGCGCAGACCGAACGATTTCTCCGGATGCTTGTCCCAGAGCTCGCCGGTCGTGATCGCGGTGTAGCCGATGTCCTGGTGGATCAGCTGCAGATTCCACGGCTCGCAGACGCAAAAGCAGTCCATCGTGCCGACCTTCATGTTGGCCACCATCTGCGGCGGCGGCACCACGATGGTCTCGATATCCTTGTCGGGATCGATGCCGCCGGCGGCGAGCCAGTAGCGGATCCAGAGATCATGCGTGCCGCCGGGGAAGGTCATCGCGGCCTTCACCGCCTTGCCGGATGCCTTCTTCTTCTCCAGCGCCGCCTTGAACGGCGTGGTGTCGATACCGACCTTGAGATCGGCATATTCCTTGGCGACCGAGATGCACTGGCCGTTCAGGTTGAGCCGGGCCATGATGTACATCGGCGTCGGCTGATTGTTCTGCGTCACCTTGCCGGCCGAGATCAGATACGGCATCGGGGTCAGGATATGCGCGCCGTCGATGCCGTTGCCCTCGGAACCGAGCACGAGGTTGTCGCGCGTGGTGCCCCACGAGGCCTGCTTCTGCACCTCGACGTCCGGCATGCCGTATTTGGCGAAGATGCCCTTCTCCTTGGCGACGAACAGCGGCGAGGCATCGGTCAGCGCGATGAAGCCGAGCTTGGCGCCCTTCACCTCGGGGCCCGCACCTTGCGCGAATGCACCAGCGGGAAAGTTGAGCTTGGCTGCGGCGAGCAGCGCGGCGGCGCCGCTGCTCGCCTTCAGCAGGCGGCGACGGCTGATCGCACGGCTCGGGGGCGTGTTGCTGGGCTTGGTCATCGGTCGTCCTTTACGTCGTTGCGTTGCGGTGTTGCGTCTGTGGGTCGAGCACCTCTCGTCGGGTGGCGACGCGCGCAGGGCGCAAAAGGGCATGCACCGGGGAGGCCCCGGACTGGCGGCGTCAGAAATCCGATGGGGTGGCCTCGAGGGACGGCTTCAATGGCGTCGGCACTCGACCATTCAAGCCTTGTGCCAAGCTACTGCACTGCAAAAATTGATGTTATTGCAAAGTCTTGCGCAACATGTCGCAGTACGCGCGAACGCGCCGCGCGCTGCCAAAAATTGCGATTCGCTCAATTCTTATGCGATGCACAAGAATCGAGCAGACGGATTGCCGGATCGCGGTCAGGCGTCTTCAGTGACCTTGGTGCCGAGCGGCGCCGGAGCCATTCCGCTCCCGGGCTTCACGTGAAATTCGTAGGTCATCAGGCTCCACGGCCCATCCGAGCGCTGGCCGTCGGGCATCACAGGATCGGTGCGCCGCTCGACCTTGGCGATCAACTCGTCCTTCACACCGAACACGACATCGGAGTCGATGTACTTGTCGCCTTCGACGAACACGTGCGTGATCAGCGGCTCGTAGCCCCTGGCGTTGACCAGGAAGTGCACATGCGCCGGCCGCATCGGGTGACGATTGGTCTGCGTGATCATCTGCCCGACCGGGCCGTCGGTCGGGATCGGGTAGCTGCACGGCACGATGGTGCGGAAGAAGAAGCGGCCGTCGGCATCGGTGATGAAGCGCGCCCGCGACGACGGACCTTCGCTGGCATAGCTCGGCTTCTGCGAGTCATAGAATCCGTCGTCGTCCGCATGCCAGACATCGACCGGCACATTGGCCAGCGGCTTGCCGTCGAGATCGGTGACGCGGCTTTGCACGAACATGCGCTCGCCGGGCAGGCTCGCCGAGATGTCGGTGCCGTGCGCCGTCACCTTGTGCTCGCCGACATAGAACGGGCCGAGCACGGTGGTCTCGGTGGCGCCGTCGCGATCCCGGTGGTTGACCGCATCGACCAGCATCGACACGCCGAGCACGTCGGACAGCAGGATGAATTCCTGGCGGATGTCGGTGCATTTCTGCCCGGTGCGGGTCAGGAAGCCGATCGCGTGGTCCCACTCCTCGAAGGTGAGATCGGTCCTGCGCACATAATCGTGCAGCGATTTCACCAGTTCCTGGAGCAGGAACTTGGCCCTGGGATCGGGCGTCTGGTCGAAGCTGCGGATCACGGCGGCGGTGAGCTCGGTTTCGTTGAACTGGGTCATCTCGGCGTTTCCCTTGAACCCCTTTTTGGGCGCGATTGCGCTGGCGAGCCTACACCACCGACCCCGCGCCGGTAAGCAGCGGCCGGTTGGTGAAACAGACACTTTTCGGCTATCAAGGCTGCCTTGCCAGCCGGAGAAACGCCCGATGTTAGCCCCCACGCCTGCCTCGCCCGAATCCGCGGGAATGTCGACCACCGCGCTGAACCGCCTCGAAGCGCATCTGAAGAGCCGCTACATCGATGCCGGCCGCTTTCCCGGCACCCAGGTCCTGATCTATCGCCGCGGCAAGATCGTGCATTCCACCGTGCAGGGGTTTGCCGACCTCGAGCGCAAGGTGCCGGTCAAGGACGACACCATCTTCCGCATCTATTCAATGACCAAGCCGATCACCTCGGTCGCGTTCATGATGCTGGTCGAGGAAGGCAAGGTCGCGCTCGACGAGCCGGTCGCCAAGTACATCCCGGAATGGAAGAATCTCGGCGTGTTCATCGCCGGCACCGCGCCTGCCTTCCTGACCCGGCCACCAACGCGGCCGATGCAGATCGTCGATCTGTTGCGGCACACCTCGGGCCTCACCTACGGCTTCCAGCAGCGCTCCAATGTCGACGCCGCCTATCGCGAGAAGAAGATCGGCGAGGTCATCAAGGCCGGCACGCTCGACAGCATGATCGAGGACCTGGCGAAGATCCCGCTGGAATTCTCGCCGGGCGAGGCCTGGAACTATTCGGTCTCGACCGACGTGCTCGGCTATCTCGTCGGCAAGATTTCAGGCCAGCCGTTCGAGCAATTCCTGAAGGAGCGCATCTTCAAGCCGCTCGGCATGAGCGACACCGACTTCTTCGTGCCTTCCGACAAGGCGCACCGCTTTGCCGCCTGCTACTCGGCCGATCCGCAGGGCGGCTTCAATCCGCTCGCCGCAGAGCGCAAGGGCACGCTGACCTTGCAGGACGATCCGACGACCAGCTCGTTCCTGTCGCCGCCCTCGCTGATCTCGGGCGGCGGCGGACTGTGCTCGACCGCAGCCGACTATCTGACCTTCTGCCGGGCGCTGCTCAATGGCGGCGAGCTCGGCGGCGTCCGCCTGCTCGGCCCGAAGACGCTGAAGCTGATGACCTCGAACCACCTGCCCGGCGGCGTCGACCTGCCGGCGATGTCGCGCTCGATGTTCGCCGAAGCCGCCTATAACGGCATCGGCTTCGGCCTCGGCTTCGCGGTCACCATGCATCCGTCGCAGACGCTGATCGCCGGCAGCCCGGGCGAATTCAACTGGGGCGGCGCCGCAACGACGTCGTTCTTCATCGACCCGGCCGAAGAGCTGATCACCATCTTCATGACCCAGGTGCTGCCGTCGAGCGCCTATCCGCTGCGGCGCGAGCTACGCACCATGGTCTACGCCGCGATCACCGAGAGCAACCTCTGACGCCAAGGCCTTTCAGTAAGACCTTTCGGTCCCTCTCGGGGCAAAAGCTATTCCGCGGCGCACATCTCGCTTGAGCATCATGGCTCCGTGGAATCTTTCTGATATCAAGCTGTTTCCTTTGGCGGATTTTTCCGGCCTCCCCTAAGCTCACTGCAAATGGGCACCGACCCGGGGACTACGTGCCGAAACTGACATTGCCAGTGCGTCTCGCGCTTCTGGTCGCGGGAACGATGTTGCCGCTGATTATTTTCGCGGTCGGCATCGTCTTTCATAACTACCGGCAGGAGCGCCAGGCCGCCACGCAGCGCGTGCTGGAGACCGCGCGCAATGTGCGCCTGCTGCTCGATGCGGAAATGCAGCGCATGACCGGCGGGCTCGAGGTGCTCGCGCTGACCAATTCGCTGCGCAACAGCGACTTCGGCAATTTCCGCCGCGTCGCGGCCGGCTTCCTCGACCAGTACGGCAAGGACGGCGTGATCCTGGTGGCCGACCGCAGCGGACGCCAGGCGTTTTCCTCGCTGACGACGGATACCGCGAGCCTGCCGCCGCGCAACAATCTCGATATCGTCGAGAAGGTGTTCGCGACCCGGCAGCCGCAATACTCCAACCTGTTCTTCGGCGCGGTGAAGCAGCGGCTGATCATCACCGTCGAAGTCCCGGTGATCCGCGACGGCGAGGTGCTCTATGACATCTCGTTCAGCCCGCCGATCGAGGTCTTCCAGGCCATCATCGAGAAGCAGCGCCTCAACCAGGACTGGACCATCTCGATCTTCGACAGCGACGGCATCAACCTGGCGCGGGTGCCGAACCCGCAGGCGACCATCGGCCAGCGCGCATCGCCATCGCTGTTTGCCGAGATGATCCGCCGCAGCGAGGCGACGCTGCCGACCGTCTCGCTCGAAGGCGTGGCGCTGATCACCGGTTTCACCCGGTCGCGCGTCACCGACTGGACCGTCGCAGCCGGGATCGCCGAGAACTCGCTGGTGGCGCCACTGTGGCGCACCCTTTCGATCACCAGCGTGATCGGCGGCGTTCTGCTCATGGTCGGCCTCGGCTTTGCCCTGCGGATGGCGACCACGATCGCGCGGGGCGAGATGCTGCACGACTTGCTGATCGAGGAGCTCAACCACCGCGTCAAGAACACGCTGGCGATCCTGCAGTCGATCGCCACCCAGACCTTCCGCAGCGCGAGCCGTGCCGAGCGCGAGAAATTCGAGGGACGTCTCAGCGCGTTGGCCGAGGCGCACAATCTGCTCTCGACCGACAAATGGCAGGGCTCCGACTTGCAGGACGTCGTCAGCCGCGTGCTGCGGCCCTATCTCCTCAACACCTCCGAGAGGGTCAGGATGTTCGGCCCACGCGTACCGCTGTCGCCGCGGCTCGCTTTGGTGCTGTCGATGATCCTGCACGAGATGGCGACCAACGCCGCCAAATATGGCGCATTGTCCAACGACACCGGCACGGTGACGCTGGACTGGGAGATCCTGCAAGAAGCCCCCGGACCGAAGCTCCGGATGATCTGGACCGAGGCCGGCGGCCCGCCGGTGGCGGCGCCGGTGCAGCGCGGCTTCGGCTCCCGGCTGATCGAGCGCAGCGCCCGCGACCAGCTCGGCGGCGAGGCCACGGTCGATTTCCTGCCCGATGGCGTCGTCTATACGGTGACCAGCACCCTCGAAACCGGCGAGTGACCGGGCAAATGGCCCCCAATCCTGCGACATCTTGGCACGCAAGTTGCTAAGATACGACGAGTTCGGCCGGCAAGAGCGCCGCCATAAACAGGGGGAATTCATGTCGACCATCGCAGCGGAAGCCACCGTGGCACGAAAGCCGCTCTACACATCGCTGTTCGTGCAGGTACTCGTCGCGCTGCTGCTCGGCATCATCATCGGCATGGCCGCGCCCGATTTTGCGATCGGGCTGAAGATCTTCAGCGATGCCTTCCTGAAGCTGATCTCGATGATCGTGGCACCGATCGTGTTCTGCGTCGTGGTGCACGGCATCGCGGGCGCCGGCGACCTCAAGAAGGTCGGACGGGTCGGCGTCAAGGCGCTGGTCTATTTCGAGACCATGACCACGGTCGCGCTGATCGTCGGCCTGCTGCTCGCCTATCTGTTCGGGCCCGGCCACGGCATGAACATCGACACCTCGACGCTGGACCCCAAGGCGCTCGGCAACTACGCCAGCAATGCGCAGAAGCTGAAGGGCGAAGGCGTCGGCAGCTTCCTGCTCAACATCATCCCGACCACCTCGTTCGACGCGCTGTCGCGCAACGACGTACTGCAGGTGTTGTTCTTCGCCATTATCTTCGGCGTCAGCCTGGCGCTGGTCGGCGGCGAAAAGGGCGAGAAGATCACCTCCTTCATCGACGCGGTCTCGACCGTGCTGTTCCGCGCGATGGGCCTGATCGTGCGCGTCGCGCCGATCGGCGTGCTCGGCGCGGTCGCCTACACGGTCGGCAAATACGGCGTCGGTTCGCTGAAGCAGCTGCTGTCGCTGGTCGCGCTGTTCTATATCTCAGTCGCGATCTTCGTGCTCGGCGTGCTCGGCGGGGTGATGGCGCTTGCCGGCATCAACATCCTCAAATTCCTCGGCTACCTGCGTGAGGAGTTGACCATCGTGCTAGCCACCGCGTCCTCCGACGCGGTGCTGCCGCAGATCATGCGCAAGCTCGAACGGCTCGGCGTCAAGGATTCGGTGGTCGGCCTCGTGATCCCGACCGGATACTCCTTCAACCTCGACGCGTTCTCGATCTACCTGACGCTCGCCGTCGTGTTCATCGCACAGGCGACCAACACGCCGCTGTCGCTCGGCGACCTGCTGCTGGTGCTCGGCGTCTCGCTGATCACCTCGAAGGGCGCGCATGGCGTGCCGGGCTCGGCGATCGTGATCCTGGCGGCAACGCTCAATGCAGTGCCGAGCATCCCGGCGATCGGCCTCGTGCTGGTGCTCTCGGTCGACTGGTTCATCGGCATGGCGCGCGCCCTCGGCAATCTGATCGGCAACTGCGTCGCCACCGTCGTGGTTGCGGCATGGGAAGGTGACCTCGACCGTGACAAGGCCCGGCGCGTGCTCGAAGGCGCCGAGGCGGTCGACGTGACCGCGGGCTGAGCGGCGCAGCTCAAGCCGGCAGCGTCCCGCGTCTGGCCGCGGGCGCTCGCTTACTTGATCAGCCTCAGATAGGGCGGCAACGGCCTGGTCGCCGGTTCCTGCACCGGCTCGTCCGACGCGATCATGTCACACAGCGCCTTCAGCTCGGAATCCGTCACCTTGTGGAGCTCCATCCGGAGTTCGAGGATGGCAAGGGACAGCAGCCGCGCCGTCTCCGTATTCGCCCGGTCTGTCAGAAACGCCTGACATTCTTCCAGAGTTGCAAGCAGTGCCAGCAACCGTTCTTCCGTATTTGCCACCGGCATATCTTCCACTCCCGAAGCCGCGAGGTAGAGTCGGGGAGTACCCCTCTTTCGCTTCATTGGCCGCTCCCGCCAGAGTTCGCCGGCTTCTCGCAGGCACAGATTTGTTCCAGATGATTCAGAACTTTTGGGCAATTGTCCAGCAACATTCCGAAAGCCTGACTTGGACTTACGTCAAACTTTTCGCACTGATTGCGATTCAGTCAAGCAACCTTGGACCATCGCCGCGACCTCAGGATGCACTAGCTGGGGTTGCATCCTTACAAAGACGCCCGTACAATACAGTTGCCCGTAGATTTACGGGCGCAGTGCAGTGCCGCCCAGTAAGCATGCGCGCAAAATCTGTGACGATCAAACTCGCGCTAGTTGTGATTTGGTCAATATTTTGCCAAATGTTGAGGGCGGGGTGTCGAGAGACACCTTAGTGCGATCGACTTCAGGTAGTCGGCCGTGTCGGTAAAGGGTGCTTCCAATGCGCATGTGCGTTTGGATACCATCCCGCGATCTTCTTGGAATTCGTCGTTCGGACGAACTGACGATCCACTCGAGCTTAACGCGGTACATCATCAACGTGTCCCTGACCCGACCGGGCCAGGGATTCTCGATTAAGGACGGGTCACAAGAATGAACAGATCAGCAGCAAAGAAGATGAAGCAGCGCAGCGCCGGCAAGCCGGACATTGAGTTGGGCAAGCGGATTCGCCTGCGCCGCGTCGAGCAGAAGATCTCGCAGGCCGAGCTCGGCGACAAGCTTGGCGTCAGCTTCCAGCAGGTCCAGAAGTACGAGAAAGGCGTCAACCGTGTCGGCGCCGCCCGCCTACAGCAGATCGCGACCGCGCTCGACGTGCCGGTCACCTTCTTCTACGACGGCGACAACAAGGCCCGCGAAGTCGAGAGCCTGCTGTTCCTCGACAGCGCGTTCAGCCTCCGGTTGCTGCGCGCCTACAGCAAGATCAAGGATCAGACCGTGCAGCGCCAGCTGGTGTCGCTGATGGAATCGATCGCCGCCAACGAAGACTGAGCCGCGGATCGGATCGCGAGGCCGCGAACGCGATCCACCACGCCGCAGGGATCGGCCGCCGGGCCGGTCGGCCGGAGGTTGTCGAAGCGCTGCCATCGACGATGGCAGCGCTTTTTCTTTGGCTGCGGCCGCTCTCAACAATCTGTGATGCAGGTTGCTTCAGTCCGCCTCGAACGCGCGGATCGTCAAGGGCCGGCAGGCATCACGTCATCGATCGCTTCGGCTTGGGCACGCGCTTTCGCGCTCGGCGTGCATAGGGCAAGCTTTTCCAGCTCGCGCTCCGGCTGCACCAGATGCAGCACATGCGAGCGCGACGCGTCGCCATTCTGTCGCGCGGCCAATTGTCGCCCGCGCACGCGACCATCTCACAACTCCCGCATTTGCTGCGTTGAACCGGCCTCGCCAGAACCAAGTGCACGGCTCGTCTTTTTGTCGCAGCAACGAAGCGGCCGCATGGACGTTTCCAGGCCTCAACCAAGGAGAACTCAATGAATATCAAGCTTGCCGTTATTGGACTCGCCGCGCTCGGAAGCGCAGCGTTGATGTCCGGCGCGGCATCGGCGATGCCGAACGGGCTGCCGCAGGCCGGCCACATCGCAGGCGAAACATCCAATGTCGACAAGGTGCGCCAGATCTGTGACCGCTGGGGCCGCTGCTACTGGCAACCGGGCTATGGCTACGGACCGCGTCATCACGGCTGGCATCATCGTCGGCACTTCAACCCGCGCCACCATCATCATGGGTATCGGCATCACGGCCATCACGGTGGCGCGCATCACGGCGGACACTGGCGCTGATCGCCCAGCGAGGGGGCTTCGGCCCCCTCTTCTTCTCCGTCATCCTGAAGGCGCGAGCGGAGCGAGCCTCGAAGGGTCGACGGCCCGTCGCCGTGCATGTTTCGAGGCTCGCTCCGCGCGCGCCTCACACGACGGGACGTTAGGTCGTCCGTCCCGGTGTCTTTGTTAAAGCGCCGCCAGCACGGCCTTCGCGACGTCGGCGGTGCCGTTGCTGCCGCCGAACTCGAACGGCTTGATGCCGCCGGCATAGACCTTGTCGACCGCGCGCTCGATCCGCTCGCCGGCTTCGGCTGCGCCTTCGAGGCCGTGCTTGTCGGCGAGCCAGTCCAGCATCATCGCGGCCGACAGGATCATCGCGGTCGGGTTGGCCTTGCCCTGCCCCATGATGTCGGGCGCCGTGCCGTGACACGGCTGAAACACCGCGTAGCGATCGCCGATGTCGGCCGACGGCGCCATGCCCATGCCGCCGATCAGGCCGGCGGTGAGATCGGACAGGATGTCGCCGAACATGTTCTCGGTCACCATGACGTCGAAATCCCATGGACGCTTCACCAGCGCCGCCGCGGCCGCGTCGATGTAGAGGTGATCGGCCCTGACGTCCGGATGACGCTTCGCGGTGGCGTCGAAGATGCCGCGGAAGAATGCGAACGCCTTAAATACGTTTGCCTTGTCGACGCAGGTCAGCCCGCCACCAACCTTGCCGCGCGCCTTGCGGCGTTCGGCAAGCCGGAACGAGAATTCGAACAGCCGCTCGGAGGTGTGGCGCGTGATCACCATGGTCTCGCGCGCCTCGCTGTCGGTGACGACACCCTTGCCCATCGAGGCGAACAGGCCCTCGGTCGATTCCCGGATCACGACGAGGTCGATGCCGTTCTGATCGGCGCCGACGATCGTGCTCGACACGCCCGGGATCAATCGCGCGGGCCGCACGCCGGCATAGAGATCGAAGATCATCCGCAATTCGATCTGCGGCGCGATCTCGGTATTGTCGGGATAGCGCACCGACGGCAGGCCGCAGGCGCCAAGCAGGATCGCGTCCGCCTCCTCGCACAGCCGGATCGTGCTGTCCGGCATCGACTTGCCGGTTTCCTTGTAGTGGCCGGCGCCGGCCGGTGCCTCGGTGAAACGGAATTTGAGGCCGGCCGATCCCTCGATCTTGCGCAAGACTTCGAGCGCCGGCGCCATCACCTCGGGGCCGATGCCGTCGCCACCGAGGACGGCGATGTGGAGGGCGTTGTTGGCGGACATGGGGTCTCCGGAACACAACAGTCATTCCGGGGCGATGCGGAGCATCGAACCGGAATCTCGAGATTCCCCGATGCGCAATTGCGCATCTGCGGTCTGGTCCTGACGCACCATCCCGGAATGACGGGGAGTTGATCTTACGGCGTCAACACCGCGCGGCCGACGAGCTGGCCCTTCTGCAGATTGGTCAGCGCTTCGTTCGCCTTGGCCAGCGGCATCGGCGTCACCGGGATCGCCGGAATCTTCTTGGTCCGCACCAGGTCGAGCAGCTCCTGGGTCTCGCGCAAATTGCCGACATAGCTGCCCTGGATGGTGACCGCCTTGATCGGAATCAGCGGCAGCGCCCACGGCGCGCCGCCGCCGAACAGGCCGACGATCACGAGCTTGCCGCCCTTGGTCAGGCAGTCGAAGCCGAGCTGCGAGGTCTGGGCGTTGCCGACCAGGTCGATCGCGGCGCGGATCGGCTGGCCGGCTTTCTTGATCAGCTGCTCCAGCGCATCGGGCGCCTTGCCGTCGACGGTCGCGAGCGCACCGGCGGCCTCGGCCGCCTCACGCTTCCTGGCGTCGATATCGACCACGATCGCGCCCTTGCCGCCCATCGCTTTCAACAGCGAGAGCGCCATCAGGCCCAGCCCCCCGGCGCCGAAGATCACGATCGGCGTGTCGAAATCCTTCTCGACCTTCTTCAGCGCGCTGTAGGTCGTGACTCCCGAGCAGGCGTAAGGCGCGGCGGTGACCGGATCGAGCCCCTTGAGGTTGAGCAGATATTTCGGATGCGGCACCGTCATGTGATCGGCGTAGCCGCCATCGCAATAGACACCGAGCGCATTCGGCTTGATCGCGCACATATTCTCGTCGCCGCCGAGGCAGGTCGGGCATTTGCCGCAGCCGAGCCACGGATACGCCAGCACGACATCGCCGACCGTGAGGCCGCCCTTGTCGGCATCCCTGACATCGGGCCCGAATGCCACGATCTCGCCGACCGTCTCATGGCCCATCGTGCGCGGCAGCGAGACGCCGCGATCCTTCAGCGACAGCGGCTTGCGGCCATGGCCGAGATCATAGCCGCCCTCCCAGATGTGCAGGTCGCTGTGGCAGACGCCGGCAGCCTTGACCTTGATCAAGACCTGCGTGCCCGACGGCTGCGGCGTCGGCTGGTCAACTTCTTTCAAGGGGGCGTTGAAATCGACGACCTGGAAACTCTTCATCGCTGTTCTCCCGAGCTTTGTTCTTGCGGCGGACCTTGCCACGGCTGCCCGCGCGGGACAAACGTTCATGACCCCATTTTCGAGCAAGCCGCCATGCGGCGGGGTCGAAGGCCAATATCTATTCAGAGCGCAAGCCCTATTCACACCAGCGGATGATGGCAAGCCACGTATTGGCCGGGCGCAACCACGCGCAGTTCCGGCACCTCGCTGGCACAGCGCGCATCCGCCCGCGGGCAGCGGGTGCGGAAGCGGCAGCCGGAGGGCGGCGCGATCGGCGACGGCGGCTCGCCGACCGGCACGCTCTGGGTTGGACGCACATCCGGATCGGGCACCGGAATCGCTTCGATGAGCAGCGCGGTATAGGGATGCGCCGGCCGCGCGAACAGCTGCTCCGACGGAGCGACCTCGCAGAGCCGGCCGAGATACATCACCGCGACGCGATCCGAGACCGCCTTCACCACCGCGAGGTCGTGGGCGATGAACAGCAGGGTCAGACCGTAGCGCGCCTTCATCTCCTCCAACAGGTTGAGGATCTGGGCGCGGATTGAAACGTCGAGCGCGGACACCGGCTCGTCGCAGATCACGAATTCCGGATTGAGCACCAGCGAGCGCGCGATACAGATGCGCTGGCACTGGCCGCCGGAGAATTCATGCGGCAGCCGCCCGCTCACCAGAATGGGGTCGAGGCCGACGGCCGACAGCACCTCACTGACGCGCCGCTTGCGTTGGTCCTGATCCTTGACGCCGGCGATCACCAGCGGCTCGGCGACGATATCGCCGATCCGCCGTCGCGGATTGAGCGAGGCAATCGGGTCCTGGAAGATCAGTTGCACGCGCTGCCGCATCTGGCGCAGCGCTTCGCCTTTCAAGCTGGTGAGATCGTGACCGTCGAACAGCACCTTGCCGGAGACCGCCTGGCGCAATTGCAGCACGGCGCGGCCGAGCGTCGACTTGCCACAGCCGGATTCGCCGACCAGTCCCAGCGTCTCGCCGCGCGCGATCTCGAGGCTGACATCGGAGACGGCATGGATGGTCTTGCCGCCCACCGAATATTCGACGACGAGGTTTTCCACCTTCATCAGCGGATCGGATGCGACCTGCAGCATCATGCGCCGGCCCCCGCGATCGGATGGAAACAGGCATAGAGATGCTCAGGCGTCTCCGCCGGACTGAGCCGCGGCTTCTCCGCGCCGCAACGCCCGGCCGAATAGCGGCAGCGCGGCGAGAACGAGCAGCCCTTGAGCGGCCGGGTCGGATCCGGCGGCCGCCCTGATATCACCGGCAGCGGCGTATGCGGCGCGACGTCGAGCTTCGGCAGCGCGGCCAGCAGCGCCTCGGTGTAAGGCATCCGCATCCGCTTGAACAAGGCCGGCGTCGGCGCGCGCTCGACGACGCGCCCCGCGTACATCACCGCGACCTCGTCGGTGCGGCCGGCGACCACGCCGAGGTCATGGGTGATGATGATCATCGCCATATGGCGGCGCTGCTGCTCGCGCGCCAACAGATCGAGGATCTGCGCCTGGATCGTAACATCGAGCGCGGTGGTCGGCTCGTCGGCGATCAAAAGCTGCGGCTCGCAGGACAGCGCCACCGCGATCGCGACGCGCTGGCGCATGCCGCCGGAGAGCTGGTGCGGATATTGCGCCAGCCGCTGCTCGGGCGCGGGAATGCCGACCGCCGCCAGAAGTTCGATGCTGCGCCGCCTGGCCTGGGCGAGATCGAGTTCGAGATGTTCCACAATGGTCTCGATCAGCTGGGTGCCGATCGTCAGCACCGGATTGAGCGAGGTCATGGGGTCCTGGAACACGACCGCGAGCGAGCGGCCGCGCAGCTTGCGTAACTTCTCCGCCGACAATCCCGTCAGATCCTGGCCGTCGAACATCACCCGGCCGGACAGTTTCGCCTTCTTGGGCAAGAGTTGCAGGATCGCGCGCGACAGCATGGTCTTGCCACAACCGGACTCGCCGACAATGCCGAGCGTCCTGCCGGCGCCGACGGCGAGATCGACATGATCCACCGCCCGCAGATTGCCGCGCGGCGTCGGCAGGTCGACCACCGCGTTCTCGACCGACAGCAACGCACCGCTCATAGCGCACCCTGCCTGGGATCGGTCAGCGCCCGCATCGTGTCGCCGATCAGGTTGAACGCGAGCACGGTCAGGAACATCGCGATCGCCGGAATGAAGGCGAGCATTGGCGCCACATCAAGGCTTTCGCGCCCCTCGCCGATCATGCTGCCCCAGCTCGAGATCGGCGGTGGCACGCCGAGGCCGAGAAACGACAGCGAGCCCTCGACCACAATGGTGACGGCGACGCCGAGCAGGAAGAAGGCGAGCAGCGGCAGCATCACGTTGGGCAGCAGCTCGCGCAGCAGGATGCGCGCATGGGTGGCGCCAAGCGCCTGCGCCGCGATGACGAATTCGCGCCGCGCCAGCGACAGGGTCGCGGCGCGCGAGACCCGCATGAAGGCGGGAATGCCGAGCACGCCGAGGATGCAGGTCAGGTTGAAGATCGACTGGCCGAGATAGGCGGTGACCGCAAGCGCCAGGATCAGCGGTGGGAACGCCAGCAGCACATCCATGCTGCCGACCACGAAGGATTCGAAGCGGCCGCGGAAATAACCCGCGAGCATGCCGAGCGCGCCGCCGATGGTGACGCCGATCATCGGCGCACAGAGGCCGACGATCAGCGAGATCCGCGCGCCATGGATCAGCCGCGACAGCTCGTCACGGCCGAGACCGTCAGTGCCGAGCCAGTGCTCGGCGGAGATCGGCGCCCGCCGCTCCAGCATGTCCATGTCGGTCGGGCTCGGCAGCGGCAACAGGTCGGCAAAGATCGCGACCGCGAACACCAGCACCATCCACCCGGCCGCGATCCAGAACAGCATGCCGAGCTGGCGGCGGCGCCGCACCGGCTCCGCATGGGACTCGTCTAGGCTCAGCTCAAGCGTGGCCATGGCGGATCCTCGGGTCGAGCAGGGCGTAGAGCATGTCGACGATGAAGTTCATGATCACGAATCCGGCGGCAACCAAGAGCACCACGCCCTGCAGGATGATGAGGTCGCGGGTATAGATCGCGCCGACCAGCAGACGGCCGATCCCCGGCAGTGCGAAGATCGATTCGACGATGACGGCGCCGCCGATCAAGCGGCCGATATTGATGCCGGTGATGGTGACGAGCGTCAGCGACGACGGCTTCAGCGCGTGCACGAACAGGATGCGCGACGGCTTCAGGCCCTTCGCCTTGGCGAGCGCGATATAGTCCTCCTGCAGCGCCGCGATCATGTCGGAGCGCAGCACCCGCATGATGCCCGGCCATTCCGCAAGCCCGAGCGTCAGCGCCGGCAGCACCATGAAGCGCAGATTGGCGACCGGATCCTCGGTGAACGGCACATAGCCGGTCGCCGGCAATAGCCGCAGCTCGACCGCGAACAGATAGATCAACAGGATCGCGGACAGGAAGGTCGGCACCGACAGCATGCCGAAGGCCGAGCCGGTCATGAAGCGGTCGAACGCGGAGCCCGCCTTGGCCGCGCAGGCGATCGCGAGCGGCACCCCGATCGCGAGCCCGATCAGCTCGGCCAGGATCATCAGCTCGAACGAGACCGGGATGCGCTCGCTGACCGCCTGCAGCACGGTCTGCCCGGTGCGGAACGATCGTCCGAAGTCACCTTGCAGGATGTGCCACAGCCAGCCGAGATAGCGCAGCCAGATCGGCTGATCGAGCCCCATGTCGTGACGCAGCGCCGCGACGTTCTCCGGCGTCGCCTGGTCGCCGAGGATCACATAGGCGAGATCGCCAGGCAGCAGCGAGGCGATCACGAAGGTCAGTACCGAAACCGCGATTAGCACCGGCACCAGATAGAGGAGCCTGCGCGCGACGAAGAACAGCATGAAAGGCTATTCCTTCCAGGCGTAGGAGACGTCGAGCACCCCGTTGAACATCTTCGGCATGCCTTTCACCTTCGCGCTCGAGATCGCGTAATAGGTGTTCTGGAAGGTCCAGAACCAGATCGCCTCCTTGTTGATCAGGCGGCTGACTGCGCAATAGTCCTCGGTACGCTTGGCGACATCGGCGGTGGTTCGGGCATGCTCCAGCAGGCGATCCAGCTCCGGATCGGAGAAATTCGCCAGCGCCACCGGGCTGCCGGTGTGGAAATTGGCGTACATCTGCGGATCGGGATCGGCGAGATCGACGATCCGCCACGGCGTCAGCTGGAACTGGCGCATGAAGGCGCGCGGCACGATCGTGGCCTGGTCAACCTGCTCGATCTCCATGTTGGCGCCGACCCGCTTCCAGATCTGCTGCAGCACCTGGCCAACGGTGCGGCCGCGCGGCGTCGCCGAGACGATCATCTTGAAATCGACCGGCTTGCCGTAATCCTTGAGCAGCGCCTTGGCCTTGTTGACGTCTTCCGGCAGCGCGCCGTCATCCTTGCACTTGACCCAGGAGCCATCGCCATAGGGATTGCTGGCCGGCCGCGCCAGGCCGTTGGTGATGGCTTGCGAGATCTTCTTGCGATCGAGCGCCATCACCAGCGCCTGGCGCACGCGGACGTCGTCGAACGGCGCCGCCTTGGTGTTGAACGCGTAGACCTGCGCGCCGGAGCCGGCATAGGAATGCACGGTCAGGCTGGAATCCTTCTGCGCCTTGACGATATTGTCGGCGTCGTACTCATCGTCCCAGATGACGTCGGCCTCACCCGATTGCAGCGAGGCAAAGCGCGACTGCGCATCCGGCAACGGCTTCAGGATGATGCGATCGAGATAGGGCTTGCCCTTGTCCCAATAGTCCGGGTTCTTCTCCAGCACCATGCGGTCGCCGGCGGTCCAGGATTTCAGGATGTAGGGACCGGTGCCGACCGGGTTGCGATTGTAATCGTCGCCCTTGGTCTTCCACGCGGTCGGCGACTGCATCACATTGTTGGAGCTCTGGATCGACTGCGTCGCCGGGAAATTCACCGCCGGGTCGCTGAAATTGTAGCGCGCCGTGAGGTCGTCAACGACGTCCACGCTCTTGATGCTGGAAATGTAGAAGGCGCAGCGGCACTTGTTGGCCGGATCCTTCTGGCGATCAAAATTCTCCTTCACCGCCTGCGCATTGAACGGCGTGCCGTCGTGGAATTTGACGCCGGGCCGCAGCTTGATGGTCCAGGTCTTGAAGTCGTCGGAATGCTCCCAGGACAGCGCGAGCTTCGGCTTCGGCTCGCCCTTCTCGTCGAGCGTCATCAGCGTGTCGAAGATCGCGGCCGCCGCAGTGTTGGCCGATGTGTCGTAGACGCCGACCTTGAGCGGGTCGAAGCCGGGAATGTCCAGTTCCTGGCCTACGGTCAGCGTGCCGCCCTGCTTCTGCGCATGGGCCGGCGCAGCGAATGCGGCCGCGCCTAATCCCGCCATAAGAAATATGCGCACAACTGCGTGCGCGCGCCCGACCAGCTTCATTGATGCTCCCTCCCAGGTGGGCGACGTCCGGCGTTCCGGATCGTCGTGTGCCGGCTGCAGCTTGTCCGGAATCGCCGCGCGCGACAAGACCGTAAAGCGGTTGAAAAAGCCGCAGGCTTAATTGCTTGCCGCGCTTGCCGGTCGCGTTGCGAAGCCCGCGATCTGATCGTCGGAGAGACCAATCTCCTTCAGATAGGATAGCGTGTGCTCGCCGAGCGTCGCCACCCGCTTGCGCGGACCGACCGCAGCACCGGACATGCGGAACGGCAGATTGAGCACCTTGAAGCTGCCGCCGCCGTCCTCGACCTCGGCCAGCGCGCCGCGATGGGCGATTTGCGGATCGGCGAGCGCCTCGCGCACGGTGCGATAGGCCGACGACGGCACGCCATATTCATTGAGCGCGGCAAGGCAGGCCTGGGTGCTGATCGTGCGCGACCATGTCTCGACGCCCTCCATCAGGCCGGCCCAGTTGTCCCGCCGATCGGAATATTTGGCGAAGCGCGGATCGGACACCCATTCGGGCCGGCCGATCACCTGCATCAGGTTCTGGAACGTCTTCTCGCTGGCGATCGCCACCATCACGTAGCCATCGGTAGTTTCGATCGGGCCGAACATCGGCCGCTGGGTCTGCTTGACCTCGAATTGCGACCACTGGAGCTCGTTCAGGGTCAGGCTCAGCATCGATTCCAGCATCGAGACGTCGATGTGCTGGCCCCTGCCGGTTACGCCGCGCTGATAAAGCGCCGCCGAGATCGCGCCGAAGGCGTAGACGCCGGTCAGCACGTCGGCGTGATAGATGCCGCAATAGTCCGGGCGCGAGCGGCCCGGCTGGTAGGCGAGATGCGCCATCTCGTAGCCCGAGGCGGCATGGATTACCGGCGCATAGGCCGGCAATTCCGCTGACGGGCCGGTCTGGCCGTAGCCGGAGATCGAGCAGAAGATCAGCTTCGGATTGAGGTCGCGCACCGGGGCATAATCGAGCTTCAGCCGTCGCATTACGCCGGGGCGGAAATTCTCCACCAGCACGTCGGCGGTCGCGATCAGCCGACGTACGGCCTCGACGCCGGCCGGCGACTTCAGGTCGAGCACCAGGCTGTTCTTGCCGATATTGAGCTGGCCGAACGCCGTCGAGCATTGGTTGCGCAGCGGCGGTCGCGTCCGCATCGTCTCGCCCTCGGCGGGCTCGATCTTGATCACCTCAGCGCCCATGTCGGCGAGCATCCGCGTGCAATGAGGTCCGGCGATCGTGGTCGAAAAATCAAGCACGCGAAGGCCGTCGAAACTCCCTGTCAAATTCCCCTCATCGTCCGCGGCTATGGTCGTCGGCAAGGCTTCCTCCACGTTCGTCATTGGTTGTTCGGCGTCGCGTGACCCTAAAGTGAGCCGCCCCGACAGGAAAGCGTCTCGTCCAGACCGGGACCGCGGGCGGTCTTGCATTTTACTCAAAGGCAGATTGGACCCGATCTTGCATAGCCCTGTGTCGGGCTGGAACGAGGGCGCTTGTTGAAGGTCTTATTCGTCACGACCGAGATGGACGATTTCGTCCGCGTGGGCGGGCTCGGCGCCGTTTCCGCCGCACTTCCCCGGGCGCTCCGGCCATGGAGCGACGTCAGGATCATGCTTCCCGGTTACCGGGATGTGGTCGAGCAATTCACGCATATCGAGATCGTCGGGCAATGCGCAGCGCTTGCCGAGATGCCGGCCTGCACGCTCGGCCGCGCATCGACCAAGGACGGGCTGCCGGTCTACGTGCTGCTGTGTCCGGAGCTCTACGACCGGCCGGGCAATCCGTATGGCGACGAGTCCGGCCGCGACTGGCCGGACAACGACATCCGCTTCGGGCGCTTTGCTTCGGCCGCTGCCGAACTTGCAGCCGGAACGCTGGACAAGAATTGGGCAGCCGACCTCGTTCACGCCAACGATTGGCAGGCCGCGCTCACACCTGCCTACCTCGCCTGGCGTCAGCTGCGGATTCCGTCGATCCTGACCATCCACAACCTCGCCTATCAGGGCCTGTTTCCGAAGGACTCGCTGCGGCGGATCGGCGCACCGGAAAGCTCGTTCCACATCGACGGGCTGGAGTTCTACGACAAGCTGTCCTTCCTCAAGGGCGGCCTCGTCTACGCCTCGCACCTGACCACGGTCAGCGCGACCTATGCGAGGGAGATCACGACGGCGGAGCTCGGCTGCGGGCTGGAGGGCTTGCTGCGCGTACGCTCCGCTGCCGACCAGCTGACCGGCATCCTGAACGGCATCGACGAGAGCTGGGACCCCCGCCACTGCGCCCAGCTTGCGCAGCCGTTCGGCGCCGGCGACTGGAAGGGCAAGCAGGCCAACGCCGACTATGTCCGCCGGCAATTCGGGCTTGCGGTCTCGCGCGGGCCGATTTTCGGCCTGGTCGCGCGGCTGGTCCATCAGAAGGGCGTCGACCTCGTGCTGTCGGCCGCGGACGAGATCCTGGAGGCCGGCGGGCAGATCGTCGTCACCGGCAGCGGCGAACCCGCGATCGAGGACGCGCTGGTCGCCGCGCACCGGCGCCGGCCGGACGCGATCGGCGTCATGATCGGCTTCAACGATGGGCAGGCGCGGCGGATCTTCGCCGGCAGCGATTTCACCTTGATGCCGTCGCGCTTCGAGCCCTGCGGCCTCAGCCAGATGTACGCGCAGCGCTTCGGCTCGCTGCCGATCGGCCACCAGACCGGCGGGCTTGCGGAGACCATCGCCGACGGCGAGACCGGCTTCCTGTTCTCCCAACCATCGCCGGAATCCTTCCTCGGCGGTGTCAGGCGCGCCTTCGACGCCTACCGCGCCAAGGATCGCCTCAACGCCATGCGCGCCAGTGCGATGGCCAAGTCCTACAGCTGGGACCTGTCGGCCGCCTGCTACAGCGCGCTGTACAAAAAGCTGATCATGCCGCGAGCAGCGGCCTAACGCGCGACGCCTCGCAAGGTCGTGAAGTCTGGCCGCTCTGGGATCCCAGCCACCCGCGTAACAATCAGCCTCCGCCGCCGAACCTATTTGTGCAATCATGCTGCTCCTCCCGGGTGCCCACCCGGACGACGACGCATGCATGAAATTGCGAATGATGAACTTTTCACAAAACGCGATTGCGATGGAGGAGCATCATGGACGTCAACGAGGAGCGTCTTAATTCATTCATGGGTAAGATGATTGGCGATGTCGGCGCGGCGATGAACGCCTCGCTGATGCTGCTGGGAGACAAGCTCGGGCTCTACAAGGCGCTTGCCCAGCAAGGACCGATGAATGCCGCGGCGCTGGCCAAGGCAACGGGAACGGCCGGGCGTTACGTTCAGGAATGGCTCTCGGCGCAGGCGGCCTCCGGCTACATCGAATACGACAGCGCGACCGGAAAATTCTCGATGCTGCCCGAGCAAGCGCTGGCGCTGGCCGACGAGGACAGCCCGGTCTTCCTCGGCGCGGTGGGAAGCCTTGTCGGAGCGACCTTCCTCGACGAGCCGAAAATCACCGACGCGTTCAAGACAGGCAAGGGTGTCGGCTGGAACAAGCGCAGCGAGTGCCTGTTCTGCGGCACCGCCCGCTTCTTCCGCACCAGCTACAAGCATTATCTGGTGCAGGAATGGCTGCCGGCGCTGGAGGGTGTGGTCGACAAGCTGAAGCAGGGCGCTGTTGTCGCCGATGTCGGCTGCGGCCATGGCGTCTCGACGCGGCTGATGGCGGAGGCGTTTCCGAAATCGACCTTCTACGGTTTCGACTATCACGACGGCTCGATCCATGCGGCGCGGATCGCCGTAAAGGAGGCCGGATTGTCGGACCGCGTCCAATTCCAGACGCATTCCGCCAAGACATTCCCTGCCAACAACTACGATCTGGTGTGCTTCTTCGACTGCCTGCACGACATGGGCGATCCGGTTGGCGCCCTCAGGCACACCCGCTCCACCCTCGCCGATGACGGCACCTGCCTCTTGATCGAGCCGTTCGCGGGCGACCGGCTGGAGGACAACCTCAATCCGATCGGGCGGGTCTACTACGCGGCTTCGACGATGATCTGCACGCCGGCCTCGCTGGATCAGGAGGTCGGGCTTGCGCTCGGTGCGCAGGCCGGAGAGACCAGGCTGCGCGAGGTTGCACGCCAGGGCGGCTTCTCGCGCTTCCGCCGCGCGGCGGAAACGCCGTTCAACCTGATCCTGGAAGCTCGCCCGTAACTGCACAACGCAAATGGACGGCGGTACTGCACCGCCGTCCATTGCTCAGTGCTGACCTCTGCGGCTACGCCGTCAGCGCCCGGCTACCAGTCCTGCGATTGCCAGTAGTACTGGCCGCCGCGCCGGCGCGGATTGGCGGCTTGCGGATTGCCATAATACGGATTGCCGTACTGGGTCGGCGCTTGAGGATTGCCGTATTGCGGATAGCCGTATTGGGTGCCGGACTGCGGATTCCAGCTGCGCTGGGAGAAGAAGCCGAAGCCGTCGTCGTCCCTGCTGGCAATCGGATAATCCTCATCCATCGGCCGCGGTGTCGGCTTGCGCGTGATGAAGCCGCCCTGTGGCTGGTTGCTCAGCACGGCAACGAACTCGGTGCGATAGTTGGTCTCGGCGCTCAACGGCTCGTCCGAGATGATGATCGAAGAGCGCGGCACGGCGGTCGGCGCAATGCGATCCAGCACATCCTGCGGGATGGTGATGCGGTCGAGCGCGTCCTTGGCGTTGTCTCCGTCGTCGATCGTCACCTGGGTCCAGCGCAGGCCGGAGTCGCTGCGCGCCATCGCCGTATAGATATGCGTGCCGATCGGCTTGTCCGGATCGCGGATTGTGACCGGAACCTCGATGCTCGAGTCGAACACCTCGCCGCCGTCGGCCCATGGCTTATGGGTGTTGCGCCGGACGTAGAGCTTCTGCGTCGCGCGGCTGATGTAGACCGAGACCGGCTCCAGTGCGAGCTTGGCCTCGGTCGCCGCCTTCTCGCTGTCGGCCTTCTTGGCCTCGGCCGCCTTGAAGGCTTCCTTCGCGGCGGCTGCGGCATCGAGCTTCGGCTTCGCGTCGCCCTGGGCCGCCTCGAACTGCGCGGTCGCTTCCGCAGCCTTGGCGACCGCCTTCTGCTTCAGATCCTCGGCACGCGCCTTGGCCTGGTCGGTCTTGGCCTTGGCCAACGCCTTGTCGGCGGACGCGACCGCGGCGTCGGCACGGATCTTGATCTGCTCCAGCTTGCGCAGCGACGCCGGCGTCGACAGTGCGGCTTCCTTGCTCGCAGCTACGGAGGCCTTCTTCGCCTCGTCGGCAGCCTTGGCCGCATCCGCGGCCTCGCGGGCCAGCTTCTCGGCGCGCGCCGGAGCCGCCGCGATCGCCTGTGCGTTGGGTACGAACAACGCCGGATGGGTGAAGTCGACCGGGGCCGCGTCGTTCGGCGCAATGATCACCCGCATCCCGATCCGGGTCTTGTCGAACAGCTTCTCGGCAAAGTCATAGGGCATCCGGACGCAGCCATGGGAGGCCGCATAGCCCGGCAGCGGTCCGCCATGCAGCGCGACGCCGTTCCAGGTGATGCGCTGCATGTTCGGCATCCAGGCATCGTCGTACATGGTCGAGTGATGGTCCTTGTCCTTCTCGACCAGCGCAAACACGCCGGCCGGCGTCTCGCGTCCCTTGACGCCGCTCGAGACCGGCGCGCGATAGATCCAGCCGTCGGCGTCGTAGAAAGTCACCTTCTGGGCGCTGATCGACACGATCGCCATGATCGGCTCGCCCGCAGCCCGCGGCGCCGTCGCCTCGACGGTTGCTGCCGGACGCTGCTGCTTCGCCGCCGCGCCGCCGGTCGGTGACGCGAATGTGACCATCGCCGCGAATGTCGCAAAGGCGGGACGCCCCCAACGCCGCATCGCTCCGGTGGTCTGCGCCGTCGTCTTTCGATTCTTCATGCCATTCCTCGGTCGAAATGCCTGCCGCGCTGCGTCGATCCCTACCAGAGCACGATTTTGGATTGATTAACCGCCGCCGGCATCGGCTCGTTCCAGCAGCAAATCACTCATATATGACGCCGCATGCAGGAGGAAGGGTCCCGCGGCCAAAACCGACCCGTAGTCGTCGAAATCCCCCGCCTGGAGGGTCACGGCCGAGAGAGCTGCCCTCGCCCTCACGCCGCCCGCCGCGTCTCCGGCATCACCAGCCAAATCATGAACAGCCCCAGCGCGGCAACGCCCGCGAGGCCCATGAAGGCGGTGCTGCTGCCGAGCTTGTCGCTGACATAACCGGCCAGCACAGTGCTGAGCGACGCGCCGATGCCGACCGCGGTGCCGACAATGCCCTGCGCCAGGTTGAAATGGCCGCTGCCGAACGCCACGTCAGCCACGACCAGCGGCACCAGCACGCTGAAGATCGCCGCGGTGATGCCGTCGAAGATCTGCACCATGACCAGCAGATAGGGATCGCGCACCGTCGCGAACAACAGGCCGCGGATCGCCAGCGCGGCGAAGGCCAGCAGGAGCAACGGTCGCCGGCCCAAAGCCTGGGCCTTGCGGCCGACCGACGGCGAGCACAGCGCGACGATCGCCTGCGGCACAATGATGCAGGCGGCGATCAGCACCGGCGCCCATTGGCTCGAGCGCGCGGTGACCACGCCTGCCATCAGCGGCAGCATCGCGGCGTTGGCCAGTTGGAACAGCATCATCGCGCCGGCGAAGATCAGGAGCGTCCGGTGCCGCACCAGAGTGAAGACGCTGGTGGCCCGCTTGTCGGGGACCTCGCGCTTCACCTCGCCATGCGCCTGCGCGATGTCGATCTCGCGCTCGCGGATCCGGGCCAGCGACAACAGTGTCGGGATCGCCAGGATGAAGGTGACGAGGAACACGGAACGGCTCGACAGGAAATAGCCGCAGGCGCCCATCAACGCCGCAGCCGAGCCGTTGCCGAGCGAGGCGAAGCGCGCGTTACGCCCGAGCCGCTCGCCAATCGCCCGGGGCCCGACCAGGCCGAGGCTGATCGCGGCGATCGCAGGTCCCAGCACGCAGCTTGCAAGCGCGTGCAGTGTCGCGGCGAGCGTCACCACGGGGAAAATCGGCCACAGCGCGTAGGCCAGCGCGGCCGATCCGATCGCGGCGACCGCGCAGCCTGCGACCACCCGTTCCGAGCGCGCCGCGTCGACGATCGCCCCGCCGGGCATCTGGCCCAGCAGGCCGATGATGCCGCCGATCGACAGCACGAAGCCGATCTCGACCTGGGTCCATTTCTGCGTCGTCAGGTAGACCGCGATGAACGGGCCGAAGCCGGTCTGCACATCGGCCAGGAAGAAGATGAACCAGTCGAGCCCGTGCTGGCTCTCGCGTGACGGCCCGCGCGGCGGCTCGGCATTGGGCTGATCGGGGACAATCGACACAATATTGGTGCTGCCGGCTGATCGCTTCTCACGATCGTCGCCAACCGTCTCGAATGAAGAGTTCGGACGCGCGACCAGTTTGAGCCCCCTAATGTTCGTAATCCCATGGATGGAGACTGCCAGCCGCGCCCAACACGATCAGCGGCGTATCTTCCTTGTATTCGGGCGCAGCGCTCACCTGCTGCTTGTTGAGATCCAGCGTGATGCTGTCGCTCTTGCTGGAAACGCCGGCGAAACGCAGCGCGTTCCAATCGACCACGATCTTGCGGCTACCGACGCCGAGGAAGCCGCCGAAATCGATCACCGCGGCGCGGACCTTGCCGTCGCGGTCGACGATGACGTCGACGATGCGGCCCATGTCCTCATTGGCAGAGCTGCGCACGTCACGCCCGAGAATGCCATGCGCATCGCGCGCGCCGATCACGGTCACCGACGGCGGCGGCGACTCCTTGGCCTGCTCCTTCGGTGCCGCAGGGGCTGCTGGCGGCTCTTGAGCTGCCGGCGGCGAGGATGGTGTCGGCGCCGGCGATGCATCGTCCGCGGCACGGACATCTGCGCATGTCAGCAGCATCGCTGCGACCAGCATGATCATGATCCCAGCACGCATTTACCTCTCCCCACGATTGCCCGGTCCGCCGCGCGACAACGCTCAATGCGTCAGCACGATCGACACCTGGATCTGTCCGCGCGTGCGCAGCACTTCGAGCGACACCTCGTCGCCGTGGCGACGCAGCCGCAGATCGACACTGGACGCGCCGAGCCGAAGGTCGCGCAGCACCACGTCGTTGAGGAATTCCGGCAGGCGCGGATCGCGCAGGCGGATCTCACCGCGCACGGTGTCGAATTCGAGCCCGAGCGCCGCCTCCAGCAGCGTGAACGGCGTCGCGCTCGCCCAGGCCTGCGGTGCGCAGGCGACGGGATAGAGCACCGGGCCGCGCCTTCGTTCGCGGCGGAAGCCGCAGAACAGCTCCGGCAGCCGCCGCAACTCCATGTAGCTCGCAGCGTCGAACAGCCCCTTGAACAGATGCGCGACCGAATGCTTGAGGCCGTAGCGGGCCAGTCCGAGTGCGATCAGCGCATTGTCGTGCGGCCAGATCGAGCCGTCGTGATAGGACATCGGGTTGTAGCGCGCCTCGCCTGCGGCGACGGTGCGAATGCCCCAGCCCGAGAAGAACTTCTGGCTCATCAGATCGGCGGCGACCCGTCGCGCACGGTCCTCGCGCACCATGCCGGAAAACAATGTCTGCCCGGCATTCGAGGTACGCACCCTGCACGGCCGCTTGGCGCCGTCGAGCGCGAGCGCATAGGTGCCGAGCTCCTCGCACCAGAATGCCGCCTCGAACCGCTCGCGCAGCCGCTCGGCCTCGGCATCCAGCTTCGCCGCCTTGTCAGCAAAGCCAAGGATCCGCGCCGTACGCGCGGCGAGCTGCTTGCCGGCGAACACATAGCCCTGCACTTCCGCCAGCGCGATATTGCCCTCGGCCAGCGTGCCGTCGGCGTGGAATATGGCGTCGAAGGAATCCTTCCAGCCTTGATTGCGGAGCCCTTCATCGGTCGCGCGCTGATATTCGACGAAACCGTCACGATCCGGATCGCCCGGACCATCGATCCATTGCAGTCCGGCCTCGACCGCAGGCCACAGCTCGCGCAACGTCTCGACGTCGCCGGTGCGCTCCAGATAGAGCCCGGCCAGCAGCACGAACAGCGGGGTCGAATCGACGCTGCCGTAATAGTGCGCGAACGGCACCTCGCGAAGCGCGGCCATCTCGCCGCCGCGCATCTCGTGCAGGATCTTGCCCGGCGCGGCATCGGCCAACGGATCGACCGCCTTGGCCTGGAACAGCGCCAGCCGCTTCAGCACGCCCTTGGCGATCCGCGGGTCGACCCACAGCATCTGCAGCGCGGTGATCAGCCCGTCGCGGCCGAATGTCGTCGAATACCAGGGAATGCCGGCATAGGGATAGCGGCCCTGCGGCGTTTCCGTCATCAGCATGTTGAGGTCGGCCATCGCCTGGCACAGCACCTCGTTGAAGATGTTGTTCGAGGTCTCGATCGAGGCCGCGCCGGCCGACGAGTTGCGCATCTCGCGGCGATGCGCCAACAGCCCGCGGAAGAACGGCACCGGCTTCTGCATGATCGGCTTGTTGCAGGACACCGCGACGAACAGCGAGGTGACCTGCGCCGGCTCGAGATCGAAATGGTAGGTCGCAGCGTTGACCGACAACCGTGTCGGTCGCGGATCGAAGTGCAGCGCGGTGATCCGCGTCTGCTCGTCGAGGCCGCAATATTCCAGCACGACGTCGGTCGGACCGAGCAGCTTGCTCGAGCCGATGCCGCGCCGCGGCCGCCGCTCGCCGCGCACCTCGAACAGGTCGGCAAAATCATTGTCGAACAACAACGTGAGATCGAAGCTCGCAGCGTGATCGCCGTGATTCTGCAGGCCGATGCGCTGATAGGCGGTGCCGCGCCACAGGAAGATCGAGCGCACGATGTGCAGCGTATCCTTCGGTAAGGTCAGGCGGTCGTCGCGATAGACATCGGAATTGGTGAGATCGACCGTCAGCGCCGAATTGTCGTCGCGCATGTTGGAGCCGAGCAGCAGCGGCTGCACGTTCTCCAGCACCATTTCCAGCCGCGCGAGGTAGCGCGTGTCGGCGTTGAACAGGCCGTCGGGGCCGCCGGCGGAGGCGCCGATGTCGCCATGGCTGTCGAGCACGATGAAGGTGTCGTCATGCTTGAGCGAGCGCCGCGGCCGCGCCGCGGGCCCGGTCATCGGAATGTAGAACGGCGATTCGGCGACGCGCTCGGTGATGCGACCGGTGATGATCTGCGTAACGACGTCAGCTGCCATCTGAACCTCTGGCGACCTTGGCTCGAGTCTCGACTCTCGGTTCGAACGAACGCACCGGAACGCAAGAACACGCTTGATGGCGCGGGGTCAGGCCGCGCTGGTGGAGAGGCGGCCCATCTCGCGCGCGACCAAGTCGCGGTAGGGGCCCCTGCCCTTCAGGAGGATATCGGGCGGACCGTCCTCGACGATCCGGCCGCCCTGCAGCACGACCACGCGGTCGAAGCTGCGCAGGGTCGCGAGGCGGTGCGCGATCGCGACCACCGTACGCCCGCGCATCAGCCGCGACAACGCCTCGCGGATCGCCTCCTCGGAGTCCGCATCGAGCGCCGCGGTGGCCTCGTCGAGCAGCAGGATCGGCGCATCCTTCAGGAAAGCGCGCGCGATCGCAATGCGCTGGCGCTGGCCGCCGGACACCTTGACGCCGCGGTCGCCGACGATGGTGTTCATGCCTTCGGGCAAGGTTTCGATGAAATCGCAGCGCGCCGCGATCGCCGCCCGCAACACCTCGTCGTCGGTGGCATCGGGCCTGCCGTAGCGGATGTTCTCCAGGATCGAACGGTGGAACAACGAGATATCCTGCGGCACCACCGAGATCGCCGCGCGCAGGCTCTGCTGGGTGACGCGCGAGATGTCCTGGCCGTCGATCGTGATGTTGCCCTGCTCGACATCGTAGAAGCGCTGCAGAAGGGTAAACAATGTTGACTTGCCACCGCCGGACTGGCCGACCAGCCCGACCCGCTGGCCTGGCTGGATGCGCAGGCTGAAGCGCTCGAACACCTGCAAGCCGCCGGGATAGCGGAACGAGACGTTGTTGAAGGCGATCGCCGCGCCGCTCTTGACCAGCGCCTCGGCTTCCGGATGGTCCTTCAGCTCATGCGGCTGCAGCAGCGTCGCCAGCGCCTCGGTCAGGCGCGCGACATGCTGGGTGACGTCGACCAGCGCAACGGCAAGGTCGCGGGTGGCGCTCAGGATAGAAATGCCCAGCGTACAGACCAGCACCACGTCGCCGGTGGTAGCCTGGCCCTGCTGCCAGAGCGAGAGCGCCCAGGCCAGCATCGCGATCGTCAGGATCACGGTCACGGCGGCGTGAATGAGGCGAAGCTTTTCGAGATAGCGCAGGGAACGGCCACGCGCGACGAGTTCCCGGTTCACGGTGGCGTCGAAGCGGTCGTGCTCATAGCCGAGGCCGCAGAACGCGCGCACCAGCGGTAAGTTGTTGATGACGTCAACCATCTCGCCATCGACGGCGGCCGCCCGGTTGGCGAAATCGTCATGCAGCGGCCGGCCCGCGGCGGCCATGCGGAACATTGCCACCACCATGGTTCCCGCGATCAGGATCAACACGGCTGACATTGTCAGGCTTACGGTCCCAACCAGGGTGATCGCGGCAAAGGTTGCGATGCATGGCGGCAACACGTTCCACACGAACATGTTCTCGACGGTGAAGACCGCGTTCGATGTCGCCGTGATCCGGCTGGTCAGCATGCCCGGCAGCCGGTCGGTGAAATAGCTCGGCGCGTGGCCGGTGAGATGGCGAAACATGTCGCGACGCAGGTCGCCGGTGACGCTGACAAAGGTGTAGCTCGCCGTCCAGCTCGCGATCCGCCACATGAAGTTGTCGGCAGCGATCAGCGACATGAGCAAAGCGAATGCCAGCCATACGCCATTTGCAGCCGACGGACCGGCCGACAGCGCGTCGACCAGATTCTTCACGCCGTATTGCGTGCCCACCGAACAGGCAACCGCCGCGACCACGGCCGACAAGATTACAACATGCGACGGAAGCCGCCGGCGCAGATAGCGCAGCACAAAGGGGAAGGGGCGATGCGCATATCCTGACAGATGGTCCATGACGTCCTGCAAAAGCTGTTGAAGGTGAACGAGAAAATTTTAGTCGAAGCTCTCGTGCACGATGACGTGAGGGGCGGCGGTGTGATTCCTTCGTGCAGCCATCACTGCGCAACAATTTTGCAACGCTGGCGTCGGCAAAAACGTGTTGGAGCGAGATGGCATCAGCAAGACCACAGTGTGATGGAAGAAAGAAGCCGGAATTCACACACCCATAAGGAACCTCGCACGTGCGAGAACGTTCCCGTCTTCGGCACATCAGTGCCATCACAGGGCAGAGGGGTCTGGTTCATTCCACATTACAAACAGGAGACGGAGAAATGCGCATCGCGCAGGTTGCCCCGCTGACGGAGGCTGTTCCCCCCAAACTCTACGGCGGCACCGAACGGGTCGTGCACTGGCTGACCGAAGAACTTGTAACACTTGGACATGACGTGACGTTGTTCGCCAGTGGCGATTCACAGACCTCCGCGAAGCTCGATGCGACCTGGCCGAAGGCACTGCGCCTCGACGGCTCCGTCCGCGATCCCAATGCGCTGCACATGGTGATGCTGGAGCGCGTCCGGCAGAAAGCCGACGACGAGGAGTTCGACTTCCTGCACTGCCATCTCGACTATTATCCATGGTCGCTGTTCACGCGGCAGCCGACGCCGTTCGTGACCACGCTGCACGGCCGGCTCGACCTGCCGGAGCATCAGCCGGTCTTCAACACTTTCTCCAAGGTCCCCGTCATCTCGATCTCCAACGCGCAGCGGCGGCCGGTGCCGCAGGCGAACTGGGTGCGCACCATCCATCACGGCCTGCCGGAGAATCTGCTGACGCCGCAACCGGCCAAGCCATCCTATCTGGCTGTGCTCGGGCGCATCGCGCCGGAGAAAGGCGTCGATCGTGCGATCAAGATCGCGACCCGCTGCGGCATTCCGCTGAAAATTGCGGCCAAGGTCGATCGCGCCGACCAGGAATATTACGATGAGTTGATCAAGCCTCAGATCACCAGCAATCCGCTGGTCGAGTTCATCGGCGAGATCAGCGACCGCGAGAAGCCGGACTTTCTCAGCGGCGCGATCGGGCTGCTGGTTCCGATCGACTGGCCGGAGCCGTTCGGCCTCGTGATGATCGAGGCGATGGCCTGCGGCACGCCCGTGATCGCCTATAACCGCGGCTCGGTCCCGGAGATCATCGAGGATGGCCTGACCGGCTTCATCGTCGAGGACGAGATCAGCGCGATCTCCTCGGTCGGCCGGCTGTCGACGCTCAACCGCGACGCGATCCGCAAGCAGTTCGAGACCCGCTTCACCGCGCGCCGGATGGCGCTCGACTATCTCGCCGCCTATCGCGGCCTGATGGAAGCCAAGCCGCGCTTCAAGCTCGTCTCGAGCGCCGAATAAGAGTTGCAGCGGCCGATCGAATGATCCGGCGGGCCGGCCGGCACTGTCCGTGGCGCTCCGTCGGGTCATTCGATTGCCAATAATACCGTCATGTCGGGCGGCGCAGCGCGCAGCGTCGCCGCGAAATGACATAGTCACGTCACCACCGTCCGCTTCGGCTCGACGATCTCGAACATCCGCGGGAATTCGTCCATCAGCCCCATCAATTCGCCGAGCCGCAGCGGATCGCCCGCCACCTCGATCTTGCCGGCACCGACGGCGTCCGGGAACGTGGTCAACTTGGCAATGACCTCGTCGAGCACGCTGCGCGCCAAGGTGAAGCCGGCATGCGCATCGGCGGCCTGCGCGCCCTTGACATAGGTCAGCGCCGAATTCTCGAGGTTGAGGACGAAGCTCTCCCCGGTATCGGTAAAGCTCCAGTTCAGCACGATGCGCTTGCCTTCGGCCTTGGGGCCGTTGAGGCGGATGCCGAGCACGTCCCAGAGCTGCTCGGTGCGAAGCGCTGCCAACGTCTCGCGCGGCATCGGCGAACGCGGTGGGGTCTTCGGCATGCCCTGCCGCAGCTCCTGGGCGCCGAACAGATAGGCGTTGCGCCAGGTCGAGCTTTCAGCTGCATAGCCGAGCTGCTCGAACGTATCAGCCAGCAATGCGCGCGCCGCCTGGTTGTCGGGCTCGGCGAACACGAGATGGCTGACGGCCTGCGCGACGAAGCGGAATTCGCCCTTGGCGAAGTCGGCCGCGGCGCGCTTTAGGATCCCAGCGGCGCCGCCCATATACTCGACATATTTCTTGCCGGCCTCGACCGGCGGCAAGGGATCGAGATTGACCGGATTGGCGTCGTACCAGCCGAGATACTTCTGGTAGATCGCCTTCACATTGTGCCTGATGTGGCCGTAATAGCCGCGGCCGTGCCAGGCCCCTTCGAGGCTCGAGGGCAGCCGGATCGTCTCGGCAATCTCCGCTGCGTTGAGGCCGTGGTTCATCAACCGGATGGTCTGGTCGTGCGCGTATTTGTAGAGATCGCGCTGCTCGCGGATCATGGTGTCGATCCGCTCCCGCCCCCAGACCGGCCAATGGTGCTGGCCGCACATCGCCTCCGCCTTGCCGCCCCACATCTGCAGGGCTTCGCCGAGATATTTCGACCATGCCAGCGCGTCGCGCACGTCGGCGCCGCGGAACGGCAGCAGATTGTGGAAATTGTGCGTGCAGTTCTCCGCGAGGTTGAGGAGCTTGTAGCGCGGGATGAAGAAGTGCATCTCCGCCGGCGCCTCGCTGTTCGGCGCCATCTGGAATTCGAATTCGACGCCGTCGATCACGCGCGTGTCGCCGGTCGCGATGATCAGGTCGGTCGGCCGCAGCAGCGCCACGCCGCCCGCCGCCATGGTCTTGCCGAGGCCGCAATCGACATGGCCGCGCACGCCCTTGGCGAGGAACGGACCGAACTGGTATTGCGCGCGGCGCAGCATTGCCGGCCCCGCGATGATGTTCTCGGAGACCGCGTGCTCCATGAAGAAGTTCGGCGCGATGATCGGCACGCCCGCCGTCAGCATGGCATCGTCGAGCACGCCGCGGGCACCGCCCCAATGGTCGGTGTGGGTATGGGTGAAGATGACGGCAGCAACCGGCCGCTTGCCGCGATGCTGGAAGTACAATTCCATCGCGGCGCGGGCGCCCTCGATCGAGGTCAGCGTATCCACGACGATCACGCCCTTGTCGCCCTCGATCAGCGTCATGTTGGCGATGTCGAGACCGCGCACTTGATAGACGCCCGGCACCACCTCGAATAGGCCGTGATGCATGTTGAGCCGCGACTGCCGCCACAGGCTCGGATCGACGGTCGCAGGCGCCTTCTCCTCGGACAGGAAGCTGTAGGGCTCGAGGCTCCAGACCACCCTGCCCTGCGCCGAGGTGACGCGCGCGTTCTCGACGGTGCCGACGAAGCCCCGCGCGGCGTCGTCGAAATCCCTGGTGTCGGCAAACGGCAGTGCCTTCAGCGTGGCCTCGTGCTGCGCGATCACCGACGCGGATGCCGCCTTCGGCCCTTCGTGCGGCGTTTCACCTGCATTCGTCTGGGTCATGCTCAAGCACTCCTGGTCAGGCGGACATCGGATTCGATCGTGCGTCGCTCAGCGGAACTGCACGCCGTCGAACTGGCCGTTGTTGCGCCAGCCATCGATATATTTGAAGTAGGCCAACGGGCCGGCCGGATAGCCGACATTGAGCTTGGCCGCGGGCCCCGGCTCGCGGCCCTCATTGTTGTAGTAGCCGGGCGTGCAATCGGGGCCTCCGATCATCCGGCCGACCGCGGTGAGCAGCAGCTCGACCCAGCGATCCTCGGCTTCCTTGCTGACCTCGATTTCCTTGAAGCCGTTGTCCTGCGCATGCGCGACCATCAGCGCGATGGTCCGCGCCGCTTCGGTCAGATTGTGCGGCACGTTTGAGATCAGATTGGCGCCCTGCGTCGGCTGCACGAAGAACACGTTGGGGAAGCCGTGCACATGAATGCCGTGCTTGGTGCGCATGCCGTGCGCCCAGTGCTCCGACAGCTTGACGCCGTCGCGACCAGTCAGATCGAAGCCCGCGCGGCGCTTGTACTCGGTGCCGACCTCGAAACCGGACGCATAGATGATGCAGTCGAGCGCATATTCCCTGCCCGCGACGACGATCCCGTTCTCCGTGATCTCCTCGACGCCCTTGCCGTCGGTATCGACCAGATGGGTGCCCGGCGTGTTGAAGGCCTGAAGGTAGGCGTCGTGGAAACATGGCCGCTTGCAGAGCTGGCCGTACCACGCCTTGAGATTCCTGGCGGTCTCGGGATCGCGGACGATGCTATCGACCCGGTTGCGGATCTCCTCCATCTTTTCGAAATCGGAATCCTCGAACACGGCACGCATGTTTTCCAGGGTGCGCTGCTCGCGCGGCAGCAGCATCACCTTGGCGCGGATCCGCTTCGACAGGTCGGTCCAGCCGTCCTGCACCAGATCTTCCTCGGCCGATCCACCGGCCTGATTGGCGGTGAAATTCTCCAGCCAGCGCTGTTGCCAGCCCGGCGTCGCGATACCGGCAAACCAGTCGGGATCGATCGGGCCGTTGCCGCGCACGTCGACCGACGACGGCGTGCGCTGGAACACGTAGAGCTCCTTGCAGGCACGCGCGAGGTGCGGAATGCACTGCACCGACGTTGCGCCGGTGCCGATGATGCCGACGCGCTTGTCGGCGCGCTTCTCCATCAACGCGCCCCGGGGATCGCCACCGGTGTAGTCGTAGTCCCAGCGGCTGGTGTGGAACGAGTGGCCCTTGAAGCGCTCGATGCCGGGAATGCCGGGCAGCTTCGGCACATGCAGCGGGCCGGTGCCGATGCCGACATATTGCGCGGTGAAGGCATCGCCCCTGGTGGTGCGGATGATCCAGCGCGATTGCGCCGCATCCCAATCGAGGCTCGTCACCTCGGTGTGAAACAGCGCGTTGTCGTAGAGATTGAACTGCCGGCCGATCCGCTGGCAGTGCGCCAGAATCTCGGGCGCATGCGCGTATTTCTCCGACGGCATGTGGCCGGTCTCTTCCAGCAGCGGCATGTAGACCATCGACGCGGTGTCGCATTGCGCGCCGGGATATCGGTTCCAATACCAGGTGCCGCCGAAATCGCCGCCCTTCTCGATAATGCGCACGTCCTTGATGCCGGCTTCGGTCAGCCGCGCCGCGGTGGCGAGCCCGGCAAAACCGCCGCCGATGAAGGCGAAGGTGACGTGATCGGTCTTCGGCGTGCGCTCCACCACCGGCGTGTAGGGATCGTCGAGATAATGCGCGAGCCGGCCCTTGATCTGGAGATACTGGTCGTTGCCGTCGGGACGCAGCCGCTTGTTGCGCTCATGCTGATACTTCAGGCGCAGCCGCTCCTTGTCGATCGCGGCGGGCTTTGCATCGGCTTGCTCGGTCATCGTCATCGAAAGGGCGCCTCGCTCCAGCGGTTCTTTGTCCTTGTTCCCGCCAGATAAGCCGATATCGACACGATTTGCCATACTCATCATCGCAAGCCGGTGAAGACCGCCGCGGCACCACTAGTCATGCGACGTCGACCCCGTATCGCGATAGGCCCACAGGCATTCACGCGGCAAGGCGACCTGTGCCTCGACGCCGACCTGATGGCGCGCGGCGGTGCCGAGCTCGATCGCTTCCAGCCGCTTGCCGAACAGCTCGAGGCCGTAGGCGGTCTGGGTGCCATGGTAGCGACGGTCGAGCACCTTTGCCGAGAATGTATTGGCGCCATCGGGCCGGCCGATCGCGATGTTCTCGGGCCGCAGCGCCACGCGCACCTTCTCATCCGGCGCCAGCGGCTGGAACAGGACGACCTCGCCGCGCCGGCCGTCGCCGAAATCGACTAAGCCATATCCATCGTTGCAGGCGACGAGCCGGCCGGCGAGCTCGTTGGTGGCGCCGGTGAAATTGGCGATGAACAGATCGGCCGGACGGTTGTAGATCACGTCGGGCGTGTCCATCTGCAGAAGCTTGCCGTCGCGCATCACGCCGATCCGGTCGCCAAGCACGACTGCCTCCGCCTGATCATGGGTGACATAGAGCGCGGTCATCCCGGTCTGCTTGAGAATGACGCGAAGGTCGTCGCGCAGCCGCAGCCGCAACTTGGCATCGAGGTTCGACAGCGGCTCGTCGAGCAACAGCAGTTGCGGCCGGTACACCATGCTGCGCGCCAGCGCGACGCGCTGCATCTGTCCGCCGGACAGCGCCACCACCGGTCGATCGGCATAGTCGGATAGCCCGACCAACTCCAGCGCCTCCTCGACCATGCGGGCGGCATCGGTGCGCCCGACGGTGCGGTGCTTCAATGGATAGCTCACATTCTGCCGCACCGTCATGTGCGGCCACACCGCATAGGATTGGAACACCATGCCGAGGTTGCGCGCGCGGGGCGGCACCAGGATGCCGCGGTCCGGTGCCGACACCACGCGACCGGAAATGCTGATCTCCCCACCGGTCGGATGCTCGAGCCCGGCGACGCAGCGCAATGTCGTGGTCTTGCCGCAGCCGGATGGTCCGAGCAGCACCACGATCTCGCCGGCCGGCACGCCAAAGCTGACGCCGTCGACCGCAGGGCGGCCGATCGCAAACTGCTTCCTGAGATCGCTGACCTCGAGCGTCGCCGTCATCGCTGCACCATCAGCCTATTGCCGATACCCGTACGTCTTGTCCCATTCCGCCACCCACGCCGCATGCAGCTTCACATACTCGTCGAAGTTCGGATACCAGAGCTTGACCGCCTTGGGATCGAACCCTTCCGGATATGCCGGCGGCGCCTTCAGGGACGTGAGATTGCCGAGTTCCTTGATCATGAAGGTCTGCCCTTCCTTGGACAGGCTCCAGTTCAGGAAACAGCTTGGCCGCGTTGGGATGCGCTGCGGTCTTCGGTATGCCGCTCGCATAGGGATTGACCGGCGCGCCCTCGGGCGGAAAGAAGATCTCGATCGGCGCGCCGTCCTTCTTTTTTTGATAGATCACGTTGTAAAGCAGCGGCGCGATCGCGATCTCGCCGCGTACCAGGGCATCGGCGGTCGGCGCGCCGGAGGGATACAGCACGGGATGGGTCGCGGCCTGCTTGGCCCAGTAATCCTCGCCGAGCACCTGGCGCTCGAACATGATTCGGGTCCAGGTGGTGCCGCCGGACTGCGCGAACACCTGGCCGATCAACTTGTCATATTGCGGCTTGGTCAGATCCATCCAGGATTTCGGCGGATCCTTCACCAGCTCGGTGTTGTAGCCGATCGACCATGCGATCGTGGCGCGCGGCCAGAGCTTTGGCGAGATCAGCGCGTGCGGGTCATAGTCGGCCGCGTTCGGCGGCGCGTATTCCTGGAAAAGGTCCTCCAGCGGCTGCATCAGCGCGCGGTCGGAATGGTCGACCACATCTGCGATCAGCTTGCCGGCGGCCGCCTCGGTCTTCACGCGGGTGATGAGCTGGCCGCCGGGCGCGCGGACCATCTCGACCTTGATCTCCGGAAAGCGCTTGTTGAAGGCCTTGATGACCTGCTGCTCGATCTCAGCGAAATTCGCGGTGTAGAATACGAGCTTGCCCTCGGCCTTGGCGGCCGCGATCAATTCCGCCGGGCCGAACTCCTGTGCCCGTGCCGCCGGCGCCAGCGTGAGCGTCGCGACACTTCCCAGCACCAGCGTGGTGAAGGTTCGTCTGTCCATCGTCAATCCCTCCCGCATTCCTGTTATCCGGTCCGTGCGACGTTGCCCTGCGCAGCCCCGCGCGACAGCCAGTTGGCGCCGCCGATCAGGACACCGAGGAGCACGGTTTGCACCAGGCTGAAGGCCGCGGTCTTTCCGATATTGCCGCCTTCGTAATAGTCGAGCAGCAGCACCGACATCACCATGGTGTTGCTGGTGTAGAGGAACAGCGACGAGCCGAGCTCGCGGATCGCCAGCACGAACAGCAGCGTCATTGACGCCAGCACGCCCGGCCGCGCCAGCGGCAGCACGATCGAGGTGATGGTGCCAAGCACGCCCCGGCCGCAGACCCAGGCGGCTTCCTCGAGCTCGCGATGGATCTGCAGGAACGAGGTCGACAGCGCCTTCACGGTGTCGGGCATGAAGCGCGCGATGAAGGCGAGCGCGAGGATCCAGATCGTGCCGTAAAGCCCGCCGGGCACGCCGATCCAGGCCCAGAGATAGGCGACACCGACCACCAGCCCGGGGATCGCGACCGGCAACGTCGAGATCAGGTCGATGGCGCCGCGCCCGGCGACACGGGTGCGATGGATGGTGTAGCCGATCGCGAAGGCGAGCGCGCCGCCGACGACTGCGGTGATGATCCCGACCTCGAGCGCGTTGTAAATCGACTTCATCGTCAGCGGATTGTCGAAGATGCTCTCGAAATGCATCAGCGAATATTGCCGCATGTCGAACAGGCTGGCGGCGTCGCGGATGAACATGAACTTGCGGAACGCCGCGACGATCAGCGCCAGCGACGGCAGCACCACGACGACGAGGAGATAGACGATCCCGAGCCCGAAGGTGAGCCAGCGCCACGGCCCGAGATCGAGGCTGCGCGGCCGGAACGCCTTGCCGGCGACGGTGGTGTAGCTGCGGCCGCTGAGCAGCTTCTGCTGCAGATAGACCAACAGCCCCGTGACCACCATCAGGATGATCGCGACCGCGGCCGCGGTGTTGTAGAGCGGCGGCGACCAGTTGGTGAGCTTGAAGATGTAGGTCGTGAGCACGTTCAGGTTGGTCGGCGCGCCGAGCACGGCCGGAATACCGTAGATGCCGAGCATCACGATGAACGACAGCAGCATGCCCGAGGCGATCGCCGGCATGATCAGCGGGAACGTCACCGTGAACAGCGTCGCGAACGCGCTGGCGCCGGAGATCTCCGCGGCCTCCTCCAGGCTCGGATCCATGTTGCGCAGCGCCGAGGCGGTGAACATGTAGACATAGGGCGCGTAGTAGATGCCGAACACGAACACCATGCCCCACATCGAATAGAGATCGATGCGCAGGTCGGAGCCGATCCACTTGAACATCGTGTTGATCAACCCGGTCTTCGGCGAGCCGAGGATCGCCCAGGCCACGCCCGCTACCAGCGGCGGGGCGAACAGCGGCAGGATGCTGGCCGCGGCGATGAAGCCCTTGAACGGCGTGTTGGTGCGCACCACGATCCAGGAGAACAACAGCCCGATCGCGACCGCGATCACGGTGCCGCCGCCGCAGGCGATCAGCGTGTTGATCAGCGCTTCGCCGACATTCGGATTGGCGAGCACCGCGAGGAAATTGGTGATCGACAGATGGCCCAGGCTGAGGCGTATGCCGTCAACCACCGGATTGGTGTCGGTGAGGGCGCCGAGCAGCAGCATAAGGACGGGATAGATGACCAGGAAGCTGAGGATCGCCAGCAATACCGCGACCCAGAGACCGGTAAGCGCGCGGCGCCGGGTGGCTTCACCGGCGCTTCGCATGGCTTCGCTGCGCCGGTCGCTCGGTCCGTGCAATGCGCGCTTCCCCTGTTGCGGCCCGATCTGACGTCGCGCCTGCTCGTATGCCAAGGGTAGTCGATCGTGCCTGCGACGCAAGCTATCCGAAAGTCGTCTGCGTGCGGTTGTGTGACACACTGCGGGAACACGCGTTCGATTGATCCCGCTCACGCATCCCAATTTCATCGTCGTCCCGGTCCTCGCCGCGACCACAATGAGGATCGGTCTCGATTCAATTGGCACACTCTCGGTGTCATCACCCGCGAAAGCGGGTGATCCAGTATCCAGAGACGGTTGTGCTTGAGCGGAGAAGCCGCGGCGTACTGGATCGCCCGGTCGAGCCGGGCGATGACAGTTGAGGATGGAATATAGCATCGCATTCTCGCGACATGATTGTCCGAGTCTTGCTGTTCGTTCCGCCCTCTCCGTTGGTGAGGGCGCAGGGAAAGCCGGGTGCCGATCGCACCCATGGGCCCCGTGCATAAGGTAGAAAGCACGGGGGGTAGGACCACAGGTGTAACCGGAAACAACCCGGCTTTCCCTGCGCGATGGGTTACGGCTTATACGTGCTCTCCCCGGCGAGACTGGGCTTTGTTGTCACCGTCTTCGCAACGCGCATTGCGCAATCGGAAAAGACACCTACCACTAGGGCGTCAGGCCTGCACGACTTCGCCGTCCGCCTTGCGTGCTCTCGTCAGGCCACGCGCAGCGTCCACCGCATCTCGACCCGCGTTCGTGACGACCGCGAAGCGCCCCTCGTGTCGGGCGAGACGGGCATATTGAACATCTGAGTTGGGGTGCGCGTCAAGAATTAATTCTGAAAAAACGAAGAAACTTCGCCGTGTGCTTCTCCCCTCGGTACGAGCGTGCCGGCGCGCCCGGCAAGGCCGCTTCGCATACGCATCATGCAATGGCGCGACTGGGGAACAGGAAGCCCGCGTAGTACATGGCGTCCCGGAGACGTTTCAGACATGCTCGAGAAGACCCCGACCACCGCGACAGCGGCGCCGATCACAGATGGGTTGCCTTGGGAGACCCGGCGCTGGGCGGTGGCCGCGATCTTCACCGCACTGGCGATGGCCTCGCTTGACACCGCGATCGCCAACATCGCGCTGCCCGCGATCGCGAGCGATCTGCATGTCAGCCCTGCGGAAGTGGTCTGGGTCGTCAACGTCTACCAGATCGCCCTGGTCGCAACGCTGCTGCCTCTCGGCGCGCTCGGCGAGATCGTCGGCCACCAGCGGATCTATCTCGGCGGCCTGCTGCTGTTCACATTGGCGTCCCTCGGCTGCGCGCTGGCGTGGTCGCTGCCGAGCCTGCTGGTCGCGCGCACCCTGCAGGGGCTCGGCGCCAGCGGTCTGATGAGCGTCAACACCGCGCTGGTCCGCTTCGTCTATCCAAGCAAGATGCTCGGCCGCGGCTTCGGCCACAATGCACTCGTGGTCGCGACCGCCTTTACGCTGGGGCCGACGATCGCCTCCGGCATCCTCGCGCTCGGCCCATGGCCCTGGCTGTTCGCCGTCAACATTCCATTCGGCATCGTCGCGTTGCTGATCGGCCTGAAGACGTTGCCGAAGACGCCGCGCGCCACCCACGCCTTCGACTTCACCGGCGCGGCGCTCGCCTGCGCCTGCCTCGGCCTGTTCATCATCGGCATCGGCAGCGCCGCCCACAAGACAGCGCCCGCGCTTGTGATCGCAGAGCTGGTCGGCGCCGTCGTATTCGGCTGGATCCTGACCCGGCGGCATGCCGATCATCCGGCGCCGATGCTGCCGATCGATCTGTTCCGCCGGCCGATCTTCGCGCTGTCGGCCGCGACCGCGGTCTGCTCATTCGCCGTGCAGGGCCTCGCCTTCGTGTCGCTGCCGTTCTACTTCGAGGACATACTACACCGCTCGCAGGTCGAGACCGGCTTCTTCATGACGCCGTGGCCCCTGGTGGTCGCCTTCATGGCGCCGATCGGCGGCCGGCTGTCGGACCGCTATCCGGCCGGCATCCTCGGCGGCATCGGCATGCTGCTGCTCGGGCTCGGCATGGTGCTGCTGGCGACCCTGCCGACGGAGCCCAGCGTCGCCAACATCGTCTGGCGCACCATGGTCTGCGGCATCGGGTTCGGGTTCTTCCAGACCCCCAACATGAAGGCGATCATGTCGAGCGCGCCGTCGCATCGCAGCGGCAGCGCCAGCGGCATCGTCGCGACCGCGCGGCTGACCGGCCAGACCACCGGCGCCGCCCTCGCCGCGCTCTGCTTCGCATTGGCCGACCGCGAGGGCGCAACCGTGGCGCTGGCGCTGGGTGCCGGGTTTGCCGCGCTCGGCAGCGTCATGAGCTTCCTGCGCCTCGCCGTCACCTCACCGCAAAAGACATGACAGGCATGTCGCGCGCGAGGGCGCGACCAAAACACCGCGCTATCAACTTTCTTCCGCGCTGCAAACGCGTTTTCTTGATTTGAACCGTTCCAGTTTCAAGGCCAACATCGCGCCGGAGTCCGATCGGAGGATTGGACCATTCAGGGGATCGCGATGGCAAACCTCAAAATCAACGGCAAGACAATCACAGTAGACGTCGAGGACGACACGCCCCTGCTCTGGGCGATCAGGGAAAATGTCGGACTGACGGGAACCAAATACGGCTGCGGCATTGCACAATGCGGCGCCTGCACCGTGCATGTCGACGGCGTCGCGATGCGCTCCTGCGGCGTCACGGTGAGCGAAGTGGCCGGCAAGGAAATCACCACCATCGAGGGTCTCGCGGCGAACGGCGCGATGCACAAGGTGCAGCTCGCCTGGATCGCGAACGACGTGCCGCAATGCGGCTATTGCCAGAGCGGCATGATCATGGCGGTCGCGGCGCTGCTGAAGGACAATCCGAAGCCATCCGACGACGACATCAACGACGCCATCACCAATATCTGCCGCTGCGGCACCTTCCAGCAGGTGCGCGAGGCGATCCATGCTGCCGCGAACGCGTGAGGAGGCAGGGATGAATCAGCACGTGACGCCCAAACTCAACCGCCGCGCCTTCGTGATCGGCACGGCAGCCGCCGGCGCCGGCCTCGCGCTCGGCCTCGACCTGCCGTTCGGCGGCCCCGCGGTGGTGCGCGCCGCTGACGGTGCCCCCGAGATCAACGCCTGGGTGGTGATCCGGCCCGACGACACCGTGGTGATCCGCATCGCCCGCTCCGAGATGGGCCAGGGCACGCTCACCGGCCTCGCCCAGCTCGTCGCCGAAGAGCTGGAATGCGACTGGTCGAAGGTCACCACCGAATATCCGACGCCCGGCCAGAGCGTCGCCCGCAAGCGCGCCTGGGGCGATTTCTCCACCGGCGGCAGCCGCGGAATCCGTACTTCGCAGGACTATGTCCGCAAGGGCGGCGCCACCGCCCGCGTGATGCTGATCCAGGCCGCGGCCAATGAATGGAAGGTGCCGGCCACGGAGTGCAAGGTCTCCAACGGCGTCATCACCCATACCCCGTCGGGCAAGACCACGACCTACGGCAAGGTCGCGGAGGCCGCCGCCAAGCTCGAACCGCCGGCCGACGTCAAGCTGAAGGACCCGAAGGACTGGACCATCGCCGGCAAGGGCCTGAAGCGGCTCGACACCGTCGACAAGACCACCGGCAAGATGATCTACGGCATCGACGTCAAGCTGCCGGGCATGCTGAACGCCGCGATCAAGGATTGCCCGGTGTTCGGCGGCAAGGTGAAGAGCTTTGACGAAGCCAAGATCGCGGGCATGAAGGGCGTCACGAAGGTGGTGCCGGTCGGCGACAGCGCGGTTGCGGTCGTCGCCGACACCTGGTGGCACGCCAAGACCGCACTCGATGCGCTGCCGATCGTCTGGGACGAAGGCGACAACGCAAAAGTCTCCAGCGAGACCATCGCGAAGTGGCTGGCCGAAGGGCTCGACAATGCGCAGCCGGCCTATGTCGGCAACCAGAATGGCGACGCCAAGGCGGCGATCGCCAGCGCGGCCAAGAAGGTGGAAGCTGTCTACAGCTACCCCTACCAGAACCACGCCACGATGGAGCCGATGAACGCCACCGCGCTCTACACGCCGGACAAATGCGAGGTGTGGTGCGGCACGCAGAATGGCGAGGCCGCGTTCGCCGCGGCGCTCGAGGCCTCCGGCCTGCCGGCCGACAAGGTCGACGTGCACAAGCTGATGCTCGGCGGCGGCTTCGGCCGGCGCGGCATGACTGACTATGTGCGGCAGGCGGTGGCGATCGCCAAGCAGATGCCGGGCACGCCGATCAAGCTGTTGTGGTCGCGCGAAGAGGATATGCAGCACGGCAAATATCACCCGATCACGCAGTGCAAGCTGACCGGCGCGTTCGATGCCGACAACAATCTGGTCGCGCTGCATTACCGGCTGTCGGGTCAATCCATCCTGTTCTCGCTACGCCCGGAAGCGCTGCAGAACGGCATGGACCCCGCCGCGTTCCAGGGCGTCGCGCAATCCGGCGAGGCTGCGATCGGCTATTCGGTGCCGAACCTGCTGGTCGAGCATGCCATGCGCAATCCGCACGTGCCGCCCGGCTTCTGGCGTGGCGTGAACGTCAATCACAACGCGATCTACATGGAATGCTTCATGGACGAGCTGGCCCTGGCCGCAGGCCAGGACCCGCTCGAATTCCGCCGCAAGCTGATGGGCAAGCATCCCAAGCACCTCGCGGTGCTCAATGCCGTGGCCGAGAAGATCGGCTGGGGCACGCCGGCGCCGCAGGGCGTTTATCGCGGCATCGCTCAGGTGATGGGCTACGGCAGCTATGTTGCCGGCGCCGCCGAGATCTCGGTGACCGACGGCAGCAAGATCAAGGTGCATCGCATCGTCGCCTCCACCGATCCCGGCTATGTCGTCAATCCGGCGCAGGTGGAGCGGCAGATCGCGGGCTCGTTCGTCTATGGCCTCAGCGCGCTGTTCTACGGCGGCTGCACCGTGAAGGACGGCCGCATCGAGCAGACCAATTTCGACACCTACAACTCGATGCGCATCAACGAAATGCCCAAGGTGGAATCGGTGATGGTGCCGAGCGGCGGGTTCTGGGGCGGCGTCGGCGAGCCGACCATCGGCGTTGCGGCGCCGGCGGTGCTCAACGCCTATTTTGCGGCAACGGGAAAGCGCATCCGCTCCTTCCCGCTGCGCAACCAGAACATCTCCTTCGCCTGATCAAACCCGAAGCGGCGGCCCGACCGGCCGCCGCTTCATTGTTTCCGGATTGTCGTGCATGGCCGTCTCGCGTCATCAGACGCGCAGGGATGTGATCCGTGGCGCCGCTGCCGTCGCAGCAGCGGCCGCACTGGCGCGTCCGGCGCTGGCGCAGGCCGCGCCGCGCATTGCGGTGATCGGCGGCGGTTTCGGTGGCGCGGCCTGCGCGCGCGCACTGCGGCGGCTCGATGCCAAGCTCCAGATCACGCTGATCGAGCCGAACAAGATTTTCACCGCCTGCCCGTTCAGCAACGAGGTGATCGCGGGCCTGCGCGAACTTTCGGCCCAGCAATTCAGCTACGACAGGGTTGCGGCCGACGGCATCACCGTCGCCGCGCAGGCGGCCACCAAGGTCGATGCGCAGGCGCGCAGCATCACGCTCTCCGACGGCATGACGCTGTCCTACGACCGGCTCGTGCTCGCCCCCGGCATCGACATGCACTTCGGCGCCCTGCCCGGCTATGACGAAGGCGCTGCCGAGAAGATGCCGCATGCCTGGAAGGCCGGCGCGCAGACCCTGCTGCTGCGCAGGCAGCTCGAGGCCATGGACGACGGCGGCGTCGTCGTGATCGCGGTGCCGGCCGCGCCGCTGCGCTGTCCGCCGGCGCCTTACGAGCGCGCCAGCCTGATTGCGCATTACCTGAAGGCGAACAAGCCGAAGTCGAAAATCCTGGTGCTCGACGCCAAGGACAATTATTCGCAGCAGAAGCTGTTCGAGAAAGCCTGGACAGAACTCTATCCCGGCATGATCGAGCGGATCGCGCTGTCGCAGGGCGGCCGGGTGACGTCGGTCGATCCGGCGACCAATGAGATCGTCACCGACTTCGGCAATTACACCGCGGCGGTTGCCAACGTGATCCCGCCGCACAAGGCCGGTCGCATCGCCGAGATCGCCGGCGCCGCCGACCACACCGGCTGGTGCCCGATCGATCCCGTGACCTTTGCCTCGAAGCTCGTCCCCAACATCCATGTCATCGGCGACGCCGCGATTGCCGGCGGCATTCCGAAATCCGCTTCCGCCGCGGCGGCGCAGGGACGCGCCTGTGCAGCCGCGATTGTGAATTCACTTGCAGGCAAGGCGCCGGAGATGCCGCGGCTCGATGGCGCCTGCTACAACACGGTCGCTCCCGGCTACGCCTTCTCGCTGAAGGGCATCTATCAACCGAAGGAGGATCAATACGCCGAGGCCGAGGTCACCACGAGCCCGGTCGATGCGCCGCGCGAGGTGCGCCAGCGCGAGGCCGATCAGGCGCTCGACTGGTTCAAAGCCATCACGGGAGATGCATTTGGCTAGGCGTTCCCTCATCGCATTGCTCGCCGCGGCTGCATTCGCGGCCTGCGCGTCCGCCGGCGCCGAGGAACTGCGGCCCTACACCATCGTCGGCGATGCGATTCCGGTCTCGCTGACGGGAACCAGTGGTGATGCCACGCGCGGCCGTGCGCTGGTCGTCGAGCGTTCCTCCACTTGCATCCTCTGCCACAGCGGCCCATTTCCCGAGCAGGCGTTCCAGGGTGACCTCGCGCCCAATCTCGCGGGCAGCGGCGGCCGCTGGTCGGAGGGACAATTGCGGCTCCGGCTGGTCGATGCATCGCACCTCAATACGGCGACGATCATGCCGTCCTACTATCGCGTCGACGGGCTCACCCGCGTCGGCAATGCGTGGCGCGGCAAGCCGATCCTGTCGGCGGAGCAGATCGAGGATATCGTGGCTTATCTTGTGACGCTGCGGAACTAGCGCTTGATCCGGAAAGGTGGGAACCGGTTTTCCGACAAGATCATGCGCGGACAAAGGATAGCGATGGCGAATCCAGACCACACCACACGCCGCACGTTCCTGAGCCTCGCCGGCGGCGCCGCGGCGCTGGTGATCGTGCGCCCCGTCGAAGCGACGCCGGCGATGCAGTCGGCGGCGATCCGCAACGTCGTCGGCGAAGCCAATGTGCTGACAGGCAAGGTCAAGCTCGACATCCCCCCGCTGGTCGAGAACGGCAACACCGTGCCGATGACGGTCAGCGTGACCAGCCCGATGACGGCGGATGAGTATGTGAAGAGCATCCACGTCTTCAACGAGAAGAACCCGCAGCCGAACATCGGCAATTTCTATCTCGGGCCACGCGCCGGGCGTGCGCAAATATCGACCCGCATCCGCCTCGCCGACAGCCAGAAGGTCACCGCCATCGCACGGCTGTCCGACGACAGCTTCTGGTCGGCGACCGTTGACGTCGTGGTGACCCTCGCCGCCTGCACCGAGGAGGCGATCTGATGCCGTCGGCCCTGATCAACGTGCCGAAGAAGGCCAGGCGCGGCGACGTCATCGAGATCAAGACGCTGATGTCGCACATCATGGAGACCGGCTATCGCCACACCGCGTCGGGCAACGTGGTGCCGCGCGACATCATCACGAGCTTCACCTGCCGCTTTAACGGCACCGAGGTGTTCCGCGCCGATCTTTATCCGGCGATCGCGGCCAATCCGTTCATCACCTTCTTCACCACGGTGACCGAAAGCGGCAAGTTCGAATTCGAGTGGATCGGCGATAAGGGGTTTTCGGAGACCGCGCAGGCTTCGATCACGGTCGAATGAGGCTTGCGGTCTCAATCGCGCTGCTGACGGCCATGGCGGGCGCGGCGCTCGCCACCGAGATTCCGCCCGATCAGCGCCGCTCCGGCGCTAGCTTCATGAGCGCGGACACCAAGGCGATGCAGGACGAGGACACCGCCAATCCCGGCATGCTCTTTGTGCTCGATGGCGAAGCGCTGTGGAAGCGCAAGGTCGGCAGCGCGGACAAGGCCTGCGCCGACTGCCACAATGATGCGCGCGTCAGCATGAAAGGCGTCGCCGCGTATTACCCGGCCTTCGATAAGGCGCTGGGAAGACCGGTCGACCTCGAAGGTCGCATCAACCTTTGCCGCACCAATCATCAGCAGGCGTCACCCTTTGCCTATGAAAGCCGTGAGCTGCTGGCGCTGACCGCCTACGTCGCGCAGCAATCGCGTGGCGTGCCGATCGCGGCCGGCGACGACCCGGAGCTCGCGCCGTTCGTCGACAAGGGCCACGCGCTGTTCATGCAGCGGCAGGGCCAGCTCAATCTGGCCTGCGCGAACTGCCACGATGATAATTGGGACAAGAAGCTCGCGGGCAGCGCGATCACGCAAGGCCAGCCGACCGGCTATCCGCTCTACCGGCTGGAATGGCAATCGCTCGGGTCGCTGCAGCGGCGGCTGCGCGCCTGCATCACCGGCATCCGCGCGCAGGCCTATGATTATGGCTCGCCGGAGCTCGTCGAGCTCGAGCTCTATCTGATGTCACGGGCGCGCGGCATGCCGATCGAGACGCCGGCGGTGCGGCCGTGATTTCGTGGGCTGGGGACGATCTCGCACCTCATCCTGAGGAGCTTGCGGAGCAAGCGTCTCGAAGGACGAGGCCCGAGTGTGGCCTCATGGTTCGAGACGCGCGTGCCGCGCTCCTCACCATGAGGGTTGAAAGCTGATCAGCGTTCGGCGAACGCCTTCTCCACCACGAACTGCGCGGGCTCGCCGTGATTGCCCTCGACAAAGCCGCGGCCATTCAGCAGCGTGCGGGTGTCGGCGACCAGCGCCGGCGAGCCGCAGATCATCACGCGGTCATGCGCGGCATCGAGCGCGGGCAGGCCGATGTCGGCGAACAGTTTTCCGGAGGTGATGAGGTCGGTGATGCGGCCGCGATTGCGGAACGGATCGCGCGTCACGGTCGGGTAGTAGATCAGCTGGTCGCGCACCAGCTCGCCGATCAGTTCGTCCTGCGGCAGCGTCTCGGTGATCATCTCGCCATAGGCGAGCTCCTTGACGCGGCGGCAGCCATGCAGCAGCACGACCTTTTCGAACCGGTCATAGGTCTCGGGATCCTTGATCACGCTGAGGAACGGCGCCAGCCCGGTGCCGGTGCCGATCAGATAGAGGTTGCGGCCGTCCTCCAGGTTGTCGATCACCAGCGTGCCGGTCGCCTTGCGGCTGACGATGATCTCGTCGCCCTCTTTCAGATGCTGGAGGCGCGAGGTGAGCGGGCCGTCCGGAACCTTGATCGAGAAGAATTCCAGCGTGTCCTCGTAATTCGCGCTGGCGACGCTGTAGGCGCGCAGCAGCGGCTTCTCGCCGACCTTCAGCCCGATCATGGTGAACTCGCCGTTGCGGAAGCGGAACGACGGATTGCGCGTGGTCCTGAAGGAGAACAGCGTGTCGGTCCAGTGGTGGACGCTGAGGACGCTTTCCTGGTTGAAATTGCTCATCGCACCAACCCCTGATTTGTGCCGCGGCGGAAACGGACGTGGACCCTGTTGACCGGCCGGATCGTTTGTATACGATCATTCGTATACAAACGAATAATCCGGCTTGATCCGAAAGTCAAGCCGGGCTCAAATTCCCGGGCAATTTCGGAAAGAAAACAGGAAAACACCCATGGCTCACGACGCGCCCCAGGCCACCGGCCCCAGCAAGCTGGTGATCCGCAATATCGGGCTCTTGCTCTCGGGAGCGTTGGAGAAGCCAATCCTGGACGCCGATACCATTGTCGCCGAGAACGGCAAGATATCAGCGATCGGCCGCCTCAAGGACGTCGATACCGAAGGCGCCACCACCATTGTCGATGCCATGGGAACGACGGTTGCGCCCGGGCTGATCGACAGCCACGTCCACCCCGTCGCCGGCGACTGGACGCCGCGGCAAAACCAGATCAACTGGATCGACAGCTATCTGCACGGCGGCGTCACCACCATGATCTCGGCCGGCGAGGTGCACATGCCGGGACGGCCGCGCGACGTGGTCGGGCTGAAGGCGATGGCGATCTTCGCGCAGCGCGCATTCTGGACGCTGCGACCGGGCGGCGTGAAGGTGCATGCCGGCGCGCCGGTGATCGAATGTGAAATGGTCGAGGACGATTTCAAGGAAATGGCCGCGGCCGGCGTCAAGCTGCTCGGCGAGGTCGGGCTCGGCGGCGTCAAGGACGGGCCGACGGCGCGCAAGATGGTCGGCTGGGCGCGCAAATACGGCATTCAGAGCACGATCCACACCGGCGGACCTTCGATCCCGGGCTCCGGCCTGATCGACAAGGACGTGGTGCTGGAGGCCGACACCGATGTGGTCGGCCATATCAATGGCGGCCACACGGCGCTGCCCGACGACCAGATCCGCTGCATCTGCGAGGGCTGCAAGCGCGGGCTGGAGCTGGTGCATAACGGCAATGAGCGGTCGGCGCTGTTCACGCTGCGCACCGCGCGCGAGATGGGCGATCTGCACCGCGTCATTCTCGGCACCGATGCACCGGCCGGCTCCGGCGTGCAGCCGCTCGGCATCCTGCGCATGGTCTCGCTGCTGTCCTCGCTAGGCGAGCTGCCGGCCGAGCTGGCGTTCTGCCTGGCGACCGGCAACACCGCGCGGATGCGCGAGCTCGATTGCGGCCTGATCGAGCTCGGCCGCTCCGCCGATTTCGTGCTGATGGACAAGGCGCAGCATTCGCCGGGCAAGAACATCCTGGAGAGCGTTCAGCTCGGCGACCTTCCCGGCATCGGCATGACCATCATCGACGGCATCGTCCGCACCCAGCGCAGCCGGAATACGCCGCCCGCGGGGAAAGTGCCGGAGATCGTGGCGAAGTAACGAGCCTGAGACGAGCCCTCCCCGTCATCCTGAGAGGATGCGAAGCTGTGTCCTCATCCACTGTCGTCGTCGCCCGGCTCGACCGGGCGACCCAGTACGCCGCAGCCTAACGGCTCAAGCACGGCCGTCTCTGGAATACTGGATCACCCGCATGCGCGGGTGATGACACTGAGCAAGCTGAGTAAGCCAATTCCGTCATCCCCGCGCAAAGGCTTTGCCTTTGTCGCTGGAGGAGCGCGTAGCGCGTCTCGAAGGTGCACGGCCACCAGCCGGGCCGTCGGCCCTTCGAGACGGTCGCTTGTGACCTCCTCAGGGTGACGGTGAGGGATTTTGGTCAGAATAGATTTGCAATCACCGCAGCTTGCCGAGCAGTGCGATCAGGGTCTCGCGCTCCTTGGCGTCGAGCGGCGCCAACGTCTCCCTTGAAATGACCAGCGCATTCGGCGCGGCCTTGTCGGCCATCTGCTGGCCGGCGCGGGTGAGGCTTACAAGCAGGCGGCGGCCGTCGTCGGGATCGGGCGAGGTCTCGGTCAAGCCGCGCGCGGTCAGGCGATCGATCACGCCCTTGATGGTCGCAACGTCCATCGAGGTCAGCCGCCCCAATTGGTTCTGCGAACACGGCCCAACCTCGGACAGCTTCGATAGCGCCGCCCACTGCGTGGGCGTCAAATTGATTCCGATCTCGCGGGCGAAGATCACGGCGTGGCGCTGCGACACCTGGCGCAGGATGAAGCCGATTTGCTCGTCCAGCACGTAGCCGGGCTTCGCCGCCTTGACGGTTCGCTTCTGTGCAGCACTCCTCGCCATTATCCACCCCGCCCTTTACAGCGACAGATGTGCGTCGCGGATATCCGGACGCGCATCGAGTTCCGCCATGGTGCCGCCAAAGCAGATCCGGCCGCGCTCGATGATGTAGGCGCGATCCGAGATCAGCCGGGCGAAATGCAGATTCTGCTCCGACACGACGATGCTGACGCCCTCTTTCTTCATCGCCAGGATCGCATCGACCATCTGCTCGACGATTTTTGGCGACAGACCTTCGGAGGGTTCATCGAGCAGCACCAGCGAGGGATTTCCCATCAAGGTGCGCGCGATCGTCAGCATCTGCTGCTCGCCGCCGCTCATCCGCCCACCGGGGCGGCCGCGCATCTCGCCGAGATTCGGGAACAGCTCGAACAGTTTCTCGCGATCCCATTGCGGCGCGCCCGGCCGCTTCGGCTGGCGGCCGACCTCGAGATTCTCCTCGACCGTCAAATCCGTGAAGATGCGCCGCTCCTCCGGCACATAGCCGAGCCCGCCACGCACGATCGCATGTGTCGGCAGCTCGGAGACATCCCTGCCCTCGAACATCACGCGGCCGGAGCGGTTCTCGACCAGGCCGACGATGGAGCGGAACGTGGTCGACTTGCCGGCGCCGTTGCGGCCCAGCAACGCGACCACCTCGCCCTCGCCGACCTCGAGCGCGATGTCGAACAGGATGTGCGCCGGACCGTAGAAGCTGTTGAGATCCTTCACCGTGAGCTTCATGCCGATGCTCCCTCGCGGTGCCGGGCGTCATAGAGCAGGCCTTCGCCGAGATAGATCGCCCGCACCTGGGCATTGCCGCGGACCTCCACGGGCGAACCTTCGGCGATCAAGCTGCCGCGGTTCAGCACCAGAATGCGGTCGGCATGTTCGAACACCACGTCCATGTCGTGCTCGGTGAAGAGCACGCCGATCGACTGCTCGCGCGCGATCCGCGCCGTCAGCCGCATCAGCTCGACGCGCTCGCGCGGCGCCATGCCGGCGGTCGGCTCGTCCATCAAAAGCAGTTTTGGCTGGTTGGCGAGCGCGATCGCAAGCTCCAGCCGCTTGACGTCGCCATAGGCGAGCTCGCCGCAGGGCCGCTCGGCATAGGCACCCATGCCGACCAGGTCGAGCAGTCGCCCCGCTTCGTCGCGGGCGTGCCGCGCGGTCGAGGCCCACAGATTGAACAGCTGCCCACCGTGCGAGACCAGCGCGACCTGCACGTTCTCGCGCACCGTCATGGTCGGGAATGTCGCCGCGATCTGGAAGGTGCGCCCCACTCCCATGCGCCAGATCACCCGCGGCTTCTTGCCGGTGGTCTCCGCGCCCAGCACGCGGATGCGGCCAGAGTCTGGAACGTTCTGGCCATTGAGCATGTCGAAGCAGGTGCTCTTGCCCGCGCCGTTCGGCCCGATCAGCGCCAGGATCTCGCCGGCGCGCAATTCAAAGGAAACGCCGCGCACGGCATGCACGCCGCCATAGGATTTGGTCAGCCCTTCGACCGACAGCAATGTGGGGACCATGCTCATTCGGCGCTCTCGACGCGGGAGGTCAGCAATGGCGACGACGCCGATGACGAGGATTTGCGGCGGCGATGCATGAACGCTTCCAGCGTGCCGACGATGCCCTTCGGGAACGCGACCACGATCAGCACCACGAAGCCGCCGAGCACGAGCTTGGAGAGATCGGTCTGGCTGACCAGCCAGATATTGAGCGCCTTGTAGACGATGGCGCCGACCACCGCACCCGACACCGTCTCGACGCCGCCGAGCAGCACCATGACCAGCGCGTCGACCGACAGCGAGATGCCCATATTGTCGGGGAATACGCTGCCCTTGAGATAGGCGAACAGCGCGCCGGCAAGACCGGCAACCGTGCCCGCGATCACGAACGCAGTCCACTGGATGCGCTTGCCGTCGATGCCGACCGCCTCGCTGCGCAGCGGCGAATCGCGCGTGGCCCGCAATGCGAAGCCGAACGGCGAGAACACGATGACGCGCAGGATCACCACCGCGAGCGCGGCGATGCCGAGCGACAGCCAGTAGAAATGCGACGGGCTCGCCGCCCAGTTCGCAGGCCAGACCCCCAAAATGCCGTTGTCGCCGCCGGTCACCGACACCCACTGGAACGCGATCGACCAGACGATCTGCGCAAAGGCCAACGTCAGCATCGCGAAATAGACACCCGAGAGCTGCACCGCGAAGAAGCCGAACACCGCGGCGCCCAATAGCCCGAGCAGCGGGCCGAGCAGCAGGCAGGCGATCATCGGCAGGCCCGCCATCTTGGCGAGCAGCGCCACGCCATAGGCGCCGAGGCCGAAATAGGCGGCGTGGCCGAACGAGGCGAGCCCGCCGACCGACATCAGGAAGTGCAGGCTGACGGCGAAGATCACGAAGATCGCGATCTCCGAGCCGACAGTGAGCAGGTAATTGCCGACGACGAACGGCAGCGCGGCGGCGACCACGAGCACGGCGATCGCGGCCAGCCGTTCATTCGTTGTCAGCGGCCGCCACGGATTGACGGTGAGGCCCGGCGTGCGCCGCGCCGGCGACTCCGGCTTGCCGAACAGGCCCCAGGGACGGACGATCAGCACCACCGCCATCACCAGGAACACCAGGATGATCGAAATCTTCGGGAAGATCAGGATGCCGAAGGCGTTGAGCTCGGAGACCAGCACCGCCGCGACGAAGGCGCCGATGATGCTGCCGAGACCGCCGATCACGACCACGACGAAGACCTCGACGATGACCCGCAGATCCATTGCGTGATTGACCGCATCGCGCGGGATCTGCAGCGCACCGCCGAGCGCGGCCAGGAAGACGCCGAGCGCGAACACGCTGGTGAACAGCCATTTCTGATTGACGCCGAGCGCCGCGACCATATCGCGGTCCTGCGTGGCCGCGCGCACCAGAACGCCCCAGCGGGTGCGCTGGAACAACAGCCAGAGCACGCCGAGCACGACCGGCCCGAGCACGATCAGGAACAGATCGTAGCTCGGAATATTCTGGCCGAAGAAATCGATCGCGCCCTTGAAGCCCGGCGCGCGGCGGCCGACCAGATCGTCCGGGCCCCAGATCAAGACCACGAGATCTTCGACCATCAGCGTCAGGCCGAAGGTGGCGAGCAACTGGAACAGCTCCGGTGAATGATAGATCCGGCGCAGCAGCACCATCTCGACCAGCACGCCGATCGCTGCAACGACGAGTGCCGCGACGACGATCCCACCCCAGAAACCGAACGCGCCCGAGAAGCGCTCGGTCAGCGTGAACGCGACATAGGCGCCGAGCATGTAGAACGCGCCATGCGCGAAGTTCACGATCCGCGTCACGCCGAAGATGATCGACAGGCCCGAAGCGACCAGGAACAGCGACGCCGCGCTGGCAAGACCGGTCAGGAACTGGACGACGTAGAAAGCCATGGGCGGTCCGCGTTGGAGAACACAAATGTCAGTTCGTAGGGCGGGTTAGCGCAAGCGTAACCTGCCATCGGTTCGCACAAACAAGCTGGTGGGTTACGCCTTCGGCTAACCCACCCTACGCGACGTGAAGCAACCTCAATCCTTCGGCCGCAGCTTTTCGATCTCGGCATCACCAGGCAGATAGTCCGAGCCCTTGCGATAGGCGCTATCGACCATGATACCCTTGCCGTCCTTCAGCGCGGTCTTGCCGGTGAAGGCCCCTAACGTCGACTGGTGATCGATCTTGCGGAAGGTGATCTCGCCGAACGGCGACGGCATCGAGATGCCCTCGGCTGCCGCGATCAGCTTCTCCGGATCGCTCGAGCCGGCCTTGGCGAGGATCGCCGCGGCCGCCTTGATGGTCTGGTAGCCGACGATCGAGCCGAGCCGCGGATAATCATTGTACTTGGCCTGGTAGGCCTTCAGGAATGCGTCGTGCTCCGCCGTCTTGATCGCGTACCAGGGATAGCCGGTCACGATCCAGCCTTCCGGCGTCTCGTCCTTCAGCGGATCGAGATATTCCGGCTCGCCGGTCAGAAAGCTCACCACCGTTCGGCCCTTGAACAGGCCGCGGGTGTTGCCCTCGCGCACGAGCTTGACGAGATCGGCACCGAAGGTGACGTTGAGGATCGCCTCGGGGTTTGCGGCGGCAGTCGCCTGCACCACCGGGCCGGCGTCGATCTTGCCCTGCGGCGGCCACTGCTCGTCGACCCACTGGATATCGGGCCGCTTCTCCGACATCAGCTTCTTGAACACCGCGACCGCCGACTGGCCGTATTCGTAGTTCGGCGCAATCGTCGCCCAGCGTTTTGCGGGCAGTTTTGCGGCCTCTTCCACCAACATCGCGGCCTGCATGTAATTCGACGGCCGCAGGCGGAATGTATAACGGTTGCCCTTCGACCACGTGATGGCGTCGGTCAGCGGCTCCGCGGCCAGGAAAAACACCTTTTTCTGGTTGGCGAAGTCAGAGACGGCGAGGCCGATATTGGAGAGGAAGGTACCGGTGAGCATCGCGACGTTCTCGCTCGACACCAGCTCGTTGGCCGCGGTCTGCGCATCGGCCGGCTTGCCGCCGTCATCCTTGGAAATGACGATGAGCTTCTTGCCGTTGATGCCGCCGGCGGCGTTGATCTCTTCCACCGCGAGCTGCCAGCCCTTGCGGTAGGGCTCGGTGAACGCCGGCAGCAACGAATAGGAGTTGATCTCGCCGATCTTGATTTCGCTCTGCGCCATGGCCTGCGTCGTCATGGCGCTTGTTGCCATGGTCGCGACCGCGATCGCCAATCCCGCCCCTACGAAATAACCACGCATCCCGTCCTCCAGTTGTTCTGCAAAGAGATTATCGCAATCCGTCTTCGCCCTTGATCTCGTCCACCGTCAGCCCTCCGACCCGCGGCAGCGGCCGGCCGCTGTCGGTCACCGCGACCGCGACCATGATCTCGTTGGCCCGCGGCGCGTCGTTGATCTGCACCTCCATGCCGTCGAAATGGCTGCGCACGAAGGCCGCATCCTTGTGCCCGAGCGGAATATCCAGCGCGGTGCCGGGGCCTGAGCGCTTCTTCGACGATGGGATCAGCGCCGCGCCTTTGGAGAGCACCTTGCGCACCGGCGCGCCCATCTTGGGATGCAGGATCGCGGCCGCGTGCTCGAGCTCGCCGTTTTCGCCGACGGCGGCGGCCTTGCCGTAGCTGTGCGCCTTGGCGCCGTCGATGCCGAGCGCGGCGACGGCGCGCTTCGAGAGCAATTCGCCGAGTTCCTCGCCGATCGCGATCAACGGCGACAGATCCTCGACATAGCGGCCGGCAAAGGGGTTCTCGATCACGGCAATCGCGGCGGCGCGCCTTGTCGGCGGCGCGATGGTCTTGCCCATCTCCAGATGGGTCTCCTCGACCACGGTGACGATCTTGCGAATGACGGCGCTCATCTTGCCTCGCTCCCGGTCATGCCTGCAGCATGTGCTCTATCGTTTGTCCCTGAAACGCCTGCGGCGCCGGCGCCCCAACCCCACTTGCAGCGACAATTCGCGTTTCGCCCAGTAGACGCAATGCCGCGCCCTCGATCAATCCCGCCATCAGGAGGTCGCGGGCCCGCGCCGCCCCCGCCTCCAGCGCCTGGTCGATCTCGTGTTCCGAGAGCCGTCCGACATCGCGCGTGACCAGCCGCGGGCCCAGATCGCTGTCCGGCTGCAACTCATTGGCTGGAATGCGCAGGATCGCGGGATGATCGGGCAGATCGACCGCATTGGCGATCACCGTCGCGGCCGCGTCTGCCTGCGATGCCGTCTGCGCCAGCACGGTGACGGCATCGGCAATGCCGAGCGAGAAGCTGCGGCCGTGGCGGCCGCTGGTCGCGATGCCGCGGACCGGCATGTCGCTATCTACGGTCATCGTGTGCATCACGCCGTGGTGGTCCGGCCGGTCCATCAGGCCCACGGTGAATTGCTCGCCATCGCCGAGATGCAGCGCGATGTCGCCACCATTGTTAACATAGGCGCGATCGAGCGTTGCCGCCTGCAACATCGCGCCGAGGATTTCCTCGGCGACCGAGCCTGCGACCGCCGCCATCGGCGTGATGAAGCAGTCGGCAGCAAATGGCGCGACCGCCGCATGCATGCGCCGCGCGACCACGCCCTTCAGCGTGCTGTGCTTCGGCTGGGCCGCGCTCCGCAATCCCGGGAGTTCCGCGCAGAGTTCATCGAGCAAACCGGTGAAGCGCTCCGCCGCGGTCCGATAGGCGGCACGGATCTCGGTGTCCTTGCCCTTGGCCTCAATGACCAGATCAATCGGACCGTCCTGCAAATGCAGCCGCTTGCCGTCAGGAAGAAGCGCGATCTGCGGCAGCCGCCTCATGCGCGCCGTCCCGGAAGATATGGCCTGACCTCGGCACTGTCCCGCAACGACGACAGCGGCCGGACATAGTCCATATGACCGCCGAGCGCCGCGTAATCCGACAGCCGCATCGTGAACTCGATCGGCGCCACCAGCGCAGGGGTCGGCACGTAACCGAAGGCACCGGCCGGCATCTGCGTGACATCGACCATGAAGGTGATGCCGCCGCCCGGCCAGACATAGACCGGCGCGCCGCCGCTGGTGACCCTTGTGAGCGCATCCTTCACCGAACGGGTCAGCCGCACCGGATTGTCGGTGACGCCGGCGCGCAGCGATCCGCCGGCGCCGCCCATGAACAGCACGGTGCACAGCGCCGGCTCGCAATTCTCCTGGATGCGCTCGACCGAGAACCGGAGGTCAGCCGGCATCTCGGTCTCGACCGGCTGCAACGCCTCGTCGAGCACGTAGTAGGACGCATGCTCGCCGGTGGTCGAGACCATCAGCATGGTGAGCCCGGGGCGCGCCTCCTTGGCATTGAAGGGGCCCAGGATCGACAGCGGATCGGAGATATTCGTGCCGCCCCATCCGGTGCCGGGATCGGCGACCTGGAAATAGCGGCCCGGCGTCGAGCGCCGGCCCTTCATCTTGATGCCGGTGTCGGCGATGTCGAGCAGCTTGCCGGCCTGATGCTCGCTCAGCACGCCGGTGATGTGGTCGTCGACCACCACGACCTCATCGACCTTGCCGTGCCATTGCTTGGCGAACATGCCGATGGTCGCGGAGCCGCAGCCGACCCGCATGCGCTCTTCCGCCACACCGTTGACGATCGGCGGCTTGCCGGCCTGCACCACGACGGTGGCGCCGCCGTCGATGGTCAGCTCCACCGCCTTGCAGTTGGAGAGGTCCATCAGCGTGTCGCAAGTGACGCGGCCCTCCTTCTTGGAACCGCCGGTCAGATGATGCACGCCGCCGAGCGAGAGCATCTGCGAACCGTATTCGCTGGTCGTGACGTGGCCAACCGCCTCGCCGTCGGCGCGCACCGTCGCGGTCTCCGGGCCGAGATAGCGGTCGGTGTCGATCTTCACCTTGACGCCGCAATAGGAGAAAATGCCTTCGGTCACCACGGTGACCATGTCGACGCCGTCGACCTCCGACGACACGATGAAGGGCGCCGGCTTGTAGTCCGGATAGGTGGTTCCAGCGCCGATCGCGGTGACGAAGAGTTCGGGCTGACGGACGATCTTGCCGTCCCAGTCGCCGCTCACCTGGAACGGCACCAGCTTGCCGCCATGCGAGACGGTGCGCTCCAGCACCACGTGCGGATCGACGCGCACCAGCGTGCCGTCGTGGTTGGCGTAGCGATCGCAGGCGCCGGCCGCGCCCGGCTTGATGTAGCACATCACCGGACAGGCATCGCAGCGGATCTTGTCGCCGGCGGCGACGGTCATTGTGTCAGCCATCGTGACCAAGCCTGGGACTTGTGGTGGCGGTCGATCATACTGCGCTTCCGCCTCCCTGCCTATATCGTTCGTATACGAATGATCCTGCGCGCGAGCCCGACAGCTGTCAAGCGACCTTTGCAATCAAACCCTGCCATTCGCTTGCGCACCCTGTTCATAAAGCGTGCACTCGCTGCAGCGCGGCATGCCGCCGCTTGCACGTTTGTATACAAACGTTATCCTCATCCGCGATCGGATGCTGACATCGCAGCGCAAACATCAGGGGAGAACCGGGGCAATGCGCCTGACCGTCAACGGCAGGAATCATGATGTCGACGCCGCTCCCGACACCGCATTGCTTTACGTGCTGCGCAACGACCTCGCATTGAACGGACCGAAATATGGCTGCGGTCTCGGCGAGTGCGGCGCCTGCGCGGTGCTGATCGACGGCGTCGCGGCGCGCGCCTGCGTGATACCGATCGAGGGCTGTGCGGGACGCAGCATTGTCACGCTGGAAGGGCTCGGCACGCGCGAACATCCCGATCCCGTACAGGATGCCTTCATTCGCGAGCAGGCCGCGCAGTGCGGCTATTGCCTGAATGGCATGATCATCACGACCAAGGCGCTGCTCACGCGCAATCCACGTCCGTCCGAGAACGAGGTGCTGGAGGCGCTGCGCTACAATCTGTGCCGCTGCGGCGCGCATATCGAGATCATCCGCGCGGCGATGCGCGCCGCCGGCCACGCGCTCGAGGCGCGCGATTGATGGCGGAGGTACGGCCTCCCGAGCAACGCAAGCGCGGCTCGCTCTCCGTCGTCCGTCCCGCGGTGCTCGGCGCGGAAGGCGCATTCGAGACCTTCATCACCATCACGGCGGACGGTTCGGTCAATGCCTATAACGGCCATGTCGACCTCGGCACCGGCATCCGCACCGCGCTCGGGCAGATCGTCGCCGAAGAGCTCGACGTCTCCTTTGCCCGCGTCGTCGTGGTCCTCGGCGACACCGCCGTGGTGCCGAACCAGGGCGCGACGATCGCGAGCGAGACCATCCAGATCACGGCCGTGCCCTTGCGCAAGGCGGCCGCGCAAGCACGGCATTTTTTGCTAGCGCGCGCGGCCGAACGGCTCGAACTGCCGGCTGACGAACTCACGATCGAGGACGGCCTGATCCGCGGCCGTGACAACCGCAGTGTCAGCTATGGCGAATTGATCGCGGATGAAACCATCCGGCTCGAACTCGCCGACGACGTGCCGGTCAAGACGGTCGACAGCTATTCCATCGTCGGCAAGTCGGTGCCGCGCGTCGACCTGCCGGCGAAGGCGACCGGCGAGCTTGTCTACGTCCACGATATGCGCGTGCCCGGCATGCTGCATGGCCGTGTCGTCCGTCCGCCCTATGCCGGCGTCGACGCCGGACCGTTCGTCGGCACCAGCCTGATCGCGGTCGATGAAGCCTCGGTGCAAGACATTCCCGGGCTCGTCGCGGTGGTGCGGATCGGCGATTTCGTCGGCGTCGTCGCCGAGCGCGAGGAGAACGCGATCAAGGCCGCCGCACAGCTCAAGGTGAGCTGGAAGCCGGGGCCTGCGCTGACCGATCTCTCCGACATCGAGCAGGTGCTGCGAGCCAATCCCGCGACGCCGCGCCTGCTGATCGACAAGGGCGACGTCGACGCCGCGATCAGGGCGGCGGCGAAGCCGATGCAACGGACCTATCTCTGGCCCTACCAGATGCACGGCTCGATCGGCCCGTCCTGCGCGGTCGCCGACTACAGCGACGGTGCGATCCGGGTCTGGTCCGGCACCCAGAACCCGCACATCCTGCGCGGCGATCTGGCGCTCTTGATCCAGCGGCCGGAATCCGAGATCGACGTGATCCGGATGGAGGCCGCCGGCTGCTATGGCCGCAACTGCGCCGATGACGTCTCCGCCGACGCGCTGCTGCTGTCGCGCGCGGTCGGCCGGCCCGTGCGGGTCCAGCTCACCCGCGAGCAGGAGCACGCCTGGGAGCCGAAGGGCACCGCGCAGCTGATGGACGTCAATGGCGGGCTCAATGCCGACGGCAGCGTCGCCGGTTACGATTTCAATACGCGCTATCCCTCGAACGGCGCGCCGACGCTGGCGCTGCTGCTCACCGGGCGGATCGCGCCTGAGGCCGCCGTCTTCGAGATGGGTGACCGCACCGCAATCCCGCCCTACGACTACGAGACCATGCGCGTGGTCGCCAACGACATGCCGCCGATCGTGCGCGCCTCCTGGTTTCGCGGCGTCTCGGCGCTGCCGAACACCTTTGCGCATGAATCCTATATCGACGAGCTTGCCGCCGAGGCCGAGGTCGATCCGATCGAGTACCGGCTGCGCTATCTGAAGGACAAGCGCGCGATCGATCTCGTCAATGCGGTCGCCGAGCGCGCCGGCTGGACGCCGCGGCCGGTGTGGAAGGAGCCGGAGGCGGACGGCGATATCGTCCGCGGCCGTGGCTTTGCCTACGCGCTCTACGTGCACAGCAAGTTTCCCGGCTACGGCGCGGCGTGGTCGGCGTGGATCGCCGACGTCGCGGTCAACAAGGCAACCGGCGATGTCAGCGTGACGCGCGTCGTCGCCGGCCAAGACTCCGGATTGATGATCAACCCGGAGGGCGTGCGGCACCAGATCGAGGGCAACGTCATCCAGTCGACCAGCCGCGCGCTGATGGAGGAGGTCTCCTTCGAGCGCGGCGCGGTGACGGCGCGGGAATGGGGCGCCTACCCCATCATCAAATTCCCCGAGCTGCCCAAGATCGATGTGCTGATGCTGCCGCGGCAGGACCAGCCGCCGCTCGGCGTCGGCGAATCCGCTTCGGTACCGAGCGCGGCTGCGATCGCGAACGCGATCTACGATGCGACCGGCGTGCGCTTCCGCGAATTGCCGTTCACGCCGGAGCGCATTTTGAAGGGCTTGCACGGCGAGCAGCCGGTGACGCCCGCCCCGATTGCGCCGCCGGCGCAGCCGGCCGACCTCAACAGGTGGCCAAATCCGTTTGCCAAACGCGGTGGCGTGCTCGCCGGCCTTGCCGCGCTCTGCGCAGCAGCGATCGGGATCGGCGCAGCCGTGTTGCCCTGGCGCGCGATCGCGCCGATCGCCCGGCCCGATGCCTCGGTCTATTCCACGGCAACGATCGCGCGCGGCAAGCAGCTCGCAGCGCTCGGCGCCTGCGCCGTCTGCCATACTTCGGAGCACGGCATCGCGAACGCCGGCGGCCGGCCGCTCGAGACGCCGTTCGGCACCATCTACACGACCAACATCACGCCCGATATCGACACCGGTATCGGCGCCTGGTCCTATCCCGCCTTCGAGCGCGCGATGCGCGAGGGCATTCATCGCGACGGGCGCCATCTCTATCCGGCGTTTCCGTACACGCATTTCGCCAGGACCAGTGATGCCGACCTGCAGGCGCTCTATGCCTATCTGATGGCGCAGCCGCCGGTGCGCGCCGAGACACCGGCGAATGCGCTGGCGTTTCCATTCAACCTGCGGCCGCTGCTCGCCGGATGGAATGCGCTGTTCCATCAGCCGCGACCATTCCGACCCGATCCATCGAAGCCGGAAATCTGGAATCGCGGCGCCTATCTGATCGAGGGTCTCGGTCATTGCAGCGCCTGCCACTCGCCGCGCAATGCGCTCGGCGCCGAACGGCAGAGCGCCTATCTCGCCGGCGGCTTTGCCGAGGGCTGGGAGGCGCCGGCGCTGACGTCGCTGTCGAAGGCGCCGATCCCCTGGAGCGAGGATGAGCTGTACGCCTATCTGCGCACCGGCGCGTCCCGCCTGCATGGCGTCGCCGCGGGACCGATGGCGCCCGTCGTCGCGGAACTGGCCGCGCTGCCCGACCAGGACATCCGTGCAATGGCGGTCTATCTCGCCTCGTTCAACGACGGCACCGACCGATCGACCCACGATGCGCTTGCGGCGAAGCTCGAGGCCGGCACCGCCGTCACCACCGCCGCATCGGCGGGCGGGCGGATCTATCAAGGCGCCTGCGCGGTCTGCCATGAGGTCGGCGGCCCGCCGCTGTTCGGCAGCCGGCCGTCGCTGGCGCTCAACAGCAATCTGCACAGCGACGCGCCCGACAATCTGATCCAGGTGATCCTGCACGGCATCGCCAAGCCGGCCGTGACCGACCTCGGCTATATGCCGGCCTTCAAGGACAGCATGAGCGACGGCCAGGTCGCCGAGCTCGCCGCCTTCCTCCGGCGGCAATTTGCCCCGGACAAGCCGGAGTGGGCCGATATCGCCGCGACCGTCGGCCGTATACGGCAGACCATAGCGCGCTGACCTGCCATGTTCCGCCCGATACCCACTGGGCGGGCGGCGCGGGGCAGGCTAAGGTTCCCGCATGACCGTGACAGATATCGCGACCCGGACCTACAACCATGGCTGGCGGCTCGATCCGATCGTGCGCAGCCTGCTGGACACCGATTTCTACAAGCTGTTGATGCAGCAGATGATCCGGGAATGCTACCCGGACACCCGCACGACCTTTTCGGTGATCAACCGCTCGACCCATATCCGGCTCGCCGAGGTCATCGATGAGGGCGAGCTGCGCGCCCAGCTCGACCACGCGCGCACCATCCGCTTCAGCAAGAAGGAACTGATCTGGCTTGCCGGCAACACGTTCTACGGCAAGACCCAGATGTTCTCGCCCGATTTCATCAACTGGCTCTCGACCTTCCGCCTGCCCGAATACGAGCTGCACAAGGTCGACGGCCAGTATGAGCTGCATTTCCACGGCCCATGGACCCACACCACGATGTGGGAGATCCCGGCGCTCGCGATCCTCAACGAGCTGCGCTCGCGCGCGGCGACCAAGACCTATGGCCGCTTCGCGCTCGACGTGCTCTACGCCCGCGCCAAGGCCAAGCTGTGGACCAAGGTCGAGCGACTGCAGAAGCTCGACGGCTTGCGGCTGTCCGATTTCGGCACCCGCCGCCGCCACGGCTTCCTGTGGCAGCGCTGGTGCGTCGAAGCGGTGAAGGAAGGCCTCGGCCCGTCCTTCACCGGAACGTCGAACGTGCTGCTGGCGATGGACAACGACCTCGAGGCGATCGGCACCAATGCGCATGAGCTGCCGATGGTGGCCGCCGCGCTCGCCAATGACGACGAGGCGCTGCGCTGGGCGCCCTATCGCATCCTCGACCAATGGCGCCACACCTATGGCGGCAATCTGCTGATCGCGCTGCCCGACGCCTTCGGCACCAAGCCGTTCCTGCGCGACGCGCCGGACTGGGTCGCCGACTGGACCGGCTTTCGTCCCGACAGCGCGCCGCCGATCACCGCCGGCGAAGAGATCATCAAGTGGTGGAAGCAGAAGGGCCGCGATCCCAAGGAGAAGCTGCTGGTGTTCTCCGACGCGATGGATGTCGGCTCGATCGAGGACACGTTCCGTCACTTCAAGGGCCGCGTGCGCGTCAGCTTCGGCTGGGGCACCAACCTCACCAACGACTTCGTCGGCTGCGCGCCCGACGGCTCCGCCGAACTCGATCCGATCTCGATCGTCTGCAAGGTGACCTCGGTCGACGGACGCCCGGCCGTGAAACTCTCCGACAATCCGGAGAAGGCGACCGGCATCCCCTCGGAGGTCGAGCGCTATTTGCGCGTGTTCGGCAATGTCGGCCGCGTTCGCACCGCAGTTCACGTCTAAATTCCAAGTCTAGCCACTCTCATCGATTCACCCGAAGAGTTTCGCATGCCCGCACCCAAGCCGCCTGCCTTCGAAACCCTGAGCCTGCACGCCGGCCAGCGCCCCGATCCCTTAACCGGCGCCCGCGCGGTGCCGATCTATCAGACCACGTCCTACGTGTTCCAGGACGCCGACCACGCCGCGGCGCTGTTCAACCTCGAACGTGCCGGCCACATCTATACGCGCATCTCGAACCCGACGACCGCGGTTCTGGAGGAACGCATCGCCGCACTCGAATGCGGCGTCGGCGCGATCTGCACCGCCAGCGGCATGGCCGCGATGCATCTGGCGATCGCAACCCTCCTCAATGCCGGCGACCATATCGTCGCCTCCGCCTCGCTCTATGGCGGCACCATCAATTTGCTGGCGCACACGCTGCCGCGGTTCGGCATCACCACCACCTTCGTGAAGCCGCGCGCGCTCGACGAGTTCCGCGGCGCAATCAAACCGAACACGCGGCTGGTGATCGGCGAGACCATCGGCAATCCCGGCCTCGAAGTCCTCGATATCCCCGCGGTCGCGCAGATCGCACATGATGCGAAGATTCCGCTGTTGATCGACAACACCTTCGCGACGCCCTATCTGAGCCAGCCGATCGAGCTCGGCGCCGACGTCACGATGAATTCGGCGACCAAATGGATGGGCGGCCACGGCATCGCGATCGGCGGCGTCATCGTCGACGGCGGCCGGTTCGACTGGCGCGGCTCCGGCAAGTTCCCGCAGCTCACCGAGCCCTATGCCGGCTATCACGGCATCGTCTTCGACGAGCAGTTCGGCAAGGCCGCCTTCATCATGCGCGCCCGCACCGAGGGCTTGCGCGATTTCGGCGCCTGCCTGTCCCCGACCAACGCGTTCCAGCTGTTGCAGGGCATCGAGACGCTCGGCGTCCGGATGGACCGCCACATCAGCAACACCCACGCGGTGCTGGACGCGCTTGCCACCAACAAGGCGGTCGACTGGGTGCTGCATCCGTCGCTGGAAACGCATCCCGACTACGCGCTGGCCAAGAAGCTGTTGCCGCGCGGCGCCGGCTCGATCATCTCTTTCGGCATCAAGGGCGGCCGCGCCGCCGGCAAGAAGTTCATCGAACAATTGAAGCTGATCAGCCATCTCGCCAATGTCGGCGACGCCAAGACGCTGGTAATCCATCCCGCCAGCACCACGCATCAGCAGATGGACGCTGACCAGCTCAAGGCCGCCGGCATCGGCGAAGAGCTGGTGCGGCTGTCGGTCGGCATCGAGACCGCGCAGGACATCATCGACGATCTCGGCCAGGCGCTGCGCGCCTCGCAAAGGACTTGAGCACCATGCAGCTTTCCGTCAACGGATCAGACACCTTCATCGCCACCGGCGGCAAGCCGTTCGACCCATCGCTCCCGGCTGTCGTGATGATCCACGGGGCCGGGTTCGACTCTTCGACCTGGGCGCTGCACAGCCGCTGGTTCGCCCATCACGGCTTCTCCGTGCTGGCGCCCGATTTGCCCGGTCACGGCCGCTCCGAAGGCCAACCACTAGCGACGATTGCCGAGATGGCCGACTGGATCGCGGCGCTGATTGCGGCTGCCGGCGCATCGAAGGCGCGGCTGATCGGCCATTCGATGGGCTCGCTGATCGCGATCGAGACCTCGGCCCGGCATCCCGACAAGGTGTCCGGCCTCGCGCTGATCGGCACCGCCGCGACCATGACGGTCGGCCCCGATCTGCTGAAAGCCGCCGAAGCCAACGACGTCGCCGCGATCGACATGGTCTCGATCTGGGGCCTCGGCTTCAAGGCCGAGCTCGGCGGCAGCCTCGCGCCGGGGCTATGGATGCATCAGGGCGCGCAACGGGTGTTGCAGGAGGCGAAGCCGGGCGTGCTGTACAACGACCTCAACGCCTGCAACGCCTACCAGAACGCGCTCACGGCTGCCGCCGCGGTCAAGGTGCCCGCGACCTTCATCCTAGGCGAGCGCGACATGATGACCCCGGCCAAGGCCGGCAAGACGCTCGCCGCCGCGACGCCGAACGCCCACACCGTGGTGCTCGCAGGCGCCGGCCACATGATGATGGTCGAGCAGCCCGACGAGCTGCTGGCGGCGCTGCAGTAGCGGCGCTCGCGGGCTCCGCTTCCCGCCATCGCCCAAAATACCGAAAAACAACCCCATGCAGAGGAGCCGGGCGCCCGCCAGCACTCGGACAAGCAACTTGACACGTCGGGCAACTCAGCAATATCTTCTATTATTCCGAATCCCTGCGAACGCTTGAGAAGCGCCAAAACGGACATTGCCGAAGTCCAAGAGGGACTCGATCCGGACAACCCGCAATTACCAATTTTCATGCCGTAGCGCGTGCTTTGGAAGTTGCGGACGCCGCCGAATGCGATAGGCGGAGGCAGGAGGAACATTCAGTGCCGTGCGCCCGACGAGGCTGGCTTTCAGCCCGAGCCGGTCCAGGATCGGGCGTGGCACAGGGCAGCGCGGCCCGTAGGTAAATTGATAGAACGTCCCGTCTTCCCGCATGTGACGGAACGCGCCAGTCAGGATGGCGATGACCTTGCGCGGCGACATGGTCAGGAGCGGAAGTCCGCTCACGGTCGCTGCGGCAGGCGCCATGAATGGCTCATACTGCGAAAGCTGTCGCGCATCCATCCAGAGCACCCTCGCCCTTGGAAAGCGTTGTTGCAACAGGCGCATGAAATCGGAACCATACTCGACGAGAAGCAGATCCTGCTCGGGAACGCCGCGCGCGAGCAGTGCCTTGGTGAACACCCCCGTACCGGGTCCGAGTTCGATGACCGGCCCGGCCCCTGGTACGATTTCTTGCGTCATCAGTCGCGCCAACGACTGCCCCGAGGGGGCGATCGCCGAAACCTGGCCCGGATTGGAGACGTACGAGCGAAAGAACTGAAAGAAATCTACGACAGCGCTGGCGTTCATATCGAACCCTCCTTGCGTTGGTCGGTCAGGACGCGATGTTGTGTTGCCGTGCTTCACCTTGCGCGGCGTTTGAAACCGTCTCCCATGCTTCCCACATCTTGAGGCGTTCGGCGTAGGCGGCCCGGGCGCGCGGCATACCCTCGGTACCCACGAAGAAGCGCAGGGGAGGATTCTCGGCGTCGACGATCTTCAGGATCGCATCCGCCGTCGCCGCCGGATCGCCGAACGGGCTTGCCGCGCCTGCCGCGAAGACTTCCGCCCTCGTCGCGCTGTAAGCCTCGATCGCGGTTGCGATCCTGAGCGAGGCCATGCTGGCGAACCCTGTTGCATAGGCGCCGGGTTCAAGCATTGTCACCTTGATCCCGAAGTGCTCGACCTCTTGTGACAGACTGTCATGGAGTGCTTCGAGCGCGAACTTCGATGCGTTGTAGAAACCCGTGATAGGACCCGCGACGATTCCGGCAACGCTGGACACGCCGATGATGTGACCACTGCGCTGACGCCGCAAGATTGGGAGCGCGGCCTGGATCACGCGGAGCGAGCCGAAGAAATTGGTGTCGAACTCGGCCCGAACCTCGGTCTCGTCGGCTTCCTCGATCGCGCCGACCAGGGCATAGCCGGCGTTGTTGAGAACGACATCCAGCCTTCCGAAATGCCCGTAGGCTCGCGTAACGGCATTCCGAACCGCATGGGGGTCGGTCACGTCAAGCGACAACGGCAGCACATTCTCTCCAAAGCGTTCCGTAAGCTCGGTAAGGTCCGCCGCAATGCGTGCGGTGGCTGCGACCTTGTCGCCCCGCTTGAGCGCGGCTTCGGTCCAGATGCGGCCAAAACCGCGCGATGCGCCCGTGATGAACCAGATTTTGTCAGACATACGATGTTCCTTCTGTGAAGAGCGCTTGATCTGCCGCGGCTGCTTTAGTGATGGCTCCCGCAATCGGCAGTGACCATCCGCGCCAATGAACTTGCGGCAAGCGCCAATGATGATGCAGCAGACACGCAGCGCTTAGCGTTTGAGGCGGTAGATGAAATACGGTCGATGTGCGGCCAGTTGTGCCTGGTCGGGCGGTCCCGCAAGCTGACCCATGTAGGCCGAGAGTGCGCTGTCCGTGAAATAGAGCGAGTCATCGGGACCGGTCACGACCCCATCGGGCCAAATCACGTCACGCGACCGCACGAGGGTCCTGGCCTTTCTGGTATTGAGATCAAACGCCATGAGGCCGCCATGCTCGACACCGGTCAGAATGACGTCGCCCGTCCTGTCTGTGGTGATGCCGTCGCTGAGGGGTTTGCGCCCGAGATCTTCCACCTTGCTGGCAACATCCGAAGGGGCGATCGTGGGATCGAGCACGGCTGAAAGGGGCACCCGGCAAAGATGTGAATTCGTCATGCCCGCAAGGTAGACCCATTGCTGGTCCGGGCTGATTTCGATGCCATCAAGACCGACCGCGACGTTCACAAGACCAAAGCCCAGGCGATACGCGCCAAACGGGGTTTGCATCAACCAGTCTTCGGGCGAGGTGCACAGATGCGCTCCCAGCGCGGTCCGGTACGTATGGTCCGCGACCGAATAGACGATCAGCTTCGGTGCCGTGAACCGCATGATGCCGGTGTCGGCGAGCACGATGTATTTGCCGTCGGCGGTAACGCGCAAATCCTGCGCGAACCGCGCGTCCTTGCCGGGGAACTCGAAATAGTCGACGCGCTTGCGTGTCGCGAGGTCGAACGCCCACAAGCGGGTGTGCCGAAAATCGAAGCTCGCAGGCTCGATCAACCAGATGCGATTCTGGTTGTCGATAGTCATGCCGAAACTGCCTTGAAACTCCTTTTGCATTTCTTTGGATGGGAACGGCGTGATCTTGCCGTCTGCCCATTCGAATACCGTGTTCGGCGAGAAACGCCCCGCGCGCGCGATCGGATGATAGTTGAAATAAACATGGCCATCGTTTGCGACAGCCACGTTGCCCGGAGGATAATCGAGGGTGATGAGCTTCTCGAGCTTTGCAAGGCCCTCCGGATTGTCCGAGCCGATATCGGGATAGGGCGTGCCCCGACCGTACTCGATTTTGACGAACGCCAGCGGGCCCAAAATCGCCAGCATCAGAGCGGTGGCAAGGCAAAAGAGAATACGACGACTTGATATTATCTTCATATTGTCTGCTCCTGAGCAATGGGAAGCCTCCGGCGTTCATGGAGAAGCCGCACCCGGCGGCTGCCTCCATGCTCGATGTCTTCGAAGTGCCCAATTAGTGAAGTTTGTCGCTCCTCAATTCCCGCCAGCGGCTGGGCGTCACGCCTTCCCGGTCCCGGAATGCGCGATAGAAGGAGCTTGTATCCTGGTAGCCGAGCAGACAGGCCACCTCATTGATCTCAGCGGAAGGGTCGAGGAGAAGCTGCCGTCCGAGTTCTTGCCGCGCTTCGGCAAGCAGTTCGCGGAAGCTCGTACCTTCTTCGGTGATCCTTCGTTGCAGCGTGCGTTCGCTCAAGCCGAGATCGCGCGCCACGTCCGACAGCTCTGGCCGTCCGCTCGCGAGGCTTCTTTTGAGAACAACCTTCACCTGTTCCTTGATCGAGCTGCGCGCTTGCAGCTCGCCGAGTGCTGAAGCCAGCGCCGGGGTGAGGATTTCGAGGAGTTCTTTATTATGCCCGGGAAATGGGCGATCGAGGTCGGACGGCTTCAGGATGAGGCGGCTTTGCGCAGCACCAAAGCGAACCGGGCATTCGAAATAGCTCTGATAAACATCGTTCTTGGGACGCTCGCGGACAAGTTCGACGCGCAAGGGAGCAAGAGACTGCCCGGTGCCCCGGCGCCCAAGCTCCACGAGTGAAGCAAAGGTCACATCCGTTGAGATCGCAGGCTCGGCCTCGGTCGCGTATGGCCATTCGACCGTGACCGCACATTCCTCCTTGCCTTGCGCCACATGCACTTGTTCGGGCGAACAGAGGCGCTTAAATCGCGCGATGCGGAGCAAACCGTCGCGGTAGTCCCGCGCATAGAACGCAGCGAGGCTCGATGGCGGGTGCACGGCCGTATCCGTTCGCTGGACGAGCGTAAGGCCGAGGCCCGGCTCCGGCTTCAATTCCTCCAACGCCCGCCACAGCGTGAAGTATTGCGCCGTCGTGACCTGTGCTTGTTCGCTCAGGTGCAAAGTAGCTGGAAGGCGCGCTTGCCTCAACAGCGCGGCTGGCGACACGCCGATATGCTCGACGCTCTGCCAGAAGGCCTTTGGCACTTTGCACCGATCTGCTGTCGCTGCGCTCATGGCCCCGTCCTAGCGCATCTGGCTCATGATCACGCGATCGAACATGCGGTCGCCGAACCATTCGCGGATCTTGATCATGGGCAGGGCGTACTTGCCGGCGACATAGCGCGTGCGCGGCTTGGGCGCTTTGACGGCTTTGGACACCACCTCGGCGATCACGCTGGGGTTCGTGCCGCGGCCCTGACCATAGGCGTCGACGGTCGACTTCGCGACGGCTTCGGTCTGCCTGGCATATGGTCCCGAGCCGGACCGTTTGAGGAGGCCGTTGGCAACCACGTTGCCGAAGCCTGTCTCGATCAGCCCGGGCTCGACGATGACGACCTTGATGCCGAAGGGTGCGAGTTCGAGCCGGAGACAATCGGACCATCCTTCAAGAGCGTGCTTCGTCGCGTGATACCAAGCGCCCAGCAGCGTATAAATCTTGCCGCCCATGGAAGTAATGTTGACGATTGTTCCGGAACGCTTGGCGCGCATGCTCGGGAGCAGAAGTTGCGTCAAGCGCGCCGCGCCGAACAGGTTCACCTCGAACTGGTAGCGCGCTTCTTCAATACCGATTTCCTCGACGGGGCCATAGAGCCCAAAGCCGGCATTGTTGACGAGCACATCAACACCGCCAGCCTCATTCAGGATGGTGTCGACCGTCGCCTTGATCTCGTCCTCGTTGGAAATGTCCATGCGCAACGCGCGGGCGCCGAGCTTGACGAGATCGTTCATCTTGTCGGTGTGTCGCGCCGCGACAAACACATGGAAGCCATCCTTGATCAGGCGCTTTGCGATTTCTTTGCCCATGCCGGAAGATGCCCCGGTCACAAGCGCTGTCTTCTTTCGTCTGTCGCTCATCGTAACCTCTCACAGTGTGTAACCCAACTTAGGGCGTTCAGGCCGCTACACACTGTCGAAGTCCGCCAATAGACTTGCATATCGCGCCATTTGTTGCCAGCGGCGCCAGGGCCGGAATGTTAGTATAAACAGGGCGTTAGCTTGGGATTAATGCTACTCAGCCGACGCTTCGCAGGAGGTAACCGAGGGTCACGAGCGGCGCGTTCCAGATCAGCGCGCCGAGAAACGTGGCCACCACGAAAGGCACGAACGATAGCCCGATGACGCCAGCGGGCAGCGGCAGATAGATGCGTGCCGCCGGGACCGCTTGACCAAGCGCGGTGACCAGAAGCGGCTTTCCGTCATAGGCCGCCATGAGCCGTTGATAGAACGCGGGGCGCAACAGGACATATTTCCCGAAGCGCGCGACGAACTGTTCGCTACGCTCGCGTCCGATCAACCGGCCAAGTGCGTACCAGCCGACCGCGCCCAGCACGGAGCCACAGGTGGACGCGAAGACGACGCCGAGAAAACCCTTCGTGTCATGAGCGACCGTCAATCCAAACGAAACGAGCAGCGCGTAGGAAGGAACGACAGGTAGCAATTCTCGGCAAGGCACAACAGGGCGATCCCGATCAAGCCGAGATCGAGCAGGACGGCAAACAGCAGATTGTCCATGGGTCTCAAGCCTCCGGGCGCAAAGGTGCCGGAGCCGCGAAGCAGCTCCGGATATCGATTGCGCGATGGGTGTCTCTGGCGTGTCAGCCTCGGACCCGATGAAACGTCCGCGTCTGCCCCATCGCCGGAATGCCGAGATAGCCCCGCAAGCCCATCTTCCCATTCGTGATTTCGGCCTTGCAGTTGTAGGTGCGGCCGGAAGAGGCGTCGTAGATCGACCCGCCGCTCCACTCGCCGTCGCTCCAGCGCAGGCCCGTGATGAACACGATATTCTTGAGCGAGCGCGAACGCAGCGCAGGGTCCGGGTTCTGCATGTCCTTCTTGAACGTGATGTTGTCGGCCTCCACGATCTCGTTGCCGTAGAGCATGCGCGCCTGGAATTCCGATCCGGCCTTGAACATATCGAGCTTGACCGTGCCGTCGTCGGCTTCCCAGATCCCGACCAGCGCATCGGCCGGCAACGGTTCGGCATCGGCGGCGGACGTCAGGAACGGAATCGAGGTGGCAAGTACCAGCGCCAGCGCGGCGCGTCGGGTATACTGAAATGCTTGCATGGGCGTCCTTACTTTGAGGGACCGTTGCGGAATGGCTTGCATGAACGAGCAAAGAGCTATCATGCGAAGCAACGACAAATCCGACCGAACGATCTTCGTCCGATCAGTCTACCTACAGCTTGAAGGTGGTTTGCTGCGGGCGCGCGGAAGCTAGATTCTCTCAAAAGGTCAGGCAGTGACAAATCGCGCCAATCAAATCGCGCGTGGCGCCATCAGAACAGGGCTGCATGGGGAGAAGGTGGCATAGCCGGCAAGGCCGCCGCTTTTTGGCAACGCCGACGCGCAGCGTCGCCCTGCAGCGGCGTACGCGTCCGTCACCGAGAGGGGCCGGACATCATCATAGCTATGGTCCGGGGTGGTTCAGTATCTCCCCGCAACAGGCGCTCCGATTGCTCCGAACCGGAGGTTGAGCCCGACGCGCACGACGCTTGTGCGCTCCTGCACGTCTACGAATGCCGGGGGGAGCCCGGCCACCTGGGGCGCGAACGCGATCCGGTTGGTGCCGAAGTCGTAATAGTTATATTCGGCGAAAGCGGACAGATAATCCGTGAAAGCGTATTCGCCGCCGATACCGATGGTCCATCCCGGGTGTGTCACGCGAGCCGCGTAAGCGGTGCCGAGAATCGTCGTTGTTGCCCAGTACGCGTCGCGCTCCCAGGCGCCGCCTCCTCGCACATATCCGAGGAAGCGACCAAAGCTGTAGCCGATGCGGCCGGCGACCGATGCCAGTGCATCGACCCGGTTGTGATAGGCCACGCCCACCTCGCGCGCGCTGTCATGGCGACCGATCGCATCCGTCCAGGCGTAGTCGCCCTGCAGGCCTATCACGAAGCCGCCGGCAAACTGATAGTCGCAGCCGGCCTGAACTCCGGCGCCCCAGCTATCGGAGTCATGGCCGCCGAGCGACTCGCCGAGGTGGGCGCCGCCCGCCGTTCGCACAATCCAGTCCCTTTTGGAGGCGCCCAGCCAGCCCGCGTGGCCGCCGATGTGACAGCCAGTCCAGTCCCATGCCGGCGCGATGGGTGGCGGTGCCTTGACTGGAAGCCGCAAATCGGCAGCGATTGCGGGGCCCGCCAAGGCGATGAGTGCCGCCACTCCGGAAAGGAATTTCCGCATGACCTTCATCTCGCATGATGCTGGGAAACACAGCATGCACCGAGTCCTCGGCGATGGCTGTAGCGGCCTCGCCACACCGCAACGCTCGTCTAAGGAATGTCGTCGCCCTCGCAACACTCGCCCCTAGGTACCGATTGCGCTGAACAGATCGTCGCCCAGCACAGAGACGCGACATGACCGCTTTTGAAGTACTCTTGCAGCAGCCATTTGCTGGTGACGTTGGAAAACCTCCTTCGAAGGTGAGCGTCCCTTTACGCGTCCGTCGCGATTGCGGCCAAAATTCGCTCCCGTTCACTGGTCCAGGCGGCCGACACACGCGGCTCCCGCCGGCAGCGCCGCCTCTGCGGGTAACACAATCTCGTTGATGAATTTCGCGGCCCCTCCGGGAAGCGAGGCGGCGGATGCCAGCGTCACCACGAGGTTGCGGTCCGGAATGTTCAAGATGAGCTGGCTCTGAAAGCCGGCGGCAAAATAGACCAGCCACCCGTCGCGTATCGGCTTTGTCCACCACAGGTATCCGTAACCGGCGTTGGCCGGCTCGCCGCCGTCGTTGTGCTTGCGCGTGGAATCCAGGACGTAGGCCTCCGAGACCACCTGCCGCTCACGCCACCGGCCCCGCTGAAGATAAAGCAGTCCGATCTTCGCCATGTCCCTGCCGGTCAATAGCAGTCCGCTGTATCCGGACAGGTTTCCATCACTATCGACGGGCCAGTAGTAGCGCTCGATATGCAGCGGCGCGAAGAGCTCGTTCTTGGCAAACGCCGCGATGTTGCCGCCGACCGCGCGCTGCAGGATGATCGCAATCAGATTGGTCCCCTGATCGTCATAGTAAAAATGAGTGCCCGGAGGGTGCTCGACGGAGCGCCTGATCATCCAGACGCCGGGATTCGAGAAGCCCGGCGCCACCACCATCTCGTGGCGAGCGAAGCCCGACGACATCGTCAAGAGATCGCGCAACGTGATATCGGCCGCGCGCGGATCAATGCTGCCTTCTGTCGCTTCGGCAACCAGTTCGGGCAGCTTCTGATCCAGCCGCAGCAGGCCCTTGTCGATGGCGATGCCGACGAGAATGGACAACACGCTCTTCGTCACCGAATGCACCGGCCAGAGCACGTCGGACGAAATGTTGGCGTAGTATTCATGAAGGATGCAGTTGCCGCGCGTCAGCACCAGTGCCCTGACCGGCGGGTATCGCCCGGCGGTTGCCGCCGAGAGCTTGGCAAGTGTCTCCGCCGTCGATGCAGTGGCTTGCTGTGCCATGGTCGGCCGGGCTGGAAAGCTAGCGGCGATAAACAGCGAGATGCCGATTGCCGCCATCAAAGGTCGCGCGCTGGCCATCACTTCCCTCCGCCGTTCGGTCGGAACCGCCTCCAGAATGCCGCATTGGGTCAATCCGGCAAGGTCTATTATTTCAGTGAGCTGGAAGTCCCATCGCGACGAGAAATTCCCGCGCGGCTCGGGGCTGGCCGTGCCGGCCACATGATGACGGTCGAGCAGCCCGACGAGCTGCTGGCGGCGCTGCAGTAACAGCGCTCGCCGGCTCCGCTTCCCGCCATCATCCAAATATTGAAAAACAACCCCATGCAAAGGAGCAGACCGGCCGCCGGCACTCGGACAAGCAACTTGACACGTCGGGCAACTCAGCGATATCTTCTATTATTCCGAACTTTTGCGACAAGTGCGAGAGCGGCCAGACGCGGAGATTCTCGCCAGCCAGGGGCGAATTAGCTTGGTTTGAGTCCTTTTGCACTCTCACGCTTGGAGGCCGATGCATGATGAAGATGGTGACTGCCGCATGCGCTCTCGGAGCGGCCCTGGTGCTGTGTACCCTCGGGACATCGGCTGCTGAAGCCCGGGCGCGCAAGGCACAGATCGTTCATGAACGAACGAGGGTCGTGATCACGACGCCCGTGATCACGCCGACCCCGTGGGATTACTATATCGTTCCACGATATCGCTATCGCCCTGAAGACGACCGGGTCGATCCATATGCGCCGCCCCTGGTGTCGTCTTGGGACCTCTATGAGGGGTGGCGGTGGCCATACTGGTGATGACCCGCGATCACGCCTCCGCTCTGACGCCTCATCCTGAAGGAGCGCGGAACGCGCGTCTCGAAGGATGAGGCCACAGTCGGGGCCTCGTGGTTCGAGACGCCGCGGAGCCTGTCATCGGGCCGCGCTTCGCGCGGACCCGTTGGCGGCTCCTCACCATGAGGGTCTGATATCAGCGCGCACTGCTCTTACTGCTTCGCCGGCTTCCTGCCGATCGGATGGATATCGATCGCGCGCAGGCGGCCGAGGCGGAGTACGTCCATCGATAGCGTCCGGTCGATCCGGCTGTGATCGAGCGCGCGGATCAGGTCGTCGACGCCGTTGATCTCGATGCCGTCGAGCCTAATCACGACGTCGCCCGGCAGCAGGCTCGCCCGCGAGGCCGGGCTGTCCGGCTCGATCTGCATCAGGAGCGCGCCCATCTTGTTCTCGACGCCGGCGAGCACCGCATGGCGCCGCGGCACCGGCGCGGTCTGGCCGGCGACGCCGATATAGGCGCGGCGGACATAGCCGTGGCGGATGATCTCCGACAGCACGAACTGCGCAGTGTTGGAGGCGACCGCAAAGCAGATGCCCTGCGCGCCGCTGATGATCGCGGTGTTGATCCCGATCACCTCGCCGTTCGACGACACCAGCGGCCCGCCGGAATTGCCGGGATTGAGCGCGGCATCGGTCTGGATCACGTCCTCGATGGTGCGGCCGCTGACCGAGCGGATCGAGCGGCCGAGCGCCGACACCACGCCGGCGGTGACCGTCGATTCGAAGCCGAGCGGATTGCCGATCGCGACCACGAGCTGGCCGCGCCGCAAGGTCTTGGAATTGCCGAGCGAGGCATAGGGCAGATCGCGTGCGCCATCGGCGCGCAGCAGCGCGAGGTCGGTGTCGGGATCGACGCCGAGCACATGGGCATCGGTGACGAAGCCCTCGGTGTCGCGCAGCCGGATCTCCTTCGACGATCCGACCACGTGGCTGTTGGTCAGCACGAAGCCGTCGGGCGAGATCACGATGCCCGAGCCGAGGCCGCCGCGCTCGCGCGCATTGCGCACTTTCGGCCCGGTTTCGACCCGGACCACCGCCGGGCCGACGCGGTCGGTCACGTCGATCACGGCATTGGAATAGGCATCCAGCAAGGCCCGGTCGTCGACTTGAGCAGCATTTTGGGCAGCATCGGCCGGCGCCGCCGACGGCGTGTCGGCGGCGGTATCTGAGGTAAAATCCAGCATGGCGAGAATCCTTTGGTCTCCTCAAATGGTGACCGGCTCCCGCCGCCGCAAGTGGTTACGCCCCCCCGCGCAACCCTGCCCGGTTGGCTAGGGCAAATGAGTCTAGATCGAAGCCGCTCGGCCGCGCACTTGCTTCACCTCTCCCCGACCGGGAGAGGTCGATTTGCGAAGCAAATCGGGTGAGGGGCCGCAGCTCCAATGAGGGACCGTACTCCCTCACCCGGCGCTATGCGCCGACCTCTCCCAAGGGAGAGGTGAAGCTCCGCCGTTTGATGCAGATCGGCCCAATCTCATCCTGCCCTAGGTCGCCCGCCGCAGCACCCCGCCGCGTGCGCGGACCGGATCGAGCAGCGACCAGTCTCCCTCAGGCAGCACATGGCCTTTCGGGAACGGCGCGCGGAGCTCGAGCCCGAGCGAACGCAGCACGCGGTCGTCGCGGTAGTAGCATTGCAGCACGACGCGGACGAGCGTCGCCGCGGCCGCGCCGCCAAGCTGACGAAACTCCTGCGCCACCGCATCGCGCCTGGCCTCGTCGAGCTCGGCGAGCGGTCGGCCTGCAAGCTTTGCCAGATGGTCCAGCGCCTGCGCGACCAGCGCGGTGTCGCGGCCGAGCGTGGCCAGCATGTCGGCCTGGATCGCGGCATCGTCGGCGCCCGGCACCTTGTACTCGCCGCTTTCGGGCACGATCATCGCGGCGATGGTGCGGAGATCGGCGCGCTGGGCTGCGGTCAGTTGTCTTGCATCGGACATGTCGGTTCTCTGGACGCTCTCAATCGAACAGATTGGCAAGGCGCTGCTTCATCTGGTCGGCGATGTAGAGCGCAAGGGCCTGGATGGTGGAGGTCGGGTTCACGCCGCCCGAGGTGACGAAAATGCTGCCGTCGACGATAAACAGGTTCTTCACGTCGTGCGAGCGGCCCCATTCGTTGACCACCGAGCGCGCCGGATCGGTGCCCATCCGCGCGGTGCCGAGCAGATGCCAGCCGCCCCAGGGGATCGGCGCATTGACGCAGAGATCGGTCGCGCCGGCGGCTTCGAGGAATTCGCGGCCGCGCGCCAGCGCGTGATCCATCATCTTTCGGCTGTTCTCGCTGATCGTGTAGTCGATCTTCGGCGCCGGAATGCCGTGGCCGTCCTTCAGCACGGGATCGAGCGTGACGCGGTTGTGCTCTTCCGGGAGGTCTTCGCAGATCGCCGAGAAACCGAGCCGGTGGCCATTCAGCTTGCGGAAGGCGTGATGATGATCCCTGCCCCAGGGCAGGATGCCCTTCTGCTCGCTCGTCACGGCCTCAAACACCGGGCCGGCGCCGCGGACGAACTGGACGCCGTAGCCGCGAACGAAGCCGCGCGACAGATCGGTGTCATACCACTGCTTGCTCCACAGGCAGGTCGGCGGCGCGCGGTTGCTGTCGGTCGGCTCGGCGACATAACCGTAGATCTGCGCATAGGGATGGAACATCAGGTTCTTGCCGACCAGGCCGGACGAATTGGCCAGGCCATTCGGGAATTTTCCCGAGACCGAGTTGAGCAGCAGCCGCGGCGTGCCGACGCCGTTGCAGGCGACGATCACGACCTCGGCCGGCTGGAATTGCTCGACACCGTCCTTGTCGTAATAGACGACGCCGGAGGCCATGCCGTGCTCATTGGTCAGGATCTCGCGCACCCGGCAATGGGTCTTGACCTCGACGCCGGCGCGGATCGCGTGCGGCCAGTAGGTGATGTCGGTGGAAGATTTGGCGCCCTGCGCACAGGCCGGCGTGCAATGGCCGAGATTGATGCAGCGCGCCCTGCCCTCGTAGTCCGTCGTCGCGACCGTGGTGTCCGACGGCCACCAGTGCCAGCCGAGCTTGTTCATGGCCTTGCCGATCAACGGGCCGGACAGGCCGAGCGGCTGCGGCGGCATCGGCGGATGCGAGAGCGGCGACAGCGGATCGCCCGACAGGCCCGAGGTGCCCATCATGCGATCGTTCTCCTCGAAGAACGGCGTCAGCGCGTCGTAGTCAATCGGCCAGTCGTCGCCAACACCATCCAGCGTCTTCACCTTGAAATCGGACGGATGCAGCCGCGGCCAATGCGCGGTGTACATCACGGTCGAGCCGCCGACCGCGTTGAAGTTGACGACCTTGATCGGCGAATTGTCGTCATTGATCGGGTAGTCCTCGGGCCGCTTGCGGATGTTGGGGCTGGACGACCACTCGCCGAAGAATTTCGCCTCCCAGTCACGCCCGGTGCTGGGATATTCTGATGGATTCATCCAGCCGCCCTGATCGAGGCAGAGGATGTGCATCCTGGTATCGGCCAGGCTCCAGGCCACCGCGGCGCCGGACGCGCCGGCGCCGATGATCAGGACGTCAACGGGATCGTTCATTCGGATTCCTTGTTCTTATTGATCCCGTCATTCCGGGATGGTCCGAAGGACCAGACCCGGAATCTCGAGATTCCCCGATGCACGATTGTGCATCTGTGGTTCGATGCTTCGCATCGCCCCGGAATGACGTGCTTAAACCGCAGCGACGATAGAGGAAATTCCGGGGCCGAGTAAAGGCGCACAGCGCGCGATCCGCGCCACGGAATGCCGCGCGCGAACCGCGCGCCCGCACCCCGGCAAATCGCGATGGCTGCCCCGCTGTTCGATGTTTGTCGGCGGCAGCAAGACCGGCTAGCCTTGGCGGCAATCAACCGATCAGGGAGCAACGACAGGTGGCCGCATCGCGCCAGGACGAAACCGCCCAGACGGCTGCGCTGGACTACGACGTCATCATCATCGGCGCCGGCCTGTCCGGCATGTACCAACTTTACCGGCTGCGCGAGCTCGGCCTTTCGACGCGCGTGTTCGAGGCCGGCACCGGCGTCGGGGGCACCTGGTACTGGAACCGGTATCCCGGCGCGCGCTTCGATTCCGAGAGCTATTCCTATGGCTACTCGTTCTCGCAGGAGCTGCTCGAAGAATGGGAATGGTCGGAGCATTTCGCCGGCCAGCCCGAGACCTTGCGCTACTGCAACTACGTCGCCGACAAGTTCGACCTGCGCCGCGACATCCAGTTCGAGAGCCGCGTCACATCAGCGATCTACCAGGACGATGCCCGGAGCTGGCTGATTACACTGGAGGGCGGCGCGCAGCACTCCTGCCGCTTCCTGATCACCGCGATCGGTCCGTTGTCGACTCCGACCCTGCCGCGCGTCGAGGGCATCGACGATTTCAAGGGGCAATCGTTCCACACCGCGCGCTGGCCGAAGGAGAAGGTGGATTTCACCGGCAAGCGGGTCGCCGTGATCGGCACCGGCGCGACGGGCATCCAGACCATCCAGACCATTGCCGGCGAGGTCGGCCATCTCACCGTGTTCCAGCGCACCGCCAACTGGGCGGCGCCGCTGCATAACGGCAAGATCGACGCCGAAACCCAGGTCAAGATCAAGGCCGGCTATGGCGAGATCTTCGCCCGCTGCAAGGAGACCTTTGCCTGCTTCGTGCATACGCCCGATCCGCGCGGCGCGTTCGAGGTCAGCGACGCCGAGCGCGAGGCGTTTTACGAGAAGCTCTATGGCGAGCGCGGCTTCGGCATCTGGCAGGGCAATTTCAAGGATATCCTGACCGACCGCGCGGCGAACGCCACGATCAGCGATTTCGTGGCGCGCAAGATCCGCGAGCGCGTCAAGGATCCGAAGGTCGCGGAGATGCTGATCCCGAAGAACCACGGCTTCGGCACACGGCGGCTGCCGCTCGAGACCTTCTATTACGAGGTCTACAACCGCGACAATGTCGAGCTCGTCGATCTCAAGGCGACGCCGATCGAGCGGATCACGCCCGAGGGCATCCGCACCACCGACACGGACTATGCCTTCGACATCATCATCTACGCGACCGGCTTCGATGCCATCACCGGCAGTTTTGACAAGATCGATATCCGCGGCGCGCACGGCGCGCGGCTGAAGCAGAAGTGGACCCACGGCCCGGAAACCTATCTCGGGTTGATGGTCGACGGCTTCCCCAACATGATGATGCTGATGGGCCCGCACACCGCGCTTGGCAACATCCCGCGCAGCATCGAATACAGCGTCGACTGGGTCACCGGCCTGATCCGCTTTGCACGGGACAAAGGCCTCACCTTCCTCGACGCCACGCCCGAGGGGACTCTTGCCTGGACCGATCACGTCAAGGCGCTCGGCACAGGCTTGCTCTCCAACGAGGTCGATTCCTGGATGACCGGCATCAATCGCAACGTCGACGGCAAGCAAACGCGCATCGTCGCCCGCTACAGCGGCAGCGCGCCGGCCTATCGCGCGCGATGCGACGCGGTGGCGGCGGGAGGATATGCGGAGTTGCGGTTGGGCTGACGTGTAAGGAAGGCACCGGCGGAAGGGTTCCCTCTCCCCTTGCGGGAGAGGGTTAGGGAGAGGGGTACCACTTGCTCCGCTACCAATTTGAGGGACAGCGCTCCTCCGCAATTGCAGTGTTGATACAGCAACGCTCGATCTCTCGCAGCTCGCCCGGGGCCACCCCTCTCCCCATCCCTCCCCCGCAAGGGTAGGGCTATCGCATATGGCCGAGGGTCGAGAGAAGGAAGTCGTTGTTCCACCTGGCTTGGAGCATTTTGTGGCTGATGCGCGCGGGGCCGGGTGTTGCCTGCAGAGCATTGATGGCCAGCTTGCGGATAAGAGCAAGATTTTCCGCAGCGTGATCCTTGCGGCTGCGGCAGGCATCCTCGTCGAACAGAACGTCGAGGACCCAGTGCAGGTTGTTCTCGATGCTCCAATGAGCGCGCACGGCCTCGAGCAGCTTTTTGGCCGACAGCAGGCGCGATGCCAGGAAGTATCGGACCGTGTGTTTGACAGCCTTGCCAGAGTTGGCGCGCCAACTGTCGATGCGACCGACTGCGGCGATGGCGGGGAAGCCGTATTGTTTCGCCAACCGAGGCGCCGGCGCGACGAGGGCCTGTCGGCGCTCGACGCGGCCGTGGGCGGTGGCTCTTCGTTGACTCGCTCGCGCGGGCTTTCGGGCTGTGTCGACCAGCGTCTTGGCGGCCTTGAACAGCCGGCCACGATTGCTCTTGATGGCCAACACGTAGTGCCCCTTTCGGTCGCGGATGGCCTGCGCGGTGTCAGGCCGGCAATGCAAGGCATCGGCGGTGACAAGAGCCCCATCCAGATCGAGCAGGGCGAGGACTTCGAGAGCCCCGGCAACCTCGTTGCGGTTGGGAGCCTTTCTCTGAGCCAGCGCCATGCGAGTGCCTGCGGCCCAGACATTGACCATATGCAGCGGCGTGGCCTGCCGACCTCGTGTGTAGGCTCCGCGCAGCGCCTTGCCGTCAATGCTGACCACCCCTTTGACGCCGAAGCTCTTGCTGAACTTGCGCAAAACCGCTTCAAGCCCCTTCGGGTCCAGAGCACGGAAGACATTGCTGAACGTATCGTGGCTCGGGATGCCGTGCTCGAGCTTCAGGAAGCGCCGCAACAGCTCCTCGCGGCCTTGGCCAAAGAACTCGAACTCGGTGCAGGTCTTGGCGCCAGCCAGCGTCGCCGCCAAGGCGATGACGAGGATCTCCACCAGATCATGTCGGGTGTTGCTAGCGCGCGGGTCCTTGAGCGGTCGAAACAGGCGCTTGAGCTTGCGCATTCAGGGCTCCCTCGGGAATCGAGAGACACCCAAAGAATCCAGTTCCAATCGCTTGGCAACACCCCGCTAGCGCCATATGCGATTCCCCTACCCGCAAGGGGGGAGGGAGCCTGACCGGCGTGCTCACCTCACCTACGCCGCCCTACCACGCATCGATGCACGGCCGCTTCCGCGTCGTCCGCGGTTCTACCTTCGGCACCGAGCGCAAGCCCGCCATGATCCAGTGCCTGGTGTCGGCGGGATCGATCACCTCGTCGATCTCCAGCACCGAGGCGATCGAGACCGCCTTGCCGTTGGCATAGAGCTCGGCAACCTTGGTCTGGAAATATTTCTCGCGCTCGACCGGGTCCGCGATCGCCTCCATCTCCTTGCGGAAGCCGAGCCGGACATAGCCTTCGAGGCCCATGCCGCCGAACTCGCCGGTCGGCCACGCCACCGTGAAGAACGAGGCGTGGAAGCCACCACCGATCATCGATTGCGCGCCGAGACCGTAGCCCTTGCGCAGCACGATGCCGAACAGCGGCACCGTGATGCTGGCGCCGGTGACGAACATCCGCGCGACATGGCGCACGATCGCGGTCTTCTCGGCCTCGGGGCCGACCATGAAGCCCGGCGTGTCGCACAGCGAGACGAGCGGGATGTCGAACGCGTCGCAGAGCTGCATGAAGCGCGCGGCCTTGTCTCCGGCAGGGGCGTCGATCGCGCCGCCGAGATGCTTCGGATTGTTGGCGATCAGGCCGAACGGCTTGCCTTCGATGCGGATCAAGGCGGTGATCATGCCGACGCCGAAATCCCTGCGGATCTCCAGCACCGAGCCCTCGTCGGCGATCAGGTCGATCACGCCCCGGATGTCGTAGACGCGCAGCCGGTTCTCGGGAATCGCGCGGCGCAGCAGCCGCTGGTCCGGTGCTTTCCAGTCGGCGACGGCGCCCTGGAAGTAGGACAAATATTTCTGCGCTACCGTGGTGGCCTCTTCCTCGTCCTCAACCAGAATATCGATCACGCCATTCGACGACTGGAACGAGACAGGGCCGACCTCGGCCGGATGATAGACGCCGAGCCCACCGCCCTCGATCATCGCCGGACCGCCCATGCCGATCGAGGCGTTCTTGGTGGCGATGATGACGTCGCAGACGCCGAGCATCGCGGCGTTGCCGGCGAAGCAATAGCCCGAGACAACGCCGACCACGGGCACTAGCCCGGAGAGCTTGGCGAACTGCACGAAGGACGGGCCGTCGAGGCCGGTCATGCCGAGCCGGTCGGTATCGCCGGGCCGGCCGCCGCCGCCCTCGGCGTAGAACACCAGCGGCATGCGCCACTGCTCGGCAAGGCCGAGCATGCGGTCGATCTTCTTGTGGTTCATGTGGCCTTGCGTGCCGGCGAGCACGGTGTAGTCGTAGGAGATCACCATGCAGCGCGCGCCGTCGGCGCCGAAGTCTTTCGCGTTGACGGTGGCGACGCCGGCGATGAGACCATCGGCCGGCGTATTCTTGATCAGGTCCTCGACCTTGCGCCGGCGGCGCTGTGCCGCGATCGCGAGCGAGCCGTATTCGACGAACGAGCCCTCATCGACCAGCTGCGCGATGTTCTCGCGCGCGGTGCGCTGGTTGGTCTTGCGCCGCCGCTCCACCGAGGCCGGACGGTTCTCGTCCAGCGTGATCGCCTTGCGCGCGATTAGCTCGGCAAGGTCAGGACGGATGTGATCGAGATCGATCGCAGTAGCTTCTTCCGCGGCATGGCCGTCGACCTCGGCCGGCTCGAGGAACAGGATCGGCTCGCCGTGCATCAAGGTGAGGCCGGGACCGCCGGCGATCTTCGTCACCCGGCCGCCATGCGGCGCGGTGACGAGATGCTCCATCTTCATCGATTCCAGCACCGCGATCTGCTGGCCGGGACGAACCAGATCGCCCTCGGCGACCTCGATCGCCACGATCGTGCCCTGCAACGGCGCCGGCACCGGCAGCGAGCCCTCCGGAGCCGCCTCGGTGGCGACGGCCCTGGTCGCGGCCGCCGCGCTCACCTCGAGCAGCGGCGCGGCATGCTCCTGCGCGGCGCCGACCAGCGCCGCGACATGCGTATCGATGAAGTTGGTGCTGATCTTGTTCCGGACAAAGCTCTGGTGCGCCAGGATGGCGCCGAGCAGCGGAATGTTGGTGGCGACGCCGCCGATCCGGAATTCGCGCAAGCTGCGCGATGCCTTGTGCACCACGTCAGACCATTTCGGGCTCGACGAATGCACGATGACTTTGGCCAGCAGCGAGTCGAAGGCGGCGCTGGTCCGGTAGCCGGAATAGCCGAACGTATCGACGCGGACGCCGGGGCCCGACGGCAGGTCGAACACGCTGAGCGTGCCGCCGGTCGGTTTTGTCAGCCCCTTCTCGTCCATCACCTCCATGTTGACGCGGAGCTGCATCGCATAGCCGCGCGGCAGCGGCACGGTGGCCTGCGCGAGGCCGAGCGAGGCCAGCGTGGCGCCGGCGGCGACCGCAAGCTGGGAGCGCACCAAGTCGATACCGAGCACCTCTTCGGTGACGGTGTGCTCGACCTGCAGCCGCGGATTGGCCTCGATGAAGGCGAAGGCGCCCTCGCCTGCGCTTTTGCCTTCCTCTGCCTCGTCATCGACCAGGAATTCGAAGGTGCCGAGACTGTCGTAGCGCGCGGCGGTCGCGAGCTGCTTGGCCGCCTCGATGATGCGGGCGCGCAGGCTCTCGCTCAGCGACGGGCTCGGCGCCACCTCGATGAGCTTCTGGTTGCGGCGCTGGATGGTGCATTCGCGCTCCCAGAGATGGCTGATCGCGCCATGACGGTCGCCGATGATCTGCACCTCGATATGGCGCGCCTTGCGGATCAGCCGCTCGACATAGACGGCATCGCTGCCGAATGCCGCCTTGGCCTCGGACTGGCAGCGGGCATAGGCCTCGTCGAGCTTCGCGGCATCCTCGACCACGCGCATGCCGCGCCCGCCGCCGCCGGCGATCGCCTTGATCATCACGGCAGCGTTGGCGCCGAGCGAGGCGAAGAACGCCTTGGCCTCGTCGAGCGAGGTCGCGCCCGACGTGCCGGCGATGATCGGCACATTGCACTTCTTCGCCAGCGCCTTCGCCCTGGCCTTATCGCCGAACAGATCCAGCGCCTCCGGCGACGGGCCGACGAAAGTGATCTTCTCCCCGGCGCAGCGCCGCGCCAGCTCGGTGTTCTCGCTGAGGAAGCCATAGCCCGGATGCAGCGCGTCGCAGCCGGCGGCCCTGGCCGCAGCGATGACCGCCTCGATGTCCAGATACGCCCGCGCGCCGTGGCCGGGGATCTCGCGTGCTTCGTCGGCTGAGCGGACATGCAGCGAGGCCGCATCGTCGGCGGGATGGATCGCGACGGTGGCAAGCCCGCTTTCGCTGGCGGCGCGGGCAATCCGGATCGCGATCTCGCCGCGGTTGGCAATCAGCAGTTTCTTGAAAGACATCCTATTCCACCTATCAGCCCGCAGCGCGCTTCTTCTCTTCCGCCAACTGCTCCTCCATCAGCATCTCGGTGCCGATGATGCCCTCGCTTGTCAGCTCTTCGAGCTCGGTGTCGGTGAGGCCGAGCATGCCGTCAAGGATCTCACGGTTGTGCTCGCCGAGCGTCGGCGGCACTGAGCGGATCGCAAACGGCGCATCGCCTTCGCGGAACGGCATCGACGGCTGCGGATGCCGTCCGATGAAGGCGCGGTCGACCTGCTGGATGAAGCCGCGGGCATGCAGCTGCGGGTCTTGCAGCAAATCGATCGGCAGCCGCGCCACGCCGGACGCGACGCCTTCGGCTTGCAGCTCGGTCATCGCCGCGTCCGCATCGCGGGCCGAGGTCCACGCCGTGATCGCAGCCTCGATCTCGGCCTCGATGGCGCGCCGGCCTGCGGCGGCCCTAAGCGCTTCGTCCGCCGCCCAGTCCGCGCGGCCGAGCAGCCGGGCAAGCTTGGGCCACATCGAATCGTCGGACACCGCGACCACGATCCAGCTGTCCTCGCCGGCGCAGCGAAAGCAGCCATGCGGCACGAAATCGGGATGGCGGTTGCCGTATTTCACCGGCTCCTTGCCACTGGCCGCATGCGCGACGATCCAGGGCGCGGCGAACGGCATCATGCATTCGATCTGCGCGAGATCGATGAACTGGCCCTGCCCGGTCAGCTTGGCATGGATGAGCGCTATCAGCACCGCGGCGGCGCCATTGAGGCCGCCGACGGCGTCGCCAAACGCCGTATGGCTCATGACCGGCGGTCCGTCGGGATCGCCGACCACGCTGGGCAGGCCTGACCCTTGCTCCAGCGTCGAGCCATAGCCGCGGCAATCGCGATGCACGCTGCCGGCGCCGAATGCCGACATCGACATCATCACGAGTTTTGGATTCAGTTCGCTCAGCACGTCGTAGCCGAGGCCGAGCTTGGGCAGCACCTCGACCGAATAATTGTCGACCACGAGGTCGGCATAGGCGAGCAGGCGTTTTGCCAGCGCAAGGCCCTTCGGCCGGGTCAGGTCGAGCGTGATGCCGCGCTTGTTGCGGTTCATGATGCAGTAGCGCACCGACTTCTCGTACATCTGCTCCAGCACATAGGCCGGCCGGCGATCGACGCCGCGCCACCAGTCCGGATACTGCGTCGCCTCGATCTTGATGACGTCGGCGCCGAGATCGGCCAGCGTGCGGGTGCAGATCGGCCCGGCCCACCCCATCGAGAAGTCGACGACGCGGATGCCTTCAAGCGGCAAGCGGTTGGCCGCAGACGGCGCCGGCACCGGAACGCGCGGCACGGCGGCGCGCGCGGCCTGCTGCTCGCCGATATCGGGCACGCGGCCGCCCCGCAGCGGCGGCGTCGCCGTCAACCGCTGCATCGTGCCGGCGGAAAAGCCGGTCTCGCCGCCGACCGTGATCGGCACGATGGCGCCGCGCGCACGCTTCTCGTCGTCGGCGATGAGGTCCGCGATCTCCGGCACCGGAACGATCGGGATCTTGCGCTTGAGGCCCTCCGTGAACCATTCCTGCGCGGTGCGCTGTTTCAGCCTCGGCAGGATCCTGCCCTCGATCTCGGCGACATGGCGCAGCCGGTCGACACCCATGACCAGCGCCGGATCGTCGCGCAAATCGTTCAGCCCGAGCATCTCGCAGAAGGCGCGCCATTGCGCCGGGGTCACCGTGGTGACGCCGAGCCAGCCCTGCTTCGTCTCGTAGATGCCGACCGGGAAGGTCGGCCAGAACCGGTTGACGCCGATCCGCCGCATGATGTCGCCACGCTGGAACGCCTCGAACATGATGTATTCGGTGACGGCGATGGAGGCCTCGAACAGGCTGAGATGGCTGGTGCGCCCGCGCCCGTCCTGCATGCGGCCGAGCACCGACGCGGCGGCGGCGATGAAGCCCCACAACCCGCCCAGGATGCCGGTCTGGAAATCCGGCGCGTGCATCGGCGGCCCCTGCTCGGGTCCGACCAGCTTCACGAGCCCCGTGAGCGCGCGGATCGTGGAATCCGTCGCGGCGAAATCGGCGTAGGGACCGCGATCGCCGAACCAGGCGAGGTCGAGATGGATCAGGCCGGGATTGTCGCGCTTGATCGCAGCGAGATCGATGTCGGGACAGTCGGCCGCATCGATGCCGCGCCCATCGAGCAGGATGTCGCAGCTTGCGACCAGCTCGCGCAGCCGCGACGCGTCGCTGCTGTCGAGCACGACGCTCGATTTGTTGAAATTGAGAAACGCAAACCACGCGCTGTGCCCTTGCGGCGTCAGCGGCGAGGCGCGGCGAAGCGGATCGCCCGCCGGCGACTCGACCTTCTGCACGTCGGCGCCGAAATCCGCAAACAATCGCGCGCAATAGCTCGTCGCCGCGGCACTTCCGATCTCGACAATCCGCAGATGCGACAACGCGCCCATGGCTTCCCCGCAAGCAACCAGCCGGTGGCAGCGGCTGAGTCAGTCTTCTTGTTGGGTGAACTTGAAGCCGCGTGGCGAGCGTGATGCAAGTGGAATTTTCTTCCGCTTGACGGAATTAGCGAGCACGACGCGCATTTCTGCTCAGCGCGCAACGGAGATTGTGCAGCTAATTGCAGGTGAGCTGCGCTTCAAACCAACGCTGCAATGAGTTCGACAGCCGCGGCCATGCGCGCAAGACATGCGCGTATGTGGCAGCGCTCGCGCGCGTGATGCCGCGCAATTCCTGCTCGATCGTGGGAAGATCAACCCCGAGGCACCGGCCGGCCTTGGCGACGGTGCGGCCATCGACCACGAGCTCGGAGATCAGCGAGGCATTGCCGCGCGCGAACAGCAGATCGAGCGGATCAGCGTCGATAACCTGATCGCGCTCGAGGCGCTCGAGATCGATGCGCACGAAATCGGCCGGCGCACCGACGGCAAGCTCGCCCGTGCCCGGTGCACCGGTGGCACGGCGGCCGTTGCGGATCGCGAGCGCGAGGAATTCCCGCGGGGTCCAGGTCCGTTTGAAGCCGAGGCCGCCATGCATCATCTGAACCAGCCGCATCTCGCGCAGCACATCGTCGTCTTCGTCGAGCGCCAGGCCGTCGACGCCGACCGCGATCGGACAGCCGCAAGCGTGCGCCGCCGCGATCGGCGCGAGCCCGGAGCGCAGGTGCAGATTGGAAGAGAAATTGGTGACGATGCGGGCGCCCGACGCGGCGATCATCTCGATCTCGTCGGGCCGGGCGTGGATGCAATGCGCCAGCGTCAGCCGCTCCGACAAGAAGCCGATGTCGCGGAGATAGCGGACGATGCCGTCCGGAAAATGCCGGTCGGCCCAGGCGCGCTGATAGACCGTCTCGAGCAGGTGCATATGGATGCGGCGGCCGGTCTGCGCGGAATTCTCCGCAACCGCTTCCAGCAGCGGCTTCGAGCACCATTGCACGCCGGCCGGCCCGAGCTGCACGTCGACCTTCGGGCCGCCGATCGCCGCGGCAATCTCGTCGGTCAGCTCGATATAGGCCTTCGGCGACATCGGGGCGCGCACGAACAGCGGCTCGATCGTTGCGCGATCGTCGGCTGGGAGGTCTGACAACACCGATTCGCCGTCGCCATAGACGATCGGGTTCTGGTCGCGCACCGCGATGGCAAAGGCGAAGCGGATACCGATATCACTGGCGGCGCGGGCAATCGCCCTGGCCTCCTCGACGAGCGGCATGGTGCCGCTCGGCCGCGTGTAGTGCACCATCATCGCCGCACAGCCGGCCTGCGCCGCGCGGGCCAGCGCGGAGGCCGCGGTGAGGTACGGATCGACCGGCGTGCCGACCACTGTGCGCAGCAGCCAGCTTTCCAGCGGCATGCCGACCGCGCCGAAGCTCGACGCCCGCGGGCGAGCATGGTCATGTGCGTTGATGAAGGCGGGCAGGATCAGGGAGCGCGGACCTGTCTCCGGCGCGGCGGCTCCGGAGATACCGGTTATGACCCCGCCGTCGTGGCGGAGCACGACGTCGTTGCGGATGTCGTGGTCAGGGCCTGAGAAAAGACGGGTTGCCGTAACTTCCATCGTTTTCCCTCTTTCGTCATTGCGAGGAGCGAAGCGACGAAGCAATCCATAGATCCGCAAGCGGAATCATGGATTGCTTCGCTTCGCTCGCAATGACGAGTTCGCTCAATTCGCCGTGTACACCAACTCCCGCTCCGCGCGCGGCGGCAGGAAGTCCCGCGAAAACACCTCGGCCGGGGTCGGCGTGCGGGTGAGCTGGTAGCCGTCGACGATGAAGCCGATGGCGCGGGTCATGCGGTCGTCCTTGATGTCGCCGATGCCGATGTCCTTCATCTCCGGCGAGACGATCAGCTTCTCGAAGGAATATTGCAGCCGGCGCTTCTCGACCTCGACGTTGATCAGGTTGTCGTAGTTCAGCGCCGCCTTCATCGCGGCGTTCTGGTCCTTGGCGACCGCGATCGCGCCCTTGTTGATGGCGCGCACCAGGCCGGCCACCGCCTTCGGGTTCGAGGCGATCAGCTTGCGCGACACCATCACGCCGTTGGAATAGAGGTCGAGCCCGTAGTCGCCGAACGAGAACCATTTGAAGTCCTTATCGGGATCCTGGCGGTTCAGCACCAGGTTGAAATAGCTCGTGATGTTGAACACCAAAGCGGCATCGATGTCGCCCTTGATCAGCATCGGCTCCTGCAGGTTCGGCGCCATGTTGGAGATCTTGATCTTCTCGCCGTCGAGCCCGTTCTTGTGCACGAACACCGGCAGCAGCCGCGTCGTCGGCGTGCCCTGCGCACCGCCCAGCGTATGGCCTTCGAAATCCTTGATGGTCTTGATGCCGCTCGAGTTCTTGGCGACGATCGCAAACGGCGGCTGGTTCCACATCATGTAGACCATCACGGGCGCGTCCTGCGGCTTGGTCGCCGCGTTCTGGATGATCGCGTTGACGTCGCCGAACCCTGCGTCATAGGCGCCCGACATGATGCGCGTCACCGTCGCGCCGGAGCCTTCGCCCTGGTCGATCACGACGTTGAGGCCTTCTTCTTTGAAATAGCCGTTGTCCTTGGCGTAGAAGAACGCGGCGTCCGAGCCCTGCGTCTTCCAGCCCAGCGTGAACTTGATGGTGGTGTCCTCGGCGCGGGCGGATCCCGCGACCACCGCCAATCCCAGCAGTGCAGCGCTTAGTGTCTTCAGCATGGCGACCTCCTCAATTCCAGTGAACGGCGATGAACGAAACCTTCAGGTGGCGATGACATTGTCCTTGCGCGTCGCCCAGCCCGTGACCTGGCCCTCGATCAGCGAGAACAGCACGTAGAGCGCGACGCCGAGGCCGGCGAGCACGAACAGCCCGGCAAACACCAGCGGCACGTTGAAATTGGAGGACGCGGTCATCATGACGTTGCCGATGCCGCGGTTGGAGGCGACGGTCTCCGACAGCACCGCGCCGACGAACGCATAGGAGATCGCGACCTTCAGCGAGGCGAAGAAGAACGGCATCGTCCGCGGCAAGCCGACATTCCACAGGATGTCGAACTTGCTGGCGCCGAGCGCCTTCAGCACGTCCTCGAGCTCGGGCTCGGTGGTGGCAAGGCCGGTGGCGATGTTGACGACGATCGGGAAGAAGCAGATCGACAGCGAGGTCAGCACCGCCGGCACGGTGCCGGAGCCGAACCACAACACGAAGATCGGCACCACCGCGACCTTCGGGATCGAGGAGAACCCGACCAGCAGCGGATAGCAGGTGTCGTAGGCAGTCTTTGACACGCCGATCACCGCGCCGAGCGCGACGCCCAGCGCCACCCCGAGCACAAAGCCGATCATCGTCGTCACCAGCGTCTGCACGATGTGCGGCCACAGGATCGGGAATTTCTCGAACAGCGTGAGGAAGATCTGCGACGGCCGCGGCAGCACGAGGTCGGACATCCCCGTCATCAGGCAGAACAGCTCCCAGGCGACGAAGAACAGCACGATCAGGGCGGCGGACCAAGCCTTCTGCCTGATTTCTGACACGGACATGGTCAGGCTCCCTCGCGCGCGGCGCTGCGCGCATCGACGATGAAGGAGCGGAGCTTCTGGTTCAGCGCGACGAAGTCCGGCTCGAAGGTCATCGCCACGGTGCGCGGGCGGGCGAAATCGATCCTGGAGTCATCGAGGATGCGGCCGGGCCGCGCGCTCATCACGCAGACGCGGCTGGCCAGGAAGCCGGCCTCGCGCAGATCGTGGGTAACCAGCAGCACGGTCGGCTTGTGGGTCATCCAGAGCGCTTGCAGGATTCCCCACAGCTCCTCGCGGGTGAACTGGTCGAGCGCGCCGAACGGCTCGTCGAGCAGCAGCATGCGCGGCTCGTGGATCAGCGCCCGGCACAGATTGGCGCGCTGGAGCATGCCGCCGGAGAGCTGCCAGGGATAGCGGCTGCCAAAGCCCTTCAGCCCGACCTGCTCGAGCAGCGCGTTGGCCTTGTCGCGGAACGCGGTCTTGCGCAGCTTGCGAAATTGCGAGCGGAACGGCTCGACGATCTTCAGCGGCAGCATGATGTTCTTTTCGATCGTCATCCACGGCAGCATGGTCGGGTTCTGGAACGCCATGCCGACCCGCCGCGCGCGCGCCGCGACCTCGCGGCCGCCGACGATGACGACGCCGGTGGTCGGTCGCGCCAGGCCCGAGACCAGCCGCAGGATGGTCGACTTGCCGCAGCCGGACGGCCCGACCAGCGCGACGAACTCACCGTCGGCGATCCGCAGCGTGGTGGTTGATAGCGCCGGCACGGCGCGGGCGCCGCGGCCGAAGGTGACGGAGGCCTCCGACAGCTCGATCGCGGTCGGCGCGGATCCGGCGGCCACAGGCTCGCCGGCAAATTCGGAGTATGGCTGCATACGCATCACGAGCAAAGTGCATGCAAGCTGGATGCCAGCGGCCGACCCGTTCAGATCAAGGTAATCGCGAAACCGGCCGGCGCGGCGCCGGGCTTTATTTGGGCAAATCCACAGCCCTAACTGCATGCAATTCGGGCGCTCGATTGCTTTTGCGGTATGATAGAGAGGCCTTCGAAGCACCTTTGGAGGGATTCGCGGCAATGGCGGGACGCGCCGATACCAGCAAGACGGCCGAATCGTCCGACAAGGTCAGCGTGATCTGCCGCGCGCTGCGCCGGGCGATCATCGAGCAGGCGCTGGAGCCCGGTGCCAAGCTGCCGGAGGATTCGCTCGGCGAACGGTTCGGCGTCAGCCGCACCATTGCGCGGCATGCGCTCGGGCAACTGGCTGCGGAAGGCCTCGTCGAGCTGCGCCGCAACCGTATCGCCGTGGTGGCGACGCCGAGCTGGCAGGAGGCGCGCGATGCCTTCGACGTCCGCATCGAGCTCGAGCGGCTGGTGGTGCGGCAGCTCGCCGGCAAGCTGACCAAGGCACAGGTCACCGAGCTCACCGCGCATGTCGACGCCGAGGATCGCGCCCGCGACGGCACCGACGCGGTGTCGATCCGGCTCGCCACCGAATTCCACATTCTGCTCGCCCACATGACGAACAGCCCGATCCTGGTGCGCTACGTCAGCGAAGTCGCCTATCGCTGCTGCCTGACGCTGTCGCTCTACAGCCGGCCGCATTCATCGGAATGCGCGATCAACGAGCACCGCGCGATCATCGCAGCGCTGGTAAAGGGCGACGCCGACAAGGTGATGGGCTTGATGCACAGCCACCTGGATTCGGTCGCGACACGCGCGCTGGTCGCGCCGAGCCCGCAGCGCGGCCGGGATTTGCTGGATATCCTGGCGCCGTATGCGGACGAGGCGGGCGGCGACCGCGTGGTGAAGCTGCCGAAGGCTGTGCGGCGGTGACAACCTAGCTGCTCTCTAACACCGTCATCCTGAGGAGGCCGCAACGCGGCCGTCTCGAAGGATCGACGGCCACCAGCCGGGCCGTGCACCCTTCGAGACGCGCGGAGCCTGTCATCGGGCCGCGCTTTGCGCGGACCCGGTGGCGCTCCTCAGGATGACGGGTCTAGAGTGACGTGCGCTCTTCAGGCCTCAATTCCCCTCTGCACCAAAATCCGTTCGGCGCTGTCGTTCCAGACGTCCATCTTGACGATCTGACCGCCCTTCACGACGAAACGGTCGACATAGCGGTTGCCTTCGAACGGCGTGCCGTCGAGCCATTCGCCGTACAGCGTGCCGATGCTGTAGACCACCGTCTCGCCTGCGCCGGGGCAGACATCGAAGCAGTCCTTCTTTTTCTTCACCCAACGATAGCGCCTGGCGTTGAAGCCGGCCGGCCCGCGCGGATGGTCGAATTCGCGGCCGCCGGTGAAGGTGATCACCGTGCCCGGCTTCATATAGGCTGCCGCCGCGTCCGGATCGGGGATCATCGACGCGGTCAGATAGGCCTCGACGATCTCGGCATCGGACAGCGGGCGGGCATCGGCTTTGGCGGTGACGGACATAACGGCCCTCCGGGAAACATTAGGACTCTACAATCCAGACGGCAAAGTGCATGCATATTATTTAGACAATTCCGCGAGCAGGTTGCACACAATCTGATGCTGCCGGCTCCCTGCCCTTCCGCTAGGCTGAAACCAACCCGATGTTTCCTGCCTGATGATCGCGAAACCTGCCTTCGACCTGATCTTCCGCAATGCCGTGACGCGCAGCTCCGCCGGCCCGGTCGATATCGGCGTCGCCGACGGCCGGATCGCCGCGATCGCGCCGCAGCTCGCCTGCGAGGCCGTCGAGGTCGACCTCGCCGGCCGGCTGGCGCTGCCCGGTTTCGTCGACAGCCATATTCATCTCGACAAGGCCTGCCTGCTCGGCCGCTGCGGCCATGACCACAGCAGCGTCGCCGAGGCGATCCGCGCGGTGGCGGCGATGAAGCGCGACTTTACGGTCGAGGACGTCTATGCCCGTGGCGCCAAAGTGATCGAGCGCGCGATCACGGCGGGCACCACGCGGATGCGCACCCATGTCGAGATCGACCCGCGGATCGGGCTGCGTGGCTTCGAGGCCGTGAAGGCGCTGAAGCGCGACTATGCCTGGGCGCTGGACCTGTCGCTGTGTGTCTTCCCGCAGGAAGGTCTGACCAACGATCCCGGCGCCGACGAGCTGCTGGTCGCCGCACTCAATGATGGCGCCGGGGCGATCGGCGGCTGCCCCTATGTCGACAGCGATCCGAACGCGCAGATCGCGCGCATCTTCGATCTCGCGCAAGCGTTCGACATCGATGTCGATCTGCATCTCGATTTCGACCTCGATCCGTCCTGGTGGCACATGGAGGAGGTCTGCCGGCAGACCGAGCGGCGCAACTATCACGGCCGTGTCGCGATCGGACACGCGACCAAGCTGTCCGCGCTGCCGCCCGAGCGGCTGAAGGCAGCGAGCGCGCGCCTTGTCGCGGCCGGCGTCGCGGTCACCGTGCTGCCCGCGACCGACCTCTACCTAATGGGCCGCGACGCCACCCACAACGCGCCGCGCGGCCTGACGATCGCGCACCGGCTGGTCGCCAGTGGCGTGCTGTGTTCGGTCGCGACCAACAATGTACAAAATCCCTTCACCCCGTTCGGCGATGCCTCGCTGCTGCGGATGGCCAATCTCTACGCCAATACGGCGCATGCCGGGATCGGCGAGTTCGATGCCTGCCTCGATCTCGTCACCGCGCTGCCGGCGCGGCTGATGAACCTGAAAGACTACGGCATCGCGGTCGGCAACCCCGCCGACATCGTCGTGCTCGACACCGACAGCGGTACCAATGCGATCGCCGAACTGCCCGACGTGCTGCTGGGTTTTAAGCGCGGCCGCAAGACGTTCGAGCGTCAGCGGCCGACGCTGTTCCGGCCGACTGCTCCTTCCCCGTCATCCTGAGGAGCCGCGAAGCGGCGTCTCGAAGGATGCACGGCCCCGCGCTATCCGTGCGGCGAAGGCCGGGCCGTCGACCCTTCGAGACGGCCGCTGCGCGGCCTCCTCAGGGTGACGGGACAGCAAGCGAGCCATCAACAACGACCACACATTGCAGCACCAACCTGCGCGCATTGTCGCCTTGCCGTGGCGCGAATTGACGCCCCTCCCGATCCGTTGTTGGTATTCGCCTCAACACCAACAAAAGCCGGGCGGAACCATGAGCAAATCAACCACCATCAAAAGCGTCGAAACGCTCGCCTGCGATGCCGGCTGGCGGAATTATCATTTCGTCAAGGTGACGACCGCGGACGGGCTGACCGGCTGGAGCGAATATGACGAGGGCTTCGGCGCGCCCGGGGTGACGGCGGCGATCGAGCGCCTGTCGGCGCGCGTGGTCGGCAAGAACGCGTTCGAGCACGAGCGGATCTATGTCGAGCTGTTCGCCGCGACGCGCCCCGCCGCCGGCGGCGTGGTGGCGCTGGCGTTAGGGGCGATCGAGAACGCGCTGCTCGACGTCAAGGCCAAGGCGCTCGGCGTGCCCTGCTACGATCTGCTCGGCGGCAAGATCCGCGACCGCGTCCGGGTCTACTGGTCGCATTGCGCGACCTGGCGCATCAATCATCCCGACTGGTACAAGCCGGCCATCATCGATCTCGACGGCGTCAAGGCGATAGGTGCCGAGGTGCGCGAGAAGAAATTCTCGGCGATGAAGACCAACATCTTCGTCTATACCGACGGCAAGCCTGTGGGCTGGCGCCCCGGCTTCGGCGCGCCGTTTGCGCCCGAGATCAATGTCGACCGCACTGTGCTGCGCAATCTCTGCATGCATCTGGAGGCGATCCGCGACGGCGCGGGGCCGGACGTCGACCTGCTGCTCGACCTCAACTTCAACGCCAAGACCGAAGGCTATCTGAAGATCCTGCGCGCCATCGAGAAGATGGACATGTTCTGGGTCGAGATCGACACCTTCAACCCGCAGGCGCTCGGCTATATCCGCCGCCAGAGCCCGCATCCGATCTCGTCCTGCGAGACGCTTTTGGGCCTGCGCGAATTCCTGCCCTATTTTACCGAGCAGGCGATGGATGTCGCGATCATCGACACGCCGTGGAACGGGGTCTGGCAGTCGATGAAGATCGCCGCGGCCGCCGAGCATTTCGAGGTCAACGTCGCGCCGCATAATTTCTACGGCCACCTCTGCACCATGATGAACGCGCATTTCTGCGCGGCAGTGCCAAACTTGCGCATCATGGAGACCGACATCGATCGGCTGGCCTGGGACCATGAGCTGTTCACCCATGTGCCCGAGTTCGTCGACGGTCATCTCGTGATCCCGGACCGTCCGGGCTGGGGCACCGAACCCAACGAGGAAGGCCTGCGCGCGCATCCGCCGAAGAACAAGGGCGGGCTGTTGAATTACGGGCTGAAGAAGTAGGTCTGTACTTGCGGAACCGATCGGCGGCACCGCCTAACCCGTCATCCTGAGAGCCTGACTGAAAAATGGGTGAGTGATCTCAGTGGGTGTGATTCCATCGGATTTGCAAAGATTCGAGGGAGAGCACGATGCCCTGGACCAAGATCACTCGGGAGCAATATCGGCGGGACGATCTGCGTTATGCAAGCGATATGACCGATGCGGAGTGGGCGGTGATCAGACGCCTGTTGCCGCGAGCGAACCGGCGCGGCCGGCCGCGTAAGACGGAGCTGCGTCGTGTGATCGAAGCGATCCTCTATATCGTTTCGACCGGCTGCCAGTGGCGGGCGTTGCCGCAGGAGTTCCCGCCCTATTCGACGGTGCAGGGCTATTTTTATAGATGGCGGGATACAGGCCGGTGGCAGAGGATTGTCAGCGTGCTTGTCCGACGGGCGCGAAAAAAGCTTGGACGGACACCGAAGCCGACGGCAGCCGTGATCGACAGTCAAAGTGCGCCAACCACGCAAGCTGGCGGACCGCGCGGCTACGATGCAGGCAAGCGCATCTACGGCCGCAAGCGGCATATCGTGACGGATACCAATGGCCTCCTCCTTGGGGTTCATGTTCATCCGGCCAACGTTCAGGACTGCCATGGCGCCGTACCGCTGCTGAAGAACGTGCGGATGAACTTCCCCCGGCTGCGCCACGTCTTTGCCGACCGGATCTACCGCGGAAATCAACTCCTCGACGCGCTCTCAGACTGCGGTCCATGGACTATCGAGATCGTCGAGCGGCCTCACGGCGTCAAAGGCTTCCAGCTTCTGCCGAGGCGGTGGGTGGTTGAACGCACATTCGCTTGGTTCGGCAGATGCCGCCGTCTCGCCAAGGACTTCGAGGCGACGGTGGCAACCGAAGCTGCCTGGCTGCTGATTGCACACATCAGGCTCCTGACCCGCAGAATCGCGGCTGCAGCTAAGGTTGGGTGATTTATGAGTCAGACTCTGAGGAGCCGCGCAACGCGCGGCGTCTCGAAGGATGCACGGCCACAGTCGGGCCGTCGACCCTCGAGACGCGCGCAAGGGCGCGCTCCTCAGGGTGACGGTGATGGAGTGGCCGCCGTGCCTCAATCATCCTCGTGCGCCGGCGTGAATGCGCTCTCGATCACGTCGCCGATCGGCTGCCAGGCGTTGCCGTCGAACTGCACCAGGCGCATCTGCTTGATCGGACGGAAATCCTTCGGACCGGTGTTGATCACGATCCCCGGCAGCGCGATCGGGCTCTGGTAGTTCTTCAGCGAGGCGGCCTGGCGCATGATGTTGTCGCGCGACAGGTCGTCGCCGCACTGGCGCAGCACCTGCATCAGCGTGTCGGCGGCGGCATAGCCGAACACGGCGTAGATATCGTCCTTGTCGCCGTCGGGATAGTACTTGTCCATGAAGGCGTCCCACGCCTTGATCTGCGGATCGTTCTTCCAGGCGGCATCGCCGGCGTCCTTCAGGAACGAGGTCGAGATCACGCCGAGCGAATTCTGCAGGCCCGCCGGGCGCAATGCGCTGGCGATCGAGGCCGACGCATTGTCGAGGATGAACACCGGATGCCAATCGAGCTCGGCGGCGACGCGGATCGCACGCGCCGCGATCGCCGGCGCGCCGTCGAACACCAGGATGTCGGCGCCGGAGTTCTTCAGGATTCCGATCTGGTTCTGGATCGCAGTCTCCGATGCATCGAACGCGAGGTCGGCGACGATCATCCCTGCGGTGTCGCCGAGCCCTTCCTGCAATCCCCGAAACAGATCCCGGCCGAACTGGTCGTTCTGCCAGAGCACCGCAATCTTGCGCGAGGGATAGGCGGCCTGGATGTAGTTGGCGTAGATCTGTCCCTCGGCGCGGAAGGTCGGCTGCCAGCCCATGGTCCAGGGGAAGCTTTTCGGATGTGCCCACTCCTCGTCGCCGGAGGCGACGAACAGCTGCGGGATCTTCCGCTCGTTGAGATACTTTCGCACCGCGAGGTTGCTCGGCGTGCCGAACGAGCCGAACATCAAGAGCACGTCTTGCTTCTCGACGAGATCGCGGGTCTGCTCCATCGCGGTCCTCGGATTGGAGCTGTCATCGACGGAGACGAACTTGACTTTGCGGCCGTTGATGCCGCCATGCTCGTTGACCATGTCGAAATAGGCCGCCTCCGCCCTCCCGATGGTCGCGAACGCCGCGAGCGGCCCGGTGTAGGGCATCACATTGCCGACGCGGATCTCGCCGCCGGCCGCCGGCGGCGCCTGCTGTGCGCGCAACGGCGTCACCGCCAGCACCGCTGCGAGGACGAGGGATATGGAAATCGCAGTTTGTTGTTTTGTTTGCATCAACATCGCCACAACGCCGGCACAAGCCGGCGCTCCCTCCCGCGGAGCTTATCGCCCCAGCCAAGGCCGGAAAAATGAAATGTTGATGGCGGAACGGCCGTCGCAGGGCAACAATCCCATATCGATCCGTCATCCCCGCGCAAGGGCTTTGCCTTTGCGCGGGGATGACGGTGATGGTTTAGCAGTTTCAGCGCAATGTTATGTCGAGCCAGCCCAATGGATTGACCGTGACGCGATCGCCGCCGTCGATCAGGACCGTGGTGGTTTCGGCCTCGATGATCGCGGGACCGGCCAGAGATTGCCCCGGCTCGAGATCGTCGAGCGCATAGACCGGCACCTCGCGCCAGGCACCGAGCCAGGCTTGCCGCTTGCCGCGCGGCGCGCACGGCGCGGCCGAACTTGCCTTTCCTGCATCACGGCTGCCGGTCGCGACCTTGCCGACCGCGGCGACGCGGGCGTTGACGAACACCACTTCCTGGCCGCGCGAGGCATAGGTGTAGAGCTCTTCGTGGCGGCGATGGAAGCGCTCCTCGATCTGCGCGACGAGATCGGCGGCGCCGAGATCGAGATCGCCAAGCGGTACGTCGATCTCGAACACCTGCTCGCCGTAGCGCATCTCGGCCGAGCGCTCGATCGCGATATCGCCCTTGAACCAGTCGCGCAGCCGGCCGGCTGCCTGCTGCTCCAGGGCGGCGAACAAGGTGCGGACCTCGTCTGCGGAAATCCGGCCGGTACCGTAATGGGTGCGGCTGACCTCGTAGCGCAGATCGCTGGTCAGCATGCCCCAGGCCGACAGCACCGAGGCCACCGTCGGCACGATGATGCGCTTGATCTCGAGCTCGCGCGCCACTTCAGCGGCGTGCATGCCGGCGGCACCGCCGAAGCTGAGCAGCGCGAATCTTCTGGGATCGACGCCGCGGCGCAAGGTCATCAGGCGGATGCCGTCGGCCATCTTCAGATTGATCATCTTGTAGATGCCGGCGGCCGCCTCGATCCGCGACAGCCCGAGCGCCGCGGCGATCCGATCGACGGCTGCTTCCGATGCCGCGCGATCGAGCGGCCGGGCGCCGCCCATGAAGGCCGCGGCATCGAGATAGCCGAGCACGACATTGGCATCGGTGACGGTGGCAGCCAGGCCGCCATTGCCGTAGCAGGCGGGGCCCGGTACCGAGCCGGCGCTTTCCGGCCCCACCCGCAAGGTGCGGCTGCCGTCGACGCTCGCAATCGAGCCGCCGCCGGCGGCGATGCTGGCGATGTCGAGGCTGCGCAGCGCAATGCGCTGACCGGCGAGCATGCCGTCGGCCGACAGCGAGGCCTGGCCGTCTGCGATCAAGGAAATATCGGTCGAGGTGCCGCCCATGTCGAACGGCACCAGATCGGGAATCCCGAGCATCTCGGCGCAGCGGCGGCTGCCGGAGATGCCGCCCGCCGGGCCCGACAGCACGGTGCCTGCGGCAAGCCGCGAGGCTTCCTCCACCGGCGCCATGCCGCCATGCGACAGCACCACGAACAGCGAACCCTTGAATCCGGCCTCATGCAGGCTGCGCTCCAGATTGGAGAGATAGCGCCGCACCGTCGGCTCGACATAGGCGTTCACGATCGTGGTCGAGACGCGCTCATATTCCTTGATCTGCGGCAGCACGTCGCTGGAGCGCGACACGCTGACATCGGGCAGCTCCTTGGCCAAGCGTTCGACCGCGGCAAGCTCATGCGCCGGGTTGAGATAGGCGTGCAGGAAGCAGACCGCGACCGAATTCGCGCTCGATCGTTTCACCTCGGCGATGACATCGCCGAGTGCTGCGGCATTCAGTACGATCGCCGCGCTGCCGTCGGCCTTCAGCCGCTCGCGCACGCCGAAGCGGCGTTCGCGCGGCACCAGCGGCTCGGGCGGCGGCGTGCGCAGATCGTAGCGATCCGGCTTCAACCCCTCGCGCATCTCGACGACGTCGCGATGGCCCTCGGTGGTCAGCAGCGCGACTTTGGCGCCCTTGCGTTCCAAGAGCGCATTGGTCGCAACCGTCGTGCCATGCACCAGGCGGTCGGTCGCAGCCAGCATCGCCGCGCGCGTGACGCCGAGACGACGCGCCAGCTCTTCCAGTCCCGTCATGACGCCGATCGACTGATCGGCCGGCGTGGACGGTGATTTCGCAAAAACCGTGCGTCCGGTTTGATCCGTTGCAACCAGGTCGGTGTAGGTGCCGCCGACGTCAACCCCAATCGTGTACATCACTTGCCTACACCGCCTTCGAAACCAGGCCTTGGGCTGCATCGCGCGCCCGCGCCTCGGCCGAGCGCTGCTCGGGCGGACCCCAGCCGCCGCCGCCGGAGGAGCGGATCTCGAGGCAGTCGCCGGGGCGCAGCTCGATGCCGACCTCCTTGGTCTTCAACACGCGCGGCGCGCGGCCTTCCGACAGCAGGCGATAGTGATGCGGCTCGCCGTCCTTGCCGCCGAGCATGCCGCAGGGGCCGTGGCGCGCGCCGTCGCCGGCGGTGTTGCCCTTGGCCGGCTTTTGCGTCTCCAGCACCATGTCGAGCGCGACGCCGAGGCCGCCGCGATGCTGGCCGTCGCCGCCGGAATCCGGCCGGAATTCGTGCTGGCGGAAATGCAGGGGAAAGCGCACCTCGGCAACCTCGATGCTGCCGAATTTGAGTCCGCCGACCGAGTGCCATTCGCCGATCGAGGAATAGCCGTCGCCGCCGGGCGATGCGCCGCCGCCAGGCCGCGCCTGGAACATGTGCCAGATGAAGTTGCGTCCGTTGCGCGGATCCTCGCCCTGGATCGCGATGCGGAAGCGGCGGCCCCAGCCGCCCATCACGCGGTCCGGACAGGACGCCGACATCGCCTTGATGATGGCTTCGACGATCTCGTTGGAGGGATGGCTGGTGCACAAGGTCACGGGACGACCAGGATCGGCCCACACGATGGTGCCCTGCTTCGCCACCACTTTCAGCGGCCGCAGCGCGCCGGTGTTCTTCGGGATGTCGGCATCGATCAGATAGGCAAAGGCCATCGCGACCGCGGCCTGCATGTTGGCATGCGAGGAATTCACAAAGCTGGTCGATTGCGGATCGGAGCCGGTGAGATCGACCTCGATGTCGCTGCCCTTTTTGGTCACCTTGGCCGCGATCTTGATGTCGCTGCGGCCGTGGCCGTCATCGTCGAGCAGCGCCTCGCCGTAGAACACGCCGTCCTTCCAGGACGACACCACGGCGCGGGTCTGCTGCTCGGTGGCGTCAAGGATCGCCTCGATCGCGGCTTCGACGGTCTCGGCGCCGAACTCGCTGAACAGCTTAGCGACCCGGCGTTCGCCGAGATGCGCGGCGCCCAGCATCGCGGCGAGGTCGCCGCGGAATTCACGGGGGTTGCGGATGTTCAGCGCCAGCAGATCAAGCAGATCCTCGCGCGGCCTGCCGGCCTCGTAGAGCTTGATCGGCGGAATGCGGATGCCTTCCTGGTAGATCTCGGTGGCGCCGGGATTATAGGCGCCATGGGTGGCGCCGCCGATGTCGCTCTGATGCGCGCGCACGATAGTCCAGAGCAGCCTTTTTCCGCCGTCGAACACCGGCACGAAGGCGGTGAGATCAGGCAGATGGCTGCCGCCCTGATAGGGATCGTTGAGCAGGATGACGTCGCCGGGCGCGACGTCCTTGAAGCGCTCCTCGACCGCCAGCGTCGCCCACGGCAGCGCGCCGACATGCACGGGGATGTGATCGGCCTGCGCGATCAGCCGCCCGCCGGTGTCGCAGATCGCCAGCGAGAAATCGCGGCTGGAATTGAGGATCTGCGAATAGGAGGTGCGAAGCATGGCTTCGCCCATCTCCTTCACGATCGACGACAGGCGGTGCTGGACGACGGAGCGGGTGATCGGATCGATCTTGGCGGACATCTTGGCCCTTATTGGCGCCCGGACGGCGCAGGGAGGATCGAGACACCGGTCAAGCGAAACCGGAATTCCCTCTTATAACCAGACGCTTCCAGATCGCAAACCGCGGCGCGGGGGCCGCGGAACTTATTCCACGGTTCAGTAATTCGTGATCGGCACGAATCTTCGCACCCTCCGACGGAATAGAATTTGCCGCCCCGCGTCCCACCCGTGCCAGTCAACTTTCAGGGGTGAACGTGATGATCCTGCGATTCTTCAGACCCGGCATCGGCGCCGCGCTGCTCGGCGCACGTGTGCTGTTTGCCGTCGCTCTCTCCCCAGTAGCGCTCGCGCAAGAGGCGCACCAACCGGCGCCGACGGCGCAGTCGGCCGAGGAGAGCGCCTTCCTCGCCGAAAACGATGCGGCGATGACCAAGATGATGAATGACATGGCCGCCCGGCCGAGCGGCGACATCGATCGCGATTTCGTCGCGATGATGACGCCGCACCACCAAGGGGCGATCGACATGGCCGTGATCGAACTCCGGTACGGAAAGAACGAGCGCCTGCGCCGCATCGCGCAGGAGATCATCGTCGAACAGCGCCAGGAGATCGACGCCATGAAGCTCGCGCTCGGCGAACAGGTCACGGACACGACGCCCGCCCCGACCCAACCCAGCGCGAAACCCGGCCCGTCGGCAGGCAGCCACGGTGACATGAACATGCACCACGACATGATGAAGCAGGAGACCAAATGATGACGAGCCCATTGATGAAGGGCCTGCTAGCCGGCAGCATGATCGTGCTGTCGACGTCCGCCTTCGCCGGACAGGCGCCCGGCGCCGCGTCCGTGCCCGACATTCCGATCAGCCATCACGACCGCGTCTACGCCGCGGAGCAATTCTCCAACACGGTGTCGGTCACCGACCCGGTCGACAACAAGCTGCTCGGCGTGATCCGGCTCGGCGATCCGCAGCCGGGCAATTTCAGCCCGCTGTACAAGGGCCAGGTGCTGGTCCACGGCATGGGCTTTTCGCCCGACCATCATACGCTCGCCATCGTCTCGATCGGGTCGAACTCGGTGACCTTCATCGACACCGCAACGAATGCGGTCAAGCACATCACCTATGTCGGACGGTCGCCGCACGAGGCGTTCTTCACGCCTGATGGCAAGGAGGTCTGGGTCACCGTGCGCGGGGAGAATTACATCTCGGTGATCGACGCCTCGAGCTTCAAGGAAACGATGCGGATCGAGGTGCCGGCGGGACCGGGCATGCAGATCTTTTCGCCCGACGGCAAATACGGTTACATCTGCTCGTCGTTCAATCCGGAAACCGAAGTTGTCTCGGTGGCCGATCATCAGATCGTCGCGAAGGTCAAGCAGGAAAGCCCGTTCTGCCCGAACATCGCAGCCACGCCCGATGGCGAGCAGGTCTGGTTCACGCTGAAGGATACCGGCAAGACGCAGGTGTTCAACGCCAAGCCGCCGTTCAATCCGATCAAGACCATCGACACCGGCCCGATCACCAACCACGTCAATTTCGCGAAGACCGCCAAGGGGACCTTCGCTTACGTCACCATCGGTGGCACCAACGAGATCAAGGTGTTCCGTACCGACGACTTCTCAGAGGTCGCGACCATTCCGGTGGGTAACCTCCCGCATGGCATCTGGCCGTCCGGCGACGGCACGCGGGTCTATGTCGGCCTTGAGAATGCCGACGCGCTGGCCGCGATCGACACCGCAACCAACAAGGTGATCGCCAATATCCCGATCGGCCAGGCGCCGCAGGCCATAGCATATGTGCCGAACGCTGCACCGAATCCCGATGATCGCCAGAACCTGCAAGAGCTCGGCCTCGCCGGTCAGACCGTCCACCTCACGCTGGCGCCGAAGAAGCACGCGAAGGGAGACAAGCCGCCGACCAGCGTCTCGCTGTTCGATCAGGGCCTGATCCAGGTGGTGCAGGCATCGGTCACCGGGCTCGAACCCAAGCAGCACTACGTGCTAGCATTGGCCGAACATGCCGACGGGACGGGATCAGTGCAGCCGCTCGCCGCCTTCATGACCAATCCCGCGGGCTCGGCGATCGTCAACGCCACCGGACCGATCCGGCAGATTGTGCAGAGCGCGGCCAAGGCCGAACGGCGCTATCTCGTCATCGCGTCAGGCGAGCCGGCGAAGCTCGGAGCCGTGATCCAGGTGCAAGAGCCATGAGCGATATGCTGCACCAGATTGAACCGGTGATTCCAGCGCTGCGCCGCTACGCGCGCACGCTGGTCCGCAACCGCGCGGCCGCCGACGATTTGGTGCAGGACTGCCTAGAGCGCGCCGTCAGTCATTGGGCGCAGCGGCGCGACACCGGCAGCCCGAAGTCGTGGCTGTTTGCCATCCTGCATAATCTCGCCATCAACCAGTTCCGCAGTGCTGCCGCACGCTTCCAACACGTTGCCATCGACGAGGCGGGCGAGCACGAGATCGGACAAGATGCGGTGCAGGAACAGAAACTGATCTATCAGGACGTGCTCGGGAAGCTCGCGAAGCTTCCCGACGAGCAGCGCGCCGTGCTGCTACTCATCGCCGTCGAAGACCTGAGCTATGCGGAGGCCGCCAAGGTGCTCAACATCCCGATCGGCACCGTGATGTCGCGCCTCTCGCGGGCACGTGAGAGATTGCAGCAGGAACTCGAACGGCCAGCGGATAATCAGCAGAGGAATGTCGTGCAGTTACGGAGCAAGCCATGAGCAATCGCCCGATCTCGGAGGACGATCTGCACGCTTATGTCGACCATGCGCTCGAGCCGGAGCGTCAGGCCGAGGTCGCCGCCTATCTGGAAGGCCATCCGGATGAAGCCCGGCGTGTCGCGTCCTTTTCCGACCAGCGCAGCATGCTGCGTGCAGCGCTCGCACCGATCGCGGAGGAGCCGCTGCCGCCGCAGCTCAATCTGTCGAGGATCATCGAGAGCAAGCGCCGCCGTCCCGCCTCCTTCCGCTGGGCGATCGCGGCGATGCTGATGCTCGCAATCGGCGGTGTCGGCGGTTGGGCGATCCGCGGCGCGACGGAGGCGCCGACGGGCGGCCTTGCCGCGCTCGCCCAGGAGGCAAGCGATTCCTATCACGTGTATGCCTCCGATCGGACCCGGCCGGTCGAATTGCGCGACAGCGCCGAACTGGTGCAATGGGTTTCGAACAGGTTGCAACAGCCGGTCAAACTTCCCGATCTCACGAAGTCGGGGTATCGCCTGATGGGCGGACGCGTGGTGCCCACTGCGCACGGGCCGGCGGCGATGTTCATGTATGACGACGATCACGGCGAGCGGCTTGTGGTCCTGAGCCGTCCGATGACATCGGATCAGAACGCGCCGATGGCCGCGCACACGGGCGGCGACGTCGCGGGATTCTCATGGGCCGACGGGGGCACGGGCTATAGTGTGGTGGGACGAGGCGCGGCCGACCAGCTGAAACCGCTTGCCAACGAAATCCGCAAGCAGGCGCAGGCAATCTGATCGGAGCCGGTCGCTAAGCTTTGGTGTAGGCCCAAAACAGCACGGTCCCGATCACCAGCGCGAAGGCGATGAACAGCAGCACCGCCGGCAGCCCGAACAGCGCGGCGACGCCGGCGGTGCTCGATTGCAGCAGCGCGGCGCCGAGGAAGAACGCGAGGTTGACCGACGACAGCGCCTTGCCGGTATTCTGGGCATCGACCAGTTGCCGCGTCATGCCGTAGATCAGCGGCTGCGCCGATGTGACAAGCCCGATCAGGATCAGCAGCACCAGGTCGTATTGCGACGGCATCATCGCCACGCCGAACAGATCAGAGACCGGGAAATGCGGCGCGCCGGCCGCCATCAGCACCAGCAGCAGCGCGGCGATCGCGTGCGTCGCCGCCACCATGGTGCGGCGGTGGCCGAACTTGCGATCGAACGCGCCGATGCAGGCCGGGCCTATGATCATCGCCAGTGTGAACAGGCCGAGCATATTGCCGGCCTCGATCCGGCTGAGCCCCTTGACATCCATCAGCCACGGCCCGCCCCATAGTCCGCGCAAGACCAGCGACGCGCCGAGCGACACCAGCGACAGCGCGATCAGCCCGCGCAGGGCGCGCGACAGGCCGAGCCGCAGCACCTCGGCCATTTGCCGCAGCGGCGATGAATCATCCGCATGCGCGGCGGGCTGCCGCGGCACCAGCGCGAACACCGCGATCAGCACCACAATGCCGAAGCCGACCGCGACCCAGAAGCCGGCCCGCCAGCCGAACTGATCGACCACGAACGCCAGCGGACTTGCCGACAGCAGCATGCCGATATTGCCGATCGAGAGGATCAGCCCCGACCACAGGCCGAACTTCGCCGCCGACATCTGCTTGGCGGCCAGCGTCATCGGGCACATCAGCATGCCCGAGGTGGCGACGCCGAGCATCAATTGCCCGAGCGCGAAGCTCGCAGGCCCGGAGGCAATCGCCGAGACCAGCGTTCCGACCACGGTACCGGCGAGCAGGCTCAGCGACACCGGCCGCACGCCAAAGCGGTCCATCGCGGCGCCGACCGGGATTTGCGAGGCGGCAAAGGAGAAATGATAGATCGAGGTCAGGCTCGCCAGCGCCTGCGGCGAGATGCCGAAATCCCGCGCCATCAGATCGAGGCTGATCGCAGGAATCGTCCGCAGCAGCGTCGACAGCATATGGCCCGAGGCCAATGCCAACAATGCCAGAACCAGGGCGCGGAGCCCGATCCCCGCCTCTTCCTTGGTTACCACCCCGTCCACGAATCGCCTCTTCCCTGAGCGCTTTTGGGAGGGCGTAACATTATTGGATGGGGGTGCCAACTTTAGAGGCAGAGCGGATTTGGTTCACCTTCTCCGCGGGCTCACTTTACCTCTCCCGCTTGCGGGGGAGGTCGGATCGCATCGAAGATGCGATCCGGGTGGGGGCTCTCTCCGCGATACGACTCGCGGAAAGAGCCCCCACCCCAACCCTCCCCCGCAAGCGGGAGAGGGAGTGACGTTCTTCACTGCTTATGGAACACCAGCGTCCTGAGCTCGATGCTCTCGCGCGGCGCGGCATCGGCCGGCGTGGTCGGATCGACGAACGCCGTATGCGGTCCGAACCGCGTGCGGCCGTCAGTCGCCGAGTCGTAGCATTTCAACAGGATCGCCTCGTCCGGCGTCATCTCGGGAATGTAGAACCAGCGGTGGTTCGGATTGTACTTCACCGAATAGGTCTCGCCGCTGCGGTTCGGGTAGATCAGGTCGGAAGCGATCAGATCCTCCGGAGCCACCGTGGTACCGTCAGCCATCGCCAGCGGTGAATCGCGCAGCGGACCGCGGATCGGGCGCCACAGATTGATCACCTGGACCCGGCCCTTGACGAGCTGCTCGGCCTCGTCGGGCAGATGCTCGAACACGCGGTTGCGGCCGGAGACCGCGGTCTGGTCGACATGGACCCGGGTCGCCGGCTGGCGCGGTCCGCCGCCGCGAATATCGGCCGCGCCCTCGACGCGCTTGCGCACGGTGTGATCGAAGATGAAGACACGGTCCGCCTTCAACGTCGCCTTCAGGAAGGCCTCGGCCGCGGGGTAGTAGACGTTGCGGACCTCGTTGTCGTCATAATAGTCCTTGACGCTGGTCGGATGCTTGACCAGCGCAAAGCCCTCGCGGTCGAGCGAGAAGCTGTCTGCGATCAGGCGTCCGTCGAAGATCGGCACATTGTGGGGTTCGGGCAGCGCGGTGGATTTGGGTTCGCCGGGCGGCGGATCGAAAGCGTAGGTCCGGGGCTTGCCCGGCGTCGGCGCGAGGTAATTCAGTTCAGCGGTCACAAACGGCAGCGACTCGATGCGAGTTTCTTGAAGGCCCATGGTGATCTCCCGGACTCGATTGTTCGTCTGTTTGATCTTGGCGGCGCCGGAGAGCGCGGCAAGGGCGCAACGAAAATAGCAACGTTGCGGTTTTCGCGGACGCGGATTGGGGAAATTCCTTCCGGCGGCGTCGTCGCGACGTGGATGGTTATTTCGCGGTCATTCGAACAATCCCGCTGCGGCTTACCCCTCTCCCCACCCTCCCCCGCAAGGGGGGAGGGAGCCTAACGAGCGTGCTCACCTCACTTCGCGTCACAACCGCATTCTGACTCGTTGCACGAGTCAGGGAGGCACGGACGAATGGGTTCCCTCCCCCCTTGCGGGGGAGGGTTAGGGAGAGGGGTGCCACACGACGTGCTCTCTCAAGATCTGCGGCGCAAGCTCAAGAGGTCGCGCATCCGCTTACAGCCCCGCGCCCTTCTCCACGGCGGCACCAAACGACCGGTCGACGATCTCCGCGGCGTTGATCTTCTGGCGGATCAGGCCCCAGCGGTCGTAGAGGTCGATGGTCTTCTGCTCGTCGGCGACCACGCCGTCATCGATCTGCGCGATGCGGATCTTGGCCCGCGTCAGCCAGTTCACCGCCACTGCGGGCGGGATGTTCATCAGCCTGCCCCAGGTCGCAGCGTAGCCCTCGACATTGTGCTGCGACCAGGCGCGCGCGGCGGCGAGCCGGCGCACGAAATCCTCGAGCTCGGCGCGCTTGGCCTTGATCGCATCCGGGGTTGCGACCTGGAAGCCGAGGCCAGGCGTAATGCCGTCGGCCGTGATGACGCGGCGCGACTTGAACAGCACCTCTTCCTGGCTCACATAAGGCTCCCAAGTCGACCAGGCGTCGACCGAGCCTTGCGAGTAGGCGACCTTGGCGTCCGACGGCGCCAGGAACACGATCTGCACGTCGCTCGCCTGCCAGCCCTTCGATTCCAGCGCGGCCAGAATCAGCTGATGGCCGATCGAGCCGCGGCCGGTTGCGATCTTCTTGCCGCGCAGATCGTCGAAGGTCTTGATCGCCGAATTTTCCGGGACCAGCACCGCGAGCCCGTCGCGGGACTGCCGCACCGCCGCGATCGCCTTGACCGGAATATTCGCGGCGGCCGCAAAGGTGAATGGCGCATCGCCGACCAGGCCCGTGTCGATCGCGCCCGCACCCAAGGCTTCCAGGAGCGGCGCCGCCGCGGCGAACTCCTTCCACTCGATCTTGTAGGGGACGTCCTTGAGCACGCCGGCCGCTTCCATCACGGCCTGCGAATTGCCCTTCTGGTCGCCGACGCGCAGCGTGGTTTGCGCAAAGGCCCCGTCGATGCCGGCGAGCGCAAGCGCCGCCGCGACAATGAGACGGATCATTCGGCCGCGATCCCGCGCTGCTGGTCGCGCGCTTCGATCAGCTTGCGGGTCAGCGGGATCAGCGCGCGGCCATAATCGATCGCATCGACCAGCGGGTCAAATCCGCGGATCAGGAAGTGGCTGACTCCAAGATCGTAGTAGTCAGCGAACACCTCGGCGACCTGCTCGGGCGTGCCGACCAAGGCCGTGGTGTTGCTGTTGGCGCCGGTGAGCTTTGCGATTTCGGTCCACAGCCGCTTGTCGATCCGGGCGCCCTGATCGGCAAGCGCCAGCAGCCGCTTGGCGCCGGCAGTCGCGTGATTGGGCCGGCGATAACCGGTCTGATCCTGCAACGCGGTGGCGCGCTCGAGGATATGCTCCGCCTTCGCCCACGCCTTCTCCTCGGTGTCGGCGAGGATCGGCCGTATCGACAGGCTGAAGCGCGGCGTCGGCCGGCCGTGTTTTGCGGCAGCGGCGCGCACCCGTGCAGTGACGTCGCGCACCTGCGCGTAGGACTCACCCCACAGCGCGAACGTATCGGCATGTTTGCCGGCGACCTCGACCGCGGCATCCGAGCCGCCGCCGACGAAGGTGTAGATGCCGCCCTTCTGCAACGGCTTCACCTGCGAGAAGCCGTTCTCGACGTTGTAATACTTGCCGCTGTAGTTGAACGGCTTCTCGCTGGTCCATTCCAGCCGCACCACGTCGAGGAATTCGCTGGTGCGGGCGTAGCGCTCGTCCTTGTCGTCGAGCGTGTTGCCATCCTGGCGCAGCTCGATGGCGTTGCCGCCGGTGATGACGTGCAGCGAGACGCGGCCGCCGTAGAACTGATCCAGCGTCGCGAGCTGGCGCGCCAGCAGCGTCGGCGCTGTGAAGCCCGGGCGCTGCGCGATCATCACCTTCAGCGACTTCGTGATGGTGAGGACATGCTGCGCGACCTGCAATGCATCCGGCGTGGTCGAGTGGAACGCGAGCAGGGCGCGGTCGAAACCGGCCAGCTCATGCGCCTTGGCGACGGTCTCGATATAGGGCGGATCGAGCACGGGGCCCGACCGGACGATGGTCTCGGAGGCATTGTTGTTGGTGATGAAGCCGATGAACTCGACCGGCATGACGGGAACTCCGTTGTTGTTGGCTAGAACCCCGTTCCGATAGAATCGGAACGAGGCTCTAGATTCTTATTTTGACGCGTTTTCTTCACGCGAACCGGTATCCACTTCGCTTGAAAACGCTCCATTGTTTTTCAGACGCCCAGCGCGAAGCGTCCGGCGGAGACACGGGTGGCATCGTCTTGCGGGGTATGGACCCGGCCGCACAATACGTCACGGTAATGCCGCTCCAGCGGATTGGTTCGCGACAGGCCGTGATTGCTGGTCAGCGACAAGGCATCCTCCACCGCTGCTGCAGCGTTGTTGGTCACCGTCAGCTTGACGATGTTAGACTCGATCGCGGACAGCGGAAAGCCGTTATCGAAGTCGGCGGCGAAGCTGTCGATCAGGCGGGCATTGACCGCGAGCCGCGCCTCGATCCCGCCGACGACCTCCTGCATCCGCGGCAATGTCGCGAGCGGCGCACCGAGATTGGCGGGCACCCGCTCCTTCAGGAATTTGACCAGCCAGTCGCGGGCCGCGCGAGCGATGCCGTCATAGATCGCGGCCACGAAGATCGCATGCACGGTCGCCTGGGTGACGTCAGGAACCTTCCAGTCGTCGGGCCTGCGGACGTCGATCTCGTAGTCCAGCGGGAACACCACGTCATCGAACACCACAGTATGGCTGCCGCTGGCGCGCAGGCCGAGATGATCCCAGGTCTCCTCGATCCGCGTTCCCGGCAGGCCGGCCGGAACCAGAAACAATCCGACACGGGTTTCCGGCTCGTCGGTCTTCGCCCAGACCGAATACCACTTCAGGATCGGCGCGCCGGTCGAATAGATCTTGCGTCCGGTCAGCCGCCAGCCGGTCTCGGTGCGGCGTGCCGTGGTGGCCGGCAGCCCGCCGCGCGCCGGCGAGCCGAGCTCGGGCTCGACGCGCAACGCGTTGATCAGCGCGACGCCTTCGACCGTTTCCTTTGCGAGCTTGCGTGCGAGGCGCCCCGGCCAGCGCGTGCTGCGCGCCATCACCAGGTGCTGGATGTAATGCATCGACAGCACCAGCGCGGTCGACGGATCGGCCTTGCCGATGATGCCGAGCACGCGCGTGGCGTCGCGGGCGCCCGCCCCGCCGCCGCCGAGCGCTGCCGGCACGGTGAGCGCGAGCAGGCCTTCGCGCGACAGATCGGCGAAATTCTCGAAGGGAAAGCTGGCGTCGCGATCATGCGCGGGAGCGCGCGCCGCAAACACCTCGGCGAGCCGCAATGCGCGCGCGACGGGCTCCGGCGCATTCGCCGGCGGCAGCTCCCTTGCCGTAGACGTCACCATGTCGCCTCCAGTCCGAGCAGGCCGAGGATCTGCTTGCGCAGCTCGGAGAGATAGGGATCGCCGCGATGGCGCGGGTATGGCCGCTGTACCGCGATATCCGCCTTGATCCGCGCCGGCCGGTCGGACAGCACGATGACGCGATTGGCGAGCACCAGCGCCTCCTCGACATCATGGGTGACGAGCAGCGTGGTAAAACCCTTGCGCTGCCATAGCGCCACCAGCTCGGACTGCATCGCGATCCGCGTCAGCGAGTCGAGCTTGCCGAGCGGCTCGTCGAGCACCAGGATTTTCGGATCGTTGACCAGCGCGCGCGCCAGCGCCACGCGCTGCGCCATGCCGCCGGAGAGCTGGTGCGGATAGGCGTTGCGGAACGAGGACAGCCCGACCAGCTCGATCACGGCATCGACGCGATGCCGCTGCGTTTTCAGGATGCCCTGCGCTTCCAGCCCGAGGGCGACATTGTCCCACACCGTGCGCCAGGGAAACAGTGTCGGATCCTGGAACACGACGACGCGTGACGGATGCGGGCCGGCGATGCGGACGTCATCCTCGCGCAGTGAGCCGGCGCGCGGCTTCTCCAGCCCGGCAACCAGCCGCAGCAGGGTCGACTTGCCGCAGCCCGACGGGCCGAGCAGCGCGACGAACTCGCCCGGCGCGATCGAAAGGTTGACATTGTCGAGCACGGGCAAGATCGCACCGTCAATGTCGAAGGCGTGGCTGACGCCCTCGATGTCGAGCTCGGCGCCGACGGCGGGATAGGTGATCGCCTCGGCGGCGGACTGCACTACCATTTGACGACACCCTTCTGCCAGACCAGGAGGCGATCGCGGGTGCGGAACAAGAGCGTGATCGCGCCGGAGCACAGCAGCGACATCACGATCAGCGCCGCATACATGTTGGCATAGGCGGCCCAGCCCTGCGCCCATTGCAGGTACCAGCCGAGGCCTGCCTTGACGCCGATCATCTCGGCGACGACGAGCACGGCAAAGGACGAACCGAGCCCCATGAACAGGCCGACGAACACGTGCGGCAGCGCCGCGGGGATCGCGACCTTGAGCACAAGGAACGACGGCTTGGCGCCAAGCGTGCGCGCGACGTCGTAATAGGCGCTGCTGACGCTCGCCACGCCGGACCAAGTCAAGACCGTCACCGGGAATCCGGTGGCGAGCGCGATCAGGAAGGTCGAGGCGCTCCAGCTCGACGGGAAGGTGAAGAAGGCGATCGGCAGCCAGGCGGTGGCCGGCAGCGGGCCGATGAAGCGCAGCACCGGGTGCACCCAATAGCCGATCTTCTGCGACCAGCCGATCGAGACGCCGGTGACGAAGCCCACCGTCGCGCCGATGACGTAGCCGCCGATCTGCAGCTTGATCGAGGCGAACACGCTGTCGAGCAGCTTCGGCAGGTCGTCGGTGTAGACCTCGAGGATCGCCTGCGGTGGCGGGAAGAACGGCAGCGGCAGCCAGGCGAACTTCGCGGTGGCAACCTCCCACAGCGTCACAAACGCACCGAACGCCACCAGCCAGGGCGCGCGCTTGCGCAACGCCTGCCCGGCGCTGCCGAGGTAATCCGCGCTGAATGTGCCGAACAGGATGAAGGCCGCGATCACGATCGCGCCGATGCCGAGCGATTCCGTACGCGACCAATCGCCGACATCGGGCCAATACAGGCTCGAGAGGCCGAACGCGAGCCAGGCGAGGCTCGCCGCGAGCCCGACGCCGTAGCTGCCGGAGAGATGCGAGAACGTGACCGTGGCGCGCGGCGCCGCAGCAGTCGTCGTGTCAGACACTGAATACGTCGACATAGATCCGCTCCGCGAATTTGGCCGTGTCGGTGCTCTGCTTGAACACCTGCACCGATTTCAGGTCGTCGGCGTAGCCCTTGAGCTCGCGCTTGAGCACCTCGCCGGTCGGATGATGGTGATGGGTGTGGTAGCGCGCCATCGCCTCGAGATCGGCGAGGCTCGCCGCCTTCGGCGCGTAAGGCTGGAACGATTTCGCCGCCTTGTCCGGATTCTGCGAGGTGAACATCGCGGCATCGAGCAGCGCCTGCGTGATGGCGCGCGCGACATGCGGTTCTTCGCGGACCAGACTGCCGCGCAGGCCGACGATGCAGCAGCTCTTGTCGCGGTATTCGCCGTCGAGGTTGGAGGCGACCTCCTTGTACTGCGCATCCTTCAGCCAGAGATAGGCCAGCGGGTCCGACGACAGGAAGGCCTGCACCTCACCCTTCTCGACCGCGACGTTGAGCAGACTTCCGGGATAGGCGCGCCAGTCGACATCCTTGACCGGGTCGATGCCAAGCTTGGAGAGCTGGATCGAGAAGAAGTTCTTGTCGGGACCGGCGAGATCGCCGACCGCGACGATCTTGCCCTTGAGGTCGGCGAGCTTGTCGACGCCGGAACTGGTGCGGGTCAGCACCCGCATGCAGCCGCCATGGGTGCCGGCGGCGATCTTGACGTCAAAGCCCTGCTCCAAGGGCTTCAGCCAGCGCAGCGCCATGCCGAGCCCGGCATCGCTCTTGCCGGTGGCGATCGCCTCCAGCAGCTGGTCGGTCGAGCCGGAATAGTTGACGAGCTCGACGTCGAGGTTCTGCTTCTGGAAGAAGCCGTGGTCGATCGCGACCGGCAGCGGCGCGAGGCAGACCGCGCCGGCATTCCAGGACAGTTTCAGCTTGCGCGGCGCCCCCGTCAGCGGCGGCGCATCGGATGCGGCCTTGCAGATCGGGAATTCGGAGAAGTCGATCGCCGGCGTGATCGCCCGCGGCGCGAAAGCCTGCGCGCTATAGGCTCCGATCGGCGCGGCAAAGGCCGCGGCGGCGCCCGCACGCAGCAATGTGCGGCGGTCCATCACCGTCTTCTTGTTATCGACAGACATGTTCACTCCTGCATTTCGGCAAGGCTCCGCCCCGCGCGCAGACGTCTCCGCCAGCGCACCCCGTCGTCGAAGCTCATGGTTCAGAAAAAGGCCGATTTCTCCGGCGCTATTGCACTCAAAGCAACGCTTAAATGATGCGGCGCGACAAGTTCACCGTCAATGAAATGGAATTTCGAATGTCACGGGCGCCGCAGTCGAACTCTCCACGATCGCACCGCACGACGATGAAAGGATTTTCGCTTTCGTTGCACCGAGGAGTGCAACGCCGTTGCCGCAACTTCATCGAATTTGAGCGACTTGCGGTCCCAGGCACGATGTCTTCTCCATTCGGCACGCGCGACGAAATCATCCTTGCCGTACAGCCGGCGAATACAGATTTCCGTTTCGTTGACGGCGAACGGCTTGCTCATAGACTCGATGGAACGCTGCCGCGCTTTCCGCCGCGCAGCGAATGAATCAGAAAGACAATCGATATGCGCAAACTGACCCGCTCGGGTTCTTCCCATTCCCTCACCCGCCGCACCGCGGCTGCACTGATCACCGCAGTGATCACGCTCTCGACATCAGCGGCGGCGTTGGCGGCTGACGCGATCGTGCTGCGGGTCGGCGACCAGAAGGGCGGCAACCGCTCGCTGCTGGAGATTTCCGGCCTCGCCCGCGACCTGCCCTACAAGATCGAGTGGTCGGAATTCCCCGCCGCGGCGCCGATCCTGGAGGCGATCAATGCCGGCGCGCTCGACGTCGGTTACACCGGCGACCTGTCGTTCCTCACCGTCTATGCCTCGGGTGCGCCGATCAAGGCAATCGGCGGCACGCGGTCCGATGCGCGGACCCAGGCCATCCTGGTGCGCGGGGATTCGCCGATCAAGACGGCGGCTGACCTCGCGGGCAAGCGCCTCGCCGGCACACGCGGCGGCTGGGGCCAGTTCCTGATCAACGCGACCTTGGAGAAGGCCGGCAGCAGGATCGAGGACGCGACCTTCGCGCCGCTCGGCCCGGTCGACGCCAAGATCGCGCTGCTTGCCGGCTCGATCGACGCCTGGGCGGTGTGGGAGCCCTATGTCTCCTATGCCAAGCTGAAGGACAACGCGCGCGTCGTCGCCGATGGCGAGGGCCTGACGCCGACCATCACCTTCATCGTCGCCTCCGACAATGCGATCGCGACCAAACGCGCGGCAGTGCAGGACCTGGTGCAGCGGCTCAACAAGGCGCGGCTGTGGTCGCTCGACCATGTCGCGGAATACGCTCGGAGTACGGCCGAACTCACAAAACTGCCGGAGGATGTGCTGCTCGCCGCCTACACCGCGCAGAAGACGAGCCCGATCGCGATCGACGAGGCCGTGGTGAAGGAGGTGCAGGCCGCCTCCGACCGCGCCACGCGCTACGGCATCCTCGGCAAGACGCTGGATGTCAGCAAGGCCGTCGACCGCAGCTTTACGGCCGGCGCGAGCTTGAACTAGCGCCTGCTTTTCACCTCCCCTTGAAAAGGGGAGGTCGGATTGTGCGCAAGCACAATCCGGGTGGGGATCCGCTCTTTCCGCAGACGCCGGCGTCCGTGGAGAGCAACCCCCACCCCGCCCTCCCCCTTTCAGGGGCAGGGAGCTTGACGGCGGTGCTCACCGCAAATCGCACCACCATGGAGACATCCCGATGCCCGGCCCGCTCCATCTCGCACTGATCGTCACGGCACACCTGCTCTGCATGACCTTGTTGGTCGCGCTGTCGGTTTGATAGCGTTCTCTCCGGGCCAGCCCCAGGGAGAACAACAATGAACCTATCGATGAAGGACCGCGTGGCGGTGGTCACCGGCGGCAGCAAGGGTATCGGGATCGCGGTGGCGCGGCGATTTGCGGAATCCGGCGCCAAGGTCGCAATCCTCGCGCGCGGCGCGGCTGATCTCACAGCGGCGCGCGAGGCGCTCGCCAAGGACGGCCTCGTGGTGCGCGATTACGTCTGCGACGTTTCGAAAGCCGCCGACATCAGCAAGGCCCATGACCAGATTGTAGCTGACTTCGGCAAGATCGACGTGCTGGTCAACAACGCCGGCACCGCGCGCACACTGGCCTTCGAGAGCATCAGCGACGAGGCCTGGCAGGAAGATCTCGACCTCAAGCTGTTCGCGGCGATCCGGTTCAGCCGGCTGGTGTGGCCGGGCATGAAGCAGCGCAAATGGGGGCGCATCATCAACGTGCTCAACACCTTTGCCAAGGCGCCGGCCGGCCATTCCGCGCCGACCTCGGTGTCGCGCGCGGCCGGCATGGCACTGACCAAGGTGATGGCCAATGAAGGCGGCGAGCACAACATCCTGGTCAATGCGCTCCTGGTCGGCCTGATCATGAGCGATCAATGGGTCAAGCGGCATGCCGCCCAGGCGCCGAACACGGATTTCGAGGAATTCGCCAAGGGCCTTGCCAAGGGCACGCCGCTCGGGCGCATCGGAACGGCGGAAGAATTCGCCAACCTCGCCTGCTTCCTGGCCTCGGAGCAAGGCTCCTACATCACCGGCACCGCCATCAATGTCGATGGTGGCCGCTCGCCGGTGGTCTAGAACTCTCACGACTCCAGAAACTCCGGCCCTGGCGCGACCAGGACCGGAGCTCCGGATGCTTGCTTTGGCGCGTTTCCACATGCGAGCCGGTGTCCATTGCGCTCGAACACTCTCGCGGGCAGGCAACCTACTGCGGCTGGCTAACGGCTCAAAAGCAAAGGCCTCCGTCACCGGAGGCCTTTCATCTTAAACCGCGTCCTTGGCGGCCTTGACCGGCCGGGCGCGGACGATCTTCCGGGCCGGCTTGGCCTTGAACATCATCTCTTCGCCGGTGAAGGGGTTGGTGCCCTTGCGCGCCTTGGTCGCAGGCTTCTTGACCACAACGAACTTCGCGAAGCCGGGGACGAGGAAGACCCCCGCCTTCTTCAGCTCCTTGTGGCCGACATCGACGAGCGAGTCCAAAACGTTCTTGACGTCGCGCTTGGAGAGTTCGGTGGTGGTCGCGATCTTCTCGATCACTTGCGACTTCGACAGTTGGGTAGCCATGGTTGCTCCATTGATTCTGGAGTGGGCACGATATGGCGGAAAACGCCGAGAAAAACAGTGTTTTCTGCACTCACCACAGCAATATCGCTGTGGACAGCGCCCGAATCAGGGCTTTTTCCAGTGTTTTTTCCAGTCAAGTCGCTTCCGACCCCTAAAATTACAGGGTTTGTGCGGCTTCGGCGCTCCCGAAACGCCCCATCGAGAGAATCACTCTGATCATCCCGCACCGCCGCGCGCGACGAAGCTGCGCGCCATCCGGGTTGCGACGCACGGCGGCCCGCCACTTCAGGTTTCGGAAACGATCCTCCAAAAGACCGAGGCATTAGAAAATGACTCGAGTTCCCATTCCAAGGTAACATTAGTGAGGGAGCCACGCCGACCGGCGTGCCGTCCGATGCAAGCCTTTATGCAAGCCCCGATGTCAGTGCTGGAGAGTAGCGTATGGATTTGAGCCGCCTCGAGATCAACCGCCGCACGGCCCTTCTGACCTCGGCCGCGATTGCGGCCAACGTCATCAATCCGATGCGGGCTTTCGCGCAGGAGACCCCGCGCAAGGGCGGCGTGTTCAACGTCCATTACGGCGCCGAGCAGCGCCAGCTCAACCCGAGCATTCAAGCCTCGACCGGCGTCTACATCATCGGCGGCAAGATCCAGGAGAATCTGGTCGACCTCGATGCCAATGGCCAGCCGGTCGGCGTGCTCGCCGAGAGCTGGGAGGCTGCGCCGGACGGCAAGACCGTCACCTTCAAGCTGCGCAAGGGCATCAGCTGGCACGACGGCAAGCCGTTCACCTCGGAGGACGTCGCCTTCACCGCGATGAACATGTGGAAGAAGATCCTCAATTACGGATCGACGCTGCAACTGTTCCTGACCGCGGTCGACACGCCCGATCCGCAGACCGCGATCTTCCGCTACGAGCGGCCGATGCCGCTGAACCTCTTGCTCCGCGCCCTGCCCGACCTTGGCTATGTCTCGGCCAAGCATCTCTATGAGAGCGGCGACATCAGGCAGAATCCGACCAACCTGGCGCCGGTCGGCACCGGCCCGTTCAAATTCGTCAAATATGAGCGCGGGCAATACATCATCGCCGACCGCAATCCGGATTACTGGCGGCCGAACGCGCCCTATCTCGACCGCATCGTCTGGAAGGTGATCACCGACCGCGCCGCAGCAGCCGCCCAGATGGAGGCCGGCGAGCTGCATTACAGCCCGTTCTCGGGGCTGACGATCTCGGACATGGCGCGGCTGGCTAAGGACAAGCGCTTCATCGTCTCGACCAAGGGCAATGAGGGCAACGCCCGCACCAACACCATCGAGTTCAACTTCCGCCGCAAGGAATTGTCCGACATCCGGGTCCGCCGCGCCATCGCGCATGCGATCAACGTGCCGTTCTTCATCGAGAATTTTCTGGGCGATTTCGCCAAGCTGGGCACCGGCCCGATCCCGTCGACCTCGACCGATTTCTATCCGGGGCCGAACACGCCGCAATACCCTTACGACAAGGCCAAGGCGATCGCGCTGCTCGACGAGGCCGGCTTCAAGGCCAGTGGCGGCACCCGCTTCGCGCTGAAGCTGCTGCCGGCGCCGTGGGGCGAGGACATCTCGCTGTGGTCGACCTTCATCCAGCAGTCGCTCGGCGAAGTCGGCATCCAGGTCGACATCGTGCGCAACGACGGCGGCGGCTTCCTCAAGCAGGTCTATGACGACCACGCCTTCGATCTCGCCACCGGCTGGCACCAGTATCGCAACGACCCCGCGGTCTCGACCACGGTGTGGTACCGCTCCGGTCAGCCCAAGGGCGCGCCGTGGACCAACCAGTGGGGCTGGGAGGACAAGACCGTCGACAAGACCATCGACGATGCCGCCACCGAAGTCGATCCGGCCAAACGCAAGGCGCTCTATGCCGATTTCGTCAAGGAGGTGAACACCGAGCTGCCGGTCTGGATGCCGATCGAGCAGATCTTCGTCACCGTGATCACCGCCAAGGCCCGCAACCACTCCAACACACCGCGCTGGGGCTCGGCGAGCTGGCACGATCTTTGGCTGAGTGCATGAGACCTCTTCTCCCTCTCCCCGTCCTTCACGGGGAGAGGGTTGGGGTGAGGGGCTATCTCCGCGAGTCGCGTGCGCGGAAGGTCCTGTACCCCCTCACCCGGATCGCATCTGGCGATGCGATCCGACCTCTCCCCGCAGGCGGGGCGAGGTGGTCGACAGGCCAGTGCCCACATCGTTCGAAACCGCTATAGATAAATCATGCGTATCCTGAGCCTTGCGGGGCGGCGGCTCGCCGCCTCGATTCCGACCTTGTTCCTGATCCTGATCGGCGTGTTCCTGCTGCTGCAGCTCGCGCCGGGCGATACTGTCGATGCGCTGATGGCGCAGATGGGCGGCGGCGATGCCGCGACGGCAAAGGAGTTGCGCAAGTTCTACGGGCTCGACCTCTCGGTTCCGGCGCAGCTCGGCAATTATCTGTGGCACCTCGTGCGGCTCGACCTCGGCTTCTCCTCGATCTATGGCAAGCCGGTGGCGACCGTGATCCTGGAACGGCTGCCGCCGACCATCCTGCTGATGACGGCGTCGCTGTCGTTCGCGTTCTTCTTTGGCCTTGTGTTCGGCGTGATCGCCTCGCGCGGCGTCAACCGCTGGCCGGACACGCTGATCTCGACCCTCGGCCTGATCTTCTACGCCACCCCCTCGTTCTGGTTCGGGTTGATGGCGATCGTGGTGTTCTCGGTCTATCTGCAATGGCTGCCGCCGGGCGGCTTCGAGGACATCGGCAACGTCCAGACCGGGATCTGGCGCGTGCTCGATATCGCCGCGCACCTGGTGCTGCCGACGCTGACGCTCGGGCTGATCTTCCTTGCGATCTACCTGCGCATCATGCGGGCCTCGATGCTGGAAGTGCTCAACCTCGACTTCGTCCGCACCGCCCGCGCCAAGGGGCTGGACGAGACCCATGTCATCACCCGCCATGTGTTGCGCAACGCGCTGCTGCCGATGGTGACGCTGATCGGATTGCAGGCCGGCACCATGCTCGGCGGCTCGGTCGTGGTGGAGAGCGTGTTCTCGCTGCCCGGCCTCGGCCGGCTGGCTTATGAGTCCGTGGTGCAGCGCGACCTCAACACCCTGCTCGGCATCGTGTTCGTCTCGGCGCTGCTGGTCATTGTCGTGAACTTCGTTGTCGACCTGCTCTACGCACGGCTCGATCCGCGCATTGCGGCGGAGGGCTGACGATGGATGCCGTGAAACGCTACTTCCGCAGCCCGGCCGCGGTGATCGGCCTGATCCTGCTGCTGCTCGTCATCGCGATGGCGGTGAGTGCGGGCTTCCTCTATCCGCGCGATCCGCTGGCGCTGGCGGGCCGGCCGCTGGTGTGGCCATTCTCCAATCCGCGCTTCCTGCTCGGCACCGACAATTCCGGCCGCGACATTGCTGCCCAAATCTTCTACGGCGCGCGGATTTCGCTCCTGATCGGCGGCGTCGCCACCGTGATCGCGATCCTGATCGGCATTTTGGTCGGCGCCTTCGCCGGCTATTACGGCGGCTGGGTCGACAATGTGCTGATGCGGATCACCGAGGCGTTCCAGACCCTGCCTAACTTCGTGCTGCTGCTGGTCTTGGTCGCGGTGTTCGGCTCGACGCTGACCACGGTGACGATCGCGGTCGGCGTGGTGTCGTGGCCGGCGCCGGCGCGGCTGACCCGCGCCGAGTTCCTGTCGCTGCGCAACCGCGAATTCGTGCAGGCCGGCAAGACGCTCGGCATGAAGGACGTCCAGCTCATCCTCGGCGAGATCCTGCCCAACGCACTGCCGCCGGTGATCGTCTATGCCAGCGTGGTGATGGCGGTCGCGATTCTCTTGGAAAGCGCGCTCGCTTTCCTCAGGCTGTCCGATCCCAACGTCGCCTCCTGGGGCAATCTGATCGGGCTCGGCCGCGATGTGCTCCGGGTGCAATGGTACGTCTCGGCGATCCCCGGCATCGCGATCCTCGTCACCGTGCTGGCGGTGTCGCTGGTCGGCCAGGGCCTCAACGATGCGCTCAATCCGAGGCTGAAGAGCCGATGAGCGAGACCGTCCTTTCGCTCGACGGGTTGACGGTGCGCCTGCCCAAGGGCGCCGACCGGCCGCATGCGCTGTCCGACGTCTCACTGTCAGTCTCGTCGAACGAGATCCTTTGCGTGGTCGGCGAATCCGGCTCCGGCAAATCGATGATGGCGAACGCCATCATGCGCCTGCTGCCGAACGATGTTGTCATCGAACAGGGCCGGATGATGTTCGACGGCCGCGACCTCTGCGCCGCCGACCCGGCCGCGATGCGCGAGGTGCGCGGCGCCGGAATCGCGATGATCTTCCAGGAGCCGATGACGGCGCTCAATCCGCTGCGCACGATCGGCGACCAGATCGGCGAGATGTTTGCGATCCACACCGGACTGTCCAAGGCCGAGATCAATGCGCGGGTGCTGGCGCTGCTCGAGGATGTGCGCATTCCCGATCCCAAGGCAGCCGCGAAAGCCTATCCGCACGAGCTCTCCGGCGGCCAGCGCCAGCGCGCCATGATCGCAATGGCGCTGGCGCTCGACCCGAAGCTCCTGATCGCCGACGAGCCGACCACCGCGCTTGACGTCACGACGCAGGCCCAGATCCTGAAGCTGATCCGCGATTTGCAGCAGCGCAAGAAGACGGCGGTGCTGTTCATCACCCATGATTTCGGCGTCGTCGCCGAGATCGCCGACCGTGTCGTGGTGATGCAGCACGGCGCGATCGTCGAGCAAGGCACCGCCGATGCGGTGCTGAACGACCCGCAGCACGCCTACACCAGGCAGTTGATCGCAGCCGTTCCGCCGCTGACGGCGCCGCCGCCGCGCCTCCTCTCCGGCAAGGACATCCTGACCATCGACGGCGTCTCAAAAACCTACCGCACCGGCGGCTTCCTCGGCCGCGGCGCGCGGATCACGGACGCCGTCAATAACGTTTCGCTGCGGCTGCCGCGCGGCGCGACGCTCGGCATCGTCGGCGAATCCGGCTCCGGCAAATCGACGCTGGCACGCTGCATCGTGCGGCTGATCGACCCTGATACTGGCTCGATCGTGCTCAATGGCAAGGACTGGGCTAAGCTCAGCCGCGACGCCATCAGGCGCGAGACCCGGCACATCCAGATGGTGTTCCAGGATCCGTTCGCCTCGCTCAACCCGCGGCGCAAGGCCGCCGAGCTGGTGGCGCAAGGACCGATCGTGCACGGCACCGACCGCGCGACCGCGATCGCCGAGGCGCGACGGTTATTCGAGCTGGTCGGGCTCGACCCGTCCGCCGGCGACCGCTATCCGCACGAATTCTCCGGTGGCCAGCGGCAGCGCATCGGGCTGGCGCGGGCGCTGGCGCTGAAGCCGGACGTGCTGGTCGCCGACGAGCCGGTCTCCGCGCTCGACGTCTCGGTGCAGGCGCAGGTCCTGAAGCTGCTCGCCGGGCTGCGCCAGCAGCTCGGCCTGTCCATCATCTTCATCACCCACGATCTGCGCGTCGCCGCGCAGATCTGCGATCTCGTCGCCGTGATGAAGGATGGCGCCATGGTCGAGCAAGGGCTGACCACTGAGGTGTTCGGCAAGCCGCAGCATCCCTATACGCAGGCGCTGCTTTCGGCGATCCCCGGCGGCGACTTCACGCGCAAGCGCGATGCCTTGATCGCCTGATCAGGCCGCTCACCTCTGCGGTGACCGGCGCGAGGCGAGGACATACTCCGCCCAGCGCAGCAGCTCGAAGCGATCGCCTTTGACCAGCTCCTGGGCATCGCGCTGCCGGTAGAGCACCAGCATCCACGGCGCGAGCTTGCGCAGCAAGCCGTGCGCCATGTACTGCACCGGCTCGGTGAAGGGCAGCGCCAGCTCGCTTTCCGGCAGGCCCTGCACGGCCTTCGCCAGCTCGCGGCCGAGCGGAATGGTCAGCGCGACGGCGCGGCCGTTGCAGCCGGTCCAGCCAAAGGCGTTCGGGCCGAGCCGATGCATGCGCGGCAGAAAATCCGCTGTCATCCCGACATAGCCGTTCCAGACATAGTCGAACGAGACCTCGCCGATCTGCGGCCACAGGCGCTGCAACCGCTCGGTCACCCGCGCCTTCAGCCGCCCGGTCTTGTCGCCGGGGCCGAGCACGGCGCCGCCGGTGACGAGGCGATTGCGGGCGTCGTAGCGCGCGAAATACAGCTCGCCATGGGTGTCCGACATCGCCTGCCGGCCGGGGATGATGGTCTTGCGGACATTGTCCGACAGCGGCTGCGTCGCCATCTGCCAGGACAGCACCGGCATCACCTCGGTCGCGATCTCCGGCACCAGCGATTTGGCGAACTCGCCGCTATAGGCATTGGTGGCGACGACGAGCGCGCGGCCGGAGATTTCGCCCTTCTCGGTCTTCACCACCCAGCGATCGCCGCGGCGCTCGAAAGCGAGCGCGGGCGAACGGGCATAGATCCGCGCGCCGAGGCCGAGCACGGTGCCCGCAAGGCCGCGCGCCAACGCCAGCGGATTGACGTGACCGCCGGTCCTGTTCCAGAAGCCGCCGTACCACGCATCCGAGCCGAGCATGTCGCGGGTCTGGTCGCGCGACAGCAGCTCGACCGGTGCGCCGAATTTCGACCATTGCTGCACCCGTCGTTCCGCGATCTTGATCCGGCCCGGCGAATGCACCGGCTGCACCCAGCCGGCCTGCTCCTGCTCGGCCTCGATATTGTAGCGCCTGACGACGTCGAAAAGCATGGCCGCACTGTCGCGCAGCATGATGACGAAGCGCTCGCCGGCCGCACCATGCCTCTTGATAATGTCGTCGGGGTCAGGGCGCGACAGCGTCGGAATGACCTGGCCGTTGTTGCGGCCCGAGGCGCCCCAGCCCGGCTCGGCGGCCTCGACGATCGCGGCATCGACATTGGCCTCGCGCAGATGCAATGCGGTCGACAGGCCCGTGAATCCGCCGCCGATGATGACGACATCGGCCTGCTGCGTGCCGGTCAGTTCGGGGCAATCGGGGCCGGCTGGCGTCGCTGCGGCCCAGAGCGAGTTGGGCCAGCGCACGGCGTTGCTGCTCATCATCATCCTTTCTTGCGGGCGTCCGGTCATTCTGGTTAGCTTTACTCTACTCTTTTATTCAAGCCGGGAAGACAACAAGTGGCACTCAAGAACGTCATCGGAATCGATCACGCCGTGGTCATGGTAAAGGACCTCGACAAGGCGGCCGAGAACTACAAGCGACTCGGCTTCACCGTGTCGCCGCGCGGCACCCACAGCGCGCATATGGGATCGGGCAACTACACCATCATGTTCGACCCCGACTACATGGAATTGCTCGGCGTGCTGACGCCGACGGAGCACAATGCGCCCGCCCGCGCCTTCCTGGAGAAGCGCGGCGAAGGCATCGAACGGATCGCATTCACCGCGGTGGATTCCGCCGAAGGGGCCGAGGAGATCCGCGCCCGCGGCTACGCGCCGATCGGGCCGACCGATTTCGAGCGCCCGGTGACGCTGCCTGATGGCACGGTCTCGGCGGCAAAATTCCGCACCTTCCAGTGGCCGACCGCGGAAGCGCCCGGCGGTGTCCGCATCTTCGCCTGCCAGCACAAGACCCGCGAGACGGTGTGGATTCCCGAACTGATGACACACGCCAATGGGGCAAAACGCCTCAAGCAGGTGCTGATCGTCTCGCCCGATCCCGCGACCGATGCCGCGCATCTCTCCAAGATGATCGATATCGCCTCGAGGCACGAGGCGGACGGTGCGGTCGCGGTGCCGTCCGGCGGCGACCGCGCCGACTTCGTGTTCCTGACCAGGGAGCAGCTCGGCAAACGTTATCCCGGCGTGTCGCTGGATGGCCTGTCCGATCGCGGCGGCGCCGGCCTCGTGATCGCGGCCGATCTCGCCGCGACCGAGAAGGCGCTGGGCGCGACCGGGGTGAAGAGCAGCAGCGGCATCACTGTGCCGCCGGCTGCGGCGAACGGCACCCTGCTCGCTTTCGTGAAGGCATAGCTGCCATACCCGCGCGGCGTTATGCGGCGGCGCCGCGCTCGTGGGGACTAGGCACAGGAAGTTGAGACGCTAGTATCTCTCCCAAACAAGAAGCAGTCCTGGGAGAGAAACATGTCACATCACCTGATCTCGCGCCGGCAGATGCTGGCGGGCACCGCCGCCGCCGGCGCGGTTGGATTGACCGGATTTCCGGCCCGCGCCGAGGTCAACTGGAAGAAATATTCCGGCACCACGCTCGAAGTCAGCCTCGCCAAGGGACCGCGCGGCGACAATCTGCAAAAATACATCAAGGAATTCACCGAGCTCACCGGCATCAAGGTCGAATCGGAGCAGGTCCCCGAGCAGCAGCAGCGCCAGAAATGCGTGATCGAGCTCTCCTCGGGCAAGCCGAGCTTCGACGTCGTGCATCTCAGCTATCACGTGCAGAAGCGGCAGTTCGAGAAGGCCGGCTGGCTCGCCGACATGTCGGGCTACCTGAAAGATCCGAGCATGACGCTGCCTGATCTCGTCGAAAGCGATTTCTCGGCGGCAGGCCTGCAATACGCGCGCAACGACAAGGGCCAGATGCTGTCGCTGCCGTGGTCGGTCGACTATTTCATCCTCTACTACAACAAGGAGCTGTTCCAGAAGAAGGGCGTCGAGGTCCCGAAGACGCTGGACGAGTTGGCGGTTGCCGCCGAGAAGCTGACCGATCCGAAGGAAGGCATCTACGGCTTCGTCGGCCGCGGCCTGCGCAACGCCAACATGGCGATGTGGACCAATTTCTACCTGAACTATGGTGGCGAATTCCTCGATGCCAAGGGCAACATCCTGACCGACGGCCCAGAGGCGATCGAGGCGACAAAACTCTATCAGCGCCTGCTGACCAAATGCGCGCCTCCCGGCGTGGCCGGCTTCAACTGGATGGAGTCGATGGCCTCGTTCACGCAAGGCCGCTCGGCGATGTGGATCGACGCCGACGGCTGGGCGCCGCCGCTGGAGGATCCCGCCGCCTCGCGCGTCGTCGGCAAGGTCGGCTATACGCTAGTGCCCGCTGGTCCGAAGAGCAAGTTCTCGTCGACCTATGGCGACGGCGTCGGCATCGCGGCCGCGAGCAAGAATAAGGAAGCCGCCTATCTGCTCTGCCAATGGGTGGTCTCGCGCGGACAGGGCGCGCGCCTGCTGCAGGCCGGCGGCGGCGTGCCGTTCCGCAACTCGATCGTCGACGATGCCGAAATCGCCAAGGGCGTGAAGACCAAGGAATGGCTGCAATCGGTGGTCGAGTCCGCCAAGATCTCGAAGCTCGGCCTGCCGGTCATCATCCCGGTCGCCGAATTCCGCGACATCGTCGGTGCGGCGCTGACCGCGACGCTGTCGGGCGCCGATCCCGCCACCGAGCTGAAGAAAGCGCACGAGCAATTCCGCCCCATCCTGGAGCGCAGCGAAAAAGCGTGAGCGTGGTGACACAGACTGAGCCGGTGGTGGCCGAGCAAACCGCCCCGGCGCGTGAATGGCGGCCGCCGTCCTACTGGCCGTTCGTGATCCCGGCGCTCGTCGTGGTGCTGGCGGTGATCATCTTTCCCTGGGTGTTCACGATCTGGATGAGCCTGCAGGAATGGAAGGTCGGCTCGCCCACCACTTTCGTCGGGCTCGCCAACTATTTGCGACTGCCGACCGATCCGCGCTTCGTCGAGGCGGTCGGGCACACGCTGTCCTACACCGCGCTGTCGGTGCTGCTGCCGCTGGTGTTCGGCACGCTGGCGGCGGTGGTGTTTCACCAGAAATTCGCCGCGCGCGGCTTCCTGCGCGGCATCTTCATCATGCCGATGATGGCGACGCCAGTCGCGATCGCGCTGGTGTGGACCATGATGTTCCATCCGCAGCTCGGCGTGCTGAACTACCTGCTGTCGCTGGTCGGCCTGCCGCCACAGCTCTGGGTGTTCAACCCGACCACGGTGATCCCCTCACTGGTGCTGGTCGAGACCTGGCAATGGACGCCGCTGGTGATGCTGATCGTGCTCGGCGGCCTCGCCGCGATCCCGACCGAGCCTTACGAGAGCGCACAGATCGACGGCGCCAATTTCTGGCAGGTGTTCCGCTTCATCACGCTGCCTCTGATCATGCCGTTCCTGTTCATCGCCGGCATGATCCGCATGATCGACGCGGTGAAAAGCTTCGACATCATCTTCGCGATCACCCAAGGCGGACCCGGCTCGGCGTCGGAGACCATCAATGTCTATCTCTACAGCGTCGCCTTCGTCTATTACGACCTCGGCTATGGCTCGGCGATCGCAGTGGTGTTCTTCCTGTTGATCGTCGTGCTGGCAGCGCTGCTGCTCTACCTGCGCAAGCGCCTGCTGTGGACGTCGCAGCTCGGGAGCGAGGCATGAACCCGCGCTACATCCTGGGACAGGTCGGGCTGTGGCTGTCGGTGTTGGTCATCGTCTCGCCGGCTATCCTGTTCTTCCTCTGGATGGCGTCGCTGTCGCTGAAATTCGAGATCGACAACGCCTCCTATCCGCCGGTGTTTTTCCCGGAGCACATCGCCTGGAAGAACTATGCCGACGTGTTCGCTTCCAACCGTTTCCTGACCTATTTCAGCAACAGCCTTGTCGTCACCGGCTGCGCGACGGCGCTTGCGATGCTGGTCGGCGTGCCCGCGGGCTACGGCATCGCGCGGATGGCCGCGCATAAATCCGCGATCGTGATCCTGATCGCGCGCATCACGCCCGGCCTGTCCTACCTGATCCCGCTGTTCCTGCTGTTCCAGTGGCTCGGCCTGCTCGGCACGCTGGTGCCGCAGATCATCATCCATCTCGTGGTCACGGTGCCGATCGTGATCTGGATCATGATCGGCTATTTCGAGACCACGCCGCTGGAATTGGAGGAAGCCGCGCTGATCGACGGCGCGACGCGCTGGCAGGTGTTCCGCCATGTCGCGCTGCCGATCGCCAGGCCCGGCCTTGCGGTCGCCTTCATCCTCGCGGTGATCTTCTCCTGGAACAACTTTGTGTTCGGCATCGTGCTGGCCGGGCGCGAGACCCGCACGCTGCCGGTCGCGGTCTACAACATGATCTCGTTCGACCAGCTGAGCTGGGGCCCGCTCGCCGCCGCCGCATTGATCGTGACCGCGCCGGTGCTGCTGCTCACCGTGATGGCGCAGCGGCAGATCGTCGCCGGGCTGACGGCGGGCGCGGTAAAAGGCGGCTAACGCGATATGGATTCACGGGCCGTCGCAGGGGGCGCTACCCAAAATGTCGAAAACAACCCCATGCAAAGAAGCCGGCGGCCGGCGTTCGACCAGGAGCGTGCTGTCCGTAGCGGCTTGACACGTCGGGCAACTCAGCGATGTTATTCTAATATTCAGAAATTTTGCAGCTTGCCCCTACGCAGCCAGCCCCTTCAGCACCGCGGCTGAATCGGTGACCCAGCCGAAAATGCCGCCCTGGGCCTTGATCATCTTCAGGCCCATCTCGTGGAATTCCGGGAAATAGGACGCGCAGCCGTCCGCGATCACGACGCACCGATAGCCGCGGTCGTTGGCCTCGCGCACCGTGGTGTTGACGCAGACCTCGGTGGTGACGCCGCAGACCAGGAGATTCTCGATGCCGTATTTCTGCAGGATGTCACTGAGCTCGGTGGCGTAGAAAGCGCCCTTGCCGGGCTTGTCGATCACGATCTCGCTCTCGAGCGGATAGAGCTCGGGAATGATGTCGTGCCCGGCCTCGCCGCGGATCAGGATCCGCCCCATCGGCCCGGGATCGCCGATCCGAAGCGACGGCGCGCCGCGCTCGACCTTTGCCGGCGGCGCGTCGGAGAGATCGGGCAGATGGCCCTCGCGGGTATGAACCACCAGCAGCCCGGCGTGGCGCGCCGCCTTAAGCACCGCGGCGATCGGCTGCACCGCGCGGGCAAGCTGGCTGACGTCATTGCCGAGCGTCTCGCCGAAACCGCCGGGCTCCATGAAATCGCGCTGCATGTCGATGATGACGAGCGCGGTCTTGCTCCAGTCGAGCGTGATCGGCGCTGGCTCCGCCACGATTGTCCCGCCTGACTTTGCCATGACGCGCGCCCCGAATGCGAGAAAGCCCTATCGTGATCAAGCAAGCCGCGTGCCATTGCGCAATGATATGGCCGGCGCCCTCAACTGCCCGAAATGCCCCGCATCTCAATTGCTTGAGACACGCGCTCGGCCGTTCGCTGTGCCCGGTTCTCATCCGCTTGATTTGCGCATCGCGGCGGCGGCGCCTGATCAATTAGTGTTGGACATCGTTCGAGGCCAATTCTATAGGTATTGGGGGGTAGACTATTTTGGTATGAGCGATGGAGTTGCGGCAGCTCCGATATTTCGTGGCCGTCGCCAGGACGCTTAGTTTCACCAAGGCGGCCGCCGAGCTCCATATCGCCCAGCCTCCACTCAGCAGGCAGGTAGCAAACCTTGAGGCAGAGCTTGGCGTCGAGCTGTTCGAGCGAAGCCCCCGGGGCATCAAGCTCACCCCAGCCGGCGTGTTATTGGTCGAACGCGCGGACGAGATCCTGACGAGAGTGGAGCGGGCCAAGCGTGAGGTAGCGGCGTTCAACGAAGAGCGCAGGCGTCGGTTCAAGATCGGCTTCGACCTCTCGCTACTCTACGGACGGACCCCACGGATCTTTCGATATCTGCGGGAGAGCTATGCCGAGTATGACTTCGAATATGCCGAGGTCGCATCCGCTGACCAGGTGCGGGCTGTCCGAGACGGAGAGATCGATCTGGCGCTCGGGCTGACCCTGCTGGTCGACGACCAGGTCGAGCAAATCGTCATCCGGAACGAGCAGCTGATGCTCGCGCTTGCAATCGGCCATCCGGCATTCCGGGGACGCGACCAGCCGATCAAGTTGTCGGAGGTCAGCAATGAGACACTGATACTATACGATGAGCGGGCGTCCGTAGGACCGCGCCATCCTGTCATACGCTTCATCGAACTTGTCGGGTTCACACCTGCCAACACGATGACGATCCGCGGCCTGGCGGCTGCGCTCGGCCTGGTCGCCGGGGGCGTCGGCATCAGCATCGTGCCGGCCAGGGCCCTTCTCATGCGTGGACAGGATATCTGCTTCGCGCCGCTGGCCGAAGATGGCGGAAGCTCGCCTGTGGTCGTGACGACACTGCGGGGAACGAACGGCGAGATCGTGGCAGGTATTCTCGCGGAGGTGGACCGGCTGACCAGATTCGATCTGTCCTCATCGACACGCGCGATTTTCTGATGAAGCACAGTTTGATCGAAACGGTTCATTGAGCGGATTTGCGAACCTCGCCCCTGCGATCGACCAGTAACGCGATAGACTCGTGCGCTCCCCTCGACACCGCGCAGCGGCGCCTCGAATGCCTCGACATGCCGGGCCGTCAACAGCTCACGAACGCCGGGCGCTGTAAAGAGTGCCACCGACAGACAGATTTCGCCGGCATCCGCGAATGATTGCACTCGCGCGGCTATGTTCACGGTCTGGCCGAAGTAGTCGAGATTGTCGTTGAGGGTCACGGCAATGGACGGCCCGCAGTCCGCCCATCTTGAGAATGATCGCTGGCTGGCCGTGCTCGCGGTTGAAGCTGCCGATTTCCTGCAACATGTGGAGCGCCGCCGCCACGGCGTCGACCGGCCGGGAGAACGCCGCCATCACGGCGTCACCGATGGTCTTCACGATTGCACCGGCATGCTTGTGGGCAACTGCATCGAGCAGGGCGAAGTGTTCCCGCACCAGCGCGTAGGCATTAAGATCCCCGAGATGCTCGTAGAGCGCGGTCGAGCCTTTCAAGTCGGTGAACAGGAGGTGACCTGCCGGATGCCGAGGCCTTCCTCCTCGTCCACACGCTCGGAGCGGAAGAGCTTGCGGAAGGTCTGCCGCGTTAACAGCATGCCGCCGGACACGTAGGGGTCGAACTCGAGCGTCGGTTTCTCTGGCATGGTCACTATCTCTGGCGGCCAGTTGATCAGAAGTAGCGAGCCGCGCTTGGGGCCGGTGTTGCTGACCTCGAAGACACCACAGGCCCCAACGGCAGGGCCGAAAGAGCGGACGTGAAACGCTGCCCATCGTAGGTGACGCGTACAATCGTCGGCGTGTTGGGCGCCGACCCGGCAGCCGCAGATGAGTCCACGACCGGTAGCATGAAGCCAGCCTGCGTCTGGACGTTGACGCCCGAGAGAGCGCCGGGTCCAATCTCGGCATACAGCGTCGTCGTCACGCTGGGTGGCAGATATGACATGCCGCGCACGAGGGTACGCAGGACATCAATAAATCGGGTTTGTCCGCCTGGCAGCCGCCCACTGTCGGCGAATTTCAACTTCCAGTGCAGGTCTTCAATCGACAGGTTGTCAACGTCATGCAACGCGAGGCGCCGGACTTGCGGCGAGACGGAGAAAGAAGCCTCGATACAGTCGTCAAGGTCCGTCTAACCGTCGATATCGCACAGGCCGCAGACGAAATGGCTTCGGAGCGCGCGGAGCTTGCCGAAGCTTTCCAACACCAGGCCGGAGTGGGGGCACAAAATGTCCCAATGCAGGTCGACCAACCCGGCGCGAGCGGCGTGGAGGAACAGATCGATCGACTCAGGCTCGGCCACACCGCGATCACGCGCAAAGGCCAGGGGATTGGCGCGGTAGACACTGACCTCGTCGCCGCTGCGGATCAGCGTTTCGAATTTGGAGATGACGCGCGGGCTCCAGGCACGAGCCTGCTCGATCTGGGTCATCTTGGCTTCAAGAAGCCGTTCGTCAATGGATGTCATCGCCAGCTCTCGACGGTAACAATCTGTCAACTTCGCCGACCGTTCAGGCTATCAGCCGCCGCGCCAGCTTACAATCATAACACAGTGGCCACAGTTGCCGCTGACCATACGGCCATGTCGCATATGGGTCAAAAGCGCTGTTTGAGCACGCCGGAGCGCTTCCGGTTACCCCGGCTTCGGGCATGTCGCTGCGATGCGCCAACGGAAGCGATCGGCAAGGAGGAGCTTTCGGCGATGGAACGACCGCGCCGCCAAAGCGGGGCTCAATCCGTGGGCTGCGGGCCGTCGTAGCCTTCGATCACGATGATATCGATGTCCACGGCGCCCGCGCGCAGTTCCCTCGCCTTGGTGTATTCAGGTGAGCGGTAGCAGGCGAGCGCGGTTTCGTAGTCCTTGAACTCGATTACGATGTTGCGCTCGCGCGCCTTGCCCTCCACCGCCTCGAAGGTGCCGCCGCGCACCCGGAATTTCGCATCGTATTTGCGGAGCACCGCCGTGAGGGCGGGGCCGTAGGCTTTGGTGTATTCGGGTTTGATCACATCGATGCGCCCGATCCAATACCCGTTCGGCATGTTGTCCTCCTCATCTTTGCATTCTCAAATCAAAAGGGGCCACTGGCGGTTGAATTGCTCTGCGAGCCGATGGTTCCGTTGGATTGACGACTCCGTTGGGCATGAGGGTAGTGGCGCGGCGGGGCCAAGCTAATCGAGCGTCGAGGTCCGTTCAGGGTCAATCGCGTCGTTCTGACGCTGCGACCGCGACTTCCGGTCTTGCCCAATGAGCAGACTTGGTCTGGGCCTATCGGCATGTCGCAGACGGGCTAGACGCGGAAGATTAAGGACAGGAGACGCGCACGCAAGTCGCGACGTTTCGATGAACTAATCTGCGCATGGGGCCGGCAAGCTAGGTGCGGGAGCAGCAGCGTTTCTCGCCACCGTATCGCAGAGGCGCAACAGGAGAGGCCCTTGGTTGCCGCTTCGGGTCAAAAGCGGCCCTTGCGGCCTTCCGAGCGAATGTCGGCTACGGCTACAAGCTGACATCAGCTAACGCTGGCCTTTGATATGCGGCAGACGATCTTCGCGCGGCACCACCCCACCATCGATGATAAAGAACTCGGTGTCCGCCGCACCTTCCCTATGCTGTCTTGCCTCCTGATACGCCGGGCTGTCATACCAATCCTTAGCCGCCGCCACATCAGGAAATTCAATCAGGACGACGCCTTCGAGCGAAGACATCAATTCCAACGGAGTCAGCGGCGCATAAACCGAGAGAAACTTGGCATGGCGCCCCTCAAAGGTTGGAGGGGCTGCTTTCCAGTAGGCCTCCAATCCCGCTCGATCACTTACGCTTCTATTCAGGGCGATCATGTAAGCTGGCATTGTTCGCTCCCATTCGTGCGTTCAATCATCCAGGCCAGTCGCAAGCTCGACGACTGTAACACGCTCGTGTGTCGGATCACCTAAAGAATGTCCTGTAAGGGAATAGGCACGCCGCGCCTGCCCGCCGAGGTCTGCTGGGGGTCCAGACTGTGTGAAAAGTCGATCGCGGCGAATTTGGTAGAACGTATTGCTAAGCAGGGCTTGCAAGCACCGCCGAAGAACAGGAGCGCACTAAGCAAGCTCACGAAGGAAATTTGGTTCTACGGCAACTTGCCAGAGTCGACTTTTCACACAGCCTGGACGCTAAGCAGACCAAATTCAACGCTTGGCGTGAGGGCGGCTCTTGACACTTAGCGGAGCAATTTCACTGCCCAGCGAGCAGTTGGCTTGTGAACCCGTTGCAGACCGAAGTCGATCCGCGCCGAAGGGGACGTGTTTGGCACTTAGTTGAACGGAGCCCGGCCCACACTCGTTCAAATTTCTCGTTGTTGAGCGGTTCGGTCAATGACATGGTGGCGGCACTGACGAAGTACTCAAGGTGGAAACACAAGGGGCTAAAGATGTCAGATCCAGCGACCAAAGTCCGTACTACGTTCATCTGCACAATCCCTTCAGCGGTCGTCACACAAGCCTTGGCACAGGCAGGTGCAGATGCAGTCGTGATCGATCAGGAGCATGGAGCGATCGGCCCCGAAAACCTCCATGCAATGATTGCATCCACAGCCGGTACTAATTGCCGTCCCATCGTGAGAGTCGGCAAGTGCGATGAGGCTATGGTCAAGCTGGCTCTCGACATGGGAGCCGCAGGGATAGCGTTTCCGCTAGTCGACACCGCGCAAGAGGCCGCGGAATGCGTAGCGATGACACGCTATCCACCAAGAGGGAAGCGTGGCTTTGGACCTTTCATCGGTCATTCTAGATGGGCAGTATCGCTCGATGACTATTTGCCCAAGATCGGGAGCACGATTATTTGCAACATAATTGTCGAAACAAGGTCAGCGATTGACAACATTGAGAAGATCTGCGCGGTGGAAGGCATCAATGCCTTAATCCTTGCCCCGCTCGACCTCTCCGTTGAACTGGGATGCCCTGGCCAATTCAACACCCCGGACTTTTTGAAAGCCGTTGAACGATTCGAGCTAGCGACTACGGCTGCCAAGGTAGCGAAGTCCGCCGTCGCTCTGACGGAAGAGCAAGTCCAATCTGCTATAGCAAGGGGCTACACGAACGTGATGTTGGGCTGGGATGTTCTGATGCTCAAGAATGCTGCCACGAGCGCAATCCGCTGGACGCAATGAACTCTGCAAGACTTTCAGCCATTGGGCCAAAAGCGGTAGCGCTCTGGCCTGTCCGAAGATTTCCGTTCGTCCCTGAGGGGCTGACAATGCTTTATGAGTACACGTCCTGGTTAGCCCGCATGGCCGTCTACAAGCGCAGTTTCAACATGATGCGTGCGCTGGGGATCCAGCGGGTGAGCGATGCGGAGAGGCGCGGTCAGATCGCATAATCGGCGACCGCCCCTTCAGGATCAAAGCCATCAGGACGCGGTCGCCGCTTTGGCGGGGCGTTATCTCGTATTCTCGCCCGCGGCCGCCTTCTCGATCAGGTCCGCGATCGCCTTGGGCTGCGAGACATACACCGCGTGGCTTCCCTTGACCTCGACGGTGACGCTTCCGGCCCGCTTCGCCATGAAGCGCTCGAAGTCGGGATCGATCTTTTTGTCCTCGGTCGCAACGGCATACCAGCTCGGCTTGGACCTCCATGCGGCATCCTTGACGATCGCACCCAACGCCTTCTCGCTCACGGGGACCTGCGACAGGGCCATGAAATCCGCATCCGCCTGCGGAAGGTCCGCCGCGAAATCGTGGTGGAAGCTTTCTTGATTGATCGTCAGAAAGCCGTCGCTGCTCTTCACCACATTGTTGCTCGATGGTGGAAACTTGCTCCGGACCTCCGCGATATTCTCGTTCGCATCATGTGCCAAAGCTGCGACATACACCAGTGCCTGCACTTCGGGCACGTTTCCCGCCTGCGTGATCACAATGCCCCCGTAGCTGTGGCCGACCAAGACGACCGGCCCCCCCGCCTGCTTGATAGCTCGCCTCGTGGCCGCGACATCGTCTTCCAACGATGTCTCAGGCTCCTGCACGACGGTCACCCTATAGCCATCGCGCGATAGGATATCGGAGACGGCCCTCCAGCCCGAGCCGTCCGCAAAGGCTCCATGGACCAGCACCACGTTCTTGACCGGCTGGGCGGCGTGAGCCGGCCCGAAAGACGAACCAAGGCCGATGACGATGGCCGCGACAGACAACAGACTTTTCATGAGACTTCCCTTTTCAGATGTGGACTGGCTATAGCGAGGCTTTGAGATCGAGAAGAACGGTCGGGATCAGTTCGGAAACGGTCGGGTGGATCGGCACCGCCCAGCGGAGCGTATCGATGGACTGATCGGCGTTCATCATGTCGAGGATCCCGTGGATCGCCTCATCGCCGCCAGTGCCGAGGATCGCTGCGCCGAGGATGCGTCGCGTGTCCGCATCGGCCACGACCTTCATGAAGCCGTGCGTCTCGCCCTTTTCGACCGCGCGACCGACGCGGGTCATCGGGCGCTTCGCATGCAGAAGCCGACGACCGCTTCGGGCGGCCTCCGCCTCGGTCATTCCGATCCGGCCGAGCGGCGGATCGATGTACAGCGCATAGCCGGTGAGGCGCCCGCTCACCTTGCGATTCTCGCCATCCAGCAGGTTGGCCGCGACGATCTCGAAATCATTGTAAGCGGTGTGCGTGAACGCGCCCCGACCGTTGCAGTCGCCCATTGCGTAGACGCCGGCGACATTGGTCTGCAATTCGTCGTCCACGATGATGTAGCCGCGCGCGTCAGTCTCGATCCCGGCGTGGTCGAGCCCCAGGTCATCGGTGTTGGGCCGTCGTCCGACCGCCATCAGCACGTGGCTTCCGATCACCGGCGAGCTGTCCTTTTCGCAGTCGACGGATACTGCGACGCCGTTCTCGTGCTTGGCGAAGCCGATGCAATCCGCACCGGTACGGACGGTGATCCCTTCGTATTCAAGGATCGCGCGCACCTCTTCCGAAATATCCGGATCCTCGCGCGCGATCAGCCGATTCATGCGCTCGACGATCGTGACCTCCGCACCGAAGCGGCGGTACATCTGCGCAAATTCGAGGCCGATATAGCTGCCGCCGATCACAACGAGATGCTGCGGCAACTCGTCGAGCGCGACCATGTCGGTATTGGTGAGCACCGCTACATCCTGGACGCCCGGCATATCGGGCACCACCGCGCGGCCGCCGACATTGATGAAGATGCGCGGCGCAGTCAGTTGCTCGCCATTCACCTCGACGCTCTTCGTAACGGTGAAGCGAGCATGCCCGCGGATGAGCTCGACGTTCCGCATGGCGGCCAGCCAGTTTTCGTTGGACGCCCGAGAATCCAAGATGACCTTTCGGGCTCTGGCTGCGACAGAGGGCATGTCGATCTCCACCGCGCCACCGACCTTGAACCCATAGTCTTCTCCGCGCCGGGCCGTGTGCGCGGCATAAGCGCTCGCGACCAACGTCTTGGTCGGCTTGCAACCTGTGTTGACGCAGGTCCCGCCCACGAGATGGCGCTCGATGATCGCCACCTTCATGCCGGCATCGTTCAGCCGGCCGGCAAGCGAAGGACCTGCCTGCCCCGCACCAATGATGATCGCATCGAAATCGCGCTCGTTCATTGTCTATGCTCCGTTCTATGGGCTGTCGCCGCCCGTGCAGCGGGTTTCCGGTGATGTCGGGGCTTTGCCATCGATGCTCATCCCGATGTCTTCCAGCGCCGGCGCGAAGCCGGCGGAGCGCGACGGCTCCGCTAGCAGCCGTTCACCCCACAACGGCGTGCCAGCATCACGCGATGACGATGTGCACGTCAACATTGCCGCGGATGGCGTTAGAATAAGGGCAGATCTGATCGGCTTCTGCGACGAGCTGCTCCGCAGTCGTCCGCTCGACCCCCGGAAGGTTGGCCGAGAGCTGGACGACCAGGCCAAAGCCGCCCTGACCGTTCGGGCCGATCCCCACCGTCGCCGAAATCGACGAGTCGGCTGCAATGCCGATCTTTCTCTTGCGGCCCACCAGATTCAACGCGCTCAGGAAGCAGGCCGAATAGCCGGCCGCGAAGAGCTGCTCCGGATTGGTGCTCGGGCCGCCGCTGCCGCCAAGCTCCTTCGGCGTGCTCAGCTCCAGGTCGAAGGTCTGGTCTTCGGTATAGGCACGTCCATCACGACCGCCGGCTGCGGTGGCCGTCGTACGATACTTGGCTTCAATCGTCATAGCTGCTCCTTGGATCGGTAAGGGGATCGGTGTCATGCTTTGCCATGAGGCGTGAAAGGGTGGCTCCCGCCGCTTGAGGGACGCGGGCGGCAGCGCATGAAGACAGCCGCGCGGTGCCCGAAGAGGCGCTCGGACGCGCCGCCAAGGGAGGATAAAGGGAGGATACTTGCCGTGGCCTCAGTGTGCCGCGCGCGATGCCCCTCGCCGGGCCTCGCTGACGGTCAGCCAGATGGCCGAAACGAGGAAGTAGAAGGCGCCGAAGGCGGCATAGGGAGCGATGTCGGCGATGCCGACCGGTGTCGGGCCATACGCTATCTTGACCATGAAGATGCCTGCGAGGGCGGATTGCGCGCCGCTCAGGATCATTGCCCATTGCGCGCCATAGGATTTCCAGCGGCCGACGGCGGTGGCGAGTTGGAAGATGCCGGCAAAGCCGGCCCAGATGCCGAATACCAAGAGCACGCTTGCCATGCTGTCGCTCAGCGCGACGGCGACGGCAATGGCCGTGATAATGCTGACGACGAAGTTGAGGAGCTGCGACCTGTTACGGGTGATACCGCCGCTGCGCTGGGCGTCGACGAAGTTGGCGATCGCGTCCCAGGCCGGATAGCCGACCAACATAATCGCGGCGAACGGCGGGTGGTTCTTTGCAATGCCGAGGGCGACCAGCACCCAGGCTGTCGAAAACGCGAAGCGGGTGAAATAGTATATCTTGAGCCATTCTGAGGTCGACCAGGCAGAGGCATTGTCGATGTGAGTCACAAAACATCTCCACTTATTCAGACGTGTCCCGAACCTAGGGTTCACGGTGCGAGTTCGTTCGCGCTCGCTGCAGGGTCAGATATTGATCAAACAGCGATCGAGCCAATACTTTAGGTATTGGTGCCAAGACCTTTAGGGTATGAGAAGCGGCGCGGCCTGTTGTGTCAGCGCAGAGCGAACAGCCAAAAAGGTGACGGCGGGCCCATCGCCTCTTTAGCTGTTCCAGTTCAAGCGGGGTTCATGGCCGCGAAGATCGCCTCGTAACGTCCGTCTCGCTCGGCACAGCGTCGAGCATGGTCGCGCTCGAGGAGCACTTCGCCCCGAGGATGGTCTCCAGCTTCGAGCAACCGCATCACCGCTGCAACGTAATCCTCAACGGGCATAGCGCGCGGGTCTGAAGCCTGCTGGGCGCCGGTGATTTCGGTCCGCACATATGGCGGAGCAAGCTCCAGCACTTCGACCGGGACGTTGCGGAGCTGGTGGCGCAGCGATTGGAGCCACGAGTGGAGAAACGCCTTCGTTGCGCAGTAAGTTGGGAAGTCGGCGCGCGGAACGAACGCGAGCGCGGAACTCGTCGCCATGATGGCCGCATTTGGTTGATGCTTTAGGATCGGCAAGAGAGCGGCTGTAACCCTCAACACGCCCAGAATGTTGGTCTCCACCATGGCCTGTCCGGCCCGAGCATCCCAGCTCTCCGACATCATGTCCTCGGCCTGGGAAATGCCCGCATTGGCGATGAGAACATTTAGTTCCGGGAAGCGATCACGAACTTCGGACGTGAGATTTGCCAGCGCATCCACGTCATTGAGGTCGGCTTGCAGTCCGACCACTCCGGGATGGCGTTGCGTGATCTCATCAGCTTGGCGACGCCCGAGGACTATCACTCGGTTGCCACGCTCGTGAAAGGCTTCGGCCAAGCCGCGGCCGATCCCGCTTGTGCCGCCCGTGATCAGGATCGTATTGCCAGTAATTTTCATGGTTGCTACCTCTGGACCAGGAAGTTTGAACAGCAGAGAGGGCACGGCAACCACGAGAACCCTTGCAGCGAACAAGCGCAGAGGACGTCAGGCCCACAACAACATTGATCGTTGGCGGAACAGACGTTTGTGCACGAAAGATCGCAGAGCAGGAAAATATTGGCATACCGTCGCGCCTCCAGCGTCGAGATCTCCCTGCTGGGACCTACTCGACCGAGGACGCGTTGGATGACGGTAACGCCTACGGCAGCGCTAGCTTGCAGCTGCGGGCGGATTCATGTCGCTACCAGTCATTTTTGTCAAGCTTCGGGGTTTGTTTCCGAGGCGCCTGCTATTCCTCCGACAACCGGCGCTGCCCTCTCACCTAAGTTTTGTTAGGTGCTCTAATCCTGCTGGCATGATCGTTGCTAGCTAAGAGCTGGCCCGGAGCCCGAACGAGCGGCGACGAACGTTCGCGAAATGACAAGGCTTCAAACAAGCGGGAGGACAGGCATGACTGGACTTGGCGGCCTCAACAAATCGCCCAACGGCGTGGTGATCGGACTGGTGCAGCTGCAACTGCCGGTGGTTGCGACCAAGGCCGATCTGGCGCGGCAGACCGAGCGCATCGTCTGGATGGTCGGCAAGGCACGGCGCAATCTCGCCACCATGGACCTGGTCGTGTTTCCCGAATATTCGCTGCACGGGCTTTCGATGGATACCAATCCGGAGATCATGTGCCGGCTCGACGGGCCCGAAGTCGCGGCCTTCAGGCAGGCCTGCATCGACAACAGGATCTGGGGCTGTTTCTCCATCATGGAGTTCAACCCGCATGGCAATCCCTACAATTCAGGGCTGATCATCGACGATCACGGCGAGATCAAGCTGTACTACCGCAAATTCCATCCCTGGATTCCGGTCGAGCCGTGGGAGCCGGGCGACATCGGGATTCCCGTGATCGACGGGCCGAGGGGCGCGAAGATCGCACTGATCATCTGCCACGACGGCATGTTCCCGGAAATGGCGCGCGAATGTGCCTACAAGGGCGCCGAGATCATGATCCGCACCGCGGGCTACACCGCGCCGATCCGCGACAGCTGGCGCTTCACCAACCAGGCCAACGCGTTCCAGAACCTGATGGTGACGGCCAATGTCTGCATGTGCGGCTCGGACGGGTCGTTCGACTCGATGGGCGAAGGCATGTTCGTCAATTTCGACGGCAGCATCATCGCGCACGGCACCACGGGACGGGCCGACGAGATCATCACCGCCGAGGTGCGGCCCGACCTTGTGCGCGAGGCGCGGATCAACTGGGGCGTCGAGAACAACATCTATCAGCTCTGGCACCGCGGCTATGTCGCGGTGAAAGGCGGCGCGATGGATTGCCCCTACACTTTCATGCAGGACATGGTGTCCGGCCGCTTCCGCCTGCCCTGGGAAGATCAGGTCAAGATCACCGACGGCACGTCCTGCGGCTTTCCCGCACCGACACGGATGTTCGGCAAGACCGCAAAGGCGGCCGAGTAGCCGCCAGACGGGATGAGTTTTGGTTGACTCTCGCTCACCGTGATTTCGGCTCACCTCTCCCCGTCGGGGAGAGGTCGGATTGCTGCGGGCGATGCGAAAGCATCGTCCGATGCAATCCGGGTGAGGGCTCTTGCTCTTTCGATAGACCGTCACCCCTCACCCGATTTGCTGCGCAAATCGACCTCTCCCAAGGGAGAGGTGAACTTCCGATGCGGATGAATCTCGCCATGCTCTATTTGAACAAGTGCACGAGACCGATGCTCAAGCCCAAGAGCAGCATCAGCGACAGCGTGACCGCGGCCGTCACCCGGCCGCCAACGGTCGAGAGCACGCGCACGTCGACGCCGAGCCCGAGGGCGGCCATCGACACCACGGTGAGGATCGCGGCCGTCTTCGTCACCGGCGCGATCGCGATGTCGGGCACCAGCTGGAACGAGCGCAGCGCGGCCAGCACCAGGAAGCCGACGATGAACCAGGGCACCAGCTTGAACGGGCTGATCGCGGCGGCTTTCGCAGCACCTTTGCGCCGCCGCGCCACCAACAGCGAGAGGCCGACCACGATCGGGCCCAGCATCAGGACGCGCACCAGCTTCACCAGCGTGCCGATCTGAGTCGAGACGATGCCGGCCGGCACCGTCGCCGCCAGCACCTGCGGCACGGCATAGACCGTGAGCCCGGCGAGGATGCCGTATTGCGTCGCCGTCAGCTTCAACAATGGGATCAGCAGCGGCAGGCCGAGCACCATCAGCACGCCGAGAACGGCGGTGAACGAGATCGACGAGGCGATGTCGTCGCCATCGGCCTCGATCACCGGCGCCACCGCGGCGATCGCGGAATTGCCGCAGATCGAGTTGCCGCAGGCGATCAGGATCGCGAGCTTTGTCTTCAGCCCGAGCAGCCGGCTCAGGCCATAGCTCACCGCCAGCATGATCAGGACGGTCACCGCGATGGCGCCGATCAAGAGCCCGCCCGACGCCACGATCGCGGCAAAGCTGATCGAGGCGCCGAGCAGCATCACCGCGACCTCGAGCAACTGCTTGGCGCTGAACGCGATGCCCGAGCGCCAGCGCTCCGACGGCTCCCAGAGGGTGCGCACCGCCATGCCGAGCAGAATCGCGACCACCAGGGCCTCGATATAGGGATGGTCGAAAACGCGCTCCTCGGCGGCCTGGACGCCGAGCGAGATGACCGTGACCACCCCGCAGAGCAGAATGCCGGGAATGAGCCGGATGATGCGCGTCAGCGCGCCCTGCTTCTGCCCCTGGTCTTGTTGTTCCGGCACGAAATCCTCTTTTCAGAGAATATTTTATGCGTCAAAGCGGGCCTCTTGGCTAATATCTTTTCGGACTGCCCCGATAGAGAGAAGTTATGTCCCTCAACCTGCACCTGCTCCGCCTGTTCGCGGCCGTGGCGAGAACCGGAAGTTTCTCCCGCGCCGCCGACCTCCTGCACATCAGCCAGCCGGCGATCTCCAAGGGCGTGCGGGATTTCGAGCTGCAGGTCGGCTGCCGGCTGCTCGACCGCACCCCGAAGGGCGTCCGGCCGACCCGGGAGGGCGCGGCGCTGGCCCGCCATGCCGAGACGCTGTTCGCGGCCGAGCGCGCCGCCGAGGATGAATTGCAGGCGCTGCGCAACCTCGACAGCGGCTCGCTGCGGATCGGCGCCAGCACCACGATCGCGACCTACATGATCCCGGAATATCTCGGCGTGTTCCACCGCGCCTTTCCCGGCATCGATCTGCATGTCGTCAGCGCCAACACCAGCGATATTGCGGCGCTGATGCTGGGGCATGAGATCGAGATCGCGCTGGTCGAGGGGCCGGTCGAGGACGAGAACCTGACGAGCGAAGCCTGGCGCACCGACGTGATGGTGCTGATTACAGCGCCCGATCACCGCTTCGCGGCCGCCGCGGGCCCGATCGACGTCCGCCTGCTCAACAACGAGATCCTGATCGTGCGCGAGCCCGGCTCGGGCACCCGCGAGGTGGTCGCGCAGGCGCTCGCCGCCCACCGCGTCGAGCCGCAGCGGACGCTCGAGATCGGCAGCACCGAGGCGATCAAGCAGGCGGTGGCATCCGGCGTCGGCGTCGCCATCGTGTCGGTTGCAACCATCGACGATCAGGCGAGGCTCGGGAAACTGAAGGTGATCCCGATCAGGGGCGTCCATATCGAGCGCACGCTGTGGCAACTGAAATCGCCCGGCCGGCTCGACGTGCCGGCGGCGGTCGCGTTCGACCGGATCATTCGGGAGACGAAGGCCGCGAAGACGGCGGCGCGCATAGCGGCGGCTAAAGCGCGGTGAACAGACCCTGCGCCCAGGCAACGGCTCGCTCGAAGCTGAACACGCCGGGCTCGAAATAGACCGCGCGGGCCAGCACGATGCCGACCACCAGCACCCAGAACACGCTGGTGCCCGCGGTCTTCAGCCATTTCGACACGCCTTCGCTCGCAGCCGAAGAATCGACCGCGGGGACGGGCTCACCGAAGGGATCGAATGCGGATTGGCTCATCGTCGTGACCATCAGGAATGCCCTGACAATGTCGCGACGGCGGGGGCGGAAGCAAGGGTCGTGGAATGCCTTTTGCGAGGGTACCTTGGAAGGATGTTTTCCAGCCCGAAAGCCGGGGAGCATTTCCTTCTCAGCCCGCCAATCCGGCCTCAATGATCGGTGCCGCGCTGCGGCGCCAGGCGCGGCAGGGTGATCCGCACGCTGGTCCCCCTGCCCGTGGCGCTGTCGAGATGGATCTCGCCACCGAGCCGATTGGTGACGATGTTGTGCACGATGTGGAGCCCGAGCCCGATGCGGCCGATGTCGCGGCGGGTGGTGAAGAAGGGGTCGAAGGCCTGCCCCAGCACGTCGCGGTCCATCCCGCAGCCGTCGTCGGCGAACAGAATCTCCACCCGGTCCGCGCTGGACGCGCGCAGCCGGACCGTGATGGTGCCGCCCTTGCCGTCCGGAAAGGCATGCTCCGCCGCATTGACGAACAGATTGGTCAGCGCCTGGCCCCAGGGGCCGGGATAGCTGTTCATCGCCAGACCCGAGGGACAATCGACCTCGAGCGCGAGGTTGTTCTTCGGCAGCGCCGGACGCAGGTTCGACAGCACCTGGTCGGTCACCTCGCCGAGATCGAACGCGCTGCGGTCGAAATAGCTGCGGTCGACGGCCACCTGCTTGAATGATTGCACCAGATCCGCGGCACGCTTGAGGTTGCCGACCAATAGCGACGAGGCGCTTTCGACGACCTCGATGAAATCGCTCAGGGTCGATCGCTTCAGCTTGCCGCGGGCCGCTTCGGCCGCGAAGTCGGCGCATTTCTGCTCCAGCACCGAGGCGACGGTGAGGCTGGTGCCGACCGGGCTGTTGATCTCATGCGCGACGCCGGCCACCAGCCGGCCCAACGCCGCGAGCTTCTCCGCCTCGATCAGCGATGCCTGGGTCTCCTGCAGATGGTGCAAGGCCTTCTCGGCCGCGTCGCGCGCAGCGCGGATCTCGCGCTCGCTGCGCTTGCGATCGGTGATCTCTTCGGCCGCCACGTTGACGCCGACGATGTTGCCGTTCGGCCCGCGCTGCGGATGCCAATGCGTGATCCAGCAGCGCTCGTCATTGTGGCCCGGACGCTGGCCGTAGACCTCGACGCCGGTGACGGGCTCGCCGGTCTCCATGATCGAGCGCACGATGTCTTCGACCGCGGTGGCGAGCGCAGGCACGCAATCGTGCACCGTGCGTCCGAGATGGCCTTCGACCGAGATGCCGCAGATCTCGGTGAGGCGCTGGTTGATCTGGAGATAACGACAGTCGGGCGAGAGGTAGGCAAGACCGATCGGTGCAGTGTCATAGATCAGCTGCAGCGCCGGTTGCTTTGGGAACTGAACGTCCTGGACGACGGACGACCGCATGTCCTCCCCTCCCCAATCGGCGCAAGTCTAGCGCTTCAGCGCCAGGGCGCAATAAGCGGCAGCTGGGCCGGAAATGGTGATCTGACCTGTCCAGATTCGGCACGCCGGCGGTGCCTGCGGCGCGCTGACGCAAGGTCAGCCAGACGTCTTTTGCACTCAACTCCAGCACCGTCACCCTGAGGAGCCGCGAAGCGGCGTCTCGAAGGGCGACGGCCACCAGCCGGGCCGATTCATCCTTCGAGGCTCGCCTAGCGGCGCAATTGCGCCGCAAGGCTCGCACCTCAGGATGACGGTCCAGATGGCGTCGGCGCGGTCAGATCAGCTATTCACGGCACCGTGCGGACGAAAATTCTCGATCACGCGCAGCAGCACCCGCGCGCCGGTATCGGCGTCGGCGAGCTCGACATGCTCGGCCGGATTGTGGCTGATCCCGGCGCGGCAGCGCACGAAGATCATGCCGATGTCGGCGATGTCGACCATCGCCATGCCGTCATGTCCGGCGCCGCTCGGCAACTCGAACACGGCATGGCCTTCGGCGGCGACCGCCTCGGCGATCTGCGCTTTCAGCCACGGCGCGCAGGGCACGCTGCGGTTCTCATGGGTGATGTCGATCTGCAGGGCGAGTTCGCGGCGCTTGGCGATCGCCTCGATCTGCCGCACGATGTCGGCGACCGCGCGCTTGCGATGCATGTCGCTCTGCGAGCGGATGTCCATCGTGAACGACACCTTGCCGGGGATCACGTTGGTGGCGCCGGGCATCGCGTTGATATAGCCGACGGTGCCGACCAGGCCCTGTTCGTCGGACTTGCAGAACTGCTCGATCGCAACGATGCATTCGGCCGCACCCGCCAGCGCATCGCGCCGCAGCGGCATCGGCACGGTGCCGGCATGGCCGGCCATGCCGGTGAGACTGGCGGCGAGCCGCGTCGCGCCCGAGATCGCGGTGACGACGCCGATCGGCAGCGCCTTCTCTTCCAGCACGGGACCCTGCTCGATATGCAGCTCGACATAGCCGAGCAGCTCGCGGCGGGCGCGCGCCGCTCTGCCGATGTGATCGGGATCGAGCCCGAAGGCGATCAGCGCATCGCGCATGGTCGTGCCGGCGCGATCACGCGTGTTGAGCACGCTCTCGTCGAACGTGCCGGCCACCGCGCGGCTGCCGAGCAGGGTCGAGGCGAAACGCACGCCCTCCTCGTCGGCGAAGCCCACGATCTCGACCGCGAACGGCAGCCGCTTGCCGCGCCGGTTCAGATCGGCGACGCAGGCGATCGCGGTGACGACGCCGAGCGGGCCGTCCCAGCTGCCGGCGTCCCGCACGGTGTCGTAATGCGAGCCGAGCATCAGTGCCGGCAGGCCCGGCCGCTCGCCTTCGTAGCGGCCGCAGACATTGCCGATCGCATCGAGATGCACGGTCATGCCGGCCTCGCGCATCCAGGACAGGATGAGATCGGCGGCCTTGCGGTGCTCGGGCGTGAGGAAGATACGCGCCAGGTGCTCCGGCGTCTCGGAGATCGCCGCGAGCTGATTGATCCGGGCCACGATCTCGCCACCAAGAGGGGACGATTTCGAGGACGGTTGTGTCTCGCTCATGCTCTTTCCCATCAATCCAACCCGGCACCGCGGCCCGCTTCACTCGTAGCAGGCCCGGTCCGATTCACCAGCCGGCAAATCGGGCGCCGTGAGCTGGTCACAAGCGGGCTCGCATCGGCCGCCGGCCGGTTAGCGACTGCTTAACGGGATTGCATACAACGGCGATTGATCGCTTACAAAATAGGCAATTCGATCCTGAGTAGTTTCCAGGCAACCTGAAGTCGACAACCGTTCTCTTTCATATTCAGCCGCTTATGGAACCATGATCACAAAACGTGCTCTGGCACGAAGCTTGCGACACCTCGCTTAGGCTCCGCCGTTGCGGCGGCTGCGACAAGGACAGGCGGGCGGGCCCCGCCGGAGGGAGCAGGCGATGGATTTTGGCAGGATTTCACGAAGGCATTTATTGCAGGGAAGCGCGGCATTGGCGCTCGGCAGCACGCTCGGCATTCGCGGTGCGGCGGCGGCGGAAACCACGGTCGGCTTCATCTATGTCGGGTCGCGCGACGACTACGGCTACAACCAGGCCCACGCCCAAGGCGCGGCGGCGCTAAAGAAGCTGCCCGGCATCAAGGTGGTCGAGGAAGAGAAGGTGCCGGAGACGGATGCGGTCGAGAAGACCATCGAGTCCATGATCAACCTCGACGGCGCTTCGCTGCTGTTTCCGACCTCGTTCGGCTACTACAACCCGCACGTCGTCAAGATGGCGGGCAAGTTTCCGAAGATGCACTTCGAGCATTGCGGCGGCCTGTGGTCCGACAAGGACCCGAAGAACGCCGGCAGCTATTTCGGCTACATCGACGAGGCGCAATACATCTCCGGCATCGTCGCCGGCTATTCGACCAAGAGCGGCAAGCTCGGCTTCGTCGCCGCCAAGCCGATCCCGCAGGTGCTGCGCAACATCAACGCGTTCACGCTCGGCGCGCGCCTTGCCAATCCGAAGGCGACCACGCAGGTGATCTTCACCGGCGACTGGTCGATGCCGGTCAAGGAGGCCGAGGCGACCAACAGCCTGATCGACCAGGGCGTCGACGTGCTGACCTGCCATGTCGATGGACCGAAGACGATGGTCGAGAACGCCGCGCGCCGCGGCGCGATGGTGTGCGGCTATCACGTCAACCAGTCGCCGCTGGCGCCGAAGGCCTATCTCACCGGCGCCGAATGGAATTGGGAAGCGCTCTATCCGAAGTTCGTCAAGATGATCACCGCAGGCGAGGCGATCCCGAACTTCTATCGCGGCGGCCTGAAGGAAGAGATCGTCAAGGTCTCGCCCTATGGCGAGATGGTCTCGGCGGAAGCGCGCAAGCATGCCGACGACGTCAAGGCCAAGTTCATATCGGGCGAGTATACGATCTTCAAGGGTCCGATCGCCGACAACAAGGGCAAGACCGTGATCGCCGGCGGCACCGACCGCGGCCAGCAGGATCCCGAGCTCGAGAAGATGGACTATCTGGTCGAGGGCGTGATCGGAGCCACCGCGTGACGACCGAGGCGGCGGAATCGGTTGAGGCGGCCGGCGTTGCTCCGGCCGCCGATCCCGGCTTCCTCCAGCGCTACGGCGCCAGCATCGAGTACATCCTGATCCCGGGCGCGGCGCTGGTCGGCGCGCTCGCGGTGTTCGGCGGCTTCATTGCGCTCTACGGCAAGAACCCGCTCGACCTCTATTTCTACATGTATTATGGCGCGTTCGGCACCGCCTTTTCCTGGCAGAACACGCTGACCCGTGCGGCTCCGCTGATCCTGACCGCGCTGTGCACGGCGCTGCCGGCGCAGCTCGGCATGGTGATCATCGGCGGCGAAGGCGCGCTGTTGATCGGCGCACTGTCGGCGACCTCAGCCGCGCTGGCGTTGCAGGGCGCGGCGCCGATCGTGGTGCAGATCGCGATGGTGATCGCGGGCATGATCGGCGGCGGTCTGTGGATCGCGCTGTCCGGCGGCCTGCGGCAATATCGCGGGGTCAACGAGACGATCTCGAGCCTGCTGCTGGTCTATATCGCGCTTGCGATCCTCAACCATCTGGTCGAGGGGCCGATGCGCGATCCGGCGAGCCTCAACAAGCCGTCGACGCGCGAGATCGGCGCCGCCAACATGATCGGCAGCATTCCCGGCACCGACGTGCATTGGGGCCTGGTGTTCGGCCTGGTCGCAGCCGTCGCCGCCTACATCCTGATCTATCACACCACGTTCGGCTTCGCCGCGCGGGTGGCCGGCGGCAACATCCGCGCCGCGAAGATCGTCGGGCTTTCGGTCGGCAAGCTGATCATGACGGTCTGCTTCCTTGCCGGCAGCTGCGCCGGCCTCGCCGGCATGATCGAGGTTGCGGCCGTGCAGGGCCGCACCAATGCCAACCTCGCGGCGGGCTACGGCTTCACCGGCATCCTGGTCGCGTTCCTGGCGCGGCAGAATCCGCTCGCGATCATTCCGGTGGCGATCCTGCTCGGCGGCATCTCGGCCTCCGGCGGCCTGTTGCAGCGGCGGCTCGGCCTGCCCGATGCCTCCGTGCTGGTCCTGCAAGGCATCATCTTCGTGTTCGTGCTGGCAAGCGATGCGCTCTACGGGCGGATCGGCTTCCTGAAGGGAAAGTCCTGACATGGCGGATGCATCTCTCGGGCTCTGGACCGTTCCGCTCGCGGTGTTCGGCGGCGCCATCCGCGTCTCGACGCCGTTTCTGTTCGTCAGCCTCGGCGAGTGCATCACCGAGCGATCTGGCCGCATCAATCTCGGCCTCGAGGGCACGCTGGTGATGGGCGCGATGAGCGCCTACGGCATCTCCTATCTGTCCGGCTCGCCATGGCTCGGGGTGCTCGCGGCCGGCATCACCGGCGCGCTGTTCGGCGCGCTGCATGCCGGCATCTGTTCGCTGCCGCGGGTCAACGACATCGCGGTCGGCATCGCGCTGATGCTGCTCGGAACGGGTCTCGCGTTCTTCCTCGGCAAGCCGCTGATCGAGCCGACCGCGGCGCGCCTGCCGGCGATCGACTTCGGCTGGTGGAGCGACGTGCCGCAGATCCGCGCGGCGCTGCGCATCAACGCGCTGTTCCTGATCGGCGTCGCGATCGCACCGCTGCTCTATTGGGCGTTCAGGACCACGCGCTGGGGCCTCTTGATCCGCACCGCCGGCGAGAGCGCCGACGCGGCGCGCGCGATGGGCCATTCGGTCCTACTGATCCGGTTGCGCGCCACCATGGTCGGCGGCTTTCTCGCCGGCATCGGCGGCTCGTTCCTGTCGCTGTTCTACCCCGGCAGCTGGAACGAGGGCCTCTCCTCCGGACAAGGCATCACCGCGGTCGCGCTCGTCATCTTCGCGCGCTGGGACCCGATGCTGTGCCTGTGGGCCTCGCTTGCCTTCGGCGGCGCCGCAGCGCTCGGGCCGGCGCTGCAATCGGTCGGCATCACCTCCGGCTATCATCTGTTCAACGCCGCGCCCTACATCCTGACCTTGGCGATCATGATCATCACCTGCTCGCCGAAGCGCACGCTGACCGGCGCGCCGGCCGAACTGTCCATCACCCGATAGAGCCAGCGAGTTCAACATGCCCGAGCGCTATGTCAAATCCGAACCCTATGCCTGGCCCTACAACGGCGACCTGCGCCCGGACAACACCGCGCTCATCATCATCGACATGCAGACCGATTTCTGCGGTGTCGGCGGCTATGTCGACAAGATGGGCTATGATCTCTCGCTCACCCGCGCGCCGATCGAGCCGATCAAGAAGCTGCTCGCGGTGATGCGGGCGCAGGGTTTTCACATCATCCACACCCGCGAAGGCCACCGCCCTGACCTTGCCGACCTGCCCGCCAACAAGCGCTGGCGCTCGCGCCAGATCGGCGCCGGGATCGGCGACCCCGGCCCCTGCGGCCGCATCCTGGTGCGCGGCGAGCCCGGCTGGGACATCATTCCCGATCTGGCGCCGCTGCCGGGCGAACCGATCATCGACAAGCCGGGCAAGGGCTCGTTCTGCGCCACCGATCTCGAGCTGATGCTGCGGCTGCGCGGCATCGAGAACATCGTACTTACCGGCATCACCACCGATGTCTGCGTCCACACCACGATGCGCGAGGCCAACGACCGCGGCTTCGAATGCGTGCTAGTCGAGGATTGCTGCGGGGCGACCGACCGGAGCAACCACGACCACGCGCTGAAGATGATCAAGATGCAGGGCGGCGTGTTCGGCGCGGTGACCAGATCCACCGACCTGATCGGAGCGCTGTCGTGATCATCGGCGAGCCGCCCGCACCATCAGGCGCATTCGGCGTCGATGCCATCGCCGTGACGATGCGATTCGGCGATTTCACGGCGCTCGACAATGTCGAGCTCAAGGTGCGCCCCGGCTCGTTCCACGCTTTGCTCGGCGAGAACGGCGCGGGCAAGAGCACGCTCGTCAAATGCATCATGGGCTATTACCACGCCACCGAAGGCGACATCATGGTCGGCGGCCGCCAGCAGGCCATCGCCAATCCCAAGGACGCGCATGCGCTCGGGCTCGGCATGGTCTACCAGCATTTTACCCTGGTGCCGGCGATGACGGTCGCGGAGAACCTCGTCTTGGCGCGCGACGACGTGCCCGTCGTGGTCGATTGGCGCAAGGAAAAGACCGAGCTCGAGGCGTTCCTGGCGCGGATGCCGTTCAAGGTGCCGCTCGACGCCAAGGTCTCCGACATCTCCGCCGGCGAGCGGCAGAAATGCGAGATCCTCAAGCAGCTTTATCTGAAGCGCCGTTTCCTGATCCTCGACGAGCCGACCTCGGTGCTGACACCGGGCGAGGCCGACGAGGTGCTCGGCATGCTGCGCGCCATGGTGGTCGCGGGCGAGCTCACCATCCTGATGATCACGCACAAGTTCCGCGAGGTGATGGCGTTTGCCGATGACGTGACGATTCTGCGCCGCGGCAAGTTAGCCGGCACCGGACGGGTCGCGGATCTCACACCCGACGAAATGGCGCGCACCATGATCGGTGCCGAGCAGCTGACCGTGCAACCGCCGCGCACCGGCGAGACCGGCGCGGCCAGGCTCGAGCTCGACAAGCTCACCGCGCTTGACGATGCCGGCGCGGTCGCCGTGCATGGCGTGTCGTTGACGGTGAAGAGCGGCGAGATCGTCGGCATCGCCGGCGTCTCCGGCAACGGCCAGCGCCAGCTGGTCGAAGTCTTAGCCGGGCAGCGCGAGGCCGAGAGCGGCGCGATCCGCGTCCAGGGCGAAGCATATTCCGCAAGCCGCGAGGAGATGCGCCGCCACAGGATGTCGCTATTGCCGGAGGAGCCGTTGAAGAACGCCTGCGTCGGCGGCATGAGCGTCGCCGACAACATCGCGTTCCGCGAATTCGACCGCGCCCCGTTCGCGCGCGGCGGCTGGTGGCTCAATCGTTCGGCGTTCCGCGACGACGCGACGCGCAAGATCAACCGCTACAAGATCAAGACCCGCACGCCGGAGACGCCGATCGCGGCGCTGTCCGGCGGCAATGTGCAGCGCGCGGTGCTGGCGCGCGAGCTCTCGGGCGACGTCGAGGTGCTGGTCGCCGCCAATCCTTGCTTCGGGCTCGATTTCGCGGCGGTGGCGCAGATCCACGCCGAGATCATGGCCGCGCGCAACCGCGGCGCAGCGGTGCTGCTGGTCAGCGAGGACCTCGACGAACTGCTGGAATTGTCGGACCGGCTGGTCGTGATGTTCCACGGCGCCTTCGTGCACGAGGCCCGCGCCAGCGAGGCCGACCTCACCGAGATCGGCCGACACATGGCCGGGCATTAGACGAGGTCACCGATCAGTTCGGCGACGCCGCAGCCGGCTGCTGACGCGGCGGCGCACCGCGCAGAAAGCCCCGACCGAATCCGTCGGCCGCAGGTGCGAGGATCGCCCGATCCCGCGGCAGCGCGTCCGGCATCTCGTCGCGGATGAACGCCAGCAGCTTCTCGCGGATCTCGCAGCGCAGGTCCCAGGACTGCGGCGCATTGCGGGCACTGACCAGCGCGCGCAGTTCGATGGTGCGCGGATGGGTGTCGATCACCTGCAGATTGACCACCGCGCCGTCCCAGAGCCGCGACTCCTTGGCCACCTGCTCCAACCTCTTGCGGATCGCCGGCACGTCGGCGCTGTAGTCGACATGCAGCGCGATCGCGCCGATCAGCGACTGCGCGTCGCGCGTCCAGTTCTGAAACGGGCGCTCGATGAAATAGGACAGCGGCACCACCATGCGCCGCCAGTCCCACAGCCGGATCACGACATAGGTCGAGGCGATGTCCTCGACCCATCCCCACTCGTTCTCGATGATGACAGCGTCCTCAATCCGGATCGGCTGGGTGACGGCGATCTGCACGCCGGCGATCAGATTGCTGAGCAACGGTCTTGCCGCAAGACCGACGATCAGACCGGCGGCGCCGGCGGAGGCGAACAGGCTGACGCCATATTGCCGGACCGAATCGAACGTCATCAACGCAGTGGAGACCGCGATGATGACGATCAACGTATCGGTGACCCGCTTGAAGACGCGGACCTGGGTGACATGCTTGCGCGCTAGAAAATTCTCGGCAACGTCGAGGCGAAATCGGTCGAGATACCTTGCCGACGCCATGTCGACGGCGCGGATCGAAATCCAGCCGACCAGCGCAATCACGGCGACGCCGAAGAAATGGCTGAGCGTCTGCCGCAGCAGATCGTCGAGCGGTGCCAACGGCAGCACCAGTGCGACGGCGGCAAGACACAGTGCCAGCCGCGCGGGGCCAGCGGTCCTGTCGAGCAGTATCGGCGCGACCGCATTGTTCGATCCGACCATGCGATGGACGAGACGTTGCGCGACCGAATGGACGACAAGCGCAACGACGATTGCGCCCGTGATCAGGCCAAGGCCAACGACCCAATCCGGAACCCAGCGAAATGTGTGTTCCAATTCGGCTAAGAACGTCCGCATGAAACCCGCCTGCTCCCGCATTGCAGGTCGCTAACGCACGGAATCCGCGATCGCTTCAGACATTCGTGCAACGCAGCAATTCACCTGATGCATTTCGGGTGAGCTGAAAGCCTGCTTCAAACCGATGGTAGTGGAACCGGGGCTAGCCGATCTCGAACGCCTCCGCGGCGAGATGCTTCAGATTGGCGTGCCAATGCTCGGCGATCGCGAGCCGGGTCGGCACCCAGACGTGCTCGTGCTTCTGGATGTAGTCGAGGAAGCGCATCAGCGCGGCGGCGCGGCCGGGGCGGCCGACGACGCGGCAATGCAGGCCGACCGACATCATTGCAGGTCGCGTCGCGCCCTCCGCATAAAGCACGTCAAAACTGTCCTTCAGATAGGTGTAGAACTCGTCGCCGCCGCCAAAGCCCTGCGCGTTGATGAAGCGCATGTCGTTGGCATCGAGCGTGTACGGGATCACGAGATGCGGCTCGGTGCTATCAGCCTTGATCCAGTACGGCAGATCATCGGCGTAGGAATCGCAGAGATAACGCAGGCCGCCCGCCTCCATCAGAAGCCGCAGCGTGTTGATCGAGGAACGGCCGGTGTACCAGCCGAGCGGGCGCGCGCCGGTCGCCTCGGTGTGCACGGCAATCGCACGTGCGATCTCCGCGCGCTCCTCGTCCTCCGACATGTCCTTGTGCTCGATCCAGCGCAGGCTGTGGCTGGCGATATCCCAGCCGGCCTCCTGCATCGCGGCCACCACATCCGGATTGCGCTTCAGCGCCATCGCGACGCCGAACACCGTCGCAGGCAGCTTGCGCTCGGTGAACATCCGCCACAGCCGCCAGAACCCGGCGCGCGAGCCATATTCGAACATGGTCTCGATATTGGCGTGACGCTGGCCGACCCAGGGCTGCGCACCCAGCACGTCGGACAGAAACGCTTCCGAGGCGCGATCGCCGTGCAGGATGTTGTTCTCGCCGCCCTCCTCGAAATTGACCACAAACTGCACGGCGACGCGCGCGGCGTCGGGCCATTTCGGATCGGGCGGATTGCGGCCGTAGCCGCGGAGATCGCGCGGATAGCGGGCCTCGGTCACATCAGATTTCCTCGAAGCGGATGTTCTGCGCGCCCTTCCACAGCACGGTCTTGCCGAAGGCTGTGAGGTTCTCCAGCCCCGAGGTCAGCGTGATGAAATGATTGCCGGCGAGCTGGCCCATCTTGCTGGCGAAATGCACGCCGCCATAGGCGAGCAGGATCTCGGTCTCGCTGATGCCGCCGGGATAGAGGATGATCTGGCCCGGCGCCGGATAGCTGGTGTGGTTCTCGTAGGAGACTCCGAAATCGAGATCGCCGAGCGGCATCCAGACGCCCTCGCCGCTCCAGCGCACATGGATCGCCTGGCTCTCGAACGGCATCGCCTTGCGGAACGCGGCGACCGTCTTCGGCGCGAGCTGTTCCTCGAAACGGGCGTCAAAGGTGAAATCGCCGGCGCGGACAATCAGTTTGCTCATCGGACTCTCGTGGGTAGGCTGAAAGGAGTGATGTTCCAACCATTGCCGCCGGTCCGCGCCGGACGCAAGGCCGATTCCGGCCCGGAACGCCGGTTTTTTGGCCGCAAGGGCGTCCGCCGCAACGCAGATTTGAGCAGGGTTGCGTTGCACCGCGCCGCCCGCTCTGCGAACGTGACGGCGCTCGCACAGGAGGACGGTGGATGACGACCAACAGTCTGCACGGACATGTGGCGCTGGTGACCGGCGGCTCGCGCGGCATCGGTGCGGCCATCGTCAAGATGCTGGCGGATGCCGGCGCCGCCGTCGCGATCAATTATCGCGAGCGCTCGGCCGAGGCGGAGACGCTGGCGAAGGGCATCACCGCCGCGGGCGGCCGGGCTGTCGCTGTCGCCGCCGACGTCTCGGACGCGGCCGCCGTCGCGGGCCTGGTTGCGCGCGCCAAGTCCGAGCTCGGCCCGATCGACATCCTCGTCAACAATGCCGGCATTGCGATCGTCAAGGGTGTCGACGACCTCACGGAAGAGGATTTCGACCGCACCATCGCAGTTAATCTCAAATCGGCGTTTCTCTGCACGCAGGCCGTGCTGCCGATGATGCGCACCCGGACATGGGGCCGCATCGTCAACATCTCCTCCGGCGCGGCGCGTGGCGCCGGCTCGATCGGGCCGCACTACAACGCATCCAAGGCCGCGATGGAGGGCATGACCCGCGGCTATGCCGCGCGCCTCGTCAAGGAAGGCATCACCGTCAACGCGGTGGCGCCGTCGCTGATCGAGACCGACATGATGAAGGGACAGAGCGAGCTGGTCAGCCGCATTCCGATCGGCCGTTTCGGCACCGCCGAGGAGGTCGCGCAGGCGGTGATGCTCTTGGTCAACAGTCCCTATATGACCGGACAGACCATCGCGATGAGCGGCGGCATGGCGTTCAACTAGCGCGTGATGAATTTGGACCGAATCGGTTTGGCAGCGGATTCGCTTTACCTCTCCCCAGCGGGGAGAGGTCGATTTGCGCAGCAAATCGGGTGAGGGGCCGCAGCGCTAACGAGAGACCGCAATCCCTCACCCGGCGCTACGCGCCGACCTCTCCCAAAGGAGAGGTGAAGCACCGCCGTCGATCCTAGTCTCACCATGCTCAAGGGTTCCCGAGCCACGACAGCGCCATCGATCGGTTCAGCCTGACTGTCATCAAACCATGGCAGGAACTGTGCTTGGCTGCGACCGTTGTCGCTTGGCGAAACCGGATTTGGAGCCTGTCGTGATCGATCCGAAAACGCTTCTCGAACGCGCGGCGCAGCTCGCCGACCAGGCCAAGGGCGAGGAAGACAGCGGCATCCGCGAGCGGCTGTTGCGGATGGCCGAGCACTATCGCGATCTCGCCGCGCATGAGGCTTGGGCACACGAAAATCCGCCGTCGGTCGGCGCACTCACCAACGCGCTCGGCAGCCGCACGGATTGAGTTGATCGCGCCGGCAACGTCTTCCGTCAGCTCACGCGAATGCGGTAGCCGAGCGACTGACGTGCGCCCGGCGCGATCTGCATCAGGCCGGGCTTGTCGGCGAACTCGCCATCGAACTCCGCCGGACTGGCAAAACCGTGCCATGGTTCGATGCACAGGAACGGCGCACCGCCGACCTTCGACCAGACGCCAAGCTCGCGAAAGCCGCGCCATGACATTTCGATCGCCGGGCCTTGCGTGGCTGCAGCCGGGCCCCGTGTCGCCGCGAAAAGGATCGATGTACTTGCGACCTGGTCGAAGACCATCGCGTCGTCATCGAACAGCTCCTCCGACAGCGCAAGCGTTCTACCCTTGACCGGATTGGGTTCAGGCTGCCGCCGCATCAATCCATCCTTCAACCGCCGGATCGGCGCGGGTTCAGTCTTGCCGAAGGTCAGCGTGTAAGCCTCCTTCGGCAGGCCCGGCACCAGCGGCCAATTGAACGCGGGATGACCGCCGAGCGAGGCCGGCAGCATCTCGTCACCGGTGTTGACGATGTCGAAGGCAACGTCGAGATCGGCGCCGTCAACCGTGTAGGTGACCTCTAGCCTGAACCCGAAAGGGTAGCGTGCGCGGGTTTCCGCATCGTCTGACAGCGCGAGCTTGCAGGACTGGGCCCCCTGCTCCGCCCAGGCAAAGCGGCGGTCCCGCGCAAAGCCGTGCTGCGTCATCGGATAGGTCTTGCCGTTGTGACGCAGCGTGTCGTTCTTCAACCGGCCGACGATCGGGAACAGGATCGGCGCATGGCGCGGCCATTGCGGACCGGCCTGCCACAACAGCTCCCTCCCTTCGGCATTCCTCAGCGACGACAATTCGGCGCCCTCGGCCTGAATGGTCGCGGCGATTCCATCGCCGCGCAGGGTGTGACTGTCGCTCATGCCTCGCCTCGCCGGGTTCGTTATGCCCCCGACACGGGATGTTCGATGCTGATGACGCCGTCAACCCCAAAGCCATGGGGCCGCGCGCGGCGGCCCCATGGCGGCTTACCCGGCGATCTTTTACCCGGCGATCTTGGAGAAATCCGGCGGGCGGCGCTCGGCGAAGGCGGCAAACGCCTCGCGTGCTTCCGCGCTCTTCAGGCGCTCCTGGAAGATTTCGCCCTCGCGCGCCATCTGCGCGCTGATTTTGGCGGGATCGCGCATCAGCGCCTTGGTGTGCTGGAGCGAGCCGAACGGCCGCTTCGCCAATGCATCCGCCGCGGCACGTGCCCTGGCACGGAGATCCGTCAGCGGCACCACCGCATTGGCGAGGCCGATCGAGACCGCGGTCTCCGCCTCGACCGGCTCGCCGAGCGCGAACATCGCATAGGCCCGCGCATAGCCGATGCGCTGCGGCAGCAGATAGGTCGACGCCGCCTCCGGCACCAGCGCGAGATTGACGAACGGCGTGATCAGCCGCGCGGTCGGCGCGAGATAGACGAGGTCGCAATGCAGCAGCATGGTGGTGCCGATGCCGACCGCATTGCCCTGCACCGCGGCAACCAGCGGCCGCGTCGCCTTGGCAAGACAGCTAAGGAAGCGCGAGACGTGACGCTCGCCCTGTACACCGCGCGACACCGCCGCGAAATCGGCAAGATCGTTGCCCGCGGTGAAGCTGTCGCCGTCGCCCTGGATCAGCACCGCGCGGATTGCGGGATCGCTTTCCGCGCGTTCGAGCGCGTCGGCCATCGCGCCATACATCGCATTGGTGATCGCATTCTTCTTGTCCGGACGCGCCATCGTCACGGTGAGAACGCCATTGTCCAGCGTCACGACCACTTCACTCATGTCTCACTCCTTTGCTTGCTTCCTGTTTGACGCGGTTTCTGCACGCGAACTCGCTTCGCCTGAAAACGCCCTAGTCTTCTTTGTCCTTCGGAAATTTCCCTTGCAGGCTGCTCAACCAGCGCGACACCACGTCGATCTCGGCTTCCGAAAATCCGTCCATCAGGCGGTTGTTGATCACCCTGGTCCGCGCCGCCGCGCGCTTGCCGAGCTCCTGTCCCGCCACGGTGAGATAGAGCCGCTGGCTGCGCCCGTCCTCGCCATCGCGGCGGCGCTTGACGAGGCCCGCACGCTCCATCCGGTCGGCGAGCCCGGTCATCGCCGACGGCACGATGTCGAGTGCCTGCGAGACGTCGCCGATCAGCGCGCCGTCGTTGCGCCCGAGAAAGAACAGCACGCCGGCCTGGGCCGACGTCAGGTCATGCGCGGCCGTCTCCTGATCGATGGCGCGCTGCAGCCGCCGGTAGGCCACGGTCAGAAGAAAGATCAGCCGGTGTTCCGCTTTCATATCCCTGTTATATATTTCGCATGCGAAATATCAAGATATTTCGCGCGCGAAGTATCTTGCGGTGCGAGCGGTTCAGCCCTCTTGACCGCTTTGGTTGCGACATTTTGATCGCGTCGCCGGATCGCTGCATTGCGCTCCGGCAGAAAACCCTTGATCGACACCGACCAAACGGGAAATCTCCGATCCGGGAGCCGCACGTCGCATTGCTGCTCCGGCGGCGCCACGGGAGTGTCATGACGTCAGCGGTCAGTCCGGACCGGGAGCGTATTGTCCGCCCGAAGCGGCCGCGCCATCTCAGCGAAGCCATGCGTTGTGAGACCGCGTTTCGCCTGATCCTGTCTGAATGCCTCGAGGAAGTCGCGATCAACCATGAAGCCGTGAGCTCCGGAGATTCCGCCGCGCTCCACCAGACCCGTATCGCCCTGACGCGGCTGAAGGCAGCAATCGCCTTCTACCGCCCGATGGTCGCGGACAGCGAATGGACGCGGCTGAAATCCGAGCTGAAATGGCTGAGCGCCCATCTCGGCGCGACGCGCGACCTCGACGTCGCGATCGAGAACAGCAAGGGCCTGCCCGAACAGCAGATGCTCGAGACCGCGCGAACCGACGCGTTCGAAGCCCTTAAGGAGGCGCTGCAAAGCGACCGTTACTGGCAATGGTTCGACGGCATGTGGGACTGGGTCGGCAGCGGCCCCTGGACCGCGCGGCAAGACCGCCGCGCCGCGCAGCGGCGGGCCGTGCCGGTCGCGGTGTTTCACGCGCGCCGGTTGGCGCGGTGGCATGGCAAATTGTGCCAGAAGAGCCGCGGGCTGCAGGGCATGGGCAAGAACAAGCGCCACCGCGTCCGGCTCGCCAGCAAGCGGCTGCGCTACGCCATCGAGTTCTCCGAGGGCGGCCTGCCCCCCGACGAATACGCATCATGGCGCAATGTGCTGAAGCAACTGCGCAAGGGACAGCAATTGCTCGGCGAGTTGAACGATCACGAGGTCCGTCGCAAGCTGGTCGAGAACGCCGACGCGCTCGTGAAACGCGCCGAGGAGCGCAAGGCCAAGCACCAGCGCGTGCATGCGCGGAAGCGCAAGAGCCACCTGCTGCGCCGCGCCGCGGCGGTCTACCGGAAGATCGCCGAATAAGCGCGCATCGGCGGATTTCCATTGGCGTGTCCCACCGCACAAAGGCCTTGCCTAAAGTTGATGTATTAAACATCACTTATTGCCATTGTAACATCACTACTTGTTGTGCATAAATGACATTCAAACAAACGCGAATCTCAGTCGACGGCCTCAATCGATGATCACCGCGGCCCAGCTACGAGCGGCCAGAGCCTTGCTTGGCATCGACCAACGGCAGCTCGCCGAACTGTCCGGACTTTCGGTGCCAACCATCCAACGCATGGAGGCGAGCGAGGGTACCATTCGAGGCAATGTCGATTCGCTGGTGAAACTGATCGACGCGCTCGGCACGGCCGGCGTCGAGGTCATCAACGAGGGGGCCGTCAGCAGCGCCGGCGGCCGCGGCGTACGATTGAAGGCCGGACCGGGCTCACCGAAGGTGCAGACATGATCCCGGCGGTCACTCAGCAGATGTGGTGTGTCGCCGCGCTGCTGGGAACGACCGCTCTCGCGATCGCATCGAGCAGATCGCGCCGATCGACGGCCCTGGTCTACGGCGCGACCTTTGCGATTTCACTGGTCGCATTGGCCGGGGCGCTGTTCTCGCTCATCGCCCACGCCGGCGCGACCGAACTGACCCTGCCGATCGGCTTGCCATGGCTGGGATCGCATTTCCGCCTCGACGCGCTCGCCGCGTTCTTCCTCGCGGTGGTCAATCTCGGCGGCGCCGCGGCAAGTCTTTATGGCCTCGGCTACGGCAGCCACGAATCCGCGCCACAGCGCATTCTTCCCTTCTTTCCGGCGTTCCTGGCCGGGATGAATCTCGTCGTGCTTGCCGACGATGCGTTCACCTACCTGCTGTGCTGGGAATCCATGTCGCTCGCGTCGTGGGCGCTCGTCATGACGCACCACCGTGACCCGGACAATGCCCGGGCGGGCTACGTCTATCTCGTGATGGCGAGTTTCGGAACGCTGGCTTTGTTGCTCGCCTTCGGGCTGCTGGCGGGAGCCGGCGGCGGCTACGGCTTTGCGGCGATCCGCAACGCCCAGCATGCACCGTCCGAAGCCTCATTGGTGCTCGCGCTGATGCTGCTCGGTGCCGGATCGAAAGCCGGCCTGGTCCCGTTGCACGTATGGCTGCCGCTGGCCCATCCGGCGGCACCGAGCCACGTCTCGGCGCTGATGAGCGGCGTGATGACGAAGGTCGCCATCTACGGCTTCATCCGGGTGGTGTTCGATCTGCTCGGGCCGCCCAGCTGGTCGGCGGGTGTCGTCGTGCTGATCCTGGGCGGCGCGACCGCCGTGATGGGAATTCTCTACGCGCTGATGGAGAAGGATCTCAAGCGCCTGCTCGCCTACAGCACGATCGAGAACATCGGCGTCATCTTCGCAAGCCTCGGCCTGGCGCTGGCGTTTCAGGCGAACGGCTTCGGCCTGGCGGCGGCTCTCGCCTTCACGGCCGCATTGTTCCACGTGCTCAACCACTCATTCTTCAAGAGCCTGCTGTTCTTCGGAGCCGGCGCCGTGCTGACATCGACCGGCGAACGCGACATGGACAGGCTCGGCGGCCTGATCCACCGCATGCCGCTCACGAGCTTCGTCTTTCTGGTCGGCTGCGTCGCGATCTCCGCCCTTCCGCCGTTCAACGGGTTCGTATCGGAGTGGCTGATGTTTCAGGCCGTCCTGCAGAGCCCCGATCTGCCGCAATGGATGCTGAAGATCATGGTGCCCGCGGTCGGCGCCTTGCTGGCGCTCGCCGCGGCGCTCGCCGCCGCCTGCTTCGTCAAAGCCTTCGGAATCACCTTCCTCGGGCGGGCGCGGAGCCCGGCCGCGGAAGCCGCCGGCGAGGTCGATCGCTATTCGCTCGCAGCGATGTTCGGTCTCGCCGCGCTGTGCTTTCTCGCCGGCATTCTGCCGGGCCTGGTGATTGACGCGCTCTCGCCGGTGGCGCGGGCCGTTATCGGCCATCGGATGCCGGTTCAGAGCAACGACGCCTGGCTCTCGATCGTTCCGATCGAGGAGAGCCGCAGCTCCTACAACGGATTGCTCGTCTTTGCTTTCATCACCGCCGCCGCCTCGCTTGCGGTGTATGTCATCCATCGCTTTGCGTCGCGCGCGCTGCGGCGCGGACCTGCCTGGGGCTGCGGCTTCACCGATCCGACGCCGGCGGCGCAGTATTCCGGAGCGAGCTTCGTCCAACCGATCCGCCGTGTCTTCGGCACGCTGATCTTCCAGACCCGCGAGCATGTCGACATGCCCGCACCGGGTGAGCTGCGGCCGGCGCGTTTCCAGCTCGATATGCACGATCTGGTCTGGGAGCGGCTGTACACGCCGTTGACCGAAGCGGTGTGGTTCCTCGCCGATCGGCTGAACCAGCTCCAGTTCCTGACCATCCGCCGCTATCTCAGCCTGGTCTTCGCAACCCTCGTCACACTGCTGCTGGTGCTCGCGATATGGTCGTGATCTCGGACATCTTGGTTCAGCTTTGCCAGATGGCGCTTGTGCTGCTGCTCGCGCCGCTCCTGACCGGCGTCGTGCGCAAGATCAAGGCTCGCCTGCTGCGCCGCAGGGGCGCGTCGATCTTCCAGCCCTACCGCGACCTGCTGCGGCTTCTACGCAAGGAGGTCGTGCTCGCCGAGAATGCCTCCTGGCTGTTCCGCGTCACGCCCTATGTGACGTTCGCGGCGATCTGGGTCGCCGCAGCGCTGGTCCCGACATTCGCGTCCGGCCTTGAATTCAGCTGGAGTGCCGACCTGATCGCGGTCGTCGCCCTGCTCGGCAGCGCGCGCTTCTTCCTCGCGCTTGCCGGCATGGATGTCGGCACCAGCTTCGGCGGCATCGGCTCCAGCCGCGAGGTGATGATCGCCGCGCTCGCCGAGCCGGCCATGTTGTTGATGGTGTTCTGCGTCGCGCTCATCGCCGGCTCGACCCAGCTGTCGACGGTCGCGACCTTCATGGCGTCATCCGAAGTGGGACTGCGCGTTTCGCTCGGCATGGCGATGATCGCACTGATCATGGTGGCGCTGGCCGAGAATGCCCGCATTCCGGTCGACAACCCGGCGACGCATCTGGAGCTGACCATGGTGCACGAGGCGATGATCCTGGAGTATTCCGGGCGTCACCTCGCCATGATCGAGTTCGGCGCCTTCCTCAAGCTGCTGCTCTATGTCTCCCTGATCATCTGCGTGTTCTTCCCGTGGCAGATCACCACCGAAGGCGCGGGCCCGCTGTCCTATCTGGCGAGCACTGCCGCCTACACCCTCAAGCTTGCGGTCGCAAGCGTCCTGCTTGCCGTGTTCGAGACCGCGACCGCGAAGGTACGGGTTTTCCGCGTCCCCGAGTTCCTCGGCGCCGCCCTGATGCTCGGCCTGCTCGGCACCCTGCTTCGGTTCGTGTCACGGGGCTTCTGATGCACAACCTCGCCTTCGACATCGCCCATCTGCTCGCCGGCGGGCTCGTCCTGATCAGCTTCATGATGCTGTACCAGGATCGCCTGTATGCGCTGCTGAACATCTTCGCGCTTCATGCGGTGGTGCTCGCGTTGTCCGTGGCCTGGCAGGCCTTCATCCAGAACGCGCCGCATCTCTACGTGACGGCGGTGATCGCGCTGCTGTTCAAGGCGATCATCATCCCGGTGGCGCTGCACCGGATCGTCAAGCAGCTCGGCATCCATCGCGATATCGAGACCGCGGTGGGCATCGGCCCGACCATGCTGGCAGGCATGGGGCTCGTCGCCCTCTCCATGGTGCTGATGCTGCGCGTGACCGGCGCGGCCGATCCGCTGGCGAGGGAGGACCTCGCCTTCGCGCTGTCGGTGGTGCTGTTGGGATTGCTCGTCATGGTGACGCGGCGCAACGCCGTCAGCCAGGTGGTCGGCTTCATGTCGCTGGAGAACGGACTGGTGCTGGCCGCAACCGGCGCCAAGGGCATGCCGCTCGTCGTGGAAATCAGCGTCGCGTTTTCGATCCTGATCGCGTTCATCGTCATCGGCGTGTTCCTGTTCCGGATTCGGGAGCGGTTCGACACCGTCGACGTCGGCGCGCTCGATGAATTCAGGGGAGAACGGCGATGAACGCGGCGTCCGATGCCGTCGTCTGGGTTCTGTTGATACCGATCTGCGCCGCGGCGGTGCTTGCGGTGCTGCCCGGCTACCGGCTGACCGCCGCGATCAATATCCTGGCCAGTCTCGGCACCTTGCTGGCCGCGCTGTCGCTGCTGGTCATCGCGCGCTCGCAGCCCGGCCAGTATCTCTTGATCGACGATCTCAACATCGTCTTCATCGTGCTCAACACCTTCGTGGGATTCACCACCAGCGTGTTCAGCGCGAGCTACATCGCCCACGAGCTCGAGACCGGACGGCTGACGCCGGGCTACCTGCGCTTCTACCATGCGATGTATCAGGTCATGATGTTCGGCATGAACCTCGCATTCGTGTCGAACAATATCGGCCTGATGTGGGTCGCGGTCGAGATCGCCACGCTCACCACCGTCCTGATGGTCGGCATCTACCGGACCCATGCGGCGCTGGAAGCGGCCTGGAAGTACTTCATCCTCGGCAGTGTCGGCATCGCGCTGGCGCTGTTCGGCACGATCCTGGTGTATATGGCCGCGCTGCCGGTGATCGGCGAAGGTCAGGACGCCATGGTGTGGACGGTGCTGATCAGCCGCGCGGCGACGTTCGATCCCGCGCTGCTCAACGTCGCCTTCATCTTCCTGCTGCTCGGCTACGGCACCAAGGTCGGCCTGGCGCCGCTGCACGCCTGGCTTCCGGATGCGCATGCCGAGGGCCCGACCCCGATCTCCGCCGTGCTGTCCGGCCTGCTGCTCAACGTGGCGCTCTATGCGGTGCTTCGCTTCAAGATCCTGCTCGCCACCAATCCGGATGCGATATCGCCGGGTCCGCTGATGGTGACGATGGGACTGACCTCGCTCTTGTTCGCGGCGTTCATGCTGTACCGCCGCCGCGACATCAAGCGGCTGTTTGCCTATTCCTCGATCGAGCACATGGGCATCATCGTGTTTGCGTTCGGGATGGGTGGTCCGCTTGCCAACTTTGCCGGCCTGCTGCACATGGTGATGCACAGCCTCACCAAATCGGGAATCTTCTACGCCGTCGGCCACATCGCGCAGGTGAAGGGCACGCAACGGATTGCCAACATTCGCGGCCTGACGGAAACCCATCCGGCACTCGGCTGGAGCCTCGTGATCGGCGTGGTCGCGATCGCCGGTCTGCCGCCGCTCGGCATCTTCATGAGCGAATTCCTCATCGTCAGCTCCACCTTTGCGCGCCAGCCGCTGCTCGCCATCCCTCTGGTGTTCGGCCTGCTGCTCGCCTTCGGCGCGCTGATCCTGCGCCTGACCAGCCTTGCGTTCGGCGAGCCGCGCGGCAATGCCGCGCCGGCGGATGCGTCCTATCTGCCGATGTTCGCGCATTTCGCGCTGGTACTGACCGCGGGCATCTACCTTCCGGGACCGCTGGTTGTCTGGTTCCAGCACGTCGCCAACCTTCTGGGTTAGCGGGGGAGAGCGGATATGCCGACATTGATCGATCTGATCCAGAGCGGCCACAAGGTCGAACGGCATCATCCCTGGTCGCGCGCGGTGGTGGATGGCGAGACCTGGCGCTCCGCTGCCGGCGCCCTTGCCGATGGCGGCTTGAGCCTGCTCGGGCTGTGGGGCGAACCCTCCAGCGTGCACATGGCGCTGCTCGATAGCCGCACGTCCGCAATCGGCGTGATCAGCCTGGAGTGTCCCGATCGCCAATTCCCTTCGGTCGCGGCCCATCATCTCCCGGCGCTTCGCCTGGAGCGCACCATCCATGATCTGTTCGGGCTGGTGGCCACGGGGACGCCGGATTCTCGTCCGTGGCTCGATCATGGCCGATGGCAAGTTCGCTTCCCGCTGGGCGAGCGTCTCGATGCATCGCCGGATGCCGCGCCTTATCGATTCCTTCCGGCCGAGGGAGACGGCCTGCACCAGATTGCCGTCGGCCCGGTCCATGCCGGCATCATCGAGCCCGGACATTTCCGCTTTACGGCGAGCGGCGAGACCGTCGTCCGCCTGGAGCAGCGGCTCGGTTACACCCATAAGGGCATCGAGGGATTGATGGCGGGGAGCACCGTGGAGCAGGCCGCGCGGCTCGCCGGCCGGGTTTCAGGCGACAGCACGGTCGCCTATGGGTTGGCATTCGCGCAGGCCGTCGAGGCCGCGCAGCGAATTGCGGTGCCGCCGCGCGCGCTCCTGCTCCGCGCACTGATGGCCGAGCTCGAACGGCTGGCCAACCATCTCGGCGACATCGGCGCGATCTGCAACGATGCTTCGTTCGCGCTGATGCAGGCGCATTGCGCCGTGCTGCGCGAGTCCACACTGCGCGCTGCCGACGCCGCATTCGGCCACCGCCTGATGCGCGACCTTGTCGTTGCCGGTGGCGTCGCGCGGGACATCGCCGGCGATGGATCCGGCGCAATCCGCGCCGCGCTCGACCAGATCCGCCGGCATTTCCCGGCGCTGATCGAACTCTACGACAACACCGCCTCATTGCAGGATCGCACGGTGACCACCGGCGTCGTTGCCCCGGCGCTCGCCCGGCAATTCGCCGCCGGCGGCTACGTCGGGCGGGCGAGCGGCCGCGATCATGATGCCCGGCGCACGCCCGGCTATCCCCCCTATGATGGCCTGCGTTTCGAAGTCCCGGTGCTCCGCGATGGCGACGTCAACGCGCGGGTCTGGATCAGGATCCGCGAAGTCGAGCAGAGCCTTGCGCTGGCAGACCAGATCCTCGCCGGGCTCGAGCCCGGCCCGGTCCGCGTGTCGCTGCAAGCTGCGACGGAGCCTCGCGAAGGCATGGCGCTGGTCGAAGGTTTCCGCGGCGATATCCTGGCCTGGCTGCGCCTGAACGGCGACCGGATCGAGCGATGTCATCTGCGCGATCCATCATGGTTTCAGTGGCCGCTGCTCGAGGCCGCCATCGAAGCCAACATCGTGGCGGACTTCCCCCTCTGCAACAAGTCGTTCAACTGCTCCTATTCAGGGCAGGACCTCTAAGGACTGGAAGCGATGCGCAAACTTCTACTCCAGGGCCTGTTTCGCCACCCCTTGACCGAGCAAGCGCCGCGGCCGGACGATGCTGCGCTTGCTGAGCTCGCGGCCATGGTCGGCCACACCGCCAGACGGCGCCTCGGCCGCAGCCTCTCGATCCGAGAGGTCGATGCAGGCTCGTGCAACGGATGCGAGCTGGAAATTCATGCACTGAACAATGCGTATTACGACGTCGAACGGTTCGGCATCCGGTTCGTCGCCTCGCCCCGCCACGCGGACGTCCTGCTCGTCACGGGTCCCGTCACGAAGAACATGCGCGAAGCGCTGGAGCACACCTATCGTGCGACCCCCGATCCCAAATGGGTCGTCGCCGTGGGCGATTGCGCGAGGGATGGCGGATGCTTCGCCGGCAGCTACGCGGTGGTGGGCGGGGTCTCAGCGGTTGTTCCGGTCGATCTCCACATTCCGGGGTGCCCTCCTTCGCCGATGGCCATTCTACGTGGCCTGATCGCCTTGCTCGAGGCGGCGGACACCGGCGTACGCTAAGGCGGAATGAGTTTTGATTGAATCGGCTTGGCGCGCTCTTGGTTCACCTCTCCCCGCCGGGGAGAGGTCGGATTGCGAAGCAATCCGGGTGAGGGCTCTTGCTCTCTCGATAGACCGTAACCCCTCACCCGATTTGCTGCGCAAATCGACCTCTCCCAAGGGAGAGGTGAACTTCCGACGCCATTGCACCTCAACCTAATCTGATCATGCTCTCGTCTAACCGCTGTCGCGCAGCACCAGTTCGAAACCGAGATCGATGCGGCGCTCGCCGCCGCGCTCGAGCGTCAGCGTCGCCGCGGTGCGGCCGATGGCGTCGCCGTGCACGCTGATCGTGCTGAGCGTCGGCGAGATCAGCCGGCCCATCTCGAGATCGCCAAGCCCGATCACGGCGACCGGCTGCGCCGATGCGGGCCCGTCGCGCAGCACTCCGGCCTTGCGCAGCCCCGACATGAAGCCGATCGCATGGGCATCGTTGGCGGCGAACACCGCATCGACACCGGGCAGCCGGGCATGCGCCGCCACGCTGCCGGAGTCCTTGCGATCGAGGATCAGCCGGCGCGGCTCGGCGAGACCGCTTGCCAGCGCCTCATCCCTGAAGCCGAGCCAGCGCCGCGTGCCGCGCGGATCGTCGCCGCCGATGAAGGCGAGCTGCTTGCGTCCCTGCACGACCAGATGCCTGGCGACGGCGACACCGGCCTTGTAATTGTCGAAGCCCGCTACCGCGTCGATCGGATTTGCCGGCAGGTCCCAGGTCTCGACGATCGGAATCCGCGCATTGCGCAGCAGGCGGCTGCCATCTTCGGTTGCCGGTGAGCCGACCATGATGATCGCCTCGGGCCGCCGCGACAGCAGCGCCGCCAGCATGCGATCCTCGCGCGCCGCGTCGTAGCGCGACTGCGCCAGGATCACCGAGAAGCCGAGCGGCTCGAGCTTGTCGGACAGGCCCTGCACGGTGTCGGCGAAGATCGAGTTGGCGATGGTCGGCACCAGCACGCCGACCGAATTGGTCCGCGCGCTGGCAAGCGCCCCCGCCACGAGGTTCGGCACATAGCCAAGATCGCGCATCGCCTGCTCGACCCTTGCCCTTGTCTCAGGGGCGACCAGATCGGGCATCCGCACAACCCGGCTCACCGTGATCGAGGAGACGCCGGCGCGCTTGGCCACCTCTGAAAGGGTGGGCGCGGCGCCGGCCGGGCCGGCGCCGCGGTCAGTCAGTTCGGAGCTCATGGGCTGGACCGTGCACGATTCCGGGTTGCCAAGCCATGATGTTAGCGCTAACATCGTTATGTTAGCGCTAACATAGAACAAAAAGGGAGAAACGGCATGATTTCGGACGAACAGGTCCAAGCCTACAAGCGCGACGGGGTGATCGTGATCCCCGAGGTGCTCAACCAGGAGACCCTCGCCAAGGTGCGCACGGTGCTCGCCGAGCTGGTGGCCGGGGCCGCCAGCGTGACCGAGCACACCGATGTCTACGACCTCGAGCCGGGCCACACCCCGGAGAACCCGCGCGTCCGCCGCATCAAGGCACCGCACAAGGTGCACCCGATCTTCGACGAGATCGTCCGCAGCCCAGCCGTGATCTCGATCCTGACCAGACTGATCGGCCCCGGCCTTCGCCTGCACGGCTCCAAGCTCAACATGAAATCGGCGCAATACGGCTCGCCGGTCGAATGGCACCAGGACTGGGCGTTCTATCCGCACACCAATGACGATATCCTCGCGATCGGCGTGCTGCTCGACGATTGCGATATCGAGAACGGCCCGATGCTGGTGACGCCGGGCACCCACACCGGCGCCACGATATGGGATCATCACGGCGAGGATGGCCACTTCGCAGGCCTGATCGATCCGGACCAGATCCAGGAGGAGATCAAGCGCGCGGTGCCCTGCATGGGCAAGGCCGGCAGCATGTCGTTCCACCACGTGCGCGCGCTGCACGGCTCGGCGACCAACACGTCGAACCGGCCGCGCAACCTGTTGCTCTACGAAGTCGCTGCCAGCGATGCCTGGCCGCTGATGGGCGTCAAGGATTTCGACGAGTTCAACAGCCGCCTGCTGGCGGGTCCGCCGGTGGTCGCACCGCGGCTGACCGACGTGCCGGTGCGGATGCCGCTGCCGCCGGCCAAACGGCAGGGATCGATCTACGAGACCCAGTCGGCGTCGAAGAAATCCTACTTCACGCGCGCCGCCTGAGACCTTCGACAACGTCCGCGGCCAGGCCGCGGGCGTTGCTTCTTTCAAGGCATAAAAACAGATAACGGGGAAACGAATGACCAAGATGGCAGATGGCGCCAGCAAATCGCGCCTGCGTGTGATTCTTGCCGCAAGCATCGGCTCCGCGCTCGAATGGTACGACTTCTTCCTCTACGGCACGGCCGCCGCGCTGGTGTTCGGCGAATTGTTCTTTCCAAAGAGCGATCCGGTGGTCGGCACGCTGCTGTCGTTCCTGACCTTCGGCGTCGGCTTCGTGGTGCGGCCGTTCGGCGGCCTGCTGTTCGGCATCCTCGGCGATCGCTATGGCCGCAAGCCGGTGCTGGTCGCAACGCTGCTGATGATCGGCATCGGCACCACCGCGATCGGCTTGCTGCCGACCTATGCGCAGATCGGCATCTGGGCGCCGTTGCTGCTGGTCGCGATGCGCGTCATCCAGGGTCTCGGCGCCGGCGCCGAGTACGGCGGCGCGGTGATCTACCTGGTTGAAAATGCGCCGCCGAAACATCGCGGCTTCTGGGGCGGCTTCGCGCCGCTCGGCGTCTCCGTCGGCAATCTGCTCGCCGCCGGCGCCTTCGCGCTGGTGACGATGCTGCCGCGCGAGCAGCTGATGGACTGGGGCTGGCGCCTGCCCTTCCTGGCAAGCTTCCTCCTGATCATCGTCGGCATCTTCGTCCGCATGCGAATCGCCGAGACGCCTGTCTATTCCGAGGCGGTGGTCGCGCGCGGCAAGGTCGAGAGCAATCCGGCGATGGAGGCGTTGCGCCGGCACCCGCGCAACTTCCTGGTCGTGCTCGGCGCCCGCATGGCCGAGAACGGGCTCGGCTATTTCTTCCCGGTATTTGGCCTCAGTTACGTGATCGCCACGCTCGGCGTGCCGAAAGCGGACGCGCTCAGCGCGCTGATGCTGGCCTTCACGGTCGAGCTGTTCGCGATCCTCGGCTTCGCCGCCTTGTCGGACCGGATCGGACGGCGGCCGGTCTACATGTTCGGTGCGCTGGCAGGCGTGGCGCTCGCCTTCCCGTTCTTCTGGATGGTCGGCACCAAGGAGTGGATCATGATCGCGCTCGCCTTCATGCTGGCCCGCGCCGTGGTGACGGCGGCGATGTTCGGGCCGCAGGCGGCGTATTTCGCCGAGCTGTTCCCGCCGCAGCGCCGCTTTGCCGGCTTCGCCTTCGCCCGCGAGCTCGGCTCGCTGCTGTCGGGCGGCCCGGCACCGTTCGTCGCCACCGCGCTGGTGGCGGCGTACGGCACCTGGTGGCCAGTCGCCTGCTACGCGATGGTCCTGTCGGCTTGCACCGTGGTTGCGATCTGGATCGGGCCGGAGACCTATCAGGAGAACATCGCGGCCGATGCGAGCGAGCAGGCCGAGCTGCCCGCCGCAATCCCGGCGCGGGCGTGATCAGCCTCTGGAATACTGGGTCCCCCGCTTTCGCGGGGGACGACCGCGGACGTCGGAGCCGACCGCATCGCGAACGAGCCGCAAGACCCGCGCCCGCATTGATTCAAACGCGCCGCGGCGGCACTCTGCAATTCACTGCAGTTCAGGACGCCGCGAGGAGCCGTGCGCAACCATCGCCGGGCCGCACTTCAACACCTCACGCGCATCGCCATCGCGGCGATTGCCGCCGGCGTCTGCATGCGGGTGATCGCGGCGGAACGAACGCTCGACGTCGCGACCATGCCGCGCGTCGCGACCATCGACTCGCGCTTCCAGTCCTACAACATCGAGATGGTCGAGGTGACCGGCGGGCGATTCTGGAAGCCGTATGCGGACGCCGGCGCACGCGCGAATGCAAGGGCGGAGTTGTACGCGGCGCGCACCCCGATCGATCTGCACGATGGCAGGCTGCGCAAGCTCGCCGCAGCGCTCTCGCCCGCCTATGTGCGCGTGAGCGGGACTTGGGCCAACAGCACGTTCTTTGCGGATACCGAGACGCCACCGGCGGCTCCGCCGATCGGCTTCAAAGGCGTGCTGACGCGACAGCAATGGCGGAACGTGATCGACTTCTCGCACGCGGTCGACGCGCCGATCGTCACCTCCTTTGCGATCAGCGGCGGCACGCGTGACGCCGCGGGGCGATGGACCCCCGAGCAGGCGCGGCAGCTGCTCGCCTTCACGCGATCGGCCGGCGGCCGGATCGCGGCAGCCGAGTTCATGAACGAGCCGGATCTTCCCGCGATCGGCGGCGCCCCCGATCACTACGATGCCGCGGCCTACGGCCGCGATTTTGCAACCTTCCGCGCCTTGATGAAGGACACCGCGCCCGACGTGATGATCCTCGGCCCCGGCACGATCGGCACCGGAGCGGATGCGCGCGCGCGCTTCGCCGTTTCGGCGGCCGGCATCGACGCGGTTTCCTACCACCACTATGGCGCGCTCTCGGCGCGATGCGGCGGCGATCGCACGGTGACGCAAGCCTTGTCGGATGAATGGCTGGCGCGAACCGGCAAGACATTCGCCATCGACCGGACGCTGCGCGACCGGCTTGCACCGAATAAGCCGATCTGGCTGACCGAGACCGCCGAGACCGCGTGCGGCGGCAACCGCTGGGCCGCAAGCTTCGCCGATACGTTCCGCTACCTCGATCAGCTCGGACGGCTCGCCAAGGCCGGCGTCCAAGTGGTGATGCACAACACGCTTGCCGCGAGCGACTACGGGCTGCTCGACGAGCGAAGCCATGTGCCGCGGCCGAACTACTGGGCCGCACTGTTGTGGCGACGGTTGATGGGCACCACCGTGCTTGACGCCGGCATTCCCGCGCAACCTGGTTTCCATGTCTATGCGCATTGCGCACGCGACATGCCCGATACAATCGCCTTGCTGGTCATCAACAATGACCGGCGCATGCCGCGCAGGTTGGCGCTGTCAGCCGCCGCGCAACGCTACACTTTGGCAAATGCAACGCCCGCCGACGGCACCGTTCAGCTCAACGGGAGCACGCTCGCGCTTGGCGCTTCCGACCAGATCCCGGCTCTGAACGGCGAGGCCGCGACAGCGGGAACGATCATCTTCTCGCCGGCAACGATCACCTTCCTGACCGTTGCCAGCGCAGGCAACGCGAATTGCCGGTAGCGGTGCGACGTTGGCCTACGCCGCGTCGCGGTTGGCTTCGGCGGATTCCGGCGGGCGCGCCACCAGATGGCCGAGCATGATCGCGGTCATCAGTCGCTCCATCTCGAGCCATGCGGTGACATGCGACATGGTCGGCCGGCCGCCGAGCGCAAGCTGATTGACGTCGTCGACCGCGGTCAATCCGCGCGGATAGAATTCGCGGAAGATCACGCGCTCGGCCAGACCATCGACCAGGCGGAAGTTCAGCGTCTTCGACAGCTCGTTCAGTGCCTCGCCGACCAAGCGCTTGTTGCGCGATCCGATCGTGGACAGGCGATTGCGCAACACCACCCATTCGAAGGCCGGCTGATCGTGCGCGCTACGCTGGCGCCGCGCCTCCTCCACCATCTTCGAATAGTGGCTGAGGCCGGTCACCTTGAAGTCGTTCGGATCGACGGTGCCGAGCACGTCGAAATCGACGAAACTGTCGTTCAGCGGCGTAATCAGCGTGTTCGCCAGCGAATGCGCGAACGTCGTCAGATAGGTATCGTGGCCGGGGCAATCGATCACGACGAAATCGTGCGACCGGCTGAGCCGTTCGACGATCTCGGCGAGCGCGCTGCGGCCGAGCGTCTCGACCTCGCTACTCCTGCCGCTCACCGTCTCGAAGCACAGATGCGCGGGAATGCCGAGATCCAACGAGGTTTCCCGCGCCCAGTCCCGCCGGTTATCGACGTAGTGCGTCAGCGACTTCTGCTTGTTGTCGAGATCGATGGTGGCGACACGTTGACCCGCCTTGATCAGCGCGACGGCGATATGCATGGCAATTGTCGATTTGCCGGAGCCGCCCTTGTTGTTTCCGACAACGATTACGCGCGCGTTTGTCATGGGAATCCCTACCGGACGCTTGAGTCAAAGCAGGACAAAATCGAATTTAATGAATGGTTCGAATTTCCCTGATTCGACGAATCTCGACAAGAGTCGTCGCAACATCGATGCGATCGAAATCAGCCGGTTGCGACAACATTGTCACAACCACGACCTCTCAGGGCACGTATCATGAACGCAGCTAGCGCCGCGACGCTGACGCGCGCGAGAAAAAAGCGCAATGAGTTTGATTGAATTGGCTTGGCGGTCTCGGTTCACCTCTCCCGCGCAACTCGAGTCCACCCGAAGTTGCGCCCTTTCTGTTTGCCGAAGTCGGATAAATCCGACTTCGGGTGGGGAGAGGTGAAGGTTCGGCGCCGCTCCAGTTCAACCTAATCTCACTGGTCTAGCGTCCCAGGAACACGGCCGCGCGGCGTTCCACGAAGGACTTGATGCCCTCGGCCGCATCCGCGGTGTTGAGCACGCGTTCGCGGATTTGCGGGATGATCGCAATTGCCGCCTGCTCGCCGGCTTCGATGAACTTGCGGCCCGCTTCCTTTGTCACCTGGATTCCGAGCGGCGCGTTGCGTGCGATGATCGCCGCAAGCGCCATCGCACGTTCGATCTGCTGACCGGCGGGCACCACTTCCTGCACCAGGCCGATCCGATGCGCTTCAGCCGCGGAGAACTCGTCGCACAGCAACAAGTGATACATCGCATCGCCCCACCCGGCGCGGCTGATATAACGGAAATGCGCGCCCGCCAGCGGCGCGATGCCGCGCCTGGCTTCCATCTGGCAGAAGCGGCTGTCGTCCGCGGCAACCACGATATCGCCGGCCAGCATCATCTCGATGCCGACGGTGAACACGATGCCCTGCACCGCCGTGACGATCGGCTTGCGGCATCGTTTCGACAGCCCGAAGGGATCGACGTTACCCTCCGGCAGCGGCTTGCGGGTCGCCGTCGGGCCGAAGAATTTCGGCATGTCGAGGCCCGCGGTGAAGCTGTCGCCGGCGGCACAGAGCACGCCGACCCAAAGGCCGTCGTCATTGTCGAGCAAGGTCAGCGCGTCGGACAGCTCCGCCATCATCTCCGGGCTGAAGGCGTTCTTCTTGGCGGGATTGTCGATGATGATCTTCAGGATGTGGTCATGCCGCTCATGGCGGACCCGCCCCTCGCTCGCGCTGCCGGACATCTGTTCCTCCCTGCTTCGTGACTGAACATTTTCTGGATGATGGTTGTCATCCAGAAACATGATGGTCATAATCCAGAAGGAGAGTCAAACAGGGGCGATGCGAGATGGGCCATTCCCAGGCCGACAAGGCCAGGAGCCGTGCGCGGATCCTGAACGAGGCCGCGGCGCAGATCCGCGACAAGGGGCTCGACGCGCTCAGCATCGGCAGCCTGATGCAACAGGTGAAGCTGACCCATGGCGGCTTCTATGGCCACTTCGCCTCGCGTTCCGACCTGATCGCCGCCGCGCTGCAACAGGCGCTGACCGAGGGCGAAGCATCGGCGCGCGCCTCGCGCGATCCCGACAAGCCGGTCAGCGTCAGCGCGCTGGCGCGAAGCTATCTCAGCCGCAGCCATCGCGACCAGCCCAAGTCGGGCTGCGCGATCGGCGCGCTGATCTCGGATGTCGGCCGCGCCGACGCGCAGTGCCGTGCGGTGATGGAGCCGCACATCGAATCCTTCATCGCCAAGGTCGCCGAGACGCTCGGTGACGATGACGATCGCCGCGCGATCGTCGCTGTCAGTGCGATGGTCGGCGCGCTCGCGATCTCGCGCGTCCTCACCGATCCGAAGCGATCCGATGCCGTTCTGCGCACGGTGCGCGACAGCATCGTCGCGATGGCATCCGACGAATGATTTTGCCCGCGTCGCGGGCTGCTTGATGGAGGAAAGCCATGAACGACCGATCCGTCCTCGAGCCGACCGCCGTGCAGGGAAGCGTGCTGATTGCCGGCGTCGGCGCGTCCAACGGCCTTGGCGCTGCGATCGCCCGGCGCTTTGCCGCCGGCGGCTATCCCGTCGCGATCGCCGGGCGCAATGCCGAGAAGCTGGCGGCGACGGCGGCCGAACTCGCAGCAAGCGGTGCCAACGTCACCCATGTCGTTGGCGATGCATCCGTTGCGGCCGATGTCGCCCGCTTCGTCGAGGCGGCGCAACGGCTCGCGCCGCTGGCGATGGCCGTGCACAATGCGGGCTCGAACCGGCCCGCGCCGTTCCTCAAGGTCAGCGAGCAGCGCTTCGAGGAGCACTGGCGCGAACACGCGCTCGGCGGTTTCCAGCTCGCGCAAGCCGCGATCCCTGCCCTGCTGGCGCGCGGCGGCGGCACGCTGGTGTTCACCGGCGCCAGCGGCTCGCTGCGCGGCAAGGCCAATTACGCGCCCTTCGCCGCCGCCAAGGCCGCGCTGCGCGCGCTGGCGCAGAGCGTGGCACGGGAGTTCGGGCCGCAGGGCATTCATGTCGGCCACATCGTGGTCGACGGCGGCATCGGCGGCGACCGGCTGCTGAGCCTGCGTCCGCAATTGAAGGACGAGCGCGGGCCGGATGGCCTGCTCAACATCGCCGCGATCGCGGAGGCCTATTGGGTGCTGCATCATCAGCATCGCAGCGCCTGGACGCTGGAGCTCGACCTGCGGCCCTGGGCGGAACAGTTCTGACCGCCGTCCTTCTCCGGCGAAATCGGTTGCGATCCGCCCAAATCTTGTCAGGCTAGGGTCCGTCGAGATCGCAGCCTGTCCCGGGAGAAGGCCATGTCGCAGCCCACGCCGATCCTGCATCATTTCGATCAATCGCCATTCTCCGAGAAGATCCGCATCATCTTCGGATTCAAGCAGCTCGCCTGGAATTCGGTGCGGATTTCCCGGATCATGCCGCGGCCGGATTTGATGCCGATGACCGGCGGCTATCGCCGCACCCCGACGATGCAGATCGGCGCCGACATCTATTGCGACACCCAGATCATCATCCGCGAATTGGAGCGGCGCTATCCGACGCCGACGGTGTTTCCCGCGGGCAACGCCGGGATGCCCTGGGCGCTCGGCATGTGGGCCGACCGGCCGTTCTTCCAGAACACGGTCAATCTCGTATTCGGCTGCATCGGCGACAAGGTCCCGCAGGATTTCATCGCGGATCGCGAGAAGCTGCGCGGCGCCAAGTTCGACGTTGCCGCCATGACCGCAGCGCTGCCGCAGATGCGCGACCAGTTCCGCGCCAACCTCGACTGGATCGAGGCACAACTCGGCAACAACAGGCCATGGCTGTTCGGCGAGTTCAGCCTCGCCGATGTCAGCGCCTCCATGAACGTGTGGTACGCGCGGCAGAGCCTCGCCACGATGGACGAGATCATGAAAGGCTTTCCGCACGTCGCGGCGTGGGAAGAGCGCATCCGCAGCATCGGCCACGGCACGCGCACCGAGATGTCGGCGGCCGACGCGCTCGAGATCGCGGCGGCGGCCCAGCCGGAATCGCCTGTGTTCGGCGACCCCGCGGATCCGAACGGCCGCAAGCCGGGTGACATCGTCAGCGTGATGCCGGACGATTACGGCAAGATCCCGGTGCGCGGCGAGATCGTCTCGTTGTCGGCGCAACACATCGCGATCCGCCGCTCCGATGAACGCATCGGCGAGGTGGTGGTGCATTTCCCGCGGGCCGGCTTCCTCGTCATCCCGGGCTGACCGTCGTGGGCGCCGCCGCGGCTGGGCATACAAGCGACCTGGAAACGCTGCGTTTCGCGGCGTGACCTTGCCGGCCGGCGAGCAAGCCATACCTCCACACCATCTGCAACCGAAGGCTCCACAGCGCAGGCTTGCGGACATCTCCGCAGCAACCTCCCGGCCTGCGCGCGATGGGTGGCCCGTGGCGGATGCTTCGCCACGCCGACAACTGGACTCTGTGATGACCACCTCTCTCGAATTCGGGCTCGACACGTTCGGCGACGTCACCAAGGATGCCGCCGGCGCGCCGCTATCGCATGCCCAGGTAATCCGCAACGTCGTCGACGAGGCGGTGCTGGCCGATCAGCTCGGAATCGATTTCATCGGGCTCGGCGAGCACCACCGGGCGGACTTTGCGATCTCCTCTCCCGAGACCGTGCTGGCGGCCATCGCCACGCGCACCGAAAACATCCGGCTCGGCTCCGCGGTGACGGTGCTAAGCTCGGACGATCCGATCCGCGTCTTCCAGCGTTTCGCAACCGTCGACGCGGTCTCGAACGGCCGCGCCGAGGTGATCCTCGGCCGCGGCTCCTTCACCGAATCGTTCCCGCTGTTCGGCTTCGACCTCAAGCAATACAACGAGCTGTTCGAGGAAAAGCTCGACCTGTTCACCGCGCTGTTGAAGCAGGAGCCGGTGACCTGGCAGGGCAAGCTGCGGCCACCGCTGAAGGGCCAGTCGGTCTATCCGCCGATCGAGCACGGCCGGCTGAAGACCTGGATCGGCGTCGGCGGCAGCCCCGAATCGGTGGTCCGCGCGGCGTATTACGACCTGCCGCTAATGCTCGCCATCATCGGCGGCGATCCCAAGCGCTTCGCGCCCTATGTCGATTTGCACCAGCGTGCCTACCAGCAGTTCGGCCGGAGGCCGCAGCCGATCGGCGTGCATTCGCCGGGCTATGTCGCCGAGACCGACGCGCAGGCGCGCGAGGAGCTGTGGCCGGACTACAAGGTGATGCGTGACCGGATTGGCAAGGAGCGCGGCTGGCCGCCGATGGGCCGCGACGAGTTCGTCTCCGAGGCCGAGCACGGCTCGCTCTATGTCGGCGCGCCGGAAACCGTCGCCCGCAAGATCGCGGCAACCGTGAAGGCGCTCGGCGCGGCGCGCTTCCAGCTGAAATATTCGGCCGGACCGCTGCCGCACGAGAAGCTGATGAACAGCATCGAGCTCTACGGCAGCAAGGTGGTGCCGATGGTCCGCGACATGCTCGCCGCGTAACGCAGCGAGAGAGCTTCGGTTCTGATTGGATCAGAACCGAAAGCTCCAGATTCTTGTTTGACGCGTTTTCTTCACGCGAACCGGTGTCCATCCCGGATCAAGTCCGGGACAGGCTTCGCTCGAAAACGCTCCGGTCTCACAAAGCAAAACCCCCGGCGTTTTGGCGCCGGGGGCTCTGTTAGATCGCAGTCAAATCAACCGGTATTACCAGTTGCGCTGAGCGCGGAGCAGCAGGGTCACAGTATTCTGGTCCTTCAGCTCGTAGACCGCGGCCGGCTTGCCGATCGAGGCGCTGCCGGGGAACGTGACCGTACCAGCAAAGTTCTGGTCCAGATGGGTGTAGGTCAAGTCTGCCGTGAAGGTCAGGTTCTTCACCGGGGTCCACTGGGTCTGCGTGCCGATCTGCGCGTAATTGTAGTTCGGGTTGCAGCTCGTCAGTGCCGAACCAGCACCAAAGAAGTTGCTGAGCGAGCCACCGACGCCGTTGCCTGCCGGACCGCAGATGTAGCCCTTGGCCGTGCTGTTGTAGTTAACCGCAGCCCAAGCACCGTAGATGCTGGTGTTCCAGTAGGGGTTCCAGTTGTGCACGTATGCGCCACGGAAGCCGTACGTCGTGATCAGCTGTTGCGAGCCACCGGTGACGAAAATCGAGTCCGGCGCAATGCCGAAGCCGATGCTCTGGTAGGCACCGGGAACGTTGGTGCCGCCGAAGACGGTGGTCGCACCACCCTGACTGAGGTCCTGGATGTTGTAGCGCGTCGCACCGTTCGTGTAGACGCCCTGCAAGTTGATGGTGTCGCCAGGTCCGGTCGGGATGTTCTTGATCGACAGGGCCAACTGACCAGCCCAGCCCCACTTGTCGTCCGGATGACCGGTCAACTCAGTGCCGCCGTAGTAGGCGACGTGGTTGTCATGCGCAGCGAACGATGCCTGGAACAGACCCCAAGCCTGATCGACGCGCAGAGCCGCGACGAGGTCCGGAGCGATCGTGCCGGCGTAGTCGCTGATGCCGAACACGTTGGTGTTGCCGGGAACGCCAAAGTTGACGGGCGCACCAAGGTTGACCACGCCAGCCTGATAGTAGGCCGACTGATCCTGAGCCGACAGGGCCAGCGACACGCCGTTGCCGAACTGCGCGGTGTAGGTGAACTGGTTCACACCAGTGACCGTGCCGCCGCCGCCGACGAGGCCGTCGAAGTTGTTGCCCGGGTAGTTGGTCCAGGGAGCGGAGAACTGCGAGATCGCCTTACCGATGGTGAAGCCGGCGAACTGGATGAAGGCGTAGTAGACACCAACCGCACCAAGGGCGACGTTACCGGCCCCCGCGTTACCCGGAGCCGGAACCGCGCCGATCGCCGAATAGACGGTCGAGCCGTTGCCCTGCCCGGAGTAGGTGTCTGACGTCCAGGAGAACGTCGCGTCGAAGAAGGTGCGGACCACGCCGTACTCGGTCGCGGTGCGCGTATCGATGTTCAGGTCTTCACGCGAACGCCAGGTGTAGCCGTTGGTGAAACGGTTGTTCGCGCCGCCGGCTCCCGCGGTGTTGCCGGAGGCGTCCGAGTTGGTGTTGGCCAGGACGTCGACGCGCAGGTAGCCGCCCAGCTTGATGCAAGTGTCGGTGCCCGGGATGTAGTAGAAACCGGGACCATACAGGGAGCAAACCTTCACGTACTCGACCGCTTTGGCCTTGACGGGAAGATCGGCCGCCTGAGCTCCGCCGACCGCGACGAGAGCCGCCGCCGAGCCGAGGATAAGGCTCTTAACCATCTTCATGTTAAACCTCCAAGTTGCTCTATCTCAGGGAAGGTTCCGGATCTGCCGGGTAAAACACCCTCAGGTTGGTTCCCTTTGTCCCTTAAATCCCCGCTCAGTCGCTTCGCGCCTTCGGACACACCCGCATGAACGCGAGGGACTTAAGCGAACCACCTAAAACGGGACGACCTTGGGATGCCCCCCTCCGTCGCAGTTCCATATGAGACAGAAGGCCCCCGATCACGCAACAAAAGACCGCTGGGTTTGGGACGAGTTGCGGCTGTTTTCGGGCAAATGTTGCACAAATATCACGGGCATTTGAACAGCGACGTCCGACCAAGCAATTGATATGCAACAAGAATATTTAAGTTACCGTTGGCGGGCACAAGTTTTGGCAACACCGGGCGGAACGGTGTGCAAAACGCGTAATCCTACTGAGAAAGCGGCGGTTGGAGTCGATTTGGGCGCGGCTGATTCCGCCGTCTTGCCCATTATTTTGGCTCAAAAAACCCGGCATCTGAATGAGATAACCCGCCTCGGATACCGCCGACTCAGGCCTGGAAGGGGCATTCCGATTGCTCGGAGCAGGCCAAACGATGGCGGAGGGATCACGCGAGATATCCAGTAGCGAAGCTAGATGTCACTGAGATGTCAGCCCGCATGAGTCGGACGGAGTCGCCGGCACAGCGGCGCATTCACTCGTCCAAAATATCCAGCAGATCTTCGATCCGCTCGAAAGGCGGCTCATTCGTGTTGCCCGAGTAGAAGACGCGATCGCCGTCGCGCTGGAGCGAACGTGCCTTGGATCGTGCCTTGGATTTCGGCAGCCTTCCCGGCAGAAACGTCGCGGCGACAGCCTCGGGCCCGACATCGAGCCGCACGATGCCGCGCCGCTTGCAATCGATCCTGAGTCTGGCCGCTGCAAAGAAGTCCCGGCCGGCCGCGGGCAACTTGCCGAAGCGGCGCGAGGTCTCTTCCTCCAGATCCTCCAGATCGTCTTCGTTCCGGCACCTGGCGGCGCGGCCGTAGATTTCAAGCCGCATCGATTCCGATTGCACGTAACTCCTGGGCAAGAGATCCGCGAGCGGAAGGTTGAGATCGGGCACCCACAGATCGGCGGCCCGGTCGTTGGTCTTCTCCGATGCCTGCTTGAGAAGATGGCTGTAGAGCACCGGCCCGAACACCTGCACATGGCCGGATTGCCGCTCGGACAGCAGATCGCCGGCGCCCCTGAGGTCCAGATCGCGCTCGCTGATGGCGAAACCGGCGCCCGGTCTGCTGAACTCCTCCAGAACCGCCAGGCGCTTGCCGGATTGCTCCGAGCTGGATTCGGTCAGCATATAGGCGAAGGCGCGCGTGCCGCCGCGTCCGACCCGCCCTCTCAGCTGGTGCAGCTGTGCCAGGCCAAACTTTTCCGGCCAGCACACCACGATGGTGTTCGCCCGGGGGATGTCGAGACCGCTCTCGACGATGTTGGTTGCGAGCAGGACATCCGCCTCGCCTTCGACGAAGCTCATCATGCGGTCGTCGAGCTCATCGGCCGGCAGTCTGCCGTGCAGGCAGACGATGCGGAGCTCCGGAGCGACCGCCTGCACGCGCGCCAGCATCGGGTCCAGATCCTGAATGCGCGGACAGATCAGGAAGCTCTGCCCGTGACGCCGCTGCTCGCGCAGCAATGCGGCGGCAATGGCGGCGTCCGAGATTGGCGCGATCTTGGTCACGACCGGCAGCCGATGAACCGGCGGCGATGCGATCACGCTGAGCTCCCTGAATCCCGCAAGCCCCGCCGCGAGCGTGCGCGGGATCGGCGTGGCGCTCATCCAGAGCGTATGCACGCCCTTCGCCAGGCTCGACAGCTTCGCCTTCTCCGCGGCGCCGAAATGCTGCTCTTCGTCGACAATGACCAGACTGAGCTTGGCGAACTTCACGTCCTTCGCTGCGATCGCCTGCGTGCCGACCACGACCTTCATCTTGCCGCTGCGCAGGCCCTCCTTGGTCTCCCGCATGTCCTGCGCCGAGGTCGCGCGCGACAGGCTTCCGACCTCGATGCCGAGCGGCGCGAACCGTTTGCGGAACGTTGCGACGTGCTGTCTGGCCAGGACGGTGGTCGGCACGACGATGGCAACCTGCTTGCCGGACAGCGCAACGGCCGCCGCCGCGCGCAGCGCAACCTCGGTCTTGCCAAATCCCACGTCGCCGCAGACCACCCGATCCATCGGATGACCCGAGGCGAGATCATCGAGCACGTCACGAATGGCCTTCGCCTGATCGACCGTCGTGAAATAGGGAAAGCGCGCGACGAACCGCTCATAGGCGGGGCCGGGAGCGACCAGCCTCGGCGCGCGACGGCGGCGGCGCTGCGCGATGTGCCTGGCGAGCGCCTTGGCGGCAATCTGGATTTCCTGCTCCGCCTTGGTCCGCCGCGCCCACCACGTGCTTCCATCGGCCTTGTCCAATGTCAGCCTGCCGAGCTCCGCCGCATACGGCCAGATCAGCGCAAGGTCGGCCGGCGGGACCAGCACGGCGTCATCCCCCGCGAATGCCAGCCTGATCATCTCGCGCGATGGTCCCTTCGGCGATCCGTTGCCCGATTGCTTGCCCGATTCCTGGCCCATGTCGAAGGTCTGCAAGCCGTCGAGCACGGCGAGCCCGCGCTGCAAATGAACCACGACCGCGCCGCGCTCCGGCACGTCGGGATGATCGAAGGCTGCAGCCCAGGCCTTGGCCATCGGCTGCGGATGATGCGCCCGGCTGCCGAGCACATCGGTCGCCGTCACGACGACCAGCGGCTTGCGGCCGGAACCGATGAAGCCGGTGTCGAAGTCGGCCAGCAATGCCGCTTCGCCGCCCCGCCCCTTCGCGGCCTCGTTCCAGTCGGCGCAGCGTTCCGCCTTGATCCCGCTCATTCGCTCCATCGCGCGCAGGTCGTCCTCGACCGCCGCGACGAACACGAGCCGCGATCCGGCCCGCTCGGTATCGGCGACAAAGGCGCGGAGCGCCTTCCGCGACGAGGCGAGCTTCGAGAAATCGGGCGTCGGATTGAACGCCGCCTTTCGCGGTAGCCAGCTGATGCCTTTGGCGAGCCGTTTCCAGTCGGCGGACCCGAGATATTCGCGCTCCACCTCGCGGCGGCCGGCCGCCTCCGTGATCGTGCCGAGCCAGCTCTCGGCATGACCGGACACCGCAGCGTCCGCGATCCAGCGCGCGCGCTTACAATAATCCGGCAGCACCGCGCGCTGTGTCCGCTTGCCGCCCAGCGCGATCTGTTCGGACATCGGATCGATCAGCAGCTCCTGCGTGTCGAAGACGACGTCGTGCTCGTTCGGATCGACGCCGGCGATGCGGCGGATCACGCCGGCGGAATGCTCGATCCTGAACGGCCCCAACGCGCCGGCAGGAAACACCTCGAACGTCATGCCGTGGAACAGAACGCTTCCCGGATAATCCGCCTCTTCGTCGAGATCGTATCCGAGCGCTTCCAGCCGATCCTTGAGATCCTGTTCGGAATAGACAGCGCCGACCTTCAGGCTGATGCTAAGGCGGGTCCAGCTCGCGGGCAGCGGCAGCCGCTCCATGATCGCTTCCGCCGTCGACACCAGGAACACCGGCTTCCTGCTCTTCGCAAGCCGCCGCAACACCGAACTGCGCCGGCCGGCGATCTCGCGCGACGGCTCCAGCCCGTCGAACGGCAAGGTGTTCAGCCGCGGGAATACCAGCACCTCGAGCGAAGGATCGAGCGAATGCAGCACGCTGCCGAGGCGCTCCGCCCTGTTCTCGCTGTCCGCGAGGAATACGATGCCGTCACGGCCGGACTTCTTCCATTGCTCCAGCAGATGCAGCGCCAGCATGCCGAGTGGCGAGGACGATGAGATCCCGGAGCGCGCCGCTCCCTTGCTTTTCTTGTTCGCGCCGACAGCGGCACGGGCCTTCCTGGTCTTCGCCACGTCAAATCCATCGTTATGTCGAAAGTCCGATCGCCTGGTGACAAGCAACTCGGGGCGACTCGGGGGTTGCCGCCCATTGGCATGGAGACCAAAGCGGCACAGGTTTCCAGACAGAAGGCCCGATCCCACCCCCGAAATGCCCGCCGGGGCGAGATCGGGGAAAATCGATTCTTCTATCCGAATCAATAGCTTGTTTGCTGGCTGGGGCGGGAGGGATCGAACCTCCGAATGGCGGAATCAAAATCAGGCAGGTCTCGCTGAAATATCAACGGCCATTCTGAATTCTGGGCAGTTTTCGGCTCCAATTAGATCAATAGGTTAGATAGGAGTTCAGAATGACGCCATTAGCAGGATGGTCAAGGCATAGATGCTCCCGTCTAAGACTTGCCCAAGCAAATCTTCCGACTGTCCTAGACAGCAGCCAATACGATTCATGTCTCCTGAATCCATTCATGTCTCCTGAGGCATAGCCTAGATTCCAAGGTCGGGCATGTGCCCATCTCGTCGCTTGCGGTCTTGAGTTCCTATAATCGGGGATTACCAATGTTCATCAACCTCCATAGTCGAGCGCTGCACAATTGGGCCACCCGTTGCTTCGCGCGATATCTGCGGCAGGACGCCTGAGGCCTCACGGTCATCCACAGCCCCGATGGGCAGCGGCCTTGCCCGACTACCGGTGATGCGCGCCGCCGAGGGCGTCGTGATGCCGTTTCGCAAGCCGCAGCCAATGGCCGAGCCCAAGACCAACCTGGTCGAACTGCGCCAGTCCGGGCCCCGGGGCTGTTGGTCTATTGACAATGACCATCGCTGTAGCCGTCGCATCGAGCCTCGCGGCCGAGGTCGATCTCGGTCCCCGTTCACCTGCAAGGCATTGCTTGCGGGCGATGCGGGCCGAAGTACGGCCTCACTTTCCGCAAGCGAGCGCGCTGATGAAGACGAAGAGCAACGAGGCAAAGGAACGCTTCGGCTGGTTTGAGGAACCCTAAGCGCCTTCGATGGTTTAGCAGCCATTATGGCACTCATCGTCACCATTCATTTTAGCTGCACAGACTGCGGCATCGTTTACACAGCGATCCAGGAGCGGAGTGCGACCTACACCAACACGTCCGGTTCCTTTGCTTTCCGGCAATGCGGATAGCTTGTTCACCACTGGGCCGGGCTCTACGACTATCTCGAATCGAGAATCGCTTCGATGCTTCCGTCAACCAAAGCCAAGTGAGAATGAAATACGCCGTTGACCGCCCCTACTCCGACCTGAGAAAGCCGCCCGGAGGATCATGGAGCATGCACGGGCGTTCGAGCCGATCCAGGGCGGCAGGATCTAAGTCGAGAAGATCCCAGGACAAGGCGACGCCCGCTCAATTTTGGGCTGGGTTTCAGGACGCGATCGGCCAAGGTAGGCTCGAGTATCACGAGAGCGGCACGTTCGTGACGTTGCTTCCGCCTGGGAAGGACTTGTTCGCGTAATCCTTTCGAGTTCTTGACGGCGCATCCAAAGAAGCTTGGGATAGCACCTGCCCGGCTCCTCCAAGGCCGGGCCCCTACCACAAAGGCGAGGCCTCGAAGTCCCCTACCCGGGGCCTCGCCGCTGCAGTGCCGCGGCTGGCATCGGCTGTTGCTGCCAGGCAACCAACAAAACTCTGGCGAACCCCAACCGATCATGCTGCGCTCCGTCTTTAGCATGGTCGGGGTTTCTTCTATTCACTTGCCTAGCCGCTTATCGCCTTTTCAATCTCGACAGCCACTTGCCTGAAGTGAGCCGCCAGGCGTTCGTATAGCTCGCGCTTTTTATCGTCTGTAGCGCTCATAGCGATCTGGTGCGCCAGATCGGCTTCAGCGCGAAGCTTCTTCACGCTCGATACCATGTCTTCCATGGCGTTTTCCTGCACGCTAGGAGCGACCAGTTCGCCTGATAAGAAACGGCTCTCCTTGCCTTGGCTTCAGGACATGAGGAGGAAGAAGGCCGCGCTCACGGCGAGCCCCATCAACCCGAAGCCGAGCACCACGTATTCAACAACGTCTATCTGATCGAACATGCGCTTTAGTCTGCGCCGCTTGGCGGGCGACCGCATTTAAGTATGCACGTCAGCGTTGTTGCCGTAACGGGCAATTAGTTCGCCGAAAATCGACTACTGCGATTCACATAGTGAAATGACCGCGGCGCTCGCCAAATGCCCCAATGTATAGATTGCATGTGTCAATTGGGGGTACCCAGTGAATTACGCCGAACTGCCTATGCAGGCCAGGTTCCTCGTTCGAATGGGAACTACTGGCTGGATGGTCTATGATCGAGAACGAAAGGGGCCCCGCTCTTCTTAAGAACGGCGATATCGCCGAGAAACTTACCAAGGAGCAGGCCGAATTCATAAAGGGGCACCTCGTGCTCCAGCAGCACCAGCACGAGGGAAAATGAAACAGACTTCGCGTCGCCCGGCGACCTACCATGGCAGACGAAATAACGAATGCAATTGAGGCCGGTATCCGGTCCGCGTTCACGATGTACTCCAAAGAGGATGACCCAGACTGGCGCAGTGCCTCATGGATCAAGCCGGATGAATGCTCCCATCTGGCGCAGAGCATTCTCAAGATACTGGCCGACAGAGGCTTTGAAGTCGTCAAGAAGGCGTGAGGCTCGCCATGCTCACAGAGCGGGAGAAAAAGCTTCTGAGGCGGCTGGCAAAGCAAGCTTCTGTGGATAAAGCAGTGCAGCACCGTACATGGGGACAAACCATGACGCCAGTACTTATCAAGTACGGCAAGTAGGTCCGCCCTGGGTCACACGCACACTCTTAACGTCTGTTCGCCGCCACCACCTTGCGGCTTCGTTTACAAATTAGGTTTCGGGGTCCTAAATATTTTGGGGCACGTTAAGAGCGCGCGACGCCCCCGGCCTGATACCCTCAGGGGGTCCATCTGGCTGGATGGTCTAAAAATCAGGGCTTCGGAAAGCCACCTACCGCGATCGAGACGGAACAAGCCATGGCGCACACACCTTTGAGTTTGCCATTCGACCGTGTCCCAATGCGTCCGTCTCGCGGAGTTGTCCTATGCGGTGCGATTGAACATGGCCGTTAGATGCTTGACGCTGGCGCTTCTTCTTGCGGCGCTCCTCGCCGGCCCTTACGGGTTCGCGCAGGAGGACAAGAAGACCGACGAAGACAAGCCCGCCGATCCTGACACCGGTGAGAGCACCGTCGAGGAAAAGACCCTGGGGCTTCTGCCCAACCGCTTCCAAAAATACGGGATCAAGTTCGCCGTGACCTACATCGGCGAGACGCTGGGTAATGTCTCCGGCGGGCTGAAGCAGGGAGCGATCTACGAAGGCCGGCTGAACCTTGCGGTCGATGTCGACCTGCAGAAGCTCGCGGGCATCGACAAGCTTACTTTCCACGCCAATGTCTTTCAAATTCATGGCGAGGGACTATCGCGCAACTATCTCGACAATGTCTTCGTCGTCAGCGGCATCGAAGCCTTGCCGTCGACGCGACTTTACGAAGCCTACTTCGAGAAGCAGTGGGGCAACAAAGAGGTCTCGCTGAAGTTTGGGCAACTCGCCGCCGATAGCGAGTTCTTCAACACGAAATACACGGATGTCTTCACCAACGCCTCGATGGGATGGCCGGCAATCACGTCTCTCGACCTGCGGTCCGTCGCCACCACTGGCTGCAATGGGCGCCCGGCTGCTGGTCAACGTCACAGATCAGCTATCCGCCCTTGGAGGCATTTTTGACGGCAACCAGGCCGGCCCTGGTCTGGGGGATCCGCAGGAGCGCAACCGATATGGCGTCAACTTTCGGATCAACGATCCGCCTCTGGTGCTCGGCCAGATTCAGTACGCCTGGAACAACAAGAAGGGCGATCCCAATCTGACGGGTCAGATCAAGTTCGGCGGATGGCGCCACTTCGGGCCATTCTCCGATCTTGAGCTCGCTGGCAACGGCGGTTCGCTTGCCGCGCCGACCAGCAGTGGCACTCCCCTCATGTTGGCAGGCGATGTCGGCGGATGGGCAGTCTTCGAGCAGCAGGTCTATCGCGTGCCCAAGAGCGATGATCGGGGAATTGGTGTGTTCGCTCGCATCTCCGGCGGTCCCGCGGACCGCAATCTGATTGATCTCTACGCCGACGCCGGACTCGAGTTCATCGGCCTCAGCGACAAACGGCCGGATGACAAGTTCGGTATCGCGGCGGGTTACGCGCACGTCTCGAAGAGGGCTCAGGCGCTCGACGCCGACTATCGCGCAATTGCCGGCCCGGCGTGGCCGGAGCGCAGCTTCGAAGGACTGTTGACGGCGGTATATCAGTATCAGCTGAGGGACGGCTGGACCGTCCAGCCCAACTTTCAATACGACCCGGCAGGCCCCATGCCGGGCAGAGCGCTCAAGAATGCGGCAGTCTCCGGCCTGCGCACGACACTCAAGTTTTAAGCGGCGGATCCGGCTGTTCGAGCTCCAACGCGGATGATATCGCCCGTCAGGCCGCTCGAGGCCCAAGGACACGTTCCTGCCGACGACTGCCGCGCCCCTGAGGCTTCGCGTCCCTCAGCTACGCACGCTGCCCCCCAGCGTGGCCGCGTCCTGGCTTGGCTCAAGGTCTGTGCGAATACCCCTCAACCATGCGGACTTCACGACGAGCGGTCCGTAGTGGCTTTCGTAGGCTCCTGGCATCCGGTCCGAAGTGAAGCGCTCTTCGAACCTCGCCCGGATCTTGCGCCGATCGGGCTCCGCCAGAGCTTCTCGCCGCCGGTCCATGGACAGGCATCCTTCTGAATCGACTAATGAAGACACGACTAATGAAGACAGCGACTCGGGCGATCTCCGTCGGCTCGCAACGCATCGACCGGTCTTCCAATGCCGAGTCGCACGCGCGGGCAAGGACTCCAAGAAGAAGGGCGCTGCAAAGATCGGTGAGATCCAGGCACTCCTGACTGCGTCGGACGGTGGCACCGCACGAAGATCCGCTCTTACGTCACCGAACACAAGGTCCGTCCCGTGGAGACCCGCGAGAAGATCGTCGTCGGTCAGCCGGTGCCGCGCGAAGTCGAGCTCGAGGCGGTGCCTGCCGAGTGGGGTCCCTCGCTCACCAAGTACCGCTATGTCTACTCGCGCGAGCGCGTGATGCTGGTCGATCCGTCGACCCGAGAGGTCGTCCAGGAGATCGACTAGTCCCTCTGCCTACTCACTCCAGTGGCGGGTCGCTGAACGAAGCGGCCCGCCGCTCCAATCCAGGCTCCGCCCGCTGGAATTACTCTTTGCCGAACGCGCAGCGGTGCAAAAAACGGGAAGCATGAAACGGCCGCGAAGGCTACATATGGTCTGAACCTCTCAACCATTTTCGTTCAATCGACTGATCAACAAAAGGGCTGCTCCGCACTAAGATCAGAGAGCTGGCTGCCAACGTTCACCGCGACGGCCGCGTTCCTAACGATTTCTTCATTGTTGATCCCAGCCGCTGCTCAACCCGCTTGCGGCTGTTGCCGACCTTCTTGACCGCCTTCTTCACGGACCCCGCAGACTTGCCGGCCTTCCGCGCCTCGTAGCGGACCTCATAGTCTTGGCCACTGGCGACGCGTGCCCTGTCCTGCTTGCGGCCACGCGCCGTCCGCGTCTTCGCTTTCTTCGCCATTCTGGCATCCCTCATACGCCTCATTTCTTGCGGCAAATCCGGGAACAGCGACTCGCCGGACTTCGTTCCTAACCTGCGTAGGGGCATAACCCTGGCTCGGCAACGTTCGGATCGTCCCTTGCTGGCAAGGCCTTGGTGGGGCGAGCCGGTTCGCGGATTCTGTTAGCGCCGCCGCGCGACCCAGATCCCGATCAGGAAGGCGATGAAGAGCGACTGCAACGGCGCCTGCCTGGTAACCTCACGTAGCTGCTCGCCCCAGCGCAGCGCGACGACTTGCGAAGGCTGCTGGGGTTGACGACGGGGCGCTTCGGAAGTCCGACCAATGTCCTCCTGCTCGATCAGCCCCGAGGCTTCCGTCATCGCCGAGGCTTCTTTCATATCCATGCGGCTCTCCTATCACAGGGGCGGGCCGTCTTCCGCCGCGGCTTGGCGGTCAGCTTCTTCGCTGTCTTTGCCAATCTGGCAAAACGCAAGGTGAGATCACCAGTTCCAATTGCCCACTGGAACGTTGGCGACCACGCCCGTTTGAAGCAGCTCATTATTTTGTGGAGTTGCGTTGTGGCGCTTCAGCGGAGGAAGCCGGAGGCGATCGGAGCGAAGGCGCTCTTCCTAGGCTTCGTCGCGCCCGCGCTGGCGACGCCGATCGACAAGGTGCCGAGCGGCGCCCGCTGGATCCACGAGATCAAGTTCGATGGCTACAGGGTGCAAGTACACCTCGCCGACGAGGAGATGAAGATATTCACCCGGCGCGGGCACGACTGGACCAAACGATTCAAAAAGATCGCCGACGATGCCTGGCACATCTCGGCGGCATCGGCGATCATGGAGGGCGAGATTGTTGCGCCGGCTGCCGACGGCAGAGTTCTCGGTGCTACAGAACGAGCTGCGCGGCCACTCGACCAAGATCGTGCTGGTGGCCTTCGATCTGCTCTATCTCAACGGCCGCGACCTGCGGAAGCTTCCCTTGAAGCAGCGCAAGGCCGCGCTGAAGAAGCTCGTCGCCGGCTCCGCCATCCAATTTAGCGAAAGCTTCGAGATCGACGGCGCCGAGATGCTCGCCCATACGTGCAGGCTCGGCTATGAGGGCGTCGTATCGAAGATCGCCGACAGTGTCTACCCGATAGGCGCCCGCAGCCGCGACTGGGTGAAGAAGATCTGCGCTCAGCGTGAGACGCTGACCATCGCCGGCATTGCTCTTGATGGCAACGACTGGGACGGCATCTATGTCGGCCGGCGCGAGGGCGACGCGCTGATCTACGCCGGCAAAGTCGACCACGGCTTTGACAAAGCCTCGGCCGCCGACCTTCGACAGCGCCTGACGCCGCTAATGCGCAAGACGCAGCCCTACACCGAGCCCAACAGGCACAAAGGGATCTGGGTCGAGCCGAAGCTGCTCTCCGAGATCAAATACCGGGCCAAATCCGCCGAGGGGAAGGTGCGACATCCTTTCTTTTGCGGCCTAAGGGAAGACTAGCTCACCGCGCTGCACCGTTTGCGACGACGGCCGCTGGGTCTGCTAGAATCACCCGGATCAGCCTTGGACCGGACCGCATGCCTTCACCTGCGGTGGTGCCGGCGCGCCATGCCCGCGGTGCAGCAAGCCCGAGGAGGCGAGATACTGGAAAAGCCGCCAGATTTCAGTCCTGACGAGACATGAAGTTGCGGCAATACCGGTCGCCCCCCCCGCGACTGATCAAGGTCAAGAACCGAAAGCACCCGGCGGAACACCGGGTGAAGAATGCCTTGCCGCGATCGCCAGGTCAGTAGGTCTTCTCGACGAAGCCTCTGCCCCTCATCGGAGTGCGCATGGTCACGGATTCGGCGGAGGAGCTATCCAACTCAGCGAATTGTCCTTCGATGTCTTTGATTACTCTTACACGTAAAAGCCGCAGGGCGTCGTCGGTGAAACGCTCAGAGAACCACAAGACCTCGCTGGAACTCCTCGATTCCCCAAAACGTTTGCGAGGCAGGCTCGAATGTTGGGATCGCGAAGACATGAAATGGATTCTAGTCGTATTGGTTGGTGGCGTAGCGCCGGTTCAAACCGATCTGGTGTTCGAGAAGCTCTCCGATTGCCTGACCGCTGAGGAGCAGTTGCAACAGACTTATGCGAACGCCTACAGCGCCTTGAGTCAACGCTCGACGATGGATGACGGCGAATTCGACAGGCGCCGTGGACGCCACCACCGCCGAGCTCGAGAAGAAGCCGCCGGAAAACTTGCGAATGCCGGGACCTGCATTCCGCATAATGGCACGGATCAGCCAATCACCTCTCTGGTTCAACCAACGCCGACGCCTCAGCAACCCTCGCCCGCACCTTCGCCAAGCCCAAAGCCATAGAGCCAGCTCTTACATGTCATGTCACAACCGGGGCTCGAGCTGCAGCAACGCTTTTTTGCACCGAAACGGCCCGTCCATTCAGGACGAGCCGCTTCTGATCGAATAGGATCAGTGCATGTGAACTAACCAATACCCAGCACCGCCAACAACGATAAGCGTGGGGATCCCCCACAACAAGATTACTGGCATTCCTAAGTCTCCACTATAAGCGAGAAGGGTTTACTGCTCGGTGCAGACCTTCGTGGTCTTCACCGCGGATTCAGCTTCCGTCTTCGTCTTGTAAACGCCGTCGCCCACCACTGTCGTGGTTGTGGTTGTCGGCTTGCTGTCGACCACGGTGCACTTCTTGGTGCTGGCGTCGCGTACGATATAGAACTCAGCTGCGCTAGCGGCCTGCGTAGCAAATGCGAACGCTGCGAGGGCACCGCATACAATGAGCTTCTTCATTTCATGTCTCCTCCAATGGACTTCAAAGTAGCCATTGCCAACAACAACTTGGGTGGGAGGTTCCTATTTTTCCCGATTGATATGACGCGGTTAAATGGCATCGTGGCCGTCTTGAGAGGCCGATCGCCGGTTTTGCCAGAATCGAACGGTGGCCGCAGCGACCCATCCTCTACAGGCTTGCCAGGAGCCGCTCGAGCTGCGGCCCGCTAGCGGTATCGCTCCCACGGTGCGGCCCTCGGCCCCTTGATCGTAGTGGAAGTACATCCGGCCGAAGCCATCCGCGCCGTGCGAGAACTAATCGTGTTCCGACCCGAACCGGATCCCGGGACGGTGCTGGATCCACGTTCGGGACGACCGGCCGTTTGTGTTGCGGCCATCGCTCGATCGCTTTTCGTGCTACCAGCTGACGCATCGCGGCGCGCTTCTGTGGCCTCAGCGTTGAAGCGCATATGTGGGAGAAGGGCTGTTCGCGCCGCTATGATCCATGAACGACGCGCCGGCCCTTGAGCAATTCCTGCCCTTCAACAGCAATAGATTTCCCCATCAGACAAACAGAGCCGGTGTTAAGTATCTCGGCCGCTCTGCCGTGCGAGATGGTGCTGATGCGGTGGGGAATGCCGCCTCGGCCGCGAACGGGCGGACCGCCCGTCACCAACATTCGAAACACATCGTCGCCACACTGGCGAGGCTGGTTGAAGCCTGAGAACCGTTGCTTGATGCCGTTCAACAGCTTCGCAGAGTACGCGCCGGAGCCAAATCCTGAGACCAGTAAGAAAGACGTCATCTGGTTCGCCCTCGGTGACGACCGGCCGATCACCTCGTTCGCTGGCGTCTGGACCGTGTTCAAGGGCGAGCGGGGCACGAAGTCCAAGCCCATCCCCGGCCCTCACCTCGTCTATGGTTTCCTGACCGCCACGCCGAATGCTGTCGTCGAGCCGATCCACCCCAAGGCTATGCCAGTGATCCTGACGACCGAGGAAGAACGCAACGTCTGGATGCGGGCACCATGGGATGAGGCGAAGGTGTTGCAACGACCACTGTCCGACGACGCACTGAAGATTGCGATGCGCGGACCTGACAAAGAAGATCGTTTGGCGGCTGTTTAAGGTCCCAAAGCGTGTGGGTGCCTGAGGCGATCGACGGTGGACTTTCCGGGTTCGCCGTGCATACGCTTAAGGAAGCGGTGACGGCGCTCCCGGCCGTCGATGCTCTCGGTCGTCGAGTAGTCCCCGCCGGCTGACGCATCACTTGGAGCCCGGCCCGAACTTGTGTCGGCCTGAACTCGGATGGAGCGCATGAGTATCTTCGGTAGACAGCAACGAACTCTAGTCTCCATCCATGAGGACAACGCAAATACGAAGGACTGGCTCATTCTTCTGGAAGCTGCCACCATCGTCGGGCACGAACGCGAAAAGCTGCGTGTTGCCCTCACTACGCGGGACCGGCAGCTGGTGAAGAAGCGAAGGCTTTTTCGTAAGCCGGAATACTTCCTCGTTCTGGACGGCTATGACCCGCGGATCCACGCGCTCTATTTCTGCCCCCAGCTCTACAAGCATGAGGATGGCAGTCTCGTCCCATTGACCGGACCTGAGATCGGCCAATTGATGGCGAAGGCGCTGGAGGGCGGAGCCATTGAAAAGGCGCCGTGGTACGCCCCCAACGACTGCCTGCCCGCCGATCCAGTGATTAAGGCTTCGTCCAAGATGGAATTCGACAGCCTTGTGGTCGAGCCACCGGGCACGAGGGCAGATAACATGCTGCGCGCTGTCGGGTCTGCCGACAAGACCTGACGCCCCCTTTCAGGCCTTGCTGTCGTAACCCTGTTCCTTTTCGGTTTGGTGCTGTCCATCGCACTAGCGCGATACGGGATCGACATCGCCGCTGTCCTGTAACGAACATCGCATAGCGCTATTCCAGCGACGGGACGATTGCCCGTATCTTTGCGGTACGGGCGGCTGCGTCGAATTGCTAAATCGCGCTCATGCCGACAAGCTCTATCCACCGAGGCGTTACGTTCCGTGTGACACGCCAATACGACGATCAATTAGAGATCATCATTGAGCTGGGTGAAGAGGTGCTACATAGCACCATGCGCACGAGGTTGCCCGAATTGGCAAAGCGGCGCGCTGAAATGATCATTAACCGAAAACCGAGAGATAAACTCAAGCCGTATGAGCGCCCTGGAGGGCAAGTCGACGGAAATTCCACAATGCAGATGGCGATCCTCCCTACTCCGACCCTGAGAAAGCCGCCCGCCGGATCATGGAGCACGCGTGAGCGTTCGAGCCGATCCAGGTTGGCAGGATCTACATTGAGAAGATCAATTATCCGATGCTCTACCAGGACAAGGCGACGCCAGCCGAGTATTGGGCCGGCCTTCAGCATGCGATCAGCCAAGGCTGGCTCGAGTACCACGAGAGCGGGACGTTCGTGAGGATGAAGCAGGAGGGGAAAGACCTGTTCGCGTGATGCGCAAAACCAGCGATCCCGGCGCCTAACGCAAGTGCCGAGGATCGCTACTCCCGGGGCATTTCGTGGCAGAGACCACGGGAGCTTGGACTACGCGTAGTGCCGTTCGTTCCTACGATCATGTCCGGTGAGCGGCAAAGAAACGGCCCCAGCGAGCGGTACATGCGCCGGGGCCAAAGGTCTGCTTGTCCGAGCTATCCTGCGCACAAGATGGACGCCGTCTGCATTTACACATGTAAAAAACGGCCCCAGCACCTCTGGGGACCAAGAGGCTGGTGCTGGAGCCGCCACCCGATCCGCCGATCGGTAGCCTGAACCTTGCACCCGGTTCAAATTTCTCGCTATGGCCCGCCTGCAACACTGCTGCTTATTGGGAAAAGCTCGTGAGGATGCTCCAGCCGGGCAAAGACCTGTTCGCCTAAAGTCGCTACTCGCGATTCACATACTTCAATGTCGGGTGCGTCATTCTGCGAGCTAGCTAACGACCTGGTTTTTACAGGTGGTGCTTGCAATGGAAATTATTGGACGCCGGATGCAAGGTCGGTTCCTCGTTCGGCAAGGTGGTAAAGGCTGGATGGTTTACGATAGCGAACTCAAAGGACCAGCCCAGGTAGAAAAGGGCGGGGCATTCGCAGAGAAGTTGACAAAAGAAGAGGCCGAGGCTCTGGCGAAGCGGCTGGCGACTCGCAAACCGGACCAATTCTCTTGAAGAGCGCCTATCGAGAGAGCCAAGGAGCTACGCGATCAGACCGCAGCGCTACCAGGGGAAAGCCAGTATGGATACAGTCTCACGAAGGGCAAACACTTCAACAATCCGGCCAAGCGGGCGCGAGCCAGGTTGCGCCAGTTGTCCGCCGCACTGAGGCAGGCGAAACGAGCTCCAGACAGAGAAGCCGAGCAAGTCGTGCTGTCCGATGGCCGCATGTCAACTGGGTGGGCAAGAGCAACGATACCTTCCAGATCATCGACAACGACGAGATCATCAAGCGCATCTGATGGCTGAGATCGAGGTCTACACCGCCCGCTATGAGCGCCAGCATGGGCATGCGCCGGCCGGGCGCCGGTTCTGGCTCTTCACGTTCGTCTCGGAGACCGGAGCGATCCTTTATGAGTTCAAGCCCGGTGAGCAGCTGATCTACCCGGTCGCGCTGGAGCGAGCCAAGGCCGCCGCCGAGCAGCGGAAGGCATTCCGGATCATCGTGGAACCGTAGCCGACTGATTCGACTCCGCAGACCCCGCCGCCTATCTTGCCCGGGGTGGCGTCACCGTTGTGGAGTTGCGTATGCGTCGGACTGGCGGGATTCCCTCGATCGTTCCCTCAATCGATCAGACCCTCTACCTGATCGCCGATGACTTCGGCCCGATCGGCCGGGCATGGCGGGAGGCCGACCTGGAGGCCACCGACCTCGAGGGTCATCCAGGACCTGATGGCCGGCGAGTACGCCGTCATCGGCTTCAACACCGCCGAACGCTGGTCCGAGGACGTCTCCGAAGACGTCGCCCGCGAGATCCAGCGCCGCTGCGACCTGCAGCAGACCGAGGTGCCGGCGCGGCTGCTGGGCTTCATTGACCGGCACATCAGCGATCGACGGCAGCTGAGCTTGCGCGTGGTCTGAACAGGAAGAAGGGCCGGCGGTAAGCTTCCCAGGGAGGGCGCCATGGACAGCCTTCACTATGCTGCCGAGGCAGCTCGGCACCGGAAAGTGGCGGAGGAGTTCCCGATGATGGCCGCCACTACACCCCATGTGGCCTTGCGAGAGCAATATCTGGCGCTGGCAAAGGACTACGACCAGTTAGCGGAAAACGAGGATATGGTGGCTGCGAATCTGGCGAAAATTTCAGACTGAGACAGTACCGCGAGTCCACAGAATATCCCCTGCTTGTCCGCAGCAAATCCACAGCAGCTCCGGGGCGATTTGCTCAACGGGCTTCAACACTTGCCGCGCACGCGTCCACAGGCCTCGCACCGATCAGGCAGGTCGGAAACGAGACTGTGAGAGCCTATCGGCGTCGCACTTGGGAAAAGCGACGCAAGCTGATGGATGAGTGAGCGGAGTATTGCAGCAGCGCGAAGTAGAGCTGGCTAAACTTTCTGATAGCTGCGCCTGCGCGGCTCTGAGTGAAATGAGTAATTCGCCCAACTTGAGTGGTTCTCAATAAATTTCAACAACTTAACGCACGTTATAGCAGCCAAACTGCTCATTCGTTAGTTGTGGACCACCACCGCCCGACCCGTGGCTCCTATCGGTGATGAGATCGCCGCTTTGCGCTCCCGCCTTCTCCAACAGAAAGGTGCAGCGTGATCAAGCGTCGCAACCGAACCAAGCACACCAAGACATTCGAAGAGCGATTGGCTGAAGAGGCCACGAAGTTCAAAGAAGCTGCAGCAGAACTGCCTCCAGGCACCCAGCGCGAGCTATATCTTAGACGCGCCCGTCAGGCCGAAACGGCCTCGCACATCAATGAGTGGCTGAGATCGCCAGGACTACAGCCGCCCAAGACGCTGGGCACTTTGCATGAAGGTTTAAAGGTGAATCGCGGTCTAAGGGACGGCGCCTCGGAATAGAAACAAGGCGAACGTTAGTGTATTGAACGAAATGGCCCAATCGTTCGGTACATCCTTCACCGTCGTCGAGGTAACTGGCGACGACAGGCGAACGCAAATTTGGATAGCGCTGGCAAAGCCAAGCCAAGCGACCACCCTCGTGCTTGCCGCCGTCCCAGAGGGCTGGACCGCGGACGTGTTGGACATTCCACTGACGCCAGAGCAGCAGAAAATGTTCGCGAATCTGCATCTGAAGCCGGGTGACGTTCATAGGATTGATCGCGGTTAAAGTCCTAAACGCCGGGGAGCGCGCGTCTACGCTCCCACGGAGGGGCTCACCAACGGAACGCGCTCGCTCGAAAACAGAGTGCCTTACTCCCCTACCTGGGACGGGACTGGTACTGGGGAATAGTTGAGTATGGTCTCGTTTCGGGAGGAGCTGGCGTGTCGGCCCTGGCGTCGGCTCCTCGCTTGTAGCCTGTGTGAGTTAGGCAACAGCTGTTTGGCTGTAAGCCTGCTAGGTAACGGATACTGGGAATTTCAGGGCCTCAGCGCTGGGAATGACAGGGCGCCGCCGGGACAAACCATTCCGAGCCCGGCGGCGTACTTTTGCGATCTGGTCGGCGCACTGCCCCGACGATCCGGACCAAATGAATATCGGCGCCGCCTCTGGGCTGCACGGCGAGGGCGACCAGCGGACCGGAAGGCCTACGGCATGGGCTGTAAGCATCCGGTCTGCATTGAACTTGCTATCTCTAGCGATATCGGACGTCCTTGCAGTTATTCGTCGTCGTGAACGTGGCGGGCACTCGCTCCGGTCCCCAGATTGTACGGCCAGCCTTTCGAGGTGCGAGGGCGAACGAGCGGTTTCGGTCCTCAAGGTACCGCGTAATCGCGGCTTGAGCATCAGTCACGGTGGCATAATCGCTATTGTGGATGACTGCGCGCGCCATTCCACTGAACACTGACTCGATTACGTTTAGGAACTGGGCCTGCGCGGGCAGCGGTAGTATCTCAATGCGAGGCGCTCCCTCGTAGTCAGCCCAGCCGTTAAGGAACTCAATGTGGTTGACGAGCTGCTCGGATGAGTGCCATGGCGCAGCATCCCAGGAGAGGTAAATATGACGATAAGCCTTGTACTGGCGCCTCAACTGGTCGATCAGCTTGCAGGTCTCGGTGCTGTTCTTTCGATCAGAATAGAAATGGGTAATTTGATTGCACGACAGTTCAAGCGCAGCTGTCACAATTAGTGTGCCTTTTGACTTCTGCCACTGGGGTACATGCCGAACCTTGCCAGGCGGCTGAAGAGCCTTGCCTCCACGCATCTTAACGGCAAAGGGCCCGAATTCGTCGATTGAGAAGAATGCTTCGTCATCCTTGAGCTCTGAGAGCACCTTTTTGATCGCATCCACCCTCTCACTGTAGTGCGGATCTGAGCTAGTCAGCGTAACCCGCGCCTTCTTCCATTGATATCCCGCCTGCTTGATCACTGCGCTGAGGTTGTTCATCGTCGTCAACACTCCCTTCGCTCGCAGAGTGGAGTGGAGATCGACTAATCGCCATGTCGTCCGGTTGAAGCCACTATCACGAGGCGGCGTGTGCAGCAGAGCGAAAACGGCGTCATTCAGCTCTTTCCCGGGTTGCAAATGGCGGCGCGCAATACGGTGTGGCCGAGAGCTTCGATCATCGAGACCCACTGACCCCTCTGAGCGAAACCGCGCAACCCACTTGAAGATGGTCTTGGCGCTGACCTGGAAATCCCGGGCCACCGATGCAGGCTTCTCGCCGTTGATGACCCTTGAAACGATAAGAAAGCGGCAGCGCGGGCAGGTCTGAGCATTTGCGTGCAACTTCATGCCAGTGTCCCTTCAAATTGAGATGGTCTGGCTAGATTGATCCAGACGGAGCGGCTGCACTATCAGGCTGCTTCGCGCGTGCGCCGACTCCAGTTCCAAGGCAGCAGTTCGTGAACGCGCTTGGTTGGGTGATCTGGCAGGCGGGCCAGCACGTTGGCAAGCCAGGCCTGTGGATCGATGTCGTTGAGATGGCGGTGGCAATGAGGGTGTAGATGGCAGCAGCGCGCCGGCCACCCTCATCGGAGCCAGCGAAGGTCCAGTTCCTTCTTCCTACGGCGACCGCCCGTAGCTCACGCTCAGCAGCATCGTTCGACATGCAAAGCCGTCCGTCATCAAGTAAGCGGCTAAATGCATCCCAGCGGCTGAGGCAGTAATTGATCGCCTTGCTCGTGTCATTGCTCCTGGGGGGCCGGTCCGGGTCTTGCCCTTGGCCAGGACCGGCACCGTGGGGTCATCCGCATGGATGCGCTCGGCTGCGATGACGTGGCTGCGGATCGTATCGACGAGAGGCATCAGGGTTGCCGCAGAGGCACCTACCCAGTCCGCGAGCGTCGACACGTCGAGGTCGACGCCTTCACGCTGGTAGACGTCGCTCTGACGATTGAGCGGCAGGTGCAGACCTACTTGGCAAACAGAACATGGGCCAGCAGCTTGGGTCCTGCACGCCCGCGCGCAATCGGATGCGAGGGGGCCGGCGGCTGGGCGATCGCTTCGCAGGCCCGGCAGACGAGCTTCTCGCGCACGTGCTGGATCACCTTCCAATGGCGCGGAACGAGCTCCAGCGTCTCGGTCACGTCCTCGCCAATCTTGCAATCGGCTGTCGCCGCAGCATGGGCAGGTGGCAGGCATTGGATAGACAATGCGCTCCCGCGGCAAATGCTCCGGCAGCGGCCGGCGGGCTGGCTTGCGGCGCTCGAACGACGGCACCGCTATCTTCTCGACTGCCATCTGCGCCGCAGTCTCAGCTTACGCCGCGTTCTCCTCCAGGTCGGCGAGCTGTAGCTCGAGTTGGTCCAGCAATGCGCCTCGCTCGGAGGACTGTCCGAACTGTTCGTGCCGGAGCTTCTTGATCGTGAGCTTGAGCTTCTCGATCAGCAAGGTCCCCGCCTGTGCCTCGGCTTCCGCGACCAACCAGGCCGCTCGCTCGGCGCGCAGCATCGCTTGCAGCGTGGTCACATCGTCGGGAAGAGAATCATCGGCACCCATCGCCGACCAGAGAATCACAAGACGCGATCTCTGTCCGAACCGCTGATCGTGCCACCGATTCAAATCCCAGCGATTAGCCCGCCGCCTGCGGTCACCAGGTATGTTGCGGCATCCGCCAGTCGATAGCCTCCAGCAGATAGCCAAGCTGGGCTGGGGTGATTCTCACCACGCCATCAGCCGACGACGGCCAGAGAAAGCGGCCGCGCTCCAGCCGCTTGGCGTAGAGCGACATGCCCAGCCCATCATGCCAAAGAATTTTGATCAGGTTGCCGCTTTTGCCACGGAACACATAGAGGTCGCCGCCGTGCGGGTCACGGTGCAAGGGTTCCTGCACCAGCAACGCCAGCGAGTTCATGCCGCGACGCATATCAGTGTGGCCGGTCGCAATCCACACCCGCACGCCCGACGCAATGGGGATCATCACCGCTGCCCATCAGCCAGCGCCGCGACCGCGGCCGTCCGCGTGGCCGCATCGACCGCACCCGTAATCCGCATCCGAGCCCCGGTCGCAAACTCGATCTCAATCGTCCCGCCGTCAGCCTCTCGGGCCGAAACAACTGCCGCCCTCGCAGCAGCAATGAGCGAGAAATACCATATCGCCGTGCTGTCGCGGTCACCTGGCGCGGTGCCTGTAAGCTCTCCAGGACGATCCTGAGCTTCTCATCCTCGGACCAACGTCGTCGCCGACCTGTCTCGACCACTTCGAGGCGTCCGACTTGGTGCTGACCTTATCACTGTCCATAAGGACAGTTCTCAACACCGCGCCTCATTCGGCAAGGCGGCCGTCACCGGACGCGTACCATGGGCAGGAAGTCTCGGGAGTAGATGTTCGGCGCCACCGTCCGGCATCTAACCGATCGGGCTGGGGAGGCGCGGCGGGATGCTCGCCTTCCAAGGCCGGGCCAACCGTCCTACCCTCGGCGAGGCCCTGAGCGCCAGCTATCGCTACATGCGCTGCAAGGAGTGCTCACGCCAGGGCGGCCATCCGTGCAAGCGCAGCCATGGTGGCATTGATGACGACGAAGATCTCGACCATGAACCCGCCGTCGACCTAGTTGCCAAATTGCGGCGGCGCCGCAACGAAGCATGCTCACTCGGCAGGAACCCTGCGCCCGTCACAATTGTTTGTTCGACACGGAACGGGACCACGGACGTGAGTGACAATCTCGAATATTCAGCGAACCGGCTGGTGGTCGTCGAGCAACCCGGCGGCGGGTTCTTGGTTGAAATCGCGCCTCTGGCGGGCGGTCAAACCATTAGAACGATGACCTATCAAAGCACGCGGCAAGCGATAGCTGCAGCAAAGAGGACTATCGACGACCATCCAGGAAGGCAGGCGCGCCCCGCTCTCTCAGTTCGTCCATTGGGTTCAAGAGGATTGCGGACAGAGCCCTTTAGATCCTAATAGCTATGCTCAGTAAAAACACCGCAAGCGCGTAGCGTGCGTCGTTACGTACAGATTGTCGACTGCCCCCGAAAAAAGGTCTCGTGGTCACTCTCGGAGTTTTGGACCGCAGCTAACCGACTTAATCTGCCCAGTTGTGTCGAACGTCAGGACGGCACCAACAATGCCGCTGGTGGTAATGTACGATATCGCCACATCACCGTGCTTTGGCTTCATGTCATTCAGACCGAAGGCCGGGTAGCGCTTCAGACGATCGATCCAATAAGCTCGGAGCGCGTTCTTACCCGTCAGGGTCTTTTGGCCTCCGCAATCACAATGGATCACCGCGTTGTCGGCAAACATGCCAAGTATCTCTTCAAGGTCGCCAGCGCGGTAAGCATCAAGCCAGTCCACTGTAGCGGCCATCTGGTCAAAGGACATGTCCCTCACCTCAGTGCCCCAAAAAGGCAAGCTTAGAACGTTTCTAGAAGTATCGCATACCGAATAGACACGGGTTCAGCCTGACTTTTTGTTTCGGTTCTCTAACAGCCGGCCTTGATATCTCCCTGCCCACTCCAGCGCTTCATGCTCACTCTAGATGAAGAGCAACGGGGCAAGCGACGCTTCGGCCGGCTTTGAGGAACCCTAAGTGAGTTCGCTAGTTTTGCAGCCATTATGGCACCCCTTGTCACCATTCATTTTAGCTGTACCGGCTGCGGCATCCTCTATTCAGCGGTCCAGGAGCGGAGCGCGACGCACACCAACACGTCCGGGTCATTTGCTTGCCAGCGATGCGGAAAGCTTGTTCACCACTGGGCTGGGCTCTACGACTATATCGAATGGAGGATCGCTTCGATGCTCCCGTCAACTAAAGCCAAGGGAGCATGAAGCACGTCGGCGACCGCCCCTACTCCGACCCCGAGAAAGCTGCCCGCAGGATCATGGAACACGCCCGGGCATTTGAGCCAATCCAGAACGGCAGGATTTACATCGAGAAGATCAATTATCCGATGATCTACCAGGACGAGGCAACGCCGGCTGAGTATTGGACTAGCCTACAGCATGCGATCGCCTAAGGCTGGCTCGAGTATCACGAGAGCGGAACGTTCGTGAGGATGCTCCAGCCGGGCAAGGACCTGCTCGCCTAATCCTTCGAGTTCTTGACGGCGCGCCGAAGGAAGCTTGGGATAGCATCTGCCCGGCTCCTCCAAGGCCGGGCGCCCATACCGCAAGGCGAGGCCTCGAGGTCCCCATCCAGGGCCTCGCCGGTGCAGAGCCGCGGTCGGCACCGGCTGTTGCGGCCGGACAACCAACAACTCCAGCGAACCTCAACCGACCACGCTGCGGCTCCGTCTTTAGCATGGTCGGGGAGCCGTTTTGCTGTCTCGCATAGGAGTGCGCGCATATGGCAATTCCCCCTTTCGCGCTGGCCCATTGCCTTAGGAACAGCACGGAGCTGCCCGAGTTCATGCTGGGATGAGAGCCCAGGAGCACTCCCGTGCCCATCACAATGGCATGCGCCAAAGATCTCGAACTCATCGCTCTGCGCGAGCTGCGCAGTCTCCCGGGCGGAGAGCATGTCTGCCACGTCGAAATCATCCCCTCCGGTACTGATTGGACTTTGGTGCCCGTCATGCGTGATGGCACTGATCAAGCGCAGGTCCTCATCTCGGCAAAGACCACCGAACTGAGGCTGAAGCAGCGGTACTCGGTCCGATTCGATTGGTGAGCGACAGGATTTCATCGCAGCGTCTCCCGCGGAGCAAACGACGGGCGAAGTCCCTACTCGGGGACCTCGCTGCTACCGCGTTGTCGCATCGTGTCGGGGCGTTACAGAACCGTCTCGATCAGACCCAACGTCTTCGCCTCCTGCGCCTCCAAATACCAGTTTGACGGCGCCTTCTGCATGACCTCATCGATCGTTACGTTCGATCCCAGGATTAGATTTTGAAAGCCCTCGTTCTGTATGGCGATCGAGCATTCGATTTCGTTGAGCGTCGCTCTCACAACCGCAATGCATGTTGTTAAAGGGCCATCGATCACCAAGCTCTTCGAAAGCTTGCGTTCATGGATCATCAGTCGCGTGCCCCGCGCGAGGTACCTGTTCGGCCGCGCAAAGAAGCTCATGAACGTAACGCCCGCCGAATAGATCACAGCCTTACCGAGGAACACGAAGCGACGTTGCGGCTCCGTCTCACTCGCGAACCGCACGTCCTCCCCCATCATTCGGGCGACCTCGGGGTCGCCGCCCAAGGTCGACAGTTCGATCACGACAAGGTCTTTATCGGCCGCGTTGTCGAACTGCGTTCGAAAGGCGGTGTACATGTTGTAGTCGACAATGCCCGAGAGGCTAATGGCCGGCGACTTGAAGGCTGTGGCCGGTAGCGTTGCGAGTTGCATCTAACAATCCCTTCGCGGCTTTCGTCCTGGACTACACGCAGATGCCGTAACTGGTTCCCGATCGGCCCACGGACCGGGCGGACGCGGCTCCAAGAATCTGCAATTACTACTGGCATTTCATCACGGAACAAGTTGGAGGGGTTCATGTCAGCAGGATCGTGGTCCGCTGAAGAAGAGAACGGAGCTATTGCAATTGATCCGGGAGACCGGGATGACACGGCGCGAGATCGCCCAGAAGCTCGGCCGTACCGAGGCGGCGGTCAGCGCCCGGCTGACTATCATCCGAAGGCGGAGTAACGCGACCTATGACGCTGAAGGGTTCGGCTAGTCGCGCCGATTGTTCAGTTTCTTTTCCACTTCCTGCGAAGCCGCGATGGCTGCTTCGCTCGCAGCGGAGATGATATCTGTAAGCTGCCGGTATTCCGAACAAGTGCCAGCGCCGACCATCAACACTGGCGATAACAGTTCCGCGGGCGTCTAGCGTGCTCGCCCCGTGCGGTCTTTTCCGCGAGTTCGCTTTAACGCAATGCGCAATTGTCCATTAGTCGGCTGGAACTCTTAGGCCAGCGAAGCCGTTGTTGCCCGTTGGGATGGGCTTTCCGATGGACAATAATACGACGGACACGTTGGCGCGGGCCGCACGATGGCTCAAGCGCACGAGCGTCCGAGAGGGCAAACCCTTTCCTCTCGGCTCGACCTGGGACGGTCTCGGCGTAAATTTCGCGCTGTTCTCGGCCAACGCGACCAAGGTCGAGCTTTGCATCTTCGACGCACGCGGTGAGCGTGAGCTGGAACGCATCGAATTACCGGAGTACACGGACGAAGTATGGCATGGGTATCTTCCATCGGCTCGTCCCGGCACGGTTTATGGGTATCGTGTTCACGGCCCCTTCGAACCTGATGCCGGACATCGCTTCAATTCGAACAAGCTCGTTATCGACCCTTACGCCAAGCAGCTGGTTGGCCAACTGAAGTGGGGACCCGAGCTTTTCGCGTACAAGTTCGATCATCCTGACAAGGACAAGTCTTTCGAAGATAGCGACAGTGCTACGTTGATGCAGAAGTGCCGCGTCATCGACCCCGCCTTCACCTGGGGCTCGGCGCGCAAGCCGGAGACGCCGTGGGAACGCACGATCCTCTACGAAATGCACGTCAAAGGCTTCACCAAGCTTCATCTCCTGGTGCCCGAGACAGAGCGAGGCACATTAGCTGGTCTGGCAAACTCGCAGATGCCCGGATATCTGCGCTCCCTTGGAGTAACGAGCGCTGAATTGCTGCCGGTTCACGCATTCGTCGACGACAGCTATCTCGTGCAAAAAGGCCTGAAGAACTATTGGGGCTACAATTCCCTGGCGTTCTTTGCGCCGGAGCCCCGATACCTACAAACGGGTTCGGCAAACGAATTCAAGACCATGGTCAACCAATTCCATGCCGCAGGTATCGAAGTCATCCTCGACGTCGTCTACAATCATACTGCCGAGGGCAACGAGCTCGGACCGACGTTATCTTTCAAGGGCATCGACAACGCGAGCTACTATCGGCTGCTGCCGGAAAATAAGCGCTACTACATTAACGATACGGGAACCGGCAACACGGTCAACCTTTCACACCAGCGCGTTCTGCAACTGGTGGCGGACTCGCTCCGATACTGGGCGACCGAGATGCGTGTCGACGGCTTTCGGTTCGACCTTGCGACAATTCTGGGCCGGGAGCCCTATGGCTTCGACGAGGGAGGCGGGTTCCTTGATGCGTGCCGCCAAGACCCGGTGCTGTCGAGCGTCAAGCTGATCGCGGAGCCGTGGGACATAGGCCCGGGTGGCTATCAGGTAGGCCAATTTCCGCCCGGGTGGGCGGAGTGGAACGACAAGTTCAGGGACACGGTCCGCTGCTTCTGGAAGGGCGATGCCGGCATGCTGCCTGATCTCGCCAAAAGGATTTCCGGTTCGGGAGACCTGTTCAACAAGCGCGGCCGAAAACCCTGGGCCAGCGTGAATTTCGTCACCGCGCACGACGGGTTTAATCTCAACGACCTCGTATCCTACAACGACAAGCACAACGAGGCCAACGGCGAAGACAATCGTGACGGCCATTCGAACAATCACTCCTGGAATCATGGCGTCGAAGGGCCGACCGACGATCCCGAGATATCCGCACTTCGCGAGAGGCAGAAGCGCAACCTCCTCGCCACGATGTTTCTGTCGCACGGCACTCCGATGCTTCTCGCTGGGGACGAGTTCGGACATTCTCAAGGCGGCAACAACAACGCCTATGCACAAGATAACGAAACGACTTGGCTTGACTGGCTGGCCATCGACCGGAAGGGCGTCGCCCTTCGCGACTTCACGCGCAAGCTGATCGAGATCCGGAGAGCGTTTCCAATCCTCTCGCGTTCGCGCTTCGTCGTCGGCACGTACAATGAGGACTTGGAGGTGAAGGACGTCACCTGGCTTTCGCCCACCGGTGAAGAAATGACACAGGCACAATGGGACGACGGCAATGCGAAATGCCTCGGGATGCTTCTCGACGGGCGTGCGCAGGAGTCCGGTGTTCGACGCCGCGGCGAGGACGCCACGGTTCTGTTGCTTTACAACGCGCACTACGATGTGGTGAATTTCACCTTACCTGTTGTTCCCGTGGGCGTGCGTTGGGAAGGGCTGGTCGATACCAATCAGCCCGACACCGAGCTTTCCGATTTTCCCATGGGCGACCCGTATGAGCTCACGGGCCGGTCTTTCGTCGCTTTCGGGCTGCGTACCCCGGCAGAACCGCGTTCGCTTCGACGACGTGCGGACGGCCGCTTGGCTCGGGCTGTCTGAAGCGCGACCCACCGAACGTGTCAGGCGTCACCTCGGCTCGGATAAGACGCCGCTCATCTGCAAACAGCGGGGATTACGCAGCCTGGTTTCCGATCAGCCTAAGCATGGCCTGCCGGGCTACGCTCCGCAGCGCGCGGGGTGACGCGCACCTATCCCCGATTCCCGCCATTCGGCCAGGGCGCGGGCCCCGGAATAGCGCCAAAGACAGTACTCTACGGCCTTTTCTCAATTACCGTCTCCGCACTCTAAGTTAGCTACTACCAAGGCCTCACAATTCTAGGCCACTTCCGCTTCGCGAACAGTTGGCCGATCTGATCTAGCACGGTCGATAATTCAGCCTCCTCGTCTTCTGCGGGCCCTCTCGCAAAGATCACCGGCTAACCCGACGACTTTGCCGACTGTCGCTCTCGGCAACGCGACCAAAAATATTCGCCGAGTTGGCTGCGCATCACCGCAGGCTGGCCGACGAGGTCCAAAAGCGATCAACGCATCTAAGCCCCTGATATAAGACCGCCTAGAAACATCACTGCGGCCCTGCAGCTTCGGTTAACGAACTTAGGGTGGTTAGACTTACTCGTTGTCCAATTTGGGAAGACCCGGCCCGGGGCCCCGACGGCCCAGAAACGTATCGGGCATAGGCTCGCGCAATATCGCGAGAGACTTGCTCACCAACTTGCGCGCTCGTTCGGCGCTCTGCGCATCTTGTTGCGCCAGCTCTTTCAGGTGCTGTGGGTGTTGCACCGACGCTCGCGCGAGCGACAAGGCCGCGCGCTGAATTTTGCGGAGTTCGACCGCCAATTCCCCATCGGACATCGGTAGGGTTAAATAGGCGCCAGGAGGACGATGCCGCCTTCCTCGCAGGAGATCCAGCGCCCGCGCCAGGACTTTTCTCATGAGGTCTCCAATGTAGAGGTCGAGGCGGTGCCCGCGCGACCTACTTGCTTTCGTGTAGTCCTGCCCGATGACACCTCAATAATTGAAACCTTGTTGGCCGCATTGAGTTTAGGGGGCAATGACCACCTTGGCGTATCAATTGATACGCAAATCGAAAAAATCGGATCGTCATTGGATAAACCCCACCAGACTCTCATACGCAATCTGCAGGAGCATTCTCGTCTTCCGCACGAAGACATTGCAGAGATCTGCGATCTGTCTATGGCAACTAAGGAGGTCGCGCCGGACGAGGACATTATCCGTCAAGGAGATGAACCAGAACACGCGGTGCTGGTCGTCTCAGGAATGGTTGCACGCTATCACCTTCTGAAGGGAGGACGCCGGCAATTCCTTTCCTTCCACATGTCGGGCGATCTACCCGATGCTCAGGGCCTCTTCATCGAAAGGATGGATCATGCCCTTTGTGCGGTTGGCGCTGCTGCGGTGGCCTTAAAGGCTTTTGAGCGTCGCCCCACGCTGGGAATCGCAATCTGGCGGGAGACTCTGTTGGATGCCGCCATCTTTCGCGAGGCCATCACGAACAACAGTGCAAGAGCAATGCCGACCCGAATGGCTCATCTATTTTGCGAATTGTTCTATCGCGCACGTGTCTCTCGGCTCAACAAGGGCAACAAGTGCGCGGTACCGCTGACGCTCGGTCAGCTTGGAGACACCCTCGCGATGGCGATCGCCTCCGTCAATCGCGCGCTTCATGAGCTGCGGGCGTCGGGCACGATGGATTTCCGCGACGGTGAACTCGTCGTTCTAAAATGGCGAGAACTCCAGCGATTAGGAGACTTCAATCCAGATTATCTGCACATGAAAAAGCAATTGCCCGTCTGAAGGGCAGCGCAAGCGCTTGATGCCACCGACGCGCCGGGTCTCGCCTTTGTGGCGATCGAATCTCAGCCTTACAGAGGCTGCACATTTCCCGTGGATGGAGCGAAGCGCTCCGCGCTAGACCGCCATGGCAATCTGCAGCGCCGCGATGCCTGAAATGACGAGCACGCAGAGGCTGCTGACAATGAGCATAAGCCAGAACTGATCCATGTTCATCAAACCGAGCGAAGATCGCATTGTTCCTGTGTCGCGGAGCGCTCTGGCGCCCTCAAGAGCACTGGCCGTCGACTGCGGTGAAGTCGCGCTACAGTACTGGCCAAAAGAGGCGACCCAAATCAAGCAGGCCACTGGTACAGGAGCTGATCCTTCACACCTCATCGGCGGCTGCATGAGGCACGCCGATGTCGAGCGGCATGTCCTTCATCGAGGTCGAAGCCAAGCTGCGCGACCGGCTTCTATTTCGCAAGCGGCTGCAATGTTGCCGGGCTGTCGATCTCGCCGACCGTCGGCGAGGCGCTCACGGCCAGGATCGCGGATGGCCCATCGCCTGTCGATCTATCGCCGATGTCGGTCAGGCGGTTTAAGGACCAGTCGGGGTCTCAAGCACAATTTGACGGCGACGGGCGCGCGCATCGCGAAACTCCAGTCGACGATTTGGACCTTCCGTTGATCACGTTGCCGGGCTCAGGTCGCAATGGCAAAGCCTGCCGCCGGGCGATAGGCGATCGATCAGCGCGAGGATTTCGGCGGCGATGTTCTTCGGCACCTTGTCGCACTCGCGCATGGAGACGACCTCAGGTGGCGGCGACGTCTTGTGAAGAGACATGGGCAGAGCCGGGACGATGGCGCCCGCCTGTTCGAACGTCACGGCGCCGGTCCGCGAAAGATGCCACAAGGTCGGTCCGTCGAGGCGCTCCAGCACGATGCCGAACCGCCCGTGTAGCGTCACTTCTCCGAACACCGGCGGAACCGGGACGCCGGCGGCGTGCACGACGCGGAGCATGCGTACTTCGTGCTGGCCGACCAGATGAGAGACGCCAGCCTTGAACAGCTTCTCAACCCGACCGGGCGCCGAGGCGTAGGCTTCCGAGAAGGCGCCTTCACCAACCTTTTCTTCCAGCGATCCCTGCATGCTCTTCTCCGCCATAGAAAGGAAACACCCGCGGCGAGCGAAAAGAAGCCACCATGCCGTCCGTAGGGCCGCCTCGTCCACTCCACCGAATGGTTCCAGGTCCGGTTGTGACTCTACAGCGACATCGGAAGATTGCTGCTTCTCGGCCGCTATTGGGCTTACGCTGACATCAGGCGACAGCGGGCTCTTAGGTACACGGCCTAGGTGAATTCTGCGGTAGACGGCCCCGCATTCGCACCGATTCGGCATGGGCCGCCAAACAGCGCAATTTGCGATCAGAGATCCTGCCCGCGCCGAGCGCGAGCAGCTAGGGAAGAAAGCTCGGCAGGTTGAGACCACGCTTATCTGGATGAGTGAATGAGTTCGCCGGGCCTTCAGCCGCTGACATAGGGTCTTGGGGTATCTCCTCTCTCCAGGCTGTTCAAGGGCCCCCGTATCCGTGGGGCCCTTCGCTGTAGGAACGTACCTGTTCATTCCGACGTTTAATGCCCATGAGTGAGAGTGTGCACGTCCTTGTAGAGAACGCCGTCCAGATCGCATGGGATTTCCTCGAAGGGTCGGGCGAGATTATCGATGGATACGAAACGAGCCGCTTCCTTGTTGCCACCATCGGGAAAATGGCACTAGCCGGTGAGCGACGTAAGCTCTTGCTCGCAAACCGAGCCATCAACGCTTACCGGGAAAGGAGACCCCAAGCCGCATGAACAAGCGTATCGATGAAGCTGTAGCGGCTCGCGCATATGAGCTCTGGGAGAAGGCCGGAAAGCCGGAGGGCCGGGATGAAGAGTTCTGGCACCTCGCCGAGCAGGAGCTGATCAACGAGGATAAGTCCTCGCCCTTGCGGACACCGGATACCCTGTGAGTCGACCCCGATTGCCCGATCCGCCACGTCTGGCTTGAGAGCCATTCGCACCCGGGTTGGACAGAAGCGGACTACCAAGGTGCCGGTATGCCGTGCGAGCAAGGATGCAGACGAGGGTATCGGAGCCCGACACCAGCGGGGTTATCCAAGACCAATAACATAGAAGTACATGGCGACGATAATGGCGCAGCGTCAGCAAAAAGGATGCCGAAAAAAACTTTCCCATAAGCGGCTAGACCCGTCTGGTTCGCCACCCGTCAAATCAGAACCGCCGGCTGAATAGGAACGATTCAGCGTCGGGAAAATTATGCAACCAATTGGCGCGGACCCTCCCGCATTGCCATGCGCTAAAGTCCCAGTGTTCTTTCCCCGGAGCGCTGGGACCTAGTTGCGAATAGAAGCTTGTCATGAGTTCGATTTTTAGCGAAGTCATCGCGAGGAAGGTTCATGGTGCGCTTATTGCTCGGTATCAGCTTAATTTTGGTTGTTTTGACTGCCGCTAAGGACGCCGACGCCTGCGGCGTCGGCTGTCATGCGTCGGTCTTTGGCGCGTGCGTGCGTGACGGCTGGCAAGAAGCTCGACCAGTTCGTAATGAGTGTCCTGCTACTTCCCGGCCCACTCCGCCCTGCGGCCAGTACTATCGATGGGCGCGGCACTCGGTTGCCTGCATTCAGCGCTAGATCGAGTCGACAACGGCAGGAACACAAGCTTCCTGGGTGATCGGCTGACTACGACGCATCCACTTCTCCACAGCCATGTCGCGCTATAGCCGCTTCTTGTTCCGCGCCTCAAGCCATTGATAGTTTGCGCGGCGACCCTCGGACTGGTCTTTTTTGCGCTGTATGCGGCCGCTCGAACCGTTCCACTAACGCTGATCATCCTGGCAACACTCAGGCGAATTACGTGGATGCTGCCTCTGGGAACGCTGGCGGGTATGGTGCAGCTGTTCGATACAGGTGTCGGTCTTGTTCAACACGACGTCGGCAAAGCGATCGGTCCGCTCGTGATCGCTATCATTCAATTTTTCTCTCTCCTGAACCTCGCAAAACAGGAGAACAGGACCTGTCGTCAGCGCTGAACTGCAATGCAAAGGCAACGAGGAGATCATCAATGACGGTGAGTTCCCAAACCTTCGCGTTTGACCGTTCACAAGGACCAGCGTTCGCGGTGATGAGTCCCGCGCAATTCGGAAGGCGCACATGCCGGTCGGTCTGCGACCTGTTGGCTCTCAATGCCAAAGGCGCAGTTGGCGGTCGGGCGACTTTCGGACATAGAGTTCGTAATAGTTAGCGCACCAGGTTCGCACCAGAAAGAAACGACCTTAGCGGACCACAACGGACACGATCGAACGAACGCGAAATCACAACAAAATCACGAAGCTATTCGATAGTCCGCCGCTCATAACGGTCTGGTAGCAAGTCGAGTCCTGCCGGGCCCACCAATGAGATCAATATCTTACTGGATCCTCGTTGCCTGCAGCGCGACGACCGCACCAGAAACCGCACCAGATACGTGCACTTTTCGTTCGGGGGTCACTCGCATTCCGCCGCTATTAGCCAAATCGAGAGAAGGAACGAGCCAGCTGCTGGCGATCGCCCCCGCTTCATCGTGGCGAAAATCGACAAATCGGCAACATTGGGAATTTCCAATACCGTGCTGTTGGCCTGCGGCAAGCGCACGTGGACCCGGCAGTTTCGACACGCGGTCGCCAGGACCCCTCACCTTCCGAACCCGCTTAGGATCGACTCCTGGGACGTGGCCACAGGCCTCCTGCGGACCATGATTCAGATTCTTCTGGGGACATTGGATCGGCTCCGCCACCAGTCCGTGCAGGATCGGAATTAAGCCAACGGTGCAACTCGAGCCTGCCTATCTGGTTGCGGTGGACCTCGTCGGGTCCGTCAGCCAGTCGCAGCAAGCGAGTCGTAGCGAGCGCTGCAGAAAGGAAATGGTCATTGTTGGTTCCACCGCCACCAAATGCCTGTATCGCCCAGTCGACGATCGTCTGTGCCATGTTCGGCGCGACGACCTTGATCATCGCGATTTCCTGCCGCGCGGCCTTGTTGCCGACGGTATCCATCATATAGGCCGCCTTGAGAGTCAGCAGCCTCGCCTGTTCGATCTTCATGCGCGCTTCGGCCACGCGCTCGAGCGTCACCGTTTGCTCGGCGAGAGGCTTGCCGAACGCGATACGTTTCAGTGCCCGCCGGCACATGCGCTCAAGCACGCGCTCGGACAGGCCGATCAACCGCATGCAATGATGGATGCGTCCAGGCCCCAACCGTCCTTGCGCGATCTCGAATCCCCGTCCCTCGCCAAGCAGCATATTGGCGGCCGGCACGCGCACATTGGTGAACATCACCTCAGATGCGCGATCCGGTACGCCGTAAAATCCGAGCACTGGCAGCGACCGGATGACATGCACGCCGGGCGTATCCTTGGGCACCAGGACCATCGATTGACGCTTGTGACGGTCCGGATGCTCAGGGGCGGTCTGCCCCATGAAGATGATGATCTTGCATCGCGGATCGGTGGCACCGGTCGTGTACCATTTGCGACCGTTGATCACGTAATCGTCGCCGTCACGCACGATCGAACTGGCCACATTGGTCGCGTCGGATGAGGCAACGTCGGGCTCCGTCATCGCAAACGAGGAGCGAATCTCGCCGGCGAGCAGCGGCTTCAGCCAGCGTTCTTTCTGCGCCTCCGTGCCGTAGCGCAGGATTGTCTCCATGTTGCCGGTGTCCGGCGCACTGCAATTGAACACTTCAGGAGCAAGGTGCGAACGTCCCATGATCTCGCATAGCGGCGCATACTCAAGGTTCGTCAGTCCGTCCTCGTGAGCAGGCAGAAACAGGTTCCACAAGCCGGCCTGTTGTGCCAGCGGCTTCAGCTCCTCGACAACCGGATGCACAGCCCAGGGCCCGAGTCGCTCCGCCTCCTGATAGTATCGGCGCTCATTCGGGTAGATGTGCTCCATCATGAAGCGCTGGATGCGCTCGACCAGTTCCCGGCTGCGTTCGCTTTGGGTGATGTCCACGTGAATACTCCTTACTAGCTGCGCAAGCCGTCCCTGAGCGTGTTTCGGGTGATTTTCCCGGATTCCGTCTTCGGCAAATCCACCAGCACGCGAATGTCGGCGGGGCATTTGTAGGCCGCCAGCCGCTCGCGGCAAAACCGCGTCAGCGCGGCGACGTCGATTGTGGCATCCGGTTGCGCGGAGACGAAGGCCACGACCGTCTCGCCGCGATACGGATCGGCAACGCCGACAACGGCGGCCTCGCGCACCCCCGGAAAGCCATAGATCACGTCTTCCACTTCGCGCGGCCAGACCTTGTATCCGGAAGCGGAGATCATGTCCTTCTTGCGATCCACGAGATAGAACCAGCCGCTCTCGTCAAAGAAGCCGATATCGCCGCTATGCAGCCAGCCGTTCGTCAGCACCTCATCGGTTTCCGCCGGTTTTCGCCAATAGCCGGCCATCACGCCCGAGCCGTGCACAACCACCTCGCCATGCTCGCCCGGTCCGAGCGGGCGGCGATCGTCGTCAACAATGATCGCATCGACGCCCGGCGTCGGCCTGCCGATCGACAGCGCGCCCGACTCGGGATCGACGGGAATCTGACCTTCGTTGGGTGCAAGGTGACTTGCAGACGTCAACTCGGTCATTCCATAGGAACTGCGGATGGCCCGTCCAAACCGCTTCGCAAAGGCATCGATGACCGAGGGAGCAATCGGCGCGCCGCCCGAATAGATATGTACAAAGCTGTCGAAATGGCGGCTGGTCGCCTCGGCCTGGTTCATGAACGCGATGTATACGGTGATCGCACCTACGATGAATGTCGGCCGCCATTCGAGGAAGGCATCGAGCGCGACCCGCGGCTGGAAACGATAGGTCAGCACCATCGCCGCGCGTGCGGCGAAGGCGGTAACCATCTGGATTTCAAAGCCGGTGATATGGAACAGAGGCGCAACGCCGAAAATGCGCGACGTGTCGTTCAGTTCGAAATGATCGCGGCAGATCTGCGCGGTCGCCACCAGATTGCGATGGGTGAGCATGGCGCCTTTGGGAACGCCCGTGGTTCCGGACGTGTACAGCAGCAGGCCGATGTGGTCGGACGTCAAACCCGGCGGCGGCGCCGCGGGTGCATTTCCAGCGAAAATCGTCGCCAGCGCATGAGCCGGCGACGCCTCGCCCGGTTCAGGCAGCACGCGGACATCGTTTCGCGTCTGGAATTCCCGCGCGCTGGTCCAGAGCACCAGTTCAGGATCAAGAGAATGGGCCGCGGGGAAAACATTGTCCCATTGATCATCGTGGCAGATCACCACCTTCGGTTCGCAGTCCGCAAACAGTTTCCGAAGCTCCGGTGTCCGGTACATCGGGTTGAGGCTGACGACGATGGCCCCCACCTTCCAGGCCGCAACGCTGGCTATGACGGATTGCGGCACATTCTGAAGAATGACGGCGACCCGGTCGCCGCGCCCGACCCGCTTGCGCGCGAACAGGCTGGCGAGCCGGTCGCTGAACCGATCTAGATCGGCATAGGTCAGCGCCGCATCAAAATAGAACACCGCCGGCGCCCCGCCCGGCGCGGCATGAAATAGATCGAGCGCCGTCAGCTTTCCGGGATCAGGAGGAGCCACAGGCGTTTCCCCGAGCCGCCTTCGCAGCCGACCTGCGGCTTCCTCATAGGCGCCCACGCGCGACGCGGAATCCGAGCCGGCGGTCATTGCCGCTTGCCATCGCTGTCGTAACGATGCCAGCCGCATCCGTCCTTGCGCTCATTGGAACCCGCGGCCAACTCCGTGCCCATCACCCCGGCGCCGACAATGCCGATCTCCTCGAAGTCACTCATTGGTACTCTTCCCTCGATAGACCGAGCCGAGACGCGCGCGCGGCAACGCGACGCGGCTCGCGATGCGCGGTTGGGCCGCCCCACTCTCTTTCGCTTGAATGACGACGCGCGTCCGCCGAATGTGGAGGCGCACCAACACCTGCGCAGCATCGACGTCGCGCGCCCGGATCGCGTCCATGATCAGAACGTGCTGGGGATCGGAGAACGGAAAGCCATCCTTGGCGTAGGTCTCGCTCACAAACTGCCGCCGAAAGTGCTGCGTGCTGTTCCAGAAGCGTTCGACCATCGCCAGCAGTTGCGGCATCCGCGCGCGCGAATAGGTCCGCAGATGAAACTCCCGATCAAGCTGGATGTATTCCTCGAGCGTTGTCACCTGCTCGAGTTCGCGCACAATGCGATCAAGCGCCTCGATATCCTCGTCGGTCAGGTTGGAAACGCTTTCGCCGATCGCGAGCGGCTCGACCGCTTCGCGGATCTTGTAGATCTCGATCGATTCCTCCGAATTGACGTCGGCAATCCAGGCGCCACGGTTCGGCGCCATTACGACCAGCCCCTCGTTCTCGAGCTGCTTCAGCGCCTCGCGCACGGGAATGCGGCTCGCTCCGAAGTGAGCTGCAAGAAGTTCCTGCCGAATCCGCGTGCCAGGCCGCATCTCGCCGCTCAGGACCGCACTGCGAATCTCGCTTGCGATCCGCTCGCTCATCAGGCGGCCGGCATCAGGATCGTCTTCATTGGCGTCCCGCGCCACGTCCTTCCAATGAGGAGGTCGCTGATAGGCACTCATGAAAGGCCTCCTGATCAGTGAATGGCCGCGTACATGATCTTGTCCTCGGTCGCATCAGCACGTGCCATTTCCTCAACGATTCGCCCGCCACGCGCGACCAGGATCCGATCCGAGATAGCCAAGATCTCCGGCAGATAGGAAGATATCACCACGACCGCCTTGTTCTCCCGCGCCAGCTTGCGAATGGCCTGATGGATTTGCGGGATGGCGCTGACGTCGACACCGCGCGTCGGCTCATCGAAAATGACCACCGTCGGTTCCTGGGCCAGAGACTTTGCCACCACGACCTTCTGCTGATTGCCGCCGGAATATTCCACGATCTTCAGCGTTCGCTTCAACGCCGAGATCGAGAGCGCCGAGATCCATCGATCGGCAATCCGCTTCATCTCGCGCGTAGAATAAAGAAACCGCTTGATGCGTGGCGACGCCAGATAGCCAAGATAGATATTCTGATCCACCGTCATCGTCTCGAAGAACCCGTCGACCTTGCGGTCCTCGGTAATATAGGCGATTCCATCGCGCACCGCCTGCCGCGGCACCCGGTAGCGGACCGGCTTGTTCCGCAGATAGATCATCCCGCCGCGCAGGAAGTTGCGCTTGCGCGCACCGCTGACGATTTGCGCGATCTCGGACCGTCCTGCTCCGACCAGCCCGAAAATACCTACGACTTCTCCGTTGAACACCGAAAACGACATGTTCTTGACGATGCTCCCCATCGTCACGTTCTCGACCGAAAGCACCTTTTCGCCAGGAGCTGAATGGGGCTTCGGCGCATCCGGATCAGCGCCGTGGGTCGCGTACTGCGCTGCCGTTTCCTCGCGGCCGACCATCATCCGCACCAGCGAGTCCCGAGTGACGTCCTTCGCCCGGACAGTGGCAACCAGCTTGCCGTCCCGCAGCACGGTGATGCGATCGGCGATGTTCAGTGCCTCTTCCAACGCGTGCGAGATGAAGATGATGCCCGCGCCCTTCTCTTTCAGGGTATTGAGAAGATGAAACAGATGCTGCGTCTCTTCGGGGGTGAGCGATGCGGTCGGCTCGTCGAAAATGAAGACCTGGGCGTTGTGGCGGACAGCCCGCACGATCTCGACCATCTGCCGCTTGGCCGTTCCGAGGTTCTCCACCAGCACCAGCGGATCAACGTTGAAGTTCATCGATTGCAGCGACTGGGTCGCAGCGATGTTGATCTTGCTGTAGACCGTAACCCACTTCTCCATGCCGAGTTCGAGATTTTGCGCCACGGTCATCGAGGGCACCAGACTCGATTCCTGATAGACCATTGCGACACCGCCCTCGAGCGCTTCCTTTGGCGATGCGAACGAGACCTTGCGGCCCCGGATCATATAGTCCGCCCGAGGTCAGCACGATCGCACCGGCAATCGCCTTGCAGAGCGTCGATTTTCCCGCGCCGTTCTCACCAAGCAATGCGTGGATTTCGCCCGGCCGCAGATCGAAGTTGACGCCATCGATCGCGTGCAGGCCGCCGTAGACCTTGCTGCCGTTGACGACCTGGAGCAGCGGGATTTCCGTCTGTTGTTGCGCCGGCATGATGTTCATCCTTGTTCCGCGCCGCGACCGACCGGCAGTTCGACGAGGCAATCGCGTCCCTTGGACACTGCCAGCACGCGCGAGCCGATCGGGCGGACGGTCGTGACGCCGTGGACACGGCCATCAACCCGGCTGTGCAACGTCTCTACCGCAAGTCCTGTGTTGTCGAGCCGGGCGACCAGGCCATAGGAGCGCGGCGGCGCCCACGGCTTCTGGATGCCGAGCTTCTTGATACGCCCGATCTGGGTCGGCTCGCGCGGATTAAGGCGACCGTCCAGCACCGGCCCGATCCAAAGCTCTGGCGGTACCGTCCGCATCATCTCGTCGCAGAATGCCCGTTCGCGCAGAACGAATTCGGTCAATTGCGTGCGGAGCGCGAGGAAAGCCATCCAGACCTCTCCGTCCGGGCCGCAGCCGAGACGCGCCGGATAGCCGGTATAATTCTTGACGATCACGCGCTTGTCTTCGCCTTCGCGCGAAAAAGCGCTCAAGCGGTGAGCCCAGGACTCCGCGACCCACACCTCGCCGCCGTCGGGGGACAAAGCCACACCGAGTGGCCAGGCGAGCTTGTCCGCCCGCACGCTCGCATCACCGAGCGAGGGATTGCACACAATGAGGCGACCCGACGGGGCTCGGTTTTGCATCAGGTCGGCGAGCCAGAGGTCAGGTCTGTTGTTGCGCGAGCCGTCGGTCAGGTAGATCGCGCCGTCGGACGCGACCGTCACCGACAATGGACAGGCGATCTTCTCTCCGGCGACACTTTCGAGCTTGCCGGTGATCTCTCCGGCTGGAGAGAGCGCCACCAAACCCGCGCCGGAGACGCATGCGAGCAACCTGCCGCCCGGCGTGCAGGCAATGCCGCCGACCGGACCATCGAGCGTTGCGAACACCGCGCGCTTGTTGAAATCGTCCCCGGTGCAACGCAGGATGCGGTTGCCTGTCGAGACGTAGAGCGCGCCCTCCTGCCCAAGCACAATGTCGTCCGGTCTTTCGATTTCGTCACCGAGCTGCCGGGCCTGATCGAGCCGCTGGTTCGGGGAGAACGCGCCGTCGAGCACCGGAATGCCGTGAAGCTCCCGGTTCGGAAACAACACGCGATCGATGATATCGCCGAGCAGAGACATGGCTCAGGCCCTTCCCCAATAAGACTTGTGCGCTTCCCAGGTCGGATCAGCGTCCTGCAGGCGGACACGGCCAATGCGGTTGTTCTCGAGACCGCCGATATAGAGATAACCCTTGTGCTCGCGGACCGACGTGATGGTCGGATGCGAAAGCCCGCCTGGATCCCAGAGCGATTCCGTCACCACGCCATTGTCGTCGAACTTGACCACGCAGCCGTAGTTGATGCCCGGACACAGCCACTCGTCCGGTGGAATTTGCTTGACCATGCGGGTGCGGAAGACAGGGTTGCGCATCGCAAGGTCATAGACCGGCGTGCGCAGGCCGACGAAGGCAAGCCAGTACTTGCCGTCGGAGGCACGGTTGATGTTGTCGCAATAGCCCGGAAGGTTGTCGATCAGGATTTCGCTGGTGCCTGCCTTCGGGCCGGCGATCCAGTAGCGGTTGATCTGGCACAGCCAGGTGCTGGCCCACAGCACAGACTGACCGTCATGCGAGATGCAGATCCCATTGGGGAAGGTCAGGTTCTTGAGAACCGTCTTGGTCGCGCCGGTTTTCGGGTCGTGGCAGATCAACCGGCCGTTGCCGCGCCCCTCGAAGCCGTCAAGTGCCCAGTCAGTCAGCTCGTAACGGGTCGAGGCCTCACTGAAATAGATCCTGCCGTCGGGCGCAACGTCGAGATCGTCAGCGAGATAGAGCCGCGAGTCGTCCTTGAGGCGCGTGCGCGTGCGCGTGGTGCGGTCAGTGACCTTGAAGACCGAGCGGTCCGGCTTCACACCGTACACACCCATGCCCGCGATGCACACGAGAAGGTTCTGGTCCCGATCGAACGCCAGCCCGAGCGGCCGGCCGCCGATGCGCGCGAACTCCTCGCGGACGGCATAGTCCGGCGCGAGAAAACGGATGATCGAGCCGTTGCGGTTGACGGTGTAGAGATTGTCCCTGCGGTCGAGGATGATGTCTTCCGGGCCCTCGATCATGTTGAGCGCGATCGCCTCCGCGTGCTTCAGGCGGTCATTCTCCGCGAACGGCGTGCCGCTGCCACGCTCGACCGACGGTGGCGGCTCAAAATCAACCCAGCTCGGGGTGACGTAGACCTTTTGCAGCACCTTGCCCTTGTTCTTGACCCACTTCACGTTGAAGCCCACTGCGAGCAGCAGGATGATGCCGATGATGGCGGTCGTCAGGTTGCCGGAAATGCCGAGCCGCACCATGCCACTGGTGAGCATGAAGATGATTGCCGCGCCCATGACGGCGCGCGCGATGGTGCCGCGGCCGCCGGCCAGGCTGATGCCGCCGAGAACCACCGCGGCCAGCGCGTTGATCTCCCAGCCGACGCCGGTATCGGTGCCCGAGCTGCTCTGCCGCGCGGCATAGAGGATCCCGGCCAGCGCCGCGATCGACCCTGACATCACATAGGCCGAGAACAGCACCCGCTTGACGTTGACGCCGGCGTGGCGGGCCGCCTTGCGGCTCGACCCGACCGCCATGATGTGGACGCCGGGCTTGATACGGGTGAGAAAGAAGTGCGTGCCGGCAGCGAGCAGAATCAACACCAGCATGTTGAACGGAAGGCCAAGGATTCTGCCCGACCCCATGAAATCCCACGTACTGGATCCACTATCGATGCTCGCAAGCTCGTCCGTGAACGCGACCGTAACCTTGTTATAGGCAGCGCGAACGATGATGAGGACAACCAGGGTCGTCAGGAACGGCCGGGTCTTTCCGTAAGCAATCAGACCGCCGTTGATCGCACCCATCGCCGCCCCGAACAGAACGACAAGCACGATCGTCACCGGTAGCGGCAGCCCAACAATGAGATACAGATAGAGCGCGAGGAAGTTCGACATCGCGAACACCGCGCCGACCGACAGATCGATGCCGCCCGACAGCACAGAGAATGCCATCGCGACCGCAACCATTCCCTGTTCCGCGAAATTCCGCATCAATTCCTGAAGGCTGCCCGCCGTCAGGTAGCGAGGGATCATCACCGCGAAACCCAGGAAAACCGCGATCGTTAGCGTAAATGGAATGATCGGCTCCATCCAACGCTTCTCAAGCAATTCGCCCAGGAATAGCTGGGGCGAATGGCGATGCCAGGCTCGTTGCATGCTCTTCATCGACAGACTCCGGCGGGTTCGGCGCGGGTGCGGCCGAACAGCGGGACGAGGCAGAAAATGGGATTGGCACCTCCGGCCTGCCCGCGCCGCAGTGGGCGCGGGCGCCGAAACGACTTACTTCGCGCCCTTCGGGATGCTGAAGCAGTACATGCGGTCGTCCTTCGACTTGACCCAGGCGGGGGTTGTGTAATAGGCGGTGTTCTTCGAACCCGGCTTATCGCCGCTCTGCAAGAGCGCGATCACCGCATCGGCGATGGTCTGGCCCTGCACGTCAGCGCGATACGACAGGTTCGCGGAGAACGCGCCCTGCTCCAGAAGATCGCAATCGGCGGGCTGGCCGTCGCTGGCGACGAACACCTTCACCTTGTCGCCCATGTTGGCCGCCTTGAGCGCCTGCGCCGCGCCGGCCGTCTGCGGTCCCCAGACGCTGAGGATCCCGCACAGCTTGGGGTGCTGCTGCAACACAGTGGTCGTGATATCGCCGGCCTTGTTGGCGTCCCAGCTGGTCGGCTGCGACGACACGACCTTGATCGACGGATCGGTCTTGAACACCTCCATGGCGCCGTTCTTCATGTCGAGTGAATAAGCTGCAGTCGCCTCACCTTCGAGGATTGCGATTTCGCCTGAGCCCTTGCCGCCGCCGCACTGATTGATAGCCTCGCGCGCGATCTTGGTGCCGAGATCCTTGGCATCGACGCCGACATAGGCGTCGGTCAGCGTATTGGACGCCATGTTGACCTGCACAACATAGATGCCCGCGTCCATCGCACGCTTGAGCTCCTTTGCAAGCAGCGTGACGTTCGGATTTTGCACCACGATCACGTCGGGCTTTTCGTTGATGTAGTCGCTGACGGTCTGAAGCTGGACGTCGGACTTGAAATTTGCATCGCGCGTGACGAGCTTGATCCCGTAATCGTCGAAACGATCCTTCATCACGCGCGTCCATTCGGATTCCAGAACGCCCATCCAGACCGGCGACCAGGCGACCGTCTTGCCTTTGAGCGCCTTGTCGAATTTCTCGCGCAACTGGTCGCGCGGCCCGGCCGCCTGCGATGGCGCGGCCACCAGGGCGGCGGTGGCCACGATCGCCGCCAGTCCGATGCCGGAAAGCGCCTTCCTGTGCCCTGCTTTCGTCATGTCTATTCCTCCCCTTTTATATCGGCCGACTGTTGCGGCCTGTTGATGGAAGCCGAGCGTCAATCGCCCTGCTTCGACGTCTCCTCGTCGCGCGGATGCAGTCGGGAATCGAGCAGGATCGCGATCAGCAGCACGATTCCCTTGACGATGTTCTGGGTCTGCACGTCCATATCCATGATGGTCATGCCGTTCAGCAGCACGCCGATCAGCAAGGTTCCGGCGATGACGCTCATCACGTTGCCGCGGCCGCCGACGAGGCTGACGCCACCGAGCACGACAACCATGATGACGTCGAAAATGATGGTCGATTCCGCGACCTGGAGATGCATCAGCGCCGTCTGCGCGACCATCACGACGCCACCGATGTAGCCGATCGCAGCGCACAGCGCGTATTCAATCATAGTCAGCGGACGGGTCGGTAGACCGGTCTGACGCGCGGCGTCGGGATTATCGCCATGAGCATAGACGAAGCGCCCGATCACGATGCGCGACAGGAAAAGATGCACGACGACCGCAGTGGCCGCGAAGATCAGTATCGAGATCGGGACGCCGCCCCAGACATTTCCGCCGAGCCGCAGGAATTCGTCGTGCTCTTTGGAAAGATACACGACATAGTGCTGCACCGCCGTGGTGCGCACGATCCCCAACACCGCAAGACTCGACGCCAGCGTCGTGAGCAGCGGCGGCATCTCGATGACCGAGATCAGAAACCCGTTCAAGACGCCGATCGCGATCGCCATCACGAAGCCGATCAGCAGTGCAACCGACGTCGCATAGCCCGAATTCATCAGAATGATCGCTATCGCGGTGGAAGCGGCAAACGAGGCGACCTGTGACAGGTCGAGTCCGCGTCCAATCACAACGACGGCCATGCCGAGCGCGAGAATGCCGAGTAGCGAAATGTTGCGCGCCAGCGCAAACAGATTGCCGAGCGTCAGGAAGCCGTTCAGGAAAATCGAAAAAACGACAATCAGAACCGCGCACATCGCCAAGACGGCCGTTGTCTGTGTCAATTTCGGCCCCCGCGCTCCCGAACTGCCGGTCACGGGATCCTCCCAAGTTAGTTTTTATTCTGGATGAAACTGAACGGAATGTATCCAAAAGTCAACGCTTGCATCCAAACACATTGGTCAAGCTTAGGAATATGCGCTAACAGATAGAGAATTATAACATATTTTCAGCTCCTTACGCCGACAATCGCGTATTCGCAACATCCTTCGCGCGGTTCAATTCCGGCCGTGCAGAGCCAAAATGGACGGATTGGATACATTTGATTGGCAGCCGAGCCGAGCGTGAGGGCTGTCAAGCTGAGATGGATGTCGCCCCTCGGGGTGGCGCGGCGAGGTCGCCAGCCATGCGGGAATCTGTTGCACGTGATTATGGGACGCGCACCGCAGCTCAACACGCCCGAACACGAATCTTGATAGCAACTTCCAAAGACGCATTGCGTCTACTTCGCGCCCGTTAACTGCGGCCGCAACTGCCAGGCGCTATTGGGTCCGCCCGATCGACGGACGGAGCCCATCTGGACGTCTGCTTATGGTGCGCTCGGAGGCGTTCGCATTTGCTGCGATCTCAGTCGCTTATCCCAATAATGAGGATCAAAAGGTTAACATCAACCTCAAAGGAGCTTTTCAGCTCGCGTTAACGACCCGGTAGTCCTGGTCCCGAACGTAATCAGCGGCCGAAAAAATCAACAAAGACAATGAAGCTCGATCCTGATTGGCCACCTTGTCGCTGATTGTTCACGGGGTTTCGGTGGTCAATCGGTGGTTAAGGTAGGATCTCAAATCAGCGAAACGCGGATGAAATTCATCGCCGAAGAACAGACCTGCTTCTTGGCATATCCCGCGCAACGGCCGGAAGCGAACCAGGCGAAATGCTGGAATTGGTTTCGGCCGGCCGACCAGCAGCGCGGCGGAGGCGAGCCCTCGCTCGTTGCCGGCATCACCCCCCAGATCATGCGCGACCATTCGGTCGAACCGGAACGCGTCTACGTCGCCGGACTGTCAGCCGGGGCCGCGGCCGCCGCCGTTATGGGATCGACGTATGGCGATCTGTACGCGGCGATCTGCATTCATTCCGGACTGGCCTGCGGAGCAGTCAGTGGCCTTCCCTCCGCGCTGATGGTCATGCAGCAAGGCAGTCGGACGCCGGCGGGCGCGAAATCCTCGAACACTGGGAAATCCACGGAGCCGCACACACATGGTCAGGAGGCAGCCCTGCGGCTCGTCACCGATCCGGACGGACCGGACGCGACGAGAGAGATGCCGCGTTTCTTCTTTGAACATTCCCTGCAGCGGAGACGAAACTAGGCCTCACGCGGACGCAACGATCAAGTCTTGGGCTTGTGCCTCGCGAGCCAGCCGCTCCGCCTTCAGGCGCTCCCGGTTTGTATGGAATCGCTCATAGGCGCCCCCGCATTTCGAAACACCTTTCGAGCTTTTCAGGGGCCTTTGGATCGCCTGGATCCTTCGCCTGGCCGACGTGCCGACTGCAAGAGGGGCCGCACGTTTTCGCGCTCCTGTCCTCGCTGCTTGAGCGAACCCTGGTGCTTTGCGTAGGCGTGCGTGATCTCCGCGCCCATCAAGATGATTTGCGAGGTGTAGTAGACCCAGATCAGCACGGCGACGATCGAGGCGGCCGCACCGTAGGTCGATTCCAGGCCTTGCTTGCCGATGTAGAAGCCGATGGCGGCCTTTCCGACCTCGAAGAACAAAGCGGTCAGGAGGGCCCCAAGCCAAACGTCCCGCCAGCCGACCGAGACGTCCGGCAGCCACTTGAACATCATCGCGAAGAGCACCGTCACGACCGCGAACGAAAGCAGCGTGCTCACGACGTGCAGCACGGCTTCCGGCATGTACGGCGCCAGGAACTTGCCGGCCGCGGCCAGTGCCGCCGTCACCAGCAACGAGACGAGGAGCAGAAAGCCGAGGGCCAGGACGGCGGCGAACGACAGCACGTAGTTGCGGGCGAAATGCCAGATGCCGCTTTCCTCCGATTCCTCCACCTCCCACACCACGTTTAGGGCATCCTTCAACTGTATGACGACGCCGATCGCCGCGAACAGCAGCGCGCCGATGCCGAGGATCGTCGCGAGCACTCCTTCGGCGGGACGGCTGGCTCCCGCCAGCATGGCTTCGATAGCCTTGGCTCCCGTGTCTCCGAGCATGTCCTTCAGGGAGGAGGTGACCTGCGAGGTGACCGCGTCGTGGCCGAAGAAGAGGCCAGCGATCGCGATCGCGATCACGATGATGGGCCCCAGGGAGAACACCGAGTAGTATGCGAGCGCTGCGCCCTGTCGCCCATCCTTGTGGCTCGACCAACTGGTCGCCGCCTCTTTCGCGACCGTCCACCACATCGGGACTTCTCCGATTTCGTCCCTGCTTAGGGCGACTTCACCTTTTCCCGTGCCGCATCCGCGGCATCCATGCCGGCCTGCTTCGCCCGATCGGCGGCTTCGGCGCCGACCGCGCCGAGTTCGGCCTGAAGCGTATCGGAGGCTTCGCGCAGGCTTTGCGAGACCGCGCCGGCGCGCGTGTTCAGATCGGCTTTGACGTCGTCGCTGAGCTCGCCCACCCATTCGTTCTCGAGGTCGGAAGGCCGAAACGCACCCGCGATGGCCGCGCCGATCGCCAGGCCAACCGCGCCGAGGACGAGCGGTTGCCGGTCGAGCATGTCGGCCAGCGATGATTGCGCCTTCGTGAGGGCCTCTTTTCCCGGGTTGCCGAGGTTCTCCCGCGCATAGGCGAGGCCTTCGTCGAACCGGTCTTTGATCGTGTCGGCAGCCCCGGACATGGCGTCGGAAGCTGCGCTACGCGCCTCGCGCACGGTTTCACTGAAGCCCATGGATCCGTCGTGATCCATTTCGGGCGCGGTCGGCGGCGCCGCCGTCTCTCGGAGGCCGGAAGCGGCCGCGCGAACATCACGAGCGCCGGCATCGACGATCGGAGAAGCCGTCGCGGAACGCGCCGCGCTCTTCAGTTTCTCGTCGCTGGCCAACAGCCACAGCGCGCCGCCGCCGATGAGCGCCGCGGCCAGCGGATTGTCCCGCACCGCCGCCACCAGACTATCGAAAAAACCTGCCGGCGTGCTGCTCATCGCACCATTCCCTTCACCGTATCCTTGTCCTTCTCAAGCTGCCGGATGGTCTCCTGCGGCGCGAGATTGCGGGCATCCAGCCGGTTGATGCCGATCGCGAACAGCACGCCGGCGATCACCATGGCCAGAATCGCCGACGCCAGATAGGCGAGCGCCTGCGACCAACCTGCAGCTATCAGCGCCGCCGACAACGCGAACAGCGCCATGACCAGGGCGGGGATCACCAGGACGGCGCCTCCCGCCATGAACACCATCGCGCCGCCGACCTTCTGGACCTTCTCGCCGAACTCTGCCTTGGCGAGATCCACTTCGTTCTGGAAGAGCTTGGCGAACTGGGACAGCGCGTCCCCGACCAGCGTCGAGATGGTCCGAAGATCGTTCTGGCTGGTTCTTATATCGTTCTGGATGCTCATGGCACGTTGCTTCGTTGTGAGGACGACGATTGCTCATTGCCCGGCCTAGTCGACGATGGCTGTGCGTCGGAGGCCCTGAGGAAGCGGACTGCCGCGAAGCCGGCAAGCACGGAGATCCCCAGGAACGCGGACGGCTGCCGCTTCGCGAAATCGGTCGCGGCGTCGACGAGGTCCCGGAAACTGCCGTCGCGGATTTTCTCGGCGGCCTCGTCGACATATTCGGCGGCGGAATTGATGCCGCGGGCGGCGAACGGCGCATTGGTCTCGAAGGCGCGGGCTGCTTCGCGAATGTCGTCGGCAAGGCGGCCGATGAAGTCCGCACCGGACTGCTGCTTGTCGCGCGCCTGGCTCCCGATCTGGTCCACCGTCCCGGACGCCACGTCCTTGGCGGCATCAGCCGCCTCCTTGAACTTGTCGCGCGCCATATCAGTCGACGTGTGGATGGCATCGCCGACGCGCTGTTTCAACTCGGCGCCGGCGTCCGCCATCTGCTCCTTCAGGCTCTGCGAGGAGCCGGTATTCTGGTTTTGCGTGAAATTCGTCTCTTTGGTCAGGTCCAAATCGCTCATGACGGTGTCTTTCAGGAGTTCGGGTTCGGGGAAGGAGTGAAGGCTGCCCTCACGACGTCGTCGGCAGCCTCCTTGAGCCTCTCGCTCAGGTTTTCCGTCACGCGGCTGGCATGCCCCCCGAGATCGGCCTCGCCGACGCTTCTCGCCGCCGCGTCGGCCGCCGACATCGTCGCCTCTTTGGCCGCCTCGAATCTGGATTGCGCGGCCTCGCCCGCAGCCCGTCTCACGCTGTCGCTCGCCGGGCCCATCGCCTTGGCTTCGGCTTTGGTCTTGGGAAGAGCCGCGGCAAGGATGGCGCCGATCGCGATGCCGAGACCCCCGATCAGGGCGGCGTTGTCGCCGATGACCTGACGGGCCTTTGCAGGCGCGACGGTCGCTGCGTCCTTGGCGGCGTCCGCCTTATCCTTGACTGCATCCATCCCGCTTTTCAACTTGTCGCCGAGGGTGCCGGTGGCCTGCGCCGCTCGCCTCCGCAGATCGTCCGTCGTGCTCGAGACAGCATCTTGCACTTCCTCGGCCATGCCGCTGGTTTGCCTCGGGGCCGAAACGAAGCCGTCACCGGCCTGATCGAACATTCCTCCCGCCTTTTCCATCACGGGCGCGGCTGCTTCCGCGGCTCGATCGCGCACCGTCTTCGAGGTCAGAGCAAGGCCTGCGCCGATCATCAGGAGAGGCAGCGGAAATCCCCGTGCCAGACGCAGCAGGGGGACGGTGACCGCAGTGCCCGCCGCCACCGCCTGCATCGGATTCTCCATGGCGTATTGCTTCAGCGCCTCGACCCAACTGGTGGTCTTGTCACTGATGTACCCGGAGACTTCGGACTTGATGTGTTGCGGCGACACCTTGTGGCGGAGGTCTTCGGCGGTGCCCGATATCCGCTCCCTCAACCGATCGACCGTGACGGCAAGTTCTGCGCGGCTGCGCTCGGACTCGCGCCTCAGCTCGTCCACTGATCGCGTCATGGCGTTACCCTCTTGGATCTTTGTTCGCTTCTTTCGGGACGAACTCACGCTTCATTGAATCGTTCCTTTGTCGCTGTCCCAATCGGCAAGCCGGACGCGTCCGCCGTCAGTTTTCAAGGGTCGGCGGATCGTCTATCGAAAGTCATTACCGACATAACCGGTCCAAAGCCGAAGGGTCCGTTCGAGAACCGCCCCGAGCGCGAATCCGGCGACGACATCACTCGCCCAGTGCGCCAGGACCACTATGCGTGTCAGCGAAAGTGCGAGCGCGAGCGCGCGGATCAACCGGCGGGCAAGGAGCCGGCCGCCGATGCCAAGGCTCCCATGTGCAGCGCGTGTCCGGAGGGGAACGCGTCCACCCGTTTCCCGGAGAATGGGATGCCGCGGAGTGCCCAACCACGGTCCGACGGTCTGGCCGCGTCTGGTCGAAGAACCCTTTCAGGGCATGGGGCAGCAGCGAGGCGGCGACGGTAACGAGCAGAGCATGGTTGCCGGCGCGTCGCAGCGTCTCGTTGCGGCCGCGCGAGGCAAGCCAAGCGACGCCTGCCAGCGCCAGAAGAACCTTCTCATCAGCGCCCCAGGTCAGGGTGCGGGCGACCACCTCCGGTACCGGTGCAGTGCTGCAGGCGATGGACCGTGCAATCGCAACATCCGGTTTGGTCGGCCGGACCTTCACCGGAAATCTCCGCCTCGCGATGAGGCGACGCTTTGCCGATTCAACCTTCAACATGGGCTCGCCGCATCGGAAGGTAAGTACCTCCCAACGCGCCGCCCGCCGCCAAGGTCCTTTCCGCGACGCTAATTACGCCGCCTGTTCGTGCGCGACGTAATCCATCGTGACCTTCGCCACATTGGCGTCGATCCAGGCGGCCATGCGCTCCTCTTCCCTCAACGACGCCTCGAGCGGAGCGCGTGCGGAATCCATGCCGGCCGCCGGGCAGAGGGCCAGCAGCGACTTGTAGGCGGCGATCTCGAAATGCTCGAACGCGTTGTTGGCGAAGGTATTCTTCAGGATCTCATCGCCCGCCATCGAATGAGCCATCGCCATCGCATTTGCCGCGAGCGACTGGGCCGTATCCTTGAGGGTGGACGTGCTCTCGCCGCATGCTTCCAGACATTGCTCCAGCCTCTTCAACTGCTCGTTCGTCTCCTGAAGGTGGGCGGCGACCTTCTGCTTCACCTCCGGGTACTCGTCCAGCCGCTCCGATTGCCGTTCCATCAGTTCGCGCGCCTGGGTCTCCATGGCATGCGCGTTCCTCAAGCCGACCACGAATATGTCGCGCGCTGTCTGTGTCATGTGTTCCTCCGCTGGTTTGCTGAAAGGCGAGAACATCGCCTGCGGAGCTACGTTCCTAATCGCGCGCGGCTGCGGCGTCTGTACGCAGTCCCCGCACGCCGAATCCTTGTGCCGCATAGGAAACAAGCCACGCGAGGCCGCCGTTCGCGGCCTGACCCACGTTTGATGAAGCGGAGTTCCTCCATGCACCACCACGTCAAGAAGCTGATGTTCACCGTCCGGGTCGATGAGCCGGACCCCCGCTTCGGCAACATGCTTCTCGAACTATTCGGTGGCGCCAACGGCGAACTCGCCGCCGCGATGCAATATTCCATCCAGGGCCTCAACTGCGAGGATCCCGATCGCAAGGACCTGCTGATGGACATCGGCACCGAGGAACTGAGCCATCTGGAAGTCGTAGGCACGCTGGCCAGGATGCACCTCAAGCCGTCGAAGTTCGACCGGCAGGCCGCGGAGGCCGATCCCCCGATCGCGGGCGGCGGCGGGGTGAACCTGTTCAACTCCCAAGGCAACGCCTGGACCGCCGACTACCTCAAGATCACGGGCGAGCTCGACGTCGACCTGCGCAGCAACATCGCCGCCGAGGCCCGGGCCAAGATCGTCTATGAGCGGCTGATCAATTTCACCGAGGACGCCGGCACAAGGGACGCCCTGCAGTTCCTGACGCCGCGCGAGATCACCCACATGAAGGACCGACTTAGCCTCGGACCTACTCGCCACGTTTCGGCTGCTTCGGGCTTCTCATGTCGAGCACAGAGATACGATCCGCAGAGAGCTGGGGATCTAATCTGCTCGGTTGGCGCGCGACCTTGATCTGCGTCAACCGCAACGAAATTGCATGGCAGAACGTAGGGTATGTCCGACTCCTACCAACAGACCGATAACAGGGATGTCAGACCGTCGCGCTTGACCGAGGCGCGCCGGATAATCGAGGAGTACGCTGCCGAGCTGCGTGAGATCATCAAGAAGCTCCGCGGCAAGTTGCATTAGGGCTACCCCTGTTGGTGGAATCCTTCATCCAACCCAGGAGGCTTCCTTTCAGGTGTTGTTCGATCGTTTCTGGAACAACGAACGTCGCGGCCGGCGCAGATCCTGGCGTTTTTCACAGGCAAATACGGAACACGGGGACAAACTCCAGTCCCGCGGATCGCGAATCCCTGACCCGTGCTAACCGGCCGGAACGAGCAGGCGGGCGGAAGGATTCGTCCGGCAGGAGCGATCTCGATGCTGATGACGAAGGAACGACGACCGGCGATCAGGACGCTGCGCGGCTGGGCGATCCAAGTGCTGCAAGAGGCAGGCGCCGTCCGCGAGTGCGAGGAGCACGGGTGGATGCAGGACCGTGCGGACCCGTACGCGCGCGAGCGAGCCTTCGACATCGCACGTCAGGATTCGCCGACCGGCTTGTCTCCGGAGGCGGCTGTCGCCGAGATCCGCGATGTTCTGGATTCGATCGGCGATTCCTGTCCGGAGTGCCCCTCCGACGACTAGACCCTCTCTTCTCTCGACCTGCAGCCAAACGGCGCGCGCAGGCGTGAGTTCGATCCACGCCAACGCGGCATGATCCATCTCTGCCGTTCGCTCCATCGGCCTCCACGGCGAGCTTCATCGCCGCCAACGCCTCACGCTCGGGGTCGTACTCGACGTTCATGGGCTAAAATATAATCGCGGATCGTAAACGATCCCGGAGGCGCTCCAACCGTAGGAATCCGGGGTCATGAAGGCTGATGACTCCCCAAGTCTCCGAAAGCGTCAGGCCATCCTGTGCAGCATCGGCCCTGCGCTGGCATAGTCGCTCCGATCAGAGCGCCTGCCGATTCGGACTACTTGCTGCGAAGCGACAGGCTGATGCGCGTGACGATGTCGTCCCAGTCGTGCTCTTCGCTGGCAGGGTAATTGATCAGCACGCAATGAACCATCTGGCCGACGAAGTTGCAGCGGTCGTACCAGACCTTGTCGCCTTTGTAGCTGGAAACCGCGAAGAACCGCGGCGTCACTCGCTTGTACTGAATGCGCGACGGTGGCCCCTTTTTCGCGAGGAATGCAGCTGGCGAATCGTTGGCGACGTTGGGGGCGGCTTGTACCGTGATATCGGCGCGCCCGTCGGCGGTCCGGAAGCGCTGCCCATATCCATCCGGTCGGCCCGCCTCCTCGGTAAATATCGAGGACGGGAAATCGACGGAGGTGCCGGTCTGAGGGATGCTGTAGGTCGTCCACCGGACCGGTTGCGCCGAGACGGCCCATGCGGAAGCTGCCAATGCAAAAGCGATCGCCCGTGCCGTAGCTCTCATCGAAATCTTCCTCCGACCTTCCCCAGCATTGCGCTGTTGCCGTTCCTTAAAAAAGGTGAACGGCCAACTCCGTTCCCGTAGACAGGCTGTCGAAGCACTACAGCGGTCCATCTTCCTCGACCGGGTCGTTCGACTCGAGCCACGTCAAGGCGGTCTCGATCTTGGCGATCAACCTCTCGATTTCATCCGGGCTCGTTCGGACCCGGATCGTTCTCCAGGCGCTCGAGCAGCTGTTGCTTTTGCGCAAGCAGGTTTGCCACCATCGACATCCACGTCCTCCAGCAGGCTTCTTCAAGGTTGTGCACTGGCGCGCCTCGTCCCGCCGGTGCGCTTCCTCTCAGAAGATTCCCAGGAGGACAAAAACCACGACCTCGCCGGAAGGCGATGGTCATGACGGCGACCGTGAGAACCATGTCGCCGATTGGCATGCTGGGCATTGGCTGCGGCTCCTGTTGCAGCCCCTGACCTGAATTCATGAGGGCATGAAAAAGTTTCGGTTCCGGGAGGCCGGTTGCGGATATAGGGTCCGCGTGGGGCAGGAATCGAGCGGGGGCGCTGGATGCGATTCCTTGAACTATCATGCTGGTGCGTAACCGCGGCGGGTCTGGTCGCCATGGTCGCGGTCGTTGCTCTGCTCTGAGCGGGGGCAAGACTGCTCCGTCAGAGAGGGGCCTGTCCCTTGTTGAGAAGCTGCGAGACAGCGGTGACGAGCTGGGCGGGGGCGAAGGACTTGGTCAGCAGAACGCTGTTGGGCACTCCGAGCCTCGCCCATTCGTCGGCGGCCGCCCCGGTCATGTAGACGACGGGAAACTCCGGATCCTGCTCCCGAACAAGACGCGCGAGGTCCCAGCCGCTCGTCATGCCCTCCAAGTTCACGTCCGTGACCAATGCCCGGGAATTCGTACAGGCCGCTTTTCAGAACGGTCGCCGCTTCTTCCGCCGACGACAGAATCTGCGGCCGGAAGCCGGCGTCGGTCAGCGCCACCTCCAGCATTTCCTGGATCTGGTAGTCGTCCTCGGCGACGAGGATGGTGAGAGATTGGGTCAACTTGCGCCCTGCCTCGGATCGCGGAGCCTACGCAGCGCGGACGACCAGGTTCCCTTGGAACTATTCAAAAGTGAACATTGTGGAGGTGGCGCTAAAACGATTGTTGGCCGCGGCCCTGACCTCGCGCGGTGGCCGCGCGCCCGGCGAGTTCCCCGCCTCCGGGGAATGAAGGTCTCACGCCGGCTCCATTGCCAATTCCGACGTCCTTCCCGACTACGACCGTTGCTCCGTCGGCCTGTCGAGATCGCGCAGACGCTCGATCAAGGATTCCAGAAAATCCGGCAGCTGCGGATCTGGGACGACATTCGAACGAAGGCGGTCGCCGATCTCCCGAACGATCGCAAGGGTGTGCCGGTGATCCAGATCGGCTGAGTTTTCCATGGCGTAACCTCAACGGAAAAACTTCGGTAGGACGGAATAGTTTCGCCGGCGAGCGCTTCTATCACTCGCTACGAGCGGCGAGGCCTCCTCGCCGCCCCTTGCGGCCTGTGACCAAGAGAACTGTGCTCGCTATTCGCTACTGCGCAGGTCGGAACAGGCCTGCAACTAGCGAGGCTTCGCCCGAACTCGGACGCGCAGACCGGCGTCGAGCCGTTCATAGGTGATCTCCCCCTCGAGCTGTTCGGTGGGAAGCTGGACGATGCGCGAGCCAAGTCCTCCCGGTTCGCCGGCGGCCAAAAGTCCAACCCCGTTGTCGGAGACCAGGAGTTCTATGCCATCGGTCTTCGAGAGCTCGATGGTGACGTGACCCGCAGCCTCGTTCGGAAAAGCGTACTTGAGCGCGTTGGTGACGAGCTCGTTGGCGATGATGCCGATCGCGAGCGCTTTGTTGTGCGGCAAGGAGAAGTCGCCGCAAACCACCTGGAAGGCGACGGGCCCAGATGATGCCAGAGACTGGAAGACCTTTTCGACGACGTCGTTCAGGAAGTATCGCATGTTGACCAAGCGGGAGTCCTGCTTGACCGAGAGGTGGTCGTAGACCTCGGCCATCACCTGCAGCCTGGTCGCCTCCAGCGCGGCGGCGGCCTCGGGTCCACCGTGCCTCGCCTCCAGCCGGATCATCCCGCCGAGGATCGCCAGGTTGTTCTTGGTCCGGTGCGCCATCTCCTGCAGTAGCAGGGCTTTGGTCTTGTCGGCCAGCATCACGCGCCGAAGCTCCGCCCGCTGGAATTCGGCGACGGTGGCGGTCCCCGCCGCGGTAATGGCGAAGAGCGAATTCGTGGCCAGGAAATCGAGGCCGATGCCGCCCGCGTAGCTGACGTAGGCGCCGACCCCGACGGCGATCACGGCGGCGAAGATTCCCGACCCCGATCGAAGATCAGGCCGGACAGGAACACGCCGGGAAGCAACAGGAAGTACCCCGGCGCGCCCGTCTGCATCTGAAGCGCGATCTGCAGGACGGCGCAGACGAGCATGATGCAGGCCGAGATGCCGTACCGGACGAGGATCGGAAGCCGATGCTCCAGTACAAGCGGATATAGCCTGTTCATGGATTTGAAACCGCCGACGGAAAGGTGAAGTTCCCTCACTCGTGCAGCAGTTCGGGACGTCGGTCGCCTAAGCCGACGGCTGCGAGGCATTGTCGCATAGACCACGGGAAGTTGAGACGCCTCATAGCGAACCAATGCACCGGTCGTATAGTTGATTCCATACCTAGCGGCGTGCGCGCGCCGGTGCTGTTACGGTTGCAGAGACCCGGACTCCTAGGCACTCCGGGCTCCGCTCCCAGTTTGCGACCGAGGCGACCGCACCACGCCGTGACCAGGCCGACGCTGTGCGTCTGGGCGGAGCAGACCGCATTCGAACTCAAGGACTCGCTGAAGAGGCGCGGCTATCGCTCGACGACGGCAGCGACGGCAGGCCGAAGTCTTGGTTCAGAGACGTCGACGAGACCGCGCTCGACGACGAGCTCGCGTTTCTGCGGACCGAGATCTACATGCAAGACGTTTAGCCAACCGTGCAGAGGCTGACCGCATTTACACGGTTCTCCGGCCGCATCTGAGACGACCTGCCGGCCGAAACGCTTCTCGACCCGCTTGCGGCTGTTGCCGACCTTCTTGACGGTCTTCTTCACCGCCGAGGCCGAGCGCCCGGTCTTCTTGGCTTCGTACCGGACTTCGTAGTCCTGCCCCTTCGCGACCCGGGCGCGATCCTGTTTGCGTCCACGCGCCGTCTTCTTCGCTGCGGCCATCGGCTTACTCCTGTTGAACTGATGACGTTGCAACGCCGGAAGGATCGCGGGTTCCGTGCGTCAGCTGCAGTACGCGGATCAGTCGCCATAAGGATGACGAGAAACGATGGGAGCCCATCCGTCGAGCAGCAGACCGTCCCACGAAACGACCCCCCAACATCCCATTTCGACGCGTGCTCGCGGTACATCCGACCCCAATGAGGGCTCCATTCGATGATCTGGTCGTTGAGACCATCGTGCACGCGACACGGCATATCGGGATCGAACGTGTCCATCGAGTTCATGCCGGATGCCCAGGATCGACGTCCTTGGGCGTCTTCTTCTCCCGCTGAGGTGTCATCGTCGCCGGACTTTCCTTGCCGGGTACGCCGCGCGGACCCAGTTGATCGCGCTGAATGTCGTCCTCGGAGCGTTGGGGCTCCACGCCAGTCGTGGACTTCTCAGGCATCATTCCATCCGCGCCTTGTCTTTCAGGTCACGGATTCGGGTCTCGGCCTCTTCCTTCGAGGTGACAATCTCTGATTCATCCGGCACCCGTGCGATCGCGCTGAGCCTCTTGAGCTCGGCGAGTTGTTCTGCAGTCGGTTTTTCCATCTTCGAATCCTTGAGTGCCCGCACGACTGCCTTGTCGTCGAGCACATCCAGCAGCTGGTTTATGGTTTGCTCGCAATCTCTGGGGCCAGGCTCGACATACCGGGCCAGGATGCCCTGAGCGTCTTCCAACGCCTTCGCAATTCGTTGTTCCGGATCCATGACCGGTACTCCACATACTCACGGGAAAACGCCGCTATGAACGGCCCGTTCCTTTGCTCAGCCCCTTGAACGAACTGGCCCGGAGGAGCCCTTCGGAGGTGAAGTCGCGGTACTCGACGTCAGCATAGAACTTTGGTTCGACCCACGTCGCCTTCGGCTTTCTGATGGTCTTCGTCAGCCTCTGCTTCGGGCTGACTACGGTATCCAGCGCCTTGCGGATCTGCGCCGAGGTGGTCCGGCTCCATCCCGTGCCGACCTTCCCCATGTAGACGAGGTCCTTACCTTCCTGCTTGCCCAGATAGAGGGCGGCGACGCCGGATGGGTCCTTGATGAAGCCGACCACGGGAAACTTGCCCTTCTGAACGACCTTGATCTTCTGCCAGGCTTCGACCCGCTCCGATCGGTATGGCGCGTCCACGCGCTTTGAGACGATGCCCTCATAGTTCAACTTGCTGACGGCGACGAACAGGTCGGCCCGTCCCCTTCGTGGTGCTCGCTGAAGAAGATGGGCTCCTCGAGCTGTGACCGTCGATTAGTTCCTTGAGCAGCCTCTTCCGCTCAAGCTGAGGCTCCCCGCGCAAATCCTTGCCGTCCAGCCACAGCAGATCGAACGCGAAGTAGATCAGCCGGTCCTGATCGCCTCTGCCTAGGTCTGCCTGTAGCTCGGAGAAATTGGTGCGACCCTCATGTATGACAACGACCTCGCCGTCGACGATGGCTTGGCCTTCGATATCGAAGGCGGTGGCAATCCTCGAAAACTTGCTGATCCAGTTGTAGCCGTTGCGGGTGTAGGCACGGCGATCGTCCCCGTCGATCCGGAGCTAGATGCGGTAGCCGTCGTATTTGACTTCGTGAATCCATCGAGATCCCGAAGGTGCCTTCATCTTCAGGGTCGCCAGCTGGAGCCCGATAAAACCCGGCATTGTAGGGACCTCCGGCTCTGAGGCCCCAGACGCCTTCGTACGCTTTTGCCACGCTACGCCACTCACAAAAAACCCGCCGCCGGAATGGGGCCGACAGCGGGCAGTCTACCTACCTTACTCAACGAGTCTCGCAACTTCGCAGGCTGGGAGGAGTTCCGACCCCCGCTTTCGAATATCGCGGCCGGGCACGCGTTATCACGGTGCAGTGCCGAAAAGGCCCATCCCTACCGTATCGAACTCCGGTCGATAGCGGGCGTTTACCCAGTATGTCAGACGCATTCGATTACTTTCGGGCCTACGCGGTGCGAGCTCTCTGCAAAGCTAGATCCATGCCGCGGGGCAGGACGAAGCATCTGCAGCTGGTGGCCGGACGGATCTACAATGTCCTCAAAAAGGAAGCTGCCTACGGACCCAATATCCAGCACCTGAACGATTTCCGCGCAGCCCAGGAGCTTGAGAGCTCTCTCGATCGCCAGCCAAGTGACCGCCCCGGCGGTCGCCTTGCTCCAATGGCGACCCAAAGCGCGGACCGGGAGGCTCGCTGAATGCCAGCGCTCGACGCTCGCGGTGTGGCAAGTCTCCTGCGAGAGTACGCGCAGCGCACCGCCTTGCGAGGCGGTAATCCCTACCGGGCAAAAGCCTACTCGCGGGCTGCCGACAGTCTGGCGGCTCTTGCCGTCCCTCTGGACATGCTCATCGCCGAAGACCGTCTTACGGAGATCCCTGGCGTCGGCGACGCGATAGCCGACATCATCACCAAGCTTCACAAGACGGGCACTCATCCGAGCCTGGAAAAGCTTCGCAAGGAAATACCCGCTGGCGTGCTTGGACTGCTGGCTGTACCGGGTTTGCGGCCCGAGAAGGTGCTACGGCTCTACCAGGATCTCGGCATCACCTCGCTCGCGGAATTGGAAGCCGCGGCGAAGGACGACCGCATCAAGAAGGCCAAGGGCCTCGGCGCCGCGCTGCAGGCCAAGATCCTGCAGAACCTGGCGATTGCGAAAAGCGGAGAAGGCCGCCTTCACCTGCACCGAGCCGCCGCCCTGCTCGCGCACGCAAAGGAATCCATCCGCAAGGCCCGGCCTGAGCTCAAGCGCATAACGATCGCCGGTGATTTCCGTCGCGGCTGCGAACTCGTCGGCCACCTCGCAATCGTTGCGGAGGCTCCCAAGCCGGACAAGACGTCGATCCCGTCGGCCGAAGGACTGCAAGTCCGGGTGTCCGACCGCGAACATTTCGGTGCCGCCCTTCTCTTCGCCACCGGCTCCGCCGCTCACATCGAGCAGCTCCAAGCCTTAGCCGCCGAGAAGGAGATGCGGTTGGACGCTGACGGCCTGCACAAGGGCCGCACGCTGGTCGCCAGCGAGGAGGCCGAAATCTACCAGGCTCTCGGGCTGCCCTTCATCGATCCCGAGCTCAGGGAGGGCCGCGGCGAGGTCGAGCTGGCCTTAAAGGGCAAGTTGCCAAAGCTTGTGACCGACAAGGACCTGCGCGGAATCCTGCACTGCCACACCGATGCTTCCGATGGGACAGAGACGCTAGAGACCATGGCGAAGGCGACGCGCCAGCGCGGGTTTGAGTATTTCGGTGTTGCCGACCATTCCAAGTCTGCGCACTACGCCGGCGGTCTCTCCTTGGAGGAAATCGCGCAGCAGCACCTCGAAGCCGACCGGCTGAACAAACGCTTCGGCAAGGACTTGCGGATCCTCAAAGGCATCGAGTCCGACATTCTGGCTGACGGGTCGCTCGACTACGACGACGAGGTACTTGAACGTTTCGACTTCGTCGTCGCCAGCATCCACGGTCGCTTCAGGCTGGACCGCAAGGCGCAGACGCAGCGCCTTCTGCGGGCCATTTCCGATCCTCACACGACCATCATCGGCCACATGACCGGGCGGCAGCTTCAGCGACGGCCGGGATATGAAATCGATGTCGAGAAGGTGCTTCGAGCCTGCGCCAAGCATGACGTTGTCGTGGAGATCAACGCCCACCCATGGCGACTCGACCTGGATTGGCGCTGGCACCAGGCCGCCCTCGAATTTGGCTGCATGCTGAGCATCAATCCGGATGCGCACTCCATTCCCGAGCTCGACCACATGCACTGGGGCGTCGACATGGCCCGCAAGGGCGGCGTCCCGGCCGACCGGGTCCTGAACGCGATGACGCTACCCGAGATCACGCGCTACCTTCGCCAGAAGCGGCGTGCGCTCGCGCGCGCTGCCTGATGTCGAACGCGCTCGACCTTGCGCTTGAGGGAAGGGTGATTGCGGTGGCTGCCGATCGCGGGCACCACTTCAGCAAGCCGCCACGGGATCAGATCGTTCTGGTGGAAGGTCATGGTGTCGAAGGTGACGCCCACGCCGGTCCGTTTGTCAGGCACCGATACCTCGCCCGTCGTCGCCCCCGGCTTCCCAATTTGCGGCAGGTTCACCTGATCGCATCGGAGCGATTTGCGTACCTCCGGGAAGCTGGCTTCGCGGTCGCAGCGGGAGACCTCGGCGAGAATATCACCACGGCCGGACTGGACCTCGAACTGATGCCGCTAGGGACGCTGATCGAGTTCGGGCCCACGGCGATTATCGAGTTGACAGGCCTCCGCACGCCCTGTGTCCTGATCGACCGCTTCCGAGCTGGCCTGAAACGGCACGTGCTGTCGTCGGCGGAAACGAGGTCTCCATTCAAATGCGGGGTACTGGGAGTGGTTCGGGCCGGTGGAGCGGTAGCGGCCGGCGACAGCGCGCGGGTTCGCCTCCCGTCCACCTCTTTTGAAACCTTGCCGGCGCTGTAGGAGCCCGGTGCACAACTCGGCCGATCGATGGCCGAATCGAAAAACGCCCGGTAAGTCGGGCTGACATGGCCGCAAACAAGGTAACGGCGGTACGCTTGGGGCTGGGGGAGCAATCGACGGTCCGGGACTATCAAGCCGCCCAGCTTCGCTGGCGGCTTTTTCTTTGGCTCGACCATCCCTCAAGAGGCATTCGCCCTGGCTCGTTCACGGGCCTCACGGCGACGCTCCGGCGCTCACGGCGACGCTTGGCACGATCAGCGGGCTGCCGCAGAGGAGGAACGTCCGTCGCGACCTCCATTGCAGCTGTAGTCTCCTCGAACACCGACGGCTGGCTCGGGTCGGGTGCAGCAGGAGGGGCTTCCATGAACTCAAGCGCCGCCCGTCCTTTGGACGTGATCTTCCAACCGCCCCTGCTGCGTTCGACCAGCCCTTGTGACCAGATGTCGAGATCCGGAACCCGCGCCGCGAGGCGTCTGGTCCGGTCCGCCCAATCGCGTCCGCTGGTCGCCAGGATGGCCATGTCCCTCTTGAGGTCCTCCATCGCGGCAAACCCATCCGGATATGCCACCAGGATCTTGAGGACGGTCACCTGGAAGTTCACGCCCGCTCCTCCGGATCAGCGCCACATCGTGGGCGCGTGCGAGAGGGCATCGCGACCGACCTGCTTAGCGCCTCCGGAGAAATCTTGCCCCTGGTAGCGGCCTCCAGAATTTTCGAGGCGACGTGGGTACGTGCACCGATCTCGCGCTGCGAGACGCATTCGCAGACTTCATCGAGGACCGCGCGCAAAAGCGCGGTGGTTGCCGTGTCGAACATGAGGTGCCCCCAAGAGGAAAGTCCCATCCTAACCGGTCTTGCCGGCTTGTGGATTCAGGAATGTTAAACTTCGCGGCAAGTACAGCTTCGAACTGGCGAGCAGAATTGTCACAACGGTCGCTCAGAGCGCGGGCAGCGCAGCCGGTGGCGTTGCACGCCCTGGCTTTGGGACCTGGGCTCGGCCATCTTCTTCAAGTGTCGCACGGAACTCACGATACATTCCACTCGTTCCTGCCCATCTCTCTTCCCGTCGTCCAGCCATGGCCCGCAAATCAACTCTGCCTCGCCGCCTGCAGCCCATGCTGGCCACGCTGACAGATTCGCCCTTCGACGATCCCAATTGGGTCTTCGAGGACAAATTCGATGGTTTCCGCATGGTCGCGGAAATCCGGGGTGGTCGGGTCGCACTCTACAGTCGCAACGGGAAGATCATCAGCCACTCCTATGTCGAGGTCGCGAAAGCACTTGAAGGCGTGAAGGCGGACGCTGTCATCGACGGCGAGTTGGTCGCGATCGGAAAGGACGGCGTATGCCATTTCCAGTTGCTTCAGAACGCCCTGCGCCATGAGGCTAAGCTCTTGTACTGTGCGTTCGACCTCATGTTCACAGACGGCGAGGATCTGCGTGCGCTGCCGCTCCTCGAGCGCAAGAAGCGGCTCAAGGCAATCCTGCCGCGTCACAAGCTGATCGCGTTCAGCAACCATCGCAAAGGTAATGGCACAAAGTTCTTCGCAGAAGCCGAACGGAGACATCTCGAAGGCATCATGGCCAAGCGCGCCGACAGCCAATACGCGTCTGGACGCCGGACCGCCGACTGGCTGAAGGTGAAGACCGCGCAGCGGCAGGAGGTTGTGATAGCTGGCTTCACGGCGCCGAGGAGAACCCGGCCCTTCTTCGGCGCTCTCGTGCTAGCGGTACGCGAAGACGATGCATGGCGGTACATAGGCCACGTCGGCACCGGCTTCAGCCACCAGGCTCTGGAAGAGCTTCACGCCAAGCTCATGAAGCTCAAAACGGCAAAGTCGCCGTTCCCAGCCAAGGTGAAGGATGAGCGGGTCACGACTTGGGTGCGTCCTGCGTTGGTCGCAGAAGTGAAGTTCGCGGAGTGGACCAGCAAGGGCGAGTTGCGCCAGCCGGTCTATCTCGGACTGCGGTCTGACAAAAAGGCCGCGGACGTCGTTCGCGAAAAGAGCTGGTCGCGAAAATAACTCCGAGAGAAGCGGACGACTTGGAATTCAGCCGGCTTCGCGCTCGGATGCCGAAGGCCATGGCGGCAGGGGCGGCAAGCCGAGAGCCTTGCGTACAGGTCCGAACGACCGCCGGTGAGCAGCGCATGCGCCAAGCCTAGCAAGCGCTTCATAATGGGCCGGCACCGGGTAGCCCTTGTGATCCGCAAATCCGTAGCCGGGGTGACGCACGTCGAGCGTCCGCATAACTGCGTCGCGCTCGACTTTCGCGAGAATGGAGGCGGCGGCGATGCTGGCGGACTTGGCATCGCCTTTGATGATAGCCTGCTGAGGAATATCAATTTCCTTCAACCGCTTCGCATCGATCAGCAAGTGCTGCGGCGTCACCCCTAGTCCCCGGACTGCGCGCTGCATGGCTTGGATGCCTGCCCAATAGATGTTGATCGCGTCGATCTCCTCGACCTCGACGAACGCCACACACCAACTGACTGCCTTTTCCTTGAGCTCCTTCGCGAGTTCTTCGCGAGCCGCAGGGTCAAGTTTTTTCGAGTCGTCGATCCCAACTATGCGCGTGCCGGGTTTCAGGATCACGGCGCCAGCGGAGACCGGTCCGGCGAGAGGACTCATTCCGGCCTCGTCCACGCCTGCCACGGCGAAATGGCCGCTTTCCCAGAGAGAGGTCTCGAAGCGAAACATCTTGCGGAGGCGCTGCCCTTCGGATCTATTTCCGAAGCGGCGTTTATCGATTGCAGCCAAGATGGCACGCGCTCCCGCGCGGCTGTCGGCGCGCAAGATCTGCTCCACGTTAGCCTCGAGTGGCCTTTTCTCGACGACATAGCGCTGACGCAAGACGTCGAGGGAATATTGGGTCATAGCGGACTTGGTGAAAGCCTGACTGTCGAGGATCGTGTCGGTGAACTTTGTGGCGATTGTCTGGTAGCTTACCGCCCCATTATCCGCGAAGAGCCCCTTCGAAAGGAACCCGATCCGCTCTCACTAAGCTTCGGATATTTTGCGCTACCACCGACCTATTAGCGGAACGAACTCATGTATTCGTCCTTGCGCCTTTTTTGGCCGAACTGACCTCACGAGGCGTTAGCCCTCGCTCGTTCACGGGCCTCGCGGCGGCGTCCTCTGCGCTCGCGCCGCCGCTTGGCACGCTCGGCCGCCTGCCGCAGCGGAGGAACCGGCATTTGTTCTATATTCGGTAGGGTGATCTCGCTGATAGCCATCCCTTGGATTGGCTCCGGCATCGGCCCGGCTTCCATGAACCCAGCACTTCCCGCCCCTTGGAAGTCAGCCTCCATCCGCCGCTGATGTGTTCGACCAGCCCTTGCGACCAGATGTCGAGATCCGGGACCCGCGCCGCAAGGCGCCTGGTCCGATCCGCCCAATCGCGACCGCTGGTCGTCATAATCGCCATGTCCCTCTTGAGGTCCTCCATCACGGCAAACCCTTCCGGATAAGCCGCCAGGATCTTGAGGACTGTCACCTGGAAGTTCACGCCCGCTCCTCCGGATCAGCGCCACATCGTTGGCGCGTGCGAGAGGGCATCGCGACCGACCCGCTTGAGAGCTCCGGAGCAACCTCGCCCCTGGTTGCAGCCTCCAAAATCTTCGAGGCAACGTGGGTACGTACACCGATCTCGCGCTGCGAGACGCATTCACAGACTTCATCGAGGACCGCGCGTAAAAGCGCGGTGGTTGCCGAGTCAAACATGGGCTCCCCGTCCAGGAAAGCCCCATCGTAACCGGTTTGTCCGGGTTTGGGATTCAGACATGTTAAGCTTTGCCTGCGATAGACCCGGACGGAGGCAGCAGCGGCGCAGCCGGCGTGCCAAGGTGGGCGGCGATCGCCTCAATGCAGCGGGCGTGCTCTGCCCGTCTCGCCGCGAAGGCCCCAAGGTCGGGATCCGACTTGAGCCTGTATCCGGCCGCAGAAAGCCGCCTGCAGACAGCGTCGACCTCGAACGTGGTCGGTCGGGCGCTTCTTGGCTCGAGGCCGATCAGCCCAGCAATAGCTCGGACGAGACGCAGTCCCTCGTCGCGCAACAGGACGGCAGCTGCCCGGCTCTTCGGATCGTCAATCAGAAGTTCGAAGATCAGCGCGAGGTCCATGAGGGTGCCCAGCGCGCCTGGCCAGCCGGCGCCGGTGCCGACCGACCGGAAGTAGATCAGCGAGGGATGGGAAGCGTGGCTCTGTAGTATGGAGGCGCACCAGTCCCGTCCGTCGTACAAGGTTCGCTGCATCTCCTCGGGAGCATCGAGTTCCGCGTAGCGCTCCAACATCCCGAGCGCCGAGGGCGGCTGACCGGAGGTGGTGGTGATCTTGAGGACGCCGCGATCACGCCGGGAAATGCCGTCCTGCACCTCGATCAAGTATGTCACCGCCATGGTGAGCACCGCCAGACCGCAGATTCCCGCAGCGACCAGCACCCAGTGCGCGGGCCCGTACGCCTCAATGCCCGACAAACCGACGGTGGCGAGCGCACTGCCCGCGATGAAGGCGGCCTGTTCGAAACTGTCGGCGGGCGGCGAGAACCAGTTCCCGAGGCCGTGAGCGATAAGGCCGAAGCCGATCAGCAGCAAAGACATCCAGGTAACGAAGGACGCCATCAGCACGGACGGAGCGAAGCTGGTCGAGACTCCCGTTTTGCCGCGCCGCAGCCGCTTCCATAGTGGGAGCATCGCGAAGAGAAGTCGCCGCCCGACGCGCAAGGTGCCTCTTGATTCGCCGGGCACCACCACGGTGTCGAAGACGTCCCGCAGCGAGAGACTGACGATCCCGATGCCGGCAACGAGCTCGATGATTTGGCGGATCAGCACGCCCCACCACCGGCCTGCATGCGATCGAAAACCTCGCTGCGCTGGGCATCCCAAAATATCATCGACCTGAACGGGGGTGAACTCTACCGGTTCCTCATTGGAGGCTAGGACGTAGGAACGAAAGGTCCGGAGGTGGCTTGATCGCAAAAGGAGTGACGACATGAAGCTCTTCCGATTTGCCCTACTCGCCGCTGTTCTCGTTCCCATCGCCGCATTCGCCCAAGGCGGAGGTGGAGGCGGCGGTGGCGGTGGCGGATCCGCTGGCGGTGGTACCAGCGGTGGCGCCACTTCAGGTGCTGCAGGAACGGGCTCAACATCTGCTGGGGCAGGATCTGCGGGCATGTCCGCGACAGGAACGAACGGAAATGCGCAGCCCGCGACAGGGGCGACCGGAAGCCCAGGACCTAGTGGAAACGCGGCGACCGGCAACACCAACAACCAGACGACCGGCAACACGAATGGTCTCGCTACCGGCCAACTCCCCAATCTGCCGACAGGGAACGGGCTCAGCACAGGACCAACGCCGGGGACGAATACGGTCGGCACGGCGGCGCCGTCAGGCGCTTCTGGCACCAACCCACAGAACGCCGCGCCTGCGGGCGGTATCGGCAAGCCCACAACTACGAACGAGCGGGACAGCGACGCCAAGATCGATCGCGAGAATAACAAGGCCGACAAGACAGTGGGAAAGATTTGCAAAAATTGCTGAAGGTCATGTCGTCAACATCGGCTGTCTTAGTAGCCGCGCTCGCGCTGGTTTATTCTGCAGAGGCCAAGAGCAAAGGACACAACCATCCCTCGGCGATGCCAGCGGTCGAGCAGCGGACGATGGATAAGGCGACCGGCGCGCCGTCGCGCGATCCATCCGACATTGCTTTAGAAAAGAAGATCAAGAGCATCTGCCGAGGCTATTAGCTCAGAGCGGCAGAGAGGCGTCGGAGGTCCAAAGGCCAAGTCGCTACAACGTATTCAAGTAGGACGCACTATCCGGTCGGGTGATCGTCGGATGGCGCGCCCGGGACCAAACACTGCGGCGACAGGAACGGCGTTCGTGCTTGCCAGTTTGGCCTCCGCCAGCACGGGAGATGTTCAATGGCCGACCATGTTCGACGCGGATTCATGAAGGTCGCCGCCGCAGCGACAGCGTTTGCCGTCGCCTCTTCCGCTGCCGCTCAAGACCGGACGGACGACGGCCCGCGAGAGCTGGAGGGTAAGGCGATGCCGGAACCGCCTGCAGAGCGCAATGCCGGTCCGATCAGAGCTGGGCGAGGCTCAGTGCTGCAGGAAAAGGTCGCCGTCGTTACCGGGGCCGCCCGGGACATCTCGGGACCAGTTTCACCGGCTTCGAACGCCGCGCCGGCGACGCCGGAAGATCTCGACACGACCGTGCGGATGGTCAAGCAATTCGGGAGGCGCAGCGAGGGGATCAGAGCTGACATTCGCGATATCGGCGCGTTGCGGCAGATTGCAGACCGCATCGAGCGGGACTACGGCAAGATCGATATCGTCGTTGCCAACGCGGCTATCCAGCGCTGGATGCCGCTCCTCGAGATGCAGGATTCGGACCGGCGCGACGTCATCGAAACAACCTGAATGGCACGGCGAACACGGTGATGCCGGTCGCGCCCTGCTTTTTTCCCGGGCATTTTGAAGGCAAATCGCTCCGCCCCACCATCCGCCCCACCTCTGGGCAGACCAGTCTCCCGGTTAGCCGGCCCTTTTGGGGGTGTCACAGCCCGGAAAAGTAGGTCGAGACTGCGAAGTTCCACGTCGCTAGGCGAACTGACCACCGGAAAATGGGTGACGATCGGAAGCACCGCGCCGGGTGCCAGCGGCGCTTCGGGCAGCCCTCGGCGTTTGCAAGCTGCGAGAGATCAGCTGCGGGTCAGGTATCCATTTCCGTTCGTACGATCCTGACAATAAGACCGAATCGACCGCCCACAGCCCGAGATTCAACGCTTCAACGCTCTCCAACAACACGTGGCAAAGGGCTCGCGGAAAGTAGCGGTTAGACTGACATAGTCGTACCCAAGAGCGCGATGAGCGATCGCACAATCACCAGACGTCGGCGACCAACCGTTGTGGTGACGAGCTCGCCGGATCCTATTAGCTCGTAGACCTTTGTGCGCCCCAAGCCGGTTACTTCGCAAGCTTCGTCGATCGTACAGCTGAGGCGCTCAGCAAACGGGAAAGTCCTCCCCTCTCGATGACTCGCCGGCGGTGGTGCGGCCTTCGTTAGTCTTCCTTCATCGTTCTTCAATTTGCTACTCCTTATAGTCTTCTATGTCGCGAGAGCAGACGTAAGACTACAGCGCGCCGCGAGGATCGCTTCGGGTTGATACAAAGCGAACAACGACGAAGCTTCAACGGATCTGGAAAATCGCCCGGAGCACTTGAGGCCATTGCAATCCAGCCCGCCCAGGTGCACGTCACACTTGGGCAAGCTACCACACGTGTGATGAAGCAGTACAAATGGACGTGAACAGCTGGACGAGGTCGCCGAGACGAAGCGCTTGACAGTCAACCGCTCATAACGGTCTCGTTGCAGGTTCGAGTCCTGCCGGGCCCACCAAGAGGATCAATAGCTTACTGAGTTCTCATTGCTCCTAGCGCGGCGGCCGCACCAGATACGTGCGCTTTTCGTTCGTGCGCAAAGTTTGCGAGGGCGTCGGGCAAATTCGCACAGTACCTGGAATATCGATTGCTTTCCCGCCAACGGAGAAATGGCGGGCGGCAGGCGCTTTCCACACGGTCTATGGCGGCGAAACCGGATGTCGTCCGCTCTACCCAAATGTGCTAACCGGCGAGTGGACCTTCGGCTTCGGGCCACAACCTTACTTGGCACCATTTAGCGGAGTGGACGAAGGTCTCTGCAGGTCGAAGAGCGATCTTAGTGTCCGGCGGCCCCACGACGGGAGGGTGCCAATACCATCGCTTTCGCCGAAACCGGCTGTTGACACTAGTTGTCAGGCAGAGTCGATCAAGGAAAGCGCCACGGGGGACCCGGCGGATAAAGATTCCAAGGCCAATTGAACGGGCTGACGGGTCCTCGTTTTTTGCTCACCGCCAAGGCCGTCAGAAATTGCCCGGCATGGTAGAGCACCGCGGCATGGTCCTCCATGTCCGGAGATGGTGGTTGCGCTGCGTTGCCATCTGCGGCCATCATCTTCCGGTATTCGCTGCGATGCTGGGTGCGGACCTCGACCGTGCGGAAATCCCGCTCCTTGGCGCGCGAGACGAATATTTCACGGACCGACACGCCATCGTTGATGATCTGGTACCCGTTCTGCAGGGTCTCGAACGGCTGCGACACCTTGTTGAGATGATCGAACGGGACCGATCGCGGCTGACGCCAGGCTTCAAAAAATGATGGATAGACGAAGTTGCTGACGGCAATATCGTCGATCTCGTATTCCTCGCCTTCGACGGCGTCGCACATCTCATAAGCGTAGAACCTGCCGTCGCCGCCCTGCGCCCAGAGCGTGGCGCCGGGATCGATCAGCATTTCGAGGAGTTCGTGGGACGCCGTCGTGCTGACCTTTTGGCCGGCCGCCAGCGTCGTGTTGACGAACACCTTGGAGATCGGCTGACCATCCTTCGTGAGGTCGTGATAGCCGAGCGCATTGGCGGCATCCGCATCGTCCAGGAAGATGATCTGCCATTCGCCGGCTTTCGGCTCGGCAGTGACATACAGCTCGGCAGGATAGCCCCAGACGGGTACGAAATGCTCCTCCAATTGCCTCGTGAGCGCCGCAACAAGCTTGTCGAGCGGTACGCCTAGCGGAGTAGTGGCCTTGTTGACGAACGCGATTGTTGGAAATCTACCTTTGCTGATCGCAGCCCACTTGGCGGCAGTCTTGGGCGTTCGCGCCATATCTCTTCTCCACTATCGAGACAGAATGAATTGAACTTCCCTGCTCTGCAGCTGATCGACCGCAGAAACGGCAATTTCTTGGGCCCGGGTGCGGATCTGGGCTGTCACGGTCGTTCCGACAATGGTCTTGGACTTCGCAATTCGCTTGCCTCCCGCAGTCACGACCACGGGAGACGGAAACTGGAAATTATGCAGCGCGGCCGAGCTCACCACGCCTGCCGGCTCCAGCGCCAAGGCGACATACACCTTGTGGGTATCGGTGCGCTGCACAGAGCCTTTCACCATCGCGTCCGCGAACTGGAAGCGGCTGCCGACCGGCGCGAAGGTCACCTTTGGCGTGCCCGAGAAGTCGACGGTCGTCGTGAATGTCAGCTTGTCGGTGAAGGTCGGCGCCGTTGCGGCGACGTTACCGGCTTTTGAACCGTCGGTCGCCGTGACGTTCGTGAAGGAGTTCAGTTCGAAGAATGTCTTGAGCGTCTCGTAGACGCCGATATTGCCCGCGGCGGGATAGAGATAGTTCGGGCCAACCAGCTGCTCGGCTCCGCAATAAGGGACGCCATATTGCGGCTTGCTCAGGCTCATCAGCAAGTCGCCAAGCGTATCGGTCAGAGTGAACACCCGTTCGTTCTGCCGCTCGCGATTGGCGTCGGCCGAGATCCCGAGCGTGAAGTTGTTAGCCCATGGCCCAACCAGGTTCACGGTGGTGCCGATATTGTTTTGCACATCGCCGGTGAGATCAAAGCTGTAGGCGACCGCGGTCGTGTAGATCATCGTGAGATAGTTGCGCACCTCGGCATAATACGGCCCCGCAAACAGGCCCGGCCGGAACGTGCTGATGTCTTGGGAGCCGCCTTCGTCATAGAGCGCCAGCAGCTGCTTGGCCCTGGGGTCGCCCGCCGCGTAAGGACTGTCGCTGCCGAACTGCCGCAGGAAGCCGATCACATGCGCTTTGGCGGCCGTGCGAGTTTCGCAGCGGATCTGCCGAGCGATCTGATAGGTGGTGGCGCCCGTCACGTCATCCGGCACCGGATGGATCGCACACCCCATCAAGCCCAGCACTATACCGAGCGAGGCAAAGCTTCGCCCGGCGCTCAAAATGCGCCCGTCCTTCATGAAATCACTCCCTAAAATAAGGGAGAACATAGCAGACAGCACACGCTCTGGCTGTATCCGGAACGCAACAACTTAATGTTTTGCTAACCGACCCTCTAACGGCATCCGAGCAGGGGCTCGCGCGGTGCAACCGGCGACGGCGGGCGCCGAACCTCTCAGGCGTCAGCCCGCTGTGGCGGCGGGGCCGTGAAAGTCGGGGGCAGAAGTGAGCTCATCTGGGAGCCAATCAAGCTTGATGAAGCCCGCCCGGCGGTCAGTGCAGCATAAAGCCTCCGGGGCTCGTCGGGAACGTCAGCTGGACATTGAGCGCCTTCTTAGAGTAGCGACGTGACACCGATGCCGTGCCCCCAATCACTCCGGCGAGCCATCCTGTCCCCCAAAAGCTATCGTCGCGCAAGCACCCCTGCGAGAATAGTCGGTTCGTCCTGAATATCACCTCCGGGCTAGTCGTCATCGTCGCCATCAACGACCCGGTCGGCGTGGCGCGGAATGTAATCTCGGAACACCTCCTCGCCCACTTTCTCGTGGCGAGCATCATAGGTTTCCGGAGCAAGGTTGTAGGGCGAGCGCGTGCTGAAAATCACGAATGAGCCCTTGAGATAACGCAGTAGGCGCTTGGCGCCGGGTGGAAGCGGACGGCCGTTGAACTCGCCATTCTCCCAAGCATCTGGTGTCACATATTCTCCCGCTCTGATCTCACAGAGTTGTTCGTGATAGCCATTGGATGAAACGTAAGCACCATTGGTACCCGATGCGCTGATACTTTCAGCCTCAAGCCGAAAATAGTTCCAGAGCGATCCATTACCAAAGGACTCAAAGGTCAACTTCTTCGGTCGCAGGATGGTTGGAATGCCGGAATAGAGCTTGATGAAACCGGGCTCTGCGGAGAGAGAGAGAGATCCCGCTCACCGTCATGCCGCCGCCGTCGGAAAAAAACATGTGGTTGAGAGACGGCGTGCGAGAGGCCAGACGCAGCGCGCTGCAAATGTCGTCAATGCCGCTCCAGCTCGCTCGGTTCGGCGAACCGTGCGGGAAGAGCTGGGTCTGGATTTCAACCCATTCCTGCAGATTGCGGCGGTGGAAGTCCTCCGCCATGGCCAGCCAATCGGCCAGGCACGACCTCACGGCCAACATCGACGGGCGTACGGCCGGGTCGTTGTCGGCGCATTCGGCGAGAAGTCCGTCGAGCGGGGGGCTAAAGATATCGCGATAATAGAGGCTCAGTGCGAGCGGACCCGCGGCTGAGTATTGCCCGTCGAAGCCGTAGGCCTGCCCTGTCAAGATGATCCACAGGGTCTTCGCAAAGGAATAGACGTCTGCCGGGCCACCGAGCGCTTTTGATGGCTCACGGCGCATCTCGGGGGCCATTGTATATTTTGGGCCGACATCGCCGCGCGGCGGCGTGATGTCCTCGCGCGCCGGATACTTGACGAGACCGAAGTCGGAAAAGCATAGACGGCCGTTCAACACCAAAAGGTTGGGAGGCTTGATGTCGCGGTGATGAATGCCACGGTCGTGGAGCTCCGCGAGCGTTTGTGCCAAGGGGACGAAAGCCGCGACGATTTCATCAGCTTTCCGATCGCGAAGTACCGACGAAGTGGGTTGTGCGAGCGGCATCACAAACCAGCGTGGCCCTTTGTCGGGGTTGTGTGGCAGCTCGGCTTCGAGCAGCGGCACGATCCCTTCGATATCGTCGGCCATCTTGAGCGCTGTGATTTCTGCAGTAAGCCGGGCCAAAGTGGTGGCACTGAGCCTTTTTAGCTTTTTCAACGCCCGATCCGGCTCTCCGGGACGCGAAACGCGCCAAACGACACCGTTTCCGCCGCCCCCGATTTCCTCTTCCAGGGTCCACTGGCCAACCTTGTCCCCGACAAACAGGCGTGCAGCTTTGCTCATATTTCGTCGTCAACCATCCGACAGCAGGTCTTCGAAAGGTCAGTGTTAGCATATTGGCTCGTCCGGCCATGTGAGACGGCTTGGGCTTTGGCTTCGGATGCGGTCACCTACCGACGCTCTGTGCATGCGGACCACGTACCGGTTCCCTCCGTCTTTAGTCCTCGTTTTTGGTCATGGAGACTAGGAGGCGCATCGACGAGATGGCGGCTAAACCGAAGTCGACGACGAGAATGCCTCAAGTGCGGCAATCGCTCTGGTTTGGCAAGACACGCCATGGCAGCTAATTGTGCTGCACTAGTCTTCAATCGTCGCGAGAACCTCCTCGACGAGAGCTGAGATCTCGGCACGCCCGTCCAGCCTTCGGATCGTTCCGGTTACGCACCGTTCGAATAGCGTGCGAACAGATTCCAAGTAGACCCTTCCTTTTCGTTCTACCGCATCGCTCATTCGAATCGACATGCGCTCAATGCAAAGGTCGATTGGGGTATCAATCCAGAAGATCTGGTCAGCCGTCTCCACGTCGCTGACAGCGAGTTTCGTTAGAGGCGCGAACTTCGGGCTCAGGGCTTCGGCATAGGCGTAATTGCTTAAGGTCGATCGATCCACGACCACGAAGTCATTGAGCGTAGCAAGATAAGGAATCTCCAAGCGATTCTTTCGTCTGCTCAAAAAGTGAAGTAGCAACTGACGCTCGACGTCGTCGCAATCGAAAGCGGGAGCGAGCACTGTCTCTCGGATCAGCATCGTACCGATTGGGACAGGCTCCGAAGACCCGGCGGGATAGAGGGCCGGCGAAGAGAATTCGCTCACGAGAGCAACCCTAGCTCCCTTCCTCTTGAGCGCTTCGGCCACAGCTTTGCTGAGGGTCGACTTCCCACAGCCGTCAACGCCGTCGAATTTTATGATCATCGCCTCAGACCCTTGGGATAGAAGCTGTGGGCCGCTAGCGGCCGTTCGTCATTTCGGTCTTTGGCCAAAGGCGTCGCCGTGCCCCAACCCCGACTTTAAACTCCGTACGGCAGACTAAGGTAATCACACTCCCGGCGCGACCGTGGCTGCACATCAAGATCCCCGCTTTTTTTGCGTTTCAAGGAAGTGAGGCAAACCCAGGGCGTCTCAGCCCTTTCTTCTTCAACGAGTGCATTTCTTCCCCTAGAGTACTGTAGGTTGGATTCGTTGGTTGGGTCTATACTTGACCTCGCTTTGAGGCGTGCGATGGGGCCACCGGAGCGCCAAGGCGAAGCTTTTGAGCGCCGCGCCGCGGAGAACGGTCGAGTTAGCGCTTGATTTCATTGAGTTATTTGGAGGAGCAATGTGGTCTTGGAAGGTTTTGGCGTCACTCTTGGGGGGCGGTCTGTTCGCGGCATTTTTGATCTTTGCCCACAATCCCGCCGTCCCAATGTTTACTACCGCCATCGGGATGGTGGTCGTCGCCATTTTCGTAGCCATTGCCGTAGTTCGGATTTTGGACACCGCAAAAACGCTTGAGAAGAGGGTTTCCGAAGCCGCCGCAACAATCGAGCAAGAGACAAGCAAGCTTGGAAGGAAAATATCGGAAATTAAGAAGCTCGAAATATACAGATTTTCGCAACGTGACGACTTCAATGACGATTATTGGAAAGAACAGATTGAAGCAGTTGCTCGAAATTCGTCGGCCAAAACCGATCTTGTTCTGGTGGGAAGGACGTTGGAGAAGTGGGTGGAGCAGCCATTCTCCGAACTCTTTGCAAATGCCGTTATATCGATACTGAGGGCTGGCGGAACGGTTCGAATGCTTACCCTGGACCCCAACGGCGAGGCGGGCAAAATGTATTTGCAAAATTCCGCTAGGAAGGACTTGGCTAGGGGCATTGAGAAAGTCGATACGTTCATCGAACGTCGGGTGCGACCGAACGTTAGTCCAGCTCAGTGGAAGAGACTGGACAGGCGCCAGACGAAGGAAGTTCCGCTTACATTCACGATGTTTCGGTCAGACACGCTGGTGTGGGTTTCGCCTTATCTGTCTATCATCGATACGAGTTCTAATCTGGCAATTGCCTGCGGCCACAGGTCACCAGTCGCGGTGGCCCTAATCAAGGACGTCGATGAGATGTGGAACCTAAAGCCGCGGGAGACGACGGCGTGACAACCGTACCAATCGCGCCCTTGGGTCTAGCCGAGTGGTGTCTGCTCGACCGTAGGACGAGCGAGCAAGCCTATCTATCCCGAAATTGGGACTTCGAGGTCGGTCAGCGCCTGGTCATTGGTGACGGTCGACGAATCGTTGAAGCTAGCATTTTCCGTCATTCGCTTCGCGGGCAGCCTGTCAAGACGGTGGTTGAGCTGCCGACCTCTTTCGGCTGCCAGGTTCGGTGCCCTCATTGCGCCTCCGGCGATATCGGAATGATACGCCAGCTCACTCCAGTGGATCTGGAGGGTGTCTATGACATCGCCTCTCGGGGTATCGAGGGGCCTCGCCTTGTTGCATTTTCCGGGATCGGCGAATGTTCGCTAAATGAGCGTGGAGTTTTCGCATTTGCCCGTTCCATTTCGCGGCGCGAACCTGCGGACTTCACGCTCACGACAGTTGGTGTACGCCCCGCCTTCGTTGATGCTGTCGATATCCTGGCGCGAGACATCCCGGTGAAACGCCTTCAGATATCGCTGTTTCATGCGCAAACTGAGTCGGTGAGGGCTTTCATGGGACGAGCTTTTGCTCGCTACGATATTGATGCTCTCATGGAGCGGGTGAGGGTTACGCAGCGAGTGCATGTACGCTTTAACATCGTTCTAATGGCCGGGTTCAATGATTCGCCTGATGTCTGGCGCGGACTGGGTCGTGTGTTCTCAGGTTTGGAAAAGAATATTTCCGTCCGCGTTTCCTACCTCAATGAGACCAATGTCAGCCGTCGCAATGGGATAGCTCCGGCGCCGCGGGAGCGCGTCCTCGAGGCCGCCTCGTGGTTCGCCGAACGCGGGTTCGACGCCTATCCATTCATGAGCTCGTTCAATGACGATATGAACTGCGGCCAGCTAGTTTGGAAATACCGCGCTTCAGGGAGCGCAGCCGCCTAACCCATCTGGTCCTGTTTTACGGGTTTGTCATGAAAGGTGACGTTGTCGTCCTGGTGCACGGTATCCGCGACTTGGCGTTGTGGCTTACCGAGCTAGCGCCCGAGTTACAAAAAAAGGGCTACGAGGTTCGTTATGCCAACTATGGGCGCTTTGGCTTGTTCGACTTCTTGGGGAATGGGGACGAACCGACTCGAATAGCGAAAGATAAGTTGTCGAGCCAGTTCATTCGTGTTCGGGACGAGTTTCCGGATAAGCCGATCCATGTGATAGCACATAGCTTCGGCAGCTACCTAGTCACGCTTCTTCTGCAAGAGCGCAGTCGTATGACAGCCCCACTTAGTGCCTATACCCACTTTTTCGATGGACGACTGATCTTTTGCGGGAGTGTAGCTGATGCAAATTTCCAGTTTGCGAACCACGCTGACCAGTTTCAAGGAAAGGTCGTCAACGAGGTCGGCACGAGGGATTTTTGGCCGGCTATCGCTCGCTTCGTCTCCGATCACAAGTTCGGCGCACCCGGAACCTACGGCTTCAAGGATCCCGGCGTCATCGACCGCTGGCATACAGACTTCGGGCACGGAGATTATCTAACGGCTCAATTCTGCCGAGATTGGTGGATCCCAATCCTAGACGGACTGCCGCCTTGTCTGGGTGCGAAGGCAAAGCCGCTCCCGTGGTGGGTCGACTGGATGGCTTCGTACACTCTCACCCAAGTTCGCCCTTGGTTAATTACAGGAGCGATTGGAACGACGGTGATCCTCGTCGGGGTGCTGGCATCAATTGTTTGGCTGCTATCCTGAGACAGCACCTTCACTTCCGCTTACGTAGCCGAAGTACGCCTCAACGCTGCGACGGCCTGCAAAGCCTATCCAAACCTCCTAAGTCTGCGGTCCCGATTGCTCGAGCGTCCGCAATTGGCGCAATGCGAACATAAGGCGCAAGCTATAATGGCACCGTGAACACTTACGAATACGGCAAGCAGTCTCGTGGGCTGATACTGCGCTCGGAGGGCGTTCGCATTTGCTGCGGGTTCAACGGCTTGTGCCGATGACGAGGATCGAAACGGTTCTTTCAGCCCTCAAGAGGGCCTTTCAGCTCTGTTGCGCTGGTCACAGCATCAGCCAGAACCTTGGGTCGACCAACGAAGTTCATCCTACGGCCAATCCTACTTAGTCGACCGGCCAAGCTTCAGGTCAACCGCACAGGGTCCACTCCGATTGAACCTGATCCTGAAGTTCACGTCCGACCCAACCGACAACTCCGACAGCACGTCAGGCTCCACAAGCGAGTTGTGCGCGAAGATGCTGCTTGGATAGCTTCCCGACCGGATGAAGAAGAATTGCGGCTTCATGCCCTCAACCGTTCCCGAATAGCGGCCGAGCAAAGCGGTCACCGCAGATTCCTTGCGGGGTGCGACTTTTCTGAAGCTCGGCGGCGCCTTCGAGTTGATGTAATCGAACAGCTCCGACGCCCGCTGCGGCTGCCCGCGATAAAACAAGAACTCGCCCAGGACGTAACGCTCTTCGTAGTTCGCATCACCGGCCGAAAAGCTGTTCCTCAAATGTTGCTCGACGAGACCAGCGTCGAAGTTTGGCTGACGCAGGTAATGCAGGGCAAGCATCTGGTGTGCTTGCTTGTCGTCTGAATTCCGGGTCAACGCTTCCTTCAATATCTTTTCGGCGTCGACGTCCCGCTTTCTAGCCTGATAGATTCGAGCCACACGGATGGCCAGGCCGGAACCACGGGGACCGGCTGCCCACGCCCTTTCGAGCGCCCACAATGCCTTGTCCTTCTGGTCCAGCTCACTCCTGAGACGGGCTTCAACTTGGATGATGTCGGAGTCGTCAGGAAACTCTTGCTGGGCTTTGATAAGGGCGGTCTCGGCGTCCTTCACCTTCTCCGCGAAGAAGATGGCGTCGTGGGGTTTGGCGTCCTCCGCCAGGGCCCGCCCGATGTCCTCGACCTCGTCCACCAGCAGCTTGCACCGGCTCGACACCGTGAACCTGTCGTTCTGCGGCAGTTCAGCTAGCCGCGCCCTCACCCGCCTGCGGAGGGATTCCTTCAAAATGACCGAGGGTTCGTCGTTCGCTCTTCGGCGATCGATTTCGGCCTGGGTGTGAACGATACTTTTGTTCTTGGGGTCGAGGTCGTGGGCGTCCGCGGCGTGTCGCTCTGCGTCGGTAATCGATCCATGCGGATGGTTCAGCTCGAACACTGCCCACTGCTGATGCAGGAAGGCCTGAGTGGGGGCTGCTTTGATTGCGGCTTCGTAGATTCCTCGAACTTCATCTGGCTTGTTGAAGTTTTCGGCCAGACCACGCCCCTTCGTCATCTCCTCCAAGGCACGGCGGTCGGAGGAATATCCGACATCCATGCCGTCCAGAATCCTGATGAACTGGCGCGATTTTGCTTCGTCAGTAGGACACACCTGCCTAAACACGAGCTGGGCAACGCGGGAGTGGCGGGTCCGGTATACATAGTCGCCCGAATAGCTATCGGTTGTGACCCGTACGATGTTTTCGAGGGGGTGGAAGAAGTTGTTCTTGTAGTCCTCGAAATCGATGCCCGAGATACGTGAAATCGTACCGGCCCTGATGTTCACCCCGAATTGGTGCATGGTCGCGATATCGAGGTAAAGCTGGCGAGCTTGTTCCGGGTTCACATTCTGGTGCTCGGAGAAGACAATCTCCTCGAAGGGTTTGCCTTGCGTCAGTTCGTGCAAAGCCACTAAGAGCTGCCTATCGGCGCGGCCCATGAACGCTTCGATACGCTCCTCGTAGTTCTTCTCCTTCAGCAGTCCCAAGCAGGAGTGCTTTTCGAGCAAATCGAGCAGCGAGACTGTTTCGTCGGCGGACAGGTTGCCGACCCGCTTTTCAACCGGCTCCAGATCCTCAAGAGCACCACAGTACGTGTTCCAATCGGAATCTCTCTCGGCACCGACGATGACCAACGGGATTTGTTTTTGCTGGGCGTGTTTGTGGAGCGCCAGAAGCTTGTCGACGTGAAGCGCGAGTTGGTCGACGAACAGGTACATCGTCGCGTTGGTCAGCTCGTAGATTTCTGCGAACACCTCCGGCCGGAGGGCGCCATCCTCCTTCAGCCACAGTACGAGCGCGTTTGAAGCAGTGGCGGCCTCGAATGCGGTTCGCTTGAGAACAATCGATTTGCCCGCACCGCCAGGCCCGCGCGCGACGACCAGAAAAGGTCCCTTCAGGTTCTCATTTTCGAGCAGGATCGTGAAAAGGAGGTCGTCTTCGATCTTTCTGCGAGCGTCGAATCTCTGGACAATGCTGCCCCAGCCGGTGTCATACCCCGAGTAAAATCGTTCCGCGGTCTGCGGTGCAGATGACATGCCGGCATGGACGTGGGTAAGGTCGTTCTGCAGCGCCAGCTTGACTTTGTCGGATTCCTCGGTTCGCTGGACGTAAAACTTGCGAAGCGGCAACTCAGATACCGCATCACTGACGGCCAGGGATCGCCAGAGCGGCGGGATGGCCGCATCGAGCGATTGCATGAACTCCCCGAACCGCGCCTTGATAACCTCGATGTTCTTCGAGGCCCAGTAATTGATATCGTAGTCCTCAGCATCGGGCGTGACGATGTACCAGCGCGGTCGTCGGTTGGTCTCCAGCTTGTAAATCAGTTCCCGGATGTGGGGATCATCAAGCCGATAGCCGATAAAGAGCAACGTCGACTCTCGGGCGAGCTGCCTCAGCCTTTCAAACAGGTGGGTGCGGTTGGCCGAATACGTTGCGTACTGCTCCTTGGCCAGGACGAGAGGCACGTCGCGGTCGTAGACATGATCGAGACAGCCATGCAGTTTCAAATATGCCACGGGATTAGGGACCGCCTGCATCCGCTCCTCAACAGGCTCATCGTCCTTGATAAACCGTACGAGGGACTGCATGCGCTTTGGCGAGCTGCTGTAGGCTTGCTCGACAAGGGTGTCGTAGTTGGTGGTCGCGATCATGCGCCAGTTGAAGGCGCTGAGAGCGATGTGCGCCTGAGATGGCGGGTAGCCGTCGAAAGCTTGCCGCACCGCATCGTAGACCAGACCAGTCCCCCCAGCCGACGAGATCGCCATGTCGGACACGGCCATCACGTCCCTGTTTGGGATAAGCTTGCCGAAGAACTTCTGGGCCAGGACGTCCCTGAGCTGGTCGGCATCAGGTGGCATCTTGCCGGTAGAATTACGAGATTCCTTCGAGGCACCCGCTCCTAGGAAGGGAATAACCCGCTTGCTTTTGACCGCCTCAACAAGCACGTCCGGAATCTTGACGAGCGGCGCGGCCGGTTTTTTCCCCATGGAAGCCCCCAACAATAAAAGGCTCCATTGATTTTGAGCCCTTATTCCCTTCGTAGTTGTGCAAGGGGCCATTGCAAGCCCTAAATTGGGCTAACACCCAGCTTTCCAGTGGGGGCCTAGAGGCTATCAGCGAACCTTGCGACCCAAGCCACCATCGGTACGACAAAGGCTAAGATCATGACGGCACCAAACGCGATTACGTTCTTCATCGCTATTCCTCTGTATGTGCTTCTCGCGCTGGGTCATCTTGTGCCGCTGCTCAAATAGGCGCTACGCTAACAAGGTCCGGCGCATCCTCCCCCACCCCCAGGCGCCCAACATGCCCCGTAACCAATCGGGGCTTTTTGCTAGGAGACTTATGGCCACAAAGCGCTGCCTATACACATCTACTTTTGTCCAGGAAATGCTCCGACGCACAACGCCGCTGAAGCCGCTTATAACGTACTTGTCGCGCCGGTTTACGTCTGTGGTTATCAGCTCGGCTTCTATCTGGAAGTGGGCACACGTGACTGGACTTTGTTGGTTGAGGAATATCGCGGCGGACAACTGGCCCAGAGCGTGACGCGGGAGTTTGCCCGCCCGGTTCGTCACGTTTCTGATTCAGATATGTTCGCTCGCTCCGAATCGAGAGCCCGACGACCGGTCCACAACAAATACGAGGTTCGCCGCGAAGCTCCTCGAATTAAAGGAGCCTCGGCGAAATTTCTTGCTTTAGCTTTTCCAATCTTCGCCAACGCGGCGCACGCCGAACGGATTGGCTTGAAATGCACTCTCCCCAGCACAGCAGTGGACGGAGAATGGCACTTACTCGAGAGGATACCGGCGTTCAGCGGGACGTTCCTGAAGAGGTGACTTTCGCTTACACCCATGCTGCAGATTTTGGCCAGAGCACGTACAAACGATGCGCTAGTGGGAGCCGCGGCGATGACTCTGACGGAGATTGTTGCTCGTGCCATCCATCATTCTCGGTTAGGGCTCATTGGAGCGCTACCGTGCGGGACAACGAAGAAACTTTCAATGGATGCGGAAAAAGACGCAGATCAGCTACGGCAATTTCAATCCACCCCATTACTTGTAGATCAAGCCCCGGCAAGTTTGGACGCGTGTGGCGAAACTGTACAATAAAACGTGAGCTGTTACAGGACGAGTTCCAAGCTCTTCAGGGTAGACGACCTCAATTGCCGCGCTTCTGTCGAGACGGTGACGGTGCCAATAAGTCTAAGTGGCTAACCCCCAATGCTTTTGCAATCTCGTACAGGGTCACAACGGTCGGGTTACGGCGCCCAGACTCAAGTCCGCTAAGATACTGCTGGCTAAAGCCGGACATATCGCTGAACTGCTCCTGAGTCAGCTTCTTTTCAAGTCGAATCCTTCTGACATTTTGGCCAACCAGCCTGCGCATATCCATGCGCGGAAACAAAATCGATTACACAATTTAAGTTTATCAACTATAATATGTATAAGCGGTCAGCCTGACCGCTTCAGTACGACCTCCTAAACCAAATTCCACCTGTCCTGTGCATCTTGCGGAAACGAAGGACGAGATGGCCGATACGTTCGAAGCATTCTTGGCCGCTGAAAGCGGGGGGCCACTGGGTCCGACCTGGTACCGGGCCGGCTATCGCTGCGGTGAGACCGGAAACGTGGTTTGTGCCGTGGAGCTTCCCGCCTCGATTGTCGAGGCGACGATACTAAGAGATGCGAAGCTCACCGCCACCGTAGCGCCGGACGGACACGTTCGATTCAGCGTGCGCGGAATCGCCCACGAAGACACATGCGAAGGTCTACCCTCGATCATTGAATCGATTGACCAACTCATCGCTCAGTCAGTCGCGATCGACAATTTACACTTGGTAGAGATGACCTCTGCCGATCTGAATTCCCTTTTGCAACGGCTTCGGCGTTCTGTTGCTCTCGTACAAGAAGCCATACTGCACTTGTCAGATCAGCCAGTCCAAAATCCGAAGTGATGTTCTTTCGCCAATCGAGCTAAAGCGACGGGCAGTGTACCCTCATAAAGCTTGTTAACTGGCGACCCGTCGTGGTTTTGATTGAGCGGGACACACTGGCTCCACGAAGTGTCGTTCTTGCTGCGCGCGCCCGGCAGAACCCTGACGACATCCACGTTAAAGGCACTGCCGAACTCGGTCGATCGAGTACCAGGATCGTTTGCCGCCAAGCCGTCAACTCCGTCTTGCTACCACCGCGAGTGGGGTTACAATAAGGTCTTATGCGAATTGTGTCGCACGCGGCTCTTCCGGACCCCTGCCTTAACCGCGACCAAGGAAGGGCTAGGTCGACGGCCCGAGCCACGAAATTTCTTATTAGGGAGGAGACCCTCGTGCCGGCTGACGAATACGTACAGTGGAAAAAGATTTCCTATGACCTGCACGAGTTCGTTGCAAGAGCGAACGAACAATTTCAGCTGAAGGCCATCTACCTGTTCGGTTCACGACGATTCAAGACACTCAGCCTGCGCTCCGACATCGACGTATTCCTTGTGCCCGAGTCTTACATCAAGCCGAGCGATCTGCGACGTTTCCGAGAGGAGACGTGCCTAGCGCTTGACATCTTTCTGCTTGAGCATGGCCGCGCGACCAGCGCCGTCAATGATAGCTATATCCAACTTGATGATGACGATGCGGTCATCGATGTGACGAGGGCCGTCAAGCTATGGTGTAAAGATGATGGTGACTCCAGCGACCCGGACATTTCGTGGATCCAAGAGTACGCAGATCACGTGAACTTTAGGGATACCATTCTTCCCAATGTTCGTCTGGTAAGATCCCTTGACAGCCTGAAGACTCGCCTCGACCAACAAGGACTTCCGACCGCTCCTGTGATCGGCGAGGACGAAGAGGAAATTGCACGTCGGCTGATTGAAACTGCGCGCGTCACTGCTACGTTTACTTTGTCTGACTTCCCGGGCAAAGGATCGGCGCGAGGGTCATTCGTAGTGGCTCCTCAGAGCGAGTACGACTTCCAGGACCTCTTTTGGATTGCGACGAAGCCTTGGATCGGGCAGGCCGCGAGGGAACGAGTTGAAATCGTGTTTGACGGACAGAGGAAGAAATCCGATTTCAGCCTGATGCACTCGCGATTCATCGTGGAGATGAAGTTTGCCAAAGATAAAGATGATGCGCGCGAGATTGCCAAAACGCTGAGTGGACTTGCGGACTTCTATCGCCAACACCCTAACGTCCGCATTCTCTTGTTCATCGTTTATGCTCGCAAGGCTTCGGACATCGACAAGACCGCCTGGGAAGCGAGCTTTTCCCGGGTGTCAGAGCCCCGCGTGATCGTGAGCGTGATCGAGGTTGCATAGGACCCAAGAAGTATTACCGATGTCACGCTACGCTTGGTAAGGGACAGCCCACAGACCACATTGAACCTGTGGTGTGATTTCCTTAACCAACTTGGGCAACGATCCTGTGCTAGTCACTGGGTCACTGTCGATCCCATCCGACATCACTATCGTCAGCGCAAGGTCGCGGGGTTCGTTTGAGCGGTCTAACGGATGGCTCGACTCGCTGCGCTTCAGGCAGCTACAGCCTGGTTTCGTGTCTGGGCCGAGGGCTCCGAGCCCCTGCACTCACTCATTAGAAACAACAGCGGCCGCGATGCAGACGTCTTTCGTCAGCGAGACTGGGCGGTTAGCGATATTGTAGCAACACCGCGCCTAACACTAGCGGCAAAATCTTGGATGTACAGACAACCACTTAGCCGCCTTCCGGCTACAGTGCTTTTATCTTGCCTTCGCAATCGCTTGCTATCTGCGCTTCACCTCACCCCTTCTCGCTTCCTCTCTCTGCCGTAGCGCGTTTCTAGGAACGGCTTGAAATACAGCCTTTTCACTCAACAAACGGACGGCAGTTCGAGCTCTGAGAGCACGCGCAGAGACGTCATTCCTGGCTGCGAGACGAACGAACTAACACGCCTTTAGATCGAAAATCACAGCCCGATCCGCCGCGAAATTTCAAGCGATCGATCCAAAACGCTACGCCAAAACCCTTCCATCAATCGCATTTTGGCCAACGGCGAAGCCTTTCCGATCGCAAAATGCCCCTTCCACTCTCCCAAAAAGCGGCGCAACAAACACAAAAAAGCCCCGCCTCCGAGGAGGCGGGGCCGATGGTGGCGGCCGATCAGTCGCCGCTGCGACGGGACCAGATCAGGCTGAAACCTTCCTCACCTTCGACCTTCACCAGCGAGGCGTAGATCGGGGCCGGGAAGCTCGGATCGTCGAGCTTGACCGAGAGATATTCCCGCTCGCTGTCGCGCACGGTCTTCTTCCAGGCGGCGCCGAACTCGGTCGCGCCGGCGAAGATGCGGTAGTCGGGAGCCTTGTCGTTGTCCTTTTCGGATGCCGTGAACTTGGCCTTGATGTTGAGCGTCAGCGTCTTGATCGAGCCGGTGTAGCCGCTATCGGAAGCGGTGAAAGTGCCGATGGTCGCCATGATAATCTCCGTCTGTTTTGCTCGGGCCGCGTCCATCGCAGCCTCGATGGCGATCCCTTGCCCGGGGAGCGATCGGCCCGCAGCCTTTTTGGGGCCTGCAGCGCAGCGGAGGACGGCGAAAGCCTGCTTTTTTGTCTTCCCGCGAGGAATGCCGCCCCCTTCGCGGCAGGGGAAAAAAGCAGGCGTGAGCTGTTGCGGGAAGGCGATCGAGGCGCTTGCCGTCTCCCGGGCTTGATCAGCCCAATCGTGACTGCGTTGGACGCGAGCCCATGACCGGACTGACGGAGATTTTCATGGCGATCGCCCCACGTCACAGCATTAGACAACGGCTGAATCGGTGGAAGATAAGCCGATGTCCGCCCATCAAATGTAAGGAGGGCGCATCGGGATCAAAGCGAAGAACCGGGCCACATGTTTGCATAGGACACCGGTCGCACCGCTGGAATGGTCCGCCCGACTGCATCCTCGACAATCGGAATCAAGGCACGATCCGTGCTTCCCGGCCCCGATCTATGCCTCGCTGGTGAAGGTCGAAGGAGGCGCGATACAGCCGCCCTGGCTACAGCAATCGGCGTAGATCGGACGGGTCATCGGCCCCCAATCGGAGGGAGCCCTTGCGTGGAAAATTGCCGCTTTGCACACGTCGAACCGGCCGCGCGCCGTCAGGTGCGCGGCCGAAATTTTTGAGCCCCCCGGGGCCGCCTAAGCGGCCCCGGCGTTGGTTTCACTCCGCAGCTTCCGCTCCGAATTCGCTGCCTTCCACCTCACTCTGCGCGTCGGCTTGCGCCTGCGGCACGGCCATCCGCAGCAGCGACGGCAGCCAGCCGGTCGCCGCCAACAGCTGCTCCGCAGCCTGCGCCATGTCGGCCTTCTTCAGCGCCATCAGCCGCTCGGCCGCCTCCCCGCCGACGCCTTCGCGGACAGCTTCCAGAATGGCCGCCTTGGTGACGCGGCCGAGATAACTGCGCACCGTCGGGCGCCAGTAGGCGGTCATGTCGAGGGCCACGGCCTCGGCCAAACGGCGGCCCGCCGCCAGCGCACGCGGCCTGCGGTCGAACGGCAATTTGACCGCATTGACCGTCAGAGCGACGCAATGCGCGAACAGCGCCATGCGGCTGTCGTGGTCGAGCTCGGCCACGAACTCCCACAGTCCGGCGACGTCTCTGGGCATCTGCCGCGCCCAATTGGCATGGCGATCCGACCAAGTTTTGCCGGCCGGCGTGTCCTCGATCCCGTCCGCATGCGCAGCCAGATCGGTCCGCACCGGCTGGATGCCGACCACATGCGCGTTCGCTCCGAGATAGAAGATTTGCGCGGCGAGCGCATGGGTGACCGCCACGATGGCAACATCAGGCTGCTCACTCAAATTGAGGCGCAGCCCCAAGGTCCGGTGCGCGGTCAGGTCGCGAACAAGGGCGTCGGATAGCCGGTGGTTCTCGTCTTCCTCGTCGCTCGCGCCCTCGTCGCCCTCGTCATCCGGCGCGCCCTCCTCGCCTCCTCCATCCTCTTCATCCCGCGCCTCGGCGCCGCTCTCCGGGCCGGTCTCGGCCCCGCGCTTCTCGTCCTCCAGGCGGATAAAACCCCGCTCGACCCGCACCGTACCGTCGTGACTGAGGACCACGAAGGCGCCGCCGCGCGCAACGTCGGCGGGATCGTAGGCCTGCCGCTTTGCCTCCAGCCGCTCGATCTCAGCCTCCAGTTCACCGAACCGCGCATCAACGTCGTCGGGCAGTTCCTCGGCCGTCTGATGCTGCTCGGTCAGCCGGTCGAACTCGGCCTGAACCGCCTGGAGGACGGTCTGATCTTCCGCCGAAAGCTCGACCGGATGCGGATAGACCCGGCGCATGCCGTGGGCATGCGGGAAGTCGAGATGGGCTTCCGTCCATCGCCATCCCTCGGCTGCCCGCAGGCTATCAGCCTCGCGGCCGAGCCTTGCGGTCACCAAGAGATCGAGCAGCGCAACGTCTTCCAGATAGCCGCCGCGATCCTCGGTAAAGAGGTCGCGCAGCACGGTGCCGCCCGCCTGCGCATAGGCCTCGAGCCCGACGAAACGCGCGCGCCGATCCGTGGCCGCGACATGGGTTTCGGTGAGCAGACGACGGATGGTGGCAGCATCCGGGTCGAAGGGCAGGCGCTCATAGACGGCTTCCTGCCGGGCATGATCATCGGTGATGGCAAACGCCATCAATTGCTCAAGCGTCAGCTTGTCACCGCGATAGAGCTGCACCAATTTGGGCGAAACCGCGCCCAGCCGCAGGCGTTGCCGCACCACATGCGCGGTGACGCCAAAGCGAGCCGCGATCTCCTCCGCACAGAGGCCGCGCTCGTCCGCAAGCTTCCTGAACGCCTCGAACTCGTCGGCCGGATGCATCCTCTCCCGCGTGACATTCTCGTCCAAGCTGATTTCGTGGGGGTCGTTCGCGGTATCGATGACGCAGCGGATCGGTTCGTTTTTCTTGATCTCCTTGCGCTTGACCCGCAGCAGCTGAGCCAGCCGCCGGCCCTCGCCGATGGTCACGCAAAAGAACCCCGTCGCCGCTCCCTCGCCATCGACCTCCGGTTCAACAACCAGATTCTGCAGGATGCCCTTGACGGCGATGCTCGCCGCCAACGCCTCGATCGCTGCCTCACTGTGCGGCGTCTTGCGCGCGTTCTTCGGCGACTTCTTGAGCTTGCCGAGCGGAATGCGAACCTCAGTTCCATCGGGTATTCCAATTGATTTGGCCGACATGATCATTCTTCCTTTTGCTTCCATGGGTGCAGGGCGCACTCCGCGCCTGCGCCCCTGCCCGTCGGCGAGACCGGGGGTAGCAAGTGCCAGGGCGACCCGGGCGGAGGGGGATCGCCCGCCCGAAGGGCCGCTTCGCAAGAAGCGGGTCTGCACAAGCGCATGCCATGCCGTCCAAGGTCGGCAGAATGAAAACAGCGCGGAAGACCGGGGAGACCGCCCGGGTCGGCGCCGGCATAAGCCGGCGCTTCACCCTGGCGCGCGCGAGGGGCAGCGCCCCGTAGCCTCGATCATGAGAACGCTGCGCAACCCGGAAGAAGTGAAATCAAGCCAAGAGTGGACAAAATCAAAGAGGGCAGCCGACGACAGGGCAGTGATAGCGACGCGGGCATGCAATGCCCGCGGGCACCGAGGCGACTGCAGTCGCGAGACCGGTTAACAAGGTACCCGAGCGCGGGACAGTGATAACGACGCCGGCATGCAATGACGGCGGGCCCGCGGGCGAGTGCCTCCGGCGAGCGACACATTATACTCTCTTACTTGCGCGAGGAATCGAAGCCGAATGCCGAGACACCGTGCGGCTTGGTTTACGAGAGCCCGCTGGGGCGACAGCCGCACGCGCCCACGCAACCAATCCGAAGCAGCAGAGAGATGACACGAATATGATCGGCTTGACCTAGCAGCGGCTAGTGATACCGGGGCGCCGCAAGCGGCCTGACTTGGGCGGAAGATGCAGCAACTTAGCTTTGCCAGCAGTTGAGCAATTTCCCTGCGCGATGTTTAATTGCGATCAACAGCTCGACCGTAGAACAAGCACCGAATAGACTCTTCCATGGGCGCGAAATCGTCGTCATTCCCGTCGCCACCCATAATCTACTTCATGTGACGTCAGCGTTTTGGTTTGCGCGATGCGACGCTCTGCCCTCATTCCGATCGGTTCTTGGCCCCGCCGCATGCCTGCGGCAATCGCAGCTGGATACTGCGGAGAATCTTCCGTCGAAGCATTTCTCAAACGAGTCGGCATCGAGTATCCTCAACCACGGATCAAAGAAGGACGACGCCAGCTGTGGTTGAGAGACGATCTGGACCGGGCGATAGCTCCGCACCTCGTTCCCGGCGACCTCGCCGAGGATTTGTGAGCGTGGAACTGCCTCGTCACGTTATCCCGAAGGTGCTGGCGACCGGTCGGACGGCGTTCTATTACAATGTCCCGACACGCTATCGGAAAATGGGCTGCCCGGTGCCGAATGAGCCTTTGGGCACTGACTATGCCAAGGCTTGCGGAGAAGGCGGCCGGGCCGAAACGTTGAATGGCCTTTTCGATGAATGGATGGATGCCCGCAAGGGACTCCCGGTCTCGAGCGAAGCAGCGCCACGGATCGGTACAATCGACTGGCTCTTCCGTGAGTATCGGCAGAGCCGCGCGTACCTGGAGAAGGTCAAGCCACGGTCGCGCCGAAACTACGAATGGAACATGCGCGAGATCTGCGACACGCTGACCAAGCGCGGCGATCGCGTCGGCGGCAGGCCAATCAAGTCAGTGACGCCCCTCAGCGCCGACAAGCTGTACGACACGTTCGTCAAGGGAGGGAAGGGCAACCGGCTCCGGACTGCCGAGAAGCTGATCGTACTCTGCCGCAAGGCCTGGCGCGTCGTTCATCGCCTGCACCCTGCCGAGTTTCCCCAGGACATTCCTAATCCTTGGCTGGGGGTTACCATGGCGACCCGGGTCAAATTGGTGAAGCACGCGGTGACGCGTGAGCAGGTCTACACATTCGCGAACGGCTGCGTCGAGCGTGGCGAGCCTGAATGCGCAGCGGCAGCTGTCATCTGTTTCGAGTGGTTGCAGCGCCCGGAAAACGTGATTGCCGGCCACATCAAATGGAGCGGGTATCGAACCGGGCACAAGCCGACGATTCGGATTGAGCATCACAAGACCGGAGCGGTGATCGACCATCCCCTGGAAGAACGTTTGGCCAACGGTGAAGTCGTCAAATTCTATGAGGAAGCTGAGGGAGTGCTGGCTAGGCTGACGCGTCGCGGCGTACCGATGATCCTACGCGAGATCGTGCCCCACCGGCACCGCGGCTCGGACGAGGATCAAAAATCCGTCTCGAAGCCCTACTCGTTCTCCGGCATGCAAAAGATTGTCCAGCGGATGAGGAAGGATATCGGTCTGCCCAAAGAGTTCACCTTGGACGCCTGCCGACACGGCGGGATGACCGAACTCGAGGAAGCGGAACTGACCGAGGGACAGGGCCGCGCCCTATCCGCGCACCGCACCAAAGAGAGCTATGCCGGCTACGCTAAACGGACCGAAGCCCGCCTGCTGTCCGCGACTCGGAAACGGCATGCGCACCTGCTTGCGAACCAAACGGCAACAGACATTCAGAATGCGACCGCGGACGACGTTCAGAACACAGAACAAGAACTCTCGAAAATATCCTGATTAATCAAAGTGTTATGATGGCTGGGGCGGGAGGGATCGAACCTCCGAATGGCGGAATCAAAATCCGCTGCCTTACCGCTTGGCTACGCCCCAACGTGCCGATCGACGGCCACGTCGGTCTATAGGGTGAGTCCCGCCATTTCAACAGCGCGGCGGTCGAAAAGGCACGAAAGCCGCAGGGTGATGCCGGTCCCCCTAATATGTCCCCTCTAATATAGAGTGACGATGCGGTGGCCGAAACGGACCGCACCATGTCCGCTCGGACTGTTGAGAGGCCGCCGGTTTCATGGGAAGACAATTCCCAAACGTCCCAAACGCTCGTCGGGAGTAACGCCATGACCTACCGTGCGCCGATCAACGATATCCTGCTGTCCCTCAACCACGGTGCCGGGCTCGCGGCCGCCGTGGCGGCCGGCCACTACGGCGATTTCGACGGCGATATTACCGCTGCGGTGCTGGAGGAAGCCGGCAAGTTCGCCTCCGACGTGCTGGCGCCGCTGAACAAGGTCGGCGACGAGCACGGCATCAAGCTCGACAACGGCAAGGTGACCACCGCGCCCGGCTGGCCCGATGCCTATCAACGCTGGACCGCTGCCGGATGGAACGCGGTGTCGGGGCCGGAAGCGTTCGGCGGCCAGGGCCTGCCGCTCGCGATCAACGCCGCCTGCACCGAGATCTGGAGCGCATCGAACGTCGCCTTCGGCCTCTGCCCCTTGCTGACGCTGTCCGCGATCGAGGCGCTCGATGCCCATGGCAGCGACGAGCTGAAAAAGCTCTATCTCGAGAAGCTCGTCACCGGCGAATGGACCGGCACGATGCAGCTCACCGAGCCCAATGCCGGCTCCGACGTCGGCGCGCTGCGCACCCGCGCCGAGCGCGCCGGAGACGGCACCTACCGCATCAAGGGCACCAAGATCTTCATCACCTATGGCGAGCACGACATGACCGACAACATCGTGCATTTCGTGCTCGCACGATTGCCCGATGCGCCTGCCGGCACCAAGGGAATCTCTCTCTTTCTTGTTCCGAAATTCCTGGTCAACGCCGACGGCTCGCTCGGCGCGCGCAACGACATCCACGCCTCCGGCGTCGAGCACAAGCTCGGCATGCACGCTTCGCCGACCTGCACCATGACGATGGGCGACAAGGGCGGCGCGATCGGCTTTCTGATCGGCGAGGAAAACGCCGGCATGCGCTGCATGTTCACGATGATGAACCAGGCGCGCCTCGGCGTCGGCCTCGAAGGCGTCGGCATTGCCGACCGCGCCTACCAGCAGGCGCTGGCCTATGCGCAGGAGCGCAAGCAGGGCAAGGCGGTCGGCCACAAGGGCGACGGCATGGATCCGATCATCGTGCATCCCGACGTCAAGCGCATGCTGATGCAGATGCGCAGCATGACGGCGGCGGCGCGCACGATCTGCTACGCCACCGCGGTCGCGCTCGACGTCTCGGCGCGCGCTGGGGATGCCAAGGTCCGCAGCGAGGCCGCTGCGCGCGGCGCGTTGCTGACCCCGATTGCGAAAGCCTTCTCCACCGACATCGGCAACGAGGTCGCCTATCTCGGCGTGCAGATCCATGGCGGCATGGGCTTCATCGAGGAGACCGGCGCCGCGCAGCATTATCGCGATGCCCGCATCACCTCGATCTATGAAGGCACCAACGGCATCCAGTCGATCGACCTTGTCACCCGCAAGCTCGGCGCCAATGGCGGCGCCTCGGTGTGGGCACTGCTCGACGAGCTCGCCACCACCATCAAGCAGGTCGAGACCTCGAACGATCCGGCGTTCGGCACCACGGGCACCAAGCTCCGCGACGCCCACGCCGCGCTGGAGCGCACCAGCAAATGGCTGCTCGTGCGGCTTGCCTCGGCACCGAACGAGGCGCTCGCCGGCGCGACGCCTTACTTGCGGCTGTTCGGTGCAACGCTCGGCGGCTGCATGCTTGCCAGCGAAGCGCTCGCCGCCAAGGCCAATGGCGAAGCCGAACCGCAACGCTACGTCGCTCTGGCGCGCTTCTTTGCCGAGAACATCGCCGTGCAGGCGCCGTCGCTGGAGAAGACGGTGACGGAGAGCGCGGAGGCGGTGACCGGGGCCGATGCGGTGCTGGCGGGGTAAAGCTCCCCGTCTCGCTCGGCCGTCATTGCGAGGAGCTCGCGACAAAATTGCAAAGCAATTTTGCGCTGAAGCGACGAAGCAATTCATGGCTCCGCCTACGCAGCGAGATGGATTGCTTTGCGGAGCCTGTCATCGGGTGCGCGTTCGCGCGACCCGCTGGCTCGCAATGGCGAGCGAGCGCATGCACAGCAGGCGCAGCGGGTGCCGGCTAGTTTCGAAACACCAGGCAGCGCCCGCCGATGGCTTCGAGCCGCGCGCACAGCTGATTGGCCCGCTCACGCGTCGTCTCGGCGACCCGGAGCAGATACCAGGTTGCCGAGCCAGGGCCGGCCATGTGCGATCTCAGAACAAGCGGCGCGCGATCGCCGAGCACCGATGCAAACCGTTTCTGCAGCTGCTGGTAGTCGGCGAGCACCCTGGATTGCGACGGGCCGCCGGCCAATTGCAATCCCCAGGGTCCCCACGCAGCCTGCTGCGCAATCGTCACGGAGTCCTTTGCGGCCGCCGGAAGCGCCCTGATCAGCATGCCGCGCACGATGTCGCTGCAAGCCATCGCGGCGTCGGTGTGGACCCGATCCTCGACCGTGCCCTGTGCCCATTCCTCGGCCGACTTGCCGGTGATGATCCTGACATAGGCGCGCGTTTCGCCCGGCAGAATGCCTCGTCCCGCCAGCCAATCCTGAACCCGCCGGGGCCCGCCATTATAGGCCGCCGCCGCAAGGCCGAGATTGCCGAACTGCGCGCGCAGCTCGCGGAGCCAGCGCGCCGATTCCTGCAAAGCAGGCAATGGCTCGAACGGATCCGCCAGGCCACGCCATCGCGCGGTCCCCGGCATGAACTGCGCGATACCCTGGGCCCCGGCCGGACTGACTGAACGGGGATCGAAATTGCTTTCCTGCCAGATCAACCGCACGAAGAAATCCGGCGGCAGGCCGTTCTCCAGTGCCGTCTCCTCCAGCGCCTTGCAATATTGCTGCGGCCCGTCGAGCTTTGCAGGCGCCGGCGCTTGTGGCAGAGACGGAGTGGATGAGGATGATCGGTCCGGCGCCGGCCGGTTGGCCTCAGCGTTGTTCTCTCCGGAGCCCGCATTCGCATGCGACGCTTCTGTTTGCGGTGTCTCCGTCTGAGCTGCCCCGATATGATCGGGCTCGGCGCCTGCGATATGGACGAGCAGCAACAGGCAGATCGAGCCGACAGCGGCCCGCGAGATCGATCGATAAACCCGCCGCGGCCCGAAAATCGACTGCATGAGCGCGATCGTCAAAATGGAAAATGCGTTCGCCAGATCATAGCATCTGGCGCCATCTGGCGGGCAGAAATTTGGCCGAGATTCGCCTCAGGCGTCCGGCCGCGGCGTCTTGTGGTCGGTCAGGCTGCCGACGATCGACGCGCGGCGGGACAGTTCGATCCAGTTGCCGTCGGGATCGAGGATCATGGAAATTCGCGCCACCTCGCCGAGCGTCACCGGCGCAAGGCCCTCGCGCACGCCCTTGGCGCGCAGCGCGTGATGCACCGTGTCGATGTCGGCGACTTGCAGCGTGATATAGCGCCAGCCGCGCGCCGACCGGACCGGATCGATGGTCGCCGCGTGATCTTCCGTGAGCAGGATCAGGCTGTCGCCAAGGCGAAACGCCGGGCCGCCCGACCATGAATGCTCGGCAAAGCCGAGGAGCTCGCCATAGAACCTGCGATGCGCGGCAAGGTCGCGCACCGCCATCAAGACCGCGATCTGCGTGACGCCGTCATGTCCGGGCGCCACCAGGCAAACACGGTTGCCATCGGGATCGACCATACGCTGCGGCGCCGCGATGCCCTCGCGCGCAACGATCAGCTCGCGATAGCCGCTCGGCGGCGCATCCGGCAGCAACTCGACATGATGATTGAGCTTGATCACCGAACCATGCGCGTCGTGCCGGTATTGCTTCTGCCCGCGGCGGATCGGCTGCACATGATCGAAGCGAAGGCCGGCGTCCTGCTGCCAGAACCGCAGCATCGGCTCGAGATCGTTGAAGGAAAGCCCGACGTCGATCGCTGTCTTTGCCAGTTGCATCTGCTGCTGTCCTCGGATGAAGTGCACCACGATGGACTAGCTATGCGAGGATCAGGTCACCGACGCAAGCACCACGATCACTATCGCGGGTCGGCCGCCCGGCCGCTGCGGCCGCCTGACACAGTCAATCAGTGAGGACTACCATGCAAGCAGGCCTGGTTCAGACCTTTCGCGCCTTTGCCTACAACAATGCCTGGGCCAACCATCGCCTGCTGACGGCCTGCGCCGGTCTCAGCCAGGCGGAGTTCGCCGCCGCGCGCACCGGGTTCTTCCCGAGCCTGCAGGCGACGCTCAACCACATCCATGTCATCGATCTCTTCTATGTCGACGCGCTCGAAGGCGGTTGGCTCGGGCCGAAGGCATGGGCGAACGAGGTGCCCCACCCTGCGGTCGCCGCGTTGAAGAGCGCGCAGCGCGCGGTCGACCAGCGGCTGATCGCTCACTGCGATGGGCTGACGGCTGAGCGGCTCGACGAATTGGTCAAGGTCAATCGCGACACGTCCGTGCAGACCGAGCGCCGCGACCGCCTGCTGATGCATCTGTTCCAGCATCAAATCCATCATCGCGGCCAGGCCCACGCGATGCTGTCCGAAACCACCGTGAAGCCGCCGCAACTCGACGAATTCTTCGCCGCCGGCGAAGCGCCGCTTCGCGCGGCCGAGTTCAAGGAGCTCGGATGGACGGAAGCCACCGTGTGGGACGATTGAGCGCCCAGTTCCGCCCGCGAGCGGGCAATGGCAACGGTTCCCGATCTTGAAACGGGCCTTGAAGTCGCCGAAGTCCGCACTCACCTCTGGTGAAACGTGGGGAACTCCATCTATGCCTTTCGCCAATCATCGGGGCCAGCGCATCCATTACACCGTCGAAGGATCCGGACCGCTGATCGTGCTGCAACACGGCCTGCTGCTCGACGCCGCGAGCTGGAAGCAATGCGGCGTGGTCGACGCGCTTGCCGATCGCTTTCAGGTCGTCTGCGTCGACTCGCTCGGACACGGCGCGAGCGACAAGCCCGCCGATCCCGAACTCTATGATCAGGAACAGCGCGCCGGCGACATCGTCGCCGTGATCGACGATCTCGGCGGCGAGCGCGCCCACGTGGTGGGACATTCGATGGGCGGCTGGGTCGCCGTCGGCGTCGCCCGGTTTTTCCCGGCGCGGCTGGCGTCGCTTTCGATCGGCGGCTGGGATTTTCTCAGCGGATTGCCGCGCGGCAATGCCGGCCCGCTGACCTATGCCGCCTTCATCACCTTCGCGCGCCGCACCGTGCCGGAGCTCGCCGAATGGGTGACGTCCGATCTTGAAGGCGGGGTGCGTGCCTGCTTCAATGCGCTCGGCCAGATCGACGGCGCCAGGGACGCCGTGCTGTCCTCGCGCGTGCCGGTGCTGCTGTGGAACGGGCAGGACGACGGACCGCACGCGCCGATGCAGCGCTTTGCCGCAGAGAACGGCCTGTCCGCGATGTCGGTCCCGGGCGATCATCTCGGCGCGCTGTTTCAGCACGGCGCCGCGATCGGCCGGGCCATCGGCTCGTTCGTCGGGCGCGGTTAGGCGGGCTCCGGCATCCCTGCGAGCAGCTTGTCGAGCGTGATCGGGTAGTCGCGCACCCGCACGCCGGTCGCGTTGTGGACCGCATTGGCGACCGCGGCGGCGACGCCGCAGATGCCGAGCTCGGCGACACCCTTGGCCTTCATCGGCGACGAGATCGGATCGGTCTCGTCGAGGAAGATCATGTCCTGATGCGGGATGTCGGCGTGGACCGGCACCTCGTACCCGGCGAGGTCGTGATTGACGAACAGGCCGTGCCGCTTGTCGACCACGAGATCCTCCATCAGCGCGGCGCCGACGCCCATCGTCATTGCACCGATTACCTGGCTGCGCGCCGCCTTCGGATTGAGGATGCGGCCCGCGGCGCACACGGCCAGCATCCGCCGGACGCGGATCTCCGCCGTGTCGGCATCGACGCCGACCTCGACGAAATGCGCGCCGAAGGTCGATTGCTGGTAAGTCTTGGCGAGATCGCCATATTCGATGGCATCCTCCGCCACCAGATCACCCGCGCCGGCGGCCTGCGCCAGCGGCACGCTGCGATTGCCCGATCGGACCGCGCCGTCGGCAAATACCGCCTCTTCGGAGTTGAAGCCGAGCTTCTGCGCAATGGTCTCCCGCAGCTTGGTGCAGGCGGCATAGACGCCGGCCGTGGAATTGTTGCCGCCCCACTGCCCGCCCGAGCCGCACGACACCGGAAAATCTGAATCGCCGAGCCGCACCACGACCTTCTCCAGCGGAACGCCCATCATCTCGGCCGCGGTCTGCGCGATGATGGTGTAGGAGCCGGTGCCGATGTCGGTCATGTCGGTCTCGACCGTCACCCTTCCCTGCTGGTCGAGGCGGACGCGTGCCGCCGATTTGGTGACGAGATTGTTGCGGAAGGCCGCAGCAACGCCCATACCGACCAGCCAGCGCCCGTCGCGCACCTGGCCCGGTTTCGGATTGCGCTTGCTCCAGCCGAACCGTGCGGCACCCTCGTTCAGGCACTGCACAAGCTGCCGCTGCGAAAAGCGCCGCTGCGGGTGCTCCGGATCGACCTGGGTGTCATTGGCGGTACGCAGCGCGACCGGGTCGATGCCGAGCTCATCGGCAAGCTCGTCGATCGCGATCTCGAGCGCCATCATGCCGGAGGCTTCTCCCGGCGCGCGCATCGCGTTGCCTTCGGGAAGATCGAGCGCCGCGAGCCGCGTCGCCGTCATCCGGTTGGCCCCTGCGTAGAGCAACCGGGTCTGGCTCACCGCCATGTCGGGCTCGCCCTCGCTGACATTGCCGGACCAGCTTTCGTGACCTATCGCGGTGATCCTGCCGTCGCGCTCCGCGCCGATGCGGATGCGCTGGATCGTCGCCGGACGGTGCGTGGTGTTGTTGAACATCAGCGCCCGTTGCAGCGCGACCTTGACCGGCCGGCCGGCCGCGCGGGCACCGAGCGCGGCGAGCAGGACGTCGGCGCGCAGGAACAGTTTTCCGCCGAAGCCGCCGCCGATATAGGGCGACATGAGGCGAACATTCTCCTTGGGAATACCGAGCGTCTTCGCCATGTCCTCGACGCCCCAGGCGATCATCTGGTTGGAGGTCCAGACCGTGAGCTTGTCGCCGTCCCAGGCCGCGATGGACGCGTGCGGCTCCATCATCGCGTGGCCCTGATCGGGCGTGGTGTAGGTGGCGTCGAGCTGCACGGGCGCCGCCGCGAAGGCAGAAGCGAAATCGCCGACGGCCGTGTCGGCGGGGCCGGCGATCTTTGGGTCCGGGACGCTCACATTGTCGCGCTGCGCGGCCAGATCGAATTTGCCGTCACCCTTGACGTAGTCAATCCGGACCAGTTGTGCCGCGGCGCGCGCTTGCTCGAAGGTGCCCGCAACCACGACGGCGACAGCCTGATGGTAATGCACGATCTCGGGTCCGCCGAGCAGCGGCGCCGCATTGCGTTCGCCCTTGCCAAGCTTGCCGGCATTGTCTGCCGTGACGATCGCGAGCACGCCGGGCGCAGCCTTCGCGGCCTCGAGATCGATCGCAGCGATCCGGCCCTTGCCGATCGCCGCGCCGACCACGTAGCCATAGGCCTGGTTGGGCACGACGTCGTGCCGCTCATAGGCATAAGGCGCGGTGCCGGTGGTCTTCAGCGGTCCCTCGATCCGGCTGGTCGGATGGCCGATCACCTTGAGCTGGTCGATCGGATTGAAGGTCGCGGGATGTTCAAAACGCATGATCTAAAGCCCTCACCTCAAGACTTGGCCTCGCGCAACACCGCCGCAAGCGTTCGCTCCGCGAGCGGCAGCTTGTACGCATTGTCCCTGGTTGGTTTTGCATCGGCGAAGAGCCGCGCGGTGACGGCCTTGGCGCCGCGAGGCAATTCCGCTTCCGCCGCCTCGATACGCCATGGCTTGTGCGCGACGCCGCCGAGCGCGACGCGGCCACTGCCGTCGCGCTGCACGATCGCGGCGACCGAGACCAATGCGAAGGCATAGGAGGCGCGGTCGCGGACCTTGCGATAGGCCTGCGCGCCGCCGATCGGCTTGGGCAGCGTCACCGCCGTGATCAATTCACCGGGCTGCAGGGTAGTCTCGATCTCGGGGCTGTCGCCGGGCAGACGATGCAACTCGGCGATCGGGATGTTGCGCGTGGTGCCATCGGGCCGCACCGTCTCGACCACAGCGTCGAGCGCGCGCATTGCCACCGCCATGTCGCTCGGATGGGTCGCGATACAGGCGTCGCTCGCACCCACGACCGCATGCTGGCGGCTGAAGCCGCCGATCGCGGCGCAGCCGCTGCCGGGCTTGCGCTTGTTGCAGGGCAGATTGGTGTCATAGAAGTACGGACAGCGCGTCCGCTGCAACAGATTGCCGGCGGTGGTCGCCTTGTTGCGCAACTGGCCGGAGGCGCCGGCGAGCAGCGCGCGCGACAGCACGGCGTAGTCGCGCCGCACGCGCCGATCCGCGGCGAGATCGGTGTTGCGCACCAGCGCACCGATGCGCAAGCCGCCGTCCGCGGTCGCCTCGATCCGGTCGAGCGCAAGGTCATTGACGTCGATGAGGTGCGCCGGCGTCTCGATCTCGAGCTTCATCAGGTCGAGCAGATTGGTGCCGCCGGCGATGAATCTCGCGTGCGCGGTGCCGGCAGCTGCCGCTGCCGCGTCGCGCGGCGAAGTGGCGCGCTCATAGCTGAATGATCTCATGCGCTCCTCCCAGCGACCTCGCTGATCGCCTCGGCGATGTTGGAATAGGCGCCGCAGCGGCAGATGTTGCCGCTCATGCGCTCGCGGAGTTCGGCATTGGTCAATCGCACCGGCGCATTGAGGTCATCGGTGACATGGCTCGGGATACCGGCCTTGACCTCGGCCAGCACCGCGACCGCCGAACAGATCTGCCCCGGTGTGCAATAGCCGCATTGGTAGCCATCGTGCTCGACGAACGCCGCCTGCAGCGGATGCAGCCCGTCCGGCGTGCCGAGCCCCTCGATCGTGGTGATCTCGTCGCCCTGATGCATCACGGCCAGCGTCAGGCAGGAATTGATCCTCCGCCCGTCGACGATCACCGTGCATGCCCCGCACTGGCCGTGGTCGCAGCCCTTCTTGGTACCGGTCAGGTGTAGGTGCTCGCGCAGGGCATCGAGCAGCGTGGTCCTGGTGTCGAGCTCGAGCTGATGGGTTTCGCCGTTCACGTCAAAGGATACTCGCGTCATCACGGGCGCTCCGGTCGGGGCAGATTGGGCAGCCGCAGGCGGCGGCGCGGTGACCGACGACGCTGCCAGCGAGGCGGCTCCAACAATCAACAGATGGCGCCGGGATAGTTCCAAATGTCCGGAGATCTGCATGCCGCTCTCCTCCTCACACATCAGCCGAATGCGGAACCACCAGGTCGGCTCCGGCTGGATTTGAGGGGAATGCCGCGGGCAGCGGAATGTTTCTCGCCCGAGCTCAAACTCGTCGTGAGCGCGGTACGCTGCTGCAGGCCGGCCGCGGCGCCATTATGGCGCGGTCCCTCTCGCAGCCTCATCGCGCGCAACCGGCCTACGACCAACGTCCCCCGCCCCGGAATCGCGAAAATCCGGTTAACTGCCTTGCGCCGTTCTCATGGTCGCCCGCGGGGAAAAGCGGCCGGGAACGCGCTGCAGCCCTTGGGGCTTGCAGCGGATCATGTAGGATGGCGGCATGACTAGAGCCCGGCGATGACGCCGGCCGACCCTGGGACCGCTTGATGACCGCGCATGTCATAGTGACCGACGAAGCCGCCACACGCGTGATCCGGCTACGCAGGCCCGAGAAGAAGAACGCGATCACCCAGGAGATGTTTCGCGCGATCAGCGATGCGATCGACAAGGCGCAGAACAATCCGAAGATCCGCTGCCTGATCATCACCGGCGGCTCCGGCGTGTTCACCGCGGGCAACGACATCGAGGACCTGCTTGCGCAGGGCACCTCGGCCGCAGCGGCGCCGCCGGCGTCGGACCTGGTCAAGTTCCTGTATTCGCTGGCTCACAATGTGAAGCCGATCATCGCCGCCGTCGACGGCGTCGCGATGGGCATCGGCACCACCATGCTGTTTCACTGCGACTACGTGCTGGCGAGCAAGACCGCGCTGTTCTCGACGCCGTTCTCCAATTTCGGGCTGGTGCCGGAGGGCGCCTCCAGCCTGCTGATGCCGCGGATGATGGGCCAGCAGCGCGCCTTCGCCATGCTGGTGATGGGCCGCACCATGTCGGCCGACGACGCCCGCGTCGCCGGCTTCGTCAACACCGTGGTGGCGCCGGGACATGCCGAGGTCGAAGCGCACAAGGTGGCGCGCGAGATTTGCGCGCTGCCGGCCGAGTCGGTGGCGATCTCGCGCCGCCTGATCCGGCCGCCGCCGGAGGACGTCACCCGCCGCATCGAGCAGGAGAACCATCTGTTCGGCGAGCGGATGCGCTCGACGGAGGCGATCGCCGCCTTCAAGGCGTTCATGGGGCGCCCGAAGGATTGAAGCGAAGCGTCGGCATTGAAACGAAGCGTCGCAAAATTGTAGTGGCGTCGCGCCATGATCGTGTGCTCCATGATTGTGCACACGCCATGGACAGATCATGAGACAGCCCCGCCTCACGCCCCTCGCCGCGCTCTGCGCGCTTGGCCTCGCCGCAGCCAGCTCCTGCCTGGCGCAGGACGCAGCGCCGGTAAACCTGCGAATTCTCGCGATCAACGACTTCCACGGCTATCTGCGGCCGCCACCGGGCGGCATCCGCATCAGCGATCCCACCGACGCGACCAAGAAGATCATGGTGCCCGCCGGCGGTTCCGAGCGGATGGCGACCGTCGTCAAGCAGCTGCGCGAAGGACACAAGAACAACATCTTCGTTGCCGCCGGCGATCTGATCGGCGCGAGCCCGTTTTTGTCGGCAATGTTTCACGACGAGCCGACCATCGAGTCGCTCTCGATGATGGGGCTTGCGATCTCCTCCGTCGGCAATCACGAATTCGACGAGGGCAAGGATGAGTTGCTGCGGATGCAGAATGGCGGCTGTCACCCGGTCGACCAGTGCCGGGGCCCGCATCCCTTCACCGGCGCGAAATTCCATTATCTGGCGGCGAGCACCTTCGACAAGACCACCGGCAAGACCGTTTTTCCGCCCTACGAGATCAGGGAATTCGACGGCATTCCGGTGGCTTTCATCGGGCTGACGCTGAAGAACACCCCGAACCTGGTGTCGCCGGCCGGCGTCGCGAGCCTCGACTTCCGCGACGAGGCCGACACCGTCAATGCGCTGGTCCCCGAGCTGAAGGCGAAGGGCGTCGAGGCCATCGTGGTGCTGATCCACGAGGGCGGCTTCCCGACCGGCGACTACAATGAATGCCCCGGGATCTCCGGCCCGATCGTCGACATCGTCAAGAAATTCGATCGCGCGGTCGACGTCGTGATCTCAGGGCATACCCACCAGGCCTATGTCTGCGAGATCGACGGACGTCTCGTCACATCGGGCGACAAATACGGCACGCTGGTCACCGCGATCGATCTCAAGCTCGATCCGAAGAGCCATGACGTGATCAGCGCCAAGGCCGAAAACACCATCGTCAAGAACGGCGGCACGGCCAAGGACGCGGAGCAGAGCGCGCTGCTGGAATCCTATGATCGGCTGGCTGCGCCGATCGCCAATCGCGCCGCGGGCTCGGTCACCGAAACATTGTCGCGGACCCCCACTGAGACCGGCGAGAGCGTGCTTGGCGATATCGTCGCCGACGCGCAGCTCGCTGCGACCGCTTCGGAGCCGAATGGCGGGGCGGTGATCGCCTTCACCAATCCCGGCGGCGTACGCACCGACATCGTCAAGCGCGAGGACGGCGCGGTCACCTATGCCGATATCTTCGCAAGCCAGCCGTTCCGCAACCAGCTGGTGACGATGACGCTGACCGGCAAGCAGCTCAAGGACGTGCTGGAGCAGCAATGGGCGGACCCGAAACGGCCGCGCGCGCTGCAGGTCTCGAAGGGCTTTGCCTACGCATGGGATGCGAGCAAGGGGGACGGCGCACGCATCATCGCGGCGCGGATGTCGCTCGACGGCAAGCCGATCGACCCGGCCGCGAGCTATCGCGTCACCGTGAACAATTATCTCGCCGAGGGCGGTGACGGCTTCACGGTGTTCAAGGAAGGAACAGCGCAGCAGTTCGGCATCTACGACGTCGATGCGCTCTATGCCTACTTCAAGGCCAACAGCCCGGTCGGCCCGGCGGCCGGAAGGCGGATCGAGCGGATCAATTGAGCAACGCGCGGGCATGGAACACCCTTGCATCCTTCGTCATTGCGAGCCACCCGGTCGGCGCGCAGCGCCGCCGGATGACAGGCTCCGCGAAGCAATCCATCCGTCCGCGCATGTGGCTGCATGGATTGCTTCGTCGCTTCGCTCCTCGCAATGACGTGGAATGAGTTCGGCTTTTGCCTCCACGCTCGGTCGCTGTCCCGAAAAGGTGAGGACCGGCTCAGTGCGGGCCCTTTCCGGAACGCCGCTAACGGCCTAGATTAGAGCTTTCCTCGCACGCGCCTCCGTTGCGCCGGGAATTTGCATGACACTGCTTCTGACGCACACCGCCTGCCTCAACCATCTCACCCCGCCCGGACATCCCGAACGCCCCGACCGGTTGCGCGCGGTTGCCGACGTGCTCGGTGAGGATCGCTTCAAGGCGCTGGTACGCGACCTCGCGCCGGAAGGCGACCTCGACACCGTGCTGCTCTGTCACGGCGAGCATTATGTCGGCGAGCTGCGTCACATCGCGCCGACCTCGGGCATGATCTATATCGACGGCGACACCTCGATGTCGCCGGGCACCTGGGAAGCCGTGATGCGCGGCGTCGGCGGCGCGGTGGCGGCGACCGAAGCGGTGATGACCGGCGCCCACCAGAACGCCTTCGTCGCAGTGCGCCCGCCCGGGCATCATGCCGAGAAGTCGACGCCGATGGGCTTCTGCTTCTTTGACAATGTCGCGATCGCCGCGCGCCATGCGCAGCGCAAATACGGCATCAAGCGCGCCGCGATCGTCGATTTCGACGTCCATCACGGCAACGGCACGCAGGATATCTTCTGGGCCGACCCGACGGTGATGTACTGCTCGACCCACCAGATGCCGCTGTTCCCCGGCACTGGCGCGTCAGGCGAGCGCGGCGAGCACGACACCGTCGTCAACGCGCCGCTGGCGCCGGGCGACGGCGGCGTCAAGTTCCGCGCCGCCTTCGAGAACCTGATCCTGCCGCAGCTCGAAAAATTCTCGCCCGAACTCGTCGTCATCTCGGCCGGCTTCGACGCGCATCACCGCGATCCCTTGGCCTCAATCAACCTCACGGCTGAGGATTTCGGCTGGGTCACACGCAAGCTGATGGATCTCGCCGACAAAAGCGCGGGCGGCCGGGTCATCTCCGTGCTGGAAGGCGGCTACGACCTCGAGGGCTTGAAAGAGTCGGTGGCATCTCATGTCACCGCATTGATGGGCGCGTAGATACCCGCCACAATACGTCCGCAAAAATTCGATTGATTCTGCGCCGGGCAAGCATGGCCCGCGACGGGTCATGTTTGGACGACAAGATCAGGTTGCGATCTGATCCACGCAATCGGGAACGCAAGAATGGCCGAAAACACTCAAGCCGACGTCAAGAAGCTGTCCTTCGAACGCGCGATCGAGGAGCTCGAATCGATCGTCAAGCGGCTCGAGGACGGCAAGGTCCCGCTTGAGGAATCGGTCGCGATCTACGAGCGCGGCGAAGCGCTGAAGAGGCGCTGCGAGGAATTGCTGCGCCAGGCCGAAGCCCGCGTCGACAAGATCACCACCGACGCCTCGGGCCAGCCGAACGGCACCGAGCCGCTCGACGTGCAGTAGCGCCGCGAGCGTTTCGCACCGCCGATCATGCGACACGATGTCCGCCGCGGCGGCCGATTGTTGCTGAACATTTCCAGCAATCCGTGACGACGCGGGGGTGAGCCGCGGCGGCCGGACGCGGCCGCAAATCAGGCCGATCCGGACCGTCCGGCTGCCACTAAAATGGGCGAAGCGGAACCGGAACCCGAGGCAAGCATTGAAAAGACTAGGTTTTTCAACGCGGCGCATACGAACCCTGCACCCCCGATCGGGTTGGCTTTGGCTACGGCTTTGGTGTAATGCTTCCAGTTCTATGGGCATTTGAGGGTGGCGGGCGGCCCGGATTTTCCGGGCGGCATGCACCTCAAATGGTTCGACAAAACTGAACCGGGACGGGTGAAGAGCGACCAAGGTGATGCATATCACGTGGTCCAATCCGGAGTGAATTGAGGCTTACAACCAGGCACGGTCTGCCGGGGCGGCACCCAGTGTCTGGCATTCGCTGCGCGATGTGCGCGCCAACCCATCTCGCGTCGGGCGGTTCGTTCCGACAGGCAAAAATTGGAAATTCGCTGTGACCACATTTAGTAAAACGCCGCTTCTTGACACGATTCACACGCCCGATGACCTGCGCAAGCTGAAGGTCGAGCAGGTGCGGCAGGTTGCCGACGAGCTCCGCCAGGAAACCATCGATGCCGTGTCGGTGACCGGCGGCCATTTCGGCGCCGGCCTCGGCGTCGTCGAACTGACCACTGCCATTCACTACATCTTCGACACCCCGCGCGACCGCCTGATCTGGGACGTCGGCCACCAGGCCTATCCCCACAAGATCCTGACCGGCCGCCGCGACCGCATCCGCACCCTGCGCACCGGCGGCGGCCTCTCCGGCTTCACCAAGCGCACCGAGAGCGACTACGATCCGTTCGGCGCCGCGCATTCCTCCACCTCGATCTCGGCCGGCCTTGGCATGGCCGTGGCGCGCGACCTCTCCGGCGGCAAGAACAACGTTATCGCCGTGATCGGTGACGGCGCGATGTCAGCGGGCATGGCCTATGAGGCCATGAACAATGCCGGCGCGATGAACTCGCGCCTGATCGTGATCCTCAACGACAACGACATGTCGATCGCGCCGCCGGTCGGCGCGATGAGCGCCTATCTGTCCCGCCTCTACTCGGGCAAGACCTACCGCTCGCTGCGCGAGGCGGCCAAGCAGATCAACAAGCGCCTGCCGAAGATCCTCGCCAATCGCGCCAACCGCGTCGAGGAATATTCCCGCGGCTTCATGATGGATGGCGGCACGCTGTTCGAGGAGCTCGGCTTCTACTATGTCGGCCCGATCGACGGTCATAACCTCGACCATCTGCTGCCGGTGCTGAAGAACGTCCGCGACATGGAGACCGGACCGATCCTGGTTCACGTCGTGACCCAGAAGGGCAAGGGCTACGGCCCGGCCGAAGCCTCCGCCGACAAGTACCACGCCGTGGTCAAGTTCGACGTCGCGACCGGCACCCAGGCCAAGGCCAAGCCGAATGCGCCGGCCTACCAGAACGTGTTCGGCCAGAGCCTAGTCAAAGAAGCGCAGAAGGACGACAAGATCGTCGCCATCACCGCGGCGATGCCGTCGGGCACCGGCGTCGACATCTTCAACAAGGCGTTCCCGGAGCGCACCTTCGACGTCGGCATCGCCGAGCAGCATGCGGTGACCTTCGCCGCAGGCCTCGCCACCGAAGGCTACAAGCCGTTCTGCGCGATCTACTCGACCTTCCTGCAGCGTGGCTATGACCAGGTGGTCCATGACGTCGCGATCCAGAGCCTTCCGGTCCGCTTCGCGATCGACCGCGCCGGCCTGGTCGGTGCCGACGGCGCCACCCATGCCGGTTCGTTCGACAATGCCTATCTCGGCTGCCTGCCGAACTTCGTGATCATGGCGGCCTCCGACGAGGCCGAACTCGTCCACATGGTGGCCACCCAGGTGGCGATCAACGACCGCCCGAGCGCAGTGCGCTATCCGCGCGGCGAAGGCCGCGGCGTCGAGATGCCGGAAGTCGGCGTTCCCCTGCCGATCGGCAAGGGCCGCATCATCCGCGAGGGCAAGAAGGTGGCGCTGCTGTCGTTCGGCACCCGCCTCGCCGAGTGCGAAAAGGCGGCCGACGAACTCGCCGCCCACGGCCTCTCCGCCACCATCGCCGACGCGCGCTTCATGAAGCCGCTCGACGAAGAGATGATCATGAAGCTCGCCCGCGACCACGAGATCCTGATCACGATCGAGGAAGGCTCGATCGGCGGCTTCGGCTCGCATGTCATGCAGTTCCTGTCCGACAACGCGATGCTCGACAGCGGCATGCTCAAGTTCCGCTCGATGATCCTGCCCGACGTGTTCCTCGACCACGACACGCCGGCGGCGATGTACGCCCGCGCCGGTCTCGACGCCAAGAGCATCGTTGCCAAGGTGTTCGAAACCCTCGGCAAGGACTACAAGACCGAGACCGTCAAGCTCGCGTAATCGCCTTCCACCTCTCCCCACCGGGGAGAGGTTTCAAGTCGACCGTGTCTTGGGCAAGTCCATGAGAATCTATCTGGCAGGTCCTGACGTATTCCTGCCGGATGCCGTGGAGATCGGCCGCCGCAAAGCGGAGGTTTGCGGCTATCACGGGCTGACCGGGCTGTACCCGCTCGACAACAGCATCGATCCCACCGCCGCCGGCGCGTCGCTCAGCATCTTCAAGAGCAACGAGGCGATGATGGAATCGGCCGACGCCATCATCGCCAATTTGACGCCGTTTCGCGGCCCCAGTGCCGACGCAGGCACCGTCTACGAACTCGGTTACATGGCGGGACGCGGCAAGCTGTGCCTCGCCTATTCGAACGACCCCACGTCCTATGCCAATCGCGTGGCGCGGCTGGGCCAGGTCGTGCCTGCATCCGACGGACGCCTGATCGACGCGGAGGGGCTGACGGTGGAAGAGTTTGGACTGCCGGACAACCTGATGATGATGCACGCGCTCGATCTGCACGGCAGCCCGCTGGTCACCCCGCGCGAGCCTGCGGCCGACCTCTGGCACGACCTCACCTCCTTCGAGGCCTGCGTGCGGCTCGCCGCCGCGCAGCGCCGTCAGGGCGCCAAGTGACCAAGGCGGGCGACAACGACAACAATGCATCGGCCGGCAAGCGCATCGACGTGCTGCTGGTCGAACGCGGCCTGTTCGAGAGCCGGGCGCGGGCGCGCGCCGCGATCGATGCCGGCCTCGTGACCGCCGACGGCAAACAGATTGCAAAAGCGTCCGAAATCGTCGCGCCGGGCGCGGAACTCTCGGCCGAACCGGCGCATCCCTATGTCTCGCGCGGCGGCGTCAAGCTTGCCGGCGCGCTCGAGCATTATCCGATCGACATCGAGGGCCATGTCTGCCTCGATGTCGGCGCCTCGACCGGCGGCTTCACCGAAGTGCTGCTCGCCAATGGCGCAAGCCTGGTCTTTGCCATCGATGTCGGCCACGGCCAGTTGCATCCGTCGCTGCAGGGGCATCCGAAGATCGTCTCCATGGAAGAGACCGACATCAGGAATTTCGAGGGCAAGCGCCTGCCGGCGCGGCCGGATGTCGTGGTGATCGACGTCAGCTTCATCTCGCTGAAGCTGGTGCTGCCGGTGGCGCTGTCGCTGGCGACAGCACCCATGCATCTGCTGGCGCTGATCAAGCCGCAATTCGAGGCGGCGCGCAAACACTCCAAGCGCGGCGTCATCCGCAACGCCATAGTGCACCAGCAGATCTGCGACGATATCGCCGCCTTTGCCGCCTCGCAGGGCTGCACCGATATCGAGGTGTTCCCGTCGTCGATCCCGGGCGGCGACGGCAACATCGAATTCTTCCTCGGCGCCCGCCGTGGCTGAGCATCTCACCATCGACCATGTCGGCCATCGCGGCGACGGCGTCGCGATCGACGGCACGCAGTCGGTCTTCGTGCCGTACACGCTGACGGGCGAAACCGTCGAGGTCGAGGACGTCCCCGGCCATCATCCCGACCGGCGGCGGCTGCTGCGGGTCAGGGAGCAAAGCCGCGAGCGGATCGCGCCGTTCTGCCCGCATTTCGGCGTCTGCGGCGGCTGTGCGATCCAGCACTGGAGCGAGGAGCCGTACCACGCCTGGAAGCGCAACATCGTGGTGGAGACGCTGGCGCAGGCCAGGATCGCAGCCGAGGTTGCGCCGCTGCTCGACGCCCATGGCGCCGGCCGCCGCCGCATCACGCTGCACGGACGCATGGGCACCCATGAGGTCCTCAAGGTCGGCTTCGCCGCTGCCGGTTCGCACGACATCGTCCCGGTCGACCGCTGCCCGATCCTCGATCCCGCGCTCGACGGCGCGCTCGAGGCCGCCTGGGCGGTCGCCGAGCCGCTGATCGCAATCGGCAAGCCGCTCGACATCCAGGTGACGGCGACGCTCAACGGCCTCGACATCGACGTGCGCGGCTCCGGCTCCCTGCCGACCAGCCTGATCACCACCTTGTCGCGCGTCGCGGAGAAACACCGGCTGGCGCGGCTGACCCGGCACGGCGAGCTGGTGCTGCAACGCGGCTCTCCCGAGATTGCGATCGGCAAGCCGAAGGTGGTGCTGCCGCCGGGCTCGTTCCTGCAGGCGACCGTCAAGGGCGAGGAGACGCTGGCGGCGCTGGTTCGCGCGCAGTGCGGCCGCGCCAGGCACATCGCCGACCTGTTTTGCGGCGTCGGCCCGTTCGCGCTGCGCCTCGCGGAAAAGGCGCGGATCGCGGCGTTCGACAGCGACGCCGGTGCGATCGCGGCGCTGCAGAAGGCCGCGCAGACGACGCCGGGGCTGAAGCCACTTAAGGCCGAGACGCGCGACCTGTTCCGCCGCCCCCTGATGCCGCAGGAATTGCGCGACTATGATGCCGTCGTGTTCGATCCGCCGCGGCAGGGCGCGCAAGCGCAGGTCACCCAGCTTGCGGCCAGCAAGGTGCCGGTGATCGTCGCGGTGTCCTGCAACGCCGCGACGTTTGCCCGCGACGCGAAGATCCTGATCGATGGCGGCTACAAGCTCGCCGGTGTCACCCCGGTCGATCAGTTCCGCCACACGCCGCATATCGAGCTGGTGGCACGGTTTGCGCGCTGAGACGGCGCTGCGACTATCGCAGCGCTTCGTGGCCCCGCTATAATCCGCGCCAGCATGTCCCACGATCCGCTGCTCGCGCGCGTCGCGGCAGCGTTGCAGACGCTGCGCGAACTTGAGCATGATGTAGGCGAGATATCGGCAGAGCCGTAGGATGGGTAGGCGCAGCGAAACCCATCGTTTTTGCCGCGGATACGAATTGATGGGTTTCGCTTCGCTCTACCCATCCTACGAGATCGATATGATCGCTACCGCCCCCAGCGGTCCTGCCAGATCTTCTCGCCGATCATGCAACTGACCCGCGGCTCCTTCTCGGCGGTCCGCACCACCGGGCGCTCGGGGGTGCGGCCGGCGACCTCGAGCAATAGCTTGGTGCGGATCGCCTCCTTGAATTTCTCGCGATCCTTGATCGTGACCACGAAGGAGCCGGGTCCGCCGATCACGCAATCCTCGTAATAGTAATCGAGATTCTCGATATCCATCGTCGAATAGGACGGCTCCTTCACCATGATCGGCAGGCCGTTGATGACGATGCCCTTGTCCAGCGCCGCATCGCGCGCCGGCGTGATCGGTGCGCCGTTGTTGTTGGGGCCGTCGCCGGAAATATCGATCACGCGGCGCAGGCCACGATGCGGATTCTCGTCGAACATCGGGATCGCGAAATAGATCGCGCCCGAGATCGAGGTGCGCGAGGCGCGCCGCACCGGCGTCTTCATGATCTCGGCGGCGACCGCATCGGCGGATTCGGGACCGTCGATCACCCGCCAGGGAATGATGACCTTCTGGTCGTTGGAGGCGGCCCATTCGAAATAGGTGATCGAGATCTTGCCGTTCGGGCCGGCCTTCAGCGCCTGCAGGAAATCCTTGGAAACGATCGCCTGCGCATAGCCCTCGCGCTGGATCGCGAGCTCGTCCATGTCCATCGAATAGGAGACGTCGACCGCGATGATCAGCTCGATGTCGACGCTCGGCGTCGATTCCTTTTCGGCCAGCCGGCCGGTCTGCGGTCCCGGGCCGGGCGCGGCAACACCGGCCACATCGCCGCTGGCCAGCATGCCCGCGACGAGCACCGCTCCGATCGAGACATACCAGCGCATTGCGGCCCTCCCGTCGTGTCCCGTCATGGTGACACGCAAATCAGGCGGCGCAAAGCGCTGATATCATCTGTCCTTCACATTCGAGTTAGGCGTTGCAAGTTCGACGCGACTTGCCGCGAATGCTGCAGCACGCGCCGTGCCGTTGCCGCAATGACGCCGTGCAATTCGAACGGTTCCAACATCTGCCGGAAGACGGTAGTCTTACGGGGCAATCGCGAGGGAGTGCGATGCCAGATACTGTCGTCAAGCCGAAAACCCGAACCAAGACCAAGGTCGAACGGCCGCGCCTGCACAAGGTGATCCTGGTCAACGACGACTACACGCCGCGCGAGTTCGTCGTCACTGTGCTGAAGGGTGAATTCCGCATGACCGACGACCAGGCCTACAAGGTGATGCTGACCGCACATCAGCGCGGCGTCTGCGTGGTCGCCGTGTTCACCAGGGACGTCGCCGAGACCAAGGCGACGCGCGCCACCGACGCCGGCCGCGCCAAGGGCTATCCGCTGCTGTTCACCACCGAGCCCGAGGAATAGCGCGGCGCCAGCGCCAGTTTGCCGCAGACCTTGCCGCGCATTTTATCGATCGCAGCCACGCCTGCTTTAGGGATCGCATGGCACCAACGCGGCATGACCGTCGCACTGCGCCAACAGCTTTCACTGCGGAAGACCCGCCCGGAAACCTCGTTCGGGCCGTTTCGTCCCTTGCCCGCCTTGCCCTGGCTCGTCATGGCGGCGGCGCTGCGGATCGTCGGCTATAACAAGCCCGGCCTGATCCTGCCCACGCTGGTGCTGGCCGACATCTGCGTGCTGCTCGCCTTCTTCGCGACCGCGCGGGACTCGATCCAGGCTGCCGGAGGCCAATCCTCGCTCGGCGAGCTGACGCTGGCAGAGCAGATCAGACTGTCGATGTCGATCCTGTGGCGGATCGCGCTCGTGATGATCGCAGCCGCACTCGGCACCGCCGCGATCGGCTTCACCTCGTTCGCACCGCATTTGATGTCGGGACTCGACGGCATGGCCTTCGATCAGTTCACCCATCTCGGCCGGTTCTGGAGTGCAGCGATCGCGGCACTGGTGCTCTTGATCATCGTCAATGCCGAAAGCAATGGCGGCCGTGTCGCGCTGCTTGCCGCCGCCAAGGATTTTGGCCGGCACGCCGTCTGGCTTGGCGCCGCGGTGCTGGTGCTCGGCACCGTCAATATCGCGCTCGGCTACGGCCAGGAGGTCGTCCGCAACGCGATCTGGCAGTTCTGGCAGACCTCGACGACGAGCCAGCCCTTCAAGAGCGTGATCTACGTCGTCTTCATCTTTGGCTTCGCGATGCTGCGGCTGTGGATCACGCTGTCGATCCTGACCTTCGGCCTGAAGCAGTCCTACGCCCGCGGCGGCTAGCTCGCGGCGGCGACCGGCGCCTCGTCGAACAGCCCGTAGACCCGTTCGGCCTTGGCAAATCCCGCGATCGGAAATTCGCCGAGATCGCTCCAGCCGCCGTCGTGGATGCCGGCGAAGCGCTCGGAGGCGACCACGGTGCGGCCGAGACGGCCGGCGATCTTCTCGAGCCGCGCGGCGAGATTGACCGCCGGACCGATGCAGGTGAAATCGAGCCGGTTGCCGCCGCCGATATTGCCATAGAGCACGCGGCCGAGATGCAGCGCGACGCCGAAGCGGAAACGCTCGACCGCATCGCCATTGGGGAATTGCAGCGCCTCGACCCCGGCGCGGGAGGCGCGCGCGGCATCCAGCACCCGCGAGCAGACCTGCACCTCATCGCCGAGATATTCGTCGACCGGAAACACCGCGAGCAGGCCGTCGCCCATGAATTTGAGCACCTCGCCGCCATGGTCGCGGATCGCGGTGACCTGGCAATCGAAATAAAGATTGAGGATCTCGACGACAGTCTCGGCCGGCAAGCGGTCCGACAGCGCGGTGAAGCCGCGCAGGTCTGACAGCCAGATCGCGGCATCCATCGTGTCGGCATGGCCACGCCGGATCTGGCCGCCCATGATGCGCTCGCCGGCCCGGTTGCCGACGTAAGTATCAAGCAGCAGCGAGGCGGTGCGGCGCAGCGTCACGATCTCGATGTAGCGCGCCAGCGGCACGGCGATCGAGCGGATCGCATCGAGCTGCTCGTCGGTGAAGCCGCCCGGCTGCTTGGTGGTCCAGCTCGACGCATTGGGGCGGCCGTCGGTGTTGATCAGCGGTACCGCGATGTAGTCGGTGACGCCTTCCGCCTGCAGGTCCTGGACGATCGGAAAGCGTTTGCTCGAGGGGTCATCGAGCCGCGCACGCACTTCAATTCCCTGCTTGAAGACGATCCGCAGCGGGCTGACGGCAAAGTCCGGGGACTCCTCGATGTTGTGAGCGACGGTGCCGGTCTCGACCTCGGCACCCGGCCTCCACAGGAAATGCCGGCCGTAGATCTCGGGATGCAGCGTGCGCACGAAGACGCCGATGCGCCACAGCGGCAGGCCGGCCCGCGTCAGCCGTTCGCAGCATTCCGCCATCATCTGCACCGGGGTCGGCGCCGATCGCGCGCCGCCGATCATCCATGCGATGATATCCCGAAGCTCCGACGCGTTCATGGCAGTCCCCAAGGCGGTCTGGTACCGCCATTATATAGGATATAGGGGATCAGCGCCCGGTCTGCCCGCGGTCGCGCAGAAAATGATCCGCCAGCACGCAGGCCATCATCGCCTCGCCGACCGGCACCGCGCGGATGCCGACGCAGGGATCGTGGCGGCCCTTGGTCAGGATGTCGGTGTCGGCGCCCTTGCGATCCACCGTGCGGCGCGGGGTCAGGATCGAGGACGTCGGCTTGACCGCAAAGCGCACCACCACCGGCTGGCCGGTCGAGATGCCGCCGAGCACGCCGCCGGCATGGTTGGACAGGAAGCGCGTGCCGTTGTTGCCGGTCCGCATCTCGTCCGCGTTCTCCTCGCCTGACAGTTCGGCGGCGCCGAAGCCGGCACCGATCTCGACGCCCTTGACCGCGTTGATGCTCATCATCGCCGACGCCAGATCGCTGTCGAGCTTGGCATAGATCGGCGCGCCGAGCCCGGCCGGCACGCCCTCGGCGACCACCTCAATCACGGCACCGATCGAGGAGCCGCTCTTCCTGATGCCGTCGAGATAGCTCTCGAAGAACGCCGCCTTGTCCTTGTCGGGACAGAAGAACGGGTTGTTGGCGATCTCGTCCCAGTCCCACTTCTCGCGGTCGATCTTGTGCGGGCCCATCTGCACCAGCGCGCCGCGCACCTTCACGTCGGGCAGCACCTTGCGCGCGATCGCGCCGGCCGCGACGCGGGTCGCAGTCTCGCGCGCCGAAGAGCGGCCGCCGCCGCGATAGTCGCGCAGGCCGTATTTCGCCTCATAGGTGAAGTCGGCATGGCCGGGACGGAACTTGTCCTTGATCTCGGAATAATCCTTCGAGCGCTGGTCGGTGTTCTCGATCAACAGCGCGATCGGCGTGCCGGTCGTCACCTGCACACCGGTTTCCGGATGCGCCATCACGCCGGACAGGATCTTCACCGCGTCCGGCTCCTGGCGCTGGGTGGTGAAGCGCGACTGGCCGGGCCGGCGGCGGTCGAGGTCGCGCTGGATCTCCTCCACCGTCAGGGGGATCATCGGCGGGCAGCCGTCCACCACGCAGCCGATCGCGACCCCATGGCTCTCGCCGAAGGTCGTGACGCGGAACATATGGCCGAAAGTGTTGAAGGACATGGCGTGTCGTAACGCGCGGAGGCAGCGGGGTCAAACCTCGACTTCGTCACGGCCGGGCATAGCCATCCAACTCGTCATTCCGGGGCTCGCGAAGCGAGAGCCCGGAATCCATTGGCCCACGCGACACGTGGCCTGATGGATTCCGGGCTCGACGCTTACGCGTCGCCCCGGAATGACGGTGGAGAGAATTGCAGGCTTTAACTATATTTCCGCAGCCCCGCGGGGCCGAACACGTAAACCGCACCCTGCTCGATATAGAGCTCGGCGGCCGAGGCCGGTGTCTCGAAGCCGAGCGCCACCATCAGCGCCCGCGCCGTGCCGCCATGGGCGACGGCGACGGTGTCTGCGGTCACCGAACCGTACCAGTCGGTCATCCGCGCCTGCACCTCGACATAGCTCTCGCCGCCCTCCGGCGCGACCTGCCACTTCTCGGCCAGGCGGCGGGCATAGACGACGGGGTCGGCGGCCTGCGCCTGCGCCAAGGTCGAGCCCTCCCACGTCCCGTAACCGATCTCGCGCAGCCGCGCGTCGAGCGCGTAGTCGCCCGGCGGCAGGCCCAGCTCGGCGCGCACCAGCTCCATGGTGGCGCGCGCGCGGATCAGCGGGCTCGCGACGAACGGCAGCGTCGTCTTGTCACGGCCGTCGCGCGCCAGGAGATCGCCGAGGATGCGTCCGGCGTGCGCCGCTTGGGCGCGGCCGCGCTCGTTGAGCGCGATGTCCTGCACGCCCTGAAGCCGGCCTTCGGCGTTCCACGCGGTCTCGCCGTGGCGGATGTAGTAGATGGTTGGCACCGGCATTCCCGTAACGGCTGATCCTGAGCTGTCGGGCGCCTCACCACAGGCTTCCACGCCTCGAATTTTAAGGCTTCGAGGTACACCAGCGCTTCGGCGGGCGACAAGCCCAAATCCGCCGCAGCTGAGGCGCTCTGCGCGCAGACCGCTGCAACCGGAATAGCCACGCCGCTAGGGTGTTATGCTGGACAAGGCAGACCATCGCCGAGATCATCGAAGACTGGATGCATGACCGCGTTTCGCCAAAGTGTCGAAGCCATGATTCCGGCGCTCCGCCGCTATGCGCGGGCGCTGACGCGCGACACCGACATCGCCGACGATCTGGTGCAGGACACGCTGGTGCGGGCGCTGCGCTCGGAGCGGCTGTTCCTCGGCGGCGACGTCAGGAGCTGGCTCTACACGATCCTGACCAATCTCAACAAGAACCGCAGGCGCTCGCTGGCGCGGCGGCCGCCTTTGATGCCGCTGCTCGATAACAATGCCGACGCCAGCGGCACCGAGGCGGAGGGACGCGACATCGAGCGCGCACTGTCGACGCTGGTCGAGGAGCAACGCTCGGTGCTGCTGCTCGTGATGCTGGAGGGCATGAGCTACCGCGAGGTCGCCGACATCCAGGGCGTGCCGATCGGCACGGTGATGTCCCGCCTCGCCCGCGCACGCGCCCATGTGCGGGCCTCGATCGAGGGCCAGCGCCCGGCGCTCAGGCGGGTGAAATGATAATGCGCGCGATGGCAGGTGTTTCGCTTGAACGATTTTCGAACAGGATTTGGCAGAGACGACTGATATGACCGACCCGAACATCCCCGTCACTGAAGACGAGCTGCACGCTTACGTCGACAACGAGCTGCCGACCGAACGCCGCGGCGATGTCGAGGCCTGGCTCGCCACCCATCCTGACGACGCGGCGCGGGTGCAGTCATGGCGCGCGATGGCCGAGACGCTGCATGCGCGCTACGACAGCGTGCTGGACGAGGCGGTGCCGAAGCGGCTCGAGCTCGAGCGGCTGGTGCGCCAGCCGCGCCGCTGGGTCTATGGCGCGGTGGCGGCAACGCTGGTCGCCTTCGTCGCCGGCGCCGGCGTCGGCTGGATCGCGCGCGGCGCTTCGGCTGCACCGTCGACCTTCCAGAGCTTCACGCTCGATGCGCTCGATGCGCACCGGCTCTACGTGGTCGAGGTCCGCCACCCCGTCGAGGTGCCCGGCAGCGAGCGCGACCATCTGCAGCAATGGCTGACCAAGCGCTGCGGCTGGGACGTCCGCGCGCCGGAGCTTAGCGGGCTGAAGCTGGTCGGCGGCCGCCTGCTGCCGGGGCCGAGCGGGCCGGCGTCGTTCCTGATGTATGAGAGCACGTCCGGCGAACGCTTCACGGTCTACACCGCCAAGGCCAAGACCGAGGCGACGCAGATGCGTTATGCCGTCCAGGGCAGCGACGGCGCGCTGTTCTGGGCCGATCGCGGCGTCGCCTATGTCGTCAGCGGCGGCACCGACCGCAGCCGGCTGAACCAGGTCGCGCAGGCCGTGTACGATCAGATGGAGAAAAGCTGATCTCCCGTAATTCTACGGGAGATCGCGGCGCGAAAATTGTGTCGTTTCGAGTAAGTGAATCCAGCCTCACTCAGCGTCCCAATTCCGACATTGAAAACTTCGATTCGCGTCATCGACGCGTCTCATTATCGCACCGGATGCTCACGCGAAGATGATGTGCGCCCGATCCGCCGATCGGCGCACGCGGCCTCGATTGGGGTTTTGTGTACCGCGCTGGTCCCCCTCTCGAGGCCGCACTCCTTTTTCCGCCATCCGGTCTGCACGCCGCAGACCGGGAGTTCGGACGGCCGGTCATCCTTTGACGCGCCCACGGCCCGGCGTCTACCCCGATAGAGTCCGGGGTAGTTGCAGTTTCGCGTCTTCGCGTCTCTGGGGCGCGCCCTCGGCGGTCAGCCGAGATCGCTGCGCGGATTATAGGGGTTACGCTCCCGCCACGTCTGCATCAATGCCTCAAGCTCGGCATCGTTCCCATCGGGGAGGATGATCCGGGTGGTGACATAGAGGTCGCCGACTGCGCCCGCTTTCGGCAGCCCCTTGCCCTTGAGGCGGAAGGTGCGGCCGCTCGAGGTGTTCTTCGGGATCGACAGTTCGACCGCGCTGCCGAGCGTCGGCACGCGGACCTTGCCGCCCAGCACCGCCTCGTAGAGCGTCACCGGCAGATCGATCCGGAGATCGTTGCCGTCGACCTTGAAGAACGGATGCGGCGCGATCGAGATCGTGATCAGAAGATCGCCGGGCGGATGGCCTTGGGCGGTGTCGCCCTGCCCCTTCAGCCGGATCTGCTGGCCGGCGGTGACGCCGGGCGGAATCTTGACGTTGAGCTCGCGGCCGGTCGGCAGGCGGACGCGCTTGTCGCCGCCCCTGACCGATTCTTCCAGCGAGACCGTCATCGCGACCGACAGATCGAGGTCGACGCCGACCCCGCCATCAAACTCGAACGGGCTGGCGCGACCCGCGCGGGCCCCGCCGCCGCGCGCGGCGTTGCCGAACATGCTGTTGAGGATGTCCTCGAAGCTGCCGCCACCCATGCCGCCGCCAGGGCCGCTGCGGAAGCTGTACTCGAAGCCACCCGGACCAGCACGCCCGCCGGCGCTGCCGCCCGGGAAGCCCTGGAAGCGCGGCTTGCCGTCGGCATCGATCTCGCCGCGATCGAACTGCTTGCGCTTGTCCTCGTCACCGACGATCTCGTTGGCCGCGTTGATCTCCGCAAAGCGGGCCGCCGCCTTCGGGTCGTTCTTGTTGTTGTCGGGGTGATGCTTCTTGGCGAGCTTGCGATAGGCGCTCTTGATCGTCGCAGCGCTGGCGCTCCGCTGCACCCCCAAGACCTCATAGGGGTCGCGCATCCGTCACGTCTCCTTCACGGGAATATCGGTTCTGGCCGGGAACCCATCCGGGGCCCACCCGGCCTTGATGTGGGGGCTCAGTGGCATTTTTGCAACTAGTCCTGGACCGGTATCCGCCGGAACCTCAGGACTTTCTCCACGGCTTCAAACTATGGATTTCCCACCGCCCCTGTCCAGCCTTGCAGGCGGCGCCCTGCAACCAGCTTTCGGTGGCTCCGTTGACATAGCTGGCGAGGAAATCCCGGCAGGTCTTGCCGTCCTCGCCCGAATAGGCCTGGGCCAGCGGCGTCACTGAGCCGCGCGCGCCGGTCTCGGGATTTTCCCAGGGCTGGCTGGAATCCTTGTCGCCCTTGGTCAGCACGTCGGAGGCAGCGTTGCGGGCGAAGGCGAGATCGCTGTCGGTCGGCGCGTTGACCAAGGTCGGGCTGATCGAGCCCGTCATATCCTTGTCGTCCATCTTGGTGAAGGCATCGGTGCGCGACAGGCTGCAACCGCCGACCACGATCAATGTCACCACCGCGCCCGCGGGGCGGATCACCGATAGGCCAACGCGCCCCCATGCCCTATATAGGGCCAGTAACGCGCTCTGTGACGCGGGCGGATGCAAATCGGGACTCCTGACATGACCGACACGACCTCCATCAAACACCCGACACCGTTAACATCGGGTGATTTCACCGCGGCGGAGGAGCCGTTCGCCCTGTTCGGCGAATGGTTTGCGGAAGCGGTCAAGTCCGAGCCGAACGATCCGAACGCGATGGCGCTCGCAACCGTCGATCCCGACGGCCTGCCCGACGTGCGGATGGTGCTGATGAAGGGCTTCGATGCCGATGGCTTCGTGTTCTACAGCCACATCGCCAGTGCCAAGGGCCGCGAATTGGCCGCAAATCCTAAGGCGGCTTTACTCTTCCATTGGAAATCATTGCGTCGCCAGGTGCGCATCCGCGGCCCCGTGACGCCGGTCACCGATGCCGAGGCCGACGCCTATTTCGCCACACGGCCGAAGCAGGCCCAGATCGGCGCCTGGGCCAGCAAGCAGTCGCAGCCGCTGGAGAGCCGCTTCGCCTTCGAGCAGGCGATCGCCAAGGTCGGCGCGAAATACGTCATCGGCGAGGTGCCGCGGCCGCCGGGCTGGAGCGGCTGGCGGATCACGCCGCAGCGCATCGAGTTCTGGCACGACCGCCCGTATCGCCTGCACGACCGCATCGAATTCCGCCGCGATGGCGCCGGCAGCGCCTGGTCGAAGGTGCGGCTCTATCCCTGAAAAACCGCGACCGTCATGGCAGGGCGAAAGTACGAAGCACGTCTTCGTGTAAGATGACCCCGGCCATCGACGGCTTGATCTTCCATCGTTCAAGGACGTCGATGCCCGGCACGATGCCGCGCATGACGAAAACGAAAGAAACCCGTCGATGACCCGCCCTTCCAATGCGCCCCGGCGCACGCTGCTCCTGACCGGCGCGAGCCGCGGCATCGGCCATGCCACGGCGATCCGATTCTCGTCCGCCGGCTGGCGCGTCATCACCCTGTCGCGGCATGCGTTCCCGGAGGTCTGTCCCTGGGGCGCCGGGCCGGAAGACCACATCGAGGTCGATCTCGGCAGCCATGACGACACGGTGCGCGCGATCTCCGAGATCCGGCGGCGGCTCGACAACGACGAACTGCACGCGCTGGTCAACAATGCCGCGATCTCGCCGAAGGCGCCCGACGGCAGCCGGCTCGGCACCATGGACACCGACATCGAGACCTGGACCCATGTTTTCCACGTCAACTTCTTCGCACCCGTCATGATCGCGCGCGGGCTGATCGAGGAGCTGAAGCACGCCAAGGGCGCCGTGGTGAACGTCACCTCGATCGCCGGCTCGCGCGTGCATCCGTTCGCGGGAGCCGCCTATGCGACCTCGAAGGCAGCGCTTGCGTCGCTGACACGCGAGATGGCATCGGACTTCGGCCGCGTCGGCGTTCGCGTCAACGCGATCGCGCCGGGCGAGATCGACACCTCGATCCTGTCGCCCGGCACCGAGAAGATCGTCGACCAGCAAATCCCGATGCATCGCCTCGGCACCCCCGACGAGGTCGCCAAGATCATCTACGTGCTGTGCACGGAGACCAGCTCCTACGTGAACGGCGCCGAGATCCACATCAATGGTGGCCAGCACGTCTGAGGGGCTGTCAATCTATGCCGCGTCGTCATTGCGAGGAGCGATAGCGACGAAGCAATCCATGTCTGTGCTTGCCGCGTGATGGATTGCTTCGCCTCGCTCGCAATGACGGGGATCGTGCGGCACAATTCGCCGCCATCCTAAAGGCGAACACAAATCGACATTTCGGGGAAGGAAGCTTCGAGGCGATCCCGGCCGCCGCCGCGGCCGTTCTGGGATTGCTTCAGGTGCAGGCCTAACACGCAGACGAGGCTTCTGCCTCCAAAAGGGCGCTGGCCCTCAGTCCGCATAGAACCGACGTGACTTCTTCTCAGTCTGCCGCAGCGTGATGTCGTTCAACGCGCTGGAGCAGTCGTCTTCGTCCTCGCCATCAAGCAGCGCAGCGCCACAGTATCGGCAAAGTCTCGGCGAGATCGCCTGCACCTTGCCTGCTGCGCGGTCCTGTTGATAGCGCGCAAAGTCGATGACGTTACGCCGTGGCGTTATGATCTTCTCAACCATTGCTGTCCTCCGGCTTCGAGGCGGGCGTTATCGCAGACAAGTTTCGCCCAAACGTTCAGCGCAACGATCAAATTTTAGGAGAGGAAATAAGGCAGAAAAGCGCGTCCCAAAACGCGACGATGGAACAAGCGCTACAGCCACTTCTTCCACTTGAAAATCCAGTACGGAACGATCGCCGCGATCAGCATCAGCATCAGCGCGAACGGATAGCCGTGCGTCCATTCGAGTTCCGGCATGATCTTGAAATTCATGCCGTAGATCGAGGCGATCAGCGTCGGCGGCATCAAGACCACCGCCATCACCGAGAACAGCTTGATGATGTTGTTCTGTTCCAAATTGACCACGCCGAGCATGGCGTCGAGCACGAAAGTAATTTTGTTGGAGAGATAGGAGGCGTGGTCGGTCAATGAGGCCACGTCACGCTGCATGGTCTTGAGTTGCTCGCGCATGTCCTTGGACCATTTCACCCCTTCCACGACCGCAGAGAGGAAGGTGACGAGGCGTCCGATCGAGACCAGGCTTTCGCGAACCTTCGAGGTCAGGTCGCCCTTGCGGCCGATCGCGATCAGGATTTGGGAATATTGCTTGGCGTGGCCGTGGCGCTCGCTCTCCGGCTCGAAGATGTCGTGCGAGACCTGGTCGATGTCGGCGCCGCAGCGCTCCAGCAGGTCGGCGCAACGGTCGATCACGGCGTCCAGCAGTTCCATCAGCACCTGCTCGCCGGTGATGCCGGGGGAACAGGCGCGGGCCAGCTTGTTCTCGACCAGCGCGAACGGTTTCGGCAGGTCGTAGCGCACCGTGACCAGGCGATGGCTGGTCAGGATGAAGGTGACCGCCGTGGTGCGCGGCATGTCGGTGTCGGATTGGCACATCAGCGTCGCGGTCATGTAGCGCGCGCTGTTCTCGATATAGAGCCGGCTGGAGATCTCGATCTCCTGCATGTCTTCCCGGGTCGGCACCGCGATCCCCGCGAGCTTCTCGACGGCCCGGTCCTCCTCCACCGTCGGGTTCACCAGATCGACCCAGACTGCGCCCTCGGGCAGCGCGTCGAGGTCGTTGGTGGCGGCCTTCTTGAGGGAGAAATCGGAGGGGACGAACACCGACAGCATCACGAACTCCGAGATACAGGGCTGGGAACAGGATTGGGCAGGACCCGCCGACTTAGCGCGATTCTGGCTGGCGCTTCATGACCGGGGCATTAACCGGGCGTCCATATTTGTGGCGGCCGGGTGGCAGTGAGGAAGGCTTCGACTCGACGACCGTTGCCTGTTTGCACAAAAAACCGACCCACACCAGAACAGTTGCGGCAAAAAAGCCACAGATCACATCCCGCGATGCGGGAAAGCCATCTAAAGTCTGGGAAGAACGGCGGGTTTCAGCGATACTGCCGTTCATGGAATCGTGGCGTTTGAGGCGTAATGTTAGCGCTTTCGGGCGCGGATTTTCGATTGGAATGTAATCATGTCGTCGCTCAAAGTTACCCTCGGGATCCTGACCGCGGGCCTGATGTTGTCGGGCTGCATGCAGGCCACGACCTACGAGGCAACTAATACCGCTGCGTTCAAGCCGCGTGACAAGGAACTGCTGGCCAAGACCACCTACGTGAAGACGCCGGTCGCCGAACCGTTCCGCCGCGCGATCGTCGAGTATCACCGCAAGGAAGCACCCGGTTCCATCGTGGTCGATTCCGACAATCACTACCTCTACTACGTGCTGAACGACGGCAAGGCGATCCGCTACGGTATCACCGTCGGCGAAGAAGCCATGGCCTGGTCCGGCATCGCCAAGGTCGGCAGCATGACCGAATGGCCGGCCTGGCACCCCACCCCCGGCGAGATCTCGCGCCTCGGCGTTCCGACCTTCGTGGCCCCGGGGCCGGACAATCCGATGGGCTCGCGCGCGATGTATCTCTACTCGGGCGGCAAGGACACGCTGTTCCGCATCCACGGCACCAACCAGCCGGAATACATCGGTTCGTCGATCTCCTCGGGCTGCATCCGCATGACCAACGAGGACGTCATCGACCTCTACAACCGCGTCAAGCTCGGCACCATCGTCGTGGTGCTGGAGCCGAAGCATGGCGACTCGCCCTACAAGCCGCAAATGGCGCTGCAGGGTGGCGGCAACGTCACCTACTGAAACGCACCAGATACGAGGACGAGATCAAAAGCGCCGGCTGTGCCGGCGCTTTTTTGTTGGCTGCGGTTGCGGCTTGGTCTCGGCTGCGCGATCGGGCGCGGCCGCATCGTCTGATTTCGCCGCATCCGGCTCATCGGCCTTGCCGCGGTCGGCCTTCGATGCGTCCGGCTTGGACACGTCCGATTTTGCGGCGACCTCGCGCGGCGGCGCCTCCTCGGGCCGCTCGGCCGGCAACAGCGGCGCGACCTGCGGCAGCGGGTCGTATACGTTCCACTGGCAGATCCGGTAATCGTTGCGACGCTCGATCAGGTCGAGATGGATGTGGTCCTCGTGGTACCAGTCCGAGCCCGGACCTAGCACGGTGGAGAAGCGGGCGCAGACCGAATGCAGCACGGTCTCGCGCAGATCGCGCGGCACGCTGCGGTCGGTCAGCGAAATCGACTTGCCGTTGGCGAGACCGAATGCGCGCACGTCGAGCGCATTGGCGCGGGCATGTTCGGAAAGTTGTGCGCCGACGACGCGATTGCGGCCGCGGCATTCGAACGAGTCGAAATTGTCGAGCTCGCTGATCCCGCCGCCGAGGCTCTGCGCCAGCGGGGCGATATCGGTGCGGACCCAGTCCGCCACCGCGGCGGCCATCTTGCAGCGAAGGATCGCCGCGGGCTTGACCGTGACCTTGCGCTTGTCCGCCAGCACGATGGCCTCGAGCCGCACCAGATCCTCGCCGCCGCAACCGCCGGCGCCGTGGATATCGGGAATGCTCGGCGCGATCGCGATCTCCTCGGTGAGCGCCTGCCGGCAGGCCGAGAACTGCGGCCTAGGCGGCTCGGCCGGTCTGGCCGCTTCGGCAGGCTTGGCGGCTTCAGTAGGCTTGGCGGCTTCGGCAGGTGCGGCAGGCCGCTGCGTCGCCGCCGCAGGCTGTTCAGGCTCAGCGGTCGCCGGCGCCTCGGCGGGACGCGGCTTCGGCAGCGGCACCGCTGCGGAACGGCGCACGGCCTTGTGCGCCCGGTGCGGCCGGGTGCCGAACAAATCGTCCCACGGGAAGCTCGGCGCGCCGCGGGCGGCCGCCGCGGGGCCCGCTTGCATGCCAAGGCACAGCAGCGCGGCGGCAGCGGTAACCATTGCCGCGCAGCCGCGACTAAACGCGCCACCAGGCCATTTTCGGCTTGCTTTCTCCGCGCTACAGTTCATGTCAGTTCCATGATTTTACTGCCGGCCGTCCAAGATGCCGGCAGATCATGCGTGAGGATCGAGGAGGGATTTGCGTATGCTTGGCTTGATGCAAGATTGGCCGTTGCTGTGCCACAAGATTATTGAGCACGCCGCGAAATATCACGGCACGCAGGAAGTCGTGACGCGGTCGGTCGAAGGCCCGATCCATCGCACCACCTACGCCCAGATCCATGCCCGCGCGCTGAAGGTGTCGCAGAGCCTGGAGCGCGACGGCATCAAGCTCGGCGACCGCGTTGCCACCATCGCCTGGAACACCTGGCGCCACCTCGAGGTCTGGTACGGCATCATGGGGATCGGCGCGATCTGCCATACGGTCAACCCACGACTGTTTCCGGAACAGATCGCCTGGATCGTCAACCACGCCCAGGATCGCATCGTCATCACCGACCTCACCTTCGTTCCGGTGCTGGAGAAGATCGCAAGCCAGCTGCCGAGCGTCGAGCGCTACGTGGTGCTGACCGACAAGGCGCACATGCCGCAGACCACGCTGAAGAACGCGGTCGCCTATGAGGACTGGATCGCGGCATCCGACGGCAAGTTCGCGTGGAAGACCTTCGACGAGAACACCGCGGCGGCGATGTGCTACACCTCCGGCACGACGGGCGATCCAAAGGGTGTGCTGTACTCGCACCGCTCCAACGTGTTGCACGCGCTGATGGCCAACTCAAAGGACGCGCTTGGCACCTCCGCATCGGACACAATGCTTCCGGTGGTGCCCTTGTTCCATGCCAACAGCTGGGGCATCGCCTTCTCGGCCCCGTCGATGGGCACCAAGCTCGTGATGCCCGGTCCGAAGCTCGACGGCGCCTCGGTCTACGAATTGCTGTCGACCGAGAAGGTGACCCATACCGCCGGCGTGCCGACGGTGTGGCTGATGCTGCTGCAATACATGGCCGCCAACAATCTCAAGCTGCCTGACCTCCAGATGGTGATCTGCGGCGGCTCGGCGATGCCGCGCTCGATGATCAAGGCGTTCCTCGACATGGGCAGCCAGGTGCGCCACGCCTGGGGCATGACCGAGATGAGCCCGCTCGGTACGCTGGCGACGCTGAAGCCGCCGTTCACGGAGCGCACTGGCGAGGAGCGGCTCGACATCCTGCAGACCCAGGGCTATCCGCCGTTCGGCGTCGAGATGAAGATCACCGACGATGCCGGCAAGGAGCTGCCTTGGGACGGCAAGACTTTCGGCCGCCTCAAGGTCTCCGGTCCCGCGATCGCCAAGGCCTATTTCCGGGTCGACGCCAACATCCTCGACGAGGCCGGCTTCTTCGACACCGGCGACGTCTCCACGATGGACGAGCACGGCTACATGCGGATCACCGACCGCTCCAAGGACGTGATCAAGTCCGGCGGCGAATGGATTTCCTCGATCGATCTGGAAAACCTTGCGGTCGGCCATCCCGCGGTCGCGGAAGCCGCCGTGATCGGCGTTCATCACCCCAAATGGGACGAGCGGCCGCTCCTGATCGTGCAGCTCAAGCAGGGCCAGAGCGCCACCCGCGAGGACATCCTGAAGTTCATGGACGGCAAGATCGCCAAATGGTGGATGCCCGACGACGTCGCCTTCGTCGACGGCATTCCCCACACCGCGACCGGCAAGATCCTGAAGACCGCGCTGCGCGACCAGTTCAAGGACTATACCTTCCCGACCGCCGCGGCGTGATGCTTCACCCTCCCTGGAGGGGGACGAGACGAGCGAAGCTCGCACCGGGATCGGGTCGCATGACCCGCAGCGGAGTGCGGACCGAGGTTGGGCCGGCACGCCGCCGGCTCCTTTGCATGGGGTTGTTTTCGATATTTTGGCGGTGCGCCCCCGCGGAGGCAGGCTAGACGCGATAGCGCCCATTCCAGGGGAGACAAGAACACCGCCCAAGTCCCTTGAATTCGCCGCAGCTCCGTGGTCTCACACGATGATTGGCGGCGGCTGAGGTCGCCCGAGGACATCAACCGGCAGATTTACCGACGATGGCGCGCAGGTTTTCCGCTCCCTACCAGCAGGAGCCCGTGTCCGGTCTTGCCACCTGGTCGCGCAACCTTGCGATCTTCTCCGTCGTCGCGGTGGTGGTCTCGATCCTGATCGTCCGCTTCGGGTTCCTGGAGGTCAAGCCGGCGCTGGCGACCTTCTTCGGCGCGCTGGGCCTGGCCGGCCTGTCGGTCCTGCTCGGGCTGGCCGCCTTCGCCGCGATCTGGCAGAACGGCACCCGCGGCATGGGCCGGATCCTGCTCGCGTTCCTGATCGACGCCGCGATCCTCGCCTACCCGGCCTACCTGACCTATCAGTACCGCAAGCTGCCGCGGCTCTACGACGTCACCACCGACGCGATCGACCCGCCGAGATTCGAGGCGCTGGCGCGGCTGCGCACCGGGGAAGGCACCAATCCCGCCGCCTACGCCGGCCTCGCTTCGGCCGAGCGGCAGCGCGCCGCCTATCCGGACATTGAGACTGTCGAGCTCGAGGTCCCGGCCGACCGCGCCTACGAGCTGGCGCTGCGGCTGGTCAACCGCCGTAAATGGCTGGTCATCGACGCCCGCGCCCCGCAGCCGCCGCGCAATATCGGTCGTATCGAGGCGGTGGCGCGCACGCCGATCATGGGCTTTCGCGAGGACGTCGCGATCCGCGTGACGCCCGACGACGAGGATTCACGTGTCGATATCCGCTCGGCCTCGCGCTATTTCGACACCGATCTCGGCAGCAACGCCGCGCGGGTCAAGAAGCTGATCGAGGACCTCAACACCGCCGCCGAAAACGACAAGGACAAGCCGGCGAAGAAGGCGGTTCCGGTCGCACCCAAGGCGCCGCCGGCGAAGACGGTGAAGAAGTGACGCGATAGCGTCATTCCGGAGCGCGCCAACGGGTCCGCGCAAAGCGCGGCCCGATGACAGGCTCCGCGCGAGCCCGGAATCCATTTCACCAAAGAGTTTGCGGCCTGATGGATTCCGGGTTCGTGCTTCGCACGCCTCGGAATGACGGCTACGCCAACCGGTACGTGCCGCCGATCACCGGATCGCCGTCGGTCGCCACGACACCGCGCGCGACCAGATCCTCCAGATGCGCCAGCACCGAATAGCCGGCGGCGTTGGCGAGGCGCGGATCGAGCCCGATATAGATCGCCCGCACCATGGTCGGGATGTCGGCCTCGCCCTTGCCGAGCCGATGCAGGATCGACGCCTCGCGCGCCCGGCGATGCCGCGCCAGGAAGCGGACGTAGCGCGGGCCTTCCGGGATCTCCGGGCCATGACCGGAGAAATAGAGCTGCTCGGGGCGCTGCTCCAGCCGCTCCAGCGAGGCCATGTAGTCGATCATCGAACCGTCGGGCGGCGCCACGATCGAGGTCGACCAGCCCATCACATGGTCGCCGACGAAATTGATGCTGCGCTCGGTCCATGCGAAGGCCAGGTGATTGGCGGTGTGGCCGGGGGTGGCGACGGCTTCCAGCGTGAAACCACTGCCTTCGATGACGTCGCCGTGCTTGACCTGCACATCGGGCCGGAAATCGCGGTCAGCGCCGGATTCCGGATTATGCTTCTCGCTCTCGAAGCGCGGCCGCGAGGCGCGGTGCGGCCCCTCGGCGTAGACCGGCGCGCCGGTCGCGGCCTTGATCCGCGGCGTGTTCGGCGAATGGTCGCGGTGGGTATGGGTGACCAGGATATGGGTCACGGTCTCGCCCTTGACCGCATCGAGCAGCGCCCTGGCATGCGCCTCGTCGTCGGGACCGGGATCGATGATCGCGACCTTGCCTTCGCCCACGATGTAGCTGACCGTGCCGGTGAAGGTGAACGGGCTCGGATTGTTGCAGAGGACGCGGCGCACGCCGGGGCGGACGTGCTCGACCACGCCGGGCTTCAGCGGAAAATCGCGGTTGAACGGGATGTCGTCGTTGTCGGCCATGGGGACCTCTTGGCGTCATTCCGGGATGGCCCGTCAGGGCCAGACCCGGAATCCCGAAGTGAGGGAAAAGAATACGGCTCGAGATTCCGGGTTCGCGCTTATGCGCGCCCCGGAATGACGACTTGATTCCTTACGAGAACGCCTGGATGCCGGTGATCGCGCGGCCGAGGATCAGCGCGTGGACGTCGTGCGTGCCCTCATAGGTGTTCACCGTCTCGAGGTTCGCGGCGTGCCGCATCACGTGATACTCGATCTGGATGCCGTTGCCGCCGTGCATGTCGCGCGCCATGCGGGCGATGTCGAGCGACTTGCCGCAATTGTTGCGCTTGACGATCGAGATCATCTCGGGCGCCATCTTGCCCTCGTCCATCAGGCGGCCGACGCGCAACGAGGCCTGCAGGCCGAGCGCGATCTCGGTCTCCATGTCGGCGAGCTTTTTCTGCACCAGCTGGGTGGCGGCGAGCGGCCGGTTGAACTGCTTGCGGTCGAGCGTGTACTGGCGGGCGCGGTGCATGCAGTCCTCGGCGGCGCCGAGCGCGCCCCAGGAGATGCCGTAGCGGGCGCGGTTGAGGCAGCCGAACGGGCCCTTGAGGCCGGAGACGTTGGGCAGCAGCGCACTTTCCGGCACCACGACGTTATCGAGCACGATCTCGCCGGTGATCGAGGCGCGCAACGAGAGCTTGCCGCCGACCTTCGGCGCCGACAGGCCCTTCATGCCCTTCTCGAGGATGAAGCCGCGGATCTGGTTGTCGTGCGCGGCCGACTTGGCCCACACCACGAACACGTCGGCGATCGGCGCGTTCGAGATCCACATCTTGGCGCCGTTCAGCTTGTAGCCGTCGGCGACCTTCTCGGCGCGGGTCTTCATGCCGCCGGGATCGGAACCGGCATCCGGCTCGGTCAGGCCGAAACAGCCGACCCATTCTCCGGTCGCGAGCTTGGGGAGATATTTCTTGCGCTGGCTTTCGTCGCCATAGGCGTAGATCGGATACATCACGAGCGACGACTGCACCGAGTTCATCGAGCGATAGCCAGAGTCGACGCGCTCGATCTCGCGGGCGACGAGGCCGTAGGCCACGTAGCTCGCATTGGCGCAGCCATATTCCTCGGGCAGCGTCACGCCGATCAGGCCGAGCTCGCCCATCTCGTTGAAGATCTCGCGGTCGGTCTTCTCTTCCAGATAGGCCTTGGTGACCCGCGGCAGCAGCTTGTCCTGCGCATAGGCCCGCGCGGTGTCGCGGATCAGGCGCTCGTCTTCGGTGAGCTGGTCGTCAAGCAGGAAGGGATCATCCCACTGGAAGCTGGCGGCAGCCGGCTTGTCCTTGGACTGGGGGCGCACGCTCATGAAACATCCTTTCGCATGATCACTCGGAAATTGGCGGATAAATTAAAGCGCTCAGCTGCGGAGCGCAATTGGTGATCCTCTCACCGTCATTCCGGGGCACGTGACAGCGTGAACCCGGAATCCAGCGGTTAGGAGGCTTGAGATTCCGGGTTCTCGCTTCGCGAGCCCCGGAATGACGCGTGCTAGGTCTCCAGCTTCTCATTCGACACGATCTCGATGCCGAAACCGGACAACCCCTTGTAGTCGTGCACCGACGAGGTCAGGTGCCGGATCGAGGTGATGCCGAGATCGCGCAGGATCTGGGCGCCGACGCCGACCTCGCGCCATTGCTTGTTGCGATCGGCTTCCGCCGACTTCTGCTCGCCGACCGGCTCGACCGGAACACCGGCGGCACCGTCGCGCAGATAGACCAACACGCCGCGGCCGGCAGCCTCGAAGTGTCGCAACACGGCTTCCATGCGCGCCGGCCCGGTGAACAGGTCCTTGACGATGTTGGGCTTGTGGAGCCGCGTCAGCACGTCCCGGCCGTCGCCGATGCCGTTATAGACGAAGGCGGCATGCATGATCTCGTCGAACGGCGAGCGATAGGCATAGCCCTGCAGCGGGCCGATCGGGCTCTCGGTGGTGAAGGTCGCGACCCGCTCGATCAGCTTCTCGCGCGCCTGGCGGTAGGCGATCATGTCGGCGATCGTGACGTGCTTGAGCTTGTGGCGGGCGGCGAATTTCGCCACCTGCTCGCCCTTCATCACGGTTCCGTCGTCGTTCATCAGCTCGCTGATGACGCCGACCGGCGGCAGGCCCGAGAGCCGGCACAGATCGACCGCGGCTTCGGTATGGCCTGAGCGCAGCAGCACGCCGCCGTCGCGAGCGATCAGCGGGAAGATGTGGCCGGGGCGCGCGAAGTCGTTGGCGCCGGCATTGGGATTGGCGAGCGCGCGGCAGCAGGAAGCGCGTTCCTCGGCCGAAATGCCGGTGCCGCCATCGGGCTTGTAGTCGATCGAGACGGTGAAGGCCGTGGTGTGATTGGATTCGTTGTGCGCCACCATCGGGTCGAGCCGCAGCCGGCGGGCATCCTCGGTGGTGATCGGCGCGCAGACGATGCCGGAGGTGTGGCGGATGATGAAAGCCATCTTTTCCGCCGTGCAGAACGACGCCGCGACGATCAGATCGCCCTCGCCTTCCCGATCGTCGTCGTCGGTGACAACGACGAGTTCACCTTTCGCAAAGGCTTGCAGCACTTCCTGGATCGTATCGGCCATTGTCCTGACATCTCGCTTTATGCAGGCAGTGGATTAGCCGGGTTCCGATGGCAGCGCCAGTATCATTATGCAACCCGCCATGCGTTTGGCAGGCATACCACGCCGCTTCACCTCTCCCAAAGGGAGAGGTCGGATTGCATCGTCAGATGCAATCCGGGTGAGGGACCGCGCACCCTCGTGGGACCTGAGCCCCTCACCCGCGCTTTCAGCGCGACCTCTCCCCGATGGGGAGAGGTAAGAGAAAGCTCCCTTACGGCAGCACTTCGCGCCGATCGGCGAGCTGGGCGTCCAGCTCGGCGCGCTTGTCGTCGAGCAGGCCGGCATCGGCCGCCTCGATCACCGAATAGAGCTCGGCAGCGTCGCTGAGCCGGGTCACGGTCACGTAGTCGGCGCCGGCCGCGTAGAGGTCGTCGACGCCGCTCAGGAGATCCGCGGTGGCGACAATCCGCGCGGTCGGATTGAGCGCGCGGACATGGCGCACCAGCTTCTCATTGTCGGCGCCGACCAAGAGGAAATCCGGCACGCTCAGGATGATGATCTCGGCCTTGCCGATGCCGGCATGGACCAGCGTGTCGACATTGCTGATGTCGCCATAGATCACGTGCATGCCGCGGTCGGACAGCGTGCGGAACACCAGCGGATTGAAGTCGATGACGCTGATTTGCTCGAGCAGCGACTGGTTCTGCCGCTCGATCTGGCTGATCAGCGCGCTCGCCGCGCGGAAAAAGCCGAGGATCACGATGCGCCGGATCTCGCCATGTCCACCCTCCTGGCCGCCCTCGCCGCGGCCTTCGCCCACATGGTCGAGATCGCGCAGCCCGATCCGCTTCAAGGGCCCGATCAGGCCGCGCACGATCTGGTCGCTGCGCCCCATCGCGAAGGTTGAGAGCACCGCCAGCACCACGAAGGCGAACGAGGCCGCGCTCGCGGTCGCGGTCCCGATATGGTTGGCGGCGATACCGGTCTGGATCACCACCAGCGAGAATTCGGAGATCTGCGCCAGATTGATCGCCGGCAGCAGGCTGGCGCGCAGCCCCTGCTTCATCAGGTAGAGCGGCGTGAATGTCGTGACCAGGCGGCTCACCACCGTGAACGCCGCGATCACAAGCGCAAGCCCGATCACCTGCAAGCCCGGGATCGGGATCGTCATGCCGAGCGCGACGAAAAACAGCGTGATGAAGAAATCCCTGAGCGTCGTGACCTTGGCGGTGACGTCGAGCGCGTAGGGAAAGGTCGAGATCGAGACGCCCGCGACCAGCGAGCCCATCTCGCGCGACAGATGCAGCCGCTCGGCGATCTCGCCGATCAGGAAGCACCACGCAAGCGCGCCGAGCAGCACGAGCTCGGGCCGGCGCGCGATCTGGTGGAACAGCCGCGGCAGCACATAGCGGCTCAGCACGAGCGCAGTCGCGACCAGCACCGCAACGCGGGCGATCGACAGCAGCACGACGCTGATCTGCAGATTGTCGAGACTCGGTTGCACTGCCAGGAACAGGATCGCAAAGATGTCCTGCAGCACCAGCACGCCGAGCGTGATGCGGCCCGGCAGCGTATCGAGCTCGCGCTTCTCGTAGAGCACCTTGACGATGATGACGGTCGAGGACAGCGCGCAGGCGACGCAGAGATACACCGCGTCGAACTTGCCGCCGCCGATCGCAAGGCCGATTCCGGCAAAGAACGCGGCGCCGATCAGGCAGCCGCCGATCAGCTCGCCGGCGCCGGCGAACAGGATGACCTTTCCGGCACGGATGATCTTCTTGAGGTCGATTTCCAGCCCGATCATGAACAGCATGAAGATCAGGCCTAGCTCGGAGATGACGCTGATCGATTCCTGGGACTTGACCCAGCCCATGCCGAATGGACCAATGAAAAAGCCGGCGATAAGGTAAGCCAGTATCAGCGGTTGCCTGGAGAAATGGGCCAATAGCCCAATTCCCCAGGCAAACAGGATACAGAGCGTGATATCGGGAATCAGTTCATGCATGCGTCAAAGACTTCCTTTGCCGCAACCTAGAGGGCCGGGCGTGAGGATCAACCTAGCAATGTGTCACATCCGCGCAGGCGGCATTTTTCTGGCAGTTCTGCTCTGCCTGCTCACCGTGCGGGTGACGGAGGCGCTAGCACAATCCTCGGCGGGTCTTGAACAAAATTTTGCGAACTCGCTGACGGCGGTGCCGGAAGGCCTTACTGCCGGCGGTGCGTTCTACGTGCCGGTGTATTCCAGCGTGTCGATGAGCCAGGGCAAGCTCAGGGCCGATTTCTCGGTGACGCTGAGCGTGCACAACGCCTCCGAGACCAAGCCGCTGGTGCTGAAGCGGATCGCCTATTTCGACACATCAGGCAAGATGGTGGAGAGCTACCTCAAATCGCCGATCGCGCTAAAACCGTTTGCGACCGTCGAGGTCGCGATCGCGACCACCGATACCCGCGGCGGCACCGGCGCGAATTTCGTGGTCGATTGGGCCGCCGCCGGCGAGATCGCGGAACCGGCAGTCGAGGCCCTGATGGTCGGCAGCGTCGGCGCCGGGCACTATGCCTTCATCAGCCAGGGCCGCCCGATCAGACTGACCGGCAAGAATTGACTTCACGGACGGCCGCCGACGTGCGGCCTTCTCAACGATAACAACACGGAGCGAAACGTCCCATGTCCACCTCAGCCCAGTTCGATTTTGCATCACTGCTCCCGGCTGGCCTGCCTGCACCGTCCGCGCGCTGGACCGGGCTCGCCAAATACAGCTTCGTCGGCGGCAACAACGATCCCGACCAGGTCCCGGTCGACGGACTATTGGAGGCGGTCAACGCCGTGCTGAAGCGCGAGGGGCGGAATCTCGCGACCTACAACCTCGCGCACGGGCCGCAAGGCTATCTGCCGCTGCGCCAGTTCCTCACCGAGAAGCTGAAGCGCGATGCGGGAATTGCCTGCACGCCGGACGAGATCATGATCGTCTCCGGCTCGCTGCAGGCGCTCGATCTGGTCAATCAAACCCTGCTCGCAAAGGGCGACACCGTGCTGATCGAGCAGGAGACCTATCAGGGCTCGCTGAACCGGCTCACGCGGCTCGGCGTCAACGCGGTCGGCATTCCCCTCGACGCCGATGGCATCAGGATCGATGCGTTGGCGGCCGCGCTCGCCGATCACAAGCAGCGCGGCATCACGCCGAAATACATCTACACCATCCCGACCGTGCAGAACCCGACCGGCTCGATCCTGCCCGAAAGCCGACGCGCCGAGATGCTGAAGCTGTCGAAGGAATACGGCGTGCCGATCTTCGAGGACGATTGCTATGCCGATCTGATCTGGAACGGTCAGCGGCCGCCCGCGATCTACGCCATGAGCACGCATGGCGGCGTGATCCATATCGGCTCGTTCTCGAAATCGATCGCGCCGGCGCTGCGGGTCGGCTTCATCGTCGCGCCGTGGGAAATCATGTCGCGGATGCTGCCGCTGAAGACCGATGCCGGCTCCGGCGCGCTGGAGCAGATGGTGCTCGCGGAATATTGCGCGCCGCATTTCGCGACCCACGTGCCCAAACTGACGCGAGGACTGCGCGCAAAACTCGACACGCTAATGGAGGCGCTCAACGAGCAGTTCGGCACTGCGGCCGAGTTCGAGGCACCGAAGGGCGGCATTTTCCTCTGGGTCAAGCTGCCCGACAATGTCGACACGTTGAAGCTCTATCAGGCCGCACTTGCGGCCGGCGTCTCGATCAATCCGGGACCGGAATGGTCGACCAGCAAGGCGCATTCCGGCAGCCGGCTGCGGCTCTGCTTCGCGAGCCCCTCGCACGAGCAAATTCGCGAGGGTGTCGCGGTGCTGGCCGAGGTGTGCCGCAAGGAATTCGGCGTGCCCGCGCGTAGCAGCAATGTCGAGAAGCGCGGCTCATGATCCGCGCTCACCTCACCGAAAACGGCGCCTGATAGGGCCTTCCGAACGGCACGCCGTTGACCACGGTTTGCACCGGCTTCAGGTGCTGATTGCCGTCGCGCCTGTTGTTGCGGGTGTCGACGAAGGTGACGGGACCTTCGACGAGATCCATGATCGCGACGTCGCCGGGCGCGCCGCGCTGCAGCGTGCCGATCTTGGGCGCCCGGTTGATGATCCGCGCCGGCGCCGAGGTCGCCATCGCGACGACCTGATCCAGCGAGGAGCCCATCGCCAAGAACTTGCTCATCACGTTCGGCAGGAACGGGATGCCGGGCGAATTGCCGGAGAAGACGTGGATGTCGGAAGAGATCGTGTCGGGTGTGCAGCCCGCCGGAATTGCGATCTCGGCCACCGTAAAGTCAAAACTGCCGCCGCCATGGCCGACGTCGAACAGCACGCCGCGCTGCTTCGCCGCGAGCGCTGCGGGCAACAGCTTGCCGTCCTGCACGATGTTGGTGAAGGCGCCGGACATGTTCGGCGCGCCGGAATAGGCATGGGTGAGGATATCGCCCGGCCGCAGCAGATCGAGAATGTCGGACATCAGCTCCTTGGTCTCGACGCCGCCGATATGCACCATCATCCGCGCCGGCCAGCCGCACATCTCGCACGCCTGGATGCCGCGCTTCAGCGGCTCGATGCCGTGCTTGAAGATGACGTTCTCCGACATCCGCACCTTGACCCCGATCAGGAAGTCCGGGTTCTCGGCCAGCGCCATCGCGCAGGCTTCGACCTGGGCGTTGTCGATGTTGTAGAGCTCGGCCACCGGGAACGCCGACAGGCCGTTATTGGCGATGTGGACGAAAGCATAGATCCGCGTCCGCGACTGCGCCACGATGAAGCGTCGCAGCGCCGCGAGGTTGTTGACGCCGGCGTCGCCAGCCGAGACCACGGTAGTGGTGCCCTGGAATTGCACCAGCTCGTCGGCGGGAATGCCGATCGCGGATCCATAGGGGTAGACGTGGCAGTGCAGATCGACGAGGCCCGGCATCACGAGCTTGCCCGACGCGTCGATGATCTTGCTGGCGCGCGCGGCCGGAATCTCGTCCTCGATCCCCTCGATCAGGCCCCAGCGGATGCCGATGTCGCGCTTGCCGCGCAGCGACTGGCTGGGATCGATCACGTCGCCACTCTTGATCACGAGGTCGAACTTGTCGTCCGGCCCCATCGCGGCTGCGGCCGGCCCAGCAATGGCGGCAGCAGCCGCCGATCCCGTACCCTTCAAGAAATCCCGGCGTGAAAATTCGCTCACCGCAACGTCCCCCCGAACATTGATTTTCTGGTGCGATGATGCGTCGGACGCAGTAGTTAGGCAAGGCCGCCGAAGGAGGCGATGACGCTTACCTATCGGTTGTGCAGCGATCGCAAGGCGAGCGCTGCACCGCAAGAGTTGCTGAACAAGCGTTCAGAAAACTCGTCCAGTTCCGGAGGAACGTTTCGATGCCTGCACGGTTTTCTCGTCACATCATTTGAGGAGGATGACATGAAAAAGATTGGTTTTGTTCTTGCGGCGATTGGCACGCTTGCAGTGGCCGTTCCGTCGATCGCGAGCGCCGAGACCGTCGTGATCAAGCGCGGCCATCACCATCACTGGGATCGCGGCTGGGGTGCGCGCGCCGAGATGCGCCATGACCGTGGTTGGCATCGCGGCTGGCATCACGACCATGACCGCACGGTCGTGATCCGGCGCGATCGCTACTAATCACCGACACATCCAAGAGTCCGACACAACGGAAAATGGCTCCTCGCGGAGCCATTTTCTTTTTCAGCTTTCTTGTTCGGTGGTCGACGGGTTCAGTCCCACGCCGGGGCAAATCCCGGATTGACGCAGCGCATGTCCTTGCGCAATGCCGCAATCGCCTTGCGATCGTCGTCGTCGAGTCTGACCTTCAGCGCGTCGAGATTGGCCTGCTGGCTTTCGGCACGCGAGGCTTTCGGGATCGCCGCGACGCCGTCCTGATCGAGCAGCCATTTCAGCGCCACCTGGGCTGCGGTCGCATCATGCTTCCTACCGATTTTCGCCAGCGTCTCGTCGGTCGCGAAACGGCCCTGCGCCAGCGGGCAATAGGCCACCAGCGGGATCGATTTCGCGGCGAGATATGTCCGCACCGGGGTCTGGTCCAGCATCGCGTGATATTCGATCTGGTTGCAGGCGATCGGCGCCTTGATCTCTTCGACCACGGTCTTGAGCAGCGCGGTGGTGAAATTGGCGACGCCGATGGCACGGACGCGGCCCTCCTGCTTCAGTCGCATCAGTGTCTCGAACACCGCCGGCAGCTTCATATTCTTCGACGGCCAGTGCACCAGATAGAGATCGACATGGTCGAGCCGCAGCTTCTTCAGGCTGGCGTCGAACGCGGTCCGGATCGCATCCGGCGCCAAATTCTCGTGCCAGACCTTGGTGGTGACATGCAGGTCCTTGCGCGGGACATTTGAGGCAGTGATCGCCGCGCCGATCGGCTCTTCATTGGCGTACATCTCGGCGGTGTCGATGTGCCGGTAACCGAGCCCGAGTGCGCTCTCGACCGCCGCGCGGCAGGCATCGCCCTGCATGCGGAAAGTGCCGAGCCCGAGCCGCGGCAGGCTGATGCCCTGTGTCTGCAGATTTTCCATGGATAGCTCCTGACGCGTGGGACGCCGAAGAAATCGACGACGTCACGCCAGCAAATCGTTTCGTGGGAATGAAATTGGCAGGACTGCCAGCGCACAGTCTGCCCGCAAACCGCCCCTTCGGGCAAGGGCGCAAGCAATCAAGATGTCGCGACGGGACTGGTGGTGGGGCTAGTGTCCCGAATCTGAAGTTCGCATCACTTGCCGCACCTTCGGAGCGAACTGCGGATTCGATAGGGACACTAGCAAACTTATGATTCTAGTGTGCTTTATGAATGCGAAGTTCGTGAAAGTGGCTGCCGCGAGACCGTATGAACTTCGCATTCAGCACACTAGATGTGCTGCGCCATGATCTGGCCGGGCCGCGCGTCCGGCCTTGGCTCGATGACGACCGACCAGAGATCGTGGTTGTCGACGTCCTTCAGCGTCACCGTCATCACACCGGTCTTGCCGTCGATGTCGACGCGGCCGAAGAATTGCAGGCCGAAGCAGGGCGCGAGATTGTCGCCCTGCTCGGCGGTGCAGCCCTTCTGGTAAATCGCCTTCGGGCCGAAGGTGTTGTCGAGCGCGCCCGGCGACCAGGTGCCTGCATGCAGCGGGCCGGAGACGAACTCCCAGAACGGCTCGAACTCCTGGAACACGGCGCGGTTCGGATCATAGTAATGCGCCGCGGTGTAGTGCATGTCCGCCGTGAGCCACACCGTGTTGCGGATGCCGGCGCGCTTCATGAAAGACAGCAGATCGGCGATCTCGTGCTCGCGCCGCTCGGGCGGCCCGTCGCCGAGCGCAACCGCATCGAGGCTGATGAGGCCGATCGGCAGATCGGCCGCGATCACCTTCCAGACAGCGTCCGATGCCGCCAGCTCGCGCTTCAGCCAGGCAAGCTGGCTTTCGCCGAGAATAAAGGTCTGCTCTGGATCGCCCTGCTTGTTCCAGCTCGAATCGCGGTAGGAGCGCATGTCGATGACGAAGACGTCGAGCAGCGGCCCGTAAGCGATCTTGCGATATACCCGGCCATCGCGCTCCGGCATCAGCCGCATCGGCATGAATTCGTGGAACGCACGCCGCGCCCGCGCCACCAGCTTCGCATTGCCGTCGGCGTCGTAGCCGGTCGCGTCGGCGGTGCCGATCGGCGACCAGTCGTCCGCCACCTCATGGTCGTCCCACTGCGCGAACACGGGCACCTCGGCATGGAAGGCGCGGAAATTCTCGTCGAGCCAGTTGTATTTGTAGTTGCCGCGAAACTGCTCAAGAGTCTGCGCGACGACGGATTTCTCAGGGGTGACGATGTTGCGCCAGATCTCGCCGTTCGGCAGCGCCTGCTCCGACGGCACCGTGCAATCCGCATAGATGTGATCGCCGGAATGGATGAAGAAGTCCGCCCGCTCGTTCAGCATGGTGCGATAGCTCCGCAGGCCGCCGCGCGCGGGGTCGATGCCCCAGCCCTGGCCGACGACGTCGCCGGACCAGACGAACGAGACCGAGCGGCGGTCGACAGGCGCGGTGCGGAAATGGCCGATGCGGCTTTCGCCGACAAGGCCGTCGCGATCCTCGAAGCTGACGCGATAGAACAGGTCCTGCCCCGGCGGCAGGCCATCCAGCAGCAGTTTTGCGGTGAAGTCGCGTTCCGGCAGCGCGTCGGCGGTCGCGCTGCGCAGGATGCTGCCAAAGCTCTCGACGGAAGCGCATTCGATCCGCATGCGCGCAGCGCGATCGGCGCGGGCCCAGATCACAGCGGAATCGCCGGCGACGTCGCCGGACTGGATCCCCGCGATCACGGGCCGATCCACGGCCCGGCTCAGATAGGGCCTTGCCAGCGCGCCCAATCCAGCGAGCGCAGCCGTCGACGCCGAGCGCACCAGAAGTTGACGCCTTGTAAGGCCTCGCCCCCTTGCGGAGATCGCTGTCGGCATCGAACAACCTTCGTCGAATCGCAACGAAGGTTTTGCCTGCGCCGTTTGACTCCGCCCTGACGGTTTCTTGACTCTCGGCCGACGGTTTTACGACGGCGGGATGACTTAGGGGATTCTGGGAATGGCATCGAGCAACGAGCGCTCACGCGCCAAACCCGTCATCCTGAGGAGGCGCGTCGCGCCGTCTCGAAGGATCGACGGCCCGGCGCCCGGCTACTAGATCGGGGCCGTGCATCCTTCGAGGCTCGCTCCGCTGCACCTCAGGATGACGGGATAGCTGTCCAGGCGAATGAGACAACCAGAAGCGCCGCCGCCTCTCACCGCTGCCAGTTGCAGATGCCGCCGGTGCGGCACGGCCAGGTCTGGATTCGCGTATCGCGGGCTTCGGCATCGAGCGGGTTGGAATGCCGACGCGCGAGCTTGGCGCGAGCAGGAACGTGCGCGACTGCGCGCTTCCGCTCTCGCGGTGCCGTCTCGCGCGGCGTCGTCACCTTGGTGGTCCACACCGGCTTCTGCCGCTCGACCTTCGGCTCCTCAACCTTCGGTTCGGCGGCTGCACGCTGATCCGGACCATGGTCGGCCTTCGCCTCGACCGGAACCGGCTCGAACTGCGCCGGCGGGCCAAGCGGCTTCGGCGACAGCACGGCCCGGGAGAGATCGAGGCTGAAGAACTCGCTCGGGCGGTAGTCATCGGCCAGCGCCACACCACCCCATGCCAGGCACGCAGCGCAAACAGTTGCAACCAAAACGTTTTTCAGGACCGTCAAAAGGGCCTCCTGAAATCACTCGAACAGAACAGCCATCATGTAGGAACCCGGCCGCGCGAATCCAGCCGCTGGTTGCGGGCAGGGTTACCGGTCAACCAGGGCGGCCGGGGAAAGTTCCCCTATTCGGCCGCCTGCGCCAGCGGCTGGCCGATCGCACGCTCCAGCCGCGCGCATTCGGTGCGGTAGCGGGCGACGTTGCCTTCCTTGATGTGGCCGTAGCCGCGCACGAGGTCCGCAGCCTTGGCCAGCGCTACCAGCCGCGGCAGATCGAGCGGCTTGTTGCCGTCGAGATGACGCAGGATCATCGCCGAATACTCGACCGGCAGCGCGCGCTCCATCTTGCGCTCGGCGGTGTAGCCGAAGATGTCGAATGCGGTGCCGCGCAGGCCCTTCAGGCCGGCCAGCAAGCCGAACGCCTTGAAGATCCACGGGCCGAATTCGCGCTTCTGCAACCGCCCGGTGACGGGATCGCGCTGCGCCAGCAGCGGCGGCGCCAGCAAGACCTTCAAACCCGAATTGCCCTCGAACTGCTCCCTCAAGGCCTTCGAAAACTCGCCATCCGAATAGAGCCGCGCGACCTCATATTCGTCCTTGTAGGCCATCAGCTTGAACAGGCCTTTTGCAAATGCCTCGGTCAGGTGCTGCGAGCCCGGCGCCGCCGCGGCCTCGGCCGTGCGGACGCGCGCGACGTCGTCGAGATAGCGCTTGGCGTAGGCCGCGTCCTGGTAGTCGGTGAGGAATTTGGCGCGGAACGCGATCGCCTCATCGAGCGTCTTCTTGGCAGGAGCTGTGCCCGCATTCTTGAAGCGCGCGGCGCTGACCACGCGCTGCAGGTCATGCGCGGCAAGCCGCCCCCACGAGAACGCGGTCTTGTTCATCTCGATCGCGGCGCCGTTGAGCTCGATTGCCTTCAGGATCGCCTCCAGCGACAGCGGGATCGCGCCGCGCTGGAACGCGAAGCCGAGCATGAAGGCGTTGGTCGCGATGCTGTCGCCCATCAGCGCGGTGGCAAGCCCCGTGGCGTCGAGGATGTCGAGATCGCCGGGCGTCACGGCGCCGTTCAGCGCATCGCGCATCGAGCCGGCCTCGAAATCGATATCGGGATCGATCACGAAGCTCGCCGTCGGCAGCAGATCGGCGTTGACGACGGCGCGGGTGACGCCGCGTTCGGCGCGGCTCAGCGCCGGCACGCTGGTGGCCACGACGAGATCGCAGCCGAGGATCAGATTGGCATTGCCCGGCGCGATGCGGACCGTGGTCAGCATGTCCGAGGTCGGCGCCAGCCGGACATGGCTCACGACCGCGCCGTTCTTCTGTGACAGGCCGGTGAAGTCGAGCGTCGAGCAGGCCAGCCCCTCGACATGTGCGGCCATGCCGAGCAGCGCGCCGATGGTGATAACGCCGGTGCCGCCGATGCCGGTGATCAGGATGTTGTAGGGGTTGCTCAACGCGGCCACAGTCGGCGTCGGCAGGTCGGCGAACAACGCCTTCGGATCGGCCGCGGTGCGGTCGGCCTTGCGCAGCTTGGGATCCTGCACCATCACGAAGCTCGGGCAGAAGCCCTCGATGCAGGAGAAATCCTTGTTGCAGTTCGACTGGTCGATGCGGCGCTTGCGGCCGAGCTCGGTCTCCAGCGGCTGCACCGAGACGCAGTTCGACGCCACCGAGCAATCGCCGCAGCCTTCGCAGACGCGCTCGTTGATGAAGACGCGCTTGGCCGGATCGGGAAACAGCCCGCGCTTGCGGCGGCGTCGCTTCTCGGCGGCGCAGGTCTGGTCGTAGATCAGGACGGTGAGGCCTTCGATCTCGCGCAAGGTGCGCTGCACGGCATCGAGCTCGCGGCGATGGTGGATGGTGGCGCCCGGCGGGAAATAATTGGCGGGATATTTGTCCGGATCGTCGGAGACGATCGCAAGTTTCTTGGTGCCCTCCGCCCAGACCTGATGCGCGATCTGCGATACCGTGAAGCCGCCTTCGGCGGGCTGGCCGCCGGTCATCGCCACCGCATCGTTGTAGAGGATCTTGTAGGTGATGTTGACGCCGGCGGCCGCGGCCGCGCGCAGCGCCAGAAGGCCCGAATGCGTATAGGTGCCGTCGCCGAGATTCTGGAACACGTGCTGTTCGCTGGTGAACGGCGCCTGCCCGATCCAGCTCACGCCCTCCGCGCCCATATGCGAGATGGTCTGGGTGTTGCGGTTCGGCACTGACAACGCCATGCCGTGACAACCGATGCCGGCCATGGCGCGGCTGCCCTCGGGAATCTTGGTCGACGAATTGTGCGGGCAGCCCGAGCAGAAATACGGTGTGCGTTGCAGCTTCGCGGTGCCGGTGCCCTCGGCCGGGCGATCGAACGCCTCGAGTTTTGCCAAACGCTGCTCCAGCAGCGGACTGCGATGGCCGAGCTTGCGCAGCCGTGCCACGACGGCGGCGGCGACCATGGTCGGCGTCAGCTCGCCCTCGCTCGGCAGCAGCGGCGCGCCGCTCTCGTCGCGCTTGCCGACCACCGACGGACGCCTCGCAGCGTCCATGTTGTAGAGGATGCGGACCAGCTGGTCCTCGATGAAGCCGCGCTTTTCCTCGACCACGAGCACGTCCTGCAAGCCCTCGGCGAAGGCGCGCGCGCCGTTGGCTTCGAGCGGCCAGGTCAGCGCCACCTTGTAGATGCGCAGGCCCAGCGCCTGCGCCTCGGCATCGGTGATGCCGAGATCGGCGAGCGCCTGGCGCAGGTCGAGATAGGCCTTGCCGGTCGCCATGATGCCGAGCCGCGCCGGCTTGGAATCCAGCACGATGCGGTCGAACCGGTTGGCGCGGGCGAAAGCCGCGATGGCCTCCATCTTGGGTCCGTGCAGACGACGTTCGGCCTCCAGCGGCGGATCCGGCCAGCGGATCGAGAGCCCGCCCGGCGGCATCTCGAAATCACCGGGCATGATGATCCTGATGCGGTCGGGATCGCTGACGATCGAGGCCGAGCTTTCCACCGTCTCGGAGATCGCCTTGAAGCCGACCCAGCAGCCGGAATAGCGCGACAGTGCGAAACCAAGGATGCCGAGATCGAGATAATCCTGCAGCGTGGCCGGATTGACCACCGGCATCAGCGCCGAGGCGAACACCTGCTCGCTCTGATGCGCGAGCGTGGAGGACTGGCAGCCATGGTCGTCGCCGGCGAGCGCGATCACGCCGCCATTCGGCGAGGTGCCTGCCGAATTGGCGTGCTTGAGCGCATCGAGCGAGCGGTCGACGCCGGGGCCCTTGCCGTACCAGATGCCGAACACGCCATCGACCTTGGCGCCGGGGAACATGCCGACCTGTTGGCTGCCCCAGACCGCGGTCGCCGCCAGGTCCTCGTTGAGGCCGGGAACGAAGGCGATGTCATGCTGTTTCAGGAAGGATTTCGCCCGCCATAGCGCGTGGTCGTACATGCCGAGCGGCGAGCCGCGGTAACCGGAGATGAAGCCGGCGGTGTTCAGCCCGTGCGCGCGGTCGCGTTCGCGCTGCAACATGGGCAATCGGACCAACGCCTGGGTACCGGAGAGGAAGATTCGCTTGGTGTCCAACCGGTACTTGTCGTCCAGTCCAACTTCCATCAACGCCATCAGGCTCCCCGTCGGTTAAGTCATGCCGGTCCGAACCGGTCTTTTCTGCGAATGATCATGCATCAGCATGCACTGATTTTGTTATGCATGAACAGCCCTGTTCCATGGCCGCAGCACATATCTCGTGCTGCGCGTGCGAGGCCTTGTTGCTCATACCGAGCCTTATTGCTCTGCGAGGCTTGCCGAACCCCGGCATCTTTGAAACGGTGGCGGACAAGGGAGACCAAGGATGATTACAGTCGAAACCGCATTCACGACGGAAATCGTGGAGAAGGACGGTCTGCTGGTGGGTCCCTGGCGCAGCCCGAAGCAGATGCTGCAGGCCCAGACCTACGACTCCCACGCGTCGATCCACGACGACGCAACCGCGCAGAAGCTCGGCTTCCGCGGCGGCACGATCGAGGGACCGACCCATTTCAGCCAGTTCGCGCCGCTGTGCGAGCGGATCTGGGGCCGCGCCTGGTTCATCACCGGCTGTCTGTCGGCGCATTACCGCAACCCGGTGTTCGAGGGCGAGGAGGTGCAGGCCCAGATCGAGAAGCCGAAGCCGGCGCAGACCGTTTGCACAATTGGGATGATCAAGCGCGACGGCACCGAGATCCTGCGCGGCACCGCCTCGATCGACGGCGACGGCACGGAGACCGCGCTGAGCCATCGGCTCGGCGAACTGAAGCCGCTGGCCGATCCGGTGATCCTCGCCGACATCAAGGTCGGCATGAAGACGCAGCGGCAGGCGATCAGGATGGATTTCGACCAGAACATGGGCGACCTCTATCCGTTCTCGCTGACCGACAAGCTCAAGGTGATCACCGAACCATCGGACTATTATTCGCTGGAGCACAATCCGTGGGGCCGCGCCATCATCCCGATGGAGATGCTGAGCGTGCTGTTCCAGTACCGCGCCCGCGAGGACCGGCTGCCGGTCCGGGGTCCCGCGGTCGGGCTGTTCGCGGACCAGGAGATCCGGCTTGTGCGCGGGCCGCTATTCCCGGGCGAGACCTATTGGGTCGAGCGCGAGGTCGTGGCGCTCTCGGGCAGCAAGCGCACCGAGAGCATGTGGGTGCGCTCGACGGTGTTCGATGCCGACAACGCCGTCGTCGCCACCATGCTGCTCAACGGCGCCAGCATGAAGGATTCCTACGCCAACTACGAGCGCGAGCACAAAGCCCTCTACGGCTGAGGCAGTAGCCGCCTGTTTCGCAAGCCGCCGAACCAAGGACAACAACAATGGCCCGCCTGCCCTATCTCGCCAACCAGGTCGCGTCAGAATACCGCGACATGCTCAAGCGCAACACCAATTTGCACAAGCTCTTGGTGAACTCGCCCGAGATGGCGCGCGCCTTCAACGGCGTCGGCGGCTACATCCGCTTCAAGAGCAAGCTCGACCCGCGCTTGCGCGAGCTCGCGATCCTGCAGGTCGGCTGGCTCGAGAAGTCGGAGTACGAGTTCACCCATCATGTGAAGATCGGCAAGGAGTTCGGCGTCACCGACGAGGACATCAAGGGCCTGATCGCCGAGACCGACGGCCAGCCATCGTTCGCTCGAACCGCTGGCGAAAGCGGTCCTCAGGGGCGCCCGCGAGATGGTGCGCGAGCTCGCAATGTCGGAGGCGACCTTCGCCGAGATCAAGCGGGAGCTGTCCGACGAGCACATGACCGATTTGGTACTGACCATCGCGTTCTACTGCGCCGTGGTGCGGGTGCTCGCCACAATGCAGATCGACAACGAGCCGACCTACAAAGAGGTACTGCAACAGTACCCGATCCCGGGAGTGAAGTGAGATGCGCCTCAAAGATCGCGTCGCCATCGTCGTCGGCGCCGGCCAGAGCCCCGGCGAGGGCATGGGCAACGGCCGCGCCACCGCGCTGACCTTCGCCCGCGAAGGCGCCAAGGTGCTGTGCGTCGATCACAATCTGGCTTCGGCGCAGGAGACCGTCGACCTGATCGCGGCCAAGGGCGGCACGTCAGTTGCCGTCAAGGCCGACGTCACCAGGAATGCCGACATCAAGGCGATGGTGGCGGAAGCGCATGGCCGCTGGGGCAGCGTCGATATCCTGCACAACAATGTCGGCGTCAGCCTGTCCGGCGGCGACGCCGAGCTGCTCGATATCACAGAGGAAGCCTTCGACCGTTGCGTGGCGATCAACCTGAAGAGCTGCATCCTCGCCGCCAAGCACGTGATCCCGATCATGCGCCAGCAGCAGCGCGGCTCGATCATCAACATCTCGTCGATGGCCGCGATCACGACCTATCCCTACGTCGCCTACAAGGCGACCAAGGCGGCGATGATCGCCTTCACCGAACAGCTCGCCTACCAGAATGCGCAATATGGCATTCGCGCAAACGTGATCCTGCCAGGATTGATGAACACGCCGATGGCGGTGGACACGCGGGCGCGCGAATTCAACAAGAGCCGCGCCGAGGTCGAGGCCGAGCGTGACAGCAAGGTACCGCTGCGTCACAAGATGGGCACCGGCTGGGATGTTGCCAACGCCGCGCTGTTTCTCGCCTCTGATGAGGCGAATTTCGTGACCGGTGTCACGTTGCCGGTCGACGGCGGTGCAAGCGTGCGGCGCGGTTAACCCCGATGATTAACCTATGTGACCACGTGCAGTTAATCTCTGTGACGCAATCACGCGTTATTGCGCCGCAATGATTCGAAAAAATTGAAGTATTCCAATGACACGGCGATGTGACGGCGCGTCCACATAAATCGAAATCCTGACTCGTTGTGGTCGCACGAAATTCATCTGCGCTCGGTATCTCGCACGCCAAGAACTTCTGGAGTGCCAGGAACGATGAGCGAAGAATTCGAACTCAGACCCGATCAGTGGGATGCGCTGAAGGCGCTGCGGGCTCCCGCAGCAAACCCGTCACGGCTGAATCGATTTGCCGTGGAAAGCCTGATCACGCTCGGCTATGTCGCCGTGCGCGGCGACTCGTTTGAGCTGACGCCCGCGGGCCGCAAGGTGCTGGTCCGCGGTTCGTCGCTGCTGCTGCTCGATATCGCAGCCTGACCTCTTGAAACTCACTAGAAGTTACACACGCGGCATCATGCCGCGTGTGCCTTTCCGGGGATCGTCGCCTCGCCGTGCTGCGTCAGCGGCTTCATGCCGGTGAGGCTGCGCAGCAGTACATAGAACACCGGCGTCAGGAACAGGCCGAACACCGTGACGCCGATCATGCCGGAGAACACCGCGACACCCATCGCGCGCCGCATCTCCGAGCCCGCCCCGGTCGACAGCACCAGCGGCAGCACGCCCATGATGAAGGCCATCGAGGTCATCAGGATCGGCCGCAGCCTTAAGCGGCTCGCCTCGATCGCAGCGCGGATCGGTGACCGCCCGGCGAATTCGAGCTCGCGCGCGAATTCGACGATCAGGATGGCGTTCTTGGCCGACAATCCGACCAGCACGATCAGGCCGATCTGGGTGAAGACGTTGTTGTCGCCCTTCGACAGCCAGACGCCGAACATCGCCGCCAACAGGCCCATCGGCACGATCATGATGATCGAGAGCGGCAACGCCAGGCTCTCATAGAGCGCGGCGAGCACCAGGAACACCAACAGGATCGCCAGCGGGAACACCCAGAGCCCGGAATTGCCGGCGATGAACTCCTGATAGGTCAGGTCGGTCCATTCAAAGGCGAAGCCCGGCGGCAGCACCTCGGCCGCGATCCGCGTCGCCGCCTCCTGCGCCTGGCCTGAGGAGTACCCGGGCGCGGCCGCTGCGTTGATGTCCGACGACAGGAAGCCGTTGTAGCGGATCGCACGCTCCGGGCCTGCGCTCTGGCGGACCTTCAGCAGCGCCGACAGCGGCACCATGTCGCCGGACGACGAGCGCACCTTCAACTGCCTGATATCGTCGGCACGGGCGCGGAACGGCGCGTCGGCCTGTACATAGACCGAATAGGTGCGGCCGAATTTGTTGAAGTCGTTGACGTAGTAGGAGCCGAGATAGATCTGCAGCGTGTTGAAGACCTCCGTGACGGGCACGCCGAGCTGCAACGCCTTGGTGCGGTCGATGTCGGCGAACAGCTGCGGCACGTTGACCTGGAAGCTCGAGAACACGCCGGCGATCTCCGGTGCCTTCTGCATCGCCGCCATGAACGCCCTGGTGGCGTCGTTCAACGCCTCATAGCCAAGACCGGCACGATCCTCGATCTGCAGCTTGAAGCCGCCGATGGTGCCGAGGCCGTTGACCGGCGGCGGCGGGAACATGGCGATGAAGGCGTCCTGGATGCCGGCATACTTCTTGTTCAGCTCCATCGCGATCGCGGGTCCCGAGAGCGACGGATCCTTGCGCTCGTCGAAGGGCTTCAGGGTCGAGAACACGATGCCGGCGTTGGAGGAGTTGGTGAAGCCGGAGATCGACAGGCCGGGGAACGCCACCGAGCTCTCGACGCCGGGCTGGGTCAGCGCGATGTCGCTCATCTTGCGGATCACTTCCTCGGTGCGGTCGAGCGTCGCGCCATCGGGCAGCCGGGCAAAGCCGACCAGGTACTGCTTGTCCTGACCCGGCACGAAGCCCGACGGCACCTGCTTGAACAGCACGCCGGTCACGCCGATCAAGAGCACGTAGAGGCCGATCACCACGGCCTTGCCGTAGATCACCTTGGTGACGGTGCGGCCGTAGTTCTCCGAGGACTTGGTGAAGACCTTGTTGAAGCCGCGGAAGAACCAGCCCAGCGACTTTTCCATGATCCGGGTCAGCCAGTCCTTCGGCTCGTGATGGCCCTTCAGCAGCAGCGCCGACAGCGCCGGCGACAGCGTCAGCGAGTTGATCGCCGAGATCACGGTCGAGATCGCAATGGTCAGCGCGAACTGCTTGTAGAACTGGCCGGTGAGGCCGGAGATGAAGGCGAGCGGCACGAACACCGCGATCAGGACCAGCGCGATCGCGATGATCGGGCCGGACACTTCGCGCATCGCCTGGTTGGTGGCGTCGCGCGGCGACAGCCCGGATTCGATGTTGCGCTCGACGTTCTCGACCACGACGATGGCATCGTCGACCACGATGCCGATCGCCAGCACCAGGCCGAACAGGCTGAGCGCGTTGATCGAGAAGCCGAACACATGCATCACCGCGAAGGTGCCGACGATCGACACCGGAACCGCGATCAGCGGGATGATCGAGGCGCGCCAGGTCTGCAGGAACAGGATCACGACCAGCACGACGAGTGCGATCGCCTCGAGCAGGGTGTGGATCACGGCCTCGATCGAGGAACGCACGAACTGGGTCGGATCGTAGACGATCTGGTAGGACACGCCTTCCGGCATGTTCTTCTTGATCTCGGCCATGGTGGCGCGGACATGGTCGGAGATCTCCAGCGCGTTCGATCCCGGCGCCTGGAAGATCGGGATCGCGACCGCCTGCTTGTTGTCGAGCAGCGAGCGCAGGCCGTATTCGGAGGCGCCGAGCTCGATCCGCGCGACGTCGCGCAGCCGCACCACTTCGCCGGCCGCACCGGTCTTGACCACGATGTCGCCGAACTGCTCCTCGGTCGACAGCCGCCCCTCTGCGTTGACGGAGAGCTGCAGGTCGAGGCCCTTGACGCTCGGCGAGGAGCCGACCACGCCAGCGGCGGCCTCGACGTTCTGCGCCTGGATCGCGCGCACCACGTCGCTCGCGGTCAGGCTATGTTCGGCCGCCTTCTGCGGATCGACCCAGACCCGCATCGAATAGTCGCCGGCGCCATAGAGCTGGACGTCGCCGACGCCGTCGATCCGCGCCAATCGGTCCTTGACGTTGAGCACCGCGTAGTTGCGCAGATACGTCATGTCGTAGCGGTTGTTCGGCGACAGCAGATGCACGACCATGGTGAGGTCGGGCGAGCTCTTCTTGGTGATGATGCCGAGCTGGCGCACCACGGCCGGCAGGCGGGGCTCGGCCTGCTGCACCCGGTTCTGCACGAGCTGGGTGGCCTTGTCGGGATCGGTGCCGAGCCGGAACGTCACCGTCAGCGTCATCGCGCCATCGGTGGTCGCCTGGCTCGACATATAGAGCATGCCCTCGACGCCGTTGATCTGCTCCTCGATCGGCGTGGCCACCGTCTCCGCGATCACCTTCGGATTGGCGCCGGGATAGGTCGCACGCACCACGACCGACGGCGGCACCACATCCGGATATTCCGAGATCGGCATCGCCAGCAGCGAGATCAGGCCGGCCAGGAAGATCACGATCGACAGCACGCCGGCGAAGATCGGCCGGTCGATGAAGAATTTGGAGAGATTCATGGCTTCGCCCCCGCGTGCAGCGCCTAGCGCTGCACGACGTGCTGGTTGGTTTCAGTGGATGCCTGCTGCATGCCGCGCGCGCCCATTTCGGCGACTTCCATCTTCAGAAGCGCACCGGGACGCACGCGCTGCAGGCCGTTGACGACGATGCGGTCGCCGGATTTCAGGCCGCCGGTGACGACCCGCAGGCCATCGACCGCGCCGCCGAGCGTGACCGGGCGATAGACCGCGCGGCCGTCGTCGCCGACCGCCATCACGAACTTCTTGTCCTGGTCGGTGCCGATGGCACGCTCGTCGATCAAGACCAGCGTCTGCTGCTTGGGCTGGCCCATGCGCACCCGCGCGAACTGCCCCGGGATCAATCGTCCGTCATCGTTCTTGAACACTGCGCGGACGCGGATGGTGCCGCTCTGCCCGTTGACCTGGTTGTCGATCAGCTGGATGTGCCCCTTGGCGCTGAGGCCGCCTGAAGTGACCATGTCGACCGGGATCTGGTCGAGATTGCCGCGCTTGCCGGAGGCATCCGCGATCGAGTTGAGCGCGCGCAGCACCACCTCCTCGTCGGCATCGAAGCTCGCATAGATCGGATTGACCGAGACCAGCGAGGTCAGCACCGGCGAAGATGTCCCCGCTGCGACGAGATTGCCGACCGTGACCTCGATCCGGCCGACCCGGCCATCGACCGGCGCGCGTACCTCGGTGTAATCGAGGTTGAGCTTTGCGGTCTGCAACGCGGCTTCGGCGGCCTTGACGTTGGCGATCGCCTCGCGATTGGTGTTGTCGCGCTGGTCGAAATCGCGCTTGGTCACGATGTTGTTGCCGACCAGTTGCGCGCCGCGCTCAACCTCGTTGGCGGCAAAGACCGCGCGGGCCTTGGCGGCCTCAAGCTGGGCCTGGGCCCGGTCGACCTCGGCCGCATAGGGCGCGGGGTCGATCTTGAACAGGATGTCGCCGGCTTTCACCAGCGCGCCCTCGGTGAAGTTGGTCGACTGGATCGCGCCCGCCACCCGCGGACGCAGCTGGACGCGGTCGACGGCCTCGAGCCGGCCCGAGAAATCATCGAACAGGGTGGTCGGCCGCGGCTGGATCACGGCCACGGTGACCGGCACCGCCGGTTCAGCGGCGGCGGCGGCAGTCGCGGTCGCCTGGGCGGCATGGAAATAATGGCCGGTCGCGATCGAACCGGCCACCGCGACGGCGCCAAGGATCACGACACCGCCGATGACGCGTCGGAAACGGCCGGAACGGGGATTTTGGGTTGACGAGGGCATTCACGCGCTCCAGATATCTGTAGTGTTCGCTACAGATGTGGAGCTGGACGCCGGTTCGCAAGATACTTATGTATCGAGCACTATGAATTTCTTATCTCATTCGTGGGGAAATGGGAAGACGCGGAAAAACATCAGGTGCAACAAAAGGATAAGCCAGGGACAATCCGTCACAGAACGGCACCCGGCTTACGGAGCAACGACAAATGGGAATGGGACGCCCCCGCGCCTTCGACGCGGACGCCGCTTTGGACCGGGCCATGGATGTGTTCTGGCGCCACGGCTACGAGGGCGCGACGATCGCGCAGCTCACCGAGGCGATGAGCATTAATCCGCCGAGCCTTTATGCCGCCTTTGGCAGCAAGGAAGGCCTGCTGAAGGCCGCGCTCGACCGCTACACCGAGAAGCGCGACGCCTGGATGGACCGGGTGCTCGATGCCCCGACCGCGCACGAGGTGGCCGAACGATTCCTGATGGAGCACGCGGACGCCCAGACCGACCCCGCCAACCCGCCCGGCTGTCTGCTGGTGCAGGGCGGCCTTGCCTGCGGCACCGGCTCGGAGAACGTTCCGTTTGAACTGGCTGCGCGTCGCACCCGAACCGAGGACCAGCTGCGCGAGCGCTTCGTCCGCGCCAAGGCCAAAGGTGATCTGGGCGAGAGCGTCGATCCAGCCACGCTTGCGCGCTATCTCTCCGCGGTGACATCAGGCATGTGCGTGATGGCCTCCTCGGGTGCCGACCGCAACGCGCTGCGCGAGATCGCAGCGGTGTCGCTGAAGGCCTTCGACGAGCAGACGAAGGGCTAAGCTGTTTCAGCAGCAACTTCGGCGCAGCCGTCGGAAGTCACCTCGCCCCGCTTGCGGGGAGAGGTCGAATTCGAGCCTGGCTCGAATTCGGGTGAGGGGAGTTGCCGCGAGCACAACTCTCACCATCACGGCGGCACGGCCCCTCGCCCCAACCCTCTCCCCGCATCCGCCTTCGCCCGAAGGCGGGTTTCGGCGGACAAGAGAGCGGGGCGAGGGAGAAAAATGTCACCACATCGTCTGCCGCGCGCGCTCCGGCCACTCGCGATCATATTTCTCGCCGCCGACCGTGTGCTCGCTCATCTCGGCGAGGATCTGGCCCGGCGTCGGCAAGGCGCTCGGATTGACCCGCTTGTCGGGATTCCAGAGGTCGGAGCGCACGATCGCGCGGGCACACTGGAAGTAGATCTCGTCCACGGTCATCACGATCACGGTGCGCGGCGCCTTGCCTTCCATCTTGAAGGAGGTCATCAGCTCCGGCTCGGCGGTGACATGGGCGCGGCCGTTGACGCGCAGCGTGCTGCCCGAGCCCGGAATCAGGAACAGCAGCCCGACACGGGGGTCGCGCACGATGTTGCGCAGCGAATCGCAGCGATTGTTGCCGCGGCGGTCCGGCATCATCAGCGTCTTCGGATCATGGATGCGGACAAAACCCGGCAGGTCGCCGCGCGGCGAGCAATCGAGCCCCTCGGGGCCCGAGGTCGCAAGCGACACGAATGGCGATTTCTCGATCAGCACACGATAGAGCGGCGTCACGTGATCGGCGACCTTGACGGTCGACGCGTCGTTCGGGAAGCCGTAGATCGCCTCAAGCTGCTCGATCGTAGTGATCACCGACATTCGTGTTGTTCTCCTCTGCTGCTACTCGTCCCAGCGCTCGCCCTTGATGATGCGGACCAGCTGTCGCGCGTGGTATTCGGCGGTGCCGGAATTGACGATGGTGAAATCGGGCGTCGCGGTGCTCTCGTCGACGGTACGAGCCAGCCGCTGTGCGAGCAGGCCGTCGCTGCTGCGCGCCCGCGCAGCCAGCCTCGCCGCGAGCACGTCCGGCGGCGCCGTGATCGACACCACGGTCGCGTTGGCATAGTTGCGCCGCGCCGCCGCGATCACGGTGCGCGAGACGTTCGCGATCACGGTGCGCCCCGCGCGGATCTCATCATCGATCGCCCGCGACAGCGCATAGCGATGGCCGTGCGCTTCCCAATGCATCGCGTAGTCGCCGGCGGCAACCGCGCGCTGGAAGGCGTCCGCGCTGACTTCTTCATTGTCTTCCGACGCCGAAGCCTGGCGAGTGATCAGGCGGCGAGGAAACACGATGTCGCGATCACCGGCGCAGGCCGTTTTCGCGAGTCCCAGCAGCGTATCCTTGCCCGCACCGCTCGGGCCGACCACCAGGATCAACCGGCCGGGACCGATCGTGCTGGCATGTTGCCCGGCGAGGACGGACACGTCGGTCACGCCACCCTCCCCCCTTCGCGCCAGACGCTGCGCACCACCGGCAGGTCGCGCGCGACATGCACGCGGATCAGGTCGGCGCGCCGGCCGACCGCGATCTCGCCGCGATCGGTGAGCCCGACGGCTTCCGCCGGCGTCTTGGTCACGGTGCGGACGGCAGAGGCGAGATCGATCGCCGGCACATGCCGCGGCAATTGCAACGCCGCCATCAACAGGCTCGACGGGATGTAATCCGACGACAGGATGTCGAGCATGCCCTCATTGGCGAGATCGACCGCGGCGATATTGCCGGAGTGCGAGCCGCCGCGCACCACGTTGGGCGCGCCCATCAGGATATCGATGCCGGCGGCGTGCAAGCCCCGCGCGGCTTCCATCGTGGTCGGGAATTCCGCGACCGCGACCTTGTCGTTGACGGCGTCGACCACGTTCTCGTCCGTGGTGTCGTCATGACTCGCCAGCGGAATCTTGTACGCATGCGCCAGTGCGACAATCGCGCGGGTGTTGGCGACGGCATATTCCTTCTGGTAGGCGAAGCGCCGCGCGAACAGCACGTCGAGCTGGGCGTCGGTCATGCCGCCGCCCTTGCCGCGGTAGTAGTCGCGCAGCTTGACCTCGTCGCGGAACTGGCGCTGCCCCGGCGTATGGTCCATCAGCGACATCAGCCGCACGTCCGGCCGGTCGATCAGCTCCTTGGCTTCGGCGACGACGTCCGGCATCGGCACCTCGCAGCGCAGATGCAGGAAGTGATCGGCGCGCAGCAGATTCTCCTCGCGCGCGGCCGAGATCGCCGCCGCCAGCACGCCAGCACGGCCGTCGACATCCTCGGCGCCGTCCTCGCGCCAGACGCGCAGCGAATCCAGCACCGTGGTGATGCCCGAGGTCGCGAGCTGCCCGTCATAGGAGATCACGGCGGCGACCGGATTCCAGAACACCTTGGGCCGCGGCACGTAGTGCATCTCGAGATGGTCGGTGTGCAGCTCGATCAGCCCGGGCATCAGCAGATCGCCGCCGGCATCCTCGGCAGCATCCGGCGCCCTGCCCTCGCCGTACTCGGCGATCTTGCCATCCACGATCGCGACCCAGCCCTGCTCGATCACGCGATCGGCGAGGACCAACCGGGCGTTGCCGATGATGGCGTCTTGCTTGGCGGTCATTTCAAACAGTCCTTCAGGCGGCAGCGGCGAACGAGGTGACGTCGACGATCCGGTCGGCGATCAGATGACGAATTTCGTCGTCATGGACAATAGCGACCATCGCGACGCCCTTGGTCTTTTTCTCCGCAATCAGCTCGACCACCACGGCGCGGTTCGCGGCATCGAGCGAAGCGGTTGGTTCGTCCAGCAGCAGGATCGGCAGGTCCGAGATGAAGCCGCGCGCGATGTTGACGCGCTGCTGCTCGCCCCCGGAAAAGGTCGAGGGCGGCAGGGTCCACAGCCGCTCCGGGATGTTGAGCCGGCGCAACAGCCGGCCGGCGCGCTCGCGGGCCTCCTCGCGCGTCACGCCGTTGACGATCAGCGGCTCGGCGACGACGTCGATGGTCGCCACCCGCGGCACCGCGCGCAGAAACTGGCTGACATAGCCGATGGTCGAGCGGCGGATGCTCAGCACCTGGCGCGGCTCGGCAGTGGCAAGGTCGATCACCTTGCCGTGGTGGCGGATGCCGATCCGGCCGCTGTCGCAGCGATAGTTGCCGAAGATCATCTTCAGGATCGAGGATTTGCCGGCGCCCGACGGGCCCGACAGCACCACGCATTCGCCTGGCTCGACGTGGAAGGAGACGCCGCGCACCACGGGCAACTCGACACCACCCTGCAGATGCATGGTGAAGGTCTTCTCGGCGTTGGCAAGTTCGATCATCGCGGTCATTGGCAAGCTCATGGCGGCAGAATCGAGGAGACGAGCAGCTGCGTATAGGGCTCGCGCGGATCGTCGAGCACCTGGTCGGTGAGACCGGTCTCGATGACGCGGCCGCCCTTCATCACCATCACGCGATGCGACAGCAGGCGCGCAACGGCAAGATCATGGGTGACCACGATGGCGGCCAGCCCGAGCTCGCTGACCAGGTTGCGCATCAGGTCGAGCAGGCGCGCCTGCACCGAGACATCAAGGCCGCCGGTCGGCTCGTCCATGAACACCAGCCGCGGCTCGGTGACGAGGTTGCGCGCGATCTGCAATCGCTGCCGCATGCCGCCGGAATAGGTCTTCGGCGCATCGTCGATGCGGCCGACATCGATCTCGACCCGCTCCAGCCAGGTCGATGCGGTGTCGCGGATCCGGCCGTAGTGATTCCACCCCACAGCCATCAGCCGTTCGCCGACATTGGCGCCGGCCGAAACGCCCATGCGCAGGCCCTGCGCCGGATCCTGATGCACAAAACCCCAGTCGGTGCGGAACAGGAAGCGCCGCTCGGCCTCGCCGAGTTCGGCGAGATCGCGCAGCACCCCGTCGCGCATCCGGTACGACACCCGGCCCGCGCTGGGCGCGAGCTGCGCCGAGAGCAGTTGCAGCAAGGTCGATTTGCCCGAACCGGATTCGCCGACGATCGCCAGCACCTCGCCGGGATAGAGCGCGAACGAGACGTCGCGGCAGGCAGGAAGCCGGCCGTAATTCTTGGCGAGCCCTTCGGCCACCAGCAGCGGCTGGTCGTTGTCGAGGCTTGCGAGCTCAGACATGCGCCTTCTCCTTGTGCGGCGCGGCGCTCTCGGTGCCGTGATGGCCGGCGGCCTGGCGCTGCTCGCAGAAGTCGGTGTCGGAGCAGACGAACATCCGCCCGCCTCTGTCGTCGGTGACGATCTCGTCAAGATAGGAATTGTCGGCGCCGCACAGCGCGCAGGGCGCGTTGAAGCGGTAGCGCGTGAACGGGTGATCCTCGAAATCCAGCGACACCACCGTAGTGTAGGGCGGGATCGCGTAGATGCGCTTTTCGCGGCCGGCGCCGAACAGCTGCAGCGCCGCGCAATTGTCCATCTTCGGATTGTCGAATTTCGGCGTCGGCGACGGATCCATCACGTAGCGTGCGTTCACCTTCACCGGATAGGCGTAGGCGGTCGCGATGTGGCCGAAGCGCGCGATGTCCTCGTAGAGCTTGACGTGCATCAGCCCGTATTCGGCGAGCGCGTGCATCCGCCGCGTCTCGGTCTCGCGCGGCTCCAGGAAGCGCAACGGCTCGGGGATCGGCACCTGATAGACCAGCACCTGTCCGGCGTGCAGCGTTGCCTCGGGAATGCGGTGCCTGGTCTGGATCACGGTCGCGTCCGTGGTCGAGGTCGTGGTCGCGACATCAGCGGTCTTGCCGAAGAACTTGCGGATCGAGATCGCATTGGTGGTGTCGTCCGAGCCTTGGTCGATCACCTTCAGCACGTCGTCAGGACCGAGGATCGAGGCCGTCACCTGCACGCCGCCGGTGCCCCAGCCATACGGCATCGGCATCTCGCGACTGGCGAACGGCACCTGATAGCCGGGGATCGCGATCGCCTTGAGGATCGCGCGGCGGATCATCCGCTTGGTCTGCTCGTCGAGATAGGCGAAATTGTATGTCGGCGCGTTCATTCCGCGGCCTCCTGCAGTTCGAGCGCCTGATTGGCCTCGGCGAATTCCTGCCGCAGCTTGCGCAGCAGGCCGAGCTCGGACTGGAAGTCGACATAGTGCGGCAGTTTGAGATGCTCGACGAAGCCGGTCGACTGCACATTGTCGGAGTGCGACATCACGAACTCCTCGTCCTGCGCCGGCGCCGCCGATTCCTCGCCGAGCTCGCGTGCCCGCAGCGCGCGGTCGACCAGCGCCATCGACATGGTCTTGCGCTCGCTCTGGCCGAAGGCGAGGCCATAGCCGCGGGTGAAGCACGGTGCCTCTGATGTCGAGCCCTTGAACTGGTTGACCATCTGGCATTCGGTTAATTCGATCGAGCCGAGCGGCACCGCGAAGCCGACGTCCTCGGCGAACAGCTCGACCTCGACCTCGCCGAAGCGAATCTCGCCGGCGAAGGGGTGATTACGGCCATAGCCACGCTGCGTCGAATAGCCGAGCGCGAGCAGGAAGCCCTCGTCGCCGCGCGCCAGGTTCTGCAGCCGCAGATCGCGATCGGCCGGGAAGCTCAGCGGCTCGCGCGTGAGGTCGCCGACCGGCGCGTTGCTATCTGCCTGCGGCGAGGATTCGATCAGGCCATCGCGGCCGAGGATATCGGTGACCCGCGGCGTCGCCGCCGACGAGGCCTCCGCTGTGGCCGGCTGCTCCGGCACAAAACCTTCCGCGAGCTGCGGATCGAGCAGGCGATGGGTGTAGTCGAAGGTCGGCCCCAGGATCTGGCCGCCCGGAACGTCCTTGAAGGTCGAGGAGATCCGGCGCCGCACCTGCATCTCGCCGGTGTTGACCGGCTCGGTGGCGCCGAAGCGCGGCAGCGTGGCGCGGAAGGCGCGGACCAGGAAGATCGCCTCGATCATATCGCCGCGCGCCTGCTTGATCGCCAGCGCCGCAAGCTCGCGGTCGTACAGCGAGCCTTCGGTCATCACGCGATCGACACCGAGCGCGAGCTGCTCGGAGATCTGCGCCAGCGTCACCTCGGGCACATCGCGATCGCCGCGCCGCTCGTGCGCGAGCAGGCGATGAGCGTTCTCGATGGCGCGTTCGCCTCCCTTGACGGCTACATACATCGCTCACACTCCGCTTGCGATCAGCCGCGTGGTGCGCGGGATCGCCACAATGGCATCGTCATGGACCAGCACGACATCGATGCCGCGCGGGAACAGGGCTTCGTTGATTGCAAGCCGCTGGAACAGGTCACGCGGCTTGAACATCGCCTGCAGCAGCGCGCTGCCGTCGATGCCGGGCCCTTTCAGCTCGAAGGCCGGCCCCTGCGTCAGGCTGTCGACCTGGAGAATCAGCGTGGTCGAGCGGTCCGGATATTCGCTGCTGCCGAACGCGAAGCGCTCCAGCGCCGGCAGGTTCGCGGCTTCGCCGATCAGCGCGAAGCTTGCGATCGAGGAGTCCCCAACCACCGGTGCGCCGGCGTGAAATTTCAGCCAGCGGGCGACGTCCGGCGTCGCCGACATTGCACTGTCGAGCCAGATCGGCGTGTCGTGATCGAACAGCGTCAGCGCGATCGCGGCCGCGCCGCGCATCATGCCGGCGGGCACCCCGACGCTTGCTGCGACGCGCTGCACGCTGCCCGGGCGCGCCATCGCATCCATCACGGAACGGAAGGTGGATTGCGCCGACAGCACTTTGTCGGCAAAGCCTGCGGGCATTTCGGCAATCGTCGTCATTGCATCACCCCTCACCGCGCACCATCGTGTAGAAATCGACCCGCGTCGCCGCGGTCTCGGCGGCCTTGCGGGCGCGTTCGGCATTCATCCCGGCACGCAGCGGCGCAATCACCTTGGTCTCCACCTCGCCGGACAACGCCGCCGATTGCACCATCGCGTCGCAGAGCGCGATCATCCGCGCCTTCTCAGCATCGCGGCCGAGCGTGTAGCCGAAGCCGACCTCGCCGGTGGCAAGCTGCACCGCCGCGCGCGACACCGTCGCCTCGCCGAGATTGAACGGCGCGCCGTCGCCGCCGATCCGCCCGCGCAGCATCACCAGTCCGTTTTCCGGCTCGCGGAGGTTCTCGTGCGCAGGCATTGCGATCGCCGCCAGCCGGCCTGCGATATCCGCAGCCGCTGAGTGCGCCAGCACCGTCATCGCAGCCTTGCGCTGGGCTTGTTTGCTGTTTAGTCCGATCGAACTCATTGGCAACCTTGCTTGTATCAAGTTGTCTATGATACTAGACAACTTGATAGCGGAGCGCCATGACTGTTTCGTGACAAACTGAAGATTTCTGATATCACCGCGCGATGAGCATGCAGGAAAGTTCCGGCGTCGCCTTGTGGCGGCAGGTCGCCGACGGCATCGAGCGCGGCATCGCTGACGGCCGCTTTACCGCGGGCGAAAAGCTGCCCGGCGAAATGGAGATCGCCGAGACTTACCGCGTCAATCGCCACACCGTGCGGCGGGCGCTCGCCGCATTGGCGGAGCGCGGACTGGTGCGCGCCGAGCGCGGCAGCGGCACCTATGTCGAAGCCCAGCGCCTCGCCTATCCGCTGCGCTCGCGCACGCGCTTCTCGGAAATCGTCGGCGCCGGCGGCCACGAGCCGCGCGGCCAGTTGATCGAGGCCGGCGAGGATATTGCCAACCGCGACATCGCGCGCGAGCTGGGCCTGAAGATCGGTGCGCCGCTGATCCGCATCGAAGCGGTGCGGCTTGCCGACCGGACACCGATCTGCGTCTCCACCACATGGCTGTCAGCCGAGCGATTTCCCGATGCCGGCAACGTGTTCGCCAACGTTCATTCGATGACGAAGCTGCTCGGACATTACGGCGTGAAGGATTATCACCGCGCCTCGACCCGGATCACCGCGGCGATTGCCGATGCCACCGATGCGGCGCGGCTCGACCTGCCGCTGGGACGGCCGGTGCTGGTGGTCGATGCAACCGATGTCGACATGCTGGACCAGCCGCTCGTGACCAAGCGCTCGCGGTTCGCCGCCGAGCGCGTCGAGTTTCTGGTCGAGAACGGCTGACGATCCCCTCTACAATCCGAGGTGCGACGTCAAGCCTCTCAACAAAGTCCACGCCAACGGCCGTTGCGGAAGATCGGCAGATCGGCTAAAAGCTGCATCGCGAGGAGCCGCTGTGCTCATTCGTCCTGTCGCGCGACTGGCGAGCTGACGTGGAATCGACCACGGGGAAGCGCGAAGGTTTTAGCGCCGATCGCCTGGGCACCAATCTGCTGAAACAACAGCGTGTTGAGGAGCCCGAGCATGCCGTCATTTCGCGATGAACTTTCCATCAACGATCAAGAGATCGCCGCCGCCCTTGCGGGGGAAGAGCGCCGTCAGCAAGACGGCGTCGAACTGATTCCATCCGAGAATTACACCTACCCGGAGGTGCTTGAACTGCTCGGATCCGTCTTCACCAACAAATATTCCGAGGGCTATCCGGGACGCCGGTACTACGGCGGTCAGCAGTTCACGGACCAGATCGAGAACCTCGCGCGGCAGCGGGCCTGCTCGCTGTTTCGCGCCGAGCACGCCAATGTTCAGCCTCTTTCCGGGTCGCCGATGAATCAGGCCGTCTATCTCGGCCTGTTGAATCCGGGCGACACCATTCTCGCCATGGACCTGTCGCATGGCGGCCATCTCACCCACGGCGCGCCGGTGTCCCATATGGGACGTCTGTTCAACTTCATTCGCTACAAGACGGCCCCGTCAAAGAGCGGAGCAATCGATTTCGACGGGTTGCGCGCGACAGCGCGTGAAGCGCGTCCGAAAATGGTGTTGTGCGGCTACAGTTCCTATCCGCGCGACCTTGACTATGCAGCATTCAAGAGCATCGCCGACGAGGTTGGCGCGCTCACGATGGCCGACGTGAGCCACTATGGCGGACTGGTCGCCGCGAATGTCATGCGCAATCCGCTTGATGCCGGGTTCGACGTTATGACGACGACATCGCACAAGACGTTGCGCGGCCCCCGTGGCGGAATCATTCTGTGCCGGAGGGAACATGCCGGTCGGATCGATGCTTCCGTCTTTCCCGGCCTGCAGGGCGGACCTCACATGAACGTCGTGGCCGGTATCGCGGTGACTCTGAACAAGGCAGCGACCTCGGATTTCCAGACCTACGCGCGGCAGGTTTTGCGCAACGCCAAGGTTCTGGCAGCAACGCTGATGGAACGCGGAATGAAGCTGGTCACGGATGGGACCGACAATCACATGATGGTCATCGATACCGGACTGGACGGGCGAGCAGCCGAGGACCTGCTCGACGCCATCGCCATCACCACAAACAAGCAAATTATTCCCGACGATCCGCGCCCGCCGCTCAGGCCGAGCGGTATCCGCCTCGGCACACCCGCGGCGACCACGCGTGGCATGGGAGGCGCGGAAATGCATCGCATCGGCGAATTCATTGCCGCAGCCCTGCAGGCGAAAGCAGACGATGCGGTCGTCGCGCGGCTCAGGTCGGAGTGTGTCGAGGTGTGCCGCGCTTTTCCTGTTCCAGGCCTGGTGTCCCGGTTCGGATCGAACTGATCAGCGGAATCGAACGGCCGGCGCGAGGCGATTCCAGAGCAGCTTCGGTTCGGATTGAATCAGAACCGAAGCTCCGGATTCTTGTCTTGACGCGTTTTCTTCAGGCGAACCGGTGTCCGCTTCGCTCGAAAACGCTCTAGCTAGATCACGGCACGCTGGCCGATGATCGCAAACCGCAGCTTGCTCGATATGAAGTCGATCGCGGCGACCGCGATCAGGATCATCAGGATCAGGAACGACACCTTCTGCCATTCCAGCATGCGGATCTGCTCGGCGAGTTGCAGGCCGATGCCGCCGGCGCCGACGATGCCGATGATGGTGGCCGAGCGCGTGTTCGACTCGATGAAATAGAGCACCTGCCCGGCGATGACAGGCAGCACCTGCGGCAGCAGCCCGAAACGAATCTCATGCAGCGCATTGCCGCCGGCGGCGCGGATTCCCTCGACCTGCTTGCGGTCGGCCGCCTCGATCGCCTCGGAGAACAGTTTTCCGAATGCGCCGAAGTCGGAGACCATGATCGCGAGCACGCCGGCGAACGGGCCGAGCCCGACGACGTTGATCCAGACCAGCGCCCAGATCAGCGTATCGACGCCGCGGATCGTGTCCAGGAAGCGCCGCACCGGGAAGCGGATCAAGTTCGACGGGATGATGTTGCGCGCCGCCAGCAGGCTGACCGGCAGCGCCAGCAGCGCCGCAAGCGTGGTGCCGAGCAGCGCGATCGACAGCGTCTCGCCGAGCGCCTGCATGTAGAGCGGGAATGATGCGCCGGGATTCGGCGGGATCATCAGCATGGTAATCCAGCCGAGCTGGCCGACGCCCGAGATCAGCTTGGACGGCGAGAAGTCGAGATCGACCAGGCCGAACACGAAGATCGCGAACGCGACCGCGATCATCGCGGGCAATGCCAGCCGCGCTGATGCCGGCCGCTCGAAGGCATCGGGATATTTCGCACGGAGTTCGGCGGCATCCGGCTTCGGCATCTGGCTCATCGGCGCGTCTCCTCGCCGAACAGCCGGCCGCGCAGCCAGCCGGTCGAGATGTCGATAATGAAGACGGTGAGGATGATGGTGACCAGGATGGCGCTGACGTCCGAGTAATAGAACTTGCGGATCGCGACCACGAGCTCCTGGCCGATGCCGCCGGCGCCGACGAAACCCATCACCGACGCCTCGCGGACATTGATCTCAAAGCGCAGCAGCGCATAGCTGGCGTATCCGGCCGAGACCTGCGGCAGCACGGCAAAGCGCATGCAGGACAGCCAGCTCGCGCCGGTCGAGCGGATGCCCTCAACCGGCTTCATGTCGGCATTTTCGACGATCTCGGCAAACAGCTTGCCGAGCGCGCCTGTGGTGTGGATCGCGATCGCCAGCACGCCGGCCATCGGCCCGAGGCCGAACGCGATCACGAAGATCAGCGCGAACACGATGCCGGGCACGGTGCGGGCGAATTCCAGCAGGCGGCGGATGATGAAGCGCACCCGGGGTCCCGGCGAGGTATTTTGGGCAGCGAAGAAATTCAGCGCGAAGGCGAACACCGCGCCGGTCAACGTGCCGACATAGCTGATCAGGATCGTCTCGCCGAGCATCCTCAGCCATTTGTGCCAGCCCCAGAACCATTCGGCTGGGTCGGTCCAGACCCGCGCGTCCGAATCGAGCGTGAGGATGCGATCGAAATAGCTGACGAAGTTGCCGAAATAGGTGAACAGCGTGCGCAGGTTCACCTCGGCGCCGAACGCGGCGACGACCAGGACGACGCAGAACGCTGCGGTCGCCAGCGCGCTCCTGAGCCGCTTGCGTGCAACCGCCTTGCGGTAGGCGTCTTCCAGCACCGCCAGTTGCTGAGCCGGAAGAATGGATACGGCAGTTGCCATCGTGTTGATCAGTCGGGCTGGAGGTTCAACGGAAAGAGCCGGGTTATGAAACCCGGCCCCGCGTGTCTCCGTGGTGCAATCAGCTCGCCTTCTTGCGCAGCCTGTCGACGAACTTGATCAGCTCGATCGTGCTGTCCCAGTCCTTGGTCGTGGCGGGATGGAAGCCCTTCTTCTGGCCGTCGGAGAGACGGTCGAAAGCGGCCTTGTCCTTGGTCGGCGCGTCGAAGAAGGCCTTGGCGATCGCCGCCTTCAGGTCTTCCGGAAGGTCGGAGTTATATGCGTAGGGGCCGTTGATGATCGGCGACGACTTGTTGATGATGCGGAAGTCGTCCTTCTTCATCGCCGAACCGTCGGCGTTCTTCAGCATGCCCTTGGTCAGCATCTGGGCGAGCGTCGAATCGTCGTCGTTGGTCCACTGATTGGCCGCCATGTCGACGGTACCCTGCGCCAGCGCCAGTACGGCGTTCTCGTGGCTGCCCGTGAACACGACCTTGCCGAAATAACCCTCGGCATCGGGGATGCCCATCTTGTCGAGCTCGAAGCGCGGCACGTTGTTGCCCGATGTCGAATTCGGATCGACCAGGCCGAGATTCTTGCCCTTCAGATCCTCGACCTTCTTGTAGGGGCTCGACGCCTTCACGTAGAACACCGAATAGTAGCCGGTCGAACCGTCCTGGTTCATGTCGTTGGCGAAGGCGTCGGTCTTGACGCCGGTGAGGCGGGCGCGGGCGAACGACGCCGAACCGTAGCTGGCGATCTGGATGTTGCCGGCGCGCTGACCTTCGATGACGGCGGCATAGTCATTGGCAATGCGCAGCGTGACCTTCACGCCGAGCTCCTTCGACAGATACGCCACGAACGGCGTCCAGCGCTCGGTGACGCCCGAGGCGTTCTCGGCCGGCACCACTGCGAAGGTGAGCTCCGGATACTTTGCTTTCCAATCCTGCGCGAATGCCGAACCGGTGAACGCCAGTATGGCGGCGCCGGCCAGAACGATGCGACGAGTGAACATGACTACCCCTCTTTGTGGTTACACCTGTTGGCCGGGCAAAACGCCCAGCCTCGCAGAGAAAAATGCGCGACGCTCAGGCCGCGGCTGCGGTGCCGAGCGCCGGCGCGGTTTCACCGTCGGGCGCGGGCAGCGGCGCCGCGCCGATGACGTCATTGGCCTCGAGGTCATAAAGCTCGCGGGCGATATGGTCGGTCAGCGCTGCCGGCGCGCCGTCGAACACCACGCGGCCGGCCGCCATGCCGACCAGGCGGTCGCAATAGGTTCGCGCGAGCTCGAGCGAGTGCAGGTTGCAGAGCACCGTGATGCCGAAATGCTTGTTGATGCGCAGCAGCGCATCCATCACGATCTTGGTGTTGCGCGGATCGAGCGAGGCGATCGGCTCGTCGGCGAGGATGATGTCGGGCTCCTGCACCAGCGCGCGGGCGATCGCGACGCGCTGCTGCTGGCCACCGGAGAGCTGGTCGGCGCGCTGCGACGCGAGCTGGGCAATGTCGAACTGATCGAGCGCGGACATCGCGAGCGCCCTGTCCTGCTCCGGCCACACCTGCGCCAGCGAGCGCCAGGACGGAATCTGCGCGAGCCGGCCCATCAACACATTGGTCAGCACGTCGAGCCGCCCGACCAGATTGAACTGCTGGAAGATCATCGCCGAACGCGCCCGCCATTGCCGCAGCTCCTTGCCGCGCAGCGCGGTGACATCGGTGCCTTGGAACAGGATGCGGCCGGAGGTCGGATCGGCGAGACGGTTGATCATCCGCAGCAGGGTCGACTTTCCGGCGCCGGAGCGGCCGATCACGCCGACAAAGCTGCCCGGCGCGATCGAAAACGACGCGTCGTCGACTGCGGCTTTCGTGCCGAAGCGGCACGTCAAACCTTCCACCACCAGCATGCAATGCTCCAACCGCGTCTCGTTGGGCCATCGCTATCCCCGGCGTTTTACAGTTATGTGACGGTTGCGCTGCGCTGCGGCAATCGTCCACACCCTCGCTCGTCGCTCCCTTGCTGTCATCGCAACGTCATGATGTTGTCATCAAGCGACCCGATGACGAGCGTGCGTCCTCCGGAAGCCCAAGATTCTTCGATATTTGCGGAGGCCCTGATGGCCGGAAAAACACTCTCGGTTGTACCGACTGTCGACCCGACTGCGTCGGTGCGCGAGAGCAAGCTCGGCAAATACACCGAGGTCGGCGCGCGCACGATCCTGCTTGAAGTCAGCATGGATGACTATTCCTACGTCGTGAACGACAGCCAGATCACCTGCACCTCGATCGGCAAGTTCTGCTCGATCGCGGCGATGACCCGGATCAACCCCGGCAACCACCCGATGCATCGCGCGACGCAGGCGCACTTCACCTACCGCGCCAGCGCCTATTTCCCCGGAGAGAGCGACGACATCGATTTCTTCAACTGGCGACGTGCGCATCACGTGCATATCGGCCATGACGTCTGGATCGGTCACGGCGCGATCCTGCTGCCGGGACGAAACGTCGGAACCGGCGCTGTGGTCGCCGCCGGCGCGATCGTGACCAAGGATGTCCCCGCCTATACGATCGTTGCCGGCAATCCGGCGCGCCCGGTCAAGCGGCGCTTCTCCGAGACCACGGCGGAGCGCCTCACGACGCTCGGGTGGTGGGACTGGGATCACGAAACACTTCGTCGTGTGCTACCCGATTTTCGCAAGCTCGCGGCCGAAGAATTCCTCGACAAGTATGAGGCCTAGGCCGTATCCCAATCAGAGGACAAACATCGGAGCGCCGCATCGTGACGGATATCTTCATCGAAGGCGGACGCGCGCTGGTTGACGGGGCATTGGTCGAGACCTCGCTGCGGACCGCCGGCCGCGACATCGGCGCACTCGACGCCGAGCAGGGTCGCGCCGCGCTCCATGTCGATGCCAGGGGCCTGCTGGTGCTGCCCGGCATCATCGACCTGCACGGCGATGCGTTCGAGCGGCAGATGATGCCGCGCCCGGGTGTCGACTTCCCGACCGACGTGGCGATTGTTGACAGCGACCGGCAGGCGATCGCCAACGGCATCACCACCGTGTTCCACGGCACGACCTGGTCGTGGGAGCCCGGCCTGCGCAGCGCGGCGAATGCGCGCAAGCTGCTCGATGCGATCGAGGCGCTGCGGCCGCAGCTCGCCGCCGACACCCGTTTCCATCTGCGTCACGAGACCCACAATCTCGACGCCGAGGCCGAGATCATTCAATGGCTCACCGAAGGCCGCATCGACCTTTTCGCCTTCAACGACCACAGCAACGTCAAGCCGAAGAAGCGCAACCAGCTCGCCGAACGCACCGGACTCTCCCTCGACGCCGTCAACGACATGCTCGATCGGATCGTGGCGCGCCGTCCCGAGGTGCCGGCCTCGATCACGCGGCTGGCCACGGCTGCACGCGCGGCTGATATCCGCATGCTCTCGCATGACGACAACAGCCCGGCGATGCGTCAGGAGTTTCGCGCGCTGGGCGCCACGATCGCCGAATTCCCCGTCAACGAGGAGACCGCGCGCGATGCCGCGGCGGCGGGGGACTTCATCGTGTTCGGCGCGCCCAACGTGGTGCGCGGCGGCAGCCACACCGGCTGGACCAAAGCCTCCGACATGATCGCGCAGGGCCTCTGCTCGGTGCTGGCGTCCGATTATTACTATCCGGCGCAGCTGCTCGCGGCGTTCCGGCTCGCCGCCGACGGCATCCTGCCGCTCGCCAAGGCATGGGACCTGATCTCGTCGGCGCCGGCGCGCGCCGCCGGGCTCGCCGATCGCGGCGTGCTCGCCGCCGGCCGCCGCGCCGACATCATCGTCGTCGACGACAAGGTGCCGCTGCGGCCGCGCATCGTCGCGGTGATCGCGGCCGGGCGGCTGGTGCATCTGGCAGACGCGAGCTGCCTCGTTCATTCGCTCGCGCCGCGCAAGACGGTTGCGGCGGTGTAACCGGACCCGTATTGCTGCCATGGCCGACACTCCACGCTACGCGATCTACTACGCGCCATCCCCCGACAGCACCTTGCATCGCTTCGGCTCGATGCTGCTCGGCTACGATGCCGTCGATGGCAACGACCTGCCGTTGCCCGATGGCGTCGCGCCCGACTGGCGCGAGGTGACCGCGGATCCGCGCAAATACGGTTTTCACGCCACGCTGAAGGCGCCCACCGCACTCGCCGACGGCAGGAGCGAGTCCGAACTTCTTGACGCCTGCGCCGCCTTCGCCGGCCGCGCGCGGCGCATTCCCGTGATCGAACCGGTGGTCGATGCCATCAGTGGCTTCATTGCGGTGATCCCGGCCAGCCACTCGGGCGAATTGCAGCAGCTTGCCGCCGACTGCGTCACCGAATTCGACACGTTTCGCGCGCCGCTGACACCGGACGATCGCGCGCGGCGCAAGCCCGAACGTCTCACGGAGCGGCAGCGCGACTATCTCGACCGCTGGGGCTATCCTTACGTCATGGAGGAATTCCGTTTCCACATGACGCTGACCGGGCGGTTGAGCGACGAACGGCGCGGCCCGATCGTGGCGCGTTTGCGCGAACGGTTCACGGCGATCGATCTCGCGACACTCGCCATCGACCGCATCGCGCTGTTCAAGCAAGCCGATAGCACATCCCGGTTCCGGATCATCGGCAGCTGGCCCTTGCGCGCGCGCTAACGGACGCTATTCCTCCACCCTTGTGCGGGCGATGATCTCGGCGGCGCCCTTTTCCAACAGCTCCATCCCGACGGCGCGGCCGAGTTCGCGCGGCCGATCCGAAGGTCCGCGCCGCGTCACCTCAATGAAGCCGGCACCTAGCTCGTCGAGCACCGAGGCGCGCAGCGTCATCTCGCCTCCGGCGAACGTGGCGTGGCCGGCGATCGGCGAGTTGCAATGACCATTGAGCACCCACAGCACCTCGCGCTCGGCCTCGGCGGCAAACCGCGACGGCGCATTGTCGATCGCGGCAAGACGCGCGCGCGTCGTCCAGTCGGTCGCGACGCATTCGACCGCGACGATGCCCTGGCCAACCGCCGGCAGCATTTCGTCGACCGAGAAATCATGCGCGATGCGCGCGGTCATGCCGATGCGCTCGAGTCCCGAGCGCGCCATCACCAGCGCATCCGCCGGACCGACCTCGCCACCGTCCGGCAGCCGCTGCTTGTCGCCGCGATCGAGTTTTGCAACGCGCGTGTCGGCGGCGCCGCGATAATGGATCACGGTCGCCTCCGGAAACAGCCGGCGGAGATAGGCGGCGCGGCGCACCGCGTTGGTGCCGATCATGAAGCCCTTGCCGCGAGCGGCGCGCAGCGTCTCCAGCGACAGGCCGGGCCGCAGCACCAGGCTGTCATTGGCGGCATCGCGCGCCAGCATCGCCGCGAGGACGAGACCCGGCGTCTCCTCGTTGCCCGGCACGTCCTTCAGCGAATGCATCGCGGCCTGCAAGGTGCCCGCGCGCATCGCCTCGCGAATCTCGGCGACGAAGGCGCCGCCCTTGCCGCCGTGACGCAGCAGCTTGCTGGTCTGGTCCTGGTCGCCGCGGGTCTCGAGCTTGACGATGTCGACGGCAAGGTCGCCCGCCGAGGCGCGCAGCAGCCGCGCGACCTCGTCCGTCTGCGCGAGCGCCATCGCGCTTTTGCGCGTCCCGATCCGCAAAACCTGTCCCGACACGAAAGCTCCGCTGCGCGTGATCATCAACGGCTGGGGATTAGAACAAAAGGCCAGTCAAAACAATGGTTTTTGCCCCGCCTGGCGAGGCTCAGACGATCTCCTCGACAAGCGCCACGCCGGCCTCGCGCATCGCTGCGATGGCGGCTGCAAGCGAACCGCCGAGGTCGATGGCCCGGCAGCCCGGCAACAAGACCACCGTCTCGATGCCGAGCCGCCGCGCATCGAGCGCCGAATACTGCACGCAAAAATCCGTCGCCAGCCCCGCCATCAGGACGCGCGTGAGGCCGCGCTCGCGCAGAGCCCCGTCGGGGTTGTGCGGTCGTTTTCGAAGAACGCCGAATAGGAATCGATCGCCGACCGGAACCCCTTGCGGATCACGAGCTCGGCGCGATCGGTGGCGAGGCCTGGATGAAACGCCGCGCCCGCGGTGCCCTGGATGCAATGATCCGGCCACAGCGTCTGCGGCCCATAGGGCATGGTGATCGAGGAGAACGGCGCCGCGCCCGGATGCGAGGTCGCAAACGAGCTGTGGCCCGCCGGGTGCCAGTCCTGGGTCAGCACGACATGGTCGAACAGCGCCGCGAGCCGGTTAATCACCGGCACGACGGCATCGCCGTCGGCAACCGCCAGCGCGCCGCCGGGGCAGAAATCGTTCTGCACGTCGATAATCAGCAGGAGATCGTCGGGCTCAATCTTCATCAGGTACCGATCCGTAACGACGCGCGCAATTTGCGCAGGCAGGCGATCACCGACAGCGCGGTGATGCGGCCGGTCTTGGGATTTTCCGAGGGGATGTTCTCGATCGTCATCGAGAACCGCGCGGAATCGGAATCGACCTCGATGCGGTGGGTGTTGCGCGTCACCCTCGGATCCGCCCAGATCTCGACCCGGGTCCGGTCGGGGCCGATGCCGGCGAGCGACAGCGCCACCGCGACGTTGAGATTGGCCGGAAAGCCCTTTGCGGCATCGCGCGCGCTGCCTTCGAAGATGCGCAGCGGCTCGGTGATCCCTTCGATCTCGATGTTGTTCTCGACCAGATGCGGCGCGCCGAGCAGGCCCGCGACCGGCTTCCGCGTCACGAGCTTCGCCGAATGAATGGTCCCGACCGCAGCCGCGGTCACGGCGTCGAGCCCGATCAGCGCGCCGGTCGGCACGATGATCTGGCCGCCATGGGCCCGCGCGAGATCGACCAGGTCCTCGTTCTGCAACAGCGCGCCGACGCTGAGCACGACCGCGGTCTTGCCGCGCTCGAGCACCGGCGCCACGATCGCGCGCACCACCTTGCTCGGCGCGCACTCGACCACGATGTCGGCAACATCGGCGAGCTGTTCGATCGGCACCAGCTCTGGCGCGGACTCGAGCTCCGCGACCCAGCCGCGATGCTTGTCCGGACTGTTCGCCGACACCGCAACCAGCGTCAGTCCCTCGATGCCCTGATCGAGCGCCTTGACGATTTCGGCGCCGATCGCGCCGAGGCCGGCGACCGCAACCCGTGTCCTTGTCTCGCTGTCAGCCATCATTTCCCGCCAGCGAGCATCTTGACCAGGCGATAGAGGTACTCCTGGCCCTCGTAGAACGATTTGACCAGCACGCGCTCGTCCTTGCCGTGGTTACGGTTGTCGTCGACATCGGCGCCGAGCCCGGAATGGCCGTAGGTCGGGATTCCGGCATTGCGCAGATAGCTGCCGTCGGTCGCGCCGGTGCTCATGACCGGGACGATCGCCGCATCCGGCCAGAACTCCTTCGACAGCTTCTCGATCGAACCCATGATCTCCTCGTTCAAGGGCGACGGCGGGCTCAGCACCGCCTTTCCGGTCGCCGTCACCTCGATCTGCTTATCGGCGAGCACGCGCTCGATCGCCGCCTGGACACCGTCGACCGGCTCGCCGGGAAGGATCCGGCAATTCACCTTGGCGCTCGCCAGCTGCGGCAGCGCGTTGATGGCATGGCCGCCCTCCAGCATGGTCGCGACACAGGTGGTTCGGAGCTGGGCGTTGTAGCCGGGCTTGTCCGACAATCGCGCCAAGGCCGCCGGATCGGGCTGCGGCGCCAGGATCGCCTTGATGTCGTCGGCGTTCTCCTTGCTCTCGGTCTCGGCGGTCTTTGCAAAATAGATCCGCGTCGTCTCGTTGAGATTCATGGGGAAGTCGTATTTGGAGAGACGAACCAGGCCTTCGGCGAGCCGGTAGATCGCATTGTCCTTGCGCGGCAGCGACGAATGGCCGCCACGATCCTTCACGGTGAGCTGGTAGCCGACCGAGACCTTCTCGCTGGTCTGCACGCTGTTGCGGATCGCCTTGCCGTTCTTCAGGCCTACGCCGCCGCCTTCGTTGAGCGCGAACTCGGCATCGATCAGATCGCGGTGGTTCTTGATCAGCCACTGCATGCCGAGGCCGTTGGAATCGAGGATCTCCTCGTCGGTCTCGAGCGCTACGATGATGTCGCGGTCCGGCTTGTAGCCTTCCTTCTTGTAGCGGATCAGATTGGTGACGAAGGAGGCGGCCATGTATTTATCGTCGCTCGAGCCGCGGCCGTAGAAATAGCCGTCCTGCTCGGTGAGCTTGAACGGATCGACCGTCCAGTCTTCCCGCAGCGCGGGGACCACATCGATATGGGCGACCAGCAGGATCGGCTTGCGCGCGCCGGAACCGCGCAGCCGCGCCACCAGATTGCCCTTGTGCGGCGCCGGCGAGAACACATGCACGTCGGCCTCGGGGAAGCCGGCGGCGCGGAGCCGCGCGCCCATCGCCTCCGCCGCCTTCTGGGTGTCGCCGGTCGCGGTGGTGGTGTTGATCTCGACCAGTTCCTGGTAGATGCCGCGGGCAAATTGCTGTTGCTCGGTCAATCCCTCCGCCGCGGCGCCTGTTGCGAGCAGCGCGCCGAGCGCCACCGCGAGCCGCAGCGATCGAACCATGTCTTTCACCTCGTACGACATCGTGCTCTCCCAGAATTCCACTGCAACGAATTCAGACAGGCGACACGCGCTTTGGCAAGACGGCAAGCCCTTCAATTTCCGCGCGCATGCTCCGCAGTTTCGCGCACGCCATTTGGAGTGCTTATTTGGCGTCTTTGGCCGCAATCACCTCGATCTCGACCAGGAAGCCGGGATTGGCCAGCGCCGCGACGCCGACCACCGAGCGCGCCGGCAGGTTCGGCTGGCTGCCGCCGAAGAACTGGGTGTAGCCCTCCATGAAGGCCTTGAAGTCCATCGGCGCCGCCGTGCTGTGCACCAGGAACACCTGCATCTTGACGACGTCGCCCATGCCGAGCCCCTGGCCTTCCAGGATCGCCTTGATCCGGTTGAGCACGCCGACGGTCTGGGTCTTGGTGTCGCCATAGGCCTGAGGGCTCGACGGATCGGCATCCTTGCTGACGACCGGCGGCACCTGGCCGCTGACATAAACCGTCGTGGTGTTGCCGGTGACCGTCACAGCCTGCGCGATCGGGAATGTCGAGTTGGGAATCGGATGCCTGACCACGTCGGCCGAGGCGGCGCTCGCCATCGCCGACAGCGCGGCGCCCAACACGATAGTTGCTAATCTCATAATATCTCCCATGACTTGATAGCCGCTCGCGTGGCACACATCGTTCAATCCGTCATTCCGGGGCGCGCGCAGCGCGAACCCGGAATCTCGAAGTTGCGGAACTCCGACTACACCAGCTCTGGATTCCGGGTTCGCGGGCTTTGCCCGCGCCCCGGAATGACGAGACGACGCTGTCAGCGGCGGGCGTCCTGGACGTCCTTGGTCGTCACCGCGTCCTGATAGCTGTTGCCGAAATGCGTCCGCAGATAATTCACAACGGCGGCGACCTGACCATCGGTCATCATGTCGCCGAATGCCGGCATGCCGCGGCGGCCGTTGACGACTAGGAAGATCGGATAGCTGCCGGATTCGAGATTCTTGTTGCCGGCGAGCGAGGGATAGGTGCCGGCGCCGCTCGCGCCCGTCGCGTCCGGCATGTGGCAGCCCTGGCAGACATTGGCGAACAGCTCTTCGCCGGTCATCTCCACGAAGCGGTAGCCCGAGGAGAAGGTGCGCTTGCCCGCTATACCGTCCTGCGCAGCGGCGGCGGACGCCGCGAGCAGCGCCAACAGGGCGATGGCAGATGGTCCCGTCCGCATCGTCACGTCTTCACCACGCGTTCGTGCAGCCGGGAGATCACGTCGAGCGCGGACAGAATCGCGCCCTCCTGCCAGGCTGGCAGCAGCGAGGCATGCTCGCCGGCCAGCGCGATGCGCCCGTCGATCTGGCAGAGATTGCGGTAGTGCTGCGCCCGCGCGGCCTCGGTCCATTCGCCGGCGCAGCCGAGCGTGAACGGCACGCGATGCCAGGCCACCGCGACGCCGTTCTCGAATTCGCTTCGGTATTGCGAATGGATCGCCGAGCCGAACTCGACCGCGCTCGCGACCCGCTCGGCCGGCGTCATCGCGGTGAACTCGAACGAATTGGCGCCGCCATACATGTAGGCACCGAGCAGGATGCCGCGGCCGCCACGGTTGAAGCCAGTGTTCGGATAGGCGATCTGCCGGATCGGCAGATCGGTGTAGCTGATGCCGCCATAGATCGCCTCGTCCTCTTCCCAGAACCGCCGCTTGAACTGCAGCCCGATCTTCACCGAGGCGGCATAGGGCACGGCCTCGATCGCGCTCTTCATCGGTGCGCCGACATCAATCGGCAGCTGGCTCAGGATCGGCAACGGGATGGTGCAGATGCACCAGTCGGCGGTCGCCTGCTGCACCGCGGACGGATTGGCGGTGTCGACATAGCTCACGGTGACGCCGGAGCCGTTCTGCTGGATCTGCGTCACCTTGGCGTTAGTGCGGATGAGATCGCCGACCTCGCGCGCGAACGCCTTGCCGATCATGTCCATGCCGCCGACCGGCTGGAACATCGTGGTCTGGAAGTCGTAGCGCGCAAAGGTCTGCAGATAGCGCCACATCCGCGACCGCAGCAGCTCCTGCAGCGAGACCGGCTCGCTGGGCAACGGATCGGGCATCAGGCCGCCGCCGGGATCGTGGGCATAACCGCGAAACTCGGCGGAGCCGAGGTTGGCATTGTATTTGTAATCGCGATCCAGCGCGCCCCAGTCGCGCAGCGCCTGCAACAGGATCTCCTGGTCTTCCTTGCCGACGAACTCGTCGAGCCTGCCCTGCTGGCTGACTTTTGCGAGCAGCTCCGACACGCCGCCCTGGAAATCCGCCTTGATGCTGCGAAAGCGTTGCGGCTTGCCGTCGAATGCGCGCGTCGCGTGCAGATAGGCATTGTGGTTGAGCTGGATGAAGGGTTCCAGCGTCACATTGAGCCTGCGGCAGTAATCGAGCAGCGCGCGGTGATGATAGGGAATCCGCCACGGGCCGGGATTGAGGTAGAGCCCCTGCTCGAACTGGCAGGTCTGCCTGAAGCCGCCGAGCTCGGTCAAGCTGTCACCGCCGCGGATCGACCAGTTGCGGCCGCCGGCGCGGCTGTTGAATTCGAGGATCTGGACCTTGTAGCCGGCCTTGCGCAATTCCAGCGCCGCCGTCATGCCGGCAAGCCCGGCGCCGAGGATCAGCACCGAGGCGCCCTTGACATCGCCGGCGAGCCTGACCGGCCCCTTGTAGGCGGATTCCGATGCGAAGCCGAGGCTCGTCATCGCGTGATACATCGCCGAGCTGCCGGCAATGGTCCCGATCAGCGTCAGCAGGTCCCGCCGCCTGATCACAGATTCGTTCTGCACCCGCGCCCACCCAGCCGCTGACGTCGATGGCGAAGGGAAACGGTTGACGCGATCCGTGTCAAGAAAGGCCGCACGCTTCCACATCCAGCCACACGCGCTTTTGATGCGTCACGCGACCGGCCACAATCGTCGTCCCGGCGAAACAGGCCGTGTCCAGAGACGGCTGTGCTTGAGCCGAGAAGCCGCGGCGTACTGGATCGCCCGGTCGAGGCCGGGCGATGACAGTTGTAGATGAGGACGCAGTTTTGCATTCTCGCGGCATGACCTGCCCGAGTCTTGCTCTTCGTCTCGCCGCTCTGAAAGCAGAGGGCGCAGGGAAAGCCGGGTGCCGATCGCACCCATGGGCCCCGAGCAAAAGGGTAGAAAGCTCGGGGGTAGGACCACAGGTGTAACCGGAGCAATCCGGCTTTCCCTGCGCGACGGGTTACGGCTTATACGTGCTCTCCCCGGCGAGACTTGGCTTTGTTGTCACCGTCTTCGCGACGCGCATCTGCGCAATCCGAAAAGACACCTACCGCTAGGGCGTCAGGCCTGCACGACTTCGCCGTCCGCCTCATGCGCGTTCGTCAACTGCGCAATCGGCGTCCACCGCATCTCGACCCGCGTTCGTGACGACCGCGAAGCGCCCCTCGTATCGGGTGAGACGGGGAGATTTATACACCGCGTTGCGCTTCGGATAAAGCGAAATATTTTTGTCACGAGGGCTTGCGCCGTCGGGCAACTCAGTGGCACGCGCGCGCGTGAGGCGGGCACCGGCGGCAGGGCTCCCTCCCCCTTGCGGGGCAGGGTTGGGGAGAGGGGTACCACACGACGTGAGCTCTCCGAATACCGCGCAACGGTAAGGAAGCAACTTGCGAGGATGTGCAGTCCATCGATCAACTCGCCCGGGGCCACCCCTCTCCCCACCCTCTCCCGCAAGGGGAGAGGGAGCCCGGGAAGTGTGCTCACCTCAACGCCGCTTCCACAATAACCGCACCAGAACGTCGGCCTCGGTCGCCTCACTCCTAATGCGCCTTGGCGACGTAGGGGCAGCCGCCATCATCGAGCGGACGGAAGGCCTGGTCGCCCGGCACGGTCGCGAGATATTCGTAGAGGTCCCACTTGCTCTTGGACTCGTCCGGCTTCTTGATGCGCATCAGGTACATGTCGTGCACCATGCGGCCGTCCTCGCGCACGACGCCGTTCTGGGCGAAGAAGTCATTGACCGGGGTCTTGCGCATCTGCGCGATCACGGTCTCCGAATCCACCGAGTTGGTGGCGGCGACCGCCTTGAAATAGTGCCTGAGCGCCGAGTTGACGCCGGCCTGGTAGGCGGTCGGCATGGCGCCGTGCCGCTTGAAGAATTCCTGGGCGAAGGCGCGGGTCTCGGGCGTGCGATCCCAATAGAAGGAATCGGTGAACAGGAGATCATGCGCATGCGCCAGCCCGAGCGCCGGCACGTCGGTGAGCGTCACCTGCAGCGCGACGAGCTGCATGCTGGCGCGGATGTTGAACTCGTCGGCTTGCGACACCGCATTGCGGAAGTCGGAGCCGGCATTGGCAAGCGCCAGGATTTTTGCGCCGGAGGACTGCGCCTGCAGCAGGAAGGACGAGAAGTCGGCGGTATCGAAGGGATGACGGACCGCGCCCAGCACCTTGCCGCCGGCCGACGTCACGGCCTTGCTGGCATCGCGCTCCAGCGCCTGGCCGAACGCGTAGTCCGCGGTGAGGAAGAACCACGGCGTGCCGCCGCGCGCGACCACCGCCTTCGCCGTCGCGTTCGAGGAGGCATAGGTGTCGTAGGTCCACTGCACGCTGGTCGGCGAGCATTGTTTGCCGGTGAGATCGGACGAACCGGCGCCCGAGATCAGGAACAGCTTCTTGCGGTCGCGCGTCACGGTCTGGACCGCGAGCGCCACCGCCGAGTTGACGCCTTCGGCGATCACGTCGACGCCCTTGGTGTCGATCCAGTTGCGCACGATGCCGGTCGCCACGTCAGGCTTGTTCTGGTGATCGGCCGAGATGATCTCGATCTTGCGTCCGGCGACCGTGCCGCCGATCTCCTCCGCGGCCATTTGCGCCGCGATCACCGATCCCGGCCCGTTGCCGTCGGAATATTGCCCGCTCATGTCGGTGATGATGCCGACGCGCAGCACACTATCCTCCGCGCGGGCCGCGCCGACAGCAAATGACAGACACGCGGCGGCAATGGCGGCAAGGACGGGCGAGCGTTTCGTGATGGACATTTCATTCCCAAAGGTTTCGGATAGTTCGGATGGTTCGACGAACTCCTGAAGCAATCAGGGATCACCGACAACCCCGTTCGCCGGCATGGCGCTCTGCGATTCCGCGGCAAAATTCCGGGAGGAGGAACGCGACGCATGCGTCGGCTCGCGCATCGCAGGTCATGCGAACGCCGCGACGAGATTTCGCCGCGGCGTGCCCTGAAGCATGATGAGAGAAGGTTGATCTGACGACGGCGGTTCACCTCTCCCTTGGGAGAGGTCGGCGCACCCGGATCGGCGCTTCGCGCCGTCCGAGTACAGGCTCCGCGCCGGGTGAGGGGTTACGCTCTCTCGTTGGCGCCGCGGCCCCTCACCCGATTTGCTGCGCAAATCGACCTCTCCCCAATGGGGAGAGGTAAACCGAGTCCGAGAATCCGATTCAAACTCATCCTGCTCTAGATCATACGACTGAAGGATGAGGTCGCGATCGCCTCAGCGCCGCTCCCACAATTGCCTTGTGAGGATACCGACCTTGCGCTCGATCGCTTCGGCGGCGTCGAGGCACATGTCCTCGCGATAGCGCGAGCCGACGATCTGGACGCCGACCGGCACCCCTTCATGCAGGCCGACCGGCACCACGGCCGCCGGCAGGCCGAGCACGTTGATCGACGAGATGAAGCGCAGGTCGTTCCAGAACAAATCCTTGATGCGCTGGTCGCCGCCGAGATCGGCATTGACCTCCGGCGTCTTGCGCACCGTGGTCGGCATCAGCACGACAGGATATTGCTCGAGGAAGCCCATCCAGGCCCGGATGTGACGCGACCGCTCGGCGATCGCCTTCATGTAGCCGGCCTGATCGAGCGGGTTGGCCAGCGCCATGAAGCCGTGGAACGTCTTCTGGAAGTCGGCGCTTGATGTCGCCAGCATCTGGTCCTGCTGCAACACCCGCGTCTCGGTCATGATCAGGTCGCACCAGAGCTGCCAGACCTTGTTGAGCTCGGGGACCTCGACCTCGCTGACCGCATAGCCGGCATCGGCCAGATGATCGGCCGCCTTGCGCTGAAGCGCGATCACGCCGCGATCGGTCACCATGTCCTCGGGGATCTTCGCCAGCGCGACCTTGACCGGCGCGGCGGGCTTCGGCCCCGTCAGCGGCGCCGGCACATACCAGGGATCGCGCGGATCGCGCTGCGCCATCACTTCAAGCCCGAGACGGACGTCGGCGACCTGGCGTGCGAGCGGGCCCTGCGACGACATGAACTGGGCCATCAGCGGCCGCTCCGCGGTGGCCGAGGGATTGAACGCCGGAATCCGGCCCTGGGTCGGCTTGATGGTGGCGATGCCGTTGCAATGCGCCGGCCAGCGCAGCGAACCGCCGATGTCGTTGCCATGCGCGATGGTGCCGATGCCGGCCGCGATCGACGCGCCGGCGCCGCCCGAGGAGCCGCCGCAGGTGACCTCGGCATTCCAGGGATTACGCGTCAGGCCGTGCAGCGGATTGTCGGTGAAGCCGCGCAGCGAGAATTCCGGCGTGTTGGTGAGGCCGATGATGACGGCGCCGGCCTTCTTGAGGTTGGCCGTCACCGGCGAGTCGCCCGGCGCGATATTGTCCTTGAAGGCGACCACGCCGTTCGAATTGGCCTGGCCCTCGACGTCGATGTTGATCTTGATCGTGACCGGCACGCCGTGCAGCGGCCCGACGGCACCGCCGCCGCGCTTGCTGGCAGCCAGCGCCTCGTCCGCGGCCTTCGCCGTCTTCATCGCGGCGTCACCGAGATCGACGACGACGGCGTTCAGTGCCGGGTTGGCCTGGTGCATGCGGTCGAGATGGGCGCGGACGACCTGCTCCGAGGTCGCCTCGCCGTTCCTGATCGCCGCAGCCGTCTCCACGGCCGACCATTGCCAGATCGGTGCATTCGTCACGTGTTGTCCTCCACTGGTTCTCGCTGGTTGGGTTCAGTCGAGCCGCAACGGCTCGTAGAAGACCGGCTGATCCATCCGCCGGTCCTCTCTGGGAACGACGACCGCCTCGGCGCTCAGCACATGATCGAGCATCACGCGCCGGGCACGCGCCGCGTTGCCGGAGCGGAACGCGGCCATCAGGCGCTTGTGAAATTCGATGTTCTCGCAGGTGAAGCGCGACGAGAACTCCTGCGCGCCGAATTTGCCGATCAGATGGCGGATCGCCTCGTTGACGAACCGGCACATCAGGCCGAGCAGCGGATTGGGACAGGCCTCGATCAGGATGTCGTGGAAATCGATCTCGGCGTGGCGATGATGGTCCCAATCGGCTTCACCGCCGGGGTGATGCTCCTGAACCGCGATCGCATTGTCGAGCGCGGCCAAATGCGCCGCGGTGAGGTGGCCGACCACGCTGAAGGCGAGCTCCGGCTCGATCAGGCGGCGGATCTGGTAGATCTGCGCGGCATTGACCGACTGGAAATAGAAGTAGTTGCTGAGCAGGCCGACGATCCGGTTGATCGACACCGGCGCCACCCGGGCACCGCCGCCGGGACCGGTGGTGTTCTGCACCAGCCCCTGCACTTCCAGCGACTTGAGTGCCTCGCGGATGGTCGAGCGGCTGCAGCCGAACATCGCGATCAGCTCGCCCTCCTGCGGCAGCCGGTCGTCGGGCTGCAAGCCGGCCTGGAAGATGTGGCTGCGGATCAGATCGGCGACCGCGTCCGAGCGCTTGCGCTTGATCGCCGCGCGCCGCGAGGGGTCGAGGGTGGGCAAAGCCGATTTATCCATTTTATGATCATAAATAGGATCGAGCCGGCTTGGCAAGGGGCGATCGCCCCCATGGGTCGCCTACCCCGGGGGCTTATCCTGGGGAGGACGGCAGGACCGAATGTTCAGGAATTGGCGAGCGACGATCGCTCAGCCGTGCGTGCGTTGCGCCTCGAGGCCGCGGCTGTAGCGTGACATCGCAAAGCAGAACACGAAATAGATCACGCCGACGAACACGTAGACCTCGACGCTGAAGGACTGCCAGGCCGGATCGACGATCGCGGTCTTGGCGGTCGTCAAGAGATCGAAGATGCCGATGATCAGGACCAGGCTGGTGTCCTTGAAGAAGGCGATGAAGGTGTTGACCAGCGGCGGGATGACGTGGCGGATCGCCTGCGGCAGCACGATCAGCGCGTGCTTCTCCCAATAGGACAGGCCGAGCGCATCAGCCGCCTCATATTGTCCGCGCGGCACCGCTTGCAGGCCGCCGCGCACGACTTCGGCGAGATAGGCGCCGGCATAGAGGATGAAGGCGATCTGGGCGCGCAACAGCTTGTCGATGTTGACGCCGTCGGGCATGAACAGCGGGAACATCACGCTCGCCATGAACAGCAGGCTGATCAGCGGCACGCCGCGGATCAATTCGACATAGAGCACGCAGAGCGAGCGGATCGCCGGCAATTTCGAGCGGCGGCCGAGCGCGACCAGGATGCCGAGCGGGAAGCCGAGCGCCAATCCGAAGGTCGCGAGGATCAGCGTCACCGGCAGCCCGCCCCAGCGGTCCTGGGTAACGAAGGTGAGGCCAAGGAAGCCGCCCCACATCAGGCAGCCGATCACGATCAGCGCCGCCGCCCACAGCAGGAACAATTCCTTGCGCCAGAAGCTGCGGCGGCTCGACACCACGAACAGCGCGATGAAGATCACGACCGCGAGCGCCGGCCGCCACTGCTCGCTATACGGATAGGTGCCGAACAGGATGAAGCGGTACTTCTCGGGCACGACGGCCCAGCAGGCGCCGACGCCGCGCAGCGCGCGGCAGGCGGCAGTGTCGTTGCCGGAGACGATCCAGACCGCGTTGGCAATGCCCCATTGCCAAAACGCGATGCCGGCCTTGCCGAGCACGAACAGCAGCAGCAAGGTCATGATGCCGGACGGGATCGAGGCGAACAAATTGGCGCGCAGCCAGGCGGTGAGATGACCGCCGAGCGCGCGCGGCGCGGGGCGCGGGCCGATCGGTAGCGGATCCTGCGGGAGGTGGGCGACCGAGCTCATGTCAGCGCTCCACCAGCGCGATCCGCGCATTGTACCAGTTCATGAACAGGCTGATGCCGAGGCTGATGGTGAGGAACACCATCATGATCAGCGCGATCGACTCGATCGCCTGCCCGGTCTGATTCAGCGTGGTGTTGGCGATCGAAACGATGTCCTGGTAACCGACCGCGACCGCGAGCGAGGAGTTCTTGGTCAGGTTGAGATACTGGCTGGTCATCGGCGGGATTATGACGCGCAGGGCCTGCGGTAGCACGATGTGCTGCAGCACGAAACCGCGTTTCAGCCCGAGCGCCTTGGCGGCCTCGGACTGGCCGCGCGGCACCGCCTGGATGCCGCTGCGCACGATCTCGGCGATGAAGGCCGAGGTGTAGGTGACGAGCGCGATCAGGAGCGCGAAGTATTCCGGCGCCAGGGTCAGCCCGCCGACGAAGTTGAAGCCGCGCAGCTCCGGCAGCGTGATGCCCCAGCTCGCGCCCGAGAGGAACGACACCAGCGCAGGCCACGCGACGACGAGACCGAGCGCGTAAGGCCAGGCCGGCCGCGCCCGGCCGTCGCGCATCTGCCGCGCGATCAGGCCGCGCCTGACGAAAGTGAACACGACCAAGCCTGCGATCAGCGCGAGGATGGTCCACCAATTGGCCTCGTGCAGCGGGACCGACGGCAGGATCAGGCCGCGATTGGAGAGATAGACGCCTTCGACCGGCTTGAACGCCTGGCGCGCCGCCGGCAGGCCCTGCATCAGCACGTACCAGAACAACAACTGCAGCAAGAGCGGCAGGTCGCGCAGTACCTCGACATAGACGGCGGCGAGCCGCGCCAACAGCCAGTTCGACGACAGCCGCGCAATGCCGACCAGCGTGCCGATCACGGTCGCCAGCACGATGCCGATCACGGCAACGCGCAGCGTGTTGACGACGCCGACAATGAAGGCGCGCAGGTAAGTGTCCTTCGGCGTGTAGTCGATCCACGAATCCGCGATCGGCATGCCGGCCTCGCGGCCGAGGAAGGCAAAGCCGGTCGAGATCCGCCGCGCCGAGAGATTATGCAGCGCGTTCGACCACAGGAAGGCGACGATGGCGACCGCGATACCGACCACCAGGACCTGCCAGAACAGGCCGGCGACGCGGGGATCGCTGAGCGAGAGCCGCCAGTTGCGGGCGGGAGGGCGTTTCGGCGTCGATGTCGTCACAGCACAGGATCCCCTCAGAAGCGATCTTCTGCCATGCGCAGGCGTCTATTCGAGGATGCGCACATCATATGTTGCACCAAATTAAGATTCATGCAACATATGTTTCATGGCCCAGGCTCAGCCGAAACCATCGCCCCTCAACGAATTGTGCAGCGCATTGCCGTCGCTGCCAACGCGTTTGCAGGAGGTTGGGCGGTTTGTCGCAGCCAATGATTACGACGCCACCACCCGCTCGATGCGCGAGCTCGCCGCCGTCGCCGGCGCCGACCCAGCTTCCTTTACGCGCCTGGCAAAGGCGCTCGGCTATTCCGGCTGGGACGAATTGCGCGCCGCACTCACCGAGGCGCGACGGCCCGCGCAGGGCTCGCCGTTCTCCGGCCGCGCCAAGAGCCGCCGCGGCGGGCCGAATGCCGACGTCAAACTGGTGCACGACAAGCTGGAAGCCGAAGCCGCGGGGCTCGCGCGCATCTCCGCGAACGCGATTGCGGACGCCGCGCGTGCGCTGCATTCGGCGAACCGGATCTGGATATCCGGCTTTCGCAGCTGCCGCAGCGTCGCGGAACTGCTGACCTATCAGCTTCGCCTATTCCGCCCCGATGCGGTGCATCTGGTCGGCGGTTCCGGCCCGTTCGATCTCGATCATGGCGCCTTCCACACTGACGACGCCGTGGTCGTGATCGGCTTTGCACCCTACACGCTGGTCAGCGTCGAGACCGCGCGCGCGGCGCATCAGGCGCGCGCCGCGCTGATCGCGATCGCCGACACCATCACAGCTCCGATGGCCGAGGGGGCCGATCATTTGCTGCTGTTCGAGGCCGCCGCCTCGCCCGGCTTTTTCCCGAGCCTCACCGGCGCGATCGCAGTCGCCCAGTCGCTCGCCGCGGTCGCCTTCACGCTGGGCGGCGCCGGGGCAAAACGCACGCTGGAAGAGACTGAAAGCCGGCTTGCCAGGATGTCGCAATAGGCAAATACCGTCGAGAAAGGATGAGTGTCATGACAGCCGCCTCCAAGAGCCGCGTGATGCACCGTAGCCTGCGCGAGACCCCGCCCAAGGCAATCGGCGGCGAAGGCGTCTGGCTGATCGCGGAGGATGGCCACCGCATTCTGGATTCCTCCGGCGGCGCCGCGGTGTCCTGCCTCGGCCATCAGCATCCACGCATTCTTGCCGCGATCGCCAAGCAGGCGTCGAAGATCGCCTATGCGCATACCGGCTTCTTCTCGTCGGAGCCCGCCGAAGAGCTCGCCGAGCGGCTGGTCGGGCACGAGCCCGGCGGGCTCGGCTATGTCTACTTCGTCAGCGGCGGATCGGAGGCGATCGAGGCCTCGATCAAGCTGGCGCGGCAATATTTCATCGAGCGCGGCGAGCCGCAGCGCGCCCGCTTCATCGCCCGCCGCCAGAGCTATCACGGCAACACGCTCGGCGCGCTGTCGGCCGGCGGCAATGCCTGGCGCCGCGAGCCCTACGCGCCGCTGCTGTCGCCCTCGTTCAGCCATGTCACCCCCGCCTTCGCCTATCACGAGAAGCGCGACGATGAATCGGAGGCCGCGTTCGTCGGCCGGCTCGCCGCCGAGCTGGAGGCTGAATTCCAGCGGCTCGGCCCCGAGAATGTCGCCGCCTTCATCGCCGAACCCGTGGTCGGCGCCACCGCAGGCTGCGTGCCGGCGCCGGAGGGCTACTTCAAGGCGGTGCGCGAGATCTGCAATCGCCACGGCGCGCTTCTTATCCTCGACGAGGTGATGTGCGGCATGGGCCGCACCGGCACGCTGCATGCGTGGGAGCAGGAAGGCGTCTCGCCCGACATCCAGGCGATCGCCAAGGGCCTCGGCGGCGGCTATCAGCCGATCGGCGCGATGCTCGCGAGCGGCAATATCGTCGACACCGTGCGCAACGGCTCCGGCGCGTTTCAGCACGGCCACACCTATCTGGCGCATCCGCTGGCCTGCGCCGCAGCGCTCGAGGTGCAGAAGACAATCGCCGAGGAAAGACTGCTCGACCAGGTCAAGGAGCGCGGCCGCCAGCTCGAACAGCGGCTGATCGAGCGCTTCGGCAATCACCGCCATGTCGGCGACATCAGGGGCCGCGGCCTGTTCTGGGGGATCGAGCTGGTCGCCGACCGCGGCACGCGGCAGGCATTCGATCCCAAGCTGAAGCTGCATCAGCGGATCAAGTCCGCAGCGTTTGCCGGCGGCCTCGGCTGCTATCCGTCGGGCGGTACCGCCGACGGCCAGCGCGGCGACCATGTGCTGCTCGCCCCGCCCTATATCGCGACGTCCGGCGACATCGACATGATCGTCGAAAGGCTCGGCGCTGCGGTCGACAGCGCGTTGAAGGACATCGGTCACTGAGCAGATCCGGAAAAGTGGGCACCGGTTTTCCGAGAAGATCATGCTCAAAAATTAGGAGGAGGACAGAATGAAGCACGTATTGATCGCGGCGAGCCTGCTCGTCGCAGGGCTTTCAACCGCAAGCGCGGCGACGCTCGACACCGTCAAGCAGCGCGGCACGCTGGTGTGCGGCGTCTCGACCGGCTTTGCCGGCTTCTCGGCGCCGGACTCGCAGGGCAATTTCAAGGGCCTCGACGTCGACTATTGCCGGGCGCTTGCCGCCGGCGTGCTCGGCGATCCAGCCAAGGTGCGCTACGTCGCGCTGACCGCGCAGAACCGCTTCACCGCGCTGCAATCCGGCGAGATCGACGTGCTCTACCGCAACTCGACCCAGACCTATCTGCGCGGCACCACGCTCGGGCTGCGCCAGGGCCCGGTCAATTTCTACGACGGCCAGGGCTTCGTGGTGAAGAAGGACCTCGGCGTGAAGGAGCTGAAGGACCTCAAGGGCGCCACCGTCTGCGTCGCGCAGGGCACCACGCATGAAGTGACGCTCGGCGATTACGGCCGCGCCAACGGCATCGACTGGAAGCCGCTGGTGTTCGATCGTCCCGACACGATGTACCAGACCTTCTTCGGCGGCCGCTGCGATGCCATGACCCAGGACGCCTCGGCGCTCGCCGGCGCGGTCGCAACCGCGGCACCGAAGGCCGACGACTATGTCGTGCTGCCGCAAACCATCAGCAAGGAGCCGCTCGGCCCGTTCACCCGCAACGGCGACGAGGTCTGGAGCGACATCATCACCTGGCTGCATTACGGCTTGGTCGAGGCCGAAGATCTCGGCGTGACGCAAGCCAATGTCGACGAGATGACGAAGTCGCAGGTGCCGGCGATCCAGCGCCTGCTCGGCGCATCCGGCGATCTCGGCTCGCGGCTCGGCCTCGACAACAAATGGCTGGTCGCGGCGATCAAGGCCGGCGGCAATTACGGCGAGATCTTCGAGCGCAATGTCGGCAAGGCAAGCCCCCTGAAGCTCGAGCGCGGCCTCAACGGCACCTGGAGCAAGGGCGGCCTGATGTACGCGATCCCGTTCAAGTAATCGAAGTCAACTCACCCTGCGGGAGCTGTAGGGTGGGCAATGGAGCGTTAGCGACGTGCCCACCATTCTTGCTCGTGCACGTGATGGTGGGCGCGCTTCGCTTTGCCCACCCTACCCGAGAGAGATCGCATCATGCGCATCACCCTCATTCACGCCCTGAAGCATTCGATCGTCCCGATCGAGGCGTCATTCACAAAACATTGGCCGGAAGCGCGGCTGATGAACCTGCTCGACGACTCTCTCTCGGCCGATCTCGCGCGCGACGGCAAGCTGACCGACCGGATGACCGAGCGCTTCCTTGCCATGGGGCACTATGCGGCCAGCACCGGCGCCGACGGCATCCTCTTCACCTGCTCGGCGTTCGGACCCTGCATCGAGGCGGTGGCGCGCGCGCTGGCGCCGATGCCGGTCTTGAAGCCGAACGAGGCGATGATCGAACAGGCGGTCGCCAAGGGAAAACGCATCGGCCTGCTCTCGACCTTCCCGCCGACGCTGGCGTCGATGCCGCCGGAATTTCCGTCGTCGGTGACGCTGGTGCCGAAGCTCGCGGACGGCGCGCTGGCCGCGCTCGATCGCGGCGACCGCGCCGAGCACGACCGCATCGTGGTCGAGGCCAGCCGCGATTTGCGCGACTGCGACCTGATCGCGCTCGCCCAGTACAGCATGGCCCCGGCCGCCGCACGCGTCGCCGAAATCACCGGCCGCGAGGTGCTGACGACGCCCGACAGCGCGGTCAAGAAGCTGAAGGCGATGCTCGGAGCCAGCTAGGCTGATACTCGCATGTGTGGCCGCGTGGGAATGGGACGCTGCCAGGTTATGTCGCCACATCCATCGCGCAGAACTTTTGCTTTCCTGATCCCGTTGCGCGAGACGATCGGGACTAATTGGCCACCGAGCCCTCGACAGCGAATGTGCGATACTTGGCGTATTTTTCGCCAATGGCTCGGACCTGCACGTAGGCTGGATCGTTTCGCCAAGCCAGAAGCGCTGCCATGCTCGGATACATGTAGATGACCACGCGTCTCGGCGGCTCTCCGTCGACGGCAACGACCTGCGAACCGGCCGCCGCCGCGCCCGCGGCCGCAACCAGCTTCCCGCCGTGCGCCTTGATGATCTCGCGCGCCCTGGGCAAATATTCCCTGGCATAGCCATCGGGATCGACGACGTCGATCTGGCCGATCAGATAGGCGGGAGGCCCGGGTTCGCCATGCAATGCCTCCCAGCCCAGAGCACACAACGTCGCGCATGTCAGCACAACCAGACCGATCTTGCTTCGGGCGTTCATGCGGGCCTCCCTCCATGTTTCGCTGCTGTCGCGAACCGCTGCTGCACCGGACTCTCCGCCTCGGCCCAAAATGTGTCCAATGCATATATCTTCTGAAAGTTCATGCCAAAGTGGTATAAGCGGGCATGAACCTGCGACAGGCCCTCACGTTCCTGACCGTGGCCGAGCTCGGCACCGTCTCAAAGGCCGCATTGCGGTTGCGGGTCGCCCAGCCGGCGCTGTCCAGGCAAATCATCGCACTTGAGCAGGAGCTCGGGCTGCGGCTGTTTGATCGTGTCGGGCGCCGCCTTTTGCTGACCGGCGAAGGCGAGCAGTTGATCGCAGGCTGCCGGCTGCTGCTCAACAGCGCCAGCTCACTGAAAGAGCAGGCTCAGTTGCTCCGCCGGGGAGACCCCGGAGTTCTCAAGATAGCCGGGTCGCCGCAACACATCGAAAGTGTCCTGTCCCGATTCCTGCATCGGTATGCGAAGCGCTATCCCCGGGTTGAAGTAAGGATCAGGGAGGGGACGGGCAACGAAATATTGGCGATGCTCGAACGTGGTGAAATTCATCTCGGCCAAAACCTGCTGCATGCAGTCAAGCTGAACGAGCAGCACTTCGGCAGTCTTTCGCTTGGATCCGTAGAGCTGCTGGCTGCCTGCCATCCCTCAATGCGGCTCGGGCCTCAGACGACGATCGAGGTCGCTGACCTTGCTGAGTTTCCGCTGCTGCTGATGGATAGCGGGTTCGGATTTCGCCGTGCTTTCGATGCGGCGAGCCGAATGGCCGGACTGAAGCCCGCGATCATGTTCGAGAGCAGGAACCCGCACACTTTGCTGGCACTTGCCGAAGCGGGGCACGGCGTAGCAATCGTTCCCTCCCAGCTGCAATGCCAGCGTTACGAATTGAGAATCGTCGGTCTCACGCATAGGCGCCGGATGTTGCAGGAGCCCCTGACCATCTCGTGGGACAAACGACGTCCCTTGCCTCGTTTCGCGACCGACTATTGTGCAATGCTCGCGGAGCATATGCGCGAGACGTTTCCGATCACACGCCCGACGGAGCCGGTCTCATCGAGCACGAAGGGAAAGCATCGGCTGCGCGCACGGCGCACGGTCCGCAAGGCGGGCTTCTGGCCGTAGCCGACAAACCAGTCTATCGATAGTGTGCGGCGCGGCCTCGGCGAAGGCGCGTGTGACGTCACCGTCTGCCGTCACACAATCGTTCCAAGCGGGGGCGGCCAACTTGCGGCCGAGATGAGGGCAAACTCCCGATGCGAAAGACCCGTTTCCTTGTGATTGCAGCTATCGCTGCTTTTCTCGAACCGGCCGCCGCCCAACAGGCCCCGCCTGCGTCATCGGAGAGCGCCGCTTCCGCGCAACTGACGCACAAGATGAACGCCTATGTCGGGTGCATCAACCGTCTGTCGTCGCGATCCTACGAATCCCGCGACCGCTACTTTTCCTGGGCCGCCAGGAGCGGTCCCACCGGCAAGGAGCGGATCATCTACGGCACCTACACGATCTACGACACCTCCGACTGCAAGACGAGCGTCGCGGCCGCCAATGCGGCGGCCCCGCACGATGCCGGGCTTGAGGCGGCTGCGAATGCCTATGTTGCCGCCGTGACCACGCTCGAGCCGCTGTTGAAGGAGGCTGACGAGTACTACACCCAGGAGAACTACAAGGACGACAAGATGGCCAAGGGCAAGGCGCTGCATCCGCGCCTGGTCGCGGCATGGGAAGCATTCGCCGGCGCCGACAAGGCGCTGCGCGCCGGCGTCGAGGCGATCAATGACAAGCGTTCAGCCGAGCAGCTGGCCGCGATCGAGGCGGGCGAAGGCCGCAAGTCGCATTATTATGTCGAGGCCCTGATGATTCAGGCCAAGCGCGTGCTTCGCGCGGAGCAGGCCGACAAGCCCGACCTCGACGCGATCACCCAGGCGCTCAACGACTATGAAGCGACGGTGAAGGCAACCGAGGACGCCTCGGGCAAGGACGGCGACGTCAAGCTCGGCTCGATGTTCATCGGCAGCGCCAAATCATTCCTCACCACCGCCAAGCAGCTGATGCGCCGCATGCGCGACAAGCTGCCCTACAGCTCCGGGGAGAAGATGATGCTGAGCAATGCCGGCGCCGGCTGGATGGTGGAAGGATCGCCAGCGCGGCTGATGCGCGATTACAATCAGCTCGTCGACGGCTACAACCGCGGCGCCCGGATCTAAGTGAGCACCGCCGCGTAGGGTGGATTAGCCCATCGGGTCCGCGCGAAGCGTGGAGCGCGGTGGACGTAATCCACCAAAACGGGAGGACCGTGGCGGATTACGCCTTGCGGCTAATCCGACCTACGCATGTCCTTCGCCTACGCATTCCCGTCCTTCACGTTGAGATCAACGCCCTGCGGATCCCTGATCGTCGACACCGTGATCAGCGAGATCAGCGCCAGCAGGCCGATATAGACGCCGACCCGCCAGGACTCGCCATAGGTGCCGATGATCCATTGCGCGATCATCGGCGCGAAGGCGCCGCCGAAGATGGCTCCGAGCGCGTAGCCGATCGAGACGCCGGAATAGCGCACCTTGGCCGGGAACAGCTCGGCATAGAGCGCCGCCTGCGGGCCATAGGACAGGCCGAGCGCGATGGTGAGGCCGACGGCACTGATGAAGAACAGCAGCAAGTTCTTGCTGTCGATCAAGAACCACATCGGCACCGCCCACAGCACCATCAGCGTGTAGCCGATCTGGAAGCAGCGCACGCGGCCTATTCTATCGCCGAGGATGCCGCCGAGCAGCGTGAAGATGAACCAGCTCACCGCAGCCAGCGTGCCGACCAGCAGCAGCTGTTCGGACGGCAGCTTCAGCGTGTTGGCGCCGTAGCTGATGATGAACGCGATCAGGATATAACCGGCCGCATTGTTGGCCATGAAGATCAAGGCGGTGCGCAGAATCTCCTTGGCATGATTGCGCATCAACTCGCGCAGCGGCGCGGAGGATTCCTTGTGCCGCCGCTGCATCGCCTGGAACACCGGCGATTCCTCCACGGTGCGGCGGATCACGATACCAACCACGATCAGGAGGATCGACAGCAGGAACGGAATCCGCCAGCCCCATTCGATCATCGCCTGCTTGCCGAGCGTCGCCGTGAGCACCCACAGCACGCCGGTCGCCAGGATCATGCCGAGCGGCGTGCCGACCTGCGGGAACGAGCCGAAGAAGCTGCGCTTGTCGACCGGCGCCGATTCCACCGCCATCAGCGCCGCGCCGCCCCACTCGCCACCGGCCGAGAAGCCCTGCAGGATGCGCAGAACAACAAGCAATGCCGGCGCCCAGGCGCCGATCTGAGCATAGGTCGGCAGCAGGCCGACCAGCGCGGTCGCGGCGCCCATCAACAGCAGCGTGACGACCAGCATGTTCTTGCGCCCGAAGCGGTCGCCGAGATGGCCGCAGACGATGGCTCCGAGCGGGCGGAACAGGAAGGAAAGGCCGAGCGTCGCGAACGAGACGATCTGCGCCAGCAGCGGATTGTTGGCGTTCATCGGCGCGAAGAACAGCGCGCCGAACACCAGGCCGGCGGCCTGGGCGTAGACGAAGAAGTCGTACCACTCGATGGTGGTGCCGACGAGCGTTGCGGTGAGGACCTTGCGTTCCTCGTCCGACAGGTCAGCGCCGCGCGAGCGCGCGGATAGTTCGATGGACATGTGGCCTCCCCAAACGTCTTTACCGTGTGGGGTGATCGGCCGCGTTGCGCCTGCCCCGCACGGGTGCTGGTGCCGGGATAGCAGAGCTTGCCGTGCGGCACGAGCAAAATAGTTGCAGGAGCAACGGTGTAGCCACGACCGACGCCCTGCGCGGCCGGTTCCATGACCCCGTTACCTCACCCGTCGCCGACGGTCTCCCATCCCAAAATGCCGATTGTGCATTGCAGCAAGGGCATTATGATCCGGGCTCTCCACGAGGTCGTAAGTGTCTGACATCAATGCCGATGCCTGGGTGTCCTCAGGCCACCGCCCGATGGGTTTTCCGGAATTCGTCGTCGTTATCGCCTCCATCATGGCGCTGAACCCGCTAGCGATGGATATGATGCTGCCGGCGCTGCCGAACATCCGCTCCGCGTTCCAGATCGCCGACGCCAACCGGCCGCAGATGGTGCTGTCGATCTTCCTGGTCGGCTTCGGGGTCGGCCAGTTCGTGATGGGCCCGCTGTCGGACCGCTTCGGCCGCCGCCCGGTGCTGCTCGGCGGCATGACCGTCTACACCATCGCCGGCCTGCTCGCGATCATGGCGCCCTCGTTCGAGACGCTGCTGTTGGCGCGCGCGCTGCAAGGGCTCGGCACCGCGGCAACCCGCGTGATCGCCACCTCGATCGTGCGCGACTGCTACGCCGGACGGCGGATGGCGAGCGTGATGTCGCTTGCGATGATGGTGTTCATCGCAGTGCCCGTGATCGCGCCGTCCTTCGGCCAGGCCGTGATGCTGATGACGCACTGGCGCGGCATCTTCGTGCTCTTGATGATCTACGGCGTGATCGCGCTGGCCTGGAGCGCGATGCGGATGCCGGAGACGCTGCCGAAGGAGCTGCGCAAGTCGCTGGCGATCCCCGAGGTGCTGTCCGCGTTCCGTCAGACCGTGACCAACCGCCAGACGCTCGGCTATGCGCTCGCCGCGGGCGGCGTGCAGGGCTCGCTGTTCGCCTTCGTGTTCTCGTCGCAGCAGATCTTCACCGAGGTCTTCAAGCTCGGACATTACTTCCCGGTCGCGTTCGCCGCCTGCGCGGTCGGCGTCGCAATCGCCGGCTTCCTCAATTCACGCATCGTCGGCCGCATCGGCATGCGGGTGATCTCGCACGCCGCGCTGACCGGCTTCGCCGTGGTCGCCGCGGCACTGTTCATCGTCGTGAAGACCGACACGCTGTCGCTGCCACTGTTCATGGTGCTGTCGGTCCTGATGATGTTCGCGTTCGGGCTGATGATGGCGAACTTCACCGCATTGGCGATGGAGCCGCAGGGCAAGATCGCCGGCACCGCCTCCTCGCTTTACGGCACCATCACCACCTTGCTTGGGATCGGCATCGGCACCACGATCGGCCAGGACTACGACGGCACGCTGCTGCCATTCGCGACCGGATTCCTTCTCTGCACGCTGGCCGCGCTCGCGGTGGTGCTTGTCACAGAGAAGGGCCGCGTGTTCCGGCCCCACCACCATCCGATTTGATGATCCGTGCCCGGATGCAGCGAAGCGCAATCCGGGACAGTGTTGCCCGCGGCATGAGCCCCGGATTTCGCTTCGCTCCATCCGGGCTACGACATCACGTCAGGCTTGGCGAGTTCGCCCAACGGCGCTCCGCGCCCGCGCCACCGCACGCCGCGTCGCCGCAAACCCCTCCATGCCGAGTTGCCACTGCAGGCCGACGATCGCGCCCTTGGTCGGCTGCAACAGCGCGAGCGCGCTGAACAATGTCACCGGCAGCCAGATCGCCAGTTGCAGCCAGGCCGGCGGCGAGTAGGTCATCTCCATCCAGAGCAGCGCTGGCACCACGACGTGGCCGACCACGACGATGACGAGATAGGCCGGGAAATCGTCGGCGCGCTGCGGGGTGAAGTCCTCGCCGCACACCTCACAATGATCCGCCACCTTGAGGAAGCGGCCGAACAGATGGCCGCGCCCGCAGTTCGGGCATCTCATGGTGAAGCCGCGCAACATTGCCTTTGGCAGGGAAACCGTCTCGGTCATCGTAGTCGTCCTTGGTCGTCGTCCTTGACCTGATCTGATGATCCATACAATATGCCTCGAATAGCATACAATCAAAGACAAAGCGCCGAATTGCATGGATTGGATCCCTACAGTTTCGGAATGGCACGGCCCGATGTTCCTGCGCATTGTCGATGCGCTGGCCGCCGACATCGCAAGCGGCCGGCTGGTGCGCGGCCAGCGGCTGCCGACCCATCGCGCGCTGGCGACCGCGCTCGGCATCGATCTGACTACGGTGACGCGCGCCTATGGCGAGGCGCGGCGGCGCGGGCTGCTCGACGCCCGCGTCGGCCAGGGCACCTTCGTCTCGGAGACCACCGCGCGCGCAGCGTCCGACCTGCCTAACCCCGTCAACATCGACCTGTCGATGAACCTGCCGCCGCAGCCGGTCGAGGCCAATCTCGACCTGCGCATCGCGCAGGGACTTGCGACCATCCGCTCAGACGCCGGGTTCTCCGCCTATCTCGGCTATACGCGTCCCGGCGGCACTGCCGAGGAGCGCGAGGTCGGCGCCGCATGGCTACAGCCGCGCGTGCCGCATGCATCGGCCGAGCGCATCGTGATCTATCCGGGCTCGCAGGCGATCATCTTCAACGCCCTGCTGGCGCTGACATCCCCCGGCGACGTGGTGCTGACGGAGGCGTTGACGTTTCCCGGCATCAAGGCCGCGGCGGCACGGCTCGATGTTCGCCTCATCGGCGTGGCGATGGACGCGGAGGGCGCAAGGCCCGAGGCGCTGGACGAGGCCTGCCGCAAGCACAGACCGAAGGCGGTCTATCTGGTGCCGACACAGCAGAACCCGACCACCGCGACGATGAGCTCGGCACGGCGCAAGGCGATCGCCGACATCATCCGAAAGCGCGGCTCTGTCCTGATCGAGGACGACGTCTACGGTCCGCTCGAACCGCAAATGGCGCCGATCGCGACCCTGATCCCCGAGCACACCTACTATGCCGCGAGCATCGCCAAATGCATCGCGCCGGCCCTGCGCGTCGCCTATCTGCTGGCGCCTGATGCAGGCGCCGAGCAGCGCATGCGCGCCGGGATGCAGGCCACCATGCAGATGCCGCCGTCGCTGATGGTCGCGCTGGTGACGCAATGGCTGCGCTCCGGCGTCGCCGCCGATATCATCCGCGCCATCCGCAACGAAGCCGCCGCGCGCCAGCAGCTCGCCGCCCGCTTCCTCAAGGGCGTCAGCTACGCGGCGCGGCCGGCGAGCCACCATCTCTGGATGCCGCTGCCGAAACATTTCGACGGCACCGATTTGCTGTCGCATCTGATGCGCAACGGGCTTGCCGTGGTCGGCGAAGATGCGTTTGCGGCCAGCGATGCCGCGCCGCGCGGCCTGCGCGTCTCGCTCGGCGCCGCACGCAACCGCGCCGAACTGAGCCAGGCGCTGCAGGTGCTGTCGAATGCCGTGCGCACGCCGGTCGGCGCCACGCAGATTGTTTAAAATTCGACCATCGTTCGGGAATAAACTCGTGCAAAAATGATTATGGTGCGGGGGCGCCTGCGCTAGACATGCGGCGTTCAGGACATCAGGCAGGGGCAGGCTTATCAATGTCATGTGGATCTGATCGGGCGATCCTCCCTGCCGTGCGGACGCCTCGGGGGGTAATGACCGCGATCGCGTGTCTTGCGTTTGTCATATCGGGCGCCGCGCGTGCCAACGATGCCCCTGCCCCGTCACCGGAGAAGCTCGAGCGCATCACCGAATTCTTCAACAATGAGGTCAACAGCGGCAAGCTGCCCGGCGCGGTCATCCTGATCCAGCAGCACGGCAAGCCGGTCTATCTGAAAACCTTCGGCTATCGCGACGTCACGACCAAATCGCCGATGCGGCCCGACACGATGTTCGCGCTGCATTCGATGACCAAGCCGATCACCAACACCGCGGCGATGATGCTGGTCGACGAGGGCAGACTGTCGCCGCAGGATCCGCTGTCGAAATACATTCCGGCGTTCGCCGACGTGAAGGTCGCGATCGAACCGGATGGCGGCAACGATCCGGACAAGGTGGAGCTGGTGCCGCCGATCCGCCCGGTGACAATCGAAGACATCATGCGGCACACCTCGGGCATCACCTACGAATATATCGGCGCCGACTGGATCCAGAAGATCTACCACGCGGGCCATCTGTTCGACGGCAAATTCGACAACAGGGAATTCACAGCAAGGCTAGCCAAGCTGCCGCTGTCGCGGCAGCCCGGCACACTGTGGCGCTACGGTCATTCCACAGACGTGCTCGGCCGGGTGATCGAGATCGTCTCGGGCAAGACGCTCTATCAATTCGAGAAGGAGCGCATCTTCGATCCCCTTGGGATGACCGACACCAGATACGTGCTCGATGCGGAGACGGAACGGACGCGGCTGGCCGAGCCGCTGCCGTCAGACACGATCCTGATCGACGGCGAGAACGACCGGCGCGCGCATCCGGAATGGGAATCCGGCGGCGGCGGCCTGGTGTCGACCATCCTCGACTATGCGCGCTTCGCGCAGATGCTGCTCAACGGCGGCGAGCTCGACGGCAAGCGCTACCTCAGCCCCGCGGCCTTCAAGACCATGACGACGGATCATATCGGGCCGGGCTCGGGCGTCGGCCGCGACTACTGGTATTTTCCAGGCGACGGCTTCGGTTATGGTTACGGCATCGCGGTGCGCACCGATCCCGGCATCGCCAAGCCGCCGCCGCCCGGCTCGATCGGCGAATTGAAATGGGACAGCGGCAGCGGCACCTATTTCGGCGTCGATCCGAAACTCGACATGATCTACATCATGCTGGAGCAGACCCAGAACGAGCGCCAGCGCATCACGCCGGCATTCCGCAAGCTGGTCTACGACGCGTTCAGCCCGGATTGAGTCCCGTCGTTAGTCATTCCGTCATTGCGAGGAGATCGCGACAAAGTTGCAAAGCAATTTTGCGCTGATACGACGAAGCAAATCGATCCGTTTGCTCGCGGATAGATGGATTGCTTCGCTTGCGCTCGCAATGACGGGGCTCTCTTTGCGGTCAAAGCTCGACCGCATCTCACCGCTCCTTAGATCACATAAAACCCGTGCGTGCCGTCGCGGCGCAGCTGCTCGACCAGACCGTACTCCCAATCGAGATAGGCCTGCATCGCCTGCTCGGCGACGCCGGTGCCCTCATAGGGGCGCCGATAGCGATGCGCGGGATCGGGCCGCGGCACGACGCGCGGCGGTCCGACTTCGAGCCGGCCGTCATAGCCGCCTTCGAGCACGTAGACCTCCCACGCCATCTGCGCGAGCCAGGACGCCGTCATGTCGGCGCGGATGCTTTTGTCGTCGGTCAGCACGATGCGCGCGCCGCGCACCGGCGCGGCCATGTCGATCTCCTGCACCAGCTGGCCGCCCGCGTAGTGCCGGAAGCCGGCCAGGTGGCCGGCCGCATATTCCTCGGCGTCGCGTACGTCGAAGCGATAGAGCGTGCGCTGCGCGTCGCCTTCCAGCGCGGCGAGTTCGGCCGGACCGATATGGCGCACGCCGGCGCGATAGGCGACGTCGCGTGCATTGTCGGCGGCGCCCTCGAACGGCCCGACCGCGCCGCGCTTGCCGGCGCCGTGCTCGAGATCGTGCTTCGCCAGCGTCCAGCCGATCGTGCCGTTGCGCAGCGCCCGCACCTCGTTCGGCAGCCCGGCGTTGATCAGCGATTGCGTGCCGATGATCGAGCGGGTGCGGCCGGCACAGTTGACGATGATGGTGGTGTCGGGATCGGGTGCCGCGCTCCCTGCGCGCAGCACCAGCTCCGCGCCTGGCACGCTGACCGAGCCAGGGATGTTCATGGTGGCGTATTCGTCGAACCGACGCACATCGAGGATCGCGATGTTGGCCTTGTCCGAGATCAGCGCCGCGACCTCGTCGGCGCTCAGCGACGGCGTATGCCGGCGCGCCTCGACCAGCTCGCCGAACGCCTTGGCATAGGAATTGACGTCCTCGAACACCTCGTAGCCGGCGGCCTTCCAGTCCTGCAAGCCGCCCGCGAGCGCGGCGACGTTACTGTAGCCCAGCGCCCGCAGCTGCTCGGCCGCGGCGGCGACCAGCTCCTCGCCATTGTCGTAGAGCACGATCGGCACGTCCTTGCGCGGCAAGCGCAGCCCGGCTTCGAGCGCGATCCGGCCCGCGGCCATGTTGGCGGCGAACAGCGGATGGCCAGTGGCGAACTCCGCCTCGTGCCGGACGTCGAGCAGCGCGATCTCCCTGCGCAGCAGCAGCGTTGCACGGACGGTCTGGGGCGTCACCGAAGAAACTGTCATGAGATGCGGACCTTGGGCGGGATATGCGCAGACCTGCTCTAGGCCGAAATCGCGCCTCGTCAATAGGCTTCACCCGCCTGCAACCCCGATCTTCACGAGCCGGGTCAGGGGAACGAAAGTTGATCATCCGCTTTGCTCAACCGTGGCGCGCTTGCTACGTTCCCAATCGGCCCCGTTGGCGCCCGATCAGGCCTTCCGGACAAGAGAAGGCAGCGGGGCCACGCCTGAAGTTCTGGGAGGAGACCATGAGAACCGTTGGAAATGAACCCTTGTCGCGTCACGCCCTCGCCTTCGTGCTGGCCGGCGGACGCGGCAGCAGACTTCAGGAGCTCACTGACCGACGCGCCAAGCCGGCGGTGTATTTCGGCGGCAAGTCGCGCATCATCGATTTCGCGCTCTCCAATGCGGTGAATTCCGGCATCCGCCGCATCGCGGTGGCGACCCAGTACAAGGCGCATAGCCTGATCCGGCACCTGCAGGGCGGCTGGAACTTCTTCCGCCCGGAACGAAACGAGAGCTTTGACATCCTGCCCGCAAGCCAGCGCGTCTCGGAGACGATGTGGTATGTCGGCACGGCGGATGCCGTCTACCAGAACATCGACATCATCGAGGCGCACGGCACCAAGTACATCCTGGTGCTGGCCGGCGACCACGTCTACAAGATGGACTACGAGATCATGCTGAAGCAGCATGTCGAGAGCGGCGCCGACGTCACCGTCGGCTGCCTGGAAATGCCGCGGGCGGAATCTTCCGGCTTCGGCATCATGCATGTCGACGAGAACGGCCTGATCCAGTCCTTCCTGGAGAAGCCGGCCGACCCGCCGCCGATGCCGGGCAAGCCGGACAAGTCGCTCGCCAGCATGGGCATCTATGTCTTCAATTCGGAATTCCTGTTCGACGAACTGCGCCGCGATGCCGCCGACCCGAACTCGGCCCACGATTTCGGCAAGGACATCATTCCCTACATTGTGAAGCACGGCCGCGCGATTGCGCATCAGTACAACGATTCCTGCGTCCGCTCCGGCGACGATCCGCGCGCCTATTGGCGCGATGCCGGCACCGTCGATGCCTATTGGGCCGCCAATATCGATCTCACCGACGTGGTGCCGGAGCTCGATCTCTACGATCGCGCGTGGCCGATCTGGACCTATGCCGAGATCACGCCGCCCGCCAAATTCGTCCATGACGAGGACGGCCGGCGCGGACAGGCGGTGACCTCGCTGGTCTCGGGCGGCTGCATCATCTCCGGCGCGGCGCTGCGCCGCTCGCTGCTGTTCACCGGCGTCCACGTCAACTCCTACGCCAATGTCGAGAACGCGGTGATCATGCCCTATGTCAATGTCGGCCGCGGCGCCCGCCTGAAGAACGTCGTGATCGATCGCGGCGTGCGGATTCCGGAGGGGCTCGTGGTCGGCGAGGATCCCGAGTTCGACGGCAAGCGCTTCCGCACCACCGAGCACGGCATCACGCTGATCACCCAATCGATGATCGACAGGCTCGGGACATGACGCAGCTGCGCGTCCTCGCGGTCGCCTCGGAAGTCTATCCGATCGTCAAGACCGGCGGCCTCGCCGACGTGGTCGGCGCGCTGCCGGCGGCGCTGCGAGAGCATGGCGTGGCGACGCGGACGCTGGTGCCCGGCTATCCCGCCGTGCTCGACGGGCTGGCCTCCGCGGAGCCGCTACTGCACCGGGAGGAATTCTACGGCGGGCCGATCCGCGTGCTCGGCGGCAGCCATGGCGGCCTCGACCTGTTCGCGCTCGACGCGCCGCATCTCTATGCCCGCCCCGGCAATCCCTATGTCGGCCCCGACGGACGCGACTGGCCCGACAACGGCATCCGCTTCGCAGCGCTGTCGCGGATGGCGGCCGAAATCGGCCGCGGTGCGATCGCCTCCTTCGTGCCCGACATCGTGCATGCGCATGACTGGCAGGCCGGCCTCGCGCCGGCCTATCTGCACTATGCTGGACCGAAGCAGCCGGGCACGGTGATGACCGTGCACAACCTCGCCTATCAGGGACAGTTCTCGCCGGACATGCTCGCCGCATTCGGCCTGCCGGACGAAGCCTATTCGCTGCACGGCGTCGAATATTACGGCACGATCAGCCTGTTGAAGGCCGGACTGCAATTCGCCGACCGGATCACCACGGTGTCGCCGACCTATGCGCAGGAGATCCAGCGCGACGAAGGCGGCATGGGGCTCGGCGGCCTGCTCCGCGAACGCGCCGACGTGCTGAGCGGCATCCTCAACGGCATCGATATCGACGTCTGGAATCCGGCCACCGATCCCGATATCGCGGCACGCTTCAGCGCCGGGCAGATCGCCGAGCGCGCCGCCAACAAGGCGGCGCTGCAGCGGCGCTTCGGGCTCGATCCAGCACCGGAGGCAATGCTGCTCGGCGTCATCAGCCGGCTGTCGTGGCAGAAGGGCCTCGACCTCTTGCTCGAGAACATTCCGACCTTGCTCGGCGAGGGCATCCAGCTCGCGCTGCTTGGCAGCGGCGATCGCGATTTGCAGGACCGCTTCACGGCGCTGGCGCACGACAATCCCGGACGGATTGCCGTCGTGATCGGCTATGACGAGGCGCTGGCGCATCTGATCCAGGCCGGCTCCGATGCGCTCGCGGTGCCGTCGCGGTTCGAGCCGTGCGGCCTCACCCAGCTCTGCGCGCTGCGCTATGGCGCCGTGCCGATCGTTGCCAATGTCGGCGGCCTTGCCGACACCGTGCATGGCTTCGACGAAGCCGCTATCACAGGCAATGCCGCGACCGGCGTCAAGTTCGCCCCCGTCACCTCGGAAGCGCTCGCCCATGGCTTGCGCACGGCGAACCTGCTGTTCAACGACAAGGTGACATGGCGCCGGCTGCAACAGGCCGGCATGGCCACCGATGTGTCGTGGCGCAATCGCGCCGGCCACTACGCCGCGCTCTATCGCGAGCTCGCCGCGGCGCGCAGCTAGAGCATGATCCGGAAAAGTGCGAAGCGGTTTTCCCGCGACAAAGCGCGAAGCGTTTGCGCCGAGATCATGCTCGAGTAACGCGAGCCGCGATCAGTTCAAGAGATCGCAGGACGCGATGCGGTTGATGTCGGCCAGGCGGCGGTCGGAATTCCCCTTGAAATCAAGGCTCGCGACCAGATCGAGCAGCCGGCCATAGGCGCGGTCGGCGACCGCCACCGGCAATGGCTCCTCATCGAACGCCTCGACGTAATTGCCGACGAGGCCGCTCAGCAGCCGGCACATCGCCCGCTGCTCGGGCTGATGCCTGCTCAAGGTCTCGAGCTTGTCCTGGAGGGTTCGGTAGGTTCGCAAGCCGTGCGGCTGTCGCGAAAGCCAAGTATGCAAATCGGGAATTTGAAGATCAGGAGCGTGCAAATCGGAATTTTGCAGATCAGTCATAGCAGCCTCTTCAGAATGGAGAAGAAGCTACCGGCTTATACAGCCGATCATGGTTCCGTGCCATGACGATTTTTGCATGCATCCCCCTACGCTGCCGCGCAGGCCATGTCATCGGGCTGGCACGCAGCGTTGCTAGCACATCGTGGTTTGATCAGAGCCGCGCGAGCGCCGGCAGGATCCTGTAGCGCGCGATCTCGTGCGGATAGTCGCCCCGATTGGCAAGCAGCACGATGCCGAACCTGCGCGCCGGCACCAGTCCGATATAGGCGGAAGCATTGTTGAGACCACCGGGCTTGTCGATGACGGTGACGCCGTCGAGCCGCACATGCTCCCACGCCATCGCCTGGCCGAACCTCGCATCGATACGAAAACTCTCGCGCATGGTCGTCTGCAATGCCGCGCGCAATTCCGGATCGATCGCCGTGCCATCGAGGCAGGCGCCGAGCAGGATGCCGAGATCGCGTGCCGACGAGAACATCTGGCCGGTCCCCGCAAAATCGTAATAGCTCTGCTGATCGCCGGGCGGCCCGATCGGCGTGCCGTCATGCGAGTAGCCCTGGACCATGCGCCGCATGATCTCAGGCGCCAGCACCGCGCGGTTGTCCTCGGCACGCTTGGGAACGAAGGTCGAGGTCATGCCGAGCGGCGTGAGGATGCGGCTCTCGATCAGCGTTGCGATCGGCATGCCGTAGCGCCGCTCCAGCACCAGTTGCAGCAGCACATACCCGGCGTGACTGTAGATGCGTTGCTTGCCGGGCGCTACGCCGTCAGGCGGCGTCCAGGCATTGAGCATCGCGACGAACTGATCGCGGTCAAAAGTCGCGTTCGGCCATGGCGGATGATCAGTCGGCAGCAGCAGCCCGGACGTATGGTTGACGAGTTCGCCGACGGTGACGCGGCTGATATAGTCGCCGCGCAACTCGGGCAGATACTTGTCGACGGGATCGTCGAGCCGCAATTCGCCGCGCACGGTGCCGAGCGCGACCAGCGCCGCCTCGAACAGCTTGCGCAGCGAGGCGAGGTTGAACAGCGTGTCCGGGGTGACCGGCTGCTTGCGTGCAAGCTCGGCGAAACCGTAATTGAAGAAGGAGACCTGGCCGCCAGCATAGACCGCCGCGGCCAGCCCACCGGGATCGGCGGCCCTCGCGGTCGGCGCGAGTTCCGACGTGACGATATCCCTGATCTGCGCATCCATGTCGGAATCCGCGCGCGCCGTCGCAAGCGCGCTAACAGCTGCGGCAAGCAGGACGGTGACGATCCGGACGAGAAGCCATTGTCTCATAAAAACTGAAATCGGGACGATGTTGCGATGTGATCCGCAGGCGGACTCATTCAGCCATCAAGAGATGGCGACATCGCGATTCTAGCGATGGAACCGATCGGTCTGCATTCACGATTACGCGCATTCCACCGTGATCCGCCCTGGCTGGGGAACGGGCGGCCCGATCGTGGTTCCGGCGGTCACTGCCGGACGTCGCGATCGCGACCGCCCTCCCACTCCAGCCACGGCGCGGGAACTGCAATCACATCAAAAAATGCAGGGCGTTTGAAAATGCCGGGAGTTGGATTCGACAGACGGACAAGATCAACGCTTGCCGGGTCGCCCGTCGACATGTCTGATTTCGTCACATTCAGCTCCCAACCGGGGACCGTTTCCTCCTAGCAACAATTAGTCAATCAACGGTTGCATAGCCGCATCGGATTCGAGCGACAAGACATTGCTGCCCGCGACGAATTGTCCTGTTCCAGATGCCCGATGCGCGCGATGCCATGATTAAGCATGGGTTAACCATCGGCCGCGCGAGGACGGGGCTATGCCGCGCGCGAACGCACCATCCGCCCCGGTAACGACGCCAGCAGCAGCACGAGGCAGACGCAGAGCAGCACGATGTCCTTGAACAGGAACTCGCCGGCCAGGTTCCAAGCCATCGGATCGGTCGACAGGCTCCACGTGACCACGCCCGGCGTGGTGAAGAAGAACGACCACGTCACCGCGAAGGTGATCACGCCCATCAGCGCGCCGATCGCGGACAGCATCGGGCTGAATGCCGGCGGCAAGCAGCACGGCGATGCCGAACTCGGCCACGCCGAGCACATAGGCCTCGCCACGGAGACCGAACACCGACAGCCACGAGATGAACGGGCTGTTCCTGATGAACTGCACGATGCCCTGTGCCGATTGCAGCGTGAACTTCTGCATGCCGAACGACACGAAGATCAGCACCATGACCCAGCGCAGGATCGCGAGCAGACGAAAAGACCCCTCGCCTCGTTCGGCGATGTTGAACGACAGATTCATGTGGATGCTTCTTCCCTCGCTGCGTTGCCATCGTCGGCCGCTGTTGCGGCGCTCGTGGCAGGACTACGCAGCGCGCCGCGCGTGCGTTACGCGAGGGACGCGGTCACCGCCTTCACAAGGATGTGCGGGTGACGTGATGGAGGCTGTCGCCAGGCGCCGTGACGGCGCTACGCGCGCTGGCGCAGCGGCCGCGCGGCGTCTTTTGCAGGCACCGGCATAGTGAAACCGTACAGGAACAGGTCCACCACCATGTCGGCGAATTCGGTGGGATCGATCCCGCCCTTCGGGTCGTACCAGGTGTGGCTGAAGTTCAAGATGCCGAACAGCATCATGCTGTAGATCTTCTTGGTGCGCTTGACGATCTTGCCTTCCCTGTCGAGCCTGACCAGAAGATCAGCGATCGTGTCGACCAGTTGGCGCTCCAGCGCCTTGATCGCGTCCTGCTCGGTCTCGCCGAGGAACGAGAGGTCGTTGAGGATCACCCGCTGCTCGTCGCTCGAGCGCGCATTGAGCGCGACGATGGCCTGGATCGCGGCGCGGAACTGCTCCAGCGTCGTCGCCTTGCCGGCCATCGCGGCGTCGACGTCAGCGATCATCTCGCGGATATGCGCATCGAGGATCGCGAACAGGATCGCTTCCTTCGAATCGAAATAGTGATACAGCGCGCCGCGCGACAGCTTGCAGGCATCCGCAAGGTCGGCGATCGAGGCACGCATATAGCCCTGCCGCGCGAACAGGCCGCAGGCGGTGGTGAGAATGCCCTGCTGGATCTCGTCGTAATTTTCCGAGCGCGTCCGCGCCATACCCGTCTCTTTCGTGCACCATCGGCATCGCCGGAATCGGGCGACACCTGTCTCTCTATACTACGGCCGCCCCGCGCCCTCCTCCCCTTTGCGGGAACCATCCACCAGAACTCTTCTATCGCGCGCCGTGCGGCGGCGTGCGTCAAAAAATAAATTGAACGACCAGTCGGATTATATTAGGGTGCCTGCCGTCAAGCAAGCGGATTGCGCACGCCGGGACAAACCCGGCGGCATCGAGGGAGGTTGCACGTGGATGCTCACAAGGTCGATGCTGTCGTGATCGGGGCCGGCGCCGGCGGGCTGTGCGCCGCGGCGCGCCTCGCCCATGGCGGGCTGCATACGCTGGTTGTCGACGACAAGGACCGGCTCGGCGGCCGCGCCTCGACCGAGGAGATCGACGGCTTCAAGGTCAATATCGGCGCGATCGCGATCGAGTTCGGCGGCGTGTTCGAGGAGACCTTCCAAACCGTGGGCGCACCGCTGGACATTCGCGCGCCGGAGCCCGCGAGTTCGTTCTTCATCGACGGCAAGGTGATCGATGTCGGCCGCGGCGGCTGGTCGCTGCTGCTCGGGCAGCTCACAAAGCAGGCATCGCGCATCCTGGAGAAATTCGCCGACGCCCGCTCCGGCAATCTGCCTGACGGGCGGCAGTCGACCGAGGACTGGCTGAAAGGCTACACCAGCAACGCCACGGTGCATGCGCTGTTCCGCAACCTCTGCGCCGCGATCTTCGCCTGCAACGCCGCCGAGCTGCCGGCCCGCGCCTTCCTGACCTATTTCACCAGCAAGGGCGCATTCAAGAAGTTCGGCTTCTGCCCGCAGGGCACGATCGGTGTCTGGAACAGCCTGGGCGGCGCTGTCCGGCGCAATGGCGACATCTGGCTGGAAACACCGGCGACGGCGATCCACGCGAGCAATGGCAAGGTCGAGGGCGTCACCGTGCTCAGGAACGGCGAGAAGGTGCGGATCGACACCGACCTCGTCATCAGCAATGCCGGTCCGAAGGCGACCGTCGCGCTCGCCGGCAGTGAGGCTTTTCCGGCGGACTATATCGCAAAGGTCAAGAACGAGCTTCGCCCGGCCGCCAACATCGTCATCAATATCGCGAGCCGCGAGCCGCTGATCAACCATCCCGGCATCGTCACCTTCGGCAAGACGCGCCGGCTCTGCAACATGGCCAACCTCTCCGCGACCTGTCCGGAGCTGGCTCCGCCCGGCTGGCACCTCTACGTCGCCTATGCGGTGCCGGTGCCCGCGCTCGGCGATTTCGATGGCGATGCCGAGGTCGCGCTGGCGCTCGAGGATCTGCGCGAGCAGTTCGCCAATTTCGACCAGGCAAAAATCCTGTCGATCCGGGTGATGCGCGACGACTGGCCGGCACAACGCAGTTGCGCCGGCTACGATCTGCCGCGCGAGACCGGCATCGAGGGCCTGTGGTGCGTCGGCGACGCGGTGAAGCAATACGGCAATGGCGGCACGCAAGCTTGCGCCGAGACCGCCAAGATCGTCACCGACACGATCCTCGCTGCGCGGCCGCGCCGCTCGGCCGGCCGGGGCTGAGCACGATGCCGACGACGATCCCGCATCCGACGCCGCAGGCCAAGCCGGCGCAGGATGCCCTGCTCGAATTCCGCAACATCCGGATCGTCTACGACAACGCGATCGAGGCGATCCGCGACGTCTCGATCGCGGTTCCCGAAGGCAACATCGTCGCCCTGCTCGGCTCCAACGGCGCTGGCAAGTCGACGCTGCTCAAAGCGATGTCCGGCATCCTCTATACCGAGGAAGGCGTGATCGAGAACGGCAGCATCCGCTTCCGCAATGACGAAGTGCATCACCTTGCGCCGGACGAGTTGGTCCGCCGCGGCATCGTGCAGGTGCCGGAGGGCCGCCGCGTATTCGCGGCGTTGACCATCGACGAGAACCTGCAGATGGGCGGCTACACCAGGACCGGCGCCGCGGCACGCGAACGCCGCGACAAGGTGTTCGCGCTGTTTCCGCGGCTGCATGAGCGGCGCCACCAGATCGCCGGCTACATGTCGGGCGGCGAGCAACAGATGCTCGCGATCGGCCGCGCGCTGATGACCGATCCCGTGCTGCTGGCGCTCGACGAGCCGTCGCTCGGCCTCGCGCCGCTGATCATCGACCGGATCTACGAGGTGATCGTCCGGCTGCGCAACGAGCTGAAGATGACCGTGCTGCTGGTCGAGCAGAACGCGCAGCGCGCGCTCGACATCGCCGACTATGGCTACATCCTGGAGACCGGGCGTGTCGTGCTCGATGGCACGGCCAAGAAGCTCTCCGCCAACGAGGACGTTCAGGAATTCTACCTCGGCGTCTCCTCCGGCGGACGCAAGAGCCTGCGCGACGTCAAGCACTACAAGCGTCGCAAGCGGTGGCTGTCGTGACCGCGTTGCTCAGGGTCGACAACCTGTCAAAGCGCTTCGGCGGCCTGCAGGCGGTCGCCGATGTCAGCCTCGAAGTCTCGCCGGGCGAGATTTGCAGCGTGATCGGCCCGAACGGCGCCGGCAAGACCACGCTGTTCAACATGATCTCGGGCGTGCTGCGGCCGAGCGGCGGCCGCATCGTCTTCGATGGCATCGACCTTGCGACCATCTCTCCGTGGAAGTTCGCCGCCGTCGGCATCGGCCGCACCTTCCAGAATCTGGCGCTGTTCAAGTACGGCACCGTGGTCGAGAACATCCTGACCGGCCGCCACACCCATCTGCGCTCGACCGTGCTCGATGCCGTGGTGTTCTTCGGCCGCACCCGGAACGAGGAGATCGCGGCCCGACAGCGCGTCGAGCACATCATCGAATTCCTCGAGATAGAGCATATCAGGGACGCCGTGGTCGGCACGTTGTCCTATGGCCAGCAGAAACGGGTCGAGCTTGGCCGCGCATTGGCCTGCGAGCCGAAGCTGCTGCTGCTTGACGAAATGGTGTCGGGCATGAACCAGGAGGAGACCGAGGACATCGCCCGCTTCGTGCTCGATATCCGTGACGAGCTCGGCATCACGGTCGTGATGATCGAGCACGAGATGCGCATCGTAATGGACATTTCCGACCGCATTCATGTGCTGAATTTCGGCCGCAAGATCGCCGAAGGCACGCCCGACGAGATCAGGCGCGATCCCGCCGTGGCGGAGGCCTATCTTGGCGGGCAGCGCGCCGAAGCTATGAAGGTGGGCGCATGATGTCGACGCTGGACAGTTTCCGCACCGCTCATCCGCCGTTGCAGGCGAGCACGCCGCGCAACCCGCCGGCAACGAGCGCCGACGCGTTCCAGGCCGCGCTTGCGGATGCCGCCATCACCATCCCGCAACTGCTGCGGCAGCGCGCCGCCGTGCATGGCGATGCGCTGGCGCTGCGCGAGAAGGACTACGGCATCTGGAACCCGTATTCCTGGCGGCACTATTACGAGACCGCGCGTGCGGTCGCGCTCGGCCTGCTCTCGCTCGGCATCAAGCCGGGCGACCGCGTCGCCATCGCCGGCGAGAACACGCCGGAATGGTTCTATGCCGATCTTGGCGCCCAGATGATCGGCGCGGTGGCGGTCGGCATCTATCCGACCAATCCCTGGGTCGAGCTGCAATATATCGTCAAGCATTCCGGCGCACGCGTCGTCGTCACCGGCGATCAGGAGCAGACCGACAAGGTGCTGGATGCGATGGTGGGCAATGGCGGCCTGCCGGATCTCGAGGCCATCGTCTGCATCGACATGAAGGGCCTGCGGCACTACCGCCAGTCCGAGCTGATTTCGTTTGACGCACTATGCGCGCGCGGCAAGGCTTATGCCGAGACGAACCCGGAGGCCAACGCAACGCTCGACCGCCTGATCACCCAGGGCGCGCCCGACGATGTCTGCATCCTGGTCTACACCTCGGGCACAACCGGTCCGCCCAAGGGCGCGATGCTGACCCATCGCAATCTGGTCTACGCGGCCTATGCCTACGCCAGGACCGTCGGGATCGCCGACAAGCCGTTCGAGGCGGTGAGCTATCTGCCGCTGTGCCACGTCGCCGAGCGCTGCTACGGCACGGTGACTCACCTCGTGCTCGGCGGCACCGTCTCGTTCGCCGAATCGATCGACACGGTCGCGATCAACATCCGCGAGATCGCGCCGACTTTCTTTGTCGGCGTGCCGCGCATCTACGAAAAGCTGCAGCAGGGCTTTCTGTTCCGGCTCGGCGAAAGCGGCCGGCTGCGACAAGGCTTCACCAAAGCCTGCCTTGCCTGGGGCCGTACGCTGTCCGACCGCCGGCAGGCCGGCAAGGCCAACGTACTCGATCGCGTGGCCTACGGACTGCTCTATCTCCTGCTGTTCCGCAACTTGCAGCGTCATCTCGGCTTCGCCTATAGCCGGCATCGGCTCTGTGCCGGCGCCTCGATCTCGCCGGAAACGCTGCGGTTCTTCGACATCATCGGCCGTCCGGTGTCGCAGGGCTATGGCCTCACCGAGAGCGGCGGCGTCGCCTTCATTCAGACCGAGAGCCATCACCGGATCGGCGGCTGCGGCGTGCCGCTGCCCCAGACCGAATGGAAACTCGACAGCGACGGCGAGATCCTGCTGCGCAATCCCGGCGTCTTCAAAGGCTACTTCCTCGATGAGAAGGCCTCCACCGCATCGCTGGAGCAGGGCGGCTGGCTACGCACCGGCGATATCGTCGACGTGCTCGACAATGGCGAGATCGCCGTGGTCGACCGCAAGAAGGCGATCATCATCACCGCCGGCGGCAAGAACATCGCCCCGTCCGAGATCGAGAACGCGCTGAAGGATTCCGAATTCATCAAGGAAGCGATCGTGGTCGGCGAGGCCAGGAAGTATCTCGGTGCCATCATCCAGGTCGATTACGACAATGTGGGCCGCTGGGCGCGCGACCGGGCGCTGGCCTACACCAACTACAAGTCGCTGTCGCAGCTGCCGGAAGTGCACGAGCTGGTCGAGCGCATCGTCAATGAAACCAACAAGCGCTTCGCCCGGGTCGAGAACATCAGGCGCTTCGCCATCCTCGCGAAGGAGCTCGATCATGACGACGGCGAGCTGACCGCGACGCAAAAGGTGCGCCGCGCCATGATCGAGAAGAAGTTCGCGCGCGAGCTCGCGATCATCTACCAGGCGGAGGGCTGAATGCAGTATCTCATCCAGCTCCTGATCTCGGGGCTCGCGATCGGCGCGATCTACGGCCTGATCGCGATGGGCTTTGCGATGATCTACAAGTCGACCGGGCTGGTCAATTTCGCGCAGGGCGAAATGACCATGATCACGGCCTATATCGCCTGGACGATCTCGACCACGGTCAGCGGCAATGTGTTCGTGGTTGCGATCGGCGCGATCGGCGCCGCGGTCCTGCTCGGGCTCATCGTCGAGCGGCTGGTGATGCGGCCGATGCTGGGCGAGCCGGTGTTCGCGACCGTGATGGTGACCATCGGGCTCGCGGTGATCCTGCGCTCGGCGATCAACTTCATCTGGGATGCCTATCCGCACGGCCTCGAACTCGGCATCGGCCGCGGTATCGTCTATCTCGGCGGCATCGGCGTGCGCACCGGCCAGCTGGCGGTGATCGCGACGCTGCTTTTGCTGCTCGCCGCGATCTGGGCCTTCTTCCGCTACAGCAAGGTCGGCGTGGCGATGCGCGCGGTCGCAGCCGATGACCGCACCGCGCTGTTGATGGGCATCAGCGCCACAAAGGTCCATGCGCTGGCCTGGGCCGCGTCCTCGGTGATCGCCGGCATCGGCGGCGTGTTCTTCGCGTTGTCTTACGATCTGTCGCCGGCGATGTTCCAGCTCGGGCTGAAGGCGTTTCCGGCCACCATTCTGGGCGGGCTCGACGCGGTGCTCGGCTCCGGCCTCGGCGGCCTCCTGATCGGCATCACCGAGAACCTGGCGGGCGGCTATCTCGGCTCCGGCATGAAGGAAGTCGCGGGCTTTGCCATGATCATCGTCGTGCTGATGGTCCGCCCGTTCGGCATCTTCGGCGAACGCGACATCGAGAGGGTCTGATGCGCACGGGCGATTACAAGCAGAGCTATGGCGAGCTGGTCGCGCTGATCGATTCCCCGCCGGTGTGGCTGTGGTCGGCGGTGCTGCTGCTGGCGCTGATCGTGGCGCCCTTTGCCTTGAACTCCTACGCGCTGTCGTTTCTGATGATCATCCTGATCACGGGGACCGGCGCGCTCGGGCTCAACATCCTGACCGGTTACACCGGCCTGATCTCGCTCGGCCATGTCGGCTTCCTTGTCACCGGCGCCTATGCCTATGCGGTGCTGGTGTCGAAGTATCACACGCCGCCGCTGGTCGGCTTCCTCGGCGCCGGCGTGGTTTCAGCGCTGGCGAGCCTGATCGTCGGCGCGCCGTCGCTGCGGCTCAAGGGGCTCTATCTCGCGATCACCACGCTCGCGTTCTCCTTCATCATCAACACTGTGATCCTGGAAATGCGCTGGCTCACCAATGGCGCCCGCGGCATCCAGGTGCCGCGGCCGGAGATTTTCGGCATCAGCTTCGACAGCGATGCCGCCTTCACCTATCTCTGCCTCGCCGTCGCAGCGCTGGCGCTGTTCGCCACCCTCAACATCCGCCGCAGCCGGGTCGGCCGCGCCTTCGTCGCGATCCGGGACAACGACACCGCAGCCCGCGTGATGGGCATCAACCTGCACGCCTACAAGCTGCTCGCCTTCGTCACCTCGGCCTTCATCACCGGCATCGCCGGCGCGCTCTACGGCATTTACCTCTCCTTCGTCAGCGTCGAGGGCTTTCCATTCCTGCTCTCGATCGAGGCGCTGGCGATCCTGATCGTCGGCGGCCTCGGCTCGGCGCTCGGCGCGGTGCTCGGCACCATCCTGATCGTGCTGCTGCCGGAGGCGACACGGCTCGTCTTCAGCCTGTTCAGCACGCAGATGGACGCTGTCTTCACGACCGGCGCGCAGGAGCTGAAGAGCATGCTCTACGGCCTCGTCATCATCCTGTTCCTGCGTTTCCAGCCGAGGGGGCTGGTCGGTGCCTGGCACGACATCAAGCGGACCTGGGTGCACTGGCCGCTGCGCTACTAACAAAAAAAGAAACACACCATGAGGAGGAGACGATGATCAAACATCTGGCGGCGGCCTCGCTGCTATTCACTGTGGCCTGTCTTGCCAGTGGCCCCGCCGCGGCCGCCGACCCCGGGATCACCGACAGCGAGATCCTGATCGGCGACGTCGAGCCGCTGACCGGCCCACCGGCCCTGCTCGGCGTCGCCGCCTCGATCGGCCACAAGATCGCGATCGCCGAAGCCAACGCCGCCGGCGGCATCAACGGCCGCAAGATCAAATATGTGCTGGAAGACGACGGCTATGTCACCGCGCGCACCATTCAGGGCGTCAAGAAGGTGATCGACGTCGACAAGGTGTTTGCGATGCTCGGCATCTCCGGCTCGGGGCAATCGATCGCGGTGATGCCGGTGCTGGAGAAATCCGGCATCCCGACCGTGATCGACGTCGCGCCGGTGAAATTCCTGTGGGAGCCGGCGCGCAAGAACGTGTTCGTGGTCGGGCAGTCCTACGAGGAGGGCATCATTCACCTCGTCAACTTTCTCGCCGACAAGAACCCCGGCAAGAAATGGGGGCTAATCACCCAGGACGACGACTACGGCATAACGGTCCGCGACGGATTCGATTCCGTGGTCAAGGCCAAGAAGCTCAACGTCGTCTACAGTGGCAATTACAAGAAGGGCCAGCAGGACTTCTCGTCCGACATGCTGCAGCTGAAGGAATCCGGCGCCGAGGTGTTTCTGGCCGGCGGCATCATCGCCGAGAACATCGCGATGATGAAGGAGCTCGAAAAGCTCAGCATCAAGCCGGTGACCGGCATCTTCTGGCCCGGCCGCATCGAGCCGGTGCTGAAGCTGATGGGTCCGGCCGGCGACGGCATCTATGCCGTCGACTATGTCGAGCCGTTCGCAGGCTCCGCCGGCAAGGCATTCCTGGAGAAGGCCAAGCCGCTGGTCTCGGAGGCCGAGTTCAAGGGCATCAACCGCTACACCATGACCGGCTACGCCGCGGCGAAAGTGTTGATCGCGGCGATCGAGCGCTGCGGCAAGCAGCCGACCTGGGCCTGCACCATCTCGGAGCTGGAGAAGACCAAAAATGTCGAGACCGGCGTGATGGCGCCGATCAGCTTCGGCCCCGGCGTCCGCTTCTCGAACCAGAAGCTGCAGATCATGCAGGCCGATGCCGCGACGCTCAGCTTCAAGCCGGTGAAGTGAGCCGCCTCCGTGAACTCACCTCTCCCGCTTGCGGGGGAGGTCGGATCGCATCGAAGATGCGATCCGGGTGGGGGCTCTCTCCACGCAAAGCTGTCGCTTGTGGAAATACCCCCACGTCCGCCCTCCCCCGCAAGCGGGAGAGCGGGCAGAGCAACGTCGCGGCGATATGTAGCTTCAAATTCGCGGAGAGAGAACATGAAGGTCCTGATCGTCTTTGCCCATCAGGAGCCGCAATCCTTCAACGCAGCGCTGCTGGCGCGGTCGGTGGCGGAGCTTGCCGCGCTCGGGCATACGGTCAGGATCTCCGATCTCTACGCCATGGGCTTCAATCCGGTGGCGACCGCCAGCGACTTCGGCGAACGGCGGTTTCCCGGCCGGCTGCAATATGACCGCGAGCAGAAATTCAACCTGCAACAGGGCACGCTCAGCCGCGACATCGCCGCCGAGATCGAGAAGCTATTGTGGTGCGACCTCCTGATCCTGCAGTTTCCGCTGTGGTGGTTCTCCGTCCCCGCCATCATGAAGGGCTGGATCGACCGCGTGTTCGTCAACGGCGCGATTTATGGCAGCGGACGCCGCTACGACACCGGCGGCCTCACCGGCCGCCGCGCGATGGTCGTGACCTCGACCGCCGCCTATCCCGGCATGTGCGCGCCCGACGGGCTGGTCGGCGCGCTCGATGTGGTGCTGTGGCCGATCCAGAACGGCATGCTGGCCTATGCCGGCTGCAAGGTGCTGCCGCCCTTCGTGTCGTATTCGGTGAACTTCGTCGACGAGGCCACACGGCACCGTTATCTCGACGACTACACGGAGCGGCTGCGGCAGATCGAGAGCACCGAGCCGTTGTTCTTTCATCCGCTGGCGGACTTTGGCGCGGACTGGCGACTGAAGCCGGGGATCGCGGCGCGGACGGTCGGCCAAAGCAAACCGGTAGCGCCGTAAGCGCGAGCCCTCACATCCGCTTGGCGACCTCCTCCAGCATCACTTCGGTGGCGCCGCCGCCGATCGTCAGTACCCGGGCGTCGCGCACCATGCGCTCGATCGGCGTGCCGCGCATGAAGCCCGAGCCGCCGTGCAATTGCAGGCAGCCGTGGACGACCTCGTGCAGCACCTCCGGCGACAGCGCCTTGACCATCGACACTTCGCGCAAGCAGTCCTTTCCGGCCGCGGCGAGCTCGGCGGCCTGATAGGCCAGTGCGCGCGCGGCGGCGGCCTTGGCGGCGAGCTGGGCGAGCTTCAGCCGCACGCCCTGCTGGTTCCAGAGCGGGCCGCCGAACGCCTGCCGGGTCTTCACATAGTTCGTCGTCAGCTCGATCGCCTTGGCCGACTCGCCGGCACAGATGCCGCCGATGCAGATGCGCTCGTTCTGGAAGGTCTCCATGATGCCGTAGAAGCCCCTGTTCGCCTCGCCGAGCAAATTCTCTGCCGGCACGCGCACGTCCTGGAAGCCGAGCTCGGCGGTGTCCGAGCAGAGCCAGCCGTGCTTGTCGAGTTTGGTCGCCGTGATGCCGGGCGTGTTGCGTTCGACGATGAACAGCGAGATGCCGCGGCTGCCCTTGGCGTGCGGATCGGTACGCGCGGCGACGATCAGGATGTCCCCATAGACCGCGTTTGTGATGAACATCTTGGCGCCGTTGATCACCCAATGATCGCCATCGCGCCGTGCGCGCGTCTTCAGGCCGGCGACGTCGGAGCCGGCGTCGGGCTCGGTCACCGCGATCGAGCAGACCGTCTCGCCGCTGATAATCGCCGGCAAGTATTTCCGCTTCTGCTCGGGCGTGCCGCGCAGGCTGATGTGCACTGCCGACATGTCGGTATGAACCAGGATCGATGAGGTGAAGCCGCCAAAGCTCGAGCGGCCGAGCTCCTCGGCGAACACCATCGAAGCCAGCGGCCCCATGTCGGTGCCGCCATATTCGGCCGCGTGGCGCATGCCGAGAAAACCGAGTGCGCCCATGCGGCGATAGATCTCGCGCGGGATCTTGCCGTCGCGCTCCCAGGCCTCGGCATGCGGCACCACCTCTTTCTCGATGAAGCGGCGGACCTGCTCGCGCAGCATGCGCAGCTCCTCGGGCAGATTGGGCTGCTCCGTGAAGTGGAATTCGGTCTCAGAGAGCTGGCGCGGATCCGAGGTCATGACATTCATTGTGGCGCCCTCTCATGGCCGATGTGAAGATGCTTGCGCAGAAAATTCGCCAGAGATGCGATCGCCTCCCCAGCCTGCGGAATTTCCGGGAACATCTGGAACACGTGGATCATGCCGCCCCAAACCTCCAGCTCGACGTCGACGCCGGCCGCTTTCGCCTTTGCCGCCAATTCCGTCGAGTCATCACGCACGGTTTCGCGGTCGCCGACCTGCAGGAGCAGCGGCGGCAGGCCAGCGAGATCGGCATAGAGCGGCGAGGCCAATGGATCACGGGGATCGCCATCCTTGCCGAGATAATTCTTCGCCAGCACCAGGATCATCGCACGCTGGTGGATCGGATCGGCTTCGGCCCGGCTCTCGTAACTTGCGCCGGTCGCAGCGAGATCGGTCCAGGGCGACATCAGTGCGCCGGCCGCAGGCAACGGCACACCGCGGTCCCTCGCCGCCAGCATTGTACCGAGCACGAGATTGCCACCGACAGAGTCGCCGGCGAAAGCGATATCCGCCGGACGCAGTCCCTGATCGCGCAGAAACTGGTAGGCGATCAGCGCATCGTCGAGCGCCGCAGGGAAGCGATGCTCCGGCGCGAGACGATAATTGATCGAGAGCAGGCGGCAGCCGGATGCATCGGCAATCCGCGCAGCCAGATCACGGTGCGACGCCACCGAGCCGATGCGGAAGCCGCCGCCGTGAAAATAGAGGATCGTCTTGTCGCGCGGCGCGCCCGCCGGTTCGAGCCATTCGCCGTCGACCCCGCCGGCGGAAACCGGCCGGCAGCTCACCGGCACCGAGCAGGCGGCAAAGGCTTTGTCCCAGTCGCTGCGCATCTGCGCCAGCGATGTCTCGCGGGACCAGCCGCGATAGATCGCGCGCAGGCGCGCGATGGCGCGATCGACCGGCGTGGGGGCGATATCGTCGCTCGCGCCCGCCATCTCAGCCGCCGATGCCCATGCCGCCGGACACGCCGAGCGTCTCGCCGGTGATATAGCCGGCCTGGTCGGAGGCCAGGAACAGCGCGGCCGCCGCGACCTCCTCCGGCTCGCCAAGCCGGCCAAGCAGCGTCGCGCCGGTCATCGCCTGCAAGATCCTGTCGCCGCCGCTTGCCACCGCCTGCTCCAGCATCGGCGTGCGGATCGGACCGGGCGCGATCGCGTTCGCGGTGATTCGAAAGCGTGCGTTCTCCCGCGCGATGCTGCGGGTGAAGGAGATCACACCGCCCTTGGCCGCGGAATAGACCGCGCCGCCCCTGGAGCCGAGCCGTGCTGCTTCCGACGTGATGTTGATGATGCGGCCGAAGCGCGCCGCCTGCATCGCCGGCAATGCGGCGTGGGTGCAGGCCAGCACCGAGGTGAGATTGACAGCGATCAGCCGCGCCCAATCCTCCGCCGTCGTGTCGGTGAAGAAGGCGTGCTGATCGATGCCGGCATTGTTGACGACAATGTCGAACGGACCGTCCTGCGCCATCAGCGTCTGCACCGCGGTGGCATCGCTGACGTCGAGCCCGGCGACGACAGCACCGGTCTCATGCGCAAGCTCGGAGGCTGCGGCGACGTCGAGATCGGCGATCACGACCCTGGCGCCGGCCCCGGCAAAGCTGCGCACGATCGCGGCACCGATGCCGCGCGCGCCGCCGGAGACGAAGGCACGGCGGCCGTCGAGACGCCCGAATGGCAAGGTCGCCACCTCAGCGCCCCGTGAAGACCGGCTTGCGCCGCTCAATCACGGCGGCAAGCCCTTCGCGGGCGTCGGCCATCCCCGAGAGCTCGGCAACGGTGCGCGCCTCTTCCGACAGGCATTGCTCGATGCTGGTGCCGGTGCCGGCCCAGACCAATCGCTTGGTCGCCGCCAGTGCCTTCGGCGCACCGGCCGCGAGCTCACGCGCCATGGCGAACGATGCATCGGCGAGCTCGGTATCGGGCACCACCTTGGTGACGATGCCCATCTGCAGCGCTTCGGCCGCTGATATCACCGGGTTGGTCAGCAGGATCGACATCGCCCGGCGCAGGCCGACCAGCCGCGACAGCGTCACGGAAACGCCGGCATCCGGCGCCATCGCCACCCGCGTCGCACCGGCGAGGAATTTTGCCGAGTCGGCCGCGATCACGATGTCGGAGGCGCAGACCAGGCCGAAGCCGCCGCCGCCCGCCGCAAAACCCTGCACCGAAGCGATGACCGGCGCCTCCAGCCGCAGCAGGCCGGTCACCGCATTCTGCAGATACGCGGTGGCTTGCCGGATATAGTCCGGCAGCTTCTCGCCCTTGGAAGCGAAGGCGCGAACGTCGCCGCCGGCGCAGAAGTTGATGCCCTCGCCGCTCAGCAGCACCACCCGCAAATCCGGATGGCCGTGGCAGACCATGATGGCGTCGCACAGCGCGCTGAGCAATTCGGCGCTCATGCCGTTGGCCGCGTCGGGGCGGTTGAGCCGCAACCGCGCGATGCCGTCGGTGATGTCGAGCAGGACGGGGCCCTTGTCGATCATGGCGAGACCTTCCCTAAACCAGGAATGACAGCGTGTAGATCGCCTTGTCGTTGTTGACGAGGATGACCTTCTTGCTGGCCATCCGCAATTCGTCATCGACATGGCGCAGCCGGTATTCATTGCGCGCCGCCCACAGCGTGTCGTCGCGCAGGCTCGACTCGAAAATAAGACTGTTGCTGGCGACCGCGATGTCGCCATCGTCGGGCTGCTCGTCCATCAATTCGATGTTGGAGATCAGCCGGCGCAAATTCGACTGCGGCGTCTGGGTGAAGTGCTTGCCGGTCATCAACTGGCGGACGCGGAGCGCGATCCGCGAGCGGTTGTCGTAGATGATCGACATCTGCCGCTCCGGGTCGATGTCGGCGCCGTTGGCCGGCACCCAATAGACGCCGTCATCGGTCCAGAGCTTTTCCCAGGCCTCGTATTGATGCTCGTCCTGCAGCCGCGCCTCACGGTAGAGGAAGGCGGTGATGGCGTTCATCAAGGTGGCGCTGCTCTCGCGCGACAGCATCAGTTAGGCTCCATCAGCTTACGATAATGGGTCCAGATGCCGCGCGACGGCACCTCGTCGGTGACGTGGCCGACCGTAAAGCCGAGTTCGTCCTGCCGCTCGCGCTTCTCGCCGCGGCCGAGGAATATCCATTCCGGATTGCGCGCCAGCACGCCGCGATGGCAGCGCTCGTACATCTCGGAATCATCCGCGAGCAGGAAGCCGGCCGGGCCGACCGAGCCCATGGTCTGCTGGCGCAGCCTCCGGTTCAGATCCGGCGCGCCCTTGAATTGCAGCGCGGTGACGTGCTGCACGCTGTCGTCGACGCCGAGCGGCTGGATCACGAACATCTGGATCTCGGCGATGAACAGGTTCGGGAAGATCATCACATGCGGCGTGCCGTCGACCATGATCTCCCGCGCCGCGGTGTCGCCGTAGGCCGTCTTCATCCGCGCGGTGTAGTCGGGCAGCCGCTCCTCGCTGGTGCCGAACCAGCTCATCGGCGCATCGCGCTTGCGGAACTCGGGCCGGAGGTCGATCTCGGTATGGCCGTTGCCGTAGTCACGGGTCAGCGCGGTCGACGCCCCGCCATAGAGCTTGCCGATCATGCTGTCGGCGACACCGAAGATCGAGCTGTGCACGAACGCCGGGTGATAGCCGTCGCACTCGTTCTCCAGGATGAACTTCCAGTTCGCCTTGACGCGATGCTTGAGGAAGCCCGCGGTGATCTCGACCTCGCCCTCCGGCGAGGTCCGCACCAGCCGATCGATGGTCTCGGCCGCGCCGCCGAGATGCTCCTTCAGGGTCGGCCCTTCGGCCGCGAACGAGCCGAACACGAAGCCGCGATAGGACTCGACGCGGGTCACCCGCCCGAGCGCAAGGTGTGACTTGTCCTGCCCCTCGTAACCGTCGGGGAAGGCGTAGCCGACCAGGCGGCCGTCATTGGCGAAGGTCCAGGAGTGGAACGGACAGGTGAAAGAGCGCGCATTGCCGCGCTCATACGAGCAGACCTGGTTGCCGCGATGCGAGCAGCGGTTGAGCAGCAGATTGACCCTGCCCTGCTCGTCACGTGTCATGATCACGGATTGCGGGCCGATCGACTTGACGACGTAGTCGTTGGCGTTGGGCACCTCGCTCTCGTGCCCGACATAGACCCAGGTCCGGTACCAGATGTTCTTGAGCTCGGCCTCGAAGATCTCCGGATCGGTGTAGAGCGAGCCATGCACCCGGTCGGGCCGGATCAGCCGCTCCCATGGCGAGACGCCGGTCATCATGTTCATCGTTCCGTCTCCCTGGCCGGCCGCTTGCCGCGGATGTCTTTGCTGACCGTTCAAATAATAATCCGAACGACCGTTCGGTGAATTAATAGCACGGGCTCCGCGGGGCGGCAAGCTTCTTTCCGAACGTCGAGGCGGATCCGGAGCAGCGTGCAAAGATGCAATTCCGGGTAGCCGGCGGCGCAACCGTCTCAGCCGTGCGCCGCGCCACCCTCGCGTTCGCCGCCGGCGATCTGCTGCAACATCGATTTCGGCGTCGTTGCGAGCTCGATCTTGAGCTGGTCGCAGATCGCCCGGCGCAGCAGGCGCTCGATCTCGGCAGCAGCGTTGGGATTGGCCGCACGTGCTTCTTCGCCGCTCACCCACAGCAGAAGCTGCCCCAGCCGACGATCGCCATCGTCGCGCAACGCCTCGATCGCGGCAACGTTGGGTATGTCGGCCTGGATGCGTGGTGTGGCGGGGATCTCCGGACAGGCCATGCCATCGGCAAATCGCCTGGCCGCCGCGAAACTATCGTCCTGCAGACGCACTTGCTCCAGCAGGGGCCCGGCCTTCCAATCGGCGGCGAGCTTCAGGCCGTTCAGCGCGTAGATTGCGGAGAACACCTGGCCACGGACGAAATCATCGTTGCTGTTCGGCACGACATGGCTCTGCAGCGCATCGATGATGCCGTCGATCAGCCGCTCGAAGGATGCACTCATGCCGCGGCCTCCAATGCACGGTCGAAGGCCCGCACGATCGAGGGCATCTGGCTTGCCATCACCGCAAGGCGCATATCGTTGAAACGGTCAACCTCGAACGCTCGCACCGCGCACATCTGGATTGCGGCGGCCTGATACAGCGCATAGGCCTCATAGAAGGCGAGGCTCTTGTCCGAAACAGCAATGCCGGAGACGCGCTGATAGAGATCGATCACCTCCGCACGCTCGAGCACGCCATATAGCTTCCGGCTCCTGGCGTTGAAGGTTGGCATCATTGCCCAGGCCAGATCTTCATGGGGATCGCCGAGGTGAGTCAGTTCCCAATCGAGAATGGCGGCGATCCTCCGCTGGTGCTCGATGAAATTCCCGATCCGGTAGTCACCATGCACGATGGTACGGCGCGGTGGTTGCGGACAATTGTCGTGCAGCCAGCGCCCACCCCAATCGAGCAACGGATAGTAACGTGCCGTCGGACGCGCCAGGGACGCGCGCCAGCCGGCGATCGCGCGCAGCTCGGCGCGTTGCTCGCCCTGTTGCAGCGAGGCGAATGGGGTTGTGCCCGGATCGATCCGGTGCAGCGACGCGAGGATCTCGACGAACTGCCGGGCGATGGCGCGCTTGTGGTCCGGATCGAGCTCGCTCGCCGCCCAGGGCGCGGGAACATCACCCTCGATGTGTGCGCAGATAAAAAAGGGAAAGCCGATTTCGGCACCGTCCTGTTCTGATGACACCAATGCCGGCACCGGCACGCCGCTGCCATGCAGCGCCTGCAGCGCATAAACCTGCGGCAGCACCGAATACGGCGCAAACAACCCGTTCGGCGGACCGACACGCAGGATCAGCTTGCGATCTCCTTGAGCGGCGGAACGCGCCGCGAAGGCGTAAGTGATCCACGAGAAGCCCGACGATTTACGGCCGAAGCTTGCAATCTCGGTCCGGCTTCCGGATATCCGCGACAGATGCAGCGCGAGCGCCGTCCGCACCGCGTCATCATTCACCACGACGGGACGAGCGACAACTCGTACGTCGTCGGATTGTTTCGCGGCCTCCGGCATCAGTTGACCGACCTCGTATAGCCCTGCCACTTCTCCTCGCGCAGCGCCGACTTCATGATCTTACCGGAGCCGGTCAGCGGCAAAGGTTCGAGACGGATGTCGACCGAGCGCGGACATTTGTAGCCGGCGATCAAGGTGCGGCAGTGCGCAATGACCATGTCGGCATCCAGCCGCGCGCCATCCTTCGGCACCACGATGGCGTGCACCGCTTCGCCCCATTGCGGATCGGGCACCGCGATGACGGCGCACTCCTTGACCTGCTCATGCTGGAAGATCGCGTTCTCCACCTCGCCGGAATAGACGTTCTCGCCGCCGGAGACGATCATGTCCTTCAGCCGGTCGACGATATAGACAAATCCGTCCTCGTCCATCCAGGCACCGTCGCCGGTGCGCAGCCAGCCGTTGCGCAGCACGCGGGCGCTTTCCTCGGGTTTGCGCCAATAGCCGAGCATCACCCCGGCGCCGCGGATCGCGATCTCGCCGACCGTGCCGCGCGGCACTTCGTTGCCCGCGGGATCGACGATGCGGATCTCGACGCCGGGCGCCGCCCGTCCCGCTGATTTGCGCTTGCTCGCCAGCGGCCCTTCCAGCGCGTGGTATTCCCAGGGCAGGATCGTCGCCAGCGCGGCGCTCTCGGTCATGCCGTAGCCCTGATGGAAGCGCCAACCCGGCAGCACCCGCATCAGCTTGACTAGCAGCGCATCCGGCATCGGCGAGGCGCCATATTCGCAATCCTTGACGCTACTCAGATCATACGCACCGAAGGACGGATGATTGAGCATCATGTTGAGCATGGTCGGCACGAACAGGCAGTAATCCACTCGGTGCTCGGCGATAGTCTTCATCGCGAGTTCCGGCTCGAATTTCGGGATCGTGACATGGGTGCCGCCGACGAGCGTGAGCGCGATCATCGGCGAGGTGCCGGCCAGATGGAACATGCCGGCCGAGTGCAGATACCTGGTGTCTTCGCGGAAGCGCAGCGCATAGATCCAGACCAGCGATTCATAGATGATGTTGGCGTGCGACAGCATCACGCCCTTGGGGAAGCCGGTGGTGCCGCCGGTGTAGAAGATGCCGGCGAGATCGTTGTAGGCGCCGGAGGCATCCTCGACCGGCGCGTGCGCAACGAGCTCGTCGTAGCTCTGCATGCCATCGGGGACCTGCCCCTCATCCAGATAGACCATCGCGATGAGTGATTTCGCGCCGCGCAGCCCCGACGCGATCTCGGCAAAGGCCTTGTCGACCAGCAACAGTTTTGGCGTGGAATCGTCGATCGCGTAGGCATTCTCGGCGAGCGCCCAGCGCGTGTTGAGCGGCACCGCGACTGCGCCAGCCCAGGCGATGGCATAGAGCGCCTCGATGTAGAGATCGCTGTTGTGCGCGAGGATCGCAATACGATCGCCGGCCTCGATGCCGAGCCGCCGCAACCCGCCCGCGGCACAGGCGACGCGCCGGCCGATTTCCTTCCAGCTCCGCGACCGTCCGGCATGGATGGTGCCCGGCGCATCCTTGCGCAACTGCACTGCCGAGATGAGCGCCTGCGTCAGCTTCATGTTTCCTCCTCGCCGTCACGCGGCCGCGCACGCCTGCGGATGTTTCCGTCGTTGCGTGATGCCGATCTGCCGCCCGGAGATTCCGGTTGATAATCCGGACAGACGGTCTATTATTGCATAGCCGCCGCGACGGGTAAAGCCTGTGATGGCACCGCCGGTGGGATCATCGAGCCCCGCAAAAGAGGGCGTCATGGGAGGGGAAGATGCGGAAGCCAATCGTCACGCTTGCAGTGTGGGCGTTCGCGCTCACCGGCGCGCTCGGACCAGCGAACGCCCAGAAGGCCTATGGTCCCGGGGTCAGCGATACCGAGATCCTGCTCGGCGCCAATGCGCCCTACAGCGGGCCGGCCTCGATTTATGCGAGCTTCCCGAAGACCATGCTCGCCTATTTCACGATGCTGAACGAGAAGGGCGGCATCAATGGCCGCCACATCACCTTCCTGACCCGCGACGACGCCTATAGCCCGCCCAAGACCGTCGAGGTGACGCGCGCGCTGGTCGAGAATGACAAGGTGCTCGCGATCATGGCGCCGTTCGGCACGCCGACCAACGCCGCGATCCAGAAATACCTCAACAGCAACGGCGTCCCGCAATTGCTGGTGCAGAGCGGCGGCACGCGCTGGAACGATCCGAAGCAGTTTCCCTGGACGACGCCCTACTCGCCGACCTACGTCAACGAGTCGCGGATCATCGCCCGCTATGTGCTGCGCGAGAAGCCGGATGCAAAGATCGGCGTGCTCTTGCAGGCCGATGACATCGGCAAGGACTTTGTCCTTGGCCTGAAGGAAGGGCTCGGCGCCAAGGCCGACACCATGATCGTCAAGGAAGCGACGTATCAGTCGACCGAGCCGACGATCGACTCGCAGATCGTGAACCTGAAAGCGTCCGGCGCCGACACCATCCTGATCGCGGCGCAGAACAAATTCGCCTCGATGGCGATCCGCAAGATCCATGAGCTCGGATGGAAGCCCCTGATCTTCCTCGGCTCGACCGCCAATTCGATCGCCGGCGTGCTAGTGCCGGCAGGGATCGAAGCCTCGACCGGCATCCTGACCACAACTTCCTACAAGACGCCGAACGATCCGGCGTGGGCCAACGATAAGGGCATGACTGACTATCTCGCCTTCGCCGCGAAATACATGCCGGGGATGGACCCGAACGACGTGATCGCCGTGACCGGCTACACCACGGCGCAGCTCGGCGCGATCATCCTGCAACGCTGCGGCGACAATCTCAGCCGGGAGAACGTACTGAAGCAGGCTACCAACCTCAGCGGCATCGAGCTGCCGATGCTGCTCCCGGGGATCACGATCCAGACCACGCCGCAGGATTACGCGGCGATCACCGAACGCCGCTTCGCCCGCTTCGACGGCAAGACCTGGGTGCTGTTCGGCGACATCGTCGGCGCGGGTCCGGTCAAAGACTGATCTCTCGCGCTTGGTATCCCCGGCTCAACCACAAGGACAAGAACAATGCTGACAGCCCAGGACGATCTCATCGGCCACCAGACTCCCCAGCCGTTTGCCAAGGCGGGCGGCGGCGATATCCGCTTCACCGAGCGTTACTGGTACACCGCGCATCCGATCGACGGCAGCGAGCTGCTGATCGATATCGGGCTCGGTTACTACCCGAACCGCAACGTGATGGACGGCTTTGCCGGCATCACGATCGGCCGCCGCCAGCACAATTTCCGCGCCTCGCGCCGGCTCGGGACGCGTCCGCTGGAGACCGAGGTCGGCGGGCTCAGGATCGAGGTCGTCGAGGGCATGGGTCTGCATCGGCTGTCGCTTGCCGAGAACCCGTCCGGCATCAGCTTTGACCTCGAATTCAAGGCGAGCTTTCCGGCGGCGCAGGAGAAGCAGAATTTCCGCGAGCGCAATGGCGTCGTCGAGGAGGACCTTGCCCGCGTCTCGCAATTCGGCCGCTGGCGCGGCTGGATCGTCGCCGATGGCAAGCGCAGCGAGATTGAGCCGGAGTTGTGGTGGGGACAGCGCGACCGTTCCTGGGGCCTGCGCTCCGAAATGCGCACCGACGAAACCAGGCCCCCGGTTGCGACCCATCGCAATTTCTTCTGGACCTGGTCGATGTTCCAGTTTGATCAGTCCGCGCTGTCGATCTTCATCAAGGAGCGCACGCCGGGCAAGCCGCATTACCTCTCAGGCACCGAGTTCCGGCGCGAAGCGGACGGATCGGTGTCTCATCGCGAGGTCACCTCGGTCGAACACAAGATCGAGTGGGCCGACGATCCGCTCGGCCAGACCATCGCGGCAGCCGATTTCACCTTCACCTTCGAGCACGGCGAGCCGCGTCACGTCAGGATGCTGGGGTTGCCGACGCGATTTTATCTCAAGGCCGGCATGTATGGCGGCCTGCAGGGCTGGACCCATGGCGACGACCGCGGCGAGAACCATGCCGCGCACGACATCTGGAACCTGGACGATGCCGGGACACGCGCCATCGCGCGCACGCTGTCCGATCACGTCGTCCGGCTCGAGAGCGGCAACGAGACCGGCTTTGGCATCAGCGAATATGGCGTGGCCGCCGGCTATCCGCTCTATCCGGGACCGCAGAAATTCCCGGCAATGTGATGGACGGGCAAGGCATCCGCATCGCAGAGGATCGCATCGCAGAGGATAACGACGCGTGCGAGTCGTGGGACAACCAGGCGGCCGAGGCGCTGGTCTCGCTCGAGACCGTCGCCCCTCTGCGCTATCGCAGCCGCTTCGGCGACGGCAATCTCAACGGCCGCTCTTACGGCGGCCAGATCCTCGGCCAGGCCATGATGGCCGCGACCCTCGGCGCGCCCGAGGATCGTCCGGCCGCGATGTTGCAGCTCTTGTTCCTGCGCGGCGCCGATCCCGCCCGGCGCATCACGTTTGACGTGGAGGTTCTCCAGGACGGCAAGCGCTTCTCCTCGCGGCGCGTTGTCGGCAGCCAGGTCGACGGACATACCGTATTGAGTGCGCAGGCCACGTTCTGCGCAGCCCAACCGGGTCCGCGGCATGCCGCGTCGTTCGCACGCTCGGAGGATCCCGAAAGCCTGCCGGATCTCAGCATGATCCCTGACGCGTTGATGGCACAGTTGCGGCCGCTCGGCCCCTATTCCCAGCACATCAAGCCGAGCATGGATTTTCGCATCCCCGAGATCGAGCGTCAGCTCTCGGCCGCGACCGCAGAACCGCGGCTGCGCTTCTGGATCAGAAGCCGGCAGCCGCTCGCCGCGGGTTCCCGCGCCCAGGCTGCGGTGTTCGCCTATCTCTCGGATTGGTGGCTCAACTTCTCCAGTGTCGGCGGCCATCTCCAGGACTTGCAGGCGCGGACGCCGCTTTATCTATCGAGCCTCAACCATTGCATTTGGTTTCATCGCGCGTTCTCGCCCGACACCTGGATGCATGTCGAGACCGAAAGCCCGTGCGCCGATGGCGGCCGCGGGCTGTCGATCGCACGCGTGCACGATCGCAATGGGTCGATGCTTGCGAGCTCGATCCAGGAAACCCTGATGGTGCATCCGGACGACGATGGTAGGCCGGGCGACGATTTCAGACCGCGCCCCGATCGCGTCTGAGTTGCAGCCGCCGCCATCGCCGGTTCCATCGCGTGTTGAATCCCGGCAACACCGGCGAACAAAATGAACAAACGTTCAGCCTGGCGTGACCGCGACCACGACTGTGCCGCATCGCGGTCCAATGCTGACTACCGGTGGCGCAACAAGAACACTATTGGGGAAAACCTACATGCAGCAGGCACCATTGGCCGCGCGGACCGCGGACTCATCCGGCTACGTCCTTTACTTTCAGCTTGCGAGCAATGGCACGCGACGCGCGTGCAGTCTGACGATCCAGGCGGAAAGTGCCAACGAGGCGGCGCGAATCTTCCGCGAGAACTGGGTCGAGATCGAATCGATGGCCCGCGGCGGCGTCAGCACGGGAATGGTCGGCAAGACGTCGGTCAGCCTGGCGATGTCGTGAGGCGCATCGCGCCACACGGGCTACACTACGCTTGAGGCGTGACAGGACGACGACGATCGGTTCTCGCCAAACTCGCGCGACCAATTGACGCGCTGACGCGACAACCAGGTCATCGCGACAACGAAGTCATGACGTGCAGGGCTCGCGCACACGCGAGCCCCGCAGCGTCTTAGAACGATTCAAATCCAGCCCGGTTAGAGGGATTCAAGTCTGCTCCGGTTCTTTTCGCGCGCGCCGACTGCTAGAGGCGCGGCGTGAATGAGTTTCGCGTGAATCGGAAGTCCAGTGCCTGTGAATGCTGATCGCCGGGTTGTCGGCGACCGTCGAAATGCCGCCGAAAAGGGCCGCACCCACCTGCTGATCGGCGCAGCATTCCTGCTCGCCGACGTCTCTTCCGCGGCGACCCCGGCGAGCGCGCAATCGAGCGTGCCGTTGCCGCCGGTCACGGTAGAGCAGCCGACGCAGAAGCGCAAGCCGGCAGCCAATTCGGCACGGTCGGCGCAACGGACGCAGGCGGCCGCCGCAGCACGGCAGCGCGCCCGCAATGCCCAACCAACGGCACCGACTCCCTCGCAGCGCGCGGCAGCCGCCGCCGCGGTGCTGAACGAAGCCAAGCTGCATTATCGCGCGATGCCGAGCTCGACCACGCTGCGCAGCGGTGCCTCGCCGCTCGACACCGCACAGACGGTCAATGTCGTGCCCGAGCAGGTATTGAAGGATCAGCTGCCGCGCAATCTCGATGACGCGCTGGCCAATGTCAGCGGCGTCACCCAGGGCAACACGCTGGCCGGCACCCAGGACGCGGTGATGCGCCGCGGCTTCGGCGACAACCGCGACGGCTCGATCATGCGCAACGGCATGCCGCTGGTGCAGGGCCGCAGCCTCAACGCGGCGGTCGAAAGCGTCGAGGTGCTGAAAGGCCCGGCGTCGCTGCTCTACGGCATCATGGATCCCGGCGGCATCGTCAACACGATCAGCAAGCGCCCCGAGCTCTATCAGCACGGTTCGGTGACCCTGCTCGGCTCGACCTACGCCAACAACAAGACCGGCGCCGACGGCACGGTCGACATCACCGGCCCGATCGGCGACGGCGGCCTCGCCTACCGCTTCATCGGCTATGGCGTGAGCGAAGACTATTGGCGCAATTTCGGACGGCATCGCGAGATGCTGGTCGCGCCGTCGCTGGCCTGGTACGGCGACAACACCACCGTGCAGCTCAATTATGAGCACCGCGAATTCATCACGCCGTTCGACCGTGGCACCGCGTTCGATCCCGTGACCAAGGCACCGCTGGCGATCCCGCCGACGCGCCGGCTCGACGAGCCCTTCAACAACATGTGGGGAACCTCCGACCTGATGCAGGCCTCGGTCGAGCACCGGCTGAACCAGGACTGGAAGCTGTTCGCGGCCTACAGCTACAACACTGAGAGCTTCAGCGCCAATCAGCTCCGCATCACCGGCGTCAACGCCAGGACCGGTGTCGAGACCCGCAGCAATGACGGCACGCAGGGCTCACTCAGCAATGCCAGCTACGGCACTTCCTATCTGCTGGGCAATGTCTGGCTCGGCGGTTTCCGCAACGAGGTGCTGTTCGGCGGCGACGGCCAGTACCGCACGATCTATCGCGACAATCTGATCCGGCAGGCGACGCCGAGCTTCAATTTCTACAACCCGGTCTACGGCCTGATCTCGCCGGGCACCACGGTATCCGCCAGCGACAGCGCCCAGACCGACAAGCTCGGCCAGTGGTCGCTGTTCTTCCAGGACACGCTGCACCTGACCGAACGCTTCGCGCTGGTCGGCGGCGTACGCTACATGGACTACGACCAGATCGCCGGCAGGGGCCGGCCCTTTGTCACCAACACCAACGTGTCGGCGGACAAGGTTCTCCCGCTCGGCGGCGCGATCCTCAAGCTGACCGACGAGGTCTCGCTGTATGCAAGCTACACGCAGTCGCTGAAGCCAACCTCGACCATCGCGCCGCTCACCGGCGGTGTCGTGATCGGCTCCAACATCGCGCCCGAAGAGGGCGCCCAGTGGGAGACCGGCGTCAAGTTCGACTTCAACAAGCGGATCTCCGGCACGCTTGCGCTCTACGACATCGACAAGAAGAACGTGCTGGTCTCGCAGCTCAACACAACGGCGGGCATCGTCGAGTACCGCACCGCCGGCAAGGTGCGCTCGCGCGGCGTCGAGTTCGACGTCACCGGCAGGCTGACCGACAGCTGGAGCATGATCGGCAGTTATGCCTATACCGATGCACGCGTCACCGAGGATCCGACGCTCGCCGGCACCGCCCTGCAGAACGTCGCACTCAACACCGCCTCGCTCTATCTGGTCTATGATTTCGGCACCACCCTGCCCGGCCGGCTGCGTCTCGGCGGCGGTGCGCGCTATGTCGGCGACCGGCCCGGAGATGCAGCGAACAGCTTCGTGCCGCCGGCCTACACCGTCGCGGATGTGTTTGCGACCTACGAGACCAAGGTCCAGAGCTTCCCGGTGATCTACCAGTTCAACGTCAAGAACCTGTTCGACACCGTCTACTATCCGTCCGCCAATAACATCCTGTCGGTCGCGATGGGCGACGCGCGGCGCTTCTCGCTCTCGGCGACGGTGAAATTCTAGCATGCGCGCAGTTAGGACAGCGATCGGACTGCTCGCCGTCCTGGCCACGACCGCGCTCGCCACCAGCGTCCGCGCCGACGAGCTCACGCTGTACTCGACCCGGGAAGCCAATCTGGTCGCGCCTGTCATCGCGGCCTTCACGGCAGCGAGCGGCATCAACGTCAAGACCGTCTTCATCGAAGACAGCCTGGTCAATCGCCTGACATCGGAAGGCGACCATTCGCCGGCGGATGTGCTGCTCACCATCGGTCTCGACAAGACAACCCAGCTTGCCGCGCGCGGGCTGACGCAGGCGCTTGCATCGCCCACGTTTGAGCAGGCGGTGCCGGCGAACCTGCGCGGTAGCAGCGGCCAGTGGATCGCGCTTGCCATCCGCCCGCGCGTGGTGTTCGCACGCAACGACGATCCACTCGCCGCAATCACCTATGAAGACCTCGCCGATGCCAAATGGCGCGGCAAATTATGCATGCGGCCGGCTACGCATCAGAACAATGTCGCGCTGATCGCAGCCTTTCTCGCTCATCACGGGACGGACGCAACGGAGACCTGGCTCGCGGGGCTGAATGCCAATCTCGCCCGCAAGCCGGCCGGCAAGGACAACGACGTGGTCCGCGATATCGCCGAAGGTCGCTGCGTTATCGGCATCGGCAACACGGTCGCGCTGGCACAGCTCCGCGACGGCCGCGAAGGCAATGACCGGCGCGTGTGGGCGGACGCCGTGAAGGCGGTGCCGACCGCATTCACGGACGGCGGCAGTCACGTCAACCTGACCGGCGCGGCGATCGCCCGGCACGCACCGCATCCGGCCGCCGCGCGTGCCTTGCTCGAATTCCTCATCACGCCCCAGGCGCAGACGATCTTTGCAGCCGCCGAACTGGAATATCCCGCGCTTGCGACGGCAAAGCGGCCGCCAATCGTCGAAGCAATCGGATCGTTCTCCGCCGATGGGCTGCCTGTCGATGAGATCGCCGCGCAGCAAGCGGCCGCCATCGCCCTGATTCAAAAGGCCGGATTCGATGAGTGACCTCCGACGCCCGATCAAGGCCGCGCTGTTGCAGGTGCATTCCGTCGTTGGCCTTGTGCTGGCCCTGCTCTGGGCCGTGGTCGGGCTGACCGGCGCGACCATGGCTTTCGAAGATGAGATCGAGGCCAGCCTGAACAGCCACATGACGCACGTCGACGCCAGCGCCGCACGGCGGCTGACGCCGGACGAACTGGTCGCGCGGCTGCAAGCGGCCGGCGACTTCGGCAAGGTCTCGGCCGTCACCATGTCCAGCGATCCGTCGGCCGCGGCACGTATCCGCTTTGCCCGCAGCGACGGCGGCGCGCGGCCGTCTTCGGTCTATGTCGATCCCTATGACGGACATGTGCTCGGCTCGCCGCGGGGCGAGGACTTCTTCGCCACCGTCCGCAAGCTGCATCGCTGGCTGCTGCTGCCGGGCGACGGCAATGGCGTCGGCCGCAAAATCACCGGTACGGCCGCAATCTGCCTGATCGTAATGCTGATGTCCGGCCTAGTGCTGCGCTGGCCGCGTCGCGCGCGCAGCGTAAAGATGTGGCTGAAGCCGAATCTCGGGCTGCGCGGGCGCGGCCTGCACCGCTCGCTGCACGCCGTCGTCGGCACCTGGGTGCTGCCGGTCTATCTGGTGATGACGTTGACCGGGCTTTGGTACTCGTTCGAATGGTACAAGGCCGGCGCCAATTGGCTGTTGGCGCGGCCTCAGGCCACGGCCGCAGCGATGCAGCCCAAATCACCGCGCGGCGCGGCTGCCGAGGGCAAGGGTGAAGCCAGGGCGGAAGCGAGGACCGAGGCAAAACCGCTCGTGTTCGATCACGTCTGGTCAGCGTTCCTGCAGCAGGAGAACAACGATTACGGACGGGCGCTGCTGACCCTGCCAGCCGGCGCGGGCACGGCGGTGCGTGTGCGGTCCTGGCCGCGGGATTCGTCGCTCGAGAGCGTGCGCGACGAATTCCGCATCGATGCGGTCACCGGGCGCGTCATCTCCTCGGATCGCTACGCCGACAAGACCTTCGGCGAGCGCGTGCTAGCCAGCGTGCTCGACATCCACCGCGGCGCCGTCCTGGGCTGGCCCGGCAAGCTCGCCTTCATGCTGGCGGCCGCGATGATGCCGCTGTTCGCCGTGACCGGCCTGCTGCTCTATCTGTCCCGCCGGAGGCACCGCCGCCTCGCGCGGCCGCCGGTCGGCCACCTCGTTCCGGGCGAATGAGCTTATTTCGCTTGCCAACACGGGACACGCGCTTAGATCAGATCCTATACCGTCATCCTGAGGAGCGCCAACGGGTCCGCGCGAAGCGCGGCCCGATGACAGGCTCCGCGCGTCTCGAAGGATGCAGGCCCCGCCTGTGGCCGGTTCACCCTTCGAGGCTCGCTCCGCTCGCACCTCAGGATGAAGTCTGAGAAATTGTAGCGAGCGCCCCCCCCCACGCCGTCGTCCTGGCGAAAGCCATAGCCACCGAGTTCGATTGAGAGTGTGATAGTGGCCCCAGCGTCGCACAACAGCAAGCGGTTGGGGTAATGGGTCCTGGCTTTCGCCAGGACGACACTGAATACATTCACATCCTCTCAGGATGACGGATTTGATAGTTTCGCAGGGACGACAGCCTTGAATGCTGCCGCGGATCGCGACTAAACCGCTCTGCAAAACATTGCGGGGCGATCTCGACCAGTCGTCGAAATCGCCCCGTCAAGCCGGCGGACGGGTGGCTGCTCGCAAGCCAGCCTGTCCGGCCGAGGGTCGGAATGATCCGTTCGGTTAGCCGAACTGGTTCATCGTATTGTGGGCACCGCCTGCCTTGAGGGCGGCCTCACCGGCGAAGTATTCCTTGTGATCGTCGCCGATGTCGGAGCCCGCCATGTTCTGATGCTTGACGCAGGCGATGCCCTGACGGATCTCGGCGCGCTGCACGTTCTTGACGTAACCGAGCATGCCCTGCTCGCCGAAATACTCGCGCGCCAGATTGTCGGTCGACAGCGCAGCCGTGTGATAGGTCGGCAGCGTGATCAGGTGGTGGAAGATTCCGGCGCGCTTGGCCGAATCCGCCTGGAAGGTGCGGATCCGCTCGTCGGCTTCCTTCGCCAGCGGCGTGTCGTCATACTCCGCCTTCATCAGCTCGGCGCGGTTGTACTTGCTGACATCCTGACCCGCTTCCTTCATCGCGTCGTAGACCTGCCAACGGAAGTTGAGGGTCCAGTTGAACGACGGCGAGTTGTTGTAGGCGAGCTTGGCGTTCGGAATGACCTTGCGGATGCGGTCGACCATCGAGGCGATCTGCTCGATATGCGGCTTCTCGGTCTCAATCCACAGCAGGTCCGCGCCGTTCTGCAGCGAGGTGATGCAGTCGAGCACGCAGCGATCCGCGCCGGTGCCGGGACGGAACTGGTAGAGATTGCTGGGCAGCCGCTTCGGACGCATCATCTTGCCGTTCTGGTTGATGATGACGTCGCCGTTGCGCGCATTGGCAGCCGTCACTTCCTCGCAATCGAGGAAGCTGTTGTACTGGTCGCCGATATCGCCGGGCTTGTGGCTGACGGCGATCTGCTGGGTCAGGCCGGCACCGAGCGAGTCGGTGCGGGTCACGATGATGCCGTCTTCGACGCCGAGTTCGAGGAACGCATGGCGGCAGGCGCGGATCTTTGCGATGAACACCTCATGCGGCACGGTAACCTTGCCGTCCTGGTGGCCGCACTGCTTCTCGTCGGAGACCTGGTTCTCGATCTGCAGGGCGCAGGCACCCGCCTCGATCATCTTCTTGGCGAGCAGATAGGTCGCCTCGGCATTACCGAAGCCGGCGTCGATGTCGGCGATGACGGGCACGACGTGGGTCTTGAAGTTGTCGATCTTATCGATCAGCGCCTTTTCCTTGGCCTTGTCGCCTTCCTTGCGCGCCGCATCGAGCGCGCGGAAGATGTCGTTGAGCTCACGCGCATCCGCCTGACGCAGGAAGGTGTAGAGCTCCTCGATCAGGGCCGGCACCGAGGTCTTCTCGTGCATCGACTGATCCGGCAGCGGGCCGAACTCGGAGCGCAGCGCCGCGATCATCCAGCCGGAGAGGTAGAGGTAGCGGCGGTCGGTATTGCCAAAATGCTTCTTGACCGAGATCAGCTTCTGCTGGGCGATGAAGCCGTGCCAGCAGCCGAGCGACTGGGTGTACTTGGTGCTGTCGGCGTCGTAGGCGGCCATGTCGGCGCGCATCAGCGCAGCCGTGTAGCGGGCGACATCCAGACCGGTCTTGAAGCGGTTCTGCAGGCGCATGCGCGCCACGGCTTCGGCCGTGACGCCGTTCCAGGTGTCCTTGGTCTTCAGCAGCGCTTCGGCCGCCTCGATCTCGCTCTGATAGGAAGCCGGCCCCTGAATGGCCCGGTCGCTGATCCCGCGCGGTTGGAAGTTCATGTCCGTGATCCCTTCGGTGACGAAATAACTGCACCGTTTGTGACGCGCGGCGTCATCGGGAGCTAGACCCGGCGCGGAAAACTTGTCATAACTTACAAGAAACCGTTGTATTGTTGTAAGAATCTTACATGGATTAGGCGATGGTCACCTCAACCGCCCGTTCCGTTTTCATGGGCCCCCGGCTGCGCCGGCTGCGGCGCGACCTCGGGCTGACCCAGGCGGATATGGCCGCCGATCTCGAAATCTCCGCCCCCTACGTCGCGCTGCTGGAACGCAACCAGCGGCCGGTGACGGCGGACATGCTGCTTCGCCTCGCCCGCACCTACAAGATCGATCTGGCCGATCTCGCCGGCGACGGCGGCGCCGACCACACCGCGCGCATGCAGTCGGTCCTGAAGGAACCGATGTTTGCCGACATCGATATCCCCGCGCTCGAGGTCAGCGACCTCGCGGTCAGCTATCCCGGAATGACCGAGGCGTTCCTGCGCCTCTACACCGCCTATCGCGAAGAGCAGTTGGCGCTGGCCGAGCGACGGGCGCCGGACCTGGCGGGCGCATCACCGGGTCAGGAGAATTTTGATGCCAACGATCCCGTTGCGGAAGTCCGGCGCTTCCTCGCCGCACGCCGCAACAATTTCGCCAACCTCGACGACGCCGCCGAGCGCCTGGTCCACGAACCGGCCGGACCAGCCGGATTTATCGAGCGGCTTCGCGAGCGTCACAAGCTCCAGGTCCGCTATCTTCCGCCGAGCGTCATGCTCGGTTCGGTCAGGCGGCTGGACCTGCATCGCCGGCAATTGCTGCTCGAGGACTCGCTCGATACCGCAGGCCTCAATTTCCAGCTCGCCAAGCAACTCGCCTATCTGGAACTGGAAGGCGAGATCAGCGCGGCGGTGGAAGACGGCAAGTTCACCAGCAAGAGCGCCGAATTGCTGGCTCGCCGTGCGCTCGCGGCCTACGCCGCGGCAGCGCTCATCATGCCTTATTCCGTGTTTGCGAAAGCGGTCGAGACGCGGCGCTACGATCTGGAGGCACTGGCGCGTCAATTCGGCACCAGCTTCGAGCAGACCGCGCACCGCGTCACCACCTTGCAGCGGCCGGGTCTCGAGAAGGTGCCGTTCTTCCTGATCCGGGTCGATCCGGCCGGCAACATTTCCAAGCTGCTCGATGGTGCCGGCTTCCCGTTTGCGAAGCATGGCGGCGCCTGTCCGCTGTGGTCGGTCCACGACATCTTCAAGACGCCACGGCAGATCGTCACGCAATGGCTGGAATTGCCGGACGGTCAGCGATTCTTCTCGATCGCCCGCACCGTGACCGCCGGCGGCGGCGCGTTCGGCGCCATCCGAGTCGAACGGGCGATCGCGATCGGCTGCGCCGCCGAGCATGCCAGCCAGCTGATCTACACCCGCGATGGACGGGGGCCGAACGCGGACGAGCCGACCCCGATCGGCGTCGCCTGCCGGGTCTGCCATCGCCCGCGATGCGCGGCGCGGTCGGCGCCCCCGATCGGGCGCGAGATCCTGCCCGACGATTTCAGGACCTCGAGCGTTCCGTTCGGCTTCTCGGCGGACTGACTCCGCACGGGTCGCGACCAAAGCTTGAACGCTTACTGGCAGGGATACCGCCGGCCGTCCTTTGCATGGAAGGTATTCGACGCCGCATCGTATGAGCGATAACGCTGAGCGCAAGACGCCGCGTGCTGCTGGGCGGCAGCAGCTTCCTGCTGCGCGGCGGCATCGGCTGCTCCCGCCGCGATGACGCCGCCGATCAGGCCTCCGACCAGTCCGCCGACGGCCGCACCGCCGCCATTGTCGTAGCAATTCCCGTAACGGCACCAGACCTTCTCGGTCACTGCCGACACCGCGGCCGCAACACCGGCGCCGTGCCGGAGCGGAGCCGAGATCGCGGAGGCGGACAACATCATAGCGCCGGCGGTGGCCGTCAAAACGACTTTCAGAAAGCGAGCCCTACGCATCATATCTCCTGCTTCATTGCTGTGGGCGCAGGCCGGCACCGGCGTCCCAACTCCCTCAACATGGATGGCTCGCCCGGTCCTGGACCGGACGACACCCTTGCACGCGTGGCCGGTTGCGATTCGCGCGTCAGCCTTGCTTCACAGATGGGGGGAGTTCATCGGCCTGCTGCATTCACGACGCGGCAGAGGTTATCGCCGACACCTGGAGCCAGCTGTCCAGGCGGCAAGATGAAGGTCGCATCGACGCGGCTGCCTTTGCCGTCCTTGCGGACGACGACTTGCAACGGTTGTGGCCGGCCGGATCCGGTGGTCTCCTGCTGGGTGGTGATCGTGCCGAGTTTCTTGTCGACGTTCACACAGTTGCGGCAAATTCGTCTCGAGGCAATCCACGATGAGCTGTCGCGGCCGGAGAACATGCTTCCGGTCAGCGAAGTTGCCCTGAAGTGGGGGTTCACCCATATGAGCCGTTTCGCTGCGGTGTACCGCTCGGCTTTCGGCCTGTATCCGTCCGATGCCGTCCGGCGCATACGAGGCTTCGGCAGCTAGCGCATGATGAGATTAGGTTGAGCTGCAACGGCATCGAAAGTTCACCTCTCCCTTGGGAGAGGTCGATTTGCGCAGCAAATCGGGTGAGGGGTTATGGTCTATCGAGAGAGCAAGAGCCCTCACCCAGATTGCTTCGCAATCCGACCTCTCCCCGCGGGGAGAGGTTAACCGAGACCGCGCCAAGCCGACTCAACCTAATCTTATGCGCTCTAGGCAAGCAGCCGTTGAGCAGCCCGGCCGATCAGCAAATCGCCATCCCCGACGCCTTGTCGAACAGATGCGTTCGCTCGAGATCGAGCGCGACGTCGATCGCATGATCCGGCTCGGCGGCGACGCCAACCGGCATTTGCGCCGTGAACGCGAATGCGCCGACGGTCCCGATCACCAGCGTGTGCGGCCCGAGCGGCTCCACATCCTTCACAAGGATGCGGATGGAAGAGCCCACCGGGGCGCCCTCGCGCAACACATGATCGGGCCGCACACCGAGCACCACCGGCTTGCCGACGCTGCCGGCATAGGCTGCCTCACGCGACTTCGGAAATCGCAACGCCGTGCCGGACGGCTCGGTGAAGGTGAGCGCGCCGTCGCGGGCGACAATCTCGCCATGGATGAAGTTCATGCTGGGCGCGCCCATGAATCCGGCGACAAAGAGATTGCTGGGCTTCTCGTAGATCGTGATCGGATCGGCCGCCTGCTCGATCCGGCCCTTGTTCATCACCACGACGCGGTCGGCCATCGTCATGGCTTCGACCTGATCGTGCGTGACATAGACGATGGTCTTGGCGAGGCGGCGGTGCAGCGCCTTGATCTCGGTCCGCATCTCGATGCGCAGCTTGGCGTCGAGATTGGACAGCGGCTCGTCGAACAGGAACACATCAGGGCTGCGCACGATGGCACGGCCGATCGCCACCCGCTGGCGCTGGCCGCCGGACAACTGCTTGGGCCTCCGCTGCAAATACTGCTCGAGGTCAAGCACGCGGGCGACGTCGTTGACCGCCTTCTCGATGCTGGCGCGCGATTCACCGCGCACCTTCATGCCGTAGCCGATGTTCTCACCGACCGTCATATGCGGATAGAGCGCGTAGTTCTGGAACACCATCGCGCAATTGCGCAAGCCCGGGCGCAGCCGCGTCACGTCGCGGTTGCCGATGCGGATCGTGCCGCTGGTGACGGCTTCCAGCCCCGCGATCATGCGCAATGTCGTGGTCTTGCCGCAGCCGGACGGGCCGACCAGCACGACAAACTCCTCGTCGGCCACGTTGAGGTCGAGCCCCTCGATGATCTTGTAGGGCCCGTATGCCTTGCTGACGTTCTCGATCTCGACGTGCGCCATGGAATCCTTTTCCGTCCCTTCGTCGACGGCAGATAAAGTCCCGGATGACACTTGCGCATCATCCGGGACGTCTCGGTTGAAAGCTAGTTCTTGGGCGGCAGGCCCATCGCCGCGCGATAGGCCGCGAGCTGCTTGGCCCGACCGAACTCGTCGGTCAGCCGATTCCACTCCTTGGCCATCGCGTCGAGCGCCGCCTGCGGCGTGGTCTGGCCGGCCAGCGCCTTGCCGAGCTCGATCTCCACGACCTCGGTGTAGGAGAAGTAGCCGGGCAGACGCATGTCGAGCGCGACGTTCTTGGCGTTGATGGAGTCCGATTGCGCGCCGAGATATTCCTTGGCCTCTTGCGGCGAGAAGATCTTGCTCCACAGTTGCAAATTGGCGGTGTGCGATTTGCGATAGGGATTGACGCCGCTGCCGCCGGTGATCGCCGCCTGGCCCGACACGTCGGGACTGGTCAGCGTCTTGACGAAGTCCCACGCCGCCTGCTGGTTCCTGCCGGCCTTTGGCACCGCGATCTGCCAGCCGCCGAACGCCATGAACGGCCCCGGCAGCGCGCTCGGGAACTTGTCCCACGCCTTGGTCTTGGCGTTCCAGATCGCGTCCGAGCCCGGCAGCATCGCCGAGCCGACCTTTCCCGAGATCTTCGACTGCTTCGGGTCGGCCGCGATGACGCCGGTGTCGCCCCAGCCGATCGATTCCGCCACCTGGCCGCCGGCGACCGCGGCGTTCACCTCGCCGAACGAGAAGTTCAGCGCGTTCGGCGGCCCGAGCTTCGACGCGCGGATATATTCCTCGAGGCCCTTCACCCAGCCCGGGTTGTTGATTTGCGCGTCCATCGTCTCGGGGTCGAAGAACATCGCGCCCGGATAGTTCGGATTGTTGGTGTAGGCCGCCGCGTGGCTGAAGAAGAACCAGAACTGCTGACCGCCGCGACGGAAGGCTTCCGCCGTGCCCCACAGGCCCTTGTCGGGCCGCTGGAAGAACTCCGCGATGTCGAGATACTGCTTCCAGGTCTTCGGCGGCGCGAGGTCGTAGCCGTATTTGGCCTTGAACGCGTCCTTCTCCTTGGGATCGCTGAACAGGTCGGTGCGATAGGTATAGGTATGGACGTCGCCGTCCATCGATTGCGAGTAGATCTTGCCTTCCCACACCATCAACCGTTCGCGATAGGCCGGCTCGATATCGTCCCAGTCCTTGCCGGACTGCATCTCCTTCGGCATCTCGCTGAGATAAGGCACGAAGTCCGGCAGCCAGGCCGGCGCGAAACTGACCAGGTCGAATGTCGCGTCCGACGCGGTCAGCGAGGTCGCGATCTTCGGATAGAGCTCGGACCAGGGAAACTCGACCACATTGACCTTGCCGCAGGTCTTCTTGGCCCATTCGTCGGCGCCGAGCTTGAGCGCGGACGCGATATACGGTCCGGTCTGCGACGCCACCGTCAGGGTGACGCCGATATAATCCGGGCTGCAGGCCGCATTCGCCTGGCTCGCAGCGCCCGCGATCGCAAGCGCAGTGGTCAACATCAGGAACGTCCGTCGCAACATCGTCTAGTCCTCCCTACAAAGGTTTTTTGCTATTTGATGGCCCCGAGCAGCAGGCCCGATCGCATCATCCGGCTGAGCAGGCCCGCCATGATCATCATGGGAACGATGGCGACGAGCGCCGCGGCCGAGATCGCCCACCATTCGTCGCCGCGCTGGCTGTTCTGTCCCGCCACCAGGATCGGCAGCGTCTGCCATCTGGAATTGGTCAGGAACAGCGCGAACAGAAACTCGTTCCAGACGAAGGCCAGCGTGATCATGAACGTCGCCAGCAAGCCGTTCATCGACATCGGCACCACGATGCCGAAGAAGATGCGCCAGCTCGGCACGTTGTCGACCATCGCGGCCTCCTCGACCTCGATCGGCACCGCCTCGAAGAAGTCGCGCATCAGCCAGACCACGATCGGCAGCGAGAACGCGACGTAGCACAGCGTTAAGCCGACGAAGCTGTCGATCAGCTGGAAGCCGAGCCGGCCGATCTCGCTGTAGAGCAGATACAGCGCGAACGCGGTGACGATCGGCGGGAACATGCGCTGGCTGACGAACCAGAACAGGATGTCCTCGTTGCCGAGGATCGGTCCGGGCAACGGCAGGCGATTGGCGATCACAGCCGCGATCAGCGCGATCGGAAAGGCGAGCAGCAGCGCCTGCGGCCGGGTCAATCCCAACGTCGCGTTGAACAGCAGATAGCCGCCGAGCGCGAGCAGGAAGAACACCAGGCCCGCACCAAGCCGCACCTTGAATTCGAACCGCACCAGCGCATAGGCCGCCATTGCGCCGATCGCGGTGGCGATCGCGGCTGCGGACAGGCCGACGATGGTCGAGTTCAGAAAGGTGCGGAAGAACTCGCCGCGGATCCCCTGATAGAGGTCGATGAAGGGCTGCAAGGTCGGCGTGAAGTCGACGAACGGAATGTAGGTCGGCCCGCCGACGACGCCTGGCGGCGTCTTGAACGCGGTCACCACCACCCAATAGAGCGGAAACACCGTGATCAGGCACCAGACGAGGACACCGACTGCGACCAGGCGGCGGCTCCACGGCGACAACCCGGTCAAGCCCTGCCCACTCATCGGCGCTTCTCCAGATGCGGCCGCAGCAGCGCCAGATAGGTGACGCCGATGATCGTGATCGCGATCAGGAACAGGAAGCTGAGCGCCGAGGTATAGCCCAGATTGAACTTCTTGAAGCCTTCCTGATAGGCGAACAAGGTCAGCGTCTCGGTGTCGACGCCCGGCCCGCCGCCGGTCATCACGAACACCGTGTCCATGATCTTGTAGCTCTCGATCAGGCGGATGAAGACGACCGCGGCCGAGATCGGCAGCATCATCGGAAAGGTGATTCCCCAGAACTGCTGCCAGGCGCTGGCATTCTCGAGCTCGGCGGCCTCATAGACATCCTCGGGAAGCGTTTGCAAACCGGCCAGCATCATCAGGACGATGAACGGGGTCCACTGCCAGACCTCGACCGCGATGATGCAGGCGAGCGCCCAATGGCCGTTGGTCAGGAACGGCAGATTGGCCAGCCCGAACTTCGAGAGGAACTGGTTGAGCGGTCCCATCGTCGGATTGAAGATCATCCGCGCCACCAGCGCGACCGCGACCGGCGCCAGCAGCATCGGCAGCAGCAGGGCGACGCGGAACAGCCGCTCGCCCGGCACCCGCGCGTTCAGCGCCAGCGCGACGCCGAACCCGATCGCATATTGCAGCCCGACCGCGATGAAGGCGATCAGCGTCGTGGTGAAGAGTGCGCTCCAGAACCGCGGCTCCTGCAACAGCGTGGCATAATTGCCGAGCCAGACGACGCGCGGCGGGATCGGCGGAATCAGGCGATAGCTGAGGAAGCTCGTGGTCAGCGAATAGATCAGTGGAAAGATCGAGATCGCCAGCACGACGAGCACCGCCGGCCAGATGAAGACATGCTTGATCGGATCGTTCCGCAGCATCGCGCGGTCATCCCTTCAGCAGCGCGTCGATCTCCGCGCGCTGCGGCATCGCGGGCGCAGTGCCCGGTCGGGTCACCGAGATTCCGGCCGTGGCCGATCCGAACCGCGCGGCCTCCAGCGGATCGGCGCCATCAGCGAGCGCAGCGGCAAAGCCGCCGACGAATGCATCGCCGGCGCCGGTGGTCTCCACCACCTTGCCGGCCGCGAACGGCGGCACGTGCAGCGAGCGATCCCGCGCATGGAACAGCGCGCCGCGCTCGCCGAGCGTGATCAAAGCGGTGCCGGCGCCTTTCGCCAGCAACGCATCGCCGGCGCGGCGGGCGCCGGCGAGATCACCGACCGCGATGCCGGTCAACCCTTCGGCCTCGGTCTCGTTGGGAACGACGTAATCGCAGAGCGCGAACAGGCCATCATCGTCGAACTTGATCGCCGGCGCCGGATTGAACACCGTGATGCTGCCGGCGGCGCGCGCGATCTCGAGCCCGCGCCGCGCCGCATCGACCGGCTGCTCGAGCTGGGTCACGAACACGCGGGAGTCACGGATCGCGTCCGCCACGGCGTCGACATCGGCCGGGCTGATCCCGCCCGCCGCACCCGGCACCACGATGATCGCGTTGTCGCCGCGGGTCTCGTGGACATAGATGAACGCCGCGCCGGTCGGTGCTTCGGCCGTCCTGGCGACGCGCGGACGAATTCCCTCGGTCTCCCAGGTCTTCAGCGCGAGCTCGCCGAAGGCGTCGCTGCCGATCCGCGAGATGAAGCTCACGCTGGCGCCGGCCCGCGCGGCCGCGACAGCCTGGTTGGAGCCCTTGCCGCCGGGGCCCATCGCGAATCCCGATCCGGCGATGGTCTCGCCGATCGCCGGCATGTTGCCGGCGCGGAACGCCAGGTCGACGACGAACACGCCGAGGACGGCGACGCCATTCTTGCTCATCTCGTCACTCCCCGTCCGGCGCGATGACGCCCTTGCTGAACAGGAAGCAGCCGTAGAAGCGCCGCTCGCCGGTTGCGATCACGCAATAGGCCGTCTTGGCCTTCTCGTAGAACGCGTGACGCTCGACGCCGACCAGCGGCCAGGACCGTCCCTCGGCGCGATCGATCGCAGCCTGCACCTCGTGCTGCACCGGCGGCAATTCCTGCGGCTGGCCGACGATCTCCATGCGGATCGCGGCATCGTCGACGAATGTGTCGAGCGGCATCACCGAGAGCACGGCCTCGACCGCCCTGGCGGCGCTGACATTGTCGATGCGCAGCAGCTCGCCAAACGCGGTCTGCCGGGCGATCGAGTCGGCCGGAAAATTGGTGTCACACGCCACCAGGCGATCGCCGTGCCCCATCGCCCGCAGGGCGTAGAGCACGTCGGCATTGAGCAGTGGATTGATGCCCTTGAGCATGTTGCGTCCCTCCCTCGTCTTCGCCGGACTCTGTCGGTCCGGATCCTCAATCCGTATCACCGCAAGGTGACCTTCTTAGTCGCCATACGGAATCCAGATGGTCTTCACCTGCACGGCATGGCGGAGCAGGATCGGGCCCTCGCTCGCGGCCTTGTCGTACCAATCGAGCGCGAGACCATGATCGACCAGCGTGCGCTTGAGATTGCCGATCGACAGCCGCTCGGCTGCCGCCGAAGCTTCCTGCGATCCGAACGCCCAGAGCGCGTCGACGTCGTCATGCTCGGCAAGCACCTTGACCAGATCGTTGCGGTCACCGGTCACGATGTTGACCACACCGCCCGGTACGTCCGAGGTCTCGAGCACCTGATAGAAGTCGGTCGCCGCGAGCGGGTGCCGCTCGCTCGGCACCGCGACGACGCGGTTGCCCATCGCAATCAACGGCGCGACCAGGCTGATGAAGGCGAGCAGCGGCGCCTCGTCGGGACAGACAACGCCGACCACCCCGATCGGCTCATGCATCGCCAGCGCCACGCCGCGCAGCGGCGGCGCGTGGATCGATCCCTCGAATTTATCGGCCCAGGCGCCATAGCTGAACAGCCGCTCGATGCTGGCATCGACTTCCGTACGCGCCTTTGCGCCTGATACACCGGTCATGTCGGCGATGCGGCGGGCGAATTCGTCGCCGCGCGCGGACAGATTCTCGGCGAGGTAATAAAGGATCTGGGCGCGATTATGCGCCGTCGCCCGCGCCCAGGACTCGGCGGAGCGTGCCGCGGCCACCGCGTTGCGGATGTCCTTGCGATTGCCCTCGCCCGCCTCGCCGAGCCGCCGGCCCTTCGGCGAGAGCACCGCACGCGAATAGTTGCCGTCCGGACGCACCTGCTTGCCGCCGACAAATAGCTTTGCGGTTCGATCGATCGGCGGCACATCGAAGCCGCTGCGGGCATCTTCCGCCGTAGGAAGAGGCGCTGCCTTAGCCCGTGCCTTGCGCCCGCTCCAAGCCTTCGGCTTGAGGTATTCATACATGCCTTCGCGGCCGCCCTCGCGGCCAAAGCCGGACTCGCGATAGCCGCCGAAGCCGACGCTGGCATCGAACAGGTTGGTGGCGTTGACCCAGACCACGCCGGCCAGGAGTTTCGGCGCGATGTCGAGCGCAAGACCAATCGTCTCGCTCCACACGCTGGCGGCGAGGCCGTAGCGCGTGTTGTTGGCGAGCATGACGGCCTCGTCGGGCGTGCGGAACGTCATCGCCACCAGCACGGGGCCGAAGATCTCCTCGGTCGCAACCGTCGAGGATGGATGCACGTTCCAGAGCAGGGTCGGCGGGTAGAAGCATCCTTCCGCCGGGATCGCGCCGGACGCCTGGTATTTCTCCGCGCCTTCCTTCACCCCGGTCTCGACCAGCGACGTGATCCGCTCAAGCTGCACGGGGGCGACCACCGCGCCCATGTCGATCGCCTTGTCGAGCGGCATGCCGACGCGCAGCGTCTCCATGCGGCGGATCAGCCGCCGGCGGAAGGTCTCCGCAATCCCTTCTTGCAACAGCAGCCGCGATCCGGCGCAGCACACCTGGCCCTGGTTGAACCAGATCGCATCGACCACGCCTTCCACGGCGCCATCGATATCGGCATCGTCGAACACGATGAACGGCGATTTGCCGCCGAGCTCCAGCGTCAGCGATTTGCCGGTGCCCGCGGTCGTCTGACGGATCAGCCGCCCGACCTCGGTCGACCCGGTAAAGGCGATCTTGTCGACGCCGGGACTTTCGACCAGCAACGCACCGGTCGCACCGTCGCCGGTCACGACGTTCAACACGCCGGGCGGCAGGCCGGCCTCGCCTGCGAGTTCGGCGAACAGCAGCGCGGTGAGCGAGGTGAACTCCGCCGGCTTCAGCACCACCGTGTTGCCTGCCGCGAGCGCAGGTGCGATCTTCCAGGCCAGCATCAGCAGCGGAAAATTCCACGGGATGATCTGCCCGATCACGCCGATCGGCACCTGATCGGCGAATTCGCGCTCCTGCAACTGCGCCCAGCCGGCGTGATAGTAGAAATGGCGCGCGGCGAGGGGCACGTCGAGATCGCGGGTTTCCCGGATCGGCTTGCCGTTGTCGATCGCCTCCAGCACGGCGAACAACCGGGCGTGACGCTGCAGCATGCGCGCCAATGCATAGAGATGACGCGCGCGGCCGTGACCGCCAAGCTTGGCCCACGCGGCCTGCGCGGTGCGCGCGGCGCTGACCGCGGCCTCAACATCGGCCGCAGCGCCCTGCGCGATGCGCGCCAGCGTCTTGCCGGTGGCGGGTTCGCTCGTCGTGAGATGCTCGCCGGCATGCGGCGCTGTGAACTTGCCGGCGATGAAATGGCCGAACGTGGCGTCATGCCGCGCCAGCCAGGCGCGCGCCTCGCCGTCCGCCTCGGGCGCGGGGCCATACTCCATGGTCTGGAAATAGTTTGCGACGCTCATCTCATCCCACGGGGTGGCGGTTGAAAGCCGAGTAGTGGCCGGTCACGTGATGCTCGAGCTGCCGCTCGATGTCGGCGAGCAGGCTGGAGGCGCCGATGCGGAACAGGTCCGGTTCGAGCCAGTCGCGTCCCAGCTCCTCCTTCATCAGGAACTGGTAGTTGAGCACGTCCTTTGCCGTCGAGATGCCGCCGGCCGGCTTGAAGCCGATCTGGTAGCAGGTGCGCTCCTGGTAGACGCGGATCATCCGCAGCATCGCCAGCGTCACCGGCAATGTCGCGTTGACGCCTTCCTTGCCGGTCGAGGTCTTGATGAAGTCGGCACCGGCCATCATGCAGACCATCGAGGCCTTGGCGACATTGCGCAGCGTCTTGAGGTCGCCGGTAGCCAGGATCGTCTTGAGATGCGCGTCGCCGCAGGCGGCGCGGAAATCCCGCACCTCGGCGTAAAGCGCACGCCAATCACCGGTCAGCACGTGCTCACGCGTGATGACGATGTCGATCTCCTGCGCGCCGTCGCGGACCGACGCCTCGATCTCCTTCAGCTTCAGATCGTGCGGCACGAGACCCGCGGGAAATCCGGTCGAGACCGCAGCGACAGGGATGCCGGATCCACCGAGCGCCTCGACCGCCGTCGCGACGAATCGATGGTAGACACAGACCGCTCCGGTATGCAGATCGCGACCGGCAAAGCCGAGCTTCTCGATGACGTCGCTGCGCACCGGCGCCTTGGCTTTGGCGCAGAGGCGCTTCACCCGCTCGGTCGTATCGTCGCCATTGAGCGTCGTCAGGTCGATGCAGGTGACCGCCTTGAGCAGCCATGCGGCCTGGGCGTCCTTCTTGACGGTTCGCCGGCCGGGCAGGCTGGCGACGCGCCGCTCGGCGGCCGAGAGATTGATCCTGATGTCGTCGACCCATTCCATCTCGAGCGCACGGCCGCTGTTGCGCGGGATCGCATGCGGATGCTCGCCGCCGGGAGCAGGCGTCTGCACGGCCAATGGGGACGGATTCTGGACGAGGACGCTCTGCGTCATGGGAGGCGCCGTGCGGTCCTAGCGAATCGACGAGATCGCCAGATAGACTGAATGTGCAGATCGCAACATGTGATCCTCCTCTGACCTCGCCGCTGGGTTTGCCGATTGCCGAGGAACGGGATCGTTCCGACACCGGTTCAGACCGCGATGTTATTATTGTAACAAACTGACGTTGATAAACTCACAACATTGTAAGATCATTGTCAATCGGATAAGCAAACTCGGCGATCAAAATGGCTGAAACCTCGAACGCACGACCAAGCGAGACCCGCGTCCAGCGCCTGCAGAGGCTGCGCCGCGCCGTTGAATCGAGTGGCGCGCTGCATCTGAAGGACGCCGCCGAGCTTCTCAGGGTTTCGGAAATGACGGTGCGGCGCGACCTTGCCGGTCCGGAGGCCGCCCTCGCTTTGCTCGGCGGCTATGTGGTCAATGCAGCGTCGCCGACCGGCATCAAATACGCGTTCGAGCAGGAGATCGACCAGCACACCCAGGACAAGCGGCTCGCCTGCCGCGCTGCCGCCGCCTCGATCAGGGAAGGCGATACGATCTTCATCGACTGCGGCACCACGATGCAGTCGCTGGCGGACTGCCTGCCCGAGGACCTGCCGCTTTCGGTGATCTGCTATTCGATGAACGTGGCCTCGATCGTCACGCGGCGGCCCGCCACGCAGGTGATGCTGATGGGCGGCCTCTACCATCCGTCGTCGCAGTCCTTTGCATCGGACGACGGGCTGTCCTATCTGCGGCGGCTCGGGATCAACAAGGCCTTCATTTCCGCCGGCGGCGTGCACTGGACCCGCGGCGCGAGCTGCTCGAATTTTCACGAGGTCGCGGTCAAGCAGGCCGTCATCGAGACCGCGATGGAGAGCATCCTGGTGATCGACGCCAGCAAGCTCGGCAGTCTCAAATCGGCATTCTTCTCCGACATCGGCGCGTTCTCGCGGATCATCGTCGGCGGCGCGGCGTCATCGGACATGCGCAAGCACTTCCGCAGCCTTCCGGTCGAATATGTGACCAGCGCAAGCTAGAGTGATTCACTCAGTGTCATTCCGGGGCTCGCGAAGCGAGAACCCGGAATCTCGATCCACGATCTCTGGATTCCCCGATGCGCTATTCGCATCTGAGGTTCGCGACTTCGTCGCGCCCCGGAATGACGGAATAGGCTGTCAGAGACATAACACCGGAGCCTTTTCTTTCCGATTGAATCGGAACGGTTGTTCGCTCGAAAACGCTCTGACCCGGACGGGGGCTGGCTCGCCCGGTCAGCTTCGTCCATGATGCACGCCGTTGCGACGCCGCGCATCGCTGGCCAAAGATCAGTTGCAGGCCGGCTTCGCCTTGTTGCAGGCGTCGGTCAGTTCCGGCGGCGGCTCCTTCTTGAACACCGTCTTGTAGGATTCCAGCACGTTGGACTGCGTCACCGGCAGCGACTGCACACCGACCCAGGCCGGCGTTTCCTTGCCAAGCAGCGCGTTCATCATCGCCATCGCCTCCGCGACGCCTTGATCATAGGGACGCTGCGAGCCGGTCGCCTTCAGCGGTCCGCCCTTTGCGATCTCGATCGCCGATTGCAGGCCGAGATCGACGGTCGTGACCGGAATATCGATGCCCTGCGCGCGCATCGAGCTCAGCGTATCCAGCGCCGGCTGGTCCCAGACCGCGAACACGCCCTTGACGTCGGGATTGCCGGTGAGGAAGTCGCCCGCGATCTGCGACACTTTCGGCGGGTCGGTGAAGTCGACTTGCTTCATCTTGATGTCCGGCCGGTTCTTCTGCATCCATTCGCGAACGCCCTTGGTGCGCTCGTTGGTGCTGAAATAGTCGACGCCGAAATTGACCAGACCAATGGTTGCGCCCTGCGCCATGCAGGACGCCAGGATCTGCGCCGCGATCTGCCCGTTGCCCAGGTTGTCCGCCGAAATCATCGAGGCGTATTCCTCGGGATGCTTGAGGCCGGTCGGGATGCTGTCCATCAGCACCAGCTTGATACCGGCCTTGGCGACCTTCTTGTAGGTCGGCGCGGTCGCAGTGAAATCGACCGGGATCGAGATGATGCCGTCCGGATGCTGCTGGATGGTGTTCTCGATATCGGCGATCTGCTTGTCGACCTGATATTCGGCCGACGCGACGCCGGTCACCGTCACGCCGTATTTCTTCAACGTGTCGGTGATGCCCTGGATCTGCAATTGCGCCCAGTCGAGGTTGACGGTCTGCATCGAGATGCCGACCTTGAAGTTCTTCTCCTTGATCTTGGCGGCTTCGGCATCCGACAGCGCCAGCACTTCGGGCGATGCGGCCTTCTCGCCGTGGGGCCCCTGGCCGACGATCGATTTCGGTCCAAGCGTCGCGAGATCGACGCCCTTGACGCAGCTTGCCGGCAGTTCGGCACGGGCCGAGGTCGCGATCGAGATGGCCGTCGCCGCGATTAGCGCAGTCAACGGCAGGGTTTGTCGCAAGATTGGCTTCATTGTTTTCCTCCCTTTGTGGTCGCCGATTGACCGGAGGCCGGCGACCTTGCCCCTACTGCCGCAATGCAGGGGCCCTCCGGCCCCGGCGCCGCATCGGATCTGGCTTGTTGCTGGAGCATGATCTTTCGAAAAACCGCTTCACACTTTTTCGGATCATGCTCTAGCGTTTCGTGAACGCGACCGCGGCCACGATGATCGCTCCCTTGATGACGAGCTGCAGCGGCGAGCTGACGCCGAGCAGCACGAGGCCGTTGTTGAGCGTGCCGATGATCAGGCTGCCGAACAGCGTCCCCAGGATGTAGCCGCGCCCGCCGAACAGGCTGCAGCCGCCAAGGATCACGGCGGCGATCACGTCGAGCTCCATGCCCTGCACGACGTCGGGCCGCGCGGCATGCGAGCGCGCGGACAGCACCAGCGCCGCAAGCCCGGCCAGCGTGCCGGTCAGCACGAAGGCCGCGGTCGTCACCCATTTGGTGTTGATGCCGGAATAGAGCGCCGCGGTCGGATTGCCGCCGACCGCATAGATGCGGCGGCCGAACACGTTGTAATGCAGCAGCAGGATGCCGACGATCATCGCCACCAGCGTCCAGGCGATCGGCACCGGGATGCCGAGAAATGATCCTTCGCCGAAGATCGCAAAGTAGGTCTCGTTGGTGATGATGACGGGCTTGGTGTTGGTCACCATCATCGCGAGACCGCGCGCCATGCTGAGCGAGCCGAGCGTGACCAGGAAGGACGGGATCGAAAGCTGCGTGGTCAGGATGCCGTTGAGCAGCCCGACCAGCGCGCCGGTGCCGAGGCCTGCGACAGCGCCGACGATCCAGCTGTTGTTGATCTGGCTCATGGCCAGCGCGGCGGCCATGCCCGACAACGCGAGTGTCGATGCGACCGAGAGATCGATCTGGCGCGCGATGATCACGAAGGTCATGCCGACCGCGATGATCGACACCAGCGTCGTCTGGCGCCCGATGTTGATGAAATTGTCGACCGATAGGAACCAGGGCGAGGACAGGCTGAACACCACCAAGAGCACCATAAAGGCGATGTACAGCATGTAGGGCCGCTCGCCGCGCAGCAGGTTCTGCAGCAGCTTGCGGCGTCGATCGGATCGGGTCGGCGCGGCGACGACATTGGGCGCGGTCAGTTCGGTCATGCGGGCAGCTCTTGCAATACGCCTTGTTCTGAAGCCTGGTACATCTGCAGCAGATGATGCAGCTCTTCGGCATCATCGATCTCGCCGCGTTGAAGCGTTCGCGCCACGCGACCATCCACGATCACGGAGATGCGGTCGCACAGCGCGATCAGCTCGACGAGATCCGACGAGACGACCAGCACGCCACTGCCGTCGCGGGCGGCGTTGCGGATCACGCCATAGATTTCCTCGCGCGCGCCGACGTCGACGCCGACCGTCGGTTCGTCGAGCAGCAGCACGCGCGGCCGCGGATCATTCCATTTTCCGAACACGACCTTCTGCTGGTTGCCGCCGGACAAGGTCCGGACCAGGCTGGAGGCGCCCTGCGCCTTCACTGAAAGCCGCGCGACCGCCGTTTCCGCGCGCCTGGCGGCAGCGCCCTGCTGCATGAAGCCCCAGCGCGAGAAATGCGGAATCCGTGGCAGCGTGATGTTGCGCTCGATCGAATGGTCCAGCACCAGACCCTGCACGTGCCGATCTTCCGGCACCAGCGCGACGCCGTGATCGATCGCATCGGCCGCGCCCTTCGGCAGCCACGGCCGGCTCTCGATCTCGAGGGTGCCGCTCTCGACCGGCCGCAGTCCGAAAATGGTCTCCAGAATCTCGGTGCGTCCGCTGCCGATCAATCCGGCGAGGCCGTGGATCTCGCCCTTAATCACGGACATGTCGACGGCCGATAGCCAATCATTGGAAACGCCCGAAAGCGATAGAACCGGCGACGAATCGAACGCACGCGCGGGCGCGGCGCGCGACGCGGCCGGCGCCGATCGATCGGTTCCGATGATGGCGTTGACCAGCCGCTTCATGTCGGTCTCGGCGGTGACGAAGGTGCCGGCATTGGCGCCGTCGCGCAGCACCGTGACACGCTGCGAAATCTCGAACACCTCGTTGAGCCGATGCGTCACATAGATCACGCCGATGCCGCGGCGTGTCGCCTTGCCGATCGCGTCGAACAGGATGCGGACTTCATCCGACGTCAGCGAGGATGTCGGCTCGTCGAGGATCAACAGCCGCACCTCGCCCATCAACGCCTTGGCGATCTCGGTCATCTGGCGGTAGGCGAACGGCAGCGAGCCGACCGCAGCTTTCGGGTCGAGGGAAATGCCGAGCTCGCCCAGGAACGCTTCGGCCCTGGCCATCAATTCGCGCTTCCGGACAAAGCCGAACCGCGCGCGCGGCTCGCGCCCGAGCAACAGATTGTCGGCGACGCTGAGCGATTCAACGAGGCTGAGATCCTGATACACGACCGCGATCCCCGCCTCGCGCGATCGTGCCGGGCTGTCGAACGCGACCGGCTTGCCGGCGATCTCGATGGTGCCGCTGTCGGCCGCATGAACCCCGCTGAGGATCTTGATCAGCGTGGATTTTCCGGCCCCGTTCTCGCCCAGCAGCGCGTGCACCTCGCCGGGGCGGACCTCGAGGTTGACATCGCGCAACGCGCGCACGCCGCCGAAGCGCTTGTTGATGCCATCGACCAACAGAAGCGCCGTCGACGGCCGAGGCTCTGCGGCGTTCGAACCGGGCAATTCCACAATTTCCTCCCGTTACCCGCGCCAGGCGCTGGTACGATGATGACATGTTGTTATTTTTACAACTTATTGTGTTATAATTCTATCACATCAGGCGCCCTGTCAATGGGAGATCGCGGCGACGGGGCCCGAATTGGGGTGGCCCGCGGTCCAGTCCTGCGCCAGGCGGACATCGAGCGGCTCGAGATTGGTTACGTCCTGATTCCGTGGCTGCTCCAGTGCTCAGAGCTAGGCCGACGCTCCTCAAAAAATACCCCACTCCGCGCCTTCCAAATTCCAGATATGCGCCGGCTCGGCCCTTGCGGCGTTCGGCCCAACCAGAAGCGCCGCGCCGGCGGCCAGCGAATTGCGGCGGGTCATCATCGACATGGAGTTTCTCCCAGAAGCGATAGTGCGCAAACCGCGAGCCCAGCAAACTGCAGTCGTCGCGCCAGCCATCATTGCTTGGAGTGTCTCTAAGCTGCGCGAAAAGAAAATGATGAATTGTGCGAGGCGCGGTGCAGAAACACATATGCAAGCCGTGCACGCGTTGATCATTTTGTCTGGCAAACCCGTCGTCGTTGCGGTCACCATCACCGCCTCAGTGCCGCGCAAGAGTGATAATCCGGCTTTGCCGGTGACACCCACCGAACAGATCGAATCGACGTACGAGGCGTTCCCCCATGTCCAGTTCGTCATGGGTGTGCTGCACGCAATGCCGGCGGACGAACAGCTCCTCGACGTTCTGCTGAGCGAGACCCGCCGTGTCCGTGGCGAGCCGGCTTGAGATAGATCAACGCTCAGCCTGGCAAACGCTGGTGCAAATTGGCCTTCCGGTCAATTCGCCGGCCGATTGCCTAACAGCGCGGCTACTCCGGCCGGACTGGGAGTGTTTGCCATGCGCTCGACCGAGCCCGGAAGTGCTCGCCAAATGAGCCGTTGGATATGCTGGATGCCCGGCGTCGGCACCCTCCGCCGATACGAGGCGGCGTGGCTGCCGCACGACATCTTTGCCGGCCTGGTCCTTGCAACAATGCTGGTCCCAGTTGGTATCGCCTATGCGGCGGCATCGGGCCTGCCGGGCATCCACGGTCTCTACGCGACCATCATCCCGCTCCTGGCCTACGCGGTGTTCGGCCCAAGCCGCATAATCGTGCTCGGACCGGACTCGGCCCTCGCAGCTGTCATTCTCGGTGTGGTCGCCCCACTGTCCGGTGGCGATCCCCTTCGCGCGGCAACACTCGGCGCCATGATGGCCCTCGTTTCTGGAACAGTGCTCATGCTGACAGGCTTCGCGAGGCTTGGTTTCGTGACCGAGCTTCTTTCCAAGCCGATCCGCTACGGCTACATGAACGGAATTGCGCTGACCGTATTGATCAGCCAACTGCCAAAGCTCCTCGGATTCTCGATTGAGAACGAAGGACCATTGCGGGACCTGTGGAGAATCGGCGGCGCGATCCTCGACGGCAGGACAAACTGGGTTGCTTTCGCGGTTGGGCTCGCAACGCTGATCGTCATCCTGCTGCTCAAGGACAACAAGCGGCTGCCGGGTATTCTGATTGCCGTTGTCGGGGCAACTCTCGTCGTCGGTGCGCTCGATCTGGGGGCCAGCTACGGCGTGAAGGTCCTGGGCCCCCTTCCGCAAGGTCTGCCGGCGCTTGCCGTTCCCTGGATCAGCTACGGCGATCTGGTTCCGGTACTGATCGGCGGAAGCGCCGTCGCGCTCGTCTCATTTGCCGACACCAGTGTGCTGTCGCGAACCTACGCCGCGCGACTGGGCGACAAGGTCGATCCGAACCAGGAGATGGTGGGGCTCGGCGCCGCCAACCTGGCAACCGGCTTTTTTCAGGGCTTCCCGATCAGCAGCAGCTCTTCTCGCACTCCGGTGGCGGAGGCCGCCGGTGCTCGCACCCAACTGACCAGCGTCGTCGGCGCGCTCGCCATCGCATTCCTTCTCGTCGTGGCGCCTAACCTTCTGCAGCATTTGCCCAACGCTGCATTGGCCGCCGTCGTCATCGCCGCGGCGATCGGCCTGTTCGAGATCACCGACCTCAAGCGAATTTATCGCATCCAGAGATGGGAGTTCTGGTTGATCGTGCTGTGCTTCGTTGGCGTGGCTGTGTTCGGCGCGATTCCAGGAATCGGTCTTGCAATCGCCGTGGCCATCGCGGAGTTCCTGTGGGACGGATGGCGACCGCATTCCGCGGTGCTGGGCCGTGCCCACGGCGTCAAGGGCTATCACGACATCACCCGATACCCCGATGCGCGCCGAATCCCGGGGCTGGTCCTATTCCGGTGGGATGCGCCGCTGTTCTTTGCCAATGCCGAGTTCTTCAAGGAACGCGTCCTGCACGCGGTGGCGACGTCGCCCACGCCGGTTCGCTGGCTGGTCGTCGCGGCAGAGCCAGTCACCAGCGTCGACGTCACGGCCTGCGATACCGTTGCTGAACTGGACGAAGCCTTGCACGAGAAAGGGATCGAACTTTGCTTTGCTGAACTCAAGGACCCGGTCAAAGACAAGCTGAAGCGATTTGGACTGTTCGCGCAGCTCGGCGAAGGCTACTTCTTCCCGACGATCGGCTCGGCGGTTTCCGGCTATTTGGAAATCAACAAGGTCGAATGGGAAGATTGGGAGGACTAGGTAACGAATCTCGGGAGTCGTCCGTTCGGGAGACGGAGGCGGCTGAAGTTTGGTTGGCCTGCGGAGTGGATGGGATCGGCGAACCGCAGGCTAATGCAGCGTGTTTCTCAGCTATGGTTTGCGGGACGACGGGAGGCGATCGCCTTTCGCTGCGATTACAAAACAAGGCCGGGCATGCCTGGCGCTTCAACCAGCGAAGACGACGACCATGACGGATCCCCAGGTCGTCAGCAGAATGTTCGAAATCGGATAGGCGGGCGTGTAGCCAAGCACCACCACGGAGCTGCCCGAGCGCTCCTGAATGGCGGCCATCGCGGCCGTTACCGTCTGTGCTCCGGTCAATGCGCCAAGCAAGAGGATCGGGCTCATACGCAGCACGAAATGGCCGAAGCAGAAGCCGACGACCTGCGGCAGCAGCGTGACGATCATGCCGCCCAGAAGGAGGCCGATGCCCGACTCCCGTATCGCGGAAAGGAAGATCGGCCCGGCATGAATTCCGGTCAGGCCGACGAACGCCGCCAGTCCGAGCGACGTCATTAGGCTGATGGCGCCGTCGGGGATCCGTCCGAAATACGGCAAACGCGTGCGGAGATAACCGACCAGAAGTCCGGCGAGCAGCGTGCCGACGCTGGTGCTCAGCGAGATCGTGATGCCGCCAACCGAAAAACTCAGGAGAACGCCGACCAGGCCGCCGAAGAAGATCGCAAGCCCCAGCACCACGAAGTCGATGGTTGTGCTCGGCGCGACAATGACGCCGATGCTCTTGGCCGCGTTTTGCACCGCGGTTTCAGGGCCGACAATGCGAAGCATATCGCCGCGCTGCAGGACAATGCCGGCCGCGACCGGGAGTGGTTCGCTACCCCGGCTCAACGAGCGCAAATAGACGCCGCGAGCCCAGCTCTGCTCCGACGCCTGTTGGAGGCTGCTGCCCGCGAGCTCTGGGTTGATCAGGAATATGTCTACCGAGATCAGCGCGATGTCGAGCAGTTCCCGGTCCTCCACCTCCTCACCATGCGGCCCGATCAGCTCGACGATGGTCTGGCGCGGCGCCGACAACGCGATGACATCGCCGACGGCAAGCCTCGTTGCGGGCTCCGTCTCGATGACGCGCTCGCCGCGACGAATGCGGTGAATGAACACGCGTTGCCCGGGCACGCGGGCTTCGGCGGCAGCAACCGTCAGTCCGACGATCCCCGCCCGAGCATCCAGCCGGTAGGCACGCATCTCGAATTTGCGCCAGGCCGACGCCAGGCCAGGCTTAGCGCGCGTGATGCCGAGGGTCTGTTCCAGCTTGAGTGCTTCGGTCTTCAGGTCGATCTTCAGAAGTGCCGGCACGATCAGGGTGCAGAATGTAATCACGCCGGCATAGCCGAAGATGTAGCAGACCGCATCGGCCACTGCGATGTGCGAGACAAACAGCGCGCGCTGCGCTTCGGACACCGGTAGTGAATTGACTGCGTCGGTCGCCGTTCCCATTGCCGCGCTCTGGCTCAGGGCCCCGGACATCAGCCCGGCAGCAAAGCCCGGGTCAAGTCGCAGCACGCGTGCCACGACGATTGCTGCCGCCAGGCCGGTGAGGCTCACGACGACGGCCATCAGCATCGGCTTCAGCCCATCGCGCTTCATCGCCAGCACGAATTGCGGGCCGACCGAATAGCCAACGCCGAACAGGAACAGCAGGAACAGGAACGATTTGGTCATGCCGGAGACGGGGACGTGCGCGAAATCGCCGATCGCGAGGCCGGCGAACAGCGCGCCCGTCACCGGTCCAAGGCTGAAAGCGCCGATCCTGAAGCTTCCGATCCAGTAGCCGGCCGCGATCACCAGGAACAGCGCGAGCTCCGGATAGCGGACGAGAAACTGCTGCAGCCACTCCAACATCGTCGAGCCGCGGCTATGTCATCATCATGACCAGCACCATGCCCCAGATCGTCAGCAGCGTGTTTCCGACCGCATAGGTGACGGTATAGCCGAGGCCGGGAATCTGGCTCTTTGCCCGGTCGTTGATCATGCCAAGCGAAGCAGTCGTCGTGCGCGCGCCGGAGCAGCATCCCAGCAGGATCGCGTCGTGGAATCTAAATACGTACTTGCCGACGAACATCGCCAGGATCAAAGGCACCGTGGTCACGACGACGCCCCAGAGGAATAGGCTGAAGCCGAGTTTCTGCAGGCCGGCGACAAATCCCGGGCCCGAGGAGATGCCGACAATGGCAATAAAGACGTTCAAGCCGACCGAGTTCATGAACCACACGGTGGGCGACGGGATGCGGCCGAAGGTCGGGTGCACCGATCGGAGCCAGCCAAAGAACAGGCCGGAAATCAGCGCACCGCCGGAGGTGGACAGCGTGAGCGGCACGCTTCCGATCTTGTAGACGAAGGCGCCGACCAGGGCGCCGATCGCAATGGCGGCCCCGATGAAGGCGACGTCGGAAACGTCGGTCGCGCGGTCCGGCCGGCCCAGCATCTTCGTGGTGGCAGCGACATCGGACGTGCGCCCCACCAGGGTGACAATGTCGCCCCGGTTGATCTTGGTGTTCGGCAGGATCGGAATCTCGACGGCGATCGCGCCGCGGGCGATCTTGCGCAGGAAGACGCCCCGGGCAGCCGGCTCCTTCGCCAGCTCCTCGAGCGTCTTGCCATCGACGTCCTTGCTGGTCACGTAGACATCGACGCCCTCGATCGGCACCGCCAATAGCTCGCGATCGTCGACTTCCTCGGCCTGCTCGCCGATTAGTTGCACGAGCACGTCGCGGCGGCCGGCAACGGCGACGATGTCGCCGGCATGAATGACAGTGTCCGAGGTTGCCTCAACGATTTTGCCGCCTTGCCGCAGCCGGAGGACGAAGATACGATGGTCGGGAAGCAACGCCTCGGCCTGCCCGACCGTCTTGCCGGCGACCGGTCCGCGCTCATGAACGCGATAGGCGCGCACATCGAACTGGTGCCAGGCCGTGCCGGGGCCGCCCAGCTGTTTCTTGCCGCCATGCTCCTCCTCATATTTCTTGCAAGCGCTCTCGAGATCGATCCCGAGCAGCATCGGTCCGAGCAGGGCCAGGACGATCGCCGAGCCGACCGTGCCGAAGATATAGGTCACGGCATAGGCGACCGGCATGGCATCGAGCAGCTTCTTGGCTTCGTCCGCCGGCAGACCAAGACGGTTGATGGCGTCGGTTGCGAGCCCCATCGACGCGGAGATCGTCTGCGAGCCGGCGTAGAGCCCGATCGCTGATCCAACGTCGTAGCCGGCGATCTTGGCGCCGAGATAGGCGGACAGCAGACAGAAGACGCAGACCACGGCCGCGAAAATCGCCTGCGGAACGCCGTCCTGCGCGATGCCCCGCACGAATTGCGGTCCGACGCCATAACCGATGGCGAACAGGAACATCAGAAAGAAGAACGGCTTCAGCGGACCTGAAATCGTGATTCCGATCTGGCCGATGATGACGGCAGCGATCAGCGTCGCGGTGACCGCGCCGAGTCCGAGGCCTCTATAGGTGAAGGATCCGAAATAATAGCCCAGCGCCAGCGAGAGGAAGATCGCGATTTCGGGATAGGTGCGGAGAGTCTGGAAAAGCCAATCGATCATGATGTCACCCGTTGATGCTGTCCCGGAGCCTCGGCTTGCGCCCGCTTCGATCCAGCGCGGGGCGCGCCGAAGCAGGGCGAAGCGATCGTGTCGGGGACATCAGGCAACGGCCGGCAAGACGGATGTTGATCTATGTCAATCACAACGGGCGATTACCTTGCAGCTCCATCGTCTTGTCACAGGCATGGATTCTCCGTGCAGCCCGACGCGACCGTCCTTCGGTGCGTGCATGACGCTCGCGAGACCGTTGACATAGATCAAGGGCCGTCACCGGCTGCCGATCATGCTGCGCGCGATCGCGCAGGCAACAGAGCCTGTCGCTTCCAATCCAGCAGCCTGCATCGCCCCGGGAGTGTCAAAATGGCCGATCTTCTGACCTTAAAGAAATTCGAGGCGCTGAGCCCCTTCGAGATCAAGGACGAGCTGATCAACCTCGCCAAGACCAATTCGAAGCGAAGTCAGATGCCCTTCCTGAACGCCGGGCGCGGCAATCCGAACTGGGTCGCCACGACGCCGCGCGAAGGCTTCTTCTTGCTGGGGCAATTCGCCATCACCGAGAGCAAGCGGGTGATGGAACACCCCGCGGGCATCGGCGGTATGCCTCAGGCAAAAGGCATCGCCGGACGGTTCGAGGCTTGGCTCAAGCAGCACCACGACATGCCCGGCGCGAGCTTCCTGACCGAAATGCTGGCCTTTACGGTCAAGAAATTTTGCTTCGATCCCGATGCGTTCGTCCATGAACTTGTCGATTCGATCATCGGCGACAATTACCCGGTGCCGGACCGCATGCTGGTACACAACGAGAGGATCGTGCACGAATACCTGATGTGGGCGGTCTGTGGCGAGCCGCGGCCCGCCGGCAAGTTCGACATCTATGCGGTCGAGGGCGGCACCGCGGCGATGTGCTACCTGTTCAAGTCGCTGAAGGCCAATCGGCTGCTGGTGCCCGGCGATACGATTGCGCTGGCGACGCCGATCTTCACGCCCTACATCGAGATGACGCACCTTGAGGACTACGACCTGAAGGTCGTTCAGATCAGGGCGCCGCAGGAAAACAAATTCCAATTCACCGACGAGGAAATCAGGAAGCTTGAAGACCCGAAGATCAAGGCCTTCTTCGTCGTCAATCCATCCAACCCGCCGGGGATGGCGTTGAGCAAGGAGACGGTTGCCAAGCTGGCCAATCTGGTCAGGACCAAGCGTCCCGACCTGATGATCCTCACCGACGACGTCTACGGAACCTTCGTGCACAATTTCCGTTCGCTGCTCGGCGAGCTGCCGCACAACACCATCGGCGTCTACTCCTATTCGAAGTATTTCGGCTGCACGGGATGGCGGTTAGGGGCCATTGCGATCCACGAAGACAACATCTTCGACAAGAAGATCGCCAATCTCCCGGACGAGGCCGTGAAGGCGCTCGACAAGCGCTACGGGCCGCTCACGCTCGAGCCGCGCAAGCTGAAGCTGATCGACCGCATCGTCGCCGACAGCCGCGACGTGGCGCTCAATCACACCGCCGGATTGTCGTTGCCGCAGCAGGTGATGATGAGCCTGTTTTCGCTCGCGGAGATGATAGACGTGAACAAGGCCTATCAGGCAGCCTGCATGGAAATCGTCAACAAGCGCCTGTGGTCGATGCTCGACGGGCTCGGGCTGGCCGACAAGCTGAGCCCGAATCCGAACTATGATGCCTATTACGCCCTGATCGATTTCGAATTCTGGGCCCGCAAGAACATCGGCGACGATGCCGTCGAATATCTGAAGAAGAACGTTCACCCGCTGGACCTCGCGTTCAGGCTGGCCGAAGCCCACGGGATCGTGCTGCTGAACGGAGGCGGATTCGACGCGCCAGAATGGTCGCTTCGCGTGTCGCTCGCGAACCTGCCTGACGATGTCTATGACGACATCGGACGCGGCGTCCGGACCATCGCCAGGGGCTATCGCGACGCCTACGACGCCGCGAAGGGCGGAGCCGCGAAGCGGTGACGCTGCGATGCTTTGACGCACGCCAGGAGGCTGTTCCGGCAGCGCTGAAGCCAAAGAAAAGCCCCGGCGACCGTGCCGGGGCTTTTTTGACATGCTCTACGAAATCAGTATCTCGCGACGACCGGTCCGCCGAACCGATAGTTCAGCCGTATCGTCAGCAGATCCACATCTTGCCCGATCCGGTTGGCAGCCCCGGCTACGATCGGATTGACCACCGAGAACGTGTTGTTCGCATCACCCATGAAAAGACGGTCATATTCGAGCCCAACCGACCAGTTCGGGGTGAAGCCATATTCGAAGCCCACGCCGATGGTGCCGCCCCAACGGGTCGACGTTGCCGACGCCACCCCGATTCCGCCGAGCGTGGTCCAGATGTCATAGCGATTGCTGGTGACCGCTGCACCGCCCTTCACGTAGAACAATGCGGCATCCCAGGCCCAGCCGAGCTGGCCGGTGAAAAGGCCGAGCCCATCGGTCTTCGTCGTCGTCGAGAACGCCGGATTGATCAGGCTGAGGCGCGAGCTCTTCAAATCCGCCCAATCGCCCTGTCCTTCCAGGCCGAAAACGAACTGGCCCGCCTGCCACCGATAACCGAGCTGACCGCCGAAAACGCCGCCCGAGCGCGAACTGCAGCCGCCAGGCACAACACCACCAGCGACGGGGATGAAATCCCAGCAGGTGCGGCTCTCGCCCCAACCGCCATTGGCACCGATATAGAAACCAGTCCAATTGTAGACCGGCGGAGGAAGCGGTACGGGTGCCGCCTTGACGGCCATGTCAGCCGACAACGCCGGCGTGGCCATGCCAAGAAGCACGGCGACGGAAAGCAAAAGTTTCTTCATGGAATGATCTCCCGGTCTCTTCGCATCAATCGAAAGCAGCAGTCAATACGCTCACCCAATCGGGCACAGATCGAAGCCTAGATGCGAGCCACGAAAAAGCGCGTGCCAAAATGGCAACACTCAAGGGCAATCAAATACAGCGTGTCCAAATTGTTGCTGGAGCGTCCTGGTTAAGGGTAGCGCGTACCGCCAATACCCCCGACGCGAGGTCGCCGGGACAGGTTCACGGTTCGACGAGCCAATCGGCAATGCGCTGCGAAGGAATCAATTGCCTTGGAAGATACGGATTGAGCGTGCCGGCGAACACGACCAGCCCTTCGTCCAGTTTCGACCGTGCGAACTCCTTTGCCTCCGCTTCGGTGGCAAATGTTCTGGTCTCGCGAGGGCTGCGCGTCCGTTGATGCAGCAGGCCGCGCTGGCGGATTTCGAAAGTCACATACCAGATGGCCGACACGGCGACACCGAAGAGAACGGACTCCTCAGGCGACACACCATCTCGCCGCTGATCACCTCTTGATCTTGGTCAAGACCACTCCATCCGTAGAAATACGGGAGACGAGACGGACTCGCTTGAGATGGAAGCGCCTCGCCGGACATGCGCGGCGAGCCTGGCGACGACTGGCGTTGCCGATGTCATCACCGACGCGAGTAGGACAAGAAGGCTGTCCAAAGCCAGCACGTTCGCAGAGGCGGTATTCAGCGCCAGTTCTTCTGCATCGCGTTCATGACGGTGTCCGACTTGTGCGACTTGCAGTAATTGCCGACGACCTTGCCGTTCCGCTCGACGTAGCGAAAATCGACCACGCTCAGGTTCTTCGATGCGCTGAAATATCCCGACATCCAGGAGCTGATCAGCGTTTGTCTGTCCTTATCCGATTCCAGCAGTTGCTTGCAGGTGATGAGGGACAGATCGACGACGACTTGGGCCTTGGCCAAATCGGTCGTGGCGAGGAGTGCAACGATCGCAACAGCAGAGATTGATGGCTTCATTGTTGTCTCTCCCCCAGACACACCGCGGTCTTCTTCATGAATTGCTCCCAAATTTCATGCAATGTGGCAGGCGTAAGCGGGCACGTTCACTGGCAAACAAGGACCGGGATTTTCGCTTGCGTGAGCACCTTGTTGGTCACACTGCCGATGAGAATGGCGGAAAGCCCGCTGCGTCCGTGCGACGACATGGCAATGAGGTCGCAGCCCTTGTCCTTGGCCGCTGCGATGATGGCTTGATCGGGTCGCCCGCTCTCCACCTGGCTCGTCTCGCAGGAAACACCGGCTTCTTTGGCCGCGCGCGCGGCGCTATCCAGCGCGCTCGTGGCCTCTTCCTTGCGCATCTCGGTGTACCTCGCGAGCAATTCACGGTACTGGCCTCCGATTTCCGAGAGCGGCTCCACAACGAAGATGACCGATGCTTTGGCACCGACGGATTTCGCCAGCGCCAGCCCTCGTCACCCCGCGCTCCGCCAGTTCCGACCCGTTGTCGGAATGAGAATGTGCCGGTACATGCCTCCACCTCCCGATTATTACTGCCTACCAAAATGTAGGCTGAGCCTCTGCTTCAGACTTGGTCTTGAGATAGATCAATCGATTGCCCGGCACGCGGCCGCCGGATGCCTTCAATGGACCCAAAGCCAAAGCAACTCCGGTCGCCAAATCACGCAGATCGGCTCGGACACTTGATCTAGGTCATGGTCCGCATGGAGTTTGGTCGCGAGATTACGACAGCGAAGGCTCGCGAGCCGTAGCGGTCTCGCATCAGAACGGGCGCACGCAGATGTGGGTGCTGATGTATGTGTTCTCCTATTCGGTCAACCCGGCTGCTACCAGCGACAAGGCGGAATGGAGGCTCCTGCCAACCGTGGTCTTTCAAGAGTTCACAAGTGAGGAGCGATGCCGCACCGCCAAGTCTACGCTCGAGGGCAGCCTTAAGGAGGCGGGAGCCAAGCTAAGAAGCGGCATGGAAGACTTGAAAAGCATCGGCAAGGCTGACCCGGCGCAGATCATCATTGCGTACAATGTGGAATGTCTTCCGAAATAGCATTCGATATTGAGGCAAGCGGAGCCTGAATTCACCTCAGCGAGATCGTCAGCCCGCCCAGATTGGCCGCAAATTCCAGGCCTGCTTTCGGTCCCTTGAGCACCAGCACCACGCCGTGCTCGTTTCGCAGCGTTACCCCGCCGACGCCGGCGGCCCATGCACCGCCTGCGCCGACCAGCGCGTAGCTGCCGGCGAAATCGTTGACGTCCCTGATGCCGGAGGCGGTCCCTTCCAGCCAGCTCACGGAGGTGCCGGCGGATACGCCGAGACTGAAGCCTGACGCGATGAACGGATAATGGCGGCCGCGGTAGATCAACGTGCCGGTCCCGCCGCCACCACCCAAGACGAGCGCGGCCTTCACGAACTTGACCTGGACGTGGCCGGTCGCTTGCGCGAAGCACGGCGCGATCAGCAGGACCATCGCGACAAGCGCAATTATGACGGGACGAATGCCTCGCATCGTTGCGGCCCTTCTCAAGGATTTGTCGGCTCGACTTTCTTCCAGGTGTGATCCGGATCGAACACGATCATGCGCTTGGCGAGGAAATCGGTGCGTGAGCCGAGATCCTTCTGGTAGACCGTGCCTGCGTGATTGACCAGGAAGGTCATGACACCGGAATTGCCGTATTCGGCAGGCCAGGCGACCAGCGCAAATCCGCCGATCATCTTGCCCTTGACGACATAGTTCAGCGCACCGCCCGGAGCGTCGGAGCCCTGCGCCTTCAGGATGCGATAGTAGTATCCGTGGTACGGCTCGGGCTGTTCGCCGACCTTGTAGCCTTCCGCCGCGGCCTGGGCCGCCAACGCACCGAGCGGGCTCGGGTCCTTGTCGTCACGCCAGAACAATCCGTCGGTCTTGCCCGGCCTGCTGACGATGCGCTGGGCATAGGCGCCGACGCCCTCGCCGCGATCCTTCTCAGCGTACTCGTTCTGGGCGTCGACATAGGCCAGGCAGGTCTGGATCGCGGCCAGCTCGTTGCGGCCGATCCTGCGGTAGAGGATTTCGCGCCGACCTGCATCGGCGTCGAAACTCCAGCCGTCGGCGTTGTTGACGAGTGGGATCGGGAACGGGAAATCGTCCGTGCCCAGAATCAGGATAGCCCTCTTGTTGCCGTCGGCCTTGATCGAATGCCTGGCGTCGTAGGCTGAAAGAAAGCTCGCTCGCGCATTGGCGTCTGCAACATCGTCGCCGGACTCGATGATGTCGGTAGCATCGCGGCCCAATACTTTCAGCATGGCCCGGCTCGTGCCGGCCTTGACAGCGGCTGCCAGGGCAGACGCCGCGTCTTCAGGGTTGGGGAAGCCCTGCTGGGCACGAGCCGGAGACAGCAGCACGGCAAGCGCCGTGACTGCAGCCATGCTGATGGCAGCAATACGATTCAATCGCGAAGCGCTTGTCATCGTGATGTCTCCGACCAGGATGGAATCTTCGCGCCGCCGACCAGCCAGTCGTGATAGCTGCGGAACTTGATCCCGAGCTTGTCGTAATAGACCCTGAGATAGCCGTCGCCGCCGCGTTTTACCGCCGCCGGCATCACCTGCTCGACCTCCTGCGCCATCACGCCGACATAGGCCTTGCTGCTGCCGAGATAACTGAAGCGGTAATAGCCGAGCCCGTTGGCGAGATACCCAAGCAGCTCGATGTCATGCTTGAGCGCGATGTCGGAACGTCGGCCTCCGCCGCCGCCACGGAAACCGCCACCTCCGCCACCGCCGCGGAAACCACCTCCGCCTCCGCCGCGGAAGCCACCGCCACCTCCACCGAAGCCACCGCCACCACGGCCGGCGAAACTGGCGCCGCCGCCGCGCGGCATGCTGGCCATACTCGATCGCCCGCGCGCCGATGCCGCCGCGGCTGCCCGCCCGGATGACACATTCATCGCGCCACCGCGATTGCCGCCGCCACGATTCGCCGCAGCCGCGCGGTTACCTGCATTGCCGCGGTTGGCGGCCTTTGCGCGATCGCCACCGCCCCTGTTGCCCGCACCCGCGCGGTCGCCACCCTTGGCGCGATCGCCCGCACCGGCCCGGTCGCCACCTCGGCCGCGATCACCGGCGCGGTCGCCTCCACGATCACCGGCACGATCACCGGCACGATCTCCGGCGCGGTCTCCGCCGCGATCACCTGCACGGTCGCCACCGCGGTCGCCCGCCCGGTCACCTGCACGATCTGCACCTTGGCGATCACCGCCCGGATTGAGGACCTGTTGACCGTCGCGGCCGCGATAATTCATCCGGTCGCTGACACCGGCCCGGTTGTTGTTGCCGCCGAAGCGCTGCTGCACGTTGCTGTTGTTGTAGCGAACGCCCTGCCGATGCGTGGGATTGTGCTGCCAGCCATTTCCGATGTTGGTGGTCCGGTGATTGACATAGACGTTGCGATTGCCCCAGTTGCAGCCGCCGCCCCAGTAGTTGCCCCAGCGCCCGATCGCCCATCCCGCGCCGAAGGCAAGGCCTGCCGCGACGACGCCGGCGCCGATGTAGGACGGATAGCCGAAATAATACGGCGGGTAGGCCGCATAGGGCCACGCGCCATAGACCGTAGCCGGATCGTAATAGGGTACGTAGATCGTGTTCGGATCGGTCTGCTCGATGACGATGACCTGCTTGTTCTCCTGGGTCTGGACGCTGACCTTCTGCTGCTTGGTCGTCACCAGCTTGTTGTTGGCCTGCGCCTTGCTGCGCAGCCGCTGGATCGCATCCATGACGTCGGCCTGCTGGGCCAACACGGCATCGCCGAGATTTTTGGTCCAATCGATCTTGTCGCTCATCATCGCGAGCACATCGGCGGTGCTTGCGAGTGCCTTGACGCTGTCGTCCCAGGCCTGCTTGTCGACCTCGTTCTTCAGCGCGTCTCCTTTCAGGCTCTTGCGCTCCTTCAGCCAGCGATCGGCCTGCACGACTTCGAGCGGATAGGTCGATGCCGCCAGCACGTTGGCCAGCAGCGAATCCGGATAGAGAGCGATGGGTGCGACCAGCGCTTCCAGCTGTTCAGGCTTCAACAGCTGGTCGGCCGGTTGTGTCGCCGCCGCGGCCGGCTGGTTGGCCTGAACGGGCTGACTGGTTTGGGCGGTCGGTTTGTCAGCCGTCTGCGCCAATGCGGCGACTGACGTCATCGAGACCAGCACAACTGCGAGCAGACTCGTGCCCCAACGGACCATCGCGACCTCCATCGACACCAACGGTCGACAGCATCGGCCACGGCCATGCGCCCTCTTTGATCGAGATCAAGGAAGTGTCGGTCCGCTCAGCTTCCGATCTGGCCGGGTTGCTGCGACGCGAGGTGGATGCGGCGATCGTGGATCAGGTTCTCGAGCCGATGAGCCGCAACGTTGACCGCCGTCACTGCGCGCTCGGCCTTGTCGTCAGCGACCGGCTCCTCGCGCTGCGTCCGCAATACCTGGTCGATTTCGCGTTCGATCTCTGTCAGTTCCGCCTCCTGCCCGGCCACCCGAATCCGTGCCGCCAGTGCATAAAGTGTATCGAGCGCCTCCTTGCGGCTCGGAGCTTCGCTCGAGCGGAGGAATTTCCATGCCGCCGCGAGCACGGACGCAAGGGCACCTGCGATCATCGGTGCCAGGAAGATCGCATTGCCCCATTGGTCCAGGAAACTCTCCCTGGTCCCCTCGTAGACCGCGGCCGCCCCAGGATGCACGGGGATATACGCACCCGCGTCAGTATCGGGCGTGGCGATCTGGGAAAGCGCCGGCAGTTCGGCGAGCAAGTCCCGCCGCGCGTTCATGATCGACTGCGTGAGGTCGCCGATTACGTCGTTCCCGAGCTTCTTCTGCGCCACCAGATAGAACGATGTCTGCAGCGTCGTCAGGTCGTCAGCAGGAATTGGCGGCGAGCCGCGCAAGGTTCCCTTCGGTACATCGAAGCTCTCATATGCGCGCTCCTTTTCGGCGATCGCACCCGCGGACTCGATCGCGATCATGACTGGGCCGGCTTTCCCGGTATGCGGGAAGACATTGCGCAGCAGCGCGAGGTATTTCTCGGTCAAGGGCAGCACGAGCAGGATCGCCCGCACCTCCTTGGTCTCGAGCGCCCGGCGCGCGTCCGCGGGGGCCAGCGGCTTGAACGTCACGCCCGCGCGCGTCAGGTCGTACTCATCGGTCAGCACCTTGATCAGCTTCTGATTGGCTTCGGCACCGATCACGCCGATCGAGGTGCGCTTCAGCTCCGCCACATCGGACGTCGACGCGCCGGGCGGCGCGATCATCAGCACGGTGGCGTGCGCCAACACGATGACTGCCTGAGCTTGCGAGAGATCACCGACATCGCCGCGGACGACGGCGAGGTCGACCTTTCCGGATGCGAAGGCTGTGGCGGACTCGAGCGGTCCCGGGGTCTGAACCAGGCTGAGGCGGACCGGCGCTTTCGACTGCGTGAACTTTGCGGCAATCGCCGAGACCAGCCTGCCGGCTTCGCCATCCAGCGACCCCACCGCGATCGTCAGGGTGGTCGGCTGCTCATACCAGCGGTAGCCCAGCAGGCCGGCGCCGGCTGCCAAAAGGACAAGCCCAATTACAAGGGCGATGCGCAATGACCTCGGCAACCTGCTCGGATCCATGTCGCGTCACCCCATCGGTTCGGTGTCAGCCAACAACGGTCTTATAGACTGAGTCGGTGCGGGGGCCGGACGTCTCTAGAACTTGCACCGGTGATAGTTGACCTCCATCCCCTCGATGCCCGGGAATTGGCGCGTGATCGTATCGTCGTCGACAGCCTTCAGGAAGAACTGCACATTCGATACCATGATTCCAGACGCACAACCGACGATGATGTTGATGTTCTGGCCGTCGTCCTTGCGCGATTTGATCTTGCAGTTCTCGAACTTGCCTCTCAGGCGGTCCGGCTCGGCGATGAATCCTCCGCCGTAGACGCCCGAGAAGTTCGAGAAAGTCAGCTGGTTCGCCCTGCCCTTGTGCGCGAACACTTTCCGGCACTGCTCGGCACTCGTCGCCCAGGCTCCTGTAAGATCGAACGCCAGCGCATGATCCGGCTGTGCGAAGGTCATGCCCGTCGCCACGATTGCGCGAAGCTTGCGGCCCGGCTTCATCTGGCGTCTCCCTGTTCTCGCCCCGTCAGTGACCACTGAGCACTAGCGTCTTGATCGGCAGCAGCAGAGCCTGGATCCGAAGAAGCAACGCATGAACGAGGGCTGTCGCATCGACGGCGTGCAGGGCGAAGCCCTTCAACGCGCCGGTTTTCGGATCGGCAATCTGGTCGTGGTTGCTCGTGTAGGCATTGACGATGCAAGTGCTGCCCGGCGTCACGCCGTCGAGGCCGTTCTTGTAGAGCGGCTCGAGGAACACGAGGATCGAACCTGGTTGTTGCAGGTTCTGCGGGTCGATCAATAACTCGCTGGCGCGAAACTGTCCGGCGGCGATGAAATCCTGCACGCTGGTGACGACCAGCGGAATGATAACCCAGGGCTTCGACATGCAAGTGGCTTCCGCGACCATACCGGGCTTCATCACCTGGGCCTCGATCTGCCCGAACCCAGCCTGCAGCCTGTTGCGGCCTGCTTCCTCGGGTATCATGACTCCGGCCGGCCGCATGATCTGGGCGACGAGATCTCCGGGACGAACGAGGAATTGCTCGACGCGGCCGTCAACGCCGGCCCGGACGAAGGTCTTGTCAAGATCAACCTGCGCCTGTGCGCGCGCGGCCTCGGCGCTCGCCTTCTCGGCCGGCAGCAGTGTGGAGACGCGCAACGTCGCCGACTCCTTCGCGGCGCTGGCGGCATCGACGCCCGCCTGCCGCTGATCAACCAGAACCTGTAGCTTCTCGATGTCACGTTGCGGCACGATGCCGGGATTGCGGCGCTGCAATTCGCTCTTCACGTCCAGCTCGTCCTTGGCCTGCTGCAGGGAGGCTTTCGCCTCGCCGATCTGAGCGTCCGCTTTCACGACGTCAGCCTGCGCCGCGATCAACGACGCATCCACCTCGGCGATCTTTCGCTTGGCGGTCTCGACGGCAGCCTCTTGCTTCGAACCATCGAGCCGGAACAGAACGTCTCCCTTCTTCACCGCCGCGGTGAAGTCGACGTTGACTTCGACGACGCGGCCGGAACCCTCAGGCAAGATCGGCACGGTCCTGAAATAGATCGCTGCGTTGGTAGTCGAGGGATGGAAGTAAAAGATCATCGTGATCAGCGAGATCGTGAGCATCAGGCAGCCGGTGATACCCCACCGAAGTTCGTACCAGATGGAGAAGAACGTGATCTCCTTGCCGAACCGCTTGCCCTGCCGATAGCGACGGTAGAGGTAATCCGGCAGGATCGTCACCAGCGAGCAGATCATGAGCTCAAGCATGGTTGAGCACCTCCTGCTTTGCCGATGCTCGGACGTCGGGACCGCCGCCGGGTACCTCGGCGTCGGATTCGACAGCGGGCGTGCCCGGAGCGGCGTCGGCGATGCGCTCGACGGAGTCGGCTATGCTGCGGATCGGCGTGCCGAAATCCGGCAGGTCGATGAGCGCCAGCAGCAGGCCGGCGATCCAGAAGATATGCATATGGGTGAAAAGCGAAATCAGGCCGAGAACGCCGACGATCTCGAACTGAAGCTTCTGAGACTTGTGCGCCATGCGCTCCGGCAGGCTGTGCAGCTTCCAGTAGAGGGTGCCGACCCATAATACCGTGGCGACAAGGAAAATGCCCATCACGACCGTCAGAGTGTCCGAGCCGTCGGCGCCGGGAATGAAGAACGGCAGATGGTGTGGAGCCAGCGGATGCATCTGTTCGCTCAAGCCAAGCCTCCCTGCGGCGATCAAATCGCCGCTACCCTTGAGCGACATTGGGTGCCCTCCTATCGCCCCGATTTGATCTGGATCAAGGATGGCGGTTGGCTGGTCCCTACTTTTTTAAGCGCAAGGTGGAAGATCGGGCCCTAGGAGTCCCAGCCATGCGAGACAAGATCGATGACCTGATCCCGAACGCGCACGAGATCCAAAAGCAGGCCGCGCTCAAGGACGCCGAGAAGGCCGAGGAGCACGCCAAACGTGCGGCCATCATCGAAGCCGAGAAACTCGCCTTGATCGAGCGGCTGAGCAAGCCGTCCGGGCTCACCGAGGACGAGAAGGTCAAGCTGGCATCGACAGTGATTCAGCGCGCGGTGCGCAACGGCCTCAGCCAAGTGCAGGTCTATCGTTTCCCGAACTCGCTGTGCACCGACAAGGGGCGGGCCATCAATCAGATGGAGGCCGGCTGGGAGAAGACGCTGACAGGAATCCCCAAGGAGATATACCAGCTTTGGGCGGACTACCTGCAGCCGCGCGGCTATCGCATCCTCTACCAGGTCGTCGATTACCCCGGCGGCATGCCCGGCGACATCGGCATCGTCATTGCCTGGGGCGACTAGCTCAAACGATGGACGGCATATCCATGGCGAAAGACAAATCCGCCGAGAAGATGAAGCGCAAGGAGTATGAAGAAGAGCTGCAGAAGCTACAGGTCGAGCTCTGCCGTCTCCAGGATTGGGTGCAGGCGAACAAGCTCAGGGTCATCATCCTATTCGAGGGGCGCGACGCCGCCGGCAAGGGCGGGACGATCAAGGCCCTGACCGAGAAGGTCAGCCCGCGCGTGTTTCGCGTGGTCGCCCTCCCGGCCCCGTCCGATCGCGAGAAGTCCCAGCTGTTCATCCAGCGCTACATGCAGCACTTTCCGGCCGGCGGGGAAATCGTGATCTTCGATCGCAGCTGGTACAACCGCGCCGGCGTCGAATATGTTATGGGGTTCTGCACGCCGGCGGAGCACAAGCGGTTTCTGTCGCTTTGCCCGCAGATGGAGCAATACATCATCGAGGGCGGCATCATTCTGATCAAGCTGTGGCTCGAGGTCGGGATGGACGAGCAGGAACGGCGCTTCAGGGCGCGGATCGACGATCCGATGCGGCAGTGGAAACTGAGCCCGATGGACACCGAATCCTACCGGCGCTGGTACGACTACTCGCGCGCGCGCGACCTGATGTTCAAGGCCACGAGCTCGAAGCACGCGCCCTGGAACGTGATCCGGTCCGACGACAAGCGGCGGGCGCGGTTGAACTGCATCTCGTTCCTGCTGAAGAACATTCCGCACGGACGGATCAAGCGCGACAAGGTCAAGCTGCCCAAGCGCTCAACCAAGGGCCGCTACAACGATCAGGCCGGTCTGCGCGGGATGAAATTCGTCGAGGAAGCCTACTGAAAGGCCAGGCCACGCGGGATGCGCGGCCTGGATCCTTCAGACCTATTTCAAGCGGATCGAAACGCCGCCCACGGCGGCTGAGACTTCGGCGCCGACCTTCGGGCCGCTGAGCTGCAGGATCACGCCATTGGCGTTCTGCAACTGCACGCCTCCTGCGCCGGCGGCGATCGCCCCACCGGCACCCGCGGCGCTGTAGGAGCCTTCGATCGAGGCCGGCCCCCGGAGGTTGAGGGCCCGTCCGACAAGCTTTGTCGTCGAGGCGCCGATCGTGAAGCCGACGCTCATGCCCGACACCGTGAACGGATAATGCTTGCCGCGCAGCGTCAGGACGCCCTCGCCGCCTCCGACACCAACGATGAAACCACCCTTGGTGAAGATCACAGCGACCGAGCCGGTTTCAGCCAGCGCTGGCGCGCTGAATCCGGCCACGCCGATCGCCAGTGCAGCAAGAGCTCCGATCAAACCCGCTTTCCTCATGTTCCCTCCAGGGACCTGTTGTGTTGACACTCTATGACGCAGCCTTGAGCTTCGGTGCTGTCGCCTTCGGCTTGCCCATCCTGGCCAAAGCCTCGGTCTTCACCAGCTTCAGGCCCTCGGCCGCGTCGTAGCCATGGATCTCCTTCACATCCAGCTTGCGCATGAAATCGATGGTTTCCTGCGTGATCACCTGGCCGGGCACCATGATCGGGAAGCCCGGCGGATAGGGAATCACGAAGCTCGCGGAGACGAGATCGGGCCCGTTCTTCAGACGCCTGTCGATCTCGGGATCGTTCAGGCGAATGTATTCGCATCCCGCGGCATCATAGGCCGCGTAGAATCCGGAGCGGATGTCGCCCTCGTTTGTCTTCGTGCCGGCATTGCTGCGATAGGCGGCATGGAAATGCGAGAAGTTCGGCAGGTCGGGCACGTCCTTCATCAGACTGTTGACCCGCATGTCGAAGTCAACCCTGGCGGTCGCGCCGCCCTTGGCAAGCCCGCGATCGATCTCACCGGCTATTTCAGCCAGCACCCGGACCAGATGCGCGACATCGCTCCGCGTATTGTTGATGTTGGACTGGATCAGGACCGAGTTGCGCGAGGTCTTGTTGACCTGGATGTTATAGCGGCTGGCAAGCAGCCCCTTGAAGGACGTGCCGTCGTAGCCGGCCGTGCCGCAGACCAGCGTCATGCGGGTCGGATCGAGGCAGAACTCGTCGTCGTTCAGGCTCTTCAGCGCACTCGCCCAGTTCGTGCCGGCTGTGAGATAGTCGGTGAAGCCGCTCTGGCGATACTGCTTCGGCACCATGGCATCGGCGCCGAGCACGCGGAAATACCTCGAGATCAGCGGATTGGTGTTGACCGCATTGCGGATCGCGAACGCGATCTCCATGGCGTTGGCCACCAGTCCATAGCCCTCGAGCTCCATCTGCCGCCGCGAGACGTCGAGGCTCGCGATCAGCTGCTGGTTCGGGCTGGTCGAAGCGTGGGTGAAGACCGCCTCCTTGAACTGCGCCTCGACGGTGTGGAATTCGATATCCTTGACGGCCAGCATCGAGCCCTGCCGGATCGCAGACATCGACTTATGCGTCGAGTTGGTCTGATAGACCCGCAACCGGATCTGGCGCGGATCGGGGATCAGTCTGGTCTTGAGCAGAACCTCGTCGGACGGGTTCTTGCCGAGCTCGGCCTGCTGCTTCTCGTAGGCGGCGACCGACTTCGGATCGCGCATCCAGGCTTCGATCTCGTTCGCCGCCCCCATCGCGGTTCGTCGCCGCAGGAACGGTGAGAACCGCGCGAAGCCGAACCAGGCCTCGTCCCACAGGAAGATCAGGTCCGGCTTGATGGCGAGGCATTCCTCCATCACCCGCCGCGTGTTGTAGATGTGACCGTCGAACGTGCAGTTGGTCAGGTCGATCATCTTGACCCGGTCCAGGCGGCCATCGGCCTTGGCGTTCAGCAGCGCCTGCTTGATCGTCTGCAGCGGCACCGCGCCGTACATCGAATATTCCGTCATCGGGAATGCCTCGACGTAGAGCGGCTGCGCGCCGGCCAGCACCATGCCGTAGTGGTGCGACTTGTGGCAGTTGCGATCGACGATCGCGATGTCGCCGGGACCCAGCAGCGCCTGCACCGCCATCTTGTTCGACGTAGAGGTGCCGTTGGTGACGAAGTAGACGCGGTCGGCGCCGAGCGCGCGCGCGGCTTTCTCCTGCGCCTTCTTGATGTTGCCGGTCGGCTCCAGCATGCTGTCGAGGCCGCCGGTGGTGGCGCTGCTCTCCGCGAGGAACAGGTTTAGCCCGTAAAATTCGCCCATGTCGCGGATCCAGTCCGACTTGAACACGGACTTGCCGCGCGCGATCGGCAACGCGTGGAAAGTGCCGATCGGCCGCTGCGCGTATTTCTTCAGATTGTCGAAGAACGGCGTGTCGAAGCGGTCCTGGACGCCTTCCAGAATTGAAAGGTGCAATTCGAGGATATCCTCGACCGAGTAGAACACCCGGCGCACAACGTCCGCCTCGGGATTACCTGCCAGCTCCTCGACGTCGCGGTTGGACATCAGGTAGAGGTCAAGCTCGGGACGAACCCGCTTCAGGATGTGGGCCAGCCGCAGCGCGGACGCATCCGGCTCGTCGGCAAGCCCCATCGCGGCCGTCATGGCGCGAAGCACGGGCGCATCGTGGCGCGAGCGCAAGCCGAAGCCGTCATTGATCACCACAGCCGCGATGTTGGGGTTGAGCATGGCTGCACAGAAGGCGTCCTCGAGGCTGCCCACCACGACGGGCTCATAGATGAAGGCATCGACCGGACGCCGCAGCTTGCGCCACTCCGCCAGCAGTCCCGGCCAATTGCTGGCCGGCACCCCGGTCACGATCAGGGTCTCGAAATACGGCCGGCGCGCCGCGGATTGCCCGAGCGTTGGCGGAAGCAGATCGGGGACGTCGCCGTTGCCGTCATCCTGCGTGCTCCAGTCGCTGGCGTGCTGGCGGAAGGATTTGGTCTGCAGCGCTTGGGCGATCCGCGCCACGAGCATATGCGACGTAGCGGCGTCGCCTGCTACCGCGGCTTCCTTCAGCGCGGCCATCAAACGCAAGCCCGGGTAGCCGTGAAATTCCTCCGTCACCGCAAGCGCCGAGAGCGCGGCCTCATACGCCGCACGGTCGCCACCGCTTCTCCACATCTTGGCCGCCTCGACGAGATCGCGCCAATTGTCGGCTCGCCCGCCGGGTCCAGAGAAGAACTGGTCGATGCGCTGCTGTGCCGGCTTCGCCTCGTTTGCCATTATTGTCTCCCGATCTTAGCGCTGGTGCTGTCCCATCGTAAGAACCGCGCTCATCGTGCTCTTTGATCCAAGTCAAGCCGCAGCCGGATCGGGCCCAAGCCAGAATGCACGATGGTTAGCGAGCTAGTTCGCCGGCGGAAATCAGTGCACCCACTCGCCTTCCCCTGGATCGACATCAAGCCCGCCGTATGAAGCCGCAGTGACTGCATGCGGTTGCGCCGGCGAAGCCGATACGCGTTGATTTAGGTCAAGGCCTCGCGGTCGGTGACGTGGCTGCTATCGTGCCCAGCTCGATGACCGTTGGATGAGGTGGCATGCGTCAGCACCGCTTACGGACCCTCGCAATCGGCGCGCTTCTGCTGCTCGGCCTGACCTCTCCTGCGCGCGTCGACGACCAGGGCTCATCCCAGCGCCTCCAGGAAGAGATCTGGGTGTTGCCGCTTCCGCTGCCGATGTTTGCTTATCTGGTTCGTCCGATCGGCGACGGCCCGTTCCCGCTGGTCATCATGAACCATGGCGTCTCGCTGAATCCAAGGGATCGCAGCTTCTTCCCGCTGGTCGAATTCCGCGATGCCGCGATGTGGTTCGCACGGCGCGGCTACCTCGTGGTGGCGCCGGTCGGGACCGGGTATGGCGCGGCGGCGATCGATATTCCCGAACGCGGGATCTATGGCCCGTTCTTCTCCAAGATCGGCAAATGCAGCAATCCGAATTTTCACGATGCGGGCCTCGCCGTCGCGCAGGTCGATCTCTGGATCATCGACTATATGGCCGCCGAGCAGCGCGTCGTGCCGAAAGACGTCATCGTCGTCGGACAATCGGCCGGCGGCTGGGCGGCGATCGCACTGTCGAGCCTCAATCCGCCGCAGGTCAAGGCCATTATCACCTTCGCGGCGGGCCGCGGCGGCCGCGTCGACGGCAAACCCAACAACAATTGCAATCCCGACAAACTGGTCGAGGCGACCGGCACGTTCGGCCACACCTCGCGGGTGCCCATGCTGTGGCTCTACATCGAGAACGATACGTTCTTCGGGCCGGCCCTGTCGAAGCGAATGTACGAGGCCTTCACGACCGCCGGCGGCCGTGCCGAGTACCATCTGTTACCGCCGTTCGGGGACGAAGGGCACTTCCTGATCGGTTCTCCCGATTCCATTCCCACCTGGTCGCCATTGGTCGAACGATTTCTGGGCAACGTTCGCTAGCTAGCCACGCCCCCGCCGGAGAAGCATCCATGGTCCGATATGGAGTCTTGGCCAAGTTGGCGCTGTTCGCGGCCGGTATCAGTGCGGCTCTCGGCCAACAGGCGCCTTCACCGCCCGCTGCGGTCAAGGACGGTGGCGAGGTGGCTCCGCGGGGAACGCGCTCGCCGGTCCGGGACATCAAGTACGGCGAGTGGCGAAAGATCTGCTTCAACGCCGCCGGCGCCAAGACGTTATGCCGAACGACGATCACCGGCACCTTCGCCACCGGACAGACCGCCGTTCGCGTCGATCTGGTCGAGCGCGAAGACGGCAGTGACCGCGTCCAGCTCTTCATCCCGGTCGGGATGTATTTGCAGGCAGGGGTCAAACTATCGGTCGACCAGAAGCAGGTCTATCGCGTGCCCTATACCTGGTGCGTGAGCAACATGTGCATTGCGGCAGATGTCGCCGATCCCAAGCTGCTCGAGGACATGGATCGCGGAAAGGCGCTCTCGATCGAGGTCGTCGACAGCAGCATTCTGACGATGACGACCTCGGTGCCGCTTGACCGCTTTGCGACCGTGCACAAGGGCGCCCCGGCGCTGACGCTCGATCAGGCCATTGATGAGTGATCGTGACCCGCAATCGCTAGGCGACGCCCGCCAACAGCCGCTCGATCGGCTGAATGAGCGAATTGGCGGTGAACGGCTTGGTCAGATAGGCCACGCATCCCGATGCCATCGCGGCCATGCGAGTCGCCGGGTTGTCGTTTCCGGTGATGTAGATGACCGGGACGTCGATGCCCAGATCCGCCAGTCGGTGCCGCAGCTCGATCCCGGACCCATCGCTGAGATTGATGTCCAGGACCAGACACACTGCGCTTTCAAGGCCGCCATCCCTCAGCAAGGCGCTCCCGGTCTCGAACAGCCTGGATGCAAATCCATACTGCCGCAGAAGCCGTCCGATTCCACGGAGCATCGAGGGATTATCATCCACGACGAAGACGAATTTCGCGGTCGGCAAATCCTGAGGCCTCGTCCTGATCGCTGAATGACCTTCGTCCTCCCTTGGACGAGGGACATGTCAAGCGGCTATCGGCGTGCAACATCGTCGCCGCCAATGGCGGAGATACACTCCGTCACAGAGCTTTCATATTGTACCGTGGGACAGGGACGGGCAGAGCTCCCGCTAGATCAAGCCTTGATTTCATCACCGGATGCGCGCGTGCCGAGCCGCTCCGCGATCGAAACCAGCTCGGCCAAAGACTGCACCTGCATCTTCTCCATGACCTGGTGACGATGCGCCTTGATCGTGCGTTCGGTGGTGCCAAGCTCGTGCGCAACCTGCTTGTTGATCCGGCCGCACACGATCAGATCGAACACCTGCCGCTCGCGCGGGGTCAGCTTCGCGAGCAGCGCGCGGAGTGAATCGAGCCTGTTTCGCTGGCCAAGCGCTCGTTCATGCCGCGCGACGGCACGATTGATTGCCTCGATCAGCTGGTCGGAGGCGATCGGCTTGGTCAGGAAATCCTCGGCACCGGCCTTGATGGCCTGGACAGTCGTCGCGGTGTCGGCATGTCCGGTCAGGAATACGATCGGAAGCGTCGACCCCAGCTCGTTCAAACGACGCTGCAACTCCGGGCCACTGATTCCGGGAATGCGGACGTCGAGCAGGATACAGCCGGTCTTCTCGTCGTCGGGCAATCGGTCGAGCAATTCCCGCGCCGATGCATACGCCGCAACGCGATAGCCCGCGAGCTTGAGCCGACGCTCGAGCGCTGCGCGAAACGAGGCATCGTCATCGACTATGTGCACGTAAGCGTGCATTACTGCTCCACCGCCGGATGATCGCCGCTATCTGTAGAATGATGATCAGCGGCAATCTGAAAATGCTGCGTTCGTCGTAAATTGAACCTTGCAACCAGACAAGCAAGACCCAAACACACTACGCTGCCAGTGGCAGCGAGAGGTGAAATGCCGCTCCTCCTCCGGACTGGTTCTCGGCCCAAATCTGGCCGCTATGCGCCAGAACGATCGTCCGCGCGATGGACAGGCCGACCCCCATGCCCTGCTCCTTCGTGGTAAAGAACGGATCGAAGACCTCGTTCAGCCTGTCCTGGGGAATTCCCGGGCCGGAATCGCAGATGGAAATCACGGCCGACGCGTCCCCGTTGACCTCGGTGCGCCCGATGATCGTGCGCCCGTACGGCATCGTGGCCATCGCGTCCATGCTATTGACCACCAGATTGAGAATGACCTGCTGCAACTGAACCGGGTCCCCCTTCACCCGCAGCGGCTGCGGTGAAGTCTGCAAATAGATTGCGACGTTGCGCGCTGAGGCCTGCAACTTGAGGAAATCGAATGCTTCCCGCATGGTCTGGTTGAGATCGATCTCTTTTTTCTCAAATGGCGCACGCTTCAGCAAGCTGCGCATCCTGCGGATCACCTCGCTTGCACGGAGATCGTCGCGCTTGATATCGGAAATGATCTCCCGCACCTCCTGGAGGTCGGGCGCTGGCGAGGCCAGGATCAACTCCGCGCTCTCGGCATTGGTCAGGATCGAGCCCAGCGGCTGGTTCAGCTCATGGGCGATCGAGGACGAAAGTTCTCCCGCAGTTGCCTGTCGGTTGATATGGGCGAGGTCAGACAGACGATTGCGGGATTCGACCTCGGCCTTGCGCCGCATGAACCGCTCGTGCAGCAGGAATGCAATCAGTGTGGTTTGAACCACGAGTGCAGTGGTAAGGGCGATCGCCCGCCAGCGGTATTTTTCCAGGAAGGTCGGCTCACGAAAGCGAATATCGCTGCCTTTTGGCAGCTTCGCTTCGCTGACATTCCAGCGCTGCATCTGCCGCCAGTTGAAGATCGGCTTCACGGCATCGACCACCGACGGGGGCAGGCTTTCCGGCGCCTCACCATCCAGAATTCGTAGCGATCGCCGCGCCGCCTCGGCGCCGATCAGCGAGGGGACAATGGTGAATCCGCCGATGCCGCCTGCGTCGAGGAAAGTTTCCGATGCAACGATGATCGGCCGATTTGCTCTTGCTGCGACAAACGCGAGGGCGTCCGAGGGCGGATAGTAATTGCCTTTGCCGTCGCTATAGAGGCCCGTGTAGATGATCGCACTATGATCGGGGAGCGCCTTGACGCGCTCAACGACGTCAGACATCGGATGGCCGACAATCTCGATGATGTCGAGACCCGGAATGCCGGCCGTAGCCTCGTCCTTCCAATTCCGGAATAGAACCTGCCTATCCCATTCCGCACCAATCAGCACCACAGACCTGAGACCCGGCACCACGGCGCGGGCGACCGTGACGGCGTCCCTGAGCTTCGAGGTCACGATCCCGCCGGTGACATAGGCCGGCGGCCGCAATCGCTTGAAATCAGCCTCTTCGACCAGTGCGAACACGATCGGGGTGTCGGGCCAAAGCTGCGAGCGCCAGCGGATCGCAAGCTCCAGCGCCGCCGCGCCAACCGCGACCACGACGCCGATCGGCCGATCGCGATACTTCGCCTCGAGAAACCGCCGGAAATCCTCCTGATAGGCTTCACCACCGAAGCGATTGAGGTCGAGGCTCTCGGTGTAGACCGTAGTCGACGCGTGACCGTGGGCGCTCACCGCGTCCCTCAGCCCAACGAACACCTGGTAATAGAAGGGCCCACGCCGATCGGACTGGTCCAGCACCAGCATGGAATGTGGGCGCATCTGTTGCGCCCGCAGACCGGCCGGCGCCAACAACATAGCCAGCAGGATGATCAGTCCAGAGACCCGAATTGCACTGCCCATGGCGCTCGGAGCCGGAGACCAACGGATTGAAAACCTAGCACCCGGTTATCGGCGTGAAAATTAAAAAAGTAGTCTAGAACGGCGCGCATCAATTACGAGAAAATTGCCGCATTTCGCGCACCCTGTCCTTTGGGACAATGACCTCAGGACCAATAGAGACTGGCCGGGCCCTGTCGTAGAGATTGCGCGCGGGCAAGCATTTCGAGCTGCCACGGACGCTGCAACAGTCGTTACCCAAGAGAGTTGGTCCATGTTCGCTCGCGTTAATGTCAGACCGGCCAATATACCGAGCATCCTCGGCGGGCTGACCACCCAGCACACCAAATGCATCACCAGCGAATTCCATTACCGGAAGGGCACGGAGATCTACGGGGAGAAGGAGCCGGCGGAGTACGTCTACCAGGTCGTTTCAGGGGCAGTCCGTAGCTACAAGCTCCTGTCCGACGGACGCCGCCAGATCGGCGCCTTCCACCTCGTCGGAGACATTTTCGGCCTTGAGAATGCCGAAACCCACCGGTTCACGGCCGAGGCCATCGTCGACACTGATGTGCGCCTGATCAAGCGGATGAGCCTCGAGCGCGTGGCTCATTTCGACTCGAACCTCACGCGCAACCTGCTGATCATGACCACCAGCAACCTGCGGCACGCCGAGGATCACATGCTGCTGCTCGGCCGCAAGACCGCGTTGGAGCGGGTTGCCGCGTTCCTGCTCGAAATGGACCGCCGGCTGACCGGGGTCGGCGTCGTCGCCTTGCCGATGTGCCGGCGCGATATCGCCGACTACCTCGGGCTCACCCTGGAGACGGTATCGCGTGCGCTGTCCAAGTTGCACAGCTATGGAGCACTCGACTTCCTCGGCTCGAACCAGCGCGAAATCATGCTGGTCGACCGTGACCAGCTGGCCAGGCTGGACAACTGAGCGCGGCGTTACGAGGATTTCGCGAGCATCCCCTGGCGTTCGATGGTCTTTTGCAGCACTTCGAACAGGACCGCCGTCGACCAGCCGAACATCAGGATGCCATTCATGGCCGCCATCGGCCCGACGAGCTGCCACTGCTTGACCGGGGTGATGTCGCCATAGCCAAGCGTAGTGTAATTCACGAAGGCGAAATAGAGCAGGTTGCTGCCGTCGGGTGCTGCGCCGAGCAGCCAATAAGCCAAAGTCCACACCACGATCTCAAGCGTGTGAGCCAGCATCAGCGCAAGCGCGGTTGCGACCATCACGCCGCTGAGCTGTAGCCACGCCCGGCCAGACGCAGTCAAGCCGACGTTGCGGAGCCATCGGATGGCCGCAACGGTCCACAGCGAATGGATCACGATGTTGATCGCACTCACCGCCGATCCCACGAGGAGCTGAAACAGCATCACCGCTCTCCCAGCAGCCGGGCGCGATCGTCCCGTATCCACGCCGTGATCAACTCCCAGGCGACCGCGAGAATGATTGGACCGATGAACAGGCCGACGATGCCATGGGCCAGTGTGCCGCCGATCACCCCGACGAGGATGACGGGTGCCGGTGTGGTCAGGCCCCGCCCCATCACCAGCGGCTTCAGCACATTGTCGAGGACACCGACAACCAGGAAGAACAACGTCAAGGCAAGCGCCGTCGTGAAGTCCTTGGCCGACCACAGCCAGATGATGACTGGAACGAGCACGATCGCCGCCCCGATCTGCACGATCGCCAGCAGCATCACGACAAACGCCAGCAGTCCCGCACTCGGAATTCCGGCCAGCTTGAAGCCAATACCGGCCAGCAGTGACTGCAGGACGGCGATGCCGATGACGCCCCGGGAGACCGCCCGAATGGTCGTGCCTGCAAGGTCGAGGAAGTGCTCGCTCTGTTCCGGCACGATGCGGGACAGGAAGCTTCGGCACGCCGCGGCAAGCTGCAAGCCATGCGGAAACAGAAACCCTGCGAGCACGACCGCCAGCAGAAACTTCAGCATACCGACCCCGGCATTGCTCGCAAACGCAAACAGGGTCCCGGCTAACGGCTTCAGATGCGGAACAACCTCGCGCAGCACGGCGCGCAGATTGGTCGATGCCCGATCCCAGACATCATAAAGCGGGCCGCCGACCAGCGGCCAATCCTTCACCTCAGGCGGCGGCGACGGCACAACAACGTTCCCGGCGCTCAATTGCCCGGCGAGCTCCCTCACCCCCTCGACGGCTCCAATACCGAGCCAGGTCGCCGGCCCGATGACGACACCCAGCGAGGTCAAGGTCAAGACGAGAGCCGCGATGCCGGCGCGGCCGCCGAGCATGCCCGCAAGCCAATTGAAGACAGGATAGAGCGCGACCGCCAGCACCACGCTCCAGGCCAGGATCGGCACGAACGGCCGAACCAGGACGAACGACCAGGTGATCAGCAGCGCCAGCAATCCGAGGCGAATTGCGAGCTGGATGAACTCGTCTCCGGCCACGAGCTGGCGAAGGGTTTTCAAGAGCGTGCTTTCGATTGAGCGTCAGCAGGCACGCAGGAATCGGTGCCATCGCCCTGCCACGTACGGCTTGATCCAGATCAAGCGCGGGCTCGCGCTAGGCTGCGATGCTTGGGGCGCATGATCGAAAAGCCGGCTTTCGTTTCGGCTACCATGCGATCACGACTGCCTGTGTCACCCGATGTGGAGGACGTCATGATGAACACCAGAACCTTGCTGGCCTTCACCCTGCTCGCGAGCACGATCAGTATTGGCGCGGGCCAGGCGGCCCCGCTACCGACCAACATCGCCGCGATGAAGGGCGCGGTCGACAATGCCACCGTTCAGGTTCGCTGGGGTGGCTGGGGCAGCGGCTGGGGCTACCGCGGTTGGCGCGGCTATGGCGGCTGGGGCGGATATCGAGGATGGGGTTATCGCGGTTGGGGCGCGGCTGCTGCTGGCGCGATCGTCGGCGGAGCCATCGCAAGCTCGGCCTATTACGGTGGATATCCCTATTACGGCACCGGATATGGTTACGGCTATGGCTCCGGATACGGCTATTGCCCGCCCGGCGGAGGCTACGGCTACTACCAACCGCATTACTACGGCTGGTAGGCCAGCGCATCCGGCCCTTCGGTGATGTCACCGAAGGCCGAGCAGCGAACGCCGATAGCCGCTCTCGCGCGCTTCATTCCTGCACACGAAGCTGCCACCAAAGCCCTTGGCATAGCGTCGCTGCTCTTTGAGATAATAACGACCGCGGCGAAAATCGAGCCAGACCACGCTATCGCCGGGGCAATGCCGCTGGGCCTGAGCCTCATACCGGAAAGGCGTCAGCGGCAGCGCAATCGCCTGTTGTGCGCAGCAAAGCAGGACGATTGCGGCCCAAGCCCTGACGTTTAAACTTGCGACCGGCCAACCTCGACGTCCGATCGAATTTGCAGCTAATCTGAAGCGCATCCCTTGCCGCCGGGAGTGATCCGTGTCGTGCTGAAATGCTGCTCATATTGCCGGAGCTTCGCGGGCGAAGCACCTGAATACGGCGATTTCAGCATCACGCACGGATTATGCGCAGCTTGCGAAGCGACGCGGTTATCGATGAGGCGATCGCGGCAAGCGCCGGCCGGTCGACATCCTGATCGGCATGATCGCCCCGATGATTGACCAGATCGGCTATGATGCGCATTTCGTCGCTGACATCAGGTCGCTCAACTTCAAATAAGGTAGCGTTCAGGATGACAGCAATCCAAAGGCGATCGCCACACTCGACAGCATCCCGGCGGTCATGACCACGACCATGAAAGCAATATCACCGTCGACCACGTTGAACCAAGCACGCAGCCGGTTGCGAACGCCAGCCTGCCGGCCTGCGCCATGCACTCGCCAAAACATATCGCGGTCGCACCCCATGATTGCCACTGTAGATCATGGTGCAACAGGATGACCAGTGCAGCTTGTGCCAATCCATCAAGCCCAGATGCGGCAGATTCGATGACCCAATTTGGCTATGCGGGCGGCCTGGCGCCGGCGCAACATGCTGAGACAATGCATTAGGGGTGGCGGCCCACCACCAGAGCCGGATCGCTCAAGCCGGAACGCCAGATCTCGGGACATCTCGCTTCTCGCTTGACGGAGGTCCGTCTCTAACTTCCTTTCGAGTCTGCGGTAATCCGCGTCGGACGTTTCTCTTGCGATGCGCTCTTCGAGGGCATCGCGCCACACATGGAGCTCTTTGATCCAGAGGTCGCCGTGCGAGCGACGCGATCAAACGGGTTCCGTTCTACAACCTTCAGCGAAGCGAGCTCTTCCCTATTCAAATACGCCATCCTTCCTGGCGGGGTCATCACCATCTTTCCAATCACCGACGGAGGAACACGGAGCTTGGCCGATAGCCTTGCCAGCTTGATCGTGTCCCGAAGCGTACCAGTGTCTTCGTTGCCATGCATGTTGGAAACCGAATGGACGCCGATCTTGCCGTCCGGCGCCACGTAACGCTTCGCGCCCGCGAGGAAGATAAAAGCGCATGCCGAGTCGCATTCTCCCGAAACGTAAGTGGCGATCTGTTTCTGGTGCACAAGCATGGCGATCCGGAAACCCTCGTAGAGAGAGCCTCCGCCGGAATCGAGATCAAGGCCGACGATCCGCCGCTCTGCACCAAGGTAACCGCGGAAATGGACAAAGTCCCCATCCCGAATGTCATCCCTGAGTTTCAAGACATCGCCGAAGCACCCAGGGACACGGGAAAATTCCATCGCGAGACAGTTCGTCGCGAGCAATGCGACCGCGATGTTCAAGACGAGGGCGGTAGCCGGCGTCGAGGGACCACGACAAGGCCGCATCGCCAATCCGAGCAGATCCAGACAGCACTGCGGGGCATTCCGGCTCTTTACGCGGGCATCGGAAAATAGCGCGCTGAGGACTCTCAAAGCGTGCATCTTGGCTTCCACGGCGCTCCCCCATCGACCCGGGATCTCGCACGAAAGACAGTACATGGAAGCCCGCTGTAGCTTGATCTGAATCAAACCGACAACTACGCAGGCAGGTCCACGACGGTGCCGTTGAGTCCTGAAGGTGAGCAGGTTTCGATCGAAAAGCTAGCCGGCGACGGGGGCGCCGCGCGGCTAGCTTATGGTGCGCTCGGACGGCAGTCGCATCTGCAGCGATTTCAGCGAAAGCTTCGTCGAAGAATACCGTTCGTTTCGAACGCAACGGGACCTTTGAAGGGCTCGCCCCTTAAAATTTTGCCGGAGCTCAAGTTCCGCACCCGAGAACCAGTCCAAAGGCTTAGCGGTTGTGAGGGCGCACCCGACTAAGCGCTTCCGTCGCTTGATCAAGAAGGACGGAGCCTCTAGGCGCGGCGGTGTATCAAGGCGCCGGTGCTAGCTCGATATACCGATAGAACGAATTTGTAGTTGCATCTGGCGAGGTGTCCGGTCGGCCTCGAACAGGTCCGGCGATGCGACCACGACGCAGATGCACTTCGCCTGCGAAACAGCGACGTTGACGGAAATCGGGTAGCTGGCGCGTCTGCACTAGGGGCGGTCATTCAATCAGAGCCGCAGAAATATAGAAACGTCGTTTGAGGACGCTTATGGTGGCGGATTTGTATCTTTCCGGAAGGGCACTTGTCGAGATCGGTGCCATGCGCAGGCTCGCTATATCCAATCCCCTAAGCCACGCTTTCCAAGTTGTTTTATTACACCTATCATATAATATCCCGCGTCAACCGATCCGGAAGGAAGGTGCGATGCCGAACGCAGGGTGGAAGAAAACCGCTTGCAACATCTGCTACGTCAATTGCGGAGTCGAGGTCCTTGTCGAGGACGATCGCATCGTTAAGGTGCGAGGCGATCGCGACAATCCGAAGTCGCAAGGCTACCTCTGCAACAAGGCGGCACGCATTCCCTTCTATGTTCATCATCGAGACCGGTTGACGGCGCCATTGCGGCGACGTCCCGATGGAGGCTTTGACCCCATCGATTGGGATACTGCGATCACCGAGATCGCAAGTCGGCTCCAGGATGTCGTCGACCGCCACGGCGGCAAGAGCATCGCCCTCTATGGTGGCGGCGGTCAGGGCAATCACGCCGGCGGCGCCTACGCAACTGGCTTCCTGCGCGCACTCGGCTCGCGCCACGTATTCAACGCGCTGTCACAGGAGAAGACCGGCGATTTCTGGGTCAACGGCTTTCTGTTCGGCAGCCAGACTTGCCACACCGCAGAGGACGTGCATCACTGCGATCTCCTATTCGTGATCGGCGCCAACCCCTGGATCGCCCACGGCTTCCCTAATGCGCGCGACCATCTGAACCAGATCAGGAAGGACCCAGCCCGCAAGCTGATCGTGATCGATCCACGTCGAACCGAGACCGCCGAGATGGCCGATCTGCATCTCGCGGTGCGGCCCGGGACGGATGCGTTCCTGCTAGGAGCGATCCTCGCCACCCTGCTGCGACGCGACGCGCTGGACCATGAATTCATCGCCGCGCATACGACGGGCTTCGCCGAGGTCGAGGACGCCCTGCTCCGCATTCCTGTCATGGAGTGGGCCGCGGCAGCTGACATTCCGCTCGACCAGATCGAACGCTGCGCCGACATGATCGGCGAGGCCAAGGCGATGACGGTCCGTGTCGAGCTCGGCATACAGCAGGGCGTCAATTCGACGCTCAACTCCTATCTGGAAAAGCTCCTGATCATGCTGACCGGAAGCTTCGGCAGGCCAGGCACCAACCAGCTCCATAGCTGGCTCATGCCGCTCTGGGGCAACTCGCCGAACCAGAAATTCGCCGCGACCGATACCGAAGTGATCGGCGGGCTCTTGCCGCCAAACATCTTTCCGAGGGCGGTGCTCAACGACCATCCCGACCGGCTGCGCGCGGTATGGATCGACAGCTCCAACCCGGCGAACACCGCGGCGAATACGGCCGAAGTGGAAAAGGCGCTTGATGCGCTTGACCTTTGCGTCGTCGTCGACGTGGCCATGACCGAAACGGCCCGGCTCGCCCATTACGTGTTGCCCGCAGCCTCACAGTATGAGAAGACAGAGTTCACATTGTTCAATTTCGAATTCCCCAAGAACTTCTTTCACGTCCGTTCAGGCGCGGTGCCACCGCTGCAAGGCACCCTGCCCGAGCCGGAAATCTATACGCGGCTCGCCCGCGCGCTCGGACTCCTGCCCGGCGACAACGCTCTGGCGCCGCTCCGCGAAGCCGCCTTCCATTCGCGGCCCGCGTTCGCGCAAGCATTTCGCGCCTTCATGGCTGCCAATCCACAAAGCTCCGCAGTCGGCGCGCTCGTTCTCTATCATACCATAGGGGCCACCTTGCCGGACGGTACGGCGGCCGCGGCGCCGCTCTGGCAGGCGGCGCAAGCCTGCGCCAAGCGCTCGCCCGAGGCGGTTCGACGCGCGCTCGGACCACGTGGCGAGATACCGGACGCCGGTCTTGGCGACGCCTTGTTCGATGCCATCGTCAGCGCGCGGAGCGGCGTTGCCATCACCGAGCACGGTTATGAAGACGTGTGGTCGCTGATCAGCCATCCCGATCGCAAGGTGCATCTTGCCATTGCACCACTTCTCGAATGGCTCGGCGGACTCGATCCGGCGGCGACGCAACGACCTAAACACTATCCTTTCGTGCTCGCCGCTGGCCAGCGGCGCATGTTCAACGCCAATCAGATCTTCCGCGACCCAGCTTGGCGGCGTGACGATCCCGATGGCGCACTGTTGATCAATAAACGTGACCTCGACGAGCTCGGCGCGAGCGACGGTGAGTGGATAGCCGTGGAGTCGGCGGCGGGCCGGGTCGTGGTCCGTTGCAAGGCCGACGACAGCTTGCGCCAGGGTCAGCTCGCGCTGCCGCATGGCTACGGCCAGAGCCACCCGACCCGCGATGGCCAACGGCTCAGCAACGGCCCCCGCGTCAACGCCCTAACCGACAGCGGCAATTGCGATCCGATCGCGGCGACGCCGTACCACAAGCATGTAGCAGTTCGATTGGAGAGGCTCCCGCAAAGTGAAGTCGCTGCCTTCGAGGAACGCTCGCGCCGTATTCACGAGGGCTGACCTTTCGGGCCGAGTACGACGCTCTCCGAATAGCTTGGTGAGCTCGGCAGTCCTCGGACCGTAGATCGAACTGATAAGGTTTCGCACAGTCCTTATCAGCAGCGAACCAGCTCAATTCGGCCTGACAACGAGTGTTTGCATCCGACAGTGGGCTTCCAGCCGATCTCCAGAAAATTCCAGGATGGTTGAGAGGTCACGATCGACCAACACTGTCGTGATGATCCAGTGACTTTTCCCAAACGAACTCTAGCACATCAGATTTAGTTCAAGATAGAGGTCAAATGTGAACTCCATGCTCGACGAAGTGGATCGGATTAAATCGGCAACTGTTTACCAAATCCTCAGGTCGTCGCTACAACGGTGAACGATATCACAACCGAACGATCACAGCGGGTCTAGCATGCTTGAGCAACAATCGAGAAAACTGTTGTAATAGTCTCATCCATTCCGAAGGCCAGTGGTAGGGCCCGAGGGGCATGCAAGGCGAACAATTCGAACATACTTTTATTGTTTCCGTTGCTTCGTGACACCACGCCGCCAAACCGCGAATCGCAATTGTCAATCGTACGAAATTCTTCGACCTTCTCACCGCACGAACTGCAGCTTCGACCGACTATCCGTATGTTCGCAGCGCCGAGAAACTGAGCGTACATCGCATTTTCTAAGCACCTGCACTTCTGGGAAGAACTAGGCACATTTCATACGGCGAGGCGGTTTTGACACCTCTCTCGTTGCCGTCGCTCGCCGCAACCAAGCGGAGCACTGTAATGGTAACGCCAGTTGGACCACTATTCGCAGTTGGCAATCAGGTCGTGACAAAGTCCGGGTGGCGCATCAGCTATTGGGTTGATGCGCACAACCAGCAACTGCAGGCAGCCGGGCAAGCGCCGGTGTACTACTGGCTACCCGAGCAGGTCAATCTCGCGCGGAAGCCCAACGGCGACTACAAGTTCAGCATGATCCACTTCGCCGGCGTGCGATCGAGCGGCACCACCGTCGGTGAAACCAGTTCCGATAACGAGGTGGCAGGTGGGCTGATCAATTTCGCCACGACAGCGGCGCCGCCGGACAACGTGTTGGCTGACGCCCATGCGGCGCTGATCGATCAGGTTCGCAGCCACGACAACCCGCTGTGGCGATACACCTCGAATCAAAGGCCCTGGTTTACCTTCATTCCCATCGTCAGCAATCAGTGCGTGCTCTCCAACACCTTGCCGGGCGACAGCCGGGGCATTCCGGCCGTGATGTCGAGCAAGAGCCCAATCGCAGGAGCCGCACCGACGATCGGACTCAACCGCTCCTATCTGCCGACGGGAGTTATGCCCCGCACGGTGCCGCAGAGCTATCGCGGCACCAACATCGACCCGATGTTCGTGAAGCTGTCAGGGCAAGGCCCCGGCACCATCGATCCGGGCGCGGAGAAAGCTTACAGCGCGCTGCTCGGCAGCATTCCGGCGGCAGTCGCCTATAACGGCTTTCATAATCTTGGCACCGGCGTGATGAACGTGACGCAGAACATGATGGTCCGGGTGGTCAGTCCGCTGATGACGATCGATATCACCGGTCATTGGTCGAGGATCCAGGATCACTTCTCAGGTGCCGCGCACGCCGGCGGTCTGTTCTGGAGCGCCGACATTCAAGCCCAATACGACAGCCTCCGCGAATCCGGCGACATCGAGGTCCATACATTCGTCGACCAGTCGCTGCCTGGCGCGGACAAGCTGCAGGAATACATGGACAAGCGGAGCGACTTGATCTTCCAGAAGTTCATGGATCTGGCGAAGCAGGTGATCTTCGACCCGGCGCCTTTCAACGAGCAACCGGCGCAGGCCAGTGGCGGCTTCCTCGGCTTTGGCGGCGGCGCCGCATTCAAACTGCGCGAGCAGCGCACCAACCTCGATCTGGAGTATCACGAGACCAAGGAGATCGCCTACCTGCAGAACTATCAGGTCGGCGGCACGCTCGACGGCGTGGCCGATGAGATCCGGGCCAACCCCGCCAAGGACAAGGTCTACTTCCTTACGGTCGATATCGGCGACTGGGACCGCAAGGTCGCGCGCGTCTTCAAGCCGGTGGTGAACTGGCCGGACCGGACGCAGAAGTGGGTGGGCGAACCCGTAGCCTTCCTGTCCTGTCAGGTCGGCTATCCCAACGCGGACGGCGCCCTGCAATGGGATGGACACGTATTCAATCCGTCCGACGGGCCGGACGCTCATTTCGATACCGCGACGTTCATGAAGCAGAAGAGCGATGTTGCCCATCCGCCGGCGGGCTGGGAGCCGGACAAGATGTTCCTGAAGCGGCAGATCCATTTTACCGAGCCGCCGAGCGAATTCGAGAATCCCTATGCGCGCGTGCAGGTCGAGAAGGACATCGTCGATCTCGATCCAAGCCCCCTCGGAACGCCTGACAACACAATCGCTGTCGAAATCCGCGTCGAGGAAGCCGGCACACTCTCTGTCGGCCCGATCCTACTTGGCGCCAATCTGACCGACGACACCCAATACGTCGAAGTGACTATGCAGGCGCTGGGCAAGCGCGACGACGGCAATGACCGGGACCCGGTCAAGTTCACTTTCAAGTTCGCAGATCAAAACGTGCCGCGCTATTGGTTGATTTACACTGGGCAGAAGAATTTCGTGCCGAAGTTCCAATATTCGGTTCGCGTCGTGGTCAAGGGCACGCTGTTCACCCACGGACAGGAATGGTCGACGACGACTCCGATCTCGACGGGCGGCAGCGGCGGCCTGATGGTGACGGTACCAACGCCGGACGATCCCAACGTCACGAAGAAGGATGTCCCATTGTCTGCGATCGCATCAACGACACCTCAACAAGGCGCGCCCGCAACGCCGCCGCCCTCGACCGGTCACGCCGTACCGCCGCCCAGTACGTTGAAACCAACGGAGCCTGCGCCGACTGGCAAGGGCGCGCCTGGATCCGGCAGATATGGCGAAGTCGGCGGCTGGGCGGCGTCCCCCGGAGATGGCGGCGCATCGAAGGGCGCACCCGCTCCAAAGGACGATGTTGTGTTCTCGAGCTTCGAACCAGTCTAGTCGGGCGGAGCAGCCATGTCTGCCCTTGGGTCACGCGTCGCGGCGAGCACGACATCCGGCTGGAGCAGGCTTGATTTGCCTGGTCCAGCATCGGTCCTGGTCCGGCGCACGAGAGATGGTTACGACCATCTCTCGGGCTATCCGCGAGTGGCGCGCGACGCTGCTGACCGCCCGCGGGTCGCATTGACGCTGGTGTTGTCGCGCATGCCGACGCTCGACGATGCCTCCATCGCGCCACTGGTGACATGCGGTTCACTGTCGCTGGTGATTGCGTTCGATACCCCGGATCAGGACATCGCGGCCCTCGCCTCGCGGCTCGACGCACCCTGCCGGAGGCTGTTCGTGCGTGCCGGCCGGTGCTGCCTGCGTGCCGGTCGCGCACGATATGCCGGAGCCGATCTGTTCGGGACACGGGTGGAGGGCGTCATCGCGACGTCTCTGCCTTCAGAAGCCGCGCTCGATGTGCTCTACGCGTTCGACCGGCGGTCGTCGCGGCTTCGGCTGATGACCGAGATCGTCGACGGTCCGCCGATCGACGACGTGCCGCTCGACCTTTTGCTGGGCGGGATTCTCGATGGCCTAGATCGCAACGTTTATTTGTCCCTGCTGGTCGTGAATGCCGACGGCACCGCGAACCGGGTGCCGCCGTTGCGGAAGAACCTGCCGGGAGCCGATACGGCATTGCGGGCGGCGCCGGCGGCGGTGCCACTTGTTGCAATGAACAACCGGCTCACCTCTCTACCGTTCGCCATGACACCAAGCCACATGGCCCAGCCTTCGGCGGCCGCACTGATATCGGGCGGCGCCACGAGCCAGGGCATCGCTCTCAATGCGCACGCGCATACGTTCATTGGTAACGACATGCACGTGCTGCCGCTGCACCTCGATGATACCCAGTCGCCTACCCAGAACTACCCGCTGGTGTCCGACGTCGCCGCGTATTGGTGGCCCGATGCGCTCGACCCGAAGGCCGGCTGGTATGCGCCAACCTTCACCTTGATGAAGCCCGCGGCCAGCGACAATGCCGCGAGCGCGACGTTTTCCTTCGTGCTGGCAAAAACCGGCTCGGTGCTCGGCTCGGACGGCACCGCAAGAACCGGACTGACTGCCACCGTGCGGCTCACCGTCAAGGCCGCGATGACACCAGAGACGGCCGCCGCCGCCGCCGCCAATCCGGAACGCAAGCTGCAAGCGGTCCCGCTGCAGAATCTGTCATGCGCGCTGCAGATCCCGTATCGCCGTGCCGGCAGCAGCGAGGCTCTATCCCAGCGATTTCCCGGGACGGTGTCGCAGACCGGCGACCGGATCACGATCACGGTCGCGTTGCTCGACGACTGGGTGCGGCTGACCTATGCGGCATTGGCATTTCCCGGAACCGGCGAGCCGCCGCTCGTCGTCGTCTCCTACGCTTTCACCTCCTACCAGTACATCTTTGACAGCTCCCTGGCGTTGCACGTGATCGGAGGCGGCCTGGTCCACCAGATTGCCAAGGTGGCCACCGTCAACGATCTGCCGGCGCAGGTGCGCGGGCCGACGCTGGTCAAGCAGGACCTCAAGATCGTGAGTCCGACGGGGTCGGTGCAGTTCGACCGCGAGAGTCCTTCGATTGGTGGACGGGCCCCAGCGACACCGGCCATTCCGCATCTTGGCGTCACGCCAATACCGCCTGCGGACATTCAGCCACATCTCATCCCGGCAACAACCAGCCCGCACCGGACGCTGGTGACGCGTTCGGTGGTACGCGAGGAGAACACGGATGCTTCGCTACCGTGTGCGAGCTACGGGAACTTCTATCTCCAGCGCTATGACGCCGGGGTTGTTACCGCGATCGGCTGCCAGGATTCCCTGAAGCTCGGTGAAACCGCCCTGAAGGCGTTCGATGAAGTTACCGCGCTGCGTGATCCGGCGTTCCGCGTGTTTCGCTCGCTGCAACAGCCAGGGCGGTTCATGGTCGCGCCGATCGCGTACCGGGTCGGGCGTTTCGGCGCTGGAAGCGGCAGCAAGGCCTTCCGGCCGATGATCATGCTGTACGGCCTGCTCGACGTCGATCCGGCGAACAACCGGTACGCCCTGACCACGACACTGATTCCGGACGTCTCTCCCGGGGCGTTGCTGCAGCTCGGCGCGAAGCTTGTTACCTTGACACCGTCGGGCAGCATACCAACGATCGTTTATCCGACGGATCCATTCGTCGCGGCCACCGCCAGCTATTCGTGGGCGCTGCCGGCCGAATTGGGCACGCCGCAAGCACTCACCGTTCTCGACGCAATTACCATCACCCTCAGCCTGCCGTTGGCGAATGCCGCGCTGCTTACCGCCGTGCTCGATCGCAGCGGCATTCAGGGCGGCGTTACCTTCACCCTGCCGGACGGCAGCAGCGTCAACGCCGCGCTGATCGTCGACAGCAATGTGATCGGACCTCCCGAATCCGGACCGGTCACAGTGGCGCTGCACGGCGATACCACGACACTTACGAATCTTACACAGCAGGCCATGAACGTCACTGACCTCGTGACGTCGACAGCAAACGGGACAAACACGGTTGTCGCCGTGAACACCACGCTGGCGCCAGGGACAACCGTGACCGCGAAGGTCGATCCGGCGACCACGCGGGCGTTTGCCAACGCCACTGCGGTCGCCGCGACGTCAATCGAGGAGCTTGATGTGTTTGTCGAGGACGTCTCAAGCACCGTGACATTCATCAATCAACTCAATTTTTCTAACCACCAATTGACTGCTCTTGCGGTCCAGGCACGCCTCGAGGGAAGCAGCCACATCGAAACTGTCAGTCTGGCCGAAGCCAGCACGGCCGACGTTTCATTTACGCTGCCGATCAACGACTACCTGGCACATCAGACGCTGCAGTTTGCGCTGGTCGAGACCCGAGCAAGCGGCACGCTTACGACCGCCTGGCGCAGTTGGGACCTTAACAAGGGTAGCGTCATCGGAATTACCGCTGATCTTCTTTAAGATGGAGAGTGTTATGAGTCAGGGCTTTTCGCTACATATTGGTTTGAACGGCGTCGATGCATCGAAGTACAACGGCTGGGCGGGCACGCTGGCCGGCTGCATCAACGATGCCAATGCGATGGAGACGATTTGTCAGTCGCAGGGTTTCACGACGCAAAAGCTTCTCGACGGTGAGGCCACCGCCGACGCCATTCTCGGAGCCATCGGCCAGGCTGCGTACAATTTGCAGTCCGGAGATACCTGCGTCATTTCCTATTCCGGTCACGGCGGCCAGGTCCCGGACACGACCGGAGACTCGCCCACCGGTCTTGACGACACCTGGGTGGCTTACGACCGCATGGTCCTGGGACACGAACTCTACAATCTGTGGGGCCAATTTGCGGCCAACGTGCGCATCGAGGTCTATTCGGACAGTTGCCACAGCGGCACCGTCATTCGCGAGTTGTTCATCCCGACCGGCATCCGATGGCCGCAGTCGAAACGCAAGGCGGTTCCAATCTTCCCACAGGGCCGCGGACTACAGAACCTCAAGTCCGTTTACGGTCGTGCTGCCAATACGCGTGCGCGCGGTCCCGCCCCTGACGTTGCAGCGATGCGAAAGCGGTCGATTCCTCCCTCGGTCGCACTCGATGTCTTCGAGCGCGACATGCCGATGTACGAAGCTGCGCAGTGGACCCGCAAGCGAGGCGAGATTACCGCTTCGGTGATCCTGATCTCGGGCTGTCAGGACAATCAGGAATCGCAGGACGGCCAGAGCAACGGGCTCTTTACCGAGAAGCTCTTGTCAGTCTGGGACGGCGGCAATTTCAGCGGCTCGCTGCCGCAGTTCCATCAAGCGATCCTGGCGCTGATGCCGCCCGAACAGACACCGAATTACTTTACGGTCGGCGTCGACGATGATGTCTTCACCAACTCAAAGCCACTCACCGTTGTGGTAGACGAGCGCACGTCGGCGACGGGTCAGCCAGCCAAACCGCCGACCGGGCAGCAAGGTCCGGTGGTAATCGGCCCCCAGGCCTATGATCGTTTGCAGAGTCGCGGTCCCGTGTTCAACGTGAAGCCAGGCGCAAACCCGTACTACGTATTTGAGATTGCAAGCGATCCAAACTGCTTTGGTTATCCTGCACAACGAACTGCCAACAACTTTTATGGCTCATGGAACGACCCACAAGTCAAGTCGCGATTTACTGGTGCCACATATAGCTTGCCATCCTACGCTTGGGCGGCATTGCGCAACAGTAGCAAGCTTTATTACCGAATTGGCACTACGAGCTCGTTCGATCTAGGCCGATGGGACAACTACGCGGTTTCTACAGCCGACTCAGACGCGGCGTCTGCACCCGCTATCTCCGTAAATGGCGTCATGGCATCACCGCCGCTTGTGCCCGTCTAGCAGCACGTTTGATCGTTGACGGTCGATCAGGCTGACGCTCACGTGCCAAGCGCAGGCATCGACTGATAGGCCTTTTTTAAGCCCATCAGTCGAGAGGTTACTTTGCGCATTTTCCTGCCAAACCTGATGACACCTACCGTGCCAATCTTCAGCGCGGCTAGGGCGCCACAACGCATGGTCAGTTGTCACCGCCATAGCTTGGACGCAAATGCGATGGGCGAACAGCCGTGACGATTTTGGCGCTGATAAGCTTTTGTATGAAAGCTTATCAGTCCATTCTCTCCTCCGCTCGATCGTCCCACTCGGGCCGCCCTGTGGCGGACCCGTTGGACTGCCAATTTTCGGTGACACAGAGAACGCGACCCGGGCATCATTTGCCGTGCGCCCGGCAGAACGACAACATTCGACTTGATCGCGTTGTGTTGACACAGTAACTACATCTTGAGATTGAAGGCGCGGCGCGAGGTTGATCGTGGCGATTTGGACTGCTTTTCATGGAACAACGGATTTATTCTGGGGCGCCGATGCCCTTGGTACAATCGACCCGGTCAACTCCACATCGACCCGGCTGATTTTCACCAATGCCGACGGCACCTTTACCTATCTCAACGGGACCGGCCTGACGATTTCAAGCGACCCGACCTGGGCGACGCTGACATCGGTCGATCATGTCGCGGCCGACGGGACCACAGTGCTCGAAAGCATCACTAACATCACCCTCGGATACCAGCCCGGACACTTCTTCGCCGGCATCCTCGGGGGTGCCGACGGCATCACCGGCTCGTCCGATGCTGATCATTTGTCGAGCGGCGCGGGCAACGACACCATCGCCGGCGGAGCCGGTCCCGATAGCATCGACGGCGGCGCCGGGGACGACACCGTCGTGTTCTCGGGCAACCGAAACGACTATATCGTCGAGGACTTCAGCACTGATATCCGGGTGTTTGGCGCCTCTTTCGATGATCTGACCAACGTCGAACATCTGCAATTTGCGGACATGACTCTGAACGCCAGCGACCTGCCAATCATTGGTCGCGGGACCCCAGGCAACGACCTGATTTATGGCGGCCTCGCCGACGATTCCCTTACCGGCTTTGCCGGTAATGACGTTCTCGTCGGCTTCGCCGGCAATGATGACTGCGATGGCGGTGACGGCGACGATTATGTCTACGCGGGCAGCGGCAATGATTGGTTGTCCGGCGGCGCCGGCGCGGATGTACTGCTCGGTGAAGACGGTAACGACACCATCTCCGGCGACGATGGCAACGATTACGTCTATGCGGGGAGCGGCAATGATGTGCTGTTCGGCGACCATGGCGCGGACGTTCTGCTAGGTGAAGCCGGCAACGACACCATCAGGGGTGACTCCGGTTTCAACTATCTGTTCGGCGGAGACGGCACTGACGTTCTCTTAGGAGACGGGGTGGACACAACAAGCTCCGACGTCAACGTCATGTATGGCGGCAATGGTGACGATGACCTCTACGGTGGCCAGGGCACGATTTACTTCTACGGCGGCGCCGGCACTGACATCATGGCAGGTGGCGAAGATCTCAACATCTTCATTTCCTCCGGCGAGACCGATGGCGACGTCATCTACGGCGGCTGGGGCCAGAACTACGTCTATGGCTCCAATGGGGGCGACACCGTCACCGGCGGCCGTAACGTCGATGTGTTCCTGATGGGGAGCGGAGCCGACCTCATCAGCGGCGGCGGCGGCGTCGACTACGCGTGGGGTGGCGGCGGCTCCGACACTTTCAAGATCAGCGACAGCACTCCCATCCCGGAGGTTATGGTCGTCCAGGACTTCAACGCCGACGGCGTCAACGACCTCATGAACTTCGTCGCCACATCGCTGCATTCGTTTGCCGATGTGCAGGCGGCCGAGTTCTATGCGGCTGGCATCAACACCACGATCATCACCGATGCAGCCGGCAGCGCCGTCTGGCTGATCGGGGTGGCGCCGGGGCAGCTCGACGCGAGCATGTTCAAGTTCAGCTAGCGGGGGCGTTCACCAGGGCTCGAACCGGGCGCCTGGACGCGCTCTACCCGATGAGCCATGACAGCGAACCGGCAAGGAAAACTTGCTGGTTGAGTGGTGCCCGCAGCATGGGATTGAACCTGCGACCTCACGCTTACATACGTCAATCACCCGAACTGGGGTGCCCTCGTCAACGAAATCATCGAGGCATTCGGGAAACAACGTCCATTGCCCACGATCCGCCTCCTCAACGAAGCGCCTCATCGATTCCACAAAAGAATCACAGGAGAATCATAACAGCGGCACGGCGTTTTCACACAGCCAGGGTCAAAAGCGGATGTCCAGCACTCCGGCGCGGCCTCAGATCAGCCAGAGGCGACCGATAACGTCTGAAAGCCTACCAGTCAGCTGTCTCCCCCGGCTGGTTGCTCCAAACCGTAGGTCACGGAGTACCTTGGTATCAGATGATCTCGAGTGATTTTTCGGCGCCCCGCCTATGATGTAGGCCCGATGATCACCCGTTGCCGTGGAGAACGCCGCGTCGTGCATTTAAATCTTTTGGATCTGCCCCGGGATCAGCTCAATTCGGGGGGATTGAGACCTGGAAAACTCAATAAAAGCTTCCGTGGTCTCAAATAATTGACGCACGAGCCCGCGATGCTCCGGATCCATGATGGAGTAAATGTTGGGCTTGTCGTACCTCCACGATCCTGACCAAAGTTCCGTCTTCTTCTCATCGGGATCAAAAATAAAGATCAACGCGCTCCCATCCTCATAGATGAGTTCGACGGGCACGCACCCGTGTTTAATAAGCGTTTGCAGGACGTGGCAAAACTCGTACCCGAATACATACACATCAGGCTTCAGCTTAACGACTATAGGCTGGTCTGCCTTATCGTACCCGAAAGAATCGGTGCAGCTTGGCGGTCTAATCACTTTAATGCCTTCCGCGCCTGCGCCATGAAGCAACTCGCTTAGCTGCCCGCTTCGGATGATTGATCATGACTGGTCATTCGACTATTTCTCAATCCCCTAGAGACGTCCGCACCCGACGCTCAGAGACACGTCGCTCTGTACCGCGGCGGCGATCGGGTATCGGAACCTGCAAATTCCGCACGTTACTCCTTCGCCTAACAAGAACTCTCCGATCTGCCCCACTGCGTTTTGACTTCACTATTCGGCCGTCGCTGCGCACTGAGCTTGCCGATCCGGCAATTGGTCGTCCGTGCCGCCGGGCGGCATAAGCCCTACGCACCACGACTTCGCGGAGCGCAAGCCAGATGAACTCGCTGTTGGTGGATAGATATCGCCGCCATAATTTGCGCGGCTCCATCATCAGCCGCCAGAACCACTCGAGACCGAGCGATTGGAATAGCCGAGGAGCGCGCCTGACGAAGCCGGCCAAGACGTCGAAGCTGCCGCCAACCCCCAGAATGACGGGGACTTCCAGCCGATCTCGATAGCGCTCGCTCCAAACTTCCTTGAACGGGGATGGTAGGCCGATAAAGAGAATATGGGCGCCGCTCGCTCGTATCTCGTCGACGATAGCTTCGTGCTCGTCCGGACCGAAGTAACCATTCCGGAGACCAGCGATCTTCAGCTGCGCGAAGCGCGTCTCGCAGTCGAGAGCGAGCTTTTCTACGACCTCCTGTCGTGCTCCCAGAAAATAGACAGCAAGTCCGTTTAAAGCCGCACCCCTCAAAAGCGCTTCCATCAGATCGATGCCGGCCACGCGTTCCGGCATATGCTGGCCTGACGCGCGTATTGCCCAAACCACCGGCATGCCGTCAGCTACCGTCATGTCGGCCGCGGAACATGCCTGCGCCAATTCAGCATCCCGCCGCATCATGCAGAGATGCGATGCATTGATCGTCATGACGACGTGAGAATTGTTGGAGCGGCGACAAATATCGATACAACGCCTCGCCGCCTCATCCAGCGTAACCGCATCAAATTCGACGCCCAGCAGGCTCGCCTTCATCTGCTCAGCTCCCCTTGCGGCGATCGCCGATTGGCTTGCCACCGAGCCATCTGCTCGGCGTCCAGCCGAGCCGTAGCAGCCCGCTTACCGAGTCTCAGGCACGCGTGCTGGTAGGTGCGAAGAAAACGCCTGAATTCGGGGTCGTTATAGCGCGGCAATCCTTTCACCCAGCTGCTGAAGTATCCCCAAAGCATCGCGACGCTTCCGATGAACATTGGGTGCGCGCGAAGACGAGAGGCCGCCACCGCCAGATAATAGAGCGGCGAGGTCCCCATGAAATACTGGCCGAAACCAGCCCGAATTCGGCCGGTCCAGATGCTCTTGTGACTGGCCCCTTGCGGACGAAGATGGACGAATCGAACTGGTTCTGAATCGACGCTCTCGGCGATCCAACCCAGCATCCTGGCGCGGTGGCAATCGATACCATCCCACATGACCTGTCGTACGAACCCCCCGATCTGCTGAAAGCACTCGACCCGGTAGAATTTCGTCATCCCAACCGACATTTCGTCGCCGCAGACCTCGGGCACAAGATCGCCGGTCTGCGGATGGACGAACCAGGGTTTGCCGGAAGTGGTCCCGATCCGTGGGTTGCCTTCCATCCGCTGCATCAGCAGTTCGAAGTAGCGAGGCGGCAAGTCGAGATCCATATCAAGCTTGCACAAATAGCCGAAGTCGCCGAGGGACACATGATCAAGACCATCATAAAACGCCTCAATCACCCCAGGCCCTACACGCCGGTGGCCTCGGTCTTGCCGGCGCACGACACGCAGATAGGGCAACCGCGCCGCGTACTCTTCCAGAATTTGTGGCGTCTCGTCAGTGGATCCATCATCAACGACAATCCACAGCCCCGGCGGCACCGATTGTGCAGCCACGCTGTCCAGCGTGCGTCGGAGGTAGGCCCCCTCATCACGGCACGGCGAAACCAGCACATACCTGCGCGGAGCCCCCGAGGTGGTGTTAAGCTCGTCCACAGGTCTACTCACGGTAATATCCTTCAGACCTGACCCCATTTCTCGCCTCGATGGTTTTAAGCTCGAGAGGATCAATCTGGTTGAGCACGATTGTCGACACGCGGTCGCGGATCAGCTGCGTTACCGACAAGGCTTCGAGCACGCTCGTACGCTTGGTCTGCCCGCATTCTACAACGAAGACAAACTCGTCGATGAACCGCTCGATCAGCTTTGCGTCGACGACCGACATGATCGGCGCCACTTCCACAACAATGTAGTCATAGGATTTCCGCGCAACGGCAAGCAGATTTTCCATTTCTTGCGAACCCAGGAGTTCGGCGGCATTTGGAATTCTGACGGCGCACGCACTTGGCAGGACATCCAGCCCCGAATGCGGCCGCTTGGAAACAAACTCACTAAGGCGGGAGGGCTCTTCCAGCGCCTCGAAAAGCCCAACCTTCGCATCGGGGAGCAGTGCAGTCGTGAGATTCCTCAGATGAAGGTCGGCGTCGATCAGCAGCGTGCGGGCTCCGGAGGAGGACAATATGAGTGCGGCAAGATTGGCGGCAACCACCGTCTTTCCCTCTTTCGCAACCGCCGACACGACACCGATAACTTTGCTCCCGGCCGAGGCGGGTGACCGATCGAGCATCGCCTTCACATTGCGAAGACCTTCCGCGAAACGCGAGAACGGGGCAGCAAGGACGTGCTCCTCGATTGGCAATTGACCGGCGTAGACAAACGGTAGCCCGACGCAAGGCGTTTCTGTCACTTGTTCGACGGCCTTTGGCGTACGGAGCACGTCCGCCATCCACTCACGACCGAAGGCACAGCCCATACCGAGAAGCAGACCGAGAAACGTGCTGCCTGCCGCTACGATTAGGGTCTTCTTTGAACTCTTTGTCAGCGGCGGAACTGCTCTTGTGATGATCTGCGCACTCTGGGCTGGAAGAGTCTCCGCCTGCGCCGCTTCGATCTCCTTATGCTTTTGCAGGAAGCCGCTATAAAGATTACGCAGCGCCTCGGCGGCGCTTTCGAGTTCACGCAGCTGGCTTCCAGTTTCCGCGGAAAGCTTTGCGGCCGTGCCTTCGAGTTCCGTCTGCCGTGCCTTGGCCACCTCGTATTCGCTGGCGTAGGAATCGGTAATTCGCCCCTCATCGGATTGGATGGCGGCTTCGATGCTGTTGAGTTGCGCCCGAAGCTTGACGACCGCCGAGTGCTTCTTCCCAACGCGAGCTTCCATTTCCGCAAGGCGAGACGCAAGATCGCGCTTCTGCGTACGGAGGCGGGCAAGCTCGCTGTTATTTAGCGCGAAGTTGATGACAGCCGCTCGCTTGTCATTGAACAGTGCATCCGTCGACACGGCAGACGGAATTCCGTTCGCCTCGGTCCGCTTGATACGGTCGAGGCGTTCCTTTGCCTCGACGGCGGCGAACTTGGCATTCATCAGCTGGGTATTCAGACTTGCCAGGAGTTCGGTATCCTGCGCGCCGGTGCTGCTGAGGCTGTTGGCCGTCTTGAAGTCCTGGAGGGCCTTGTCCGCATCGGCCACCTGCTTCTTCAATTCGATCAGCCGCTCCTGCAGCCACGCACTGACCTTCTGCGTTGATTTGAATTTTGCGTCTTGCAAGGAGGCGAGATAGCTATCCACGATGCCGTTGGCGATTTTGGCGGCCTTCTCCGCGCTCTGCGACTCGACCGTCACATTGATGACGTTCGCAACATCCTCACGTGCAATTGTCACGCGTCTCAACAGAGTCTCGAGAGCCGCCCGCTCAGCGGCCGCCGTCGAAGCCGCCGTGCCGGTGCTCCCGTCGGCGGAGCTCGCAAGCGCAGAGCGGCCACCAAACTCGCTATCGTCGGCCAATCCCAGCGAGCGAATGACCGGAAGCAACACTTTGTCGGATGAAAGGACATAGAGCTGACTGCCGACCTCAACCTCGTCCATCGTCGGCTGATCTACGATCTTGTTGGTCTGCAGATAACGATTGAGACTCCGATCGATAAGGATACGGGCACTGCTCTTGTAAGGCGCTTTCATGACGAAAAGAGCAGAGACGGCCACCGTCAGTCCGATCAGCAGTCCGACAAGGGGCAACCGCCATTCGCGGCGCAGAACGTCGATAATCTCCCACAAGCCGAACGCGGGGCGGCCTGCCGCAGGCGCAGCGTACTCTTCAGCAAGCAGCTTGCCGTATTCAGGAATGGCCAATTGATTGCTTCTTGTGTCCATGGCTTCGTTTGTTCAGTGCGTCGGTTGAGAGAGCGGTGATACCGCCCGCGAATGCATCTCGGCATCGGACAAGATACTGACGCTCGCTAATTGTTCGACCGGATGCTTCGGCCGACCGACATTCAGAAGATCATGCACGATGAGTTTGCTTGCACGACCGTCACCGAACGGGTTGGCGCCGCGAGACATGGCTTCGTGTTCCGCCGGCACATCGAGCAAGCGCTCTACGCCTGCGACGATGCGAGCCGGATCAGTGGTAACCAGGCGGGCTACGCCGGCGTCGACTGCCTCCATGCGCTCGCTCGTATCCCGCATGACGAGCACAGGTTTGCGAAGCGCCGGCGCTTCCTCTTGAATTCCTCCGGAATCGGTAAGTATGAGATACGAGCACGTCATGAGGTAGACGAACTCGGGATAGTTAAGCGGTTCGATCAGGAAGACATTACGCGCATCGCGCAGATGATCGAATACCGGCCCGCGTACGTTGGGATTCAGATGAACGGGATACACGATCTGGATATCATCCCGCCGACTGATCGTCTTTAATGCCTCGCAAATTTGCCGAAACCCGGATCCAAAGCTCTCGCGCCGGTGTCCAGTCACGAGAACAAGTCGCTTGGAGGTATCGAGCCATGAGTATTTCCTCTCAAGCGACCGTCGAAGCGTGCCCGGTTGAGAGATATTTGCGGCCATGCGAAGCAGTCCGTCGATCACGGTATTGCCGGTGACTATGACGGCGTCCGGCGAATAACCTTCCTTCAGTAGCGCCGCACGTGCCCGCAGCGTCGGTGCATAATGCCGCGTCGTAACGACGGCAGTGACCCGCCGATTGGCCTCCTCCGGCCATGGGCTCATGAGATTGCCAGTTCGTAATCCCGCCTCGACGTGTCCGACACTGACCGACCGGAAAAAGGCGGCTAGCGCGGCCGCCGTACTGGTTGCGGTGTCGCCCTGTACAAGAACGAAGTCCGGATTGTAGTCAGCGATGATCGGATCGATTCCAGCCATGACCGCACTGAACACTTCGCTCAACGACTGGTTGGGTCGCATGATGTTCAAGTCGTAGTCGGCGCTCAACGAGAAGGCCGACATCACATCGTCGAGCATCTGACGATGCTGGCCCGTTACGCAGACGCGCGCATCGATTCCCGCTGCTTCGCCCAGCGCCAGCACAAGCGGCGCCATTTTGATCGCCTCCGGACGAGTACCAAACACGCTAAGAATACGCATCACGCCCAACGCTGCCCGTGTTCAAGAATTTGCTTTGTTGAAAATCTTTTCCGTTCCGAAATGATGCGGCACGCTACCGGAATTTCCCGACGCATTCATCGCCCACTTGGGCTGCAGGCAGATTTAATGAACTTTATAGCTAATTGTCGGAACTGCTGAGCGCTATCGTGCGGTTCCAGATTTAACTTTTTCGAGTTAACGCGCACTCAGTGGTTGTCCTGCTCACAGTCTTCGTCGAGCAATCCCGCACTAGCGTTCGCTACCGCTTGGCCCGAATGCCAAGAGGCGCGCAATGAGCCCACTCGCATTAGCCAATTTCAATAAAACTTGGACTCAACGTAATTGAATGGGCGTATGTGGACTATGTTCATTTGGCGCCATTGGACGTGGCGATCCGCTCCCGGTCGAGGAAATGCGGAGGTTGTGTTGCCGGCACGCCCCGGCATCTAGCAAGTCGGAGACAACGCCTCGTGGAAGGCAAGGTTCTACTCCTCTCGCAGCGTCGGATTTCCGACCTGGTCGCGTTTTGCCTCAGCTATGAATTCGAGGACAATCTGGCGGCGATGACGGGTGCCGATCGTTTCGATGTTCAGGATCGCGCGGCACTGGAATTCGCGCGACGAATCTACAAACTGGCACGCTTCACCTCGGGATCGGCCAAGCTGGCAAGTACGCTGGCGCTGTATCCGCCGCGGCTGCGGCTGCAACGCGATTACGAACTGTTTTTCCCGGTCTTCAGCAATGCCTATCAACTTCACGCGCTCGCCGCGATACCCGACTGGCGCAAACGGTGTCGCAAAGCGGCATGCTTTATCACTGAAGTCTGGGCGGACGACATCCCGGAGTATCTGGTCGAGCTCCTGTCCGGATTTGATCATATATTCGTCGGACTGCATCACTGCGTTCCACGCATCGCGCGGATAGCGGGCCGACCGTGCAGCTATCTGCCGCTGGCGGTCGACGTGGAGCGGTTTGCGCCGAAGCCCGCGCAACCGCGATCGATTGCTGTGTGCAACATCGGACGCCGTTCGGAGACGACTCACGCCGCGTTGCTGGCCGGCGCCGAGCGAGAGCGCTTCTTCTACTACTACGACACTGTGGCCGCGAGCGGTTCGAACCGGAAGGAAAGGACATTCCGGGTCGACAATCCGGGAGAGCATCGCATCATGATTGCGAATATCCTGCAGCGCAGCCGCTATTTCATTGCCAATCGCAGCCACGTCAACAACCCGGAGTTCACGGCTGGCCATGACGAGATCTCCGCACGCTATTATGAAGGAGCAGCAGCCGGAGCGGTGATGATTGGTGAAGCGCCGCGCACCGAAGAGTTTGCGCGCCAGTTCGACTGGCCCGATGCTGTCATTCATGTGCCGTTCGATTCGCCTGACATCTGTCGGATCCTCGAAGAGCTCAACACAGACCCTGCGCGACTGCGCGCGGTTCAGGTCGCTAACGTGCGGGAAGCCGCGCTCAGGCATGATTGGCTCTACCGGATACAGACGGTCTTCGACGTCCTCGGCATTGCTCACACCGACCAGATGAGCGCGCGAGCCGACCGCCTGCGCCAGATGGCCGAATCCTTCGATCTCCCGGCAGCCGCTTAAAAACGTCGTCTCACGTGATGCGGATCAATGCGGGCATTTCCGCCATTTTATGGTTAACGGCCTGTTAAGCCACGGCTGCTACATCCCTGCAGTAGGCGATCCCGGATCAAATGATCGCCCGGGTCGTCGCGAACGTTTGCAACTGCAGACCGACGCAAAGCTGCGTATCTAGGCATGAAACGCTCCAATCAGCTCCCCTCGGCTCAGGCGGTCATCCTGAATGCGTCCCCGTCGCTACGTCAGGCGGATCGACTTGCTGCACCGCTGCGACGGCGTGGCGCCTGGACGCAATTCGTCGAAGCCCGGCTGCGCGAGCCCGTATTTCCAGAGCAAGATCTCGCCGAGCCGCCGAGCAGTCCGATCGACGACCAACCGGCAGGCCCCGCCGACGCTCCGAGCTTGCCGAGCGGAGAGCCGACGAATGAGGTTCATCCGCTCCTCGTCCCGGAGGATTCCCCCCAGCCGATCGCGTGGCCACAGGATGACGTCAGTCGGCGCCTGAATGAGGCCGCAGAGAGCATCGGGCGCAAGTCGAATGTGGACCGGCCCGGTGCAGGACCGGATACAGGGTCCGTCGATCCTGCGTTCCAGCCAGGCGATGTTCGGGCGACGGAATGCGGCAACCACACGCAACCAGCGCCATCGGACTGGCACACGGGACCAGAGCCTGCCACGGCTGCGTACGCGTCTGGGACAGATGAAGGAGAGGGATTGAGTCCGGCTGCGGATCAACGTTCGGACTTGAGCACGCCGGACTCGAGGCCGCCGGAATCGACTCCTCCCGCAGCGCCGCCGCAACTGCAACCGCCCATGCACACCAGTGCCGCCGGGGTAGGCTTCGTAGTGCAAGATCCGCGGACCACACTGATCGAGAGGCGGATCGCGGACGACCTTCAGGATACGCCGTCGGACCGACACTCCGTCACCAACGCATGGAAGGTGCGCAACCCTGTTGGGCTCCTCGCTCCGATAACGATTCTGTTAGCGGTCGGAGCCGGACTACTGTTGTGCGGCAATCTCGTATCCTTGTTCAACGCTAGATCCCACGTAGTCATCACCAATGGGGAGGCGGCGCCCGTTCAGTCGCCGCCACAAATTAGACGCAAGCTGAAACCGGCAGCTCCGACGTTCGTGCATAGGGCGTCGATCGAAGCGGCCCCAACCGCACCGCCTACACGTACGCTGCCGACGACATATGGAATTTTTGCGTCAAGCGGCGGGCGAATGATCCGGCTCGAACCGATGAATATCCGCCTTCCCGACAGCCGGATCGCCGTGGGATTGATCACCAAGCCACCCACCGTTGTGGTGCCGCACGGCCCGCTTTCGTTTGTCGCATATCAGCGAGAGCTGATGACAAGCGCGCCCGACAACGCGCAACTGCGCATCGTCGCCGAAGTGGCGCGGGCACCGTCGTCACCGGCGAGCGGCAAACTGGCGGCCAATAATACCTGGGCGATCCGATCCGTTTCCGTCGACCTCACCGTAGCCCCGGTCCCTGAAAACCGCGAAATGGTCGAGTTGCAGCCGGAGAACCCCGATCTCGTTCTCTCGCCCGGCCGTTATCTGCTGGTCTTCAAGAACCAGGCCTACGGCTTTGTCGTAGCCGGCGCGGTGACCGACAAAGCTCATTGCCTCGAGAGGGCGGAAACGGAGGACGGCGAAAAGTTCAGCGAGTGCCGCAAGCTCCCGTAATGTAGGAGTGACCCGGCTTCACTGCGGCGTTGACGCGATTGCGGTCCGCGGCAACTTCGCAGCCTTCGCAGTGGCGGCACCGACACCCGGCTGGTCGGTCTTGCGCCAAAGCAGCAATCCCGCTCCGCCGCCAATCATGCAGATCGCGAGCAGCACGATTTCTCCACGTCCCAATCCACGAGAGATCATCGCGTAAGGCAGCATACCCAGACCGATCCAGAAGAGCTTCTGCCACTGGCAGGAATCGTACCTCTTGCCAAGATTGCGACGCTTGAACCACAGGTCCTTCGCTTTGCGAGAAAACGGAAGAATGCGTCGGCACACCGCCGGCACAAGGCGAAGCGCGAGCAGCAGGGCAAGAAACATCGTCAACGCGACCGCGATGCGATCGTCACCGCCCGACAGCAGCCGGAAGACAGGCAGAATGCAAAGACCAAGGCCGATCCTGAGGAATGCCCCGGCGGGCCAGGTGTCCAAGTTGATCAGGAAGCGCTCAAAGGCCGTCATCGGTATATCCAGTAATCAGGAGTTGACTTGCAGTCGTCGTACGATGCCGAAATCGCGTAGGACAGACCAGGCGAGCTGCAGCGGCCGCGTGATCCTGAAGACCCCAACTACGACGGTCAGGTGGGCTGTCACACAGATCAAGCTCGAGGCCGGGATTCGCAGCAGCGGTGGCCACTCCTGCAAGAACGCTTCCTGGATCGAGAAGGCGACCACGACGGCAACGAGTGCAGCAGTCGTTTGCGGCGCCGTCGCGCGCAGGACGTCCCCGATTGTGATCCCGACCGGCCTGCCGGCATAGACGAGCGCGGGAACGAACAGCGCAAACATGGTGACGGTATAGGCGATCGTCACTCCGATCACGCCGAACGGCAATCCGGCCGCAAGCGCGATCAATTGGCAGACCGCACTGAAGATACCCCATCGCATCCATCGATCGGGACGTCCGACAGCAACGTGGACCCAGCCAAGAGTTCGCTCGATGCAATCGGCAATGCCCCGAATTGCAAGGATGCAAAGCAAGGGGCCCGCGGGAGACCATTTCTCTCCGAGCAGCAAGATCACGATGTCATGAGCGCTCACGGCCAGGGCCGCGAAGGCAGGCCCCGAAAAATAGCTAAGCAGTGACAGCGCGCCTTCCCAGGCGCGCTTCAGTTCGGCCGCATTGTTCTGGAGTTTACTCAGTCCGGAAACCGCGATGTTATGCAGCGGCTCACTGAGAATCGACAGCAAGTTGCTGTAGATCGTGAAGGCGTTCTGAAAATAGCCAAGCGGCCCTGCACCGAGGAAATAGCCCATGGCGATCCTGTCCGCCGCACGGGCGAAATAGTCCGTCATGGTGAAGCCGGTAACTCCGAGCCCGAACCGCATCAGTTCCTTGACCATCGGCGTAAGCCTGGGCCTGCCCGGTATCCATCGACAGGCAGTCCATGCTCCGGCGACGGTCAAGGCCGACGTTATGATCGGCTTGGCGATCAGCGCCCAGTAGCCCCAGCCCGAAAGCGCAAGTCCGACGCTTGCGGCGCTTCCGATGATGTTTGCCGATATGTCGATGATCGCGATGCGGCGAAACTGCATTGCCCGACGCATCAGCGCATAATGCTGCGTCGACAAAGCCATCATCAGGAAGGTCACTGACAATGCCAACGCCATACCCGCAAGCGATGGCTCACCGAAGGCACGCGCGATCCATCGACCGGACGCAGCCAGCACGACGGCCAGCACGACGCCGATCAGAACATTCAACCAGAACAACGTGCTGACTTCGGCACGCGAGATGCTGCTCCGCTGGGCGGAAGCCTCGCTCATCCCGAGATCGACGAAGAGGGGCGCGAAGCCGATCAGGGCCAGCATCATCGCCACCAACCCGAAATCATGCGGTCCGAGCAGTCGCGCGAGCACGATCGTCGAGGCCAATTGAACGAAGATATTCAATCCGCGCGCAGCAATGAACGCGACGCCGCTGTGCAGCGACCTGCGGCCAAGGCCAGAGTATGGCTTGTTATCCGCAAAATACTGATTGGTGCGCTGGTCCCGATGCACGCGTCGTTCCGTTCAATTCGCCGGATTCTGGCCTTGCGGTACTCGCTCAAGCCAGATTTCCCGCCAGTAAGGATAGATGGCCCGAGGGCAGAACCGGCGGCAGATGGCGTAGCGCGCCTCACACACGACGTCTTTCAGGATGATCGCGTCCGTCTTGAAACGGACCATCTTGCAAGACCCCTCGTCGATGATCTGCTTTTGACGCCTCTCGACCTCGTATTCGCGTTCGGTGAACGGGACCATCTCCGGATCGAAATACAAGCCTCGATTGCGGTAGTTGCAGTCCAGGGTCTCGAGGATGTCCTTGTACGGCTTGACGCGCACGACGTCGCCCACCTGCAGATCAAGCCGGGACTGCGGGACCTTGGCACCCTCCGGGACACCGAAGGGCCTGATCGGATATGGTGCGCCACCTCTCATGCGCTGGAACCTGTCGTAGATCCAGCGCATCGCGGTACCAATACCGAGCCCCGCTTCAGTGACCGTACGCCAGACCGAGAACGTCAATCCGGCGACAAGCTCCTGCAGCCGAACGTTACCGGAAGCGTAGTCCTCGACATACTGGCGCGGATCCCACCACTTCAGGGGTTGCGTGGCGAATTTTACCTGCGTGTTCTGGCAAACGTAGGTCGGCTCGGTTTCGCCGGCCTTCGGCGGATGCTTGACCGTGCTCCACAGCGTTGCTTCGCTGCAGCCACCGGAGCTGGACGGCTTGGCTGCGCCGTTTGGCGATGGACTTATCTCTCCCGCCGGCTTCAACCAGGCGTCCTTCCAGAAGATCAGACAGGCCGCCTCGCAGCCATCATGAGCCGCGCCGCTGCAGCGGATGTTCTCCAGATGCACCGCATTCAGCATCTTGCGCCCGCCGATTCCGAGAGCGGGATCACAGGTCTTGTGAGCTCGTTTGCCGACGCGAAGTGTCTTGCCGCAATGCTTCAGCATCTCGGGCATGAAGGGCATTTCGTCCAGGCGACCGTTGGCATCGAGCGTCGCGAGGATCTCCTCCTTGCTTCTGACCTCCACCAGGTCGCCAGCGCGAAAGACACTTGAGAATAGCGTGCTCATATCGTGCGCCTTCAGATCCATCCTGCAATTAGGAACCGGTTGCGCGACGTCCGCGCAACCATGGTCAAATCAATGTCAACTTTCGCCCGAAAAATGCCTCGGCGAAGCGTTCCGTAGCCCTGCACTCCATGCCCCGAATCCGTGCGAGGCCGCGAAAGGTGTCTGCATCGAACCACTGCTTGGATCGCTGCGTCCCGAAATGCTTGAGCAGCAGTTCAATCTTGCGGTCGAGCGCGGCCGCCGACACCGGCATGTAAACGTTGGGTTGACCGAAATCGCCATCCCACTTCGGAATCTCGTATTCCAGGATCTGATGATCGCGAAACGTGTTCCAGGTCAGACGGCAGACCTGACGATGGTCTTGATGGGCATCATCCCTGCGATGCGTCAGAATGACGTCCGGTTCGATCCGCCTTTTCAGCGATTCGAACCATTCCTTGATGGCCTCTCCCCTCTCCGGGAAAAATCCGTCGGGAAACGACAGCACCTCGACATTCGCGGATGCAGCCTCGCACAGGAAGTCGGCGGCCGATGCTCTGGCCTCGGCCTCCCGTATGGCGCCACCACTCAGAACGCACCACTGCACGTTCAGTTTGATACCGCGCTCGATCAGACCCAGCAGCGTCGCTCCCGCGCCGATTTCGATATCATCCGAATGTGCGCCAAGGCACAGGATCGATAGATGATCCCCGGGCCCGGCAAGCTGCAATGCTTTCATGTCCGTTACGCCGCGCTGGCCACCGACGTATGGCTCAATCGCCAGGGCGTGTCGCCGCGCTCCACCATGTCTTCCAGCACTTGACGATCGCGCAGGGTATCCATGGCGCGCCAGAAACCTTCATAGCGATAGGCCATAAGGTGACCGCCCTCGATCAGGCGGCTGAACGGCTCCTGGACGAGTTCTTCACCTTCCTTGATGTAGTCGAAGATCTCGTTGCGGAAGATGAAGTATCCGCCGTTGATCCAGATCTCGGATTCCTGGCTGGAGCGAATCCGCTGCACCGATCCCTGCGCATCGAACTCGGCAAGATGGAAGCTGATCGGCGGATGGATCGCCACGAAGCAGCCGATCTTTCCGCTTTCCTTGAACTTCTGGATCATGTCGGGCAGCGGCGCGTCGGTCAGTCCATCGCTGTAGTTTGCAAGGAAAATTTCCTCGTCCTGGACGAGATGTCGGACAGCCAACAAGCGCTGCCCGATATTGCGCCACGTCCCGGTATCCACCAGCGAAACCCGCCAGTCCGGCTGATGCTCGCCGATCAGCTCGACCTTCTTGCCGTACTCCGAAATCACGCAGTCGCTGTTTGCCGTGGCACGATAATTGAGAAAGTAGTCCTTGATCACGTTCGCCTTGTAGCCGAGGCACAGCACGAAATCACTGTGGCCGTATTGGCTGTAGTACTGCATCACATGCCAGAGGATCGGCTGATGGCCGATCGGGACCATCGGCTTCGGTATGCTCTCCGAATACTCGCGGATCCGCGTGCCAAGGCCGCCGCAGAAAAGGACAACCTTCATGGCGCAACCTCACGCGGGTCAATGATCTCGACGTTGGGAATCGGGATGATGAACTTGCAGCCCCACTCTCCGACATGCCGCATCTGCGCGACAATTTCCTTCTTCAGATTCCAGGGAAGAATGAACAGGTAGTCGGGACGGGCCTCGTCGATGGCTTCGACCGGGAGGATCGGAATGTGCATCCCCGGCGTATAGCGGCCGTGCTTGTAGGGGTTGCGGTCCACCGTGAAGTCGAGGAAGTCGGTACCGATGCCGCAGTAGTTCAGCAGCGTGTTGCCCTTGCCGGGAGCGCCGTAGCCGCAGATCCGCGCCCCCTTGTTCTTGCTCTCGATCAGGAACGACAACAATTCGCGCTTGGTGTGATGAACACGCGATGTAAACTGCTCGTACTGACCGATGTCTTCCAGGCCGATCCGGCGCTCATGCGTCAGCAGTGCGGTCACGGCGGCGGATGCGGCGTGACCGGCATCGGCGCGGCAAAGGTAGACGCGCAGCGAGCCGCCATGGGTTGGGATCTGCTCGACGTCGAAGACCTTCAGATCGTGCCGTCGCGCCAGGCGATCGATCGTCACCAGCGAGAAATAGGAGAAGTGCTCGTGGTAGATAGTATCGAACTGATTTTCGTCGATGAGCCGCTCAAGGTGCGGAAATTCGAGCGTAATCACGCCCTGCGGCGCAAGCAGGAACGCCATTCCGGCGGTAAAGTCGTTCAGATCCGGAACCTGGGCCAGTACGTTGTTGCCGATGATCAGATCGGCCCGCTTGCCATCCGACACCAGCTTGCGCGCGAGTTCGAGGCCAAAGAACTCGACCATTGTCGGGACGTTCTTCTGCCTAGCGACTTCGGCCACGTTGGCCGCCGGCTCGATTCCCGTGACCGGCACGCCAAGCGGCAGGAAGTGCTGCAGCAGGTAGCCATCGTTGCTTGCGATCTCATAGACGCGGCTCCCGGCACCAAGGTTTAGCCTGTCCTTGATCATCTCACAGTAGCGCCGCGCATGTTCTACCCACGATGTCGAATAGGACGAGAAGTAGGCATATTCGCTAAAGATGTGCTCCGGTTTGACATATTCCTGGAGCTGCACCAGGAAGCAGGACTCGCAAACCACGGTGTGCAGCGGATAATACTGCTCCATGGCGTCGGTCTGGTCGACCGTGAGAAAGCTTTCGCATAGGGGCGACATTCCCAGATCGACAAACGTCGACTTCAACGTCGCGCTGCACAGACGACAATTGCCGTGGGAAGATCTCGATCGGATCGATTCAAACTTCGAATGCGCGTTCATTGGAGCCGCACCATGAATATAGATTGGTCGAATATGAGATTTTCGGACGCTTAAGCTGCGCTTGCAGGATCGAGTTCTATCGTATGAAAGCGAACAATATGAAGCGATATCGAGCAACAAGGTAAACCACACTAAATGCTGACAATTTTAATAAAATTGTATAGAAACAGCCATCGGAGATTGCCTCGGGAGCTCAGACGTTAAATGCGATTTGAAGCAACGGGACTAGACGGAGCATGGCTGGTCAAGCTCGACCCTGCGCGCGATGAGCGCGGCTTTTTTGCGCGCACTTTCTGCGAAGACGAGTTTCGCGCGCAGGGGATCGAGACCAGATTCCCCCAGCACAGCATCTCCAGTTCCTCGCGTAAGGGGACATTGCGAGGCATGCACTTCCAGAAAGATCCGCACGGCGAGGTCAAACTTGTGCGCTGCCTCAACGGATCGATTTGGGACGTCATCATCGATCTACGTGCGAACTCGTCCACCTTTCGTCAGTGGCGTGGCTTCGAGCTCTCAGCGGAGAACGGATCGCAGCTCTATATCCCCAAGGGGTTCGCACACGGCTTTCAAACCTTGAGCGACAACGTTCAGGTCAGCTACCTGATTTCGGAATTCTACCAGCCCTTGGCTGCCAGCGGCGTCCGATACAACGACCCGATGTTCGGCATCAGCTGGCCTCTGGCCGTAAGTACGATCTCCGACAAGGACCAAAACTGGCCGCTTCAGGGCGCATGATCGCGCCTAGCATATCGGCGCGAGGAGCTCGTGGCGCTCGAGCACTTTGGCTGTCTTCAGAATGACCGGGAACGGCAGGTCGGCTCGCCTGGCGATATCAAGCAGTGAATGATGTCCATCGGACAGGTTTAGAATCCAGAGCATCGCCATGTTGGCTGCAGCGGCATCCTTGTCGCCGCCGATCGCGCCATAGAGCCCGCGTCTGCCGAGCTGCGGTTCACCCTTCGGATACGTGTTACGGTAGCTGCGGTTGCCTTCAAGCAGGTCAATGACTTCGCAAATGATGCGGAAGGACTCCCCGAGGTGCTCCGGCCGAATAAAACTCAGGTCGTCAGCCGAGGTGTGATACTGGGGGATCGCGCCGAAGCGGCTGCGCTGAAACAATCCGACCGGCAGGTTGAACCCGGGCGAACAGTATTGCCGCTCATCATATCCGTAGGGCGAAAACTCCAATATCGTCGGCGTTAGTCCAGAATGCTGCAGCGTGTGTATCATCGCACGGTCGATTTCAGCATCGCCCCGCCTGCTCTTCTTGTATGTCGGACCAGCGCCGTCTCCGACCATTGATACCACGAGACCATGCTTGATATGGTGCACACGGTGCTCATTGCGGGCGAGCCAGGTGATCGCGCCGATCGTTCCTGGCGCAAACAAAAACCGATAGCTGTATCGCGTTCGCATCTGGGCGATGTGGTTCAGGAGCTCCGCAAGCAGTGCAAGGCCCGAACAATTGTCATTGGCGAGCGAGGGATGGCAGACATGGGCCGACAGAAGCACCTCGTCTTCTGACTCTCCTCGGTGAAAATACTCACCATAGGTCAAGTGTCCGTCAGCGAGAGTCGCGTCGATCACGACCTCGTAGGTATTGTCCCGCAGTTGCTCCAACTGTCGGTGGGCCATGCAAAACGCCCAGTTCTCCTGGTAGTAGGACGTGCGGTACGGGACAAGGTCCGGCTGATCGGGCGACGTGAAGATATGGGACTTCAGCTCGTCCAGCGGCATCGTGCGGCTCACCGGCACGCTGTAGCTCATCACGTGCAGGTTCGATTCATTGAAATCGACGACCTTCCGGCCTCGCTGGTCCTTGATGTACGCGTCCCGGATGTTCCATTCACGCGGCACGACCCAATCGAGGACGGGAGTACCGGTGGGCACCTCGTGGATATCAAGAGGAATCTGCGCGCCGATCTCCCGAAGCGTCTGCCGCACACCGTTGCCGGTAATGCTGCGGCAGATCGGGTAGATCTTCTCAGCAAGCGCGAAAATCTTCGCGCCCGAACTTGCGAGATCGTTTGCCGCAGGCACGCCGTCCTCCTGGTGCGTCAAACCGATCGGCGCCTGCGGGTATCAGGACGCGGCCAGGGCCGACTGCTCGACGTTTGCATGGCGGAGATCCGCATCCAGAATGCCGTCCGCCAGCAGCTTTTTGATGTGACCGATGCGCTGATATCTCGGACCTTCGAACTGCTCGAGCGTGATGCTCGAGGCCTGGTAGACCTTATAGAGCTGCTCCGCGCCCATCTTCGCATCCCATTGCGGCTTGAACGCCGGCAGCCGGGTTCGGATCTTTTCGAAGCTCACGCGATAGGACCGGGTGTCGGGACCGGCGTCATCGGCAAACTCGATCTGACAGCCGGGGACAACACCGGCGACAATCTTCGCGAGATCGCGGATCTGGTAGTTGTGTGCCGTCTGGCCTACGTTGAACGCCTCGTTGAACACCGCGGCCTCGGGAGCTTCCATCGCCGCGATGAAGGCGCGCGAAATGTCCTCGATGTGAACGATAGGCCGCCAGGGCGTGCCGTCCGACTTCAAGAAGATCTTTCGCGTTGTCACCGCCCAGGCGACGAGATTGTTCAGCACGACGTCGAATCGGAGCCGGGGAGATACTCCATAAGCCGTAGCGGGCCGCAGGTAGACCGGGCAGAATCCGTCGCCGGCGAGGCCGGCGATATCCCGCTCGGACTGCACCTTGGATTCACCATAGGCGGTCACCGGGTTGAGCGCTCCGGTTTCGTCGATCATCCCCTCGCCCGCCTTGCCATAGTTGCTGCAGGAGGATGCAAACACGAACCGCTGCACGCCGGCTTGCTTGGCCAGTTGTGCGAGGCGCACGCTGGCTACGTGATTGATCTGGTCGGTAAGCCCAGGCCTCAGATTGCCAAGCGGGTCGTTTGATAGCGCGGCAAGATGCAGGACTGCGTCGAAAGCCTTGAGGTCCGCAAGCTCGACGTCTCGCGTATCCTTGCGGATGGAGGGCACATCGACGATCGAGCCGCCCTCTGCAAATGTGCAGCGGGAATACAGATCGCTGTCGAGACCCACGACATCGTGCCCGGCACGTTGCAGCATCGGAGTAAGTACCGTTCCGATATAACCGAGATGTCCGCTCACGAGAACACGCATCTTAACGCCTCCGAATTTGTTCTGTTTTCGGCCGACAACCTATTTCAAAATCGTCCGCGGAGGCACGCGTTTGTAAAACTTTAGTTAATGGTGCGCTTTGAAATTGCAGGAGTTATCGGCTCAAGAAGACGGAAAATGGTTAAGCCGTACACCACGATCGTTGATGTCGCTGGCGCCAACGCCAGCCGAGAAGCGCCGCAGGAGCGCTTGGGGTACTCTGCGTAGTTGCCGGTGAAGCCGGTAGCGAGCGGTGGAACGGCTGACGTCGAAGCGATTGGCCAGTTCTCCGCCGAAGGCCACCACGAACTTGTATCGCGCCTCGTTTTCAATTCCGCCATCGAAATCGAAATGAAGGCCACGCTCGTGCGCCAGCTCGATGCCACTCCAGAGCAGCAGACTTACTGCGCCTGGATGCGCAATGCTCCTGTCCCGTGACGACAGGAAATAGTGCACGAACTGGTGGTCCCAGACGAAGAAGACCTGGGCGTGGACGTTGTTGTTCGGGTCCACCGCCGCGAGGATCCTGCATTGCTGTCGCTCGCTGGCGGCGGCATAAACAGCTTCCAATCCAGAGAGGTCGAAATACGACTTCGTCCCCTCCAGATTGGCCTGGTAGTACTTCACGAAGTATTTTGGGGACGTGACCTCGCGAATGGCGAGCCGCTCACGTGCGCGTCGTATCACGTTCTTCGTCTTGTCGCGCAATCCGGACCAAAGCTCGTCCCGAGGGACCGAGCATTTCAGCATGAAGGTCGGATGTGCGCGCACCTCGTAGCCGCACGCGAGGAAAGCGGCCACATTGCTGAATCCGGTGTCGAGCGTCATCTCGACGTGATCAAAATCCGCGACCTGCTTCAGCAAGTCAGTGATGACCGCATGGGCCAACCGCATGCGCGCTTCCGTCTTTCCGGACTGCAGCGTGACCGTCGGTCCGAGAAAGCGCGTAATGTGAGGCATCTCACAGATATTCATCCCGCCTTCAGTACGCGCGACGAACCGAAGAGAACCCACGACGCGCCCGCCGCGCGAACACGTGACTTCGCGCCAGCTACCCGGAGCCAACGCGTTCAGCCACCAATCCTCGTGGAAGACCGACTTGCGCATCAAATTCCTCTTCCGGAGACAACCGGACAGCGAAATATTACCTCGATTAAACCAAAAATGCGGAATGCCCAACATCCGCGCGGGAACGGCCTCTGCTGTAGTTAACGACGGTATTTGAACTATCGAGGCGCCCGCCTAGTTAGCTCTGGAACCCGTCCGCTGGTCAGGTGACGCATTGACGCAATGTCGCACCTGTTCGAAACATATTTAATCATAGTCTTACGCCATGTATTCACTGCGAATTTTTGCGGACTAATTCATCCAAGTTCGGCTGCACAAACGGCGTACCGGCGTCATAGCGCGCTTTGGCCGGAAGCACGTGAAGCTTTGTCTCTCCGACCGGGTCCACCCAGGGCCAGGCGTATCCGCGCCCGGCATCGAAGAACGCGGGGCGGCCTGTGAGGTACATCGACGCAGGCAAAGCGCGATCTTCGCTTCCGGAATCCCAATGCGTTGTGTTGGTGAGGTAATCAAAATTGCCGTACCGAATCGTGGACATCGCAACCTTCGCGTCCGTCGGATACGGCTTCACGGCGTCCCAGCCGAGCATCCAGACGCCGGGCTTTGCATCGGTGAAGTGGGTTTCATACGACCAGCCGTCCATCTGACCGGGCGCCCCAAGCACATTTCCGATGAACGACATCCAGTACGAATATGCCATCAGGCCGGCGGCGCGACGCGGCCCATTGCGCGGCTGCGACATGTCATCGATCGTCCCGCCGGCCTGATTGTCGAACGCGGCGCGGGTGCCGCGTAGATAATTCCGGAAGAACGTATGATAGATGCTGTTGCCGTGCGTGTCGTCGCTGTCGGCGTTCTGTGCGTAGTTGCCCTCGAACAAGACGTGATGGGCGCCCACCATGTGGCTGGCGTTGAGCCCCGTTTCGATCCAGGCTCCATTCGTATTGATGTAGCCCATGTCCATGTAGTTGTAGCCGACCACCGACCCGGCCCCGGCGGAACGCGCCACGATCAGCTTGTTGGCCCTCACGGCAATTCCATTCTCGATCAGAACTTCCGAGGATCCCGCGGAAAGGCTGATGGCGTAGCCGCCTCCGCCCGGCTGGGCCCAGGCCGCGTCATGAACGTAGAACTCGCGCAGTTCGACTCGAAAGGAACTGTGAACTGCGAAGCCTTCGCCGTGCCAAACCGAATTGTCGACGTTTTTCGCCCACGACGAAGCAGCCCAATTGAAGCGAAGATTGCCCACGTCGCCCCCCTTGAGCGCCAGATCTTCGACGCCCGCGTGCTTCACATGCGGCTGCGCGAACCGTGATAGTTGAGCGGCGTTTGCTTTCCGATAACTGATGTGAATTGGAGTCGTGAAGGTGATGGCGGAGCCTGAGACTGCCCTGATTTCCTTGACCTCTGCGACGGGCCGATCGGGTCTCCCGAACCACGATCCTGCGCTTTGTGGCGTCGATGGAAACGCAGCGGGAGCAAAGTCATCGACAAACTGAATTGCAGGTTTGTGCTTTTGCCACACAACCATGAAGTCTTCCGATGCCCAGACCTCGCCTCGTCCCTGCGGGTCGAGACGCCAATCAGCGCCCGACGCCTCGTCAAGCAGCACGATCTGTCCAGGCAGGAAGCCCGCAGCGTCGTCGACCTCGACGGTTCTTTCGCCCTTGATTGCATCATTGCGAAGGTTCGCCGATCGCACGGCATTGACCGTATCGCTCGTGCTGGAAAATAGCGACGGCCCTACCAAGACGAGCGGCGACGGCTTGGCACCGACTGCCGCATTGAAAGGTTTCGCGCCGTCCTGCTTTTCGAGTGTCGTCCGATCAGGACCGGAGCCGCGCAGCGTGATTGCCTTGTTGAGCAGCAGGAAATTGCCGCCATTGATCAGAAACCGTCCCGGAGCCAATTGCACGACCTGCCCTAAAGGACATGCATTGATTGCGCCCTGGATTGCCGCGGCGTCATCGAGTGTGCCGCCACGAGGCGACAGCGTGGCGCAGATGGTTTTTCGGAAGGGTATCCCACCCTCGGCGATCAGGCCGGGCTGCCAGGTCGTCGCGCGATCCGAGGGCAGTATTGCCATCGAATCGAGAGCAAGTGCGGACGAATGGCTTGAGCAAGCAACGAAGATCATCGTTGCAGCCAAGCACTGCCAAGGCCGTCGCTTGGCCGTTCGCAGCGTCTGGCGACCAGGGTTGCGCCGCGTCGCGATGACCTTCCTGTTGAACATGCATCCTCTGACTTGCAGTGCCGAGCCGGTTGGCTTCGCGCGCGCTAGCGTGACCTCACGACGATTGACGGGTGTGGACGGCGGCTTGGCCGCGGCCCCTGGATGCGACGTATTGCCGGATGCCGCGCCCTACCCAGGGCGACCGCGGGATGCGTCTGCCCCCAATATCTGGCGGCTTCGACCGCAGCGATGACGAACACGATCCAGAGCATTTCAAAGCCACGCATCCACGTGCTCTCGAGACCGTTGGTAATGGCTACGTAGAGAACGATCGACAGCAGGATCCATGCCCGCGAAAAATCAAAGCGCGCAAGGCGACCAATGCCGCTTATCGTCGCAAGGATGAAAGCGATAAGCAGCAAAAATCCCGCATAGCCAAGCTCGAGCAATGTGTCTTCATACCCATTATGGGCGTTGGGCATGTCCTTTACCCAACCGGGCGCTTCCACGATGCTCGGAGCGTCGGGCCCAACCAGCCAGAACGATTGATAACCCCAGCCCAGCAGCGGCTTCTTGGCGATTTGTAGATTTGCAAAATCCCAGATGATGGTACGGCCAGTGAAGGTCGAATCGCCATACAGAATGTAAGATACGCGATTCATGCTGAAGCCGCTGACGAACGAAAAGACCATCCAGCAGATCGGTAACGATACGACAATCACCCACACCGGAACGCCGGTAGCTTTGGAAAGCTTGAGCAATATCCAGGCTAACGCCGGAACAGCCACCGCAAGGGCAAGCGCCGTCTTTGAATTGCTCAGTAGCAGCAGCGCAACGGACATGAGCGCGGTAACGATGCCGAGAATCCGCCGCCGTCCGAAATGAAGCAACTCATGGAGCGCGAGCAGGAAGGCCACGGCGGCGCATTCACCCAGATAGTTCTTGCCCGAGAAATAGCCCGGGTAGCCCCATGTGGCGAACTTCACGTCGATCGGCGGCCTGCCCATGACGAATAGCACGTTCAGGACGGCAGCGATGAAAAAGCACCAGAACAGACCGCGCAGCAGGTCGGTCGATCGCGTTGCGACGATCGCCGGGAGCGCGATCGAGGCAATGATCATGGCCTGCTGCAAAAACCTGATCAACGAAGCCTCCGGCTTGAATGCCCAGGCAACGCTTGCCCCCGCCAGCGCGAGATAGACGAACAGCGTGATCAGGATCGGCGGAAAGCAGAGTCGCGGCCGATTGCGCAGCGCAACGACGAGCGCCACTGCGGACAGGATCGGCCAAAAGATCTTGCTCTCCGGTCGAGCTTCCAGGAGACAAGCCGAGTCCGTCGGACTACAGGTCACGAGGATCAGCGGAAAGGCGATCGTGGCATAGATGCAGGCCAGCAGCGGGATGATCGCGTATCCGTCGACCCGGCCGGACGGAGCCGCCAAGCCTGGTCGCTGCGAACGCAATACGGCTTCGTACATGCTCGGTGCCCGTCAACTCCGGTCGCGAAGGCCGTCCTAGCACGCCGATCGTTAATCGCCTGTCTTACCCAATCGCGGGGCCGCGCAGCGATACGAGCAGCTTCTCGACGGCACTGGCGGCAACATGTCCTCAGGCGGCTCCGAACACCAAGGAATCCGTCAAACTTCCTGAATTTTTATAGTAAACGCTTCGTTAACGCTTGTCCCCTAGCGTGGCGCACGGAGCGGGCTGTTTCGTCTGGTCACTTGATATTCCGGGAATTGCAGATGCCACGCAAGTCCATGTTTGCCCGCGCAGATTTCTTCCGGGCCCGTGCCCGGCGGTACGGCTGCACAGACGAACCGGCGCCGATTGCAAGCTGCGGACAGGCAAGCTCGACGAGCAAACCGACGTTTACCAAGACCGCATTCATGAATCTTCGTTAACCAGGGCTCAATGTCGTGCCGAAAACCGCAGGCGAGAGCAGTCGACGAACGTCGTGCCTGACCACTCGCGAAGTGGCGTCGGTGCGTTCGCCTGGCAATTCCTCGCGTTTCGGTGGCCGCCTGTTGGCCGCCCTGGTCGTCACAACGACCATCGCGCTCGCCGGCTGCTCGACCATGCCGACCTCGGGACCGGCAAGCTCCTATGTTCGCGCGGGACAGACCGACCCTGATAGCGTGCACTATGCTCTGGTGCGCCTGACGGCCGATACCGAGAAGGTGTTGGTGCGCAACTCCACGCGGATCGACCGCGTTTTCACGGATCGCCGCCCCCCGCCCGAGATTCGCTTTGGCGTCGGCGACACGGTCAGCGTGACGCTGTTTGAATCGATGGCCGGCGGCCTGTTTACGCCGACCGAAGCCGGAACACGTCAGGGAAATTACGTTACGTTGCCCAATCAGGCCGTGAACTACAAAGGCAACATCACGGTGCCGTACGGTGGCTCCATCCGCGCTGCGGGCCGCACCCCGGATGAAGTCCAGAATGCCATCGTGAAGTCGCTGGAGGACCGGGCGATCGAGCCACAGGCGGTGGTTGCGCTGGTGGACCAGAAGGCAACTTCCATCAGCGTATTGGGCGAGGTCAACACGCCTTCGCGCTTGCCGGCAAGCGCCAGCGGCGAGCGGCTGCTCGACATCATCACGCGCGCAGGCGGCCCCAAAAATCCCGGCTTCGATACCTGGGTGGCCCTCGAACGCGAAGGACGGCACGGTACCGCACCGTTCGGATCGCTGCTCAGCCAACCGGCAAACAACATCTTTGTTCGTCCACAGGATACGGTCTACGTATATACGCAGCCGCAAACCTTCCTCGCGATGGGCGCCTCCGGGCAACAGGGACAGTTCTCGTTTGGAGCCTGGCGCCTGTCACTGGCCGAAGCTATGGCGAAGGCCGGCGGTCTCAAGGATGATCACGCCGACCCCGGGTCCGTGTTTATTTACCGTGGTGAACCGCCCGAAGTCGCCAAGCAGCTCGGCGTCGACTGCACGCCCTACAGCGGGCCCCTCGTCCCCGTTATCTATATTCTCGATTTGAGAGATCCCGGCGGCTACTTCATCGCGACACAATTCGAGATGCGGAATAAAGATGTCATCTTCGCATCCAATGCAAACTCTGTCGAAGCGACCAAGTTCATGACTTACCTTCGAATGATCATCGGCACCGTGAGCGATCCAATCGTAACCGGTATCGATGTCTACACGCTCAAGGGGCTCGCCACCGGCACCATCTCCGGCGCGACCACCGTCGTTACGTCGACCCGATGACAACCATCGGCCTGGCGGAACCGGCTCCCGCGGCACGTGTGCTGCCGGCGACCGAATCCGCCGAGGCAACTGCCCGCGACCAGTGGCCCCGCCTTCAGGGACACATTCCTGCGCTCGACGGAGTACGGGGGCTTGCCATCGTCATGGTGATGCTGCTGCACTTCGTCGGCAACGCGTTGCCCACGAACGCTGTCGAAAAAATCGTTGTCGGAATCACCAACTACGGCTCCTACGGCGTCGAATTGTTCTTCGTCCTGTCCGGCTTTCTCATTACCGGCATCCTCTATGATTCACGGGAGGATCCCAGCTTCTTTCGCAATTTCTATATACGGCGCGTGCTGCGGATTTTTCCGCTCTACTATGGCGTGCTCGCCCTCGTCTTCTTCGTCGCTCCGCTGCTGGCCCCACTGCGCGGTCCGAGCCTCGACTACCTGATGGATCGTCAGGCCTGGGCCTGGCTGTACGGCGTCAACATCTACATCGCATGGAGCGGTGACTGGTCATTCTCGTATCTGGAGCATCTCTGGTCGCTCTGTATCGAAGAACATTTCTATCTCTTCTGGCCGCTCGTCGTATATTTGGTCGCCAAGCACCCCAAAAAGTTGATTGCGGTCAGCCTTGGCCTATCTGCTGCCGCGATGCTCGCTCGCCTGGGCGGCTCCCTGGCCGGGCTTAGCTGGTGGACAACTTATGTTCTGACACCATTTCGCTTGGACGGTCTGGCCCTTGGCGCCTTTCTGGCCGTTGTCGTCCGACTGCCGCGCGGACTTCAGCGAATCGTAGGCGCTCTCCCCTACGTCGCAATTACTGCATTTGCCTTGCTTTCCCTGACTTTCATCTGGACGCGCCTGGTGACTGACCAAGGTAACACTTTCGTCCTTCCGGTTCGGTCCTCCATCATCACTGTGCTGCTGGCCTGTCTCCTCATGTGGGTGCTTGTTGCTCCAAAGCATTCGCTGGTATCGCGCCTGTTCTGCAGCCGGCCACTCATGCTTCTCGGGACCTATAGCTACGGTCTGTACGTCTACCATCATTTCATTTCATACTACCTCGTGACTCATCGAACCGAACTGGTACTCGGCGAACGGCTGGGATCTCACAGCGCAGCCGTTGCAATACAGGCAACGGCGGGCGTGCTCGTCTCACTGCTGATCGCCTATCTGAGCTATGAATTGTTCGAAAAGCGCTTCCTGGAACTGAAGCGGTTCTTCAACGCTCGGCGCCCCGTTGCTACTGGCGATGCCCTGGCGCCTTCTCATCCGCACCGCGGCTGATGGCCAGTCTCGCCCGGTAAAAGCTCTCCAGCGCGCGAGCTGCTGAACTCCAGGCATATTTGCTTTCCGCCAAACGCCTCGCAGCCCGTCCGAGATCTACGGCGCGATCGGTATCGCTCAGCAGATCGCCGACACGGGCGGCAAAGCTCTCGACATCGTCCGCGATCACGATGTCACGATCCGGCACGGCCTCAATCCCCTCGGCGCCCAAGGTTGTTGAGACGATTGCCTTGGCCATAGCCATTGCCTCGACAATCTTGAGCCGCGTCCCGCCTCCTAGTCGCAGAGGGACGACGACTACCGCGGCCTCGGCAAGATGCGGTCTCAGATCCGGCACGAATCCAGTGAATTCGATGCGGGGACTTGCCAGTGCCAATAAAGCGGGGGGCGGCGACCCGCCGATGATCTTGCAACGCGCATTCGGGTGACTGGCCGCGATGCGCGGCCATATATCATTGACGAAGTGGATTACACCGTCGACGTTCGGTGCATACGACAAAAGGCCGAAGAACACGACAGTGCGCCCGTCGGGCTTCGGATCGTTGGCACGCGGGCGATAGAACTCGATATCCGCCGCGTTGGGAATGACGGCAGTGGTGACTTCCGGCACTTCTTCGAGCAGGCGTCGTTCGTCGGCAACGCTGCACAGATAGACGCCATCTGCGTCACGATAGGTCCCGAGCTCTTCCTTCCGAAGCTTGCGCCAATTGACTTCGGAATAAGCGCGACGAAGCAGGCTGTCGCCACCTTGAGCGTACTGGCGAGCGAGGTCGTAATCGATGTTGTGAGAGTCCACGACCAACACCGGGAGCTTCTCTCCGGCTGGCGCCTTGCGCAGTTCGTAGTGACCAAGAAATGTAAACTCGAGATTAACCACGTCGAAGCGCGTCGACCCGAGCAAGTCGTCCAACGTCTGCCGCACTACGTCTGCCGTGATTCGCAAGCGCTCGAAGCTGAGGGGCGACACCAGAGAGCGCAGCTGAAGCAGGCGCTTCGGCATCCCATCGCGACCAAGCGGATTGCGCACGAGCACCACCCTGCGGCAGTAGGCTTGCATGGCAGTCCGGCATTCTTCGATGTCGTGCTCGGCATCCACGAGCATGACTGCCGTCAGATCATGGCGCTGGGCCAGTTCTGTCATCAAACCGTGCATGCGCGCCTGCGCGCCTATGCGCGGCGGGCTCGCAGGCATCTGTGAGACAAAAAGAACGTTTAAGCGGTCTGAGTGCATCGATCCAAACCTGCCTGCCGCCGTCGGCTGGCGCTGAGATGCTCGCTGGGAGCCCACATTCTCATAGCTCGAATTACTCAATGCTTAAGCGGAGTTTAGCGTTAACGGTTGGCCGTTCGTCTTAACGAAACAATGATAGAAAGGTGAGACGTCCATTTATCCGGATAGGCTTTCGACGTAAAAGCATTGCCGAAGCAGTCTTGGTAGCTCCCCGCGGCGTCACCTCGTGCGGGCCAGCCCAAGGCGCAAAGGCGACGACTGAATGTGCGGTATCTCGGGTATCATCGGCCGGCTTGACGACAACAACCGGGCTGCGCTCGCTCGGATGAGCAAGGCGATGATCCATCGTGGGCCGGACGGCCATGGCACATGGACCTCGACGCCGGATGCTCGCGGCTGGGGTGTCATGCTCGATCACCGCCGCCTCTCGATCCTTGATCTCTCCACGGCCGGCGCTCAACCGATGCTGGACGACACTACCGGACACGTCATTTCGTTCAACGGTGAAATCTACAATTACATCGCCCTGCGCAAACGGCTCGAGAACGAAGGGCAATCTTTTCGATCCAGCGGCGATACCGCGGTCATGTTGCGCGCACTCGGCTTGCATGGCCTGAAGGCAGTTGGATGGCTGCGCGGCATGTTCGCATTTGCAAGCTGGGACCCACTGCAGCGGCGACTTCTGCTTGCGCGCGACCAACTCGGTATCAAGCCGCTCTATATTGCACAGTCCAGCGATCCGAACGCAAAGTGGTCGCTGATATTCGCATCTGAACTGCGTGCATTGCTGGCCTCAGGCTTGCTTGGAACGCCGCGCCTTGATCCGCAGGCGGTTGCGAGCAGCGTTTGGAACGGCTTTGTGGTCGGCCCTTGCACCGCCGTTCAGAGTGTTGAACTACTTGCGCCAGGCCACTACGTCGAGTTTGACGGGACAGGCCGTAAAGTAGGTGAGGACGATTTCTGGCGCATCCCTGGAGAGTCGCCCAAACCGACAATGGACGAAGCGATGCTTGCCTCGATCCTCGAAGAGGGGATGAAGCTTCATCTCGCCAGTGACGTCCCACTTGCTGTTTTCCTGTCGGGCGGCATCGATTCTTCCGCGATGGCGAATCTCGCGCAATTGACAGCTGACGCTCCGGTTCATACTTTCACACTCGCGTTTGAGGATCAGCGGTTCAACGAAGCGCCGTTCGCAAAGCGGACCGCGGCGGCAATCGGCACCCAGCATCATGAGGTGATGTTGTCTGAGCAGCGGTTCGTCGACAGCCTAGACGACGCCCTCGATAGTCTTGATCAGCCCACGTTCGATGGACTGAACGCCTATTTCATTTCGCGGGCTATTCGCGAAGCGGGCTTCACCGTCGCGCTGTCAGGAACTGGTGGCGACGAACTGTTCGGCGGTTATCCGACCTATCGCCAACTTCCGATCTTGCAGCAGTGGTGTCACCGCGCCCGCGCGTTTCCCAGAAAATGGCAAGCCAAGGCTGCAGCCATGTTGACTTGGCCCATGCGACGATCCTCTCACCCCGTGCCGCCTCAGACGCGCTGGGCGAAGCTTCCGGACATGGTCGAGCGTAGCGAAGATTTGCTGGCGCTATACCAGATGGCCTACGCGCTCTTTCTGCCTGGCTTTCAGGGCGAACTGCTCGCACCAGATTTCGCAGGCGCGCTTGCGGACGGCCTTCCCGACGCGATGCGCCGGCGGTTGATGGCCGAAACGTCAGGCCGCACCGCTGTTTCAGCCATTAGCGTAATGGAACAACGCCTCTTTCTGGGTGAACGACTCCTGCGCGACAATGATGCAGCAAGCATGGCGAGTTCGCTCGAGCAGCGCGTACCCCTGGTCGATCACGTCTTGTTTGAAAGCGTCGATGCCCTTTCGGACCAGGCGCGATATCAGCCCCTGGGGCGCAAAGATGTGCTTCGGCGGAGCGGATTGCGCGGGCTCGATCCCGCGATCTTCGAGCGCCCAAAGACCGGCTTCGTCATGCCCTTTGACCGGTGGATTCGCCGCGGATTGAAGGATGCCATGGATCGGACCATGCGCGATCCGCAGGCGATCGCACCAACAGGCCTAAATCCCGCCGCGGTCGAGCGACTGTGGCGGGCCTTTCTCGACGGAGCGCCCGGCATGTACTGGTCGCGCGTCTGGTCCATCTACGCGTTTGTCCGTTGGTGCCACCGCAACGGCGTCTACAAATGAAGAACGGTAGTGTATCGGCCTGGACGACGTAGGAACTCGCCACCTTGCCGGTACCTTCACTGAATTCCTCGCCGCTCACTCTGACTGTTCGTCCAATCGATAGCGTCGAACGCGAGTCCTCGCTTCAGCATCTCCGCCTCAAGATCGCCGGCATGCCGCTTCCATTCGGCCGTCGACCGGACTTTGAATTTCGGATCTTCGCCGCTTGCCTCGCATTCATCGTCGGCCTCGAGCGCGCTACGGATGGTTTCGTATATCATCCTCAGGCTGGCATCGGTGATGGCACCGCAGGTCATTGGTCTCAATGTCTCGATCTCATCGAAGTTTCTGCTCATGACTATGGTCGATCCTCATCTACACGCGCTGGCGTGTCTTCGATGAAGGCGATCTCCTCGTAGAGGATGTCGCTCATGATCGACGGCTTGAACCCTGGCAGGCTGCACATCCGGACATCATCCAGCAAGTGCTGACGATGGTGCCTCAGCTTTTCCAGGGCCTGGCGATGCTTCAACAAAACGGTGCCCGCAACAATCGGCTCTTTGGCCTTCATCAGAAATGCGCTCTCAAACAATTAACGTAACTGCAATCTTTCAAGTAAACTGACCAAATGGCTCCATGGCAAGACCCCCGCCTTTGTGCCGCGCACCAGCGTTAACGGTCGCCCCGTAAATATCCGGTTGCCTTAATTCGCTTAGAGATTGAATGGAGCTTGCGCTGTCGTCCAAGGGACGATCCAACGCCGGTGGGATCGGCTGGAAGCGAAGCGGTAAGCTCGATCGGCCAAGGCGCCGGCGCAAGCTCGCAAGTCCTGCGACTTCGTCCTTTGCCGGCCTGCTCGATGAGCGCTCCCAGGTTTTCGCTCAGACGATCTACCCAGTTCGAACAACGCTTATTCAACGGAGGCCCGCCGCCCGGATCGCGACAACGTCGAAGATGTCGACTATCGGCCGGCGCGCACACGCCGGCTCTGACCGGTCACGCGAGAAGGATTCTGCTATAGCCGCTGATTAAGAGCCCGATGATTTGGCAGGAAAATCAACGTCCATTCCGACAACTGAACCGCCAGACCTGCATTGACCCTTCAATGGATTCTTCCTTTGTCGGAATGACGGGCCTTGGTTGATCAGCCCGCGCGAGGAAAGCGGACCCTGAATAGCCGGGGGGTCAAGTCAGGGGGGCGCTACCGCCTTTTCCCACAGCAACCAAACCTACCATGCCTTCCTCAAGTTTGCGCATAGGGCGGTTCTTAAGTTGGAAACAGCTCAGCTCTACATCTTCCTACCTGCATTGTGGCGGCCAGAACGCCGCCGAACCCCTGGGGCGAAGCGTCAGCGGCGCACCCGAGCTCGCGCCTTTTTTGCAGCGAAGCGGCCGCGAGGAGCCGGCTTGCCGGCGGGGAAAAAAGAAGCATGCGAGGGTTTTCGGGCGGCGAGACGGTTGCCATAGGTCGTACTGCCATGAGCAGGGAAATCGTCCCTGAAGCAGCGGCAAGACAGACATCGAGCGCACCGGGATCCCGAATCGAAGCGCACTCATAGGTTCGTCAGGCCGAGCTCCACCTGTCAAATCTACCAGTAGCGGCAAAACATCCGACCCGATAGAATCTAGTTGAACCGGATAGACCTATCGGCCGGCGTGTGAATCGCTCCGCATAGCCAGGTCAGCGGCCAACTTCGTCGAGCCTGTTTCGCCCGCACTGTTGACGGTAGCAAAGATTGACCAGCTGAGAATTTAGCCGAAGCGAACAACGTGAAAATGAGGCCTTTCGCAAAAGTGATCGATATCCGCACCTAAGATAACGCTGGCGCTTCCGTCCCAGGCATTCTTCCTGCCCGCTCATGTCGGCCCAAACTGCGGCTCGTCGCAATTGAGTTGCCGTCCACGGGTTGATTGTGTGTGCCGATGGGCTCTGACAATCCCGAGACGTCCAGCACCACGGGGCGGCTGATCAAAAGCGGCAACGCTGATCAGGACCGCAGCTTTGATCAATGCAGGATCACGTGTCCGGCTCCCGTCACCCACGCGACAAACACACGCTCTAAACAATCAGAGAAACAAGAATGTCACTCGCCTAAGGCCCGATCATCGTCAGTGCGTTCGCGATTTTGCGATGCCGCTGACATGATCGACACAAAGCACCGCGAAGCTGTTGGTCTGCACGATCCGCTTCGGCTTTCTGTAGCAGCGGCCGTGGCATTTCCCGATGGTTCGATGACCGCCTCCGGGTTGCGCAGAGAGAGTTCTCGCGGAAGGCTCGTCATCGAGCGCATTGCAGGCAAGGATTACACGACACTCTCTCATATAGAGAGAATGAGGGAATTATGCCGCGTCCAAGCAAAGGAGCCCGGCTCTACAGACGCAAAGCACGGTATCGCGGAGGCGACCTCGTCGCCCAGTCCGTTTGGATTATCAAAGACGGCGACCGGCATATCGCCACAGGATGCATTGCGAGCGCGTCTGAAACAAAGCCTCCGCAGAAAGCAGAGCAAGCGCTAGCAAACTACATAGCGCAACAATACCAACCGGAGCGCAGCCGACGAGATATCGACGACATCGATTTGCGCCGACGTGCTGTCGATCTATCTGACCGATATCGGTGAGCCCGGTGATCAGTTTGAAATTGAAGCGAGGATCGATCGGCTCAACGATTTCTGGGGCGGCAAGAAGCTGGCAGCAGTCAACGCGCAAACCTGTGCCGGTTACGTTAAACATCGCGGCAGCCGGGGCGGCGCGCGTCGTGACCTCGAGACTTTTCGTGCCGCGATCAACCATCATGCAAAACAGGGCTTTCACCGGGGCACGGTTCGCGTTTCCCTCCCGGCAAAAGGTGAGGCACGCGACCGATGGCTGACACGCAGCGAGGCGGCGGCTGATTTGGCAATGTTGGCGCTATCGCGAAAACAGACCGTCCATGCCGGCAGCTCAGAGGGCGACCCGGTCCGGACAGACCGCCGGCCGCTGCGACACGTGGCCAGATTTATCCTGATCGGCCTCTACACCGGCACCAGGGCCGGGGCAATCGCGGCGGCATCGCCTTACCCCGAGCTTGGACACTCGTACGTCGATCTCGAGCGTGGTATCTTCTACCGAAGGCCGATCGGGAAGCGAGCCACCAAGAAGCGTCAGACGCCAGCCCCGCTCCCACCCGGCTATTGGCTCATTTGCGTCGTTGGCAAGACCGGAAGCTGATCAACACCTGCTTCGTCGAGTTCAATGGCAAGCCGGTCGCTTCCGTCAAGAAAGGCTTCAAATCTGCCGTGGATCTGGCCAGGTTACCCGGGAAAGTCACTCCGCACACGTTGCGCCACACGGCAGCGACCTGGTTGATGCGGCGCGCGTGCCGATTTGGGAGGCAACCGGGTTCCTCGGCATGTCGGCGGAGGTCCTGCAGGAAACCTATGGCCATCACCATCCCGATCATTTGCATGGGGCCGCGGCAGCCATTGGCCAGAAAGCGCGGTATGTTTCGCTGGTCAAATCGGTGGTTGACTTGGGAACAGCCATCGATGAGAAGAAAAAACCCAAGGAAATCTGGTCGGAGTGGCAGGATTCGAACCTGCGACCCCTGCGTCCCGAACGTAAGTAGGGAGCGAAAAATTCAACAAAAACAATGAAGGTTGCCTGTCTTCGACCACCTTTTTTGCCGTCTATTCGCAGGGTTTCGGTGGTCAATCGGTGGTTGGAAAATTCCTCGGTTGCGCCGGCCCCAGGGGCCGGCATCTGATCCCGCCCGCGCGGCGTCAGCGTCGCGGATCAGCACCCTTGCTCAGCTTCTGCGTCACCCGATGAGCCAATCGCCCTATCCCTGCGGGGATCAGCCATGCCGGAATCAGAAAGGGCGTTCGCTCCGCGTAAGCTTCGTATTCAGGGAAAGCCAGCCGAAGAATCCGCTCTTCGTTGAACATGCGCCGGCATTGAATCGACACGACTGCAATCGCGACCAGCACGGCAAGCGGTGAAAGTACCTGCAGTGTCACGCCGGCCAGGGCGACCATCTCACAAAGGTAAAGGGGATGCCGTACAATCCGGTAAGGCCCGTCCGTTACCAGCTGCCTTGCCTCCGCCAGAATACTGAAGGATTTGCCCAACCAGCGCAGGACCACAATGCACAGCGAGGTCGCCACCAGGACCAACGCCGTAGACAGGATCGACCAAACCGGATCGAGTTCTGCCTTTGGCAGAAAGGCGAGCACAATACTCAGAAAAGTCCCCAGCAGCGCCGAAATTCGCGTTTCAATGCCCTTCGACTTCATGATGGGGACCAGCCGGGTCACGGCCGTCACTGCAACCAGGCCAAGGAAGAGCACGTTTGCCATGTGGGCAGCTGCCATCACCAGTTCGCGAAAGCTCTCCAGTGGGAATAGCTGAGGAATGCCTGCGACGCCCAGAAGGGCGGCCCCGCCATAGATCAAGATGAGTGCAGCTCTGGCGGTCCAATCCAACCAAGGATCGATGCCGGAACTGGCGATCCCGTTACTGCCTGTGGGTACCTGGCCGAGCTTCCCGTCAGTCACCGCACTGATCTCGCCCGTTCAAATATCAGGACTACTAAAGGCCATGCCTCCGGGGAGGTCAATTGGCCGACATCTCATCCCCTCCTGCCGACACGTTCGTTCCGGTTTCCGCGGGAGCCGCGCGGATCACCGATACCTGATTGAACCGTTTTGGCGGTCGCGACACGCACATAAAGGGTATTCATTTTGAACAGTAGTGTCGCCATGCACGCACACGGCTTTTTCAGAGCGGGCCAAATTTCCATTTTTCTTTCCGTGCTGCTGTGCTGTCAGCCGGCATCGGCTGGAAACCGCGTCGCGCTCATCATAGGCAACTCCGCATACAAGAACGCGGCGCCCCTTTTAAACCCCGTTAACGACGCCCAGATGGTTGAGACGAGCCTGAAGGACGCAGGTTTTGACGTGGTCCAGACTCGCCTGGATCTTCAAGCCGCCGAGATGCGGCGCGCGCTGCGCGATTTTGCCGACCAGTCTCGCGACGCTGACGTCGCTGTCGTCTATTACGCCGGTCACGGCATCGAAATCGAAGGCACGAACTATTTGATCCCCGTCGACGCTACGCTCGAGCGCGATACCGACGTCTACGACGAGGCGTTTTCGCTCGAGCGCGTCCTGCTGGCCGTTGAACCGGCAAGGCAACTGCGGCTTGTGATTCTCGATGCTTGCCGCAACAATCCCTTCTCGGACAAGATGAAACGAACGGTGGGCTCGCGGGCGATCAGCCGCGGCCTTGCCCGCATTGAACCGGCAAGCTCGAACACGCTGGTGGCCTTCGCCGCCAAGGCCGGCTCGACCGCATCGGACGGCAACAGCAAGAATAGTCCCTACGCAGCCGCACTGGTGAAATACATCGGAACTCCCGGCCTGGATCTGCGCAGGGTGTTCGGTTTCGTTCGCGACGATGTGATGAAAGCGACCGGTAATCGGCAGGAGCCGTACGTCTACGGGACGCTTGGCGGCGAAGACGTGCCGCTGGTGCCGGCCAAGGATACCGCCAAGGAAGCGATCAAGGAAGTTGCCCGAGAAGCTCCGCCAGCAGTGATGCCACGTGCCGAAATGCGGCACGACTACGAACTCGCGCTGCAGGTCGGCAACAGGGACGCATTGAACTATTTCATCGCCCAGTATCCGGATAGCTACTACGCCAATCTGGCAAAGCTTCAGCTCGCCAAGATCGAGGCGGAGGAGAAGCGTGCCGCGGCGGCCGAAAAAGCACGCCAGGCCGAACAGGAGCAGGCCCGGCTCGTCAACCAGGGCGCTCAACAAGCGCAGCTCGCGAAGGCCGCCGCGGAGTTGAAGGCCGCGCAGGAAGCTCGAGCCACAGCCGAAGCCGCCAAGGAAGCCGCGCAACAGCAGGCGGCTCAGGCCGAACAGCGGCGTCTTGCAGCTGAGGGTGCCGCAAAGACCAGCGCGCCCGCTCCCTTCGCGCAAAACCGGCCGCTGGATGCCGATTCAAATGCCGGTACGAAGGTGGCCGCGCTGCCGAGTCCGCAAGCCCCCGTACCGACGGTAGCGCCGGCTGAGCTTGCAAAATCCCTTCAGACCGAATTGCGCCGCGTCGGTTGCTTCGCGGGATCAACCGATGGCGATTGGGATGCGGCATCACGGCGCTCCCTTGAACGGTACAACCAGAACGCCGGCACCAAGTTCGACGCCAAGGCTGCCAGCGCCGACGCACTTGATGCGATCAAGCTCAAGACGGCGCGCGTTTGCCCATTGACTTGCGGATCCGGTCTCAGGCGAGATGGCGATCACTGTGTCAAGATCACCTGTGCTGCTGGCTATTTCCTCAATGACGACGACGAATGCGAGAAGCGCAAGGCGCGTCGTGCTCCGTCCGCCAGGGTTGAACGCCGGACCAGGGATCCTGAGGAGGAGACCCCGGCAAGACCCGCAAGGCCGAGGGCCGAGGCCAGCGCATCCAAGAAGGGCGAGGGCGGCGCGGTGCCCTTCATGCCCTTCTTCCTGCCCTGACGATTGTGCTGCCGCATTCCAGACAGGAGTTCTGATCGGCGACAAGCGATGGGCCATGCGACTCCGCGCGTGCGAGGCACAATCGTCGGCAGACTATTCCCAAACGGAGGCCTCTTCGATGCTAATTGGAAGTTCGGCGAGCCAGCCGGCGATACCGGTATGGAGCCACACAGCTCGGTTCTGCGCCGATGGCGAGATTAATTCGGCCAAATTATCAGCCACGTTTGGTTACAAGCTCCATCAGGGCCTAAGAAGATCGTCAGCCGCCAAATCGTTTCACCAGCTTCGAGCCTTTGGCGGTACTGATCTGCTGACTGGTCAGATCGCTCCCTAAGCTCAACCCTTTCGTCATCAAGTTCTTGCTGCGCTGTGTGGCTTCTTTCTCGTTGGAATAGTCCACTTCGAGGTGGTCAACACTCATCAGATGACCAAGTTCATGGGCCCAGGCGCGTCCGTTGGCGAAGTCGTTGCCGTACCACTGGACAAAGCTTGCCGGCTCGGGATCGCTATGAAGGTAGGAGCCGCCGCCGGCCGCCAGGTTGGTGATCGGATTGACGAGGTAGACGTGAACCGCGTTGTCAGGGGCATGTCGGAAACTAAGAACATCCAAGACGCGCTGATCATTGTTGCGCGCGCTCTTTGCCATATCGAGCGGCTTGTCGGTCAGGTATTCATTGATCGCGAACGTGATCTTGGCCGGCGCCCAGATCTTGTTGACCACGTCCAGCGCCTTCTTGGCGCTATCGTTGCTCCATTTTGCGGGTTCAGCGACACCCTTCTCGGCAAAGGGCGTGATGTAGACTTTCAGCGGGATAGGCATGTCCATCTCCAATTCCAGACATTTCACGACAGCTCCGATGCGCGACTGCAAATCACGCACGGTATCCCGGAGGAGCAGTCGATGCTCTTTTGGACTCGCGTCGTTCCACTCAACGAATGAGATGTCTCCGGGCTCAGATAGCCGCACTCTGCAGTGCCATGGAAGGCTCGCGACTGCGACAAACAGCCGAGAAGATCGGCTTGAACCTTTTCGCCGCCGCAGCGACCAACAACGCACCACTGTTGGAGCTCAGGGGTTGCCTATGCCGCTGCGTGGACGAGTCGGTCGGCACGCCACGACGGGCGCTCAGTGCCAGAATTGGGCGGATGACCAGCAGACGGTGATCGCGCTCTTGAACCTGATCCCCACTACCGATGGCGGCGCCAGCGCCAGCATTGCTGGTCGCGTCGTCCCCGGGGTCTCGAGCGACAGCCTTTACAAGGCAATCCTGCGCTTTCAGGAACAGCATTTTCCGAAGCAGAAATCGGGCTTCGTCGATCCCGGCGGCGTCGTCCTCGCCAGACTGGAGCAACTCGCAGCGCGCCCGGCACCTGCACCGACACCGCCGCCGAAGACGGGTCCCTGGGGGGAGTTCAGGAGCGGGTCGGTGCCGCGCGCGCTCGCCAAGGCTGTGGCGGTCGACCACTCCCTCGACCACACCGAGGCGGTGGAGGTTTTGCGCGCAACCCTCATCAATGGAACCGTGAGCACGAGCGAACTAGATGACCTCGAGATGGTGGCGGAGAAATCCAACACCATTGCGGACCGGCCAAAGGCGATGCTGAAATTGTTCGTCGATCAGGCCAGATCCAAGATCACCAAATACGGGCCTTACAAGCTGCCGTCCGCGGTGCATGTGTTCGCGTCCGGCATGGTCTGCGATTTCCTCAGGCGGCGCGGAAATGGCTACTGGCCGCATCTTGATCGTGACGAAGTCGGTATTGGTTTGCTGCTGCGGCTGGCGAAGCCATCGCTGCTTCGTCAGGGCGATGCAAACCTGTGCGGGCCAGCCGCCTACCTTTTCAATCTCTTGTTGGATCAACCCGGCGAATACACCAAGTATGCGCTCGATATGTATGAAAACGGAGCAGCGAAAATCCATCGCTTCCTGATCAAGCCGAGCGGCGCGCTGCGCTCATATGCGCTTCCCGCCGGCGCCACCGATCCGGTTGACTGGCTGACGATGTCGAGCCTGCGCAACTCGGAAGACTGGTTCATCCATTTCGACTCGACCGACGGAACACTTTCCGGTGCGACGACCCAGATGGAAATGGCATGGTGGTTCGACCAGGCCGGCTATACCGATATCAGGGAGGACGCGAATTTGACCCGCCACCAGCGGGACACCGACAACATGGATGAAGCCAGCCGGCTCTATTCCGCGGGATACCGTGTCTGCTTGCTGATCGATGACCCCATGCTCTACGCCAGCAAACAGACCAAGTCGGGCTCGGCCGTGCTCAGGGATCGTCACTGGGTCGTGCTCCGGTCGAAGATCGATCGCTCCGGCGGGAACGTGAAGATGAGCATCTTCACCTGGGGCGATGGGGACTACAAGGTACCGCAAGGCGATCCGCTGACGGTCGGCCAGTTCCTCGAAAACTATTACGGGTACGTCGCCGCGAAGCCCTAGCGCGCCGCTGATTCGTCGGGGCGACGATGCCGGCCGCCCGCCGTAACCACGACCGTTTTGACGTCATCCCGCAGTGACGTTCACTATCGAGCGATGGAACCTTTGCCCAGCAAGCGCCGGTCCGGACGCCATGACATAAATAAGATCAATTATATCAATAATTTAATTCCTTGCTAGGCTCCCCGGCGACCTACCATACGCCCCGGCACTCTTCCGTGCACGGTTGAACGTCTCCGGTCCGCTGAACGACAACAAGAGGAATGGATAGGGTTCGAGCTTGATACTGCACCGAAGCAACCGGGCGCCATACCGTTTGATTGCTCTGGAGTTTTTGCGCAGCCCTCCGCGATGAAGCGACTGTTGTCTTAGGCAGATGCTGGACGTTCACCATGAGCTTGTACACGCACCTCAGAGTTTGTGTTCTCCTCGCCGCTTCACTTCTCCTGGCTTCCCAGCCAGCCTGGGCAACGAAGCGCGTGGCGCTGGTGGTCGGGAACTCGAGCTATCAAAACGCACCGCTGCTTCCAAATCCCGCCAATGACGCCGCCGCTATCGCTTCAACCCTGAAGGGCGCCGGATTCGATGTGGTGGAGTCTCGGCTGAACTTGGCCGCCACCGACATGCGGCGAACCCTGAGAGATTTCGCCGACCAAGTCCGTGATGCAGATATCGCCGTGGTGTACTACGCAGGCCATGGAATCGAGATCGACGGGACGAACTATCTGATCCCGACGGACGCCAGACTTGAACGCGACACCGACATCTATGACGAAGCCTTCTCGCTCGATCGCGTCCTGCTGGCGATCGAGCCCGCGCGGCAACTGCGTGTCGTGATCGTCGACGCCTGCCGCAACAACCCTTTCGCCGATTCGATGAAGCGGACCGTCGCCTCGCGCGCGATCAGCCGCGGGCTGGCGCGGGTGGAGCCCGCGATGTCCAATACGCTGATCGCATTTGCCGCGAAAGCCGGACTGACGGCACTCGATGGCAACAGCAAGAATAGCCCGTACGCGACGGCGCTGGTAAAATACATCGCAAAGCCCGGCCTCGACTTGCGCAGGGCGTTCGGCTTCATCCGCGATGATGTGTTGCAGGCGACGGGTAATCGGCAGGAGCCTTACGTTTACGGCTCGCTGGGCGGCGACGACATTGCGCTCGTGCCAATTGCTGCACAGCCGGCGCCGCCGCCCGCCAATGCATCGGCGGAGATCCGTCGCGACTACGAGCTGGCCCTGCAGCTCGGCAACAAGGCCGCGATTAGCGCCTTTCTCGCCCAGCATCCCGACGGCTATTACTCAAATCTGGCCAAGCTTCAGCTCAACCAGATCGATGCGGAGGACGCCCGTGTTGCTGCAACCCAAAAGGCGCAGGAAGCGGAGCAGCAGCGCGCCCGGCTGGCCTCCGAAGGTGCCCACCGCGCCGAACAGGAAAAAGCGGCCGCAGATTTGAAGGCTGCGGAAGACGCCCGCATTGCGGCCGAACAGACGAAGCAGGTAGCGCAGCAACAGGCGAGCGAGGCCGAACGGAAGCGGATTGCATCCCAGTCCTCGGCGGTCGCTGCGCTCTCAGCCAACTCCCCCGTCGTCGACAGCGCTACGCCGGATAGTGTTGCCGTCGCAGCTCCTGTCCAGAATAGCGACAACGCAAAGGTCGCCGCCTTGAGCACGGAAGCGCCACAAGTCGACCTTGCCAAGTCGGTGCAGACTGAATTGAGCCGCGTCGGCTGCTTTACCGGGGCAATCGACGGCGAATGGAACGCGGCATCCCGTCGCTCCCTGACGCTGTTCAACCGGCACGCCGGAACCAAGTTTGACGCCAAGCTTGCCAGCCTCGATGCCCTCGACGCCATCAAGCTGAAGCCGTCGCGGGTCTGTCCGCTGATCTGCGAACATGGCTACAAGCCGAACGGCGATCAGTGCAGCAAGATCACTTGCGCAGAAGGTTCGTTCCTGAACGACGACAACCAATGCGAGAAGCGCCGTGCGAAAAAACCGGTCGCAAAGCGCGATGCGGAAGAACGGCCGTCGCGAACCGAACGTCCGGTGCGCGAGAGGCCCGCGCCGCAAGCCGACGTTCCCCGCCGACAGGCGACAGCCAAACCGTCCGGCCAGATCGTTTGCGATGCCTATCTGTGCCGCCCGGTCCGCCGCGGATGCCGTCTCGACTACCGTGGCGGCGGAGGCCCCGGCGGCGGCACCGGCAATGTCGAGGTCTGCGACTGACAAGGCACGGCAAGGCAGGGTCAATCTCGGATCGGCTGTGCGCGAGTCGGGCCTGGCTGCAGCGGAGCGACCTGCGTGGCGAGTGAGCTGGAGCAGAAGGACAACACTTTCCCGGGCGTGACGCTGTTCACGAAACAGACGGCACCCGGCATGAAGCCGACCGCGGTCTATCTGCCGCCGAAGCACGTAACCACCGCCACCAAATTCGATATCGTGATCTGGCTGCACGGCTTCTACGTCAGGAACCATGAGTTCCTGTTCCGCAATGATCCTGCGCGGCTGCGCGAACAGGTTCGGGACTCCGGCAAGGATGTGGTGCTCATTGCACCGTTCCTGGGCTACGAATATGCGGTTGGCGACAGCTTTGCTGGAAACTACAGCGTAAAGGATCTTGCAACCCCGAAATGGGGTGAGCGATACCTTGAAGAAGTTCTTGGAGCCCTTGCCAACTTCTTGGGTGGCTCGGTCTCACTTCCGCAGCTACAGGTCGGCAGGCTCATCATTGCCTGCCATTCCGGCGGCGGGGGCGCCATGCGCAATCTCGTCGGGACCCTCGGAAAGTATCAGTCAAAGCTGAGCGCATGCTGGGGATTCGACTGCCTCTACGGCGCCAAGGCGCAGCCGGATGACGCTACATTCTGGTACAATTGGCTATCAGGACACAGCGGTTGTGCGCTCGAGATCGTGTACGGCCCGTCGACACTCCCGCAATCCGTCAAGCTCGACCTGATCGGGCGCGGCCTGGCGACGATTGACGGCAATAGAACTCAGACGCAGCGCCCTGCATTGAAGGATCTGAACGTCAGCCTCGGCCATTACGACGTATTTCCTGCCTTCGGGCAGATGGTCCGGGTCAACGATCTGGACACTGCTTTCGTCGATCGCTTCATGATCCCGCAAGTCGCCGATCAACCCCGGCTGGGCCACAAGCCGGTGCCCCAGCACGGGGAGTTTCTGCAGCAGGCCATTTCCAACGTTCGCGAAGCCTTTCCCTTCCCGAAGGACATCCACTACATGATCGCGCGGGGCGGCTTCTACAGCCGCCTGAGCAAGCTGTAACCTCGCCGAGCTACTTGATGGAGTATGATTTGATGTCGAACGACCATTTGTTCGGCGCCAGCTTTCCGCCGCCGCCGTCCGGTACACGCAGCTGACTGGTCCAATCCGACAGATAGTTCAAGGTCTCGGCCGGCCCCTGCAGCTTGCGCCGCACGTCAGGCAGGTCGAGCAATTGCACGCGCCGCTCGCTCAGGATCGCGACGATGACAGCGGATCCCGCCGGTGGCGCGACAACGTACTCAAAGCCGCGTTGCTGCGCCGCCGGGGTCGGAACGACAAACTGTACGCCGGGCTTGACGAGGTTCACGTCGCGCCCGTCCGACTGCGCCAATAGCTCGACGGTCGGAAAGATCTGGGACATGCGTCCGTCCGGATCGACATCCACCAGCATAAGATAGCCCAGCTTCCTGGTGGTTACGCCGAACGATATCTTGCCGCCGATGCTGACGGTCGGGCCCGGCAGAATTTCAAGCGACACGCTGGCGGCATTGGACTGGCCGCGCGAGGCCTGCACCGGCCAGGCCAATGCAGCGCCCGTGCCGCTTGCAGATGGCAATGCCGGCGGCAGCGGCGCTGCGGACGTGGCCCCGCTTCCCGCCAGCAACAGCACGAGTGCGAGCCATGATTGCTTGCCGCAAACCGGTTTCGCTGGCGCCATGGTCCGCCGTTCCGGGATCGTCAGGGAACGCTGAAGAAGCCGATCGACGCGATCCGCGCGTCCGCCGGCAGGTAGCGCTCGAGGCTCTTGATCACTTGCCCCGAAGCGCGGCGCCGGTTGAGCTGCATCAGGACCGTCTCGAGATCGATCATGCGCTGCTGCGAGGTCACTGCAACGATCTGCTCGGCGCCGAACGGCTCGCCCACCCGAAGCGGCAGCCGCAAATTCGCCGATCGAGCCAGCGCGGCGTCAGATCCCACCGGATACAGCATCTGGATGGTTCCATCACCGGACACGTTGAACAGCAGCACCGCCCGCGAACTGACATCGGACAGCTCGACCTCGACGGTCTGGCCGCTGCGCTGCTGCCGATCGTCCGGCCAGATGCGCATCAGCTGCGGCGACCGCGTCGCCATGCGCTTGAGCTCCCGGATGGCCGCAGTTCTGTTGATGACTGTGTTCAATCCGGCAACCTCGATCCCGTAGGCGACCACATCGCCCCAGGCGATCACGTCATGGGACACGGGGTCCCAGATCAGATCGGGATTGTCGGTCGGCTGCACGGCCTGCACGGTGGCATCCTGCGGCTTGACGCTCGTAAAGTAGTCCATGTTGCCGTCAAGGGCCGCCAAACGGATCGGCGCGGTGAGGCGGAAGGGCGGGAGCGCGGCATTGGGCGCGGCCGGACTGGTCGCAGCGGCGCTGGTCGGAGCAGTCGGTGATGTCGCCGTAACGGCCGGCGTGGCCGGCGGTTTTCCCTCGGCGGCGGTCGCAACCTGACCGGATGCCGCTCTCGCAGTGGTCCCTTGGATCAGCACCACGCCCCGCGTCAATTCAAAGGCAATTTCGGTTTCCGGCGTCTGGGCCTGCGACGAGATTGTTACGATGTTCTGGCGCTGGTCGGACAGCTGATAGACCACCTGCCGAACATTGCTAAAGAGCTCCTTCAGGGTCACCTTGCCATCGTGATTGATGTCCGCGCTGCCCTCCATGGCCCGGGCCACCGCATAGCTCAGAGCGCCCCGCAGGCTGTCGATCCCGGGGATCCGCACTTCCGGGGCCTTAGTGTAACGATCGACCGCCGCAAGGAACGCGGTGTGGTCGAAGTCGAACTCGGACTTCGGATCATCGCTGCTCGCCACCGGTTTTAATTCGTCGACCAGCAGCGTGTAGCGCGGCACCTGCCGAAAGCTCATCTCCGCCGCACGCGGATCGATGTCGCGCACCATTCCGCCGCCGTGGCAGGTATCGGCAACGAAGATCACTTTCGCGCCGCGCAATTCGAACTGCCGGATGAAATGGTTGAATTCGCTGCCCAGAATGCGCTGGGCCGATCCGGCCGGCGTGGTGGCGAACTGGGGCAGCAGGAACACGTTTTCCATACCATCCGGTTCGGAGCCCTTGATGCGTTCCGGCTCCTGCGTGCCGTGACCGGCGATTGACAGGAAGATCACATCGTTGCTCCTGGTCCGCTCCACCAATGAGCTGATCTCACGCAGCACGCTGTCCCGGTCGGCCTGTGCGTTGGTCAGCTCGACCACGTCGCTTACGCCCATCGTCCTCAGGCTGGACACGATGTCATTGGCGTCCGCGACCGCCCCCTTCAATTTGCGTACGTTCTGGTAGTCGTCGATGCCGATGACGAGCGCCCGGAAGGAAGCACCATCCGGATTGCTGATTGACAATTCTTCCGCCGCATCCGCGCGCTGCAGCGGCAGCATAGCGAGCAGAAGGATGGCAAACAGCCAACCGGTCTTTTGATCAAAGCCCCTGAGCCTTCGCATCGTCGTTCACCTCGACATCAAACAGGAAACCGGGCCCCGAGCCGCGCCGGTGAGGCAAGTTGGCGAAATGCCGTCCAGACCGGGCGGAGCGCAGCTTGCAGGCGGAAAGCCATGTTCATCTGTAGCCCCGGCAAGACCCCAGGTTCAGCGCCGTTTGGTCGCTGCCTTTCGACCGGCAGGCGCCTCGGTCTCTTGATAGGCATTGGCCGAAACAGTCGTCTGATCGTCGGCAAAGGCGCGAAACCGGACCGGAACGTAACCCCGCGCGAGCAGGCTCGCCAGCGGGTACACATTGCGGCAGACCCGGCCGTTGCAGCCTCCCGTCGAGGATTCCATCACCTCGGCCTTGCGATCCGGCGTGAACCGCAGGAACAACATCACGTGGGAACCCGGCTTGTTCAGGGCATCGCCGGGCCTAAGGTCCCATGGGTTACCGACGGGTGAGGCGATCGCGGGGATCGCCGCAGTGGTGTAGTGGACGGAAAGTCCCCAGGTGGCGCTCACGAATGCCGAACAGTCGACACCGGCCACATCCGGCCGTGGCGCGTTGCGGGTGCAGACATTGCCCGCCAGCGTCCCGCTTTCGATCCGCTGTCGGAAGTTCGCCAGCGAACCGTGGCAGCCCCAGCAGTAGGGCACGCCGCGCACTTCCTGGTTGACTTTTCCCTGCAGATACCAGGGCCGGCGAATGCGGCTGAAACCGGAGCACTGACTGTCGGGATCGCTGCCGTAATTCGCCGGCGTCAAGCGCCACTGAATGCCCTCGAAGGCAAACGCGGTCTCGATCGCCTGCTGTCGGTTGGACGGACGCACAGCCGCGGTCGCATTGAATTTGGTGTCCGGCCGAGCCCTCGCCGCCGGAGTGGCCGCCGTACGCGATGGCCTGACGTCAATGACGGATACCCTTTCCAAGGGCCGGAAGCCGACGCCGACCACCTCGATTCCCTCCGGCTTGGTCCGGAGAAAATAGACGTCGCCGTCGCCCGAGACGGTCACGAACCGCCGGGTCACGGGGGTGTTCTCCAGGGGCAACTCATAGATGCCTTCAAGGCGCCCGTTCGCCGCAAAGCGCGCAACGAACGTGGCGGCATTCTTGCCCGACGGCGGAATATCCTCGGCCAGCACGTAGAAGCGGTCACTGTTGTCGATCTCGAGGAACTCGACGGTGCCGAGCTGGTTGCGGACACGCAGGCCGAGCTGGCCGATGGTCTCGTTGGTGACCATGGTCTGGATCTCGATCCGGACGCTGGTATTGCCTTTGTCGGGAATAATATCGGCGATCACCGATCCCTTGCTGCGCGAGGCGATGTACTGGCGGTCGGACTGTCGCGTCGTCCTCACGATGGCCGCGCGCGTATTCTGATCGAGCAGCTCGGTCGGACTGCTAAGGGCCTGCGAACCCATCTGGGCGAACGCGGAAATGGCGATCTGGTCGTCCGCACCGCGGGACGAGACCTCCTCGAGCTGGATAACGTCTCCGCCAAGGCCGCGTGTGGATTGCCCCGGTGCCGCCTTCAGGACCCGCACGCCGCCGTCCCAAACCATGATGTCGTCATTATGCACGACGAGATCGGTGGGTTGGACATCACCCGGCATCTTCAGGATGTCTGGCGCCGTGTTCGGTTGTTTGGGGTCGAACTGCAGAATACGCCCGTTGATCTGATCGAGTACGAACAGGTTTCCCTGCCCGTCGGCGCTGAGCGCTTGCGGGCCCGCGAGCTCGACGTCTTCGCTCGCCGGAACGATCCCAACCATGGCGGCAGCCGAACCGCCGGCAAAGCTCCGCACGACGGCATCGTCGGCCTTTGCGCCGGTGGCGGCGACGGTTGTGGCGACGATGAAGGGCCAGATCCAGCAAGATCGAAGCAGCATATCCCGCCTCTGTGTACCGAACCGAATGCAGCGTCAGTCCGACTAATCCAGGACCGCGCGAAATGCGGCGTCAATTAGTGGCGAGCAACCCCGATCCCGTTCAATTCTTCACTGGACGGTGATGGTCCGAACCCTCTCAGCTTGCAGTGCAAAATCATGACCAAGAACAGATTTGAGCAGGTCGACGAAATCCAGCCCGACGCCATTACCCTGGTGTTGAGGAGCGAAGAAGGGGGCGCCTCCGGATCGATCGTATTGCCGGCCGCCGCAAGCGGCGGACGGCTGAGCAGCGACCAGGTCAGCGCCCAGATGCCGGCTCAGGATGCCTTCCGTGGCGCAATCCGGCTCGCCAATGACATGAAGCTCGCAATCGTGGTTTGCGACCCGGATGGCATCTGGAAGGCGGAGTGGGGAGAGCTCTACCAGGCGATCGATTGACCCCGGACCTGAGACGCCGCAACCCCACATGGAGACCGGCATGGTAAAGGGAGCGTTAAGCGGACCGTCGTCGAGGTCGCTAGCCTTGATGATTGCACTGCTGGCCGCGACCGGCTCGTCCGCACGGGCAAATGATTCCGCCGCCGAATTGTCCATCGGCGGACTGCAGCTCGTTCGCACCAAGGATGTGGCCATGGCGAGCGAGGAACTTCATATCGGGCTGGACAGAGTCAGAGTGACTTATCAATTCGTGAACCAGACGAGCAAGCCGGTTGCGCTCACCGTCGCCTTTCCGCTGCCCGACATCGATTTGTCCGAAGCCGAGAACATCGCCCTTCCCTCAAGCAATCCAGTCAACTTCGTCGAGTTCGAGACCAAGATCGACGGCAACCCGGCGCCGCTGACCATCGACCAGCGCGCCATGGTCGGCGATAAGGACGTCACAGCACTTCTGCGTCAGCTCAAGCTGCCGCTGCTGCCGCTCGGCGATCGGGAGATTCGCGTGGCCGAGTTGCCGGCGACCACCCGGACGAAGCTGATCGATGCCGGCCTTCTGATGCCTGCCGGCATGAGCGACAACGGTCGCCAGCAATACACGCCCGGCTGGATAACCCGAACTTCTGCCGTCCGCGAGCAGGTGTTTCCACCCGCCCGCCCCGTCATGGTCGAACACCAGTATCGCCCGAGCGTCGGCTCCAGCCCGGACACGGTGCTGCGCTTGGGCCTGCGCGGCAGCGCAGCGCTGGCTTCGGAAGTCGAGCGGTACAGGAAGCAGTATTGCGTCACCGATATGTTCCTTGCCGAATTGGACAGACGCACGGGCAACAGCCAGGACAATGTGGCGAAGCTGCAGGAACGGCGGATTTCCTATGTGCTCAAGACGGGCGCGAACTGGGCGGGCCCGATCAGGTCCTTCACGCTGACGATCGATTCGGGCGGCGACGACCGGCTCGTCAGCTTCTGTTCCGGGCGGCTCAAGCCGTCCTCTGCCGGCAACGCGCGTCAATTCACGGCAAGCGACTTCAGGCCGGATGCCGACCTGAAAATCCTGATCATCGGCAAGTTCTGAATGCGCTCAATTCGTGAGCATGACATAGCGCGCGGCTGCGGTGAGGGTCACATTGCCGCGCTGGGCCTCGCTCATCGCCTGCAGGAAGAATGTGTCGGCCGCCATCGGTCGTGGCTGGCGCAACGAGTCCAGGACCCGCGGGGCCGCCACGACCAACAGCAGTTGCGGGCCGCCGGCACGCGCCATCGGCAGCGCAAAGGAAAGCGAATCGATGCCCGGCTTCAGAAGATAGGACAGGCTTTGCACCTCGCCGCGATCCGAGACCATGAGCAGTTCCACCACCCGGTTTGCAAAATTCTCGATGGTACCGTTCAGGGTTTCGCCCGCCTTCAGCTCCGTCGCCGACAGGTTGATGCGCGGCGCACGGGCTTGATCGCTCCCGACCTGACCCAGGAACTTGACAGCCGGGCATTGGGCCTGCGTCACCTGCCGGACACCGACCGACGCCTCAAATCCCTGCTCCTTTCGAAACGCCTTGTCGAACGTATCGAACGGGGCGGTGGAGGCGCCAAATCCTTCGATGACGGCCGCGTTTGAGCTCACCGCAACAGGCAGGATGAAGAAACAGTCGCCCCCCGCATATTGCGCGACATATTTCCTGATACGCTCGGCGCGGCCAGGACCATCCGGCGGAGACGGCGTCGCGGTCGGCTGAGGCGACAGCGTCGGCGGCTCCTGACGCCCGGGTTGTGGCGGCGCCGGCTCGATCTTTGGTGGCACTGGCGTGCCGGCAAGTTTCGGAGGCGGGGGCAAGGCCGCTGAGCCCGAGGTCGACCAGACGAATCTATAGAGGCTATACCCTCCTCCCCCCAGCAGAAGCAGCAGCCCTGCGATGCCGACGCCGAACCAGATGCCGCGCCAACTCCGCGTGGTCGATGGCGCTCGCGCCTGCTGCGCTGACGTTTCCGCCTCCGGCTGTGCCAACGGATCGAAGCCGTGCAGCGGTGCTGCAAACGCCCCGGCCGAGGCCGTCGGCGACCAGCTGGCGACCTCCGCCATGGTCGGACGCAAGGCCGGGTCTGGCTGCAGCATTCTCTCGAGAAGGGGTCTGATGCGCATGTCTGCTGCGCCGAGATCCGGCACGCGCCGACGTTTCTCGACCAGTTGAAACTGGCTCCCGCCCATGTCGAGCTTCTGCCCGGTCAAGGCATGGAACAGCACGAGGCCGAAGCTGTAGACGTCCGACTTTGCAGTGACGTCATTGCCGTACAGGCCGACCTGTTCCGGTGACGCATAATTGTCCTTGCCGGCGAAACCCGAGCCGATGATGGTCTTGTCGGCCATTTGGGTCGACCGGGCGATCCCGAAATCGATGATCTTCGCCCGCCTCACGTCATCCAGCGGCACGATGATGTTGTCGGGGGACACATCACGATGGATAATGCCATGCTCGTGAGCAGCATGCAGGCCGGAGGCGACCCGCTGCATCAGCTTAATCAGGGCTTCAAAGGTCAGCGGGCCATCGTCGAGCATACTCGAGAGCGAGCGCCCATTCACGAATTCCATTGCGAGATAGGGGCGTTGCAGCACAGGCTCGATCGTGAAGAGAAAGTAGCGAACGATCGCTTCATGCGGAAGGTTGTGAAGCGCCGCCGCCTCCCGGCGAAACAGGGCAAGCGCCGCCTCGTTGTCGACCATCTCGGGTAACAACATTTTCACCGCGACCGGCGATCCGGTCTGGATTTCGCGACATCGGTAGACCTCGCCCATGCCGCCCGCCCCGATCATGGCTTCGATCTCGTAGATGCCGTTGAGCCGCGTTCCGGCCGGCACTCCGCGATAGGATGATCGGAATGGATCGTTCGCGGTCATGCGCGCGGCTCCCGATCGAGCGGTGTCCTTGTGGTCTCCGAGGATCGGGCTGCCAGCAGACGAACGATCACGATCGTCACATTGTCGAGCCCGCCGCGATCGAGAGCAAGCGCGAGCATGTCGTCGCAGGCCGCCTGGGCACTCCGCGTAGCCGCATGCTCCTGGATCTCGTCATCCTGCACGTGCCGGGTCAAGCCATCACTGCAAATCACGAAGATGTCTTGCGGCTCGGCCGGACCGGTGACCACCTCAAATTCCGGCTCGGCGACAACGCCGACGGCCCGGGTGATGGCATTGCTAGGCCAGTCCTGGACCTCTTCGCGCGAGAGCGCGCCGCCGGCGATCAACTCCTCAAGCTCGCTGTGATCATGCGAGACTTGCGTGATACCTTCGCGGCTGATCAGATACACACGGCTGTCACCGGCCCATATGCAGGCATAATGTCCGTCGCGTATAAGCAAGACCGCCGCCGTAGTCCCGACAGTGGCGCCCTGTCTTGCTGCGCTCAGTGCCAGGATCTGCTGGTTGGCGCTGAACAGACGCGCCTCGCATTGCTCCAACAGGTCCGCCGCGGAGGCAGGTGCGACGATTGCATCAAGCGATTGTACCACAATGCGGCTAGCAAGATCGCCCGCCTCATGACCGCCCATACCATCGGCGACGGCCCACAAGCCGACGTCGGTTCGAACCAAGCACGAATCCTCGTTCCGGGCTCGCGCCCGTCCGGCATGGGTGACGCTGCCGACATCGAACAAGGATGAGATGTGTACCATTGCGGTCATCCGGTCGCGGATGCCGCACGACCGACGTCGCCGGTCAGCAGCGTGGAATAGTGAAATGGATCCGGCAATCCGCGGCAACAGAGCGCGATAGGAGAGAACCCCTCGCCGCCGGCGGTCCACCAGAAACTAGCCGCAGCATAGATTTGCGGATTCGCACCGCAAAGCGTGCCAAACGAGGCAGAAAATTCATCGCCCGCCGGGACCATCCCCAGCGCGCCGTCGCCCAGCGATACGATTGACCGTCCGTCGGTCGCCGACGTCCGCAGACGCGGGGGTACGAGACGATCCAGCGCGTCGGATATCTGCTCGAACGTCGCAGCCCGGTCCAGGGTCGAAAGAAGAAACGTCTCCACTTGTCCAAACCATTCGTCCTGTGAATCGATGTGAGGCGGCGGCAACGCGGCGTCAGCATCCGTCACTGCGTGAAGCGTCAACGGATAATAACGCCCGACGCCGTCAAGCGACGGCATGATCGCTCCAGTAACGGCGGTGCCGCAGATCGCGGCGCCGAGCCAGAATCGCCAAACCGGCGCGGTCAGGAATGCCTGCTGCCACGCCGGACCAAGTTGATGTCGGCTCGCAGAGATGCTTGCCTGCACCCACGGCTCCCAAGCCTCCAGGAAGCTGCGCGGCGTCGCAATCGCAATGAAATCACGTTTGGCGCCGATCTTGCCGAATAAGCCGCATCGCATGGTCATATTCCGGTCGGGCAACGAAACTCGCGGAGCACTGACAAGTTCAGCGGATTGCGCAGCGATCCGGTAGAAATCTGATAATTGAGTTCTCGTCCGGCGACGATGAAAGTCGCGCTGGCAGTTTCCGCCTTCGCGACCAGCGAGCCCGCCTCCAGCATCCGGAACAACGACCATGGCCCGGTGCGCTCAAGGACAGACGGCGATCCGGCTTCGTTACTGACCGAGATTGCGGTTCGCGGCGATGCACCCGGCCAGAGGACCGTGGTCGGCGAGTTGCTCTGTGGCGGCGGCGGTGGGGCGGGCGGCGGCGTGCCGAACGCAGAGGGAGCGGCGGCCGGTCCGGGCGTGGTGGGGCTCGTAATCGTCGTGCCGCCGATCTCGGTCTTGACTGTAATGCCGGGCCCGCTCGCACCGGGCGGCCGGATCGCGAAGGATACCGCCGGCACAGCGCCACCGGTTTGGAAGAAGGCGTCGCGGATATAGGCGGCATTCTGGAACTGCTTCAGCGTATCGGGCGAGAACGATCGTCCCACGGGACTCTCCTTGCGCCAGACCCACTCCGAGCGCGACGTATCGGCATAAGGCGCCAGGAACTGAGCGAAGAACTTGTCCATGATGCCATTCGGACTGAACAGCTTGGCAAAGTCGGCGAGCGGGACTTCCTGACTACTGCTCCGGACAAACGGGTAGCGGTTCGTCACCGTCTGCTGACAGGCCGGCGTGACCTGATCGCGCAATGACTGCAGGATCTGTCCCGCCGTGGACGCGGCGATGCTTCCCTCGAACTCACCGGCCGCGGCTCGCAGCATGTCGGAGAAGGGCGGCGGCATGCGCGAGGCATTGTTGCGCAGCGCCGCAACCTGGGTCTGCAGCCCCGCGGTTGCCTGTGCTGTCAACTGCGGATTCTCGACGATCAGCGTCAGGTTCTGTGCGATGTCGTTCAGGTTTGCTATCGTTGAGTCGATCGGCCGGCGCGTACTCTCCCCTTCAAGCACCGCATGGTACGGTTTGAACTGCGACTCGATCGACGTGCCGGGCGTCCCGTCTTGGGCATTGTTGAACAGCGCCGGCGTCGTCCCTGCAGGCGCCGCTGCGGGTGCGCCGGCGCTTGCCGGCTTGGGACGTTCCTTGGTCAGCATCGTCTCGTCGCGTACCGATTCCAGGATCTGCCGCATCGGCGAGGTCGGCGCCGAAAGCGCGCGCAGCACCTCGTACTTCGGCTTGTCGGCCAGCAATTTTCTTAGACGCAGGCTGCCGAGCGCAGTGCGCCACGTCGTGACGAAATCATTCGAATAGATGCTGAGCAGATCGCCGGCCAGGTTGTCATATTGCTGGTCGATCGCCGACTGTTGCCCGGCGTCACCCAGCACCCACCGCTCCCGCTTCATGCGATCAGACAAGCCGGGCAGCCGGGCGATGAATTCTTGATGGAAGCCGTTGTAGGTGAAGAACTCAGGCACCCGCACGTTGTCAAGCGGCTGCCCATTGCTGGTTTCGAACACGATCGCCACGTCCGGTCCGCCGCGGCGGCTGACAACCCAGTCGCCGCCAGCCGACCCGCGCGCCTCCGACTTCAGGAATTCGTAGGCGCGTTGCGACACGCTAAGCCGCGCCAGTGAGTTCTGGGCTTGCTTGATCAAACGGCCGTCGAGTTCGACCAGCGGCGGCTGCTCGGTTTCGAGGTCGAACATTGCCACGAGATTTTCATCGAGCAGACGCCGGCCTTCCGCATTGGTGGCGCCAGGATAGAGGTTGTCCGCCCAGTCGCGCTGCATCCAGGAGCGGATGAGCTCCCGGTCCGGTGACTGCAGGCCGCCGAGCATCAGGTAGACCTTCAACGCCTCATAGACGAAGGCAGGCTCATTGATGCGCGCATTGAGCTGCTCTTCCAGGCGGTACAGCAAGCGAGGCCTGAACATGCGCTCGAGCGCGATGTGGTAGGCCGCCTTTGTGGGCGAGAGCAGGCGGGCGTGCTGGCTGAGACCGTAGCGCGCCGAGAGTGCCACCGGTTCATTCCGCGAGGTATAGCCGGCAGGGGCGTTTCGCAGCCGGTAGAGCAGCGGCAGCACCTTGTCGAGATCATGATCGGCGATCAATGTCTGCTTGATGAGCGGCGCACCGGCGGCGGCATACTCGCTATCCGCCTGCAGGCTCTGCTCGATCAGATCGGAGTTGCGCTTGTAGCTGGTCAGCCACGCGCCGATCAGTCCGATCGCTACCAGACCGATTACCGACAACGCCGCGGTCTTGAGAATCAAGGCCCGACGCACCGCGGCGCGGTCAGTCGAAACCCAGTCGGCCTCGCCGATGATGACTTTCGAGATCAAATCGCCGAGGAAGAAGCTCTTGCCAGTCCCCGAGTAGGATCCTGCACCCACCTCCTCCGCGCCAAATGTGCGTGCCAGCGATCCGATCAATTGATCGATCGGCGTGCCCTGCTGGGTACCCGACGTGAAGTAGAATCCGCGCAGATTGGCATTCACATGATAACGCGTCGGCTCGAAAATCTGGTTGAGGAAATCGTGGATCTGCGGCTTGAGCCGCGCCATCTGCGCCGGGAAACCAAACAACTGCACGCGATGCTGCGGCGTCGGCTCGTCCTGCAGACGGTCGAGCGTTTCCTCGCTCAGCCGCTCCAGCAGGCGATCGAACTCGACCGGGATCTGTCCCACCAGATTCTGGGTCTTGTCGCCGGTCTGGAAAGTGGCGCCCCAGACCTGGCGCCGCCCGGCCTCGTCGAGATACGCGAAATACTCGGTGAAGCCGGCGACGAGGTCGGCTTTGGTGAACAGCGCATAGACCGGGAAGCTCACTTTCAGCCGTTGATGAAGCTCGAGAAGCCGCATCCTGATGGCATCGGCATGAAGCGCGAGTTCCTGCTTCGGCAGCGTCAGCACGTCTTCCAGGCTGATCGCGACGAGAACACCGTTGATCGGCTGGCGCGCCCGGTTTTTCTTCAGGATATCCAGGAAGGACAGCCAGCTTTCCTTGTCGGCCTTGCTATTCGAATCCTGGGTCGTGTACCGACCGGCCGTATCGATCAGTACAGCTTCGTCGGTAAACCACCAATCGCAGTAGCGGGTACCGCCGACGCCCGCGATAGCCGAAGGCGTTGCCCCTCGCGCGAGCGGAAATTTGAGCCCCGAATTGATCAGCGCGGTGGTTTTTCCGGCACCGGGCGGACCGATGATGACGTACCAGGGCAAATCGTAGAGATAGCCGGATTTGTTGCCGCTTGCGGTCTTGAGCGTCGCGAGAGCGTCCTTCATACGCTCCTTGAGCACGGGCTCGTCGCTGACAGGCTGATCCGTACCGCTGATGCCTTCGGCGATCTGATTGGTATTCTTGCGCCGTCTGAAGAAATGAAGCCCGGCGATGCCAGCTGCGGCCGCGCCGAGCAGCAGGATCGCGATCTGGCGGATGATGTGGTTCTCCAGCGGCCTCCAGTCGCCGAAGGCAACGAAGGGACCAGCAAGGTAGATCACCGCTCCGAGCGAGCTGAGCCCGATTCCATAGAGAACGATGCGTAGAATGTCCTTAGCGAGCATTGACCCTACCTGTCGCCTATCGCGTGAGCAGTGGCGCGTGCCTATTCGCTGCGTTCGATGAAGATCTCGACCCGACGGTTCTTGGCGCGCCCCTCGGGCGTCGAATTGCTGCCAATCGGTGCATCCGAGCCCTTGCCCTCGACGTCGACGCGCGAACCATCGGCCAGACCGGGCTTCAGTGCGGCGGCAACCGCCTTGGCGCGTTCGACCGACAATTCGAAATTCGAGGGGAAACGCACGGTGCGGATGGGCGAGCTGTCGGTGTGGCCGACCACCCGGATTCGGCCGGGCTCCTTGTCGAGCGTCGCCGCAACGCGGGCCGCAATCGGCTTGAAGCCGTCGAGGATGGTTGCCTGGCCCGAGGCGAACAAGGCGAGATCGCAGACCCTGATGACGATGAAGCTCGCCGTCTGGTCCGCGGTCATGTCGCAGGGGGTCTTCTCCTTTGCCAGCGCATTGCGGATGCGCTGCAGCTGGGTGATGCGGTCCGGCGGCGGCGGCGGAGGTGGCGGCGGTGGCGGCGCAACGACGCGGCGCTTGAGCTCGATCGGATCGCTGGGATGCAATGCCAGCGCGAGTTGCGCAGCACTCTCTGCACGGCCAGCGAGCAACGTCCGCAGAACGAAATAGGATCCGGTCAGCAGCGCGGCGACCACCGCCGCCACCAGCCAGACGGGAACACGCAGGTGCTTGCGCCGACCGGCCAGCGCCTGCCCGCGCCAGTGTGGCGACAGATCGTTGGTCGGCTTGGGACGAACCCGGCGCAGCGTTTCATAGAGATTGCGCTGGATCAGTTGCAGGTTCGCAAGTCCGCCCGCCGAGGTCCGGTGAATACCCTGGAACCCAAGTGCCAGGCAGGCGTGCTGCAGCTCGAGCACCGGATAATTGACCAGCGGATCGGCCTTCAAATGGTCGAGGATTTCGAAGAAGCGGACGCCGCCGACGCGCTCGCCGAAGAAACGGCTGAGCATCGAGTATTGGGCCCAGACGTGACGATCGTCGGTCGGGATGTGCTGCACGATATCGTCGGCGGTAGCGCACAGGATATATTTTGCCGTATTGGCCTGGTGCTCGGAAATCCCGGCCGAGCGGATGTCCTTCTCGAAAAACTTGATGGCGTCGGCAACCTGTTCCATCAGGCTGGCGAACGACGCCCGCATCAGCGCGACGCGCAGCCGGCCAAGCAACTGCAGCAACGGGCCGCCGGCGCGCATCACCGGATTGGCGTTCGGCGCAACCAGATCGTCGACCCGCAGGGGCGGTCCGGGCGGCAACATTGCTTGCGGCGCCGGGGCCTGCGCCGGTGTCGAGATCCAATCCTCGGACGGCTGGCTGGTCGGCGGGGCGGCGTAGCTCGGAGCTGGCGGCACAGGAGCAAACGGTGGTGGCGAAGCGGTACCGGGCGATGCCACCGGCGACGGCGAGTAGGCCGGCCGCAGCGCGGGCCCCTCGCCCGCAGGAGATTGAGGAGGCGGAGCCGACGGCACCCTCCCGCCAGGATTCGGACGGATGATCGTCCGTTCACCCCGACCGAAAGGATTAACCGGCTTGTCCCTGTCGGTCATGGCCGCTCTTCCAGGATGGCCCAAAGATACAACTCAAGCTCCGGCCAGTCGCCGGAAAAATGCATTCCGATCGAGGCCGCCGTGCTGAACTCGGGCCACAGCGCCGACTTGCGATCGAGATAGAAATAGACGTGGTCCGTGATGGCGCGGATGTGAGGCGGGCGGCGTCGGCAGATGCACCAGCGTCAAGCCCGGCAGGTTCGCGTGCACGATCTCGGTCATCTTGGTGTTGGGCCCGACCTTAAACAAATGGGGGAATTCGTTCTGAATCTCCACAAGAGGCCGCCGCGCGGCGACCTCCAGCACCAAGGTCGCGTTCCGGAACAGCGCCCGGTCGCGGATCGGCGATACGAATGCATTCTGGGCCCGTTCGATGATCTCGAGACGAATCGCACGCCTGCCAAGCCGCGCGCTCAGGAAGTCCTGGATGTCGCGCACCAGTGGCGTGAAGACGTACTCGAGATTGTCGTGATCGTATGCCGGGTAGTCCCGCGCGCGTCGTTCCGTCGTCGCAAAGGTCGCAAGCTCGCCAGCAAACCTGAGTAATTCTTCGTACAGCCGCTCGGGATGGACGCTGCCGGACCGCTTGAAATGCATCAGTACGGGAATTGTCCGGTTCAGCACCTGCAGCACTAGATAGTCGACGCTCTGCAACCCGCCGCCGGACGAAGGATCGACCGCGTAGCGCGCAAGCTCGTCAAGCTTGGTTTCGACCCAGCCGATGATGCGATTGAGCCAGCCATCGACAACCGGATGCGCGGCGCAGACCAGCATCGGCGGCACGAACTTGTCGTCGAACAGGATATTCTTGTCGCGCACCTCAAGGATGCGGGCGATGCCGAGACCCATGTATCCTGGCTTGGCCGTCTTGCGCAGCTCGAACGACAGCCGCGGGTAGACGATGTCGATCTCTTCCTCGATGCGGAGAGCTGACGTCGAATCGATGAACGTCTCGGACGTGCGCACGTAACGACTGGCGCTGTCAGTGCGATCCTCGTCCACCTCGCGTGTGTTCGGCGCCGCCACCGGCATCATCAGCCATATGATCTGGCCGGCGGCCGAATCCGGCACTTCGATCGCCTCCGGGATTGGACTGTCCGCCGGGATGTCGAACGGCGTTCCATCGGGCATGACGCCGCTTGCATTGCGCACGGCGAACTTGCTCTGATGGGTGAGATCGTTATCGATCTCGAGCTGCGCAAAGCCCCAGGGGTAGGGCGTCGTATAGCGAACGCGCTTTTCCAGCAGGTGCTCGAGATAGCGATCGTTCTGCTGCAGATGATGCGGCCGCAGAAACAGACCTTCCGACCAGAAAACCTTGCTGTACCAAGACATTCCTGTATCCACATACAATGGTCGGCGACGGGGTCGTCACCGAGAGTTCATTTTGAACCAGCCTTGTCGGCGCGGTCGTAATATTCCGAGAAATGCAGCATGAAGGTATCGATCGGCGCGCTCTCGTCGCGACCGAGATGCGCCTTCCAGCGCGACAAAAACTCGTCCCACAGCTTGCTCTTGTTCGAGCCGAACAGGGATCTTGCGCCGCGTTGAAGCTCAAGCTCGCGCGCCATCAAAATTGGATCAACACTGGCGACAAGCACCCTGACTGCGTGTTGCATCGCAGTGTAGGTCTTTAACTGATGGGATTTGAGATCGTTGAAACCCTGAGCGAATGCGTGCGGCGCATCGAGGTAACTGCGCGTCGGCGGTCCAAACAGGATGCGCATCGCATCCTCCGCGGTCGGCGAGAATTTCAGCGGGTTGTTCTCGATGGCCTGGATGGTGGTTTGATTCGTGCTGCGCGTCAGCTGCTTGGCCTGCGTGCGTGCCTGCAGCAGGGCCATCAGGTTTTCCACGGTCATGCGCAGAAGGATGCCCAATTGCTGCGCGAGTTCGGCCTCGGTCTTGTCGGCAAAGACGTTGTCTGGGAGTCCGGCCGCGCGTGCCACCAGACGCGCAAATTCGCCGTTGCTGGCCGACGCAACCGGCGGTGGGCCCGCCGCCTGCTGCCGCGGCGTCTCCGCATGCCCTGCCGGTACCGACGATGGCATTGGCGCGACAGCTGCTTCATCGTCAGTCCATACCGATGGACGACGCGGCGTCGGCATCGCGTGCGGTGCGTCGACTGCCGGCTTCGGCGTTGCGACCGGACCGGCCGCCCAGCTCATGTCGTCATGCACAGGCGCCTCGCGTCGAGGCATCTGCGACGAATGCCGGAACGGGTCGACGCCCGCCGGCGGAACGCTCGCCGCCCAGTCCAGAAATTCCGGATTGACAGGTCGCGCAGCCTCGCGCGACTTTCTCAACTGCTGCGGGTCGATCGGCGGCGGCACGTCGCCATCGGAAGCCCACAATTGCTGGTAATCGGCATGCTGCTGCGCGGCGGGCGCTTGCCGCTGCGCGCCAAGGTCCGGCATGGCCTCGCCCGGCTCATTCGGGTCCACCGAGACACTTATGACATAATGGCCGATGACGAGCCGATCGCCGTTGCGCAGCAGATGCGCCCCGCGCATGCGCTGATCGGCGCCGTTGAGAAACGTGCCATTGGTCGAGACGTCGTGCAACCAGTAGCCGCCATCGCGATAGTGCACCTCGCAATGCTTTCCCGAAATCATCCGTGCCGGATCGGGCAAGGTCCAGTCGAGATGACGGTCGCGACCAATGTCGACGGAACGCCTCCCGGTAACCGTAAACGACACGGGACCACCGTCGGGGAGATTCGGCTCGTTCTCGATATTGAAGCGAAGCACCATCACCTCGTCTCGTCAGCGCGGAGGGCGCGGTTCGCCGCGTGCCAATTGAATACCATCCTCCAGGCATGCCGTCATTATCCTGTCCCGGGAGGCGTGGGACAGCTGGCAAAGACCGATCAGCAAGGCTGCGCGTACTGCCCTTGCCGTTTGATCGGGCTTGGCTTCGACCGGAGCGAATTCCGCCGGAACCACGCTTCCGCCGGACCAGCCGGCGGCCAGCGCCAGCCATGTCGCCGGCTGCTCGGGATCGTTGGCGTTTCCGGCTGCCAGCGCCTTGTTTCGTGATTGCTCGTCCGGCTGCCGGACCCAGGTCTCCGTAAAGCTGAGCGACCTGTCTTCGTTGGCATCGAAATGGTCGAACATCTGCCGCAACGAACGGCATCCCCAAGCGACGGCCACGCGCCGCGGCAACAGATACGCGCAGAAGGACACGGCCTGGTGCCAGTTGCCTGCATTGGCGGCGTCCTGCAGGAAATCCAGCGACGGCTTCTCCGGGGCCGCCTTGCCGATGTCGTAGCGCGCCAGCGGATAGGCTTCGAACAAATCGCGGACTGTGCTGAACCGAACCTGTGTCATGGCCGTCAGCCGACAAGCGTTGGCGTGCCGTGGGCGACCAACGGGCCGCCGGCAGCGAGCGCCATGGTTGCTTGCGCAGTCATGGTAATCGTCGGCGCGTTGATGACGATGCCGGCGGGGGACATGATGATCTGGCTTGGACCGACCTGCAGAGTAATATTGACGTTGGCCGCCAAGGTAATGCTCAGGCCTGCATCGACGGATTGATCCATCGCCAGCTTGATGTGCTGACCGCCCAGTTCGATATCGAGCTTGTCATTGCCGTTCTTGAGCGTGGTCTTGCGGGTATCGCCACCGAATGCGGCCTCGCCGATGGTCCGCGTCTCGGTGTCGCGGACCGTGACATCGTAGTCTTTCTCAGCATGTAGGGTGATCTTCTCGGACCCCTTCTTGTCCTCGAAGTTCCACTCGTTATAGCCGCCTCCTCCCTTGGTCGAGTCGGACTTCAATCCCGCAATCGTCTTTTTGGACGGCAGATCGTAGGGCAGCTTGTATTCATCGTTATAGACGGTCCCTATCACCAGGGGCCGATCGGGGTCTCCCTCCAGGAATTCCACCACGACTTCCTGCCCGACGCGCGGGATGATCTGCCCGCCCCAACGCTTGCCCGACCAGACTTGAGCTACGCGCAACCGGCACGACCGCTTCTTCCTTCGATCCCAGAAAAAGCGAACATAGATCTCGCCTAACGACTCGACGTCGATTTCCTCGCTCGAATTGTCGTCCTTGGTCACGACCTTCGCTGTTTGAATTCCGTTGATCCTTGGCTTCGGCGTCATCATCGGAGCGCGAAACGGCCGATCACTGGGCAGAAATTCGTAGCTGCCGAAGTAGACGTGCTGGCCGGCGTCGCTGGGACCGCCTGTGCGGTAGGACTCGATGGAAAACGAGTGAGCCGCCCGCACCACCAGATACTCGACGTTCTGCGAATCTTTCGAGTGCTTCTCGAGCTTGGTTAGTCCACCCGGAAACAGGTTGATGGCATCGCCGTTGCCCCGGCGGCGCCGATCCATCGCCTGTTCCGCCTCGAGTTGGATCTTGGCGTATCGCTCGCCGTCGGATTTTTCCTTGAACTTGCCCGGATAGTCGTAGAACTCCATCTCCGATCGCGTGTAGCTCTCGGAGCCCTTGGCGTCGCTAATCATCTTCGCGTTGGGCTTGAGGTAGTTGTAGTCGTTGAGCTCGATCTTTCCAGTACGAAACCGGCGCTCGGATACCCATTCATAGATGTGCTGCTCGCCGCGACGGTCGGCACCGGTCAGCGGGATGTAGGGGATCTTGGCGAGGCCGTCGATCGGTTTGTGAGACGATTTGGAGTCCGCCAGCACCAGCGTGTGTTTGCCCCCTTCGTGCTTGAAGAAGTAGTAGATGCCATGCTGCTCCATCAAGCGGCAAACGAAATTCAGGTCGGTCTCGCGGTACTGAACGCAATATTCAAGCTTTGGGCACGAGCCCTCTTCGGTAAGCTTGAACTCATGATCGGTGAAGCCGCGCTCGTTGAAGACTTCCTTGATGATGTCGGGCGCCTTCTTGTCCTGAAAGATCCGGCAGTCGGTCGTGCGCGACAGCAGCCACAACCATGGCCTCAGCACGATCCGGTAGCTGAAATAGTCGTTCTTGACCCCGACCCATTGGGCCTCCGTGAGAATGCCGCTGAACTCACGCTCCTTTTCGTGCAGTTTGATGGTGAGCGTGCACTGCTGGCCGATGGCCCGATCGAAGTCGAGATCGGCGTCCTCGCTGAGACACTCGATGCGGTATTCGAAAAGTTCGCTCAGGCCTTCCGAGGCCTCGAACCCGGCAAAAACCAGAACGTCCTTGCCAAGGGGGGTCTTGAGCTCGCAGAGGCGGGTATCCTGGGTAAGCTGGCCCATGTGAGCGCCAATCTCCTTCGTTGACCGCAAGGTCTGCGCAACCGGCAGATCAGGCCGTCAAGCAAGAACAACCGAAACCGCGCCGGCCGGCCGTCGGGAAATGACCGAGAGGTCCGCCCGATGTTGTCCCATCCTGACGCGCCAAAGTGCGCGGCCGACGGAACCACCGCAGCACTCATGTAGTCGGCCCCAAGCGCTTGCTGGTTCACGGGAAACTGCCATCATCGCCGGGAATGAACCGAGGCCCGCGTTGATCTGACCTAACTGGTAAGCGGATCATGATCCCCCGCGTGATCCGCCAGAGGTCACGGACCTGGCAGAGGGACAGGGGCCTCCCAGACGGATCATCCTCGTATGCTCGACGTAACATCTCTGACCCAGCCCATAGACCCGGACGATCCCTGCGGGCCGGACCTCGATGCCACCGGCGATGTCCAATACTTGAATTTCTTCGCAGCTGCGGAATCGCTGCTCCCGATGTCGTATTTCGAGGTGGTCAACGCGAACGGAGAGCGCGGACGCTTCGATCCAAAGGCCATCGATATTGCCGGCCAGCTCGCCGCAGCGCAGCCGCTCCTGGCTCGCACCCGCGATCTGCGGCTGACCATGCTACTCGCCAAGTTTTCCATCCTGAACCGCGATCTGGACGGCTTTCTCAGCTGCCTGAAGGCGACCACCCAACTGCTGCGCGAACGATGGGAGACGGTTCATCCGAGGGGCGAAGGCGGTGACTATGCCTTTCGAGCCGTCACCGTCGAAGCGATCGACGTGTTTCCAACGGTGATCAACCCACTCCAATTCCTTCCCCTGATCGAAAATCGCAGGCACGGCACCCTCAACTACCGTGCCTATCAGATTGCCAAAGGCGAGATTCCGGCCGCCGACGCCGACGTACCGGACATCGGAACTATCGAGCGGATCATCAGCGAGACCGACCTCGACACCCTCAAATCGGTGAGTGCACGCTGTTCCGCCGTCGCCGCCGAGATTGCGGCCATCAAATCGATCTGGCACGAAAAGTTGAACTCGGGGCAGCCCATCCACCTCGACAGGCTTGCCGCCGTCGCCAACGGCATGGCCGGATGGCTCGCGGGTCTGGTCAGCGCACGCGATCCGGCCGCGGCCATCCTGCCCCGGGACGACACTGCTCACGATGATCCGCAACTGCCGATTGAAACGAGCGGCGCAGTGACCTCGCCCGGACAGGCGTCCGCGGCGCTCGCTGCCGCGGCCGACTATTTGGCGCGAAGGGAACCGTCGAGTCCGGCGCTCTTGCTTGTACGGCAGGCGCAGGACATGGTTGGCAAATCGTTTATCGAAGTGATGCGGATGCTGGTGCCTTCACACGTGGAGAGCGCCGCCATCAATATTGGTCGCGACAAAGTGTTCGACCTGCCGATCGAGCGCATGGCGGAACTCGCCGCAGCGCTCCCGACCGCTGCCGAAGAGGCCACTCAAGATTTTGTTTTCACAGCAGAAAACAGAGCCCAGGCGCTGGACCTGTTGAGCAAGGTTGCATCCTTCTTCCGAGCCGCTGAGCCGTCCAGTCCGATCCCGTTCCTGGTCGATCGCGCACGCGAACTCGCGCAACGGGACTTCCTCAGTTTGCTGAATGAAGTCCTGCCGGAGGGCGCTCTGAAAACGATCGATAAATCGAATTGAACCCGCCCTCCGTTCGACGGGACTAAGGAAGCAGAAGGCAGCTCCGCTGACGAAAGACCGAAGCACCTTACTAGCCTGCGTCGCGCAAGCCGGCTTCCGAAGAGATTTTTTGGAGAGGGCAACCAATGGCAACCGACAGCGGTCAAAAATTCATTCGGCGAAATCGCGCACCGCGCGTGCATATCACTTACGAAGATCCCTACGATGCGGACCGGCTGGTTGAATTGCCGTTCGTCATGGGCGTTCTGTCGGATCTTTCCGGTAATAATCCCGGTGTCGAGAAGCCCAAGGTCGAGGAGCGCAAGTTCCTCGAGTTCGACATGGATAATTTCGACAGCCGCATGGCCGCGATCCAACCCGGCGTCACGATGCGCGTCGCCAATCGACTCGGCGAGAACTCCGACGAAAAGATGTCCGTCAACTTGCGCTTCAACAAGATGGCCGACCTCACGCCCGTCGCAATCGCCCGCCAGGTGCCGGCGACGGCCAAGCTGCTCCAGGCACGCGAACAGCTTGCGAACCTGCTGCGCTATATGGACGGCAAAGTAGCCGCCGAGGATCAACTCAAGAAGCTTCTTAGCGATCCGCAGCTGATGGCCGCGCTGCGCGAGCGGGCAACGACCCAATCTGCTGAACCGGATGCCGAGAGCTGAGGAAGGAGCGGGGACCATGGCAAAGGAAGTCACACAGAAAGAAACCACCACCCAGGTAGCGACCGTCGAGGCCGACGAGTTTTCGGCTCTCCTCAAGCAGAGTTTCAAGCCGCGGACCGAACGCGCCGCGACCGAAGTCGAAAATGCGGTCTCAACGCTGGTTCAAGAGGCGCTAAAGGACACCAGCGTCATCAAGTCCGACGTGCTCGACACCATCGAGGAAATGATCGCGAGGATCGATCAAAAACTGACCGCGCAGATGAACGAGATCCTCCATGCGCCGGAGTTCCAGGCGATCGAAAGCGCTTGGCGTGGGCTGAGCTACCTGGTCTTCAACTCCGAGACCGACGCCACGCTCAAGATTCGCGTGATGAATATCTCCAAGACCGAACTTTATCGCAACCTGCGACTCTATCCCGACGCGCGGTGGGATCAGAGTCCGCTGTTCAAGCAGATCTACGAATACGAGTTCGGACAGCTGGGCGGCGAGCCGTTCGGCTGCCTGATCGGCGACTACTATTTCAGTCACCTTCCGACCGACGTGCAGTTGATGCGTGATCTCAGCAAGATCGCCGGCGCCGCACACGCTCCGTTCTTTGCCGGCGCCGAGCCGACCCTGATGGGAATGGACTCGTGGACCGAATTGTCCAATCCACGCGACATCGGCAAGGTTTTCGACACGCCGGAGTATGCCGCCTGGAAGGGACTGCGCGACCAGGACGACTCCCGCTATGTCGGCCTGTGCATGCCGCGCGTGCTGGGTCGCCTCCCCTACGGCGCGAAGTCAGAACCTGTCGAGGAATTCGCGTTCGAAGAGGAAACCGACGGACACACCGGCGACAAATACGGCTGGATCAACGCGGCCTACGCGATGGCCGTCAACATCAATCGGGCCTTCAAGGAATTCGGTTGGTGCACGCGCATTCGCGGCGTCCAGTCCGGCGGCGAGGTGATCAATCTGCCGACACACACCTTCCCGACCGACGATGGCGGAGTAGACCTGAAGTGTCCGACCGAGATTGCCATCAGTGACCGCCGCGAGCACGAACTGGCAAAGGCGGGTCTGATCCCGCTGATCCATCGCAAAAACACCGACAAGGCAGCGTTCATCGGTGCCCAGTCGGTCTACAAGCCGAAGAAATACTTCGGTGAAAAGGGTGTCGATGCAACCGCATCCGACAATCTGTCGTCACGCCTGCCCTACATGTTCGCAGTGTCCCGCTTCGCGCACTACCTGAAGTGCATGGTTCGCGACAAAATCGGATCCATGAAGGAGAAGGATGAGCTGACGGTCTGGCTGCAGACCTGGATCAACGAGTACGTTGATGCCAACCCAGCGCTTTCTTCAGAGGCGCAGAAAGCGCGCAAGCCGCTCGCCGCTGCGAAAGTCGAGGTTATAGCAAACGAGGAGAACCCGGGATACTACAACGCGCGCTTCTTTCTCCGTCCACATTTTCAACTGGAAGCGATGGACGTCGGCCTCAGCCTTGTTTCGCGCCTGCCAGGCCCAAGTTCCTGATCCCACGTTATCGCGACCGTCAAACATCCAGACTTTTTCTGAAAGGACTATCCTATGGCCGTCGACATCTTTCTGAAGCTCGATCCCATCAAGGGCGAATCGCTCGACGACAAACACAAGGACGAGATTGACATCTTGAGTTGGTCGTTTGGCGAGAGCCAAAGCGGCACCTTTCACAGCGGCTCGGGCGGCGGCGCCGGCAAGGTCAACATGCAGGATCTCCACTTCACGCACTTCGTTGACAAGGCAACGCCTGAACTCTTCAAGGTTTGCGCCAACGGCAAGCACATCGACACCGCGATCCTCACTGTCCGCAAGGCCGGCGAAAATCCTCTGGAATATCTCAAGATCGAGATGAAGCACGTCCTGGTCTCCAGCGTATCGACCGGCGGATCGCACGGCGAAGATCGTCTTACTGAAAACGTGAGCCTGAACTTCGCCAAGGTGAAGATGATCTACAAGACCCAGACGGAGAAGGGCGGCGCCGGCGCATCGCCGACCTTCGGCTGGGACGTTCCGGCCAACAAGGAATGGGCCTGATCACCAATCTCGTGTCCGGTGTCGATTGCCTGTCTCGGCAATCGGCACCGGTTCGTGCGGGGACCGCTTATGACTCCGACGCAAAAAAAGGACCGGCTTTCACCACCATTGATGCTGGCCTTTCGGGCGGCCCACGAGGCCCGCGATGCGCGCAAGAAGATCGAACTGCGCGATCAGTTTGGCGAGCGCGTCATAGCGGGTCGGCGCAGTGCCGGTCGTTTTCCGATCTCTGAAACGTTGCTGAGGCGAGAGGTCTCGCAGGATCTCGAAACCCTGTTTAATACCATTGCTCTCGAATCGAGCCTGGACCTGACCGGCCGCGACTGTGTCCGGACCTCGATCCTGAACTACGGATTTCCCGATATCGCAAACCGTTCGATCGACGAGGTCACGGACGAAGAGCTCAGCGACGGCCTGCGCACGGCGCTCACGAGGTATGAGCCCAGGCTTGATCGCAAATCCATCCGGGTCCGGCGCGACACCTCGGTCGGCCCCGAGCAGCTCAAGCTGCGCTTCATCGTTCATACCGAACTGAAGTGCGAGCCGCTCAACGTTCCCGTGGAGTTCGTCGCCGACGTCGATCTCGATAGCGGCGATATCCAGATCAATCGAATGTAGCATGAATCGCGAGTTTCTCGACTTATACAACCGCGAACTGTCGCTGCTCTACGAGCATGCGGAGGATTTCGCCGAGGAATATCCTGGCATCGCTGAGCGCTTGGGTGGCCTGATCCGCGATCGATCCGACCCGATGATTTCGGGCCTGCTGGAAGGCGCCGCGTTCCTTGCCGCTCGCGTTCAGCTCAAACTCAAGCACGAGTTTCCAGAGTTCACGGCGAACCTGCTCGAGCAGCTGGTTCCGAATTATCTGGCGCCAACTCCGTCTGCCATGCTGGTCAAGGCCGAGCCGCCCTATGCCGATCCGGCGTTACGCGACGGCAGGAAGATTGCGCGGGGAGCCTATTTCGATGCGACCTATCGCGAAAGGGAGCGAAGCCTTGCCTGCCGATTCCGGCTTTGTCGCGACATCGTCCTTTGGCCCTTTGACGTCACCGGCGCGGAATATTTCGCGACGGCAGGTGCATTGCAGGCGCTTGGAATTCCGGTCGGCGGGGAGGTTATCGCGGGCCTCAGGCTCTCCCTGACCCATCGCATCGCCGCTCGGCTGGACGAAGAGCCGGCGGACGCGGCGGCTCGCAACAAGCCGGAAACCTGGTTCGCCGGTTGCCGCACCAGCGAACTGCCGATCTATCTGACCGGCGCTGAATCCGACGCCATCGCGCTCTACGAGCAACTGATTTCGAACTGCGCCGGCATCTATTTTCGTTATCTCGACAATTTCGGCGATCCGGTGGTCATCAGGGCTCCGAACGACTGCGTACAGCAAGTCGGCTTCAGCGAGAACGAATCCCTGTTTCCAAACGACAACCGGGTGTTTCGCGGCTCGGAGTTACTGCGGGAATACTTCGTGTTTCCGCGCAAGTTCCTCGGCGTCAACCTGACGGCACTTCGCGCCGTGATGCCGCGGTTGCGCAGCAGGTCGGTCGACATCGTATTCGCATTCAATGAGCACAACTCGCGCCTTGCCGCCTCGGTTCGGGCGGAGACTTTCAGCCTCTACACCGCCCCGGCAATCAACCTGTTCGAGAAGACGAGCGATCGCATCCCGGTCAAATCGAATACCCACGAGTACCACGTGGTGCCTGACCGGAGCCGTTATCTCGAATACGAGCCCCATCAGGTGCTGGAGGTCTACGCACATTTTCCGGCAGAAAAGGACAAGCGGCACGTTCGTCCGCTGTACTCCGCCGCGGTCGACCGGACAACCCAGTCGGTCGAGGGGCTTTACTTTACCGTTCGTCGGCTGCCGCGGCGCCGTACCGTGGAGGAGAAGACATATGGCGCCGCCTCCGACTACACCGGGACGGACATGTTCCTTTCCCTGCTCGAGCCGGGCGACCTGAGCGGCGACAAATCCGCCGCTGAACTAAGTGTCCGCGCGTTGTGCTCAAACCGGCATCTCACGGAGCATCTTCCGGTCGGCCAGGGCGGAGCCGATTTCCGTCTGCTGGACGACACCTCGCTCGAGCTGATGTGCATCGCCGGCCCCACCCGGCCGCGCGAGCCGGTGGTGGCGCAGTTGCGCAGCCGCAGCGAAATCGCCAATAGCGGCATCGTCAGCTGGCGGCTGATCAACATGCTGAGCCTGAACTATCTCGGCCTTGTCGAACGGGGCGGCGGCAGGAACGCCGGAGCCTTGCGCGAAATGCTGTCGCTATTCGCCGACCAGTTCGACGATGCGACGGAGCGGAAGATTCGCGGCGTGCGCAGCGTCGAGAGCAGGCCTGTGGTTCGGCGGGTCCGCGAGCGTACCGGCAGTGGTGCTGCGCGCGGTCTCGAGATCACCGTCACGCTCGACGAGAAGGCGTTCGAAGGCAGCGGCGCGTTCCTGCTCGGGGCCGTGCTGGAGCGCTTCTTCGCCGACTATTCGGGCTTCAACACCTTCACCCAGACCGTCATCTCGACTCCGGAACGCGGGGAGATCATGCGCTGGCCGGCGCGCATGGGCACAAGGAGGCCGCTGTGACGCTGATCGACCAGATGAAAGCCGAGCCCTGGCGGTTCGATTTCTTCCAGACCCTGCGCCAGCTCGAGCGATCCAATCCGGGCCGGCCGCGGATCGGCGACAGTGCTGCGCGTCGCGAGGAATTCGTCGACCTCGGGCAGGCTCCCTATCTGGAGTTTCCCGCGTCCAATCTCAGCTCTGTCGACGACCGGGACGGCAGACTCAGAATTCTGGTCAAATTCCTCGGTCTGCTCGGCCCGCAGGGAGCACTGCCGCTGGCCACCACCGATGAGAGCGTCGGCTGGCAGTTAATGCGAGACGACGCCTTTCCGCGCTTTCTCGACCTCCTTAATGGACGCTTCCTCCAATTGTTTTTTCGGGCCTGGGCCGACGCACGGCCGATCGCCCAGCATGATCGGCCATCGGAAGACCGCTTCATCGCCTATGTCGGCTCCTTCGCCGGCCTCGGCTCCGCCATTTTTGGCGATCGGGATACCGTGCCGGACATGGCGAAGCTGAGCTTCGCCGGGCTGGTTTCGCCCAAGGCGAAATCCGCGTCGCGACTGGAGCGGCTGCTGCAAGGCCTGTTCGATGTCAGGGTCGAGATCGACGAGTTCGTCGGCACATGGCTGGCGTTCGATGCCAGCCATTGCAGCCGCCTTGGCGCGGCGCACGCGAGGCTTGGCCACGACGCACTTCTGGGCTCGCGCGTGTTCAGTGTCGAAGACAAGATCAGGGTTCGGGTTTACGTCAAGGATTTTGCGCAATACCAACAGTTCCTGCCCACCGAAGTGCCCAACCTGTCAGAGCCCCTGGCCGACGCCGTCTACTTCTATACTGGTGACGAGTTCGAGTGGGAGGTGGAACTCGCCATTCCCGCAGGAGCGGTCGTCCCGATGAGGCTCGGACAGAGCGGGCGCCTTGGCTGGACCGGCTGGATCTCACCCAACTGGGCCTCCACCGAGGAGTATCGGCGGGACGCGCGCTTTCACCTCGCCGAGCGCCTGAGAGCTCGGCGCAGCGCCACAACTGACGCCGCGCCGCTTTGAACCTATGCACCGCTCCGATTGTCCTAACATCATGGAATTCGAGCCGATTTCCACGATGAGCCGGGCATCGCCGAGCGAAGTGACCAGGAGGCAGCACCGTGACCGACATCAGCCTTGAATCCGTAACCGGGAAGCTGAATCGCGCTGGCTACGATGCTTTCATACAGGCCCTTCGCCACGCCAAGAGCGCCGGTAACCGTAACGTCGAGCTCGCACACTGGCTGTTTCACATCCTGCAGCAGGAAAGGACTGATCTCGGCCTGGCGGTGGATCACTACAAGCTCGACCGCGCGCGACTGCTGTCCGACCTCGCCGGCGTCATCAACGGCTTCCGCAAGAACGAGACCGACATGCCGGGCGTCGCCAACTCGGTCATCGACATCCTGGACCGCGGCTGGCATTACGCCACGCTTTTCTTTGGCGAAACACAGATCCGCACCGGCCACCTGCTGGTCGCGGGCTTGAAGTCGAACGATCTTCGTCGGGCGCTCAATAACATCTCGCAGGAATTCGCCAAGATAAACGTGGACGTATTGGCCGCGGAGCACCGCGCCATCTGGGCCGGCTCCGAGGAGGAGACCATGCGTCCGATGGACGGCTCCGGCTTGCCCGGTGCCGGCACCGACGGCGCGGACCGGGCAGGTCCCAAGGGTACCACGCCGCTCGACCGCTTCTCCCAGGATATCACGGCCAAGGCCAGGTCGGGCGACATGGACCCGATCCTGGGTCGAGACGACGAAATCCGCCAATTGATCGACGTGCTGATGCGCCGGCGGCAAAACAATCCAATTCTCACCGGCGAAGCCGGCGTCGGCAAGACCGCCGTGGTCGAAGGATTCGCGCAGCGCATTGCTGCCGGTGAGGTACCGCCGCCGTTGCGCAACGTCAGGCTCTGTGCTCTCGACATTGGTCTGATGCAGGCCGGCGCCTCGATGAAGGGCGAGTTCGAGCAGCGCCTCCGCTCCGTGATCGACGAGGTCCAGAGCTCGCCTACCCCCATTATCCTGTTCATCGACGAAGCCCACACCCTGATCGGAGCCGGTGGCACGGCTGGGACCGGCGATGCGGCCAATCTACTGAAACCGCCCCTCGCCCGCGGCACGCTGCGCACGATCGCGGCCACGACGTGGGCAGAGTATCGTCAGTACATCGAGAAGGACCCCGCGCTGACCCGGCGCTTCCAGCCGATCCAGGTCGATGAGCCGGATGTCGAGACCTGCTGCATTATGCTGCGCGGGCTGCTCGGTCCGATGGAAAAGCACCACGGCGTCCGCATCTCGGACGCCGCGATCGTGACCGCCGTCAACCTGTCGCATCGCTACATTCCGTCGAGACAGCTGCCGGATAAGGCGGTCAGCCTGCTGGATACGGCCTCGGCGCGCGTGGCCATCAGCCAAAGCGCGACGCCGGCTCTGATCGAGGACGCGCGCGTTGCCATCGCGGCACGCGAGGCCGAAAGAACAGCGTTGGTCAGCGACGGCGAGCTCGGGGACGAGAATACCGACCGCGTCACTGCGATCGAAGCCAACATCGCAACGCTCAAGGACAAGCTGACCAGTCTCGAGGCCGATTGGGCCAAGGAGCAGGAGATCGTCAAGGACATCCGTAGCATTCGCGAAATCTTGTCCGAGAAGGGTGAGCAAGATCCAGCGGCAAAGCGCGCCGAGCTGCGCGGCAAGTTCGAGACGCTCGAGAGCATCAATCCGGAAAAGCGGATGATCTATGCTCACGTCGATCAGCAGTCGGTGGCATCAGTCGTGTCCGACTGGACCGGCATCCCGGTCGGCAGAATGATGCGGGACGAAATCGAAACCGTGCTGAAGCTGCCGGAAATTCTCAATCGCCGCGTCGTCGGCCAATCGCATGGCCTGACGATGATCGCCAAGAGAATCGAAACCAGCCGGGCCAAGCTGGACAACCCGTCGAAGCCGATCGGCGTATTCATGCTGGCCGGGCCGTCCGGAGTGGGCAAGACGGAAACTGCCTTGGCGCTTGCCGAAACTCTTTACGGCGGCGAGCAGAACATGATCACGATCAATATGTCCGAGTTTCAGGAGGCGCATACGGTCTCGACCCTGAAGGGTGCGCCTCCGGGCTACGTCGGCTATGGTGAAGGCGGTCGCCTCACGGAAGCGGTCCGGCGCAAGCCCTACAGCGTCATCCTGCTGGACGAGGTGGAAAAGGCCCATCCCGACGTCCATGAGATCTTTTTCCAAGTGTTCGACAAAGGGGTCATGGAGGACGGCAACGGCCGAAGAATCGACTTCAAGAACACCTTGATCATTCTGACCACCAACGTCGGCACCGACCTCATCATGGGCCTGGCTCGCGATCCGAAGTATCGCAATGAGCCGGAAGAACTCGCCAAGCTGCTACGGCCGGAATTGCTGAAAGTATTCCCCGCGGCCCTGCTCGGGCGCATCGTTTCGATCCCCTACTTTCCGCTATCGGACGAGATGCTGGCCGGCATTGTCAGGTTGCAGCTCAACCGGATCGGACAGCGCCTGCGCGACAATCACAACGCCGCCTTTGGCTACGATGATGCTGTCGTGGAGCATATCGTATCCCGTTGCAACGACCCGGATTCCGGCGGACGTATGATCGACAATATCATTACCAACACGCTGCTGCCCGAACTCTCACGTGAATTCCTCAGAAAGTCTCTCGCCAAGGAGGAAGTCAAGCAGACCCACGTTTCGGTTCTGAACGACAAGTTTGCTTATTCGTGGAATTGATTGCGATGAACATCCAGACCGAGCACGGCCAGCCGACCACCGGCACCACGCCTTACGACGAGGTGTACTATCCCGGCCATGTCTACGGACTCACGCATCCAAACCACCTCGCGACGATCGGGACTGTCTACGGCATGCGCCCGGCCGCTGTCGAGCGCTGCCGGGTGCTTGAGCTCGGGTGCGGTGTCGGTGGCAACCTGCTGCCGATGGCTTTCCAATATCGAGACAGCGAGTTCATCGGCATCGACCTCAGTAGCGTTACGATCGAGCGCGGCCGGCGAAACATCGCCGCGTTGGGGCTGACCAACATCAGGCTTCTGCATTGCGACATCATGGATGTCGACCCGAGCTTCGGCCAGTTCGACTACATCATCGCGCACGGCGTATATTCGTGGGTGCCGCCGAGCGTGCGCGAGAAGATGCTGACGATCTTCAAGCAGAATTTGGCCCCGCAGGGGATCTGCTACGTCAGCTACAACGCGCACCCGTTCTCGCATCTTCGCGACATGGTCCGCGACATGATGCGCTACCACACGCGGCGCATCAGCGGGATGAAGGAGAAAGTGGGACAAGCGCGCGCGATCTTGAAATTTCTCAGCGAGGGATCGAAGTCCGATACGGTGCACGGCGCGGTCATGCGCGACCAGTGCAACCGCGTCCTCAAGGCCCCTGACGAATTGCTGTTTCACGACGATCTTGACCAGGGCGCGACGGCCTTCCTGTTGCATGAAGTCGTCGAAGATGCTGGCCGACACGGCCTGCAGTATCTGAGCGACGCCGATTTCTCGCGGCGTTACCTGGCCGGCTACTCCGAGGAGGTCCGCGCCACGCTACAGGGCTTCCCGGAAAGCGAGTTCATGGCGCGCGATCAGTACCAGGACTTCATCGACGGCAATGGTTTTCGGCGCACTCTATTTTGCCACGAAAGCATCGCCCTTAACCGCACGGTCGCGCTCGACTTCGTCACGCAGTTCTATCTGCTCAGCAGCACCAGCCCACTCCGACCTGACTTCTGCCTGACCGATGATTCCAGGATGGAGTACGAGAATCAGAACGGCAGCCGGGTTACGGTTTCCAATTCACTGTTGAAGGCTGCCCATCTTTGTCTCGGCCGGGCCTGGCCGCGCGCACTCTCATTCAGTGAACTGCTCGATGGTGCCCGGACGCTGCTGGAGGGCCGGCAAACAGGCGATGACCAACGGCTATTGACGGAAGCGCTGTATATCCTGGCTTGCAGCGGCGAGATCTCCTTTCTGAAATCACGGCCCTTTCTCGTGAAAGAAGTCACGGATCGCCCGCAGGCGAGCTTGCTCGCCCGCAGACAGGCGCAGACAGGATCGTTGGTCACCAATTTGCTCCACCAGACCGTGCAGTTGGACGACGATCGGACGCGCCACTTCCTGCAGTTGCTCGACGGCTCCCGGACGCTCGAGCAGATTGCCGCCGAAATGACCGAAACATTCGGGCCGGCTATCGAAGTCAAGCAAATGGATGATGCCGGGCGGCCTGCCGAGCCGCTGCTGCTCTCAACCCGACAAGGCGTTGATCGTTCGCTCGCAACGGTCGGCAAACTGGGCTTGCTGGTTGCCTGACGCTTTCATCGGCGTCGACCTCGGCAAGCACGAGCCGGCAGATAGCCGCCAGCGGAGTTTTGTGGCACGGGCATGCCCCCGTCGCGTCAGCCATCGTGGGTATATTGCTGGCCGAGGAGCCAACCGGTGAAAATGCCGCCGGGTCCACTGGCATAGACCGCACTAAGGCCCACACCGGCGCGCAGCATCCGCCATTCATGCTCGCCGACCCAGGGAATGCCGGGATCGCCCTTCTGATATTGCGACAGCAACGTCCGGGCGACCTCCGCGGCATTGGCGTAGATCGGGCCATTCGCCCAGCGGGGTCGCGGCAGACCCGTCATGCGGCAGTAGAGCGCAGTGCAGACATAAGCGGACGCCTCCTCCGCATTCCCGTCAAGGCCGGTGCGCAGCAGGTCGTAAGCCGCATGCAAGGCCTCGTGGACGATATAGGCTTCGTCAAGGCGCCCCGTCGCCGACACCACTTCCAAAGTATTTGCCGCGACGACCGTGCCATCCGCCCGCGTTCGCGCGACATCGTTATATTGGGCCGCAACACCTGCCGCGAGGTCCGTCGGAACTCTCACGCTGACCTGTCCCAACCGGATCGCGCGTGCGACGTGGTGGAACGTTTGCGGCGCAATCGTCACGTGGCTGCCCCGGATCGGAAAACGGAAACGAATGCGTCCGACCGCCGAGCCGTTGAGTACATCCAGCACCCTGCTCCGGAGTGACATCGGATCGTCCTTGCTCTTGAGACTGCTCCACGGATGGTGGTCGGCGTTTCCAGTCAGGAGGTTCATTGAACCCGCCCCTGCCCGGATCAGACCAATCGAAGGCAGGTTTTACACCCGGAGGCGCCCCGTGACGACCACCAATCCCACCACGACCGACACCTACCGGAAGATCGCTGCGCGGCTAACCATGCTCCGACCACAGATCGATCTGTCGAAATATTTCGCGGGTCCGAATCCGGACGTCAGACTCTACGACGAAAAGCCCTACATCCGACGCCAGCTCGAGAAATATGGCGTGGCGGCCGCGACCAGCACCCTCGACGGTGTCACGTTCCTGCCGAAGAACTGGGAAGACCTGATCAAGACGCTGCGCATTGCCAAGACGTCAGATGGATTCGACGCCTTCGCCGAAGGCAAAAGCCCGGAGAAACCGTCGCATTGGGCGCTCGATCTGTCGATGGCAGCCACGATCGGCAAAGGATTTCGCGAGATCTGGCGCCCAAAGCTATCCGATCGGCCGCTCTCGACGCGAGACCTTCCGGGCCGGCACGGATTCGGGCTCGGCCGCGGCCGAGGGCAGTGGAGCGACGACTATAGTGCCCAGTTCGGCAAGGACCCGCAGCCGCAAGACATCACGTCGCTACATTTCGCAGTAGCGCCCGACCGCGTCAACGTTCACATCGACGAGACGGGCTTCGTGTTCGAGGGCGCAGACGGCGCCCTCACCGTCGGACCAAATTTCGGGCACCATGCCATCAATGAACTGTTCTGGAAGAGCAACCCTCATTTGCCGCGCTGGGCGATCGATCACATCGACCTCATCCTGCCGAACAGCACGAATGATTTTTCGCGATTTGGCGTTTCGGTCGACCTGTATCAGCGCAAGGACCTGCGCGTTACCGTCACCGGGTCTTGCGGAATCTTTGGAGGATTCGAGTGCTCGGGGACGTTAAGCGTCAGCGGGACGCACGATCTGCTCGGCTCCAAGCCGAAAGGCGTACGCTAACGGTCTCAATATCCGGATCCAGGTAGCCGCGAACTCATGGCCTTGGAGAACAAGACATGGCCGCCTTTCAAGAGGTTTTCCGCCGCTCCGGCATCGATGAGCGCCGCAGCCCGCCGGGCATGGTGGTGCCGTTCGGCGGCTCCAACATCGTGGCGCTGATCGATCCCGGAAGACGGCTCAAAGTCGATCCCAACCCCCATGCTCTCGGAATCAAGGAGATCGATGGCGCCGACACCCTTAGACGCCTCATGCAAGCTAGAGAAACCTTCTCCGCACCCGATATCGATCCCCAGCTCAGGGCGGCGTCACTTCCCGCCACCTTCAATGGCGATGCGCGCTTCTTCGAAATCAATGGCCGGATCAAGCCGATTGGCTTTCCCGGCCTGGAAGTGCTGGCTTGGTCGGCTGGCCGGAAGATCGAAGCCAAGCTCCATGTCGCCGTGCTGCGAGAAATCACCATCAAGGTGGCATTCCGCAACGTCATGGTTCCGGGGAGCGGTGACGCTCCGGCGTTTCACGCCAAGAAGCCCTGCAACGAGCAAGATGAGTTGCTGACGATGAACAACATATGGAGGCCGCAGGCCAACATCCGATTCGAGCGGGTGCCAAGCGACTGGCTCGTCATCGACGACTCGCAGGCTGCTGTCAAACAGGAGCTCGCCAATGCCACAGGCATGAAGGATGCGAGCCTGGCGACCTTTCCCGATGTGATCGAGGTCGAAAAACTGAAGAGCTTCTTTGTCAAACACAAAGTGCCGGGCGCCCATCTCACCATTTTCTGCGTCGATAAGCTTAAGTCCAATGACGGCTTTCCCAACGGCTCGTTTGCTCGATCGCTGGACCTTGCCTTCATCAGCTCGCAACGCGGGCCCAACACGTCTGCCCATGAAGCCGGGCATTTTCTCGGCTACTACTCGAAGAGCGCGACCAAGCCCTGGGACAGTGAAGGCCACACCCTGGAGATTGATCCAAAAACCAGAAAAGAAGACAGGGCGGAAGACATCAAGATGCTGATGCGCAGGGGAGGCGCCGGGTGGAAAATTCCGTTCAATCTGGTCAAGGAGTTCCGCGACTTCCCCGGCTAGCATCCGAAGACCATGACGGAACCTGGAGATCACTCCAGGCGTCGAATGTCGCCGTTAGGTTATTGGGCGACGAGAGGCGAACCGCCTGAAAATTCGGCTTCGTGCCAAATGTGGAGGTGCAAAAATCCGTCCGCGTCTACGCCGTACGATCTCTGCCCGTATTGCGCGTGGGATCCCGGCGATTGATAAGATTTGCAGCCAACCTTATCAGTGATCCGACGAGCGTTAAACCTGTCGAGCATTCGAACTCGCGGGTTGATGGGCACCTAAGGAACGCTCATAACGGTCTGGTGGCAGGTTCGAGTTCTGCCGGGCCCACCAATGAGATCAATATCTTACTGGGCCCTCGTTGCCCGCAGAACGACCACCGCACCAGAAACCGCACCAGATACGTCCACTTTTCGTTCGTGCGCAGGCTATCCGACGATGTCAACAGATCGCTTCCGAGACGGTGAGCGGACCGGGCGTCTTTTGTCGCTCGCTCCCAGAGGCTCGCGGCCAGTCAGCTTCTAAACTGAAGGGAAGTGCTGGGGCGGACGCGGCATCAGTCCAAAATTTTCGTTGAGCATTACCGACCCGCCAATCCAGCAAGACGGCGAATGGTAGCGGGGGACGCTACCGCCTTTCCCCACACACGACGGACTTGCATTACCTTATTCAAGGCGTGGCTAAAGGCGCAAGGGGCTGAGCTAGCTGAGCTTTTCCGTACGCAAACCAACCACACCACGGAACCAGCTGCCCAGCGGACGGGCCTGCTGGTGGGAGTTCAGTAGGACGACGAGCAGGTGCTGGTAGACGTCCGGCTGGCTCACTCTCGACGAGGCGAGCCGATCCGGGCGGGGCAGCGCTCGCAGGATACGGCCTAGGCGACCTATACTTCCAAACCCAACCTCGGTTGGGTTAGTGGCTGTCTCCCTTCCCTCGTCCGCACAACCTCTGTAAGTGGACGTGAAACTGGTCCCATCTGATGCCCGCTATGGCCAAAAGCCGACCGCGGTGGCCCCACTTGACCTTGGTCGGCTTGCCTCCCGGAAGCGGACATCGCGGCTTTCTGAGCAAAGGGCGGCCTCGGGCCAAAGTCGGACTCAGGCGGCCATTTAGGATCGGCTCTCCGAGTCTACCGGCACCGTGAAGTGAAAAATGGCGCCGCGGCCCTTATCGGCGGTCACCCATACTTGCCCTTCATGCGCCTCAATGATCGACCGGCAGATTGACAGCCCCATGCCCATGCCGTCCGTTTTGGTCGTGAACATCGGGTTGAATATCCGATCCACGGCGCCGCTGGGCTCTAGACCTTCCCCCGTGTCTTCTACCGATACCATCACGTATCTGGAGTGATGGACTTCAGACCTTATGGATAGGACTCGCTCCCCATTCTTCGTGGCCATGGAGTCAATTGCGTTCGTAATCAAATTCACCATCACTTGCTGGAGCTGAACCTGTTCGCCTCTTATCCGCGGAGGGCAGTGATAGCGACGCGGGCATGCAATGCCCGCGGGCACCGAGGCGACTGCAGTCGCGAGACCGGTTAACAAGGCACCCGAACGCGGGACAGTGATAGCGACGCCGGCATGCAATGACGGCGGGGCCTGCGGGCGAGTGCCTCCGGCGAGCGACTCAATTATAAACTAATCTTTTGCGCAATGGGTCGAAGGCCAATGCCGCGACGCGGTGCAGATGGGTAACGAGGGCGCGTGCGGAGACGACCGCACGGGACCAGCAACTTTGACGACGACTACCGATAACTACATCCGGTGGTTTACGGATGGACCTCAGGAGCCGGACAGACCGCAACAGGAACCTCAATGTGCGAGGCCGCTGCACATTGCGACCAGCTTCGTCCTGTTCCGTCAATTATCCCTGATCTGCGGCGCATTGGTGCGGTCTATCGATCGACGAACAGGACACAACGGACGAATCGGCGAACGTATCGCCGGCAGGCCAATGCGATCGCGATCCGCGTTTTCGGCTGAACAACGGCGCGTCGCGCCTTGTGATCTGCAACTGCAACAGACGCCATGAGGGGATCGGCTTAGCTCGGCGAGGCCTGCAAGGTCCGCGCAAAGATCGATTCGGCGTGAGAATGCTTCTACTAACCGGAAAGCTAGCCATGCCCTTTCAAGCTGTACGTCGACCGGATCGACCCTTCCCGCGGCCGCGCCGGGGCCCTCCGCGCCTGTCTCGACGAGGACAATCAGACATCTTCGTCACATTCATTAGGGCAGGTTCGCTCGTGGGCGGATCGGCGACCGAGCGAAGTGGCGACCTTTGAACGGAAGCCGCCGTTTGAAGGGCGGAGAGGAATCGCCGTCCCTCTTCCGTGATCTCCCAGCCGTCTGGATCGCGAACCGCAAACCTGGCCTAGAAGATATTCAGGTCAGGCGGATGGCCAAGCCATCACGCCAGATTATTTGGTGCCGGATTAATTATGATCAATCGAGCTGACCGGAGCAGCCGATGCACAAAGCGTGACAGACTGTTGCGCTGGCATGTGTGGAATCTGGCTGCGCGCCCAAGCGACGAACCCACTTGATCAGAAAGCTGCAATGAGGCACGGCAAGTGGGCCGAAATTCCGCAAAAAGCGCAATCGCGGCCATCCAATCTGCTTCATCTCCTGTTTCCACTGAACTAATGCTTAGTCCAGCAAAATCGAACAGTTGGTCGGGCGGCGCCTTGCTTCGGCAGGCTCGCAGCCCATCACCTCTCCCTAAGTGGCATTAATCAGGCTACGACTACGCGGTAACGGACCGGGCTCGGCACCGATCTATCGCCCCCAACGGTCTTGCCAAATTTTCTCTCCAATCCAACTAGGTACACGCGGCTCGTCCTCTATCACCGGAACAACGAGCCGTTTTGGCATCCGACCCGCTACTTCAAAGACCAACTTGGTTCGAATAGCCTCTTTCATCTCGTCTCGCGCCTTGATCGAAACCACAAACGAACCCGGCCCTCCAATCACGCAATCTTCGTAGTACCAATCGAGATTGTTGATATCCATTGCGTTCGTCGACGGCTCCTTGATCATGATTGGAAGGCGGTTGATGACGATGCCTTTCTCAAGTGCGGCATTGCGTGCACTTGTGACCGTCGCACCATTGTTATTGGGGCCATCGCCAGAAATGTCGATCACGCGTCGCAACCCCATGTACGTGTTGAGGTCGAATAGAGGGACGGCAAAATTGATCGCACCAGAGATTGATGTGCGTGAACCGCGGTGCAGTGGGGCTTTCATAATTTCGTCCGCGACTGCATACGCGGATTCTGGCCCATCAATTACTCGCCAAGGAAAAATAGCTTTCTGGTCGCTCGATGACGACCACTCAAAGTAGGTGATGGCTATCTTGCCGATCGGCCCCTGTTTAAGGGCTTGAAGGAATTCCTTCGAGCAGATCGCCTCGGCATATCCATCGCGCTGAACGGCCAATTCGTCCAAATCCATCGAATAAGAAACATCAACGGCAATAACAAGCTCGAGGTCCACCGATGAGGACGCGTCCCTTTCCATCGCTCCCTTGAAGGCTAAGATAGCGCGGGGCAGCCGCGCCTGCCGAGAGAGCTCCGGCAACGAGCACGGCTCCGATTGACATCATCCAGCGCATCGTAACCTCCGATATCGGCAGAATGTGCCATGAATGGCAGAGCGGTTCAAATTCGCCACGCGGATCCCGAGCAGACGGCTGCCCGAGCCGCATCCCAAACAATTCAGCCAAGGGGCAATCACACGCCCGGATATGTCGACGTCTGAAATGCTTGGTGTTGGCTCGGCTATGAATCCCACCCCGCCTCTCGCCACCCGTCAAGCGACCGGTCGGGCTCATCTGTGATGGCAATCGACCGACCTGACACCAACCGCCGGAATTATCATCTCTGTTCATATGATGCTGGCTTCCTTCCATGGCACTGAAGCGTGCTCGGGAGTCCTATCTCCGACCTTCCAATGACGGGCTCAAGCAGCTTAGTCAGGAGCGCAGCATCACGAAACGCCCACCCGGTTTACCGCTTGCAAGGATTGATGAAACAGGTCGAACTATCTCAAAGCCATGCACGACAAAATACCCGTCGTTGCTTGCGAACTAGGCAACCGTACCCAGGCCCCGGCTATCGAGCACTCGAATGTGAGGAAGTCTGACGTGGGCAAGTTTGACGCAGCCCAAGCGCTATGAGGCATATCGCAAAAGTGATCGATATCCGCACCTATGATGTCGTTGGCGCGCTTGCTCTGGTTATTCTCCGCGCCCGACCATGCCAGCCCAAACAGCAGCTCATCACAATTGAACGATCGTCCGCGGCTTGATTGTATGTGCCAATGGGCACTGACGAGCCGTTCGGACCTCGAACGATTTCTAAAAGCGGCTGCGCTAAGCAGAGTTCTTATCCATGATCAGCGTCACCCTGGCTCCCCTTCATCCTCGTACCCGCACGGAACTTCACAATGAGCCCGCCTTCGGACGAATAGAACGCGCCGAAGTCGTTCGCTGAAAACCCAATCATCTTTAGTGCTTCGCAGATCACGATTTCGCTAATATGATCGACGCGTCAAATCGCCCCGAGAGCATCGGCCTTCACGATCCGCTTCGGCTTTCTGTAGCAGCGGCCGTGGCATTTCCCGATGGTTCGATGACCGCCCCCGGGTTGCGCAGAGAGAGTTCTCGCGGAAGGCTCGTCATCGAGCGCATTGCAGGCAAGGATTACACGACACTCTCTCATATAGAGAGAATGAGGGAATTATGCCGCGTCCAAGCAAAGGAGCCCGGCTCTACAGACGCAAAGCACGGTATCGCGGAGGCGACCTCGTCGCCCAGTCCGTTTGGATTATCAAAGACGGCGACCGGCATATCGCCACAGGATGCATTGCGAGCGCGTCTGAAACAAAGCCTCCGCAGAAAGCAGAGCAAGCGCTAGCAAACTACATAGCGCAAAAATACCAACCGGAGCGCAGCCGACGAGATATCGACGACATCGATTTGCGCCGACGTGCTGTCGATCTATCTGACCGATATCGGTGAGCCCGGTGATCAGTTTGAAATTGAAGCGAGGATCGATCGGCTCAACGATTTCTGGGGCGGCAAGAAGCTGGCAGCAGTCGACGCGCAAACCTGTGCCGGTTACGTTAAACATCGCGGCAGCCGGGGCGGCGCGCGTCGTGACCTCGAGACTTTTCGTGCCGCGATCAACCATCATGCAAAAGAGGGCTTTCACCGGGGCACGGTCGCGTTTCCCTCCCGGCAAAAGGTGAGGCACGCGACCGATGGCTGACACGCAGCGAGGCGGCGGCCCTGATTTGGCAATGTTGGCGCTATCGCGAAAAGCAGACCGTCCATGCCGGCAGCTCAGAGGGCGACCCGGTCCGGATAGACCGCCGGGCGCTGCGACACGTGGCCAGATTTATCCTGATCGGCCTCTACACCGGCACCAGGGCCGGGGCAATCGCGGCGGCATCGCCTTACCCCGAGCTTGGACACTCGTACGTCGATCTCGAGCGTGGTATCTTCTACCGAAGGCCGATCGGGAAGCGAGCCACCAAGAAGCGTCAGACGCCAGCCCCGCTCCCACCCGGCTATTGGCTCATTTGCGTCGTTGGCAAGACCGGAAGCTGATCAACACCTGCTTCGTCGAGTTCAATGGCAAGCCGGTCGCTTCCGTCAAGAAAGGCTTCAAATCTGCCGTGGATCTGGCCAGGTTACCCGGGAAAGTCACTCCGCACACGTTGCGCCACACGGCAGCGACCTGGTTGATGCAGCGCGGCGTGCCGACTTGGGAGGCAGCCGGGTTCCTCGGCATGTCGGCGGAGGGTCCTGCAGGAAACCTATGGCCATCACCATCCCGATCATTTGCATGGGGCCGCGGCAGCCATTGGCCAGAAAGCGCGGTATGTTTCGCTGGTCAAATCGGTGGTTGACTTGGGAACAGCCACCGATGAGAAGAAAAAACCTAAGGAAATCTGGTCGGAGTGGCAGGATTCGAACCTGCGACCCCTGCGTCCCGAACGCAGTGCTCTACCGGGCTGAGCCACACTCCGACTAAGAGCCGGGCTTATAGCGTCGGGTTTCGGGGACTGCAAGGGACGACAAGGCACCCAATTGAGGAATCTAGTCACAGTGGATACAGGCCTGAAAACGCACATTCTGCCTGCCGGCGCCGCCGCCACGGCCACCGCCGCCGGTGTGCTGGCCGAGGGCGGCCTGGTCGCGTTTCCGACCGAGACGGTCTACGGCCTCGGCGCCGACGCCGGCAACGCGTCTGCAATCGCCCGGCTCTACCAAGCCAAGGGCCGGCCGGCCTTCAATCCGCTGATTGCCCATGTCGCCGATCTCGGCGCCGCGCGCCGGATCGCCCTGTTCAACGGGGAGGCTTTGCGGCTGGCGGACGCGTTCTGGCCGGGTCCGCTGACCCTGGTGCTGCCGAAGGCGCTGTCGTGCCCGGTCGCGGAACTCGCGACCGCAGGGCTCGATACGGTCGCCATCCGCATTCCGGCCCACAAGGTGGCGCGCGACATCATCAAGGCCTTCGGTGGTGCCGTGGTAGCGCCATCGGCCAATCTGTCCGGCCATGTCTCGCCGACCACCGCCGAGCATGTGAACGGCGATCTCGACGGCCGGATCGATTTGATCGTCGACGGCGGCCCGGTCGAGGTCGGCGTCGAATCCACCATCGTCGGCTGCTTCTCCGATCCGGTGCTGCTGCGGCCGGGCGGATTGACGCGCGCCGAGATCGAGCGCGTGCTCGGCCATCCCCTGCAGTCGCCGCCGCAGGACGCCGAGAGCGACGCCCAGCCGGTCGCCCCCGGCATGCTCGCCTCGCATTATGCGCCGCGAACCCCGGTCCGGCTCAATGCCAGCGATGTCCATGTCGGCGAAGCCTTGCTGACGTTCGGACCGGCCAAGGTGGCACGGCGCGAATGCGCCTCGGTGGAGATGAACCTGTCCGAGCGCGGCGATCTCGCCGAAGCCGCCGCAAATCTGTTCGGCTATCTTCGCACGCTCGACAAGAGAAACGCGGATGCTATTGCAGTGACGCCCATTCCCGAGGACGGGCTGGGCGAAGCCATCAATGACCGGCTGCGCCGCGCAGCGGTTGGGCGGTAAATCCCGACCCACGTGAAAGACCAAGAAAAAATGAACATCGTCCAGTCCGCGGTGCCGCCGCTTCCACCCGAATTGCTTGCAAAATTCCGCGCCATCGTCGGCGAAAAATATGCGGTGACCGACGCCGCGGACATCGAGCCCTACGTCACCGAGGAGCGCGACCTGTTTCACGGCCGCTCGCCGCTGGTGCTGCGCCCGGGCTCGACCGCCGAAGTCGCTGATATCTGCAAGCTTGCGAGCGAGCACAGGATCGCGCTGGTGCCGCAGGGCGGCAACACCGGCCTAGTCGGCGGCCAGACGCCGCACAATGGCGAGGTCGTGGTGTCGCTGCGCCGGCTCGACAAGATCCGCGACATCGACGTCGAATCCAACACCATGACCTGCGAGGCCGGCGTGGTGCTGCAGATCGCCCAGCAGAAGGCCGCCGACGTCGACCGGCTGTTTCCGCTGTCGCTCGGCGCCGAAGGCAGCTGCACCATCGGCGGCAATCTCTCGACCAATGCCGGCGGCACCGGCGCGCTCGCCTATGGCGTGGCGCGCGAAATGGCGCTCGGGGTCGAAGTCGTGCTGGCCGACGGCCGCGTGCTGAACGCGCTGTCGAAGCTGAAGAAGGACAATACCGGTTACGATCTGCGCAACCTGTTCATCGGCGCCGAGGGCACGCTCGGCATCATCACCGCGGCGACGCTGAAACTGTTTCCGCGGCCGCGTGCCGTCGAGACCGCCTATGTCGGCCTGGCCTCGCCGGCGGCGGCGCTCAAGCTGCTGTCGATCTCGCGCAATCAGGCCGCAGGTGCGCTGACGAGCTTCGAGCTGCTCGCCGACATCGCCGTCGATTTCTCGATCCGCCACGGCATCGATATCCGCGATCCCTTGACCAGCAAGCACCCCTGGTTCGTGCTGATGGAATTGTCGTCGTCGCGCGACGACGCCCGCGACACGCTGGAGGCGATCCTGGCCCAGGGCATGGAGGACGGCATCGTCGATGACGCCGTCATCGCCGCCAATCTGAGCCAGCGCCAGGCGTTCTGGAAACTGCGCGACGAGATGTCGGCGGCGCAGAAGCCGGAGGGCGGCTCGATCAAGCACGACATCTCGGTGCCGGTCGCGGCCGTACCGGCCTTCATCGCGGAGGCCAATGCGGCGGTCGTGAAGCTGATCCCGGGCGCGCGGCCGGTGCCGTTCGGCCATCTCGGCGACGGCAACATCCACTACAATGTCAGCCAGCCGGTCGGCGCCAACGCGGCCGACTTCCTGGCGCGCTGGCACGACGTCAACGCCGTCGTGTTCGAGATCGTGCTGCGGATGGGCGGCTCGATCTCGGCCGAGCACGGCATCGGCGTGCTCAAGCGCGACGAGCTGCCCGACGTCAAGGACAAGGTCGCCATCGAGCTGATGCGGCAGATCAAGGCGATGCTCGATCCGCTCGGCATCATGAACCCGGGCAAGGTGCTGTGATCGTGCAAGCGACAATGCCCTCCGCCATCCTCGCCATTGCAGAGATCACCGATACGGACGTCGCCGACGTCATCGCGCTGTGGCAGGCCTGCGGCCTGACGCGGCCATGGAACGATCCCGCCTCCGATATCGCGCTGGCGCGGCGCGGACAGAATTCGGCCGTGCTGGTCGGCCGCGATGCCGGCGCGATCGTCGCGACCGCGATGGTCGGTCATGACGGCCATCGCGGCTGGGTCTATTACGTCGCGGTCGACCCCAGCCGCCAGGGCAAGGGCCTCGGCCGCACCATGATGGAAGCGGTCGAGAATTGGCTGCGTGCGGCCGGCGTGCCGAAGCTGCAGTTGCTGGTGCGGCGGGAGAACGCCAAGGCCAGCGCATTCTACCAAACGCTCGGCTATGAGGAATCGACCTCGGTCATGCTGGCGAAATGGCTCGACGGCCGCGAGGCGACACCGTAAGGGGAGTTCAAGGGTAACGCATGAGCATCGCCGACCGCGTTCGCGTCAAGGACGTCCGCGTCCTCTCCAAGGCCCGTTACCTGCTCACCAGCACCACGTTCGACTATCGCCGCAGCAATGGCGAGTGGCAGACCCAGGTACGCGAGGTCTACGACCGCGGCAATGGCGCGGTGCTGTTGCCGTACAATCTGAAGGCCCGCAGCGTGGTGCTGGCGCGCCAGTTCCGATACCCCGCGTTCGCCAACGGCTATGACGACCTGCTGATCGAGGCCGCCGCCGGCATGCTCGATGACGCCGAGCCCGAAGCACGCATCCGCGCCGAGGCGGAAGAAGAGATCGGCTACCGGCTCGACCACGTGCGCAAGGTGTTCGAAGCCTTCATGACGCCGGGCGCGGTGACCGAGAAGCTGCATTTCTTCGTCGCCGAATACGACGCCGCGATGCGCATCGCTGACGGCGGCGGGCTCGCCGACGAGGGCGAGGACATCGAGGTGCTGGAGCTTGCGATCGACGACGCGCTCGCCATGATCAGCGACGGCCGCATCGTCGACGCCAAGACCATCATGCTGCTGCAATACGCCGCGCTGTATCTGTTCAGGTAAGCACCGCCGCCCTCGGCTTGTGCCCGGACGCGCGATCAGGCTGATAGCCTGCCTCCCGCAGGCGTCCGCTAACCAAAATGTCGAAAACAACCCCATGCAAAGGAGCCGGCGGTGCCCAGCGCTTGACTTGACACGTCGGGCAACTCAGGGATACGCTTCTAATATTCAGAAGTCTCACGGCGCGCGCCTGCGCTAAGCCCCGTCATCTGAGGTGCGAGCCTCTTTGGCGAGCCTCGAAGGATGAATCGGCCACCAGCCGGGCCGTGCATCCTTCGAGACGCCACTTCGCGGCTCCTCAGGATGACGGTCTGAGAATTTGTGGCGAGCGGTCCCCACGCTGTCGTCCTGGCGAAAGCCAGGGGACCCATAACCACCGAGTTCGATTGAGAGTGCGATAGTGGCCCCAGCGTCGCACAACCGCAAGCGGTTGGGGTAATGGGTCCTGGCTTTCGCCAGGACGACGCTGAATACATTCGCATCTCTCAGGTTGACGGGGATAGGTTGAACACACTGAATGCCCTACTGCATCGTGATCGCAAGTCCGCTCAGATCGGCGTTGGCCATCAGGCCGACCTGGTGGCCGGTCAGCTCGAGCACCGCGCCCTTCTGATTGGTGAGCACGATCGCGCGGGCGCCGCGACCGAGGGCAAGTCCCGCGCCCGCTGCGCCGTAGACGCCGGCAACATCGGACGGACGATTGATGTTGCTGACGCGGCCGCGCAGCACGGTCTTGGAGCCGCCGAACACCAGGCCGTAATCGAGACCGCCGGTGGACAGCCGGTAGGAGCGACCGCGAAACGTCAGCACGCCGCCGCCGCCGGAACCGCCGATGATCCAGCCGGCCTTGTAGATCGTGAGCGTCACGAAGCCGCTGTCGGCGCGGGCCGCCGAAGAGAACGCAAGTCCGGTGAACGCCATCAGCGCGACCAGCCCGGCGCGAAGGGTGGATGAAAGTTTCATGTGCGGTCTCCCCAAGGTTTACTCACAGCGATTGGCTCACAGCGGCTCACTCGCGTCGATCGGCTCGCGGCGCGACGCAGCCACGAATCGCAACGCGCCGACTGTAGCAAGCACACGATCCGGCGCAATTTGACACAGTACCGGCGTTGAACCTGTTCCCGGGGTTGCAACACTCACTGCATGTCCGGGGCGATCGGCCCCTGAGCTCCAGGATTGCCCCGCGGAGCATTCACACATTCAAAGCGGAGATTTCCCATGCGTCGTCTTGCGATTGCCTGCGCCACCATTGCTGCCACCGTGTCCGTGCTTGCCGCGGCAAGCCCCGCCAGCGCCAACCCGTATCATCTGATCCGCTGGCAGGACACCGGCTTCTGCCAGATCTGGGACCAGGGCATCCCGACCACGCCATGGCCCGCGAACTTCGCCGTCGTCAGCGAAGAGCTGCCGACCTTCGACGCCGCCTTCAGCTACAAGACCGGTCTCCTGAACAACGGCACCTGCTCGTTCTGAGCGATCGCCGATCACGCGCGCGGGCGGGCACGCGGCAACAACGCGTCGTCCGCCCTTGTGCTGTCGGGCGTTACGCGATCGCGCTCAGTGATGCTTGATGCATCAGTGGTGCTTGATCAGGGCGTCGCGCGCGGCGGCAAGTTCGAGGAACGCCGCGCCGTTGCCGCCGCGATCGGGATGCACCGTCTTGGCGGCGCGCTTGAATGCCTGGTGGATTTCGGTCGCTGCGAGATGGCGGCCGAACGGCAGGCCGAGCAATTGCCGGTGGCGCTCGTCCTCCGTCAGCGGCTTCGGCGTCAAGCCGCGCCGGCCGAACCGCGGCACCGACAGCATGTGCAGCGCGTCGGCAACGATGCCGAGACGACGCAGCGCCATCGATCTGGTGCGGCGGTCGGCCGATTTCTGCGCCGCTTGGCGCAGGATCGGCAGCACCTGTGCGGCCGCATGCCGCAGCGTCTCGTCGATCTCGGTCGCGGCGATCTCGGCGACCAATTTGGCGATCTCGCGATAATCAGGATCCGGCGCAGCGCAGAACCGCGCGATCGCAACTTTCCATTGTCTGATCTGCGGGTCCATGATCGGTCCGTGCTGTCATCCGAATCCGGATGACAGCAACGCGCAAACACGGCTTGGCGTTTCGCTTGGCGCAGTTTTGAATAGTGCTGTCGACAACATCAACAATCAGAACGAGGAAACACCATGGCCCTTCTCGACAATCACATCGCCGTCATCACGGGTGCGGGCTCCGGCATCGGGCGCGCCATCGCACTGGGCTACGGCCGCGAGGGCGCGCGCGTGGTGCTGCTCGACATGAACGGCGATGCGGCGGCGGAATCGGCCAAGGAGATCAGGGGCGCCGGCGGCAAGGCGGACAGCTTCGCGCTCGACGTGACCGATCGCGGCGCCTGCGTCGCGATCGCCAAGCAGGTCGCCGCCAAGGTCGGGCCGGTCTCGATCCTGGTCAACAATGCCGGCATCGCGCGCCGCAACGGCATGCTCGGCGCCGAGGAAGCCGTGATCAAGGATTGGGAAGACATCATCTCGATCAATCTCACCGGCGTCTTCAACGTGACGCATTCCTTCCTCGCAGCCCTGCGTCAGAACAAGGGGCGCATCGTCAATATCGGTTCGATCCAGTCCTTTGTGCATCTGCGCACCCCGAGCTCGCCGGCCTACACCGCCTCCAAGCACGGCGTGCTCGGCTTCACCAAGGCGCTGGCGGCCGAGCTCGGCAAGGACGGCGTGCGCGTCAATGCGATCGGCCCCGGCTTCATCGAGACCCCGTTGAACGAAAAGGTGCGCGCCACCAATCCGGACCTCGTCAAGGCCTTCATGGACCACACCCCGCTCGGCCGCCCCGGCAAGCCAGAAGACATCGTCGGGCCTGCGATCTTCCTCGCCTCGGATCTCTCGGCCTATGTCTCGGGATCGATCGTGATGGTCGATGGCGGCTACCGGACATTGTGAACGATGGAACCGCAATCGTGGCGATTTCTGGGTATTTTGCTTACAAGGCAGGGAGTTAGCGGCGCGTTAAGGTCTTGTTAACCAAACCGGCACACCGTGGATCTACGGGGTAGTTGGTTCTCGATGTCTACGCTTCATCGACGAAGCGGGCGTTGATCGGGAGGAGTTCATGTCATACGCGTCCACCGTACCGTCGCCGGAAGCACTGCTGCCGTCGCTGGCTCCAAATGAAATCGTTCCATTGCTGATCGGCGCGACCGTCGATGAAGTCGAGCGGGAACTTGTGCTGCAAACGCTCGCGCGCTGCGACGGCAATCGCACCCGCGCCGCGCGCGTGCTCGGCCTGTCGGTCCGCACCTTGCGGAACAAGATCCGCGAATATTCGGCCGACGGCATCGACGTGCCTTTGAGCGAGCACGCCGCGGCGTAGCGCACTAAAGCGTGATGAGGTCGGGTCGGATCATCATCGCGCTTTAGCGTCTTGTTTGGGAATGGTCTCCGCGCAACGCTTTGCGCTTGCCGCGGAGGACGACCGTTGCGCAGTTTTGCAGATCATGTCCTGGATCGGCGGGTCGATCGCAAGACATCGCCGGCGCGACAACCACGTGCAGTCATCGTCACCGCGACAGCGTGCCAAATGCACGTCGGTTGCCGCGATCCGCCGCAGCACGCAGGATGAAGCGGCGCGGTTCTAGACGACGGGACATCTCGCAGCAACCGGCGCTGAATTGTCGCCTCGGCTCGCCGACATCATCCGACAACAGCCAGCGCACGATGTCGTCGGTGCTGTCGCGCTCGCGCGCGGAAAACAACTGCTCATAGAGCTCGAGCGCGCCGCTGCTGCAAAAGCTCGCTTCTTCGAGCACATCGTGTCGCGTCACGACGATGTCGAGCGCTTGCGGTCCGTCGCCATAGCTGCCGTCAAGAACCCGCAATGCGTCCTCCATCGTCACAATGCCCATCGAATTATGACTGTTGATCGCTCGCATCGGTGCCGTCAGGCAGAATTGAAGCCGTCGTCCAACCTCTGTTACAAGCGGCTTCACATCGCGACGGAGCATGTCAGTGGCTGACGAGACAACTTCCCGCCGGGGGGCACGAGGGGCACCGGGACCGCAGGGCCGTCAGGGCGAGCCGGGAAAGCCTGGTCCGCAGGGACATCCGGGGCGGCCGGGGCCGGAAGGTCCGCGCGGCAAGCCGGGGCCGCAGGGCAAGGCGGGCGCGCAAGGCAAGGCAGGCCCTCAGGGCAAGCCGGGCGCGCAGGGCAAGCCAGGCGCGCAGGGTCCGCGCGGCGAAGCCGGTCCGCAGGGACCGCAAGGTCCGGCCGGGCCGCGCGGTGAAGCCGGCCCGCCCGGCCAGTTGCCGTCGATCGAGCAGGTGATGCCGTGGCTACACATGATCTTCGACGCCTGGGAAGACTACAAGCGCACCAGGGAGCGTGAAGCGGCCGAGCTCGCCGAACGAGAAGCCGCGGAGCGCGCCGAGCGCGCGGCTGCGGAGGCGATTGCGCTCGACGTCGACGCGGTCGACTTCGCCGATGAAGACGACGAAGACGGCGATCGCAAGAAAAAGAAGAAGCACCGCAAGAAGGATAAGAAGTAATCCTTCTTGTTCTCGCGCGATGACACGGCCAGCGAAATTCGTGTCGTGCGCGCAGCTCAGCGCTCTGCGCCCGGCGTGGTCGGAGGATCGGACGGCCGGGCGAGCTGCATCAACTGGAACACCCAGGGCATCGCGTAGTACCAGGCGACGCCGCCGAACGCGCCGCAGGCCGACAGGATGATGATATTGGCAACGTCGATCGTGCCGCTCGACCACAGCATGCCGCAAGTCCAGAGTATGGCGAACGCAATCGAACAGAATGGAAGCAGGACGGCAGGCTTCATGGCGCGGCTCCAGGTCGGCTGAACGACCATGTTGCCCGGACGGGCGACGCGGTACCGTGACCTGCGTCACGGTTTATCCTGGACTTCGCCTCTTGTATCTTTCTTGGGCCTCAGCCGAACCGCAGCCGCGAACGCTCCCTCGCCTTCTCCGCCTCGATCTCGCGGGCGCGCGCGGGCGCGGTGGTCTGCAACGAGATCAGCAGCTTGCGCGCGGCGTCGGAGACCTCGGTCACGGCAAGATTGAAGGCCGCCTCATTGGACTGCGACGGCTTGTTGAAGCCACTCAGTTTGCGCACGTATTGCAGCGCCGAGGCGTGGATCTCGTCCTCGGTGGCAGGCGGCTCGAAGTTGAACAGCGTCTTGATATTACGGCACATATAGGTCTCCCTCGCCCGCGGCAGCGGGGCGTCTGTCTCGATGTCTGAGCATGATCTTCTCGGCAAACCGGCCTCCACTTTTCCGGATCATGCTCGAGGACGATCGGCTGCTGCAAAATACGACATCGTGGTCTATTCTGGCAGCCTCATCGTTCACGACGGAAGCGAGGTTCCGGATGAGCCACGTGATCTACAAGGTGGTCCAGCACGATGGCGGCTGGGCCTATACCGTCAACGGGGTGTTCTCGGAACCGTTTCCAACCCATGCCGCGGCGCTCGCTGCCGCCCGGCGCGCCGCCAACGAGCAGCGTGTTCCCGGGCGCACCGAGGCGATCCAGTACGAGACCTCGGACGGCAAATGGCTGACCGAAACCGCCTCGGGCAACGACCGCCCGGAGACCGAGGTCGAGGACGGGCGCTGAAGCGCGATGAGATTGAGTTGAATTGGCCCGGCGCAGACGAGGGCTCTTGCGCTCTCGATAGACCGTCACCCCTCTCGCAAATCGAGCTCTCCCAAAGGAGAGGTGAACTTTCGACGCTGCTCAAGCTCAACCTAGGTCGTGTACTTATAAACTTCGGCTTGCGACCAAAAAGCAGAAGTCGCCCAGTCTGGCCGCTGGGGGCGGCTTTTGGACCCAGAGCGGACTTCGACCGGAGGCGCTGGTCTTCTGCCTAAGTTGGAATCGCCGTTCCGAAACTCGCCTCAACGAAATTCCCGCACCAGCTGAACCTCGCAAAGATTGGATCGATGGGCTGGCGTGCCGCTGACCGGGTCGCGGACCGCAGCGTCGACTGTCAGATTGAAATTGGTGCCGGTTGCATCGAACGGATCGGTCGCTGAGATCCCGAGCTCATCGCAACCCTGCCACCAGCCGTGCTCGCCGACGACGACACGCGGATCGAGTTCTTCGCTGAAGCGCGCCTTGGCGCGCATTCCGCCTGCGGGGGTCCGCAAGTCAACCCAGTCTCCGTTCTTGATCCCGCGAGCCGCAGCGGTCGTGGGATTCAGTTCGATCTCGGGGTGCAATGCACGCTTGCGCAGGCTCGGCAGGGCACGATGTTGAGTCTGACAAAACAGACTGGGTTTGGCGCAGGTCAGGATCAAGGGGAAGGATGCCGTCAGATCAGGGCGAGTGGCAGGGCCGACCGGTGGCTCGACGAAGTCCGGCATGGCCGAGTAGCCGCGATCGAGAAACGTCTCGGACCAGAATTCAATTTTTCGCGAAGGCGTCGGAAATCCTTGTGGGTTTCCCTTGACATTGCGTTCGGCGTGCTTGCGGTATCGCGTGGTCAGCGGTTTCCGCAACCCGGCCGGCTCCGCGCGAAGTTGCTCCAGTGTGATGCCGCTTGGGCCGAGCTGCTGTCGGTAACTGGCTTCGACTTTGCCGTCCCAGAAATGCTCGCCAAGGCCAAGGCGCGTGGCAAGGTCAAAGATAATATCCGTGTCGGAACGCGCCTGACCGGGCGGATCAACAATCGCTTGCCGAAGTTGAACGTGCGATTGCGCGTCGGCGTTGATATCGAATCCGATTTTGAGAGCCTCGCGTTCGAAGCAGGATGCGACGGGCAGTACAATGTCGGCGAGCGCAGCCGTCGGCGTCATGAACAGATCGGCATGGGCATAAAATTCGAGCGCTGCCAGGGCGGCCCGTCCACGAGCGGGATCGCCATAAGCGAGCAGTAGATTGTTGCCGAACCCAACCAGTCCGCGCACAGGATAGGGAGTACCCTCCAGGACAGCGCTGCAAAAGTCTCGAGCGGAGACATTGTTCCAGCGCGGCGGTCCCAGCGGGCGTTCGACAAAGCCGATTGCGGGAGCCAGGCGCTTTGCCGCAGGCAGGTCTTCCCCGGTCATAGAAGCGGCAGGCACGGCTGGCAGCAGGACGTTACCACCAGCCACATCGAAACTGCCGGTCAACGCATAGAGCATCGCAATCGCCCGCGCCGTCTCCGTGCTGTTGGCGTGATGTTCGTGCCCGCTCCAGGCGTAGTAAGAGACCGGCCGGGCCTGCCAGATCGTGCGTGCGGCTTCTTCCAATTGCCCCGGTGCAATCCAGCAGGTACGCTCAATCGCTTCGGGCGAATATTTCCTGCATAGCTCTGCGTAGCGATCAAAGACCGGCCGGCAGCTGACGACGCCATGGATGGTTGCGACAGTGAATTCGCCTCGCAGGGCAAGATGCCCGGCGGTCGCCTCGTAGCAACCGGCCGACGGATCATAGCTTACGGTGCGATTGGCCAATGAATCCCAGGCCACAAACTGGTCTGAGCCACCCCCGGAAGCCAGTTCGTTTGCCGTAAGCAATCTGTTGGTATCCGACCGCACCAAAAGAGGTCCGTTGCTCCATGCGCGCACGAATTCATCATCGTACCAACCTCGCTCGATCATAATGTTGGCCAGACCCAATGCGAGCGCTCCGTCAGTTCCTGGGCGCACGCGCAACCAGACGTCGGCTTTGTTGGCCAGCCCAACGTTGCGCGGATCGATCACGATCAGCTTCATTCCGCGCTTCAGGGCCGCAACGGTCGCTGTCGCGTGCGTGATGCGTGAAAATGACGGGTTATAGCCCCACAGGATAAGGCAGCCGGATTCGGCGATGTCGGGCATTGCGCCGCCAAGGTTCGTCGCAACGGTGCCAACGCCGAACACATAGCGTGTGGCGAACCCGCGTCCCCAACCGCATAGGTCGAGCCCAGATACTAAATTTGGCGTACCAAATGCGTTCATCAGTCTCCGGACATAAACAGCCGAATCGGCGATAGCAGTTGTTGAGGCGGAGGATTGGCTAAAGACTACCGCTTCTGGTCCGTGCTCCTCGGCGATGCGACGCATCGCGGCGGCGATTTGGTCGAGCGCCGCATCCCATGTGATTTCCTCCCAACCCGGATCGGAATCACCTTTCGGCCGGGTCCGACGCAGTGGTCTTGTCAGCCTGTCCTTATGGTAGACCAGTTCAGGCGCCGCTCGGCCCTTTGCGCAGATCGCCGCGCCGGTGGGGTGTGTCGGATCGGGATCGAGACGTGTGAACTTGCCATCTGTCAACGTCGCGACTGTTCCGCAGCGGGCGATACAAAGACTGCAATACCCTTGCACCTGACGCGCGTTTGTCGAATCCGCTGACATGCACAAGCTCCCTCGCAATGATAGAATCTCGCGTGTCCCGACGGCATGGTCGTACCGATGCCGGTAAACTGCCGCATCGTATCGCGTAGCACACGAATTGCGAAATATGTCGGCTCATGGCCCGAGGCCGACATGCAGTGACGTCGGCTTCAACGTCAGCTTCGGGGACAAGAGCGGACGCGACAAATTTATAAGTGCGCGACTGATCCCATCAGACCTTAGCCGGACACATCTTCGCCGGCCGCCGTCCTGAGCATCGCGATCCCGCACTGCATCATGACGCACGCCGCCGCTTCGCCGATTCTTTGAGCATGCATCCCGCGCGCGGTTCGTGCCTAATCGCGCCAACACCGGATTCGCGCGAGGGACGTTGCGCGGATCACGCAGAAGTTTTCGCCGGAGGAAGGCAATGCGAAGGCTCGCGCATGTCGCAGTGCTTGCGTCGCTCGTCACGTTGGCGGGCGCAGCCCTGGCGTTCGACAACGGCCAGTACGAGAACGTGCCGCCCGATATCCGCGCCTGGTTCAAGAGCGTGATGGCGCCGAACGGCGTGCCGTGCTGCGACATCGCCGACGGCCATCGGACGAGCTATGACGTTCGGGGCGGCGCCTATTGGGTGCCGATCGAGGGCGAATGGATGATGGTGCCGGAACGCGCGATCATCCGCGATCGCGGCAATCCGGTCGGCGAGGCCGTGGTGTGGTACGTGCATCACCGCGGCAACATCGTCATCAGCTGCTTCGTCCCCGCCGACGCGGTCTGAGCGGCGCGCGCGGACCTGCGGGCGCGATCGCGTCAATTTGAAACAATTACTCCCTGTTAACCTTACTTTTTAACCAAGTGTTAAGGATGAGTTTGCGGGCGCAGCGCGGGCCGGCCTAGCGTCCGCACAGTGCTCCGTAACCGCGAGTTGGTGCGTGCCATGCCCCTTCCAACAATGGCCTGTAAAATGAGTGGGGCGCTGATGGCGTCCCTTGGCGTTGCAGCGCTGCTGCTTGCGTGCTCCACCGAGACCTATGCGAGATCCGGAACGGCATCCGGAGCGGCGCCGCGCGGCACATTCTCCGCGCATCACCCCGCCTTCCGCCACCACCTGCGGGTGCCCGGCATCGTGTTGCCCGGAACGGGCGGATATTACGATGATGCATTGGCTGCCGCGCCGCTCGCCACCGAAGTGCCGGCGCCGGCCTCGAACGACGTCCATTACACCTACACCCAGGACGTGCCCTGGGACTGGGCGCATCGCTATCCGCCCGCCGTGGTGCCGTCGGATCGTCCCTATGTGTCGAGCTGCCCCACCGAGAGCGTGACGGTGCCCGGACGCGGCGGCGACCGCACCATCAACATCACGCGGTGCTACTGACCGAGCGCGCCATTGGATCGGGAAAACAAAGAGGCCGCCCGCAAGGACGGCCTCTCGTATTTTTGGCAAGCCTCTCCGCGCGCGAAGCCGCGGCTCAGTGATCCTCGCCTTGCAGATGCCCGACGTGCTTCTGGGTGTAGAGCTCGAGGCCGATGCGCTTGATCAGGTCGAGCTGGGTCTCGAGGAAGTCGATGTGGTGTTCCTCGTCCTTCATCAGCTCTTCGAACAGGTCGCGGCTGACATAGTCCTTGACGCCGTGGCAGTAGGTCGCCGCCTCCTGGTACAGCGCACGGGCGCCGATCTCGGCGGCCAGGTCAGCCTCGATGATCTCCTTGACGTCCTGGCCGATCTTGAGGGGATCGAGCACCTGCAGGTTCGGGAAGCCGTCGAGGAACAGGATGCGATCGACGAATTTGTCGGCGTGCTCCATCTCCTCGATGGATTCCTTGCGCCAGACCTTGGCCATCTCCAGGAGGCCCCAATTGTTGAGCATCCGGTAATGCAGCCAGTACTGATTGATGGCGGTCAGTTCACTGCGCAGCCCCTTGTTCAGATAATCGATGACCTTCGGGTCGCCTTGCATGATCCACTCCACCTGTCGCGGCCACCGTGGCCGGCCTGAATTTAGAACGCTTCTAAATCAGATTACCGGCAAGGGCAACCCTTCGCGGAAGCAGCGCGTGGATAACCGGATTCGGGGGGATTTGGCGTCGTCAGCAGGCCGCGAGCGCGAACTCGGTGGCGGGCTCGGCATCTTCGTTGGCGGCGTGCGGATGGTCGCTGTGGGGGCAGCCGGAGCAGCAGGCCTTGGCGCAGGGACCGAGCGCCTCGTCGATGATCGCCTTGATGGTGCGCGCGCAGCGGCCGCATTCGGCACTGCAGCCGAGGCAGCCATACACCTGCTTGGCATTTCGGGTCACGGCCCCGCCGCCGTTGACGGCATTGCGGACATCTTGGTCGCTGAGGACGTTACAGGAACAGACAATCATCAGAAGAGGCGGGGTCCAACGGGTGATGCTTGCCGATATGGATATTGTCGGCCCCGGCGGGATGCAAAAGGAAAAAGCGGTTCTTGTAGCAATTCCAAACTGATGCGGGATTCATTCTGGAATGAATCTAAATCGACAGGCTAGCGCTTTCGGGACTACCAAGCCCGCCGGGGTCCTGCCGCGCTGACCCCCCTCAACCCGATCGCCACAATCAGCTGTGCGTTGCAAGATATTGCAAAAGCTGCAAGCATTTGGACGCCAATACGGCAGCGTCGTTCATTGATCATTCAAGCGGAATATGGAACCCTTCAGGCGAGACAGATCGCCCACGCACACTGTCGCTGCTCCCGTGAGAAAGGTGAGGTCATGAAGAAGACATTGCTGGCGCTTTGCGCCGTCGCCGCGCTGGCGCTTTCCGCTGTGGCGGTGCCCGCCCCCGCCCAGGCCCAACGCGGTGTCGCCGCTGGCGTCGCTGCGGGATTGATCGGTGGCGCCATCGTCGGCGGCGCGATCGCTTCGCAGAACCGCTATTATTACGGTCCCGGCTATGGCTACTACGCGCCCGGCCCGGCCTATGTCGCCGAACCCGGCTACGGCCCCGACTGCTTCTGGCAGCGCCAGCGCTTCTGGGACGGCTACACATGGCGCGTCCGCAGCGTCCGCGTTTGCAATTGATCGCCGTTCATCTCGATTAAATCGAACCAAACGTCCGGGAAAACCGACTGTTCTCCGGGACGTCAGCTGTAGATGGCCAGAAAAAACCGCTTTTCTGCGCGATGAGCCTCCGGACGTTTACTTTCGGTTGACTGTTCTGCGCTGTTTAGCAAGACAGCAGTTCGAGATCAGCGTGCGAGTCACCTAAACCCGGCGTCGAGCCACGGCGCCACCACCTTTCCAGGAGAGCCAAAGACATGAAGAAGACTTTAGCTGCCCTTGTCGCCGTTACCACGATTGCCGGTTCGCTGGCCGTTGCTCCGGCTGCCAAGGCTGGTGACGGCGGCGCCGTCGCGGCCGGCGTTGCCGGCGGCCTGATCGGCGGCGCCCTGCTCGGCGGCGGCGCGATCGCCGGCGCTCGCCCGGCTCCGGTCTATGTTGCACCGGCCCCGACCTATGTCGAAGAAGCTCCGTGCCGCTGGGTTCGTGAGCGCTTCTGGGACGGCTACGGCTGGCGCTTCCGTCGCATCCAGGTTTGCGACTGATCGACCGACGGGTTCAGCATCACACTCGAAAACCCGGCCTTGCGGCCGGGTTTTTGTTTGCGTCACTGTGCGGGCCTACTTGGGTTAGCGCTGCCCGTGCATCGCACGCAGCACTGCTTCGCTCGGCCAGCAATCGACCTTCAGCCCGGCCTGCTTCTGATAGGCGCCGAGCGCCGCGCGGGTCTGCATCCCGGCCTTGCCGTCGAGCTTGTCCTTGTAGAGCCCGAGCTTCGTCAGCTGCTGCTGCATCGCCTCGACATCGGCGGAGCGGAGTTGCTTCGACGCCGACCACGGCGTCGCGAACGGCTGCGGGCTGGTCATGCGGTCGGCGAGATGGCCGACGAACAGCACGTAGAGGTCGGAGAAATTATATTCCTTGATCACGAAGTAGTTCGGCGTGGTCAGGAAGGCCGGACCGTAAATGCCCTCCGGCTGTAGCAGCGAAGCCGATTGCGCCTGCTCGTTGGCGCTGAGCTTCTGCCCGCGCACCGGCACGAAGCCCGCCCGCAGCCACTGGCTGATCGGCTTTGTCACCTCGGGCACACCGATCGTGCAATCGACATTGGCGGGTGCCGCGACCTCATAGGCCCAGCGCACGCCAGGCTGCCAGCCCTTGTTGACCAATTGCTGCGCGGCGGAAGCGAGCGCATCCGGCACCGAGTGCCAGATGTCGACCTTGCCGTCGCCATCGAGGTCGACGCCGTGCTTGTAATATTCCGACGGCAGGAACTGGGTGTAGCCGGTCGCCCCCGCCCAGGACGAGCGCATCTCCTTGCGCGTCACCACGCCCTCGCCGAGGATCTTCAGCGCGAGGATGAATTCGGTGCGGTACTGATCCCTGCGGCGGCCGACATAGGCCTGCGTCGCCACCACGCGCAGCGTGTCGTAGGGCAGCGAATAGCGGCCGTAATCGGTCTCGCGGCCCCAGATCGCCAGCACGATGGTTGCGGGAACGCCGAACCGCTTCTCGATCGCATCGAGCGAGGAACGATACTTCTGCAGCAGCCGCTGCCCCTCCGCGGCAAGCCGCGCGATCGAGGCTTCCTTGATGTAATCGGCCGGCACCTGCACGAACTCGGCCTGCGCCGGCGCGCCGGTCTTGGGACGTCCGGGCAGGATCAGATCAGGCAATTTGTAGTCGGGCTCGAGGGAGTGCGTTTCCCGATCGAAGGTGTCACGCGACACGCCGGCCGCTTTCGCCTCCGGCCATAGCGAGGCAATGAACTCCGTGAACGCGGCGTCGGCGGCGTAGGCGGGCCGCAGCAACGGCACACACAACAGCAGCGCCAGTGCGACAATGGTGGCGGGCCTTTTCATGATCGGTCTCATCCTGCGGAAACACGCCTTGCGAAGCGGATTCGGCGATTGTCAGAATTCAATTCTGGGTGGTAAGTTTTGCCATGCGCATATTTTTGTCATTTCCCTCCGAACTGGAATCGCAGGCTGACAGCATCGCCCAGTCCCTGCGCAATTGCGACCATGAGGTTTTCTTTTCGCACGACGATCTTCCGCCGGGCGACAGCTTCGATGCGCGGGTCGAAAAAGCCATCGAAAGCAGCGATTTTATGGTGTTCCTGATCTCACCGGAATCGGTGACCAGGGGACGCTACACTTTGAGCGAGCTTGCGTTTGCCAAAACCAAATGGCCGAACCCGAGCAATCGCGTGCTGCCGGTGATGATGGCGCCGACCCCGCTCGACCAGGTTCCGACCTATCTCAAGGCGGTCACGATCCTCGAGCCGCAGGGCAGCGCGGCGGCCGAAACGCGCGCCGCAGTGGATCGGATGCTGGCGGCCGAACGCGCGCAGTCGCGTGGCCGATCCAGTTTGCCGTTCATCGCGTTGGCGCTCGCGTCGGCCATCCTGTGCAGCCTGGTGATGACCTTTGCGTTCAACCTTCTGCAATATTCGTTCGTCGTCTCCGATGCCGGCGGCATATCGATCGTGCCCGGCGCTATATTCGGCGTGGCGGTTGCGACCTGCAATGTGATGTTTGGCGCCAAGGACAAGTTTCAGCTAGCGCTGGTGGTCGCGATCACGACGGCGGCGTGGATTGCGGCCTACGATGCCAGCGCCGTTACGCTGCAGGCGCTCGGCCAATATGCGAAGACGGTCCCGATCGACGGCAATGCCGCGAACCCGGCCCAGGTCACCGAGACACTCGGCAACAACCCGATGATGGGTTATCTGATCGGCGCCATTGGTGGCGGCGTCGGCGGCGCCATCACCATTCTCGGCGTGCTCCTGACCAATCCCGGATTCCGGCGGATCGACAGCGTCGTGGTGACCTGGATCGCAGTCATCGCGGCCGGTGCCATTTACGGCGCGATCGTCAGATTGCCGACCCTGCTGGTCTGGCTTCTTCTGTTTGGCGTCTGGCAGACCGCATTCATCCTTGCCATGGCCCGCGGATTTCCGCGCGGCGCGGCGCAGATCCCCGAATGGCTCGGCAGATCCGCCCCGGCATTGTTCGGCTCGCGCGCGGCGCGCTGACGCTGCGCCTTCTCTAGTGCCCCGCCTGCTGCTTGGCGCCCTCGATCGAATCGTTCGACAGCTTGTCGACGAGGGCGATGCCGATCGCAGACAGGATGAAGACGCAGTGGATGATGGTCTGCCACATCACGCCGGTCTCGGTGTAAGTGCTTTTTCCGGATGACAACGCGCCGGCCTCGATGAAGGTGCGCAGCAGATGGATCGAGGAGATGCCGATGATCGCCATCGCCAGCTTGATCTTCAGCACGCTGGCGTTGACATGGCTGAGCCATTCCGGCTCGTCCGGATGTCCCTGCAGATTGAGCCGCGACACGAAGGTCTCGTAGCCGCCGACGATCACCATCACCAAGAGGTTCGAGATCATGACGACGTCGATCAGGCCGAGCACCGCCAGCATGATCTGCTGCTCGCTGAAATCGAAGGCATGGGCGAACAGGTGCCACAGCTCCTTCAGGAACAGCACGACATAGACGCCCTGGGCAATGATCAGGCCGACATAAAGCGGCAATTGCAGCCAGCGCGACCCGAAGATCAGCATGGGAACGGGACGCAGCGACCGGCCCTTCGCGGGGACGCGCGCCTCGGAAATAGCGGACATGTTGGAGTGCTCGCAGGATTGAAATTGCGGAGCACCCTATCTACGCATTCCCACGCTCTTGAAAAGCGACAACTGGCCGCAGATTGCGCCGCGATCCCGTCACGATCTTGCAAATGAGGAGACGTTCGAACGCGGCGCGATGGGCCGCGTCCGGGCGCGCAATCAAATCACCGCGTCAGCTTCTTGTACTTCACGCGGTGCGGAATGATGCTGTCCTGGCCGAGCCGGCGCATCTTGTCCTTTTCGTAGTCCTGGAAGTTGCCCTCGAACCATTCGACATGGCTGTCGCCCTCGAAGGCCAGGATGTGGGTCGCGATGCGGTCGAGGAACCAGCGATCGTGGCTGATGATGACGGCGCAGCCGGCGAAATCCTCCAGCGCCTCTTCCAGCGCGCGCAGTGTGTCGACGTCGAGGTCGTTGGTCGGTTCGTCGAGCAGCAGTACGTTGGCGCCGGACTTCAGCATCTTGGCGAGATGCACGCGGTTGCGCTCACCGCCCGACAGCGCACCGACCTTCTTCTGCTGGTCGGCGCCCTTGAAGTTGAACGACGAGCAATAGCCGCGCGAATTGACTTCTTTCTTGCCGAGCAGGATCAGCTCGTTGCCGCCGGAGATCTCCTCCCACACCGTCTTCTTGCCGTCGAGCGCGTCGCGCGACTGGTCGACGTAGCCGAGATGCACGGTCTCGCCGATCGTGATGGTGCCCTTGTCAGGGGCCTCCTGCCCCGTGATCATCTTGAACAGCGTGGTCTTGCCGGCGCCGTTGGCGCCGATCACGCCGACGATGCCGCCGGGCGGCAGCTTGAAGCTGAGGTCGTCGATCAAAAGCCGATCGCCAAAGCCCTTGCTCAGCCCCTCGAAGTCGACGACGTTGGCGCCGAGCCGCTCGGCGACTGGGATGATGATCTGCGCGGTCTGGGTCTGCTTCTCGCTCGCCTGCTTGAGCAGTTCCTCATAGCGCTGGTAGCGCGCCTTCGACTTGGCCTGGCGCGCCTTCGGCGAGGACGCCACCCATTCCTGCTCGCGCGCCAGCGTCTTCTGGTGCGCGGCCTCCTCGCGGCCCTCCTGCTCGAGCCGCTTCTGCTTCTGCACCAGCCAGGACGAGTAGTTGCCCTCATAGGGAATGCCGCGGCCGCGGTCGAGCTCGAGGATCCAGCCGGTGACGTTGTCGAGGAAGTAGCGGTCGTGGGTCACGATCAGGATCGCGCCCGGATAGTTGCGCAGATGGCCTTCCAGCCACGACACCGACTCGGCGTCGAGATGGTTGGTCGGTTCGTCCAGCAGCAGCAGTTCCGGCTGGTCGAGGAGCAGGCGGCACAGCGCGACGCGGCGGCGTTCACCGCCCGACAGTTTTGTGACATCGGCGTCGTCGGGCGGGCAGCGCAACGCGTCCATTGCCTGGTCGACCTTGCTGTCGAGATCCCACAGGCCCTGGGCCTCGATCTCGTCCTGCAGCTTGGTCATCTCATCGGCGGTTTCATCGGAATAGTTGACCGCGAGTTCGTTGTAGCGGTCGAGGATCGCCTTCTGCTTGGCGACGCCTTGCATGACGTTTTCGCGGACCGAGAGGTTCGGATCGAGGTGCGGTTCCTGCTCGAGGTAGCCGACGCGGGCACCCTCGGCGACCCAGGCCTCGCCGCTATACTCCTTGTCGAGGCCGGCCATGATCTTGAGCAGGGTCGACTTGCCCGAGCCGTTGACGCCGAGCACGCCGATCTTGGCGTCCGGGTAGAAGCTCAGATGGATGTTATCGAGCACCTTGCGGGTCGGGTACGCCTTGGTCAGACCCTGCATGAAATAGATGAACTGGCGAGCCATCCGCTGTCCCTGGAATTGATCCGATTTAGAGGAAATTTTGCTGCCGCCGATGTAACGGCCGGTCTCCGAAAGCGCAACCGCAGCGCCGGCGTTTTCCATCCGTTCACCACGTTGCGGCCATTCACCACGGGTCATTACGGGTTGGCCGCCATCCGTGCGCGGAATCACGACAATTGAAACCATCTTTTAATAAATCAGGCCAAAACTCGTTCGCAACGCCGAAAACGGCGATTTTCGCGGCAAATCCGCGACCAGAACAGTTGAGGCCACGTCATGGCTAGCATCATTTCAGCTCCCCTTTCGCGCCCGGCGATCAAAGGCGAGGCAACGCTATTTGCCGAATTCCGCGCCTTCTGGCGGGCCTTCGTTGCCAGGGCTTTCAATCCCTACCGTCCGGAACTGCACTATATGCGCGGCCCGGGTCCGGCCTGCCGCGCCAAGCAGATGGCGCTGTCGCCGGCGGTCCGATCGATGCTCGCCGATATCCGCACCGCGAAGGCACAGCAGCCATCCCGGCCGGCGTGACAATCGCCCCGATGTGAAAGCGCGGCCGCTTGCGCGCCTGCCGAATGCGCGCGACCATAACGGGTATCCTGACGGTTGATCTCCCGCCGTCGTCCTCACCCTGAATGGACCTTTCCGATGACGCGGCTCCGCTGTGCAATCCTCGACGACTATTTCGACATCGCGCTTTCGCTCGCCGATTGGCCGGCGATCGAAGATCGCGTCGAGGTCACCGTGTTCGACAAGCCGTTCACGAGCGAGCCAGACGCCGCCGCGAAGTTGAAGGATTTCGAGATCATCTGCGCGATGCGCGAGCGTACGGCGTTCCCGCGCAGCCTGTTCGATGCGCTGCCCCAACTGAAGCTCCTGATCACGTCGGGCATGCGCAATGCCGCGATCGACATGGAGGCCGCCAAGGACCACAAGGTGGTGCTGTGCGGCACCCAATATAGCCGCGATCCGACCGCGCCGCTGACCATGGGCCTGATCCTGGAACTGACCCGCGGCATCGGCCGCGAGAATGCGCGCATGCATGCCGGCGAAGCCTGGCAGAGCTTTGCCGGCACCGAGATCGAGGGCAAGACGCTCGGCATCATCGGCCTCGGCAAGCTCGGCAGCAAGGTCGCCGGCATGGCCAAGGTGTTCGGCATGAACGTGATCGCCTGGAGCCCCAATCTGACTCCGGAAAAGTGCAAGGAAGCCGGCGTCGGCTACGCCAGCAAGGACGAACTGTTTGCGACATCGGACATCATCACCATCCATGTCGTGCTGAGCCCGCGCTCGCGCGGGCTGGTCGGCGCCGCCGATCTCGCCCGCATGAAGCCGTCGGCGTATCTCGTCAACACCGCGCGCGGGCCGATCGTGGACGAAGACGCCCTGCTCGCGGCGCTGCGCGAGAAAAAGATCGCGGGCGCCGGCATCGACGTGTTTGCGGTCGAGCCGCTGCCGTCGGATCACCCGCTGCGCAAGCTCGACAATGTCGTGATCACTCCGCATCTCGGCTACGCGACCCGCGAGGGCCTGCAAACGCACTATCAGCAGATGGTCGCGTGCATCGACGCCTTCACCAAGGGCGACGAGCCGCCGCGGCGGTTGGTCTGAGAGGTGATGAGATTAGGTCGAGTTGGCGGAGTTTCACCTCTCCCTTGGGAGAGGTCGGCGCGCAGCGCCGGGTGAGGGATTACGGAGGTCTCTCGTTGGCGCCGCGGCCCCTCACCCGATTTGCTGCGCAAATCGACCTCTCCCCACTGCGAGAGGTGAACCGAATCCGTGGCCGAACCGATTCGATCCGAATTTGTCGTGCAACACCGGCAACAAAAAAGCGCGCCGTTGGCGCGCCTTTTTCATGATGAATTGCCCTTGACCTAGCGCACCGTGACCGGCGCGGGCAGCGGCTGCACCGAGGTCGGCTGCGCGCCGGGCAGCGGCGCGGCCTGAGCCGGCGCCATTGGGTTCGGCGGCGGCGCCGCGGAAGCCGTCGTGGTTCCCGGAGCGGCACCGCCGGGCAGCACGACCACGCGGGTGCCGACCTTGGCGCGATCGAACAGATCCGAGACGTCCTCGTTCAGCATGCCGATGCAGCCGGACGAGACGAACTTGCCGATGGTCGACGGCTGGTTGGTGCCGTGGATGCGATACACGGTCGAGCCGAGATACATCGCGCGGGCACCGAGCGGGTTGCCGGGACCGCCGGCCATGAAGCGCGGCAGATAGGGCTGGCGCTCGATCATTTCCGTCGGGGGATGCCAATCCGGCCACTCGGCCTTGCGGGTGATCTTCTGCACGCCGGTCCAGGTGAAGCCGTCGCGGCCGACGCGGACGCCGTAACGGATCGCCCGGCCATTGCCGAGAATGTAATAGAGGTAGGTGTTCGGCGTGTCGACGACGATGGTGCCGGCCGGCTCCTTGGTCGCGAACGCCACTTCCTGGCGGCGCAGGTTCGGCGCCAGTTGCGCCGGACCGGCTTCGGGCTGCTCGTCCGGCGGCAGCGCTGCGATCTGCACCGGCTTGCCACTGGCGTCGACCGGCGCCTGCTGCTGCGGCACGGCTCCAGTCACGCCCTCGGGCGGACGCATGCCGCCGCGGTCGTCGCCATAGGAAACGCCGGCCGCGGGAACGCCATTGTCGCGACTGGCTTGCTGCGTGCCCGGACGATCACCATAAATCACCGGCGGCGGCCCCATCGGCCGGCCATAGCGCGGATCATCCGGCGACATCACCGGGCCCGTCGGCGCGCCGCGGTCGGAATAGACCGGCTGGGAATTCATGGGGCGGCCGTAGCGCGGATCGTCCGGCGACATCACCGGGCCGGTCGGGGCACGTTCAGAGTAGACCGGCGGCGCATTCATCGGCCGGCCATAACGCGGGTCGTCCGGCGACATCACCGGGCCGGGCGGCGGCAGCGCGGCCGAATTGCGTGGCGCGTCGTCATCGTCGATCGCATCGAAATCCGGCATGCTGCCCTGCGGATAGGGCTGCGGCGCGGCCGAATAGACCTGCCCCGGCGCCGGATAAGCCTGCTGCGCATGCGCGAGCGAGGTTCCTGCCGAGCCGAGAGCCGCGGCAGCGCAAATCGTCAGAATGCGGTTGATCATCATTGCTCTGTTATAGTCCCCAAGCCACACCGGACCGTTAACGGCCCAATGCAGGAAGATAGCGGCGCATTCAAGACAAATCCGCGAAACCCGGGTGATTTCGGGCATTTGTGATGTCAGCCAGCGCTGCGGCAAAGATGTCTCATGGCCCGGCAAACTCTGTCTACGTGGCCAAAGTCATCAATCGCCCGCATTTTGTAACAAACAGTCTCAGGGCGTTGCGATATTCTCGAATCGGCCTGATTCGCGCTCGCGATGCCGGCTTTCTCGTGTGGTCACCGCGTTCCCTTGAATCTGCACCCTCCCGTAGAAGGGGGAACCCGCGCCCATGCTCCCCGGCCTTCGTTTCCTGTTCGCTGCGACCGTGCTGGCGATCTCGCTTCTGGTGTTTGGGCTCGGGGCGGCCGCGCTGTTCCGCGCGGCGCATGAGGAATTTGCCAGCATTCCGGCCCGCCGCGCGCCGGCGGAGCCGCAATTCGCGCAGCCATCCGAGGCACTGCCGGTGCTCGCGATGGTACGGGTCGATCCGCCCGCTGCGGACAAGGCGGTGACCAATACTCCGCCACCTTCGACCGCGACCGAGCCCGCCGCGGCCGAGCCGGCAACTCCCGCCGAGGCTGCTGCTCCGGCCCAAGCGGAGCAGGTCGCCGCCGTGAAGGCCGATGATCCGGTGCCATCAGCCCCGCCGAAGCCGGAAGCCCAAACCCAAACTGCGGAGACCTCCGCGCCAGCTCAATCCGCCGACGCGGCAGTGCAACCTCCGACCCCGGATCCCGCGCCGGCATCGGAGCCGACACCCGCTGCCGCCGAAGCGACACAAGCGTCCGCGGATACCAAGGTCGCTGCGGTCGCTGATCCCACCACAACCAGCGAACCCGCGCCTGCCACACCGGCACCAGCGATGGTTGCGGCGGAGGCCGCCCCGCCGCCGTCACAGGAAGCGATCGCGGCCGCGACAAGGATCGCGACGCTGGGCGGACCTGAAGTCGTCGTCGAAGCACCGACTGTGCCAAAGGCCAGCAAGGCGAAGAAGCCGCAGCGGAGTGCGGCCAGCAAGCCGGCACACCGCAAGGAGCGACGGCGGATTGTCCGCGCGCGCCCGGTTCGGCCGGTCGTACAGCAGCAACAGCTCGACCCGTTCGGCAACCCGATCCCGGTGCCGGTCACGCGGCGCTAAAGGATATTTATCAGGCCGGCCCGGTCGCGATTGGCGGGCCGCCGGCCTGGCCCCATTCCGACCACGAGCCGTCATAGAGCGCGCTGTCGGTGACGCCGAGCCGGTACAGCGCCAGCGTCAGCACGCCGGCCGAGACGCCCGAGCCGCAGCTTGTCACAACAGGCGCATCGAGCTTGACGCCGGCGCTACTGAACGACTCGCGCAGCGCGTCGAGCGGCTTCATCTCGCCGGTCGCGGCATCGAACAGTTGGTTGTAGGGCACGTTGCGGGCGCCCGGGATGTGGCCGGCACGGATGCCCGGCCGCGGCTCCGGCGCGCGGCCCTCGAAGCGATCGGCGGCGCGCGCATCGATCACCTGCTCGGCGCGACTTTCGACATTGGCGATCATCTGCTCGATGCTGCGCACGCGCTTCGGATCGTAGCTCGCCTTGAACGTTGCGGGCTTCGGCCTCACTTCACCGCTTTCGACCGCCCTGCCCTCGGCGCGCCATTTCTTCAGACCGCCGTTGAGGATCCTCACATTGCGATGTCCAAAGGACAGGAACATCCACCAGGCCCGCGGCGCGGCAACCCAGCCGCCGGCATCATAGATCACGACGGTATCGGCATTGCCGATGCCGAGCCCGCCGACGTCGCGGCCGAACTGCTCGGCGCTCGGAAACATATGCGGCAGCGGATTGGCATGATCCGACACCGCGTCGACATCGAAGAACACCGCTCCGGGCAGATGCGCGGCAAGATAATCATCCTTCGGCAGCGGCAGCACGCCGGGCAGCTTGAAGGTCGCGTCGAGCACCTTGACATTGGCATCGCCGAGATGTGCGGCCAGCCATTCGGTCGAAACGAGCGGATCGTCGGTTGTGGTCATTCCCTATTTCCTTCGTCATTCCGGGGCTCGCGCAGCGAGAACCCGGAATCCAGAGGTTGTCTTGCGAGATTCCGGGTTCGCGACTGCGTCGCGCCCCGGAATGACGACAGAGGTACGATTGTCAGCCCTTCTTCTTCGCCTCCCAGGCCTCGATCGGCCCGCCGGCCTCGCGCCAGGCCGCGAAGCCGCCACCCATATGGGCAACCGGCTTGAGGCCCATGTCCTGCGCGGTCTTTGCAGCGAGCGCTGAGCGCATGCCGCCGGCGCAGTGGAAGATAAATTTCTTGTCTTCCTGGAAGATCGGCTTGGCGTAGGGGCTGTTCGGATCGATCCAGAACTCCAGCATGCCGCGGGTGCAGGAGAACGCGCCGGGGATCTTGCCATCGCGCTCGATCTCGCGGGGATCGCGGATGTCGACGATGACGACGTCATTCTTGCCGATCATCGTGATCGCGTCAGTCGCGCTGATGGTCTCGATCTCGGCATTGGCCTCGTCGATCATCACCTTGATGCCGCGGTGGATGGTCTGGGGCATGGGGCTCTCCGTTTGTCTTTGTGTTTCGCCACCGTCATTCCTGACAGACGCGAAGCGGCTGATCCGGAACCTCGAGATTCCCCGATGCGCAATTGCGCATCTGAGGTTCGATGCTTCGCATCGCCCCGGAATGACGGGCGCAGTCTAGCGCACCAGCTCCCGCATCGCGTTCTCCAGACCCTCGATCGTGATCGGATACATGCGCTCGGAGAACAGGCGACGGATGATGGTGGTCGATTCCGAATAGTCCCAGTGCTTCTGCGCCACTGGATTGAGCCACACCGCATGCGGATAGGTGCGGATGACGCGATCGAGCCAGACCGAGCCGGCCTCTTCATTGACGTGCTCGACCGAGCCGCCGGGCACCATGATCTCGTAAGGCGACATCGAGGCGTCGCCGACGAACACCACCTTGTAGTCGTGCGGGTACTTGTGCAGCACGTCCCAGGTCGGCGTGCGATCGGTGAAGCGCCGCTTGTTCTGCTTCCAGACGCCCTCATAGAGGCAGTTGTGGAAGTAGAAATACTCCATGTGCTTGAATTCGCTCTTGGCGGCCGAGAACAGCTCCTCGACCTGCTCGATATGCGAATCCATCGAGCCGCCGATATCGAAGAACACCAGCACCTTGACCGCATTGCGCCGCTCGGGGCGCATGTGCACGTCGAGATAGCCGTGGTTGGCGGTCTCCTTGATCGTGGTGTCGAGATCGAGCTCGTCGGGCGCGCCGGTGCGGGCGAACTTGCGCAGCCGCCGCAGCGCGACCTTGATGTTGCGGATGCCGAGCTCGACATTGCCGTCGAGATCCTTGAACTCGCGCTTGTCCCACACCTTCACGGCGCGGTTGTTGCGGTTCTTCTCCTGGCCGATCCGGACGCCTTCGGGATTGTAGCCATGAGCACCAAAGGGAGAGGTGCCGGCGGTGCCGATCCATTTGCTGCCGCCCTGGTGGCGGCCCTTCTGTTCCTCGAGGCGCTTCTTCAAGGTCTCCATGAGCTTGTCCCAGCCCATGGCCTCGATCTGCTTCTTCTCTTCCTCGGTGAGATATTTCTCGGCGAGCTTCTTCAGCCACTCCTCGGGGATCTCCGCCTTGCCCATGGCGTCGAGCAGGCTCTCGAGCCCCTTGAACACGGTGCCGAACACGCGATCGAACTTGTCGAGATTGCGCTCGTCCTTCACCAGGGCGGCGCGCGACAAATAGTAGAAGTTCTCGACGGTCTGTTCGGCGAGATCGGCGTCAAGCGCTTCCATCAAGGTCAGATATTCCCGTAGCGTCACGGGGACCTGGGCGTCGCGCAGCGATGTGAAGAACTGCAGGAACATACCCACCTAGATCGCCCGCGGGGCCGGTGGCGTCAAGGGCCCCCAGCCGTGCTTGATCCCGAGATCAGCCATCCACTTTCACCCGGTTGCCCTGCCAGCGCGCCCTATGGCGGCGCCAGCACCGTCACCGCGAGGTCGCACCGCGTCGGCGATCATTCCGCTGCGCGGAAAGATGACGCCTGACATTCCATGCGAAAGCCCGCATCCGACACCGCTGCGCTGCGGAATCCACGCTAGACCGCCCGGCTTTTTCAACTAGAATTGTGCCGGACAAGACATTGGGCAGGACATGCGACCGCTGCGAGAGCGGTCGTTTCGTGTGGGGGCGCGGGCCGCCGACGAATCAAGCAAGGCAAACAGATAGATGAAATTCACGGGTACCAAGGACTACGTCGCCACCGATGACCTCAAGGTCGCCGTCAATGCCGCCATCGTGCTGGAGCGCCCGCTGCTGGTGAAGGGCGAGCCCGGCACCGGCAAGACCGTGCTGGCCGAGGAAGTCGCCAAGGCGATCGACGCGCCGCTTCTGACCTGGCACATCAAGTCGACCACCAAGGCGCAGCAGGGTCTCTACGAATACGACGCGGTGTCGCGGCTGCGCGACAGCCAGCTCGGCGATGCGCGCGTGTCCGACATCAAGAACTACATCAAGCGCGGCAAGCTGTGGGAGGCCTTCACCCACGAGAAGCGCCCGGTGCTGCTGATCGACGAGATCGACAAGGCCGACATCGAATTCCCCAACGACCTCCTGCTCGAACTCGACCGCATGGAGTTCCACGTCTACGAGACCGGCGAGACCATCAAGGCGAAGCTGCGCCCGATCGTGATGATCACGTCGAACAACGAGAAGGAGCTGCCGGACGCCTTCCTGCGCCGCTGCTTCTTCCACTACATCAAGTTTCCCGACGCCGACACCATGGGCAAGATCGTCGACGTGCACTTCCCCGGCATCAAGAAGCGCCTGGTGGAAGAGGCGCTGCGAATCTTCTTCGAGGTCCGCGAGGTGCCGGGCCTGAAGAAGAAGCCCTCGACCTCCGAGTTGCTCGACTGGCTCAAGCTGCTGCTTAACGAGGACATCACGCCCGAGATGCTCAGGGAGCGCGACCCGCGCAAGCTGATCCCGCCGCTGCACGGCGCGCTGCTCAAGAACGAGCAGGACGTGCACCTGTTCGAGCGGCTGGCGTTCCTCAGCCGCCGCGAAGTCTAAAATTCGATATCGACAAGCGCCGGGGCGATGGCTCCGGCGTTTTGCTTCTCAGCCTCAACCAACAAGAAGACCAGGGAAGATGAACGTCCAGACCCAGATCCGTGCCGCCGAGCCCGTCACCACTGAGCATTTCGACGTCTTGATCGCAGGCGCCGGCATCTCCGGCGTCGGTGCCGCCTACCATCTCACCACACAATGTCCGGGCACCAGCTTCGTGGTGCTGGAGACGCAGAAGACCTTCGGCGGCACCTGGTCGACCCACCGCTATCCCGGCATCCGCTCCGACAGCGACCTGCACACCTTCGGCTATCGCTTCAAGCCGTGGACCAGCGCGCCGATCGCCAGCGCCGAGGAGATCCTGAAATACATGGGCGAGGTGATCGACGAGAACGACCTCGCCCGCCACATCCGCTATCGCCACACCATCACCGCGGCGAGATGGTCGAACGAGACCAATCTCTGGACCATCGATGCGACGCGGATCGACACCGGCGAGCGGCTGCGCTTCACCACCAACTTCTTCTGGATGTGCCAGGGCTACTACCGCCACGACGCGGGCTATACGCCGGAATGGACCGACATGGCGAAGTTCAAGGGCACGGTGGTGCATCCGCAGACCTGGCCCGACGATCTCGACTACAAGGGCAAGCGGGTGATCGTGATCGGCTCCGGCGCCACCGCTGCGACATTGATTCCGGCAATGGCCAATGACGCCGGGCATGTCACCATGCTGCAGCGGTCGCCGACCTATTTCCGCACCGGGCGCAACGCGATCGAGATCGCCGAGGAATTGCGCAAGCTGCAGGTCGACGAGCACTGGATCCACGAGATCACGCGCCGCAAGATCCTGTTCGAGCAGGATGCGTTCACCAAGCGGACCTTTGCCGACCCCGAGGGCGCCAAGAAGGATCTGCTGGCCGCGGTAGAGGCCGTTCTCGGCAAGGACTACGACATCGCCACGCACTTCACGCCGAGCTACCGGCCGTGGCGGCAGCGCATCGCCTTCGTTCCGGACGCCGACCTGTTCCAGGCCATCAAGGGCGGCAAGGCCTCTGTGGTCACCGACGAGATCGAGCGCTTCACCGAGACCGGCATCCTGCTCAAATCCGGCAAGGAGCTCGCGGCCGACATCATCATCACCGCGACCGGCTTCCATCTCTCCGCCAATGGCGGCATCGACTTCGAGATCGACGGCAAGCCGCTCGACTTCAAGGACACCGTGACCTATCGCGGCATGATGTTCACCGGCGTGCCCAACCTGGTCTGGGTATTCGGCTATTTCCGCGCCAGCTGGACGCTGCGCGTCGACCTGGTCGCCGATTTCGTCTGCCGCCTGCTCAGCCACATGAAGGCAACCGGCGCGAAGAAGGTGACGCCGCAGTTGCGCCCCGAAGACCACAACATGCCGCTGCTGCCGTGGATCGATCCGGAGAACTTCAACCCCAGCTACATGATGCGCGGCATGCATCTGCTGCCGAAACGCGGCGACAAGCCGGAGTGGCAACACAATCAGGACTACTGGGCCGAGAAGGACGAATTTCCGGCGATCGACCTCAAGGACAAGGCGTTCGTCTACGGCTGAGGAGTGGCGATCCCGTCATCCTGAGGTGCCCGCGCAGCGCGTCTCGAAGGATGCACGGCCCCAGTCGGGCCGTCGTGCTTCGAGACGGCCGCTTCGCGGCCTCCTCAGCATGACGGTGATGGATAAGCGCGCTGACCGAAACCGAGCGACGCGCGCACCTCTTCCCTCACGCATACTCCGGCAGTTTCGCGGCCGCCTCGGGCGTCTTGCCGCGGATCATGTCGGAGGCCTTGTCGGCGATCATCAGGGTCGAGGCATTGAGATTGGCGGAGATCATCCGCGGCATGATCGAGGCGTCGATCACGCGCAGGCCCTCCATACCGTGGACCCGAAGCTGGTCGTCGACCACGGCCCACGGTGCATCGGCCGGTCCCATCCGGCAGGTGCAGCCGGGATGGAAGGTGGTGGTGCCGCGCTGGGTCGCGGCCGCGAGCAGCTCGTCGTCGCTTTGCACCTTCGGGCCCGGAAAATCCTCATAGGCGTAATACGGTGCGAGCGGCTCGGAGGCGAGCAGCCGGCGCGCCAGCTTCATGCCGGCGACCACGACGCGGCGGTCGATCTCCTCGGCGAGGTAGTTGGTCTGGATGATCGGCGGCGCGAACGGATCGGCGGAGCGGATGCGGACATAGCCGCGGCTCTCCGGCCGCTGCTGCCATGAGGCCACCGTCATGCCGGGCTCGTCCTCGAGCTGGCCCTGCACGCCTTCCTTGTAGCTCGCCGGCGTGAAGGTGAGCTGCAAGTCGGAGCTCTCGGTGGTCTCGCCGGAATGCCAGAAGCAGTAGACCATCGTCGGCGACAGCGACAGCAGACCGCGCCGCGTCGTCGCCCATTTGATCGCCTCGCCCCACAGGCTGAGGCCGCGGCGCATTTCGTTGATGGTCCGGATGTTCTTGACCCGCGCCACCGAGCGCGGCGCGTAGTGATCCTGCAGGCCTTCGCCGACACCCGGCAGCGCGTGGCGCACCTCGATGCCGTGCGACCGCAACAGATCGGGCGAGCCGACGCCGGAGAGCTGCAACAGCTGCGGCGAGTTGTAGGCGCCGCCCGAGAGGATGACCTCCCTGGTGGCGCGGATCTCCAAGGGATCGCCGTGCTTGCCGCCGCGGTTATAGCGCACGCCGACCGCGCGCTTGCCCTCGAAGATGATGCCGGTGACATGGGCATGCGTGCGCACATCGACATTCGGCCGCTTCCGCGCCGGATGTAGGAACGCGGTCGCGGCACTGACGCGGCGGCCGTTCAGGATGGTGCGCTGGCAGTACGACACGCCCTCCTGGATCTGGCCGTTGTAGTCGGGGTTGCGCGGAATGCCGAGCGAGACCGCGCCCGCCATGAAAGCCTCGCAGAGCGGATCCTGCCAGTCCATCGTGGTGACGGTGAGATTGCCATTGCGACCACGATAGGTGTCGTCGCCCTCGCCGATCCTTCGCTCCATCCGCCGGAAATACGGCAGCACGTCGGGATAGCCCCAGCCGCGATTGCCGAGTTGCGCCCAGGTGTCGAAATCCTGGCGCTGGCCGCGGTTGTAGATGTGGCCGTTGATCGAGGACGAGCCGCCGAGCGTCTTGCCGCGCGGTGCGTAGATGCTGCGCCCGCCGGTGTAGGGACCCACCTCCTGCTGGTAGGCCCAGTTCACGCTCTTCATGTGGAAGGTCTTGATGAAGCCGGCGGGCAGATGGATGTAGGGATGCCAGTCGCTCGGCCCCGCCTCGAGCACGCACACCCTCGTGCCCGCATCCTCACTCAACCGATTGGTCAGCACGCTCCCGGCGGAGCCGGCGCCGATGATCACATAATCGAACGTTTCCATCGTCTCGTTTCTGGCGCCGACCAAGATGTCAGCGCGGCTTTTCATTGAGTTGGTAGTTGAGATGCGCCTTCACCGTCGGCCATTCGCTGGCGATGATGCTGTAAACCACGGTGTCGCGCAACGTGCCGTTGGGCGCGATCTGATGGCTGCGCAGGATGCCATCCTGCTTTGCACCCAGGCGCTCGATGGCGCGCCGGCTCTGGTGATTGAAGAAGTGCGTGCGGAACTCGACCGCGATGCAATCCAGCGTCTCGAAGGCGTGCGTCAGCAGCAGCAGTTTGCACTGCGTATTGAGCGCGCTGCGCTGCACACGCTTGGCGTACCAGGTCGAACCGATCTCGACGCGACGGTTCGGCGCGTCGACATTCATGTAGGTGGTCATGCCGGCGACCCGGCCCTCGGCGTCGAACACCGTGAAGGGCAGCATCGATCCGGCCTTCTGCAAGCCGAGCCTGCGGTCGATCTCCTTGGCCATGTTCTCCGGCTGCGGAATGGCAGTGTACCAGATCTTCGAGAGATCACCGTCCTTCGCGGCCTCGACCAGGCCGCCGGCGTGATCATGCGACAGCGGTTCGAGCCGTGCATGCGCGCCGCGAAGGGTGACCGGTTCAAGCCAGGGCATTCAAGATCTCTCCGTTGTTGTCATTCCGGGGCGATGCGCAAGCATCGAACCGCAGATGCGCAATTGCGCATCGGGGAATCTCGAGATTCCGGGTCTGGTGCTTCGCACCATCCCGGAATGACAAGTGACGATTGCGCGTTCGCGCAATCGTCACTTGTTCAGAAAGTTCAGCGGCAATCCGGGCCGCGGCCAGTCCATCGCGATCAGCTCGCCCTTGCCCGACAGCGTGATGTAGGCGGTCTTCAGGTCGGGGCCGCCGAAGGCGATGTTGGTGGTGACGCGGTCGCCGGTCGGCACCTGCTCGACCACCGTGCCGTCGGGCGCGATCACCGAGATGCAGCCTGAGACCAAGGTCGCGACGCAAACGTTGCCGCTGGCTTCGACCGCAAGCGAGTCGAACATCTGGTAGCCGCCGAGGCCGGCGATCGGCTTTCCCCGCTCGCCGCGATAGATCACGTCGCGCGGCTTGATGGTGCCGGGCTCGGACACCTCATAGGCCCACAGCCGCGCCGTCGGCGTCTCCGCGATGTAGACGGTCTTCTCGTCCGGCGACAGGCCGATGCCGTTGGCCGGCAGGATGCCGTGCACGGCCTCGACGATCTCGTTCATGCCGGGCTTCAGGTAATAGAACGCGCCGACATCCATGTCGCGGGCGCGGCGCTTGCCGAGATCGGAGAACCACAGGCCGCCCTGTCTGTCGAACACCAGGTCGTTCGGCCCGCGCAGCTCATGCTCGCCGCACTTCGTCACCACGGTCTCGACCTTGCCGGATTGCAAATCGACCCGCTGGATCGAGCCGCCGAGATAATCCTCCGGCTGCGGTCCCGGCATGATCATGTTCCTGGTCGGGATCCAGGAGAAGCCGCCATTGTTGCAGATGTAGATCTTGCCGTCGGGACCGAGCGCCGCGCCGTTCGGGCCGCCCGGCACCTTGGCGACGATCTCCTTGCGCCCGTCGGGATAAACCCGCGTCAGCCGCTGGCCGCGGATTTCGACCAGCACGACCGAGCCGTCGGGCATCACGACCGGACCCTCGGGAAATTCCAGATCGGTGGCGAGAACTCGGATATTGGCCATGGCATCCTCCCGGCTCTTTGGCTGCCGGCGGTCTCCGAACGGCCCCGCACGCGCAACGTGTTGTTTCAATCTGTTATGGCAAACGGGGTTTGGCTTGCCAAGCAACCGGGGGTGCAAGGCTGCCCGGCGTTGGGGTGGGATGGCGCGGCAACATCGCTCGGAATCGTGCCGAATAGCCAACGGTGTCATCACCCGCGAGCCGGGCGATGACAGTTGAAGTTGGGAACGCGCGCCACGCGCTAGCTCAGCGAGCCCGCATGCACCCACCAGCCGGGATGCGCGGCGCGGAGCTTCTCGCCGGCGGCCTCGGCGTCGGCGTCGGTGGCGAACACGGCAAAGCAGGTCGCGCCGGAGCCCGACATGCGCACCAGGCGGACGCCCGCGGTCGCGCGCAGCGCGGACAAGACGTCGCTGATGACAGGCTCGATGCGCGCCGCGGGGGCTTCGAGATCGTTGGTGCCGCGCGACAGTGCCGCGATCCAGTCGTCGACAGCGCGGCCGGCCTCCGGCCAGGACGGCGCCTGCATCATGACATCGGTGGCGCCGATCAGGAGTTCGCCATGGCGCAGGCCGAGCGCATTGAAGACATCCCTGGTCGCAACCGGCACGCGCGGATTGACCAGCACGGCGGGCATCTTCGGCAGATCGAGCGGCAGCAGGCCTTCGCCGACGCCGGTCATGTCGCAGGCGCGCGAGGCGACGCACACCGGCACGTCGGCGCCGGTCGCCAGCGCGACCTCCATGATCCTGCTGTCGTCGAGCGCGAGCTCGTTGAGCCGCGCCAGGAGTCGCAGCGCGGCCGCGGCATCCGCCGAGCCGCCGCCGATGCCGGCCGCGACCGGCAGCACCTTCTCCAGGGTGAAGTGGCCGACCTCGAGGTCGACGACGCGCTCGCCGAGCAGCCGCGCCGCCTTGAGCACCAGATTGTCCGAGGTATCGCCACAGGCATCGGCCAGCGGCCCCGACATCGAGAGCGACAATTCGGGCCCCGGCTCCAGCGTCAGACGATCGGCGCAATCGGCAAACGCGACGACGCTCTCCAGGTCGTGAAACCCGTCGACGCGCCGTCCGACAACCCTGAGCGTCAGGTTGACCTTGGCACGCCCTTCTTCAATCAGCGCCGGCACGGCGAGTAACCCCCTAAAAAACAAACTGGTGCTGCGATTAGCGTAAATCGCCGCACGATCCTATCCCTTTGTTTGGATGGAAATTCCGGGAGTTGGGGTGCCGCACATCACCCTGCCTTCACCTCTCCCGCTTGCGGGGGAGGTCGGATCGCATCGAACGATGCGATCCGGGTGGGGGCTCTACCCACCGAAAGACTTCTCTTCGCGGAGATACCCCACCCTGGCCCTCCCCCGCAAGCGGGAGAGGGAATGGAGGCAGCTCAGCAAGCGGAAGGCGGCCTAGCCGCCCTTGCCGTCATCGTCCTTTTTCTTGTCGGCCGCGGCGGCGTTCGAGGTGTCATCCGGCAGGCCGTTGTCGATCTTGGCCTGGATCTTCGGCAGCTCTTCCGGCTCGGGCTTGAGGTCGCGCGCATGCGCCCACTGGAACTTGGCCTCCAGGGTGCGGCCGACGCGCCAATAGGCGTCGCCGAGATGGTCGTTGATGGTCGGATCTTCCGGCTTCAGATCGATCGCGCGCTCGAGGTTCTTCACCGCCTCGTCGTAATTGCCGATCCGGTAATAGGCCCAGCCGAGGGAATCGACGATGTAGCCGTCGTCAGGGCGCTGATCGACGGCACGCTTGATCATCTTCATGCCTTCGTCGAGGTTGATGCCCTGGTCGATCCAGGAATAGCCGAGATAGTTCAGCACATGCGGCTGCTCGGGCTGCAGCTCGAGCGCCTTGCGCATGTCCGCCTCGGCCTTGTTCCACTGCTTGGAGCGCTCCTCGCAAATGCCGCGGTAGTAATAGGTGACCCAGGCATTCTTGTCGCCGCTACCGGCCGGCAGCGCATCGATCGCCTGGGAATAGGTGGTGGCGCAGTCGGCGAACTTCTTGCGGCCGCGCTCGATATTGCCGAGCGCCAGGATCGCCTCGATGTCCTTCGGCTGATCTGACGTCACTTCCTTCAGGATCTTGATTGCCTCGTCGCTGCGGTCGGCGGCGTCGAGATTGGTCGCGAGCTGGATCTGCGCGTTGCGCTTCAGCGGCGAGGACGCCGGCATCCGCTCATAGACCTTGATCGCCATCTGCGGCTTCTTCACCGACTCGTAGAGATCGGCGAGCGAGAGCAGCGCCAGCGGATGGTTCGGCTGCAGATAGAGCGCGAGTTGCAGATAGACCAGCGCGAGGTCCTCGCCGCCGCGGCGGGTCAGCGTCGCGCCGATGCCGTACAGCGCCTCGGCGGCGCCGGCCTGCGGGCTATCGACCAGCGGCGGCAGCTTCTTGCCGGCCTTGGTCTCCTTGATGCCTTCCAGCACCAGCGGATGGCGCGGCAGCTTCTTGTCGAACGCCTCGTACATCGCGGTCGCAGCGGCGGCGTCCTTGTTGCGCGAGGTCCAGCGCGCATATTCGTCGACCGTGCGCAGCATCGAATCGTCGAGCTTGTAGACCTTCTCGAAGCGGGCGCCGGCATCCTTCTCCTTGCCTGACAGCTCGTAGATCATGCCGGCATGCAGATCCTTGAAGATCGGATACCATTCCGGGCCGGTCAGCTTGTCGATCGAGGCGACCGCGCCCTTGTCGCCGGCGCCATAGGCCGCCCAGGCCGACAGCAGCGTGGCCACCAGGTCGGTGATCGGGCCGCGCACCGACTGGTTGATGTTGGACTGCGCGGCGGCGTATTTCTTCAGCTTGAGGTCGCGCACGCCGACGACGAGGCGGGCGACGCGGTTGGACTTGTCCTGGGTCAGGATGCGGTCGGCGAGCTTGACCGCCTCCTCGATGTCGCCGTCGGCGAGCGAGGAGATGAAGGCGCGGTCGAGCAGCTCGGAATTCTTCGGGTCGGTGCGCAGGGCCGAACGGTAGAACGCTGCCGCCGAGGACGCATCGCGCTCGACGCTGGCGTGGCGGGCCGCCAGGTAGCTGCCGGCAGTGGTCAGCGACTTCAGGTCGGTCTTGGACGGGAATTGCGCGGTATTGTCGGTCGGATGGTCCGGCGTTTGCGCTGCAAGCTGCGCAGGCACGGCAAGCGCCGCCGCAGCGAGAACGGCAATCGTCAGGCGGTGGAATCGGGTGGACAGCATCACGGTCGCCTTGCTCCAGGGATTTACGCCAAGATGGATTTTACGGCCAAGATCTTGCGATCCGTCTCAAAATGCGAACCCAAGCGTCGGCATCACGGCGGGGCGACAATGCCGCTTTTGGCGTTTATTCGCAAGGATCGCTCAACCGGTACCCATGACGAATCATTTGGCAGATTAGGCCTTTAGACCCGCCGATCAGCCAACCCCCGCAAGACGCTTCCACTATGGCGGTATCGTGACCGGGCCGCGCATATTCGCGTACAGAAGCAAAAAGAGCCCTGGGGAGGTTCGCCACGCGGCCAGTTCCACCTCTCCCCTTGTGTGAGAGGTCGGAATTCAAGCGAAAGCTTGAATTCCGGGTGAGGGGTTCAGGTCTATCCGTCGATCGAAGTCCCTCGATGGACCGGTACCCCTCACCCGGATTGCATCTGTCGGTGCAATCTAAGGGGAGAGGCACAGCGCTGGTTGCGGCGCAGACGGAATCTACCTCACGCAAATGTGGTCGGCCGCCTTCGCCCCACCCTCACCTTACATCGCCTCGTAGTTCGGACCGCCGCCGCCCTCCGGAGGAACCCAGGTGATGTTGCCGTTCGGATCCTTCACGTCGCAGGTTTTGCAGTGGACGCAATTCTGGGCGTTGATCTGGAAGCGCGGGCCTGAGGATTCCTCGACCCACTCATAGACGCCGGCCGGGCAATAGCGATTGGAGGGACCGGCGAACACGTCGTGCTCCGAGGTCTTCTGCAGGTTCATGTCGGCGACCTTGAGATGGACCGGCTGGTCCTCCTCATGGTTGGTGTTGGACAGGAACACCGACGACAGCTTGTCGAACGTGATCTTGCCGTCCGGCTTCGGATAGGCGATCGGCTGGTGCTGCTTGGCCGGATCCAGCGTCTTGCGGTCCGGCTTGGCGTGCGACTGGGTGCCGAACAGCGAGAAGCCGAGCGTGTTGCACCACATGTCGAAGCCGGACAGCGCCATCCCGAGCAGATTACCGAACTTCGACAGCAACGGCTTGGCGTTGCGGACCTTGAACAGGTCCTTGCCGATCGCCGACGAACGCCAGGTGTTCTCGTATTCGATGACTTCGTCATTGGCGCGGCCGGCGCCGAGCGCGGCGGCGACATGCTCGGCGGCGAGCATGCCGGAGCCCATCGCATTGTGGACGCCCTTGATCCGCGGCACGTTGACGAAGCCCGCGGCGCAGCCGATCAGCGCGCCGCCCGGGAAGGTCAGCCGCGGCACCGACTGGTAGCCGCCCTCGGTGATGGCGCGCGCGCCGTAGGCCAGCCGCTTGCCGCCCTCGAACAGCTCGCGGATATCGGGATGCGTCTTCATCCGCTGGAATTCGTCGAACGGCGACAGATAGGGATCGTTGTAGTTCAGGTGGACGACGAAGCCGACCGCGACGCGGTTGTCGTCGTAATGATAGAGGAACGAGCCGCCGCCGGTCTTGTCGTTCAGCGGCCAGCCGAGCGTGTGCTGCACCCGGCCCTTCTTGTGCTTCGCCGGATCGATCTGCCAGACCTCCTTGAGGCCGATGCCGAATTTCGGCGGCTCGGAGTTGGCGTCGAGCTTGAACTTGGCGATCAGCTGCTTGGACAGCGAGCCGCGCGCGCCCTCGGCGAACAGCGTGTACTTGCCGAGCAGCTCCATGCCGCGGGTGTAGGAATCCTTGTGGCTGCCGTCCTTGGCGATGCCCATGTCGCCGGTCGCGATGCCGCGCACCGCGCCCTTGTCGTCATAGAGCACTTCGGCCGCGGCAAAGCCCGGATAGATCTCGACGCCGAGCGCTTCCGCCTTCGGCGCCAGCCAGCGGCAGACATTGCCGAGCGAGCCGATGTAGCAGTGATGATTGTTCATCAGCGGCGGCATGATGAAGTTCGGAATGCGGAACCAGCCTTGCGACGTTGCCCAATAGAAGCGGTCGCTCGTGACCTGCGTCTTCAGCGGACAATCGGCATCCTCGCGCCAGTCGGGCACCAGCTTGTCGAGCCCGGACGGATCGATCACCGCACCCGAGAGGATGTGCGCGCCGACCTCGGAGCCCTTCTCCACCACGACAACAGAGAGCTCGGGATTGAGCTGCTTGAGCCGGATCGCGGCCGACAGGCCCGACGGGCCGGCACCGACGATGACGACGTCGAATTCCATAGACTCGCGCGGAGGCAGGCCTTCGGCATTTAGGTCTTCAGCACTCATGATCTTTGATCTCAGCCCATCGAGAACGCTTCTAAGCTTTTCAGGGGTCGTTGTTTCCGATTTTTCGGAGAAGGACAACCATGGAATTGCGCTCGGCGAGGTTTGGCGCGGCTCCGAGGACGCAGGGGCATGGTCTTTTCCGAAATCGAGCCTCCACTTTTCCCGTCCATGCTCTAAATTGCCCCCATCATGATGCCCGAGCCCTCCCCTACACTGCAGCAATTGTTGGCCTTTTACCTCGAGGCCGGGGTCGATTGCGCGCTTGGCGATGCGCCGATCAACCGGCTGGAAGAGATAGAGCCAGTTCCCGCGCCCGCGCCGCCGCGGCCGCTGGTCGCGCTCAACCCGCTGCGCCCGCCGCCGATGCCTTCAGTTCCGCGCAGCGAAATCACCGTGGCGCCGGAGGCCGCGATCGCCTCCGCACGCGAGGCCGCACGCACCGCGCCGACGCTCGAAGCCTTGCGCACGCTGATGGAGACGTTCGACGGCTGCGCGCTGAAGCACACCGCGACCCGGCTGGTATTCGCCGATGGTAACCCGCAGGCGCGGGTGATGTTCGTAGGCGAAGCGCCGGGCCGCGACGAGGACATCGAGGGGCTGCCGTTCGTCGGCCGCTCCGGCAAGCTGCTTGACCGCATGATCGCCGCGATCGGGCTCGATCGCAGCACGGCCTATATCGCCAACGTGATCCCGTGGCGGCCGCCGGGCAACCGCACGCCGACGCCGCAGGAAACGCAGGTGTGCCTGCCCTTCATCCAGCGCCATATCGAGCTGGTCAATCCCGACGTGCTGGTGACGCTCGGCAATCCCTCGACGCAGGCGCTGCTCGGCACCCGCGAAGGCATCATGCGCACCCGCGGCAAATGGGTCGATTACGACACCGGCACGCGCACGATCCGCGCCGTCGCGACCTTCCATCCGGCCTATCTGTTGCGCTCGCCGTCGTACAAGCGGCTGTCGTGGCAGGATCTGCGCGCGATCGCGAAGGTGCTGCAAGCGGCGGCGGCGTAGCGTCGCTTCGTAGGGCGGGTTAGCGAAGCGTAACCCGCCGACTTTGTTCATCACGGAAAGAACGGCGGGTTACGCCTTCGGCTAACCCGCCCTACGGATCTGACCTTACCCCTTCGGCCGCACGATCGCCCAGCCGATCCGCAGCACCGGCTGCCGGCCATTGATCAGGCGGTCGAACGCGCGCGGCACTTCCGGCACGAGGCCCGGGAAGCGCTGTGCGAGTTCGGGCGGCGGCGTGCCGGCGGTATCCTGCGCGCGCCAGACCACGACGCCGCCGGTCTCGTTGAACTTCGCGATCGACAGCCAGGGTGTCCGCTGCGGCGCGGCGTCGAGCAGCAGATGCGGACGGCGGCCGTTCATCGCGATCAGGCTGGCGATCTCGGGATCGCCGGCAACTGCGCGCAGGCGCTGGTTGGTGCGGCGCTCATAACTGTCGTCGAAGAAGCGACCGATCGCGGCTGCCGGCAGCGAGGTCGGCGCCTCGGTCGCGCTGATCCACGGCAGGAACAGTGCCGCCGCCAGCGCGGCGGCGGCGGGCGCCGCAACCGCGAAAGCCCACACCGAACGCAACAGCCGCTGCCGCCTGAGCGGGATCAGGTCGCCGGTCGCCACGACGGCGGCGAGCCCGGACATCAACAGCGCCACGCCGGCGCCGCCGAAGGCACGGTCGAGATCGAACAGGCCGGAGACGAAGCTGCTCAAAATCGCCGGCGCGAACGCGAAGAAATAGACGAATTGCTGCGCCAGCGGACTGACCCGCGGACGGTAGATGATCGGCGCGTCCTCGGCGGCGCGGGCGAACCAACGCGAATTGAGAATCGCGAGCACCGCGATCGCGGCCGTCGCCACGATCAGCCCGCCGAGCACGACGCCCCAGCGCAGCGCCCGCTCCCTGAGGTCGGCGATCCCAGGCAAGGCCGGCAGCGCCAGCGCATCGGCGCGGACCAGCCAGATCAGATAGGGCAGCGCCAGCACGATGACAACCAGCACCGCATAGAGCGGATCGACCGCGCGCAGCGTGCGCCGCCCACGCTCGGTCGCCAGCGCAAAGCCGACCACGAGCAGGATCATGCCGATCGCCGCCGGCGTCGTCAGCAGCAGCAGCCCGCAATCGATCGACCAGGCGAACCAGGCGCTGCGCCGGTTCTGCCCGATCAACTGCCAGGAATGCAGCAGCAGCAGCGCCCACAGCGGACGGGCCAGGATCAGCGGGCCGAACTCGACGCTCGGCGAGGAAAACACCACCACCGTCATCGACAGCAAGACCGCCAGCACGCCCTGCGGGCCGCCGACAATGGCGCGCGCCAGCCGGTAGAAGGCGATGAAGGTGGCGATCTCGCAGATTTGCGCCAAGAGATAGACGCCGAACACGTGATTGCCGGCGGCGCGGAAGGCGATGTCGGCAAGCCAGAATGCCAGCGGCGGCCCCATGTCGGTGCCGACCTGATATTCGCGGCCGAAGGCGAGGATGGTGGCGAGATTGCCGGGCGGGCTGCCGTAGACGATCAGCGGCAGCAGCAGCCAGATCGCGGCCTGCACCAGCACCACGACCCACACCACGAGGCGCGGCCGGGCGCGGATCAGTTCGACAACCAGGGAGGTAAACCGCATGAAACGCCTGAAATGCCCCAGCCACCATGTCAGCGGCGTCATCTGATCCCGAAGGTTTTGATAAACGGCGACGACGGTGGAGGCAACCGGCGCCGGATGAGTCGGCGGTGCAAAGCCACACACAGCCGTCATGCCCCGCGAAGGCGGGGCATCCAGCACGCCGCGACCTCTCGATCGAAAACGACTGCCTCTGGAATACTGGATTCCCGCATATACGCGGGGATGACCAGCGGGGATGATCGGCGCCGTCGCGCTACGCCGCTTCGGATGCCGCGGCTTCGCTCTCCGCATCCACCGTGAACAGGTCGGGCTCGCCCGGGACCGGAAAGTGCTTCAGCCGCGCCGCGACGACGGGGGCGAAGAAGCTGCGGTGATGGCTGCTCGGCCCGAGCCGGTCCAGCGCCTCGAGGTGCTCGGGGACGGCATAGCCCTTGTGCTGCTCGAAGCCGTAGCCGGGACAATCCAGCGCCAGCGCGCACATCAGGCGGTCGCGCGTCACCTTGGCGATGATCGAGGCGGCCGCGATCGAGGCCACGATGCCGTCACCGCCGATCACGGCGTCGCAGTCACAAGGCGTGGCAAGCTTGTCGCGGCCGTCGACGAAGACGTGCTTCGGCATCTCCGGCAGCGCATGCACCGCGCGCGCCAGCGCCCACAGCGAGGCGCGCAGGATGTTGTCGCGGTCGATTCGCGCCGGCGAGGCCACCGCGACCGAGAATGCAGCGGTGGCGCAGATCTCCTCGAACAGCTCCTCGCGGCGCTCGGCGGTCAGCCGCTTGGAATCATCGAGGCCTTTTGGAACGCGGGCGGGATCGAGCACGACGGCGGCGGCCACCACGGGCCCTGCCAGCGGACCGCGCCCCGCCTCGTCGCAGCCGGCGACCGGCCAGACGCCGCGCTTGATCAGCGCGCGCTCCCGCCGGAAGCTCGGCCGGGTCACGGCGATGACGCGCTTGGCCGGCACGGCTGACTTGGCCGGCGCCTGCTTCGACGAGGTCTCTGATGCGCTTTTGGATTTGTCCCGAATCATGCGGGGGATCGTGATCAAGCAAGCCCCGCAGCGCAACCAGGAACCAACCGGCCGTCCCCACTATTCAATTTCGGCCGGAGCTAGTGTCCCGAATCTGAAGTTCGCATCATTTGCCGCACCTTTGGAGCGAACTTCAGATTCGATAAGGACACTAGCAAACTCATGATTCTAGTGTGCTTTATGAATGCGAAGTTCGTGAAGGTGGCTGCCGCGAGATCGCACGATCGCATTCAGCACACTAGTCCGGGATCGACACAAGCCCGTTCTCGAGCACCGCAAAACCCGGCGCGCGCACCACTTCCCAGGCGTGGCCGTCGGGATCGGCGAAATAACCGCAATAACCGCCATAGCTGGTCGGCTGCGCCGGCTTCAGCAATGTGGCGCCTTTCGACAGCGCGAACGCCATCACACGATCGACCTCGGCATCGTCGTTGCAGTTCCAGGCGATCGCGACGCCGCGGAAGGCTGACGGCCGCGGCTGATCCGGCAGCCCGGCATCGGCCGCGAGCAGATGCCACGGGAACAACCCCAGCACGGTGCCGCCGGTCTCGAAGAAGGCGACCTCCTCGCCGGTCGCGCGCATCTTCCTGGTGAAGCCGAGCTTCTCGTAGAAGGCGATGCTGGCGCGCATGTCGCCGACGCCGAGCGTGAGGACGGTGAAGCGTGCGGTCGGGGCGTTACTCATTTGTTGCACTCACTCATTGTTATCTTCGTAGCCCGGATGCAGCGAAGCGCAATCCGGGATCTCTATCCGCGGCCACAGATTTCCCGGATTTCGCTGCGCTGCATCCGGGCTACGCGCCCTCGCCTAAAACAGGCTGAGCTGCTGTCCGTTGCGCTTCGGCTTGGCGAAATGATCGGTGGTCAGCTTGGTGCGCCGCTTGTTGAGGCCGAGCTTTTCGCAGGCGATCTCGAAGCGGCGGCCAATCATCCAGGCCATCGGGCCGGTGCCCTTCATCCGCGTGCCCCATTGCGAGTCGTAGTCGCGGCCGCCGCGCATATCGCGGATCAGCGTGAAAACGTGGCGATAACGGTCGGGATAATTGGCCATCAGCCATTCGCGAAAGAGATCGCGGACCTCGAGCGGCAGCCGCAACAGCACATAACTCGCCTCCTTGGCGCCGGCATGCACGGCGGCATCGAGGATGCGCTCGATCTCGGAGTCGTTCAGCGCCGGGATCACGGGCGCGACCATCACCGTGGTCGGGATGCCGGCATCGGTCAGCCGCTTGATCGCCTCGAGCCGCTTGGGCGGGGTCGAGGCGCGCGGCTCCATAGTGCGGGCGAGCTTCGGGTCGAGCGTCGTCACCGACAACGCGACCTTGGCGAGGTTGCGCTTGGCCATCCGCGCCAGGATATCGATGTCGCGGGTCACCAGCGCCGACTTGGTGACGATGCCGACCGGATGCCCGGCGCGCTCGAGTACCTCGAGGATGCCGCGCATAATTTTCCGCTCGCGCTCGATCGGCTGGTAGGGATCGGTGTTGGTGCCTATCGCGATCATCCGCGCCTCATAGCCCGGGGCCGCCAGTTCCTTCTCGAGCAGCGCCGGCGCGTCCGGCTTGGCGAATAGCTTGGACTCGAAGTCGAGCCCCGGCGACAGGCCGAGATAGGCGTGGGTCGGCCGCGCGAAGCAGTAGACGCAGCCATGCTCGCAGCCGCGATAGGGATTGATCGAACGGTCGAAGCCGATATCGGGCGAGTCGTTGCGGGTGATCACCTTGCGTGAGGTGTCGAGCGTCACGCTGGTGGTGAACGGCGGCAGGTCGTCGAGGCTCTGCCAGCCGTCATCGAAGGCGACCCGCGCCTCGGCTTCATAACGGCCGCTGGCGTTGGACTGCGCGCCGCGGCCGCGCCGCCGCTCGCGCTCGATCGCGACCGCAAGCTCGGGAAAAGGGGCAGGGACAGGTGAAGGTGCACCCGCCGGGTTATCGGAGGGCGCCGTTACCGGCGGGTGCTTGAGGGCATGAGAGGATGCTCGGCTCATGCTGTGAAGCTAGCACAGCGTGAGAACAAATCAAGAACGCGATCGGAGAAATTCCACAGAACCTTGCTGCAAAATTCTGCAAGCGAACAGGCTGCTTTGAATATGACAAGGTGATAACACGGCCGGAGTTTCCAGAACGTTTGAGCCACCGAAGCCTCAAATCATGCTGAGCGTGATCATTCCAACCGACGGCATCGAGCGCACCGCGGTCGCGACATTGGCGGCGCTGGTGCCGGGCGCGGCCGCCGGCGTCGTCCGCGAGGTGCTGCTGGTCGACCGTTCCGACAGCGACGTGATTGAGCGCGTCGCCGACGTGGCCGGCTGCGGCTTCCTGCGGTTCGAGGGCACGCGCGCCGCGGCGCTGGCCGCCGGTGCCAAGCAGGCGCGCTCGCCCTGGCTGATGTTCCTGCATCCGGGCGCAGTGCTCGATGCCGGCTGGATCGAGGAGACCACCCAGTTCATCCAGATGGTGGCGGCCAGCGGCAAGGACCGCGCCGGCATCTTCCGGTACGCCCGCGCGCCCTACACCGACCCCGGCCTGCGCGACGGCCTCAAATTCGTCGCCCGCATGATCACCGGGCCCTCAGCCGAACAGGGCCTCCTGATCGCGCGCGAGCATTACGAGCGGATCGGCGGCTACCGGCCCGATGCACGCCGATCCGAGGCGCGGCTGTTGCGCCGGCTCGGCCGCTCCTCGCGCACAATGCTGCGCAGCCGGATCATGGTGGCGTAGCGCCTCGCGGACGGCGCTTGCGATTTACTTGATTGCGTCAAATAATCTGTTTGATGACATCAAATTCCCACGACGCTTCGCTGGCGAGCCAGGTCGCCGCGGTTCGCGGCTTCAGCCGGTTCTATACCCGCAAGCTCGGCATCATCGAGCCGAAGCTGCTGCATTCCCCGTTCACGCTGCAGGAAGCCCGCATCATCTACGAGCTCGCGCATCGCCCCGGCTGCATCGCGACCGATCTGGTGCGCGATCTCGACCTCGATGCCGGCTTCGTCAGCCGCATGCTGGCGGCGCTGCAACGCCGCCAGATCGTGACGCGCAAGCCGTCGAAGGCCGACAGGCGCGCCAATCAGGTGGCGCTCACCGCCAAGGGCCGGGCTGCCGCCGCAGACCTCGACCGCCGCTCGCGCAACGAGGTCGGGGCGCTGCTCAGGCAGATCGACGGCAAGCGCCGCGCCGCCGTGGTGCGTGCGATGGGCACGATCGAGCACGCGCTGGAGCCGCCGGCGAACAAGCCGGCCGGCTTCCTGCTGCGCAGCCATCGCGTCGGCGACATCGGCTGGGTCATTTCGCGGCAGGGACGCGTCTACGCCGAGGAATATGGCTGGGACATCAGCTACGAGGCACTGGTGGCCGAGATCTGCGCGCAATTCATCCGATCGTTCGATCCGGCCCGCGAGCATTGCTGGATCGCCGAGGTCGACGGCGAGCCGGCCGGCTCGATCTTCCTGGTCAACGGCGGCGACGGGGTCGCCAAGCTGCGGCTGTTGCTGGTCGAGGAGGCGGCGCGCGGACGTGGCGTCGGCCGCGCGCTGGTCGAGCAATGCATCCGCGCCGCCCGCGACATGGGCTACAAGAAAATGACACTGTGGACCCAGAGCATTCTGGTCGCCGCACGCGGCATCTACGCCCGCGCCGGATTCCGCAAGGTGAAGGAAGAGAAGCATCACAGCTTCGGCGTCGACCTGGTCGGCGAGACCTGGGAGCTGGAGCTGTAGGGCGTCACACCTTCTCCTCGTCATTCCGGGGCGCGCGCAGCGCGAGCCCGGAATCCATCAGGCAACATAACCTGCGGCGCAACGGATTCCGGGCTCTTGCTTCGCACGCCCCGGAATGACGGAGACATCTACACGCTCGCGCCCTTCGCCTTTGGGCGGCGCAGATGCTCATCCAGCCGCGGCATGATCTCGACGAAATTGCAGGGCCGCGTGCGGTAGTCGAGCTGCGCGGCCAGGATGCCGTCCCAGCCGTCGCGGCACGCGCCCGGCGAGCCGGGCAGGCAGAAGATGAAGGTCGCGCCGGCGACGCCCGCGGTGGCGCGGCTCTGGATCGTCGATGCGCCGATCTTGGCGTGGCTCAGCATGTGGAAAGCGATCGAGAAGCCGTCCATCCGCTTCTCGAACAGCGGCTCGACCGCCTCCGGCGTCACGTCGCGGCCGGTGAAGCCGGTGCCGCCGGTGGTAATGACGGCATCGACGCCCGGGTCCGCGATCCAGCGCCGGATCACCGCACGGATCGCCTCGACGTCGTCGGTCACGATCTCGCGCACGGCAAGCTTGTGGCCGGCGGCGGTGAGACGATCGGCCAGCGTGGTACCCGACTTGTCATCCGCCAGCGAGCGGGTGTCGGAGATCGTCAGCACCGCGATGTTGAGCGGGACGAAAGTTTTGGTCTCGTCAATCGAAGACATCGTGTACCTCATACACTGACGTCATCCTGAGGTGCGCGCGCAGCGCGCCTCGAAGGATGGGCCACGGGCTCCGTCACCCTTCGAGGCTCGCCAAGAGGCGAGCACCTCAGGATGACGCCATTGCTAGCGGAGCACCATTGCCCCTCGCCCCGCCGGCGGTCGGCGACTATCCACCGCCGAACGTGTTGCAGGCCTGCACGGTACCCTGCTGGTAGCCGGTCATGAACCATTGCTTGCGCTGCGCGGCGGAGCCGTGGGTGAAGGAATCCGGCACCACCCTGCCCGTCGCCTGCCGTTGCAGCGTGTCGTCGCCGATCGCGTTCGCCGTGGTCAGCGCGGCATCGATATCGCCGGCCTCGAGGAAGCCCGGCCGCTTCTTCTCCTCGCGGTTGACCCAGACGCCGGAGAGACAATCGGCCTGCAGCTCGACCTTGACCTGCAAAGCGTTGGCTTCGGCCTTGCTGCCGGCCTGCTGCTGCAGACGGTTCACGCGCGGGATGATGCCGAGCAGGTTCTGGATGTGATGGCCGGCCTCGTGCGCGATGATATAGGCCGCAGTGAACTTGCAGGCGTTGCCCGAGCAGCCGCGGAAGCGGGTCTCGACCTCGCGGAAGAAGCCGGTGTCGAGGAAGATGGTCTTGTCCGGCGGACAGTAGAACGGCCCCATCGCCGACTGCGCCATGCCGCAGCGCCCGCCATTGGTGGCGTTGCGGAACAGCACGATCTTCGGACCGGTGTAGCTCTGGCCCGAGGCCTGGAAGATCTCGCTCCAGCGATCGTCGATCTCACCCAGGATGCCTGATATCATGCTGCCCATCTCGTCGGTCGGGGCGCCGCGCTTGACCTGGCCGCCCGACGCCTGCCGGTCGGTCTGGTAGGTCGGCGCCTGGCCACCGCCGGTGAGAATCTCGGCGCCTCCGATCAGGATGCGCGGATCGATGCCAAAGGCGTAGCCGAGCAGACCGAGCACGATGATGGTGCCGATGCCGAGGCCGCCACCGCCGCCCATCGGAATGCCGAAGCCGCCGCCACCGCCGCCTATGCCGCTGTCGTCGCGACGGTCTTCAATGTCGTCGCTGCGACGGAAATCATCATAGCGCATGGCGGTTTCCCTTCATTCCAGCCGGCGACCCAACGTGGGACACACCAACTTAAAATTTCCATTCTGTTAATCAATATCCTGCCCGGCAATAATTGCCTAGTCCGGAAGACGCGCATCGCCTGCCGTGCAAACGGCTGCGGATGAGACCGAATCTACCGGCTGAATCGTGCCGGTTTGATGATCCGCAAATTTTTCGCCGAACGCGCTGATGTTGCAGCACAACGCGGATGACGATGCGCCACACCGTTCAAAAGATGCTGCAATCTTTTGCATGAAGATTTCCAATTAAGTCGATTTTTACTTTGCCGGGTCAATGTGACGCCAGTCGGTTGTTTAGTCCCGCGTCGCCGACAGCGTCGCCTGAGTCAGAGTTCTTGAGTCATGGTAGTGTCGCGTCGCGGGGCGTCTGCAAGGGCGCCCCGCACTAAATTTGAGAGTGCCCCGTCGAGCCACATCGTCGTTGGCGATTGCGTGGCCGAGTTGTCGAAGCTTCAGGCCGGCTCGGTCGACCTGGTCTTCGCGGATCCTCCCTACAATCTGCAGCTCAAGGGCGATCTCAAGCGTCCCGACGAATCGCATGTCGATGCCGTCGACGACGATTGGGACAAGTTCTCCTCGTTCGCTGCCTATGATGATTTCACCCGCGCATGGCTCTTGGCCTGCCGCCGCGTGATGAAGCCGTCGGCCACGCTGTGGGTGATCGGCTCCTATCACAATATCTTCCGCGTCGGCGCCATCATGCAGGACCTCGGCTTCTGGCTCCTGAACGACATCGTGTGGCGCAAGTCGAATCCGATGCCGAATTTCCGCGGCCGCCGCTTCACCAACGCGCACGAGACCATGATCTGGGCCGCGCGCGACGAGAAGGCCAAGGGTTACACCTTCAATTATGAAGCGCTGAAGGCCTCCAATGAGGACGTCCAGGCGCGCTCCGATTGGCTGATCCCGCTGTGCACCGGCGAGGAGCGCCTGAAGGGCGATGACGGCAAGAAAGTACATCCCACCCAGAAGCCCGAGCAGCTGCTCGCCCGCGTTCTGCTGTCGTCGTCGAAGGTGGGCGATCTCGTGATCGATCCGTTCAACGGCACCGGCACCACCGGCGCCGTCGCCAAGCGTCTCGGCCGCAATTATATCGGCTTCGAGCGCGACAAGACCTATGCTGCCGCCGCCGAAGCCCGCATCGCCGCGATCGAGCCGCTGCCGGAGGCAACGCTGGCGCCGTTCATGACCGCGCGCGAGGCGCCGCGCGTCGCATTCTCCGAGCTGATCGAGCGCGGCATGATCGTACCCGGCGCCAGACTGGTCGACGCCAAGAAACGCCACGGCGCCCTGGTGCGCGCCGACGGCGCCATCATGCTCGGTGACAAGGTCGGCTCGATCCACCGCATCGGCGCGGTGGCCCAAGGCTCCGGCGCCTGCAACGGCTGGACCTTCTGGCACGTCGAGACCAAGAACGGCCTCAAGCTGATCGACGAGCTGCGCGCCGAGATCCGCTCCGAGATGGCGGTGGGCTGAGCTAGCGAACAATCTTTGCTTCGTCGTTCCCCGATGCGCAATTGCGCATCTGAGGGCGCGCCTCTTGGCGCGAGCCCGGAATCCATTGCTCCACTTGCTCCGCGGCCTAATGGATTCCGGGTTCTCGCTGCGCGAGCCCCGGAATGACAGATAGAGAGATGACGCCCTCTTGAACCCGGCCCGCTGACCAGCGCGCCACGCGACCCTGACTCACGAACTCGTCGCTTGCGCATCGCAGCAAAGTTTGCGCATGAGGGGCCGTGCGGCCTTCCCCGCCGCGTCCCGAACTCGCCGGCCACAAGAATCAAGGGAGTCCCTTCATGATCAAATTCTATTTCAATGGCGCGCCGAACCCGACCAAGGTCGCCCTGTTCCTGGAGGAATCCGGCCTGCCGTTCGAGGCGATCCCGGTCGACACCCGCAAGGGCGAGCAGTTCGCGCCGGAATTCCTGAAGATCAACCCGAACGGCAAGGTGCCGGCGATCGACGATGATGGCGTGCAGGTGTTCGATTCGAACGCCATCCTGCTTTACCTCGCCGAGGAGCACGGCAAGTTCCTGCCCGCCAACACCCCGGCCAACCGCGCCGCGACGCTGTCCTGGCTGATGTTCATCGCGACCGGCCTCGGCCCGTATTCCGGCCAGGCCGTGCACTTCAAGCATTTCGCGCCGAAGGACCTCGACTACGCCAACAACCGCTACCAGTACGAGGCGCATCGTCACTACAAGATCCTCGACGATCATCTGGCCAAGTCGCGCTACATGGTCGGCGACAGCTACACCATCGTCGACATGGCGTTCTGGGGCTGGGCGCGGATGGCGACCTTCATCCTCGGCGAGGAAGGCTACGCCAAATATCCTAACGTCAAGCGGCTGGTCGACGAGATCTCGGCGCGCCCGGCGGCGGCGCGCGCGCTCGCGCTGAAGGACAAGCACACCTTCAAGGCCGAGATGGATGACGCGGCACGCGACATCATGTTCGGTCATCTCAAGACCAAGGTGGCGTAGCGCGGGTCGTCATTCCGGGGCACGCGCAACGCGCGTGAACCCGGAATCTTTATCCATCATCTCGAGATTCCCCGATGAGCGATGCGCATCTGGGGTTCGCGCTGGCGCGCACCCCGGAATGACGAGAATTCTTGTTACGGCGGCCAGTAGAGCCTGCGCCTATCGTCGCTGCGGCGCTGGCAGATATCGGCACGGCAGACGCCGATGTCCTGCAGCTCGCGCTCGCTCATGGCGGCGAGTTGCCGCCATGCACGCCGGTTCTCACGCCACTGCCTGAACCGGATCCACGCCGCTGCGAATGCGGCCATGGGTGTTTCAACCCGCGGCGCGAACCTCAGCGGCCGGAAACGGACCGAGGGCTTTCTCGGTCAGCACCGAGTCGCAATATTCCCTCACCTCCTTGATCCTGCCGCCGTCGAAGCGGAACACCAGGCAATAATCGTTGTCGTAGCGCTGCCCTTCCTTGGTGAGGTTGTTGCCCTTGGCTTCGACCACGACGATGTCGCCGTCAGCGATGATGCGATGCGCGATGGTGCGGCCACGCTCGACCAGCCTTGACCGGACATGGCCGTGCAGATCGGTCATGATCGATTGCTTGCCGGTGAAGGTACGCGACCAGGAATATTGCCCGGTCACGGTCCAGGTCGCGTCGTCGGCAAGCCTTGCCATGAACAGCGATTTCTCGCGCACCGCGGGATCGGGGCTGCCCGCGATCACGAACATCTCCTGCACCAGTTTCTTGTTGTCGGCTGCGCTCATGGCGCGTCTCCTTGCGATGGGTTGGCTTTGACGTGCAGCGTTCCGCACGCGAAACGCCGTCCGCTTCGCATGAGATCGCCTTGCCTTCCAATCCTGCGACCGCGACAGCCATTCTTCCAATCGATAGGTTGTATGATATATATTCACCTGATGAATTTGAATTCGCTTGACCTCAATCTGCTGGTCGCGCTCGACGCGCTGCTGCGCGACGGCAGCGTCAGCCGCGCCGCGCTGCGGCTCAATCTGTCGCAGCCGGCGACCAGCCATGCGCTGCAACGGCTGCGCGACCTGATCGGCGATCCCTTGCTGGTGCGCAACGGCGCGCGGATGGAGCTGACGCCACGGGCGCAGGCGCTGCGTTCGCCGCTGGCGCAGGCGCTCGACCAGGTGCGCACGCTGTTCGTGGCGGACGATTTCGACGCCGCCCGCAGCGAGCGGCATTTCCGCCTGATGATGCCTGACCTCGCGGTCGAGCTGTTGATGCCGCCGCTGATGGAGAAGGTGACGCGGCTCGCGCCTCATGTCACCATCGACGTGGTGCCATGGCGGAGCTCCACGATCTTCACGCCGGACTTCGCCCGCACCATCGATCTCGTGATCTCGATCGGCAATTCCTTCAAGGGCTTTCACCGCCAGCGGCTCTACACCGACATCGATGCGCTCGCGGTGCGGCGCGGCCACCCCGCCGGGGCGAAGTTGAGGAAACGCGAGGCGTTCCTCGCCGCGCGCCACGTCGCCGTGATCATCCGCGGCCACAACGAGGATCTGATCGACACCTGGCTGCGCGCCAAGGGCATCGAGCGGCGGATCGCGCTGGTGGTGCCGGGCTATATCGAGGCGCTGCACGTCACCGCGCGCACCGACCTCGTCGCCTTCGTGCCGCGCCGGCTGATCGCGGCGCTGGCGAAGCAATTGTCGCTGGCGATCGTGACCCCGCCGCTCGATCCCGGGATCGACGAGCAGCACATGTTCTATCCGACCCGGGCGCAGATGGATCCGGGCTCGATCTGGCTGCGCAAGCTGATGCTGGAAACGGGGCGCGAGCTAGAGACGCGGAAGGTGTAGCGCACGCTCTCACCCCACGTCGTCCCGGCGCAGGCCCGGACCCATAACCACAGTTGTGAATTGGAGATGAAGGGCCGTGGCCCCAGCGTCGCGCCACAATTGAGATTTGTGGTTATGGGTCCCGGCCTTCGCCGGGACGACACCGATTTTTTGCGACACCAAGTTTTTGGTGCCCTACGCCTTCACCTCGGCCAGCACCTTCTGCACAGCAGGCCGCTGTTCCATCGCCGCGCGATGCGCCTTCACCTTGGGCAGGGTCGCGATGTCGACGCCGTCGCCGTCGAGCCAGAGGGTGAGCGTGTAGAGATAGGCATCGCCGACCGTGTAATTCTCGCCCATCACCCATGGTCCCCTGAGCATGTCGCGCTCGATCAGGTTGAAGCAGGCGCCCATGGTCTTCGGGACCATGGTCTTCATGTCGGCAAACGAGGTCTCCTGGGTCGCCCAGCGCGCGCCGCGCATCTTGTGGGCGTGGCAGATATGCACGGTCGAGCAGAGATAGGAATTGAAGGCCTGCAGCCTGGCGAATTCGAAGGCATCGTCGAGCGGCGCGAGCTTCGCCTGCGGATAGGTCTGCGCGATGTAGGCCAGCATCGCCGGGGTCTCGGTCAGCACGCCGCGGTCGGTCACCAGCGACGGCACGCGGCCCTTCGGATTGATCTTGAGATATTCCGGGCTGTTCTGCTGGTTGACCTTGAAATCGAGCCGCTCGACCGTGTAGGGCGCGCCGGCCTCGGCCAGCGCGATGTGGAACGCAAGCGCACAGGTGCCGGGGGCGGTATAGAGCTTGAACATGTCGATGTCCTCTGCGGGCCTTGTCGGTTCGTGGCGAACCCGGCCCTCGCTTTTTATGAGATGCAGCGGACGTTAGCGGCAGCCCCCCTTGCCGTCCACCCCGCGCGGTGCCGCAGACCTTGCCCGCGGCACCGCCGCCATGCGATGACCATGGCCAATCGAGAGGGGCTTTTCATGACGGTGCTCATTGCAGGTGGCGGAATTGGCGGGCTGACGCTGGCGCTCAGCCTGCACCAGATCGGCGTGCCCTGCCGCGTGTTCGAAAGCGTGCCCGAACTAAAACCGCTCGGCGTCGGCATCAACGTGCTGCCGCATGCGGTACGCGAACTGATCGAGCTCGGCCTCCACGACGTGCTCGACGCCTCAGCGGTGCGAACCCGCGAGCTCGCCTATTTCTCCAAGCACGGCAAGCCGATCTGGAGCGAGCCGCGCGGGCTCGAGGCCGGCTACAAATGGCCGCAGTTCTCGATCCATCGCGGCCGGCTGCAGCAGTTGCTGCTCGATGCCGCGACCGAGCGGCTGGGCGCCGACAACATCCTGACCAGCCACCACCTCACCGGCTGGACCGAGACCGCCGACGGCGTCCGCGCCGACTTCATCGACAAGGCCACCGGCAAGCCCGCCGGAAGCTATGACGGCGCGGTGCTGATCGCCGCCGACGGCATCCATTCGGCGGTGCGTGAGAAGCTTTATCCGCAGGAGGGGCCGCCGATCTGGAACGGCCGCATTCTGTGGCGCGGCATCACGCGGGCGAACTCGTTCCTGACCGGCCGCACCATGATCATGGCCGGCCACGAGGTCCTGAAATTCGTCTGCTATCCGATCTCGCAAGAGGCTGGCGCCGACGGCAAGTTCGACATCAACTGGGTCGCCGAGCGGCACATGCCGCCGACCTATCAGTGGCGCCGCGAGGACTACAACCGCACCGCCAAGCTCGACGAGTTCCTGCCGTGGTTCGAGAGCTGGAATTTCGACTGGCTCGACGTGCCCGGCCTGATCCGCAACTGCCCGCATGCCTATGAGTATCCGCTGGTCGATCGCGACCCGATCCCGCAATGGACCTTCGGCCGCGTCACGCTGATCGGCGATGCCGCGCACCCGATGTACCCGATCGGCTCCAACGGCGCCTCGCAGGCGATTTTGGATGCGCGCACGCTGACGCGCGAGATTTTGGCGCATGGCCCGGCGCAGGCGGCGCTTGCGGCTTATGAGGCTGAGCGGCGGCCCGCGACCACGGATCTCGTGATGCTGAACCGCCGCAACGGCCCGGAACAGGTGATGCAGCTGGTCGAGGAGCGCGCACCCAACGGCTTCGGCGTCGTCACCGAGGTGCTGTCGCAGCAGGAGCTGGAAGACATCGCCGCCAACTACAAGCGCGTCGCCGGCTTCCAGGTCGAGGGCCTGAACGCCAAGCCGCCGATCGTGCAGCGGGCGGGCTGAGGTGAGCTGAACGCGAAGCCGATCCGTCACCCTGAGGAGCCGCGCAGCGGCGTCTCGAAGGGTGCACGGCCCGGCCGGTGGCCGTCGATGCTTCGAGACGCGCGCGAGATACGCGCTCCTCAGCATGACGGAATAAACTTGAGCGCAAGCAGCATCAGCGCAGCGCCCGCGACGCTTCAACGAGGCGGATGCTGCTGCTCGCCGTCGCGAGCAGCGCGCCATCTTCAGAGGCGAGCCGGCCCTCGACAAACGCGATGGTCTTGCCGAGCTGCGTGACGGTCGCCTCGCCGGTGATCGGCCCGGGCCTGGCCGGCGCGAGAAAATTCACGGTCATCGTGATCGTCGTGGTGAACAGCCGGCCTTCGGTCATCACGAACACCGCCGGCCCCATCGTGTCGTCGAGCATCGAAGACAGCATGCCGCCCTGGATGAAGCCGGCCGGATTGCAAAACTCCGGCTTGCCGTCGAAGGCCATCCTGATCCAGCCGTCCTGCGGACGCGCATCGATCAGGCGCCAGCCGAGCAGTTTGGCGACAGGCGGCTTCGGGATGCGGTCGAGCGCGGTTGCGGTCATGGCGGCCTCGTTGTTCCGGAAGTCGTAGCCGAGCGCTGCTGCCAGCATGGTGTCAGCAGGTCATCATCTCCTAGAGATCCAGCCCGTGCGCCACGACCTTGCGCATCACGTTCGGCAACGCCTCGCCATCCAGCGTCGCCACCGGCACCCAGCGCATGCCGGCCGGCGCCCGGCTCCGCGGCGGAACGCTGGCGGTGTAGACCACCAGCTCGAGCGGAAAATGCGTGAACACGTGAGTCACGACGCCCGTCTTGCGGTGCCAGCGGGTGACGCCCTTGAGTTCCGGCGCCTGCGCCAGCGCGGCCGCATCCTCCTGCCCGGCAAGCCACTCTGATCCCGGCACTTCGGTCATGCCGCCAAGCAGCCCCTTTTCCGGGCGAGAGCGCACCAGGAGCTCACTGCCCCGCGTGACCACAAAGGCGGCGCCGCGGCGCAGGGTACCGCTCTTCTTCGGCACCTTGCGCGGAAAGGTCTCCTGATCGCCGCGGCTGCGGGCCGCGCAATCGTCACTCAGCGGACACAATGCGCAGGCCGGCTTCTTCGGCGTGCAGATGGTGGCGCCGAGATCCATCAGGGCTTGCGCGCTGTCGCCGGCGCGAGACGTCTCGTCGCCGCCGCGGGACGGGCCAAGCAAGGTCGCCGCCATCGCCTTGATCAGCGGCTTGGCCTGCGGCAGCGCCTCCTCGATGGCGTAGAGCCGCGTGACCACGCGCTCGATATTGCCGTCGACCGGCATGGTGCGGCGGTCGAACGCGATCGCCGCAATGGCCGCCGCCGTGTACGGCCCGATGCCGGGCAGCCCCCGCAGGCCCTCCTCGGTGTCCGGAAAGGCTCCGCCATGGTCGCGGAGCACAGCGACCGCACAGGCGTGCAAATTGCGCGCCCGCGAATAATAGCCGAGCCCGGCCCACATCCTGAGCACGTCGTCGAGCGAGGCGCGGCCGAGCGCAGTCACATCGGGCCAGCGCGACACGAACTTCTCGAAATAAGGCCCGACCGCCCGCACCGTGGTCTGCTGCAGCATGATCTCCGACAGCCACACGCGGTACGGATCGGCGAGCTCCCCCGCCGCCGCACGCCACGGCAACTGCCGGCGATGCCGGTCATACCAGGCGAGCAGCCGCGCCGGGCGGTCGGTCTGGTGGTCGATCGATTTGGTTTTGGCGGCCGTGCGCGAGCTCATGAATGTATCTTAAGGCAAATCCCGGCACGTCATGCCTGGGCTTGACCCGGGCATCCACGTCTTTCTTTGTCCAGACCGAAGCGCGGCCACAATGATGAACAAGGTTTCAGCCACGTCGCCACCGCTGCTATAACCCTCTTATGTCCAAACCCGGCCCGATCAGCGCAAAGCCCCTGTCGATCCTGCTCAGCGACGTCTTCAAGGACGCCTATGCCAAGCAGGGCTTTGCCGCGCGCGAACTGGTGACGCGCTGGTCCGAGATCGCGGGCGACCGGATCGCGCCCTATTGCGAGCCGATGAAGATCCAGTGGCCACGGCCCGTGGACGGGCAGCCGCAGGAGCCGGCCACCCTGGTGCTGCGGGTCGAGGGGCCGATGGCGCTGGAGATCCAGCATTCCTCCGACGTCATCCTGGAGCGGGTGAACCGCTTCTTCGGCTGGCACGCAGTCGGCCGCCTGACCATCCGCCAGGCTCCGCTGTCGCGCCGCAGCCGCCCAGCACGGCCGCGCCCGCCCGACGCCAAACTCGTGGCCCGGGAGGCGGCAAATCTCGCAGCCGTCGAGGACGACGATCTGCGCGCGGCGCTGGCCCGGCTGGGCGCCACGATCAAGCGAAATTGACGCTTTTCGCGGGGGCGGCCGCGAGACCGCGGCATTGCCACAATGGTGGTTTCAAGCTAGCGAAGGCTTCTTTTCGGGACCCCTTCATTCTGGCGCGCATGCGCCAATCCGGGAGCTGACCTTGATCATCACGCGCCGCGCTTTCACCACTGCTCTCTCGCTGACCGGGCTTGCCGCCCTCGCCGGCCTGTCGCCGTTGCGCCTGGTCTCTGAGGCTTTCGCGCAGACCGCCGCCGAGGTCGCCAAGCCGCAGTCGCTGCCGGACATGGGCCTCGGCCCGCAGGACGCCAGGGTGACGATCGTCGAATACGCCTCGATGACCTGCCCGCACTGCGCCAATTTCAACGAGACCGTGTTCCCGAAGATCAAGTCGACCTACATCGACAGCGGCAAGGTCCGTTACGTGTTCCGTGAATTCCCGCTCGACATCAAGGCCGCCGCCGGCTCGATGCTGGCGCGCTGCATCGCCAAGGACGACGCACCGAAGTTCTTCGCCGTGATCGACCTGTTGTTCCGCCAGCAGAACGACTGGGTGGTCAAGAACACCACCGAGACGCTGACGCGGATCGGCAAGCAGGCCGGCCTCAGCCAGCAGCAGGTCGAGGACTGCCTGAAGGATCAGAAGCTGCTCGACAAGATCGCCGCCGACCAGAAATACGCCAACGACGTGCTGAAGGTGAACTCGACGCCGACCTTCTTCGTCAATGGCGAGATGCTGAAGGGCGAGACCTCGTTCGAGGACTTCAGCAAGCACATCGATCCGCTGCTGAAGAGCTGATCGCGCGTCTTCGATGCCTGACGACGTCGTGCCCCTCCGAGTCGGGCACGATAGTTGTGGATGACTTGCGGTCACGGCACGCGACCGTCGCATGAATTGGTTGTTGAAAACCTGATTCGCGTGATGCGAATCTCCGAGGACATGCAGAGGCCGCAAAACCCCTGCAAATCCCTTGTAAAACCCATGTAAATCCCTTGGGAAAAGCTTGGTCAAGCGGTTGCCCTGACGCACAGGCATCGCCATTGTCGCCGCTCATGAGAGCTGCACGCAGCTATTCAACCCAGACACCGACATTGCCATCCATGGTATTGTCACGGCAGGGAGATTCGCGCCCGGCCAAACGAGATTTGTGTACATGAAGCTCACGCGCCTCCGCCTGCACGGTTTCAAATCGTTCGTTGAACCCACCGATTTCATGATCGAGCCGGGCCTGACCGGCGTCGTCGGACCGAACGGCTGCGGCAAATCCAATCTCGTCGAAGCGCTGCGCTGGGCAATGGGCGAGACCTCGCACAAATCGCTGCGTGCCGCCGACATGGACGCGGTGATCTTCGCCGGTTCCGGCAATCGTCCGGCGCGCAACCACGCCGAAGTCGTGATGACGATCGACAATTCCGATCGCTCGGCGCCGGCCGCGGTCAATGACAGCCAGATCCTGGAAATCTCGCGCCGCATCGAGCGCGAGGCCGGCTCGGTCTACCGCATCAACGGCCGCGATGTGCGCGCCCGCGACGTGCAGATCCTGTTCGCCGACGCCGCCACCGGCGCGCGTTCGCCGGCGCTGGTCCACCAGGGCAAGATCGGCGAGATCATCCAGGCCAAGCCGGAGCAGCGCCGCCGCGTGCTGGAAGACGCCGCCGGCGTCGCCGGCCTGCATGCCCGCCGCCACGAGGCGGAACTGCGGCTCAAGGCGGCCGAAACCAACCTCACCCGCGTCGAGGACGTGATCGGTCAGCTCACCGGCCAGATGGAAGGCCTGAAGAAGCAGGCGCGCCAGGCGATCCGCTACCGCGAGGTCGCGGCCAAGGTGCGCAAGTCCGAGGCCATGCTGTTCCACCTGCGCTGGATCGAGGCCAATGCCGACGTCAACGACGCCGCGCACACCCACGATCTCGCTGTGCGCGAGATGGCGGAGCGCACCCAGCATCAGGCGGAAGCCGCGCGCATCCAGGCGATCCGCGCCACCGAACTGCCCGCGCTGCGCGACGCCGAGGCGCGCGCCGCCGCCGGCCTGCAGCGCCTGACCAATGCGCGCGAGATGCTCGACCGCGAGGAGCAGCGCGCCAAGGAACGCGTCGGCGAACTCGATCGCCGCCTGACCCAGTTTGCCCAGGACATCGCGCGCGAGCAGCAGCAGACCTCCGATGCCGACATCGCGCTGCAGCGGCTCGACACCGAAGACGCCGAGCTGAAGGAAGAGATCAAGTCGCGGGTCGAGAAGCGCTCCGGCGTCGACGAGCGCGTCGCCGAGGCCGAGGAGATCCTGGCCGCGACCGAGCGCCAGTTCTCCGAGCTGACCACGCAGCTCGCCGACCTCACCGCCAAGCGCAACCAGCTCGAGGCCGGCGTCCGCACCCATCGCGACCGGCTGGCCCGGCTCGACCAGGAGATCGCCAACGTCCAGGCCGAGGAATCCAAGCTCGCGCAGGAGACCGGCAATCTCGGCGACATCGACGCGCTCGCCGCCGCCATGGACATGGCGCAGCAGACGCTCGCCGAATCCGAGGCGGCGGTGCAGGAGAGCGAGGCGCATCACGCCGCCGCGCGGCAGACGCTGGAAGCCTCGCGCAATCCGCTGGTCGAGGCCGAGAAGCGCGTGCAGCGGCTCGAGACCGAAGCCCGCACCATCTCCAAGCTGGTCACCAGCGAGACCAAGAATCTGTGGCCGCCGATCATCGACGGCATCACGGTCGCCAAGGGCTATGAGAAGGCGATCGGCGCCGTGCTCGGCGACGACCTCGATGCTCCGGTGGATTCCTCTGCGCCGATGCGCTGGACCAATGTCGGTGAGGCCCCCGGCGATCCTTCGCTGCCCGACGGTGTCGAGCGGCTGGCCGATCACGTCCAGGCACCGCCGGAACTGGCGCGCCGCCTGGCCCAGATCGGCGTCGTCGCCAAGGAACGCGGCGCAGCCCTGGTGGCACAGCTGAAGACCGGCCAGCGGCTGGTGTCGCTCGAAGGCGACGTCTGGCGTTGGGACGGCTTTGTCGCCGACGCGCACGCCCCGACCGGCGCCGCGCGCCGGCTCGCCGAGCGCGCCCGCCTGGTCGATATCGAGCATGAGCTGGAACAGGCCCGCATCGATGCCGCTGCCAAGCGCCAGGCGCTGGAGACGGCCGAAGAAGAACTGCGCTCGGCGTCCGCCGCCGAGGGTGCCGCGCGCGAGGCCGTGCGCACCGCCCGCCGCGAGGCCGACGCCGCGCGCGAGCGCCATGCCGCGACCGAGCGCGAGATCAACCGTCACTCGGCGCGCAAATCGGCTTTGACCGAGGCGCACAGCCGTGTCGCCGCCGATCGCGCCGAGGCCGAGGCCGCGCATGAGAGCGCGGTCGCCGCGCTGGCCGAATTGCCGCCGGGCGTGGAGACCGAAGCCCAGCTCGCCGCGGTTCGCTCCGAGATCGACAACCAGCGCCGTGCCGCGGCGCAGGTCCGCGCCGAGGCGCAGGCACTCGCCCGCGAGGCCGAGCTGGCCGACCGCCGCGTGCAGGCGATCGTTGCCGAGCGCAATGAGTGGCAGAACCGCAAGACCAGCGCCGCCTCGCAGGTCGAGACCGTCGAGGCCCGCATCGCCGAGGTGTCGGCCGAGCGCGAGGAGCTGGCCAATGCGCCGGAAGTGTTCGCCGAGAAGCGCAGCGCGCTGATCTCGGAGATCGAGCACGCCGAAAGCGATCGCCGCATCGCCGCCGACGCGCTGGCGACGGCGGAAGCCGCGATGGCGGAAACCGATCGGGTCGCCAAGGCCACGCTCGAAGCGCTGTCGTCGTCCCGCGAAGCCACCGCCCGCGCCGAAGAGCGCATGGAAGGCACCCGCCGCCGCCTCGCCGATATCGAGCGCGAGATCCACGACATGCTCGAGGTCGAGCCCAGCGCGGTGGTCGGCATGGCCGAGATCGAGCCCGGCGCGGAGCTGCCGCCGGTCGCGCAGGTCGAGGAGGAGCTTGAAAAGCTGCGCCGCGACCGCGAGCGGCTCGGCGCCGTCAATCTGCGCGCCGAAGAAGAGCTCAAGGAAGTCGAGACCCAGCACACCGCGCTGACCACCGAACGCGACGACCTCGTCGAGGCGATCAAGCGGCTGCGCCAAGGCATCCAGAGCCTCAACCGCGAAGCGCGCGAGCGGCTGTTGACCTCGTTCGAGACCGTCAACAACCACTTCAAGCGGCTGTTCACCGAGCTGTTCGGCGGTGGCGAAGCCGCGCTGCATCTGATCGAGAGCGACGATCCGCTCGAGGCCGGCCTCGAGATCATCGCCAAGCCGCCGGGCAAGAAGCCGCAGACACTGTCGCTGCTCTCGGGCGGCGAGCAGGCGCTGACCGCACTCTCGCTGATCTTCGCGGTCTTCCTCACCAACCCGTCGCCGATCTGCGTGCTGGACGAAGTCGACGCGCCGCTCGACGACCACAACGTCGAACGGTTCTGCACCCTGCTGCACGAAATGACCGGCTCGACCGACACCCGCTTCATCATCATCACGCACAACCCGATCACGATGGCGCGGATGAACCGGCTGTTCGGCGTCACCATGGCCGAGCGCGGCGTGTCGCAGCTGGTCTCGGTCGACCTGCAGGGCGCGGTCGATATCCTCGACCAGAACGTGGCGTAGGGTACCGTGCCGTCATTCCGGGGCGGTGCGTAGCACCGAACCCGGAATCTCGAGATTCCGGGCTCGGCTTCGCCGCCCCGGAATGACGTGCAAATGACGGCAAACGATGACCTCACCCGATCTTCCCGCCGAGCTGCGCGCCGCGCTCAACGCAAAGCTCGAAGGGCTGTCGCGCAGCGACGCCGCCGGCCGCGCCGCGGTGATCTCGCAGACCTACCGCGACGGCGGCGGCTCCGGGACGATCAGGACCGAGACCGATGCGCTGGCTTACGCGCTGGCGCGGATGCCGGCGACCTACGCCGCCGTGGTGGCGAGCCTCAATGCGCTGACCGAGATCAGGCCGGAGTTCGTGCCGGCAAGTCTGCTCGATGTCGGCGCCGGGCCGGGAACCGCGACCTGGGCCGCCGCGGAGACATTCACTTCGCTCAGGAGTTTTACCCTGCTCGACGCCAATGGCGCGCTGCGGACGCTGGCCGAGGGGCTGTTTGACGGCAGCATTCGCCTGCACGACATCAGCTACCAACTCGGCCAGGCTCGCGCCCTGCTCGACAAGGCCGAGCCCGCCGATCTCGTCGTTGCCAGCTACATGATCGGCGAGCTCGGCGACGCCGAGCGCGCGGCGCTGGCCGATGCGCTGTGGTCAAAAACCCGGGACACGCTGTTGGTCGTCGAACCCGGCACGCCCGCGGGCTATGCGCGGATCATCGCGTTGCGCGCACGATTGATCTCCGCCGGCGCGCATGTCGCGGCCCCCTGCCCGCATGACGGCAGCTGTCCGCTGGTTGCCCCGGACTGGTGCCATTTCTCGCAGCGCTTGCAACGCTCGCGCGCGCACAAGCAGGTCAAGGGCGCCGACGCCCCGTTCGAGGACGAACGCTTCGCCTATGTCGCGCTGAGCCGCACCGAGGTCGCGGCGCGTCCATCCCGCGTGCTGGCGCAGCCGGATGTCGGCAAGGTCGAGATAGCGGCCAAGCTCTGCACGCCCGAGGGCATCGTCGTCACCAGGGTGCCGCGCCGCGCCAAGGCCGATTACGCCCGCGCCCGCAAATGGCGCTGGGGTGATGGCGTCATGACATCCGATGCGGGTCGTCCCGGCGAAGGCCGGGACCCATAGTCACCGATCACAATTGTGAAGCAAAGCCGACGCCGCTTGTGCCCTTTCCACGGGCCGCGGCGTATGGGTCCCGGCCTTCGCCGGGACGACGATTGTTGAACCAGTTCGTGGCTTTCCCCGACCAACACGTGCCCACCTTTTCGCGGCGGGCTGCGCTGCGCCCCGATCCTGGGCTACGGTGGCGCCGTCTCGTCCATCAGGAGTTGCCCTGTCATGTCGACCAGCTGGATCGTTATCGGCGTCATCGTCCTTCTCGTGCTGTTTGCGTTCGGCGCCTACAACCGCCTCGTTGCGCTCGGTCAGCGGGTCAGCCAGGCCTTTGCCGACATCGACGTGCAGCTCAAACAGCGCCACGACCTGATTCCGAACCTGGTCGAGACCGTGAAGGGCTATGCCGCGCACGAGCGCGGCACCCTCGACGACGTCATCAAGGCGCGCAATTCGGCGATCTCGGCGCAAGGTCCGGCCCAGGTCTCGGCGGCCGAGAACCAGCTCTCCGGCGCGCTCGGCCGGCTGATCGCACTGTCGGAGGCCTATCCGGACCTCAAGGCCAACGCCAATTTCCAGCAGCTCGCCTCCGAGCTGTCCGACCTCGAAAACAAGATCGCCGCCAGCCGCCGCTTCTTCAACAATGCGGTCCAGGAATACAACACCGGCATCCAGCAGATGCCGGCCGCGCTGTTCGCCGGCATGTTCGGTTTCACCCGCAAGGATTTCTTCGACCTCGGCGCCAGCCGCACGGAGGTCGAGGCGGCACCGAGCGTGAAGTTCTGATCGCATGACATCAGGCCAGCCCCGTCGTTCCGGGGCGATGCGAAGCATCGAACCCGGAATCTCGATCGACCAAGAAACCTCTGGATTCCGGGTTCACGCCGCCCGAACTCAGGTTTACCTGAGTTCGGCAGATTTGTTGGCCAAGTCGGCTACAGCCGACTTGTCTGGCGTGCCCCGGAATGACGATGGTTAGTCATGGCCGCCTATGGTCTCTACACACATATCGCATCGAACAAGTTTCGTTCGATGCTGCTGCTCGCCGGCCTGTTCCTGCTGATCTACGTGCTGGTCTATGCCGGCGCGCTGGTCGCGGAGGTGATGATCGATAGCGGCCGCACGGTCGACGACTACCTGACGCGGGCGTCGCGCGACCTGGTGTCGGCGTTCCCGTGGGCGACGATCGCGGCGGCGGCCTGGATCGTGATCGCCTATTTCTTCCACCAGAGGATGATCGACGCCGTCACCGGCGGCGAGAGCGTGACGCGGCAGCAGCAGCCGCGGCTCTACAATCTCCTGGAAAATCTCTGCATTTCGCGCGGCATCCCGATGCCGAAGCTGAAGGTGATGGACAGTCCGGCGCTGAATGCGTTCGCGACCGGACTGAACCAAAGCCAATACGCCGTCACCGTCACCACGGGGCTGTTGAAGGCGCTGAACGATCAGGAGATCGAGGCCGTGCTCGGCCACGAGCTCACCCATATCAGGAACGGCGACGTGCAGCTGATGGTGATCGCGGTGATCATCGCCGGCGTGGTCGGCTTCTTCGGTGAGCTGTTCTTCCGCCTGTTTACAAACCTGTCGTGGAACTCGAGCGGCGGCGGAGGCGGCTGGTCGTCCTCGTCATCCTCCCGGTCGTCGTCTTCCTCGGACCGCGACAGCAAGGGCTCGGGCGGCGGCGCGATCGTCGTCATCATCATCGCGGTCGCGCTAATCGTGCTGGCCTGGCTGATGTCGCAGGTGGTCAAGCTTGCGCTGTCGCGGTCGCGCGAATTTCTCGCCGATGCCGGCTCGGTGGAGCTGACTAAGAACCCCGATGCGATGATCTCGGCACTGCGCAAGATCGAGAACCGCGGCGAGCTGCCCGACGCCACCTCGGCGGTGATGGAACTTTGCGTCGACAACCCGCGCGAGGGCTTTGCCGACCTGTTTGCCACCCATCCCTCGGTGAAGTCCCGGGTCGATGCCCTGGTGAAATATGCCGGCGGCCGCGATCCCGGACCGCTGGCGCTGCCGGACGAGACATCGGAGGACCAACCGTCCGCGCCGGGCGGCCAGCCCCCGCCGGTCACCCATGGCCCGTGGGGCGATCCGCCCGCGCAGCCGAACAGTCCGCCGCCGCTGCCGGGCACGGGCCCCGCGCAGGGACCGTTCGGGCCGCTCCAGGGCCCGCTGCAAGGACCGCTTCAAGGACCTTGGGGCAGGCACCGCTGATGGCGCGCTAGGCACCTCAATCCATTAAGGAAATCCCCACCAAACCGGTCATGTTCGCCTTAAGGAATTGAATTCTCCCTCGTTTCTGCCATGTTCGCGCCCAAAGCAGTGTGGGGACTTGCCGATCGCCGTCGCGGTCGGGAGCGCGCTTTCAAGGGATTTCCATGGCAAAGCCGGTTGTGATCGTGGTGGGCGCTGACAAGGGCGGGGTCGGCAAGACCACCGTCTCGCGGACGCTCCTGGACTATTTCAGTGCCAACAACGTGCAGACCCGGGCGTTCGACACCGAATCGCCGCGTGGCACGCTGAAGCGCTTCCACCCCGACATCACCGAGATCGTCGACATGACGACGACCGCGGACCAGATGAAGATCTTCGATACGCTGAACTCGGGGCCCTCGGTCACCGTGATCGACGTCCGCGCCGGCCTGCTGTCGCCGGCGCTGGCCTCGCTGCGCGACATCGGCTTCCTCGACGCGGCGCGCTCCGGCCAGATCACCTTCGCCGTGTTCCATATCCTCGGCCCGTCGATCGCCTCGCTGGACGAGATCGCCGAGACCGCCGGCTTCATGGGCGGCGCGAAATACTTCCTGGTGAAGAACTTCATCAACGACACCCAGTTCTTCCAGTGGGACCAGGCGACCTACAATTCCTACTTCCACCGCATCAAGGATGCGACCGACCTCACGATCCCCAAGCTGAACGAAATGGCTTACGAGCAGGTCGAGGTCTCCTCGGTGCCGTTCCTGAAATTCGTCGCCAACAAGGGCATCAACGACGACGCCGCCAACTACTCCTTCGTGCTGCGCGGCTATGTCCGGCACTGGCTCGCCAATGTCTGGAGCGAGTACGACCGGATCAAGCTGACCGACCTGGTCGGCGCCAAGTCGGCCAAGGGCGAAAAATAGTCGCCGCCAGGCAGCGAAAAAGTCGCGCCCGGCAGCGAAAAAATCGCGCCTTGGGGGCAGCGATGGGGCTGGATTAGGCGAAAATTTGGCCTGATATAGCGGGCGATGTCATCCACGCCCGTTTACATCATCTGCTCGCCCCGCCCGCAGGTCGGCAAGACGCTGATCGCGCGGCTGCTCGGCGAATTCCTGGTGCTCAAGAACGGCGATGTGGTCTGCTACGACATCAACCTGAAAGAGCCGTCGCTGCTCGACTATCTGCCGCGGGTCACGGAAACCGCTGATGTGATCGACACCTACGGCAAGATGCAGCTGATGGACCGCGTCATCGTCAATGACGGCGTCGCCAAGGTGATCGACCTCGGCTATCACGCCTTCGACGAATTCTTCAAGATGTGCGACCAGATCGGACTGATGAAGGAGGCGCTGCGCCGCCGCGTCGCGCCGGTCATCCTGTACGTCGCCGATACCGACCGCGCCTCGGTGCGCGGCTACCAGACGCTGGCCGGCATAATCCCGCCGAACGGGCTCGTCGTGATCGACAATGAATTCGTGGTGCGTGGCGAGCTGCCGCCGGTGATGACCGCCAGCCGGGTGCTGCGCTTCCGCGCGCTGCCGGTGTTCCTGAAAACCTATATCGACCGGCTGAACTTCTCCTTCACCGGCTATCTGCGCCAGGAAAAGGATTCATCGACCGAGCTGCATCAGTGGATCCGGAAGAACTACACGACGTTCCGGGATCTCGAGCTGAGCGTGCTGTTGCAGCGGGGATGAATGTCGTCCCGGCAGAAGGCCGGGACCCATAACCACCGCAGCGCGTTTGGCGAAGGCTGGGGCCGCGGCGTCGCTCCACGACCACCATTCGTGGTTATGGGTCCCGGCTTTCGCCGGGACGACGAGTGGTGGGATTTGCGCTTAATGCCCCTCGAACGCCATCAGCGTGCGCACGGGAACATCCATCGCGCGCAGTTTCGCGGCGCCGCCGAGATCGGGCAGGTCGATGATGAAGCAAGCGGCGACCACATTGGCGCCGATCTGGCGCAGCAGCTTCACCGCGCCCTCCGCGGTGCCGCCGGTCGCGATCAGATCGTCGACCAGGATCACGCGCTCGCCGGGCAGCACGGCGTCGGCATGCATCTCCATCTCGTCGAGGCCGTATTCCAAGGAGTAAGCGATCCGCACCGTGGTGTGCGGCAGCTTGCCCTTCTTGCGGATCGGCACGAAGCCGGCGGAAAGCTGATGCGCCACCGCGCCGCCGAGGATGAAGCCGCGGGCCTCGATGCCCGCGACCTTGTCGACCTTCGCACCAGCCCAGGGATGCACCAGCTCATCGACCGCCCGGCGGAAGGCCCGGGCGTCCGCGAGCAGGGTCGTGATGTCGCGGAACAGGATGCCCTTCTTCGGGTAGTCCGGGATGGTGCGAACGGTCGCCTTGATGTCGTGGTCGAAGGTCATTGGTCTCGCTCTGGCTGTCATTCCGGGGCGATGCGAAGCATCGAACCCGGAATCTCGAGATTCCGGGTCTGGTGCTCGCGCACCATCCCGGAATGACGATGGTTAAACTTTGCCTTCAATTCCTACTCACGTTAAGCCGGAATGCATTCTCGACAATGCGCAGGCCGACCTCGTTGCCGAGCGACATCAGCGATTCCGGATGGAATTGCACGCCGCCGACCGGCAGGGTCTTGTGCTCGATCACCATCGCGACGCCGTCTTCGGTGGTCGCGGTCACCGTCAGCACGTCGGGCACGCTGTCGCGCTCGACATAGAGCGAGTGGTAGCGGCCGATCACGATCTCATTCGGCAGATTGTGCATCAGCCGGCCGCCGCGCACCTGGACGCGCGAGGGACGGCCATGTGCGGGCTGGCCGAGCTGGCCGAGCTCGCCGCCGAAATATTCGCCGATCGCCTGCACGCCGAGGCAGACGCCGAAGACCGGCAGCTTCTTCTCGAGCGCAGTGTCGATGGTCTTGGCGATGCCGAAATCCTCCGGACGGCCCGGCCCGGGCGACAGCACCAAGAGGTCCCAGCCCTGCTTCTTCAGCATGTCCTGTGCATGGACGTGCCGGACCACGGTGACGGTGGCGCCGACCTGCCGGAAGTAATCCGCCAGCATGTGCACGAAACTGTCGTCGTGATCGATCAAGAGCACGTTCTTGCCCGAGCCGGTGGCGTCAGGCGCGAAATCCGACAGCGGCTTCGGCGGATCGCCGCGCAGCGCCTGGAACAGCGCCGCCGCCTTGACCTGGCACTCGCGGTCCTCGGCCGCCGGATCGGAATCGAACAGGCAGGTCGCGCCGACCCGCACCTCGGCGAGACCATCCTTCATGCGGATGGTGCGGATGGTGAGGCCGGTGTTGATGCTGCCATCGAAATTGACGCAGCCGATCGCGCCGGCATACCAGCGCCGCGGCGACCGCTCATGGTCCTCGACGAACTGCATCGCCCACAGCTTCGGCGCGCCGGTCACCGTCACCGCCCAGGCATGGGTCAGGAACGCGTCGAGCGAATCGAAGCCCGGCCGCAGCATGCCCTCGACGTGATCGACGGTGTGGAACAGCTTTGAGTAGGTCTCGATCTGCCGCCGCGCCAGCACCTTGATCGTGCCGGGCACGCAGACCCGTGCCTTGTCGTTGCGATCGACGTCGGTGCACATGTTGAGCTCGAACTCGTCCTTCTCCGAGTTCAGGAGCTTGCGGATCTGCTCGGCATCGCCGATCGAATCCGAGCCGCGCGCGATGGTGCCCGAGATCGGGCAGGTCTCGACCCGGCGGCCGTCGGAGCGCACGAACATCTCCGGCGACGCCGAAACCAGGAATTCGCCGTCACCGAGATTAATCAGCGCGCCATAGGGCGACGGATTGATGCGGCAGAGCCGCTGGAACACTTCCGCCGGCGAGCGCTCGCAAGGCTCGGCGAACAGCTGCCCGGGCACCGCCTCGAACAAATCGCCGCGGGCGAAGGCCGCGCGCGCCACTTCGACCGTCGCCTGGTATTCGCCGGGGGCGTGATCGGCAAAGCCCTGCCGCCCGGTCTTGGCGTAGAGGCTCGGCGCGGTCTCGTGCGGCAGGCCAGCCGTGGATTTGCCCTTCCACGAGAACTCGTAACTGAGCGCGACGCCACGGCCGGTGGCGCGGTCATAGGCCAGCAGCCGGTCCGGCACGTAGAGCACGATGTCGCGCTGGTCGGCCTCGCGGGCGCGCTTCTGCACCAGGTCCTCGATCTGGAACACGAGGTCGTAGGCGAAGGCACCGAACAGGCCGAGCAGCGGATCGGCATTCGAGGCGAACGCCGCCACCATGTCGCGCACCAGCGACATCACGCTGGCCCGGCGGGTGCGCTGGTCTTCCTCGACCGGCGCGGCGCCGCGGATGATGTGGCCGGAGAGCTTCGTCGCGCTGCGCTCCGAGATCACGACGCAGGGCTCGCGCAGCACGTCGCCGAGGAAAGCGATCAGCACCTCGCCGCGCGAGTTCAGCGCCTGCAACGCGAAATCGGTGCCTGAGGTTTCCAGCACCAGCGGCGGATCGGCAAAGCCGAGGTCGAAGCTCTCGTAGCGGCCCGGCACGGTGGTGCCCGAGGACAGCACCACGCCGCGGCGGCGGTCGAGCAGCGCGATCAGGTCGTCGAGGCGGTTCGCGCCGCCGGTGAACTGCTCGACCACCCGCGCGACCGCAAGGCCGCCATTGGTCAGGTATTCGCTTCGAGCCGGCAGGGAGAAGACTGTCCTGTTCATGTGATCCTCTTACGAGACTTGGGAAGAGAGCGCCACACAGGACAAACGAAGGGGACCGTCGCACTGCGATGGCGACCTTCGACGTTTTTGAGAAAATGAAAACGCACCGGCCACCTATGAGAAGGTGGGCCACCAACGACGGGATGGACTGGAAACGGTGCTCATGGGCGCTACACACCACCCGGCGCGGGCCGTGTCAAGGGACGGCCCGGCAGCCCCGCCCCAAGGCGGGACGCCCCTTGGACGGCATCTTGGGGCTTTGAGCGGCCGGGAATCCGCGTAGGATTTGCGGAAATGGCGGCCGCTCGAAAAAACAGACAGATGGCGGAGGCGCAGATGGCGATTTTGGGTCTCGGATATGCCGGCTTCGGCTCGGATGCGCTCGACGACTGGCGGCAGTTCGGCACCGGGCTGGTCGGGCTGCAGGCCATCGAGCGCGGCAACTCGCTGCTCGCGTTCCGGATGGACGACCGCAAGCAACGCATCGTGATCGACCGCGCCCAAGGCGAAGGCACCAGGTTCTTCGGCTGGGAGGTCGCGGATGCCGCTGCTCTCGACGCGCTGGCGGCGCGGCTGGAGCGCGCCGGTGTCGCCGTGACATCAGAGCCGCAGGCGCTGGCAGATAGCCGGCGGGTGCGCGGGCTGATCTCGTTCCGGGATCCGGGCGGCAACCGTCTCGAGGCGTTTCACGGCTCCGAGATCGACGACACGCCGTTCAAGCCAGGACGCTCGATCTCCGGCTTCCGCACCGGCGCACTCGGCCTCGGCCACGCGGTGCTGACAGTCGAGAATCTCGTTCCAGTCATGAGCTTCTATGTCGACGTGCTCGGCTTCGGCCTCAGCGACTACATCGAAAAGCCGTTCCGCGCCTACTTCTTCCACGTCAATGCCCGCCACCACTCGCTGGCGCTGATCGAGACCGGCACCAACGGCATGCATCATCTGATGGTGGAGTTGTTCTCGCTTGACGATGTCGGCCAAGCCTACGACATCGCGCAGCAGGAGGACCGGATCAACGTCACGCTCGGCCGCCACACCAACGATTTGATGACGTCGTTCTACGCCAAGTCGCCGTCGGCCTTCATGGTCGAGTGCGGCTGGGGCGGTCGCGAGATCGACCCTGCGAACTGGACGCCGTTCGAGATGGTTGACGGCCCGAGCCTGTGGGGCCACGAACGGGTCTGGCTGTCGCCGGCGGACCGCGCCGTCGCGCGCGAGATGCGAATGCGCGCCGCCGCCGAGGGCAAGCGCGCACCGGTGCAGGTGCTGGAAGGCAATTTCAGGCTGATGTCGGGGACCTGCCCGTGGTGGGACGGGGTGCGCGACAAGAATTGAAACACGTAGCCCGGATGGAGCGTGCGCTCCATCCGGGCTACAGGTTACCCCAGATGCTTCCTGAAGAACTCCGTCGCCCGGTCCCACGCGAGTTCGGCACACTGCCGGTCGTGCACCGACAGGCGCTGCTCATTGCCGAAGCCGTGGTCGGCGTCGTAGCGGTACAGCTCCAGCGATTTGCCGGCGGCCTTCATCGCTTTCTCGAAGCCGTCGACCAGCGCCGGCGTGCACCAGTCGTCCTTGGTGGCAAAATGGCCCTGCAGCGGAATCTTGACGTCCGCCGGCTTGGCGGCCTGCTCCGGCGGGATGCCGTAGAACACCACACCGGCCGTCAATTCCGGGATCTTGGTGGCGCCGATGATGGTCACCGCGCCGCCGAGGCAGAAGCCGGTCAGGCCGACCTTGGCGCCGTTCTTGGCGAGATATTGCGCGGCACCGCGCACCGTCTGCGTGGTGGCGTCCATGAAGTCGAGCGAGTTCATCTCTTTGGCGGCGGCGTCGGTGTCGTGATACGGCACCACCTTGCCCTTGTAGAGATCGGGCGCCAGCGCATCGAAACCGGCCCGCGCGAAGCGGTCGCACATGCCCTTGATCTGGTCCTGCAGGCCCCACCATTCCTGGATCACGACCACGCCCGGCGCGTTGCCGCGCGCCGCATTGGCGAGATAGCCCGAGGCTTCCTTGCCGTCCGGGCGCTTGAAGGTGATGCTGGTACCCATGAGTTCCTCCGCAATGTTTGCCGGCTGATTGGCCGGCATCTTGTCCGTACTCGGTGGCGGACGCAATTGACGACACCGTCATTCCGGGATGGTGCGTCAGCACCAGAACCCGGGCTGACCTTATGAAGCAAAAAAGCCCCCGAAGGGGCTTTCTCAAACGCGCGATGGCTGAGCTCAGTGGGCGTCGGCCCAGACCTTGCGCTTGGTGAAGTACATCAGGATCGCGAACACGACCAGGAAGAAGAACACCTGCATGCCGATCCGCTTGCGCTCCTCCATGTGCGGCTCCGCGGCCCACATCAGGAAAGTGGTGACATCATGCGCGTATTGCTTGACCGTCGCCGGCGAGCCGTCGTCGAAGGTCACCTGGCCGTCGGACAGCGGCTTCGGCATCTTGATGGCGTGGCCGGGGAAGTACTTGTTGTAGTACGAGCCTTCCGGGATCGTCACGCCGGCCGGGGCCTTGTCCTCGAAGCCCTGCAGAATGGCGTCGACATAGTCCGGCCCCTGCTCCTGATACTGGCTGAAGAAGTCGATCACGAACCGCGGGAAGCCGCGCTTGTAGGACCGAGCCTTAGTGATCAGCGACAGATCCGGCGGCGCCGCGCCGCCATTGGCTGCGCGCGCGGCCTGCTCGTTCGGGAACGGCGACGGGAAGTAATCCGCCGGGCGGCCAGGACGCTCGAACATCTCGCCCTGATCGTTCGGGCCGTCCTTGATCTTGTACTCGGAGGCGAACGCGGCCGCCTGCGCTTCAGAGTAACCAGGGCCGCCGGCATCGGCGAGGTTGCGGAACGCGACATAGGACAGGCCGTGGCAGGCCGAGCAGACTTCCTTGTAGACCTTCAGGCCACGCTGCAGCGAGCCGCGGTCATACTTGCCGAAAGGGCCGGAGAACGACCAGCTCTGTGCCGGCGGGGCGTCGCCGCCCTCCTCGGCCTTGGCGCTCTGGATGCTGCCGGCGAACACGAGGCCGCCTGCAACCATGATGGCGATCATGGTCGAGACCATTGGCTGCGGTCGGCCCTTGCTCTTCGCCAGCACGTCGTCGGCGATCGAGTTCGGCACCGGGCGCGGCGTCTCGATACGGGCCAGCAGCGGCAACACGATCAGGAAGTAGGCGAAGTAGCAGACCGTCAGGATGCGGCCGGCGATCACATAGATGCCTTCCGGCGGCTGCGAGCCGAGATAGCCGAGCAGGATGCAGACCACCACGAAGATCCAGAAGAACTGCTTGGCCAGCGGACGATACTTCGACGACCGGGTCCGTGCGCTGTCGAGCCAGGGCAGGAAGCACAGGATGATGATCGCCGAGAACATCGCCACCACGCCGGCGAGCTTGTTCGGGATCGAGCGCAGGATCGCGTAGAATGGCAGGTAGTACCATTCGGGCACGATGTGCGCCGGGGTCACGCCGGGGTTCGCCGGGATGTAGTTGTCGGCGTCGCCGAGATAGTTCGGCATGTAGAAGATGAACCAGGCGAAGAAGATCAGGAAGCACGACACACCGAACGCGTCCTTGATGGTCGCATAGGGCGTGAACGGAACGGTGTCCTTCTCGGTCTTGGCCTCGACGCCGGCCGGGTTGTTCTGACCCGCGACGTGCAGCGCCCAGACGTGCAGCACGACCACGCCGGCGATCACGAACGGCAGCAGGTAATGCAGCGAGAAGAAGCGGTTCAGCGTCGGGTTGCCGACCGAATAACCGCCCCACAGCAGGGTCACGATGCTCTCGCCGAAATACGGCACGGCCGAGAACAGATTGGTGATGACGGTGGCGCCCCAGAAGCTCATCTGGCCCCACGGCAGCACGTAGCCCATGAAGCCGGTCGCCATCATCAGGAGGTAGATGATGACGCCGAGGATCCACAGCACCTCGCGCGGCTCCTTGTACGACCCGTAATAGAGGCCGCGGAACATGTGGATGTAGACGGCGAAGAAGAACATCGACGCGCCGCAGGCATGCATGTTGCGCAGCAGCCAGCCGTAATTGACGTCGCGGACGATCAGCTCGACCGATTTGAAGGCGAGGTCGGCATGCGGCGTGTAGTGCATCGCCAGGATCACGCCGGTCAGGATCTGCAAGCCCAGCATCATCGAGAGGATGGCGCCGAACGTCCACCAGTAGTTCAGGTTGCGCGGCGTCGGATAGGCCACGAAGGAGGAGTGGATCAGGCCGAAGATCGGAAGGCGCCGTTCGATCCACTTCAAGGCGGGGTTGCTCGGCTGGAAATCAGATGGTCCGCTCATTGATGCGATCCTGAGAAGAAAAACGACGCGATGGGTCCAAGGGGAAGCCGAAGTCCCGGCGGGTCCGGGACTTAGCCGATCTGGATTTTGGTGTCGGAAAGGAAGGCGTAAGGCGGCACCGCCAGGTTGGCGGGCGCCGGCCCCTGGCGGATACGACCGGAGGAGTCGTACTGGGACCCGTGGCAGGGGCAGAAGAAACCGTCGTAATTGCCCTCATGGGCGATCGGGATACAGCCGAGATGGGTGCAGATGCCGATCACGACCAGCCACTGGTCGTGGCCGGCCTTGACGCGGGCCGAGTCGGGCTGCGGATCGGGCAGGCTCGAGAGCGGCACCTTCTGGGCCTCCTCGATCTGCTTCTTGGTGCGGTGGCTGATGTAGATCGGCTTACCGCGCCAGAACACCTTGATGTCCTGGCCCTCGGCGATCGGGGTCAGATCGACCTGGATCGGCGCGCCGGCCGCGATCGTCGCGGCATCCGGGTTCATCTGGGCAACCAGCGGCCAGACAGTGGCGGCTGCGCCGACAACGGCGGCGGCTCCGGTTGCAACAAAGAGAAAATCACGGCGTGTCGGATGGTCCGCCGAAGACGCTGTCGTCACGATTCCTAGCCCTTTCTTTTCTGCAGCCGGTGGAACCGCCCCAGAGACGCCGGGAAGCGCCCCAAGAAAGGCTGCCGGCGCCCGCGGCCCCCGCGGCGGCAGAAAACCGCTATTCCCCACCCCAAATGGCGGAACAGCAGTCCAGAATCGTTCTATTGGCACCCTTGCCGGACGAGCGCAAGCCCGCTATCGGCTCGCAAACGTGCAATGCGCGAAATCCCCGCCGAGCGATGTTTTATTGAGACAATTTCATCCGGATTTCACGGGTCGTCCGCACCATGCAGATCGCGCTGTTCCAGCCCGACATCCCCCAGAATACCGGGACGATTCTGCGTCTCTGTGCTTGCCTCGACGTGTCGGCCCATATCATCGAACCGGCGGGATTTGACACGTCCGACCGGAATTTCCGCCGGGCGGGTATGGACTATCTGGACCATGTGCGGTTGAAGCGTCACGACTCATGGTCGAAATTCGAGGACTGGCGGGCTGCGGCCGGATGCCGCCTGGTGCTGTTCACGACCAAGGCAGCGAAATCCTACCTTGATTTCGCCTATACGGCCTCCGATGTGCTGCTGTTCGGGCGCGAAACGGCGGGGGTCACGGACGCGGTGGTGGCGGCTGCCGATGCGCGGCTGGTGATTCCGATCAGGCCGACCATGCGTTCGCTCAATGTGGCGGTCACGGCAGCCATGGCCGTCGGTGAGGCACTGCGGCAGACGGGTTCAGGATTTGCCGGTTCAGGAATCGCCGGTTCGGTAACTTAAGGGATTTTTGGTGAGCTACGCGGTCAAGGAGATCTTTCTCACCCTGCAGGGCGAAGGCGCCCATGCGGGCCGCGCATCCGTGTTCTGCCGCTTTGCCGGCTGCAACCTGTGGAGCGGCCGCGAGCAGGACCGCGCCGGCGCCGTCTGCCGGTTCTGCGACACCGATTTCGTCGGCACCGACGGCACCCTCGGCGGCCGCTACGCGACCGCCGAACAGCTCGCCGGCACCATCGCCGCGCAATGGACCGGGCGCGAGGCCGACCGCTACGTGGTGCTGACCGGCGGCGAGCCGCTGCTGCAGGTCGATACCGCCCTGATCGAGGCCCTGCACCGCCACAGCTTTGCGATCGCGATCGAGACCAACGGCACCATCGCCCCGCCCGACGGGCTCGACTGGATCTGCGTCAGCCCCAAGGCCGGCTCCGAGCTCGTGGTGCGCAAGGGACACGAGCTCAAGCTGGTCTATCCGCAACCGGAGAATGCGCCGGAGGACTTTGCGGGGCTTTCCTTCGAGCGCTTCTCGCTGCAGCCGATGGACGGACCCGACGTGATCGAGAACACCGAGCGGGCCATCGCCTATTGCCTGAAGCACCCGCAATGGCGGCTAAGCGTGCAGACGCACAAGACGCTCGGCATTCGATGAACCCGACCTAAGCTGAACTGGATAGTTGAACGAGATGTGGGAATTGACGAAAGCGTTTCGGTTCGAGGCTGCGCATGCGCTGTCCGGAACGACCTTTGGCACCGCCAGCGAGGAGATTCACGGTCACTCCTTTCGAGCCGAGGTGACCGTCCGCGGCACGCCCGACCCGAAAACCGGAATGGTGATCGATCTCGGCCTGCTCGAGCGCGCGATGGCCGAGGTGCAGAAGACGCTCGACCACAAGTTCCTCAACAAGATCGAGGCGATCGGCGTGCCGACGCTGGAAAATCTGTCGCGCTTCATCTGGGAGCGCTTGCAGCACGCCGGCAGGCTGACCCGCGTCAGCGTCCATCGCGACAGCTGCAACGAGAGCTGCACCTATTTCGGCCCGCAAGGTTAGTCATGCTGCCAACAGACCCCGCCATCATCGAGGACCGCAAGGCGCGCGCGCGCGGCTGGTTCGAGGCGCTGCGCAACGAGATCTGCGCGGCCTTCGAGAAGCTCGAGGACGACGCCCCCTCCGCGCTCTATCCCGGCGATGCCGGCCGTTTCGTGCGCACCCCGTGGGATCGCACCGACCACACCGGCAAGCCCGGTGGCGGCGGCGTGATGTCGATCATGAAGGGCCGGCTGTTCGAGAAGGTCGGCGTGCACTGCTCGACCGTGCATGGCGAGTTCGCCCCTGAATTCCGCGCCCAGATCCCCGGCGCCGCCGACGATCCGAGGTTCTGGGCCTCGGGTATTTCGCTGATTGCGCATTTGCGCAATCCGAACGTGCCCGCCGTGCATATGAACACCCGCTTCGTCGTCACCACCAAGGCATGGTTCGGCGGCGGCGCCGATCTGACGCCGGTGCTGAACCGGCGGCGCACCCAGGACGATCCGGATACGGTCGCCTTCCATGCCGCGATGAAGGAAGCGTGCAGCGGGCCGAACGGCGTCGCCGACTACGACAAGTACAAGAAGTGGTGCGACGAGTATTTCTATCTGCCCCACCGCAAGGAAGCCCGCGGCGTCGGCGGCATCTTCTATGACTGGCACGACAGCGGCGACTGGGAGGCCGATCTCGCCTTCACCCAGGACGTCGGGCGCGGCTTCCTGAAAATCTATCCTGACCTGGTACGGCGCAATTTCGCAAGTGCCTGGAGCGCGGAGGACCGCGACGAGCAGCTGGTCCGCCGCGGACGCTATGTCGAGTTCAACCTGCTCTACGATCGCGGCACCATCTTCGGCCTGAAGACCGGCGGCAATGTCGATTCGATCCTGTCGTCGCTGCCGCCGGAGGTGAAATGGCCGTAATGAAACTGCCGCGCGCGATGCTGATCGACATGGATGACACCATCCTGTCGGCCTATGGACGCCCCGAGATCGCCTGGAACACGATCGCCACCGAATTCGCCGCCGAGCTCGCGCCGCTGCCACCGGGTCAGGTCGCGACTGCGCTGCTCGCCTCTGCCCGGCAATTCTGGTCGACCGCCGAGCCGATCTGGCGGATCAAGCTCGGCGAGGCACGGCGACTCACGGTGAGGGGCGGCTTCGCTCAGCTTGCGGCAGCCGGCCACCGCGCGCTGCCGGACGAACTTGCGGACCGCATCGCCGATCGCTTCACCGCCTATCGCGAGGAGGAGATGTTCGTCTTCCCCGGCGCGCATGAAGCGATCGATGCGTTCAAGGCGCTCGGCATCAAGCTCGCCCTGGTCACCAACGGCGCCGCCGACATGCAGCGCGCCAAGGTCGAACGCTTCGCCCTCGGCCATCGCTTCGATCACATCCAGATCGAGGGCGAGCACGGCTTCGGCAAGCCGGAGGAGCGCGCCTACCTGCACGCGATGCAGGCACTCGGCGTCACCGCAGCCGACACCTGGATGATCGGCGACAATCTCGAATGGGAAGTCGTGGCGCCGCAGCGGCTCGGCATCTATGCGATCTGGATGGATGTGCACGGTGCCGGGCTGCCGCCGGGATCGACCATCAAGCCGGACCGCATCATCCGCTCGTTGAGCGAGCTGGTTCCCGCTGCGCAGTAGAGCATGATCCGGAAAAGTGGAAGCCGGTTTTCCGAAAAGATCATGCTCAAACAAACATCACGGCTGTTTTCCACGTCCATTCCATCGAATCTGGCGCCGGCCGTGATCGGACTGTCATTCGCCGGTCGCTAGCCTGCCGCCGCGTCATCCAGCGCGGAGGGAAAATCATGGAACTGAAACCAGGCGATGTCGTCATGCTGAAGTCCGGCGGCCATCCGATCACGGTCGTCGAAGTCGAGGAAGACAAGGTCGAGTGTTTGTGGATGGGCACGGACGGCGACCTGTTTCGCGAGACCTTGCCGCTCGTCGCGCTCGAATCGACCGAGATCGATCCGGAAGATGACGAGGAAGGCGACGACGACGAAGAGGATGATGAGGAAGAGGACGACGAGGAAGAAGAGAACGACGACGATCACGGCGGCCGCAAGAAGCGCAAAGCCGCTTGACAGGGCTGCGTCAGATTTCTCAGGCGATGCTGTCTGGCGAAGCGCCGGCAGCATCGTCTCCGCTTCCACTCAGAGCGCGCGCAACGCGCTCGTTATCATCACCGCACCGCCGGTGATCACGGCGGCATCGAGGATCGCGGTGTGGATATGCACCGGCATCCGCTGGACAAAGGCCTTGGCGAGAAACGCGCCGGGAATCGCGACCAGGCCGATCAGAAGCGCAAGCGCCAGCACCTGCGCGGTGATGACGCCGGTCAGGCCGAACACCGTCATCTTGACCGCGGCACTGGTCAGCGAAATCACCGCATCGGTTGCGACCACGGCCGCCCCCTCGAGGCCCGCTGCCATCAACAGCGACAGCAGGATGACGCCGGAGCCCGCGGTGCCGCCGACCACGACGCCATAACCGACCGCGCCCGCGGCTAGTCCGCGCTCGCCGATCCTGACGCTGTGCCTGCGCAGCAGCCGCCGCAGCGGCACGCTCAGGATCAGCATGCTTCCGATCACGAGTGACGCGCCGGCGCTGGTCAGCCGCGTATAGCCGTAGGCGCCGAGCGCCGTGGAGAACAGCGCCGCCGCGATCACGATGATCGCCTTTCGGCGGTCGGCAAACCTGACGAAGGCGATGAAGCGGCTGGAATTGGTGAAGATCGACGAGATCGCGATGATCGGCACCACCGGCTCGGCGCCGACCATCGGCACCAGCACCAGCGGCATCAAGGCGCCGGTGCCATAGCCGGCGAGACCGCCGATCACGGAAGCAAACAGCGCAACGACCGCGACAAGCAGAATTTGAAGGAGCGAGATGTCTGCGAAGCCGGAGAGGAAATTCAAAGCCGATGATCGCGGGTGAAACGGGCTACGGTCTGGTCGGCGATGCCGGACAACACCTGCGGATCGAGCGGGAAATCCGCGGCTAGCCAAGCATCCTCGGCCAAGGTCAGGACATGCCCCAATGCCGGCCCCTCGGCAATCCCGCGCGCGATGAAATCCGACGCCCTCAAGGGAAAGTGAGGCGCGCGCCAGCGTTGCGGCAGCGTGGCGAGCGCGCGCCACTGCTCGACAGCGCGGCCCGCGCCGCTGCGCGCCCAGGCGAGCAGCAGCCGATCGCGATAGGGCTGCTCGTCGAGCCGGTAGAGCCTGCGCTTGGCATGGGCCTCGTCCATGCCGGGCAGGCGCCACCAGCGATGGCCCATCGAATCGAGCGCCTTGGCCTCGGCGTTGGAGAGCCGCAGCCGGCTTGCGATGCGCCGCGCGTCCTCGGTCACCGCAACCGTCAGTGCGGCAAGCCTGCGCATCGCGCTCGGCGCAAGCGCCATGAGCTGCTCGATCTCGATCATCGCCGCGAACGGACCGGTATAGGCGATGCCGCCGAACAGCGGCTGCAGCAACCCGCCATCGCCCATCGCGACCACCGCGCCCGCTGCGCCGGGCGCAACCACGAGCTTGAGCATCTCCATGCGGATGCGCTCGGCCGAGAGACCGGTCAGGCCGGCACGCCCACTGATGCAGGCGAGATAGCCTAGGCGATCGACCTCGCCGGCAGCATAGGCAGCATGGAAGCGGAAGAAGCGCAGGATGCGCAGATAATCCTCGGCAATCCGCTGCGCGGGATCGCCGATGAAGCGCACCCGCCGTGCCTCGATATCGGCGAGGCCGCCGACATGATCGTGCACCACGCCCGAGGCGTCGACCGACAGACCGTTGATGGTGAAGTCGCGCCGCTCGGCGTCGCGCACCCAATCGCGCCCGAACGCCACCTTGGCCTTGCGACCATAGGTTTCGGTGTCTTCGCGCAGCGTCGTCACCTCGAACGGCTGGCCGTCGACGACCAGCGTCACCGTGCCGTGCTCGATGCCGGTCGGCACGCTCTTGATGGAAGCCCGCTTGGCACGGCGGATCACCTCCTCCGGCGGCGCCGTGGTGGCGATGTCGATATCGGCGAGCGGAATTCGCATCAGCGCGTTGCGCACAGCGCCGCCGATCACCCGCGCCTCCTCGCCATCGGCATTGAGCAAACCGAGCACGCGCGCCGCCGGCCCCGAAGCGAGCCATGGCGCGTCGGACAGCAGGCGCACCTCGCTCATCGCTCAACTCCGGGCACCAGCCTGCCATTCTCGATATGGGCGGGAACGTAAGTCGAGTTCGGCGGCGCCCCGGTCAATTCGGCCAGCAGCACGAAACTCACGATGACCATCACCAGCGCCGCCAGCGTCAGCTTCGCGATCATATGGAGCGGCCAGGACGCCGGCAGCGTCACGCCGGACCGCGTCGCGATCAGGAAGATGGCATAGACCGCGAAAGGGATCAGAAAGATTCCGATCTCGGTCAACACCGTGCGGATCATGACAGATAGATCCGCTCATACAGTACCCGCAGGATGCCCGCGGTCGCGCCCCAGATGTAGCGCTCGGCGAACGGCATCGCATAATAGGACCGGTCCATGCCGCGGAATTCCTTGGTGTGGATCTGATGATTCTCGGGATTCATCAGGAAGGCGAGCGGCACTTCGAAGGCATCGACGACCTCGGCCTCGTTGATCTCAAGTGTGAAGCCGGGCTGCACCTTGGCAACCGTCGGCAGGATGCGGAAGCCGAACGCAGTGCCATAGAGGTCGAGATAGCCGACCGGGTCGATGAATTCCCGCTTCAGCCCGACTTCTTCGCGGGCCTCGCGCAGCGCGGCATCGAGCGGCGAGGCATCGGTGGCGTCGATCTTGCCGCCGGGGAACGAGATCTGGCCGGCATGGCTCGACAGATGCGGCGAGCGCTGCGTCAACAGCACGGTCGGCTCGGGATGATCGACCACCGGGATCAGCACCGCTGCCGGCCGCACCGGCTGCTCCTGGGCGACGATCTCCAGCATGCGGTCGTTGCCGGAATCTCCGGTGCGCGGAATGATATGCGGATCGACCAGGCCCGGCGGCACTTCGAAATTGAGCCGCGTGCGGGCTCGCGCGAAGAATTCCGTCGAGCTGATCGTCGCCGACTTCACCTTCAGCAACGGCTCGTTCAAAGTGCGCCCCTCACCTGACTGGCATCGGCCATCGCGAAAAACTCGCCACCGGATTCGATGCCGAACATCTCCCGACCATCGACCATCCGCTCCTCGCCCATGTCAACCAGATCGTAGTAGAGCGCACGTGTCACCTTCGCCCATAGATCGGCGCGGACATGCAGATAGGGCGTCAGCCCGCCATCGTCGGCGGCCTCGAATCTGAGGCCGTGGCCCTTCTCGCAGTCGACCCAGTCGTCGACATTGGTGCGGAACCTGAGCAACCGGCCGCGTGCGTCCTGCTCGGTCCGCATTTCCACGGCAAGGAACGGCGCGTCGTCGACGCGGATGCCGACCTTCTCCACCGGTGTCACGAGAAAGTGCTTGCCGTCCTCGCGCTTCAGGATGGTGGAAAACAGCCGCACCAGCGCGGGGCGGCCGATCGGCGTTCCCAGGTAGAACCAGGTGCCGTCGGCTGCGATTCGCATGTCGAGATCGCCGCAAAACGGCGGATTCCACAAATGAACCGGCGGCAGGCCCTTGCGGCCGGCAGGACCCGATGTCGCAGCTTGATTGGCAGCGGTGGTGAGCCCTTCGAGGCCGCTGCTTCCGAGCCCCTTAGTTTCACTGCCGGAATCGCTCTGCCCTTGCTTCGCCATTGTTTGCCTTAAAGTTTCCTACCTTCAATCTGGCACGTTTGGTGCACGTATCCTGAGATGTGGTCGGGATGACATTCTCGCCACATCGTGATGCCGTTCATACCCTGAAATACCGATAAGGTGGGGATAGTTTAATTCAACGAATACATGGCCTTCGTGCAGGTTTAGCATGAGGGTCATGAGATGACGACGCGGGAATCGCGCAATCGTCGAGAAGGAGCGGATCGAATGGCTGGTGCAGACAGCGTCGAGAAACTGGAGGATGTGATCGTCCGTTCGGCCGAGCAGGTCGCGGGCCAGATCAAGGCCGCCAAGGAAGCGGTGTCCACGGTCATCTTCGGTCAGGGCCAGGTGATCGAAAACACCCTGGTGACGATCCTGTCCGGGGGCCACGCGCTGCTGATCGGCGTCCCCGGTCTCGCCAAGACCAAGCTGGTCGAGACGCTCGGCGTCACGCTCGGGCTCGACGCCAAGCGCATCCAGTTCACGCCCGACTTGATGCCTTCCGACATCCTCGGCGCCGAAGTGCTCGACGAGAGTTCGGCGGGCAAGCGCTCGTTCCGCTTCATCTCGGGTCCGGTGTTCGCGCAGCTGTTGATGGCCGACGAGATCAACCGCGCCAGCCCGCGCACGCAATCGGCGCTGCTGCAAGCCATGCAGGAGCAGCACATCACCATTGCCGGCGCACGGCACGATTTGCCGAAGCCGTTCCACGTGCTCGCGACGCAGAACCCGCTCGAGCAGGAAGGCACCTATCCGCTGCCCGAAGCGCAGCTCGACCGCTTCCTGATGGAAATCGACGTCGACTATCCCGATCGCGACGCTGAGCGGCGCATCCTGTTCGAAACCACCGGCGCCGAGGAGGCGCATGCCAAGCCGTCGATGGACGCCGAGACGCTGCTGTCGGCGCAACGCCTGGTGCGGCGCCTGCCGGTCGGCGATTCCGTGGTCGAGGCGATCCTGACGCTGGTCCGCGCCGCGCGCCCCGGCACCGAAGGCGGCGAAGCCGGCAAGCTGATCGCCTGGGGACCCGGTCCCCGCGCCAGCCAGGCCTTGATGCTCGCGGTGCGCGCCCGCGCGCTGCTCGACGGCCGCCTCGCGCCGTCGATCGACGACGTGCTCGATCTCGCCGAGCCCGTGCTCAAGCATCGCATGGCGCTGACCTTCTCGGCGCGCGCCGAGGGCCGCACAATTCCGGACGTGATCAAGCAATTGAAGACGCGGATTGGTTGATGGCGGCAGACAACAGGCACCAGAACGAGGAAATCCTGGCGGTTCGACGTGCCGATGGCGAAAGCCGAACGCTCGCCGCATCGTTGCCGCGCCTGGTGCTTGAGGCTCGCCGCGTCGCCGCCAACGTCATCCATGGCCTGCACGGCCGCCGCCGCGCCGGCGCAGGCGAGAATTTCTGGCAGTACCGTCGCTTCGTCTCCGGCGAGCCGGCGCAGCGCGTCGACTGGCGCCGCTCGGCGCGCGACGATCATCTCTATGTCCGCGAACAGGAATGGGAGGCCGCGCACACCGTGTGGATCTGGCCCGACCGCTCGCCCTCGATGGCCTTTGCCTCGCGCGAGGCGCGCGACAGCAAGCTGGAGCGCGGACTGATCGTGGCTTTCGCGCTGGCCGAGCTGCTGGTTGCCGGCGGCGAACGCGTCGGCATTCCCGGCCTGCTGAACCCGACCGCAAGCCTCAACGTGATCGACAAGATGGCGGAAGCGATGTTGCACGACGACAAGACGCGCGCGAGCCTGCCGCCGTCCTTCGTGCCATCGTCGCTGGCCGAAGTCGTCGTGCTGTCGGATTTCTGGTCGCCGATCGCGGAGATCACGACGATGTTGGCCGGGCTTTCCTCCTCGGGCGCGCACGGCACCATGATCCAGGTCGTCGATCCGGCTGAAGAGAGCTTCCCTTATTCGGGCCGCGTCGAGTTCGTCGAGCCGGAGATTGGCAGCGTCATCACTGCGGGCCGCGCCGAGAGCTGGGCGAGCGACTATGTCGCCCGCGTCGCGCTGCATCGCGACCAGATCCGCGCCGAAACCAACCGGCTCGACTGGCTGTTCTCGACCCACACCACCAGCCGCTCCGCGGCCGAGCTGCTGCTGTTCCTGCATGCCGGCATGATGGTGAGCAAGGGCGGCGGCCGCTCAACCGTCAAGGTGGGACGCAGCGCATGATCGCAGGCCTCCCCCTCTCCTTCGCCGAACCGCTGCTGCTGCTGGGACTGGTCAGCCTGCCGGTGCTGTGGTGGCTGCTCCGCGTGATGCCGCCGCGGCCGCGCCGGGTCGAATTCCCGCCGACCCGGCTGCTGTTCGACATTGCGCCGAGGGAAGAGACGCCGTCGCGCACGCCATGGTGGCTGACCCTGCTGCGGCTCGCCGCCGCCGCGCTCGTCATCTTCGCCGCCGCCGGGCCGATCTGGAATCCGCAGACCGGCGTTGCCGCCGGCAAGCAGCCGCTGGTGATCCTGCTCGACGACGGCTGGAGCGCGGCTTCGAGCTGGGATGCGCGGATCAAGGCTGCGGACGAACTGATCACCAATGCTGACAGCGACCGCCGCGGCGTCGCGCTGGTGCCGCTGTCGGAGCCTGCGCGCGACATCACGCTGATGCCGGCCGGTGCCGCGCGCGTCGCGCTGCGCCAGCTCGCGCCGAAACCCTACTCGGTCGATCGCGTTGAAACCCTGGCTGCGCTCGAGCGTTTCCTCAAATCGACCGGCGACTGCGACATCGCCTGGCTGTCCGACGGAGTCGACACCGGCCGCGGCAGCGAATTCACCGAAGGTCTCGGCAAGGTGATCGAGAGCCGCAATCTGACGATCTATGCCGGTGGCGCGCAATCTGCGCAGGCGCTGGTCGCCGCCGAGAATGCCGCCGCCAAGATGACGGTGAAGGTGCTGCGCACCGAGACCGGTATCGCGGCGGGTACGGTGCGCGCAGTCGACGCCAAGGGCTCGCCGATCGGCGAGGCCCGCTACACATTCGGCCCGCAGGAGCGCGAGACCGAGGCGGCATTCGATCTTCCGGTCGAACTGCGCAACGACATTGCGCGGCTCGAAATCTCCGGCGAGCACTCCGCCGGCGCCGTGCAGCTGCTCGACCGGCGCTGGCGCCGCCGCGCGATCGGCGTGGTCTCGGGTGCGAGCAACGACACCGCGCAGCCGCTCTTGGCCTCGACCTTCTATCTCTCCCGCGCGCTGTCGCCGTTCGCCGATGTCAGGCTCGGCGATCGCGGCGCGCCGCAGCAGGTGATCGGGCAATTCCTCGATCAACGGCTGCCGATGATCGTGATGGCCGATGTCGGCACGCTGTCGCCGGAGATTCGCGACCGGCTCAACGCCTGGATCGAACAGGGGGGCGTGCTGGTGCGCTTCGCCGGTCCCCGCCTCGCCCAGGCCGATGACGACCTCGTTCCCGTCAAGCTGCGCCGCGGCGGACGCACGCTCGGCGGCAGCCTGACCTGGGAGAAGCCGCAACACATGGCCTCATTCGCCGCCGACGGTCCGTTCGCGGGCCTCACCTTGCCGAAGGACATCACCGTGAGCCGTCAGGTGCTGGCCGAGCCCGACGCCGTGCTCGCGACCAAGAGCTGGGCCTCGCTCGAAGACGGCACACCGCTCGTCACCGGCGAGCATCGCGGCAAGGGCGTGGTCAGCCTGTTCCATGTCGGCGCCGACATGCGCTGGTCGGATCTGCCGATGTCCGGCACCTTCGTCGAGATGCTGCGCCGGCTGATCGACATGTCCGGCTATACCTCGAAGCCCGGCCCCGGCGTCGCCAGCGATCCCACCGCCGAGATGGTTGCGCCGCTGCGCACACTCGACGGCTTCGGCGCGTTCGGCCCGCCGCCCTCGACCGCCAAGCCGATGCCGGCGGATTATCGCGATCGCGGCACCGCGGATCATCCACCCGGCTTCTACGGCACCGCCGAGAGCCCGATCGCGGTCAACACGCTGGCCTCGGCCGACCGCATCGCGCCGCTCGACACCTCAGGACTGCGCGCCAAACGCGCGACCTATACCAACGCCGAGCCGCGCGATCTCCGCGGCATCATGCTGTCGACCGCGCTCGCGCTGTTCCTGCTCGATGCCATCGTGGTGGCGATGCTCGGCGGCGGACTCGCCGCGCTAATCCGGCGGCGCGCCGCGCCGGCCGTGCTCGCCTTGATGTTCGCCTCCGCGTTCACGCTGGTGTCGATCGCACCGTCCTCGACGCGGGCCGAGACCAGCGATGAGTTCGCGATCAAGGCCGTCACGCAGACGCGGCTGGCCTATGTCGTGACCGGCAATGCCGACGTCGATTCCATCGTCAAGGCCGGGCTGTCCGGCCTGACGCTGTTCCTCGGGCAGCGCACCGCGCTGGAGGCCGGCGACCCCGTCGGCATCGATCCCGCGCGCGACGAGCTGGCGTTCTTCCCGCTGATCTACTGGCCGATCGTGCCCGGCGCGCCGAAGCCGCCGCAGGACGCCCTCAACAAGATCGATGCCTACATGAAGCAGGGCGGCACCGTCATCTTCGACACCCGTGACGCCGTCGAGGCGCCGCCCGGCGACAACGGCTCGTCGCAGACCCCGGGCATGCAGGCGCTGCGCGAATTGCTGTCGACCCTCGACGTGCCCGAGCTCGAGCCGGTGCCGCGCGAGCACGTGCTGACCAAGACCTTCTATCTGCTGCGCGACTTCCCCGGCCGCTTCAACTCGGGCCAGACCTGGGTCGAGACGCTGCCGCGCGAGGACGACGACGAAGCCGCGCAGCGCCCGGCGCGCGGCGGCGACGGCGTCTCGCCGATCATCATCACATCGAATGACCTTGCCGGCGCCTGGGCGATCCGCCCCGACGGGCAGCCGATGCTGCCGCTGACGCCGGGCGAGCCGCGGCAGCGCGAATTCGCCTTCCGCGCCGGCGTCAACATCGTGATGTACACGCTGACCGGCAACTACAAGGCCGACCAGGTGCACGCGCCTGCCTTGATCGAGCGGCTGGGGCAATAAGATGAACTACGGTATCGCGTTCACACCGCTGGTTCCTTCGATCGTGCTGTGGCTAGGGCTCGGCGCGATCGTCGTGATCGCGGCGCTACTGCTGCTGTCGCGCGCCCGCGGCGCCGCGGTGCGTGTCGCCGCGCTGGCGCTGATCCTGCTGGCGCTGGCCAATCCCTCCTTCACCCGCGAGGACCACGAGCCGCTAAGCTCGGTCGCGGCCATCGTGGTCGACAAGAGCCCGAGCCAGAATTTCGGCACGCGCAACCAGGAATCCGAGAAAGCCAAGCAGGCGCTGGTCGACAGCCTGAAGCAGATCAAGGGCCTCGAGGTCCGCGTCGTCGAGGCCGGCCAGGCCGATGGCGAAACCGACGGCACCAAACTGTTCGGCGCGCTGACGTCGGCGCTGTCGGATGTTCCGGTCGAGCGCGTCGCCGGCGCGTTCATGATCACCGACGGCCGCGTGCACGACATTCCCGCCAACGCCCAGGCACTCGGCTTCCAGGCACCGGTGCACGCCCTGATCACCGGCCGTAAGGACGAGCGCGACCGCCGCATCGCGATCACGGCGGCGCCGCGCTTCGGCATCGTCGGCCAGACCCAGACCATCACCTACCGGCTCGACGACCAGGGCGTCACCGGCGAGCGCGCCAAGGTCACGATCCGCCGCGACGGCGAGGTGATCAACGAGCGCACGCTGACCTCGGGCCAGACCTCGAGCGTCGACATCGACATCAAGCATGCCGGTCCGAACATCGTCGAGATCGAGGCCTCGCCGCTCGAGAACGAGCTGACCCCGGTCAACAACCGCGCCGTCGTCGCGATCGACGGCGTGCGCGACAAGCTGCGCGTGCTGCTGGTGTCCGGCGAGCCGCATGCCGGCGAGCGCACCTGGCGCAACCTGTTGAAGTCCGACCCCAGCGTCGATCTCGTGCACTTCACCATCCTGCGTCCACCGGAGAAGCAGGACGGCACGCCGATCAACGAGCTGTCGCTGATCGCATTTCCGACCCGCGAGCTGTTCCAGCAGAAGATCAACGAATTCCAGCTGATCATCTTCGACCGCTATGCCCGCCAGGGCGTGCTGCCGATCGCCTATTTCGACAACATCGCGCGCTATGTCCGTGCCGGCGGCGCGGTACTGGTGTCGGCCGGCCCGGACTACGCCTCGACCACCAGCATCTGGCGCACGCCGCTGGATTCGGTGCTGCCGGCCGAGCCGGTCGGCGTCACGGAGAAGCCGTTCTATGCGCACCTCAGCGATGCCGGGAAACGCCATCCGGTGACCCGCGGGCTGGAAGGCTCGAGCGCCGAGCCGCCGCATTGGAGCCGGTTCTTCCGCACCGTCGACACCCGCAACGCGATCAACCCGCCGGTCATGACCGGCGCCGACGGCAAGCCGCTGCTGCTGCTGTCGCGGTTCGGCGAAGGCCGCGTCGCGCTCTTGCTGTCCGACCAGATCTGGCTGTGGGCGCGCGGCTATGAAGGCGGCGGCCCGCATCTCGACCTGTTGCGGCGGGTGTCGCACTGGCTGATGAAGCAGCCCGATCTCGACGAAGAGGCGCTGCGCATGCGGGTGCAGGGCAAGGACCTGATGGTGGTGCGCCAGACCATGGCCGACACCGTCGCGCCGGTCACCGTGACGTCGCCGAGCGGCGCCACCCATGAACTGAGCTTGACCGCCGGCGATCCCGGCGAATGGCGCGCCACGCTGCCCGCGAACGAACTCGGCTTGTGGCAGGCCACCGACGGCACGCTGAAAGCGCTGATCAATGTCGGCCCGACCAACCCGAAGGAATTCTCCGAGGTCACCTCGACCACCGACATGCTGAAGCCGCTGGCGCAGGCAACCGGCGGCGACGCACGCCGCATCGTCGACGGATCAAGTCTCGACATGCCGCGCGTCGTGCCGGTGCGCGCCTCCACGATCTTCCGCGGCGACGGCTGGCTCGGCGTCAAGATGCGCGACGCCAGCGTGGTCAAGGGCGTCGGCGTGCTGCCGATGTTCGCCGGCCTGGTAGGCCTGCTGCTGTTGCTCGGCGCATTCGCAGCGACCTGGCTGCGTGAGGGACGCTGAGCCCGATATCGCGCGATGTCCGATCGCCCCCGTTGCTTCAATCACACACCAGCAACGGATCGACACAGTGTGTCTGAACCACCGTTGACATCGTGGTCTCCCTCCGATGTTATAATGTAACATCGGGCGGCCGGGGATGAGCGCCGTCCCGATCGGGTGGCTCAATCGGCATGAACTGGTTCCGGAGACACATCAGGACGGGTTCGCGGCTGGCGCTGTTCGCGCTCGCCGTCCAGTTCGTGCTGTCGTTCGGACATTTCCACCCGATCGCGGCCGCGCAAGCCGCGCCCGCGGTCCAGAGCGGCCTGTCGCTGCTCGATCTCGCCTATGTCGGGACCTCGGCAACGCCCGATCTCGCGGCCCAGGTCACCGCGCCCGAGGCGCCCACGCGGCACGACAACGATCGGCATCCGGCGGACAATTGCGCGATCTGCGCCGCCATCTCGCTCGCGAGCAGCATGCTGTTCACGGCGCCGGCGGTCTTGCTGCTGCCGGACGCCGTCGAGCTCCTGTTCCGCACCACCAATGCCGAATTCATCCATCTGAAGCCGGCGCCTGCGGCGTTCCATTCCCGCGCACCTCCTCTGTCCTGACATCGACTGATTGCACGCCCTGAGCGGACGGCCGCGCCACGATTGCAGCCAGCTCCAACAGGGCAAATCGGAATCGATCCGTCATTTCGACGGGGCTGGACCAGGACAATGACACTTCAGACGAAACGAGCACTTCACATCGGAGGCGCGAGCTGGCTGCTGCTTGGCGCAATGAACAGCGCCGCACTGGCCGACGACCCGCCGGCGCAACTGCCCGACATTACCGTGACGGCACCGAGCCCGATCCAGCGCCACCGCACCGTGCCGACACGCACGCCGACCCACGTGGTCCGGGCCGCGCCGAGCCGCAACCGCGAACGCGCTGCCGCGGCCCAACCGGCGCCTGTCGCAACGGCGCCGGCGCCGCAGCAGGGCGTGCTGCCGGTCGTCACCGACCAGTTCGCGACCGTCACCGTGGTGCCGAACGAGGAACTGCGGCGCTCCGGCGGCGCCACGCTCGGCGATCTCCTGTTCTCCAAGCCCGGCATCACCGGCTCGAGCTTCGCGCCCGGCGCCTCGAGCCGGCCGATCATCCGCGGCCTCGACGTCAACCGCGTCGGCATCGTCGAGAACGGTCTCGCCGGCGGCGGCGCCTCGGATCTCGGCGAGGATCATTTCGTCCCGATCGATCCATTCTCGACCAACCAGATCGAAGTGGTGCGGGGACCTGCCGCGCTGCGCTACGGCTCGACCTCGATCGGCGGTGTGGTCAGCGCCACCAACAACCGCATCCCGGACGCGATGCCGACCTGCGCGGCGACGCCGTTCCAGACTTACGGGTTGCCGGTGAAAGCGCCGCTGGCCGATGCCGGCGGCCCGGGTTGCCTCAATGTCGAGACCCGCACCTCGGTCAGCTCGGTCAATCGCGGCGTCGAAGGCGGCATGCTGCTCGACGCCGGCGGCAACAATGTCGCCGTACATGCCGACGTCTATGGCCGCACCACCAGCGACTACAGCATCCCGAGCTATCCGTATCTGTTCGACCAGACCCGGCCGGTGGGCGGCCGCCAGCCGAACTCCGCGACGCAGTCGGACGGCGCCTCGGTCGGCGCGTCGTACTTCTTCCAGGGCGGCTATATCGGCGCGGCGATCACCCAGAACGACTCGCTCTACCACATCCCCGGCATCGACGGCGCCGATCACCAGACCCGGATCGATGCGCACCAGACCAAGATCGCCATCAAGGGTGAGTACCGGCCCGATGCGGCTGCGATCGACGCGGTGCGGTTCTGGGTCGGCGCGACCGACTATCGCCACAACGAGCTCGGGCTCGCCGATCCGGCCGACCTGACCAGCGATGGCGTGCGGCAGACGTTCACCAACAAGGAGCAGGAAGCCCGCGTCGAGGTGCAGATGATGCCGTTCAACGCACGTTTTGCAACCGTGACCACAGCATTCGGCATGCAGGGCGGGCACCAGGAATTGACAGCCCCAAGTCCGGACGATCCAGGCAGCCCGCTCAACGGGTTGTGGGACCCAAACAACAACAACAGAGTCGCCGGTTACGTCTTCAATGAGCTGAAATTCAGCGAGACCACCAAGGCGCAGATCGCCGGGCGCATCGAACACGTCAACCTCTCCGGGACAACGCCGGCATTCATACCTGACGTGTTCGACGTCAACATCGATCCTGCCAGTGTTGGTCCCGCTACTCCGCGCAATCCGCGCTTCACGCCGAAAAGCGCGAGCATTGGCCTGATCCAGAACCTGCCGTGGGATCTGGTTGCGAGCATTACCGGTCAATACGTCGAACGTGCCCCGAAACCGGCAGAGCTGTTTTCGCGCGGCGCTCATGACGCGACTGCCACCTTCGACATCGGCAATCCCAATCTCGGCATTGAAACGGCAAAGTCGATCGAAGTGGGATTGCGGCGGGCGACGGGGCCGTTGCGATTCGAACTCACCGGCTACTACACGAAGTTTAACGGCTTTATCTACCGCCAATTGACCGGCAACACGTGCGACAGTGCGGCTTGCGTGGACATAGCCAATCCGGACCAGCTTGAGCTGAACCAGGCGAGATACGCGCAGCGTGACGCGATCTTCCGCGGTGCCGAGTTCCAGAGCCAGTTCGATGTCGGCCCGCTCAACGGCGGCATCTGGGGCATCGAGAACCAGTTCGACGTGGTGCGCGCCACCTTCACCGACGGCAGCAACGTGCCACGGATTCCACCAGTGCGGCTCGGCGGCGGCGTCTACTGGCGCGACAGCAACTGGTTCACCCGCGTCAACCTGGTGCACGCCTTCGCGCAGAACGACATCGCGGTCATCGGCGAGACCCCGACCGCGGGCTACAATCTCTTGAACGCGGAGGTGACCTATAACACCAAGCTGAATTCGTCGTGGATCGGCGCGCGCGAGATGACGCTTGGGCTGGTCGGCAACAACCTTCTCAACCAGAACATCCGCAACTCCGTGTCCTACACCAAGGACGAGGTGCTGATGCCGGGTCTCGGCGTGCGGGCTTTTGCGAACTTGAAGTTCTGAGACAAGCGCATCCCTCTGCCGTCAGCGGCAGAGGGATTTATGGTCACGTAGCCCGGATGAAGCGCAGCGCAATCCGGGATCTGAATCGGCTTGGAACACTTTCCCCGGATTGCGCTTCGCTCCATCCGGGCTACGGGTTTCTGTGTACAGGCTTCAGTGCCCGACGACGACTTCGCTGATCTGAATCACGGGCTGCAGATCGGTGTAGTTCGGGATGTCGCCCAAGATCTCCTGGGCGTGCGGCCCGAAACCGGTCTGGAAGTCCTCAACCGAGTCGCAGAAGATGTGGCACATCCCGACATAGGTGGCGGGTGCGCCGGGCGCGCCGCCGGCAAGGCCCTTGTCGATGGTGTAGTATTTGCACTTGTCGCCGAGCCGCGCCTTCAACAGGGGCATGTGCTTGTCGCGATAATAGTCGTGATCAAATCGCGCGCCGGGGTTGTTCGGATACATCACACTGACCTTGATCATGGCGCGCACTCTCCCTGTTGATATGACATGCGCCGGTCTTGTCCCGGCGCTTGCCTCAACTGTGCTTCAGTTTCCGATAGCGCGCAACCGTTCCCGCGACATCAGCGGGAACGTCAGATTGCCTTGCTCCAGTCCGGCTGGATCGCCCCGGATACGCCCTCGAACGCGCCGTCGACCAGCTCCATGACGAGCAGGCGACTGTAGTCGACAGGGCCCGGCATCGTCATCCGCCCCTTCGGGACCGGCTTGAAGCCGACCCGCGCGTAATACGGCTCGTCGCCGACCAGCACGATCAACCGGTGGCCCTTGGCGCGGGCATCATTGATCGCACGCTCGAGCAGCGCCCGGCCGACGCCGCGGCTGCGGAACGGCGGCTCCACCGTCAACGGCCCGAGCATCAGGGCCGGCGTGTCGCCGATCGTGATCGGCAGCTGGCGCACCGAGCCGACCAGCAGCGTGCCGATCCGCGCCGTGAACGAGACATCGAGCAGATGATCGACATGCTCGCGCAGCCGGTACGCGCTGAGCACGAAACGGCCGGGCCCGAAGGTCCGCTCGTGCAGGCGCTCGATCGCCTGGGCGTCTTTCGGGGTCTCGGGCAGGATGGTCAGGGACAGTTCGGTCATTGTGGGGCGCGGGATAGCATCTGGCGCGGGCGCGGTCCATCACCGCCACTTCGCCGTCGGCGACATCACCGCCATGTCGCCGGCGGCGGCTTGCCCTCCAGCACCTCTGATATCCGCAGCCGCGTCCCGGGGGTGGTCTCCTCGGGCAGATCGGCCGGATCGAAGAACCCGCAGGCCACGATCTCGCGATTCGGCTCCGGCAGGCGGTCCTGGCGGTAGTTCCTGACGACATAGACCGCGACATGATCGCGCGGCGAGACGTGGCTGTTGTGGAAGATGCCGTGCAGCACCGGCTCGCCGACGAGCTCGATCCGCCCCTCCTCCACCAGCTCGCGCCGCAGCGATTCGATAAAGCTCTCGCCGACCTCGACCCCGCCGCCGGGCAGATACCAGCCGTGGACGTAGCTGTGCTTGACCAGAAACACCCTGTTGTCGGCATCGAGCACCACGGCACGGACGCCGAGCGTCATGCTGCGGACCAACCGCCAGTAGAAATGAAACACCCACCTGATCTGCGGCTCGTAGCGCTTGCGTAAGTCCTCAAGGATCGTCACTGAACCCTCGACATCATGGCGTTTGATCCGTGCCTTGATCCTTGCATTGATGCTTGACTTGATCCTTGCGCGGCCGCGCAGCTCTTGCCAATACAAAGGCAGCACGTTCGGGATAGCACGACATGACCGGCTGCCGGCCACTTTTCGCGGACAATCCGAAGGAAATTGCCTGATGGCGGCGTTCCGTCTCGCGCATCTGTCGGATCCGCATCTGCCGCCGCTGCCGGCGGCGCCGCTGCGCGATCTGGCCGGCAAGCGCGCCCTCGGCTATCTGAACTGGACGCGCAACCGTCACAAATACCACCGCCGCGACGTGCTCGACGCACTGGTATCGGACATGCAGGCGCAGCAGCCGGACCATGTCGCCGTCACCGGCGACCTCGTCAACCTGGCACTCGATGCCGAGTTCAATCCGGCACGGCAATGGCTGGAAGGCCTCGGCGATCCCGTCGGTGTGACGGTCGTCCCCGGCAATCACGACGCCTATGTGCGCGCGACAAGGCATCGCTTCGTCAGTCACTTCGGCGACTATCTGCGCGGCGACGCCGATGGCGCCGCGACGCATTTTCCGTTCGTGCGCCGCCGCGGCCCGGTGGCGCTGATCGGCGTCTCCTCGGCGGTGCCGACGCCGCCACTGATGGCGACCGGATGGCTCGGCCATGCCCAGCTCGACGCGCTTGATGCGATCCTCGGACAATTATCGCGGGAGGACGCCTTCCGCGTCCTGCTGGTGCATCACCCGCTGCACTCCGAAGGCCGCGCCAAGCGGCTGACCGATTCGCATCAGCTCTTGGCGCTGCTCAAGCGGCACGGCGTCGAGCTGGTGCTGCACGGCCACGACCACGTCCATTCGACGATGTGGTTCGACGGCCCGGAGCGGAAGATTCCGGCGATCGGCGTGCCGTCGGCATCGGCGCTGGCGCGCAAGCACTATCCGGCGGCGGCCTATAATTTGTTCGCGATCGAGCGCGACGGCAATGGCTGGCGCTGCGAGCAGATCGTGCGCGGACTCGGCAATCACGACGGCATTCGCGAGATCAAGCAAGTGCGGCTGTCCTAAAGCATGATCCGGAAAAGTGCGAAGCGGTTTTCCGGAAAGATCATGCTCAAACAAGGAGCTAAAGCGCGATGACGATTCAACCCAATCTCATCGCGCTTTAGTCTCCACCGCCACCACCACAACCACCGCCGCAGCCGCCTCCGCTGTCGCCGCCGCCTCCACCGTCGCCGCCACCTCCATCGCCGCCGCCACTGCCATCGCTGCCGGCATCGCCAAAGCCCGCCGACGAGCCGTCGATCGATGAGTCCGAGAAATCGCCGCCGCAATACGGGCTGCTGCCGCCGATGCCGCTGCGGCGCAAGGGCCTCGCAGTCGGTGTGATAGATAAAGCCGTTCGCGATGTTCAGCTTGGCATCGAGCGCGAACAGCAGCGGCAGCCGTGTCGGCCGGACCGGATCGATGTTCTCGTATTTGCAGCAGTACCACCAGACCCGCCGCAGTCCTTCATTGCTCCGGCGCCGCTCCTTCACCAGCACGACCGCGGGCGTGTGATGCAGGAAGGTGCCGAAGGCGCGGCGGCAGAACGCGTCGTATTCGCGGGTGTAGAGAATGAATTCGTGCCAGAGGTCGTCGGCCGCCTGCGACGGCATCGAGACGTAACGCTTGCCGCTCATCAGATGGGCGAGGAAGAACTGCCGCAGGCCGCGCGACACCAGCGCGCTGTCCTTGCGGGAGAAGCCGGGGTGATGCTTCTCCAGCCGGGCCAACAGGCCCGCCGGCCATTTGAAGGTGCGGATGTATTCGGCGCGGCGCAACGTCTGCCACTTGCCGAACAGCACCGCGCTGCCGACCACCGCGGCCGCGGCCAGCACGCCGAAAAATGCCGAGGCGGGTGTTATGACCACGATGCCCCCGCCCCTTCCATTATTTGAGCATGATCTCCGCGCAAACGCTTCGCGTTTGCCGCAGGGAAAGCCGCTTCGCACTTTTCCGGATCATGCTTCAGTAGTTCTGCAAGCTCGCCAGCAGCGCGAAACCGAACAGCGCGAGTGCCCCGAGGACGAAGCCGAGCACGAACATGCCGAACCCGCCGCGACGCTTCGGCGGCGCCACCGGCATGGGCGGCGGCGCCGCCGGCTCGGCCACCGGAAGCGGCGTTGCCACCATCGCATGCTCGCGCTCGATCATGCGGCGCGCGACATAGTCGGTGACCGCATCGACGATCGCAGCCACGTCGTGCGATTCGGCGAGCACGATGCGGCCGAAGCGGGTGTCCTGCACGAAGCGGTAGATCCGCTTGTCGCGCCCCATCAGCACATGGGCGACGACGTCGATCCACAGCCGCGGCGTCTCGCCCTGGCTGATGCCGCGGTCGAACAGATCGACCTTCTCCGGCACCTGCGCGAACAGCGGATCGAGCGCATCGTTGAGAATCTCGAGCCGCGCCACCTCGGCATCGCGCAATTCGACGACGACGCCGGTGCGGTCGGCCGCCTCGATCCGCGCCCGCCGCAGCGCCTCTCGCAGGGTCGGCCGCATCTCGCGCGCCTCGCTGCCGGTGTTCTGCGGATCGGACATGCCTTGCGGCCTCGTACTGATGGTTCCTATGCATTAACCTATCAGCAACCATGACGTCCGCAAAGGACGTTGGTTCCCAAGCACTTAGGCTGCCACTTATCCCCAGTTCAAAAGCCCTGGCAGTGTGCCAAAAACGGTCGGCCCCACCCGGATGAACCGGATGGGGCCGCCGTCCTTGGACGTTTTCTTAGCTCTGGTGATTTTGGCCGTTACGCCGAAACCCGCGACGGCTCCTCGACGATCGAGAAGCGCACGCCGGCCTTGTGACGGCTCTCTTCGGAGACTTCCTTCCAGCACTCTTCGGCTTCCTTGCGGGTCTTGAACGGACCGCGCACCTGAGCCGAGCCTTCGACGAGTTTGTGGAAGTTCATCGAGCCGAACTCGCCGCCGATCACCCAGAAATTGCTGCCCTTGCTCATCGTCAGTCTCCTTCAAAAGATAAGGCTGCCTTGGCCCGGCCGCCTGAATTCTGATCTCCGCAGCCTGTTCGTCAGATCGACATTCTTGACAGATCATCCCGAAGTGCGTGTCAGGAGATAAACGCCAAAAGGCGAAGTTCGGATAGATGCCTTGTTTTTTATTGGTGATGTCATGTAACATCTGAACTTGTAATAAATGTCGATTTGTAAATTTTGTCACAATATAGGTCAGGAAAGCTGCCATGCCGGGCGAGTCCGGAAAAAAGCTGTTCGTCGGCCCGCGGTTCCGGCGGATCCGCCAGCAATTGGGGCTGTCGCAGACCCAGATCGCCGAAGGGCTCGGCATCTCGCCCTCCTACATCAACCTGATCGAGCGCAACCAGCGCCCGGTGACGGCGCAGATCCTGTTGCGGCTGGCCGAGACGTACGACCTGGACCTGCGCGACCTTGCCACCGCCGACGAGGACCGCTTCTTCGCGGAGCTCAACGAGATCTTCTCCGATCCGCTGTTTCGCCAGATCGATTTGCCGAAACAGGAGCTGCGCGACCTCGCCGAGCTCTGCCCCGGCGTGACCCACGCGCTGCAACGGCTCTACGCCGCCTATACCGAGGCGCGCCGCGGCGAGACGCTGGTGGCGGCGCAGATGGCCGATCGTGAAGGCTCGCAGTTCGACGCCAACCCGATCGAGCGGGTGCGCGACCTGATCGAGGCCAACCGCAACTATTTTCCGGAGCTCGAGACCGCGGCGGAAAATCTGCGCGACGAGCTCAACGTGCCGACCGAGGGCCTGTTCACGGCGCTGGCCACGCGGCTGCGGGAAAAGCATTCGATCGTTTGCCGCGTGATGCCGGTCGACGTGATGCGCGAGACGCTGCGCCGTTTCGACCGGCATCGCCGGCAACTGCTGATCTCCGAGCTCGTGGACAGTTCCGGCCGCAGCTTCCAGCTCGCGCTGCAGATCGGCTTTGTCGAATGCGGCGCCGCGATCGATACGATCGTCAGCCGCGCCGGCCCGCTCGACGATACCGCGCGCCGGCTCTACCGCATCACGCTCGCCAACTACTTCGCGGCGGCCGCGATGATGCCGTACCAGGCATTTCATTCCGCCGCCGAAGCCCTGAGCTACGATGTCCACGTCCTGGCGCAGCGCTTCAACGCCGGCTTCGAGCAGGTTTGCCATCGCCTCACCACGCTGCAGCGGCCGAACGCGCGCGGCGTGCCGTTCTTCCTGCTGCGCGTCGACAATGCCGGCAACGTGTCGAAGCGGTTTTCCTCCGGCACCTTCCCGTTCTCCAAGTTCGGCGGCACCTGCCCGCTCTGGAACGTGCATTCCACCTTCGACATGCCGGACCGCCTGCTCAGCCAGGTGATCGAGCTGCCCGACGGCACGCGCTATTTCTCGATCGCGCAGATGGTGCGCCGGCCGGTGGCGCCCTATCCGCAGCCGCAGCCGCGCTTTGCGATCGGGCTCGGCTGCGAGATCCGCCATGCGTCCAAGCTCGTCTATGCGACGGGCATGGACCTGGAGAAGGTCGAGGGCACGCCGATCGGCGTCAACTGCCGGCTATGCGAGCGTGAGAATTGCAGCCAGCGCGCCGAGCCGCCGATCACCCGCACCCTGATCCTGGACGAGACCACGCGGCGGGTGTCGTCGTTCGCGTTCTCGAATGCGCGGGAGCTGTAGGCGAGCGTAACGCGTAGGGTGGGCAAAGCGCCAGCGTGCCCACCATTTCAAGATGGTGCGCAGGCCCTCGGTCGCGCCGGCGTCATTGAAGGCGGGAGACGTGACGCGCTCGACGGTGCCGTCCGGATTGAGCCAGGCGCGCACCGCGAGCGGTCGACCACGCCTTGCTCGCGGCCAGGATCTGCCGGCGGACCCGGCTTGCCGTACGAGGCGGCGGACGTCGTGCGACGGCACAACCGGCCGGGGCTATGCGAGCCGGCATGCGCGCGCGACATCCGCCTGAGCTACCGCCCATCCGTTGACGGCGCCCCGGATCAGTGGCGCGCAACGGCCCCCGTCTCCGCGCGGCACGCTGGAAAGCGGCGCCGCGCGCGAGTGACAGCAGTCGTCAGACCACTTGCGGTTCTTGATCGTCCGCCCTGTCAGCTGCCGGGCGGCGAGTAGGCGGCCTTGAGCTTGGCCGCGTGCTGACGTACCACCTTGATCTCGTCCTGGGTGAACAGCCGGGTCAGCTTCACGTTCTGCATGGTGCCCGCGGCAACGACCACGCCGCTGATCGCAGGCGCGAAGCTCGGATCCGGCACGTCGAAGATCACCATCACGCTGGGGCCATCGACCGCCATGCTGTACATCGAAATCAATTTGCCGCCGGCCGCCTCGATCAGCTTCCTTGCGGCCTCGTAGCGATTGGTGTTCGGGTTCTCCATGATGTTGTTGAGCGCACGCGGGGTGTATTCACCAGAGAAGCAGAAATGCATGGCAATTGCTCCGTTTGGCTGGAATGGAAATGACACTCACCCGGGCGCGGCCCAGGCAGAAGAGTTTTCGTACTGAAAATGAGACCATAAGGCCTGCCGATGGCCATTGACGCTGCCGCGCATTCTCCGGAATTCGGCGTGACCGGTGGCAGCTCGCCGCGCAATCTACATCAACCGCCGCGCAAATGAAATCGCATTCCTGCGCGACGATGCGCACTGAGGGGCAGCGTACCTGACCTGACGCACGGCCTCGGCGTCTTGCAAACGTGGGCGATCTGCCTCAGTGTCGGTGCCTCCCGCCAAGAACAAGCGAAAGAAAACTCATGAAGCATCGTGCGCTCGGCCGTTCCGGCCTCACCGTCCCTCCCTTGTGCTTCGGCTGCAATGTGTTCGGCTGGACGGTGGACGAGGCCTCGTCGTTCCGGCTGCTCGACACCGTGCTGGATCAGGGGCTGACATTCCTGGATACGGCGGACGTGTATTCGCGCTGGGTGCCGGGCCACAGCGGCGGCGAGTCCGAGACGATCATCGGCAAATGGATGAAGACGCGCGGCAACCGCAATCGCATCATCCTCGCCACCAAGGTCGGCATGGACATGGGCGGCGGCAATGTCGGGCTGAAGCCGGACTATATCGCGCGTGCGATCGAGGACTCGCTGCGGCGGTTGCAGACCGATTTCATCGACCTCTACCAGTCACACAAGGACGACGAGACGACGCCGCAGGAAGAGACGCTCGCGGCCTACGATAAACTGATCAGGGCCGGCAAGGTCAGGGCGATCGGCGCCTCGAACTTCTCGCCGGCGCGGCTCAAGGCCGCTCTCGATATTTCCAAGGCGAACGGGCTGCCCCGTTACGAGAGCATGCAGCCCGAATACAGCCTGGCGGAGCGGTCGGGCTACGAAGGCGCGCTGCAACAGGTTTGCGAGGACAACGACGTCGGCGTGATCACGTTCTTCTCGCTGGCCGCCGGCTTCCTCACCGGCAAATATCGCTCGGAGGCCGACTTCGCCAAGAGCCCGCGCGGCGCACGCAGCATTCCAAAATACATGAACCCGCGCGGCATGCGCATCCTGGCCGGCCTCGATGAGGTCGCCGCGGAAACCGGTGCCGAGCCTGCCGCGGTCGCGCTCGCCTGGCTGATGGCGAAACCCTCGATCACCGCGCCGATTGCCAGCGCGACCAGGCCCGAGCAGGTCGGAACGCTCGTCGCCGCGACCAGGCTCGGGCTGAGCAAGGCCCAGGTCGAACGGCTGGATGCCGCGAGCGCGTAGCGCGTTCTCAAGCGGCGTGAACTGCGGCTTTTGGCCTTCAACGCGCAGCCTCGATATCGCCTTACTATTCCGGACAGCTTGCGCCGTCTGCTCCGTTCCGATGTGATCGGAACGGAAGACGGCTCCAGGCGTAGGGGGAGACGCTGGTGAACATCCTTGGGATCAACTCGGTGTATCACGAGTCCGCCGCCGCGCTGCTGGTTGACGGCAGGCTCGTCGTGGCTGTCGAGGAAGAGCGGTTCAATCGCATCAAGCACGGCAAGCCGGCCGAGTTCGACAATCCGCATCAGCTCCCCGAACGCGCGATCCGGTTTTGCCTGAACCACGCCGGGCTCACCGCGCGCGACATCGATCACGTCGCCTACTCGTTCGATCCCGCTCAGCGCCGCAAGCGATATCGCGCCGAATGGTGGGATCCGCGACTGGAGGAGACCTTTCGGCTCCGGCTTGGTCAAGTGCCGGGCGCCATCGACGACCTGCTTGGACGCTCGCTGCGGCAGCGACTGCATTTCGTGCCCCATCATATGGCGCACGCTGCATCCGCCTACTTCCCGTCGGGCTTCGACCGCGCGGCCATCCTGACCATCGACGGGATCGGCGAGACCGCGGGCACCTCGCTGGCGAAGGCAACTGGCAGTCGCATCCAGAATGTCGAGACCTTCGAATATCCGCATTCGATCGGCTTCATCTGGGAGGTGTTCAGCGGCTACCTCGGCTTCTCGCATTACGATGCGTCGAAAGTCATGGGCCTGGCGGCCTACGGCGATCCGGAGGTCTATCGTCGGCAGTTCCAGTCGATCATGCGTTCCGACGAAGTGAACTACGGGGTGTCGCCGGCCTATCTCGGCAACAGCCCGGCGCGCTACGCCAGAATGGAAGCCGTGTTCGGCCCGGCGCGCTATGAGGACGGCGAAATCCTGCCGCGGCACGCCGACATGGCGGCGGCGTTGCAGGAGGCGACGGACGCCGCGGTCATCGCCGCCGTCCGGCGTCTCAAGCGCAGGGTGCCATCGGACAATCTGTGTCTTGCCGGGGGCGTCGCACTCAATTGCGTGACCAACGAACGGGTGAGGCGTTCCGGCGAATTCAGGAATGTGTTCATCCCCTCCGCGCCGCATGACGCCGGCACGGCGATCGGCGCCGCCTTTGCCGTGCATTGCGCGAAGCACAAGCGTCCGCCCGAGCGCGGCAACGACACCCCTTATCTCGGCCCCGCATTCAAGGGACGCGACATTCTGGCAGCGGTCAAATCGGCCGGGCTCAAGGCGGCGCGCAGCAGATCTCCGGCGCGCGATGCCGCCGAGATGATCGCCGGCGGCAAGATCGTCGCCTGGTTCCAGGGCCGCATGGAGTTCGGACCACGCGCGCTGGGCAACCGCTCCCTGCTCGCCGACCCGAGGCGGCCGGACATGCGCGATATCCTCAATCAGAAGGTCAAGCACCGCGAGGATTTCCGGCCGTTCGCGCCGAGCGTGCTGGCCGAGCAGGCCGAGGAATGGTTCGAGATCGGCGCGCCCACGGCCAGTCACGCATTCATGCTGTTTGCGTGTCCCGTCAAGCCGGATCGGCGCGATCTCATCCCGGCAGTCGTGCATCGCGACGGCAGCGCCCGGGTCCAGATCGTCAGCCGCAGATCAAATCCGCGCTTTCACGAACTGATCTCCTGCTTCCACGCCAAGACCGGCGTGCCCCTCGTCGTCAACACGTCCTTCAATGACAGCGAGCCGATCGTCTGCACCCCCATGGATGCAATCGTCACGTTCCGCAAGTCCGGCATCGACGCACTGGTCATGGACGACGTGGTGCTGACGGCGTGACCTCGCCGCATCTTCAGCCTCAGGATCCCTAACCCCAAGGGCCGCGCGGGCTCGATGAGCCCTGTGATCTGCCCCACGGGCTGCGCGGCGCAGCCCCAGCCGGGCGCGGCGCGGTCTGGGTACCGAGTTCGGCGGCGAGTTGCTGGAGTGCGGCGATGCGGTTCGCGGTCGAGGGATGGGTGGCGAACAGATTGTCGACGCCGTGGCCCGACAGCGGGTTGATGATGAACATGTGCGCCGTGGCCGGATTGCGCTCGGCCTCCATGTTCGGCACCTGATGCGAAGCGTTCTCGATCTTGGCGAGCGCGGACGCCAGCCACATCGGCTGGCCGACGATGCGCGCGCCGAAATTGTCGGCGGCATATTCGCGGGTGCGGCTGATCGCCATCTGCACCAGCATGGCGCCGAGCGGCGCCAGGATCATCATCGCGATCGAGCCGATGATGCCGGGGCCGTTGTTGTTGCGGTTGCCGCCGAAGAACATGCCGAACTGCGCCAGCATCGAGATCGCGCCGGCGATCGTCGCCGTGATCGTCATGGTCAGCGTGTCATGGTGCTTGATATGCGCAAGCTCGTGCGCGACCACGCCGGCGAGCTCCTCGTGGCTGAGCTGCTGCATCAGGCCTGTGGTGACGGCAACGGCCGCATTCTGCGGATTGCGGCCGGTCGCGAACGCATTGGGCTGCGCCTCGTCCATCACGAACACGCGCGGCATCGGCAGGCTGGCGCGCTGCGCCAGCTCGGCGACAAGATTATAGAGCTCTGGCGCCGAGCGCGCATCGACCTGATGGGCGCCGTACATCGACAGCACCATGCGATCTGAATTCCAGTAGGCGAACAGATTTGTCGCAGCCGCGACGATCAGCGCGATCACGGCGCCGGTGCCGCCGCCGATCAGATAGCCGACCCCCATGAACAGAGCGGTGAGGCCGGCAAGCAGGAGCGCGGTACGAAAATAGTTCATCGTGGTTCCCTGACGGCAGACGGAATGCTGCCACAATCGACGCCGCTGAGGTAGGGATTTTGCCGCTGCGGTCGCAAGGGGAGCCGCGTGCGTCGCAGCGACGCGGCGCGGATTAACGACTGGTCATCCTATAGGTAGTCGACTGTAGCCCGGATGGAGCGTAGCGAAATCCGGGGTAGTCCCGCCGCGGAGCAGTTCCCGGATTGCGCTTCGCTTCATCCGGGCTACGGCATCGTGCCCTACTCCGCCGGCTCCTGCTGCGCGAGCTGCGTCTGCTCCTCGCGCAGCGCAATGCGCAGCATGCGGGCGAGCTGGGCGCGGCTGTAGGGTTTGGCCAGGAACAGGATGCCCTGCTCCAGCTTGCCGTCCTGATCGATCGCGTCATCGGTGTAGCCCGAGGTGAACAGCACGCGCAGGCCGGGGCGGCGCTTTTGCGCCTCGGTGGCGAGATCGCGCCCGTTCATCGCGCCGGGCATGATGACGTCGGTGAACAACAGATCGATCGGCGTGCCGCTGTCGAGCACGGCGAGCGCTTCAGAGCCGTTGTTGGCCGACAGCGTCGTGTAGCCGAGGCTCTCGATCTGCGTCAGCACGTAGGAGCGCACCAGTCTGTCGTCCTCGACGACGAGCACGATCTCCTGCGCGCCGCGCACGTCCGGCTGTCGTCGCTCGGGCACCGCCGCGGGCGAGGCCACTGCCGCGCGCGGCAGATAGAGCATCACCCTGGTGCCGCGACCAACCTCGCTGTCGAGGGCGATGTGGCCGTTGGACTGCTTGACGAAGCCGTAGACCATGCTGAGCCCGAGACCGGTGCCCTTGCCGACATCCTTGGTGGTGAAGAACGGCTCGAACACCTTTGCCAGATCGGCCTCCGCGATGCCTTGGCCATTGTCGATCAGCGCGATCGCGACATAGTCGCCGGCAGCAAGCCCGTCATGACCGTGCACGTCTGAAGGCTTCAGCTCGGCGGTGCGGGTCTCGATCCGGAGCCGGCCGCCCTTCGGCATCGCATCGCGGGCGTTCAGCGCCAAATTGATGATCGCGGTGACGAGCTGGTTGGAATCGACCAGCGCGCGCGGCAGATTGGGCATCGGGCAAAAGTTGATGTCGACATGGTCCCCGATGGTCGGCCGCAGCAGCTCGATGGTGTCGACCATCAGCGCGTTGACGTCGACGTCGCTCGGTTGCAGCGGCTGCTTGCGCGCGAACGCCAGCAGATGCCGCGTCAGCGAGGCGCCGCGATCGGCGGCGTCGCGGATCAGGCCGGTGATCTCGGTCAGCTGCCGGTTGTGGGTCACCGCATCGGACAGGATATCGATGGTGCCGGTGATGACGGTGAGGATGTTGTTGAAGTCGTGCGCGATGCCGCCGGTGAGCTGGCCGACCGCTTCCATCTTCTGCGCCTGGCGGATCTTGCTCTCATTGGCCTCGGCCTCGCGGAACCGCTCGAGCAGGAATTCCGAGCGCTGGCGCTGCCGTCCCTCTTCGGCGAGCGCGACATGCGCCTCGCGCAGCTGCGCTTCGCTCGGGATCGCCAGGATCTTCGGGATCAGCGGCCACAGCAGCACCGCGGTGAAGATCGAGGCGACCGCGGTCAGCGCCTTGAGCAGGCCTTCGAGGCCGTAGATCGGCACCCACAGCGTGTAGATCGAGAGCACATGGGTGAGGCCGCAGGCGAGGATGAAGGTGGCGAACGGCCAGGCCATCCAGCCGAACTGGAAATCGCGCCGCTTGGAGACCAGGATCGCCAGCGCAAACGGGATCGAGAAATAGGAAGCGGCAATCAGTGCGTCTGAAATCACATGGAGCCAGATCAGTTCCGGCTCCCACAACAGGCAGATGCCGTGTGGTGAAAACGTCGACGAATCCAACAGACGCTCGAGAAAACTCCACATGGGTCCCTCCGGGCGTGATCGATCCGCCGACACCCCTGCCCGCGAATCACTTGGCCCGATCATAGCGGCGGCTAATCAACCTGCCGAAGCCCAATTGGTCTAACAGGCGCACCCCCGTTGTTGCCCGGTGTCGCCATGGTGTATGCAGGATCGGTTTTATCCCCTATTCAAGCCGGTGACATCGATGCCAGCATCTCCCCTCCGCGCCCCGATCACGATCGCAGCGATCGCAGGCGCGCTGGTGCTCTCCCAGCTGGCCTCGGCACAGCAGCCGCTGCCCAATCCCGCAGGCACCGCCCCGGTCCGGGCGCGCCCGGCCACGGTCGCTTCGCCGCGCGCAGCGTCCTGCCACAACGGACAGAGCTTTGATCGCTTCCTTGCCGAGTTGAAGCAGAAGGCGGTCGCCGCCGGCGTGTCGCAGCGCACGATCGCGGAAGCCGCGCCCTACCTGGTCTACGACCAGGGTATCGTCAACCGCGACCGCGGCCAGCGCGTGTTCGGGCAGATCTTTACCCAGTTCGCCGGCCGCATGGCCGCGAACTACCGCATGCAGCAGGGCCAGCAATACATCCGAACCTATGCGGCCGCGTTCGCGCGCGCCGAGAAGGAGTACGGCGTGCCGCCGGCGGTGATCGCCGCGTTCTGGGGACTGGAAAGCGATTTCGGCGTCCAGATGGGCAATCTGCCGACGCTGAAATCGCTGGTGTCGCTGGCCTATGACTGCCGCCGCTCGGAGATGTTCCAGGGCGAGACGATCGCGGCGCTGAAGATCATCGAGCGCGGCGATCTCTCGCCCGACGAGATGATCGGTTCATGGGCCGGCGAGCTCGGCCAGACGCAATTCCTGCCGACGCACTATTTCAACTATGCCGTCGACTATGATGGCGACGGCCATCGCAATCTGCTGCAGAGCGGACCGGACGTGATCGGCTCGACCGCGAACTACATCGCCAACGGATTGAAGTGGCGGCGCGGCGAGCCGTGGCTGCAGGAGGTGCGCGTGCCGCAGGCCGCGAACTTCCCTTGGGATCAGGCCGACCTCACCATCAAGCTGCCGCGCTCGAAATGGGCGGCGCTCGGCGTCACCCTGACCGACGGCAAGCCGCTCGCCGATGACCAGCTACCGGCGTCGCTGCTGCTGCCGATGGGCCGGATGGGTCCGGCGTTTCTGGCCTACCCGAATTTCACTGCCTACACCGAATGGAACAACTCGCTGATCTATTCGACCACCGCCGGCTATCTCGCCGGCCGCATCGCCGGCGCGCCGCCGATGCAGCGGCCGCACGGCCCGGTCGCGCAATTGCCGTTTGGCGAGATCAAGGAGCTGCAGGGATTGTTGGCGCGCGCCGGCTATGATGTCGGCAAGATCGACGGCGTGCTCGGACAGGCGAGCCGCAGCGCGGTGAAAGCGATGCAGATCAAATACGGCCTGCCCGCGGATTCCTGGCCGACCGCGGAGCTGTTGGCGCGGATGCGCGGCGGCGGCCGCATGCAGCCGGCCGCGGATGCAACGGTGCCGGCACGGTAGGCGCCGCCCATGTTCCGTAGCCCGGGTGGAGCGAAAGCGAAATCCGGGACCGCTCACTCGATCGCGCAGAATCCCGGATTGCGCTGCGCTCCATCCGGACTACGCACCTCAAGCGATCCGTCATCCTGAGGAGGCCGCAACGCGGCCGTCTCGAAGGGTCGACGGCCCGGCTGGTGGCCGTGCATCCTTCGAGACGCCGCTTCGCGGCTCCTCCAGCGACAAAGGCGAAGCCTTTGCGCGGGGATGACGGGATTGAGAGGGCGCGCGCCGCAGAAAATATTTGACCAACTGTTGTAGCCCCCCACAGTTGTATTCTTCCCTTTGCGCCCCCACCTGCAGCATCGTCGTTCGGTAACATCCGGATTTCATCAAAATAGGGAGCATCACATGTCCTTTTATGACGCCGTCGTCCCGGCCTATTTGCAGATCCTCAACAGCCTCACCGGCGAGCTGACCAAGGCCGAGGCGCATTGCGAGGCCAAGAAGATCGCGCCCGAGGTGTTGCTGGGATCGCGGCTCTATCCGGACATGCTGCCGCTGGCCAAGCAGATCCAGCTGGTCTGCGACCATGCCTCCAGGGGTTGCGCGCGGCTGACCCACAGCGCGGTGCCGTCGACGCCCGACACCGAGACGACCTTCGGTGAACTGAAGCAGCGGCTGGCCAACACGATCAGCTATGTGAAGTCGTTCAAGCCGGAGCAGTTCGAGGGCGGCGAAGCCAAGGACGTCACCTTCCCGATCGGCCCCGAACGCACCATGACCTTGAAGGGCCAGCAATTCCTCAACGCATTCTCGTTCCCGAACTTCTACTTCCACGCCGTCACCGCGCACGGCATCCTGCGCCACAACGGCGTCGAGATCGGCAAGCGCGACTTCCTCGGCGTGAGCTGACGCGCTTAGCGCGTCATTCCGGGGCGACGCGCAGCATCGAACCCGGAATCCAGAGGTTATACGGCTCGAGATTCCGGGTTCTCGCTTCGCGAGCCCCGGAATGACGGGCTCCAATCAATATTCCCCGCCGCGGCATTTTCGCCCCACGCTCCCTGCCATGCTGCTGCTGCCTGACTCGCGAAAATCACGGCCGCCTCACCGGCCGGCACATCATCGCGGGTGGGCCGCGATGCCAGCCGCAGGCGGTCGGACCGCGCCGTGACAGTGCCTTTCGGCCGCCAGGGCACCGGCTGGGAGGTCGCCAATACTGCGCTGTTCCTGATTTCGAATGAATCCTCCTATGTGAACGCGCACACCTTGTTCCTCGATGCCGGCCACATGGGCGGGATCGTGCGTGGTTAGCCCGCACGGTACGCATGGCCCGGCCATTGCGCTTCTCGCCGCAATGCACAAGTCTGGTCCATCCGTCATTTCCTGGAACATTGCCTCATGAGCCAATCGACCAAACTTTTCGAGCCGTTCAAGCTTGGCCCCGTAACCCTGTCGAACCGCCTGGTGATGGCGCCGCTGACGCGCAACCGCGCACCGGCACCGAGCTTCGCGCCGGGTCCGCTCGCGGTGGACTATTACGGCCAGCGCGCCTCCGCTGGCCTTCTGATCACCGAAGCGAGCCAAGTCTCGCAGCAGGGCCAGGGCTATCAGGACACGCCCGGCATCTATTCGAAGGAGCAGATCGAGGCCTGGCGCAAGGTCACCGATCGCGTGCATGAGCGCGGCGGCCACATCTTCATCCAGCTATGGCATGTCGGCCGCATCTCGCATGTCGCGCTGCAGCCGAACGGCGGAGCACCGGTGGCGCCGAGCGCGATCCGCGCCAAGACCAAGACCTTCGTCAACGGCACCTTCGCCGACGTCTCCGAGCCGCGCGCGCTCGAGCTGTCGGAGATCCCGGGCATCATTGATGATTTCAAGCGCGGCACCGCGAACGCGATCGCCGCCGGCTTCGACGGCGTCGAGATCCACGGCGCCAACGGCTATCTGCTCGACCAGTTCGCCAAGGACGGCACCAACAAGCGCACCGACGCCTATGGCGGTTCGATCGAGAACCGCGCCAGGCTGATGCTGGAAGTGTCCAAGGCGGTTGTCGGCGAAGCCGGCGGCGATCGCACCGGCATCCGCATCTCGCCGGTGACGCCGGCCAACGACGTCTCCGATTCCAACCCGCAGCCGCTGTTCGACCACATCGTCGACCAGCTCAACGCGCTGAAGCTGACCTATATCCACGTCATCGAAGGCGCGACCGGCGGCCCGCGCGACAACGCGCCGTTCGACTACGCCTCGCTGCGCAAGCGCTTCAAGCAGACCTATATCGCCAACAACGGCTACGACTTCGCTCTCGCCGAGAAGGTGCTGGAGGCCGGTGCGGCCGACCTGATCGCGTTCGGCAAGCCGTTCATCTCCAACCCCGACCTGGTCGAGCGGTTGAAGGCCGGCGCTCCGCTCAACGAGTGGGACAAGGCGACCTTCTACGGCGGCGGTGCCAAGGGCTACACGGACTATCCGACGCTGAAGGCGACCGAAGCGGCGGAGTAACGGAGCCGATTCCTCATTACTGTCATTCCGGGGCGATGCGAAGCATCGAACCCGGAATCTCGAGATTCCGGGTCTGGTGCTTGCGCACCATCCCGGAATGACTTGGGAACGACAAAAGGCCGGGATCGCTCCCGGCCTTCTGCATTTTCGGATCGTGCTACGCCTTACTTGGCTTCGGCGCGCTTCGGCGGGTTGGCCGGCCACGACTTGATCAGCGTGTCGTAGTCGACGGTCTCGCCCTTCGGCTTCTCGTTCGCGAGCTTGCGCTGCGGAGCGATGGTGCCGTCCTTCTCGGCCTTCTTGTACCAGAACTCGGCGGTTTCCTTCTTGTTCAGCTTCGGTCCGCAGGCACCCTGCACACCAGACTTCTCAAGACGCTCCATCACCGAATCCTGGGCCGCGGCCAGCGCGTCCATCGCAGCTTGCGGCGTCTTGGTACCGGACGACGCATCGCCGATGTTCTGCCACCAGAGCTGCGCCAGCTTCGGATAGTCGGGCACGTTGTTGCCGGTCGGGGTCCACTGCACGCGGGCGGGCGAGCGGTAGAACTCGATCAGGCCGCCGAGCTTCGGCGCACGCTCGGTGAACGACTTGTCCCAGATATCGGACTCACGAATGAAGGTGAGGCCGACATGGCTCTTCTTCAGCGACACCGACTTGGAGATGATGAACTGCAGATAGAGCCAGGCTGCCTTGCGGCGATCCGGCGGGGTCGACTTCAGAAGCGTCACCGAGCCGGCGTCCTGGTAGCCGAGCTTCATGCCGTCCTTCCAGTAGGCGCCGTGCGGCGACGGAGCCATACGCCACTTGGGCGTACCGTCCGCGTTCATCACGGCGATGCCCGGCTTCACCATGTCGGCGGTGAAGGCGGTGTACCAGAAGATCTGCTGGGCGATATTGCCCTGCGCCGGCACCGGGCCTGCTTCCGAGAAGGTCATGCCCTGGGCCTGCGGCGGGGCATACTTCTTCAGCCAGTCGAGATACTTGGTGATCGAGTAGACCGCGGCCGGACCGTTGGTGTCGCCGCCACGCTCGACCGAGGAGCCGACCGGGCGGCAGCCTTCCATGCGGATGCCCCACTCGTCGACCGGCAGGCCGTTCGGGATGCCCTTGTCGCCGTTGCCGGCCATCGACAGCCAGGCGTCGGTGAACCGCCAGCCGAGCGAGGGATCCTTCTTGCCATAGTCCATATGGCCGTAGACCTTGACGCCGTTGATCTCCTTGATGTCGTTGGTGAAGAACTCGGCGATGTCCTCATAGGCCGACCAGTTCACGGGCACGCCGAGCTCGTAGCCATACTTGGCCTTGAACTTGGCCTTGTACTCGGGATTGGTGAACCAGTCGTAGCGGAACCAATAGAGGTTCGCGAACTGCTGGTCGGGCAGCTGGTAGAGCTTGCCGTCCGGCGCCGTGGTGAACGACTTGCCGATGAAGTCGTCGACGTCGAGCATCGGATCGGTGACGTCCTTGCCCTCACCCTTCATGTAGTCCGACAGGATGATGGTCTGGCCGTAGCGGAAGTGGGTGCCGATCAGGTCGGAATCGTTGATCCAGCCGTCATAGACGTTCTTGCCGGACTGCATCTGGGTCTGCAGCTTCTCGACGACGTCGCCTTCCTGGATGATGTCGTGCTTGAGCTTGATGCCGGTCAGTTCGGAGAACGCCTTCGCAAGCGTCTGCGATTCGTATTCGTGCGTCGTGATCGTTTCCGAGACGACGTTGATCTCCATGCCCTTGAACGGCTCGGCGGCCTTGGCGAACCATTCGAGCTCCTTCTTCTGGTCTTCCTTCGACAGCGTCGAAGGCTGGAATTCCGCGATCCACTTCTGGATCACGGCGTCGTCGGCCGCGCGGGCCGGCACGGCGATCGCGAGCGAGGCCGCGATCAGCGCGGCGGCGCTGGTCATAGTCAAAAGACTATCCTTTGTCGTTCTCAAATGTCGCATTATGATTCCTCCGGTTGCAGCGACAAACAAAACCCCAGGTCCGGGTAGACCCCGGATCTGCTCTTCTTCGCTTGCGTCAGACGGTGCGAAAGATCGCCACGGCTGAAAGAAGCGAAATCAGCGTTGCGAGCCACAGGCTCGAAATTTCCACACCCTCCCCAATCGGCAGGGTGAGGATCGGATCGGTGCCGACGAGGCCGATCCACACCAGGTGGATCACCGCCGCCAGCACCAGCGAAATGAACAAGCGATCGCCGCGCGTGGTCGGAATGCGCAGCACCCCGACCCGCTCGGCCTCGGGATAGGCAGCCGCGAGCCAGGTCATGACGCCGAGCGTCGAGGCCAGCAGCACGAAGAAGATCGCGGTCGGCAGCGTCCAGGCCATCCATGCGATGGATTCCATAGCTCAAATCCCTCCACACGATGCGGTGCGCTCCCTCTCCCATGGGGAGAGGGCTGGGGTGAGGGGGTACGGTCCATCGATCGAGCGGCACCCCTCACCCGGATTTGCCGCTTCGCGCCAAATCCGACCTCTCCCCTTGGGAGAGGTGAAGCGCGACGCCGAGATGGTGCCTGGTTGCTTCGTCATGACGCTAGACCCGGCCGAGCGCGAAGCCGCGCGCGATGTAGTTGCGGACGAACCAGATCACCAGCGCGCCCGGAATGATGGTGAGCACGCCGGCGGCGGCGAGCAGGCCCCAGTCCATGCCCGCGGCCGAGACCGTGCGCGTCATGATCGCCGCGATCGGCTTGGCCTGCACCGAGGTCAGCGTGCGCGCCAGCAGCAGCTCGACCCAGGAGAACATGAAGCAGAAGAAGGCCGCGACGCCGATGCCGCTCGCGATCAGCGGCACCAGGATCTTGATGAAGAAGCGCGGGAACGAATAGCCGTCGAGAAAGGCGGTCTCGTCGATCTCGCGCGGCACGCCGGAGACGAAGCCTTCGAGGATCCACACCGCCAGCGGCACGTTGAAGATGCAATGCGCCAGCGCGACCGCCCACGGCGTATCGAACAGGCTGATCGCCGAATACAGGTTGAAGAACGGCAGCGCGTAGACTGCCGCCGGCGCCATGCGGTTCGACAGCAGCCAGAAGAACAGGTGCTTGTCGCCGAGGAAACGGTAGCGCGAGAACGCATAGGCCGCCGGCAGCGCCACCGCGATCGAGATGATGGTGTTGAGCACGACATATTCGAGCGAATTGATGTAGCCCGAATACCAGCTCTCGTCGGTGAAGATGCGCTTGTAGTGCTGCAGCGTCGGGGTATGCGGCCACAGCGTCATCGTCGAGACGATCTCGGCGTTGGTCTTGAAGCTCATGTTGACCAGCCAGTAGATCGGCAACAGCAGGAAGATCAGGAACAGCGCCATGATCAGGCGGCGGCCGGGGATCGAATGCATCACGCGGCTCCTTCCTTGACCGGGCGCTCGGAGCCGGCATTGACCATCACGGTGTAGAACACCCAGCACACGATCAGGATGATCAGATTGTAGACCAGCGACAATGCCGCGGCCTTGCCGAGGTCGAACTGGCCGAGCGCGATCTTGACCAGCTCGATCGACACGAAGGTGGTGGAATTGCCCGGACCGCCGCCGGTGACCACGAACGGCTCGGTGTAGATCATGAAACTATCCATGAAGCGCAGCAGCACCGCGATCAGGAGCACGCGGTTCATCTTCGGCAGCTGGATCGCCTTGAACACTGCCCAGCGCGAGGCGCCGTCGATCTGCGCCGCCTGGTAATAGGCGTCGGGGATCGACTTCAGGCCGGCGTAGCACAGCAGCGCGACCAAGCTGGTCCAGTGCCAGACGTCCATCACGATGACCGTGACCCAGGCGTCGACCTCATTGGACACGTAGTTATAGTTGAAGCCGAGATGGTTCAGCACATAGCCGAGCAGGCCGATATCGGGCCGGCCGAAGATCTGCCAGATGGTGCCGACCACGTTCCACGGAATCAGAAGCGGCAGCGCGAGGATGACGAGGCAGGCTGCGACGCTCCAGCCCTCGCGCGGCATCGACAGCGCGACGACGATACCGAGCGGCACCTCGATCGCCAGGATCACGGCTGAGAAGAACAAATTGCGGCCGAGCGAGGCCAGGAAGCGGCCACCGAGATCGGTCGAGGGATCGAGCAGCTCCTTGAACCAGCCGACGCCGTTCCAGAAGAACTGGTTGTTGCCGAAGGTGTCCTGCATCGAATAGTTCACGACGGTCATCAGCGGCAGCACCGCCGAGAACGCCACGACCAGGAACACCGGCAGCACCAGGAACCAGGCTTTTTGGTTGATGGTCTTGTCCATCAGGCGATCCCTTCCACCAAATGGCTGTCGGCATAGACGTGAACGTAGGCTGGATTGAAGATCAGGCCGGCGGTATCGCCGGAGACCGAGAAGCCCGGCGGCACGCGCGCCGCGAGTTTGGTGTTGCCGACCCGAACGCGGGCGAACTGGATCCGGCCGAGATCGTCGATCCGCTCGATCTTCGCCGACAGCAGCCCCGAGGCGGGCGCCGCGACATCGACGAATTCAGGCCGCACGCCGATCTCGATCTTCGCAGCCTTCGGCAGCACACCATAGTTGCGATGCAGGCCGATGACATGGCCGTCGATCCGCGCCTCGTGCCCCGAGACCTCGGCAGGCACGATGTTCATGCCGGGCGAGCCGATGAAATAGCCGACGAAAGTGTGCTGCGGCTTGTCGAACAATTCGGCCGGCGTGCCGCTCTGCACCACGCGGCCGTCATGCATGACGACGACGGTATCGGCGAAGGTCAGCGCTTCGGTCTGGTCGTGGGTGACGTAGATCATCGTGAGGTCGAGCTCGCGATGCAGCGCCTTCAGTTTGGAGCGCAACTGCCATTTCAGCTCGGGATCGATCACCGTCAGCGGCTCGTCGAACAGCACGGCGGCGACGTCGGAGCGCACCAGGCCGCGGCCGAGCGAGATCTTCTGCTTGGCGTCGGCGGTGAGCCGCGTCGCCTTGCGGTTCAGATGCGGCGTGAGGTCGAGCAGGTCGGCGATCTGCCTGACCCGGGCATCGACCTCGGCCTTGGCGACGCCGCGGTTCTTCAGCGGGAAGGCCAGGTTCTCGCCGACCGTCATGGTGTCGTAGATCACCGGGAACTGGAACACCTGCGCGATGTTGCGCTTCTGCGTCGACAGCGGCGTGATGTCACGGCCGTCGAACAGGATCTGGCCGCGCGACGGCGTCACGATGCCGGAAATCAGATTGAGCAGCGTGGTCTTGCCGCAGCCGGACGGCCCGAGCAGCGCATAGGCGCCGCCCTGCCGCCAGGTCATGGTGACCGGCTTCAGCGCGAAGGACTCCAGCGGCGCGTCATTGCCGTTGTAGGACTGCGCGAGGTCGACGAGGTCAATGCGGGCCATGAAGCATCTCCCTCACTTCGAGAAATTGGTTGCGGGTGAAGCGACGAGGCGATCGGCCGCGTCGAACACGAAGATGTCGTCGGGATCGAGCGCGGCGTCGAGCACCTGCCCAGGTTCATATTCATGCACGCCATGCAGCACCGCGACCCAGTTCGAGTCATGGACATGGACATGCACGAAGCTCTCCGACCCGGTGATCTCGGTCACCGTCACGGTGGCGGAAAATTTGTGGCGGCCGGCCGCGGCGCTGCCGACCTCGAGCTGGTGCGCGCGGAAACCGGTCCGGTAGACGCCGTCGGGCAGACCGGCATAGAGCCCGGTCGCAGGCGCCTGCTCGCCGCCGGCATAGATCACGAGGTCGCCCTTCTTCTCGATACCGATGACGTTGAGCGGCGGATCGGAGAACACCTGCGCGACGCGCAGCGTGCCGGGGTGGCGGTAGACCTGCGGCGTCGCGCCGATCTGCAGCGCCTGGCCTTCCCACATGCAGACGGTGTCGCCGCCGAGCAGCAGCGCTTCCGACGGTTCGGTGGTGGCATAGACGAAGATCGCGCCCGAGGCCTCGAAGATTCGCGGCAGCTCGGCGCGCAGCTCCTCGCGCAGCTTGTAATCGAGGTTGGCGAGCGGCTCGTCGAGCAGCACGAGGTCGGCGCCCTTGACCAGCGCGCGCGCGATCGCGGTACGCTGCTGCTGGCCGCCGGAGAGTTGCAGCGGCGTGCGCTTCAGGAAGGGCTCGAGCCGCAGCAGGGCGGCCGCCTCCGCCACCCGCTTCTCGATCTCGGCCTTGGGCTTGCCCTGTACGCGCAACGGCGAAGCGATGTTCTCGTAGACCGTCAGCGAGGGATAGTTGATGAACTGCTGATAGACCATCGCGACCGAGCGCTGCCGCACGTCGGCGCCGGTGACGTCCTTGCCGTCGACCAGCACGCGGCCGGAGGCCGGCTTGTCGAGGCCGGCGAGCAGCCGCATGATCGAGGTCTTGCCCGACAGCGTCGGCCCGAGCAGCACACTGAGCGTGCCACGCTCCAGCGTCAGCGACACATCGCGGATGGTCGGAACGCCATCCACGGTGCGCGTGACATTCTGCAGTGTAACGCTCATGCCCGTCCTCCCGCTTCGCGGAGGGGGCGTTCACCGGACACGCGATTGGCGGCCATCCACTCGTCGAGCGCGGCGATTTCACCCGCCGTCATCCGCAAGCCCAGCTTCGATCGTCGCCAGACGACATCGTCCGCAGTCCGAGCCCATTCGTTTGCCATCAGGTACCGGACTTCACTTTCCGTCAAGGTGGCGCCGAAGGATCGGCCGAGATCGGCTGCCGATGCTGCATTGCCCAAGAGTTTGCTGGCGCGCGTGCCGTAGGCATGCGCGAGACGATTGGCGTGCGACGGCGCGAGGAACGGATAATTGCGCACCAGTTCGGCGCTCAGCGCGGCGACCGCCGACACGTCCATGTCGCCGCCGGGCAGCGGCGCCTTGCCGGTCCAGCCTTCCTGCGCCTTGGTGCCGCGGAGATAGGGCGACAGCCGCTCCAGCGCCTCTTCGGAGAGGCGGCGATACGTCGTGATCTTGCCGCCGTAGATCGAGAGCAGCGGCGCACCGCCGGGCGTATCGAGCTCGAACACATAGTCGCGGGTCGCGGCCTTGGCCTCGCTCGCGCCATCGTCATAGAGCGGACGTACGCCGGAGTAATTCCAGACCACGTCCTCGGGCTTCACCGGCTTGGCGAGATACTCGCTGGCGGAGGCGCAGAGATACGCGATCTCCTCCTGCGTCGCCTTCACCTTGGCCGGATCGCCGTCATAGTCGCGATCGGTGGTGCCGATCAGCGAGAAGTCGTTCTGATAGGGGATCACGAAGATGATGCGGCCGTCGGCGTTCTGGAAGATGTAGGCGCGGTCGTGATCGTAGAGCTTGGGCACCACGATGTGCGAGCCCTGCACCAGCCGCACCTTGGCGCGCGCATTGACGCCGACGCCTGACGCCAGCACCTGTTCGACCCAGGGACCCCCGGCATTGACCAGCACGCGGGCCTTGATCGTCTCGCGCGAACCGTTGGTCGTGTCCTCGACCGTGACGTGCCAGATGCCGTCGACCTGCCTGATCTCGACCGCGCGGGTGCGGGTGCGGATCTCGGCGCCGCGATCGGCGGCATCGCGCGCGGTCAGCGCCACCAGCCGCGCGTCGTCGACGAAGCAGTCGGAATATTCGAAACCCTTGGTGTAGCGGCCCGGGATCAGCGGCTTGCCGACCACGTCGCGCGACAGATCGAGCGAGCGCGTCGCGGGCAGCAGGTGCCGGCCGCCGATATGATCGTAGAGAAAGAGGCCGAGCCGCAGCAGCCAGGCCGGACGCAGCCCTGCGTGGTGCGGCAAGACGAAACGCAGCGGCCGAATGATGTGGGGCGCGATCTGCCAGAGGATCTCGCGCTCGATCAGCGCCTCGCGCACCAAACGAAACTCGTAATATTCGAGATAGCGCAGACCGCCATGCACGAGCTTGGTCGACCAGGACGACGTCCCGCTAGCCAAGTCATTCATTTCACAAAGGAAAACGGAGTTACCCCGGCCCGCCGCATCGCGCGCGATGCCGCAGCCATTAACGCCGCCTCCGATGATGGCGAGCTCGTAAATTCGATCCAAAGAACGCTTCCCCCGGCAACCGCCTTCGCTTTGACGGTTTTACTTTCGGATTGGAGTAGATCACAACCAAAAACGAAAGCAAAGCGAAAACAGGGAACTTTAGCTGGGGATTTTTTGGGCGGAATGCTCGCGACAGGGGCAGGGTCCAGAGTCTCTCGCCGTCATGCGCCAAGACTTGCCTGACCCGTCACCCTTGAGGAGCCGCGCAGCGGCGTCTCGAAGGGTGCACGGCCCCACTGGCCGTCGACCCTTCGAGACGGGCTATGCGCTCCTCAGGGTGACCGGTCTGATAGTTCAGGGTGACGGGTCTGATGGCGAAAACTTCGATCAGAGAGTTTGGAACTACGCGCTGCGCAGCGTTGCCGGTGCCGCGTCTGCGTTGTCGTCGATATCGACGGCCGGCTTGTCCATCGCGACGACCACTTCGATCCCGCGGCTGTGGCAGATATTGGCGAGGCCCGCGGGCAGCGGTGAATCGGTGACGAAGGTCTGGATCTGGCTCATATGCGCGATGCGCACCGGCGCGCTGCGGCGGAGCTTGGTCGCATCCGACACCAGCATGACGTTGCGCGCATTGGCGATGATCGCCTGCGCGACCTGCACCTCGCGATAGTCGAAGTCGAGCAGCGCGCCCTCCTCGTCGATCGCCGATGCGCCGATGATGGCGTAATCGACCTTGAACTGGCCGATCAGCTGAGTCGCGGTGGAGCCGACCACGGCACCGTCGGCGCGGCGCACCGTGCCGCCGGCAACCACCACCTCGATGCGCGGATGGCGGTACAGCAGCATCGCGACATTGAGGTTGTTGGTGATGACGAGCAGGTCCTCATGCGAGGTCAGCGCGCTCGCGACCTCTTCCGTCGTGGTGCCGATGTTGATGAACAGCGAGCAGCCGTTCGGTATCCGCGCCGCCGCGGCGGCGCCGATCGCCTTCTTCTCCTCGGCGGCGACGAAGCGGCGCGCCTCATAGGCGAGGTTCTCGACACCGGAGGCAATGATCGCGCCGCCATGGATTCGGGTCAGCGAGCGCTCGTCGCAGAGATCGTTGAGGTCCTTGCGGATGGTCTGCGCCGACACCTCGAATCGCTTGGCGAGGTCTTCGACCATGACCCGGCCGAAAGCGCGCGCGATGTTGAGGATTTCAGTCTGGCGGTGGGAGAGTCCGGCCACGGCGGCCCCCTTGAAACGGCGATCCGCCCATGGTGCGACCGTTCGGCGCGGAGGTCAACGTGCGGGGAACCGGCGCGGCCGCGGCAGAGTCATTGCGCCGCAGCGTAGCGGCTACGACGCCAGTTGCAACCTGTCGCCGGCGAGGAGCCGGCGCGCCGCGCGCTCGGCCTCACGCGCGTTGCGGAAGATATGGCCCTCAAGCCGGGAAAAAAGTTGCGATGCAGCAAAGAACTGATAGCCGCGTTTATCGCGCACCACGATACCCGCGGTCTTCGAACTCACTTCGATCACGTAACTGTCGGACATTGTTAGCCTCGGTTCTTATTCCGGGCCGATAACCGAGGCGATACGGATTTGTTCCTGGTCGCTGCTGCGGCGCCATGCGCTGCGGCGTAATAGTTCTGAGGCGATCCAATACTGCCTTCAGTCCTGATTTGGCGGGGTCGTGTGGATGAGTCGGCGTCCCCTGGACCGCGTCACGTGGCGATCGTCGCACCATCGCGCTGGATCGGCTGCGGATGGCCCTGGTCGTCGATCGAGACGTAGGTGAAATTGCCGTCGGTGACGAGGATCGATTGCTGCTCGCGGCGGCGCAGCACCCAGGCTTCGAGATGCACTGTGATCGAGGTGCGGCCGACGCGCACCAGGTTGGCGTGCACCGACACGAGGTCGCCGACATAGACGGCCTTGCGAAAATTCATCGCCTCGATCGCAACCGTCACGGTGCGGGACTTCGCAACCTTGCCCGCGAACACGCCGCCGCCGAGGTCCATCTGGCTCAGCAGCCAGCCGCCGAAGATATCGCCATTGGCGTTGGTGTCGGCCGGCATCGCCAGCGTGCGGATGCAGAGATCGCCCAGCGGCTCGTTGCCGCTGATCGGCGGCGCATGAACATGCGTGCCAGTCGCTTGCGAGTCAGTCACTTGAAAGCCTCCCAGCCTGGATCCGGCGCAAAGCGTCCGCCGAACTTGCGCATCAGCGTCTGCATCGTCGACACGACATCATCGACGCCGCGGCTGCGCGCATAGTTGAGCGGGCCGCCGCGGAACGGGGCATAGCCGGTGCCAAAGATCATCGCGCCGTCAACCATGTCGGCATTGTCGACGATGCCTTCGCGCAAGGCGGCGACGCAGACATTCGAGATCGGCAGCACCAGGCGGTCGATCATCTCGTCGCTGACCTTCGGGCCGGTCTCCGGCAACGGCGCCTTCTCCGCCTTGCCGTCCTTCCAGGTGTAGAAACCCTTGCCGGTCTTGCGGCCAAGCTCACCCTTGGCGACCTTCTCGCGCAGCCAAGCCGGCGTCGGCGGCAAGGCGTCGCCGAACTTCGAGCGCAGCATGTCGCCGACATCGAGGCAGATATCGAGGCCGACCTGGTCGGCAAGCTCGATCGGGCCCATCGGCATGCCGAACTCGATCGCCGCCGCATCGATCAGGCGCTGGTCGGTCTTCTCGTCCAGCATCATCATCGCTTCCAGCATGTAGGGCGTCAGCGCGCGGTTGACGAGGAAGCCCGGCGAGCTCTTCACCGGCAGCGGCAGGCGATCGATGGCCCCGACAAAGGCCAGCGCCTGCTTCAGCATCGCGGCATCGGTGCCGTCATGGCTGACCACTTCGACGAGCTGCAGCCGCGACACCGGATTGAAGAAGTGCAGGCCGAGCAGCCGCTCCGGTCGTGCCAGCGTGGTGCGCAGATCCTGCAGCGGTATGCTCGAGGTGTTGGTTGCAAGGATCGCGCCCTGTTTCATCTTCGGCTCCAGCGAGGCATAGACTTTCTGCTTCAGCTCGAGCTTTTCTGGCACCGCCTCGATGATCACATCCGCATTGCGGACGCCCTCGCCGTCCATATCGGGGATCAGCCGGTCCAGCGCGTCGCGCTGGTCGATCTTCTTGCGCATGATCTTGCCGAATAAATCCGCGGCGCGCTTCATCGCGCCCGCGATCGGCTCGGCCTTCATATCGGCGAGTGTGACCCGCATGTCCTGGTTGGCGCACCAGGCCGCGATATCGCCGCCCATTGCGCCGGCGCCGATGACATGGACGTGCGCAACCTTGTTGCCGGAGCCTGCCACCTTCTTCATCTGCTCGCGCAGGAAGAACACGCGGATCAAATTCTGCGCTGATGGCGTCACCATCAGATTGGCGAACGAGGCCTTCTCCGCATTCAGCATCGCCGAGCGGTTGCCGGCGTGCTTTTCCCAGAGATCGATCAGCGCATAGGGCGCCGGATAATGCTTGCGCGGCGCCGCCTTCCCGGCCTCGTTGCGCATCCGCGAGGCGAGAAAGCCCCTGACCGGAGCAAGATTGAGCAGCGTATTGAGCGCGCCGGGCCTGGCGCGCTTGAGACGGCCGAACACCGCATCCTTCACCGCGTTGCGGACATGGCGCTCCTGCGTCACGGCATCGACCAGGCCGAGCGACTTGGCGCGGCGCGCATCGATCGTCTTGCCGGTCAGCATCAGGGTCATCGCCTGCATCGGATTGACCAGCTCGGTGAGGCGCACCGTGCCGCCGAGGCCGGGATGCAGGCCGAGCATCACCTCGGGGAAACCGAACCGGGCATCGTCGATCGCGATCCGCATCTGGCAGGCCAGCGCGACCTCGAGGCCGCCACCGAGGCAGAAGCCGTGAATGACCGCGACCGAGGGCACACGCAACGCCTCGAGCCGATCGATCACCGCATGCGCGCGTCCGATCGCGGTCTCGACTGCGCTGGAATCGGTGGCGCCGCGAAACTCGTTGACGTCGGCACCGGCGATGAAGCCGCTTTTTTTCGCCGAGCGCACCACGAGGCCGGTCGGCCGCTGGGTCTCCAGCGCCGTGACGATGGCATCGAGCTCCTCGAGCAGGTCGGCGGACAGCGTGTTGGCGCTGGCGCCGGCGCGGTCGAACAGCAGCCAGGCAATGCCGTCCTCGTCGCGCGTCAGCTTGAAATTCCTGTACGGGCTGTCCGCGGCCGGGGTCGGCCCCAGCTCGGGCACGCGGTCGGCGAGAAGGTCCATGATCCGTGAATCCATGATCACACCGTCTCGATCAACATCGCGCCGCCCTGCCCGCCACCGATGCATTCGGTGGCGACGCCGCGTCTGGTGCCGAGCCGCTTCATTGCATTGACCAGATGCAGCACGATGCGGTTGCCGCTGCAGCCTACGGGATGGCCGAGGCTGATCGCGCCGCCGTCGACGTTCAACTTGGCGCGGTCGATCTCGCCGGCCGCGCCGTCGAGCCCGAGGATCTCGCGGCAGAATTTTTCATCGTTCCAGGCTGCAAGACAGCCGAGCACCTGCGTCGCAAAGGCCTCGTTGAGCTCCCAGGTCTCGACATCCTGCAGGGTCATGCTGTTGCGCTTGAGTAGTGCGCTCGCCGACAGCACCGGACCAAGCCCCATGATCGAGGGATCGAGCGCCGACCACTGGCTGTCGAGGATGACGGCCTTCGGCGTCAGCCCGTGCTTTGCGACCGCCGTCTCCGACGCCAGGATCACCCAGGAGGCTCCATCGGTGATCTGCGAGGAATTGCCGGCGGTGACCTGGCCCCACGGACGCTCGAACACCGGCTTCAGCTTGGCCAGCGTCTCCGGTGAGGAATCCGGGCGAACGCCGTCGTCAAAATCGTAGAACTTGCCGTCGCGCGAGAACGCGGTCTCGACCTCGCCCTTCAGAAAACCCTGCTTCTGCGCGTTGGCGAGCCGCTGATGGCTCTCGGCGGCGTAGGCATCGGACTGCGCGCGGGTGATGCCGAAGAGATGGCCGACCTTCTCGGCGGTCTGCCCCATATTGAGCTCGGTGATCGGGTCGGTCAGCCCACGCTCCAGCCCGATGATCGGCTTGAAGTAGCTCGGCTTCACCTTCAGCGCCGCGGCGATCTTGGCGCCCAACCCCTTGGCTCCGGCAAAGCCGGCAAACCAGCGCACGCCGGAATTCGGCCAGACCAGCGGCGCGTGGCTCAACGCTTCGGCGCCGCCGGCAAGGATCAGATCGGAGATGCCCTCGCGGATGTAGCGATAGCCGGTGTCGATCGACTGCATGCCGGAGCCGCAATTGATCTGCACCGTGAAGGCGACCATCTGCTCGCCCATGCCGAGCCGCAGCGCCGCGATCCGCGCCGGGTTCATCTCGTCGGCGATCACGTTGACGCAGCCGAGGATCACCTGGTCGAAGGCAGTGGGTGCGAAGGGTTGCCGGGCCAGCAGCGGCCGGCCGCATTGCACGGCGAGATCCACGGGAGTGAACGGGCCGGGACCGGAGCGCGCCTTCAGGAACGGCGTCCGGCTGCCGTCGACGATAAAGACTGGTCGCGCCATCAGCTCGCCGCCCTCTGCTCACCAAGCTCCTGGAAGAACTGATGCACGTCGGCGGATTTCTTGTAAATCGGGGACAACGCCTCCGGCGCAAAATCATCGACCTCGATGACTTTTGTGACGGCCTCGTGCGCGGCGGCGAGCTTCTCGCCGTCGGCCTCGGTGATGACGCCTTTCTTCACGCCTTCCCTCCAGTCATGCAGTCGCGCCGCGCGCAGCTGCCTGGCCGCGTCCTCGGCCTCGGTGACGAGACGGAAGGCCTTTTCGAGCCGCGCAATGCCGCCGTCGTCCTCGACAAAGGCGAGGTCCGGCGTCAGGCGGTCGCGCGCCGCTGAGGGCGACAGCACGAGCTGCGCGCAGAGATGCACGACGCGATCCGACGGACCGGTGACGCGGGCGCCGAACGGCTGGATCAGGAATTTCAGCAGCCATGCCACCGGCCGGTTCGGCAAGTTCGCGAGGATTTCGGCAAAGCGGTTCTCGATGGTCTTGAAGCCGGATGCCATGCACCATTCGAGCGCGGGCAGATCCTCCTTCTGTCGTCCCTCGTCCTGCCAGCGCTTCAGCGCGGCAGAGAGCAGATAGAGTTCGGAGAGGATGTCGCCGAAGCGCGCCGAGAGCATTTCCTTGCGCTTCAGCGCGCCGCCGAGGGTGAGCAGCGCCATGTCGGCGCACAGCGCGAACGCCGACGAGTAGCGCGAGAGCTGGCGATAGAATTCCGTCGCATCGCCGGCATCCGGCGCCGGGGCGAACAAGCCGAAGCTCCAGTTGCGGCCCCAGGCGCGGAACATGGTCGCAAAGCTGTGACCGACGTGCTTCCAGAATGCGGTGTCGAACGCAGTCAGGCCCTTGTCGCGATCGGGCTCGCCGAGCGCGTTCATTTCCTGCAACAGAAAGGGATGCGCGCGGATCGCGCCCTGCCCGAACACGATCAGATTGCGGGTCAGGACGTTGGCGCCCTCGACCGTGATGCCGACCGGCACCGAGCGGTAGAGTCCGCCGAGATAATTCTGCGGTCCGTCGATGACGGCCTTGCCGCCATGGATGTCCATGGCGTCGTCGATCGCGATCCGCATCCGCTCGGTGGCGTGCAGCTTCATGATCCCCGAGATGACGGCGGGATGATGCCCCTCGTTCAGCGCCGCGCAGGTCAGCCGCCGCGCGGCGTCGAGCAGATAGGAGGTCGCAGCGATCCGCGCCAGCGGCTCCTCGATGCCTTCGAATTTCGAGATCGAAATGCCGAACTGCTCGCGGATGCGGGCATAGGCGCCGGTGGTGCGCGCGGCATAGGCGGCACCCGCGGCCGACAGCGACGGCAGCGAGATGCCGCGGCCGGCAGCAAGCGCCGTCATCAGCATCTTCCAGCCCTGGCCGAGCCGCTCCTTGCCGCCGATGATGTAGTCGAGCGGGATGAAGACATCCTTGCCCCAGTTCGGGCCGTTCTGGAACACCTGCATCGCCGGCAGATGCCGATGGCCGATCGAGACTCCGGGCAGATGGGTCGGGATCAGCGCGACTGTGATGCCGAGTTCGTCCTGATTGCCGACGAGGTGATCGGGGTCATAGGCCTTGAAGGCAAGACCGAGCAGCGTCGCGACCGGGCCAAGCGTGATGTAGCGCTTGTGCCAGTTCAGCTTGAGCCCGATCACCTCGCGGCCTTCGAAATTGCCCTTGCAGATGATGCCGCTGTCGATCATCGAGGCGGCATCCGAGCCGGCCTCCGGGCTGGTGAGGCCGAAGCAGGGAATGTCCTGGCCGGAGGCAAGCCGCGGCAGCCATTTGTCCTGTTGCTCCCGTGTGCCGAAGCGCATCAACAGTTCGCCCGGCCCAAGCGAGTTCGGCACCATCACGGTGACGGCTGCGGTCAGCGAGCGCGACGAGATCTTGCGCACCACTTCGGAATGCGCGTAGGGCGAGAAGCCGAGGCCGCCGAATTCCTTGGGGATGATCATGCCGAAGAATTTCTTGGCCTTGATGAAGGCCCAGACCTCGGGCGGCAGATCGCGCCATTCCCAGTTGATCTTCCACTCGTCGAGCATGGTGCAGAGCTCGTCGACCGGACCGTGCAGGAAGGCGGTCTCCTCGTCGGTCAGTCTGGCCGGCGCGAACGCCAGCAATTTCGACCAGTCGGGATTGCCAGTGAAGAGATCGGCGTCCCACCAGAGGTCGCCGGCTTCCAGTGCCTCGCGCTCGGTGTCCGACATCGTCGGCAGCACGCCGCGCGCCCAGGAGAAGATCGGCTTTGTAATATAGTCGCGGCGGAAGCTCATGGCGGGTCCTCATGAAACGGCGGCGCGGATAGGTGACCTTATCGGAAAGTGCCGTTCACCGGTGAACACTTCGCTGTTCAAATAAAGCGAAATTGACGCGGCCCAGCCGCCGTTTGTTAACGGCAGGCCGCGCGTTCAGTTCCGAAAGCTGAGCTGCGACAAAGAGGTAGCGGGAGGATGGCGCCGGCAGATCGTGCCGGCGCCCTGCATGCGCGTGCTAGGCGGGTCCTGCCCCCTGGGTCGCGGTATAGACCGCGTAGAGCGACTGGCTTGCGGCCATGAACAGGCGGTTGCGCTTGGGACCGCCGAAGGTGATGTTGCCGCAGACCTCAGGCAGCCGGATGCGGCCGAGCAGCTTGCCGTCCGGCGACCACACCGTCACGCCGTTGTAGCCGACCGCGCGGCCGGCATTGCTCGAACACCAGACATTGCCGTTGACGTCGCAGCGGATGCCGTCCGGTCCGCACTTCACGCCGTCGATCGTGAAATCGCTGAACCGCTTGCCGTTGGAGAGCTTGTTGTCGGCGCCGACATCGAACACGAAGACGTCGCCCTTGCCGCCCGCGCCGGTATCGCCCGGTCCCTTGCCGGTCGAGACCACGTAGAGCTTCTTGTAGTCGGGCGAGAAGCAGAGGCCGTTCGGGTCCGGCACCTGGTCCTCGCTGACCACGAGATCGACGCGGCCGGAGGGATCGATGCGATAGCAATTGGTCGGCAGCTCGCGCTTGGCCGGCACGAAGCCCGCCGGCTGGCCGATCCGCGGATTGAGCTTGCCGGCGGAGTTGCTCGGGCCGCCGGCCGCATCCGGCTCGCCCTCATAGAGCTGGCCGCCATAGGGCGGATCGGTGAACCAGTAGCTGCCGTCGGGATGCGCGACGATATCGTTCGGCGAGTTCAGCCGCTTGCCTTGATAGTTGTCGGCAAGCACCGTCGCGGTGCCGTCATTTTCGTAACGCGTGACGCGGCGGGTGAGATGTTCGCAGGACAATTGGCGGCCTTGGAAGTCGAACGAATTGCCGTTCGAGTAGTTCGACGGCGTCCGGAACACGCTGACATGGCCGTCATCCTCCGACCAGCGCATCTGGCGGTTGTTCGGGATGTCGCTCCAGAGGAGATAGCGGCCCTGCGAACTCCATGCCGGGCCCTCCGCCCATAGCAGCCCGGTGTGGAGACGCTTGATCGACGTGTTGGGCTGGGCCAGATCGTTGAAGGACGGATCGACTGCGATGATGTCCGGGTCCCAGAAATAGGTGGTCGGCGCACCCCGCGGGCTGAAGTCGCGCGGCGGGCTGGTGATCGTGGTCGGCGGCCCGACCGGAGCCGGTGGGTTCTGGGCCAGTGCGCTGCCGACGCCGGCTGCGGCAGCGGCCGCCCCGGCCGCAAGCCCCTGGACAAGTGTTCGTCGTGAAACGTTCGGATCGCGCCGGTCTTCTTTCTGACCGCTCTGCTCGTGACGCGTCATCGCATCCTCCCACTCTGTTGGCCGGCCGTTGATCCGGCCTGGCGCGCGGGAGGTTAGACTGCTCGCCCCGAGGTTGCGAGTGACCGTTTTTCATCACCACGGGCGGAAATTTCACATTGTTGTGGTGCCGCGTGGTTCCACGAACTCGTCATGCCCGGCGGCATGACGAAATACTGGCAGTGGCAAAAACGAGAGACCTAATCCGGCCGGATCATCTCGAACATGTTTTCCGGCTTGATCTCGAAATAGTCGCCTCTCCGCCCGGCGCGGACGATCGGGTGCGCGAGACCGGTCTGGTAGACGCCGTCCTTGATGAAGGCCTTGTCGATATGGACCGCGACGACCTCGCCGAGCGTCAGCCAGGCCTCGGCCTTCTTGCCGTCGGCGCCCTGGAGCTGGATGATCTGGCTGACCTTGCATTCGAACGACACCGGACTCTCGGCGACGCGCGGCACATTGACGAGCTTGCCGGGTACCTGCGTCAGACCCGCGAGCTTGAACTCGTCGACATCGCGCGCGACATGCGCGGCGGTCGCGTTCATGTGCCTGGCCAGATCCATCGTCGCCAGATTCCAGACGAACTCGCCGGTGTCCTTGATGTTGGCGACGCTGTCCTTCCAGTTGGTGGAGGAGAAGCCGATGATCGGCGGCACGTAGCAGAAGGCGTTGAAGAAGCTGTAGGGCGCGAGGTTGACGTTGCCGCCCGCGTCACGCGACGAGATCCAGCCGATCGGCCGCGGCGCCACGATGGCGTTGAACGGATCGTGCTTCAGGCCATGGCCGTTCTTCGGCTCGTAGAAATGCAGGTCTTTGTCGGTCACGGGGGAATCTCTCCGTCTTCATTCCGGGATGGTCCGTGAGGACCAGACCCGGAATCTCGGGATTCCGGGTTCGATGCTTACGCATCGCCCCGGAATGACGACGGAGTCAACTGACGAAAATGTCAGCCCTGGCGCTCAATGGGCGCGGGCGCGCGGCGACAGGCCGGCGATCACGAAATCGATCATCTGGTCGATGGTCGGGCCCGGCTTGGTCGCGCATTGCGCGATCATCTGCGGGTGGAAGAACCGCATCATCGCCGTGCAAGCGCAGAGCGCCGCGACCTCAAGGTCCCCGACCTCGAACTCACCCGAGGCCACGCCCTGCGCGATCACCTCGCCGATAGTCTGGCCGATCAGTTGCATGTGGGCGACGCAGACGTCCCAATCCTCCTGCATCGCGACCTCGACCATCTCGTGCAGCTTGGAATCAGCGACATAGCGCTCGGTGTTCATCCGATTGATGGTCGTCATCATCTGGCGCAGGCGCGCCGCCGCCGGCCCTTCCGACCGGGCGATGCGCTGCGCCTCGACCTCGACCCCGCCCATCAGGGTGCGTGCCACGCCCTCGTGGATCGACTTCTTCGAATCGAAGAAGCGGTACACGTTGGCGGGGCTCATCCGCAGCTCTTTGGCGATGTCGGCGACCGTGGTCTTCTGGTAGCCGATCTGCCGGAACAAGCGCTCCGCCACCACGAGAATCCGTTCGCGGGTGTCGGTTTCGCTATGTTCCGAGATCAATGTCATGTTGGCCTGCTCAATCTTCAATTATTCGGCCGCCTCAGCAAGCGGAAATGCGGGTTCTCCCTGACCCGCATGCTGCGGCGCAGTATCGGTTTGCTCGGGGCCGCTCTCCTCGAGGGTCTTGCGGAACCAGAGGGCGTAAAGGCCCGGCAGATACAGCAAGGTCAGGAAAGTCGCAACAAACAAACCGCCCATGATGGTGATCGCCATCGGGCCCCAGAACGCCGAGCGCGACAGCGGGATCATGGCGAGGATGGCCGCGAGTGCGGTCAGCACCACCGGCCGGGCGCGCCGGACGGTGGCCTCGACGATCGCCTCGCGCCGGGTCAGGCCGGAGGCCACGTCGCTCTCGATCTGATCGACCAGGATCACCGTGTTGCGCATGATCATGCCGGCGAGCGCGATCAGGCCGAGCAGCGCCACGAAGCCGAACGGCTGGTTGGCGACATTGAGCCCCAGCGAGGCCCCGACGATGCCGAGCGGCGCGGTCAGGAACACCAAGGTCAGGCGCGAGAAGCTCTGCAGCTGGATCATCAGGAGCGTCAGCATCACCATCACCATCACAGGGAAGAGGATGAAGATCGACGCATTGCCCTTGGCGGATTCCTCGAACGCCCCACCCGGCTCGATCCGGTAGGCCGGCTCGAGATGGGCCTGGATATCCCTGAGCTTCGGCGAGATCTGGTTGGTGACGTCGGGCGCCTGCACGCCGTCGACCACATCCGAGCGCACCGTGATCGCCATGTCGCGGTTGCGCCGCCACAGGATCGGCTCCTCATGCGCATATTCGATTTTCGCAATTTGCTGCAGCGGGACCGCCACACCATTGCGTGACGTGATGGTGAGATCGCCGACCCGGCCGAGATCGAGCCGCTCGGACGGCACCGCGCGGGCGACCACGCCGACCTTCTCGATGCCGTCGCGGATCGTAGTGACCGGCGCGCCCGAGATCAGCATCGCCAGCGCCTGCGAGACGTCCTGCGGGGTCAGGCCGAGCGCGCGCGCCCGATCCTGGTCGACGGCGAGCTTCAGGTAGGGCGACTGCTCGTTCCAGTCGAGCTGAACGTCCTTGACGTTCTTGTTCTGACGCATGACGTCGCGGACCTGGTAGGCGATGTCGCGCACCTTGTTGGCGTCGGGCCCGATCACGCGGAACTGGACCGGGAAGCCGACCGGCGGACCGAAGTTGAAGCGGTCGACCCGGACCCGCGCCTCGTTCAACGCGCCATCGGCGGCGGCCTGCTCGATCTTCGCCTTGACGCGCTCGCGGGCGTCGACGTTCTTGGCGAGGATCACGATCTCGGCGAATGCCTCGTTGGGCAGCTGCGGGTTGAGGCCGAGCCAGAAGCGCGGCGAGCCCTGGCCGACATAGGCGGTGTAGGTCTGGATGTCCTGGTCGTCCTTCAAGAGCGCTTCGGCCTTCTTCACCGCCTTTTCGGTGACGTTGAAGGCAGTGCCTTCCGGCAGGCGCAGTTGCAGGAACAGCTCGGGCCGCTCCGACAGCGGGAAGAACTGCTGCTGGACGTGGCCGAAGCCCACGATCGCGGCGACGAACACGCCGACCGTCGCGACCACCACCTTGATGCGGTGATCGACGCACCACTGCACCACGCTGCGCAAGGCCCGATACATCCGCGTCTCGTAGATCGCGTGCGGATCGTGGTTCTGATGCACCTTGATGTTGGGCAGCAGCTTGACGCCGATATAGGGCGTGAAGATCACCGCGACGAACCAGGAGGCAACCAGCGCGATCGCCACGATCCAGAAGATGCCGCCGGCATATTCGCCGACCGCCGAATTGGCAAAGCCGATGGGGAGGAAGCCAGCGGCCGTGACCAGCGTCCCCGTGAGCATCGGAAACGCAGTCGATTCCCAGGCAAAGGACGCCGCCTTCATGCGGTCCCAGCCCTGCTCCATTTTCACCACCATCATCTCGACCGCGATGATGGCGTCGTCGACCAGAAGGCCGAGCGCGATGATCAGCGCGCCGAGCGTGATGCGGTGCAGGTCCAGCGACATCGCGTTCATCACGATGAAGACGATGCCGAGCACCAGCGGCACCGACAGTGCCACTACGATGCCGGTGCGCCAGCCGAGCGCGACGAATGAGACGAACAGCACGATCGCGAGCGCCTCGACGAACGAGTGCACGAACTCGCCGACGGCGTGCTCGACCACTTTGGGCTGGTCGGCGATCTGCTGGATGTCGATGCCCTGCGGCACCGCCTTCAGGAATTCGGCGGTGGCCTGCTGGACCTGCTTGCCGAGCTCCAGGATGTTGGCGCCCTTGGTGGTGACGACGCCGATGCCGAGCGCGGGCTTGCCTTCCTGACGCACCTTGAAGCTCGGCGGATCGACATAGCCGTGGCTCACGGTTGCGATATCGCCGAGCCGGAACACGCGGCCGTTGCTCTCGACCGGGGTTTCGGAAACCGCCTTGACGCCGTCAAGCGCGCCGGTGACGCGCAGCGGCACGCGCTGCGAGGAGGTCTCGACCGTGCCGGCCGGCGTGACGTTGTTCTGCTTGGCGAGCGAATCGAACAGTGCCTGGGGCGTGATGCCGAGCGTCGCCAGCTTGGCATGCGAGAACTCGACGAAGATGCGCTCGTCCTGGATGCCGTACAGGTCGATCTTGGTGACGCCGGGCACCTTCAGCAGGCGCTGGCGGAAACCTTCCGCGACCTTCTTGAGCTGCGCATAGTCGGCGCCGTCGCCCGTCATCATATAGAGAATCGAATCGACGTCGGAGAACTCGTCGTTGACCACGGGACCGAGGATGCCGGACGGCAGATCGCCCTGCGCGTCGGCGAGCTTCTTGCGCAGCAGATAGAAGTAATAGGGCACGTCCTTCGGCGAGGTCGAATCCTTGAAGGAGACCTGCATCGCGGTGAAGCCCGGCTTGGAATAGGTCTGCACCTTGTCGAAGAACGGCAGCTCCTGCAGCTTCTTCTCGACCGGATCGGCGACCTGCATCTGCATTTCCTGCGAGGTCGCGCCCGGCCACATCACCGAGACGTTCACCACCTTGACGGTGAAGAACGGGTCCTCGGCGCGGCCGAGCTTCTCATAGGAGAAGAAGCCGGCGACGCCGAGGATGATCATCAGGAACAGTACCAGCGTCGGATGGCTGACCGCCCAGGCCGAAAGGTTGAAGCGCTTCATCGAACTCTCCAGGTCCAAATCGTCTCGACTTCAATCGTCATTGCGAGCGAAGCGAAGCAATCCATTCCTCAGCATGTGGCGACGTGGATTGCTTCGTCGCTTCAGCGCAAAATTGCTTTGCAATTCTGTCGCGGGCCCCTCGCAATGACGCGGGACTAGAACGACAGCGACGACACGACCCGGACCTTCTGGCTCGGATCGAGTTTCTGCACACCGAGGGCGACCACCTTGGCGCCGTCGTCGACACCGCCGGTGATCACGACATTGTTGCTCTCATAGGCCTTCACCTTGACCGGCTTCAGCGCGATGTCGCCCTTGTCGTCGACGATGTAGAGCGAGGGATCGCCGCCCTGGCTGTACAGCGCCGACAGCGGCAATTTGGCGACGCGCTCGCTCGCCTTGTCGGCCAGGGTCAGGGTTGCGGTCATGCCGAGCGAGACGGCGTCGTCGGCGTCCGGCAGCGAGAATTTCGCGAGATAGGTGCGGGTGGCGGGATCGGCCTGCGGCGCGACCTCGCGCAGCTTCGCGGCGTAGGTCTTCTTCGCGTCCGACCATAGCGTCACCGTGGCAACGCCCGACCTGGCACGAGCGAGAAGCGTCTCTGGGATCGCGACGACAGCTTCCTTCTCGCCAAGTCGGGCGACACGGATCGAGGCCTGGCCCGCGGCAACCACCTGGCCGGGCTCGATCATGGTCGCGGTGACGACACCCCGGGTGTCGGCCACCAGCGTTGCATAAGAGAGAGAGTTCTTGGTCAGCTCGACCGAACGCTCGGCGCGGTTCAGCCGCGCGCGGGCCTCGTCGCCGGCCGCCTTGGCGGAATCGAGCGCGGCATCGGTGGTCCAGCCCTTGGCCTTCAGGTCCTTGGCGCGCTGCTCGGCGGCCGCGGCCTGCGCCAGCACGCCGGTGGCGGCGCGGAATTCGGCCTCCGCCTGCTCGGCCTGCAGCTTCAGATCCACCTCGTCGAGGGTGGCCAAGGGCTGGTCGACGTCGACTGTCTGTCCGACCTCGACCAGCCGCTTGGCCACCTTGCCGGCAACCCGAAAGCCCATATCGGCTTCGATACGGGGCTTGATGGTGCCGACAAAGCTGCGCGCGGGGGTTTCAGCTTCGTAATGCACGGTCGCCACCAGAACGGGGCGTCCCGGATCGGCGGTTTCGGCCGCTTTTTCGTTGCAGCCGGCCAGCGCGAACACCGCGAAAGCCAGCGCCGCTCCGGTTAAGAGCCTGTAGTAGCTCGACAAAACGGAACGAACGAACATCTGAAATCTCCATCGGGCTGACGATTGATGAAGAGTATCGATTTATCACTGATGAATGTCAATATTCGTCAGTGATAACCAATTCGTGAGGTTGGCCAGGATGGGCCCGGGATCGGCCGGGACTTAAGGGGATCTCGCGCGGATGGGCGAAGCGACTGGGCAAGTCCGGCGTAGCCCGGATGGAGCGCAGCGTAATCCGGGGTTCATGCCACGCGAGAGCGGCCCCGGATTACGCCGCGCTCCATCCGGCTACGCACTGTGCATGGGGTTGTTTTCGATTTTTTGTTCGAGCCGGCGACGAGGGTGCCGGTCCCGGATTGGTGCGTCGCTACTTCGCGCCTGCGAACTCAGTCTTGGTTTCGTGGCTGCCCAGGAACACCAGCAGCCCCGCTGCGAGCGGCAGCAGCGCCAGCACCAGCAACCCGGTCGACATGCTGCCGGTTGCCTCCTTCACCCAGCCGATCAGATAGGGTCCGAGGAACCCGGCGAGGTTGCCGATCGAGTTGATCAGCGCGATCGCGCCGGCGGCCGCGGTGCCGGACAGCCAGGCGGTCGGCAGCGTCCAGAACACCGCAAAGGTGCAGAACACGCCGATCGCGGCGACCGTCAGCACGACCATGGTCGTGGTTGGATCGGTGATGTAGCTGGAGACGCCGAGCGCCAGCGCGGTCAGCAAGAGCGGCGCGCCGACATGGAATACGCGCTCGCGCGTGGCGTCCGAACGCCGCGCCCACAGGATCATCGCGACCGTGCCGAACGCATAGGGGATTGCAGTGACGAAGCCGGTCTGCGCGTTGGTGAGACCGAACGCTTTCACGATCTGCGGCAGCCAGAACTGCATGCCGTAGAGCGAGCCGACGAAGCCGAAATAGATCGCGCTGAGTGCCAGCACCTTCGGCGAGGCCAGCGCTTCGAACAGCGTGAAGTGCTTGGCGGCCTGCTTGGCCGCGAGCTCGGCATCGAGCTTCGCCTTCAGCCACGCTTTCTGCTCGGCCGAGAGCCAGTCGGCCCGTTCCGGCCGGTCGGTGAGATAGAACCAGGTGACGATGCCGAGCAGCACCGAGGGCACGCCCTCGATGATGAACAGCCACTGCCAGCCCTTCAGGCCCATGACACCGTCGAGCCCGAGCAGAAGCCCGGAGATCGGCGCGCCGATCGCGGTCGAGACCGGGACGGCGATCGCGAAGGCGGCAAGGAACCGCGCACGATATTCGGCCGGATACCAGTAGGTGAGATAGAGAATGATGCCGGGGAAGAAGCCGGCCTCGGCCACGCCGAGGAAGAAGCGCAGCGCGTAGAAGCTGTGCTCGTCATAGACCGCCGCCATCAAGGCCGAGAGAATGCCCCAGCTCACCATGATGCGGGCGATCCATTTGCTGGCGCCGAACCGCTCCAGCGCCAGATTGCTCGGCACCTCGAAGATGAAATAACCGATGAAGAAGATGCCGGCGCCGAACGAGAACACCAGCGGCGAGAACTTCAGCTCCGCGTTCATGGTGAGGGCGGCGAAGCTGAGATTGACGCGGTCGAGATAGGAGAAGAAGTAGGCCAGGATCAGGAACGGGATCAGCCGCCAGGAAATCGCGCGGATCGTCGACGTCTCGACTTCGCTGCGGGCGCCGCTGCTAGGCACGATGGTCGCGGTCTGGCTCATCTGTATCCCCCCGAAATATTGCTTGCCTTGACGATTATTGATTGGCAGCGGCTTGAGCAATCGAAAAAATCGCGCCGATCAAGGACGCAATAAACGGCGCAGGAACGCGTAGGATTGCGCAACGTCGTTGCGATTGATGCCGCGAAGACGCAATTCATCATGCAACATTGCGCCTCGTCGAGGCCGCAGCACGTTTCGTGCGTCCTGCTGGCTCGCAATGATGCGATGCAACAGATCTCAATCCGCCAGCTGGAAACGCTCGAAGCGGTCGAGCTCTTCCTCGATGCGGCGCTTCAGCTCCTTGCGCGAGGCCTGCTTCTTGCCGTTGCCGACCCAGCTCCATTTCTGCATCAGGAGCTTCTTGTTCTGCCGGTCGGTCTTGAGGTCGAGCGCGGCGACGATGTCGTCGCCGACCAGCACCGGCAGCGCGAAATAGCCGAACAGGCGCTTCTCCTTCGGCACATAGGCCTCGAAGCGGTGGCCATAGCCGAAGAACAGCTCGGTGCGCTTACGCTGGATGATCAGCGGGTCGAACGGCGAGAGGACGTGCACCAGGGACGGATCCCCCTCGCCGGTCGCGTCCAGCACCTCGGGCTGCGCCCAATGCTCCTGCTTGCCGGCGCCATCGAGCGCGATCTGGACCAACTCCTTGCGGCGCACCCTCGCCTCGATCAGGCTGCGCACCGGCTTCTTGCTCGGCGCGTCCAGGTGGCAGATCGAATCCAGGCTGACGATGCCTTGCGAGCGCAGCGCGCGGTCGAGCAGATAGGCCGTCCGGGCCGAGGCCGGCGCCGGCGTCGGCGGCTTGTCCCAGCCGAAATGCCTGCCCATCAGCTCATAGGTCTTCAGCATGCCGTTGCGCTCGCTGATCGTCACCACGCCGCCATAGAAGGCGAGTTGCAACGCCCGTTTGGAGGGTTTCCGGCTCTGCCAGAGATGCTCCTTCTCGGTCAGCACGTCGTCGTCGATGTCGCGGATGGTCAGCGGCCCCTCGCGCAGCAGCCGCATGATCTTGCGGGTGTCCGCCGGGGTCACCGACGAGAACCATTTATGGCCGTCGCGCTTGTGCGCCCTCATCGCCGGCAGGAAGATCTTGATGTCCTTCGACGGCACGTAGGACAACGCGTGAGTCCAGTATTCGAACACGCTCTTGTCCCGGCTCTGCGCCTGCTTGAGGTCGGCGCGGCGATAGTCCGGAATCCGGGTGAACAGGATGTGGTGATGGCAGCGCTCGATCACGTTGATGGTGTCGATCTGCACATAGCCGAGATGGTCGACCGCGGCAGCCACGGCTGAGGGCCCCACGCCGAATGGCGCCTGTATATCGAGCCGCTGCGCACGCAGCCAGATGTGGCGGGCGGCAGCGTTGTTCAGCGATAACGGTTCGGCGGCGCGGGGCATTGCCCCGGCAATGTAGTGAGATTCGCGGCGCTGTGGAGAGCCGCGCGAGGGAAATCAGCCGCGCGGCAGGACCGGCTATGCCGGTCCGACGACCCGCCGCAACCAGGGAACGTCGCGTATCGCCGCCGCGAGCGCGGCGCCCTCCTGATTGAAGACCCGGGATGCATGACCGCCGACCGGAAACCAGCCGCTGCCGTCTTCGACGTCCCGCCGATACTCCTCGAAACCAATGGTCCCGTCCGGGCGCAGGAAGATATCGACGCAGCGCGCGGCATCCTCGTCATTGATCGAGCGAAGCACGCGATTGAGCTGTGCCATGTTGCTCGCCCTCTCCGTTGCCACCTGCCTGCAGGGGCTCCAGCAAATCGAACCGTGACCTACGTCACATACGGGACTTTGAACCGGCCCTAGGTTCCCGGCATCAAAACGACAGCAAGCCGAGACCGGCTGGCCGCGTATTTAAGGACGAAAACCCATGACCCGCTCCTTTTCCTTGTCTCTTTTGACAATCGGCGCTGCGCTGTCGATGACGGCGGGCGTTGCACTGGCCGGCAGCGACACCGTTCCGGCCGCCCAGATCCTCAATGCGCTGAAGCCGAAGTCGGCCACCCGCAGCCTCTCCGGCGCGCCGGCCGACCCGGCCTCGATGGCCAGGGAGACGAGCTTCCTCAACACCGTCCGCAACCGGCAGACCCGTTCGCTGTCGCTGGGCGAGCGTCAGGAGATCGCCGACATCGCCGCCAACAAGCCGAAGATCGATCTGGAGATTCGCTTCGACTACAACTCGGCCGACATTGCCAAGGGCTCGACCCAGGCGGTCCAGGAGCTCGGCAAGGCGCTGTCGGATGCCAGCATGAGGGGCTCGACCTTCGTCGTCGCCGGCCACACCGACGCGATCGGCAGCGAGGCCTACAATCAGGACCTGTCGGAGCGCCGCGCAGACACCATCAAGAAATATCTGGTCGAGCACTACGGCCTGAACGGCTCGGATCTCGTGACCGTCGGCTACGGCAAGACCCGGCCGAAGGACCCGAACGCACCAATGGACCCGACCAACCGCCGCGTGCAGGTCGTCAACATGGATACCAAGACGGCGCAGCAATAATCACCCGCGCGCGATCCGCCTGCTTCCCGGCAGGCGGATCGATTGATCCCACGCGTTCAAATCCAGTTCTGGAACAGCATCAGCCGATTGAAGGTCGCCATCGACGTCCCGATACCGGCGGCCGTGACCGGCAGCATAGCGACGAAACCTGCGCACGCGACCGCCACGAAAGCCCATAACAGCCAGCGCGGCGCGCCCTTCCGCGTCAGGGCGTAGACCAGCACGAAGCTCGCGGTGGTCGCCGCCGGAAGATAGTAGTAGATGAAGCCGAGCGTGCGCGGCAGCAGCGCCCAGGCGAGATACGGGCCGAGGTAGAACGCCAGCACGAGAAACGCAGTACGGCCGCGCCCGACGATCCAGTCGCGCAGCGCGACGATCAGCGCGATCAATGCCGGCCACAGCACCAGCGGGTTGCCGAGACACACGATCGCGGCGAAGGCGTCGTCACCAACCTTCTCGAACAGAAACCAGACCGGGCGCACCAGCAACGGCCAGGACGGCCATGCGCTCATATAGGTATGGCCTGCGATCGCGGTCGTGGTGTTGTCGGCAAAGATGCGGCGCTGCGCTTCGATGAGGCCGGACCATGAGAGACCGTAGAGCGGCACGAACGTCGCCAGATAGACCGCTGATGGGACCAGCACGAAACAGGCGATGAAGTGCGCAAGACGGAAATCCGGCCACAGGTCCGGCCGGTACCAGTCCTCCGCGCCGGCGTCGGCAAAGCGGGTGCGCCAGCCCTGCATCAGGCGGATCACCGCGACGATGGCGATGCAGGTCGCGAGCCCGAACAGGCCACTCCATTTGCACGCACTCGCAAGCCCCGCGGCCAGTCCCGCCAGCGCGAACGCGGTGTGCGGCCGTTGCTGCCTGAAGCCATGGATGAAGGCGGCGACCGCGAACAGGCAGAAAGCGAGCGCGAAAATATCCAGCATCGCAATCCGCGCCTGCACGAACAGCATCTGGTTGAAGACGGCGAGCAGCACCGCCGCAACCGCGCGCTCCTGCGATGCGAACAGCGCAAGCGCGCCGAGATAGACCGCGACCAGCGCCAGCGCCCCGAACAACGCGGCCGGATAACGCCATCCAAGCGGCCCGTCGCCAAACGTCTTGATCGAGAGCGCGATGATCTCCTTGGCAAGCGGCGGATGCATCGGGTTGAGGATCGGGTCCTCGGTCACCGGCAACAGCATCTGCCGCGCCGCCGGCACGTAATGCACCTCGTCGAAATAGAGCTTGTCGGGCGTCGTGATCCCGAGCAGCAGCACGACATGGGCAACGACGAAGATGATGGCCGCAACGATTGCGGTGCGCGCGGCGGGACGAAGCAGAACGGGCGGAGATTTGGATACGATACTCAAAGGGCAAGCACGGTGCGAGAGGAACGCAGCTTGCGACACTTATACGATATCGGCTCCATCCGCGATCCGTCGCCACGGTCACGTGATGGAACCATCGATCGCCCGGCTCGCCACCTTTCCCACCAGAGGAGAAGGTGGGCAAGCTTGCCGCCTCGACCATATCGGACCCGTCATCCTGAGGAGGCCGCAAGGCGGCCGTCTCGAAGGATCGACGGCCACCAGCCCGGCCGTGCATCCTTCGAAAGGCGCCCATCGGGCCGCGCTTCGCGCGGCCCCGTCGGCGCTCCTGCAGCGACAATGGCAAAGCCATTGCGCGGGATGACGGATCCAACAGCGTGGCCTTAGGCCGCCGCTTCGCCTTCATAGGCCCGCCGCAGCGCTTCGACATCGAGCTTGATCATGCCGAGCACGGCCTGCATCACGCGCGCGGCGCCTGCGGCGTCGGACCCGCCGAGATACTGGCGGACCGCCGCCGGCACGATCTGCCAGGCCACGCCGTAGCGATCGCGCAGCCAGCCGCATTGCTCCTCCTTGCCGCCATTCGCCAGCAGCGCGGCCCAGAGCCGATCGACCTCGGCCTGATCGACGCAGTCGATCGCGAACGAGACCGCGTGGGTGTGTTCCATCCGCATCCCGCCGTTCAGCGCCATGAAGCGCTGACCAGCGAGCGTGAATTCGACCAACAGCACCGTACCGGCCTTTCCGCCGGGGCTGTCGATGACATTCTTCTGGACCGTCTCGATCCGGGAACCGGGCAGCAGCGAGACATAGAGGTTCGCGGCCTCCTCGGCCTCGCCGTTGAACCACAGGCAAGGAGATACTTTGGACATGCGTGAGCTCCGTGTGATGGCGGGAAGCGATCAGGCGGTGGCCGCTGCGGCCTGCCCCTTCGTTGCGGCTTCGAGGTCCATCCACATCACTTCCCAGATATGCCCGTCGGGATCCTCGAAGCTGCGGCCATACATGAAGCCGTAATCCTGCTTCGGCGACGGATCGGCGCTGCCGCCCGCGCCCTTCGCCTTGGTCACGTAGCCGTCGACGGCGTCGCGGTTCTCGGCGGAGAGGCAGATCAGCACTTCGCTGCTGGTCCTGGCGTCGGCGATGGTCTTCGGCGTGAACTGCCGGAATTTGTCGTTGGTCAGCAGCATGACGAAAATCGTCTCCGAAATCACCATGCAGGAGGCGGTGTCGTCGGAGAACTGCGGGTTCTTGGTCGCGCCGATCGCCTCGTAGAACGCCGTGGCACGGGCGAGATTGCTGACCGGCAGGTTGACGAAGATCATTTTGGGATTGGCCACGAGAAGAACTCCTGTTGGCGGGGTTGTTGTACCCCGAGGACGAACCGGATAGCCGGATCCCGACATCCGCTGTAAGAAATTTTAGCCCGTCATTCCGGGGCGATGCGGAGCATCGAACCCGGAATCTCGAGGTTCCGGGTTCGTGCTCCGCACGCCCCGGAACGACGGTGTGTTATCAGGTCACGATCGGCGCCGGCATGGTCAGGAACGCCCGCGCGACGTGCCAGAACAGGTCGCGATTGGCGGCAAGCGCCGCGAATGATCTGACGACGTCATGGTTCGCCTCCCTTCCGGATTTCTTCTTATCGATCCGGTGCGATCGAACATAGCAGCGTGCGCGCGGCGCGGCGAGCAAACGCGATGCCGGTATCTCACCATGACAAATTCGATGCACGATTTTGTGAAAGCGGCTTGCGGCAATCGGCGCGGACGGCGGACGGACTTGGTCCTAGTCTCCGCAGCGATCCGACCGGAAATATCCGGCGAGACGCGGGAGTGAAGAATGAGCAGCAATCTCACCGACGAAGAACTTGCCGCCTTGATGCCCTCCGAACTGTGCCGGTACCAGACCCCGATCCCGACCCAGATTGTCTCCAGCGACGAGTTCTATCCCGATCCGCAGAACGAACGGCAGCGCGAGGTCGAGGCGCGGCTGCTCGAGATGGCCGACGATCTCGGCGGCAGGCAGGGCCTCGATCGCCGAAAATTCTTCCAGACCGCCGCCGGCATGGCCGCCTCCTTCGTCGCGATGAACCAGGTTTATGGGCAGCTGTTCGACGTGACGCCGGCCGAGGCCGCGACGCCGGCGATGGCGCAGGAGCGCGCCAACACCCTGAAAGACCAGTTCATCATGGACATGCACACGCATTTCCTGCGCGACGACACCCGCATCATGGGCTTTGTGGAAATGCGCAAGGCGGTCGGCAAGGCCGGCTGGAACAAGGAGCTCAACGATCACGAGCAGACCGTCGAGGATCTCAAGTTCAACAACTACAAGAAGGAGATGTTTCTCGATTCCGACACCAAGATCGCGCTGATCTCCTCGGCGCCCTCGGACATCGAGCAGGACTGGTTCCTGACCAACGAGCAGATGGCCGACGCGCGCAAGAAGATGAACGACGAGGCCGGCTCGCGGCGCGTGTTCTGTCACGCGATCTTCACGCCCGGACAGCCCGGCTGGCTCGACAAGCTCGATGCGGCCCTGGCCTTGAGGCCGGAATCCTGCAAGGGCTACACGATCGGCGACAACACCCACAAGGAGATCAGCCGCTACCCGTGGCGGCTGGACGACGAGAAGGTCGCCTACAAGGGCTATGAGAAGATGGTGAAGGCGGGAATCAAGAATGTCTGCGTCCACAAGGGACTGTTCCCGCCCGGGATCGAAAAGCAATATCCGAACCTGCGCGGCTTCGCCGATGTCGCCGACGTGGGCCAGGCGGCCAAGGACTGGCCGCGGCTCAACTTCATCATCTATCACTCGGCCTATCGCCATGTCGGCGGCGATCCGAAGGTCGCGCTCGCCGAGTTCGAACGCACCGGCCGGATCGCCTGGACGAGCGACCTCGCCGACATCCCGGCGCAGTACGGCGTCAACAATGTCTATGGCGATGTCGGGCAGTTGTTCGCGACCACGCTGGTCGCCGAGCCCAATGTCTGCGCCGCGCTGATGGGCACCCTGATCAAGGGGCTCGGCGTCGACCATGTCTGCTGGGGCACCGACGCGCTGTGGACCGGCGCACCGCAATGGCAGATCGAGGGCCTGCGGCGGCTGGAGATCCCCGAGATGATGCAGAAGAAGTTCGGCTATGCGCCGCTCGGGCCCGCCGACGGGCCGGTGAAGACCGCGATCTTCGGCGACAACAACGCCCGGCTCTACAACATCCAGCCGAAGCGCGCGATGCTTGACATCAAGGGCGATCGCTTCGCGATGATGAAGGCGCAGTATGAGAAGGCCGGCCCAGAGCCGTCGAACACGCGCTACGGCTATGTGGTGCCGAACAGGCCGATCGATCACACGGTGTTTGCGTAGTCTCTCCACCCGTCATTCCGGGGCTCGCGCAGCGAGAACCCGGAGTCCATCTGGCCGCACACTCTGTCGTGAAATGGATTCCGGGCTCGTGCTTCGCACGCCCCGGAATGACGAAAGGAAAAAGCGCTACTTCCCCGTAAACCTCGGCTTGCGCTTCTCAGCGAAGGCCTTGACGCCCTCCCTGAGATCTTCGCTGTCCTTGACCTCATCGAGCAGCCGCCGCACGTCGGCGACCGTCTCCAGCGGCCCCTTCGGCATGGCGTCACGGGCGAGCTTCTTCAGCGCGCGCACCACCAGCGGCGCGTTGCCCGCAATCTTGGCGGCCATCTCCTGCGCCATGGCGACGTGCTGCCCCTTCGGCGCGACCTTGTTGACGAAACCGATCTGGAAGGCGCGTTCCGCCGACATCTCCTCGCCGACCAGCAGAAACTCCATGGCGATCTTGTGCGGCATCCGTGCCATCACCGATGAGACGCCGCCGGCGGTCGTGCCGATCTTGCCCTCGGGATAGATGAAGCGCGTGGTCTCCGACGCCACGCACAGATCGGCCATCTGGACCAGCACGAAGGCCCCGCCGACCACCCAGCCCGACGTCGCCGCAATGACCGGCTTGTCGAGCTCGACGCCGAGGCCAGGTACCGCGTGCCACATATTGACGGGAAGGTCGGCGACATCGGCGCCGACGGAAAAGTACTTCTCCTCGGCGGACGCCAGCACCGCGACGCGATCGTCGCTGTCCCGAAACCGTAGCCAGGCGTCACGGAGCTCCGTACACAACGCGTTGTTCAGCGCATTGTGCTTGTCGCGGCGATCCATCGTGATGGTCGCGACATGGTCGGCACTCTCGTAGCGAACGAGCGTCATGCTGGCCTCCTCTCGGCACCGACGTTCCCCGGTGCGCGATTGCGCACCTGAGGTTCGATGCTGCGCATCGTCCCGGAATGACACTACTGGTTTATTATTTTTTTTCGTCGGGATGCCGGTGCACCGGATCGACCCACAGCACGTTCTCGGGCTTCTCGACCGGCTCGATGTCGAGATTGATCGCGACCGCCTCGCCGTCGGAGCGCACCAGCACGCATTCCAGCACCTCGTCGGGGCTGGCGTTGATCTCCTGATGTGGGACGTAGGGCGGCACGAAGATGAAATCGCCGGGCCCGGCCTCGGCGGTGAATTGCAGCTTCTCGCCCCAGCGCATCCGCGCCTTGCCCTTCACGACATAGATGATGCTTTCGAGATGGCCGTGATGATGCGCGCCGGTCTTGGCGTCCGGCTTGATGCTGACGGTGCCCGCCCACAGTTTCTGCGCGCCGACCCGGGCGAAATTGATCGCGGCCTTGCGGTCCATGCCGGCGGTCGACGGCACGTTCGGATCGAGCTGGTTGCCCGGAATCACGCGGACGCCGTCGTGCTTCCAGCGCTCGTCGTCATGATGGTGATGACCGTGGTCGTGGGAATGGGTGTGATCGTGGGAACCGCTCATCATTCTTGCTTTCATTGGCCAGATATCGTGGCCGGAACGCTACCGAAAACCACGCGCACAGGCGAGCGCAAAATCGGAACAATGCCGAACCGGAACATCGCCATGTCTCGGCGCGTTAGGTCGGCGTATTCCCGCGTTAGGTCAGCGTATTCCAAAGGAGTCATTTCATGGGTAGCACGACTTACAAGATCAAGGGTACCGCCAACGAGGCGGTCGGCAGGTTCAAGCGGCGTCTTGGCAAGCTCACCGGCTCTCCGGCGATGCAGGGCAGAGGCGTGATCCTGGAAGCCAAGGGCAAGGGACAGAAGGCGCTCGGCGGCATCAAGAACATCGTCAGACATGCCGTCGACAGGGTGACCGCAGCGACCCATCGGACTCGCTGAACGATGAGACGGCCGGCCCGTTGAGCCGGCCGTTCGAGCATTCGCGACGCTGGTCAGCCGCGCGGGCCCGGATGTGCCAGCACATGCGGGTGTGCCAGAACATCCGGGTTGACCACATTGGTCGGCGCACCGGCCGCATAGGCTACGATCTGATCGAAGATATCGGTGAACTGGATCTCGTATTCGTCGCGCGAGACGTAGCCGAGATGCGGCGTGCAGACCACATTGTCCATGTTGAGCAGCGGGTCGGCCGTGTCGCGCAGCGGCTCCTTCTCGTAGACGTCGATCGCGGCCATGCCGGGACGGCCGGCGCGCAGCGCGTCGACCAGCGCGCCCGGCTCGATCAGCGGCGCGCGGCTGGTGTTGACGATCAGCGCCGTCTCCTTCATCCGCGCGAGGTCTTCCGCCTTGACGATGCCGCGCGTCGCGTCGACCAGCCGCATATGCAACGACAGCACGTCGCAGCGGGCGAAGAAATCGGCCTTGCTGGCCGCGGTTTCGTAGCCGTCGGCGCGCGCCTTCGCGAGCGCGCCCTCGCGCGCCCAGACCAGCACGTTCATGCCGAACGCCCTGCCATAGCCCGCGACCACGGCGCCGATACGCCCGTAACCGTAGATGCCGAGCGTCTTGCCGCGCAGCGTATGGCCGACACCGATCTGCCACTTGCCGGCCTTCAGCGCCACCATCTGCTGCGGGATCGCGCGCATCGCCGCCAGGATCAGGCCCCAGGTGAACTCGGCGGTCGCATAGGACGGGGTATCGGCATGCTGGCTCGACGACACGATGATGCCGAGCCGCGTGCAGGTGTCGATGTCGATATGCGGATAGACGCTGCGCTGGCTGATCAGCCTCAGCTTCGGCAGCCGTTCGAGCAGCGGCGTGCGGATCTGGGTGCGTTCGCGGATCAGCACCAGCACGTCGGTGTCGGAGAGCCGCTCGGCAAGCGCGTCGACGTCCTGGACATGATCGTTCCAGATCGTGACGTCGTGGCCGTCGAGCTTGTGGAAACAATTGAGAGTGCGCAGCGTGTCGAAATAATCGTCGAGGATCGAGATCTTCATCGCTGCGCCCTCTTGTCGTGGGCCGGTTACTTGGCGGCCGGTGGCTTACTTTACACCAAGCAGTTCGACGTCGAACATCAGCGTGGCATTCGGCGGGATCACGCCGCCGGCGCCGCGCGCGCCATAGCCGAGGTTCGGCGGGATGATCAGCGTGCGCTTGCCGCCGACCTTCATGGTGGCGACGCCTTCATCCCAGCCCTTGATGACGCGGCCCTGGCCGATCGGAAACTCGAATGGCTCGTTGCGGTCGACGGAGGAATCGAATTTCTTGCCCTTCTGGCCGTTCTCGTAGAGCCAGCCGGTGTAATGCATGACGCAGGTCTGGCCGGTCTTCGGCGAAGCACCGCTGCCGACCTTGCTGTCGATGATCTGGAGGCCTGAGGCTGTGGTCATGGGCTTTCCTGCGGTTTGAGCCGTTGCCGTTCCGCCGGCAACGGACGTGGAGACTGCCGCCGCAAGGCCGGCGAACGCAGTCCTGATGATCGTGCGTCGTGAAGATTGCATCCGGGGCGTCCTTCCCTGATTGATATTAATAGCCGAGCGCGCAGCCGTCCTTGCGCGGATCGGAGCCGCCGGTCAGCGTGCCCTTGTCCCAGTCGATCCAGATGCCCTGGCCGCCGCCGAGCGGGGCGACCACGCTGGTGGTCTTGTGGCCGATCTTCTTCAGGCCCTCGACGATCTCCGCCGGCACCGAGTCCTCGAGCTGGTAGACGCCCTCGTAATGCAGGCCGCGCGGCATGTCGATCGCCTCCTGCACGTCGCAGCCATAGTCCAGCATGTTGGTCAGCACATGGGTCTGGCCGACCGGCTGATACTGTCCGCCCATCACGCCGAACGACATCATGGAGCGGCCGTTCTTGGTCGCCAGTGCCGGGATGATGGTGTGCAGCGGACGCTTGCCCGGCGCGATGCAGTTCGGATGGCCGGGCTGGATGCGGAAGCCGCCGGCGCGGTTCTGCAGCAGGACGCCGGTCTTGTTCGAGACAATCGCCGAGCCGAACGAATGCGCGATCGAGTTGATGAAGGAGCAGACGTTGCGATCCTTGTCGACCACCGTGATGTAGACCGTCGACGGATTCATCGGCGGAGCCACGTTCGGCAGGTCGAGCAGGCCGTCCATCCGGATGTTCTTGATGTGCTCGTCGGCGAATTCGCGGGCGAGGATGCCGGCGACATCGACATGCACCTGCTGGGGATCGCCGATATGCTGCTCGCGCATCATGTAGGCGATGCGCGCGGCCTCGGCCTCGAGATGGAAACGCTCGACGCTGAGCGGCTTGAATTTGGTCAGGTCGAAACGCGACAGGATGTTGAGCATCACAAGCATGGTGATGCCGGGGCCGTTCGGCGGGCACTGCCAGACGTCGTGGCCTTTGTACATGGTGCCGATCGGCGCGGTGGTCTCGGTCGAATGCGCCGCGAAGTCTTCCAGCGTGTGCAGGCCGCCGATGCCGCGCAGCGTGTCGACCATGTCGGCGGCGATCTCGCCGCTATAAAAAGCGTCGCGGCCCTTTTGCGCGATCGCGCGCAAGGTCTTGCCGAGCTCGGGCTGGCGGATGACGTCGCCGGCGACCGCGGGCTTGCCGTGCGGCAGCAGATAGCGCTCGGTATTGGTGCCGTTCTTCAGCTTCTCGAAGCCGTTCTTCCAGTCGAAGGCGATGCGCGGCGCGACCACGTAGCCCTCTTCGGCGGCCTTGATGGCGGGCTGCAACAGGCGGTCGAAACCGAACTTGCCGTGATCCCTGAGGATCACGTCCCAGGCATCGATGGCGCCGGGAATGCTGACGGCATGTGCGGAGGTCAGCGGCACCGAATGGATCTTGCGTTCGAGATACCACTCGGCGGTAGCTGCCATCGGCGCCCGGCCGCTGCCGTTATAGGCCGTGATCTTGCCCTCGCCCTTCGGCTGGATCAGCGCAAAGCAGTCGCCGCCAATGCCGGTCGATTGCGGCTCGATGACGCCGAGCAGCGCGCAGGCCGCGACCGCAGCGTCGGCCGCCGTGCCGCCCTCGCGCATCACCTCGATGGCCACCAGCGCCGCCTCCGGATGGGAGGTCGCCACCATCGCGTTCTGGGCATGGACCGTGGAACGGCCGGCGAAATGGAAATTCCTCATAACGGAGTGCTCGCTTGATCGTGAGGGTCAGGTGTTTCCCGGCGGATGGCTGGCAAGGGATGCAGAGTACATGGCACATTCATCCCCGACAGGGCAATGCCTGGCATGCCAGAGGAATTATCCCGATTATGCATGGCTTTGCGGGGTTTCGCCGGTCTGATCGGCCTGATAAACCCCCGGACCATGCCGCTCAAGGTCGCCGCCTTCTACCAATTCGCCGCGCTGCCGGATTTCCGCGCACTGCGCGAGCCGCTGCGCGCGCTCTGCGCAGGCCTCGATCTCAAAGGCAGCGTGCTACTCGCGCATGAGGGCATCAACGGCACCGTTGCAGGCAGCTGCGACGGCATCGATGCCTTCGTCGCGGAGCTCAGAGACGGGCCGCTGTTCGGCGGGCGTCTCGGCAATCTCGAGCTGAAATTCTCCGAAGCCGCCAAGATGCCGTTTCAACGGCTGAAGGTGCGGTTGAAGAAGGAGATCGTGACGCTCGGCGACGGCACGGTCGATCCGACCCGGCAGGTCGGCACCTATGTCGACGCCAGCGACTGGAACGCACTCATCACCTCGCCTGACGTCATGGTGCTCGACACGCGCAACGCATTCGAGGTCGCGATGGGCACTTTCGAGGGCGCGGTGGATCCCAAGATCGCGAGCTTCGGACAATTCAAGGCCTTTGCCGCGCGCCAACTCGATCCCGCGAAGCACCGCAGGATTGCGATGTTCTGCACCGGCGGCATCCGTTGCGAGAAGGCCAGCGCCTATCTGCTCGCGCAAGGCTTCACCGAGGTCTATCACCTCAAGGGCGGCATCCTCAGATATCTCGAGGACATTCCGCGAGAGGACAGCCGCTGGCGCGGCGGCTGCTTTGTGTTCGACGAGCGTGTCGCGCTCGGCCATGGCCTGCACCAACATGGATACGGGGACGCCGTCCATGAGTGACGCTAGACTGAGCGAACGGATCGACGCGCTGGAGGTCCGCCTGACCTACCAGGACGAAACCATCGAGACGCTGAACCAGACCATCACAGCGCAATGGAAGCAGATCGACGCGCTGACACGCCAACTCGCCGAATTGCGCGACCGGCTTCAGGACGCCGAACGCCAGGCGCCGGGGCCCGCCAACGAGCGCCCACCGCACTATTGATCGGTGCCGCAGGATTGCTGCGGCACCGGACTACATGTTGCTCACCTGACGCATCGGCTTCGCGCCGCTGAAGAATAGGCTGGACAAACGCTGCACCATCGCCGTTGCGCGGCTGCCTTCGAGGCCCGGGCGAACACACAGCAGGCGCTTCTGGATCGGCAGCTCCGGAAGATAATAGTCCTTCGCCGAGACCAGCGAGGACGGCATGATCCGCTCGGGGCATGCCGTCAGGCCGTACCCGGCCCGTGCGGCTTCGAGTCGCAGCTGGTGGTTCGGGCTCCTGAACACGATCTTGTACGAGATGTTGTGCTTGGTGAGCGTCCGGATCATCCAATCGTCACCCGGCCACGCCAGGATCGGGATCGGGGCGCCCGGCCGCAGCACAAAATCCCTTGACCGTACCCAGACCGAACGCTCGTCGGCCTCGGCGGCGATGGTCACCTCGTCTTCGTTCTCGAGCGAAGGGTTGCTGTAGACGAAGGCGATGTCAATGTACCCGTCGATCAATCCCCTGATGACGATCGGCGACATGTCGGCGTGAACCAGCACGTCGGTGAGCGCATCGGCCGGATGGAGCTTGAGGAATTCCTCGGCAAGCATCGTGCTCATTCCCAGTCGCAATGGCTGGGGCCCTTCATGACTGCCGCCAAGTCGAAGCAGCTGATCGTTGGCTTCGAGGATTCGCCTGGCCTGCTGCACGGCAACCTTGCCGAGCTCAGTGGTCGTGGTGCCGTTTGCAGTTCTGACGAACAGCGCGCCGCCAATCAGGCTTTGCAGCCGCTTGACCTGGGAACTGATCGCCGGCTGACTGAGGCCAAGACGTTCACCAGCTTTCGACAGGCTTCCCGTCTCCGCAATCGCAACGACGGTACGAACAATTTCAGTAGGAATATTCAAATGCTGACGTGCTCTGTGCATCGCGGGCGCTCCAATCTCAGCACGGGACGCAGTACGATCTCCATAGTATGTGATTCAGCTATACTAACATTTGGTTGCACTTTCGTTTAGCCACAATAAACGGCCAACCCACTGCAATTGCAGCACATATGTATCGTTACGTGCATTACACCGCATAGCCGCGGGTATCGGGGCTGTTACATCTGCACGCACGTGCGTGATCGGGGGATACCGACACCCGGATTTTTACGGGCACTGCATCAAACATTTTGATCGCCTCATAAGAAATCGCGCACCCAATAACTACCGACGCAGTCATTGATCTGAATTGACGTCACCGATTCGCGAAAGCGTTTTCATAGTTTTCCTTAATCAAAGCCTCGCAACGTGACGCCGTAGTTTGCGTGTCGAGGTTTGCTATGACCAGTTTTTTTCGCTGTCGAAGCGGCGCTTCTGCTGTCGAATTTGCGCTGATGCTGCCGCTGTTTCTTGCCTTCATTTTCGGCATCATCGTATTCGGCTCCTATCTCGCCATGGTGCATGGCGTTCAGCAACTCGCCGCCGAGGCGGCGCGATCGTCGATCGCTGGCATGACCGATACCGAACGCAACAGCCTCGCGACCAACTACGTCACCGCCAACGCCGCGACCTATCCGTTGCTCGTTGCCAGCAATCTCACGGTCAATGCGGCGCCGTCGCCATCGAATGCCAACGTCTACGTCGTGACGGTCAACTACAACGCGGCCGGCAACTTCATCTACAAGCTGCCGTTCGTCCCCGCGCCGGCGAGCACCATCGTCCGCTCCGCGGCCATCCAGTACGGGGGGTTCTAGCATGACGGGCATCCTCATGCTGATGCGACGCTTCGGGCGCCGACGAACGCGGAAACTTCGCGATGATCTCGGCCGGCCTGATGACGCTGCTGATCGGGTGCGCCGGGCTTGCAATCGATCTCGGCACGATCTTCGCCGACCGGCGCAAGACCCAGAGCACCGCGGACCTCGCCGCGATCGTCGCCGCCGCCAATCTGAGCAATCCGGTCAACGCCGCCACCGCGACGGTGACACAGAACAACTATCCAGCCAGCGCGCTGGTCAAGGTCGAGACAGGGACTTACAGCGCAAACAGCGCGATCGCGCCACAGTCCCGCTTCGTGACCCCGGCGGTCGGCATTGCCAATGCCGCGCGCGTCACGCTGACGACCAAGACCCCGCTCTATTTCGCGCGCTATTTGACCGGCGCCAGCAGCTTCAACATCACGACCACCGCCACCGCGACATCGACCGAAATGGCCTCGTTCGCGATCGGCTCGAGGCTGCTTTCGGTCAATGGCGGCGTGCTCAACGGGCTGCTCGGCTCGATGCTCGGCACCACGCTGTCGCTCTCGGTGATGGACTACAACTCGCTGATCAGCGCCAAGATCGACGCCCTGGATTTCCTGTCGGCGCTGGCAACCCGGGTCAACCTGACCGGCGTCACCTATAGCGACCTGCTGAGCAGCAACATCAAGGTCGGCGACATCATCGCGGCCGCGCTGACGACGCAGCAGATCACCAACGGCGCGAACGCCGCGACGACCGCGCTGTCGACGATCTCCCAGGCCGTCACCGGCTCCTCGACCAAGATATCGCCCGGCACCCTGATCGACCTCGGCCCCTTTGCCAACCTCACGGTGGGCCAGAAGCCGAAGGTCGGCGCCAGCGTTTCGGTATTCGATCTCGTCAACACGGTGGCTCAGATCGCCAATGGCAACCATCAGATTGCAACTTCGGTCAATCTCGGCCTGCCCGGCATCGCCAATGTCTCCGTGATCGCAACGATCGGCGAACGCCCGGTCGGTTCGAGCTGGATCGCGATGGGCACCCAGGGCGTGAGCGTGCACACCGCGCAGACCAGGATCCTGGCGACCATCAATGTGCTCGGCTCCGGCAGCATCGCGTCGATCAATCTGCCGGTCTATGTCGAGGTCGCCTCGGGGACCGCGACGCTCAATGCGGTGTCGTGCGGCCATCCGAATATCAACACCTCGCAGGTCACGATCGGCGTGACGCCGGGGATCGTGGATGCCTGGATCGGCAATGTCACGGTTGCCGACATGACCAACTTCACGACCAAACCCAATCCGCCGCCGGCGACGCTGGCCACTGTGCTGGGCATCCCGATCACCGGCTTGGCCCATGCCGGCATGGGCAACCCCACGCCGACCAACGTCAATTTCAGCTACAGCGACATCCAGGCGGGGACCAAGAAGACGGTGACGACGACAAACTTCCTGACGTCGTTGACCAGCACCCTGCTCGGCGACCTCTCGCTCAACATCGCGGGCATTCCGCTCCCGGGATTGGGCGCGCTGGTGATGAGCATCCTGAGCGCCGTGACGGGCCCGATCGATCAGGTGCTGGCGACGCTGCTCTCGGCACTCGGCATTGGGCTCGGCCAGGTCGACGTTTGGGTGCTGGGCATCCGCTGCGACGGTGCCGTGCTGGTGAACTAATGCGCTGAGGGGAACGATCGCAACCGAGCATCAGGTCGGGGTAGGGAGACTGCCGTGAGTACAACAACAAGAAGATACAAGACCGACAGCCAGCGGACGCCCCTGATGAAGCGCGGAACGATCCTCTTCCGCAGCGCCAGCGTCGGATGCCTGGTGCTCAACATCTCGACCGACGGCGCCGGGCTCGCGCTGGAAAGCGACGAGGCCATCCCGTTCGCGTTCGATCTCGCGATCGAGAGTGAGCCGATCCGACGGCACTGCATTCTGGTCTGGCGTCTCGAGCGCCGGCTTGGCGTGACCTACGAATTCGACCGGATCCAGCGCCCCGAAAGCGGCCCGGTCTAGCCTGTCCCGACGATCACGACATGCGGGCGGCTTCGCCAGTCGAAGCCGCCCGCAAACACGTCATGCATACCGCGTCGGCTCAGCATCACGGCAATTCGCGCGCGACCATTGGGCGCCGGACCGCCAGCGCGGCGCGCGTCGAGCCGCCGCTGCGCGGCCAATCGTTCCCCGCGTGGTCGCCTTCATCTTGCATCGTGGTTAGCAAGCGCTGGGATATACCAGCTAATTGTCCCGATTGCCGTCGTGCTTCGACGGCGCGGGCTGCGTCACGCTGACCGGATCGGACGCCGGGAAGGTATCCTCCAGTCCCTCCTTGAGCCGGGAGCGCGCCTTGCGGTCGGCAGCCTGCGCCTCGTGCGGCTTCTCGGCGTGCTTGTCATGCGGGGCAGGATCGAATTTCTCGGTCATCTCGTCCCTCCATTCTAAGGGCAACGGCCGATGCAGAGGGGGGTTCCAGAACCGCCTTGGCCCATTGCGCCGCAGCGTGTATCAGGGGCGCAAATTTGACCGTGCTCAGGAACTAGCCACGTGCCCCAGGATGACACCAAGAAGCCGTTCATCGAGGTCCTGTCGGGCCACCGCCAGGCCGTGCCGCCGCTCTGGATGATGCGGCAGGCCGGCCGCTATTTGCCGGAATATCGTGAGCTGCGCGCCAAGGCCGGCGGCTTCCTCGATCTCTGCTTCACGCCCGAATTCGCCACCGAGGTGACGCTGCAGCCGATCCGCAGGTTCAATTTCGATGCCGCGATCATCTTCTCCGACATCCTGGTGATCCCCTATGCGCTCGGCCGATCGGTGCGCTTCGAGGCCGGCGAAGGGCCGCGGCTCGATCCGCTGGCAACGCCCGGCGAGATCGCCGCGCTGGCCGCGCAGGCCAATTTCGACCAGCTCGAGCCGGTGTTCGAGGCGCTGCGCCGGGTTCGGCGCGAGCTTGCGCCCGAGATCGCGCTGATCGGCTTTTGCGGCGCACCATGGACGGTCGCGACCTACATGGTGGCCGGACAGGGCACGCCGGACCAGGCCCCGGCACGGATGCTCGCCTATCGCCATCCCGACGCCTTCGCTGGGATCATCGACGTGCTGGTCGAAAACTCGATCCACTATCTGGTCGGCCAGTTGAAGGCCGGCGCCGACTGCCTGCAGATATTCGACACCTGGGCCGGCGTGCTGCCGCCGCGCGAATTCGCCCGCTGGTCGATCGAGCCGACCCGGCGCATCGTCGCCGGCGTGCGCAAGCAAGTCCCCGGCGCCAGGATCATCGGCTTTCCGCGCGGCGCGGCGGGCATGCTGCCGGCCTATGTCGAAGCGACCGGCGTCGATGCCGTCTCGATCGATTGGGCGACCGAGCCGTCGATGATCCGCGAGCGCGTGCAGGGCCGCGTCGCGGTGCAGGGCAATCTCGATCCGCTGGCCCTGATCGCCGGCGGCGCCGCACTCGACCGCGCGGTGGACGACGTGCTGGAGAATTTCGGCAAGGGGCGGCTGATCTTCAATCTCGGCCACGGCATCCTGCCGGAGACGCCGATCGCCCATGTCGAGCAGATGGCCGCGCGGGTGCGGGCGTATAAGGGCTAAGGCCGTAGCCCGGATGGAGCGCAGCGCAATCCGGGTCTCTCGCCCAGATAGACGGCCCCGGATTACGCTTCGCTTCATCCGGGCTACGCCACTTCATTGCGGGCTACGCCCCACTCCATCACCGTCACCCTGAGGAGACCGCGTAGCGGTCGTCTCGAAGGGTCGACGGCCCGTCTGTGGCCGTGCATCCTTCGAGGCTCGCCCAGCGGCGCAATTGCGCCGCGAGGCTCGCACCTCCAGCGACAAAGGCGAAGCCTTTGCGCGGGGATGACGGTTCAAGTTATTACCTTGCATCCTCCAAAATCATGTCGGACGCCTTCTCCGCGATCATGATCGTCGGCGCGTTGGTATTGCCCGACATCAGGTCCGGCATCACCGACGCGTCGACCACGCGCAGGCCGTCGATGCCGCGCACCTTGAGCCTGTTGTCGACCACCGCGAGCGGATCGTTGCCCATCCGGCAGGTCGAGGTCGGATGATAGACCGTGCTGCCGGTGCGGCGGCAGAAATCCAGCAGGTCGTCGTCGCTGACCACCTTGGCGCCGGGATCGACCTCGCCGACGGAGTACGACTTCAGCGCCGGCGCGGCCAGAATCTTCCGTAGGATGCGGATGCCGTCGATGAAGGCGCGGCGATCGGCCTCGGTCGCGAGATAATTGATGCGGATTTCCGGCGCCACGCTGGGGTCCGCGCTTCGGATCTTCAGCGAGCCGCGGCTCTCCGGACGCAGCTGGCAGACCGATGCCGTGAAGCCCGAGAACGGATGCAGCTTCTCGCCCATCCTGTCGGTCGAGAACGGCAGGAAGTGGATCTGGATGTCGGGCGAGGCCAGCCGCGCGCTGGTCTTGAAGAACGCACCCGACGTGCCTGCGGCAATCGTCAGCGGCCCCTTGCGCAGCGCCGCGTAGCGCAAGCCGGCCATGACGCGGCGCACCGGATGGTTGACGATGTCGTTCAGCGTCACGCTCTGCGCGCAGCGTGTGACGATGCGCACCTGCATGTGGTCCTGCAAATCGTTGCCGACGCCGGGCGCATCGAGCAGAACCTCGATGCCGTGCTGCTTCAACAGCTCGGCCGGGCCGACACCGGAGAGCTGCAACAATTGCGGCGAGTTGTACGCGCCGCTCGACACCAGCACCTCCTTGCGCGCCCTGGCTGTGCGCAACTGGCCGTCCTGCTTGTAGGCGACGCCGCTCGCGCGCCTGCCGTCGAACAGGATGCGCTGCGCCAGCGCCGAGGTCTCGACATGCAGATTGCCGCGGGTCAGCGCCGGCCGCAGATAGGACCGCGCCGTCGAGGCGCGCCGGCCGCGCCGCGTCGTGGTCTGGAAGAAGCCAGCACCCTCCTGGGTGGCGCCGTTGAAATCCGGGTTGGTCGGAATGCCGATCTCGGCCGCGGCGTGCACGAAGGCTTCCGACAGCGGATCGTGATGCCGCCAGTCCGACACCGGCAGCGGACCGCCGGTGCCGTGATATTTGTCGCTGCCGCGCTGCTGATCCTCGGCCTTTCTGAAATAGGGCAGCACGTCGTCATAGCCCCAGCCGGCATTGCCGCGCTGCCGCCAGCGGTCGTAGTCCTCGTGCTGGCCGCGCACATAGAGCAGACCGTTGATCGAGCTCGAGCCGCCGAGCACCTTGCCGCGCGGCTGGAACACCTGCCGGCCGTTCAGGCCAGGCTCCGGCTCGGTCTGATACATCCAGTTGACGGATTTTTCCTTGAACAGCTTGCCGTAGCCGAGCGGCACATGGATCCAGATGTTGGAGTCCTTCGGACCGGCCTCGAGCAGCAGCACCGAATGCTTGCCGTCGGCGCTCAGGCGATTGGCAAGCACGCAACCGGCCGAGCCGGCACCGACGATGACGTAATCATACTCGGCCGCATCATTCTTCGTGTTCACTGGTTTCCCCCGGAATGTCTTTTGTTCCGGTGGTACAGACAAAGCGCTGGCTTGAAAAGACGAGTGCCCTGCGCTGAGGTTCTGGAGCAGTTGCCCGACAAGCATATTGAACTGGTCGGCGTTGCCGGCTGCACCGAACACGCAACGGTCGGGCCGCACGATTACCGCAGCAACGTCGTGGTGCCGCATCCAATCGGCGATCGCGCTCGACCACGGTCAGGATACCGTTGGCATCGGGGGATCAAGCGGCGCGGCAACCTTTGCCGGTCCGTGACCTCGCGTCACGCATTTGTATCGATTTGTTAGCAATGCCCGCCGGTGGAACCTGAGCGGCGCCCGCGATGGCACGGTCGGTTCCAATAGTTCATAGTTTGTCAAAGGTTTGCGGAGAATTCTTCGCTGCTGCGCCGTGGCCAACCGCGCAGGCGACGTAGTGACGCGCAGACAGCGTAGTGAGATGCGTACCTATCTCAGATCATATTTCGCGGCCCTGTTCGCGGGTGACCTCGCGGCCTTCGGCGCACCACCGACGGATGACGCGCTTGCCGGCCACATCCGCGCCGAGCAGGTGTCGCTGGTGCTCGGCTATTCCTTCGGCATCATGCTGGCCAACGCCTGCAACGCGCTGGTGCTCGCGGCCGCGCTCTGGCAATCGCCGGACTGGCTCTTTGCGCTGATATGGGCGGCCGCCGTCAGCAGCGCTGCACTGTTCTTCGGGCTGCAGGCGCGCGCATCGCGCCGCATCGCCAAGCCGCAATTCGTGTCGCGCCGAACCATGTACCGCCTGGTGTGCAATGCGCTGGCGCTCGGCGCGGCCTGGGGCGTCGTGCCGGTCGCCTTCTTCGCCGGCGCATCGAGCGGTGGGCAATTGGTGATCACGTGTCTTTGCGCCGGAATGCTCGCCGGCGGCGCCTTCGCCTTCTCGACGATCCCGATCGCGGCGATCGCGTTCACTGCGCCGATCTTCGTCGGAATCGCGATCTGTCTCGGCCGGGACGGCGACTTCATCTATCTCCTGATGGCGGTGCTGGTGCTGGTCTACGGCTCCGTGCTGCTGCGCGGCGTGTTCGTCAATGCCTTCGAGTTCAGGCGGCGGGTCATCGCCCAGCATGAGGCCGAGCGGACGGTGCGGCAGGATCCGCTGACGCATCTGCCGAACCGCGTTGCCTTCAACGAGGCGTTCAATGGCGCGCTGAGCCGCCTGACGCGCTCGGGCGAGGAGTTCGCCGTGCTGCTGCTCGATCTCGATCGCTTCAAGGAGATCAACGACAGGTACGGCCATCCGGCCGGCGACCAATTCCTGGTGCAGGTCGCGGCGCGGTTGCAGCGCTGCACCCGCGCGGCGGAGCATGTCGCGCGGATCGGTGGCGACGAGTTCGCGCTGATCATGTCCAATTTGACGCGACCCGAGGACGCGCTCGCGATCGCCGAACGGTTCGTCGCGGCCTTCGCCGATCCGTTCCCGATCGACGGTTTTGAGATCACCAGCGCGATCAGCATCGGCATCGTGCTGGCGCCACGCGACGGTAACACCTCCCACGATCTGCTCAAGCATGTCGACATCGCGCTCTACCGGGCCAAGAGATCCGGTCCCGGCACGATCTGCTTCTTCGAGGCGAGCGACGACCGGTCGGCGCGCGACCGCCGCGCTTTGCAGCGCGATCTGGAACAGGCGATCGAAGCGGACCAACTGTTCCTGGTCTATCAGCCATTTCTCGACATCCGCAAAGGCCGCGTCACCGGTTTCGAGGCGCTGCTGCGCTGGCAGCACCCGACGCGCGGCCTGATCCCGCCGAGCGTGTTCATCCCGATCGCCGAGGAGAGCGGGTTGATCCACCAGCTCGGCGAGTGGGTGATCCGCCGCGCCTGCGCGATGCTGTCGCGCTGGCCCGACGACATCAGGATCGCGGTGAACTTCTCGGCGGTCCAGTTCCAGAACGTCGGCATCCTGCAGACCATCGTCGAGGCGCTCGCCAAAGCCAACGTCGCGCCGAACCGGCTCGAGATCGAAATCACCGAATCGATGCTGATCTCGAAATACGGTTCGGCGCCCGCGATCCTCAACGGGCTGCTCGAGCTTGGCCTGACGGTCGCGCTCGACGATTTCGGCACCGGCTTCTCGTCGCTGACCTATCTGCGCAAGCTGCCGTTCAGCCGCATCAAGATCGATCAGTCGTTCATCCGCGACATGCTGACCCAGCCGGATTGCGCCGCGATCGTCAAATCAGTGATCGGCCTCGCGCAGGACCTGCGGATCGGCGTTGTCGCAGAAGGCGTCGAGACCGCGGACCAGCTCGAATATCTGCGCCAGACCAGCTGCGACGAGGTGCAAGGCTATCTGATCGGCCGGCCGATGTCGGCCGGTGAGATCACCGCCCTGCTCGACCACGATCCGCTCCACGCGGTGCACGCGGCGTAAAGCGCGATGAGGTTTGGTTGAATCGGCTTGGCGCGGTCTTGGTTCACCTCTCCCCATTTGGGAGAGGTCGGATTGCGAAGCAATCCGAGTGAGGGCTCTTGCTCTCTCGTTAGACCGTAGCCCCTCACCCGATTTGTTACGCAAATCGACCTCTCCCACGGGAGAGGTGATCCTTCGACGCCATTCCAGCTCAACCTAATCTGATCACGCTTTAGCCCCGATCGAACGGCCGCGCCGCGCCTGCGCATTACAGCGCGTCGGCGCGATGCAGCGTGTCCACCGTGATGGTGCCGCGGGCGCGCGACACGCAGGCGCAGATCTTGCGGCTCTCCCGCCTCTGATGATCGCTGAAGAACACGTCGCGATGGTCGATCTCGCCGTCGACATCGATCACGTCGAGCGCGCAAACGCCGCATTCACCGCGCCGGCAGTCGCTCATCACCTCGTGACCTGCTTCGTTCAGCACGTCCAGCATCGAGCGGTCGTGCGGGATCACGAACTCGGTGCCCTCGTCCCTGAGCCGGACTCGGAACGCCTCGGTCGGCAGCAGCCCGCTCGATCCGAAGGTCTCGTAACGCAGATCGGTCATCGGGCGGCCGGACGCTTCCCAGGCCCGCCGCGCCGCATCGAGCATCCGCATCGGGCCGCAGAACAACGTCATCGTATCCTGCGGCAGACTTGCGAAGACGCCGTCGAGGTCGAGCCGCCGGCCCTCGTCGCCGGTATGGACGACGAGGCGGTCGCCGAGCAGGCGTTCGAGCGCATCGAGATAGGCCGCATCGCCGCGCGTCCGCACGGCATAGTGCAGCGTCAGCCCGGCGTCGCGGCGGGCCAGCACCTGCGCCGCGCCAACGATCGGCGTGATGCCGACGCCGCCTGCGATCAAGCAGAACTGCCGCCGGGTCCAGTCGAGCTGCACCAGCGAGGCGGGCTGCGTGATGTTGAGCCGCGCCCCCGGCGCGAGCGACCACATGTAGCGCGAGCCGCCCCGGGAATCCGCTGCATGCCGCACCGCGATCCGGAACCCCTGCGGATCGACCTCGCCGACCAGCGAATAGGATCTGGTCTGCGGCTGGCCGTCGATGGTGACGCCGACATCGATATGGCTGCCGACCGGATAGGGCGCGGCGGTGAAATCGTCGGGCCGCAGCAGGAATTCGCGGATGCCGGGCGTGAGATCGCGCACAGCAAGCAGCGTGGCCGATGTCCAGGTTTCGATGAATCGCATGGCGCGCTCCGTTCAGCCGGCCGAGATCAGCGCCAGCGCCGGCAGCAGATCGAGATGGGTGCGGTTGCGCAGCGCCAGCCGCAGATTGCGCGCCGCAAGCCTTGCATGCTCGCGCATAACAGCCTCGGCGCGCGCGCCCTCGCGGTTCTCGATGGCGTCGACCACCACGCGGTGATGGTCCTGCGCGATCAGCAGGATCTGGCGCGCCTCGGGCAAGGCATATTGCGCCATCACGAAGCCGCTCGGCGAGGCGAACGGCAGCGCCGAGGCGCGGTCGATCTGCCGGATCAGCGGCGGGCTGCGCGACAGCTCGGCCAGCAGCACGTGGAAGCGGGCGTTGAGCGCGACATAAGACGAAAACGCCTCGATCGAGATCGGCTCCTGCCGCACCAGGCCGTCGATCTCGTCGAGGCATTGCTTCAGCGGCTCGAGATCGCGCGACGAGACGCCGCGCTCGGCGGCAAAGCGCGCGGCCAATCCCTCCAGCGTGCCGCGCAGCTCGATCGAATCGAGGATGTCGCGCTCGGAGAATGCCTTGACCATGAAGCCGCCGGACGGGATCACCTCCAGCAGGCCTTCCTCTTCCAGCCGGACCAGGGCCATCCGCACCGGCGTGCGCGACACCCCGGTGACCTCGACCGCCTGCAATTCCGAGATGCGCTCCCCCGGCCGCAGGCCGCCGGACACGATCAGCTCGCGCAGCGCAAGTTGCGCCCGCACGGTCTGCGACACTGCACGATCGGCCTCGCGCTCCGCCATGCCGCCTACTCCGCTGCCTGCAACTGCGGCGGCGGATTCTCCTTCGCCACCATGCGGTCGATGACGCGGCGCGCCCACATCGCACCGGCATCGATGTTGAGATTGTAGAACACGCGGTCCGGATTCTCGTCCATCGCGCGCTGCTGCGCTTCCAGGATGATCTCGTCCTCGTGGAAGATGCCGGCGACGCCGTCGCGGATTTCGCTGGTCAGGCGCTGCTCGGTGATGCGGTGGTTGCGGACGAAGGCCCAGAAGTAATGACAGGTCTTCTCGGTCTCCGGCGTGATGGTGTTGAGCACATAGCCATTGACGCCCTGCGAGCGATCGCCCTCCAGCGCGCCGGATCCGGCCGGCGCGACGCCGACATCGATATTGACGGTGCACGGCGCCTCGAAGCGGATGATCTGCCAGCGGTCGACCGGACCCGGCTTTTGCAACTGTTTGGCCCAGAACGGCGGCGCCTCGATGCCCTGCATCCAGCGCGTCACGGTGACGGTCTTCTCGCCATGAGTGACGTCGAACGGCGCTTCGGCGACTGCGTCATTGCCGATGCTCGAGCCGTGCACGAAGGTCTCGTGGGTCAGGTCCATCAGATTGTCGACGACGAGGCGATAGTCGCATTTGACGTGAATGGTCTTGCCGTCGCCGGCCCAGGCCGGATCGTGGTTCCAGTGCATGTCGGGCACCAGCGCCGGATCGGCGAGCGCGGGATCGCCCATCCAGAGCCAGATGAAGCGATGGCGCTCGACGACGGGATAGGCGCGCACGCAGGCCGACGGATTGATCGTCTCCTGCGAGGGCATGAAGGTGCAGCGGCCCTGCGCATTGTATTTCAGGCCGTGATAGCCGCAGACCACGGTGTCGCCCTCGAGCCGGCCCTTGGAGAGCGGCACCAGGCGATGCCAGCAGGCATCCTCGAGCGCCACCACCTCGCCATCGCCCTTCCGGTACATCACGACACGCTTGCCGCAGATCGTGCGCGGCAGCAGCGCGTGCTTGATCTCGGCGTCCCAGCCGGCCGCGTACCAGGCGTTCATTGGAAAGGGCTTTGGCACGAGATCCTCCCTATTTCTGCATTCTGATTGTATACATTGCTACCGCATTTTCGGTGAGATCCAAGATAACTCCGTCCGCTTGAGCCATCTCAGTATACATAAACAGTGATACTGAACCAGACTCCAAATAAAATCGATTTTCGATTGACGCCGACAAGGGCGTCCGCCAGTCTTGCCCTGCCATGAACATTGGGTTGAGTTTTCGCGAGGGCTTGGCCGGCGATGGGCCGCGAAGCCTGACATCGGCGGTTCAGGAGCGGCTGCGGGCCGACATCCTCTCGACCCGGCTGCTTCCCGGCCAGAAGCTGCACATCGCAGGCCTCGCCAAGCAGTTCTCGGTCAGCCTCGCCGCCGTCCGCGAGGCATTGTCGCGCCTGGTGGCCGACGGTCTGGTGCAGGCTTCCGACCAGCGCGGCTTTCGCGTCTGCCCGGTCTCGCTCGCCGATCTCGCCGATGTCACGCAGACCCGGATCGACATCGAGGGCCTTGCGTTGCGGCGCTCGATCGAGCGCGGCGACGAGGCCTGGCTGTCGTCGGTCGCGACGGCCTGGGAATCGCTGAAGGCCGTGCCGCATCGCTATCCCGACGACCCTACCGTGCATTACGAGGAATGGGTGGTCCGCCACCGCGTCTTCCATCGCGCGCTGGTCAATGCCTGCGGCTCGCAATGGCTGCTCGGCTTCCGCGACGTGCTGCATGAGCAGAGCGAGCGCTACCGGCGGCTTTCGATCCGCCGCGAGGTCGGCAGAGCGCGCGACGTCGAGGCCGAGCACGCCGCGATCGTGGATGCGGTGTTCGCGCGCGACGCGGATGCGGCAGTTCGCGCATTGTCAAAGCACTTCGGCACCACCCGGGATTTCGTCGAGCTCGCGGCTTCGCGCATCGCGGAGGTCAACGGCACATCGTGATCCACGGCGCGCAAGGCGCCGCAAACAATAACAATCGATATCCGGGAGAAACAGAACCATGAGCATCACGCGCCGCCGCGCGCTGGCAACCCTGATCGTCACCCTGCTGGCCGGCCCGGCCATCGCCGCCGACACGATCCGCGTCGGCTTGCCGACCAAGACCTATTGGCCGACCACGATCGCCGAGACCGCGGTGCGGCAGAAGCTGTTCGAGAAGGAAGGCATCAAGGCGGAGCTCACGGTCTATCGCAGCGGCGCCGAGACCTTCGAGGGCATGGCGGCAGGCGCCGCCGACATCATCCTCGATCCGCCGTCGCTGGTATCGGCCGGCCGCAAGAAAGGCGTGATGTCGCGGATCGTCGCCAATGCCGCGATGGGCAATTTCGGCTGGCAGCTGATGGTGCCGGCCAAGTCGACGCTCGAGGTCAAGGATCTCAACGGCAAGAAGGTTGGGATCACCGCGGCGGGCTCCGGCTCCGACCTGCTCGCGCTCTGGACCATCCAGGACAGGAAGATCGACTTCACCCGCGTGCCGGTCGGCGGCGGCGGGCTGGTGCCGAACCTGCTCGCCGGCAATGTCGATGCCGCCGTGGTCTATTCGCCGCTCAGCTTCCAGGTCGCCAAGTCGGGCGAAGCCAAGACCATCCTCGACTATGCGACCGCCGCACCGCCGAACCTCACCGCGGGCTGGATCGTGCTCGACAAGTTCGCCGAGGCCAAGCCGGAGGTGGTGCAGAAGGCCGTCAACGCGCTCTATGGCGCCGTGCAGTTCATGCGCGCCAACCGCGACGTCACCGTGAAGCTGATCGCCGACCTCTATGAGATGCCGCCCGAGATCGCCGCGATGGAATACGACAACACCATCATGAAGCTCGAGACCGACGGCGACATGGGCGCGGCAAATGTGCCGGCGGCGGTGCAGCTGTCGCTCGACCTCGCCAAGCTCGGCGGACTGAAGGACATCGTTCCGGTCGAGGACGTGATCTCGACCAAATTCAAGCCGGTTCCGACCAAGCCGTAAGATGCAGGCTACCCTCACCATCAAGCTCGCGCGGGTCGCGATCGTGATCGCGATCTTCGCGCTGTGGGAATTGCTGTCGCGGACCGGCCTCGTCAATCCGCGCCTGCTGCCCTCGGCATCGGACACGCTCGCAACGCTCGGCGATCTCCTGCAACGCGCGAGCGTCCGGACCGACCTGATGGTGACCGCGACCGAGGTGCTGGCTGCCTTCGCGCTCGCGGTGCCGATGGGGGCGCTGATCGGCTTCCTGATCGCGGAGAACCGCTATTTTGCCGATGTCGCCAAGCCGCTGCTGTTCTTCGCCTTCAGCATCCCGAAGTCGATCTTCCTGCCGATGTTCATCCTGGTGTTCGGGGTCGGCTTCGCTCAGAAGGTCGGGTTCGGCTTCTTCTCGACCATCTTCATCGTGATCATGTCGACCACGACGGCGGTGGAATCGGTCAAGGTCGAGCACCTGACGGTGGCCCGCTCCTACGGCGCCACGCGCGCGCAAACCGCGTTCCGCGTCTATCTGCCGAGCATGCTGCCGGTGCTGTTGGAAGCGCTGCGGATTTCGATGATCTTCAACCTCACCGGCGTGATCCTCGCCGAGATGTACGCCTCGCGCGACGGCATCGGCCACCAGATCGCGACCTGGGGCGAGAACTTCCAGATGAAGCAGCTGCTCGCCGGCGTCGTGATGGTCGCCGCGATCGCCATGACCTTCAACGAACTGATCAGATGGGTGGAAACACGATGCAGCCATTGGCGAACGTGACACCGTTGAAGCCTGCGCCGCGCGCCGGCGCGATCGAGGTGCGGAATGTCGGCCAGGTGTTCCGGACCAGGTCGCAGGACGTCGTCGCGCTGGAGGATGTCTCGCTCGACATCAAGCCGGGGCGCTTCGTCGTACTGGTCGGCCCGAGCGGCTGCGGCAAGTCGACGCTCCTGATGATGATGGCCGGCCTGCGTGCGCAGACCTCGGGCACGATCACCATCAACGGCGCGCCGATTCCGCAGCCCGACCCCAACCGCGTCGGCGTCGTGTTCCAGGAAGCGAGCCTGTTTCCGTGGCTGACGGCCGAGGACAATGTCGAGTTTCCGCTGGCGCTGCGCGGCGTCGCCAAGGCGGAGCGCCGGGCCAAGGCGCAGGACGCGCTCAAGCTGGTCGGCCTCGAAGGCTTCGGCAAGACATACCTTAAAGAAGCGTCATCCTCATGAACTTTCCGGCGGCATGAAGCAACGCGTCTCGATCGCCCGCGGCCTGGTGCAGGATCCGCCGGTGCTGCTGATGGACGAGCCGTTCGCCGCGCTCGACGAGCAAACCCGCATGACGATGGGCGACGAGCTGCTGCGGATCTGGGCCGCGACCGGCAAGACCGTCGTGTTCGTCACCCACAGCCTGACTGAGGCGGTCTATCTCGCCGACGAGGTGATCGTGATGTCGCCGCGGCCGGGCCGCATCGTCGATCAGCTGCAGGTCAACCTGCCGCGGCCGCGGACCTACGAGATGCTGAGCGGCGATGCCTTCGGTGCGCTGCGCGACCGCATCTGGCGGCACATCCGCAAATCGGCGTGAGACCGCGATGAGCGCGAAAACCCTTCGCCATCTGATCATCATCGGCCTGCTCGTGCTCTGGGAGCTGTTGCCGCGCGCCGGCCTGATCCCCGAGTTGTTTCTGCCGTCGCTGTCCTCGACGCTGCTCGCCGGCTGGAACGAGGCGGCCGAATATGGCCACGCGCTGGCGGTGACGGTCTACGAAGTCGCGGTCTCGATGGCGTTTGCCTGCGGCGGCGGCATCCTGCTCGGCGCCGTCGTCGGCAGCCTGCCGCGCCCGCGGCTCCTGATCATGCCGATGGTCTCGAGCCTCTATGCGGTGCCGCTCGTGATCCTTTATCCGGTGTTCACGGTGTGGTTCGGCATCGGCTCGGAGTCGAAGATCGCCTTCGCCTCGATCTACGGTTTTCTGCCGACCATGCTGGCGACCGCGGCCGGGATCCAGACCATCGACCCACAGCTGCTGCTCGCCGCCCGCAGCATGGGCGCAACGTTGAGCCAGCGGCTGCTTCGCGTCATCATCCCCGCCGCGATTCCGACCGTGCTGTCGGGCCTGCGGATCGGCGGCGCGCTGGTCATCGTCGGCGTGGTGGTGTCGGAGATGCTGATCTCATCGGCGGGCATCGGCTATCTGATCTCGCGCTACCGCACCATCCTCGACAGCCCCCACGTGTTCGCCGGCGTGCTGCTGGTGCTGTTCATGGCGATCGCCTTCAACACCGCGATCCGATGGGTCGAAAGCAAGGCCGCGATCTGGCAGACCGGCACGCGCGCCGGCCAGAGTGCCGCCGACGAGGTCGGCTCCGGCGCGATGCAGCCGGCGACGTAAGCGGATCGCTGAAATGTTCGACCTCACCCTGACGTTCGACAATGGACCCGAGCCCGAGGTGACGCCACGTGTGCTCGATATCCTGGGCGAGCGCGGCATCAAGACCACCTTCTTCGTGATCGGCGAGAAGCTCGCCGATCCCGCACGTCGCCGCCTCGCAGCCCGTGCGCACGACGACGGCCACTGGATCGGCAATCACACCTTCACGCACAGCACGCCGCTCGGCCTGCAAGCTGGCGCGGACACCGCGCAGCGCGAGATCGGCCGGACTCAGGACGCAATCGGCGAGCTCGCTCATCCCAACCGCTGGTTCCGGCCGTTCGGCGGCGGCGGCAATCTCGACGAGCGGCTGCTCAAGCCTTCCGTGGTCGACTATCTCGCGCACCACAAGCATAGCTGCGTGCTCTGGAACGCGATCCCGCACGACTGGGAGGATCCCGACGGCTGGACCGAGCGCGCGCTCGGGCAATGCCGCGCGCAACCATGGACGCTGCTGGTGCTGCACGATCTGCCGACCGGCGCGATGGCGCATCTCGGCCGCTTCCTCGATCGCGCCGCGGCGAACGGCGCCCGCTTCCGGCAGGATTTTCCGCCGCAATGCGTCCCGATCCGCAACGGCGAGATCGCGCTTCCCATCCAGACCTATGTTTCCTCCATCGAACAGAGTGAGAGACCATGAAGATCGCAAGTTTCAAGGCGGCGGGCACCACAAGCTACGGCATCGTGACCGATGCGGGGGTGATCGACGCCGGCAAGCGGCTGAAGGCATATCCGACGCTGAAGGCGCTGCTGACGACGGGCTCGCTGGATGAGCTGAAGACATTGCAAAGCGAGCCGGCCGATCACGCGCTCAGCGATGTCGAGCTGCTGCCGACCGTGCCCGATCCGGACAAAATCTTCTGCATCGGCGTCAACTATGCGACGCATCTCGCCGAGAGCGGCCATCCGACGCCGCCGCATCCGATGATCTTCACCCGTTTCGCCAACAGCCAGGTCGGCGCCGGCCAGCCGATGATCCGGCCGCTGGAATCCGAACGCTTCGACTATGAGGGCGAAATGGCCGTGATCATCGGCAAGGCCGGCCGCCGCATCCCGCGCGAGGCGGCGCTCGCTCATATCGCGGGCTATGCCTGCTACAATGACGGCAGCATCCGCGACTGGCAGCGCCACACCTCGCAATTCGCGCCGGGCAAGAATTTCGTCGGCACCGGCAGTTTCGGACCGTGGATGGTGACATCGGACGAGTTGACCGACATCAGCCAGCAGCACATCGCGACCCGGCTCAACGGCGTCGAGGTGCAGGCCGCGCCGATCTCGGACCTCGTGTTCGACGTCGCCACCCTGATCGCCTATTGCTCGACCTTCACCGAGCTGGTGCCGGGCGATGTCATCGTCACCGGCACCACCGGCGGCGTCGGCGCCTATCGCACGCCGCCGCTGTGGATGAAGGACGGCGACGTCGTCGAGGTCGAGATTTCCGGCATCGGCGTGCTGCGCAATCCGGTGAAGGACGAAACCGCGGCAAGCGCGACGCGCGCGGCCTGATCCGGCCGCACCACCAACAAGAAGGAGGACATCATGAACCTGCCCACGCACCTGCTGCCGACCACCGTCGTCGGCAGCTACCCGCAACCGGAATGGCTGGTCGACCGCGCGATGCTGTCGAAATCAGTGCCGCGCACCCGCATGCACGCGATGTGGCGCCTGCCGGCCGAGCATCTCGAGGAGGCGCAGGACGACGCGACGATCGTGGCGATCCGGGACATGGAGCGCGCCGGCATCGACATCGTCACCGATGGCGAGATCCGGCGCGAGAGCTACTCCAATCGGTTCTCTACCGCGCTTGACGGCGTCGATGCCGACAATCCCGCTGTCATTACCGCACGCACCGGCAACACGCAGACGCCGGTGCCGCGCGTGGTCGGCCCGGTGAAGCGCAAGGGGCCGGTCGAGCTCCACGACATGCAGTTCCTGCGCAAGAACACCGACCGTGCCGCCAAGATCACCCTGCCCGGCCCGTTCACGATGAGCCAGCAGGCCAAGAACGAGTTCTACAAGGACGACGAGGAGCTCGCGATGGCCTTCGCCGAGGCCGTCAATGCCGAGGCGCGCGACCTCGAAAAGGCCGGCGCCGACGTGATCCAGCTCGACGAGCCCTGGGTGCGCAACAATCCGGAGCTGGCGAAGCGCTATGCGGTGAAGGCGATCAATCGCGCACTGCAGGGCATCACCATCCCGACCGTGGTGCATCTCTGCTTCGGCTATGCGGCCGTGGTGCCGGGCTCGACCAAGCCGGCCGGCTATTCCTTCCTCGCCGAGCTCGACGACACCATCGCCGACCAGATCTCGATCGAGGCGGCCCAGCCGAAGCTCGATCTCGGCGTGCTCAAGGATCTATCATCGAAGAAGATCATGCTCGGCGTGCTCGACCTCGGCAATCCCGAGATCGAACCCGCGACTGTCGTCGCCGACCGGATTCGCAACGGCCTGAAGCACGTGCCGGCGGAGCGGCTGGTGGTCGCGCCGGACTGCGGCATGAAGTACATGCCGCGGCAGGTCGCGTTCGGAAAGCTGAAGGCGATGTGCGACGCGGCTGCCGTGGTCAGGAAAGAGATCGGCTAAGGAATGGGCCGGAGAAATGCAGGGCAGCATCTCCGCACAACGCGCTGTCATCGCCCGGCTCGCCGCCTCCGCTAAAGCTTCGGCGCGCCTGAAAGCGAGAGCCTCGTCGAAGCCTTGGCGGAGACGGGACCGGGCGATCCAGTATTCCAGAGGCGCCAGTACTTGAATCGAGAGGCCGCGGCGTACTGGATCACCCGCTTTCGCGGGTGATGACAATCGAGCGTGTGGTAACGGCGGTGGTCCAACCACGCTCGAGCTGCCCACACCGACAAAGGCAGAAATGGATCGGTCGCCAGCGACGCTACTGGCGGCTTACGAGTTCGACGCGGAGCGCGTCGAGGCCGACTTGACGTCCTTGATGCTGATCACGACGGCGATGCGCTTGATCGTGCCGTTGCGGTAGGCCTGCAGGAAGCGGTCGTAGTGCTTGACCGAGATGCAGCCGTTGGAGTCGCCGTTCGGCCCGAGCATGTAGCTGTGGACCAGCAGGCCGACACGACCAAACGTATCGCTGCCATCGACCGGGGTCATGCGCAGCGCGGGCACGCCGTGGAACAGCTTTTCGCGCGGCTTCATCTCGTAGATGCCGGGCGGGGTCGCACCGGCGTTGCGGGCATTCACATGCGCGGGGTCGTCGAGCAGATTGCCGAGACCCGAATGCGCCTCGAATTTGGTGCCGTCGGGCATGTACACGATGCGGCCGGTGATGTCGTAGACCGCCGTGGTGCTGTCGTAGCCGAGCGCGCCGAGGTCGGGGCTCGGTCCGGACAGCAGGCCGTCGTTCGGATCGATCGAGGCAAGCTGGATCTTGCCCGGCATCATGTCGGCGATCTTCTGCAGGAAGGTCCGGTTGTCGCCCTGCGGCGCCTGCGAAGGTGGCGGCGGCTGATCGTTCCGCGCCAGCAGATTGGCTTCGGCCGGCCGCGACCGCGGCATCGGCACCGCAGACGTCGATGGGGTCGGCGTCGCGGCAGCGACGGACGCTGTCGCCGGCTGGCTGACCGGCAGCTCGGTCTGGGTGTCGCGCAGCTGGCCGGCCAGCGCGTCCTCGATCTGACCGAACTCGGAATTGAAATCGCCGCGGCTCGAACGGAATCCGCGGCGGAGGGGGTAATACAGTGAAGCCGTGTTGATCGTGGAGCGCGAGCCGAAGCGATCGTCGAAGTTCAGCGATGCGGTGGTGTTGGCGAACGCGGGTCCGTGCAGCCATGCGGTCGGGTCGATGCCGACCACCCAGGCGGCACAGCCAGACGACAGGACGAGCGCCGTCACGGCGAACGCCGTGCTGCCCACCACTGACATGCCGCGGTTCGACCGACGCGCGGCAGCTTTCGTCGTACGTTGACCCATCATCCCCAAGTACGGTGCTCTGGAGCCTGTTAGCCGGCCCACATGGGATTCACCGATCACTCATCATATCAGGGAATTAGAGTAAGGCATAATCGAGACGAAGCGGGCAACGACAGGATTTTTAAACGTTTTTCGGATGGAAAGTGCCGAAGAATCAGCTTTGGACGGCCAAAACGGCCGAAAAGGTCCCGATTCGGGACAATTTCGGCGGCTCAGGCGATCTTTTCCTCGCGAAGCGTGAGGACCGGCACCGGCTTCCCGATGGCGTAGCCCTGGACGTAATCGACCCCGATCTGGCGCAGTTCGTCCAGGATCGCGAGGCTCTCGACGAACTCCGCGACCACCTGCTTCTGCATGATCTTGGCTGTCTTGGTGATCATCTCGACCATCGCGCGATCGACCTTGCTGTTCAGGATCTCCTTCACGAACGAGCCGTCGATCTTGATGATGTCGACCGGCAGGTGCTTGAGATAGGCGATCGAGGACATGCCGGTGCCGAAATCGTCGAGCGAGAAGCTGCAGCCGATCTCGCGCAGCCGCGCGATGAATTTCTGGGCCTCGTCGAGATTGGAGATTGCGCTGGTCTCGGTGATCTCGAAACACACCACGGCCGGTGGCACATCAAGCTCGGCAAACAGGGCGGCGACGAAATCGACGAAGTCGCTGTCGCCGATGGTGGCACCGGACAGATTGATCGCATAGCTCGCGATCTTGCGCGCGTGGTGCTTGCGCTCGGCAATGAGCTCGAAGGCGCGGCGAACCACCCAGCGATCGATCAGCGGCATCAGCCCATAGCGCTCGGCCGCCGGCAGGAAGCTGCCGGGCGGCACCAGGGCGCCGCTTTCGTCGCGCAGCCGCAGCAACAGCTCGCGCCGGTCGTTGCCCTTCAGCATGCCGTCGACCGGGCGGATCTCCTGCTCGTAGAGGCAGAAGCGCTCCTCGTCCAATCCCTTGCGGATACGATTGACCCAGCTCATCTCGGCGACCCGCACCGCCATGCCGGTATCGGACGGACGGTGCTCCTGGACGCGGTTGCGTCCCTTGTCCTTGGCGAGGAAGCAGGCGACGTCGGCAAGGCGCAACGCGTCCTGCACCCCGGCGCTGTCGGCAAGCCCGACCAGGCCGATGCTCGCGCTGATCCGGAAGCTCGAGCCCTCATGGATGAAGCTCGACTGCTCGACCACCGCCCTGATCCGCTCCGCGACGTCGGCCGCAACATCGTGCGTGGCAGAGCCGTCGTCGCGCAGCAGGATGCCGAACTCGTCGCCGCCGAGCCGCGCCACCAGCCCGCTGTCGCCGACCTCCGCAGCCAGCAGTCGCGCCACCTGCCTCAGCAGTCGGTCGCCCGCCATGTGGCCGCAGGTGTCGTTGACGATCTTGAACTGATCGAGGTCGATCAGCATCAGATCGGCGCCCGCGGCCGGCACACCCGACATCGCCCTGTGCAGCTCGAACTCGAACTGCCGCCGGTTCGCAAGCCCGGTCAGCGCGTCGTGCGAGGCGGCCCAGGCCAGTTCCTCGACCAGCCGCCGCTCGGCGGTCATGTCGTGAATGATCATGACACGGCCGGCCGGTTCGCCTTCATGCACGATCGCCGTCTCGACCACCGAAACCGGCACGCTGGAATGGTCCGGCCGCACCAGCAGCCGCTGCTGCGGGCGGCTTTCATCGTCGGCCTCCGCGCTCCGGAACGATCCCCGCACCGGCTGCTCGGCGATGCTGAACAGCGACGAGAGCTGCCAGCCGGTGACGTCCTGGCCCGACGTGATCAGCCGCTGCGCGGCGGCGTTCATGTAGCCGACGCGATCGTCCTGCGTGGTCACGATGACGGCATCGCCGATCGAGGCCAGCGTGAGCTGGGCGCGCTCCTTCTCGACGGCAAGCGCGGTCTCGGCGAGCCAGCGCCGCCACAGCATCCGCCTTGTGTGGAACAGCACGATGCCGGCCAGGCAGGCCGCGATCACGAGATTGACCAGCAGCAGCAGCGCGGAGACCTGGCGCGACGCCTTGCCTAGATGATCGGAGAAATCGACCGCCAGCGTGCTCAGCGCCGCGTCGACCACACCGATCCGCTCGATCCAGCGCCTGATCGTCGCAGCCGACGGATCATGCAGCGCGACATCGTTGGCGGCCTCGTTCCTGATTTCGATCAACTGATCGAGCAACGCATCCGAATTGCGCCAGGCCGTCACCGCGCCGGCGACGTGGTGCATCGTGCGGAAATATTTGAACAGCCAGATCAGGCCGCCAATGTCGTCATCATGATTGCCTCCCGCGGCGAAGCCGGCGCGGGCCACGGCGTCATTGTTGCCGGGCGATTCCAGCGCGCGCCGTGCGGTGCGATCCGCCAGCGGCACCGCGATCGCGGCATCGAACTTCTGCAAATAGAGCGGCGCGCCGGTCGAGACATAGATCTGAAGAGCGTGAATGGCGTCCTTCTGCCCCTTCGACCACAGGCTTTCGCCCGCCACATAGGCCCGCACCGCGGACATCACCTGCAGGCTCCCGGCCGACAGGCCGGCCAGCAGCAGCACGATCGCCAGCAGCGGCCCCACCACCCGCCACAGCGACCAGCTTCGAAACGAAAAGAACATGCCCAATGCGCCCGACTCTGAAATTGTCGGGTCAGCCTAGGAATCGCGACTTAACCTCACGTTGCAAAACGCGATGAGTTTGAAACGACTTGGTCGTAACACAATCGCTTCAAACTTTACGCAAGCCGGCAACCGGCATGGCAATGCATATGCCCCTGAAGGCTGTGAGTGCTCGGCCTTCACAGAGGAGCGGCACCAAACATTCAGTGTCGTGCCGGCGAAGGCCGGGACGACGTCGATCCTTCGAGACTCGTCTCGCTGACGCTCAGGGACGCAATGTCGGCTGTGTGTTCGGTGCCGGCGCCTGCTCCATCTCGGCCTCTTCGGGCAGCTTGTCGGCATGGACGGCGAGCGGCGTGCCGATCCAGAGCGGATCGTCGCGATGATCGCGGCGCGGATTGGTGGTGTTGGGATGGACCAGGATGCTCAGGCTGCCATGGTTGAGCATCAGCCACGGCACCAGGGTTGGAAACAGCTCGGCCGCGAACGCCACCTGGTACATCGCCTGGTCGTGCGGACCGACCTTGACGTCGTGCCAGCGCCCGAGTGTGACCAGAAACCGTTCGCCCAGCCAGTTGCGCAGCCGTTCCGCTTCGCCGCGCCTGGTGGTCGGATCGTAATAGACATGGGCGTGGTAGCTCGCGATCTCGCCGATCGTCCGTGGCATGTCCGTCATCTCACCTCTCCTTCCGCGGCCGGTCACGTCCGCCGCAGCACACTGAATTGGAACGACTGCGTCGTGCCCCAGGGCGTGACGTGGCGGTGCGCCTCTTGCGCGATCAGTTCGAATGCCGGTCCGACGATCCGGCTGAGCACTGTCGGATCATAGCGTTGCACCGGCAGGCCACTGCACTTCTCCGGACCGTCCGGCGCAAAGGTGCCGATCACGGCGTGGCCGCCGGCCGTGACGCCGCGATGCAGTCTGTCCAGATAGGCCGCGCGCTCCGTCGCCTCGACGAGAAAATGAAACGCCGCACGATCATGCCAGATGTCGAACGCCTGTGGCGGTTGCCAGACCGTGGCATCGTCGGCGATCCAGCGCACCGCGTCGCCTGCCGCGCCGATTCGTTCCCGGGCGCTCGCCAGTGCCGCCTCGGAGAGATCGAGCACCGTCAGATCGTGGAATCCGCGCGCAAGCAGCGCGTCGGCGAGGCGCGAGGCCCCGCCCCCGACATCGATGATCGACGCGTCGCGGCTGGGCGCGACCGATTCGATCAGGCGCAGCGATGGCTGCGGATCGGCCTGCGACCAGCTCACCTGCTGCTCGCCCTTGGTCAGGTAGACGGTCTGCCAATGCGATTGGCGATCAGAAGAGGTCATGGCATCGGCCCCGAAGGCGGCAGCAACTAGCGTTGCGCCCTGTTAACCATCAGCTAGGCGCGGCGCAGTTCGGCGTCAACCTGCAGCGACGGACAGGCACGACGGCGCAGCAGCAAATGCCGCATTTGCTTCGTCGCATTTTCCATCTAACCTGACGGGCAAGGTTGAGATCGGGGCGTCCGGGGATGGCCAATTTCGGCTGGACACGCGGCAACAAGCCTGCAGAAACGGAGGATGCCGCCAGCGACCTGCGCGGCCTGACCGATCCATCGGCGTTTCTCGCCGCGCTCGACAAGGTGGTGCCGCGCTATCTCGATCTCTCCGACAACGGCGTGCTGGTCTATCCGGCCTGCAAGCGCAAGCCCGGCGACCTGCTCGGCGATAGCAGGGCGATCTGGGAGCACACACGGCTCGAAGCGATGCGCTACGTTCCGATGGTGCCGCGGCAGGACACGTCGCTGCTGGTCGATCCGGCCCGTCAACCGGAGATGATCGACGCCTTCCTGCGCCAACGTGCGCATGACAAGACCGTCGTCGATTTCACCGGCACCACGATCGAGGACTACGGGATCGCGATCTACGCGGCACTGAACTGGCTGAACCATTGCGGCGCCATCGTGGGGGCCGATCCGCAGAAATTCTCCGGCACGCTGCGCAGCTTCCGCAAGGTCATGGTGGTCGCGCGGCAGTGGTGGGCGCTCGACGGCGCGGTGGAACGCTGCCGGCAGCTGCTGGAGGCACGCGAGCGGCCGCCGCTGGTGTTCTTCCTGCTGTGGGCTGAATGCACCAATCTCGCCCGCGAGATCGCGATCGCGGCGGCAGGCAGCGCAGCGACGGAAGACCTTATCGCGCAGATGCGCGCGGCCGACGATCCGGAACAGTTGATGTAACCCGCGGAACGGACGCGCGGCCACACGCCAGGGCGAGCAGTCCTAGATCATGTCTGCAGAGGCGCAAGAAAGCGGATTCGCGGTCCGACCACAGGAATGTCGCCTTTTGACCCAAAGCGGTCCTCTTATCGGTTATTCAAAGTTGAACGTTTCGCGGCACGCAGAGTAGATAAATTCGCGTTATGCAACCGGGGTGTGACGCTTGGGACCCGTAGCCGAATGAAGCAACCACGTCCGCAACCCCCAAAAGACGCGCCTCCAGACGCGGTTTGGTTTGGGGGGCCGATTTCTTGGTTCTCGATCTCGCTGACCGTTCGGGCCGATGATCTCCATCCGGAGCACGTCACCCATCTCTTCGCTGTTGAGCCGACTCATTCACAAGTCAAAGGCCTACCGCGTTCGGCGAGGGCAAATGCTTCTCCCGCCACGTTCGGTTCCTGGACGGTTCGTCTAACGTCGGAAGAGACCGACGAATGGGACATTGCGGAAGCCGTTAGACTGCTTATCGCCCGCTTCCCCCAAGCGCCCGCTGTCTGGGAACAGCTACCTGCGGGGGCACAAGTTCGTTTGAGCTTTGGTCTCCATCTAGAAACTAGAAATCAAGGATTTTCGATACCTGCTGATATCCTCAGGTTCGCGGCCGACCGAAACATCGAGCTTGATTTCGACCTATACACAGAGCGAGCTGCGTCCGTATGAAGGTCCGTTTGTGGCCCATAGCTGACGCGTCCGCCGGGTGCGCCGGACATCTGCTTTTGAGCCTAAGCGGTCATCAGGGACGGCAACCAACGATTGCCGACATGGACGCTTCGTTCCAACTGTCCTAAGTTCAAGTCCAAGGTAATCTACAGGCGAGCATGGAAGAACACTCCTTCGTCGTGTCCAAAGAGCGTGGGAATAATCGCTCCGATACGCGCCCGTTGATTTGGTGGTTCGTCCTGGCCCTTATGGCGCTAGTTGCGTCGCAGGTTATGCGGCTGCATCAACATCAAGCGGCAAGTTGGCTTCTCTGGGACTATGCGGGTCGGATCATTGCACTCACCGTTTTGGCGACGGTCCCTTCTGCGCGTGCCGCAGCCTTCCGATCAGATAAACGTCAAATTTCCCTTTTTGAGATTGTCGCCTGGATTGTCGTAATTTGCTTGTTAGCCCGTTTTGGCCAGTGGCCGCGACAGCTCCTCAATGCAGCATTCCCAGCAACTGTGCTCGGTGCGTATCCGCAGCCGACTGGATGGCTAAACGCATTCGATCTTGTTTTTGGCCTGGCGCTGGTCGCTGGCAGCGAAGAAATCATATTCCGCCAATACATCCGGCAAGCATTCCAGCCCTTCGTCGGTAACGGCATGTTCGCCGTCCTGACCACGTCAATTCTATTCGGCGCCTATCATTGGTGGGCCGGGTTCGGCAATGTTCTTCTCGCCACGGTAATAGGCGTTTTCCTCATGCTAATGCTGCGGCGGTCGGGTGCGCTATGGCCGGTGGCATTCGCGCATTACTTGGTAGATTTGATCGTTTTCGCGCAGTGATCCATGCGGGGGCGGAAAGTCTTATGACCGCTTATGGCCCTAAGCTGGCAGTCTGCATGGCCACCAGGAAAGTCGGCTCTTCGAGGGTAACCGGAAGTCCCTCGGCTCGGCCGCCATGGACGGCTTTTGCCCCCCCTTGCAGACCGCAGTATCTCGGAATGTCCCGCTACCTAGCTGATGTCCTAAGTTGGCTGGCGAGCAGCTCCGCGCGCTCGCTTTCATCTTCATCCGCTCGAATTGGGCCGAGCATCTCGGCCAACTCTCTCGCGTGCTGGACTGTCTCGCCAGCATGGAACATGACTTGAAGATGAGTATCCCGCCATGCCGGTCCGTTAATATACGTCATCCAACGCCACTGATTATCATGGCATGCGCCGAAGATACGGCGCCCGTTAATCGGGTGCGTAACGCACAGCAGTCCTTGCCACCACGTATCGTCTGCCATCAGCTCGTCCGCCTCAGTTGCCGGCCTCTTTCATATCAGGGCAACCAGGGAATGTCGCCTGTTGGCCCATAGCTGACGTGTCCACCGGGGCGCCGGACATCCGCTCTTGACCCGAAGCGGACATGCGGTGGGTCATTTGTTGCTGGGTTGGGTAGTGTTGGAGAAGTCCGATCCGTTTAGAAAACGATGAACCCTCGGCCGCTCCCTTTCGGCGGGTAAATCTGCCCGCATTCGAAGCCGCCGACTTCGGTGAAGATACGAAGGATCGCACCGGTGGCGAACGTCAGAGACAAGCAAAGTGGCTCAGCGTCGACGGCCGTGATCGGATGTTCGAGAAGTTGGTGCAGATAGACCGCATCGCCGGTACGGTTTTCACAGTCGTGCGGATGTATCGAACCTCCCTCATCAATATGTTCTATCCGCCCCTCCACTGTTATTTGGCCTCCAGCAGCAAACCGAAATTGGATTGACCAAGGGTCTAAAGCGATGTGGCCAAACGTCTCTCCCAAGAGAAATTGTAGATCGGCACTTGGCGGAAATTGGTGCATTTAATTGCTCCGACTGAGGCTCGACCTTTTAGCACATCATGTCCACTTTTGGCCCGTCGCTGACCTTAGCCCAGAGCGCGGCGAAGTCCGCTTCCGAGAGGTGACCCGACCAAGGGCATGCTGACTGCCGGGAGCAGCCTTTGACCCAACTCGGACATTGAGAGCGCTTGGAACCGGCAGGCGGGCTGGTAGCCTCAAAGGTTCCATGGTTTGATGGAGATGGTTCAGGTCGGCCCCGGGGGTTAGTGTGACGAGCGGGCGCGTCGAGCGGCGACTTGCAGCAATCTTGGCGGCTGACGTGGCTGGCTATAGCCGACTCATGGCCGCCGATGAGATAGGCACCCTGCAGGAGCTCAAAGCCATCCGCCGCGACATCGTCGATCCCGCCATCGGGAACCATAAGGGCCGCATCGTGAAGACGACCGGCGACGGCATGCTGGTTGAGTTCGCCAGTGCCGTGGATGCCGTAACCTGTGCCATGGCGGTTCAGAAGCAGATGGATGGGCGCAATGAGACCGGATCCAAGATTGCATTTCGTATCGGTATCAATGTCGGCGACATCATCGTTGACAGCGACGACATCTTCGGAGATGGCGTCAATGTAGCCGCCCGAGTTGAGAACGAATGCGAGCCGGGCGGGGTTTGGCTATCAGACGATGCCTTCCGGCATGTCCGAGGGAAAACGTCGTGTGACTTTGATGACCTGGGTGAGCGACAGCTCAAGAACATTGACCGTCCCGTGCGGCTCTATGCTGCGAGGTCGTCATCGACGCCTGCGGGCATAAGCGTCAAAGGCGCTGCCGAAACAAGACTGCTTGCGCTCCCGGACAAACCTTCCATTGCGGTCCTGCCTTTCCAGAACATGTCCGGTGATCCCGAGCAGGAATATTTCGCGGATGGCATGGTCGAGGATATCATCACGGCGTTGTCGCGATTTAAGTCGCTCTTCGTGATCGCACGCAACTCCAGCTTCACCTACAAGGGGAGAGCAGCTGACGTTAAAAGGGTCGGGCGCGAACTTGGCGTACGCTACCTGCTCGAGGGCAGCGTTCGGAGGTCGGGCGCGCGCGTTCGCATCACCGGTCAGCTTATCGAGGCCGTTACGGGTGCTCATCTTTGGGCAGACCAGATTGATGGCGCTCTCGATGACGTTTTCGAGCTGCAGGATCGGGTAACGCAGAGTGTTGTGGGCGCCATTCTGCCGAAAGTTCTGCAGTCCGAGATAAGTCTTGCGATCCAAAAACCACCGAGTACATGGAGCTGCTACGATAGATATCTTCGCGGCAACTCGCTGCTTTTTACGTTTTCGGCGACCGCACTCGAACAAGCCAAGGCAGAGTATCAGGAGGCCCTGTCGCTTGACGCCGACTTTGCTCCAGCCATCGCGTCACTCTCAATTTGCTTCGTTGTCCAGCAATATTGGTATGGTCGGGTCCTTGATGAAAGCGAGCGAGCGACGGCGCTTGAGCTCTCAGTCCGAGCCGCCCAGCTCGCGCCCGATGACGGCGCCATACTCTCGCGGTGTGGTCTCACCCTCGCTCTTCTAAGTGACGATCTGGATAGCGCAAAGATTCTGACAGAACGGGCACTCAGTCTCAATCCAAACCTCGCCTTCAGTTGGGCAAGCCTGGGCTGGATCAACAATCTATTGGGAGATCCAGAGCAGGCTTGCGAGGACTTCGATCGCGCAGTAAGGCTTAATCCTCTCGACCAGGTTATGCTCGTAGCCCAAATCCTGCCCGGCATCAGCGTGGCGTCCTTTCTATTGGGGCGGCAAGATCAATGGCAGGGGTGCGTCAATCGATTGCTCGCGCTGGACCCTAACAATCTGGCCGCCCTCTTGGATGCGATCGACATAGCCCGCCAACAGGGACGAAACGACGATGGCCAAAAGTTGCTTGAGCGAGTGCAATCCGCTTACCCTGGCCTAAGCCGTAGGCGACTGCGCGCCATGTATCCCAGCTTCCGAAAGTCCGAGCATCAGGCGAAAATGGACGCCTGGTTCAACCGCCTACCTCTTCCGGAGTGACTATGGTGGCTTTGGTTTCCCGGGGTAGTGCCGTGCCTTCATCTCAAATCGTGGGGTCAGCTTCTGGCCCATAGCTGACGTGTCCGCCGGGTGCGCCGGACATCCGCTTTTGACCCGAAGCGGACTTCGCGTCGTTGAACGCTTTCGCCTCGGAACTTGGCTACTATTCGGCTTGTAGCGGCTCGAATGAGACGGCTAACCGTGACGAAGACCTATTGGCCTTCATAGGGAGCGAGGTCGGGCCATTCCTTCCGCAAAACTTCTTTGAGTTTGGAGACGTCGACTTCGAGGCCCACATTCGATTTAAGTTCGTATACCCAAATGAACATCAACTCTTCTCTTCGAATGTTTAGTACTTCAATCTCATTCGACATTTTGCTCAGTTTCATCCAGAACACGCGCCGCCCGCTTTTCGGGGGCATCTGGGCTCCGATATCTTCAAGATCGAATCCCTCATCCTGGGCAAACTGCCTTAGAATGTTGCGGAGATTTTCCTTCTGGGCTGGTGAAGTTGAAAACTGCAATCGAAGTTTCGCATTCATACTCCCAAATACGGACGTCGATTGTACGAAGACCGTGTCAGCGGGGGCCTGTAGGCTGATAAGAACATTGAGCACGATTGAAGCAAGCACCGCAGACCGCAGTCTTGGTATGAATGATTTCATTGCTGACCGGCCTCCCAAGGTGATGAGAGCTCGCTATTGCCGCACGCACGCCCCCGATTTGTGAGTACTCGCCCTAAGCAACCGGATCCGTCTCCGCCGACACCACCAGCAGCTCCTTGGACTTGCGCGCGATCAGGCGCGCTAGCTCGCTCTGCTTGTAGGTCTCGACGAACTTGATGGCGAATCCGTTCGGCAGATGCCGGACCACGCGCCCGACGCAGGCGCCGATCGCAAGCGGCATGCCGACCGGCGGCTGCACCGCGGACGACACCGCCGCGCCCGACAGCGACATGTCGATGATGAAGCAGCTCTGCATGGTGCCGTCCGCCAAGGTCAGCATGGCATGCGGCGCCGCGGGGACGAAACGCGGATTGTTGCGCGTCTCGCGGACGCTCGGATCCTTCTGCTTCTTCTCGATCCAGGTCAGCTTGTCGGCGAACTTCTCCCGCATCGCATGCGTCATCTCGAGCTCGAGCAAGAAGCTGCCGCTCATCGTGTCGGTGATGCAGCCCTGGAACTTGCCGAACTCCTCGAAATACGAGGTCAGCCGGTCGCCGATCTTGCCGACGACGGGCACGTCGACGATCATGCGGAATGGCGACACCCGCGTGGTGCGGCAGGCGAAGGTGCGCAATTTGCCCTGCGCATCGTACCAGTTCGGCAGCGTGTAGCTGCCGTTGACCGTGATCCTGACACCGCGTTGCTTGAGAAACTTTTCGACAGACACGACTGGACCTCGCCCCAGGGCGATCTGAGTGCACGGAGGTCGGGGTTGACCGGCGTCCCTGCCGGTCCGGTGGTGGGACATCCGCTACCGACGCGACGGCAGCGGGAAGGCTGTGGCACGCGCCCCAGCGCGCCGCGGGGTGATCCCTGCGCGCAGGTGCGTATGGTCGTACCGTCGAAAGACTAGGAAAACGTTAAGCCGGCACGGAACGCGGGCGGCGCACTCTAATCGCGCAACCCTTTCTCGACAGTTTATTTTGCGAGCCGTACAACTACCGGAGGAATCGCCGCACGCCGGTGCAATCGCGCCGTGCCCTGGACCGCCTGCCCCGGCGCCCGACCGGGTGCTAGCTTTGACTGAAATCAGACTGGACCCTCATATGCCAAACAGCTCGGATCGATCGCTAGCCGACGGCAAGATCCTGCAAAGCGTGGTCGACGGCGTCGGCGTCATCACCTTCAACAACCCGGACAAGCGCAATGCGATGTCGCTGGAGATGTGGGAGGGGCTTGGCGAAGCGCTGACCGCCTTGCGCGACGATCCGGCGGTCCGCGTCGTGATCCTGGTCGGCGCCGGCGACAAGGCGTTCGTGTCGGGCGCCGATATCAGCCAGTTCGAGAAGACCAGGCACAATGCCGCGGCTTCCGAGGACTATTCGCGGCGCAGCGCCGCCCAGCGCGCCTTGCTCGCCGACTATCCGAAGCCGACGATCGCCTGCATCCGCGGCTTCTGCCTCGGCGGCGGCATGCAGGTCGCGATGCTGACCGATATCCGCATCTCCGGCTCGAGCGGCCAGTTCGGCATTCCCGCCGCCAAGCTCGGCATCGCCTATGGCTATGACGGCTTGCGCCATCTGGTATCGCTGGTCGGGCCGTCCTGGGCGCGGCTGCTCATGTATACCGGCATGCGGATCGACTCCGCGGAAGCGCTGCGGATCGGCCTGGTCGACCGCGTGCTGCCGGATACCGAACTGTGGGATGCGACCATGGAGATCGCCCGCACCATCTCCGGCAACGCTCCGCTGGCGATCAAGGCCGCCAAGATCACCATCGCACAGGTGCTGAAGGATCCCGCCGACCGCGACATGGCCGCGATCAGGCAGATCGGCATCGACTGCATGGACAGCGCGGACTTCCGCGAAGGCCGCAACGCCTTCATGGAAAAGCGCAAGCCAAGGTTCGAGGGCCGCTAGCGGCGCCTCATCCTCGCTTGTCACCGCCTGTTCAACCGGATGACGACGGTGGTAGTCGCAGAAATGGCGCTCCTCCATCCGCCCGTCATTCCCGGGGCTCGCCAACGGGTCCGCGCAAAGCGCGGCCCGATGACAGGCTCCGCGAGAGCCCGGAATCCATTCCACCACAATTGATGCCGCGCGATGGATTCCGGGCTCGTGCTTCGCACGCCCTCAGGTGCGCAATTGCGCACCGGGGAATGACGAAGGGAGACGATGCCAGCCCGACCGAACTTCGGCAGCCGGTTACCGGCGGCTCCTTTGCATGGGGTTGTTCCTCGATATTTGGCAGCGCCCTACTTCTTCTCGGTGACCGGCACCGTGTAGTTGAGGATCAACCGGCCGCCGTCCGGATAGATGGTTTGTCCCGTGATGTAGGAGGCATCGTCGCTGGCGAGGAAGGCCACGACGGAGGCGACCTCGCTCGGTTCGCCGCAGCGGCCGGCGGGCGTCCGCGACAGCACGCCGCGCCGCGCGTCCTCCGACGAGAAGATCGCGGTTGCCACCATCTCGGTCAGGATCGTGCCGGGCCCGACCGCCACGACGCGGATGCCGTGCGGCGCCAGCGCCACCGCGGCGACCGAAGTGAGCTGCTTCATCGCGCCCTTGGACATCGCATAGGTCGCAAGCGAGGGGATCGCGAGCAGCGCGTTGACCGAGGACATGTTGACCACCACGCCGCCGCCGCCCTGCGCGATCATCTGGCGCGCCGCGGCCTGGACGCCGAAGAACGCGCTCTTGAGGTTGATCCCCATCACGTCGTCGAACTCGGCCTCGCTGATGTCGAGGAAGTCGCGGTTGCGCGCGACGCCGGCATTGTTGACCATGACGTCGAGCCGGCCGAACTCCTTCACCGCGTGAGCGACGATGCGATCGACGTCGGCGCGCTTGCTGACATCGGCTTCGACGGCCCGCAGCCGGTCTTCATGTCCGAGGTCCTGGGCGGCGTGGACCAGCCCGGCAGCATCGACGTCGGAGATGACGACCCTGGCGCCATCGGACAGGAAACGCGCCGCGCAGGCCTTGCCGATGCCGCGCGCCGCCCCCGTGATGGCGACGACCTTGCCGGAATTCTTCATGGGAATGCCTCCAGAACAAAACTGTTCACGGAGCAATAGCGCATTGCGCGCCGGCAGGGAACGCGGCGGATTCTCCGCGCGAGGCCTCAGGACTTGACGTGCGCGAGAATCCGGTCGGCTTCGGTGCGCCAGTCGGCACTGCGGGCGAACTCCGGCGTTCCCTTGATGCCGAACACGCCCTCGTCGGCAAGATCCGCAATCCAACCCTGCCGCTCGGCGGTGCCCGATGCCGACCACGGTGTGAGGTGGGCCTCACGCACCGTCTCCGCCACCTCGCGGACCTCCTCGGCGCGGCGGCGGCCGTGCTCGATCACCCGCTGGAAGAAATAGGCGCCCTGCTTCTCCCAGTCGATGCCCGGAAATGTCTCCTTGAGCGAGGCGAGCACCGAATCCTCGACGCCATAGGCGCGCGCGGTGGTGAAGCTTTCGATCACCATCGCCTCCAGCCCCTTGATCATGATGCTGCGGCACATCTTCACGGCCGAGGACACGCCAAGCTCGTCACTCGCAACCTTCGCCGCGAAGCCGAGCGCGACCAGCAGCGGCGCAAGCTCCCGCGCGCCGCGGCCGCCGAGCAGCAGCGGCACCTTGATCCGGTACGGCGGCAGCGAGGTCATCACCGCGCCCTCGACATAGCGGCCGCCGGCGCCATCGATGTGAGCCGCCGCGCGCTGCTTGGCACCCGGCGAGGCCGAATTGAAATCGAGAAACCAGGCGCCGTTGCGGATTGCCGGCGCGCAGGCCTCCGCCACCGGCACCGCCTGGCTCGCCGTCACCGCCGAGATGATGAAATCGGCTCGCGCCGCGAGATCGGTATGGGATTGCGCGAGCGCGACGCCGATCTCCGCCGCATGGGCGCGCAGCGGCGCGCCTTGCCCGCGGTCGAGCTTGATATCGTAGGCGGAGACCTTGACGCCTTGCTGGCGCAGGTCTTCCGCCAGGATGCGGCCAACCTCGCCATAGCCGAGCATGCCGACCTGCCATTGCCTGGGATCGCCGGAGATTGTCATCAGTTCAAGTCCCGTGTTGTGCCATCGAACAGTTCGTCGACCGTGACGCGCCGGCGGATCAGTGCCTGCTGGGCGCAATAGTCGATCATCAATGCGAGCGGCTTGCGGTTCGCCTCGACGCCGAACGGCACCATGTCCGGCACGCCGGGCGGGCCGGCCTCGGCCTTGGCGCGCTTCAGCAGATCGTAGAGGCTCTGCACCACATCGGGCCGCGAGGTCGCGAGCCGCTCGGTCACCACGACCAGATGATTGACCGGCACGACGCCGTGCTTTGCGTACCACTGCGCCGCCGCTGCGGCCGGATCGGCGAACAATGGCTTGAGCGCCGGATCGCTCGAGATCTCGCCCAGCACGGCGTCGAGCTCGCCGTCCTTCAACATCTGGATAAGGGTTTTGCCCTTCGGCGCACGCTCGGTATTGTCGACATATTCGGCGACGTGCGGATCCTCGAACGTGACCCAGTTGATGCGGTCGAGGTTGACGCCATGGTCGTTGGCGAGGATGCCGCGCATCCATGCGCCGGTCGTGGTCGTGAACGAGCGGATACCGACCCGCTTGCCTTCGAGATCGGCGGGCTTGAGCGTACCACGGTCGGCGCGACAAAGCGCATGGCCATGCTGGAAGCGGCCGACCATCGCGGCCGGCAGCAGCACCAGCGGCTTGCCGTGCGCGCGCGCCATCAGATAGGTCACGATCGCCATCTCGCAGACGTCGAACGCCTGCTCGCGCACCATCGGCTTGAACGCGGCATTGGTCGGCGTGAATTCGGTGAATTCGAGGTCGAACAGCTCGGAGCGCAGCTCACCGCTCTTCACCGCCTGGATGTGCGGGTGATTGCCGAGCACCGTACGCAGCCGAAGCTTCTCCATGGTGACCAACTCCGCAGGGTCAGCTCAGCGCTTGTCCTGGAGTCGCACTGGCAGCCTTGCGCGGCGCAGGCGCGGCTTGATCGAGCGGCGCGGCCTGCAGCGCGGCGACGGTGGCGCGCACCAGCTGCTCGATGGCATGGCCGGCGTCGGTGCCGTCGGCGCTGCCGCGCGACAGCCGAGAGACGCGCTCCGGCGTCACCAGTGTGTAGTAGAGCGCGCCGAGCAGGAAGTGGCCGCGCCAGACCAGATCGGTGCGCGGAATGTGCGGCAAGCTCTCATGGATCGCGTCGATGAAGGCATGGCTGGTATCGTCGAAGGTCTGCGCGATGATCTTGCGCACCACCTCGTTGCCCTCGGCCGACATGATGGCGCGCAACCGTGTGAACCGCGTGCCGCCGCCGGCGAGATCGCTGCCCGAGGTGAAGGCCGGCAGCACATAGGCGCGCACGATCGCCTCCAGCCGGTCCTGCACGTCGCGCACCCGGCGCGCCGCCGCCAGCAGCTCGGAACGCCGCCGGTTCATCGGGCCGCAATGCCGCCGATAGATTTCCAGCAGCAGCCCGTCCTTGGTCTTGAAGTGATAGGTGACGCTGCCCGGATTGGCGCCGGCAGCCTGCGCGATGTCACGCACCGAGACGGCGTTGAAGCCGTAGGTCGAGAACAACTCCTCCGCCGCGGCGAGGATCGCCTCGCGCATGTTCGGCTTGCGGGTGCTGGCGGCGGCCTTCACGTCGGCCTTCATATCGTTTTTGGCGGGCTTGCGGACCATATTTGTACTATCGTCCAAATCATCAGGTCACGTCAACAAGGTGGCCCGCACCCGCGTCCGTCAGGACAATTTGACGTCCGGCTCGGCACGTCCGCGCGCGCTAGCCTCGAGCAAGAAGGTTTGGCCGTGCCTCGGATCGGACACGCGCTGCGCTGCGTCCATGTCCTGCCAGGCCGAGGTCACCAGCACGCGCGAGAAATCGCGGCCGACAAAGCAAGGGCAGCTCGACTGCTTCGCCGGCACTTTCAGCGAACGCAAATGGCGGCCGCTCGGATCATAGATGTCGACGCAACCGTCGCCCCAGCGTGCGTTCCAGATCAGCCCGTCGGCATCGACGACCGCGCCGTCGAGCCCGCCGACGCCGCGATGCCTGATCAATTCGGTTGGCTCGCCCGTCGGCAGCCCGGTTGCCGGATCGAGCGGCACCCGATGCAGCACGTTGGTTGCGGTGTCGGCGAAATAGCCGATGTCGCCCGCGGGCGAGAAGCAGATCGCATTCGGGATCGTGATCCCGGGATAAAGCCGTGTGATGCGGCCCTGGTGCAGCGCGTAGATCGCGCCGGCGCCCGGCTCGGCGTTGCGTCCCATGGTGCCGAGCCAGAACGTGCCGGACGGATGCACCCGCGCATCATTGGAGCGCGTCACCGGATTGTCGGCCTCCAGCGCGGCGAACAGCTCGAGGCGGCCATCGTCGACGTGCCGGACATACAGCCCATCATCAGTCAGCATCAGCTGCCGCTCGCCGTCGATCCGCGCCAACGCGCTCGCCATTCTCGGCAGCTCGTGGATGACAGTGTTGCCGCCTGCAAAACGATGTTCGAACAGGCGCCGCTCGCGGATGTCGAACCACCAGGCGGTGTCGGTTGATGCGTCATAGGTCGGGCCTTCGCCGAGATGACAGCGCTCGGCTGACAGCACGGAGGTCGGCACCTCTTCGAGAAGCGGCTCGGCGGCACGATCGGTCATGGCGTCACTCACACCGTTGAAAAGCGGTAGACGATGCTGCGTCGATAGATCTGGCCGGGATCGAGCCGCGCCGACGGAAAGTCGGGCCGGTTCGGGGTGTCCGGCCAGGCATGCGGTTCGAGACACAGCGCGTCGGATTGCCGGTACAGCCGGTCACCCTTGCCGGCGGTCGAGCCGTCGAGGAAATTGCCGGAATAGAACTGCAGCCCCGGCTGATCGGTGAACAGCTCCAGGACGCGGCCGCTGAGCGGTGCCTCGAGCCGCGCGGCGAGGCGAAGGCCGGTGCCTGACGCCAGGCAGAAATTGTGGTCATAGCCGCGCCCGAGCCGCAGCTGCTCGTCATTCATCCTGATCCGCGCGCCAATCGCGGTGGGATTGCGGAAATCGAACGGCGTGCCGTCGACCGGCCGCGGCGGCTCCGGCAGCGGGATCGCGGTGGCGTCGACCGCGAGGAAATGATCTGAGGCAATCGTCAGGCGGTGATCGAGGATCTGCGCGCCCGAGCGCGCGCCCTCGAGATTGAAGAAGCTGTGATTGGTGAGGTTGAGGCAGGTCGGCCGGTCGGTCGTCGCCTCATAGGTGACCGAAAGCTCCATCGCGCTGCGCACGCGATAGGTCACCCGCGTCGAAAGGTTGCCCGGATAGCCCTCCTCGCCATGCGGGCTCTCGCGCTCGAGCACCAGCGTCGGCCCCGGATCGTCTGAAAGTTCGACGATCCGCCACAGTCTGCGATCAAAGCCCTCTGGCCCGCCGTGCAGCGCATTGGGCCCGTTGTTGGCCTCGAGCGTCACCGCCTCCCCGTCGAGCACGAACCGCCCGCCGGCGATCCGGTTGGCATAGCGCCCGATGGTCGCGCCGAAGAATTTACGCTGCGCGAGATAACCGTCGAACTCGTCATGGCCGAGCACGATGTCGTCGCATTGTCCGTCGCGATCGGGCGCAAGCAACGCTTGCAGCGTGGCGCCGAAGGTGAGGATGGCGGCCTCGAAGCCGTGTTCGCCGCGCAGCGTCACGCGCTCGACCACCGTGCCGTCGTGCAATGCGCCGTAGGTCGCGCGCGCAATATTGGCTGATGTCATGTTCAGTCCTCGAACGCCTCGACGAAGCGCCGTCGCCCCAGCATGAAGCTATCGGTGACCAGCCGCAAGGGCCCGAGATCGACATCGGACTTTCCGTCCGATGTCAGCGCGATAAAACGACGGTACAACGCGGGATGCCGAATGCCAACTACATGATCTGACTTTGGTTGCAAGCGCGCAAGCTCGCCGCGTCCCGCCATGACGGCCCAGCGTCGGCGATGATCTCATCCAGGATTCGATTCCGTGCTATGCCGGTGCACCAAACGATGATTCAAACGCGGGACGTCAATCAGGCCATGGCGAGGGGCAAGGCGGAGACAGAGGAGGCGGCAATTGGGCGGCGCGGCCGGCCGCGCTCGGCCGCGACCACCGCCGCGATCCTGCAAAGCGCCTATACGCTGATGGCGACCACCGGCCTCGCCGCCACCACCATCGATGCGATCGCCAAACACTCCAACGTCTCCAAGATGACGATCTACAAATGGTGGCCGTCGCGCGAAGCTTTGCTGATCGATGCCTTCCTCGACCAGGCCTCGCGGGCCGTGCCGCTGCCTGAGACAGGCAGTGCGGTGGCGCGCATCCGCCGCCATGTCGCGACCTATGTCGAGGCGTTGCAGGGCGAGTTCGGACGGGTGCAGCTTGCGGTGATCTCGGAGTGCATCTCCAAGACCGGCACGGCGGAGCTGTTCTACGAGCGCTATCTCGGCCTGCGCCGCGCGCGAATGCTTGAGATCATCAGCGCCGGCCAGAACGACGGCAGCATCGGGGCACCTGGCGTGCCCGGCGATATCTATGATGCGATCTACGGCAGCCTGTTCTATCGCTATGTCTTCGGCATCAAGCCGCTCTCGGCGGCCTATGCCCGCAACCTCGTCAACATGGTGCTGCGGCCGCGCGCCGACGCTTAGACCGCGCGCTGCCGCTGGCGGCGAAACCAGGCCCAGGTCTCGCGCGTCACCGCGCGGTAGTTGCGGCCGCGATAGACGATGTGGCCATCGACGATCGCATTCAGCTTCGGCAGCGCATGGAACGGCACCGTCGGATAAGCGTGATGCTCGACATGGTACGGCATGTTCCAGGCGAACCATTTCATGACCCGGCCGGTCATGGTGGTGCGGGTGTTCTCGAATGCACTCCGCGTACGCTCGCAACCGGTATGCTCGGCATAAAGATAGGGGCGCAGGATCAGCTGACCGGCCAGCAGCGGCACGAGCCACACCCAAAGCAGGATCGTGCTGTGCAGCGCGAGCGATGCCGCGAGCAGCAGCAGATAGCCGGCGAGATAGAACCTCGCCTCCCGCACGATCGCCGCGCGCTTGGTCTTCGGAATCCATGGCACAATCACCTCTCCGGTGAGCGCGTGCCGAAACATCAGCCGAATCCGAACCAGCACCTGCAGCAGTCCCGAATAGGCGATCGCGAGCTGGGTATCGGACGCGGGCTTCGGACCGACGATCAGCTCCGGGTCCTTTTCCGGATCCTGGGTGTAGCGGTGATGGTCCCAATGGAACAGGCAGTAATATTGGTAGGGCAATCCGATCATGAAGGCCGAGAGATTGCCGACGACGAGATTGAGCGCCGGGCTGCGGAACGCGGTCTTGTGCGCGGTCTCATGCACCACCATGAACAGGAACGCGACGAAGTAGCCCTGGATGGCAATCAGCGGCAGCGCCCATGCGAGACCATGGCGCGACGCGACCAGCCAGATCAGCGTGCCGACGATCAGGATCATCCCGTAATGGCTTGCCGCGCGCACTGCGCCGGCAAAATTCGACTTGGTCGACAGGTCGCGCAAGGCCAGTGGGCTGAGCGGCTTGAAGCGGGGTCCGGTATCAGTGGTCTCTGCGGTGCTCATGGTCGTCTCACATGTCAGCGTTGCAGCAGCGCCGAGATCTCGGCGTTAATGAAGGCACGGTCTTCGGCGTTGTTGATCGGATTGCCGGCGCGGTGGCCGTGGATCGATGGGATCGCATGCAGCACCGCCGAATGCGCATTGACCAGGCGGTCGAGTTCATCCTCATTGTCGCGCGGGTCGAAATAGCGGTCGGTACGTCCCGGCATCAGCAGCACATGCGCCTTGATCGCGGCGAGCGCGCGGTCGAAGTCGCCGCCGAATTCATCGCAGCGGCTGATGTCGCCGGCCTGCCAGATCGCAACCTGCGCCAGCAGATCATTCGCATCGCGCCGCGCGAAGGCGCCATCCCATGAGCCCGCGAGGTAGTCTTCCAACGAGTTGAAGCCGGCCGCGCGCCAGACTTCCTCGCGATAAAACTCATGCGACATCGCCCAACCGGCATAGACGCGTCCCATCGCGCGAAGGCCCGCGGTCGGCTTGGCGACAAAGCGGCCATCCCGGTAGGCCGGATCGGCGGTGAGCGCAGCCTTCACAGCTTCGAGGAAGACATAATTGTACGGCGAGCATCGTGCGCTGCCGCAGACCACCGCTGCGCGCTCCACCATGTCGGGATAACGCGCGGCCCAGTGATAGGCCTGCATGCCGCCCATCGACCAGCCGTAGACCAGCGCAAGGTTCGTCACGCCGAACCGCTCGACCAGCAGCCGCCACTGGATGGCGACCGCATCATGATAGGTGAAGGCCGGAAACGGCGCGCCGCCGAGCGTTTCAGTCGAATTCGACGGCGAAGATGACAGCCCGTTGCCGAACAGATTCGCGATGATGATGAAGTAGCGCGCGGGATCGAGCGCGCCGCCCGGCTGCACCAGCCATTCGATATCAGTGTGCTGTGCAGCGAACGACGTCGGATACAGGATGACGTTGTCTCTGGCCGCATTCAGCGTGCCGTAGGTCTTGTAGGCGAGGCTGAGCTGCGGAAACACGGCGCCGCCCTGCAGCGTCACGTCACCTGCCTCGAACACCTGATAGTCGCGCGGCGTAGTCATGCGCATTCGACCTCGAACGGCGGACGCGACGGTGCGCCCTCAATAACTGTACGAATAGTACACTAATTTGGAACCGAAGCAAGAGCAACGAAGGTGGAATGACACCGGGACCGATCCATTCAAAATCGGTATGGATCAATACCCGTTTCGGCTTGGACCCATTGCCGTCATCTCTCTAGGACAGACCCCGAGGAAATTTCCAAGGAGGCGCGAATGAGCGCAATTGTGTCCGCCACGGATGCGCGGCGATCCCGCGTCCGGCTGCTGATCGTGACGATGCTGTTTCTCGTCACCACCGTGAACTACGCCGACCGCGCCACGCTCTCGATCGCCGGCCCCGCTCTCTCCAAGGAACTGCATCTCGACCCCGTCGCGATGGGCTACGTGTTCTCGGCCTTCGGCTGGTCCTATGTAATCGCCCAGGTGCCGTGCGGCTGGCTGCTCGATCGCTTCGGCTCCAAATGGGTCTATGCGATCAGCATCATCGTGTGGTCGATCTTCACCGCGATGCAGGGCCTGGTCGGGTTCCTCTCCGCCGGCGCCGCCGTGGTGCTGCTGTTCGCGCTGCGCTTCCTGGTCGGCATCGCCGAGGCGCCGTCATTTCCGGCCAATGCCCGCATCGTCGCCTCCTGGTTCCCCGGCAATGAGCGCGGCACCGCATCGGCCTTCTTCAATTCCGGGCAGTATTTCGCCACCGTGATCTTCGCGCCGCTGATGGGCTGGATCGCGCACAATTATGGTTGGAGCCACGTCTTCTACGTGATGGGTGGGCTCGGGATCGTCATGGGGATCGTCTGGATCAAGACGATCTACGAGCCGAAGGACCATCCTGGGATCAACGAGGCCGAGTTCGACTATATCAATGAGGGCGGCGCGCTGGTCGACATGGATGCGGCGAAGGCCGGCAAGACGCAGGCCTCCGGCCCGGGCTGGGACCACATCCGCCAGCTGCTCGCCAACCGCATGATGCTCGGCGTCTATATCGGCCAGTACTGCATCAACACACTGACTTACTTCTTCCTGACCTGGTTCCCGGTCTATCTGGTGAAGGAGCGCGGGCTCTCGATCCTGCAAGCCGGCTTCGTCGCGACCTTGCCGGCGCTGTGCGGCTTCGTCGGCGGCGTGCTCGGTGGCGTGATCTCGGACTATCTGCTGCGCCGCACCGGCTCGCTGACCATGGCGCGCAAGGTCCCGATCGTCGGCGGCATGCTGCTGTCGATGGCAATCATCGCCTGTAACTACGTCGACAGCCAGGCGCTGGTGGTCGGCTTCATGGCGCTCGCCTTCTTCGGCAAGGGCATCGGCGCGCTCGGCTGGGCCGTGGTCTCCGACACCTCGCCGAAGGAAGCCGGCGGCGTCTCCGGCGGCTTGTTCAACACCTTCGGCAATCTCTCCTCGATCACCACGCCGATCATCATCGGCTACATCCTCGCCGCCACCGGCTCGTTCAACGGCGCGCTGGTGTTCGTCGGCGCCAACGCGCTGGTCGCGGCGATCGCCTATCTGTTCATCGTCGGCGAGATCAAGCGGGTGCAGCTGAACGCGGCCTGAGCCAGGCCGCGATGAACAGCCGATCTCCTCATCCTGAGGAGCGGCCTTTCGGCCGCGTCTCGAAGGATGAGGCCACAGTCGGGCCTGCATGGTTCGAGACGGCGCTGCCGCGCCTCCTCACCATGAGGGACTGAAAGAGCTCAAACGGCGGCTGCGGCCGCATGTCTTCTTGTTTGTCTCGTTGGCCAGTGGGAGGCATCGATGCTAGAACGGACAGATCCCAGGGCGATCCATTCCAGGCCAGCATCGATGTTCGACCTGAACCAGCTCCGCTGTTTCGTCGCGGTGGCCGAGGAATTGCACTTCGGCCGTGCCGCGACGCGGCTCAACATGACGCAGCCGCCGCTGAGCCGGCAGATCCAGGTGCTGGAACACATCATCGACGCGCCGCTCCTGGAGCGCACCAGCCGTTCGGTGCGGCTGACGCCGGCGGGACGCAGCTTCCTGCCGGAAGCGCGTCGGATCCTCAAGCTCGCCGAGTCGGCCTCGCAGGTCGCCCGCCGCATCGCGCTCGGCAAGACCGGCTCGCTCAAGATCGGCTTCACGGCGGCGGCCGCCTACGGCTTCCTGCCCGATTTGATCGCCGCCGCCCGCTCGCGCCTGCCCGAGGTGGATTTCTCGCTGAAGGAGATGGTCTCCGGCGAACAGTTCGAGGCGCTCACGACCGGCCAGATCGATGTCGGCCTGTTGCGCCCGCCGATCGCGCGGCCGGAATTCGCCAGCCGCCGCGTTGTCGCGGAGCCGCTGCTGGCGGCGATCCCGAAGAAGCATCCGCTGGCAGCAGTCGAGGCCGTCAGCATTAAGGATTTCGACGACCAGCCCTTCGTGATGTATTCGCCCTATGAGGCGCGCTACTTCCACGATCTCTTGGTGTCGCTGTTCACGCGCGCCGACGTGCTGCCGCGCTATGTCCAGCACCTCAGCCAGATCCACTCGATCCTCGCCATGGTGCGCGCCGGGCTCGGCATCGCGATCGTGCCGGAGGCCGCCGCCAGCCTGAAGATATCGGATGTCCGGCTGAAGCCGCTGAAGCTGCGCACGGCGGTGCCGGTCGAGCTGTTCATGGTGTGGCGGCGCGATCACGAGAACCAGCTGCTGCCGTCCCTGATCGAGATCGCAACCGAAATCGCAGCGCCGCAGCTGCGCGGCGATTGATGCAGAGTTAGCATCGCTCGATACCGCGTTTGGCTTGGACGCGCATCGAAGCATTTCCTAGAAATTCGGCCATGGACGCGCGCTGCTCGCGCATCCTTCCCAACATCATTCAAGGAGTGGCGCCATGAGCAAGATGACCCCTCAGGAGATGGCCGCGAGAATCGGTGGCGGCCTCCTGTCTTTCCCCGTGACCCCGTTCAAGCCTGACTACTCGTTCGACGAGGCGACCTATCGCGCCAACATGGACTGGCTGTGCGGCTATGACGTCGCTGGCCTGTTCGCCGCCGGCGGCACCGGCGAGTTCTTCTCGCTGACCCCGGCTGAAGTTCCCCATGTCGTGAAGATCGCCGTCGACGAGACCAATGGCCGCGTTCCCGTGCTGGCCGGCACCGGCTACGGCACCGCGATCGCGCGCGAGATCGCCGTTGGCGCCGAGAAGGCCGGCGCCGACGGCCTCTTGCTGCTGCCGCCCTATCTCACCCATGCCGAGCAGGACGGCCTCGCCGCGCATGTCGAGGCGGTGTGTTCATCAGTGAAGATCGGCGTCATCGTCTACAACCGCGACAATGCGATCCTGCAGCCGGATACGCTGGCGCGCCTTTGCGAGCGCTGCCCGAACCTGGTCGGCTACAAGGACGGCATCGGCGACATCGAGCTGATGACCCGGGTCTACACCAAGCTCGGCGACCGCCTGACCTATATCGGCGGCCTGCCGACCGCGGAAACCTTCGCGCTGCCCTATCTCGACATGGGCGTCACGACTTATTCGTCGGCGGTGTTCAACTTCGTGCCGGAATTCGCCACCAGGTTTTACGCCGCGGTGCGCCGGCGCGATCATCAGACCATCCATGCAGGCTTGAAGGATTTCATCCTGCCGCTGATCGCGATACGCAACCGCAAGAAGGGCTATGCGGTGTCGATCATCAAGGCCGGCATGAAGGTGATCGGCCGCGATTCCGGCCCGGTGCGTCCGCCGCTCACCGATCTCACTGCGCAGGAGATCGCCGAACTCGCGGCGCTGGTGGCGAAGTTGCCGCTGGCCGCGACCCGGCAGGCGGCAGAATAACAACGCAAAGCACGCAGGGAGGAGCAGATGATTCAAGACACGATCCGCACCGGCTTTGCCGGCGCCCCCGTCGTCACGGCGATGGAGGTGATCCCGGTCGCCGGCCGCGACAGCATGCTCCTCAACTTAAGCGGCGCGCATGCGCCGTTCTTCACCCGCAACCTCGTCATCCTCACAGACAATTCCGGCCACACCGGCGTCGGCGAGGTGCCGGGCGGCGAGAAGATCAGGAAGACGCTCGAGGACGCACGCGACCTCGTGGTCGGACAGACCATCGGAGGGTGCAACAACATCCTGGCCTCGATGCGCCAGGCCTTCGCCGATCGCGACGCCGGCGGCCGCGGCAAGCAGACCTTCGACCTGCGCGTCACCATCCACGCGGTCACCGCGGTTGAATCAGCGCTGCTCGATCTGCTCGGCCAGCATCTCAACCTCCCGGTCGCGGCGCTGCTCGGCGAAGGCCAGCAGCGCGCCGAAGTCGAGACGCTCGGCTATCTCTTCTTCGTCGGTGATCGCAGCAAGACCAGCCTGCCCTATGTCGAGGGCGAGACCGGCAAGCCCGACTGGTTCAATCTGCGCCATCAGGCCGCGATGACGCCGGAGACGATCGTGCCCCTCGCCGAGGCGACGCAGGCGCATTACGGCTTCGCCGATTTCAAGCTCAAGGGCGGCGTGCTCAAGGGCGAAGCCGAGATCGAGGCGGTCACCGCGATCGCAAAACGCTTCCCCAGAGCGCGCGTCACCCTCGACCCGAACGGCGCCTGGTCGCTCGACGAGGCGATCCGTCTCTGCAGCAACGTGCATGGCGTGCTCGCCTATGCCGAGGATCCCTGCGGCGCCGAGGCCGGCTTCTCCGGCCGCGAGATCATGGCCGAGTTCCGCCGTGCCACCGGGTTGCCGACCGCGACCAACATGATCGCCACCGACTGGCGCCAGCTCTCCCACGCGCTGCGACTCGGCGCGGTCGACATTCCGCTTGCCGATCCGCATTTCTGGACCATGCAGGGTTCGGTGCGGGTGGCGCAGACCTGCCGCGACAACGGCCTGACCTGGGGCTCGCACTCCAACAACCATTTCGACATTTCGCTGGCGATGTTCACCCATGTCGGTGCCGCAGCGCCGGGCAAGGTAACCGCGATCGATACCCACTGGATCTGGCAGGACGGCCAGGCGTTGACGCGGGAGCCGCTGCAGATCAAGGGCGGCAAGGTCGCGATCCCGGATCGGCCGGGCCTCGGCATCGAGCTCGATCGCGGTGCCATTGACGCCGCGAACGCGCTATACAAGCAGCATGGTCTCGGCGCCCGCGACGACGCGCTGGCCATGCAGTTCCTGATCCCGGGCTGGACCTTCGACGACAAGCGTCCCTGCCTCGTGCGCTAACAAGAAAGTTGGAGAGAAACATGACCGCTCACCAGAAGAACTTCATCGCCGGCGAATGGGTCGACGGAACCAGCATCACGCGGGATATCAATCCCTCCAATACGAAGGACGTGGTCGGCGAATACGCCAAGGCCGACAAGGCGCAGACCGAAAAGGCGATCGCCGCGGCGAAGGCCGCCTTCCCGGCCTGGGCGCGCTCGACGCCGCAGGAGCGCTTTGACGCGCTGACCAAGATCTCGGTCGAAATCCTCGCCCGCAAGGAAGAGCTCGGCCGCCTGCTCGCGCGCGAGGAAGGCAAGACGCTCCCCGAGGGCATCGGCGAGGTGGCGCGCGCCGGACAGATTTTTGCCTTCTTCGCCGGCGAAGCGCTGCGGCTGATGGGCGAAAAGGGCGCATCGGTGCGCCCGGGCCTCGACGTCGAGATCACCCGCGAGCCGGTCGGCGTCGTCGGCATGATCACGCCGTGGAATTTCCCGATCGCGATCCCGGCCTGGAAGATCGCGCCGGCGCTGTGCTACGGCAACACGGTCGTGTTCAAGCCGGCCGAGCTGGTGCCGGGCACCGCGCATGCATTGAGCGAGATCATCGCCCGCTCCGGCATTCCGGCGGGTGTGTTCAACCTCGTGGTCGGTTCGGGCTCGGTGGTCGGCCAAACCCTGCTCGATCATCCCGACGTCGCCGCAATCTCCTTCACCGGCTCGGTGCAGACCGGCCGCAAGATCGCGCAGGCCTGCGTGCTCTCCAACCCGATGAAGAAGTTTCAGCTCGAGATGGGCGGCAAGAACCCGCTGGTCGTGCTCGACGACGCCGACGTCAAGGTTGCGGTCGAAGTCGCCGTCAACGGAGCCTATTTCTCGACCGGCCAGCGCTGCACGGCGTCCTCGCGCCTGATCGTCACATCAGGCATTCATGACCGCTTCGTCGATGCGATGACCGAGCGCATGAAGGGGCTTTCGGTCGACGACGCGCTGAAGAGCGGCGTGCATGTCGGCCCGGTGGTCGACCAGAGCCAGCTCGATCAGGACCTGCGCTACATCAAGATGCGGCCAGGACGAAGGCGCCCGCCTGCATTGGGGCGGCGAGCTGTTGAACCGCGAGGCACCCGGCTTCTATCTGCAGCCGGCGCTGTTCACCGGGGCGACCAACCAGATGCGCATCGCCCGCGAGGAGATCTTCGGCCCGGTCGCCTGTGTGATCCGCGCCAAGGACTACGAGGAGGCGCTGGCGATCTCCAACGACACCGAATTCGGCCTCGCCTCGGGCATCTGCACCACCAGCCTGAAATACGCCTCGCATTACAAGCGCAACAGCGAGGCCGGCATGGTGATGGTCAACCTGCCGACCGCCGGCGTCGACTACCACGTGCCGTTCGGCGGCCGCAAAGGCTCGAGCTACGGCGCACGCGAACAGGGCGCCTATGCCCGCGAATTCTACACCACGGTGAAGACGGCCTACACGTTCCCGGGCTGAGATGACGTTCGTAGGGTGGGTTAGCGCAAGCGTAACCCACCGTCACGACCACCGAACAAGCATGGTGGGTTACGCCTTCGGCTAACCCACGCTACAATTTAGGGAACCCCCATGGACCAGTCGATCGGCGCGCAGGAGCAGCCCCGCTACATCAAGCTCAACGCGCGCGACAATGTCGCGATCGTCGTGAATGATTTCGGCCTGCCCAAAGGCTCCCGTTTCGCCTCTGGCCTGACCTTGCGCGCTTTCGTGCCGCAGGGCCACAAGACCGCGCTCGAAGACATCGCCGAGGGCGCGCCGATCATCCGCTATGGCGAGGTGATCGGTCATGCGATCTCGCCGATCCTGGCCGGCGAATGGGTCGACGAGGCGCGCATCCGCATGCCGGACGCGCCGCCGCTCGATCAACTTGAGATATCGACCGCGGTGCCGCCGGCGCTGCCGCCGCTCGAAGGTTTTACCTTCGAGGGCTTTCGCAACCCCGACGGCTCGGTCGGCACCAAGAACATCCTTGGCATCTCCTCCTCCGTGCAATGCGTCAAAGGCACGATGGAATATGCGGTGAAGCGCATCCGCGCCGAGCTGTTGCCGAAATATCCGAACGTCGACGACGTCGTGGCGCTGACCCACGCCTACGGCTGCGGCGTTGCGATTACCGCGCCCGATGCCGTAGTGCCGATCCGCACCTTGCAGAACCTCGCGCTCAATCCGAATTTCGGCGGCGAGATCCTGGTCATCGGCCTCGGCTGCGAGAAGCTCGCGCCGGAACGGCTGGTGCCGGAGGGCGTCGGCGATGCCATCGTGCGGATGCAGGACGAAGCCTTCGACGGCTTCGGCGCCATCGTCGATGCGATCATGACCCAGGCCGAGGCCCGGCTGAAAGTGCTCAACGCCCGCACGCGCGAGACCTGCCCGGCGGCCGATCTTGTGGTCGGCCTGCAATGCGGCGGCAGCGATGCGTTCTCCGGCGTCACCGCCAACCCCGCGGTCGGCTTCGCCGCGGACCTGCTGGTGCGCGCCGGCGCGACCGTGATGTTCTCGGAAGTCACCGAAGTGCGCGACGCGATCCAGCTGCTGACCCGCCGCGCCGTCAATGAGGATGTCGGCCGCGCGCTGATCCGCGAGATGGCGTGGTACGACGCCTATCTAGCCCGCGGCGGCGCCGACCGCAGCGCCAACACCACGCCGGGCAACAAGAAGGGCGGGCTTGCCAACATCGTCGAGAAGTCGCTGGGCTCGATCGTCAAGTCGGGCTCGGGCCCGATCGCGGGCGTGCTGTCGCCCGGCGAAAAGGCGCGGCAGAAGGGCATGCTGTTTGCGGCGACCCCTGCCAGCGATTTCATCTGCGGCACCTTGCAGCTCGCCTCCGGCATGACCTTGCAGGTGTTCACCACCGGCCGCGGCACGCCCTATGGTCTGGCCGCCGCCCCCGTCATCAAGGTCGCGACCCGCAGCGAGCTGGCGCGGCGCTGGAAGGACCTGATCGATTTCGACGCTGGCTGCATCGCGACCGGCGAGAAGACCATCGAGGAGACCGGCTGGGACCTGTTCCGCCTGATCCTCGACGTCGCCAGCGGACGCACCAAGCCATGGTCGGACAGGTGGGGCATCCACAACGATCTGACGCTGTTCAATCCCGCGCCGGTGACCTGAGGCACGCTCGGAAGGCGAATTAACCGTCCGTTAGCCACGTCTCCAGAGGCCGGGGAACGCCGCAATTCGATTCAAATTGTCTGGGCATGGAGGCAACCATGAGCCGGACAATTGACCATCTCAAGGATGAAGCCGACCGCGCCGAACGTCTGGCGCGCACGGCTATGGATCCGCTGACCGTTGAGCGATTGCGCGCATTCGCCGCCGAATGCCGCAGCCGCATCGCCACCGAACGCCGGGACGATCGGACGGCCGTCCTGTCCGCGAGCTAGACCTCTCACCAGGACACGAAAAAATCCGCCGCGACGAGGTCGGCGGCGGATTTTCATCTTCGTTCCAAATCGCTTCGATCGTCGTCAGTCGTCGTCGTGATGAATGACGGTCTTGCTGCGGTTACCGAACTCGTCCTGCTTCTTGATGACGGTGGTGCGGTCACTGCGCGGCTCGCGCTCCTTGATCACGGTGGTGCGGTCACGATCGCGGTCGCGATACTCGGGCGCCTGGCCGACGGTCACGCCGGCGCCGACGGGACCTGCACGAACACCGATTTCATCGGCAAGCGCAGGCGATGCGATGGCGGTCACCATGGCCGCGGCGAACAGATATTTCCTCATGATGTCTCTCCTCCTCCAGTTGCGACGAGAGACGAACGCCGGGTGCGACATAGTGTTCCTATGTCGGTGCTGCCGCAGATGCTCACGTCGGTGTGGATTTTGGATGCGGATTTCGGCGCAAGGAACTCCGCTGAACAGGCATTCACCTGTGTGGCGAAATGCTCATAGTTCCCCACGTTGAATTGCCGGATTTGATGTCCCACGTCCTTATCAACAGGAGGACGTTCCATGAAGCAATCGCAGCAATTCCTCGACAATGCGGAGAACTGCGCGCAGCTTGCCGAGCGCGCCAACGACGACCCGACCTACAACCGCTTCAAGCGCATGGAAGCAGCCTGGCGGGCGCTGGCCAAGGAGCAGGATTGGCTCGACGGCGAGACCTCGCCGTCGGAAACCGCAGCTTAAATGAAGGCCCGTGGCGACAGACCCCGCCGCGGGCCTCTGCTATTCGGCGCTGCGCTGCCGCTGCCAGCGCAGCAGATAGGCCTGCAGCCGCCAGATGAGCGCCGACAGCACGACGCCGACCAGCATCAAGACCACGACCGCGACCATCATGCCCGAGGCCTCGCCGCGCGCCTCGGACTCGATGATCAGCCGGCCGATACCGCGCTCGGCGCCGATGAATTCACCGACGATCACGCCGATCAGCGCGAAGGAGATCGCAGGCGTCAGCGAGGCGAACACCCAGGCCATGGTCGAGGGGATCACCACGGTGCGGGTGATCTGCCATTCGCTGGCGCCGAGCAGTCGCGCGGCGTTGGTGAAGCCCTCGTCGATCGAGCGCGCGCCCTCGAAGGTGTTGAAGAACACCAGGAACACGACGACGATCCAGGAGGTCACGATCTTCGACATGTCGCCGATCCCGAACGCCAGCACGATGATCGGCGCCAGCGCGATCCGCGGGATCGAATTCACCGCGGTGATGAAGGGCTGGAAGATCGCGCTGAGCCGGTCGGATCGCCCGAGGATCAGCCCGGCGACGAAGCCTGAGATCACGCCGGTGACGAAGCCGAAGAAGGTGTTCTTCAGCGTGATCGCCGTCGCCGCCCAGAGATTGTTCTCGTTGCGCGCCAGGCACTTGCCGAATTCGCCATTGAACCAGCCATTGAAGGCGCCGAGCTTCGAGGTCAGGCAGCTCTGGATCAGGAAATTCTCGTAGATCATCGACGGTCTTGAGATGAAATAGGGATCGAGCAGATCCGGCACCAGCCACGGCAATTTTCCGCGCAGGTCGTAACCCCATTGCCAGACCGACAGCACCACCGCGCAGATCAGGGCCTGCCAGCCGACGGTGCCGAGCGTGCCGTACCTCTTCATGCGCTGCGACCCTTGACGAACTCCTCGCCGAGCGAATGCCAGATGTGCTGGAACAGCTCGGCATAATGCGGTGTCTCGCGCACCTTGACCGCATCGCGCGGGCGCGCGAAATCGACCGCGAACATGTCCTTGATTTGGCCCGGCCGCGCCGAGAACAGGATGATGCGGTCGGCCAGGGTCAGCGCCTCGCCGAGATCGTGGGTCACGAACAGCACGGTCTGCTGCTCGCGCTCCCAGATCCGCAGCAGCACCTCGTGCATGTCGATCTTGGTGTGGGTGTCGAGCGCGCCGAATGGCTCATCCATCAGGAGGATCTGCGGCTCGACGATCAGGGTCCGCATCAGCGCCGCGCGCTGCCGCATGCCGCCCGACAGCGCCGACGGATAGGCGTTCTCGAATCCCTTCAAACCCGCCTGCGCGACGCATTCGGCGATGCGTTCTCGCCGTTCGTGAGCCGGCACGCCGGACAACTCCAGCCCGTAGCCGATATTGTCGCCGACGGTCCGCCACGGAAACAGCGTGTCGCGTTGGAAGACATAGCCGACATCCGGCGTCGCCCTGCCGGGGACGACGCGGTTGCCGTCGATCAGGATTTCGCCGCCGGTGGGGCGGATCAGCGAGGCGATCATGTTGAGCACGGTGCTCTTGCCGGAGCCGGACGGCCCGAGCAGCGCGACGAACTCGCCGCGGCGCACATCGAAGCTGACGTCGCGCACCGCCTCGATCGTGGTGCCGGCAAGCTGGAACGACTTGCTCAGGCGCTTGACCTCGACGCGGCGCTCGGCCGCGGCGCGCGGCGACACGGTTGCGCTCGTCTCGAGCGCGCTCAACCCGGATAAGCCTTTCGCGCCGCTTCGATCAGGCTCGAGTTGATCACGTCGGCGATCTTGAGCGGCTTGATCCCGGTCATCTCGCGGAACCAGACTTTTTCGCCGCGCGCGAAGCTCGCCGCGTCGACAACGCCCTCATAGTCCGCGACCTTCTGGATCGCAGCGATCTCCAGCAGATTGGCATCGCGCGAGGTGCTGCCGACATAGGGCTCGATGGCCTCATAAACCTCGGCCGGCTTGTGCGCCTTGATCCATTGCGAGGCGCGCCACAGCGCGGTGACATAGGCCTGCATCTTGGCCGGGTCCTTGTCGATGGTCGCCTGCAGCGTGAAATGCGCCGTCACCGGCACCTTGCCGCCGATATGCTTGTTCCAGATTGCCTCGTCGGTGCCGTCGAACAGCAGTTCGCCCCAGCCCTGCTGCTGCGCCTCGTTCAACAGCGACAGCGACGAGACCAGGATATCGACCTGCTTCGACTTCAGCGACCCCAGCATGGTGTCGACATTGCCGGTGCCGATCCAGGTCACCTTGTCGTCGAGCCCCATGGTTTCCATGTAGTAGGACGACCAGACATGGTTGGTGCCGCCGAGCGAGGACACCGACACGATCGGCTTGCGGCCGTCGGGCCGCTTCCATTGCGCGAACGCCTCCAGCGTGTTGATGCCCTGGTCCTTGAGGTCCTTGCGCAGGATGAACATCACCGAGTTCGACCGTGTGTCGACCGGCAGCAGCACGCGCGCGGCGCGGCCATGATTGGTCAGCTGCATCGGATGGGTGACGTCGCCGATGCCGATGTCGCCCTGCGACGAGGCGATGATCTCGCGGGTCTTCACGCCGCTGCCGCCCTGCACCAGCTTGCAGTCGAGCCCGGCCTCCTTGAAGAAGCCGACGCGGTCGGCGACGAACTGCGTCTGATAGACCGGCACCGCGACCGGATAGATCGCCCGTCCCGCGGCCGGCTGCGCCCATGCCCGCCCCGTCGCCAGCGCCACGCCACCCGCCGCGATCACCGTCAGGGCGGACCGCCGCGAAATGTGGGGCATGGCGACATCCACCATCAGGCGTGCTCCCTGGCCGCAATCTTGTCGAGCGCGCTGAGCACCGCATCGCCCATCTGGACGGTCGACAGCCTCTTCGCACCCGCTTCCGCAATGTCGGCCGTTCGGGCGCCGGAAGCAAGCGCGGTCTGCACCGCCTGCTCCAGCAGGTCCGCATCCTCGGGACGGTTCAAGGTCAGGCGCAGCAGCATCGCGACGCTGAGGATCGAGCCGAGCGGATTGGCGATGCCCTTGCCCGCGATATCGGGCGCGCTGCCATGCACCGGCTCATACAGCGCCTTGCGCCGGCCGAAGCGGTCGACCGGGCCGAGCGAGGCCGACGGCAGCATGCCGAGCGAGCCCGATGCCATCGCCGCGCAGTCGGACAGGATGTCGCCGAAGATGTTGCCCGTCACCATCACGTCGAACTGCCGCGGCTCGCGCACGATCTGCATCGCGGCATTGTCGACATAGAGGTGCGTGAGCTCGACGTCGGAGAACTCCTCCTTGTGCAGCCTGATGACCTCCTCGCGCCACACCACACTGGTCTCCAGCACATTGGCCTTGTCGACCGAGCAGACCTTGTTGCGCCGGGTCCGCGCCAGCTCGAACGCAGAGCGCGCCACGCGGCGGATCTGGTTCGTGGTATATTGCTCGGTGTTGAAGCCGCGGCGCTGGCCGTCCGGCAAGGTCTCGATGCCGCGCGGCTCGCCGAAATAGATGCCGCTGGTCAATTCGCGGATGATGACGAAGTCGACGCCGTCGAGCACGTCGGCTTTCAGCGGCGCCGATGCCGACAGCGCCGGGCTCGCCACGATCGGCCTTAAGTTGGCGTAGAGATCGTATTTGCTGCGCAGCCCCAGCAGGCTGCCGGCCTTGCGCGCGGCCGCCGGCACTTCAGTGGTCTCGGGCCCGCCGGTCGCACCCCACAGGATGGCGTCGGCCTCGTCCATCGCTTCTGCGGTGTCCTCGGGCAGCACCTTGCCGGTCGCCAGATACGGGATCAGGCCGTATTGCGCCTCGCGCAGGGTCATCGGCACGTTACGATTCGCCGCGAACCAGTCGAGCACGCGGCGCGACTGCGCGGTGACCTCGGGGCCGATGCCCTCGCCGCCGACCACGGCGACCTTGACCATGTTGGATTGCGCGCTCATGCGGATGTCCTTGAAACGGGTGTCCTTGTCGAATGAATCCAGGGCCGCGCGGTGCGGTCGGCAGCCTGGAACGCGTGGATCTCGTCGTCGCGCTGCAATGTCAGCGCCACCTCGTCGAGCCCTTTCAACAGCCCCTCGCGCCGCCGTGGGTCGATCTCGAACGAATGCCGCGCGCCCGACGGCGACACGATGATTTGCGCCTCGAGGTCGATCGAGACCTTGCCCGCGCCCTGTGTCGCCTCGATATCGGCGGCGAGCTGATCGACCACCGCCTTGTCGAGGACAACAGGCAAAATTCCGTTCTGGAAGCAGTTGGCGAAGAAGATGTCGCCGAAGCCGGAGCCGATGATGGCGCGGATGCCGCGCTCCTGCAGCGACCACACCGCGCCTTCGCGCGACGAGCCGCAGCCGAAATTCGGTCCGGTCACTAGAATCTCCGCCTCCCGGTACGGCTCGCGATTGAGGATGAAGTCCGGATTCTCGGAGCCATCGGGCAGATAGCGCAGCGAGCCGAACGCCCATTTGCCGAGCGTGCCGCGGATGCCGTTGCCGACCAAACGCTCGATGCGGATGATCACGTCGGTGTCGATATTGCTGCGCATGATCGGCGCAGCAGTTGCGGTGAGCTTGTCGAACGGTTTTGGCATCTTAGCGCCCCATCATCCTGACATCGGCGATCGCGCCGGCAATCGCCGACGCCGCCGCGCTCGCAGGGCTCGCCAGATGGGTCCGCGCCCGCGGCCCCTGCCGGCCGACGAAATTGCGGTTCGAGGTCGAAACCGAGCGCTGCCCGGGCGCCACCACCTCGCCATTGGCGGCAAGGCACATCGAGCAGCCGGGCTCGCGCCATTCGAAGCCGGCATCGATGAAGATCTTGTCGAGCCCTTCGGCGACCGCCTCGCGCTTGACGTTCTCCGAGCCTGGCACCACCCAGGCGCGGACCCCTGCGGCGACCTTGCGGCCGCGCGCGACCTCGGCTGCGGCGCGCAGATCGCTCAAGCGGCTGTTGGTGCAGGAGCCGATGAACACCCAGTCGACCGGCGTGCCGGCGATCGGCGTGCCGCCTTGCAGGCCCATATATTCCAGCGCGGTCTCGATCGCGGCGCGGCGTGCGGGATCGTCGACCGCCTTCGGATCGGGAATCATGCCATCGACGCCGACGACGTGCTCGGGGCTGATGCCCCAGGTCACCTGCGGGATGATCTTTTCGACATCGATCACGACCTCGCGGTCGAACACCGCGTCAGGATCGCTCGGCAGTTCGCGCCACGCTTTGACCGCGAGATCCCACATCTCGCCTTGCGGCGCATAGGGACGGCCGCGCAGGAATTCGAAGGTCTTTTCGTCCGGCGCCACCATGCCGATCTTGGCGCCGAGCTCGATCGAGAGGTTGCAAATCGTCAGCCTGCCCTCGATCGGCAGCGCGCGGATCGCACTCCCCGCATATTCGACCGCATAGCCGGTGCCGCCGGCGGCGCCGATATGGCCGATCAGCGCCAGGATCATGTCCTTGGCGGTGACGCCGAGCGGCAATTTGCCCTCGAAGCGCGCGCGCAGCGTCTTCGGACGCTTCTGGATCAGCGCCTGCGTCGCCAGCACATGGGTGAGCTCGCTCGATCCGATGCCGAAGGCGAGCGCCCCTAAGCCGCCATGGGTGCAGGTGTGGCTGTCGCCGCAGACGATCGTCGCGCCCGGCAGGCTGAGGCCGAGTTCAGGCCCGATGACGTGGACGATGCCCTGGCCGGGCTGATCGACATCGAACAGTTTGATGCCACTCGCCGCGGTCTCGACCCGCAGCGCGGCCAGCAATTCCATGCCTATCTTGCTGGTCCCGGCGCGGCCGGGCGCGGTGGACAGCGCGTGATCCGGCGTCGCGAATGTCAGTTCGGGATTGTGAACCCTGAGGCCACGGCTCTTGAGATCGAGCAGGCCGCGCGAGCCGCCGAGATCGTGCAGCAGATGGCGGTCGATATGAAGGAGGTCCGTGTCCTCGCTCAAACGAGCAATGACATGCTGGTCCCAGATCTTCTCGAGCAAACTTCGGCCGGGCATCCGCCTTCCCCTGCTCTCTGCGTTTCCATGCGTCTTGGTCTTGTTGGCGCCAATCTGTGCCAAAGTTGTCGTCAAGTGAAGCAGTTTCGGCCTAACATCACATATGTGATGGAGGCGCGGTATGACCCGCGTCGGAGACAGCCATGCCGAACGCGAATAAGACGGCGATCGTCAAATCGGCCATGCGGGTGTTTGCAGTTCTGGAGTTCTTTCGGGAAACCAAGCGGGCAGCGTCCGTGACCGAAATTGCTTCCGCGCTGCAGATGCCGCAATCGAGCACGTCGATGCTGCTCCGCAGTCTGGTTGAATTGAACTACCTCGAATACGAACGAAAGACCCGTCGCTTCATCCCGAGCTACCGGGTCAATCTGCTGGGCGACTGGATCCGTCGTTCTCCGTTCCGTGACAAAAAGCTCACCGACCTGATGGAGGAGCTCTGGACCGCAACGGGCGGCGAAACCGTCATGCTCGGGCAACAGGCCGGCGCCGCCGGGATGCGATATCTGCACGTTGTCCCCGGCGGCTCTCAGCTTCAGTACACGGCACATGCCGGTCAAATACGACCGATGGTTCGGACCGCGCTCGGACACGTGCTGCTGAGCCAAATGCCGAACGCCAAGATTCGCGGCATTATCCGGCGCAACAATGCCGAGGAGCCTATTCAATCGGCGCGGGTTCGCGAAGCGGCGTTTCTCGAAGAAATCGAGCGCATTCGCCGCCGCGGCTTCTCCGAGACAGGCGGCCGCACCACGCCGGGCGCAAGCACGATCGGCATGCTTGTTCCGCTGCCGAAGCGACGCGCGCCGCTCGCGATCGGCATCGGCGGCCCGATCGAACGCATCGCGGCAAAGCGCGCGCAGATCATCGAAGTGATGCAGAGCCGGCTGAAAGAGCTGACAGACGCAGCTCCGTAGCCGGAGCGCCGTAGCCTGGATGAAGCGAAGCGAAATCCGGGTCAATCCCTCCGCGGAGATCGGCCCTGGATTTCGCTTCGCTGCATCCGGGCTACGAGATCACTTCTCCTTCCCCTGAAAGGGGGAAGGCTTTCGCATTTGGGAATAATCTGGCGAGGAGCGTCCCTGCGGCCATCCGGCCATCCTTCGAGACGCCCGCCCTCTGGCGGGCCCCTCAGGATGACGGCTTGTTTTGCTGCACAATAGTAGACCCTCATGGTGAGGAGCGCCGCTTGCGGCGCGTCTCGAACCACGAGGCCCAGTTACCTCCGCGGCCGCCGAAGGGTCATATGCGATTGCCCTACTGAAAGGGGAAGGTCGGGATGGGGTCAGCCACACGACGCTCTATCTGGAGAGAGCAGATCCCCACCCGCTTTGCTCTGGCGAGCAAAGCGACCTCCCCTTTTCAAGGGGAGGTTAGACCAGCACCGCAATCGGATATAAGGGCCCCGCCTACGACGCCAGCGCTTCCTCCGGCATCACCGCCGCGAGATGCTGGCTCTCGGCGACGGCGCGGTTGGTGACGCGGCCGCGATGGACGTTGAGGCCGGCGCGCAGATGCGGATCCTCGACCAGCGCGCGCAATCCCTTCGACGCCAGCGCCAGGCCAAACGGCAGGGTGGCGTGGTTGAGCGCGTGGCTCGAGGTCACGGGCACCGCGCCCGGCATGTTGGCGACGCAATAATGCACGATGTCGTCGACCAGATAGGTCGGCGCCTGATGCGTGGTTGGCTTCGAGGTCTCGAAGCAGCCGCCCTGGTCGATCGCGACGTCGACCAGCACCGCGCGGCGCTTCATGCCGGCGAGCTGTGCGCGCGACACCAGTTTCGGTGCGGCGGCGCCGGGCACCAGCACGGCGCCGATCACCACGTCCGCCGCAAAGGCTTCCTGCTCGATCGCTTCCAGCGTGGCGTAGCGGGTGCGGACGCGGCCGATGAAGAGATCGTCGAGCGCGCGCAGCCGCGGCAATGAGCGGTCGAGGATGGTGACGTCGCTGCCGAGGCCTGCGGCCATCCGCGCCGCATGGGTACCGACCACGCCGCCGCCGATGATCGCGACGCGCGCGGGCGGCACGCCGGGCACGCCGCCGAGCAGCTTGCCCATGCCGTCGGCGGATTTGCGCAGCGCGGCGCCCGCGGCCTCGATCGCGAGCCGGCCGGCGACCTCGCTCATCGGCGCGAGCAGCGGCAGCCCGCCATGCGCGTCGGTCACGGTCTCATAGGCGACCGCGGTGCAGCCGCAGGCGATCAGCCCCGCAGTCTGCGGCACGTCGGGCGCCAGATGCAGATAGGTGAACAGGATCTGGCCCTCGCGCAGCCTGATCCATTCCGACGGTTGCGGCTCCTTCACCTTCACGATCATCTCGGCGACGGAGAACACCTCTTCGGCGGTGTCGGCGATCCGCGCGCCCGCCTGGATGTAGGCGTCGTCGCCTGCACCGATGCCGTCACCGGCGCCGCGCTGGACCACGACCTCGTGGCCGTGGGCCACGTATTCCCGCACCGAGGCGGGCGTCAGCCCGACCCGATATTCCTCGACCTTGATTTCCTTGGGCACCCCGACGCGCATGGTCCGCTCCTTGAAGACTCGTTTCCCGGCTTCAAGGCTATTCCCCGTCACACGGCGTTTCTCAGCGAATTCCGGCTTGCCCACAGCAGGACACGCTCATATCCTTCACTTTCGGCTCGGCTCTTGAAGGAAAACTGCGTGGACGGTCTCGATCGTATCGACCTCAGAATCCTCGCCGAGCTGGTCACTGACGCCCGTGCCAGCCAGATCGAGCTTGCCGAGAAGGTCGGGCTGTCGCCGACCGCCTGCGCGCGGCGCATCCGTCATCTCGAAGAGATCGGCGTGATCCGCGGCTACCGCGTCGACCTCGAACCATCAGCGCTCGGGCTCGTGACGACCGTCGTCGTCACCATCACCTTGGAGAAGCAGAGCGAGGATTATCTCGCGGCGTTCGAGGCCGCGATCGCGCGCTGTCCCGACGTGGTGTCCTGCCATCTGATGTCGGGCAGCGACGATTATCATCTGCAGGTCATCGCCCGCGACATCGCCGACTTCGAGCGCATCCACAAGCAGCATCTGTCGCGAATGCCGGGCGTCGCCCGCATCCATTCCAGCTTCGCGATGCGCGAGGTGGTTCGCCGGACCATTCCGGAGACAGCGCTGCGCTAAGCGGTCAATCGAGGATCGAAGCGAGCTGCCTACCGGCGCCGGCGTCATATTCGATCACGATCGCGAAGGCGGGAGGACCCCGACTCTCTCCCCTCGTCATTCCGGGGCGCGCGAAGCGCGAGCCCGGAATCCATTCAACCGCAACACGGCGGCCCGATGGATTCCGGGCCTGCGCCTTCGGCGCATCCCGGAATGACGAAAGAGGTTGCCGCGCGCCAAGCGCTCACTGTCACAAACGCCGAGCGACGCACTGTGACAAAACCCCCGGTCCACGCGCGCTGTCACAATCGGAGCCCGCGCCACACGCATTTTTTAGTCGTGATTCGCCGCCGTCTATGACAGAATTGCTACAGTTCGATATCAATTCGGTTACACGCGGAGCGGTGAATGAGCATGGAGTGGCGGGCGCGGCCGGTTTCGCTGGCTTGGTCAAATCCAGTGGTCCGGTGGTGGGGCTTCCTGAGCCTCGTCAGCGGCGCCAACATCGCGGTCTGGTTCGCGCTCTACCGCCAGTTCCATGAGCAGGCCAACGGCAGCTTCAGCAACACCTCGGGCATCGGCCTGATGATGCTGCTGTGCGCGGCCTATGTGTTCGGTTGCGCCTTCCGTTCGGTGCTGCCGCGCGCCGACGTGCAGCGCATCTGCCTGTTCGATCACTGGCTGTCGAGCGTGATGGTCGGCCGCAGCGTCGCCACCGTCGCCGAGGTCTGCTTTGCCGCGCAATGGGCGATCATCCTGCATCAGCTCGGCACCATGACCGGCGCCGAGACCACGATGAATATCGCCTGGATCATCGTGCCGCTGATCGTGATCGCGGAATGCTTCTCCTGGTATGCGGTGTTGACCACGCACTATCTCTGCAACGCGATCGAGAACTCGATCTGGGCCGTGGTGTTCTTCCTGGTCGGGATCGCGCTGTGCCGGCTGCTGCCGGAGTTTCACGGCCCGGTGCGCTGGGCCTTCATCGTCGCGATCGTCGGCATCGCCGCGTTCCTCGCCTTCCTGATGACCGTCGACGTTCCGATGTACCTGAACCGCTGGCGCGCCAACCGCGCCGCCGGCGGCACGCTGCTGCATCCGCTCGACGGCCTGCGCGACGTCAGCCGGCGCTGGATCGTGACCCACGACATCGCCGAATGGCGCGAGGAAATCGCCTGGATGTCGCTGTATTTCAGCATGGCGGTGTGGTCGAGCCTCGCGCTCTGCGTCGGCTATTCGCTTACCGATCAGCTGCCGAACTACCGCACCGAGGCTGCGATCGTCGCGACGACGCCGGCGCCACAGCACACCGCAACGATCGACGCGGAAGCGCCACCGCGGAATTGACCGGCGGCGGCCGCGAGCGGGTTGTGATCCTCAGCGCTTTCGGAGTAAAGGCTGGATCATCACTGCTCAACCGTCAGCCATGCCCCGCATCACCATCATCGAAACCGGGCTCGTCAGCCCGCAATTCCGCGAGCGCCACGGCAGCTATCCACAGATGTTTCAGCGGATGGTGGCCTCAGCCGATCCGTCCGTGACCTGCGACGTCGTGAGCTTCGCCACGGGCGAGGCGCTGCCGGATCCGTCCAAACTGGATGCGATCCTGATCACGGGATCGGCGGCCGGCGTCTATGACGATGTCGCCTGGATCGCGCCGCTCGAAGGTTTCGTGCGTACCGCCCACGACAAGTGCGTTCCGATGGTCGGCGTCTGCTTCGGCCATCAGCTGATCGCCCAGGCGCTCGGCGGCACGGTGCGCAAGTCGGAAAAAGGCTGGGGCATCGGCCGCCACGTCTATCTGTTAGCGCCGGACAACGGGCTGCTCGACGGCGAGACGATCGCAGTGGCCGCCTCGCATCAGGACCAGGTGATCACCCCGCCCGCCTCCGCGCGCACCATCATGGCGTCGGACTTCACGCCGCATGCCGGGCTGCTCTATGCCAACGGCACCACGCTGTCGGTGCAGCCGCATCCGGAATTCACCGCCGATTACGCCGACGCGCTGTGCGACCTGCGCCGCGGCCCCGCGCCGGACGCCGTGGTCGACACCGCCAAGGCATCGCTCACCGCGCCGCTCGACCACGCCGCGCTCGGCGGCGTGGTCACGCGCTTTCTCACGCGCCGTACGCCCGCGTGAGCGCGTCTCAGGTCATGCTGCCCGGCATGAAGCAGCGCACGCGTGGATGGCCGTCGATATAGTGCTTCCACACCATGGTTCGCCCGATCTTGTTCGGCTCGGTGATCAGGGCCTCGTCAGGCACCACAACCCACTCACTGTCGATCAGCACGCGGTAGTGGCCGTGATCAGACTCCCAATCGGGATCGGCGACCACATATCCGTCGGCATCCGAGCAGCACTGCCCGTAGCCGCTGCGCAGGCTTTCGAACCAGGGTTTCAGGGGTGAATTGGCGTAGCGGCCGTCGTCGCGAGCCAGGGTTGGCGATGTCAGCAATAACGCTCCAAGCAGCAGTGCCGCACGTGTGATGACGTGCATGTCGTCTCGTCTCCGCAGATGTCAAATCGCTGCGGGCGCGCGTCACGCATCGTTCGCACGCGACATCACCGCCGCGGGCGAGAACACGGGCTGGCGCGCCCCAGCACCTGAGATCGAACGATGCAAGAGCAGGGCCAGACGGGGTACCGGAAGACTACCGCCGACGAAAGTATAGGTCGTGCGGCACGATCAGCGGCCCACTGCCGCCACCTCGGGCAGCAGCGGCGGTGCGCTGCGCGAGGCCGCCTGCAACGCACATTCCACGAACCGGCGCGGCAGCAGCGAGGCGTTCGACCGCATCGCCACCATGGCTGGCAATGGATGTTCATCGCCAGGGGCGTGCCGACCATTCTGCTCGGCCTCTTCACGCTCTATTATCTGACCGATCGCTCAGCCAGGGCGGGCTGGCCGATCCCGTCATCCGTCGCCCACGCATGACACTGCCGAGGGGACAATAAGGAAACAACCATGATCATCGATTGCCACGGCCACTACACCACCGAGCCGGCCAAGCTGCAGATCTTCCGCGACAAGCAGCTCGCCGGCCTCGCCGACAAATCGCGCCGGCCGCTCACCACCAATCTCGGCATCACCGACGACGAGATCCGCTCGAGCGTCGAGGGCGCGCAGCTCCGTTTGCAGAAGGAGCGCGGCACCGACGTCACCATCTTCTCGCCGCGCGCCGCCGGCATGGCGCATCACGTCGGCAAGGAAGCCACCAGCCGGGAATGGACCACGATCTGCAACGACCTCGTGCACCGGGTCTGCACCCTGTTCCCGCAGAACTTCGTCCCCGTCTGCCAGCTGCCGCAGAGTCCCGGCGTCAAGCCCGCGAACTGCATCGAGGAGCTGGAGCGCTGCGTGACCCAGCTCGGCTTCGTCGGCTGCAACCTCAACCCCGATCCCGCCGGCGGCTATTGGTGCGATCCGCCGTTGACCGACGAGTGGTGGTATCCGCTCTACGAGAAGATGGTCGAGCTCGACGTGCCGGCGATGGTCCATGTCTCCTCGTCCTGCAATCCCTGCTTCCACGGCACCGGCGCGCATTATCTCAACGGCGACACCACCGCCTTCATGCAGTTCCTGACCTCGGACCTGTTCAAGCACTTCCCGACCCTGCGCTTCATCATCCCGCATGGCGGCGGCGCGGTGCCCTATCATTGGGGCCGCTACCGCGGCCTGGCGCAGGACATGAAGCTGCCGCCGCTGTCGGAGCATCTGCTCAAGAACGTGTTCTTCGACACCTGCGTCTATCATCTTCCCGGCATCGAGCTCTTGACCCGGGTGATCCCCGTCGAGAACATCCTGTTTGCCTCGGAGATGGTCGGCGCGGTGCGCGGCATCGATCCCGAGACCGGCCATCACTTCGACGACACCCGCCGCTACATCGATGCATTGCCGCTCAGCGCTGCGGACAAGGCCAAGATCTTTGAAGGCAACGCCCGCCGCGTCTATCCTCGCCTCAACGCCCATCTCGACCGCCGCGCGCATTGAACGGACGCGGCACACTTTCCTCTAACCCCTCATCCTGAGAGGATGTGAATGTATTCAGTGTCGTCCTGGCGAAAGCCAGGACCCATTACCCCAACCGCTTGCTGTTGTGCGACGCTGGGGCCACTATCACCCTCTCAATCGAACTCGGTGGTTATGGGTCCTGGCTTTCGCCAGGGCGACGGCGTGGGGGGCCGCTCGCTACAATTTTCTCAGACCGTCATCCTGAGGTGTCGCGAAGCGGCGTCTCGAAGGATGCAGGCCACCGACGGGCCCTCATGGTTCGAGACGCGCGTTCCGCGCTCCTCACCATGAGGATCTAACCAAGCAGTAAGACCGACAACCGACTTCAAGCAATCAATCTCCCGGAGAAAACCGATGGCCATAGGATTTGCAATTCACAAGGCGAAGCGGAAAGTGTCGCCCGACCTCGTCGCGCGCTACCGCACGCTGCCGGTCGCCAATATCAGCGATTCGATGTCGCGGATCGCGGGCACCAACCGGCTGCGGCCGATGCATAAAGGTGGCTGGCTCGGCGGCCCGGCGCTGACCGTGAAGACCCGCCCCGGCGACAATCTGATGGTGCACAAGGCGATCGACCTGGCGCAGCCGGGCGACGTGGTTGTGGTCGACGCCGGCGGCGTGCTGGTCAACGCCATCATCGGCGAGATCATGTCGACGCTGGCCGAGAAGAAGGGCGTCGCGGGCTTCGTCATCGACGGCTCGATCCGCGATGCCGGCGCGATCCGCACCGGTGCGTTCCCGGTGTTCGCCGCCGGCGTCGCCCATCGCGGTCCCTACAAGGACGGCCCGGGCGAGATCAATTGCACCATCTCGATCGACGGCATGATCGTCGAGCCGGGCGATCTCATCGTCGCCGACGACGACGGCGTGCTCTGCGTGCCCTATGAAGACGTCGAGGCCATCTGCAAGCTGACCGAGGCCAAGAAGGCGACCGAGGAGAAGGCGATCCAGCAGATCCTGGCCGGCACCAGCGACCGCCGCTGGGTCGATGAGGCCCTGCAGCGCCTCGGCTGCGAGTTCAAGGACTGACGCGTTGCCGCGGCCCAGGGAGCGGGAATGCCCGCTTCTTGGGCATTCATCGGCAAAAAGCCGTCGAGCTGGCGCGGTTAGGCGGTCATGACCGCGCCGATGCATCGGCATCGGGAATTTTTCCCGATCACAAATGGAAAAGAATCCCGCCCTCCCGGGACACATCTTGTTTGCCAAAGCCCCAGCGCTCCCGCAGTCTCGAAGCCAAGGTTCGTAGCGAGGTTCGTCGCGAGGTTCGTCGGGGATAAAACTCGAACCGGGACAACGGGGTGGGCGTCATGGCTGGTACGTTGTTGCGTACGGCAACACGGTTTTTGTCGTCGTCGGTCTATCCGCGCGGCGCTGCGGCCATGCTCACCGCCATCGGGGCCGCAGCGCCGCTGACGCTGGTGCATGCCCAGACCCCCGCCCCGGCCGAACTGCCGCCGGTCAATGTGATTGCCCCCTCGCCGCTGTCGGGCACCCGCAGCATCAAGCCGGCCGCCCGGCCGGTGGTGCGGCCCTCGCGGACAGCGCGGACCCGGGCCGCACCGGTGCAAACCGCAGCGGCGCCGGAGGGCGGCGCCTGGGTCCCCGGCCCCTCCGACCGCGACTCAAGCCTGCTCGACCGCGACAAGATTCCGTCCAACACCGAGGTGCTGACCTCGGCGGATTTCAGCCGCAACTATTCGACCAACTTCCTCGACTCGGTGAACCGCAAGCTGCCAGGCGTCACGCTCACCGACCAGACCGGGAATCCGTTCCAGCGCACCCTCGATTATCGCGGCTTCGTCGCCTCGCCGGTTCAGGGCACGCCGCAGGGCATCGCGGTCTATCAGAACGGCGTGCGCATCAACGAATCCTGGGGCGACGTGGTCAACTGGGATTTCATCCCGGAGAAGGCGATCGATCGGGTTTCGCTGGTGCCCAACAACCCGATCTTCGGCCTGAACGCGATCGGCGGCGCGCTCAGCATCCAGATGAAGAATGGATTCACCTATCAGGGCTCGGAGGCCGAACTGTTCGGCGGCTCCTACGGGCGTGTGCAGGGTAGCGTGCAGGCCGGCGGCCAGCGGGACAACATCTCCGCCTATGCGGCGTTCGAATCCGCCTACGATCGCGGTTGGCGCGACTATGCGAATTCCTCGCACATCAACCGGATGTATATCGACGTCGGCGCGCGCAACGACCAGACCGAATTCCACGTCAACTTCACCGGCGCCAGCAACCTGCTCGGCAATGTCGCGGCAACGCCGGTCGAGCTGCTCAGCCAGCGCTGGTCGAGCGTCTACACCTGGCCGCAATCGACCCTGCTGCAACTCGCCTTCGTCAACGCCACCTTGAGCCACAATTTCTCGGACACCTGGTCGTTCCAGGGTAACGCCTACTTCCGCGGCTTCCGGCAGACTCACACCGACGGCAACGGCACTGACGTCGCACCCTGCGACGATCCCACCACCTTGTGCATCGGCAACGGCCTTCCGGTGTTCGGTCCAACCGACGGCCCGGCGACTCCGAACACGCTGGGCAATGCCTTCCTCGGCGAACTCGATCGCAACCGGGCCGCCACCAACAGCTTCGGCGGCACCGCGCAGTTGACCAATTCGGGCCGGTTGTTCGGGCACGACAACCACGTCGTGATGGGCGTCAGCGTCGACCACGGCAACACGAAATTCACGGCGAGCAGCGAGCTCGGCACGATCGATCCCAACAATTTGTTCGTCACCGGCACCGGGGTCTTCATCAACCAGCCTGACGCCGGTCTCAGCCCGGTCGATCTGCGCGCCACGAACACCTATACCGGCGTCTACCTCACCGATACGTTCGATGTGACCAACAGGTTCTCGGTGACCGCCGGCGGGCGATTCAACTACGCCCAAATCGATTTGCAGGACCAGACCGGGACCAATGACCTGCTCAACAGCAGCAACCGCTTCCAGCGCTTCAATCCGGTGATCGGCGGCACCTACAAGATCACGCCGAACCTCACCGCCTATGCCGGCTATTCGGAAGCCAACCGCACGCCGACGCCGCTGGAGCTCGGCTGCTCCGATCCCAACCATCCCTGCATGATCGACACCTTCCTGGTGGCCGACCCGCCGCTCAAGCAGGTGGTGTCGCACACCGTCGAGGCCGGCCTGCGCGGCAGCTGGGGCCGCGATGTCAAGACCGGCGTGCTGAGCTGGGGGCTGGGCGCGTTCCACACTTTGTCCGACGACGACATCATCCAGGTGGCGAGCCCGCTCGGCGTCAACAATTTCGGATATTTCCAGAACGCTGGACAGACCTTGCGCCAGGGCATCGAGGCCAAGCTCGACTATCGCGTCGATCGCTGGAACGCCTACGCCAACTACACCTATGTCAACGCGACCTATCAAAGCGCGATCACGCTGTCCTCGCCGAACAATCCGAACGCGCTGGTCAGCGACGGCGGCGTGCAATATGTCAACGTCACTCCGGGCGACCACATCCCCGGCATTCCCGCGCACCGCTTCAAGGCCGGCGTCGACTACAACGTCACCGATGCGTGGAAGGTCGGCGCCGACCTCAACGTCGTCGGCAGCCAGTGGCTGATCCATGACTACACCAACCAGAGCCCGAAGGTGCCGGCCTACTCGGTCGTCAATCTGCACACGTCGTACCAGGTCACGAAGAACATCGAGGTGTTCGGCCTGATCAACAATGTGTTCAACCAGCGTTATTATCTGAGCGGCGCGTTCTATCAGACCGGCGGCTTTGTCAGCGCCGGCGGCGGCCCCAATTTGATGGCGCAGCTAAGCGATCCCCGCACCTTCGTGCCCGGCATGCCGCTCGCCGCGTATGCGGGTATCAGGGCGAAGTTCTAGGGTAACCTCGCGAGCTGCGTAGCGCGGACTCCGCTTCACTCGCGCCGCGTGCGGGAAGCGGCGCAGGCCGCCTTCGGCGGCCGTTCTCAAGAACGCCGAAGCGGAGCTTCGGCTATGACGCATCGCCAGATGCGTTCCGAGTGAGGCGACCCGTCTCTGACAATCGACTGCTAAGCCCGACGCCTGGAAGCGAGAGGCCATCTCGCTCCTGGCCTAAGCAAGTCTATGCCGCATTCAGGCCATCGATTCTCGAGAGAAAGGTCTTCAGGATAGGCGATGCGTTGTCTCGACGAAAACCGACGGTAACATCGATCGTAGGCGCATCACCGTCGAGCGGGCGGCTTATGACCGACCACGGCAGAAAATTCTTGGCTGATGCCGGCAAGATCGCCACGCCGCGGTTGGAGGCCACCAGCGAGATCGCCATCGCATAGTTGTCGATCTCGAATGCCGGCGTGATCTCGATGCCGCAGCGATCGAGGTATTCGGCAATCAGCGCGCGCAGCACGCGCGGCACTTTCGAAATGCCGATATAGGTTTCGCCGACGAGATCCTTCGGATCGAAAGTCTCTCGCTGCGCGAGCCTGTGATCGCTGGGCAGAACCGCGACCAGCGGCTCCTGCGCCACGACCTTGAATTCGATGCCCGGCATCTTTTCACCGCGCAGAAATGCGACGTCCAGCCTGCCATGCGCGAGTTCCTCTGCCAGCGTCGCCGAATGGTCGCTGGATACGCGAATTTCGATGTCCGCCAGTTCGTTGCGCAACAAGCTGGTGGCACGTGGTAGCCAGTCGACCTCCTGCCCGGTGGTGAAACCGATCGCAAAAACCTGCTTGCTCGGCTGTGCCGCGCGCCGAGCGCCTTCGGTGGCCGCTTCGGCTTGCATCAGTGCCAATCGAGCGTGATCGAGGAAGACCCGACCAGACTCCGTCAGTTGTACGCCGTGCACGCTCCGGGTCAGGAGCGGCACGCCGACTTCGTATTCCAGATCGCGGATTTGCCGACTTAGGGACGGTTGCGCCGTGTGCAGTCGCTTCTCGGCAGCCACGGTGAGACTGCCTTCTTCGGCAACGGCGACGAAATAACGGAGATGACGAAGCTCCATTCCATGCCCCTCAGGTATGGGAAGGGAACTTACAAAGTCTTTTTCGAATAGGCCAGCACCCCATAAGTAGCTCCCAACGCTGAACGGCCAATGACCTGAGACCATGCCTACGTGGCAGGGAACGGAAGGTTTTTGCCTGAATCGGGGAGCGTCGTATGTCCAGTCCCATAGTCCTCATCACCGGCGCGCTGACCGGCATTGGCCGCGCCACCGCGGTCGCCTTCGCCAAACAGGGCGCGACCGTGGTCGTCTCCGGCCGCCGAGAGGCCGAAGGCCGGTCCCTGGAGACCGAGCTCCGGGGCCTCGGCACGGAGGCCGCGTTCATTTTCGCCGACGTGCGCCGCGAGGACGATATCCGTCGCCTGGTCGACCAGACGGTCGCGCGCTTCGGCCGGCTGGATGTCGCCGTCAACAACGCCGGCACAGAGGGCACGCCTGGACCGGTGACCTCCACGGCGCTGGAAAGCTATGCCGCGATGTTCGACACCAACGTGCTCGGCACCCTGCTCAGCCTCAAGCACGAACTCAGGGTCATGCAGCCGCAGGGCGCCGGCAGCATCGTCAACATCTCGTCAACCATGGGCGAGCGCGGCGCTGCCAACCTGTCGCTCTACGTGGCGAGCAAGCATGCCGTGGAAGGCCTCACCAAATCCGCGGCACTCGAAGCGGCCGCATTCGGCGTCCGCGTCAACGCGGTGGCGCCGGGGCCGACAGAGACTGCGATGCTCGATCGTTTGACCGGCTCGCCGGACAAGAAGACTGCCTTCTACGCCGCCGTGCCGCTCAAGCGTGGCGCGAGACCAGAGGAAATCGCGGAGGCCGTCGCTTTCGTGGCTTCGGAGAAGGCCTCTTTCATCACAGGCCAGATCGTACGGGTCAACGGCGGCAAGACCGCGAGCTGAATCCGATCGATCACATCGTCTCAGGGATAAGGAGTTCTGCCATGACCACCCATACACACCAAACTGCGCCCACCCAGTTCGTCGACGCCAACGGAATCCGCTTCGCCTATCGACGTTTCGGCAAGACAGGCGGCGTGCCGATCGTCATGAACATCCATTTCCGCGGCACCATGGACCATTGGGATCCGGCCGTGACCGACGGGTTGGCAGCGCAACGCGAAGTCATCCTGTTCGACAATGCGGGCATCGGCGCCAGCTCGGGCCAGACGCCGGCGACCATCCCGGGCATGGCGACGGATGCCATCGCCTTCATCAGGGCGCTCGGGATCGGCAAGGCCGACATCCTCGGCTATTCGATCGGCGGCAAGGTCGCTCAGGAGATCGCCGTGCAGGCGCCCGACCTGGTGCGCAAGCTGGTGCTGGTGGGCACCGGGCCGCGTGGCGCCGACACCGCCGCCAGCAAATCCGCAGAGATATTCTCTACGACCTACGACCCTCCCGAACATCTTTGGATCGCCGCGCATTTCCTGCCCAATGCAGCCGGCCGCGCGGCCGGTCTGAAGTACCTCGAACGCAAGCTCCGCCGCAAGGATCGCAGCCCCGAAGTGAGGGAGGCGTCCGCCACGGCGCAATACGCGGCGATCGTCCAGTCGAACGAGAAGACCCACGGCGTGTGGGATTACCTGGCCGACATCCATCATCCGGCCCTGGTGGTCGACGGCAGCAACGATCTGATCATCCCCACGATAAACGGATTCACGTTGCAGCAGCGTCTGCCGAACGCGCAACTCATCGTCTATCCGGATTCGAGCCACGGGCCTCAGAACCAGTACCCGGAGCTCTTCGTGGCCCACACCGCCATGTTTCTCGACCAAGCCTGATCGTCCAGCCGATTACCGAAACCCACCATCCATAAGGAATTTGATCATGTCCAAGCTCGCCAACAAGACTGCATTCGTCACCGGCGCATCCCGCGGCATTGGAGCCGCCATCGCCAAGCGTCTGGCCGCTGACGGCGCCAGCGTCGCCATCACCTACACCCAGGGCGCCGATGCCGCCGCTCAGGTGGTGAAGGACATCGAGAAGGCCGGCGGCAAGGCGATTGCCCTTCAGGCAGACGCCACCGACCCGAAGGCCGTCGAGGCGGCTATCGGCAAAGCCGTCTCGACCTTCGGGTCTCTCGATGTGCTGGTGAACAATGCCGGTACCGCGATCCCGAAGCCCTTCGAAGAGACGACTCTCGAAGAGATGGATCGCGTCATCGACCTCAACCTTCGCGGCGTGTTCATCGCCACTCAGGCCGCGCTCAAGCACTTGCGCAAAGATGGACGCATCATCACCATCGGATCCTGTGTCGGCGAACGCAACGGAACGCCGGGCCTGGTGGCCTACGCCGCGACTAAGGGCGCCGTGAAGATGTTCACGCAGAGCCTGGCGCGCGAAGTCGGAGACCGCAGTATCACCGTCAACAACGTGCAGCCGGGTCCGATCGACACCGATCTCAATCCGGCTGCGGGCGATTGGGCCGAGCCTCAAACCGCGAACACCGCTCTGAAGCGGTATGGCAAGGTCGATGAAGTCGCCGCGCTGGTCGCGTTCGTTGCCAGCCCCGATGCAAGCTACATCACGGGCGCAAGCCTTACCGTGGATGGCGGCACCAACGCGTAAGGAGCGGTCATGAGTGATTCAATGACGCCGTGCAACGGAAAGACAGCGATTGTCACCGGAGCTTCGCGCGGCATCGGCCGCGCCGCCGCCCTGGCTCTCTCCAAGGCGGGAGCCCAGGTCCTTGTCCACTACGCACGCGGTGCCGCGGACGCGCGTTCGGTGGTCGACCAGATCAAGAGCGCGGGAGGAAGGGCCGAGGCGATCGGCTTCGATCTCTCGGATGCTCAAGGCGCGCATAAGCTCGCCGCCAAGGTACGCGACATCGTCGGCGAACGGCTCGACATTCTGGTCGCCAATGCCGGCGTGTCGAAAGCCGCAACGATCGAGGAGACCACGGTCGAGGACTTCGACGCGCTGTTCGCCGTCAATGTCCGCGCGCCATATTTTCTGGTTCAGCAACTGCTGCCGATCCTGAAAGATGGGTCCAGCGTGATCTTCACGTCCTCGCTCGCAGCGCACGCGGCGGTCGGGAATCTTTCCGCCTATGCCGCCACCAAGGGAGCCGTCGATACTCTGGTCAAGCACTTCGCCCTGATCCTCGGAGCCAGGGGCGTGCGCGTCAACGCCGTGGCGCCGGGCGTCGTCGACACCGACATGTCCAGCTTCGCAAGGACCGAATCCGGCCGCGAGTTCACCCTCTCCATGCAGGCACTAAAGCGGGTGGCGCAGCCCGACGACATCGCGGGCGCCATCGCGTTCCTCGCCTCCGACGCCGCGCGCTGGGTGTCCGGAGACACTCTGCGGGTGGACGGCGGCTCGAAGCTTTGAGCGACAAGACGCGAGAGGATCGTCATGATGGAACGCACGAGCTGTCCCCTATACAGACGACAAGCGTCTTCGCGATCTGTCCGTTGTTCGTTGTCGGCACGCTGATCCTCCTGGACGATCTCTCGGATCTTGTCGGGAGGCGATGGAGCATGCTTACCGCTCTGGTGTTCTCATTGATCGGGGCTCTGACACTCGCATGGGCCATCAATGTCGGGTGCTGTCCTAACTAGGACACTCGCAGCCGGGCATTAGGACACTTGTCAGACACTCGGGAATAAGTAGCAAATTTATTTACGTTTGATTCACACATGTGATTTCTGGAACCGGCTGTTGATTCGATCCTCTCGGGACTGGGCAGCCCTTTCATTAAGATCAATTTTACCGATGGCCCAGAGGGCGCCTAATTATTGCATCGGCGGCTCGGCAAGGCTGGAATGAGGAACGGCCTCAGCATCACCTCCAAGGGTGCTGGGGCCGTTTCTTTTTTGCCACGGTGCGCTTTCCGACGATGGCCGATTGACCTCTCGATCAGCGGTCCGCAATGGCCCGACACGACCGATTGAGCTGCGGCACAAGCTCGGAGGCAAAACAGACATTGCGTCTATCGCCTCGCGCCTGGCTTTATGGGTACACGGCCTAATCGTACTGCACCTACGCCACCGTGCCGCCATCGACCGGCATCGCGATCCCGGTGACGAACGAGGCCTTGTCCGACAGCAGGAACACCGCCACCTCGGCGATCTCCTCCGGGCGTGCCGCGCGGCCCATCGGATTGCGGGTCACCGCGGCCTTGATCAGTTCCTCCGGATCGGCCTCGTTGTGGCCCGGCTGGTCGGGCCGGTTGACGAACACCCGCAGCATCGGGGTGTCGATCGCGCCGGGGCAGATCGCGTTGACGCGGACGCCGTCCTTGGCGTGGCGCTTGGCGAGCGCCCGCGCCAGGCCGATCACGCCGGCCTTGGCCGCCGAATAGGTCGGGCTCCAGGGCGAGCCGACCAGGCCCGAGGTCGATGCGGTGAACAGGATGCTGCCTTTGCGCCGCGCCGTCATCTGAGCGAGCGCCGCATTGGTCGTGATCAGTTGCGAGCGCAGATTGAGATCCACGCTGAGATCCCAGCCCTCGAGATCGTCGATCACCGACGGACCGGGGATGCCGAGATGATTCCACACGCAGTCGAGCGCGCCGAATTCCTTCACGGTCGCTGCGACGATCTCGCGCGAAAACTTGTCGTCGCGGAGATCGCCGGCCAGCGCCAGGGCGCGTCCGCCGCCTCTCCTGATCTCGTCGACCACCGCCTTCGCGCCGGGCTCGTTCTGGTCGACGACCGCGACCGCCGCACCCTCGCGCGCGAGGATGAGCGCGCCGGCGCGGCCGGCGCCCGAGGCGCTCGCGGTGACGAGTGCGATCTTGCCCTGCATGTCCATGTTTCGATCCTGACTTCTTCGTTCTGGTTGAAGTTCTGGTTGGATCAGGACCGCAGCGCGGCCGTCTTGCGCTGAAGCGCTAGCGGCCGCCGAACAGAACCGGAGACTGGCCGGGCAGCAATTGCGAATGAATGTCGCTGTCCATCCGCTCCGCCCCTTGCTGGGTGAAGCTCGCTCCCAGCGACAGCGTGACATTCGAGGTCGGGCGGAACTCGACGCCCGCGCGCGCCGAATAACCGGCGCTGACGCCGGGATTGCCGCTGAACGGCGCCACCGGCCCGCCGGCACCGGGCGGATTGTATTTCAGGCTGTCGAAGCCGGCGAAGAAGGTCACGGGCGTGTTGCCGACGCCCTTGAAATTGTAGCCGACCTGCGCGCCCGAATATTCCAGCGAGCCGAACGCCGCCGATTGGCCGAGCGCGCTCCAGCCGGCGCGGCCGCCTTCGCTGCCGACGAACCAGCCGTCCGGCCGGCCGTTCAGATAGGCGGCGTCGCCCTGCGCGCTTGTCGCGTCAAAACCGGGAAAATTTCCGTAGGTGTCCGCCTTCTGGCCATCAGCCAGGCTGCCGCCGAAGCCGAACAGCGACCCCGGCGTCCAGTAGCGCACCGGGCCGGCCTGGGCATGGGCCTGCTGACCGCCGAGGCACAGCGCCGAGAGGAAGATCGCGAGACCGAGCTTGCTTGCCAAAGTGGACATCAGGTTACCGTCGCGTGATCAGAAACTATACGCTTTGGACATCGACAATGCCAGCGCGCCGCCTGATCGGACATGGCTCGTCTGGCCTGGTCGCGGGACATCGCGAACCTGACAGTCACCTTACACTTCAGCGCGATCACGTCAGAGACGTGGTCATGGACCAGTGTTCGTGCCGACACCGCGATGTTGCAAAATCGTCCGATCGCCTGGAAATTGATCAGCTCGCCCAGCAATGCGGATTGACAGCCCAGCACGTTTTCGAAACTGTGCGACACCGCGTCGCATGTGCCGTCCGTCGGACTTGTGACCCTCGACGCGGCAATGGCGTCGACATGAAGTGGATTCGTTCGAACATCAGGCATGGGACTCGGCTGGCGCTGCTCGCGCTGTCGATCCAGTTCGTGCTGTCGTTCGGACATTTCGATGCCATTGCAGCGGCTCAGGCGACGACACCATTCGCAGCGCATGTCGAGCGCGCCGCGCGCGACGCGCCGCCTTCGAATCCGGATTCCGACCAGGCCACGGACCTTTGCGCGATCTGCGCCGTCGTGGCGATGGTCAACTCGGCGGTGCCGGCACCGGCATTGCCGGCGCTGCAACTGCCGGACGCCGCAACTCTGCTCTGCTGGCAGATCGACAATTATGCGGCGCCGGTCGAGATCGGCCGGCTTCACTATCAGCCGCGCGCGCCTCCGGTCGCCTGAATTCCCTGCACGACTGAACGTCGAACGCGGCCACGGATCGGCTGGCGTTTGATCCATCGGAATTGGGCCGTCGCAGAGCGACGGCGGGTTCGACCGCGTCCTGCTCGGACGGATCGGATCGCGGCCTCATGAGATCGGGAATCAATATGTCAGGCACTATCCGACGACACGCGGCCGCCGGTGCGGCTTCGCTGATCGCCTGCGGGATCAATGGCGCATTCGCGCAGACGACGGCGCCGACCACCAGCCTGCCGGACATCACGGTGACGGCGCCGCAGCACCACAACGCGCCATCCGGGCCGAAAAAGCCGAACACCCGCTTAGCTGCCGGTGGCGGCCATCGCGCGCGACGAACCGGCGCGGTCTCGGCGACGCCGGAATCCCCCGAGCGGACCCAGGCGCAGGCCATCGCAGGCCAGAACGACCGGCTCGACCAGGCCCGTGCCGCGCTGCTCGCGCCGACCGGCGCCGGCAGCTACCAGATGAGCCAGCAAGCCCTCGAGTCGCTGCCGCAGGGCACCAACACCACGCTCGACAAGGCGCTGCTGCAGGCACCCGGCGTGTCGCAGGATTCGGCCGCCAGCGGCGAATTGCATGTCCGCAACGAGCACGCCAATCTGCAATACCGCATCAACGGCATCATGCTGCCGGACGGCGTCGGCGCCTTCGGCCAGATCATCGACACCGGCATCGTCGGCAGCATGGCGCTGATCACGGGGGCGCTGCCCGCGCAATACGGCCTGCGCACCGCCGGCGTGCTCGACATCCAGACCAAGACCGACGCCTTCAACAATTCCGGCAGCGTTAGCGTCTATGGCGGCAGCCACGGCAATTTCACCACCAGCTTCGACTATGGCGGCACGGTCGGACAGACCCAGTACTACGTCTCCGGCCGCTATTTCGGCAGCGACGTCGGCATCGAGAACCCGACGCCGGCCTACGGCGCCATCCACGACCGCACCGATCAGGAGAAGGGCTTTGCCTATGTCTCGACCGCGATCGACCCGACCAGCCGGCTGACCTATATCGGCGGCGTCTCCAACGGCGCCTATCAGATCCCCAACAATCCGGGCCAGGCTCCCGCCTTCACCGCCTACGGCGTCTCCAACTTCGATTCCGCGCTGCTTAACGAGCGGCAGCAGGAGTTCAACCAGTTCAACGTCGTGGCCTATCAGAAATCCGGCGACGGCTTCGACTACCAGGTCGCCTATTTCAACCGCTACAGCCAGCTGCACTTCATGCCCGATCCGGTCGGCGACCTCGTCTTCAACGGCGTCGCCTCCGACGTCTATCGCCAGAGCCTCGTCAACGGCATCCAGGAGGATACGTCCTACAGGCTGGGCTTCGCGCACACGCTGAAGTTCGGCATGTCGTTCAGCGCCGAGCGCACGCTGGTCAACAACGGCTCGACCGTGCTGCCGCTCGACGATTCCGGAAACCCGATCGATGCGCCGATATCGGTGTTCGATTCCAGCGCCAAGACCGGCTACCTGTTCTCCACCTACGTTGCCGACGAGTGGAAGATCACCAACCAGCTCACGCTCAACGCAGGCCTGCGCTTCGACCAGATGTGGCAATATGTCGATGCCAACCAGCTCAGCCCGCGGATCAGCCTGAGCTGGAAGCCTTTTGATGGCACCACCTTCCATGCCGGCTATGCGCGCAACTTCACGCCGCCCGAGCAGGTGCTGGCGGCGCCGACCAATCTTTCGCTGGTGCAGAACACGACGGCGCAGCCGGGCGTCACCGCCAACGATCCCGTGCTGCCGGAGCGCTCGCACGTGTTCGACATCGGCGTCACGCAAAGGGTTGATGCGATCCCCGGCCTCGAGGTCGGCATGGACGCCTATTACAAGATCGCGACCGACCTGCTCGACGACGGCCAGTTCGGCCAGGCCTACGTCCTGACCGCCTTCAACTATGCCAAGGGCACCAACGAAGGCGTCGAGCTGAAGGCGAGCTACGACCACGACAATCTGCATCTCTACGGCAATGTCGCGATCGCACGGCAAGTCGCCACCCAGGTCGTGTCGAACCAGTATCTGTTCGATCCCGACGAGCTCGCCTATATCGCCAACAATTACGTCAACACCGACCACGCCCAGACGCTGACCGCATCGGTCGGCGGCTGGTACCAGTGGCACGACACCAAGTTCAGCGCCTCGATGATCTACGGATCGGGCCTGCGCGACGGCTTCGCCAACACCGGCACGGTGCCGGCCTATACGCAGGTCAATCTCGGTGTCTCGCACGACTTCACCATCGTCGCGCCGAACAAGCCGACCACGCTGCGCTTCGACGTCGTCAATCTGTTCGACACCGTCTACCAGATCCGCGACGGCTCCGGCATCGGCGTGTTCGCGCCGCAATACGGCCCGCGCCGCGGCTTCTATGCCGGCATCACGCAGAAGTTCTAGCGAGGCCAGATTGCCGCCCGGATGCGGAGCAATGAGAGTATTGCTCCGAGAGCAATGTTTTCCATTGTACCGAGCAGTGTCGCGCACCATATCCAATTCATCGAACGCATTGAACTGGGCCAAGCCCAGGGCCAGTGCTTGCTGAATGGAGACAACTGAAATGGAGATGAATTTTCTCGATACGTTCCTGGCATTCCTCGGAATGACCATCGGACTGGTCTCGGTGGCGCCCCGCCTGTTCTTCCAACCCAAGGTCGAGGCCAAGCGCGCAACGAGGACGGGCTCGAACCGCCGCTAGCAGCGAGCGATGATGCGCCGCGGCTTCTGCGCCGGCATCAGGCAGAGGTTCTGGGCGTCTACTCATAAATCCGCTTCCCGCGTGCGCGTGGGATCGCGGGGTCCGGATCACCTTCCAAAGCAGGCGTCGAACGACGCCGAAGTGAGGGTCGGCTTCCGACAGCCCGAAAAGAAAGCCATCTCAGCCTGGCGGCCTTACCGAGCTAGCTCTTTGAGGATGCGGTCTCGGTGCAGGACGTGCAGAGCTTGGAAAGAGTAGAAGTTATCCAGCAGCCTCTTAGCTTCGGTCAGGTCGTGACCACGACTGGCGAGCCCCTCAATGCGTTCCTGTTGCTCGACGATGTGTCGCTCGCCTTGAGCAACGTGCCGTTCGGCTTCCTCCAAATGACGAAGCTGTTTTTCGCGATGGGCGGATTGAAGGTGATCCGGCATGGACGCGCTCCCTTCCCTGTGCAGGCGGGAGCGCGCTCGGTCTCTCAGCCACCGACGCCTACGGGCAGAGCCTTGGCCGGTGATGGTGGCATCGTATCACGTTCCACTGCCCGTGCTGTTCTCTCAAGATTAAATTCCGTGATCTAGATCAAAGGGCGGATCGCGAACAACGGCATCGGTAGCTTTATCGAGAACAACGGCTAAACCTTCGGGTTGCTCTGACCAGCAACGTCCAGTGATCAAGCAAGGCCGTTGTCGATCTGCTCAATCGTTTTGACAATGATCTCACGATGCTCACGCAGTGTCTTTAGATTGTGCTCAAAGCCCGTGAGCATCTCCTCCGCAACTTTGGTGTCGTGACCGTCCCTCCGCAAGTTATCGAGTAAAAGTCGTTGCTTCGTGATGTTTTGCTCGGCAGTCGCGATATGCCTGTCGGACTGCGCGAGGCGTTCGACTTCGGCTTGTCGATCCATGTTTTAGCTCCACTGAGTCCAAACGTGCCCACCTTGAAGCCCCTCGATGGCCCCAACGATAAGCTCTCGGTGTTCGCGCATGACCTGCAGATTGGCCTCGAATACCCGCAACGTTTGCTCCGCGAGCTTCGTATCTTGGCCGTCGCGTCGTAGGTTCTCGATCAAGGCCACCTGCTCCCCGATCACGCGTTCAGCTTTCGCTACGTGCTCGTCGGCAATAGATAGCTGTTGCCGCTCAAAAGATTGCCGCTCCTCCTGCGCCTTCCTTTTTCTCTCGGCAGTTGCTTGCACCTGAAAGGCGTCAGGGTGCAGAGGGGATGGTCTTTTGATCTCGTGCTGCGGGGCCTTTGGAATGTTAGGTCTAGGATTTTCCGAAAGCACTTTGCGGCCCAGCGCAATGGCCGCCCGTCCAAACGCCAAGCGACGATTGTCGTGCTCTTTGTCGAGAGACGAGAGACGGAAAATACGAAAAGCTGGCAACACCATAGCGGGCGCCTTCGTGACCGGCGGAAGCCCGTTGCGGGGACGCGGAACCGCAAGCGACAAAGACATATTATTGGAATTAGGGCGACTGAAAACAGCGAAGCGCTTAAGGCGCCTTCGCGGGAACCGCACCCCCCCCCCGCGTTATCCGGCGTCATGGCACAGGACCTGGAGACACTCTTCGCACGTGCCGAGGCCGCCATGCAGCGTTCCAAACAGCTGGCGGAGGCTGTTGCTGCAGCGCGTAAACGCCTGCTGGATCTGATATCCGCGAGACGACTTTTCGAATTCAGTGCCGCTGATCGGCCGGTAAGATATCCGCAGGATTTTCCTGAAAAGCGTCCTGCCCCTCAGGCTTTTCCAGCCCAAGCTGATGATGACTATGGCTTGCGGCGCAAGCGATAGTGGCTCTCACCTCACGGGCCGCCCTTCTGGCCCGTAGTAGGTGCTCTATCGCCTCTTCCTTGACGCGGTAGCCGTCCTCAATAGCCTGGTCGGCTCGCTTGAGCAGATCATCCATCGCTGCATAAGGCGACGAGCAGTGGATCGTTCCTATCCGGCCCACCTTCCTGAAGCCCGTTGTCGGTAAGGTGACATCGCCAGGCTCGGGGAATCTGGATTCATCTCCTGGTCTCAGAGGGCTGGTGGATGACCCGGGGGCTACCGCGTTTGGGAATAATCTGGCGAGGAGCGTCCCTGCGGCCATCCTTCGAGACGCCGGCCTCTGGCGGGCTCCTCTGGACGACGGTTTGAGAAATTGTAGCGAGCGGCCTTCCCACGCCGTCGTCCTGGCGAAAGCCAGGAGGTGGATTCACACTCGAAGTGCAACACTTGAGAGAAGGCCTCGAGAGGGGTTTGGAAGTCAAGGCATTTGCGCGGGGTGTTGTTGTAGGCGTTGATGGACTGGCGGAGGCGGCGCGTCGGGAAGGTCGCGAGATCGGTTTTGCGCGGAATGAAGCGGCGCATCCGACCGATCGCATTCTCGATGCCGCCCTTCTGCCAGGGCGCGTGCGGATCGCAGAAGAAGGTCTCGATCGCGAGGCGGTGCAGCTCCAGGTGACAGGCGAACTCGGTGCCATTGTCGAAGGTAACGGTCTGGCACAGGCCTTCCGGCAAGGCAGCAAACAAGCGGACGAGATGGCGGGCGATACCGCGCGCGAGCTTGCTGGCGATGCGGATGCCGAGCAGCAGGCGCGAGGTGCGCTCATGCACGGTCAGGATCGCCTGACCGTATTTGGAGAACATCATCAGGTCGGCTTCCCAATGACCGGGGGTGCTGCGATCGTCGGCCTCGATGGGCCGTTTATCCAAGGAAACACGGCCTTCGATGAAGCTTGCGGGACTGCCGCCCTTCTTGCCGCGGTAGCCGCGTTTGCTCTTGCCGCGTGGCAGATAACGCCGCCAGCTGAAGTCCGAGGTGCGTCGGATCTGGGCGTAAATGAAGCGGTAGATGGTCTCGTGGGAGATCACCTTGCGGCCGTGTTCGCGGGCCAGCCGGCCCGCGACCTGCTCGGGCGACCAGCCCCGACCAAGGCGCTCCAAGACCGCGCGGCGCAGGCCGGGCTCCCGTTCGAGGCGTACGCCCGTCCAGCGCCGCGCTCGCATCTGTTGCTGGGCATAGTTGGGTTTGTAGCCGACCTGGGCGCCAGAATTGCGGTTCAGCTCCCGAGAGATCGTTGATGGCGAGCGATCCAGAGCTGCCGCGATTTGCCGCACCGAGCTGCCATTGGCTGAAAGTCGGGCAATCTCGCATCGCTCGTCCAGGGATAGCTGCTCGTAACTCCGCCCCATCGCAACACCTCCTCAAGGAAGTGTTGCACTTCGTTTGTGAACTCAGGGGACCCATAACCACCGCGTTCGTTGAGAGTGCGATAGTGGCCCCAGCGTCGCACAACAGCAGGCGATTGGGGTAATGGGTCCTGGCTTTCGCCAGGACGACACTGAATTCATTCACACTCTCTCAGGATGACGGCTTGTTTTGCTGCACAATGGTAGACCCTCATGGTGAGGAGCGCCGCTTGCGGCGCGTCTCGAACCACGAGGCCAAGTTACGTCCGCGGCCGGGCAGACCATCCTGGTCAACGGCGGCTACACCACGAAGTGACTTCGCCGATCGCGCATGAACGCGCCACGCCTTCCAGCAGGGCAATCGCATATGGCAAAAGAACTTCGTCGTCCCGGACAAGCGCAGCGATGCGGAGCGCAGATCCGGGACCCATAACCACAGGGCGTGGTGATAAAAGCGGGCTGGGGCCACAGCCTTGTTCAACAACAAGGCCCTGTGGTTATGGGTCCCGGCCTACGCCGGGACGACACTGAGCTTTGCATATGCGATCGCCCTCCGCCTTGCAGGGGAAACAGCCGCCGGCGGCATTTGACCGCCGGTTTGGCCGGCGATATCTTTCGCCGGCTGGGCCCTTCGCAGTGACGAGGCGCACATGGAATGGTCGACCAGGCCGGCCCGTCCGGATCAGCCCTTCGGCAGTTGGGCAGACGACCTCGCAGCCGCCTTCGTGCGGCTGGAGCCGCGCAGGATTGCCGAGGAGTCCTTTGCCGGCGCGATCTGCAAGGTCGATGCCGCGCCGTTGCAGATATCGCGGGTCACGGCGAGCGGACACATCGTGCACCGGCTCGCCTCGCATATCGCTGCAAGCACCGATGACATCTGCTTCGTCAACCTCCAGCTCGAAGGCCTGGGGCGCACCTCGCAGCGCGGCCACGAGCAGATCTCCGCCCCCGGCGATCTTGCGGTTGCCGATACGACGCGGCCGTTCGAGATCGCCCACCGGCACCACTTCGAGCTGTTCTGCTTTGCGGTGCCGCGGCGCCTGTTGCCGGACACCCTGTTCGATCGTCCGCGGCTCAGCCTGTCGGCGACCGAAACCGGCCGCGCGCTGTCGCGGACGCTGGCGAGCTATGCCGAGCTCTGCCTGGGCGGCCGCCAACCCGCGACAACCTCGGCGATGCTCGGCACGCATATCGCAGAATTGATCGCGCACGCGCCCGATATCCTCGCCGATCTATCGGCCGAGCGCGTGCATACGCCGGTGCTGCTGTCTGTCATGCTGGACCATATCGCCCGCCACAGCGACGACCCCGAGCTCGGCGCGCCGGCGCTGGCGAAAAAATTCCGCTGCTCCGAGCGCTACGTGCACCGCCTGTTTGCGGCCACCGGCCGCTCCGTCGGCGAGCACGTCAACGAGCAGCGGATCGCCGCATGCACGCGTGCCCTGCTCGACCGCAACGCCGCCCACAGGACCATTGCCGAGATCGCCTTTGCCGCGGGCTTCCGCGACATCTCGCATTTCAACCGCCTGTTCAAGCGCTGCAACGGCCTCGCGCCGCGCGAATTCCGCCGCAGCGCCGCGCACTGAAGCGCGACCTGGTTCACCTCGCCCCGCGTGCGGCCCCTCACCGCACCCTCTCCCCTAAGAACGGGGCGAGGGAGCGCAGCGCCGTCGCGATGACGTTTCCGCTCAATCGCATCCAGCTTCCCGGTTCACTCCGCGCCAAGAAATCTGGCGCTGCCGTCCAAGATTTCCCGACCGCACCACGATAGCCATTGCCCAAACGGCCGACACGGAGGCATTGGCATGGCGATCGATTTCACGCTCACGGCGCCGCAGCGCGAGCTGCAACTCGCGTCCCGCAAATTCGCCCGGGAGGTGCTGGCCGAGGCCAGGTCGGCCGAGTTGCTGGCAACGCCGGAGCAGCGCTTTCTCGCCACTAGGCCGACCTACGAGGCGATGGTCGCGGCCGGCTATTTGCGCAAGTGCATTCCGGCGCCGGCCGGCGGCGACAATGCCGGCATGATCGACATGGCGATCCTGGCCGAGGAATTCTACAGCGTGAACCCGAGCGTGACGCTCACCATGCTCGGCAGCGTGCTCGGCCTGCTGCCGCTGCTGCTCGGCGGCACGCCGGAGCAATGCCAGCGGCTGCTGGCACCATTCCTGAAGACCAGCGGCGCGCCGCTGGCCGCGTTCTGCTCCAGCGAGCCGGGCGGCAGCGCCAACGCCGCTTCGCCGCCGCCCGGCGAAGGCGTCCGCACCACGGCGCGGCGCGAGGGCGATCATTGGGTGATCAACGGCCGCAAGAAATGGGTGTCCTCGGCCACCGGCTGGAATCGCGATGGCGCCGATCTGCTGACCATCGTGTGCCGCACTGATCCCGCAGCCGCGGCCGACGCCGCGATCTCGATCATTGCCGTGCAGGGACCGGTGAGCGGGCTGGTGTTCGAACGCGCGATCGACAGCATCGGTCACCGGGCGCATCTGGTCCCGCAGTTCGGCCTGCACAATGTCAAAGCCCCGCTGCACAATCTGCTCGGCCAGCAGGGCGCAGGTCTCGCGCTGACCGCAGCCGCGTTCACCGGCACCGCGGCGCTGGTCGGGATCTTCGGCGTCGCGCTGATGCGCGCGGCCTTTTCCTTTGCACTCGATTTTGCCCGCACCGAAAAGCGCGGCGGCGTTCACCCGATCATCGAACATCAGGCGGTCGGATACGCGCTCGCCGATGCCAAGACCACGATCGAGGCGGCGCGCACTCTTAGCTGGCGCGCCTGCCATGCGCTCGACACCCAGTCGCCGGCCGCCGAGGAGCTTTCGGTGCAGGCCAAGATCTTCGGCTCGGAGTCCGCGGTGCGCGTCATCACCGATCTGATGCGCGTCGTCGGCATCGACAGCTATGACCACGAAGCGCCGTTCGGCCGCCTGCTCCAGGACGCGCTGGCGCTGCCGATCTTCGACGGCGGCAATCTCGGCATCCGACGCCGGCAGCTGCACACGATGCTTGGGAGCAACGACTACAGCCCGCTCGCGGCGAGCGGCGCAGCGTAGCCTGCATTTTAAGAGGAGTGCGATCATGAGCACGGAGCGCAAAGTCGCGGTCATCACCGGGGCATCGCAGGGCATCGGCGCCGGCCTCGTCCAAGCCTTCAGGGATCGAGGCTGCCGGGTCGTTGCGACATCGCGCTCGATCAAGCCGGGCACCGACGCGGATCTCGTTGCGGTGCCAGGCGACGTCGGCGCACCCGAGACGGCGGAGCAGGTGTTCAAGGCGGCGCTGGATCGTTTTGGCCGCGTCGACACACTGGTCAACAACGCCGGCATCTTCATGGCCAAGCCGTTCACGGCCTACTCGCAGGATGATTACGCCGGCTACATCTCGACCAACGTGACCGGCTTCTTCCACATGACCCAGCGCGCGCTGGAACTGATGAGCAAGCAGGGTCACGGCCACGTCGTCACGATTACGACAAGCCTGGTCGACCAGCCGATGAGCAGTGTGCCGGCCGCCCTCGCCTCGCTCACCAAGGGCGGGCTGAACGCCGCGACCCGCGCGCTCGCCATCGAATATGCAAGGAGCGGCATTCGCGTCAACGCGGTGTCGCCCGGGATCATCAAGACCCCGATGCACCCGGGCGAGGCCCACCCGGCGTTGGCCGCGCTGCACCCGGTCGGCCGGATGGGCGACATATCCGACATCGTCGACGCGGTGCTTTATCTCGACGGCGCGGGATTCGTCACCGGCGAAGTGCTGCACGTCGACGGCGGTCAGGCGGCCGGCCATCACATGCCGTAGCGGCGGCGATACCGGCTCGACCTCTCGGTACCAGACGGACTTCGATTGGAACGGTACGCGACATGACCTGTTGATGGTTCATGCCCCGGTACTATTTCGATTTTCGAGACGATGAGGCAGCGTCCCTGGACCAGGAAGGGATAGACCTGCGCAACGTCATGGAGGCGCAGGAAGAGGCTGCGCTTGCCCTCGCCGATTTTGCACGAGACACGCTGGCCGATGCGGTTGGCGCCAAGTCGGGCCGCGAGCTCTCGGTGAGCGTCAGAGACGAGCGCGGCACGATCTTCCGCGCGAAATGCGTCTTCGGGTACGATCGGTTCAGAAACTGATCGACGAAGAAACCCTCGCCCTGTGTTCACTATTGGACATACCTTTCCATGGTGACCTGCCATACTGGTTCCATCACCGCACGACCCTGGCTTTCATCGGTGATGAGGACGCCGGTTGCGCTCCCGACCACTCCACAGGGAGTTCAGAACATGAAACGACGGCGGTTTACGCAGACAGAATCCCTTCAGCAACGGCTCGCCGCGTTCGCCGAAGCGGCGCGCGCGGAAGCGGCGAAGCTCGCTCCCGGCGCAGAACGTGACGCACTTCTGAAGAAGGCACGGCAGGCTGATACGGCCTCGCACCTGGACGACTGGGCTGCGTCGAAGGGACTCCAAGCACCCAAGTAGGCAAGCGCTGAAGTAAGCAAGCGCGAAGTAAGGCGCGCCCTCGCGGCGTTAGCCAGGCCCGAAGATCATGTAGAGCAGCGTCACGCCCACGACGGCCGTCCAACCGATCGACGCCGCAACAGCCCATACCTGCATCGGCATCGGACAGCAATCATTGACGCAGCACGAAGAGGTCGCTGGCGCTGGTCAGCGACCTCTTGAACCTGGTCTCAAATGAACGTCTCTGGGATAAAAATAGTCATCTCAGGTCCGCCATGATTAGACCGAGAATTGGCCACGCTGTGAAGCGCGAACAGGCCCACCGATCGACGAAACTCTTGTGACGTTGCGCGTACGACACACATACCGCACGATCACGACGCTTCGTTTTTTCCGAATTTGTCTTGACAAGCCACCCAACTCAGATGTTCAATATGCGCGTCTCACCCGATCGAGGGGCGCTGCGCATCGTCAGGAGTGTTGCGGTGAGATGCGGTGGCCGCTGTTGCGCACTGACGACGTGCGCGATGTGGCGGACGGCGAAGTCGTGCAGACCTGACGCCCTAGCGGCAGGTGTCTCCTAGCGGAACGCGCAAGCGTTTCGCAGCGACGGTGACAAACAAGCCCAGTCTCACCGGGGCGAGCACGTATAAGCCGTAAAACCATCGCGCAGGGAAAGCCGGGATGTTTCCGGTTACACCTGTGGTCCGACCTCCGGTGCTTTTTTATTGCACCGGACCCATGGGTGCGATCGGCACCCGGCTTTCCCTGCGCCCTCTGTCTTCCGGAGCGGCGAAACGAAATGCAAAGCTCGGGCAAATCATGTCGCGAGAATGCGGATGTTTGCGCAAACGTATCCCCGTCATCCTGAGGAGCCGCGAAGCGGCGTCTCGAAGGATGCACGGCCCGGCTGGTGGCCGTCGATCCTTCGAGACGCGCGTTCCGCGGCTCCTCAGGATGACGGAATTGGCTTACTCAGCTTGCTCAGTGTCATCACCCGCGCATATGCGGGTGATCCAGTATTACGGAGACGGCCGTGCTTGAGCCGATAGGCCGCGCCGTACTGGGTCGCCCGGTCGAGTCGGGCGACGACAACAGTGGATGAGGACAAAGCTTCACATCCTCTCAGGATGACGGGGTTGGTATGGTTACGACACCGCAGCATTGCGCCGTGAACCGCGCTGCGGCGCAACAATCAAAATGAGACTGCCCGTTAAGCCAGACGGCAGCGACGACATCCGCGGCGCGCCCGCCTTCGGCTAGCTTTGCCGCCAACAACCGGACGCCGATCGGCCTTCGCGCGCCAGATGCGAGGCCAGGTGGATTCCGGCGACAACACAGAGGGAGGACAGCGATGTTGAAGGGCAGTTTGGGACTGATTGCGTTGAGCAGCCTGTTGCTTTCGGACACGGCATTCGCCCAGGAGAAGATCAAGGTCGGCGTCACCGCCACGCTCGAGGGCACCTATACGGTGCTCGGCGAGGACGGCATGCGCGGCCACCAGACCGCGCTCAACGTGCTCGGCAAGAAGGTCGGCGACAAGGAGCTCGAGTTCATCGTCGCGTCGACCGACGCGACGCCGGACTCCGCGGTGCGCGCGGTGCGCAAGCTGATCGAGCAGGACAAGGTGCAGATCCTGCTGTCGCCGCTGTCCGGCGACGAAGGCATCGCGGTGAAGAATTTTGCAAAAACCCATCCGGAGCTGACCTTCGTCAACGCCGCCTCCGGCGCGCAGGAGACGACCTATGTCGATCCGGCGCCGAACTTCTTCCGCTACAACATGGACGGCGCGCAGTGGCAGGTCGGCCTTGGCAAGTACGCCTATGAGACCAAGGGCTATCGCAAGATCGCGACCGTCGGCGAGGACTATTCCTTCATCTACACCCAGGTGTTCGGCCTGGTGCTGGAATTCTGCGCCGCCGGCGGCCAGGTCACCAACCGGCAATGGGTGCCGCTCGGCACCAAGGATTTCGCCTCGGTGATCGCCGCACTGCCCGACGATGTCGATGCGATCTATCTCGGCCTCGGCGGCGCCGACGCGGTCAACTTCCTCAACCAGTATCAGCAGGCCGGCGGCAAGGCGCACCTGATGGGCGGCTCGATCATGATCGACCAGACCATCCTGTCCTCAAAGGGCAGCGCCAAGAACGCGCTGGTCGGCACCATCGCAGCCAGCGGCCAGGCCGATACCTGGGAGGATCCGAATTGGCAGAAGTTCGTGAAGGCCTATCAGGACTCGTTCCCGGAGAGCAAACGCTTCCCGAGCCCGTCGCTGCTCGCCACCAACTATTACGGCTCGACCATGGCGCTGATCCTGGCGCTGCGGCAGGTCAATGGCGATCTCTCCAACAACCAGGCCAAGCTGAAGGAGGCGCTGGCCAAGATCGAGATCGACGCGCCGAACGGCAAGATCAAGCTCGATGCCAACCGCCAGGCGATTGGCACCAATTTCGTCACCGAGGTGGTCGATGACGGCAAGGGCGCGCTGTTCTCCAAGGTCGTGAAGGTGATCCCGAACGTCAACCAGACGCTGGGCTACGATCCGGCGGTGTTCGCCAAGATCGGCCTGCCGAGCCGCACGGTTCCGGAGTGCAAGAAGTACTGACGTATTTGTTGCAGTGCAGGCAAGACGGCAGCGGCGTGGCGCGCGGTTGCATCGAGAGCCCTGCTCGCCCTTGCTTTCCGCGGGCGGATGATGAACGCTTGTCGAAAAGACAAGAACATCCCGCGGGAGGGGAGGCATGAGCAGGGCGCTTGCCGTCTTCCACGGCCGGTTCGGCCGCGCGACGGTCTATCAGTTGAACCGTCCCTTCAACGTGCATGCGCACCGCGAAGGGCACTTGATATTTCATGTCGGCGGCACGCCGGCGCAGATCGATGTCGCCGAGCAGCGCTGGCTGCTCAAGGACGACACCGTGGTCGCGGTCAACCCGTGGGAGCCGCACAATTTTCTGCCGACCGACATGGATCACGGCGCGATCTTCTTCGTGCTCTATGTCAACGCCGAATGGTTCACGGCGCAGCCCGCCAACGCGCAGGCGATGCGGTTCGGACGCACCTTCTTTCCCCGCACCGAGGCACTCGACCGGCTGATCCGCCGCACCGCAGCACTGGTGTGCGGCGCGCCGTCGCTGCGCAGCCTCGATTGCGAGCTCCGGCAGCTGATCGATTCCTGCTACGAGGAGAGCTGGCAGGCCGCCGAGGGCGCGCCAGCCGCCGCCGCCGTGACCGACTTCCGGGTCCGCAAATCGATCAAGCTGATGTCGGAAAGCCCCGGCGCCGAGATCGAGCTCGACGCAATCGCGCGCGAGGCGGGGTTGTCGCGGCCGCATTTCTACCGACTGTTCCGGACCCAGACCGGCGTGACCCCTCACCTCTACATGAACACGCTGATCATGGAGCAGGCGCTGGATGCGCTGGTCGCGACCGAGACGCCGATCGCCGATATCGGCTTCGATCTCGGCTTCTCCTCGCAGAGCGGCTTCACCCGCTTCTTCGCCGCCAATGTCGGCATGGCGCCGACCGACTATCGCCGCGCCGCCAAGGTGTTGCGGCCGTGAAGGGAGTTCCCGCCACACGATAAAAGATACTCTCGATCAAATCCGCAGCCTTCGCCCTCGATAGGATACCGGACACGCGGCCCGGCAGACGGTCGCGACCAGTTGAGGGAACGCGACGGAGATGGCCAGGTTCATCGAACGCCATCCGGCCTGGGCGCTGATCGTGATCATCGCGGTCGCGGTGCTCGCGTGGCTGGTGTTCGCGATCTGGCCGCCGGGGCTGGAGGCCGCGATCGGCCGCAAGCGCGTGTTCCTCAATGCCGTGCTGAACGGCATCACGCTCGGCGGGCTGTATTTCCTGGTCGCCAGCGGCTTCACGCTGATCTTCGGGTTGATGCGCAACGTCAACCTCGCGCACGGCTCGCTCTATCTGTTCGGCGGCTATATCGGCTACGCGATCAGCACCTGGACCGGGTCGTGGATACTCTCCTTCATCGTCGCGTTCGTCGCGGTGGCGCTGGTCGGTGTGATCCTGCAACTCGTCGTGTTCCGCCGCATGGAGGGACAGGACCTCCGGCAGACCATGGTCACGATCGGGCTCTCGATCGTGTTCGCCGACCTGATGCTCTGGGTGTTCGGCGGCGACTTCTACCAGGTCCAGACCCCGAGCTGGCTGATCGGCCCGGTGCAGCTGCCGCTGCTCACCGCGATCAAGTCATCCGGCGAGCCCGTCTATCTGCAATATCCGCTGGTGCGGCTGGTGATCTTCTTGGCCTCGGTCGTGATCGGGATCGCGATGTGGCTGGCGCTCAATCGGACGCGGATCGGCATGATCGTGCGCGCCGGGGTCGACGACCGCGACATCCTGGCCGCGACCGGGGTGCGGATCCAGCTCGTGTTCGTGCTGGTGTTCGCGCTAGGCGCGGGGCTTGCCGGCATCGCCGGCGTGGTCGGCGGCACCTTCCAGTCGCTGTCGCCGGGCGAGGACACCCGCTTCCTGCTGGCGTCGCTGGTGGTCGTGATCGTGGGCGGCATGGGCTCGATCCCGGGAGCCGCGCTCGGCGCCATCATCATTGGCCTCGCCGAGCAGCTCGGCTCGGTCTACATCCCGACCTACGCCATCGTCGTCACCTTCCTGATCATGGTGCTGGTGCTGGCGCTGCGGCCGCAGGGCCTGCTCGCGAGGCGATGAGATGTCGTTGCTGCAGAGCACCCAGTTCCGCCCCGATCCATCCGCCAGCACGACCCGCCGCGGCCTGGTCCGCGCCTGGCCGGAATTCCAGAACCCGGCAGCCTGGCTGGTGGCGCTGATCCTCGTCATCATGCCGCTGATCGCCAACGGCTTCTTCCTGATCGAGATCTTCGCCACCACGCTGATCCTCGGCATCATCGCGCTCAGCCTGATGTTCCTCGCCGGCTATGGCGGCATGGTCAGCCTGATGCAGCTCACCATCGCGGGCTTCGCCGGCTACATGGTCGCGGTGTTCGGCATCAGCGGCAACGCCAATATCAGCCTCGGCTGGCCGTGGTGGCTGGCAACGCCGATGGCGCTGGCACTGGCGACGCTGTTCGGCACGCTCGGCGGTGCGCTGGCGGTGCGCACCGAAGGCATCTACACCATCATGATCACGCTGGCGATCGGCGCCGCGTTCTACTATTTCACCAACCAGAACTGGGCGATCTTCAACGGCCACACCGGCATCAACACCGTCGCGACACCGCAGTTTTGGGGCGTCGACTGGCGCAGCGATATCGCCTTCTACTATGTGACGCTCGGCGTCGCCGCGATCTGCTACTTCGCCGTCCAGTATGTCTCGCGCGCGCCATTCGGCCTCGCGCTGCAGGGCGTGCGCGACAATTCGCGCCGCATGGCGGCGCTCGGCTTCAATCCCAATGCGCACCGCATCGCCGCCTACGCCTTCGCCGCCTTCATCGCTGCACTCGGCGGCGTGCTGCAGGTCTGGAATTACCGGCAGATCTCACCCGGCTCGGTCAGCGTCGGCGCCTGCATCGACGTGCTGATCATCGCCGTGGTCGGCGGCATAACGCGGCCGATCGGCCCGTTCATCGGTGCGCTGATCTTCGTGCTGCTGCGCACCTTCGCGCTCGACGTGCTGATCAAGTTCGGGCTCGACGGCAACCGCTTCCGATTGCTGATCGGGCTCGGCTTCCTCGCCATCGTGTTCTGGTCGTCCGACGGCGTGATCGGCCTGTGGGAACGCTGGCGGCGGCGCCATGCATCCGCGACGCAACGTTCCGGCGGAGGCCGCCATGGATAGCGTCGCGCAGCGGCTGTCCGTGGTCGGCGCCGGCGCAGCGCTCGAGCTGCGCGGCGTGACCCGGCTGTTCGGCGCGTTGGCGGCGTTGACCGACGTCACCATCACCGTGCGACCCGGCGAACGCCGCGCGGTGCTCGGCTCGAACGGCGCCGGCAAGACCACCCTGTTCAACTGCATCACCGGCGACTTCCCGCCCTCCTCGGGCACCATCCGCTTCTTCGGCGAGGACATCACCCAGTTCCCGCCCTATGAGCGCATCCGCCGCGGCCTGCGCCGCACCTACCAGATCTCGGCGCTGTTTCCCGGCCTCACGGTGCAGGACAATGTCTATCTCGCCTGCCGCGGCGTCTCCCGCGGCCGCTTCTCGTTCCTCCGTCCGGGGCAGAACGATGCGCTGATGCACGCGACCGAAACGCTGGTGCAGGCGGTGCATCTCGCGAACGTGAAGGACCAGCGCGTCGCCGAGCTGGCGCATGGCCAGCAGCGGCAGCTCGAGATCGCGCTGGCGCTCGCTGGCGCGCCGCGCTTCATCCTGTTCGACGAGCCCGCGGCCGGACTGTCGCCGACCGAGCGGCGCGAGCTGATCGAGATCCTGACGTCGCTGCCCGCGCATATCGGCTACATCATCATCGAGCACGACATGGACGTCGCGCTGCGCGTGGTCGAGAGCGTGACGATGATGCATAACGGCCGCATCTTCAAGGAAGGCCTGCCGCGCGAGATCGAGTCCGATCCCGAGGTGCAGGAGCTTTATCTCGGAGGCGGCCATGAATGACCGCCGCACTGCGCCCGCGCTCGAGGTCAAGGGCCTCGACGTCTATTACGGCCATTCGCACGCGCTGCAGGGCGTCGATCTCACGCTGGACTCCGGCGTGTTCTCGGTGGTCGGCCGCAACGGCATGGGCAAGACCACGCTGTGCAAGGCCATCATGGGGCTGGCGCGCGCCAGCGGCGGCTCGATCCGGATTCGCGGCGAGGAAGTCACGCGGCTGAATCCGGCGCGGATCGCCCGGCTCGGCGTCGGCTACGTGCCGCAGGGCCGCCGGCTGTGGCGCTCGCTCACCGTCGACGAACACCTGGCGCTGGCCGCCGGCCTGCGTCGAGGCGCCTGGACCATCGAGCGCATCTACGACACCTTCCCGCGCCTCGCCGAGCGCAAGACCAACGGCGGCAACCAGCTCTCCGGCGGCGAGCAGCAGATGCTCGCGATCTCCCGCGCATTGTTGACCAATCCGCAGCTTCTGATCATGGACGAGCCGACCGAGGGTCTTGCGCCCGTGATCGTCGCGCAGGTCGAGGAGATGCTGCTGCGCCTCGGCGACGAGGGCGACATCTCCGTGCTGGTCATCGAGCAGAACATCGGCGTAGCGACTGCGGTGTCGCGCAACGTCGCCATCATGGTCAATGGCCGGATCAACCGCATCATCGACTCCGCGCGTCTTGCGACCGACCGCGAGTTGCAACAGCGGTTGCTGGGTGTCGGCACCCACGGCTCGGATGAGACCGATGCAGAGACGGCACCGGCGAAAGCTGACGCACCCGGCGCGCCGCAGCCGGAGCGCAGGGGTCCGACCCGCATCTACGTCTCCAATCCCGTGCTGCCGACGCGCTGGTCGCAGCCGGTGTCGATCGCCCGCATCGAAGCGGCAGCGCGGACGCAGTCCGCCGGAGTGACGCGGCTTGAAGAGGCCACCCGTACGCGGCGCGAACCCGCGACGTCCAGGACAGCGGGGCCACCGGTCGTGCTGGTTGTCGGCACGCTCGACACCAAGGGTGCCGAGCTGCGCTTCATCCGCGATATCATTGCCGGCAGCGGCCTGCGCACCCGGCTGGTCGACATCTCGACCAGCGGCAAGGCGGCGAGCTGCGACGTCACCGCGCAGGAGATTGCGCTGAACCATGGCCGCGGCGGCGCTGGTGTGTTCGGCACCGATCGCGGCGCTTCCGTGACGGCGATGGCAGACGCCTTCGAGCGATGGCTGCGCCGTCAGGGTGATGTCGCCGGGATCATCTCCGCCGGCGGCTCCGGCGGCGCGTCACTGGTCGCGCCCGGAATGCGCGCGCTGCCGGTCGGCGTGCCGAAACTCATCATCTCCTCGGTCGCGTCAGGCGATGTCGGTCCCTACGTCGGCCCCGCCGACATCACCATGATGTATTCGGTGACCGACGTGCAGGGCCTCAACTCGATCTCGCGCACGGTGCTCGGCAACGGCGCTCACGCGCTGGTCGGCATGGTCAAGGCGCGGCTCGATGAACAGGCGAGCAAGCAGCGCGACACAGGCGTGCGGCTTCCCTCCATCGGCATCACCATGTTCGGCGTCACCACGCCGGCGGTGCAGAAGATCGCGGCCGAGCTGCGCGAGGATTTCGAATGCCTCGTGTTCCACGCTACCGGCGTCGGCGGCCGCTCGATGGAGAAACTGGTCGAGTCCGGCCAGCTCGCCGGCGTCATCGACCTCACCACGACCGAGGTCTGCGACCTGCTGATGGGCGGCGTGTTCCCGGCGACCGAGGATCGCTTCGGCGCCATCATCCGCAGCCGCGTACCCTATGTCGGCTCGGTCGGCGCGCTGGACATGGTGAACTTCGGCGCACCCGACACCATCCCGGAGCGCTACCGGCAGCGCAAATTCCACGTCCACAATCCGCAAGTCACGTTGATGCGGACCACGCCGGTAGAAAATGAGCGCATCGGCCGCTGGATCGGCGAGCGCCTCAACCAGATGGACGGGCCGGTGCGTTTCTTCCTGGCCGAAGGCGGCGTCTCTGCGCTCGATGCGCCCGGCCAGCCGTTCTGGGATCCCGATGCCGACGCGGCCTTGTTCGGCGCGCTGGAGCGCACCGTACGTCAGACCGGCAACCGGCAGATCATCCGCATCAAGCGCAACATCAACGATCCCGAGTTCACCGCCGCCATCGTCAGCGCATTCCGTCCGCTGCTCGGACGCGCCGGTGGCCGGCGGAGAGTGGCGAGGTAACCCATGGCCCGGTTTGAACGCGCGGCACTGCTGAAGAAGTTTCACGCCATGATCACACGCGGCGAGCCGATCGTCGGCGGCGGCGCCGGCACCGGACTGTCGGCGAAATGCGAGGAAGCCGGCGGCGTCGACCTGATCGTGATCTACAATTCGGGCCGCTACCGCATGGCCGGGCGCGGCTCGCTCGCCGGCCTGATGCCCTATGGCGACGCCAACGCCATCGTCGTCGAGATGGCCGGCGAGGTCTTGCCGGTCGTTACCAATACGCCGGTGCTCGCCGGGGTCAACGGCACCGACCCGTTCCGCGACATGGATGTGTTCCTCGACCAGCTCAAGGCGCTCGGCTTCGCCGGCGTGCAGAACTTCCCGACCGTCGGCCTGATCGACGGCACCTTCCGCGCCAACCTTGAAGAAACCGGCATGTCCTACGCGCTCGAGATCGACATGATCGCGAAGGCGCATGACAAGAACATGCTGACGACGCCCTACGTGTTCAGCGAGCAGGAAGCGACCGCGATGGCGATCGCCGGCGCCGACATCATCGTCTGCCACATGGGCCTGACCACCGGCGGCACGATCGGCGCGCAGACTGCGTTGAAGCTTGAAGACTGCCCTGCCCGCATCGAGGCCTGGGCCGAGGCCGCACTCAGCGTCAATTCGAACATCATCGTGCTCGCGCATGGCGGTCCGATCGCGGACCCGGCGGATGCCGATTTCATCATGAAGCAGACCCGCAACTGCCACGGCTTCTACGGCGCCTCCTCGATGGAGCGTCTGCCGGTGGAACGGGCGCTGACGGACCAGGTTCGCAAATTCAAGGCGATCGGTGCGCGCTAGAGCCGCCGTGACCAAGGGAGGAAGAGATGTCGGGGATGCTGGTCGGTGAATTGATCCTCTGGCTCATCGTCGCAATCGTCGCGATCGTCATCATCGTCTATGTCGTGAACTGGCTGTATCACCGCTCGTCGAAGGAGGTTTCCTTCGTCCGCACCGGCTTCCTCGGCGAACGCGTGGTGATCAATGGCGGCGCCTTCGTGCTGCCGTTCATCCACGACTACACGCCTGTCAACATGAACGTGCTGCCGATGGGGATCGTGCGCTCGCGCCAGGACGCCGTGATCACCCGCGACCGGATGCGGGTCGACATCGAGGCCGATTTCTACGTCCGGGTCCAGCCGACCCGCGAGGCGGTCTCGATCGCCGCCGCCACGCTCGGCCGCCGCACCATGGAGCCCGGGCAGCTTCATACCCTGCTCTCCGGCAAGTTCATCTCCGCGATCCGCTCGGTCGCCTCCGAGATGACGATGGAGCAGATGCACGAGCAGCGCGGCGACTATGTCGCGCGGGTCAAGGCCAATGCCGCCGAAGCGCTGGCGCAGAACGGCCTCGAGCTGGAATCCGTCGCGATCACCGATCTCGATCAGACCGACCTCGAATATTTCAACCCCTCGAACCGCTTCGACGCCGAAGGCTTGACCCGCCTGATGGAGGATATCGAGGCCAAGCGCAAGCTGCGCAACGACATCGAGCAGGACTCGATGATCAAGATCCGTTCCCGCAATCTCGAAGCCGAGCGGCAGGCCCTGGAGATCGAGCGCGAGAGCGAGACCGCCCGCCTCGAGCAGGAGCGCGACATCGAGATGCGCCGCGCCCTGCAGCGCACCGAAGTCGCCCGCGAGCGCGCGCTGCGCGAGACCGAGTCCGAGCAGGCCCAGATCGCCGCCCGCGAAGCGATCGAGAAGGCGCGGATCGCCAATGAGCAGGCGATCACCGAAGCCCGGATCGCTTCGGAGCGCGAGACAAGGCACAAGGAGATCGAGCGGACCCGCGCGGTCGAAGAAAAGGAGCTGCTGGCCCGCGAGGAGATCGAGAAGGTCCGGATCGCCAACCAGCGCTCGGTCGATACCACGCGGATCGCGTCGGAGCGCGAGGTGCGTCAGCGCGAGATCGAGCGGATGCGCACGGTCGAGGAAGCCGAGATCGCCGCCCGCGAGGCGATCGAGAAAGCCCGCATCCAGCAGGACCGCGTCGTCACCGACGCCCGCATCGCTAATGAAGAAGAGACCCGCCGCCCGCGAGATCGAGCGCACCCGCGCCGTCGACGAGGCCGAGATCGCGGCCCGCGAGGCCACCGAGAAGGCGCGCATCGCGCAAACCATGACGGTCAATGTCGAGCGCATCTCCTCCGACGAACGCACCCGGGCACTTGAGATCCAGCAGGTGCGCACCATCCAGGAAGCCGAGATCGAGGCGCAGAAGACGGTCGAGGCCGCCCGCATTGCCCGCGAGAAGACGCTGGCTGCCGAGCGCATCGCGGCCGACCACAGCACCCGCAAGCTCGAGATCGAGCGCAACCAGGCCGTCGAGATCGCAGGCATCAGCGCGCGCGAGGCCACCGAGGCGTCGCGGATTGCCCAGGAGGAGCACGTCCGCGCGCTCGAAATCGACCGCAACCGCGCGATCGAGGAAGCCGACATCGCCTCACGCGAAGCGATCGAGGCGGCGCGGATCTCACAGGAGAAGTCGGTCGCCGCGCAACGCATCCGGGCCGAGCGCGAGACCCGCGAGCTCGAGGTCGCGCGCACCGAGGCGATCGAGGCCGCCGAGCTGAAGCGCCGCGACGCCATCGAGCGGCAGCGCATCGATGTCGAACTGGCACTGGAGAGCGAGCGGATCGCCTCGTCGCGCACCCGCGAAGTGCTCAATATCGACCAGAAGAAGACGATCGAGCTTGCCGACGAGGAGCGCGTGATCGCGCTCGCCGCCAAGCGTTCCGAGCGGATCGATGCCGACCGGCAGGTCCGGCAGGCAGAGATCACGGCGCGCAAGGAAGTCGACACCACCGACGTCTCTCGCGAGCAGGCACTGGAGGCAGCCCGGATCGCGCGGCGCCGCGCGATCGAGCAGCTCGAGGTCGCCCGCAATCAGTCGCTGCAGGAAGCCGAGATCGCCGCGCGCGAGGAGGTCGAACGCGCCCGGATCGCATCGGACCGTGGTCTCGACGAGGCCCGCATCGGCCGCGAACGCGAGCTGCGCAAGCTCGAAGTCAACAGGGAAAAGGACGTCGAGACCGCGCTGATGGAGAAGGCCATCGCGCTGCATCAGAAGTCGTTGGAAGAGTCCGCGGCGCGCGCCGCGGCCGAGGACGCGCGAATTCGTGCCACCGAAGCAGCCGAACGCGTCGTGACCGCCCGCGAGAGCGAGATCGCGAAGCGGCGCAAGACGGTCGAGGTGCTGCTCGCCGAGAAGCAGGCGGAGGAGACCAGGATCGCTGCCGAAGCCGAACGCGTCCGCGCCGCGGTCGAGGCCGAGGCACAGCGGCTGCTCAACGAGGCCGAGAACGTCCTGACCGACCAGGCGCGCTACTCGCTGTTCCGCCGCAAGCTGCTCGACCGGATCGAGGGCATCGTGCGCGAGAGCGTCAAGCCGATGGAGAAGATCGAAGGCATTCGTATCCTCCAGGTCGACGGCCTCAACGGCAATGGAAATGGCGGTGGTTCTGGCCGCAGCGCCACCGACGAGGTGATCGATTCGGCACTGCGCTACCGCGTGCAGGCGCCGCTGATCGACTCGATCCTGTCGGATATCGGTGTCGAGGGCGGCAGCCTCGCCAAAATGCCCGGCCTGATTCGCGAGGCCCGCGACATGCAGGGCATCAAGGATTCCGCACGCAAGGGCGGCGGCGACGCCAAGCCGGCAGCAACCGAGGCCGGCGGCGAGCCGCCGCGCCCTGAGCGCGCGCCGCGCAAGAAGGACTGAGCTGACGCCATGGCACGGGTTTACGTCTCCACCGTCGTCAACGCCCGCAATGACCGGGTCTGGGCCCGCGTGCGCGACTTCAACGGCCTGCCGAACTGGCACCCCGCGATCGCCGAGAGCCGGATCGAGGGCGGCGAGCCCTCCGACAAGATCGGCTGCATCAGGGACTTTCGCCTGCGCAACGGCGACCGGATCAGGGAGAAGCTGCTGGGGCTGTCCGACTACGACATGTTCTGCACCTACTCGATCCTGGAATCGCCGATGGGCGTCGAGAACTATGTCGCGACCTTGCGGCTGACGCCGGTCACCGATGGCGATCAGACGTTCATGGAATGGACCGCCGAGTTCGACTGCGCGCCGGAGCGCGAGACCGAGCTCGTCAACAATATCGGCGGCGGCGTGTTCCAGGGCGGCTTCGACGCGCTGAAGCGGGCGTTTGGGGGCTGACGAAATGCTTCTGTCAAATTTCGCCGCGCAGACAGTGCACCTCACCCCTTGTGGGAGAGGTCGGATCGCATCGCCAGATGCGATCCGGGTGAGGGGTTGTGGTCCCTGGTGGGGCCTGAGCCCCCTCACCCGGCGCTGCATGCCGACCTCTCCCCGTTGGGGAGACGTGGTGCACGCGGCAACATCGATGCAAACGACAGACGTTGGACACTGACCGTGCCGCATATCGTCAAAAGCACAATCCTGAATGCACCGACCGATGCGGTGTGGGCCGTGCTGCGCGATTTCAACGGCCATGACCGCTGGCACCCGGCGGTCGCGAGCAGCGGCATCGAGCGCGCGCAGCCCTCCGACAAGATCGGCTGCGTCAGGCGCTTCAAGCTGAAGGACGGCGCCGAGCTGCGCGAGCAGCTGCTGGCGCTGTCCGATCTGGAGCAGTCGTTCAGCTATTGCCTGCTCGATACGCCGATCCCGATGTTCAACTATGTGGCGCATGTCCGCCTGCTCCCGGTCACCGACGGCGACCGCACCTTCTGGCACTGGGAATCGCGCTTCACGACGCGGACCGAGGACAGGGACCGGATCACGCAGATGGTCTCGGAAGAGATCTACCAGGCCGGCTTCGAAGCCATCCGCCGGCATCTGAAGGAGGCCGCGTAAGCGGGGACAAACATCATGCCAGTCACGGTGAGGACTTTTACCAGCACCCACGACGCAGCAGCAGCGCTGTCGTCGGATCGCAGCGCGCGCTATCTCGGCGGCGGCACGCTGGTGATGCGGGCGCTGAACGAGGGCGACATCTCGATCTCGACCGTCGTGCGCGCCAGCGACCAGGCGATGACGCGGATCGACGCCACGGGCTCGCGCATCACGCTCGGCGCCGGCGTCACCTTTGCCCGCATTCTGGCCGAACGCGATCTCGCCTTCCTGCACGGCCCTGCCCGCTCGATCGGCGGGCCGGCGGTGCGCAACATGGGCACGGTCGGCGGCAATTTGTTCGCGCCGGTGCCCTATGGCGACTTCACCGTCGCGATGCTCGCGCTCGACGCCATGGTGTCGGTGCAGGGCGGCCTCGGCGGCCGCGAGATCCCGATCGACGAATTCCTGCAATCGCGCGACCGGCAGACCGGCGCGCTCGTTCTGGCGATCTCCCTTGCCAAACCCGGCAGCGCCGATGCGTTCCGCTACCGCAAGATCGCGCGCATCAAGCCCAAGGGCGGCGCGGTGATCACGCTGGCAGCGCATCTGCCGGTCAACGGCGGCCGGATCGTCGGCGCACGTGTCGCGCTCGGCTCGATGGCGCCGACGCCGATCCGGGCCCACAGCGCCGAGCGTGCGCTGGAAGGTCGCGCGCTCGACGCCTCCACGATCGGCGCAGCGGCAACGGCAGCCGTCGAGGGAACGTCGCCCGGCGACAATGCGCTCGCCAGCGCCTGGTATCGCCGCGAGATCGTCGGCGTGCATCTTCGCCGCCTGCTGTCCGGTCAGGAATAGAGCGCCATGGCCAAGACCCCTCTGCAATTCAGCCATAATGGCCGCGACGTCGCGATCTTCGTCGACGGCGGCACCAATTTGCTGGTCGCATTGCGCGAGCTGATCGGCGACATGACGCCGAAATTCGGCTGCGGCCAGGGCGGCTGCGGCGCCTGCAGCGTCTTGATCGACGGCGAACTGCACCTCTCCTGCCTGACGCTCGCGGAAACGGTCGCCGGCCGCTCGGTCGAAACGCTCGACGGCATCAAGGACGGCCCCAATCTGCACCCGCTGCAGCGCGCCTTCGCCGACAATTTCGCCGCGCAGTGCGGCTATTGCACGCCGGGCATGCTGATGGCCGCCAAGGCGCTGCTCGACCGCAATCCGCAGCCGAGCCGCGCCGAGGTGGTCGAGGCGATCTCGGGCAATATCTGCCGCTGCACCGGCTATGAGCCGATCATCAACGCCGTGCTGGCTGCCGCTTCCGGCAGCCGGGCTCGCGCGTAAGGGAACAGTGCCATGCTGGAATTGCGCAAGGACATCTTCGCCGACGAGCGCGACGACAACCTGAAGGAGATCGGCAAGGGTACGCAGCGCCAGGACATGCTCGGTCATGTCACCGGCACCTCGCCCTATTTCGACGACCATAAGCTGCAGGGCATGCTGCATCTGAAGGTGGTCCGCAGTGTGCATTCGCACGCAAGGCTGCGTCGGATCGACACCTCCGAGGCCGAACGGTCGCAGGGCGTGCGGCGCGTGATCCGTGCCTCCGATGTTCCGCGCAATCTGAACACGCTGCTCTCGCTGATCAATTTCGGCAAGGACGACGAGCCGTCGCTGGCTGTCGACAAGGTGCGCTACAAGGGCGAGCCGATCGTCGCTATCATCGCCGACAGCCCGCGCGAGGCCTATGAGGCGATCGCGAAGGTCAAGATCGACTATGAACCGCTGCCGGCGGTGTTCGACGTCGAGGACGCGCTGAAGCCGGGTGCGCCCGTGGTCAACGAGGTCTATCCCAAGAACACCTTCACCTATCACGAGACCTATGATCGCCAGCAGTTGCGCTTCGGCGATGCGGACCGGGCGCTGGCTACCGCCGACCATGTCCTGGAGCAGCGCTACCAGATGTCGCCGATCGAGCACGCGCCGACCGAGACCAACGGCTCGATCGCGGCACCGGACACCAACGGCCGCTATGTCGTCTACACCTCGACGCAGGCACTGTTCTTCTCGGTCGACACCTGCGCAAAGATCCTCGACGTGCCCTCCAACACCTTGCACTTCATCGGTGGCACGGTCGGCGGCGGGTTCGGCGGCAAGGTCGATACGCTGACCGAGCCGCTCTGCATTCTCGGTGCGATGCTGACCGGGCGCCCGGTACGCTACGTGTTCGGGCGCGAGGAGGAGATGCAATATGGCCCGCCGCGCGGCGCCGAGCGCATCTACATCAAGGACGGCGTGATGCGCGACGGCCGGGTCGTCGCCCGCAAGGTGCGGGCCTATTTCGACAGCGGCGCCTATACGCGACTGTCGAGCTATGCCGCGGTGAAATGCGCCGCACATCTGCCCGGCCCCTACACGATCCCGAACGTGCATGGCGACGTCTATTGCGTCTTCACCAACCGCACGCCCGCAACCGCGATGCGCGGCTTCGGCGTCACGGCGATGGATTTCGCGATCGAATGCCAGATGGACAAGCTCGCCCATCTCGTCGGCATGGACCCGATGGAGTTCCGCATCCTCAATGCGTATCGCGACGGCGACATGAAGGCGCACCGCCGCGAGGCCAAGAACACGGCGTTGATCGAATGCGTGCAGGTTGCCGCGGAGAAGGCCAAATGGCCGCTTCGCGAGGAGTTCAAGCGGATGTCGTCGTGCAAGGATGGTGGCGGCGCGCGTGCCGCCGTAACGCCGACACCGCGCGAGCCGCATGCGCCGGCGGCCGCACCGTCGCAGCAGCGCACGACATATGACCGCGCGCCGGCCGCCACCCGCGAGCCGACGCCACCCCCGCCTTCTTCGCCGTCGCCATCATCGCCATCGCCACGGCCGAGCGCGCCGTCGCATGGCGCCACCCGCTTCTCTTCTGTCTTCGGCACCAGGAGGCGCTGACCATGACCAGGCATCGCGGACGCGGCATCGCGTCGGTCAATTATCCCATCGGCATGAATCTCGGCGGCGATCCGAGCCAGGCGCTGGTGCATTCCAACCCGAGCGGCAAATTCACCGTGGCACTGTCCTCGATCGACCTCGGCCAGGGCATGAAGTCGGTGATCCGGCAGATCTGCGCCGAGACGCTCGGCGTGCCGGTCGAGGACGTCTATGTCGATACGGCGGATTCCGACACCGGGCCGCACTGCATGGGCTCGTTCGCCTCGCGCGGCACGCATCGCGTCGGCAACGCGGTGATGGCGGCAGCGCGGGAGGCGCGCGGCGTGATGATGGAGGCGGCCGCCGAGGAGCTCGAGGTCAACGCTGCCGATCTCGAGACCGACGGCCGCGGTAACATCCATGTCAAGGGCGCGCCGCATCGCTCGATCTCGACCAAGGACGTCGCGATCGCCGCCCAGTTCAAGCAGGGCAAGACGATCTCCGGCCGCGGCATTTTCCTGGTGCCGCTGTCCGATGTCGATCCAGAGACCGGCGAGATGTCGCCGGCGACCTGTTACGCGCATGCCTGCCTGGTCGCCGAGGTCGAGGTCGACGACGAGACCGGCGAGGTCGACATGGTCAGGATGGATTCCGCTTACGAACTCGGCCGCGCGCTCAATCCGCGGCTGGTCGAGCAGCAGCTGGTCGGCGGCGCCTGGATGGGCGTGAGCCACGCGCTCTACGAGACGCCGGAGCCTTACTATCCGGAGCCGGTGCACGGCCCGCGCGACTTCGTCGAATATCTGATGCCGGGACCGGGCGACATCTGCCCGCACGACATCGCGGTGCTGGAACGTCCGGCGCCGGACGGCCCGTTCGGCGCCAAGGGGCCGGGCGAGATGTGCGCCAATCCGGTGCTGCCGGCTGTCGCAAACGCGATCTTCAATGCGGTCGGGGTGCGGATCGACGATCTGCCGATCACGCCGGAGAAGGTGCTGCGCGCGATCAAGGCGCAGGGCGGCGCGCGGCCGCAGCCGCGGCGCTGAGGTCGCTTCATGCCGGTCCGCAGCAACATCGTCGGCATCGACAGTCCTGAAGCGCTGGAGAAAGCGCTGCGTGCGGCTTATTATCTCGCCGACGACGGCATCGCGACGGCCTCCTATCTCTCGCTCGCGCTCGGCAAGCCGCTGCTGCTGGAGGGCGCGCCGGGTGTCGGCAAGACCGAGGCCGCAAAGGCGATCGCCGCCGTGCTCGGACGCCGACTGATCCGCCTGCAATGCTATGAGGGCATCGACGCTTCGGCGGCACTCTACGAGTGGAACTATCCGCGCCAGATGCTGGCGATCCGGCAGGCTGGCGAGGAGAGCATCGACATCTATGGCGAGTCGTTCCTGATCGAACGCCCGATGCTGGCGGCGCTGCGCGCGCCCGACGCAACGGTGCTGCTGATCGACGAGATCGATCGCGCCGATCAGGAGTTCGAAGCCTTCCTGCTCGAATTCCTCTCCGATTTCCAGATCTCGATCCCGGAGCGCGGCACCATCCGCGCCACTGAACATCCCGTCGTGGTGCTGACATCGAACCGGACGCGCGACCTGCATGAAGCGCTGCGACGGCGCTGCGTTTATCACTGGATTGACTATCCGAATGCCGAGCGCGAGGCGCGGATCGTGATGATGCGCGCCTCCAGCGTTGCGGAAGCCACCGCCCGCGCGGTGGTCGCCGCCGTCGGCCGGCTGCGCCGCGAGCCGCTGAGCAAGGCGCCGGGAATCGCCGAAGCGGTCGACTGGGCGGAGGCCGCAACCCTGCTCAACAAGGGCGGCGCACGCTGGCCTGACGCGTTCAAGCGCTCGATCGGCGTCGCGCTGAAGGACGAGGAGGATCTGCATTTCATCTCGCCGCGGCTCGATGCCATCATCGCGGAGGCGGCCGCATGAGCGACGATCTTAAGCTGCCGCACGCCGCGTGGATCTTCGTGTCCTTTGTCGCGCTGCTGCGCGCCAACGGCTTCTCGGTCGCGCCGGAGCAGACCACGAGCTTCCTCGCCGCAATTGAATTGCTCGGGCCAAGAAGCCTGGCGCATATCCGTCAGGCTGGGCTCGCGACGCTGGCGCCGCCGCCGGAGCGCCGCGCGACCTATGACCGGCTGTTCGACATCCATTTCCGTGGCACTGATGCGATCGAGCAGGCCGAAGGCGAGGACGAGGAGACCGTCCTCCTGCAGGAGGAGGGCCGTGGCGAGGACGAGCCGCCGCTGGCCGACGAGGCCAACGAATCCGGCCTCGCCGCGGCGCGGGCCGAGGCGCTGGTCGAACGCCGCTTTGCGCAAGTCCCAACCAGCGATCCGCTGCGGCAATTGTCGCGCGAGGCCGCGCGGCGGCTGCCGCGGCGGCGCGGTCACCGCCGCCGCCGCGCACGCAGCGGCCCATTCGCTGACTTGCGCCGCACCTTGCGTGACAGCGTGCGCAATGACGGCGAGGTGCTGCGGCTCGGCCGGATGCGCCGCCGCCAGCGCCCGCGCAAGATGCTGTTGCTGATCGACGTCTCCGGCTCGATGAAGGCGCGCACCGAGGAGAACATGCGGTTGGCGCACGCGCTGGTACAGGCCGCGAGCAATGTCGAGGTATTCACCTTCGGCACGAGGCTGACACGCGTCACGCCTGCGCTGCGGCCGAAACGGCGCGAACAGGCGCTGAATGCGGCCTCGCTGCTGGTCAGCGACTGGGACGGCGGCACGCGCATCGGCGACGCATTGCAGGCGTTCCTCGCGGTGCCGCGATTCGGCGGCTATGCCCGCGGCGCGGCGGTCGTGATCGTCTCGGACGGCCTCGAACGCGGCGATCCGGCGGGGCTGCGCGATGCGGTGGCAAAACTGTCGCGCCGGGCCTGGCGGGTGAGCTGGCTGACGCCGCTTGCGACCTGGCCCGGCTTCAAGCCGCAGACCGAGGCGCTGATCGCAATCCAGCGCTTCGTCGATGATCTCGTGGACGGCGGATCGAGCGCGGCCGTGGTCGCGCATCTGCTGTCGCTTGCAACAAGGAGAGCTGCGTGACCGGCATTGTCGACGGGCATCATCATATCTGGCGTCAGGCCGATCTCGCCTGGCTGTCCGGCCCGATGCAGCCGCGCATCTTCGGCCCCTATGAGCCGATCCGCCGCGACTACCCGATCGAGGAATATCTCGACGACCTCAAGGACACCGGCGTTAGCCGCTCGGTGTATGTCCAGACCAACTGGCCGAACGGCCGGTTCGAGGACGAGGCTGCCTGGGTGCAGCAGACCGCCGATACGCACGGCTGGCCGCACGCGCTCGTCGCCTATGCCGATTTTTCCGTCGACGACGTCCGGCCGCAGCTCGATCGCCTGCAGCGCTATCCGCTGGTGCGCGGCGTGCGCATGCAGCTGCACTGGCACGACAACCCGCTGTATCGCTTCGCGGCGCGTCCGGATCTCTGCACCGACCCGGTGATCCGGCGCAATGTCGGTCACCTTGCCGACTATGGCTGGAGTTTCGACCTGCAGGTGTTCGCGCCGCAGATGGCCGATGCGGCAGGCCTCGCCGAAGCGTACCCCGGCGTGATCTTCATCCTGCAGCATGCCGGCATGCTGGAGGACCTGTCGCCGCAGGGCCGCGCCGCGTGGCGCACCGGCATGGCACGGCTCGCGCAATGCCCCAACGTGGTTTCGAAACTGTCCGGGCTCGGCACCTTCATCCATCGCAACGATCCCGCACACATCGCCGGGGTCGTGATGGATACGGTCGCGATCTTCGGCGCCGATCGTTGCCTGTTCGGCTCGAATTTTCCGATCGAGAAGCTGTGGACCAGCTACCGCGATCTCATCGACGCCTTCAAGGCGGCCACTGAGCGGCTCAGCGCGGAGCAACGCGAGGCGATCTTCAGCGCCACGGCGGCGCGGGTCTATCGGTTGGGGCCGTAGACGCGACGCAGACACGAACACAACAACGAATATGAATTGGAGGGAGAGAGATGCCGCTGGAGATCAAGGTCCTGGACTATGGCGATATCGAGCTGGAATCGAGCTTTCTGGTGCTCGGGCGCGACTGCGGCCGCACCCGGCGCGTGCTGACGCTCGGCTTCTTGATCCTCGGCGGCCCCTACCCCGTGGTAGTCGACACCGGCTACCGCTCCAACCAGATCATGGAGACGCTCGGCATGCGCGGGCTCCAGTTCCACGAAAACATGATCGAGAACCAGCTTGCCCGCCACGGCGTGCGGATGGGCGACGTCCGCTTCGTCTGCCACACCCATCTGCACATCGACCATGCCGGCAAGGACGATCTGTTCCCGATGAACACGACGGTCGTCCTCAACCGCAAGGAGTTGGAATATTCCGTCTCGGGACTGATGCATCCGCAATATCCCGCGCCCGACATCAAGCATCTGATCGACCGGCTGCACACCAAGAGCGCGTTGCGCTTTCTCGACCTCGAGATCACAGGCCCCGTCGAGCTGATGCCGGGCGTCTATTGCGACGCCGCCAACGCACATACGGAAGGCTCGATGAACATCCACGTCCACACCGCCGACGGGATCGCGACGATCTGCGGCGACGTGATCTACGATTTCAACGACCAGATCGTCACACCCTTCAACGAGATCCACGATTGGGAGCCACGCACGACAGGCAATCATGGCACCAGCAAGCGCGCCGAGAAGGCCGCGATCAAGAAGCTGCTCTCCAGCTCGCGCTATCTGCTGCCGGTGCATGATCGCCCGGCCAAGGTCGAGGGCGGCATAGTGGTCGGCCGCCTGCATGATCAGGTGCCGGGGCCTGTCGTGCAGAGCTTGCCGCAGCGCAACTGGTTCCCGGCGTAATAGCGAGGACGAATGCGATGACGCATGTCACGCTGCGTAGCGAGTTCGAAGATCTGATCGATCCCTATGCGCCGGTCGGCCAGGTCGGCACCGGCTTCGATTTCACGGAAGGACCGATCTGGCATCCGGTCGATCACTTCCTGCTGTTCTCCGACATGCCGGGCGACGTGCGCCGGCGCTGGGATGCGCGGCGCGGCGTGGTCGAGGTCAAGCGGCCGTCGAACAAATGCAACGGCATGACCTATGACGCCGACCTCAATCTGATCGTCTGCGAGCATGCGACATCGTCGCTGATCCGCGAGCGTCCCGACGGGCGGCGCGAGGTGCTGGCCTCGCATTACGAGAATCAGGAGCTCAACAGTCCGAACGACGTCTGCGTGCATTCTTCCGGCGCGATCTATTTCTCCGACCCCTGGTACGGCCGGATGCCTGTCTATGGCGTCGAGCGGCCGCGGCAGCTCGGATTCCAGGGCGTCTATCGCGTGCCGCCGGGCGGAGGCGCGCCGAAGCTGCTGGTCGACCGCTATTTGTTCGAGCAACCGAACGGGCTGTGCTTCTCTCCGGACGAACGCATCCTCTATGTCAACGACACCGTGCAGGCGCTGATCCGCGCCTTCGACGTCGGCGCCGACGGTGCGCTTACCAATCCGCGCGTGTTCGCCTCGGGCATCCGCTCCGAGATCGAGCCCGGCTTGCCCGATGGCATGAAGTGCGACCAGCGCGGCAATGTCTGGGTCACCGCGCCCGGCGGCGTCTGGGTCTATTCGCCCGGCGGCAATCTGCTCGGCAAGGTCCGCCTCCCCGAGCTCGTCGCCAACCTCGCCTGGGGCGGCGCCGATTTCCGCACGCTTTATCTGACAGCGACCCATTCGGTCTACGCAATCCCGACCAAGGTCGGGCCACGCCACGAACCCTATATGAGCGGCAAGCGCGGCAGCGCATCGTCCTCCACGCCTGCGCCTAATCTCGCCGCCGGCGAGATGCAGATCGATCCGCAGCGTTGCGCGATGATCATCCAGGACATGCAGAACGACGTCATCATGGATGGCGGCGCGTTTGCGGAGTCCGGCGCGCCGGCACACGCCCGCCAGCAGCATGTCGTCGAGAATGTCCGCCGCGTTGCCGAGGCCGCGCGAGCACGCGGCGTCGCCATCATCCATGTCTGGTTCGTCGTCGAGCCGGGCGCTCCCGGTGTCACCCTGAACGCACCGCTGTTCGAGGGGCTGGTCGACAGCAAGGCGATGGTGCGCGGCAGCTGGGGCGCGGCACCGGTCTCCGGGCTCGAGCCGCGCCCGGGCGATTTCGTGGTCGAAAAGATGCGGATGAGCGCTTGGGAAGGCACCAAGCTGGAAACCATCCTGAAGGCGACCGGCCGCGACATGATCATCAACACCGGGGCCTGGACCAACATGTCGGTCGAGCACACCGCACGCACCGGCGCCGACAAGGGCTATTTCATGATCGTGCCCGAGGATTGCTGCTCGACCATGAATGCCGACTGGCACAATGCCGCGATCAATTTCGCGCTGCAGAACGTCTCGGTCGTGACCAACGCCGACACCGTCATCAAGGCACTCGGCTGAGGAGGCGCGGTGCCGAAGCTGCTGCATCTTGCCTGCTCTCCCCGCGCCGATTCGGAATCGGCGGCCGGCGCGCGCGTCTTTCTCGACCGATTCCGCGAGGCGCGGCCGGATTGGGAGATCGACGCGATGAACCTGTGGCGCGAGCCGCTGCCGGAGTTCGAGGGTTATCTGCTCGAGGCGAAATACGCCCGGATTGGCGGCAAGAGCTTCACCAATTCCCAGCACGACGCCTTCGCAGTCGCCGAGCGCCTCGCGCTGCGGCTCGCGCTGGCCGACCGCGTGCTGATCTCGACGCCGATGTGGAATTTTTCGATTCCCTACAGACTGAAGCAGTGGCTCGACGTCATCATCCAGCCCGGCCTGACCTTCCGCTTCGATCCGGCGCTGGGCTACCTGCCGCTGCTCAAGGACCGCCCGACGGCCGTGATCCTGGCCAGCGGCAGCGACTTCGTCACCGGCATGAACCGCGGCCGCATCGACATGGCGACGCCGTACTTGCGCGAGGTGCTGCGCTTCATCGGCATCAGCGACGTGCGCTTCGTGCCGATCGGCCCAACCACCGGGCCCGCCGAGCCGATCCGCACCGCGCGCGACGCCGCGCATCGGCGATTGGCGGAGATAGCGGGGTGGTTTTGAAGGCAAACGCCTGCGCCATCGGGCAAATGGCTGGAGGCGTTCTTGTGCCTCGTCATTCCGGGGGAGCCCGAAGGGCTGAGCCCGGAATCCATTGAACCGCATCACGCGTGGCGAAATGGATTCCGGGCTCCCGCTTCGCGGGCCCTCAGGTGCGCAATTGCGCACCGGGAATGACAAACGAACTACGCCTCCGCCGCAGGAAACACCAGCCGGCACAGCAATCCCGGCGCGTTGTCGCGCAGTTCGATCCGTGCGCCGTGCAGGCTTGCGACCGCCGCCACCAGGCTGAGGCCGAGGCCGTTGCCTGGCGTGTAGCGGCTCTGCTCGAGCCGGTAGAAGCGCTTGAAGACATGATCGTGTTGCCCGGCCGGGATGCCGGGCCCGTCGTCGGCGATCGAAATCAACGGCCCACCTTCGTCGTTCTCGCAGGTCACGGTCACCCGTCCCCCCGGGCGGCCATGCTTGATGGCGTTGTCGACGAGATTGGCGATGGCATCGAACAACAGGTCGCGGTCGCCGGTGACCGGCACCGCGGGATCACCGGCGAGATCGAGATGGGTGGTGACCTCCTCGGCCGCGGCATCGTAGAGCTCGACCACCTCGCCTGCGATCTCGACCAGATTGACGGTGCGGAACGCGCCCTTGCGGGCCCGCGTCTCGATCTCGGAGATCCGCGTGATCGACGCGAACATCCCGAGCACCGTGTCGAGATCCGCAATCGTATCGCCGATCAGCGCCGCGTCGGCCTCCTGGTTGCGCGGGGCGTGATAGGCCTTCTCCAGCCGGCCGCGCATCCGGGTCAAAGGCGTGCGCAGGTCGTGGGCGATGTTCTCGCCGACCTGCTTGACGTCTCCCATCAGCCTCTGGATCCGGTCCAGCATCAGATTGAGATTCTCGGCGACGCGATCCCATTCGTCGTGACTGCCGCGGAGCGGGATGCGCTGGTCGAGGCCGGAGAGCATGATGGCGCGGCTGGTCGCATTGATCTGCTCGATCCGGCCGACCGTTCGCCGCGTGACGCCGATGCTGGCCGCGGCCGCAAGGCCGATGATCAGCAACACGACGGCGATGCCGGCCGCCCTGATCTGCGTCATGAAGCCGTCGAGATCGCTGATGTCGCGGCCGACCAGCAGCCGATCGCCGTTTGACAAGGTCTCGGTCACGCCGCGCACCATCGCGGGTCCCGAGGCAAGCTCCGGCAGCGAGGTGCGAAATTCGGCCCATCCTTGCCCGGCGGTGTCCGCCGGCCATTGTTTGAGATTCCCGGCAAGGACCACGGAGCCGGGACCGGCCAGCAGATAAACGTGGTCGGCAAAGGTCTTGTCCGCGATGCGTTGCGCGATCAACGCGATCAGGCCATCGCGGCCGGACCGCGCATAGGCCCCATCGAGGCTCGCCCGCTCGGTCATGATGGCGCGGTCGGACCGGTCGCGCACATAGGACAGCGTCGACCCGTAGACGTAGGCGAAGATCGCGGACACGATCAGGCCGAAGACGCCGATGGCGATCAAGGCCAGGCGGAATGTCGATGAGCGGAGGGTCTTAGCCAGGAGCACGGAGGCAGTACCCGATGCCGCGGATGGTGTGGATCAGCGGATAAGCTTGCTGGTCGTCGACCTTGCGGCGCACCCGTCCGACGTAGACGTCGATGATGTTGGTCGAGGGATCGAAGTGCAGGTCCCAGACATGCTGCAACAGCATGGCGCGCGACACCACGCGGCCCTCGTTGCGCGCGAGGTATTCGAGCAGCTGGAATTCCTTCGGCAGCAACGGAATCTTGCGGCCGCGGCGGCTGGCCGTCCGCGCAATCAGATCGACCGCGAGATCGCCGACCCGCAGGATGGTCTCCTTGGCTACGGTCTCGCTGCGGCGGCCCAGCGCCTCCAGCCGCGCCAGCAATTCGACAAAGGAGAACGGTTTGACCAGATAGTCGTCGCCGCCGGCGCGCAGGCCGCGAACGCGGTCGTCGATCTCGCCGAGCGCGCTGATGATCAGGAACGGCACCGCGATGCCGTCGTCGCGCATCTGGCGCATCACCGCGATGCCATCGATATCGGGAAGCATGCGATCGATCGTGATCACCGCATAGTCACGCGCCGCGCCCTGGCTCAGCGCCTCGCGGCCGTTCGCAGCCAGATCCACCTCATAGCCGCTGGTGGTGAGCTCCTCGACGAGTTGACCTGCGGTTTCCGGATCGTCCTCGACGACGAGAATGCGGCGGTGAGCACCGGTCATTGTGCAAAACTCTCCGAGTTGTCTTGAACCCTGTCGAGTTCGCAAACTCTCCGAGCGCGCGTGCCCCGCGACAGCCGCCGCCAGACTATCCCATTCCGGGGCTGGATGGAACGCCTGGCGACGACCGCGACAACGGTGCGGTTGGTTGGGCGATCACCAATAGTCCCCGCACACATTGACCCATTGCAGCCCGTAAGCCGTCCATACCCTGCGGTAGCAGCCGCCGTAGTAATCGGCATAGACATAAGGCCCGCCGAAGAATGCGAAGCGATGGAAGCGGTGATGATGGAAGGGGCCGCCGTGATGGAAGAAGCGTCCGCCGTGGAATCCGGCGCCGGCAAACCGCGGGCCAATTGCCGGTGCACCTACGAAGCGGGGACCGCCAAAGTGTCCGCCGGCAAAGTGCCCGCCGCCGCCCATGGCCGCGAACGCCATGCCGCCGCCACGCATACCGCCGCCGCCAAAGCCGCCACCATGCATGCCGCCGCCCATGGCGCCAGCAAAGCCACCACCGCCGTGGCCGCCGCCGAAACCACCACCGCCATGTCCGCCGCCGCCACCACCGCCGCCTCTGGCAAGGGCTGCGGGTGCAAGCGCAACGCCGACCGCGAGCGTCGCCGCCGCGAGACATTTGAGAAGCCTCTTGGTCATCGAGATATCCTCCCTGATTGGGACCGCGGCGAACTCTCGTCGCCGCAAGCAGAGGATGCTCAGAAGACGCAAGCGTGAGGCCGACTTCAACTGACAAATGCGCCAGATTCTGACAGCGGAGTTAGGATCGGCACGAGGTTTTCTGCTTGCGGCAAGCCCCGCGCGTCCGGTTCAAACTCCCGTACGATCTTCGCGTCAGTCCGGCGCGCTCGCCTTCAGGCTGCGCGTGGCGCAGGCACAGCCCTTGATTTTGCGCGATCCCCGTGATAGCCAAGCGGCATGATCAACGTCGTGCGCACCGCGAACCGCAAAAACATGACCCACTCTTGCTGGGCCGTGGGAGGAGTCGTGCGCTAGGAATTCGACGACGCGATCTTTCACCAGGCCCCGCCGGCATCGGACGGGGCCTTTTGTTTGGCCACACTCCTGTCGGCACACCAGCAGGAGCATGCGATGCCACCACAACAGACGAACTTCACATCCGAAGTCGGGCGCGACGCCGCCGGGCTCGGCCGCGCCATCGCCTTGGCGATAGACGCCACGGGCGATGCTGTGGCCGAGCCATGCCCGGATGCCTCCATCGCAGCGCGGAGAGACGCTTTCTCGGAAAAGCAAGCGGCTGGACCACCGGTCGCAGCGACGGAGAGCGTCCCGGGCTTGCTTCAGCGGTGCTGGCGTGCGTTCCGCATCTGGAGGCAACGCAAGAGGTTACGCGTGAGTTTGCGCGGCCTGAGCGACAGGCAACTGATGGATATCGGCCTGACGCCCAGCGAGATCGACCACATCGCGGCTCACCGAGCTCTCGAAAGGCTCAGGGATAGCACCGCGCACACATGGCTCTCGCGCGGCCTGATGTAGCCGGCAGGTCACCAGCAGTGCTGTGGCGTTCCAGGGCAGACAACGGTGGCGGATCCGCGAAGCGTGATCCGCCACCGTTCTGCGATCGCCGTGAGATGGCCGATGGCGCCAACGCGGCTCAGGTCGGCTTGCCGCGCCCGCTCTTCTCGGCGGCGCGGCGCAGCGCGTCGGCGAGCGCGCCGCCCCCGGACTGTTCCTGCGGGCGGCGCGGTGCGGACGATGTCATCTTGGCCGAGCCGCGCGAGAAATCGCGCGACGGTCCCGCATTGTCCTTCTTCGGCCCGATCTCGTCGTCGAGCCTGAGCGTCAGCGCGATGCGCTTGCGCGCAACCTCGACGTCCAGGACCTTGACCTTGACGATATCGCCCGGCTTCACCACCTCGCGCGGGTCCTTGATGAAATTGCGGGACATTGCCGAGATGTGCACCAACCCGTCCTGATGCACGCCGATGTCGACGAAGGCGCCGAACGCGGCGACGTTGGTCACGGTGCCCTCGAGGATCATGCCCTTCTTGAGGTCCTTGACCTCCTCGACACCTTCCTTGAACACCGCCGCCTTGAACGCCGGACGCGGATCGCGGCCGGGCTTTTCCAATTCGCGCAAAATGTCGGTGACGGTCGGCAGACCGAAGGTGTCGTCGACAAAGGATTGCGGCTTCAGCCCGCGCACCACGTCGGCATTGCCGATCAGCGCCTTGATGTCGCTCTTGGTCGCCTCGAGGATGCGGCGCACCACCGGATAGGCTTCCGGATGCACGCCGGACGAATCGAGCGGGTCCTCGCCATTGCTGATGCGCAGGAAGCCGGCGCATTGTTCGAACGCCTTCGGCCCGAGCCGCGGCACGTCCTTCAGCGCCTTGCGCGACTTGAACGGGCCGTTGGCATCGCGGTGCTGCACGATGCTTTGCGCCAGTCCCGCGCCGATGCCCGAGACCCGCGAGAGCAGCGGCACCGAGGCGGTATTGGCATCGACGCCGACCGCGTTCACGCAATCTTCCACCACCGCATCGAGCGAGCGCGCCAGCTTGGCCTCGCCGAGATCGTGCTGGTACTGGCCGACGCCGATCGCCTTCGGATCGATCTTGACCAGCTCGGCCAAGGGATCCTGCAGGCGCCGCGCGATCGAGACCGCGCCGCGAATGGTAACGTCAAGATCGGGCAATTCGTTCGAGGCGAAGGCGGAGGCCGAATAGACCGACGCGCCGGCTTCGGAGACCACGATCTTGGTTATCTTGCGCTCGGGCAGCCGTTTCACGAGCTCGGCCGCGAGCTTGTCGGTCTCGCGCGAGGCGGTGCCGTTGCCGATCGCGATCAGCTCGACGCCATGCTCGATCGCAAGCTTGCCGAGAATGGCGAGCGCCTCGTCCCAGCGCCGTTGCGGCTCGTGCGGGAAGATCGCGGTGTGCGCCACCACCTTGCCGGTCGCATCGATCACCGCGACCTTGACACCGGTACGATAGCCGGGATCGAGCCCCATGGTGGCGCGCGGGCCGGCCGGCGCCGCGAGCAAGAGATCGCGCAGGTTGGAGGCGAACACGCGCACCGCCTCGGTCTCGGCCGCAGTCCACAGCCGCAGCCGCAGATCGATATTGAGATGGATCTGGATCTTGGTGCGCCAGGCCCAGCGCACCGTCTCGGTCAGCCATTTGTCGCCCTTGCGGCCCTGGTTGGAGATCGCAAAGCGGTTCATGATCCGGAGCTCGTAGAGACCGGGCTGGCCTACGGCCGGCGCCTCGGCCTCCGGCTTGATCGCGAGGTCGAGGATCTCCTCCTTCTCGCCGCGGAACAGCGCCAGGATGCGGTGCGACGGCAGCTTCGTCAGCGGCTCGGAGAAATCGAAATAGTCCTTGAACTTCTCGCCTTCGGTCTTCTTGCCGGTGCGGACGGTCGAGACCATGATGCCGTTCGACCACATCTCCTCGCGCAGCGCGCCGATCAGGTCGGCATCCTCGGCGAAGCGCTCGACCAGGATGGCCCGGGCACCGTCCAGCGCGGCGGCGACGTCGGCGACCTGCTTCTCGGCGTTGACGAAGGGCGCGGCGGCCTCGTTCGGATCGTTTTGCGGCTGCGTCAGCAGCTGATCGGCGAGCGGTTCGAGGCCGGCTTCCTTGGCGATCTCGGCCTTGGTGCGGCGCTTCGGCTTGTACGGCAGATAGATGTCTTCCAGCCGGCCCTTGCTGTCGGCGGCCATGATCTGGGCCTCAAGCGCGGCATCGAGCTTACCCTGCTCGCGGATCGAATTGAGCACCGCGGTGCGGCGCTCCTCGAGCTCGCGCAGATAGGTCAGCCGCTCTTCCAGCGTGCGCAGCTGCGCGTCATCGAGCGCGCCGGTGAGCTCCTTGCGGTAGCGCGCGATGAACGGCACCGTGGCGCCGCCGTCGAGCAGCGTGACCGCCGCCTCGACCTGCTCGTCGCGAACGCCAAGCTCCTGCGCAATCTGATGATGAATCTTTGCCACGCTCGTCTCTCTGAATCGTCGCGCCGCATATGGCGCGGACGCCGCTTATGAACCATCCTGGATTGATTCATCAAGGCGCGCTGTGGATCAAATGAGGCGCGCCCGGCAATCTATTTCAGGGATGCCGGCCGCCCGCGGCTTGACAAATAGATGCGCGCCGCATTGCCGCCGAAAATCGCAGCCCTCGCGTCGCTTGACAAATCAGCCAGCAGGCTCTCTGCGGCCGCGAACCATTGCGCATAGCCGCCGGCGAGATTGACCACCGGCCAGTCGCTGCCCCACAGCATCCGCTGCGGCCCGAAGCAGGCCAGCGCATGATCGACGGCCTCGCGCAAATCCTTGATCTGCCAGTTCGCCGCCGCCTCGGTTGCCAGCCCCGACAGCTTGCAGACGACGTTGGATCGACTTGCCAGCTTTGCGATGTCGTCCTTCCAGCCCGCGATCTCGCCGGTGGCAAGCTGCGGCTTGCCGAAATGATCGAGCACGAATTGCAGATCCGGATGCCGATCGACCAGCTGGATGAGCCGCGAAAAATGGCGCGGCAGCACCAGCGCGTCGAACACCAGATCATGCCGTGCCATGGCCTCGAGCGGCGCCGCCAGCTCCGGCCGCAACAGCCAGTCGTCGTCGGCGATGTCCTGCACCATCGGCCGCAGGCCGACCAGCAGCTCGCGCCCGGCGACGGCGTCGACGCGCGCCGCGGCATCGGGCGCGTCGAAGTCGATCCAGCCGACCACGCCGCGCACCTGCTCGGCGCCCTTGGCGACGTCAAGCATGAATGCGGTCTCGGCTTCGGTCGGCGCGGACTGCACCAGGATGGTGCCGTCGATCCCGGCGGCGGCAAGATGCGGCGCGAGATCGGCCAGGCCGAAGTCGCGGTAGATCGGCCCGCGCTCCGGCGTCAGCCAGCCATAGTCGGCGCGCGCCAAGGTCCAGACATGGTGATGGGCGTCGATCCGCATCATGCCGTTACCGGCGCGTGCTGGTCGAGCAGCCCCTCACTTTTCAGGTCGCGCCACAAGGCCGCGGGCACCGGTGACGACAGCGCGGCGACGTTGCGCTCGACCTCCTGCGGGGTCTGCGCGCCGAGCACGAGGCTCGCGACCGCCGGATGGCCAACCGCGAAATGCAACGCGGCGGTCGGCAGCGCCACGCCATGGGCGCGGCAGACGCGCTCGATCGCGGCGACCTTCTGCATCACGTCCGGCTGGGCGTCCTTGTAATTGTACTTGGCGCCGGCCACCGCGCCGGTCGCCAGGATGCCGGAATTGAACACGCCGCCCAGCATCATGCCGATGCCCTGCTGCTCCGCCAGCGGCAGGAATTCGGCCAGCGCCGGCTGCTCCAGCAGCGAGTAGCGGCCGGCAAGCAGCATGGTGTCGAACGTTCCCGCCTTGGCGAAGCGCACGCACATGTCGGCCTCGTTGACGCCAATCCCGATGCCCTTGACCACGCGCTCGGCGCGAAGCTTGTCGAGCGCGACATAGGCGCCCTCCATGGCTTCGCGAAACCGCGCCTCGATGGCATCGGCGCCATGGGTCCAGACGTCGACGTCGTGGATCAGCAGCAGGTCGATGCGATCGGTGCCGAGCCGCAGCAACGACTGCTCCACCGAGCGCATGGTGCCGTCATAGGAATAATCGACTACCGCACGATGCGGCGCGCCGCCGACGAAATTCGAACCGTCGCCGCGGCCGCGGAACGGGTCCATCCAGCGCCCGACCTTGGTGCAGACGACAATATCGTCGCGCGCCACCCGGCGCAGCGCGGTGCCGCTGCGGTGCTCGGCGAGGCCGTGGCCATAGAGCGGCGAGGAATCCAGCAGATTGACCCCGAGCGCAAACGCCCGCTCCGCCGCCGCGATCGCCGCATTGTCGTCGAGCCGCGCGAACAGATCGCCAAGCGGCGCAGTACCGAAACCGAGGATGGAAACGTCAAGCCCGGTGCGGCCAAGCCTGCGGCGTGGCAGTGCCTGTGCTGGATCTGAAGATTGGTATTGGTTCACCATGGTGGCTCCCTGCAGTCTTCTTGCTTGCAGAGAGAGTAGCCTCGCGGCCACGCCACACACAAGCCGAAGCGCGCGGCGCCTCACGTGAGCGACGCTCGTGATCAGGCCGGTGGCCGAAGGTTCCACAACGGCCGAAAGTCCCGCGCCACAACGCCTTGGCTACGCGTCCGAAAGAACCTGCTCGGCGACGTTGTCGACCACCACGGGGCTCTCGAAATAGCTGACCGTCGGATCGGCGCCGTACTTGTCGCGGGCGCGGCCGCGCCACGCATTGGTGTACAGCGCTTCCGCCTCCTCCCTCGAATTCCAGAAATAGATCCCGCCGGCGGTCATGCCGTCCTCGGACAGCAGATAGGTCTTACGAAACAGCCCCTGGACGCCGCGATAGATCGGCGCGGTGCTCAGGAAGATGGCGCGCGCTTCCTCGCGCGTGATCGGCTTCGGCAATTTGAACGACGTGACGGCAGTAATCATGTTGATCTCCTGTGACATCATTCTTGACATGATTGTCATTCTTGACGATGATGTCAAGAATGATTGGTGGAGCGAGCAGATATGGTCGGCGTACGTCAGTTCGACGAGGACGAGGTGGTCGCGACCGCGCTCGACGTGTTCTGGCGCAAGGGCCTGCACGACGCGACCATGCAGGATCTCGCCGCCGCCACCGGGGTGCAGCGCGGCAGCCTCTACAACGCCTATGGCGATAAGGAAGCGATCTTCCTGCGCGCCTTCGATCGCTATGCCGAGCAATTCCTGGACGTGGCCGGCAGCGCGCTGGCGCAGGGCGATGCAGCGACCGGGCTCAAGACCTTGTTCGACATGATCATCGTCAACATGACGGATGGTTCGCCGCCCAGGGGCTGCCTGACCACGCGCACCGCACTCGATGCGGCGATCTCAAGCGCGGATGTGCGCCAGCGCGTGCAGGGCGTGCTCACTCGGCTCGAACAGTTGATCGGCGAGGCCATCGGCCGGGCGCCGGACAAACGGAGCGCGGTCGATGCGACCCGGCTGGCGCGCGTCATCGTGACGTTCACGCGCGGACTGGCCGTCATGGAGCGCGCCGGCTACAGCCGCAAGCAGCTGCGGGACTTAGCCGCGACGTTCATCGAGGCGGTGACCAGCCCTCGCTGAGCCAGGGTTCAACCCGGCGGCTTGCGCGACCACGCGCCGACAAAGGTCGGCAGCGCAAACACGCCATCCATGGCGACCACTTGCGCGCGCAGGCGTTCGGCAAAACTGTCCAGCGCCAGTTCGGCCTCGGTGGCGACACCGAGCTTGACGATGTGCGGCAGGTTGCTGCGCAGGCCGCTCGCCATGTAGTCGTAGCCGTCGAAATCTACCCCGCCGCCTACCGGCGCGAACAGGCTCATGCGCGGCGCGGGAAGCCCGGCCGCCACCAGGGCGCCGTGCAACGACAATCCCATCCGGTTGTTGAGACCGGCCCGCTGAAACATCTCCTTCACGGTGGCCCATGCCTGCGACAGCAGCGGCGACGGTGGATTGGCGATCGGCCCCTCGCCCCAGTCGAGGTCCTGGAACGCCACGATGCCGCCAGGCTTGACGTGCCCGAGCAGATGCCGGAGCAGTGCCGCGGGATCCTTCACATAGATCAGCACCAGCCGGCCGACGACCGCATCGAAATCGTGCTCCAGCGCGATCGAGTTGATGTCGCCGACCCGGAACGAGAGCTGACTCAAGCCGAGCGCGCGCGCCGTGCTCGCGGCCTCCGCGACGATGGCCGGATTGCTGTCGACGCCGACGACCGCCCCGCTCGGCCCGACCAGGTTTGCCGCAATGAAGGACACGTTGCCGGCTCCGCTGCCGACATCGAGCACCTTCATGCCGTGCGAGACCCCGGCCTCGCGCAGGAGCTGCCATGTCGAGGCATCGTAGAGCTGCGATTGCCGCTTGAGCCTGTCGGTCTCCGCGGTCGAGCGTCCCATCACGTAGTTCGGATCGTAGCCGGACGTCTCTTGCATGGGCGTACCCGCCTTCGGTTTGTGATTGTTGCGCCCCTGCTCGCTGCGACTACAAGCTCGAAAGGAAGCCTTGCAGATCCGCCGCAAAGCGCTGCTCGAACGCGATGGCGCGATGGGGTGAATGGCCGCAACCCGCGTAGCGAACGATGTCGGCACGCGGATTGGCGTGCGCGAGCCGGGCATCATGGTCCGGCAGAAAGGCCGCCCCGCATCCGGGATCGGCCTGAACAATCTTGACCGGGCACAGGAATTCCCGCTCAGTCGGAATCGCCGCAAGGACGGAGCCCGCGACGTTGCCGTCCGCCCAGCACCGCCCGTCCTGCCGCTGCAACGCAGACGCATGACTCAACAGATGACGGGGACCGAAATGATCGCGGCCGATCCCGCCCATCGGGGTCGGCGAGTCGGCAAGGAATGCAAGGTAGGTGCCGAGCGGCGCGTGGGCCTGCTGCCATGCGGCCTGACGCGCGCTGACGATCGAGAACAGCTTTGGAAACGCCGACTTCTCCCACTCGCCGGGCTGCCCGAGATACCACGGCGGATCCTCGAGGAAGACGGCGCGGACATTGGCATCGCCGCGCTGCGCCATCACACCGGCAACGCAGCCGCCGAGCGAGTGCCCGACGATCACTGCCGGGCGCCCGATCGCGGCCAACGCGGTCTGCGCGTCCGAAACATAGTCGGCGAGGGCGTAGCTTGCGGCCCGGTCCGAGTGGCCATGTCCCCGGAAGTCCAGGGTCCAGACCCGGTATCGATCGCTGAGCCGATCGCCTATCTCCTGCCATGTATCCCGGCTCAACGACAATCCGTGCAGGAACAGGATCGGCTCACCGTCCACAGGGCCGTCAACCGAAGCAGCAAGCCTGACGCCGGCATTGTCGAGCGCGATATCGGTCACCAGAACTCTCCGTTGCAACATTCGATCAGCATCAGCTCGGCCCGCCCGGGTCCGACCGATCTCAGCGCGCGATCTGCCGGAACTTGTCGGACAAGCCATCGAGATAACCGACCCAGGTCGAATTGATCGGCTGGCTCTCGATCAGCGCGTGGAAGCGGATCATCATGCAGATCAGGAACAACGGCTGGATGAACGCCGCGCGCACCGTCACCGCCAGTAGGGCAGCGATGAACACGGTGACCAAGGCGCCATATTCCCTGACCGCCTCCGGCAGCCAGACCGTCACCACGCCGGCGGGGACCAGCAGCAGCAGGCAGAGCAGGATGCTCAGGATCCGCTCGACGATGACCATCCAGACCGACGTGGTCAGGATCGGCTTCGCGTTCTGGCAATAATAGACCAGCCCGTCCTGGATGTTGCGCCTGGGATCATCGCCGCCGCGCGCCAGATCGTAGGACAGCACCACCTTGTCCAGATAGCGCGTCGCGGCCGACAGGATGGTGTTGAGCAGACCGACGATCGCCTTCATGCCCGGCGCCGGCAGCCATTCTCCAATCGTATCGAGCGCATTGTGGAACGCGCGGAGCACGGCGCGGATCAGCGCGTTGAGCCCGAACAACACCGCGACCTCGCCGAAACGGTCCATCACGATCCGGCGGCCATAGGCGAACTGCCCTTCGCTGCCGTTGCCGACACGGCCATGCGTGATCAGCTCGGTCAGCACAGCGACGTGGCCGCAGGCGATCATGTGCAGCGTGTAGCGCAGGATGGCACCCCAGATCCATCCGCCGAGCAGCAGGATGCCGAGCAGCCAGCAATAGCCGAACACGCTGGCAACGTGGGTGCCGAGCCATACCGCGCCACCGACCGCGACAATGGCCCAGATCGCGCAGGCCGCGGCGAAACCCAGCAACACGCCCCATCGCGCCAGGGCGTAAGGCAGAGTCTCGAGCAGCAGCTTCAGCGCGGTACCAAGACCGTGATCGCGCACCAACAGCGGATAGGAATGCGACGGCCCCTGAGGTGATCCCTCGGAATATCCCGGGGATTGCCCCGCGGCGCGCCATTCGCCAGAACGACCGCCGCCATTGCTCAGACTCATGTCAGACACGTGTTGCTCTCTTCCGTTGCCGTCGAACGACGTCCGGCGTTGGCAGTCGTTGGGTCAATCAATCGGGAGTGGTCCCGCCTGGCGTCACAGCGCCAACACCTCCGGGGCTGGCAGAGGGTTGGTCCGTTGGCGCTGTGAGCCGGCATGGCCGCGACATCGATCAGGGAGGTGCGCCGATGTCGCGGCCAGCGATCATTGGCCGGCGGCCGGCAACTCGGCGTAGTTGCCGTCCTTGTCGCGGCGGTACACGACGTAGTCGATCAGCGTGATGTCACCCTTCGGCGTGTAGCTGATGTTGCCGAGCACGGTGTCCCAGCTTCCGGCCTTGATGGCGGCCGCGACCTTCTTGGCATCCGTGGTCTGGGCGCGGGTGGCGGCCTGGCTCCAGATCTGGAACGCGGCATAGCTGTAGAGCGTGTAGCCGTCCGGATCGATGCCCTTGTCCTTGAACTTCTTCAGGGTCGCCGCCGCGGTCACCTTCTTGCGCGGATCCGGCGAGAAAGTGAACAGCGAGCCCTCGGCAAGGGGACCCGCGATCGCGGCGAACTGCTTGTCGACCAGGGCGTCGCCGCCCATCAGCACCGCATTGACGCCCTGCTCGCGCATCTGGCGCAGGATCAGCGCGGCCTCGGCGTAGTAGCCGCCGACATAGACGAAATCGATCGATTCCTTCTTGAAGCGGGACACCAGCGCGGCAAAATCCTTGTCGCCCTTGGTGTACGCCTCGTAGAGCTTTTCCTTCACGCCCGCCGCGTTGATGGCGTTCTTGGTCTCGTCAGCCAGCCCTTTGCCGTAGGTCGTCTTGTCGTGGATGATCGCGACGTTCTTTGTCTTGTAGTTCTTGATGATGTAGGCGGCCGCGACCATGCCCTGCTGGTCGTCCCGGCCGCAGACGCGAAACGTGTTCCAGAGCCCGCGCTCGGTGAACAGCGGGTTGGTCGAGCCGGGCGTGATCTCCAGCACATTGCCCTCGGCATACGCGTCCGAAGCAGGGATCGAGGTCGACGAGCAGAAGTGCCCGACGACGAACGGAATCTTCGCGCCTGCCATCTTCTCGGCAACCGACACCGCCTGCTTCGGATCGCAGGCATCGTCGCCGACTTCCAGCTTCAGCTTCTTGCCGAGCACGCCGCCCGCCGCGTTGATGTCGGCAATGGCGAGATCGGCCCCGTTCTTGAACTGCTGGCCGAAGCTCGCCTCCGAGCCGGTCATCGGCCCGACCACGGCAACGCTGATATCCTGCGCCAGGGCGGCACTGGACAAGGCCAGGCTCGCGCCGAGCGCAAGAAAATATTCTCGAAGTGCAAACTTCATCACATTCTCCTCGATGGTCTCAAGTCGCCTCAATGCATCGCAATCGACTCAGGTCGCCGGCTGCGACGATCACCGGGGGCTGCCTTTTATGCGCGCGATGGCAAGCAGGCTCGGACTGGGGCGACGGGGGATTGGACATATGCGACATCGGACAACAATGTGAAACACGTTGCCGTGCATTGCCGCATAGAATCATCCTGTGTGCGCGACAGCACATAGCTGACGGTCGTTCGATCACGGCCGCACCAGGCGAGCTCGACATCGACATGGCCCGGCCCCGCCATGAAGGTATAATAATGGCCACGGACATCATTGGTGATGTTGGCGCGATTGACGCCAAGGCCGAGCACCGTCGGACGATGCGGGTCGATCGACTGCGCCGATGCCGGGTCGGCCAGGGCGCCGATCCAGAGCAGCAGGCAGAGGGTCTGATTCACACCCATTCGAGCAGCTTCGTCATGGTTGGACCGCGCCCGCGCTAATTCGGATTCGGAACGAAGATGACAATCTTCAGGTCTCGTGACGGCCTGAAGTTCGAATGGCGGACCTCGAAGCGGGTTGGTCCCGTCTTCTTGACGCCGTCGGCACAGAAGCTGACGAGATTATTCGGCTCGCCCTTGTCGATGGTGAGGTGAAAGTCGCCGATCGGTGCCGCCCAGTTGGCGCCGGTCGAGAGCACATAGGCGATCGACCGCTCGCTGAACGGCGGATAGGGCGCGCGTCGTGTCGCACGCGCCCGCTCGATGGTGCGGATCAGATCATCGTCGATGCAGTATGAAGCAAGCAACGCCGGCGCCTCCGGATTGCTGCGCCAGTTGTCGGCGCCGATGATGGTCTGCACGGACCCGCCGACGCTCGGACGGTAGGTCTGCTCGAACGTGATCTCCCGGCCCGCGGGAAAGGTCTGGGTCCAGGCATAGGCCGAGCGCAACGTCCAGGTCGGCACCAGATGATCCTGCATCGGGCCGCCCGATCCGTAGTTTTCGATGGCACCGACACCGAGCTTGACAAGTTCCGGCCAGTTCGATTTCGGCAGTTTGTCGAGCAGCTCGCCGGCGCGCCCCCTGATCGGCATCAGCGGAATTCCAAGCTTCCGCAACAACGCGGTCTGGTCGACGTCGTTCGCCAGCGCCGTCTGCTCAAGATGAGGCGCGGCCGGCTTGCCGTCGACAGCGACGTGGAAATCAAAGATGTTTTCTGGATCGTCGGTCGGGAGCCCGATGTTCTCGTCATCCTGCTTGCCTGCGATGTCGGGCATCGGGAACGCGATCATGATGGTCTTGTCGGCGGCCGAGGTGTTGAAGAAGCGATAGACGATCCGGATCTGCTTTTCGGAGATGAACAGATCCTCGGAGCGCATCTCGATATCGGGGTCCTGCTTGAAGCGCGCGATGCGCTGGGATGCGAAGAACGCCTATCTCAAATGCGACGGCGCAATCGACGGCAGCATCGCCTGGCCTGCCGAACCGGAGGCCGCGTGCGTCGCCATGTTGATGTGCGCGAATGAGCGGGCGCTGTCCGCGGAGCGCCACGGGCGGTTGATCGAACGGATCCGGCGGGTGCCCGGATGTGGCGAGCCCTAGGATGCACACCGCGCGAGCGCGGCCAGGACCAGCGACGTCCGGTCAGGAACGCCGGGGCACCGCACGGATATCCGACGGCGTCGCGCCATAGTGCCGGCGGAAGGTGCGGTTGAAGTAGGAGAGATCGCCGAACCCGACTTCGAACGCAATCGTGCCGATGGTGCTGCGGCTGTGGCGGGGATCAGTCAGCAAATGATGCGCGCGCGCCAGGCGTTGGCCGAGCACGAATTCCGAGAATGTCGAGCCGGCGCTCTCGAACAGCCGCTGGATATGGCGCGGCGTCAGCTTCAGCCGCGCAGCCACCGCAGACAGCGTGAGATCGCCATAGCCGAGATTGGCATTGATGTCGGCCTTGATCGCGGCAAGCCGCGCGGCCGCCAGCCCGCCATCTGCCGCGGCGACCGCCGCATCGCGATTGGCACCGATGATCAGCGCGCCGAGATCGTTCAGATGCTTGACGATCGCGTGCCGCAGCTCCTCCGTCGAAAGCTGGTAGCTGTCGTCGAGCTCCCTGATGTAGAGCGCAAGCAGCCGCATTGCTTCGGTGTTCGCCGGCAACGGGCGGATCAGCATGCCTTCGGGATCGCGAACCAGCGAGGCGAGCGCCTTGCGCGGCAGCCGGAGCCCGACGAAGCGGCTCGGCGCCACCGGGACCACCATGTTGCCGGCTTCCGCGCTCGACTGCAGCACGGCCTGACCCGGGCTGAGCTCGATGTCGCGGCCGCGCTGTGACGCGCGCACGTTGCCGCTGGTAATGATCGTCAGCACGAGATCGTCATTGCCGTCGAGCAGCTCGCGCGGCCGCGCAATCCTGAGATTGCTGCATGCCCAGGATCCGATGCCGAGCCCCTGCAACTCACGCACATTCGCTTCGGCATGGAATACGCCGTCGTCGAGCGGTTCCGGATCGAGCTTCACGATCATCCGCCCGATCTGCTCGCGGAAGATCGGCAAGCGGTCGCGCGGGCCGAAGTGCGCGGTCGAGAACCTGAACCCCGTCATGTCGCCCGACTGCATTGTCATCGGCTCGCCCTCATGGCGGCGGAAATCGCCGGGCATATAAGGCCGATTTGTGGCAGTGCACACCGATCATGGTGGCCATGCAGCGCGGCTGTAAACGTGAACCTGTCCCGGGTTCCGCCGATAGCTCGATCTGACAAGTGTCAAGCGTCGCGCATTAGCATCTCAAATACGCGCCCTGGTGTAGCGAGCGAAAATTGCTTCGATCATGAATGTGGGTTTGTCGCGCGCGAATTCGCGATCGGGACTAAAATTGTCGTGGCTCCGATAAGGCCGAAGAGGCTGTCCACACCGCAGCACGGATCATTATAATTGACTGACCGGACGGTCAATAGTAATCCGGTCGCAGATCATGCGTCCTTCGTTCCTAGAAGGCGCAACGGGAGGTCATCATGGTTAGCGATTTGGTTGACCGATATCCGCGACCAACACGCTCGACGCTCAGTTCGAACGCGAGCACGACCTGCAGGCCGGTCGGCGGACTATGCCGAAGGCGTTTACTGCCTTTCTTGAAAAGCGCGCGCCTCGTTTCAGCGGACGAGTCTAGATTGAACGTTCCGCCGGCAAGGCAAGACGCAACATTGATCATGAGTCAGAAGGGTCCAGTTCGATGACACAGCCTGAATCCAGCGACGCAGACAGCGTCATGAAGCTCGACAGCTTCGTTCACGGAAAGTGGTCCGGCGCGGGCGAGCCCGCCACCGAGATTCACAGTGCCGTGACCGGCGACGTGGTGGCGCTCACGACCCGGAGCGATCTCGACATGCGCGAGATCCTGGCCTATGGCCGCACGGTCGGCGGCAAGAACCTCCGCAAATTGTCGTTCCACCAGCGTGCAGGCCTGCTGAAAGCGCTGGCCGACACGCTGAGCCAGCACAAGGACCGGCTCTACAAATTGTCGGTGCATGCGGGCGCGACCCGCACCGACGCGATGATCGACGTCGATGGCGGTATCGGCACCTTGTTCGCCTATGCCAGCAAGGGCCGCCGCGAGCTTCCGAACAGCAAATTCCTGCTCGACGGCAACGTCGAAGGGCTCTCCAAGGGCGGTGCGTTCGCCGGCCAGCATATCGTGGCGCCATTGCAAGGCGTCGCCGTGCACATCAACGCGTTCAACTTCCCCTGCTGGGGCATGCTGGAGAAGCTGGCGCCCGCGCTGCTCGCCGGCGTTCCCGTCGTCACCAAGCCCGCAACCGTCACCTCCTATGTCGCCTACGAGCTGGTGCGGATGATCACCGAATCCGGCGTGCTACCCGAAGGCGTGCTGCAATTCATCGTCGGATCGACCGGCGACCTGTTCGACCACCTGACCTGCCAGGATGTGGTATCGTTCACGGGCTCGGCCGACACCTCGCAAAAGCTGCAGCGCCATCCGGTGATTGCGCGCGAGGCCGTCAGGTTCATCGCCGAGCGGGATTCGCTCAACGCGGCGATCCTCGCGCCGGACGCGGTGCCGGGAAGCCCGGAGTTCGACCTCTTCATCAAGGAAGTGGCGAAGGAGATGACGGTCAAGGCCGGGCAGAAATGCACCGCGATCCGCCGCGCGCTGGCGCCATCAGCGCAGCTCGACGCCGTGATCACCGCGCTGCGCGACCGCCTAGCCAAGGTCGCGATCGGCAATCCCGCAAACGACAAGGTCAGGATGGGACCGCTGGTTGGTCTCGCCCAGCGCAGCGATGTGCTTGCCCATGTGGCCCGGCTGCGCGCCGAGGCCGAGCTGGTGGCCGGCGATGCCGACAATTTCCTGCTGGTCGACGCAGACGCGAGGCGTGGTGCCTTCGTTCCGCCGCTGCTGCTGCACTGCGCGAAACCGCTCGCTGCAACGGCGGTGCACGAGATCGAGGCATTCGGGCCTGTCAGCACCGTGATGGGCTATGACGATCTCGACCAGGCCATCGCGCTGACCAATCGCGGCGGCGGCAGCCTGGTCGCCTCGGTCTACACGCACGACATTCCGACTGCGACCGAACTCGCGTTCGGCATCGGCAGTTTCCACGGCCGTATTGCGATCATCGACCGCGATTGCGCGACCGAGCACACCGGACACGGCTCGCCGATGCCGCAGATGGTTCACGGCGGCCCGGGCCGCGCCGGCGGCGGCGAGGAGCTCGGCGGCATCCGCAGCCTGCAGCACTACATGCAGCGCACCGCGTTGCAGGGCTCCCCTCGCATGCTGAGCGGCGTCAGCGGCCGCTGGTTCAAGGGCAGTCCGGTGCTCGAGGGCGACCTGCACCCGTTCCGCTATCACTACGACGATCTCGAGATCGGCCGCACGCTGGTCTCGAAGTCGCGGCAGATCACGCTCGACGACATCGAGCACTTCGCACATTTCACCGGCGACACCTTCTACGCCCATATGGACGAGGAAGCGACCAAGGGGCACCCATTCTTCCCGGGCCGGGTCGCGCATGGCTATCTGCTGCTGTCGTTTGCGGCCGGCCTGTTCGTCGATCCCGACTACGGCCCGGTGCTGGCCAATTACGGCCTCGATACGCTGCGCTTCGTGAAGCCGGTCCAGCCGGGTGAATCGATTCAGGTGCGGCTGACCGCGAAGGAGAAAACGCCGCGCAACAAGCAGTATGGCGAGGTGCGCTGGGACGTCGAGATCACGACCGGCACCGGCGAGATCGCCGCGACCTACGAGCTGCTGACGATGAACGCGATGCGCGCTTAAATCCTTGCTTCAGCGCAACTCGGCCTGCCGGCTGCGGCCGGCCGGTTTCACTTTGCTGCGCGGCCGGCTGGCGGCCGCCTCCTGCGCGCCGGCCAACACCAGCTGCGCGACGAAGTCGGCATATTCGGCGCGGGTCATCGGCCCGCCCTCGCGAAACCACATGTAATGCCAGTTCAGCATGCCGAAGACGCTCATCGTCAGCGGCTTCAGCACGCGCTTCTGCTTCGCCGCCGGTACCGCCGCGGCGAGTGCATCCGACATGATCCCGACCAGGATCCGCTCGCTCGCAAGCAGCGGCTGCTGCTTGTCCGTCGGCAGCAGCCTGAGACTTGCGATCTGCACCTGATGCTCGGCGTCGGCATGCCGGTAGAGCTCGAGCAGGGTCGCAACGATCGCCCTGAATCGCTCGACCGGATCGCCGGCCGACGCGCTCGCCTTGCGAACCGCCGCCACCAGCTTTTCAAGATGCGAGGACAGGAGATCGAAAAGGATCGCCTCCTTGTCGGGATAATAGTGATACAGCAGCGCCTTCGAGACCCCGCAGGCATCGGCGATCGTGTTCATCGAGGTGCCGACATATCCCGATGCGGCAAACAGCTCGGCTGCGCGGTGCAGCATCGAGAGGCGCTTGTCGTCATAGTCCTTGGCGCGCGATCGGGCCATGTCGTTCCGTTCCACCAGTCGCCGTGAAAGTTCTGGAACCACGGTCCGGCTTGCACCGGGCCGCATCCCGAACGATCATTTATTGACCAACCGGTCGGAGAATTCCATGGCTGAGTTGGAATGGCGCCGCCGTCTCGCGGTCCCAAATTCTTGTTTGACGCCTTTTCTTCACGCGAACCGGTATCCCCTTCGCTTGAAAACGCTGCAGGACGCGCGAAAGCCCCCAATGCAAAACGCATTGAGGGCCTGGCCGCGTCCCCGCCTCTCACACGCCTCTAGCTGCTGAAGCCGGCCGGGATGAACGCCGGCAGCTTCTCCTCGATGAAGCGCTTGACCTCCGGCGAGTTGAAGACCTGGATGAAGGCCTTCAGGCGCGGATCGTCCTTCTTGTCCGGTCGCGCGGTGAAGCGCAGCACGAGGCCGTCGTCCACGGTGCGGTCGATCACCAGCGCCGACTTCGGGTCGCCGCCGGCCGGGATCAGATAGGTGATGTTGACCAGCGCCAGCGTGACGTCGTCGAGCGACCGGTAGGTCTGCGCCGGATCGAGCTCGACGACCTTCAGGTTCTTCGGGTTGTCGATGATGTCGAACCGGCTCACCGAAAAGCCCTTGCCCGGAGTCAGCTTGATCAGCCCGGCACGTTCGAGCAGGATCAGGCCCCGCGCGCCGTTGAGCGGCTCGTTCGGGATCGCGACGCTATCGCCGGACTTGATCTCGTCGAGCGATTTGATCTTCTTCGAGAACAGCCCGACCGGCGCAATCACGCCGACCTTGTCGACCTGGATCAGATTGAAGCCGCGCTGCTTGTTCTGGATCGCGAGATACGTCGCGTGCTGGAACAGGTTGGCGTCGACATCGCCGCTGTTCACCACCTCGTTCAGCGCGACCCAGTCCGACAGCTCGACGATCTTGACGTCCTGGCCCTTGTCCTTGGCGAGCTTGGCGGCAAACGCCGCCAGCTGACCGACCGGCCCCGCGCTGGTCGCGATCTTGAGCGGTTCGTCGGCAACAGCGGCCGCAGTCATGGCAAGCAGCACGCCGGCCGCCTGCACCAGGCGCAACAATGTTCTCATGGTCTCGGTTTCAACTCCTGTCAGGGATCGATCAGGCCGCCTTGCGGCTGCTGCCGCCGGCCTCGGCCTGGGCCAATGCCTGGGTGAGATCGGCGAGGATGTCGTCGGGATGCTCGATGCCGACTGAAAGCCTGACGTAGCCGGGCGTCACGCCGGCCGAGAGCTGTTCCTCGGCGCTGAGCTGCTGATGGGTGGTCGACGCCGGATGGATCGCCAGCGACCGTGCATCGCCGATATTGGCGACGTGATAGAACAGTTTCAGCGCATCGATGAAGCGACGGCCGGCCTCGACGCCGCCCTTCAGCTCGAACCCGACCAGCGCACCATAGCCGCCGTTGAGATAGAGATCGGCGCGGCGCCGGTTCTCCCCGCTTTGCAGCCCGGGGAAGATCACATGCGAGATCGCGGGATGCCGGGCCAGGAAGTTCGCGACCTTGATCGCGTTCTCATTGTGCTGGCGCAGCCGCAGCGGCAGCGTCTCCAGCCCCTGGATGAACTGGAATGCGTTTTGCGGGGCGATCGCGGCGCCGAGATCGCGCAGCAGTTTTACGCGCGCGCGGAGAATATAGGCGATCGGGCCGAGCGGCTTGGCGGCTTCGGTCCAGATCGCGCCGTGATAGGCATCGTCCGGCTGCGTCAGCAGCGGGAAGCGCTCGGCATGTGCCGCCCAGTCGAAATTGCCGCCGTCGATGATCGCACCGCCGATCGAGGTGCCGTGGCCGCCGATATATTTCGTGGTGGAATAGACCACGATCGCCGCACCATGATCGAACGGGCGCGCGATCAGCGGCACGGCCGTATTGTCGAGAATGAGCGGTACGCCGAGCGAACGGCCGATATCCGCAACCTCCCGGATCGGAAATACGTTGAGCTTCGGGTTCGGCAGGGTCTCGGCAAAATAGGCGCGGGTCTTCGCATCGGTGGCGCGGCGGAAATTCTCCGGATCGCTCGGATCGACGAAACGGACGTCGATGCCGAACTGCTTCAGCGTCTGCGACAGCAGCGTCCAGGTGCCGCCATAGAGATCGGTCGACGAGACGATGTTGTCGCCGGCTTGCGCGATGTTGAAGATCGCGTAGGCCGTCGCCGACTGGCCTGACGCCACGGCGAGCGCGGCCACGCCGCCCTCCAGCGCAGCCAGCCGTTCCTCGAACGCGTCAGCCGTCGGGTTCTTGATCCTGGTGTAGATCTGCCCGAGCGCCTCCAGCGCGAACAGCGCGCGATGCGTGATCGGTGCTCTCGAATTGATAGGATGTCGTCTGATAGATCGGAACCGCCACCGCGCCGGTCGCCAGGTCCGACCGGTATGAACCGCCATGCAGGGCGAGCGTCTCGACATTCTTGGTTTCGATCGGCATTTCCAAATCTCCCGAAATCCGTGGACCCAGCATCAAAGGAAGCGGATGATGCGCAGCGACACCGTGGCTGTCGAGACGTCGGAGAAAATAGCGATGCGCGTGCTGGCGGTACGCCGGATGGCGTCGCGAATTTTTCAGCCCGTGCCCCGCTCACATTGCATTTTTTTCGCTACGCCCACGTGTTCGGCAGACCAGCGGCACATTCATCTTCCCGTCGATCGCGTTCGCAAATCAGCGCGCAATGCCGGACATGCCGGTCATTCCGAACAACGTGGCTAGGTCGAGCGAACCATCCCTGCTGCGCCGGACCAGAGACGGAGCACGATTTTGATCCTGCTTCGCAGAATAGAAAATAAAGCCACGCTGGTGACGTGATAAATCACCTCCCTGTCCTCAATTGCCGGAAATTGCGCGATGACCAGACCGAGAGAGCTTCGCTTCAACGCGTTCAACATGATGGCGCCGAGCCACAACTGGGCGGGTCTGTGGTCGCATCCGCGCGACACCTCGCTCGACTACAACACGCTCGACTATTGGGTGGACTACGCCCGCACGGCCGAACGCGGCCTGCTCGACGGCATTTTCCTGGCCGACGTGTTCGGCATCTACGACGTCTATGGCGACAGCCCCGAGACCGCGCTGCGCCACGCCGTTCAGCTGCCGAACGCCGAGCCGACCCTGCTCGTCTCCGCCATGGCACACGCCACAAGGCATCTCGGCTTCGGCATCACCTCCAACCTCACCTACGAGCATCCCTACCAGCTCGCCCGCCGCTTCTCGACGCTCGATCACCTCTCGCGTGGCCGGATCGGCTGGAACATCGTCACCGGCTATCTCGACAGCGGTGCCCGCGGCATGGGCCTTGCGGCCAATCGCGTGCATGACGAGCGCTATGAGGCGGCCGAAGAATTTCTCACGGCAAGCTACAAGCTGTGGGAGGGCAGCTGGGAGGACGGCGCAGTCCGCCGCGACCGCGCGGCACGGATTTTCACCGATCCGGCCAGGATCCATCCCGTGCGGCATCAGGGGCGTCACTATCAGATCGACGGCATCCACCTCGCCGAACCATCGCCGCAGCGCACCCCGCTGCTCTATCAGGCCGGAACCTCAAAGCGCGGGCGCGCCTTTGCGGCCCGGCATGCGGAAGCGATCTTCCTCAACGGCCAGACCAAGCCGATCCTGGCCCGCGCCGTGCGCGAGATCAGGGAGGCGGCCCGGGACTTCGGACGCGATCCTTATGACATCCGCCTGTTCGCCGGCGCGACCGTGATCGTCGCACCGACGCGCGCCGAGGCCAACGATCTGCTCGCGGAGTACGCGGAGCATGTCGATCAGGCCGGTCAGCTCGCCTTGCTCTCGGGATGGACCGGCATCGATTTCTCGAAATATCGCCCGGACCAGGCGGTGCAATATGTCGAGAGCAACGCGATCCAGTCGATGGTCGAGAATTTCACGGTGCGCAGCGACCGGCCGGTCAAGGTCGGCGATCTCGCCACCCTGAGCCGGGTTGGCGCGCGGTCGCCATTCGTGGTCGGCTCGCCGCAGGACGTGGCGGACGAGCTGATCGCCTGGGTCGACGAAACCGATGTCGACGGCTTCAACCTGTTCCGCCTGGTGGCGCCGGAATCGCTGACGTCGTTCGTCGACCTGGTGGTGCCGGAACTGCAGTCACGCGGGGTCTACAAGACGGCCTATCGCGAAGGCACGCTGCGCGAAAAGCTGTTTCCGGGACGCGGGCCCTATCTTGACGCCACGCATCCCGGCGCTGGCTTCCGTCGCTCGCCCTCGGCCACGCGCGCCGACGCCGCCGAATAGCGCGGCTTACGAACCCCTCGGTGACCGGCAATCAGCGCCCGTCACCAGGTTGCGATATAGGTGCCCTTGAAGCGCTTCTCGAGGAACGCCTTCACCTCGTCGGAGTGATAGGCGTCGGTCAGTTGCCTGACCCAGGGCTTGTCCTTGTCCTCTTCACGCACGGCAAGGATGTTGACCCAGGGGCCATCCGCCGCCTCGCGCGCAATTGCGTCTGTGGCGGGATTGAGCCCGGCCTGAATCGCATAATTGTTGTTGATCGAGACCAGGTCGACGTCCTGCAACGCGCGCGGCAGCTGCGCGGCATCCAATTCGACGAAGCGCAACTGCTTCGGATTGTCGGTGATATCGGCTATGGTCGAGGCGACGTTGTTCGGATCCTTCAGCTTGATCACGCCGTGCAGCGCCAGGATCATCAGCCCGCGCGCGCCGTTGGACGGATCGTTGGCGATCGCCACCCGGGCGCCATCCGGCAGATCAGCAAGCTTCTTGTACTTCAGGGAGTAGACGCCCTGCGGCGAGGCGATCGTGTTGGCGACCTTGACGATCTTCCAGCCGGTCTTGGAGAGCTGGTTCTTCAGATAGGGCTCGTGCTGGAACGAATTGGCTTCGAGATCGCCGAGCGCGAGCGCCTGGTTCGGGATCACATAGTCGGTGAATTCGACCACCTTGATGTCGAGCCCGCGGCCGGCGGCCACCTTCTTCACGACATCCAGGATCTCGGCATGGGGCCCGGCCGTGACGCCGACCCGGATGGTGTCCGCCCTGGCCGCGCCGGTCAAAAGCGCTGCAACCGCGAGCGCGGTCATCACGATACGCATCAGTCTGTCCTCGATAATTGGACCGGCGATTACCAGCTCGGCAACACCGCGCCCTTGAACTTGGTCAGGACGAATTCCTTGATCTCCGGCGTGTGATAGCTATCGACCAGGATCTTGACCCACGGCTTGTCCTTGTCGGCGGAGCGGACCGCGATCAGATTGACATAGGGCCCCTTCGGATCCTCGCGCAGGATCGGATCCTTGACCGGATCGAGGCCGGCCTGCGTCGCGTAGTTCGTGTTGATGACGGCCGCATCGACGTCGTCGAGCGCACGCGGCGCCTGGGCGGCGTCGACCTCGATGAATTTCAGCTTCTTGGGATTGTCGGTGATGTCGATGACGGTCGGCTTGAACCCGACATCGCTCTTCAGCTTGATCGCACTCTTGTCGCGCAGCAGGAGCAGCGCCCGGCCGCCGTTGGTCGGATCGTTCGGAATCGAGACCTTGGCGCCCTCAGGCAGGTCGGCCCAGCTCTTGTGCTTGCGTGAATAGATGCCGATCGGAAAATTGACCGTCAGCCCCACCTGCTCGATCTTGTAGCCGCGATCGGCTTTCTGGTTGTCGAGATAAGGCTGGTTCTGAAACGAATTGGCCTGGATGTCGCCGGCGTCGAGCGCGGCGTTGGGCACGACATAGTCCGAGAACTCGATGAGCTGGAGGTCGAGCCCGCTCTTGGCCGCGATCGGCTTCACGGCTTCGAGGATCTGCGCATGCGGCCCGGGCGTCACGCCGATCTTGATCGTTTCAGCCGCCGCTGCGGCCGACCAGACCGCGACAACGCCCGCCAGCGTGAGAAAGGTTCGAACCAACATCTTGGTCTCCATGGAACTGAAAAACGCTTTCAAGCTCATCGCCCGCGCCGGGGACGAAATCAATGAAATGAGAATCCAAATTTTCTCTCAATCGCGAAGCGCCGCTGCCGTGGCGGCGTTGAAAAGAGAATGGAACCGGTCAGGCCGGGCGCGATGTTCAAGCCGAAAATACTTTTCTCGATGACCTCGCTGGAAGAGAAAATTGCACTCGTTCAGTCACATTCTGCGCAATTGCCTCCAGCACGCCGACTGCACACAAATGGCAATAGATCGAACCGGTTCAGGACGCCTTGCCATGCCCATCTTCACCCGCCCCATCCTGCGAGCGCAGGCCGTACCCTCGCCGACCGCGATATCGCGCCGCCTAGCGGTTGCCGCTATCGGGCTTTTGGCGATGACCTCGCTGGTTCGGCCGGGCGGCCGCCGAGGAAATCCGCATCGGCTACCAGAAATCGTCGACGCTGACCGCGATCTTGAAGACCAATGGCGCGTTGGAGAAGGCCTTGGCGCCGCTCGGCATCACCGTGTCGTGGCATGAATTCACCAGCGGCCTGCCGCTGCTCGAGGCCATCAATGTCGGCAGCGTCGATTTTGGCGCCGATGTCGCCGACACCGTGCCGATCTTCGCTCAGGCCGCTGGCGCCAGGCTCGCCTACATCGCCGAAGAGGCCGCCTCGCCGTCGGCACAGGCGATCCTGGTGCCGAAGGATTCCGCAATCAAATCGCCGGCCGACCTCAAGGGCAAGAAGGTTGCGGTGACGAAGGGCGCGGGCAGTCACTTCTTGCTGCTGGCGGTGCTCGCCAAAGCGGGACTGACCTTCAAGGACATCACGCCGGCCTATCTAACGCCCGCCGATGGCCGCGCGGCATTCGTCAGCGGCAATGTCGACGCCTGGGTCGCCTGGGATCCGTTCCTGAGCAGCGCACAACGCCAGTCCGGCGCGCGCATCCTGATCGACGGCAGCGGGGGGCTTGCGAGCTACAAGCGCTACTACCTCGCTTCAGCTGCCTTCGCCAACAAGCGCGCCGACGCGCTGAACGTCATTTTTGCCAAGTTGGTCGAGACCGGCACCTGGGTCAAAGCCAATCCGAAAGACGCCGCCGCGCAGCTCGCAAGCCTCTGGGGTATCGACGCCGCCACGGTGGAAGAGGCCAACAGCCACCGCTCCTACAAGGTCGGCATCGTTACCGCGGCCGGCCTTTCCGAGCAGCAGACAATCGCCGATACGTTCACGGCTGAAGCCCTGCTGCCGCGCAAGGTGGATACCAGCGACGTCAAGATCTGGGCGCCGAAGGGATCGTGACGGCCCGTTTCCTCAGCGATTGCGCAGCCGGCGGTTGACGCGGCGCGCCAGATAGTCGCCGGCGGTCTGCACGGTCTGCACCAGCGCGATCAGAACGACGACGACCGCGAGCATCATCTCAGGCATGAAGCGCTGATAGCCGTAGCGAATGCCGAGGTCGCCGAGACCTCCGCCGCCGACCGCTCCGACCATCGCGGAGTAGCCGAGCAGGCTGACGACGGCGAGCGTCAGGGCCAGCACCAGGCCCGGCAACGCCTCCGGGATCAGGACCTTGAACACGATCTGCAATGGGCTCGCACCGAAAGAGGATGCCGTCTCGATCAGGCCGGCGTCGACCTCGCGGATCGCCGCCTCGACCAGACGGGCGATGAACGGCGTCGCCGCGATGGTGAGCGGCACGATCGCGGCACCCGAACCGATCGAGGTGCCGGCGATCAGGCGCGTGAACGGGATGATCGCGACCACCAGGATGATGAACGGCGTCGAGCGCGTGGCATTGACGATCACGCCGAGAATGCCGTTGACGGGTGGGGCCGCGAACAACTCGCCCTTCCCGCTGGTGGCGAGAAAGATCCCGAGCGGCAGGCCCAATACGGTCGCAACCAGGGCTGCGACCGAGACCATGAACAGGCTCTCGCCGGTAGCCTGAACGATCAGGTTGAAGAGTTCACGCGACATAGCCGAGACGCTCCACCAGAATGTCATGCTGAGACAGATAGGCCAGGGCTTGCCTGGCTGCGGCTTCACCGCCGGGAATGCCCAGGATCAACGAGCCGACATGCTGGCCGCCGATCTCGTCGATCCGGGCCGACAGCAGTGCCACGTCATGAGACAGCTCGCGCGACAGACGCGCCACCACCGTGTCGCCGGCTTCGGTGCCGCGCACCTGTACGCGCAGAACCGCCTTGCTGCCGGCAATCGGCTGTGGCGACAGCCGGCTTGCCAGGGAGACCGGAACGCTGTCGCCGATCGCCTCGGACAGGAAGGCCTGCGTCACCGGATGCCGGGGATGCGTGAAGATGTCGGCGACGTGGCCGCGCTCGACGACATGGCCGCCGTCGATCACCGCGACCTCCTTGGCGAGCTGGCGGACCACCGACATCTCGTGGGTGATCAGCACGATCGTGACACCGAGCTCGCGATTGATATTGGCAAGCAGGTCCAGGATCGCGCGCGTGGTCTGCGGGTCGAGCGCCGAGGTCGCCTCGTCGGACAGCAGCACGTTCGGCCGCGTCGCCAGCGCGCGCGCGATGCCGATGCGCTGCTTCTGGCCGCCGGATAGTTCGGAGGGATAGCGGTCGGACTTGTCGGCGATGCCGACGAGCGCGAGCAGCTCTTCCACGCGAACCGCAATGTCGGCCCTGGACCAGCCGGCGATCTCGAGCGGCAGCGCGATATTATCCGCCGCCGTACGCGACGACAGCAGGTTGAAATGCTGGAAGATCATGCCGATCGAGCGCTGCGCCAGGCGCAGTTCGCGGCCGGCCAGCGCGGAGATCTCGCTGCCATCAACGACGACGCGGCCGGTCGACGGCTTCTCAAGCCCGTTGATGAGGCGAACCAGGCTCGACTTGCCGGCACCGGAGCGACCGATCACGCCGGTGATCGAGCCGCGCGCGATCGCGAAATCGATCGCCTGCAAGGCATGCACGCTCGGCTTGTCACGATAGGCCGGATAGACCTTCGATACGCCCTCGAAGCGGATCATCGCATCGTTCGTGCCCGATGCGGGCGATATCGACGGCAGCGGCGCAACGGGCTGCGCCGTCGTCAGGGATTGATGTACATTCATTCAATCGGTCCAATTGGCAGATGGCTTCGGTCGCCGGGCCCAGCCCGGAGTCAATGACCGAAGAGCAGATAGCTGCGGTCGATGCCGCGGAGATCGCGCGTCTCGTCGGTCCAGCCGACCGCGCGCCGGTAACTGCCCAATGCGGCAGTCTGCCGTAGCGCGACTACATCCGTCGGGCAAGGGGTATCCGCATAAGGCGAGACGTAAAGTGCGTCCTCGGGACAATAGAGTTCGCAGAGGAAACAGGTCTGGCAATCGCTCTGGCGGGCGATCACCGGAATTCCATCCGTCTTGTCAAACACATTGGTCGGGCAGACATTCACGCAGATGTCGCAGGACGTGCAGCGTTCGGCGTCGATCACCTCGATCATTCCGCGGCCTCGGCGTAAGTGGCGTCGGCGTGCGGCCGGACCGCGGTCCAGACCTCATCCAGCCCGCCGCTCGTCAAATAGTAGCGTTGCCGATCGTCCTGATCGGGATAGTCGTCGCGGCGATGCATGCCGCGGCTTTCGGTACGCGCCAGCGCGCTGCGATACATCCAGCGCGACGTCGCTAGCATGGCCGCGCTCTCGCGGGCGCGCAGCAGATCATCCTTGCTCGCGGCGTCGGCCGCCGACGCATTGGCCCACGCCGCATCGAGCCGCGCCAGCGCGCCCTCGAGCCGCGACGCGTGCCGGAAGTAATTCAGCTCATACGGATAGACTTCGTCCTGAACCGCCCGCGCCAGTGCAGCCGGCTCAAACGGACGGCGCGATCGACTCCGGAACGCGACGGCGCCGGCGGAGGCCAGGCGGCGCTGGCGTGCCGGGCCGAGCTGCCGGGCGTAGCCGGCAGCGCCCCAGCCGGCCCAGCTCCCCGACGACATCGCCCAGGCGGCATTGTGGCTGCCGCCGCCGGTGAAGCCGCCGCAGATCAGTTCGCGCGTCGCCGCATCGCCGGCGGCGTAGAGCCCCGGCACGCTGGTGGCGCAGCTGTCGTCGACGATGCGAAGGCCGCCGGTGCCGCGCACGGTGCCTTCGAGCCGCAACGTCACCGGAAACCGCTCACTGAAGGGATCGATGCCGGTGCGATCGAATGGCAGGAAGAAATTTGGCTGCGATGCGCGCATGTCGCGCTGCACCTCGTCATCGGCCTTGTCGAGGCGGGCGTAGACCGGCCCTTGCAGCAATGCGCGCGCGATCGCCGATCGGCCGCCCTTGGATGCCGCGCCGGGAACCACGCTGCCGTCCTCGTAGCTGAAGGTCGCCCAGCCGTAGAACAGCGTCTTGGTCACCGAGCCGAATGCCGGCGAGATCGCGTAAGGATTGGAGAACTCCATGCTGCTGAATTCGGCACCGACCTCCGCGGCCATCAGATAGCCATCGCCGGTCAGCACGTTCGAGCCCAGCGTCTTGCTCAGGAATGCACAGCCGCCGGTCGCGATCACGACGGCCCTGGCGCGCACGATCCAGCGATCGTGCTTCTGCCGGCGCACGCCGCTGGCACCGGCAACCGCGCCGTCATCGTCGACCAGCAGCTCGAGCGCCGGGCTGTGATCGAGAATGGTGACGCCGGCCTGCTTGGTGCGCCTGCGCATCAGGCGCATGTATTCCGGCCCCTGCAACGAATTGCGTTGCGACCTGCCGCTGTCATCGACCGGGTAAGGATAGCCCCAGGCCGCCAAACGATTGCTGTCTTCATAGGTCTGGTCGAGCACCCGCGCCATCCAGCGGCGATCCTGCAGATACCCGCCCAGCTTTTCGCGATTGGCCATCGCGGCTTCGCGCAGCGCCGGATCAGGATCGACATACCAGACACCGGTGCCGGCGGCCGCGGTCGCGCCCGACGTGCCGCAAAACCCCTTGTCGGCGAGCACAACGCGCGCGCCGCGCTCAGCGGCGCTTACCGCAGCCCAGGTGCCCGCCGGCCCGCCGCCGATCACCAGAACATCGGCGTCGAACTCAACCGAGCCGTCCGTTGCGGCCCGCCGTTCGGCGCGTCGATCGTTGGAAGTCATCGTCCAGCCTCTCCACGCGGCACCGATCGCTTACGATGCGCCGCAGCAATATGCTTACGCGCGCGTGCGGCTCTGGCAATTTCAGATATTTGAACGGACTTGGACGAAGCTTCCCCTGCCGCAGCTCAGGGAAGAATAATCATGCACCGGCGCGGCGGACGTTTCGTCCAACGCCGGAGAGGAAAACGAGTTTTGTCCGCAAACCACGCGGCGGAGGCGGATATTTCTTTTTGCATGCACGCGCCAGCCGTTCGTTCCCTTGTCGCGCGACAGGCGATATTTCGGAATCCATCTCATTCACCGCGTGGCAGCCATGTCCGATCGTCAGCTTCATCTCAACGTCAATCTGCTGCACTCCGGCGTCTATGCGTCGGCCTGGCGGCTGCCGGAAAGCGATCCGCGCGCCTGCTTCGACGTCGGCCATTACGTGCGCGTCGCAAAGATAGCCGAGCGCGGCAAGCTCGACGCGATCTTCCTGGCGGACACGCCGGCGATCACCGACCGCATCGACTATCGATCGTTCATGTCGATGGAGCCGACCATCGTGCTGGCAACGGTCGCCGCGGCGACCAGCCATATCGGGCTGATCGCGACCGCCTCGACCACCTATAACGAGCCCTACAACATCGCGCGCCGCTTCGCGACGCTGGACCTCGCAAGCGGCGGCCGCGTCGGCTGGAATGCGGTGACCACCGCCGACGCGGCGGCCGGCCGCAATTTCGGCCTCAACAACGTGCTCGAGCACAGGGCCCGCTATGAGCGCGCCAAGGAGTTCGCCGAAGTCGTCCATGCGCTGTGGGACAGCTGGGAGGATGGCGCCTTTGTCGGCGACAAGACCACCGCCCGGTTTGTCGATACGTCGAAGGTGCATCCGATCGCCCATCGCGGCGCCCATTACGCCGTGGCCGGTCCGCTCAACGTGCCGCGTTCGCCGCAGGGCCGCCCGGTGACCGTGCAGGCCGGCGGCTCGAGCGACGGCCGCGATCTGGCCGCCGCGCAGGCCGAAGCCGTGTTCACGCTGGCGCAGACGATCGACGAAGGCGTCGCCTATGCGCGCGATCTGCGCGCCCGCGCCGCAGCTTATGGCCGCACCGGCGACTGCATCGTCATCCTGCCAGGACTTGCCACCGTGATCGGCAGCACCGAAGCCGAAGCGAAGCGGCGGCAGGATGAGCTGTGGGAGCTGGTCCCGATCGAATACAGCCTCGCTCGTCTCGCCGGCACATTGCAGGTCGATCCAGACATCCTCGAGCTCGACAAACCGCTGCCCGATCCGCTGCCGCTGCCGGCCAACGCCAACCACACCATGTTCCAGGGTACCGTGAACATCGCGCGGCGCGGCAACCTCACGGTCCGCCAGCTGCTGCGCGCACTCGGCGGCGGTGTCGGACACCGCATCATCGTCGGCACGCCGGAACTGATCGCCGATGATATCGAATCCTGGTTCAGGGCGGGCGCGGCGGACGGCTTCAACCTGATGCCGGACGTGCTGCCGACCGGGCTCGAGGTCTTCGTCGATAGCGTGGTGCCGATCCTGCAGCGGCGCGGCCTGTTCCGAACCGATTATGCAGGCACCACCCTGCGTGAGCATTTCGGCTTGCCGCGGCCGATCAGCCGCTTTGCGCGGCGGATCGGGACTGTGGCCACCGCGTAACGCAGCTAGCGCGATCCGGCCGCCAGCGGCGGAGTGTCGGTCGCTGCAACAGATGACGCGGCGCGAACGCGCGGGATGATCTCCTTCGCAAAGCGCTCCATCTCAGCCTCGAAAGGCTGGAATTGCAGCATGAACAACTCGATCCCGGCGGCATGGAACGCCCCGATCCGAGCCGCCACCTCGTCATAGCTGCCGACCAGCCCCGCGGCGGTGCCGCCATTGCTGCCGACCCGTTCCGACTTCTGCATGGTCTGCATCATCACGACCTTCGGATCGGTGTTCTGACGCTGGATCGCCTTCACCGGCGCGTCCCGCCGCGACAGCTCGAGCAGCCGCTGATAGGCAGCCTGCGCCTCGGCCTGCGTCTGGCGCGCGACGACGAAGGCCGACAGCCCGAAACGGAGCGGCGCTGACGTCCGCGGCCGCGCGGCGACATCGGCAATCAGGCCGGCGACATCCTCGAGCGGTTGCCCATTGATGAACCAGACATCGCCATGGTCGGCGACCAGCGCGCGCGCCGGCTCCGACTCGCCGCCGACATAGATCAACGCCCGCGGCCGATAGCGGCTCGTCGGGCGCAACAGATAGTCACGGACGTCGAAATGCTCGCCCTTGTAGGTCAACCTTTCGCCCTGCATCAGGCGCGAGACGATCGTGATCCACTCCCGTCCATAGGCGTAACGGGCATCATGCTCGGCAAAGCCGATGCCGGCCTTGTCGAGTTCGGGCCGGTTCCAGGCATTGACCAGGTTGATCGCAAAGCGTCCGCGGCTGATGTTCTCGATCCCGAGCGCAAGCTTGGCGAGCACCACCGGGTGATAGAGATAGGGCTTGATAGCCGCAATGATCTCGATCCGGCTCGTCAATGCGGCAACGGCCGCCGCCGCGCTCCAGGCCTCGAGCTGATCGAAATCCTCCTGATGCGGATTGATCGTGTGCTGCGCGATCAACGTGGAATCATAGCCCAGCGCCTCGGCTGCAAGCACGAGATCGCGATTGCGCTCCCATGATGCATCATACGGCTCCTCCGGATCCTGATAGGCACCGCGCGAACCATGGACCAGCGCCCAGATGCCAAAGCGAAGCGGTCGTGCCGACATGCCGTCTCTCCGATATCTCCAGTTACACCGCCGTGTTTTCGAAGAAGCATGCCCGCAGATCAAGCAGCGGCGCATCAAAAGATTTTCCTTGCCGTGCCGCGCGCACCGGGAAACGAGAAAACTCCGAACGCAGCGACAATTGGAATACGGCTCTATTTCTGTCCGCGAAAAATCGTGGGACAGTTTGCGTCGCATAGCGGCGCTCTCTTTCGAACGACGGCAAACCGTCGAGCGAGAGAACGATGAGCCGCGCCGCGCGAGATCGATGATGTTCGCGCGCGTTGAAACGAGGACGGAACAGACTTGAGCAACCTCGAACAGGCCGCGGCATCGATTGCCTTCGATACCGCGCAACGCAGCGATCGCTCCGCGTCGACGGCGCGGACGGCACGATTCGAGATCGGCCGGCGCGGCATGCTGCTGCTGTCGTGGCTTGCTCCGCTCGTGCTTCTCATCGTCTGGGAATCGCTGGCGCAGGCCGGCTGGCTTTCGCCGCAGGTGCTGCCGGCTCCAAGCAAGGTGGTCCGGACGGCATTCAAGCTCGCAACATCGGGGAGCCTGCTGAACGATCTCGGCGTCAGCCTGCTGCGCGCCGTGTCCGGGTTTGCGATCGGCGGCAGCATCGGGTTTGCGCTCGGCATCCTCGTTGGCTTCTCGCGGATCGCGGAGGCTGCGATCGACCGCAGCATTCAGATGATCCGCGCGATCCCGTTCCTCGCCGCGCTGCCGCTGGTGATCGTCTGGCTCGGCGTCGGCGAAGCGCAGAAGATCTTCCTGGTCGCGCTCGGCGTCGCCTTCCCGATCTATATCAACACCACGCTTGGCATCCGGCAGGTCGACCCAAAACTGGTCGAGCTCGGCCGCGTCCAGGGCCTCGGCACATTTGAGCTGATCCGGCGCGTTGTCCTGCCCGGCGCCCTGCCCTCGATCCTGACCGGCGTCCGCTATGCGCTGGCGACCGCGTGGCTGGCGCTGGTGGTCGCGGAGACCATCGGCGCCCAATCCGGCATCGGCTTCCTCGCGATGGATGCGCGCGAATTCCTGCGTACCGACGTGATCGTGTTGACCATCGTGGTCTACGCGCTGATCGGCGTCGCCGCCGACGGCATCGCGCGCGCCCTGGAGCGACGGCTGCTGGCCTGGCATCCGAACTATGGGGGCACGCGATGACCGTGCACGTGGCGCCCTCATTGAGCGCGGCCGCGCCGGCCGTCGTGGTGACCGGCCTGCATCGCGCCTACGGCAATCGCGTCGTGATCGAGAACCTCAATCTGCGCATCGAGCGCGGCGAGTTCGTCGTCCTGCTCGGCGAGAGCGGCTGCGGCAAGACCACGCTGCTGCGGGCGCTGGCCGGCCTCGATCCGATCGACGGCGGGCGCATCACGGCGCCGCGGCGGCCGGCCGTCGTGTTCCAGGAGCACCGGCTGCTGCCGTGGGACAGCCTGTGGCGCAATGTCTCGCTCGGCCTCAACGCCACCGACGCCCGGCAGCGTGCCGCGACCGCACTTACCGAGGTCGGGCTCGGCGACCGGCTCGATGACTGGCCGCGCAATCTCTCCGGCGGACAGGCGCAGCGCGTGGCGCTGGCACGCGCGCTGGTGCAGGAGCCCGAGCTGCTTCTGCTCGACGAGCCCTTTGCCGCGCTCGACGCGCTGACCCGGATTCGCATGCACGATCTGGTGCGCGAGCTGGTCGACGCGCATCGGCCCGGCGTTCTCCTGGTCACCCACGACGTCGACGAGGCGATCGCGCTTGCCGACCGCATCCTGGTGATGCGCGAAGGCCGGATCGCGTTCGAGCACCGCATGAAACGCAACGGCGCAGCACCGATCGCACGCACCGACCTGCTCGCGGAGCTCGGCGTCGGCGCCGCTCACCCCATCCCTGCTTGAGGATCACTTGATGTCTCCCTCCCAGCTCACCAAGCCCACTCGTCGCAGCTTCCTTGGCGGCGCGGCCTTCGGCATCGGCGCGCTCGCCGGATTCGACTTCTGCGAGTCCGCGCAGGCGGCGAACGGCCGCGTCATCGACACGGTCCGCCTGACCTGGGGCCTGAGCGGGCTCAATCTGATCGCCAAGGAACGCGGCGAGTTCGAGAAGCTGCTGGCCAAGGATGGCATCAAGGTCGAGTGGCTGGGACCGTTTCCGAATCATGCCCCGACGCTGCAGGCGGTGACCGGCGGCAGCGCCGATTTCAGCTTTGGCGGCAGCACGACGCCGGCGCTCGCCGCGATCATTGCCGGCTCGCCGCTGGTGTTCACCCAGTTCGTGGTCTACGAGCCCCGCACCACCGCGATCATCGCGCGGGATGACTCCGGCATCACCAAGGTCGAGGACCTGGTCGGCAAGTCGGTGGCGGTGAACCGCTCCGGTCTCGGCGAATTCCTGCTGGTCGCAGCACTCGAGAAGCACAACGTCGACCGCTCCAAGGTGAAGTTCGTCTATCTCAATCCGCCGGATGCAGCGCCGGCGCTGGCCTCCGGCAAGGTCGACGCCTGGTCGATGTGGAGCCCCGGCGTCGATATCGCCCGGCTCGAATACAAGGCGCACGACATCTTCCTGGAAGGCCGCGATCTCGAGTTCCAGATCGACTACACGTCCTATCTGACCACGAGGAAATTCGCGACAGAGAATCCCGCGCTGGTCCGCGCCGTCAATGATGCCTTCCGCGCCGAAGGCAAATGGATCTCCGAGAACAGCAAGGACGCCGAATACATCGCGCAGAAGGCCGGCAAGTACAGCGACCAGGTCCGCGACCGGTTCATCGCGCTGAACCGGCAGTATCGCTACTTCGCCGCCAACGACGAGAGCTTCCTTGCCGAGCTGCAACGCGCTGCCGACTGGCTGGTCGCACGCAAGGTGCTCACGGAGCCGATCAAGGTCACCGACCACCTGGCCCAGGTCTGATCAACGACCGTCAACTCGATCACCACCATTCGGAAAAGATCCATGAACAAGCCCGTCACCGCCACTTCGCTGGAGCCCGCCGGCCGCCTCGGCAATCATGCGCGCGATATCGACGCGTTGCTCGGCCGTATCGCGGAAGGAGCCAGCGACCGCGAGCGCGAACGCGTGCTGCCGTTTGCGGAGATCGACCTCATTCGCAAGGCCCGCCTTGGCGCATTGCGGCTTCCGCTCGAGGCCGGCGGCGCCGGCCTGTCGATCCGAGCCCTGTTCGAGATCGTCATACGCCTCGGCGAAGCCGACGCCAATGTCGCGCATATCCTGCGCAACCATTTCAGCGTCGTCGAACGGCTGGTGCGCCGGCCGAAGGACGAGCAGCACAGGCAGTGGCAGAAAGCGGTCGCCGAGGGTGCGATCATCGGCCTTGCAGCGACCGAGCTCGACACGCCAAAGGTCGGCAATGTCACACCGAACACGACGCTCACCGCCGACGGCGACGATTACCTGCTCAACGGCACCAAATACTACAGCACCGGGACGCTGTATTCGGACTACGTGCTGGTCCGCACCGCCGATGCATCCGCGACCAACGCGGCCGTGCTGATTCCGGTCACGCGCGACGGCATCGAGCTGGTCGACGACTGGGATGGCCTCGGGCAACGGCTGACGGCGACCGGCACCACGCATTTCCGCAATGTGCGCGTCAAGCGGCAGGAAGTCGTGTTCGATGCACCGGATGCCGGCTACGGCATCCCCTACTCCAACACGTTTGCCCAGCTGTTCCTGACCGCGATCAATGCCGGCATCGCGCGCGCCGTGCTGCGGGACGCCACCGCCCTGGTGCGGACCCGCAAGCGGACCTTCTACTACGCGCCGAGCGAGGTTCCGGCGGACGATCCGCTGCTGCAACAAACCGTCGGCCAGATCGCGAGCGGCGCGTTCGCGGCCGAGACGGTCGTGCTGGCGGCCGCCGAAGCGCTCGATGCCGCCACCGACGCCTTCGATGCCGGCGAGGCGAACGCCGTCGATGCCGCGCACAGGGCCGCGCTGCTGTCGGCCAAGGCCAAGATCGTCGCGGATGAGTTCGCGATCCGGAGCGGCAGCCTGCTGTTCGACGTCGGCGGGGCATCCGCCACCAAGAAGGCGACCAACTACGACCGCCACTGGCGCAACGCGCGCACGCTGGCGTCGCACAATCCGAACACCTTCAAGACGCGTTCGATCGGACAATACGAGATCAGCGGCACGCCGCTGCCCGCCAAGGGCTTCTTCTAGCGAGGCCCGATCCGGCGCGGCAAGACAAGGGAGTCACCCGATGAGCAAGCCGGATATCCATCTCGTCGACGCCGACCACGAGATCGAGCGTCAATTCCGCCTTGTCATGCGCCGCCTCCCCGGCGGCGTCTGCATCATCACCGCCGGACAGGGCGAGGACATCACCGGCATGACCGTGACCTCGCTGACCTCGCTCAGCGCCAGTCCGCCCCGGCTCCTGGTCAGCATCAACCGGCAGGCCTCGTCGTTCGCACCGATCGCCCGCCATCGGCTGTTTGGCGTCAACATCCTCGGCTCGGACCAGCAGGCCCTGGCCGAGCGCTTCAGCAACAGCCAGCTGAGAGGCCGTGAGCGCTTCGACGGCACCGACTGGACGCATGGAGCCTCCGGCGTGCCGCTGCTGCTGCGGTCGCTTGCCGTCGTCGAATGCCAGGTCGAGGAGATCATCGAGCGGCACTCCCACGGCATCATCGTCGGCCGCCTCTCCAGCATGGAGCTGTCGCATCGGCTATCCGGCCTCACCTACTGGAATGGACAGTATGTCCAGATCGATCACGAAGCCGATCTCGACCTGTTGGCCGAGGTCAGCATTCCCTTGGCGCATGTCCGTTAGGGCAGGAAGGGGCACCGCATGAAGCGCGAAACACCACCACCGTCGCCTCCGTCGTCAGCCGGCACGGTCGGCAGAGCACCGGGTCGCTGGCAGCTCGACCGGATCGTGGCCGAGCTGCGCACGTCGCGCGAGGAGACCCACAGCATCCGGCGCGACGGCGAGCCTCGCCGTGCGCCCTCGCGCGACGCGCTGGAGCTGATCCTCGACGGCCTCACCGAGGCGCTGTTTCCACGTCACTACGGCCAATCGGATCTCGACGGCGAGAACATCGATTATTTCGTCGGCAACACGCTGAGCACGGCGCTGGATTCGCTCAGTGCGCAGATTCATCGCGGCGCATTGTTTGTCGGCGACGAGCTTGAGCCGGGCTTTGTGCAAGAGGAGGCGATCGAACTGACGCGCGGCTTCGCCGCCCAGCTGCCGCAGGTGCGCGGGCTCCTGATCAACGATCTGCGGGCGGCGTTCGTCGGCGATCCGGCGGCACGGAATTTTCCCGAAATCCTGATCGGCTATCCCGGGATGACCGCCATCATCCACCATCGCCTTGCCCACCTGCTCTACCAGATCGGTGCCCGGCTGGTGGCGCGGCTGATGTCGGAGATCGCCCACACCAGGACCGGCATCGATATTCATCCCGGCGCCCGGATCGGCTCGGGCTTCTTCATCGATCACGGCACCGGCGTCGTGATCGGCGAGACCGCCATCATCGGCAACAACGTCCGGGTCTATCAGGCGGTCACGCTCGGCGCGCGGCACTTCCCGACCGACGACGAAGGCCTTGTGATCAAGGGCGACGCGCGTCACCCGATCGTCGAAGACGACGTCGTGATCTATGCCGGCGCAACCATTCTCGGCCGGATCACGATCGGCCGCGGGTCGACCATCGGCGGCAACGTCTGGCTGACCAAGGACGTGCCGCCCAACAGCATTGTGACGCAGGCCACCGCACGAAACAGCTCGAGCGGCGCCTGAGCCGCCCCCTCCGATACACCAAGCAGAACCTGCGAGCACCGACATGAGCAAACGGCAGCTTTCCCTCAACCTCTTCATCTATCCCGGCGGGCATCACGAGGCGGCCTGGCGCTACAAGGGGTCTGCCGCGGATCGCGTCCTCGACGTCACCTACTACCAGGAACTGGCGCAGCGCGCCGAGGCCCAGAAATTCGACGCGATCTTCTTCGCCGACGGACCGGCGCTCGCCGACAATGTCCGCTATGCGCAACGCTTCCGCTTCGAGCCGATCACCTGGCTGGCCGCGATCGCGGTCGCGACCAAACGCATCGGCCTGATCGCGACCGCATCGACGACCTACACCGAGCCGTACAACCTTGCGCGCCTGTTCGCGTCGCTCGATCATCTCAGCGGCGGCCGCGCCGGCTGGAACATCGTCACCACGAGCACGGCGCAGGCGGCGCAGAACTTCGGCCTGCCCGAGCACCCGCCGCATCACGAACGCTACGAGCGGGCGCGGGAATATCTCGATGTCATCACGCGGCTGTGGGACAGTTGGGAAGACGACGCCGTGGTGAACGATCCCGCGTCGGGCGTATTCGCCGACACCGGCAAAATTCACCCGATCGACCACGTCGGAAAGCATTTCCGGGTGCGCGGTCCGCTCAACATCTCGCGGACGCCGCAGGGACGGCCGGTCTATGTCCAGGCCGGCTCGTCCGATGATGGACGCGCCTTTGCCGCGCGCTTTGCCGAGGCGATCTTCACCGCGCATCAGACGCGGGCCAGCGCCCAGGAATTCTATGCCGACATCAAGCGACAGGCCCGCGCTTTCGACCGCAACCCCGACCAGGTCAAGATCCTGCCCGGCATCAGCCCGTTCATCGCCAGCACGCAGGTCGAGGCCGACCGGCTGCAGGACGAGTTCAACGAGCTGATCCAGCCGGAATATTCACTGACCCAGCTGCGCCAGATGATCGGGCTCGACCTCTCCGGCTTCGATCTCGACGGGCCCTTCCCGCGCCATCTGATCGACACCGGCAGCGCCCGCGGGGTGGCGAGCCGCTTCAAGCTCGTGGTCGACATCGTCGATCGCGAGAAGCCGACCATCCGTCAGCTGGTGCAGCGGCTGGCGGGCGCGCGCGGTCACTGGGTGATCGCGGGTCCGCCGGAGAAGATCGCCGACAACATCCAGGCCTGGTTCGAGAATGGCGCGGCCGACGGCTTCAACGTGATGCCGCCCTGGCTGCCTGGCGGCTTCGATCTCTTCGCCGAGCAGGTGGTGCCGATCCTGCGCAAGCGCGGCCTGTTCCGCGACGAGTATGCGCGGCACGACGCTGCGTGACCATTACGGCCTGGACCGGCCGGAAAGCCTGTTCTCCGGATCGATCAAGGCGATCGCCTGACGCGTCCGTGAGTCGCGTTGATATTTGCCCAGAAACCAAGGATTTGACGATTCCAATGACCACCGCGCTTACCCGTTTCCTGTCGGCCCTCGCCACCTTCATCGTGCTGTCCGGCACAGCCCTGCACGCTGAGACATCAGCGAGGTCAGATTTGAAGGTGGGCTTTGTGCCGGGCCCCTACATCGACGAGTTCAAGGTCGGCGTCGCGCCGGAGCTAGAGAAGAAGGGCTACCATATCCGCTATGTCGAGTTCTCGACCGGATTGGAGGCCAACAATGCCGTGTTCAAGGGTGAGATCGACGCCAATGTCATGCAGCACACGATCTTCCTGAACTCCTACAACGAACGGCAGCGGACCGACCTCGTCGGCATCGTCCACGTCCCGACGCCGCCGATGGGACTCTACTCGAAGAAGCACGCGGTGGGCTCGCCGATCAAGCCCGGCTCGACCGTGGCCGTACCCAACGATCCCGTCAATCTGCAGCGCGCGCTCTGGATCCTGCGCGACCTCGGCCTCGTCGAGATCCGCGACTCCAAGCCAGTCGACGTCAGCGAACTCGACGTCATCAAGAATCCCGGCGGCATCAAGATCGTGCCGCTCGAAGCGGCACAAGCGCCCCGCGCACTCGACGACGTCGACTTCGCCGCCATCCAGGGCAACTTCGCGATCTACAGCGGCTTGAAGTTGACCAATGCATTCGCGCTGGAAAAGATGACGACGCCCTATGTCAACGTGGTCGCGGTGAAGAAGGCCAATGCGGATTCTGCGTGGGCGCAGGATATCGTTGCCGGCTACAAATCGCAGACCTTCAAGACCGCGATCCTGTCGGATCGGTTCTATGACGGGTTTACGCTGCCGGATTACCTGAAATGACCGTCCGAGAGTTGTGACGGCCCCGCGAGCAGCCGTTACCCGCCGTAGCGCGGACGTCAGTCGAACTCGACCGGCTCGGCGCCAGGATAGGAATGGGCGACGAACTCGCAGAACGCGCGCGCCGCCGGAGACAGCTTCGCCTCGTTCTTCCAGGCCAGCCCGACATCCATGGTGTGGACATCGTCGTCGAGCGTCTTGAGGTCGATGCGATGTCCCTCCAGCGACCAGGGACGGTAGACCATGTCGGAAAGGATGGTGATGCCCATGCCGGTCGCGACCATGCTGCGAACCGCTTCGACCGACAGGGTGCGGAAGATGACGTTCGGCACATGCGCCGTATGTTGCCAGTAACGCATCGCCGAGCGTTCGGCTTCATCGACTGTCAGCATCAAATAGGGCTCGCTCGCCAGGTCGGACAGCTTGATGCTGTCCTTGCGCAGCAGCGGATGATTGACGCATGTCCACAGCCGGCGCGGCGAGCGCAGCAGCAGCCGCGAGCGAATCGAGTTGCGGTCGTGCAGGTTCGCGATCAGCATGATCGCCGCATCGACGCTGCCGCTGATCAGGCTCTGCTCGATCGCATCGCGTTGAAACTCGTGCAGCCGGACCGTGATGCCCGGAAAGGACCGCCAGAACCGCGACAGCAGCGGCGGCAGGAAATATCCGGCGACGGTGTAGCTCACGGCGACGTCGACCGTGCCGTCAACCTGAGTTCCCCAGCGATGCGGTCCCCGGATCGCATCTGACACGCTCGCCTCGATGGCGCGGGCGCGCTGCAGGAATTCGTGGCCGTCAAAGGTCAGCGTCACGCCATTGGAGTGGCGGTCGAACAGCTTGCGGCCGAGCTCGGCCTCGAGGGCCTTGATCGACGAGGTGACGGCCGACTGCGTCACGCTCAACGCGGCCGCGGCCGCCGAAACGCGGCCGCTCTCCGCCGTCGCAATAAAATGCCGAACCTGACGGAACGTCAGAGACATAAAATTTTCCGATATCAGCGAACGATATTTCGAATTTTACAATCCCCCGACGTAACGGAAAGATCAATCTGTTGGGTGCGGGCGAAAAGGCGTTGAGATGATGGCGGACGGTTTGGAGTTGGTCGCGCGCGATGTCAGCGTCCAATTCGAAGGCCTGAAGGCGCTGTCCGACGTTACACTGGCCGTGCCGCGCGGGCGCATAACCGGGCTGATCGGCCCCAACGGGGCCGGCAAAACCACCCTTATTAATGTGTTGACCGGTTTCCAGCCGGTCGGCGCCGGCACCGTGGAGCTCGAGGGCGAGACCCTCAACGGCATTGCGGCGCACAAATTGCGGCACAAAGGGGTGGCGCGGACGTTCCAGTCGGGTCGACTATTCCGCGACCTGCCGGTCATGGACAACCTGGAAGTGACCGGCGTCGGCCTTGGCCAGGGCCGGCCCGACGCGATCAGCGAAGCCGAGCGGGTCATGGCATGGCTCGGCATTTCGCATCTCGCCAACACCATTGCGGGCGCGCTGCCCTATACGGACGAGCGCCGTGTTGCGATCGGCCGCGCCATCATGTGCACGCCGCGATATCTGCTGCTCGACGAACCGGCGGCGGGAATGTCGGAACTCGAGAGCCACGAGCTCGCCGCCATCATCCGCCGGATCGCGGGCGAGCTCAATGTCGGCGTGCTGCTGATCGAGCACAATATCGGCCTCGTGCTCGAGCTCTGCGAGCGCATCTTCGTGCTCGACTCCGGCGAGGTCATCGAAGTCGGCCCACCGGCCCAGATCCGCGACAGCGACGCGGTGCGGCATGCCTATATGGGCACGCAACGCGACGAGTTGATTGCGCAGGTGACTGCCGAAGTGGCCGTCGCATCATGACCGCCCTCGCCGTCGACGACATCACGGTCAGCTATGGGCGCCTCACGGCGCTCCGCGGCGTGACATTGACCGTCGACGAGGGCGAGATCCTGTTTGTGACCGGCCCGAACGGCGCCGGCAAGTCGACGCTGCTCAACGCCATCGCGGGCGTCGTACCGCCGGGGTCCGGTTCCATCATGATCGATGGCATGGAGATCACGGGTGCCGCGCCCGAGGACATTGCCCGGCGCGGCTTTTCGCTGGTGCCGGAGGGACGCAACGTCTTCGGGGCGCTGACGATCGAGGAAAATCTGAAGGTCGGCACCGGCATGCGGGCCGACCGCAGGAAGATCGACGGCGATCTCGATCGGGTCTACCAGGAATTCCCGATGCTGGCGGAGCGCCGCCACACTCCGGCGGGCATGCTATCCGGCGGCCAGCAGCAGATGCTGGTGATCGGCCGCGCGTTGATGGCGGCGCCCCGCATCATGGCGATCGATGAGCCGTCGCTCGGCCTTGCGCCGAAGATCATCGACCAGGTCTATGAGATCCTGCTGCGGTTGCGGGCCCAGCGCAAGCTCACGCTCCTGATCGTCGAACAGAGCTCGACGCGCGCCTTGATGACGGGCGGACGGATGGTCCTGATCCGCGGCGGACGCATCGTACTCGAAGGCCCCGCGGCCGAGATGGTCAGGGACGATCGCCTGAGGCAGACCTATTTCGGCTTCGGAGATCACTGAGATGCGCGAGCTGCTCCAGATCATCTTCGACGCCCTGAGCCTCGGCAGCCTCTATGCCCTCGGCGCGCTCGGCATCGCCCTGATCTTCGGCGTGATGCGGCTGGTCAATTTCGCCCACGGCGATTTCATCGCCTTTTGCGTCTTCGCCATGCTGTGGCCGTCGATCGATGCGGCAGCGATCGTGTTTGCCGGCCAGCTGCCGTTCTACCTGCTGATCCCGCTTCTGCTCTTGATCGGCGCCGCGCTGTCGATCCTGTCGGAGATCGTCGTGTTCCGCCGCTTCCGCAACGCCAATCCGGCGACGATGATGATCGCATCCTTCGCGCTCGGCTTCGTCATCCGCCATCTCCTGCTGATGCTGTTTTCCAGCCGGCCGAAGTCGATCACGCTGTGGCCGAGCCTCGGCCTGCCGGTCGAGTTCCTCGGCGCCCACATCCCGATGCTCCAGGTTGTGACCATCATCATCACGCTGGCCGTGCTGGTGATCCTCGTTCTGTTCCTCAAGCGCACGCGCTACGGTCTCGAGATGCGCGCGGCCGCCGACAATTTCACCATGGCACGCATGCTCGGGGTTCGCGCCAACGGCGTGATCCTGCTGGCTTTTGCCATCAGCGGCATGCTGGCGGCGGCGATCGGCCTGATCCTGGCGACCAATTCCGGCACCGCCGACATCAGCATGGGCGCCAACGTGATGCTGATCGCGTTCATCGCGACCGTGATCGGCGGCCTCGGCAGCATTCCCGGCGCCGTTGCGGCCGGCTTCCTGATCGGTGCGGCCAGCGTCGTATTCCAGGCGACCCTGCCGCATGATGCCCGTGTGTTCCGCGACGCCTTCGTTTACGGCGCCGTCATCGTCGTCCTTCTGGTGCGACCGCAGGGCCTGTTCGCACCGAAATCCGCTAAGCAGAGGGTCTGATCGATGTCGCAGCGGCCGTCCGTCATCCGGCAAACGATCATCACGCCGATCGTGCTGATCGTGGCGCTGCTCATCATGGCCGCCCTGTCCTATCAATTCGGCAGTCGCGCCTTCAACCGCACCATGGTCGAGATGTTCATCAACATCATGGTGGTGGTCGGGCTCTACGTCTTCGTCGGCAATTCCGGCCTGCTGTCGTTCGGCCATATCAGCTTCATGTGCCTCGGCGCCTATATGACCGCCTGGCTCACCATTCCGCCGGTCATGAAGTCGATCACGCTCAAGGGCCTGCCGACATGGCTGCTCCACACCCAGCTGCCGATGTGGGTGGCAACGCCGATCTCCGGTCTGTTTGCGGCACTGTTCGCGCTGATCGTCGGGCGCGTCATCATGCGCCTGTCGGGCATTGCCGCCTCGATCGCGACCTTCGGCCTGCTCGGCGTCATCAACAACGTTTATTCGAACTGGGACTCGGTGACGGGCGGGCAAGGTTCGATTGTCGGCATTCCGCCCACCATGAACGTCTGGACCGGATGGATCGGTGGCGCGGTGGCGATCGCGATCGCCTATCTCTATTCGATCTCGCGCTCGGGCCTCGCGCTGCGCGCCACCCGCGACGAATCGGTCGCGGCCAGCGCCTCCGGCATTGATATCGTCCGCGAGCGGCTGATCGCCTTCGTCGTCAGCGCCTTCATCATCGGGCTCGCCGGCGCGCTGTATGCGCATTTCCTGAGCATCGTCAATCCCGGCGCATTCTATCTGCGGACCACCTTCATCACGCTGTCGATGCTGGTGGTCGGCGGCATGTACAGCCTCAGCGGAGCCGTCTCGGGCGTGGTCGCGATATCGGTGCTGATCGAGCTGTTCCGCGATCTCGAGAAGGGCGTCAGCCTCGGCGGGCACACCATCGGCCTGCCGAACGGCGTCCAGGAAATCGCAATCGGCATCATCACCATCGCGATCCTGATGTACCTGCCGACGGGATTGACCCGCAACCGGGAGTTCTCCTGGCGTCGATGGCCGTTGCAGCGGCGCCTGACACGGCCGGTCCAGACCGCACTGAAGGAACTGCACTGACGCTTGTTTGTACAACTGGAGGAGTGGGGTTATGCGCATTACGACATTACTTGGCATCTTGGCCGGAGCAGCCACGCTCTGGTTCACACCGGCACAGGCGGCCGACGAGATCGTCGTCGGATTTGCCACTGCGGCATCCGGCTTCATGCAGGCCTACGACAAGCCGGCGCAGGACGCGGCGCTGATCCGGATCGACGAGATCAACAAGGCCGGTGGCCTGCTCGGCAAGAAGATCAAGCCGGTGTTTGCCGACACCAAGACCGACCAGGCCGAAGGCGCCAAGGCCGGTCTTGCGGTGCTCGATCAGGGCGCCGATCTCGTGATCGTCTCCTGCGACTACGATTTCGGCGCGCCCGCGGCGCTGCAGGCGCAAGCCGCCGGCAAGGTTTCCTTCTTCCTTTGCGCCGAGTCGATCAAGGCCGGCATCCCCGGCGTCGGCCCGTTCTCGTTCTCGGCCTCGGTGCTGGCGGCGGTGCAGGGCGCAACGATGTCGGAATGGGCCTACACCAAGAAGAACGCGCGCAGCTTCTATCGGCTGCTTGACAGTTGGACAGTCTACAACAAGGGCATTTGCGACGGCTTCGACTGGATGCTGCCGCGCCTGAAGGAGGCCAAGCTGGTGGGCAGCGATACCTTCAAGAACGACGATGCCTCGATCGCCTCGCAGATCACGCGGATCAAGAGCCTGCCGACGGAACCTGACGCCATCATGCTCTGCACGATGATGCCGGGCGCCGTCTCCGCCATCAAGCAGATCCGCGCCGCCGGTATCAAGTCGATGATCCTCAACGGCTCGGGCGTCGACGGCAGCTACTGGATGAACGCCGTGCCGGACCTGTCGAACTTCTATGTTCCGGTGCAGGGCTCGGTCTATGGCGACGATCCCAACCCGAAGGTCAACGAGTTCAACAAGAAGTACAAGGAGGTCACCGGCGGCGACCCGTCCAGCCAGTACGTCTATCCGGGTTACGTCCTGATCGACGTCTGGGCCAAGGCGGTCGAACGCGCCAAGTCGACCGATGCGGCAGCCGTCGTGGCTGAGCTCGAGAAGATGAACAACGAGGCCACGCTGTTCGGGCCGCGCACCTTCAGCAAGGACATCCACCACCAGAACCAGGGCCGTTACCTGATCGTCGACACCGAGGCCGGCAAGCCGAAAGTGATCGACCAGTGGACGATCTCGGAGAAGATCCCACTCGATTATCTGGTGTCGAAATAAGCCGGCAACGCGCCGCGCCCGGCCGCACCTGCTGCGAACCGGGGCGGCGCAGCCTTCGTACTTTTGCAATGCTGCTGGAAGGAACCAAGGAGATGGTCGTGATCAACTGCGACATGGGCGAGGCCTATGGCCTCTACAAGATGGGCGACGACAAGGCGCTGATGCCCCATATCGACGTCGCGAACGTCGCGTGTGGCTTTCATGCCTCCGACTTCAATCACATGCGCAAGACCGTGCAGCTCGCCAAGCAGTTCGGCGTCAAGGTCGGTGCGCATCCCTCGCTGCCGGATCTCCAGGGATTTGGTCGTCGAGAGATGAAGATCGGCCGCGAGGAGCTGGCCAATTGCCTGCTCTATCAGATCGGCGCGCTCAAGGCGTTCCTCGATGCCGAGAGCATGCCGCTCAATCATATCAAGCCGCACGGCGCGCTCTACGGCATGGCGTCGCGCAACGAGGAGATCGCCGAAGCCATCGCGGACGCCGCTGATGTCTACAAGGTGCCGCTCCTCGGCATGAAGGGAACGCTGCACCAGAAGATCTACGAGCGGCGCGGCCACGCTTTCGTCGCCGAGTATTATGCCGACCTCGACTACAATGGCGACGGCAGCCTGATCATCACCCGCGAGCATGAGGCCAAGGATCCGGCCGACGCCGCTACAAGGTGCGCGAGGGCCGTCAATGAAGGCAAGACGCGCACGGTGGCGGGAAACGATATCGTGGTCGGCGCCGATTCGATCTGCATCCATTCCGACACGCCGAATGCGGTCGCGATCGCGGAGGCCGTCCGCGAGGCGGTCCGTCCCTATCTCACCGCGCGCTGAACGGTCGCGGCAACGAACCAAAGATTCTCAAAGAGGAAACCATGGCCACCCAGCAGATCTTCTCGCCGCTCCCGGGCATCTTCTATCGCAAGCCCGCACCCGACAAGCCGGTCTACAAGAACGACGGCGACGTCGTCGCCGAGAGCGACACGATCGGGCTTATTGAGGTGATGAAATCGTTCAACGAGGTGAAGGCCGGCGTCACCGGCAAGATCATCGGCTTCCTGGTCGAGAACGAGGACGCCGTGATGGCCGGCCAGCCGATCGCCGAAATCGACGTCTAGGGCATTCCGACCAGCCATGGCGATCAAGAAGCTCCTCATAGCCAATCGCGGCGAGATCGCGGTGCGCATCATTCGCGCAGCGCGCGATCTCGGCATTGCAACCGTCCAGGTCTACAGCAAGGCCGACAAGGACTCGCTCGCGGTCCGGCTCGCCGACGAAGCGATCGATATCGGTCCGCCGCAGGCGTCGAAATCGTATCTCAACCAGGCGGCTATCCTCGCCGCGGCGCAGAGCACCGGCGCCGATGCCATCCATCCCGGCTACGGCTTCCTGGCCGAGAATGCCGAGTTCGCGGCCGCGGTCGAAGCGGCCGGACTGGTCTTCGTCGGCCCGACCGCGCAATCGATCCGGCTGATGGGTGACAAGGTCGCGGCACGCAAGGCCGCCGCCGCGGCCGGCGTGCCAACGGTCCCCGGCAGCGAGGGACGGCTGGAGTCGGCGGACGCAGCCTTCGCGCTGGTCGAGACAACCGGTTTCCCCGTCATGATCAAGGCCGCCGCTGGCGGTGGCGGGCGCGGCATTCGCATCGCGCGCTCCACGGAGGAATTCCATCATCTGATGCCGCAGGCGCAGGCCGAGGCGCTCGCGGCGTTTGGCGATGGCGGGCTCTACGTCGAGAAGCTGATCGAAGGCGCGCGGCATATCGAGGTCCAGGTGCTGGGCGACGGCCGCGACGTGATCCATTGCTTCGAGCGTGAATGCTCGTTGCAGCGGCGCCGCCAGAAGGTCTGGGAAGAGGCCCCCTCGCCCTCGCTCACCCAGGCCGTGCGCGAAAAGCTCTGCACCTCCGCCGTGGCGCTGGCCAAGGCGGTCCATTACCGCGGCGCCGGGACGCTTGAATATCTCTACGACGAAACGACCGGCGAATTCTACTTCCTGGAAATGAACACCCGCATCCAAGTCGAGCATCCCGTCACCGAAATGATCACCGGCATCGACCTCGTGCGCGAGATGATCCGGATCGCCGGCGGCGAGCCGTTGCGCATCCGTCAGGACGAGGTGCGCGTCAGCGGCCATTCGATCGAGGTCCGCATCAATGCCGAGGACCCGGCCAGGAATTTCCTGCCCAATCCGGGCACGGTGAGCGGGCTCGGCGTGCCCGGCGGCGACGGCGTGCGCTTCGATAGCATGCTCTATCAGGGCTACACGGTGCCTCCGTTCTACGACAGCCTGCTCGGCAAGCTGATCGTGCACGACAAGGACCGGCCGAGCGCCATCGCCAAGCTCGAGCGCGCGCTGGCCGGGCTCGATGTCGACGGCATTTTCACGACCAAGCCGCTGCATCAGGCACTGGCGCGCGACGCCGACGTCAAGGCCGGACGCTTCCACACGGCGTGGCTCGAGCCGTGGCTGGAGTCCCATGCCGCAGCCCTTGCCACCACCCCACCGCCATCGGCCGCAAAGGCCGCCTCATGATCACGAGACAATCCGCCCCGCCAGCAACAGGAGGCCGCTAGTCATGCAAACCCGATTTTCCTTCGGCGGCGACGAGCACATCTTCGCCGAGGTCGGCGAGGCGATGTCGCTCGAGGCCTTTTTCAAGAGCCTCTTCATCACCAATGCGGTGCGCGACGCCAAGATCAAGGGCGTCACGGAAATCTGTCCGGCTAACGCGTCCTATCAGGTCAAGTTCGATCCCGACCAGATCAAGCCCGACGATCTGCTTGCCGAGCTGAAGCGGCTGGATTCCGCATCCGAGAAATCGGAGCCGGTGATCAAGACGCGGATCATCGAGATTCCCGTGCTCTACAACGATCCCTGGACGCACGAGACCCTGATGCGCTTCCGCGAGCGGCATCAGAATCCCGAAGGCACCGACCTCGAATACGCCGCGCGCATCAACGGCCTCGACAGCGTCGACGCCTTCATCAAGGCGCATTCCAGCGCGCCCTGGTTCGTCTCGATGGTCGGTTTCGTCGCCGGACTTCCGTTCCTCTACCAGATGGTCGAGCGCAAGCGGCAACTGCAAGCCCCGAAATATCTTCGCCCGCGCACCGACACGCCGAAACTCACTGTCGGGCATGGCGGCTGCTTCAGCTGCATCTACTCGGTGCGCGGCGCCGGCGGCTATCAGATGTTCGGCATCACGCCGATGCCGATCTACGATCCCAACCAGAGCATCAGCTATCTGCGCGACTTCATGTGCCTGTTCAAACCGGGCGACATCGTGAAGTGGAAGCCGATCGACCGGCCGGCCTATGACGCCGCGGTCGCCGACGTCGACGCCGGGCGTTTTGCTCCAATCATCCGTGATGTCTCGTTCTCGCTGACCGAGTTCAACCGCGACATCGATGGCTACAACAGCAAGCTCGATGGAGTTCTCCATGGCCGTTAAGGTTTTGAAGCCGGGTCTTGCCACCACCGTGCAGGACCTCGGACGTCCCGGCTATTATCACATCGGCATTCCGCTCTCCGGCGGCATGGACCGTCACGCACTGGTCGCAGCCAACCTCCTGGTCGGCAACGAGGCGGGCGCGGCGGTGCTCGAAGCCGTGTTCATGGGACCCGAGCTCGAGTTCACCGAGGACGCGATCGTCGCAGTCACCGGCGCGGAGCTGCCGCCGAAGCTCGACGGCGAGCCGCGCGAGACCTGGACCAGCTTCAGGGTGAAGCGCGGCCAGATTCTCTCCTTCGACTTCCTCAAGCAGGGCGCGCGCGGCTACATCGCCGTCGCCGGCGGCATCGATGTGCCCGTGGTGCTCGGCTCGCGCTCGACCTATGCGCTCGGCGCGCTCGGCGGGTTCAAGGGCCGCAAGCTCGAGGCCGGCGACGAGCTGCCGGTCGGCAGGGCGGCTGCGACCATCAAGGACGGCCGCGTTGTTGCCAGGGAATTGCGCGGACAACCGGCGGGAATGCCTACGGAACTGCGCGCCATGCCTGGCCTCTATTGGCACCGCATCACCGAGGCGGCCGGCACGGGGTTCTTCTCCGACACCTGGAAGGTCGCGCCGGAAGCGGACCGGATCGGCTACCGCTTCAAGGGCGGCAAGCCGCTCGAATTCGTTCCGCGCGAACCGCCGTTCGGCGCGGGCTCCGATCCATCCAACATCACCGACGCCTGCTATCCTTACGGCTCGATCCAGGTTCCCGGCGGCACCGAGCCGATCGTGCTGCATCGTGATGCCGTCTCCGGCGGCGGCTACTTCATGGTCGGCACCGTGATTGCCGCCGATATGGATCTGATCGGCCAGTTGCAACCCAACACGCCGGTGAAATTCGTCAAGGTCGACATGAACGAGGCGCTCGCGGCCCGCAAAAGCCGCTCGGAGTTGCTCGGCAGGCTGCACAGCGCACTGGCATAATCGCCAGTCAACTGCCCTGTTCGCCAACGCCCGCGGTCATCGATCGGTGACCGCGCATGGTGACGTCCTGCGCTTCTGCCGTCGGTTGCGGCCTCTCACGTCTGAAATCGGCATCACTGCGATTTCCCGGCCTGTCGGCACGAGAGTTGCAATGAATACCGATGGGCTGAGGAACACCGCTCATGGGTTAGGCAACATCGGAACAACCGCGATGTCCGTTTCTCTGAAACAAATCCGCTACTTTGTCGCCGCCGCCGAGACCGGGCGGATCAGCCAGGCGGCGATCGACCTCAATGTCTCGCAATCCGCGGTCACCGCGGCCATTCAGCAGCTCGAAGCGACCGTCTGCGCGCGCCTGCTGGAACGCACGCCGAACGGCGTGACCGTCACCATGGAGGGCAGCCGGTTCCTGTCACAGGGCCGTCAAATCCTCGCCACCGTCGCCGAAGCGGTGCGCAGCACGCAGATGTCCGCCGGGCCCTTGTTCGGGACGATCCGCATCGGCGTCACCTATACCGTGTCGGGCTACTTCCTGCCGCGCCATCAGAAGCGCTTCCAGGCGAGTTTCCCGGGCATCACGATCGAGCTGTTCGAAGCACCGCGCGACGTGCTCGAACGCGCGCTGGTCGATGGCGCGCTCGATCTCGCGGTGATGCTGGTTTCCAATTTGCGCGATAACGCCAAACTCACCAGCGAGACGTTGCTGCGATCACCACGCCGGCTGTGGCTCGCGCCGGAACATCCGCTGACCCGCGCCGAGCGGGTTCATCTCGCCGAGATCGCGACCTATCCGTACGTCATGCTCACCGTCGACGAGGCCAAGCACACCTCGATGCGCTACTGGAGCAACGCCTCGCTCGAGCCGAAGACGATCTTCCGCACGTCCTCAGTCGAAGCCGTGCGCTCGATGGTCGCCGGCGGCATGGGGATCGCCATCCTCTCCGACCTGATCTACCGGCCCTGGTCGCTGGAAGGGCAGCGGATCGAGACCCGCGTCGTCGAGGACGAGGTGCCCAGCATGGACATCGGCCTGGCCTGGCGTCGCGACACTAAGCCGTCGGACGCCGCGATGGCATTCCGCGATTTCATGCGCTTTGCGGTTGCCGGCGTGGGCCCGGGCCGACCGCCGGTCAGCATCGACCACCGGCACCAGGCCGAGGAGGCAATCGAAATCTAGAATACCTGTTTCCGTTTTATTCGACTTGACGCGATCCGGCAGTCCTCGCCAAACTTTGTCCGGGGACACGACGACCGGAGGCTCAGCCGGCGGCGGGGAGTGAGAGATGCAAGTCACCTACACCACCAACGACATCCCGTTGCAGAGCCGCCGCCAGTACTGGCAGGAGGTGGTGTCGCGAACCTATTACTCGCTCGACCTGCGCTTCCCGAGCACACGCGACTTCAATGCGCGCCTCGGCGCCTGGTCGATGGGTCCCCTGTCGGTCTCGCGCAACATCGCCAATGGCCTGCTGTACAAGCGCCATGAGCGGCACCTCCTGAGCGAGCGGGAGGAATCCTTCCTGATCACGGTGCCCGAACTTGCCGAAATCCGCTTCGAGCAGGACGGCAAGGTCGTGCACTGCCGTCCCGGCGCATTCCTGATCGAGCGCAGCCACTTGCCCTACGAGTTCAGCCATCAGGATCCGACGGCGCTGTGGTGCCTGAAGATCCCGAGCGCCGTGCTGCGCGCCCGCATCAGCCGCCCCGAGCGCCTTGCCACGCTGCAATTCGACGCCAGCCGCAGCGTCGGCGCGCTGTTCGTCGACACGCTGCGGCTCTCCGCCGAGCGCATCGAGGAAATGGACGAGACGGCGCGCGCGATGATGGGCAAGCACCTGATCGAACTGCTTGCGATGGCCATCGAATCCGACGACCGCGTGCTGACCGGCCATTCGTCCTCGGTGCGCAACGGCCATCTGCTGCGCTGCGAGCAGTTCATTCGCACGCGCCTCGACGACATGCGGCTGACGCCGCAGATGATCGCCGATGGCTGCGGCATTTCGCTGCGCTATCTGCACCAGATCTTCGAGGGCGAAGGCCTGACCGTCTGCGCCTATATCCGCAACCAGCGGCTTTCGATGTGCGACGCCCTGCTGCGCGATGCGAGCTGCCGCAAGAGCATTTCGGAAATCGCCTATCAATGGGGCTTTGCCGACCAGGCGCAGTTCAGCCGCAACTATCGGAGCCGGTTCGGCTGCACCCCGAGCGAGGCACGCGCCACCTCGCGCACCGCCAATGCCTGACGGCGGCATCGGCCTCCGCCTGATCGTTTCCTAGGCAAACCGCAGCCGCTCCGGGCACGGATGCCCCCGTGCAGGCAATCCGAATCTTCTGAATAATAGAATTATGCCACTGATTTGCCCGACATGTCAAGTTGCGGCGTCGAGTGCCGGCACGCCGCCGGCTCCTTTGCATGGGGTTGTTTTCGATGTTTTGCAGTGCGCCCCTGCGCGCGGCGGGCTATATGCGATAGCCCTGCCCCCGGTGCGGGTGCGCTCTCTCGCACAAATCTTCCTGCGCTCAGCGTCAAGAAGACAAGCCGCCGCTCTGCCTAAGATCGGCGAAACGCTTGTTCGAAAGGAAGACGCATGGTGCAGGACCTTCGTGTTGCTGTCGATGTCGGTGGCACGTTCACCGACATCTGCATTATGGACGAGACCACCGGTCTCATCCGCATCGAAAAGACCTCCTCCACGCGCGATCCGATCGACGGCATCATGGGCGGCGTGTCCAAGGCCGGGATCGACCTGTCCAGGGTGGCGCTGTTCTCGCACGGCACGACGGTTGCCACCAACGCGCTGATCACGCGCCGCCTGCCGCGCACCGCCGTCGTTACCACCAAAGGGTTCCGCGACGTCATCGAGATCCGCCGCGCCAACAAGGAAGACCTCTGGGACACCTACAAGGACGTGGTCCGACCCTATGTGCCGCGACGCGACCGTCTGACCGTCCCCGAGCGCGTCGATGCCGCAGGCACCGTGATCGAGCCGCTCGACGTCGACGCCGCGCGCAACGTCGCCCGCATCCTGAAGCGTCGCGGCGTCGCCGCGGTCGCCGTCTGTTTCATGAACGCCTATCTCAACGGCACCAACGAGCGCGCCATGCGCGACATCCTGCTGGCGGAAATGCCCGATATTCCGATCTCGATCTCCTCGCAGGTGCTTCCCGAGATCTTCGAGCACGAGCGGTTCTCGACCACGGTGGCCAATGCCGTCGTGAGCCCGGTCGTCGTCACCTACACGAGCCGGCTTGGCGAGCGCCTGGCGCAGGAAGGCTACAGCCGCGATCTGCTGCTGCTGCACACCGGCGGCGGCGTGATGACGCCGGCAAGCGTCAAGGATTTTGCGGCGCGCCTGGCCGGCTCCGGCATCGCCGCGGGCGCCATCGCCAGCCGCTATATCGCCGGCCTCTGCGGCTTTCCGAACTCGATCGGCCTCGACATGGGCGGCACCTCCACCGACGTGTCGCTGGCTTATGAGGGGCAGTCGCGCATCACCAAGGACTGGCACATCGAATTCGGCTATCCGATCCGCTTTGCCTCGATCGAAGTGCTCACCATCGGCGCCGGCGGCGGCTCGCTGGCGTGGACGGATCCGGCCGGTTCGCTGCGCAACGGCCCGCAATCGGCCGGCGCGCACCCGGGACCGGCCTGCTATGGCAACGGCAACACGCAGCCGACCAACACCGACGCCAATGTGACGCTGGGGCGCCTCGGCACCGATCTCGCCGGCGGCAAGGTCAAGCTCGACCCCGCATTGGCCGCGCAGGCAGTCGAAGACGGCGTTGCCAAGCCGTTCGGCCTCGGCCTGCATGAGGCCGCGGACGCGATCGTCAAGGTCGCCAATGCCAACATGTCGGATGCGGTGCGGCTGATCTCGATCAGCCGCGGCTACGATCCGCGCGACTTTGCGTTGGTCGCGTTCGGCGGCGCCGGCGCCCTGCATGGCGTCGATGTCGCGCGCGAGCTGGCGATTCCCGTCGTGATCGTGCCGCCCAATCCCGGCGTGACCTCCGCGCTCGGATGCCTGCTTGTCGACGTGCAGCACGATTTCTCGCAGAGCTGCATGGTCGATGCGGCCGACGCCGACGCTGCCGAGATCGAGGCGCAATTCGCCGAGCTCGAGAAAGCGGCGCTGGCACGTCTGACCCATGAGGGCGTCGCCCAGCAGGACATCGTGCTGCAGCGGTCGATCGACATGATGTATCGCGGCCAGTGGCGTTCGCTCGCGGTGAACGCGCTGCGTCCGATCGCAGCGATTTCCGATCTGGTGCAAAGCTTCCACGCCGAACACCAGCGCGAATACAACTTCCGCCGCGACAGCGCGCCGGTCAGCTTCTTCCGCCTCAATCTGAAGGCCGTGGGCGTGGTGCCCAAGGCCGAGTTCGCCATTCACACGCCGACTGGCGCTAGCCCCGGGCCGGTCAGCCGCCGCAGGGTCTGGTTCGAGGGCAGCGGGCTCGATACGCCCGTCTATCAGCGCGACGACCTGCCCTGCGGCTTCTCCTTTCAAGGCCCCGCGATCATCGAGCAGGTCGATGCCACCACCGTCGTGCCGCCCGGTGCCAGCGCCGAGGTCGACAAATATCTCAACATCATCATCCGCGTGAAGGAGTGAGCCATGACCGGAGCTCTCCCGCTCGACCCCGTGACCTTCGAGGTTCTGAAAAACTCCTTCATCACCAGCGTCGACCAGATGGGCGAGCAGGTGTTGCGGACCTGCTACTCCTTCGTGATCTACAACCGCGATTTCTCGAGCGCGCTACATGACGCCAATGGCGAATGCGCCGCGCAAGGCAACCAGGATATCGCCGTCCACGTCGGCACGCTGCATTTCACCTGCAAGGACGTCATGCGCCATTTCGAGGGCGACATGCATGAAGGCGACGTCTTCGCCATCAACGACCCCTATGCCGGCGGCACGCACTTCTCCGACGTGCGGCTCATCCGTCCGATCTTCGCCGACGGCAAGATCATCGCTTTCAGCCAGTCCAACGGACACTGGTCTGATGTCGGCGGCAGCGTGCCGGGATCGTTCGACGTCGCCGCCCGCGAGATGTTCCGCGAGGGCCTGCGCATCACGCCGGTCCGCCTGTTCGACAAAAATGGGCTGCGCAAGGATGTCGCGCATCTGATCGCCTCCAACACACGCGATCCGGCCTCGATCATCGGCGACATCCAGGCCCAGGCCGAGGCGACGGCGGTTTGCGAACGCGAGATCCTGCGCCTGGTCGGCAAATACGGCCGCGATACCGTCGAGACCGGGCTCGCCGCCGTGCAGGACTATGTCGAGCGCTCGGCGCGCCAGCGCATCGCAGCACTCCCCGACGGCGAATGGGAGACGGTCGACTTCATCGACCGCGACCCGGCCGGCGGCGAAGGCATGATCCCGATCCGCATCAAGCTGACGATCAAGGGCGACCGCGCGATCTACGACTTCACCGGCAGCCATCCGACCATCGGCTCGATCTACAACTCGGCGTTCGGCGCGACGTTTTCCGCCGTCGCCGCCGGCATGAAGACCTTCTTCCCGGATCTGCCGCTCAATTCCGGCTTCTACCGCTGCTTCGAGATCATCGCGCCCGAAGGCTCGATCGTCGACGCCAAATGGCCGATCGCGGTCACCGGCTTTCTGATGCCGTTCGAGAAGATCATGAACTCGATCTACGAAATGTGGTCGAAGCTGATGCCGGAGCGCGCACTCGCCTGCGCCTTCAATCTCGAATATCTGCTCACCGGCGGCCTCGATGCGCGCAGCTCCGACAAGCCGATCTTCATGTTCTACGACTGGCTGCCCGGCGGCTGGGGCGGACGCAACGGCAAGGACGGCAGCAACGTCACGACCGCCTGCTTCGGCACCGGGTTGATGTCGCAACCGGTCGAGGGCCAGGAGCGCGCCAATCCGATCCTGACCACCGAATGCGAGATCCTCAGGGACTCGCCCGGCCCCGGCAAATGGCGCGGCGGCGCTGGCGTCATGAAGACGTCGCGGATGCTGCAGGCCGAGAAGACCGTGATCTCCTATATCTGCGACCGCGAGCGCGCCATCGTGTGGGGCATCGAGGGTGGCTTGCCGTCGATGCCGCACGGCCTCACCTTGAAGCGCGCGGGCAGCACGGCCGAGGAACGGCTCGGCTCGATCTTCTCGGATGTGCCGATCGGCGAAGGCGACGTCTTCTCGCGTCCGACTGCCGGCGGCGGCGGCTTTGGCGACCCGCTGGAGCGCGATCCGAACCTCGTGATCGAGGACATCAAGGACGATTATGTCTCGGTCGCGCGCGCCGCCAAGGACTACGGCGTCGTGGTGCACACCATCGACGCCGAGCTCTGCAATTACGAGGTCGACAAGGTCGCGACCGCGGCGCTGCGCGCAAAAATCCGCGCCGAGCGCGTTGCCAATGTCCGGCTCGATCCCGAGCAGGTGGCGCAGCGCTACCGGAGCGGCGAGATCGACGCGCTCGACGTGATCCGCAGCCACGCGGTGATCCTCGACTGGGGCACCGGCGCCTTGCTTCCCGAGTCCACCCGTCAATTCCGCGAGGCATTCGAGCGGCGCTCGGTCGCGATGTGGAGACCGGGCTAATTGCCATCGACGTCCGCGCCGCCATCAGCGGCGCGGACCGTCTATCGAGAGAGGATTCGAAATCACCGCCCCCTGCAAATTCATTCGAACCATGAGGATTGCGCTATGACGACGATCACGACGTGCCTTTCTCCCAACCGACAACGGCCGATCCGCTCCGTGCTCGGCATCGCCGCCGGCCTCGCGCTTGCCAGCGCCACCACTCCGGCACTGGCGGCAGCCGAGACGCCCTGGTTTCCAATGAAGGTTTATGACACCTCATCCGGGACACCGAAGCCGGCCGAATACACGCCGCTGCCGAAGGCCGAGAAGCCCTACAAGCTCTGTGTGCTGTTTCCGCACATGAAGGACAGTTTCTGGGTCGCGGTCGCCTACGGCATCGTGAAACAGGCCGAGACGATGAACGTCAACATGAACCTCTACGAGGCCGGAGGTTACGAGAACCTGCCCAAGCAGCTGTCGCAATTCGATGACTGCATGGCGAGCGGACCGGACGCGATCATCGTCGGCGCGATCTCCGGCGCGGGCCTCAGCAAGAAGTTCGAGGAGGCCAAGGCCAAGGGCGTGCCGGTGGTCGGGGTCACCAACCCGCTGCCGCCCAACGCGCTGCCTGCGGCCAACTATGTCGACTTCGTCGCCATGGGCGAGGTCACCGGCGACGGCCTGCTGGCGCAGACCAAGCCCGGCGACAAGCTCAACATCGTGACGTTCCCCGGTCCGGCCGGCTCGGGCTGGGCGGAGTCGTTCAATGAGGGGTTCAAAAAGGCGGTCGCCAAGAACCCGAACGCCAAGATCCTGGCTGAGAAGTTCGGCGACTCCGGCGTCGCCGTGCAGCTTCAGCTGATTCAGGACGCGTTGCAGGCCTATCCCGGCATGAACGTGATCTGGGGTACCGCGCCGACCGCCGAGGCCGCCATCGGCGCGGTGGCCGAGGCCGGCCGAAGCGATCTGAAGATCGTGTCGTCCTACGAGAACCAGGCCATGCTCGACGCGCTGAACCGCGGCGACATCCTCGCCTTCGCAACCCAATATCCGGTCGGCGAAGGCGCTATCGCCATCGACCAGGCGGTGCGTCTCATCGAGAAGAAGCCGGTCATGAGCCTGGTCCAGCCGGTGGCCGCAGTGATCGACAAGACCACCGTGCCGAAATTGCAGATGGATCTCGTGCTGGCGCCGGCAAGCTGGACGCCGGTCTACTCGGTCAAGGCCAAATAACTGATCAAGTAACTGCTCAAGTAAGCCGGCCTAAGGCGGGAGCAACGCCCTCGCCTTCGCCCACGACCCACCCCACGGAGAAGCGGATGGACGTCGAGATCGCCCCGAAGCCGGCCGAGCCTCTGCTGCGATTGCGGGGGATATCGAAGCGATTCACCGGCGTCCGTGCGCTCGACCGCGTCGACCTCGATGTCCACGCCGGCGAACTTCACGTGCTGTTCGGCGAGAACGGCGCTGGCAAGTCGACCCTGATCAACGTCATATCGGGTACCTTTCCACCCGACGAAGGCACCTTCCATTTCGGCGGCGAGCAGATCCACCATCTGACGCCGCAACGGGCCCGCGAGATCGGCATCAGTCCGGTGTTTCAGGAATTCTCGCTGATCCCGAGTCTTACCGTCGAAGAGAACCTGTTCCTTGGCCGCGAGATCACCCATGGCGGGGTGCTGCGCTCACGCGAGATGCGCAAGCGCGCCAGGGCGCTGATCGACGAGCTCGGCTTCGACCTCGATCCGTCGCAACGGGTCGATGACCTCTCCCGCGCGCACCAGCAGATGGCCGAGATCGCCAAGGCGTTGCTCGGCCGTGTCCGCCTTTTGATCCTCGACGAGCCGACCGCCTCGTTGACCGAGCGCGAGACGGGACGGCTGTTCGAGCTGATCGCGCGCCTGAAGAGCCAGAATGTCGGGCTGATCTACGTCTCGCACCGCATGCGCGAGATCCGCGCGCTTGCCGACCGCGTCACGGTGCTGCGCGACGGCCGTCATATCCAGACCCTCGACGCGGCGGGGTCGACGGACGGCGAACTGGTGGAATTGATGACCGGCCGCAAGATCGACCTGCTGTTTCCGACCATCGCGCATCGCCCCGACAAGGTGATGGTCGACATCGAAGGCCTGACGCTCGCCGACGGCAGCGTGCAGGAGGTGAATTTCCATGCCTGCGCCGGCGAGATCACCGGCATCGCGGGTCTCGTCGGCTGCGGCAAGTCGGAGTTGATCCGCGCGATCTACGGCATCGAACCCGCGGCGGCGGGCGTGATCCGGATCGACGGCTTGCCTTACGAATTTCCGACGCCCAGGCGAAGCCTCAAACGCGGCATCGCCTATTTCCCTGCCAACCGGATCGCCGAGGGCCTCGCGCTGTCGCGACCGATCCGCGAGAACGCGTCGATGACCGGGCTCGATTTGCCCGCCTTCGCCCGCTTCGGCATCTTGCGGCAAGCCGCCGAGCGCATGACGATTTCGGGCATCATGGAGCAGCTGCAGCTACGGCCGTTGAACATCGAACGCAGCGCCGGCGCATTGTCCGGCGGCAACCGCCAGAAGGTGATGCTGGGACGCGCGCTGACGCGCGAACTGACCGTGTTCCTGTTCGACGAGCCGAGCGTCGGGATCGACGTCGGCGCCAAGCTCGAAGTCTACGAATTCATGAAGCGCCTGATCGAGGTCGGCGCCGCCGTGATCGTGGTGTCGTCGGAATTGCCGGAGGTGCTGGCGCTGTCGAACCGGCTCTACGTCATGCATCACGGCCGCATCGCCGCCGAACTCAAGGGAGCCGAGAAGACCGAGCAGAACGTGCTGTCGAGCTTCTTCCGCGATCACCTCACCGCGGAGGTCGCATGACTACGGCGCTGGTCACCGCCAATCCGCATGGCACGCTCAACCTGCGATCAATCGCCAGCCGGATCGGATTCTTGCCGGCTTTGCTGGTGATGCTCGTGGCCGGCATGTCGGCGGTCGATCCGCAGTTCTACGGCATCATCAACATCCTCAACATCCTGCGCAACGCCTCCCTGCTCGCGATCGTCGCCTGCGGCCAGGCATTGGTCATCATCGCCGGCGGCTTCGATCTTTCGGTCGGCGCTGTCGTCGCGCTGGCGAGCGTCGTCACCGCAAAAGCCATGGCGGCGACGGCTAACGCGTTTCCCGGCAACAACGCCCTGATCATTGCAAGCGGTGTTGTCACCGGGCTCGGCTCGGGGGCCGTGGTCGGGCTCGTCAACGGCTTCTGTGTGGCAAAGCTCAAGGTCTCCGGCTTCGTGGTGACGCTCGGCACGATGTCGGCGACGGCGGGCGTCGGCTTGATGATCACCAATGGCATCCCGATCTACGGCATGCCGGAGAGCTTCGTGAAAGGCTTTGGCCGCGCCCAGGCGCTCGGACTGCCGACCGCGGTGCATGTCGCGCTGATCGTGATCCTCGTGATGGTGTTCGCACAGCGGCGCACCCTGTTCGGCCGTTACGTCTACGCGATCGGCGGCAATGTCGATGCCGCCGTGGTGTCGGGCGTGACGATTCAGCGCCATATCGTCGGCACCTACGTCGTCTCAAGCGTGCTTGCGGCATTGACCGGCATCCTGCTGACCGCGCAGGTCGGCTCCGGCCAGGCCAGCTTCGGCGGCGACCGGATGATGCTGCAGTCGATCGCTGCCGCCGTGATCGGCGGCGTCAGCCTGCGCGGCGGCCTCGGGCGCGTCGAGATTGTCGCCGTCAGTGCGCTGTTCCTGACGATCCTCGGCAACGCACTCAACCTGCTGCACGTCGACTCCCGCCTTCAGCCGGTCTTCCTCGGCGTCATCATGGTCGCAGCCGTGGCGCTCGACGAACTCAGCCGACGGAGCAAGCCGCGTGTCTGATCTCGAATTGGCTGTCGGTGCCAAGGACCCCGATCGCCCGCAACTGACGGTGAGCCGCCGGTTCTGGAGCGCGATCCTGCCGGTTGCCCTGGTGGTGCTGCTGCTCGGCTTTGCTACGGTCGACCACGGCGTGCTGTCATCGGCCAACCTGCTCAACATCGCGCAGCAAACCAGTTACCTCGCCCTGTTCGCGATGGCGCAGACCGTCGTCATCCTGACCCGCGGCTTCGACCTCGCCCTTGGCCCCACCGTATCGATGGTCAGCGTCGGCACTGCGCTGGCGATGGCCGGCGCCACCGCGTCGGGCCATGGCGCGGCTGCCGTGCTGCTCGCCGGGCTCGCGGCCGGTTTCGCGCTCGGCATCGCGTGCGGCCTGTTCAACGGCGTGGTCATCGCGCTGCTCGGGGTCAATCCGTTCGTCGCGACGCTCGGCAGCTACAATATCGCGATCGGGATCGCGACCACCCTTTCGTCCGGACGTCCGGTGCAGGGCGTGCCGCCGCTGTTCTCGCAGATCTTCTACGGCGGCAGCCTGTTCGGTGTGCCGGCGGCGATCGCGATCACCGTTGCGATCGGCGTCTTGCTTCATCTGTTGCTGGCGCGCACCGTGTTCGGCCGCTCGCTTTACCTGATCGGCACCAACCCGCGCGCCGCGGCGGTCGCCGGCCTGCCGGTCAAGCGCATTCTGGTCGCGACCTATGTGCTGTGCTCGGGACTAGCCGCGCTGGGCGCGATCATGATGACGGCGCGGACCGGCTCGGGCGAACCGAACCTCGGCGGCGCGCTCTCGCTGCAGGCGATCGCCGGCGCCGTGGTCGGCGGAACCAGCCTGGCAGGCGGTCGCGGCGGGGTCGGCACCGCCGTGCTCGGTGCGCTGTTCATCACCATTCTCTCCAACGGCATGAACCTCACCCGGATCGACGGATACGTCCAGATGGTCGTGCTCGGCGCGATCGTCATCATCGGCGTCCTGCTGGATCGCCTGCGGCAGGAGCGACGCCAATGATGTCGGGATCACCCGTCCAGAACAGCGCAGTCGGGACACGCGATGCGTCGACATCGATTTACGTCGCCCCCTCGCTCACCGCTGCGCTCGATGCGCTGAGTGAACACGGTGCAGCCGGCGCCCCCTTCGCCGGCGGCACTTGGATCATGCGGTCGCCGCTCCGGCACCAGCCGCTCAAGACGCATTACGTCGCTATCGGAAGAATAGCCGAGATGACGGCGGTCCGGATCGGCAGCGATGCCATCGAGATCGGCGCGGCCGTCACGCATGCCGCCTTGGCGGCGGCCCTCGCCGGTCATCCGGAGTTGGCCGGCCTCGCAGCGGCGGCCGGACACTCTGCCAATCCCGCGATCCGCGCGATGGCAACGATCGGCGGCAACCTTGCGACATCGGAATTTGCGGCGGCAGATTGCGTGCCGGCGCTGCTCTGTCTCGATGCCGATGTCGAGATCTCCGACCGGGGCGGTCGCGAGTATCTCAGCCTGACGGATTTCCTCAATATCAGGTCAACGCTCGCGCCCGGCCGCCTGGTGACACGGATCATCCTGCCCCGGATCGAGCGCAAGACGGCCCATGTCCGGCTGCCGCTGCGCAGATCAGGCGACTACCCGGTCGCCATCGTCAGCATGTCGGTCAGCCTCGATGCGGCAAGCCGTGTCCAGGCCGCGCGGATCGCCGTCGGCTCGATCGAGGCAACCGCGCGGCGATGGCCACGGCTGGAAGCGGCGCTGCTCGGACGTCCACTCGACGCCGCAGAAGCCGCTCGGGGAGCGGCCGAACTGAGCGACGAGTTCGCCGGCCGCGACAGCGTCGATGCGCCGGCCTGGTATCGCGTCAGCGTGCTGCCCGGCCTCGTCCGCCGCGCGGCGATCGCGGCGCTCAGCTCCTGAACCCGCGGGGATCGACATGGCATTTAACCTCACCGTCAACGGCGATCGTCTCTCCTGCGCGGCGGACCCCGCCACGCCGCTGGTCGACATCCTGCGCGAGGAGATGCATCTGACCGGCGCGAAACCGGTCTGTCGCGAGGGCTTTTGCGGCGCCTGCATGGTGCTGGTCGACGGCGAGCCCACGCCATCCTGCCTGCTGCCGGCAGCGTTGGCCGATGGCCGCGAGATCCACACGGTGGAAGGCCTCGCGCCGCACGGTGCACTGAACCGTATCCAGATAGCGCTCGAGGCCAGCGACGCCGTCCAATGCGGCATGTGCTTTCCCGGCATGGTGGTGAGTTTGACACATCTCCTGACGACCCGGCCTGACGCGACCCGTGACGACGTCCGGGCCGCGCTGACTGGAAACATCTGCCGCTGCACCGGATATGAACGCATCGTCGAGGCGGCCCTGCTCGCCTTGGCCACGAGATGATCGGGAGACGCAGAAATGTCCGATGTTTCCGCGACCATGGATTTGCGCCGGCGTGACGCCGCCGACAAGCTGCGTGGCCGCACGCGCTACACGATCGATCGCTATCTGCCGGGCATGTTGCATGCCGCGGTGCTGCGCGCCAGTGTGCCGTCGGGACGGATCGTTCGTCTCGATACGTCACGGGCCGCCCGCATGCCGGGGGTCCGCGCGATCGTCACGGCAGCGGATGCGCCCGGCATGATCGGGATCGGCATCGCCGACCACCCGCTGTTCGCCCGCGACATCGTCCGCTACGACGGCGAACCACTCGCCGCGGTCGCCGCCGTCACATTGGCCCAGGCGCAGGCCGCGCTGGCGGCGATCGACGTGGAGATCGAACCGCTGCCCGCGGTACTGACCATGGCGGATGCGCTGGCACCGGCTGCACCGCTGGTCCATCCGGACTGGCGCAGCTACGAGGTCCTGCTCGAAGGCGGCGCACGTGGCGGCAACGTCGCCTGGGAGGCGACCGTCGTGCGCGGCGACGTCGATGCCGCCTTTGCCCGGCCTGACGTCGAGATCGTCGAAAGCTGCTTTCGCGTCGGTCGGCAGAACCATGTCGCCTTCGAGCCGCGCGCGGTGGTCGCGAACTATGAGGACGGCCGCTTCCACATCGAGACGTCGACACAGGTTCCCTGGAGCATCCGCAACGCGACCGCGCGCCTGCTCGGCGTGCCGGCATCGCAGGTCCGCGTCACCGTGCCGCCGGTCGGCGGCGGCTTCGGTCTCAAGTTCGATCTGGCGGTCGAGCCCTTCGCTGCCCTGCTCGCCCGCGCCAGCGGCCGGCCGGTGCGCCTGGTCAATTCGCGCGAGGAGGAGATGCTGACCTGCCTGTTCCGCGAGAACGCCGACATCCGGATCCGCTCGGCAGTGACGCACGAGGGCGACATCGTGGGCCGCGAGGCGGTCGTGCTGATGGATTGCGGCGCCTATGGCGGCGAACAGATCTTTCTGACTACCATGACCGCGCACACGCTGGGTGGAAACTACAAGCTCGGCAGCGTGCGCATGGTCTCACGCGCGGTCTACACCAACACGACGCCGAACGGCGCCTTCCGCTGCTGCAACGGCGTCTACAACACCTTTGCGCTGGAGCGGCACACGGACGAGATCGCGGCACGGATCGGCATGGATCCGCTGGCCTTCCGCCGCCGCAATGTGCTCGGCGACAAGGATCTCGGCGCCACCGGCCAGGCGTTCGAAGGCAACGTGCTCGGCCCGATGCTCGAACGGATGGATACGCTGCGCGATGCGGCGACGCGACGGCCGGCGCGCACCGACGGCCGGCTCCATGGACGCGCAACCACCGTCGGCACCTGGTTCGTCTTCGTCGGCCCGTCGGCGGCAGCCGTGAACATGAATGCCGACGGCACGGCGACGCTGGTCACGTCGGGCGTCGAGATCGGATCCGGCTCGATGATGCAGAGCCTGCCGCAGATCGTCGCCAGCACGCTCGGCATCGCACCCGAGCACGTCATCGTCCGCGCCGCGGATACAGATGCGGCCGGCTACGATGTCGGCGTCGGGGGCGGCCGCACCACCGTCTCGCTCGGCGCCGCCAGCCTGTCGGCCGCGCAGGAGGTGCGCACCAAGCTCCTGAAGGTCGCCGCCGACATGATCGAGGCCGCGCCCGACGATCTCGTCATGCGCGACGGGCGGATCGAGATCGCGGGCGCGCCGGGCTCCGGCCGCACCGTCGCCGAGGTCGCGACCCGCGCCCAGGCGCTCGCGGGCCCGGTTTCCGGCACCGGCGCCTTTACCGGTGCGGGCGTGCCGGCGATGCCCGGCTGCGTCGCAGGTCATTTCATCGACGCGATCGACATCCCCGTATTCGCCGTCCACGACTGCGAGGTCGCCGTCGATGCGGAAACCGGACATGTCGAGGTGCTCAGCTATCGCGTGGTGCAGGACGTCGGCCGGGCGCTAAATCCGCGCGCCATCCATGGCCAGATCCAGGGCGGTGTCGTGCAGGGGCTGGGTTATGCGCTGCACGAGGAGGTCACGATCGGCGACAACGGCCGCGTCTGCCAGAACGGCTTCGAGACCTATCGTGTGCCGCTGGCGCTCGACGTCGTGCCGGTCGAGATCAGTCTGTACGAAGGGGCGCCGTCAATCGGACCGCTCGGCACCAAGGGTGCCGGCGAGGTGCCGATCCTGAATGTCGCAGCCGCCGTCGCCTGCGCTGTTGCGAACGCCACAGGCAAGCGCGTCCAGGCGCTACCTTTGACGCCGCCACACGTGCTCGAACTCCTGCTTGATCGAAAGCAAGGGCTGACCCTTCCCCACATTGCCGACAAATGGACGGATAACCTGATCCGTCCCCATTGAGGCGTCAGACCCAGCCGCCGTCGACGATGTAGTTCTGATTGGTGCAGGCGCCGCTGTCGTCGGCGGCGAAGAACAGCACGACGCGGGCGATGTCATCGGGCACCAGCTTGCGCTTGAGGCACTGGCGCTGCATCAGCTCGGCGACGCCTTCGGGCGTCAACCAATTATCCTGTTGCCGTTGCGTCATGATCCATCCAGGCAGGATGGAATTGACCCGTACATTGTTCGGCCCGAGATCACGGGCCAATGCACGGGTAAGTCCCTGCACCGCGGACTTGGCGGTCGTGTAGCAGGGCATGTTGCCCTGGCCGATCACCCAGCTCACCGAGCCCATGTTGATGATCGAACCGACGCCGGCTTGCTTCATGTCGGGTGCAACGGCCTGGGCGGCAAAGAACTGATGCTTCAAATTGGTGGCGAACCGCTCGTCCCAATATTCCGGCGTGACGTCCTCGATCGCGTGGCGGTCGTCGCGCGCCGCGTTGTTGACCAGGATGGTGATCGGCCCGAGCGCCTCGCGGATGCCGGCGACCGCGCGTCGCAGGGCCGCGATGTCGCGCAGGTCGGCGTGCTCGAAATGCACGCGGGATTGCGCCGGCAGGCTGGCAAGCAGCTGTTTTGATGCCGCCTCGTCGATGTCGATAAAGCCGACCCGCGCGCCCTGATTGACGAACTGACGGACGATCGCCTCGCCGATGCCGGAACCGCCACCGGTTACCAGGACGGTCCGGTCCTTGAGGCTTGGATAGATGGCACCCTGCATTGGCATACTCTCGATTGGACGCCCGAAGCGCGTCGGTTGCGTTGTTGCCGCGGCTCAAACCTATGGCCACAGCTCCCGAGATTTCACTCGGTTGTTTCCATCTGGTATCGATCCACGACCCGCAGCGTCCGCCGCACCATGCCGTCGACAATCGTCGCCGATTCGCTGGGACGCACATGGATCGTCGTGGACTTGAGCAGCGACGGCAACACCGCCCGGTCGAGCCGCTCCTCATAGGCGCCGCGCATCATGTCGAATGCCTCCAGGCCGGGACCTGCGAGGATGAGATGATCCGGGCGCAGCACCGAAATCGTCGTGGCGACCGCCTCGGCAAGCGCATGGCCGGCCTGCCGGAACAGCTGCTCGAGACGGGGGTCGCCGGCGCGTGCCCGCGCCCGCAACAGCGCCATCTGAGCTTCGGACGGCTGCTGCGACACCGCCGGCGGCAGGTCGAGAAAGGTGCGGGCGTCGCGGTAGAGCGCATAATCGGCAAGATGGGCCTCGATGCAGCCGCGTTGACCGCAGCGGCATTGCGGACCGTTCATCGCCAACTTGACATGGCCAATCTCGCTGCCCGCGCCGGCTCTCCAGCTCGCTTCGCCATCGACAACGATGCCCATGCCGACACCATGGCCCACCATGATCGTGGCGGTGAGGCCCTGTGCCAGTGCGGGTTCGGCGGCCACAAGCGCCAGCGCAACGGCCACCGCGTCGTTCGCCATCACGACTTGGACGCCGAATGCCTCGCGCACGGGCTTCGCCAGATCGACGTCAGTGATCGACAGCGCCGGGCTCCACAAATGCCGGCCGCTGTCGGCGTCGACGATCCCCTGCAACGCGATCCCGATTCCGAGCAGCCGATCTCGCGGCGTGGCCGTCTCATCGAGCATGGCTTCGATCTGGGCGATCACGAGATCGCACAACGCGCCGGCATCGAGGCCGCGCGTCGTCAGCTCAAGCCGCGATTGCGCCAGGGCCGAGCCGCTGAAATCGGCGATCAATGTTTCGATCAGGTTCATGCGCAGCGAGACCGCGATGATCCGGCCGAACTCGGGATTGAGGGTAAGCAGCACCGCCGGCCGGCCACGGCGGCGGCCGTTCAGCCCGTCCGCGTCGTCCTCGTCGCTATCGTCGGTCCACAGCGTCGCCGCATCCGGCTCGGCTTCGCAGAGCAGGTCTTCCGCCATAAGTTTCGAGGTGATCGCCGAAATCGCCGGGAAGCTCAGCCCGGTGCTGCGTGCGAGCTCGACGCGGGGCAATGGCCCCTGACGCCGCAGGACCTCGACGAGACGACCGCGGCTCGATCCGCGAGCCACACTTGAAGCACGTCTCAGCGGTTCAGACTGCTCGTTCATGCCGGCTTTTTTAATTCGCTTGATAAAATTATTCAACGTATGCGGCTCAGGAGTTGGTCAAAAATGGCAGATAGCGGCGAAAATACATCACCATCATACTATTTTTGCTTGAAGACGCCGGAATTAACATCCTTGACTGGACATTTTGTTGCGATAATTTATTAGTTACGTGAATAAAATAAGGCGTGAAAAGCGCCGAGCGTGAAATCCCCTCACAGGGGGTGTCGTCAGGGAGGTGCATATGAATGACTCGATGAAAAGATTGATCGTGCCGCTGCTCGCGGGCGCAGCCGCGCTCGCAATGGCAACAGGGGTAGCACAGGCGCAGCAAAAAAAGACCATCGCCCTGGTGACCAATGTGGCCGCCGACTTCTGGACCATCGCGGGCCGCGGGCTCGAGAAGGCGCAGAAGGAGCACCCGGAATACAATATCGAGCTGATCGTCACCAATGAAGGGACGGCGGCTGGCCAGCGCCGCGAACTCGACGATCTGCTGGTGCGTGGCGTCGCCGGCATCTCGATCTCGGTCGACGATGCGCCGCATGCAACCGAAGAGCTCAACAAGGTCGCGGCCAAGACCGTGCTGATCACGACCGACAGCGACGCGCCGCAGAGCAATCGCCTGGCCTATATCGGAACCGACAACGTCGCGGCCGGGCGGCAGGCCGGCGAGGAGATCAAGAAGGCGCTGCCGAACGGCGGCAAGATCGCGCTGTTCGTCGGCACGATGGATGCCGACAACGCCCGCGAGCGCGTGCAGGGCATCAAGGAAGCGATTGCCGGCACCAAGGTCGAGCTGGTCGACGTGTTCACCGACCAGGTGGACTTCGCCAAGGCCAAGGCGAACATGGAGAACGTGCTCGTCAAATATCCCGACATCGCGTTGTTGTCCGGGCTGTGGAGCTACGAGACGCCGCTGATCTATGACGCGGTCAAGGCCGCGGGCAAGGCCGGCAAGGTGAAGATCGTCGGCTTCGACGAGGATCAGCGCACGCTGCGCGGTATTTCCGACGGCACGATCGAATCCACGGTCGTGCAGCAGCCCTACGAGTTCGGCTATCTCTCAGCCACCAACATCATCAAGACGCTCAACGGCGACAAGTCCTGGATTCCGAAGGACAGCAAACTGATCGTTCCGACCAAGGTCATCAGCAAGACCAATGTCGCGGAGTTTGCCGGACAGATGAAGGAATTGCTGAAGAAATAACTTCAGTCGGCATCACCGCCCGGTCGCTACAGGCCGCCGGGCGGATGCAGGAGGACATGCTGAATGGCGGAGACGCTGCTCGAACTCAGCGGAATCAGCAAGACCTATCCCGGCGTACGGGCGCTGGACGACGTCAATCTGCGCGTCGGCCGCGGCGAGGTGCTTGGCCTGATCGGCGAGAACGGCGCCGGCAAATCAACGCTGATGCGCGTGCTAGCCGGCGTGATCGAACCGAGCGCGGGCGTGATCCGGATCGGCGGCAACGAGCACGCAAGGATGACGGTGACCGAGGCCACGCAATGCGGCATCGCCTTCGTGCACCAGGAGCTGAATCTGTTCGAGAATCTCGACGTCGCCGCCAACGTCTTCATCGGGCGCGAGAAGCTTGCCGGCGGCCCGCTGAAGCTGGTGGACAATGCCGAGATGCGCGCCCGCGTGACGCCGCTGCTGGAGCGGCTGGGCGCCGATTTCACGCCGAACACACTGGTCGAGGATTTGTCGATCGCGGAGCGTCAGATGGTGGAGATCGCCAAGGCGCTCTCGATCGACGCCCGCGTGATCATCATGGACGAGCCGACCTCCAGCCTGACCATTTCCGAGACCGAGCGGCTGCTCGAGGTGATTGCCGACCTGAAGGCGCACGGCATTTCGGTGATCTATATCTCCCACCGGCTCGGCGAGATCATGAGCTGCGCCGATCGCGTCGTGGTGCTGCGCGACGGCCGCACGGTGGGCGAACTGGCGCGGCACGAGCTCAGCCATGCCGCGATGATCCGGCTGATGATCGGCCGCGACCTGAAGGCGTTGTATACGCCGCCGGCGCACGCCCCGCAGCCCGGCGGCTGCGACATCGAGGGCGTCGTGACATCGGCCTTTCCCGACCGGCAGGTCAACCTGTCGGTACGGCGCGGCGAGATCCTTGGCCTCGCTGGCCTGGTCGGCGCCGGCCGGACCTCGCTGGCCCGCGCGGTGTTCGGCGTCGACGCACTGCTGGGTGGCGAAATCAGGATCGACAACGCGCCGGTCGGCATCGGCTCGCCGCGGGACGCGATCAGGCAAGGGATCTACCTGGTGCCGGAGGATCGCAAGAAATCCGGACTGGTGCTCGAATTGCCGATCCGGGAAAACGTGACGCTCGCGAGCCTGCTTGATCACGCGCGGATGTGGCTGGTCAACGGCGCGGCCGAACGCAAGATCGCAAATGACCAGGCCAGGCGGTTGTCGATCAAGGCACCGAGTGTCGACATCGAAGCCGTGACGCTCTCCGGCGGCAACCAGCAGAAGGTGGTGCTGGGCAAGTGGCTCTCGATGCAGCCACGCGTGATGTTCTTCGACGAGCCGACCCGCGGCATCGACGTCGGCGCCAAGAGCGAGATCTACGCGCTGATGCGCAGCCTCGCCGACCAGGGCGTCGCGATCGTGATGATCTCCTCGGACATGGAGGAGGTCATCGGCGTCTCCGACCGGGTGGCGGTGATGCACGAGGGCAGTGTCAGCGGCGTGCTCGAGCGCGACCAGTTCAGCGAATACAACGTGTTGAGGCTGGCGGTCGGCCAGGCGCTCGAAATCCAGGAGGCCGCGGCGCCATGATGAAGAAGGAACTCGGCCTATTCTTGCTGCTGGCGGTGATCTCCGCCATCACCGGCGCGATCAATCCGGCCTTCCTGTCGTTCGTGAACCTGCTGAACATGGCCAATCTGATCGGTCTGTTCGGCGTGTTCGCACTGGGGGAAGGGCTCGTCATCATCACCGGCGGCATCGATCTCTCGCTCGGCTCGATGTTCGCGCTGCTCGGCGTCGTCTTCATCGATCTGCTGACGACCTATCAGGTGCCCTGGCCGTTCGCGTTGCTGCTGGTCCTGATGGGCGGGCTGGCGCTCGGCGGCATCCAGGGCTTCCTGATCACGCGGCTGAAGATGCAGCCCTTCATCGTGACGCTATGCGGGCTTTTGATCTATCGCGGCGCGGCGCGCTACTACACCAGCGATTCGACCCGCGGCTTCGGCTACGGTGACGAGGCCAGCACGCTGAGCAACATCGCCTCCGGCAACGTCGCGGGGATTCCGAACACCTTCATCTTCCTGATCGTGCTTGCGCTGATCCTCGGCGTGCTGCTGCACCGTTCGGTCTACGGGCGCTGGCTCTATGCCGTGGGCAAGAACGAGGAAGCGGCGCGCTTCTCCGGCATCAACACCAACCTCGTGATCGCAACCGCCTACGTCATCAGCGGCGTGCTCGCCGGCGTGTCGACCGTGATGTTCGTCTTCTATACCAACTCGGTCTCGCCGAGCTCGTTCGGCAATTTCTACGAGCTCTATGCGATCGCGGCGGCGGTTCTCGGCGGCTGCAGCCTGCGCGGCGGCGAAGGCTCGATTCTCGGCATCGTGCTGGGCACGGCGTTGCTGCAGGTGCTGCAGAATCTGGTGAACATCCTTGGTATTCCCAATTCGCTGAACTTCGCGGTGATGGGGACCGTGATCCTGATCGGCGTGCTGGCGGATCAGCAATTGCAGGCCCGCCGACGGCGCAAGGCTGCGCTGGCCGGCCTCGCCCGCACGGCGCCGAAAGCGCCATCCGGGCAGGGAAAGCCGAGCACATCGACGCTCAGCGCGGCCGCGGTGCGGACGGGTACGGGCGAGCAGGTATGACGGGACGATAGGCAAATGCCGCGACCGGGGAGCGGCAAACATGGTCGCGGCGACTTGAGGAGAGGAGCTTGCGGGGGAATTTGACGCACAAGGTCGCTTTTGCTGTGCGCGCCGTTTCTATCTCAAGTTGACGGATCGATACACGGGGTGTTCCGGCTGAAGGGCTTTGGGCCGGAACACGACACAAACAGACAAAGCCGGGGACGCTGGGAGTGCAGAAAATGTCACTAAGGTCTGTGAGCACCGCGTGGGCGTGCGGCATGGGGATCGCCTTGTCATCTCTATTCGGCGGCGGCGCGCATGCGGCCGAGCTCTTAACGAAGGCTCCGCCTGTGCCTTATGTCGAGACCGATGATTTCTGGACCAGACCCTATCTGTTCGGCGATCTCGGCAGGACGCAGCTGAAGGAACGCGGTATCTCGCTCGCCCTGACGCTGGGTGACGAAGCCGTCGGTAACTTGTCGGGCGGCAACAGGAACACCGCGACCCAGGCCGGTCAGCTGTTCTTTCAGGCCAAGTTCGACATGGCAAAGCTCGCCGGCATCCAGGGCGCCACCGTCGGCCTCACGCTGGTCGACCGCTTCGGCCGCAACCTGAATGACGAGGCAGGCATTCCGGCCCTGCAGCTGACCAACGAAGTGTTCGGCCGCGGCAACATTCTGCGCCTCACCGAACTCTACTGGTCGCAGAAGCTGTTCGATGATCGCCTTGAGCTCAAGGGTGGCCGCCTCCCGGTCGGCTCCGACTTCTTCTTCGGTCTGTGCGAGTTCATCAACCTGACGTTCTGCGGCGGCCAGCCCGGCAACATCCAGGGTGGCTACATCTACAACTGGCCGGTGAGCCAATGGGCCGGCGTGGTCCACTACAACTTCGCCAAGGAATGGCAGCTGTCGGTCGGCGTCTACGACGCCAATCCGAATTATCTGACGACGTCGGACTCGAGCGTCTACTTCCTGCCGGGCGTCCCCGACTCTAGCCGGGCCTCCGGCGTGCTGGTGCCGGTCGAGGTGGTCTGGGCGCCGAGCGGTCCGTTGAACGGGACCTGGCGCTTCGGCGGCTGGTATGACAGCGCATCGACCATTGACGGCGGCCTGCCGGGGATCATTGCGATCGCACCGGGCATCGGCGGTGTCTCGGATCAGAATCTGGGGGATTCACGCGGCCGCTATGGCGTCTATGAATCGATCCTGCAGCGCCTGACCGTCGAGGGCGCAAAGGCGCAAGGCTGGTACATGTTCCTCAACACGACCGTCGCCGATCACCGGACGTCGTACCAGGACTATCAGGTCGCGTTGGGCTTCAGGCACACCGGAACATTCTCCTGGCGTCCGGAAGACGAGATCGGCATCGCCGTGGGTACGACCCACGTGAATTCGGCTGCGCTCACGCCCAATGCCGGAGGCAACGAAGTTCCGATCGAAGCCTGGTACGGCTGGCAGGCGACCGGCTGGATGAACCTCAAGTTCGACGCCCAGTACGTGATCAATCCGGGCGGGCGTGGCTATAACGGCGCCGGCGTGAAGACCGACAATGCCTGGGTCCTTGGCCTGCGCACCCTGGTGCACTTCTGAGCTGGCAGCATATGTCCGAACGGAGGCCAGCCATGGTAACTCCTCACGACGCCGGGCTGGCGGTCCTGGAGTTGAAGGGCATCGGCAAGGAGTTCGGCGCCATTCGCGCGTTGCATGGCGTCGACCTGCGCATTTCGCCCGGCGAAGTGGTCGGCCTGATGGGCGACAACGGCGCCGGCAAGTCGACGCTCGTCAAGATCATCGCCGGCAACTTCCCGCCGAGTCACGGCGAGATCCGCTTTGACGGCAAGCCGGTCCACTTCGCCCGTCCGATCGATGCCCGTGCGGTCGGCATCGAAGTGGTCTACCAGGACCTTGCGCTCGCCGACAATCTCACGGCCGCGGCCAATGTCTTCCTTGGCCGCGAGCTCAAGCGCAAGCTCGGTCCATTCGCCTTGCTCGACCACAAGGCGATGGCGGCGCGCGCACTGGAGTTGTTCGGCGAGTTGCGCTCCGAGACTCGTCCGCATGATCTCGTCAAGCAGATGTCGGGCGGCCAGCGTCAGGCCGTCGCGATCGCGCGGACGCGGCTCTCCAATGCCAAGCTCGTCATGATGGACGAGCCGACGGCCGCGATCTCGGTCCGCCAGGTCGAGCAGGTGCTGGGCCTGATCCATCGCCTGAAGGAACAGGGCGTCGCCGTCATGCTGATCTCGCACCGCATGCCCGACGTGTTCGCGGTCTGCGACCGCGTCGTCGTCATGCGCCGCGGCGAGAAGCGCGCCGATAAGCCGATCGGCGACACCAGTCCCGAGGAAGTCACCTCCCTCATCACGGGAGCGAAGGAGGCCGCGTGATGGAAACGCCGATGGAATCTCCCATCACCTTCAGCAATATCGGCAAGGCCAAATGGTGGCGGAGCGGCCTGTTCGCGTCGCAGACCGGCTACGTGCTGCTGGCGCTGCTGGCGCTGTTCGTGGTGATGAACTTCGCCAGCCCCTACTTCCTCACCGAGGGCAATCTGCAGAACGTGGCGAAGAACTTCTCCTTCATCGCCATCGCGACGCTCGGCGTCACCTTCGTCATCATCACGGGCGGCATCGATCTCTCGGTCGGCTCGGTGATGTGCTTTTCCGCGATGATCACCTCGATGGTCATGACCTCGATCTCGACACCGGGCATGCCGGGCGCGGAGTGGTTCGTGCACCTGGCCGACGACGGCAAGACCGTGGTCGCCAATCTGCCCGGGCTGATCCTGCTCGTCTCGGTGCTGGCCGGGCTCGGCGTCGCGCTGATCGTCGGCCTGGTCAACGGCTTCTGCATCGCGGTGCTTGGATTGTCGCCGTTCGTCACCACGCTCGGCATGCTCTCGATCGTGCGCGGTCTCGGCTATGTCGTCTCCAACGGCCGCGGCAGCTTTCCGAGCGGCCCCGAGGCCAGTTATTTCTACACACTGACGTCCGGCGTCGTGTTCGGCATGCCGGTGCCGTTCATCTATCTCGTGCTCCTCGCGCTGGCGATGGCGGTGGTGCTGCACCACACCGGTTTCGGCCGCCACGTCTTCGCCGTCGGCGGCAACGAGAAGGCGGCGGCCCTCACCGGCATTCCGGTCATACGGGTAAAGATCGAGATATACGTGATCTGCGCGCTCGCGGCGGGTCTGCAGGGCATCATCGTCTGCGGCTGGCTGGGATCGGCGCCGGCCAACATGGCGACATCCTACGAGCTCAACGTGATTGCCGCCGCGGTGATCGGCGGCGCCAATCTCGCCGGCGGCATCGGCGGCCCGCTCGGAGCCATTGTCGGCTGCGTGCTGCTCGAGGTGATCCGCAACGGCCTCGTGCTCGCGCAGGTCAACTCCTACTGGCAACAAACCCTGGTCGGCGTGATCATCATCGCGGCGGTGCTGGTGGATCGCCTCCGCTCGCGCATGGCCTGACAAGTTCGTCCCGGAGGATCATGAATGTCCGCCCGTCCGCCTCCGGGAGTCGCGCTATTCAAGGATGGGCACAAAAACAATGTGGAGGGAAGCAATGAGGAAGGCATTTCTTGCCGCCGCGGTCCTCGCCATGATGGCGACGCCCGGCTTTGCCCAGAACTACAAATTCGTGATCGTGCCCAAGGCGATGAACAATCCGTTCTTCGATTTCGCGCGCGACGGCTGCCAGAAGCGCGCCAAGGAGCTCGGCAAGATCGAATGCATCTACAAGGGCCCGGTCGAGCACGAGCCGGCGACGCAGGCGCAGATCATCCAGGATTTCATCACTCAGAAGGTCGACGGCCTCGCCATCTCGGTCGCCGACGTTGCCGCGATGACCAAGTCGATCGAGGCGGCAACGGCGGCCGGCATTGCCGTCATCACCTTCGATGCGGACGCGCCGGACTCGAAGCGGATTGCCTATATCGGCACCGACAACAAGGAGTTCGGTGTCGCGCTCGGCAAGCAATTGCTGAAGCTGCGGCCCGATGGCGGCAAATACGCCATGATCTCCGGCGGGCCGGGTGCGAAAAACCTCGCCGAGCGCGTCGACGGCGTCCGTGAAGCGCTCAAGGGCTCGAAGTGGACCGAAGTCGGGGGCTCGCCGACCTTTTGCAATGACGACCCCGCGCTCGGCGTCCAGCAGATGACCGACCTGCGCACCGCGACCCCCGATCTCGCGGCGATCGTCCCGATCGGCGGCTGGCCGATGTTCGCGCCGGAAGGCTTCAAGGCGTTCGCCAGCAAGAGCAAGAAGGACATCGACGCCGGCAAGTTCACGCTTGTTGTCGCCGACACCCTCCGGATGCAGCTCGAATTGCTGAATGAAGGTTACGCCAATGCACTGGTCGGCCAACGACCGTTCGAGATGGGCGAGAAGGCGATGGATACGCTGCTTGCCATCAAGAAGGGGCAGAAGGTGCCGCAGATCATCCACACCGGTCTCGACATCGTGACCAAGGACAACGTCGCGGCGATGTTGAAGTAGGTCCGGGTGCCCGATCCGGCGCCGCAGTTTCGCGGAGAGAAATCACGCATGGGCTCGGAGCTTCCGAGCCCATGCTGGCCGAGGTCCGCTACATCGCCAAACCTGCTATCGCCCAGCCTGTCTTGGTGACGGCCGATCTGTTGCGCCGAAACCGTGGCCCGGACGTCCCGTCAGCTGCGGGACCGCCGCTCGAACTCCTCGCGCGACAGTTTGACAGAACGGCATGTCCTTCGGGATATTGCCAGCGCGGGGTGCGTGCCGCCAAAATATTGAAAACAACCCCATGCAAAGGAGCGGACGGCGGCCGGCGTTCGACGAGGCCGCTTGACATGTCGGGCAACTCAGGAATATATTTCCAATATTCCGAAATCACGCAGGCACCGCCTCGCCGCGCCAACGGGCCCGACCGGTTGCGCTTGCGGCCGCACATCCTCCGTACAAGTGCACTGACAACCTGTTCGGCACGAGGCTGTCACCCACGCCTCATGGTACGATCTGCTACCCATGTCGGCGGCAGGACAAGCGATGGCCACACGACACGGGGGCATTTCCGCTCTGCTACTGATGCCAGGTCACCAGGGGCAGGTAGTGATGCGGCAAGCGCATCGCGACGAGATCCTTCCGTCGCACGACGTTGGTTGGATAAGGCGTATCGAGATTGCTCGTATCGATGGTCGTGACAGCCCCCTCCTCCTGATCGAGGATTGCAGACTCTTGCCGCGGGAAGACGAAGTTGTCCGGACCAAACACCGCACTCGCCCCCAGGAAACCGCGCGCGGGATCGATCACATTCGCAAATGCCAGATAGACGTTGTTCTCGCCGCCGCGCGTGCGGAAGGCGTGCCAATGATATGGATCGGCGCCTTTCGGAATCGGATAGTTGTGCGGAATGGCAGTTCCTGCATGTGATCCCGTGAAGACGCCCGCGATCGCTGACGGGCAAGCGACGATATCACATCCGCGAAGTGCCAGGGAACGGATGGCCTCCGGATAGAGTGCGTCATGTCCAATGGCGATGCCAACCCGGCCCACGGCAAGATCGAAGACCTTCCATCTGTCGCCCGCCGTCGCCCAGCTCGCATCGGCGTTGCCGAGGTGAATCTTGCGATAGCTCCCGACGAGGCCCTCGGGCCCCGCGAGGACCGCCGTGTTGTAGACGGCCTTCCCATCGCGCTCGGCAAGACCGGCAACAAGATACGTCCGAAGCTTCATGGCGAGCCTGGTAAGCGCCTTGACGGCAGGCCCCTCCAACGCCTGGGCGCGCGCGGCTGGATCGGTCAACCCGGTCAATGACAATTCGGGAAAGACGATCATGTCGGGCTTGGCAGTTGTGACAAGATCGTGGGCGCGACGCTCGATGATCGCCAGATTTGCAGCGACATCGTCTGCCGGCGAAAACTGCACGACGGCGAGCTGCGACTGCTTCCCCTTCGGGATGGGCTGATAGCCATATAGCTTGAAAAAATCCCCCGGATTCCAGGTGAAGCTGTTGGTCATCAGCTCGGGGTAAAGCTCCGGGCGCCGTTTCTCGAACACCCTTTCACCGAGCACCTCCCGCTTGCGCGACCTGCTCAGATCGACCTGCGCATAAGCGATGCCGTCCCCGACATCGATCGACGCCGCCACGCGACCGTCCGGCTCGATGACGCAGCTGCCGCCCGAGAACTGCACCGTGCGCTCCAATCCCCAACGGTTCGCCTCGATCACGTAGCAGGAATTCTCGAACGCCCGGCTGATCCAGTAAGGCGCAGGCGCGCGCTCCTGCAACCAATTCGAGATGTGGCAGATCACGTCGGCGCCCGCGACCGCCTCGATGCGTGCGGTCTCGAAAAAGTGCAGGTCCATGCACACAAGCATTCCGATTCGGCCGAGCTCGGTATCGAAGACCTGGTGCGCGACGTCACCGTTCGCCGCCCATTTCGGTTCGGCGATATAGGGATGCGATTTGCGATGCCGGCCGACGATCCCGTTCGGTCCGATCAGGACGGCCGTATTGTAGTAGAGCTCGGTTGCCGGATCGACTTCGGGCATCCCGAGCACGATGTAGCACTTGTGCTGCTCGCAAATCCGCTGGAAACGGTCCGTCGACGGGCCCGGTACGGTCTCGACGAACGGCTTGACCTCGTCGCGGTCATACCAGCAGTACCCCGTCGTTCCCATCTCGGGCGTGACGATCAGGCGCGCTCCCTCTCCTGCAGCCTCGGCGCAGAGCTTGAGCAAACGTTCGATATTGCGCTCCTTCTCATACATGGTCGGCTCGAACTGAACCGTCGCGGCGCGGTAGCTCGTAGGTGTCGTCATTGGTGTACTCCGGAAGGCGCCGTCAAACGGCCATGTGCTCGTGAACGAGCGTTTCGGTGAGAGTGGCGATTGGGCCGGAAGCAACGATCTGCCCCTTCTCGAGACGCGAAGCGAACGAAATCGATATTCTGCTCGACGAGGACGACGTCGCGGCCGCACGGACCTCTTTTTCCCGACCGGGCCAAGTCGCCGCCGCTGTCACGTGCGCGCATCCTCAATCGCTTCCTCCGTATCCTCGAGGAGCGGATCGACGAGAACGTCGGCACGCGGGTAGACAGCCATTCGTGGTGGCACTTGCCTGCGGCAGCACACCGCCCTTCCCCACACAACCACCGTGCAGCGAATGCATCACGGCACACGATCCGGAAGGCGCGCCTCCGCAACATCCACGACCGCTGCCCGGCGATAGATCTCCAGGGCATCCTTCAGTCCAACTCCGCTGATGCCTGTCTTGAGCATATCCGAAACCAACGACACCACAGCGTCCGCGGCGTCGTCGATTGCGAGGCCGCCGTCACGGATGTTGGAGATGCAATTCCGCCGCGAATCCGGGGTACCGATCTTCGGCGAACAAGTGACGTAGATTCCGACGCTGTCGGCCGCGGAGAGGCCGGGACGCTCGCCGATCACCATGATGCAGATCTGCGCACCAAGCGCTTCCGCAATGGGATCGCCGAGCGCCACCCGCGCCTGCGACGCGAGCACAAGCGGCGCGATGGCAAGCCGCCGCGCCGTGAGCCGCTCGACGATAGCCCGCACCAACGGCACGGCGTTGACCTCGATGGCGCTGGCGGACAATCCGTCCGCCACCACGATCGCGATCGCGCCGCCCGATCCGACGCCGGCAAGGCGCTGCGCCGCGCCGGCCGAGAGCTTGCGGCCGAGATCCGGACGGCGGACATAGCTGGCACGGTCGACGGCCTGGCTTTCGACCTCGACGATGCCGAGCTTCAGTCCGTCGAACGCGCCCCGCAGCGAAGCCCAATCGACCTCGGACCAGACCGCCTGCCGCGCGCGCGCATGATCGAGAAGGAATGACTGCGCCGCCCGCGTCGGCAATCCCGCACCGAACCGGCCGAGCAGCACCCGCGCGTCGGTCATCTGGTGCAGGTCGAATGATACCGGAACTGGCGGTTCGTGGTCTTCGGTCATGTCAGGCACCGGGCAGTTGCGCGTTCGCCATGTAGTCCGCAAGCCGCGGCGGCGTCTCCAGCAGACGGCCGGCCCGATCGGTCAGCCCGATCTCGACAAGCCAGCGTTCGAACTCCGGCGCCGGCGGCCGCTTCAGCGTTTCTCGGCAATAGACGGCATCGTGATGCGCGAGCGACTGGTAGTTCAGCATCACGTCATCAGCGCCAGGCACCGTGATGACGAAGTTGACATTGGCCGCGCAGAGTAACGTCAGCAGCGCGTCCATGTCCTCCTGGTCGGCGTCCGCATGGTTGGTGTAGCAGACGTCCACGCCCATCGGCAGACCGAGCAGCTTGCCACAGAAATGATCCTCGAGCCCCGCGCGAATGATCTGCTTGCCGTTGAACAGATATTCCGGCCCGATGAACCCGACCACGGTGTTGACGAGCAGCGGCCTGAACTCGCGCGCGACCGCGTAGGCGCGGGCCTCCATGGTCTGCTGATCGACGCCGAAATTTGCCTCGGCCGACAGGGCTGCGCCCTGCCCGGTTTCGAAATACATCAGATTGGCGCCGACCGCGCCACGCCCCAGCCCGCGCACCGCCTCATGGGCCTCGTTCAACAGAGCGAGGCTGACGCCGAACCCTTCATTGGCCTTCTGCGAGCCCGCGATCGATTGGAACACGAGATCGACCGGCGCGTTGGCCGCGACGGCTTTCAAAGCCGTCGTCACATGGCCCAGACAGCACGTCTGCGTCGGGATCGACAGGCGGCTGCGCAACTCGTCGAGCAGAGAGACGATCCGGATATAGTCTTCGACCGTATCGGTGGCCGGATTCACCCCGATCACCGCGTCGCCCGATCCCATCAACAGCCCATCGATCGCCGAAGCTGCAATGCCGTAGGAATCATCGGTCGGATGGTTGGGCTGGTTGCGTGTCGAAAGCCGTCCGCTGAGCCCGATCGTCGAGCGGAAGGTCGTGACCACTTCCCGCTTCGCCGCCACCGAGATCAGATCCTGCAACCGCATGATCTTCGAAACCGCAGCCACCATTTCAGGCGTCAGGCCAGGCGCCACCGCCTCGAGCTGCCGCTGGCCGGTGTCCGGCTTGAGCAGCCATTCGCGGAATTCACCGACCGTCAGCGACGAGACCACCGCAAAGGCCGCCGGATCGTGGCGATCCATGATCAGGCGCGAGACGTCGTCGATCTCGGCTGGAATCAGCTCCTCGGCCAGGAAGGTCTTGAGCGGCAGATCGGCGAGCGCCATCTGCGCTGCAAGCCGCTCGACCGGTCCCTCCGCGGCAATGCCGGCGAGCTGATCGCCCGATCGCTCGGGCGTGGCCTTGGCAAGCAGATCCCTGAGGTCGGCAAAGCCGTATACCGTTCCTTCGATGGTCGTCCTGTACGGCATGATGGCTACCCCTGGATCAAGGCGAGCGCTTCGGCATGAAGCCGCGGCGTTGCCGTCGCCAGGACGCGCCCTTCCGAATGAATCGAGAGCGGGCGTCCCTCCCAATCGGTGATGCAGCCGCCGGCGCCCTGCACGACCGGCACCAGCGCCATGTAGTCATATGGCTGAAGCCCGGTTTCGAGAACGATGTCGCAGTGTCCCGACGCGAGCAGGCCATAGATGTAGCAATCGCCGCCGAAACGGCGCATCCGCGCAGCGCGCGACAGCCGCTCGAATGCTTCCGCTTCGCCTCTGACGAACATATCGGGTGACGTGGTGTAGAAACGCGCATCCGCGACGCTCGCGCACGCGCTGGTCCGCGCCAATCCACCGCCGAACCGCGCCAAGCCGGGCTTCGCCATCCACCGTTCGCCCGTAAAGGGAACGTCGATCAGGCCGCAGAACGGTTGCTGCCGATAGGTCAGCGCGATCAAGGTGCCGAACAACGGGAAGCCGCTGATGAAGCTCTTGGTGCCGTCGATCGGATCCACGATCCAGGTGAACGCGCCCCCCGGCTTGGCTCCGATCTCCTCACCGATGATGCCATGTTTCGGAAACCGCGCCTGGATCCTTTCCCTGAGTCGTAGCTCGACCACCCGATCGGCAATCGTCACCGGGCTGGCATCGGACTTGGCGGCAACATCCAGCGGCGTGCGGAAATAGGACAGCACGATGGGCCTGACCGAATCCGCGAGCTCGGCAGCAAATGAGAGAAAGACCTCGGCATCGTCGGCCGTGACGGCATGCTGGGCCATTACAGCGCCTTCAGGAACAGCGGCCATCGCGGGTCGTGGATGACGGAGCGCGCCCGCATATGCTTCCAGATACCGTATTTGTAGAAATCGAAATCCAGCGTCGAGATCCGGTTCTGCACCATTGCCCAGGTGCTCCACTTGATGTCGGCGAGCGCCTTGTGGACGACGAAGCGCGCATGCCAGCGCTTGTCATAGCGGCCGAAATACGCCTCGATGATCTCTTTCTCGACATCTTCGGGAAAGAAGTGCTCGCTGCTCCAGATCGCGAGATCGTAGAGCCGCTCATTGTTGGACGCATATTCGAAGTCGATCAGTTTGACCGAACCGTCCGCGCCGACCAGGAAGTTTCCGGGCATGGGATCGTTGAAGCAGGGAACGAGATCGAGCCCGGCCGCCTCGAGCGCCGCGCGCGCCTGCTGATACTGGCGATAGAGCCAGGCATGATCCTCGGGCCAGTAACCGCCGAGTTGCCGCACTTGCTCATAGTGTTCCTCGATCATGTCGAACACGGTCTTGGTCAGCGGCAACAGCGGCGCCTCGTGGAAGCGGCGATAGATCTGCACCACATTGGCGCGGAACGCCGGATCGACGAAATCGCGATGGGTCGACGGCCGCCGGTCGTCGAGAAATTCGGAGACCTCAATGTCCAGATGGTCGAGGAAATCGAAGGTGCGGGGACCGACATCGATCATCTCGGCCTGCCTGCTGGCGGCTCGCGCCGCCTCCCGATCGATGAACATCTCGGTGCCACGCCCCGGAATCTTCACGAAATATCCGACCGGATCGTGCTCGACCGTGACGCGGAAATTGGTGTTGCTGATGCCGCCCGACACCGGCTGATACGACAAGCGGCGTCCTTGCCAGGCGCCGACCTGAACGATCGCGGCCTCGAGCGCCTGCTCCGAATCCGACCGGCCCATGCCAATTTCGATCATGTTGCTGTCTTGCCTCCCCTAGAGCGATCGCAGGCGCTGCTCGAACGCCGGATGTCCGAGCAGCATCCGGCAGCGCAAGAACCGCCACTCCGCATATTTCAGGAACTCGACCCCGCGCAGCGGCGATCGCGCGTGCTGCAGCAGGCTGCGCAATGCCCAATACAGATCGTCGGCTGCGGCATAGAGCCTGCATCGGCTGAACGCCTGATCGCTGAAGCGCCCATCATGGATCTCCAGCAGCGGCTTCATCTGGTTCTCGAATTGGAACAGCTCGTTCATTTGAACGCCGAGCTGGTAGTAAGGATCGAGATCGCCGGCCATGTCGAAATCGACCAGGATCATCGCCCCGTCCGGCCCGAGCATCACGTTGGAGGAATGCGGATCGCCATGCGCGGGCTTCAGTTCGATCCCGGCAGCAGCAATCGCCTCGCGGATCGCGGTCATCCATGCCAGCATCCAGTCCGCATCGGCCGGAAGCACGGCTCCCGCCGCGGTGACCAGCGACCGCAGCCGGTCGATGCCGTCGAAAACCGACCAGGGCCTTCCGAATGGCTCGCCCGCGGCGATCAACTTCTGCATCTCGACGAGCCGGACAAGCACGTCCTGCTGCATCAGATCGTCGATCTTCGCCGTGCGCCAGCCGTCACCCAGCCGCGCGAACAGCATGGCTCTCTCCGCCGGCGCGCACGCGATCGGCTGCGGCGACAGATTGAGACTGTGAAGCCGGCGCGCCGCCGCAAAGGCCACTTCGTCGTCGACCAGCTCGGCCACCTCGTCGTTTGCCAGCCGCAGGAACAGCGTCGCATCACCGCCATCGGGGGCGACGTTGAACGAGGTCGACTCGACGGCATGGTAGGACGGTGAGGCCACCGGAAACCCGGCCGCCGCATAGGTCGCGCGCGCGGCATCGATGACCGGCAAGCTCCTGATCGCGCGCTCGGCGCGCTGCTCAAGGGCCGTGTTGGGATCGCCGAGCGCTTTCATGCCGCCGTACCGATCGGATCGATCGCCTGCAGGCCTTCGCTGGCAATCGCGTAGAGCATGTCCGCCAGGATCTGCGTTCCGGTCGCCTGGTCGGAAGCATCGGTGAACTCGGTCGGATGATGGATGACGCCGTCGCGCGAGCGCACGGCCATCACCACCGAGTGACAGACATCGGACATCGCCACGGCATCGTGGCCGCCGATCGTATCGAGATGGCGCGCCGTCTCGCCGTGTGCGGCCGCCGTCCGCTCGGCCAGCGAGATCAGCCCTTGCGCAAATCCGCCGGCCTTGCGGCGGTCGACCGCCCTGACCTGATAGGTCACGCCGGCCCTTTCCGCCGCGGCCTCGATCCGGAGCTTCATCTTGCGTTCGGCTTCGGCGAGAACCTGCGGCGATCCCGAACGCAATTCGATGAACAGAACGGCCTCTGACGGCACTGTGTTGGGCGAATTCGGAAACACCTCGAGGCGGCCGACGGATGTGTGCAAATCGAGGCCGTGCTCACCGGCGATCTGCTTCAGGTCCGCAATAAGGTAGGCGGCGGCGAGCACCGCGTCCTTGCGCTCCGCCATCGGCGTGGCGCCGGTGTGGGCCTGCCGGCCGAGGAAGGCGAGACGATACTTGGTTGCGCCCCAGAAGCGGGTGAAGATTCCGAAGCTCTCGCCCGCCTCGAACAGCGCCTTGTCACCTTCGATGTGCAGCTCGATCAGCGCGCCGGGGATCGCCACTCTGTCCTTGCCGGCATAGCCGATCTCGGCCAGCGATTGGCGCACGGTCACGCCGTCGCCATCCTTGCGGTCGAGCGCCCATTCGAGCTCCGTCGCGCCGGCGAACACGCTGCTGCCCAGCAGGCTCGGCTGAAACCGCGCGCCCTCCTCGTTGGTCCAGTTCACCACCTGGAAATTGCAGACCGGCAGCCTGTTCTCCGCCTTCAATCGCTCGGACACGGCGAGCACCGCTTCACAGGCCGAGACCACGCCGAGGGCGCCATCAAAGCGGCCGCCATTGGGCTGGCTGTCGATATGCGATCCGACCATGACGACCGGCGCGTTGGCGCCCGCCATCGACAGGCTGCCGAACTGATTGCCGATCGCGTCGACGGCCTCGGCAAAGCCGTGGCGGGCGAACCAGCGGCCAAGCCAGTCGCGCGCCGCCCCGTCTTCCTTGGACAGCGCGAGCCGCGTCATGGATCCGTCCGGCCCGCCGCCGATCGTCGACAATTCGTCCATCATCGCCTGGAGACGCGATGGATTGATGGGAGCGCGGCTTGGGGCGATGTCAGGCATAGATGATTTCCACGTTGGATTTGAGGAATTGCTCGGAGAAGTCTTTGGTCAGGGTGCCGCCCGTGATGACCCCATCGACGTCGTGCAGGCCGAAGGTGTGGATCGAGCCGAGGCGGCCGAATTTGGAGCCGTCGGCAACGATGACCGAACGCTTGGCCTGCCCACGCGCAACGCGGCGGATGATCGCCTCGTCCTCGTCGTAGTCCATGAAGCCGCGTTCGGCATGAACGGCGCTGATCGCGATGATCGCGAGATCGAAGAAATGCTCCTTCATTGCGGCCACCGTCTCCGGCCCGAAGGTCGCCTGATAGTCCGGCCGCAGTCGTCCGCCGAGTACGCGGACGCTGGGAGTCGACGAATAGTAGAAATGAGCCGCCACCGCGAGCGAGTTGCTCACAATCGTCAGATCCTTGCGGGTTTCGAGATGCTTCAGGCACGCGAGCGCTGTGGTGCCCTCGTCGACGAAGATCTTCATGCCGTCCTTGACCAGCGCAGCCGCGGCCTCGCCGATCCGTGCCTTCTCCCTTGCGCCGACGCGCAAACGCTCGGCAAACGGCTGGTCGCTCTCCTGCCGGTCGAGCACCGCGCCGCCATAGACGCGCCGGGCAAAGCCCTGGGTCTCGAGCTCCCTGAGATCGCGCCGGATCGATTCCTCGCTAACCTCGAACTGATCGACGAGATCCTTGACGTGAACCCGCTGCTTCTGACGCAGCAGATCGCGGATCAGCTCCAGCCGATGCTCCGTAAAGCTCATGGCCGTTCCCCGGTTGTCACGGCACTGTCGGCCGTTTCACGATGCATGTTTTCGTTCACGCCCCATCTCATGGCACAGCGGCACCCGCTTCGGCAAAGCTGCCGGACGCCGTCGACGGCACCACCAGATGGCAGGCCGCGAAATCCTGCCGCTCGCGCACCGTCAGGCTCGGCTGAAGGCGGCCGCATTTGTTCATGGCCTGCGGGCAGCGCGACCTGAAGCTGCAGCCGACGGGAATATCGAGCGGGCTCGGCGGCTCGCCCTCCAGCAGGCATTCCTCCGGCCGATAGCGTCGCTGTTCGAGTGTCGGCATCGCGCTCAGCAGCGCCTTCGTATAGGGGTGTCCCGGATCCAAAAAGAGACGCTCATTGTCGGCCAGTTCGAAGACCTCGCCGAGATACATCACGGCCACGCGATTGCAGGCCTTCCGCACCATGGCGAGGTCATGCGAGATGAAGATGTAGGTGAGGTCGTATTCCTTCTGCAGCTTCTGGAACAGGTCGAGCAGCTTGAACTGCTCGGACTGGTCGAGCGCCGACAGCGTCTCGTCCATGATCAGGATTTCCGGCTGGAGAACCAGCGCACGGGCAACGTTGACCCGTTGCCGCTGCCCCGCGCTCAAGCCCAGCGGCAGCTCCTCGTAGAGCTCGGCCGGCAGCCCCACCTCTGCCATCACCTTCAACACGCGCTCGCGGATTTTGGCCTTGTCGCGCCATCCGTGCGTGCGCAGCGGGTCCTCCAGCATCGTTCCGATCGCGGTCCGCGGCGGCAACGAACCGAAGGGGTCTTGCAGCACCATCTGCAGCTTGCCACGAAACTCGAGCAGCGCCCTGCCCTTCAGCGTCGCGATGTCCTTGTCCGCACAGAGAATCTGCCCCGAGCTCGGCAGCTCGAGCCGGCTGAGCAGCCGCATCAGGGTCGACTTCCCGCAGCCGGATTCGCCGACGATGGCGAAGCTGTCGCCGCGGCGGATGTCGAAGGTGACGTTGCGCACCGCGCGCACCAGATTGACCCCGCCGAAGCCGGTCTTCTTCCTGACCTTGTAGATCTGCGAAGCGTCGCGGAGGCTGAGCACCACCTCGCGCTGCGCGTCGAGGCGCGGCATTGCTGCCGGTTCACCCCATATTCTCGGCGTCTGCCGGACCAGCTCGCGGGTGTAGGGATAGACCGGTCGGTCGATCAGGTCCTCGCTGGACTGCTCCTCGACGATGCGGCCTGCATCCATCACCAGGATGCGCGAGCAGGCCTCGCGCGCCACCGGCAGCGACGACGAGACGAACAGCACAGCGGTGTTGAACGTCGCCGTCAATTCCTTCATCAACCGGATCACCTGGGCCGCGACGGTAACATCGAGCGGCTGCGTGACGTTGTCGGCCACCAGCAGCGCGGGATTGGTCACCAGCGCGTCCACGATGAGCGCCCGCTGCATCATCCCGCCGGAGAATTGCGAGGGATAGTCGTGAAAACGATTGCGCGCCGAGGGAATCCGCACGGCATCGAGCAGCTCGACGACGCGCGCCTCGGCCTCCCGGCGTGACACGCCGGGCACGACCGCGCGCATCTTCTCGACGATCTGGACGCCGACCGGCAGGGTCGGATCGAGCGCCCCCATCGGGTTGGCGCCGACATAGGATACCCGCTGGCGCAACAGGCGCATGTCGGTGCTGCGCATCGCGTAGATGTCCTCTCCCTCGAACAGCACCTCGCCGGATCGCTTGGTCAGTGGCGGCTCGAGCCAGTTGACCACGGCCTTGGACAGCACGGTCTTGCCCGATCCGCTGGCGCCGACGACGCCGACGATCTCGCGCGGCGCAAGGCTCAGCGACACGCTGTCGAGGATGATTTTCGCCGATCCCGCGCGGCCGGCGGCGACTGTGACGTTCCTGAGTGCGAGCAGCGGCTGCGTCATCCTTCCGCCCCTCCATGAACCGTGTTGCGCGCGCGTTCGAGCGAGGCCCCGATCAGGTTGATGCTGGTGAGGGTCAATCCGAGGAACAGGCCGGGCATGGTGGCAATCCACCAGGCGTTCAGCAGGTATTTGCGTCCATCCGCGATGATATTGCCGAATGTCGGGGTCGGCGGCTGCACGCCGAGCCCGAGAAAGCCGAGCGTCGATTCGAAGATCATCATGCGGGCGACGTCGAGCACGGAGGTGAACAGCACCGGCGGCAGCAGTAAGGGAAGCAGCAAAGTGAGGATGATGCGAAGGTCGGTCGAGCCGCCGATCTTCGCGGCGCGGACATATTCGCGCTGTCGTTCCGTCATCACGATGCTGCGCATGATGCGCGCATAGACCGGCCAGTTGGACACTCCGAGGACCAGGATGATCGCGGGGATGGTCGGCCGGGAGACGCCAAGCACTGAGATCGCGAGGATGATCATCGGGATCGAGAGCTGGGCGTCGGTCAACCGCATGATGACGGCGTCGGTTCGGCCACCGAAATAGCCGGCGATCGTGCCGAGCGCACAGCCGATCACCAGCATGACGATGACAGACGCGACGCCGATCAGGAACGAGTAGCGCAAGCCCACCAGCGAGCGCACCAGCATGTCGCGGCCGATCTGATCGGTGCCGAGCGGGTGCGCCCAGCTCCAGTTATTGCCGAGAAACAGCGGCGGCAGAAGCCGGGCCTTGATGTCCATCTTGGTCGGATCGAGGCTGCTCAATTCCGGATAGAGTGCCGTCGCCAGCGCAAGCACGACGAAAATACCGAGGCCGACGCGGAAGCCGGGCGTGGACGCTGCTCTGTCCAGGATGCGTCGGGCGATGGAGCGGGGGGCCGGTTTGCGCATGATCGGCGCATCGGCAGCAGTTGCAACTGACATCAATATTCGAACCTCAGTATTCGAGCCGTGGGTCCATGGTGGTGGCGACGAGATCGACGACGATGTTGATCAGCACGAAGATGGCGCTGGTGACGATGGCGATGCCCTGAATCAGCGGAAAGTCGCGCTGCAGCACCGCGTTGATGGTCAAGAGGCCAAGCCCCGGATAATCGAAGATGTACTCGACGATGATCACCCCGCCGAGCAGGCTCGAGAACTGAATCCCGAGCAGATTGAGCAGCGGCACCGAGGCATTGCGTAGCGCATGGTTTGCGATGATGCGGCCGCGGCCAAGGCCGCGAACGTGCCCCACCGCCACATAGGGCTCCGTCATCTGCGCCGACACCGAGCTGACGAGGGTCCGGATCAGGACCGGCGACAGTTCGACGGCGAGCACGATGGCCGGCAGGATCGTATAGGCGAACCCCTTGTAGCCGATCGCCGGCAGCCAGCCGAGCTTGACCGAGAACAGCAAGGCGAGGACGATTCCGAGCCAGAAGTTCGGCAGCGAGATGAAAATCGACGAAATGTAGAATGCGAGCTTGTCCGGCCATCGTCCGATCGCGAGACCACCGGCAATTCCGACGATACCCGAGAAGATCAGCGCGATCACCAGCGTCACGGCAGCGAGCTGCAGCGTCATGGGCAGCGCTTCCAGGATCAGGCTCATGACCTTTGCCCGCTCACCGCGCGTGGTGTCGTTGAAGGTCGCCCCGCCCGTCGCGGCGCCGTTGGCGGGCCGCACGAAGGACTGGCCGAGATCGCCGCGCACGACACCGCCCATGTAGCGTCCGAACTGGACGACGATCGGGTCACGCAGACCCATGTCGGTCGCGATCTTCTCGATCAGCGCCTCCGGCGCCATGCCGCCCGCCATCAGGCGCACCGGATCGCCCGGCACGATTCGCAGCAGCGTGAAGATCAGCAGCGACACCAGGAATATGATGAGGACGCCCTGAGCCAGACGCCGCAGCAGGAAATTCAGGACGAACATTCGCAAGCTCCGGAAGAGACAAGGCAAACCGCGTGCCGGCCAAGCGCGGCACGCGGCCAGCATGCGTGATCAGGCGACCGGCCTGGAGGCATCCATTGATCCGTCCGGATAGATGTACAGGCCTTCGAAATCCTTCTGCATCGCGTGGATCATCACCGACGTGAACAGCGCGAGCGCCGGCATCTTCGAAGCCAGCAAAGGCATCGTCTCGGTCTGGAGGATCTTCTTGCGCTCCTCGAGCGTCGGGGCGCTGCGTTCCTTGTCGAGGCTGGCATCGATCGCCGGATCCTCGATGCCGCAGATCCGATGCGAGGAAGAGTGGAAATGGGTGCGCAGGATCAGGTCGGGCTCGGGCGAGCCGGTCGACCAGCCGCAGTCGACCATGTGGCCGGGGCCACCGCCGGGGCGATGGTACAGCCGCTCGTTCCAGGCGGCAGGCTCGAGCACGGTCAAGCTGACATTGAAGCCCTGCTCGTTGAGCATCGCGGTGATGATCTCGCCATACTCCTTGGTCTTCGGATAGAAGCCCACGGATGTGATGTATTCGAGCGGCGGCAGGCCCTTGCCGTTCGGAAAGCCGGCCTCGGCGAGCAACGCCTGGCTCTTCTTCGGGTCGAACTTCGGATAGTTCTCGAGGTCGATGTAGCCGAACTTGACCGGCGACACGAAGTTGGACGACGCATGCCCTGCCGAGCCCAGCACCTCGAGAATGAGGTCGCGGTTGATGGCATGGCAGGCGGCGAGCCGAATGCGCGGATCGTTGAAGGGCGGCTTCGAGCAACGGAACCAGAGATATTTGTTTTCGACGGACACCACGCGGTTGATGTGGATGTTGGGATTGCCCTTGACGGTATCGACCTGCTCGGGCTCGAGGCGCTCGACGATCGAGGCCTGGCCGTTCATCAACGACAGCATGCGCGTCGTGGAGTCGCCGGTGAAGGTGAAATTGATGCCGGCGATCGCCGGCTTGCCCTTGAAGTAGCCGTCGAAGGCCTTCATCACGGTATCGTTGCCCCGCTGCTCGACGAACTTGAACGGACCAGTGCCGTTGAGCCGCTGCGACAGCACGCCGCCCGGGCCGGCCGCGATATCCTTCGCCGACATGATCGGCAGGAACGCCGCGAGGAACATGAAGAGATGCGCCGGATAGCCGCCCTTCGAAGTATCGACGATGACGGTGTAGTCGTCGGGCGTCTCTATCTTCAGCGTGTCGGACGGGCCGGGATACCATTGCGCCGGGCGATCGGGCTTTGAGCCGTATTCGAACGTGGCCTTGACGTCCTCCGCCTTGAACGGCTTGCCGTCGTGGAAGACCACGCCCTGGCGCAGCTTGATCTGCAGGCGATTGGGATCGAGCAACTTGATGTCGGTGGCGAGCTCATAGACCACCTCGCCGGGGTTCTCGAGCTTCATCGGCGTGCGGGTGAGGAAGCCCATCACGAAGCCTTCGATGTTCTTCTGCGACAGCGTCGTGTGGGCGGTCGGATCCCAATTGCCGGTTATGTTCTCGGCCGACAGGAAGGTCATGGTCTTGCCGGCCTGCGCGTGGGCTTGCCGGATGAAGAAGTCTGGATTGATCTGCGTGTAGCCCGCAGCAACCGCGGCTCCCGCCGCGCCCTTCAGAAAGTGGCGGCGGTCAAATTTCGGATGCATCGACATTCCCCTTCTTTTTGCAATGACCAGAGAATCGGTCAAAACGGTCATGCAGGAGATGTGCCAGTCCGAATTCCCCGTAAATATTAGCCTGTCTAATGTGGTTTTTGACCGATTTTGCGGCAGGGCCTCTGCGCGATGTCCAAGACCTGCGCTGAAGACAGCCCCACGGCGCGCAGTCCGCCTACGACGGATGCAATTCATTGATCAGCGTTCGGGCGTACTAACGCCCAAAGCCGATGCAGGTGCTGATTTGCTGGTCCCTGAAGGTGTGCCGCGGCTGATCGGCCGGCATTTGCGGCTGCTGCGTTCGGCGCCGCGAGGCCCGAAACGATCATGGCGCTTCGGCCGCGCAACGCTTGCCGTTCTGGCATGCGGAACCGCAGGAGATCGAGCGCAATACGCTTTTCAGCACGCTTGGGTTTCGTTCTTCATTTTTTGCGGCCATCTCGCTCAGATACTTTGCGTTCGCGAGCAGTTCCGGCTTATCCGCTTCGGCAAGAGTATCGTCACTCACCACCCCTCGGTTATCTTCCCAAAGGCGTCACCTATTTCCATGTCGCCGTGCGGCTGCCGAAGGCGCCACCTGCGGCAAGGCGCGCGATTTCCGCCTCGTCATAGCCAAGCACCTCACGCAGAACATTGTCGGTATGCTGCCCAACCGCCGGCGCCGCAACGGGATCGACGATCGGCGTCCGCGAATAGCGGATCGGCAGGTTCACATTCGGCACCCAGCCGGCCGCCTCGTGCGGGATCCGCGTGACGATCCCACGCTCCCTTGCCTCGGGTGAACGGATCGCCTCGCCGACGGTGCGCAGCTGCCCGCAGGGCACACCGGCCGCCCGCATCCGCGACTGCCAATGCGACCAGGGCTGCTGGGCAAAGGCATCGCCGAGGATTTTGAACAGCTCCTCCCGTCGGTGGATCCGATCGAGACCGGTTGCATAGATCTCGGCCGCCGCGAGGTCTTTGCGCTCGAGCACCTGCTCCATCAGGCGTTGAAAGATCTTGTCGTTGCCGCAGTTGATGTAGAACGAGCAATCGCTGGCAAGGAACACTCCGGACGGGCACGTGTCCGGGCTGGTGTTACCGCTTCGCTTCGGATCGGCTCCGCTGAATAGCGACTGCATGGTCGCGTAGCCGGTCATCACGACCGCATTCTCAAACAAGGAAACCTCGATCGCCTGGCCCTGCCCGCTGCGCTCGCGCGCCAGCAAGGCGCCCAGGATCGCATTGCTCGCCATCATCGCGGTGCTGATGTCCATCACCGGCGACAATGCGCGCACGCCCTCGCGATCGGCATAGCCGTTCATCGAGACAAAGCCGCTCTCGACCTGCGCGATCGGGTCGAAGCCGAGCCGGTCTGAAAACGCTCCGTCACGGCCATAGGCCGACACCGCGCAGTAGACGATCTCGGGCTTGATCTTGCGGCAGCTGTCATAGTCGAGACCCAGCCGCGCCATCACATCAGCCGAAAAATTCTCGACCACGACGTCGGCCGTCGCGATCAGCTCGCGCGCGACGTTCAGGCCTTCGGGGGACTTGAGATCGATGGCGACGCTGCGCTTGTTGCGATTGGTCCACAGGAACGGCGCACCGTGCCCGAGATCGGGATGCACCGGAGGATAGCGACGCAGATCGTCGCCACGGCCCGGCGCCTCGATCTTGATCACCTCGGCGCCCATGTCGGCAAGGATCATGGTCGCGAACGGTCCCGCAATGAAATGCGAGAAATCGATCACGCGGATCCCCTCGAGCGCCTTTGGCGCATCGGAGGGACGCGGCGTGTGCTCGGGAAAGTCGGCTTCAAGCTGGTCCAGCATCGGGACGTCCGTTGGTTTGAGAAGTGTTGATCCGGAGACTGCGGCTGTCGTTAGTTGCTCGTCGACGGTTCGACAATCGAGCAACCGCCTTGATCGAGCGGCCGAAACGCTTCTGGCCCGGACAGCACGCCGACCTGCTCAATCAAATTCCACTTGCTCTTCGAGGCACTCGGGCTCTTCACCTTGAAGATGTACACGTTGTGGATAGCGCGGCCGTCCGCGCGACCTTGAAGTCGGGATGCAGCCGCATCAAGTCCTCCGCGGCCATTTTGGCCGCTGTCACCGGTCCTTCGCCGGCATTGTCCGAATAAGGGCCGGACGCGTCGTTGAGCACGCCGATCTTGAGGGACCGCGCAAGGCCCGCCGAAGCGGACGAACAGGCCAAAATAGCCAGAATGGTCATTCCGGCAATGCGCGACAGATACCTCATCGCTTCCACCCTTGTTATGTCGTTGTTCTAGAGATCGAGCACGAGCGTGCGGGACCTGGCGCCCGAGCAGCAGATCATGACGCTCTGGTTCGTCGCCTGCTCTTCCTTGCTCAAAAACTGGTCACGATGATCGGGGATGCCCTCGAGCACGCGCGTCTCGCAGGTGCCGCAGACGCCCTCCGTGCAGGCGTAGTTCGCGGCAACGCCGGCATCCAGCAACGCATCGAGGATCGTCTTGCCGGACTCGACTGCAATCGTGCGGTTGCTTCGCGCCAGCCTGACGTCGAAACCGCCTTCGACGGCGGGCGCTTCCCGCGCTTTGAAATACTCCACATGCACGTGATCGGCCGGGCGACCGGCAGCCGCCGCCTCGAATGCCTCGAGCATGGGTACCGGACCGCAGCAATAGAGATGTACGTGGGCTGGCGCGCCGCTGACAATTGCCGACAGGTCGAAGAGACGTCCCGCTCGCTCGTCGTCGAAATCGACCTGCACTTTCGAGCGATCGGATCGAAACGTCGCGAGCTCGTCGAGGAATGCGGCGGCGGCGCGCGTCCTCGCGGCGTAAAACAGCTCCCAGCTGCGTCCAAGCGCCTCCAGCCTTCGGATCATCGACAGCAGCGGCGTGATGCCGATGCCGCCTGCGATCAGGATAGAATGCTCGGCGTCCTCGTGCAGCACAAAATTGTTGCTCGGTTTCGAGATCGTCATGATGTCCCCGACCCTGACGGTGTCATGGACAAAACTGGACCCGCCCCGGCTTTCAGCATCGTTGTTGACCGCAATGACATACCGGTGCCGTTCGCGCTGATCGTTGACCAGCGAGTAGCTGCGGAGCATGCCGTTCGGCAGATGCAGGTCGATATGACTGCCGGCGGTGAAGGGCACCAATTCGGTGCCCGTTCGGGCGATCAGCTCGTAGGAATTGATCCGCTCGGCCTCGAGGCAGATGCGCTTGACCAGCACCTGCTGCGTGTCAGCCATATGGTTGGATGGGCTCACAGCTCGTACCCGAAATCGGCACCGAGCTTGGCCCGCATAAACGGCGCGCCGACGTCGACCCAGGAATTCTCCGGCGGCAACCGCAGCGACACCGCCCGCACCATGAACACGTCGGGGTCCGACACGCCCTTCGGCCTGATCGCGTGATCACGATAGGCGCCCAGCGCTTCCAGGATGAAGCGCCGCGTCATCGCGATGCCGGTGTCGCTCGAGCAGAGCGTCTCCCTGGTGCGATCGAAGATCGGCGAGACGCCGCTCTGGCAGGCGCCGTCCTGCACCCAAAGGCCGGGCAAGCCCGAGAACCATGTGGTCCGCTGCGCCTCGTAGTCGAATTGGAAACCGTTCTGCGGATTGTATCTGGTCCAGTAGCCCGCGTACGGGACCGTCACCGGATGTTGCACAAGCGCGTGGCGGCTGGCGTGGCCGCTCTCGCGGCCCTTGTGTCCTTCGGCGAACACTTGCCGCGTCTTCTCCGGCAGAGGCGCCGACGGATGATAGGAAAACATGATGCAGAGCGTGTTCGCGTCGTCGATCGGCACCCAGGCGTGCCCGCTCAGATCCGGGAACGGCGACAGCGGAGGCACCAGCGTGTAGAAGGGCAGCAGGAACTGGTTGACGCGCCAGTACAGCGTGTTGGCATCGTAGTTGCGCCGCGCGGCGATGCTCATGCCGAAGTCCTGCTTGATGCATTCGAAGGTCGGCCGCAGGTCGCGCTTCTGGATCCAGGCGCTCGTCGTGCCGTGGGCGTCCAGCCGCCCGTGCAGCAGCGGCGCGTGCGCCGAGTCGATCTCTCCCTCGACCGCCTGCAGCCAGTTGCATTCCTGGACGCGAACCGAGATGTGCACCTGCTCGGCCGGCACCAGATTCCATTCGAGGTTCGGCAGCGGCGGAAGTTCGGCCTGGTCGGGACCCATATAGGTCCAGATCATCCCGTTGCGTTCCTTGCAGGCATAGGCCTTGATCCGCACCCGCTCCTTGAGGCGGCTGCGCACCGGCTCCGCCGGCATGTCGGTCACCGCGCCGGTGACGTCGAATTTCCAGCCGTGGTAGACGCAGCGCAGCCCGCAATCCTCGTTTCGCGCAAAGATCAGCGGCGCGCCGCGATGTGGGCAAGCCTGGTCGACCAATCCGATGCGGCCCTCGGAATCCCGAAAGGCGACCAGATCCTCGCCGAGAAGCCGGATGCGCTTCGGCTGGCCGTCCCTGGCGAGGTCCGCCGACGGCAGGAAGGGAATCCAATAGAGCCGAAACAGCTCGCCGAGCGGCGTGCCCTTGCCGACCCTGACAAGGCGTTCATTGTCCTCGCGCGAGAGCATGAGTTTGCCTCCTTCAGTTGCGTGTGGCCGGCCCCGCCGCGCCACCGAGAAGCGCGGCGACGCGGTCGGAGAGCCCGAGATCCTGAGCGGTCCAGAGCGGATCGGATGCGGTGAGCGGCTTGCGTGGAACAGGAGGCTGCTTGCCCTCCTCCACGAGGCCGATGATCAATTCGATGCGTCGCCGTTCGAGCTCGCACAGAGCGTCTTCAACAATGGCGGCTTCGGCCGTGCATCCGGGCAGCTCTGGATACGCAAGACGAACCCGCCACTGCCCGGGTTCGGTTTCAACCGCCTCGGCCTCAAGCAGATAGGGAATCGACAGCAGCTCACGCAGGTCCAAGTTCAACCTCCCTGCACGACGTCTCCGCGTCGCATATAATACGTATACGTACTATATGATGAAGAGGCTGACAAGAGCCGAGAGCGATCGCATCGTTCGGCAGCAAGCTTGGGCGGCGGATCACCGCGGGGTTGAGGTCAATCAGCCAAGCTGCTAACGGCTAACGCGAATTCGCAAACTCCAGCTGGGGTCCAACGACGGCATGGCAGCCGATAAGGCAACGAAGACTGGTTCGGCCGCAGACATTGCGCGCGACTGGCAACTGGAAGGCGGCGTCGGATTTCTGCTGCGGCTGCTGGAGGCCCGCTACGACGGGCTCTATCAAAGCATGACGCGGCAGAGCGACATCACGCCGCGACAGTTCGGCGTGCTGATGGCACTGTATCAGTTGGGTCCTCTCACCCCCTCGGTGCTGGCGGACCGGATCAGTTGCGACCGCAACACGCTCAGCGAAATGCTGAAGCGGATGGTCGCGCGCCGGCTAGTCTCCAAGAAGGACAACCCGGACGACCGCCGCTCGCTCCAGGTGCAGATCACAGCCAAGGGCGAGGAAGCCCTTCTGGCGGTCATTCCGGCTGCGGCCGAGCTGCAAAAAATCATGCTGGCGCCGCTGCGCAAGGAAGACCGCGCGCATTTCCTGAAATGCCTGTTGGCGATCGCGAAGGCACCGCCGCCGGATGCTCCATCCGATACTTGAGATCGCCGACGCCCGCCTAGGCCGGCGCCTTGCCGAACGTGCCCGAAGCGGCGAGTGCTGCGATCGCGTCCGGCGACAGGCCGAGAATTCGCGACAGCACATCGTCTCGCTGAGCGCCGATGCCGGGAACGTGGCTTCCGATCGGCGTGTCGGCCCCGGACATCTGCCACGGCGCACTGACGCCAACGAACTCGCCGGCGCCGTCCGCGACGGTCCCGAACACGCCACGCTGGCGCAAATGCGCATCGCTCAGCGCCGCGCCCGGCGTTCGGTACTCGGCACAGGGAACACCGGCGCGATCCAGCGCCGCGATACATTCGGCGGAGGTGTGGCGCTCGGTCCATTTCTCGATCACCTGCATCATCGCGGTCCAGTTGGCGCCGCGCGCGGGAATGGTGGTGAAACGTGGATCGTTCGCCAGCTCGTCCTGCCCGGTGACCTCGCACAACGCCGCAAAATTGCGCGGCGTGACCGGGGCGATCAGGATATCACCGTCGCGGGTGCGGACCGGCCCATAGGTCGGACGCGGCGAGCGGATCGGGAATTGCGCTTCCTGGAGCTCGTAGACCAGCAGGTTCAACATGCAATCCATCAGCGCGACATCGACGCGCTGCCCCTTCCCGGTGCGCGCACGCTGGATCAGCGCGGTCTGGATCGCGGAGTAGCCGAAAATGCCACCGAGGATGTCGGCGACAAAAATGGCGCCGGCGGCCGGACGCTCGCGGTCGCCTGCATAGCGCATCAGGGAGTGATCGAATCCGCTCTCGGCATGCACGATCATAGCGTACGCCGCACGCTCGGCGGCGGGGCCCATCTGCCCATAACCCGAGATCGAGCAATAGATCAGGCGCGGGTTGATTTCGCGAAGCGCTTCGTAGCCGAGGCCGAGGCGGTCCATGACACCGGGGCGGAAATTCTCGACGAGAATATCCGCCTCCGCCACCATGCGATGCACGAGCTTGATGGCATCGGCATTCTTCAGGTCGAGTGCCAGGCTGCGCTTGCCGGCATTGAGTTGACCGAAATATGTGCTGTGGCCTTCGCGCAGCGGCGTCCGCAGCCGCATGTCGTCACCATCCGGCGGCTCGATCTTGATGACCTCGGCGCCGACATCGGCGAGCAGCCGTGCGCAATAGGGCCCCGCCACCATGATGGAAAAGTCCAGCACCCGCACGCCGGCGAGCGGCGCCCTGTCGTTATCCTTCTGCATCCGATTTCTCCTATCTCGGCAACCCGAGCGCCCGTTGCGCGATCAGGCTGCGCTGAATCTCATTGGTCCCGATGCTGATCACCCACATCAGCGAATGCCGCAGGTTCTGCTCGAAGCGGCCGTTATCGATCGCACCCGGCATCTGCTCGGACAGCGCAGCGCGCATCCCGAGGATGTCGAGCGCGGCCTCGCCGAAGCGCTCCATCAGCTCACCGGAGAACACCTTGCTGATCGCGCCATATTCGGGCGGCGTCACGCCGTCAGCAGCGAGCTCGGCGCAATGCATCATCAGGAGACGGCCGATCTCGATCTCTGATGCCAAGGTCGCCATCCTGTCGCGGACGATCGGATCAACGGCCAGGGACCGATCGCCTTCCCCAGCGATGACATGGCCGCGCAACTGCTCGAAGGCATGCGCGACCTTCAGGACAATCCCGCCGCCGACCAGCCCGCGCTCGAAAGCCAGCGCGCCGGTCAGCACCTTCCAGCCGCCATTGACCTCGCCGACCAGGTTCTCGGCGGGAATGCGGACATTGTCGTAGAAGATGTTAGCGAACGTGCCGTCATACATGGTGACAGACGGACGGATCGTGATGCCCGGCGCATCCATCGGCACGATGAACATGCTGATGCCGGCGTGCGGCGGCTTGGCATCCTTGTCGGTCCGCGCCGCGAGGAACATGTATTTGCCCCACCAGGTGGTTGTCCAGATCTTCTGGCCGTTGATCACCCAGTGATCACCGTCCCTGATCGCGCTGGTGCGCAGCGCCGCGAGGTCCGAGCCCGCCTGCGGCTCGCTGTAACCCATGCCGTGCATGGCTTCGCCGCGCAGGATCTCCGGAAGGTATTTTTGCTGCTGCTCGGGAGTACCGAACATCATCAGCGCATTGGCCTGGATCGCCGCGCCGATGCGCGGTGTCTCGGCCCGCTCCATCGTCTCCATGAAGGCGATCTGCTCCAGCGGAGAGCGTGCCTGGCCGCCGAACTGCTCCGGCCATCCGAGGCCGATCCAGCCGGTCTTGCCGATCGCGCGGGCGAAGGGCGCATCGAACTCGCGCTTGGCGAACGGCCTCTGGTCGAACGCTTCCTTCGCGTCTCCGCTCCAGTTTTGCGCGAGCCAGAGCCGGACCTGCTCACGCAACGCATTTCCAGCCGCTCCAAGATCGTATTGCGGCAGCCCTGCGCCGGCGTCGAGCAGCTGCACGGCCAGTCGACGCTTTGCATCCGAAGCACCGCCGAGCGCAATCGTATCCAGATGCACACGCTTGAAATGGACCGGTGCCTCATGCTCCTCGGCATAGCCAATCGCGCCGAATGTGTGATGGGTCTCCAGCGAGACCTGCAGCAGCGCATTGCCGGAGAACGCCGATGCGCTATCCGCAAAGTAGCGCCAGTCGTGGTCTCCGCCGTCATGCAGCCTGGCGACATGCTCCAGGATGAGCCTGACGCCCTCGAGCGCGATCAGGCAGTTTGCCAGCTTGTGCTGGATGGCCTGAAACCTGCCGATCGGTTGGCCGAACTGATGCCGTTCCTTGGCGTAGTCCACGGCGAGCTCAAATGCTCGCCGGGCGGCGCCGTAGGCACGCGCAGTCAGCGCGACCTTGCCCTTGATGCGGAGATCGTGCAGATCGACCGCCCCAGTGGGAACCAGTGTGAGCGGCGCTGCGTTCAGCCTGATCTCATAGCTCCCCCACGCTCCCAGCGCGCGGGTCGCGACGCATTCGACACCGGGATCACCGAGGTCGATCAGCGCAAGGTGAGACCGATCGCGAGCGACCAGAAGATGCGTAGCGCTTCCCGCGGCTTCGACAAAGCGGAGCACGCCGTTTGCCCTGAGGTCCGCCACCTCGATCGAACTGGTCCCGGGATCGGGATCCAGCGCGCCGAATGAGAAGGCGACGACCGCCTGCCCGGAATGCAGCCGTTCCAGCAGATCCACCACGACGTCAAGCTGCAATCCGGCGAGCGCAAAATTGGCGAGCGCCGCAGACCACATCGGCGCGGGACATCCGGCGCGGCCAAGCTCCGCCATGACGACGAAAACCTCGGCAAGCCCGCCCTCGCCGGCCTCCGCACCGAGCGCGGCCACGCCCTGCCCGACCAGCTTACGCCAGATCGCGGACATCTCGTCCGGCGAAGACAACGCCGCCGTCCCTCGCGGACGCCAATGCTCGTCGAGAAAACCGCGCAAGGAGTCGCGCAGCATCGCCGTAACATCGTCGCCCGACACTCCTGTCGCTGCCATTGCTCGCTCTACGCCTGGCCAAACCTGGGCTTGCGCTTCTCCTTGAACGACATGGTCGCTTCCTTGTGATCGGCGGTCTCGAACGTCACCTGCTCAAGCGCCATCGAGGCCTCCAGCAGCATGTTCACGCGCTCCTTGACGATCTGGTTGATCGACAGCTTGGTCCAGCGAATGGCCCAGGTCGGACCGTTCGCAAGTTCGACCGCGATCGCGCGGGCCTTCGCCAACACCTCCGCGCGCGGCGCGACATGGTTGACCAGCCCGATCCGCTCCGCCTCAGTGCCTTTCAGGAGCGTGCCGCGGATCAGGAACTCCTTGGCCTTGTTGATACCTATCAGCAGCGGCCAGATCACGGTACCGCCATCGCCCGCGACCAGGCCGACGCGCGAGACGTGGGTGTCGCCGATCCGCGCATCCTCCGCCATCACGGTGATGTCGCAGAGCAGCGCATGGGTCGCCGCAAGCCCGATGGCATCGCCGTTGATCGCCGCGATGATCGGCTTGTCCAGCTCGAGCTGGCGGGTGACGCCGCGCCGGCTGATCATGGGGTCGTGCACTTCGCCCTCTTCGAGCACGTCGCCGCCCGGTCGCTCCGACATCGCCTTGACGTCGCCGCCGACGCTGAAGAACTCGCCGGCGCCGGTCAGCACCACCGCATTGACGGCGTGATCGTCAGCGAGGTCGTCCCAGATCGTGCGCAACTCACGAATCAGTTTCTGATTGATGGCATTGCGGGCCTGCGGGCGATTCAAGGTCACGGTCGCAACCTTGTCCGCGACCTCGACCGTCAGGCATTCATATTTGGCGTAGTTGGACACGTTTGCCTCCATTGTCATTGCCGTTTGGGTGTTGACCTGTTCGCGAGAACGGCGCGCTAGCGGCGCATCCCGGGCTGCACGTCGGCCAATGCGACATGCAGCGACATGGCCCCCGGATCCTGCTCCAGCATGCGCTGCACGGATTCCAGGTGTGATCGCAGCAGCCGGCTCGCCAGCGCCACGTTTCGCTCACTCAGCGCCGCCAGGAATTGCCGCCGTTTCTCCGCCAGCCGCGCCATCGCGACCCCGCTCGAGGCGACCTTGGCGTAGACGAAGCGCATGTGGATCTCGGTGACGGAGTCCACGATCATCGCAATCACCTTGTTGCGGGTCGAGGCCGCGAGCAGCTTGTAGAACTCGCGCGAGCACTCGACCCGGTCGAGCAAGCGGCCCTCTTTTGTCGCAAGCTCCGTACGCTCGATATTGGCTTCCAGCGCATCGAGGTCGGCCCTTCGCGCATTCGCGCATGCGAGCTGCACTACGAGATCGAGCACGTGGACCCGTGCCTCGGACAGCTCCCGCACCGAAATCGTCCCGAGGCTCAGCATGTCGCGCATCACCTCGTTCATGCGGCGGGTGTCGCCCTGCTGGATGAAGGCGCCGCCCTTGACGCCCTTCTGCAGCCGCAGCACGCCGGCCATTTCGAGGCTGCGCAGCGCTTCCCGCAGCACGTTGCGGCTGACGCCGAGCTGCTGCGCCAGCTCGCGCTCGGCCGGCAGCTTGTCGCCAGGCTTCAGCACACCGAGAGCCAGCTGCTCGCGAATCCGCTCGCAGATCTCCTCGAAGGTCCGCCTGGTGTGGATCGGCTTGAACGCCGGCGCGGCCGCGGAGCCGGCGGCACGGTGATCGGTGGCCCGCTCCCGCCGGTTCGGCGAGGCGGTGCGGGAGCGCTGCGGCGCGCGAGGACTTGACTTGGTGCTCATGTGGTGAATTATTAAATGGATCACCCATTCAATGGAAGCCCCTTTTTGGGCTTCGGCAGAAGAAAAGACGGGGAATCCGGATGAATTTTTCCGAAGAGCAGGTCGCGTTCCGCGACAACGTGCGCAGGATGGTCGCCAGGCACGTAGCGCCGATCGCTGCCGAGATCGACGAGACCGACCGCTTCCCGCTGGAGCTGGTCAAGCTGTTCGGCGAGATGGGACTGATGCAGCTCTGGGTGCCGGAGCGCTATGGAGGCCCGAACGGCAACCTGACCATGGCCTGCATCGCGCGCGAGGAGATCTCGAAGGTTTCCCCTGCCTGCGCGTCGATCGCCGCGCTCAATACCATGTTCATCATGCCGCTGCTGCATTTCGGCTCGGAAGAGCAGCGCCAGAAATACCTGCCGATCATCGCAAAAGGCGGCGTCGTCACTGCGATCGCGATCTCGGAGCCGCAGGCCGGCTCCGACGTCGCCGCGCTCAACACCCGCGCCCGCAAGGACGGCGACAGCTATGTCCTGAACGGCCGCAAACAGTGGTGCAGCTATGGCGTCGTCGCCGACTACATCGTCGTGATGGCACGAACCAGTGACGGCGCCGGCGCCGACGGCATCAGCGCGTTCATTGTCGAGCCGAAGACAATGCCGGGCATCACCTTCGGCCGTCACGAGCGCAAGATGGGCTTTCGCGGCGCCCCCAACACGCCGATCTTCTTCGACAATGTCCGGGTTCCGGCCGAAAACCTCGTCGGTGAGGAAGGCAAGGGCTTTCGCGCCTCGATGCGCGCGCTCGACCTCAACCGCCCGACCATCGGCGCGCAGTCGGTCGGCCTCGCGCAAGGCGCGCTCGACGCCTGCATCGCCTACGCCAAGGAACGCAGACAGTTCAAGCAGCCGATCGCCGAGTTCCAGGGCGTGCAGTTCATGCTCGCCGACATGGCGATGCAGATCGAGGCGGCGCGCGCGCTGGTCTACGAATGCGCCCGCGCCGGCGATGCCGGCGACTGGAAGCGGCTCAACGTGCTTGCCAGCATGGCCAAATGCGTCGGCAGCGACATGGCCATGAAGGTCACGACCGATGCGGTCCAGATCTTCGGCGGCTATGGCTACACCATGGACTACCCGGTTGAACGCATGATGCGCGACGCCAAGCTGACCCAGATTTTTGAAGGCACCAATCAGATTCAGCGCGTGGTGATCGCCCGCGAGCTGCTGCGCTAGCCGAGATCGACTTCAACAACAAACCATTACGACGCGGAGGAACGACCTTGAACCATATCGTCAATCGGGCGCTGGCGGCCGTCACGTTGTCCGCCCTGCTGGCAGCGCCTGCCTATGCGCAGAAGACCTATGGTCCCGGCGCCAGCGATACCGAGATCAAGCTCGGCCAGTCGACGCCGCTGAGCGGCCCCGCTTCCGCGTTCGGCGCCGGCGCCGGGCGCGCCGTGGTCGGCTATTTCGAGATGCTGAACGCGAAGGGCGGCATCAACGGTCGAAAGATCAACTTTACCCAGCTCGACAATGCCTACAGCGCGCCGAAGGCGGTTGAGCAGTCGCGCAAGCTGATCGAAGACGTCGGCGTGTTGGCCGAGGTCGGAACGATCGGGACTGCGCCCAACGTCGCGATCCAGAAATACCTCAACGTCAAGCAGGTACCGCAGCTCTTCATCACCGCGGGCGGACGCCGGTTCAACGATCCCAAGACCTTCCCGTGGACGATCCCGCTCTATCCGGACTTCGAGACCGAAGGCCGCGTCGTCGCCAAATACATCCTGGCCGCAAAGCCCGACGCCAGGATCGGCGTGCTCTACCAGAATGACGACTACGGCAAGGATTACCTCAAAGGGCTTCGCGCCGGCCTCGGCGCCAAGGCGGAGTTAATCGTTGCCCAGGCCTCCTACGAACTTGCCGACCCGACGATCGACTCGCAAATCGTCCAGCTCAAGGCCGCCGGCGTCGACGCGCTGATCGAGCAGTCGTCATCGAAGGCCGCCGCGCAATCGATCCGAAAGGTCTACGAGCTCGGCTGGAAACCCCTGCACGTGATCGGCGGCTCGACGGCGTCGGTCGAGACCATCCTGAAGCCCGCAGGCCTCGAGGCATCGAAGGGACTGGTCACAACGCAATTCCTCAAGCAGCCAGGCGACCCGGCCTGGGCCAATGACGATGAAGTCAGGGCCTACAAGGAGTTCCTGAAGACCTACGCCTCCTCAGCCAATCCGGACGACTACTCTGTGCTCGTTGCCTACATGAACGTGCACGCCGTGGAGTTGGCATTGCGCAAATGCGGCGACGACCTGACCCGCGAGAATCTCATGAAGCAGGCCACATCGCTGAATGGCGAACGATTGCCCATGATGCTGCCAGGCGTCGCGATCAGCACCCGGCCCGGCGACTACACGCCGTTCCGGACGCTGCGGATCGCGACATTTGACGGAGCAAGCTGGACCCTGACCGGTGAGCCTCTCTCTGCCGATTAGACCAGAGTACGAGAGCCATCCCGGAATTCACAACTGACCATTTCAGAGGCAGCCCCGTGCTTCGCCCGAATGGGTGCCGCTGAGCGCGACGCGATCCTCCGATAGACCTTCCCCGGTGATGCTACTCGTCAACGAGGAATTCGGCGTCGTGCCACCGAACCCGGAACCGATGTCAAGCCGCGCGTGAAGGCCGACCTGGCTTGCGGAGAGACAGCTTCGGGCGGAGCCTGGTCTGCACGTCGTTGATCGCCTGGTGCAAATCGCACTCGCACAACGGCTATGACAACAACATCTCCGGGATCACCTGGAACGTGCCGTCCCGCTTTCTGGAGGAGCAGGATTTCTTCACTTGAGCTCCCATGGCTCCGGGATCGATCAGTCTGCAAAACTGGCGACACTCTTGCATTGCCGGACTATCTCGTTTCGGACACGAGCAAGCGCTGCCGATTGGCCTCGATCCGCTGCATCTGGCTCACGTCGAACCGCCTCCGATTGGCTCGCGCGTCACCGTGAAATGTGCCTCGACCGGTCTTCCGGCCTTGCCGTTGATCGGCAGGATGTCCTGCGGACAGGCCGAGAAAGCGATCACCAGATCCATCTCGGCGCGCAGGCGTACATAGCCGTCGGGCACCGGCCGTGGCGGCGCCGCAAAGCCGAGCGTCCCCTCCGCGCTCCAGGGAATATTCATGAAAAGATTGAGCGGGCTCGGCACCTCCGGCGGCACGAGGCCGAGCTCCGCCATTCCGGCAAAGAGATTGTCGGTGCAGTTGTCGTGGTGGCCTTCGACACCGAGGAAGCTGTAGCGATAGCGATCGCAGGCCGCGATCAACGTGTCATGCACGCCGCCCGACGTGTCTTCAGTCATGGTCAGGATCGGCCGGCGCTTGTTGGTGCGCAGCACATCTCCCGGTTTCGGCACCAGATGAAGCGTATGGGCCCGGGTGTGCTCGTTCGACATGAATTCGGCGAGATCGCCGCGATTGAAGGCCCAGGTGTCGACGACCTGTTCGCCATGGGTGTTGATGACGGTGATGGTCTGCCCGGCAGCGACAAAGGCAGCCTTGCCGCGGCGCGCCGGGATTTCGATGCGCGTTTCCATCATAATGGCTCCTCACGCCCTGAAGGCGATCATGTCGATTTCGATGATCCCGCCACGCGCCAGGTCGGTCACACCGACCGTGGTCCGCCCCGGCCGGCGATCGTCATTGAAGTAGCTCGAGAAGATCGCGTTCATCGCGGCGTAGTCGCGCTTGAAATCGGTGAGGTAGATGCGGACGAAAACGGCGTTGGCGAAGGTCAGCCCGCAGCCCTTGAGCACACGGGCCAGATTATCCATCACCTTGCGCGTCTGCGCCTCGATGCCCGGCGGAATCGGACGGTCGTCATCATCGGGATCGGTGGCAAGTTGCCCCGTCACGAACACGAACGGTCCGGCCTCGACCGCGTGGCTATAGGGTGCAACCGGCTTCGGTGCATCGGGCAAACGATGGAAAATCGGATCCATGGCCTTCCTCCTTGATCAAGGTTCAGCGTCCGCCGTTCGCGGCGTGTCCTGCGTAGCGCTGGATGAATTGGCGTGCGCGCTCGGTCTCGGGACTGGAGAAGAATGGCTCGGGCGCGGCCGTCTCAACGACCCGCCCACGGTCGAGGAACAGGATTCGCGTCGCCGCATCGCGCGCAAACCCCATCTCGTGGGTCACGACCACCATGGTCCTGCCCTCGCGGGCCAGTTCGCGCATCACCACCAGCACCTCGCCGACAAGCTCCGGATCGAGCGCGCTGGTGGGCTCGTCGAACAAGAGAAGATCGGGCCGCATCGCGAGCGCGCGTGCGATTCCGACGCGCTGCTTCTGCCCTCCCGACAATTTCGCCGGAAAGGAATCGCGCTTGTCGCCGAGGCCGACCTTCGCGAGCAATTCCAGCGCCTCGTCACGCACTTCGGCCTTGGGCCGCTTCTGGACCTGCACCGGCGCCTCCATCAGGTTCTGCAGCACCGTGAGATGGGGCCAGAGCGCGAAATGCTGGAACACCATGCCGATCCGGGTCCTGATCCGCGACAGCTCGCGGTCGCCCATCACCAGCCCGGCGCCATTGATGCCGATCTGGGTGCCGTTCAGATAGATCTGCCCGGCGTCGGGCCGCTCGAGCCAGTTGATGCAGCGGAGCAGTGTCGATTTCCCCGAGCCGGACGGACCGAGCACGCAGACTGTCTCGCCCTTCTCGACCTGAAAGCTGATGTCCGAGAGCACCTCGAGCGCGCCAAAGCGCTTCGACACCCCGGCCACATCGAGAACCCTGCTCCCCTCTGTCATCCCGGTTACCTAGCGTCTCGCCGCGGCCAGGCGATCGATCGAGCCGACGCCCGCCTCGATCACGAGGCACAGGGCCCAATAGAGAAACACGGCAGTGATGAATGCCGCGAACGGCACATAGTGCCGGGACTGGATCGAGCTTGCGGCGTGGGTCAGCTCCGGCAATGCGATGATGGTCAGGAATGCGCTGTCCTTGATGATCTGGATCATCTGGTTGCCGATCACGGGCCCGGCGGCAAGCAGCAGCGGCGGCAGCACGATGCGGCGGAACAACGCGACGGAGGAGAAGCCGAAGGCCACGCCCGCCTCGACCGGCTCGCGCGGCTGGGCCATCCAGGCACCGCGCAATATCTCGGCCATGTAAGCGGCATTGTAGATCGTCAGGGCAATCAGGCCGGAGGTCCAGTTGTCCAGCCTGATCCCGAGCGACGGCAGCCCATAGTAGACGATATAGGCAAACAGCAGGAACGGGACACAGCGCATGCCGTCGACAAAGCCGCGCGCGACGCCCGCAAGCCAGCGCTGCTTCGACATCAAGGCCGGCGTGAGGACGAATCCGACCAGCAGCGCGGCCACTGCCGACAGCACCGACAGGATCGTGGTGTTGCCGAGCCCGCTGAGCAGAAGCTCGCGCTCGCTCCATACAATGCCGAAATCGTGGATCATGCAGCCGCCTCGGCCATGAGCTGGCGTCGCTCGATCCAGCGTTGCAGCGAGACAAGCGCAAACACAATCGGCGCGTAGAGCGCCACTGCGACCAGGAACGGCGGCAGCGGATCGTAGGTCTCGGCCCCGATCCGGACCGCCGCCCGCGTGATGTCGACGACGCCGACCACCGCGAGCACCGGCGTCACCTTGATCAAGAGCGACATCTCGTTGACGAGGCCCGGCAGACTGACGCGGGCGATCTGCGGCAACACGATGCGGCGGAAGCGCAATCCGGCACCCATGCCGACCGATTGCGCGGCCTCATATTGATCCTTCGGGAAATTCATCAGCCCCGCGCGCCAGACCTCGCAGTTGAACGCCGCCGTATTCATCACCAGCGCGAGGATGGCGGCCGAGATCGGGCCGATGGCGATGCCGATGTTGGGTAGGGCGAAGAACAGGAGAAGCAACAGCGTCACGAGCGGGGTCGCGCGCAGGATGCTGACATAGACGGCAACGATGCGTGCAATGACCGGCACGTCGGCCCAGCGCAGCACCGCGAGGCCAAGCCCGATCGGCAGACCGATCAGGATGCCGACGAGCGACAACGTCACTGTGGTCACGGCACCCCCAAGCATGGCCAATATGTCGCCACCGGTCATGTCCGCTCAATCCGCGCCGGACGGGTCAGAACTCGGGCTGGAACGAAACCGGCAGATCGGGGAACGACTGTCCGAACCACTTCTTCTGCAACTCGGCGAACCGGCCGCTCTCCTTCTCCTTGGCGATGAAGCCATTCAGGAATTCGAGGAGTTCGGTATTGCCCTTGGCCACGGCCCAGGCCGGGAATGATTTTCCGGATACGGCCTGTCCAAGTTCGAAGACGCCGGGCTTCTCGGCAACCAACGTCTGCAGATTGATGATCGTGTTGACGACATAATCGACGCGGCCGAGCGCCAGATCCTGATAGGCCTCCGGATAGGATGTATACTCGACGACCTTGCCGAGCTTGCCGCCCTCCTTCTCCAGCATGGTTCCGAGTTCAGGCAACCGCGCCAGCAGGGCGCTACCGGCCTGGACGCCCACCGTCTTGCCGTTCAGGTCCTTGATCGCGGAGATGCTCTTGTCGTCCTTGCGTTTGACGTAATAGTGCGTGGCGTCGGCGATCGGGCTCGTGAAGTCGAGGGATTGCTTGCGCTCCTTGGTGATGATCGCGGCAGTGATGGCCACATCGTATTTGCCGGTGCTCACGCCGGCGAGGATGCCGGTCCAGGGCAGGATTTGCTGCTTGATCTCGAACGGAGCAGATTTGCGCAGGTCCTCGATCAGCTCATTGTCGAAGCCGGTCGGCTTGCCGTCCTTCACGAACTCGAAGGGACGGAAATCGTCCTCGGTCGCGACGATCAGTCCACGCTTCTTGATCTCATCCAGGCTGCCTGCCTGCGCAGTTCCGGCAAGCAGGGGTATGACAGTGAGTGCGGCCAGGAGGCCCAGCGCCAGGCGTGCCGGGATCGGATTGAGGCGGGCGAGCGAACAGGTCGTCATCATGAGTCTCCCTTTCATTGGCGTATCAGTCGAAGCTAAATCCGTGAGCGCGCAGATAAGGCGGAAACGCCGCGCCTTCGGCTTTGGCCGCCTGACGCGCCTTGTCTTCCGACCAGCCGTAGAAGGCAGCCTCGCCGAACTCGGCGTTGGAGCGCTGCTGCTCCTTCGGGATCGCGTGCAACGCGTCTCGCCTGCGGTCGTAATGGTCGATGCCGGCCACGAGCCCGCTGTCATCATAGCGGTCGCTATGCGCCGTCACGCCGCGCGGCAGCCGCAGACTCACATGGCCCTCGCCTTGCGGATAGCCGAGGCAGAGCCCGGCCACGGGAAAGACGAGGTCCGGCAAGCCGAGAATGCCGGCGACCTTGTCGATCTCGTTGCGGATCACGCTGATTGGACAGACCCCGAGGCCGACCGATTCAGCCGAGAGGATCATGGTCTGCATCGCGAGCGCCGCGTCGATGCTGGCGTTGAAGAAGCCTTCCAGCGTGCCGTTCTCGACCGGCTTGCCGCGCATCACGCCGATGCGTTGCAACCGCCTGGCGTCGCCGAGGAAGACGAAGAAGACCGGCGCGATCCCGATCCACGGCATCGCCGGAAACAGCTTGCCGATCGCGGCGCGCCTTTCGGGATCGCGCACGCGCAGGATCGAGGCTTGCTGGAAATCGGATTTCGCCGAGGCGCTGAGGGCGCAGGCGACGAGCAGGTCGAGCAGCGCCTCGGCCGGCATCCTGTCGCTGTAGCGCCGCACGGTTTTCCGCGACAAGACACGGCGGATCAGATCATTGTCCTCGGCACCCTCGCCCGAAGGACCACCATCGCCAAACCGTCGCGCGATCGCCTCCGAACTGGCCGACATTGAGCTGGTCCTCCCGCCAAAGTAACCAGCGGAGCAAGGGACATGCCAGATCGGTCGCGACGGCTGCGACGACTTATCGCGCGCCGTCCCGGCGGCTCATTCGACCAAAGGCAGGGAGATCGCGAGGAAATCTTCCTCCCGCATCACTGACAGGCGGAACAATGCGAAGCATACTTCGCAATTGCGGAATGACCTTTGAGCGATGGAGTTGCTCGACGGCTCGCGATTGCGATTTTTTAGGCAGGAGCTGCACAGATAATAATCGCGAGACGCGTTTGACGATCGGCTCAGGCAAGCGCGCCTTGCGCGCCCACAGACCCCGCGTGCGCCGTCACGATCCGCTGCATCATGGCAATGAAGCGCTTCTGGTCCGCCTTGCCGAGACCGGCCACGGTCTCCAGATGCGCTTGCCTCGCCGGCCGCTCGATCTTGCGGAGCAACGCCGCCCCGGCCGGGGTGAGGCGGCAGGCCTGCGAGCGACGGTCATGATCCGCGGTCGTTCGATCGACAAAGCGACGCGATTGCAGCCGCTTAAGCGCCCCTGTCGTCGTCGTGCGATCGAGCGCGATGTCAGCCGCCAACGTCGTCTGATCGGCGGTTCCACGCCTCGCGAGCGCGGTAAGGAGGCTGTACTGCAATGGCGTGATCTCGAACGCCGCGCATCTTTCCTGGAACAAGGCGACGTGGATCTGATGCAGCCGCCGGATCAGGTAACCCGGTCGCTCCTCGAGCGGCCACAGGCCTTTGGTCTTCCCGCTTCTTGCTGCCATCCGGTTCGTTCCTCGGCGCGGTGCTGTGCCGCCTGCATGAATTTGAAGCTGTCTATGCCACGGAATCTGGTGTAAGAAAATACGAAGTATACTTCGCAATTTTGCGGCGGCAGGCACCGCCGGCGGGAGAGGAGATCGGCGATGTCGGTAAGCACCAGCTTCGACCTGCTTCTGCGCGGAGGCCGCGTCATCGATCCCGCCTCCGCCGTCGATGGCGTGAAGGACGTCGCCATCCGCAACGGCAAGATTGCCGCGGTGCAATCCGACATCCTGCCGAGCAGCGCGCGGGAAGTCGTCGATGTGAGCGGCATGATCGTGCTGCCGGGGCTGATCGACACCCACGCCCATGTCTATCAATATGTCACCGGCCGCTTCGGCATGAACGCCGACATGGTCGGCGTGCAGTCCGGCGTCACCACGCTGGTCGACCAGGGCGGCCCCTCCTGCATGACGCTCCCCGGCTTCCGCTACTTCATCGCCGAGAAATCGTCGTCGCGCACCTACGCCTTCCTCTCGGCCTATCTGGTCGGCGGACTGGAAGGACACTATTACCCGAACCTCTACCGGCCCGACTGCGTCGATATCGACGCCACCGTGAAGGCCGCGACCGCGAACCGCGACCTCGTCCGCGGCATCAAGGCCCATGCCGAGATCGGCGGCTTCGCGCGCTGGGGCATCCGCGTCATCGAAATGGCGGCGGAGATCGGGCGTCGCGCCGATCTTCCGGTCTATGTCCACTTCGGACAATTGTGGGGCCTGCCGGAGAGCGGCACCAACGGCGAGGATGTCGACACCATCCTGGAGCGCGTCATCCCGCTGCTGCGGCCCGGCGACATTCTGGCGCATCCCTTCACGCGGCATCCCGGCGGTTTCGTCAATCGCGAGGGCGAGGTGCATCCGGTGATCCAGGCCGCGCTCGACCGCGGGCTGCGCGTCGATGTCGGCCATGGCAGCCACTTCTCCTACCGCCTCGCGCGCAAGGCGATCGCGTCCGGGATCGTGCCGACCACGCTCGGTGCCGACATTCACGGCTACAACACCCACGTGCCGGCGCCGGCCGGCACCCCCGATCAGCACGCCGACGACGAGAACCATCCTTTCGCGGGTCAGGCGAAATTCAGCCTGGTGCAGGCGATGAGCTCGATGATGGCGCTCGGCCTCACGCTGGAGCAGGTGGTACCCATGGTGACCTCGAATCCGGCCGAGATGCTCGGCCTTTCCGATCGGATCGGCGCGCTCAAGCCCGGTATGGATGCCGATGTCAGCGTGCTCGCCGAGAAGCCCGGCCGCCATGTCCTGCGCGACAATGAGAAGACCGAAGTGGTCGCGGACCGGCTGCTGCAGCCGGTGTTCTGCCTGCGCGCCGGCGTCCGCCATGAAGCGGTCGCGCCTATCCTTCCGCAGGCCGTGGCGGCCTGACCGCTTCGAGCGAGCTCAAGCAGGGGCGAGCGCGAATGTCCGACGTCGAATGCGCCTCGAGCGTGACCGCCGGTCAGGGCGTCGGAGCGCGATTGCCGCGCAAGGAGGACGATCGCTTCCTGCGCGGGCGCGGCCAGTACGTGGCCGATATCCGCATTGCCGGGCTGAAGGACGTCGCGTTCGTTCGCAGTCCGCTGGCACATGCACGCATCAAGGCCATTCACGTGCCAGAGCGGTTCTCCGATGTCGTGTTCACGGCCGCCGATCTCACCGGCGTCGCACCGATCCGCGCCGTGTCCGGGCTGCCGGGATTCAAGATCTCGGAACAGCCGGCGCTCGCGACTGGAAAAGTTCGGCATGTTGGCGAGCTCGTCGCCATGTGCGTGGCGCCGACAAGGGCGGAAGCTGAAGATATCGCGGCCTCCGTCGGCCTCGAGCTCGAACCGCTGCCCGCCGTGCACGACATGTGCAAGGCGCGCGACGCCGGAACCGCGCTCGTCCATGAGCATTGGGGCGACAATGTCTTCCTCGAAACCCTGTTCGAGGTCGACATCGCCCCTGCCCTCGACGCCCCGATCAAGGTGACGCGCGAAATATCGACGGCGCGGCAGTGCATGTCCCCGCTCGAAGGACGCGGCGTGGTCGCCACCTTCGATCATCGCCTCGATCAGCTTACGCTCTACACCGGCGCGCAGATGCCGCATATCGTGCGTAACGGCCTGTCGGATTGTCTCGGCATCGAGCAAGCACGCATCCGGATTGTCTCACCCGATATCGGGGGAGGATTCGGACACAAGGGGATCCTGCTGCCCGAGGAAGTGTGCCTGGCATGGCTTGCAATGCAACGGGGCCTTGCCGTCCGCTGGATCGAGGATCGACGCGAGCATTTGACCGCGAGCGCCAACTGCCGCGAACACCACTACAATATCACCGTCTATGCCGACCGCGATGGCACCTTGCGCGGCATTGATTGCGAGGCGATCGTCGATTCCGGGGCCTACTCCTCCTATCCCTTCTCCGCCTGTCTCGAAGCCGCGCAAGTCGCGAGTATCCTGCCGGGGCCGTACCGCATGCCGGCCTATCGCTGCCGGACATATTCGGTCGCAACCAACAAGTGCCCGATCCTGCCCTATCGTGGTGTGGCCCGGACCGGGGTCTGCTTCGCGCTGGAGCTGATGCTCGACGCGGTGGCACGGGAAGCAGGGCTGGAGCCCGCGGAAGTGCGGCTGCGCAATCTGGTCCGGCCCGAGGAAATGCCGTTCGACAATATCACCAGGAAGCACTTCGACAGCGGCGATTATCCGCAAGCCGTCAGGCGCGCCGTTGCGACAATCGACGTCGCTTCATGGCGCGAGCGCCAGCGTCTTAAGGAAGCGGACGGAAGGCTGATCGGCTTGGGTCTTTCGGTCTATTGCGAGCAGGCCGCGCACGGCACCTCCGTCTATGCCGGTTGGGGCATTCCGATGGTGCCGGGCCACGAGCAGGCCACCGCGCGGATGACTCCGGACGGCGGGCTGGAGATCCGGGTCGGCGTGCATTCGCACGGCCAGGGCCTCGAGACCACCCTGGCGCAGGTGGCGTACGAAATTCTCGGCATCGACACGGCCAAAGTGCGGGTGATCCATGGCGACACCGCGCTGACCCCCTATTCGACCGGGACGTGGGGCTCGCGCTCGATGGTGATGGCCGGCGGCGCGGTCGGAACGGCCTGCGCCGAAATCGCCGAGCGTGCGAAACGCATCGGCGCCAAGCTCTTGCAGCTTGATCCCGCCTCGGTCTCGCTGCGCGACGGCCGCGTGTGCGGACCGAACAGCAGCATCGCGCTTTCCGAGATCGCGCATACCTGGTATCGGCGGCCGCAAGACCTGCCGCCCGATGTCGATCCGGCAGGCCTGGAATCGACCAGCGGCTACAAGCCGCGGCGCGACAGCGGCACCTTCAGCTATGCCGTGCATGCCGTCGCCGTTGCGGTGGACCCCGATCTCGGCGAAGTCGAGCTGCTCGACTACGTCATCGTCGAGGACGGCGGCGTGCTGGTCAATCCGATGATCGTCGACGGCCAGATCTTTGGCGGGCTCGCACAAGGCATCGGCACGGCGCTCTACGAGGAAATGCCGTTCGACGGTGCGGCCCAACCGCTTGCGACAACGCTTGCTGATTACCTGCTCCCCGGGGCGACGGAAGTCCCGGCGCCGCGGCTCGATCACATGGAAACCCCGTCCCCTTACACCATGTTCGGCGTCAAGGGCATCGGTGAAGGCGGCGCCATTGCGCCGCCGGCCGCGATCGCCAACGCCATCAACGACGCGTTGCGCCCGCTCGGCGTCGAGCTTCTGCGCTCGCCGATCTCACCACGGCGGATCGTGGAAGCCATTCTCGCCGTGCGCGAGGCGGAAAGACCGGCCGCATGAAGGCAGCCCCCTTTGCCTACGAACGTCCCGCCGACCTGAGATCGGCAATCGCCCTGATGGCGGAGGGGGCGGAATCGACGAAAATCATGGCGGGCGGCCAGTCGCTCGGCCCGTTGCTGAACCTCCGCCTTGTCCAGCCGGAGCTGATCGTCGACATCTCCGGGCTTGCCGAGCTGAAACAGGCGGAGCGCAGCGGCGACGAACTCGTGATTGGCGCCTGCGTAACCCACGGCGACATCGAGGACGGGCGCATCCCCGACGTCACGCGCGGCGCCATGCAGCGCGTGGCCAGCGCGATCGCCTACCGCGCCGTGCGCAACCGCGGCACGATCGGCGGCTCGCTGAGCCATGCCGATCCGGCCGCGGACTGGGTTTCGGCCCTGCCTGCCCTTGGCGCAAAGGTGACGTTGCGCAGCACAGACGGCGTCCGCGACCTTGCGATCGAGGATTTCATCGCCGGCGCGCTTGAATCATCGCTGCAGGCGGGCGAGATCGTCGCGGCCGTGCGCGTGCCGGTGATGCGCGCGTCGGCCCGCTGGGGTTACGTCAAGGCTTGCCGCAAGCCGGGTGAGTTTGCGCACGCGATCGCCGCCGTGATGATCGATCCGGAGACGGGTACGGCGCGTGTGGTGATTGGCGCCATCGAGACCGCCCCCATCGTCCTGGGCGACGCGACGCAGCTGTTCGGCGGTCGCGTCAGCCGCAATTTCAAGCAGCAGTTCGATGCCCGCGCCGCCGACCTGCTGCTGACTCAGGCCGGGATGACAAACGCTGCCGACCGCCACATCCATGTCACGGTACTGCGCCGGGCGATCGATGAGGCCGCGGCGTGACGGCGATCGGCATCACCGTCAATACGCGCCCCGTGAAGGCCTCGGTCGCGCCGCGCACCCATCTTGCCGATTTCCTGCGCGATCACCTCGACCTCACCGGCACGCATCTGGGTTGCGAGCATGGCGTCTGCGGGGCCTGTACGCTGCTGATCGACGACATGCCGGCACGGTCCTGCATCACGTTGGCCGCCGCCTGCGTCGGCGCGCGCATCACGACCATTGAGGGCCTCGACGAGGATGAGATCGCGGCGGAGCTTCGTGCCGCTTTCACCCGCGAGCACGCTCTGCAATGCGGCTATTGCACGCCGGGGATGCTGATATCGGCACGCGATCTCGTGCTGCGTCTCACGGCCGCCGATGACCACGCAATCCGCGTTGGATTGAGCGGCAATCTCTGCCGATGCACCGGCTATGTCGGGATCGTCCGCGCCGTGCGTTCGGTCATCGAGGACCGGCGCAGGCGCGGCATTCGGCCCATGTCGGGCGCGGGCCGCGAGCAGCTTGGACCCGTGGGTTCGGGCAATGCCGCAGCCATTGCAGATTCGGAGGCGGCCCGACCGGCAGCCCGCGTCGAGTTGCCGAACGATCTGAGCCGCAAGGCTGCCATTGCGGACTTCGTCCCTGACAAGCTGTTCGAACAGAGCTTCGCCATAGCCGCTCCGCCCGGCGAGGTCTTTGCGATGTTCGGCGACATCGAGCAGGTTGCGGCCTGCCTTCCCGGCGTTTCGCTGACCGGCAATCCGGCGGCGGAGCATGTCGAAGGCCTGATTCGCGTCAAGCTCGGTCCGATTTCGGCGGCCTTCCGCGGCACGGCCCGGATCGAGCGTGATCCCGCGACAATGACTGGCCGGATCGTCGGCACGGGAGACGACCAGCGCAGCCGCTCCTCGACCCAGGGTGAGATCCGCTACCGTCTCGTGCCGATCGACGCCGGGGCCGCAACCCGCGTCGAATTATCGATCGGCTACAGCCTGCAAGGCATCCTGGCTCAAATCGCGCGTGAAAAGCTCGTACGAGACCTCGCGGCACGCCTGACCGCAGACTTTGCCCACAATCTGGAGCAGCAGCTTTCGGGGGCAGCCGGGCACGCGACGGCGCAGCCAATCGACGGCATTGCGCTCCTGTTTCATCAATTGTGGACTCTCGCGAAGGGCATCGGCCGGCGCAACGGGCAGCGCTGACGGCGTAACCGTGGCGCTTTGCGCCAGAGAGCATACCTTTCTGGCTTGGCCATCCGGCGGACAGGTGCAAGTCTGGAACACGGACGTCTGTGTTGCCCGCAGCGGCGCAGGCACATTGAGGCGGCGCTTCCCGCACCTTTATACCTGAACCGACGTCAGCTTCTTCAGGCAACGCAGTGCGAACGACGACCGGCTGTGGCGGATACCCGGAATGCGATAGAGCTTTTCGCGCAGGAAGCGTTCATAGCCGGCGGTGCTTTCGACCGCGACCTTGACCAGATAATCGTAATCGCCTGTGGTGAGATAGGCTTCGATCACCTCCGGCAACTCGGCAAGCAGTTGGCCGAAACGCTCGAGCATCTCCTCGTCGTGGCGATCGAGCGTCACCTCCAGGATCACCGTTTCAGGCAGACCGAGCTTGTCCTGATTGAGCAGCGCGACATAGCCATCGATGTAACCCTGGGTCTCGAGGCGCTTCAGCCTGTTCCAGCACGGCGTGGTGGAGAGCCCGATCCTGCCGGCCAGTTGTGCCGTCGTCAGGCGCGCATCCTGCTGCAAGGCGCGCAGGATCTTGCGATCGATCTCATCGAGCCGAAGCGCGTCCTTGCGCGAAGCCTTGACCGGCGCTGCCGCACGTCCGACCGGAACCATACCAAGAACTCCATTCTGGGACTGCAGCCCATATGCAGAATTTCCGTATCGCGAATTCTACATACACCCAGATAAAAGGAACAACAATCCCGAGCTTTAGCAGTACGTATATGCTGAGAAAGCGAGATTTTTGCGGTGTTTCTTCTCGAACTCCAGACCAGCGATATGCACGCTGCGCTCGGCCGCCTGCTCGACCAGACGCGCGTTGCGGGGCTTCGGCTCGCGGCCGTCAGTGCTCGAGCGGAAGCGAACGAATGCCGCATCTCGGCTTCCATAGACGTCAAGGACCGCGACGTCATCGAACGGCTCGTCCGCCGCGTCGGCGCGCTGTTCTGCATCGATGCGATCGAGGTGAGAGACGAACACCAATGCCCGACGCCAACATCATGCCTGACACCATGATTCCGCAGCACGAGGCGGCGCAACCCGCGGAGCACCCGCCGCTGCAACTGCATGTGCCGGAGCCCGCGGTGCGTCCCGGCGGCACGCCGGATTTCTCGAACATCCGAATCCCGAGCGCAGGCGAGGTCGATCGTCCCGAAGTCGACGTCGACGCGGAGACGATCCGCGACCTCGCCTTCTCCGTCATTCGCGTGCTCAACCGCGACGGCGAAGCCGTCGGCCCTTGGGCCGGCTCGCTCTCGGACAGCGAATTGCTCGAGGGCTTGCGCCACATGATGACGTTGCGCGCGTTCGATGCGCGCATGCAGATGGCGCAACGCCAAGGCAAGACGTCGTTTTATATGCAGCATATGGGCGAAGAGGCCGTCAGCTGCGCCTTTCGCAAGGCCCTGTTGCCGGGAGACATGAATTTTCCGACTTACCGCCAGGCAGGTCTCCTGATCGCCGGCGGCTATTCGCTGGTCGACATGGCCTGTCAGATCTACTCCAACACGCACGATCCGCTCAAGGGGCGTCAACTTCCCGTGTTCTATTCCGCCAGGGAGCACGGGTTCTTCTCGATCTCGGGCAATCTCGCCACCCAATATATCCAGGCCGTCGGCTGGGCGATGGCCTCTGCGATCAAGAACGACTGCAAGATTGCAGTCGGCTGGATCGGTGATGGAGCAACAGCCGAATCCGACTTCCACGCCGCGTTGGTGTTCGCCTCGACCTACCGCGCGCCGGTCGTGCTCAACATCGTCAACAATCAATGGGCCATCTCGACCTTCCAGGGCATCGCGCGCGGCGGCTCCGGCACGTTCGCAGCGCGCGGTCTCGGCTTCGGCATTCCGGCGCTACGCGTCGACGGCAATGATTACCTCGCGGTTCATGCGGTGGCGAAATGGGCCTGCGAGCGGGCGCGCCGCAATCTCGGGCCGACCCTGATCGAGCACGTGACCTATCGGGTCGGCGCGCATTCCACATCCGACGACCCAGCGGGCTATCGGCCGAAGACAGAGTCCGATGCCTGGCCACTGGGAGATCCCGTGATCCGGCTGAAGAACCATCTGATCGTCCGCGGCGCCTGGTCGGAGGAGCGGCACAAGCAGACCGAAGCCGAGATCCTCGACACCGTGGTCGCGGCGCAGAAAGAAGCCGAAGCCTACGGCACGCTGCATTCCGAGCAGCGGCCTTCGGCGCGCGACATGTTCGAAGGCGTTTTCTCGCAGATGCCCCCGCATCTGCGCCGACAGCGCCAAGAGGCCGGAGTCTGAACCATGCCGCGACGGACCATGATCGAGGCGATCCGCGACGCCATGGACGTCATGATGGCGCGCGACGGCGATGTCGTCGTGTTCGGCGAGGACCGTCGGCTATTTCGGCGGCGTGTTTCGGGCAAGCCAGGGACTGCAAGCCAAATACGGAACCAGCCGCTGCTTCGATACGCCGATCAGTGAGCTCGGCATCGTCGGCGTCGCGGTCGGCATGGCCGCCTATGGCCTGAAACCCTGTGTCGAAATCCAGTTCGCCGACTACATGTACCCGGCCTACGATCAGATCGTGTCCGAAGCCGCGCGGTTGCGCTACCGATCCAACGGCCAGTTCACCTGCCCGCTCGTCGTGCGCATGCCGACCGGCGGCGGCATCTTTGGCGGACAGACGCACAGCCAGAGCCCGGAAGCGCTGTTCACCCATGTCTGCGGCATCAAGACGGTGGTGCCATCGAACCCGAGTGACGCCAAGGGTCTGCTGATCTCGGCAATCGAAGATCCGGATCCGGTGATCTTTCTCGAGCCGAAGCGACTTTATAATGGTCCGTTCGACGGCCATCATGACCGGCCGGTGACCCCATGGTCCAAGCACGATCTCGGCGAGGTCGCCGACGGACATTTCGCAATTCCGCTCGGCAGCGCCGCGATTCGACGACAGGGTAACGCCGTCACCATCCTGGCCTACGGCGCAATGGTTCATGTCGCCGAGAGCGCCGTGACCGAAACGGAAATCGATGCCGAGATCATCGACCTCCGCACGCTGCTACCGCTCGATCTCGAAACCATCGAGGCTTCCGTCAAGAAAACGGGACGCTGCGTGATCGTGCATGAGGCGACGTTGACCTCGGGCTTTGGCGCGGAGCTCTGCGCACTGGTGCAGGCGCGGTGTTTCTACCATCTGGAAGCCCCTATCGTGCGGGTCGCCGGCTGGGACACGCCCTACCCGCATGCGCAGGAATGGGACTACTTCCCCGGACCGGCGCGGATCGGACGCGCGCTGATCGAAACGCTGGAGGCCTGAGATGGCCGAGCGCGTCGTCAGGCTGCCCGACGTCGGCGAGGGCATTGCGGAAGCCGAACTCGTGGAATGGCACGTGAAGGTCGGTGACGTCGTGCGGGAAGACGCCGTGCTCGGCGCCGTGATGACCGACAAGGCGACTGTGGAAATTCCGTCGCCCGCGGATGGCCGCGTCAGCTGGCTCGCCGGCGAGGTTGGCGACGTTCTGGCCGTGGGCTCGGATTTCGTTCGGCTCGAGGTGACGGGCAACAGCGAGCCGGTGACGCAGACAAAAGAGCCGACGCCGCATACAGCACGCCTATCGGCCGAACAGCCTGACGATCCCGCAAGCGCCTTGCGCGCGCAGGCGAGCGCGCCGCCGGTGCCGCTACGGCCGCAACCCGCCGCAACGCCGTTCGAGCCTGCAAGGGAACGGCCGTTGGCTGCTCCCGCGGTCCGGCTTCGTGCGCGCGAAGCAGGCGTCGATCTGCGCCAGGTTCGCGGCACGGGCCCGGCTGGACGGATCACCCACGATGACCTCGATGGCCATCTGGCGCGCAGCCGTGCCGCCATGGCGGCGGCCTATCAGGCGAAAAACGCGGTCGAAGACATCAAGATCGTCGGCTTACGGCGCAAGATCGCCGAGAAGATGTCGATTGCAAGCGCACGGATCCCGCACATCACCTATGTCGAGGAGATCGATGTCACGTTGCTCGAGGATCTGCGTAGCAAGCTCAACGGCCAGCAACGATCCGATCGGCCGAAGCTGACGCTGTTGCCATTCCTGATGCGCGCAATGGTGCGCGCGATCGCCGAACAGCCGATCCTGAACGCACATTTCGACGACGAGGCCGGGATCGTACATCAGCACGCGGGCGTGCACATTGGTGTCGCCACCCAGACTCAGGCCGGCCTGGTGGTCCCCGTGGTCCGGCACACCGAAGCGCTCGACCTCTGGCGTTGCGCCGCCGAAGTCGCCCGGCTCGCTGAAGCCGCCCGGAACGGCAACGCCACCCGCGACGAACTCACCGGCTCGACCATCACGATCACTTCGCTCGGCGCCTTGGGCGGGCTTGCGACGACCCCCATCATCAATCATCCGGAGGTCGCGATCATCGGCGTCAACCGAATCGCCATCCGGCCGCATTGGGACGGTACGGCGTTCGTGCCGCGCCGGATCATGAACCTGTCGTCGAGCTTCGATCATCGTGTCATCGACGGGTTCGACGCGGCTCAATTCGTACAGCGCATCAAGCTGCTTCTGGAAACGCCGGCCATGATTTTCATTGACGCGTAGGACGATGACCGAAATCACCTGCAAGCTGCTCGTCATCGGCGCCGGCCCCGGCGGCTACACCTGTGCGATCCGCGCCAGCCAGCTCGGCATCGATACGGTCGTCGTCGAGGCCGAAAAGCCGGGTGGAACCTGCCTCAATGTCGGCTGCATTCCTTCGAAGGCCCTGATCCATGCGGCCGGCGAATATGAATCCATCGCGCGCGCGGCAGAAGGCAACAATGCGCTCGGCATTTCCACGACGACGCCGACGCTGGACTTTGCCAAGACCATCGCCTGGAAGGACGATATCGTTCGGCGTCTAAACGGCGGTGTGGCTGGTCTGCTGAAAAGAGCCGGCGCCAGGTCTGTGACGGGGCGCGCCTCGTTTCGCGACGGCAAGACCGTCGAGGTCGCAACCCAATCCGGCCCACAAACCATCCATGCCGAAATGGTGGTGATCGCGACGGGCTCCGAGCCGGTCCCGCTGCCGTTTCTTCCCTACGGCGGCCGCGTGATCTCATCGACCGAAGCGCTGTCTCTTACCGACATCCCGAAGCGGCTGGTCGTGGTCGGCGGCGGTTATATCGGCCTCGAGCTCGGCACAGCGTTCGCGAAAATGGGTGCGGCAGTCACCATCGTCGAGGCCGCGCCGCAGATCCTGCCGCAATATGATGCTGAGCTGAGCGCGCCCGTCGCCAGGCACCTCGCCGCGCTCGGAGTTACAGTTTTGACCAGCGCGAAGGCAAATGCGCTCGTCGCCGACGGGACGGCACTCGCGATCGAGACCACTGCAGGCGAGCAGACAACGCTCGGTGCCGAGAAGAATTCTGGTGACGGTCGGCCGCAGACCCGCGACTGGCGGTTTGGCCCTCGATCAACTCGATCTCGACATGGACGGCCCCTTTATCCGCATCGACGACCGATGCCGTACCTCGATGCACGGCATCTCGGCGATCGGCGACGTCACGGGAGAGCCGATGCTCGCGCATCGCGCCATGGCGCAAGGCGAGATGGTGGCCGAGATCATCGCCGGCCGACGCCGCGCCTGGGACCGGGTTTCAATCCCGGCGATCTGCTTCACCGATCCAGAAATCGTGACCGTCGGCCAGTCGCCGGGCGAGGCGATCGAAAACGGTTTCGATGTCAAGATAGACCTCTTTCCGTTCAAGGCCAACGGCCGCGCACTGACACTCGATCGGGAAGACGGCTTCATCCGGACCGTCGCGCGAGCCGACAACCATCTCTTGCTGGGGATACAGGGCGTAGGCGCCGGCATCGCCGAACTTTCGGCCGCCTTCAGTCTTGCGCTGGAGATGGGCGCGCGCCTGGAGGATGTCGCCATGACCATCCATGCGCATCCAACCCAAAGCGAGGCCTTTCACGAGGCCGCGCTGAAATCGCTCGGGCATGCAATTCATATCTAAAACTGTCGGCACGAACCTTTCGCAGCACCAAACTGCGCATCATCACAACGGCACTCAAGGCTCACGGATCGATTCCTGCTGCTGGCAAGATTGCTGACCGCGCCGCCACCCAAACTTGAATTGGAGCGCTCATCAATCGAAACATCCTGCACAGCGGCGGTGACTTTGAACGAGGTATTTGACCGATCTTCACTCCGCTCTTAGGAACGCAGGGAACTTTTGACCACCCTCAACCGAGGCCGGCGAGCCAATTTGCGGAATCGCGTCGAGCAGTTCGCGGGTGTAGTCGTTCCGCGGATTGCTGAACAGCGCCTGGCTCTCGCCCTGCTCCACGATGCCACCGGCGCGCAGCACGATGGTACGACTGCACATCATGCGCACAACGTTGAGGTCGTGGCTGACGAACAGGAATGCGAGATTGTCCTCGCGCCGAAGCCGGTCGAGCAATTGCAGCACCACGGCCTGCACCGAGACATCGAGCGCCGCAGTGGGCTCGTCGAGCACCAACAAACGCGGCCGGCAGGCAATTGCGCGGGCGATGCCGACGCGTGCCTTTTGGCCGCCCGATAATTGATGAGGAAAGCGCGACAGAAATTCTCGCGGCAGGCCGACGCGCGAGGCGCATCCTCGACCCGCGAGCGCAGCGCGTCGCCGGGACGCAGGCCCGCAAGCCGCAGCAACGGATGGGCAATGCAGTCGAATGCGGTAAAGCGTGGATTGAGGCTCTCATGCGGATCCTGAAACACGATCTGGATCTCCTTTCGCACCGGCGAGCGATGAAAATCGCGCGCCGGCACTTGTGCGATCGAATAGCCGTCGAACAGGATATCGCCTTCGCTGGGATCTATCAGCCGGCAGATCATTCGTGCCGTCGTGCTCTTGCCCGAGCCGGACTCTCCGACCAGGCCGACGCTCTCCCCTGCCGCCATGGTCATCGAGAAATCCGTCACCGCGGCGGCGCCAGCGTCAAAACGCTTGACGATGTGCTGGACATCCAGTAGCGGCGGCGTGCCCGGCATGGACGCGGGCCGCTCTTTCACCTCGACAACCGGCAGAGCTTCGTCGACAGGCACGAGGTCTCGGCAACGCTCGATGTCGCGGTAGGCGATGCCGTCACGAGCCGCTTGGTGTAAGCGTGCTGCGGCGCGCCAAACAATGTCTGTGGCGCGCCCTCTTCCACCAGCCGGCCCCGCTCCATCACCACCACACGCCGGCAGTAGCGTGCCGCGAGACCGAGATCGTGGGTGATAAGGATTGTCGTCATGCCGCGCTCTGCGACGATTCCCGTCAAAAGGTCCATCACCACCTTCTGGGTCGTGACATCGAGGCCGGTGGTCGGCTCGTCGGCAATCAGGAGCGATGGATTGCAGGAGATGGCGATCGCGATCATCACGCGTTGGCACATGCCGCCGGAAAGCTCGTGCGGATAGGCGTCCAGTCGCCGCTCCGGATCGCGGATCTGCACCGCCCGCAGCAACTTTAGGGCCTCGGCTCGCGCCTCCTGTTTCGAGAGCCGCCGATGCGAAAGGATGGCATCGACAATCTGCGCGCCGACGGCCCCTCATTTGAATGCGCCTTGTTCGAATACAAGACCAGCGATCGAAGTTCCGTCGAGGAGGCGCAACACTGACACATTCGGTTGCCATCTGCGCTCGCAGGCCGCGGGCGAGAACGAACCGGTCGGGATGACCCGGCGCTTACGATGTCCATGCCGCGCTTGCGATGAGATCGTCAACCGTGCGCCGGCTCCGGAACGGGCGTCGGCGTGCGCTGCCCAGCAACCGGCTGTGGCCAAATGGCATCATGCTCCCCTTCCCCGCTCCCCGTTGCCGTTGATTCATCGCCGCGCTCAGGCTCAATCCTGAACCACGCCACATAGAGCGCCGGCAGGAACAGCAACGTCAACAGGGTGCCGACGATAATGCCGCCCATCATGGCGTAGGCCATCGGGCCCCAGAAAATCTCGCGTGCGATTGGGATCAACGCGAGACTTGCGGCGGCCGCGGTCAACAAGATTGGTCGCATGCGATGCTCGGTTGCTTCCACCACGGCATCCCAGGCGGGTCTGCCCTCCTTCTTGAGATCCTCGATCTGCACGATCAGGATCACGGAGTTGCGGACCAGGATGCCGATCAGGGCGAGCACGCCGAGGATGGCGACGAAGCCCAGCGGCGCTCCGCTCGGCAGCATGGCCATGACGACGCCGATCAAGGCGAGCGGCGCCACCGCGAACACCAGGAACAGGCGCGAGAAGCTCTGCAGCTGTACCATCAGCACAGTAGCCATGACGAACAGCATCAAGGGCACGACCGCGATGATCGGCCCTTGGCTCTTGGCGCTCTCTTCCACTGAGCCGCCGATCTTGATCGCGTAGCCCGCGGGCAGCTGCTTTGCAAATTCCGCCACCCTCGGCGCAAGCCGGTCGACGATCGTCTTCGGCTGAACGTTGCTGATGACGCCGGCTTTCAGCGTGATCGTCGGAATCCGCGCGCGTCGCCAGATCGTGGGCTGCTCCAGCTCGTAGCGCAGATTGGCGACCGCCCCGAGCGGCACCGATTGGCCGCCAAGCCCGGTCATCTGCAGGTCGCGCAGCGTATCGATCGAGGCGCGTTCCGACGCGGTCGCACGTCCCGTGACATCGACGAGATAGATGCTGTCGCGCACCTGTGTGATCGGCCTGCCCTGCAGCACCGAGTTCAGGGTGGTTGCGATGTCTTCCGAGGTCACGCCGAGCTGGCGCGCCTTGTCCTGGAGCACGTCGACCTTGACGACGCGTGCCGGTTCCATCCAGTCAAACACCACATTCCCAAGATCAGGACTGCTGCGAATGACGCCGGCAAGCTTCTGCGAGAGGTCACGGACCACAGCAATGTCGGGGCCGCTGAGGCGGTACTGCACCGGGCGACCCACGGGAGGGCCGACCTCGAGCAGCTTGACGTAGGTGTCGGTGCCCGGGAACGTCTTCCTCAAATAGTCCTCGAACTGCGACTTGAGCTTGTCGCGCGCGGCGATGCCGCCCTTGGTCACGATCACCTGCTGACCGAACCAGGTGTTGGCGGTCTGCAGGTCGAATGACAGAACGAAGCGCGGCGCGCCGTTGCCGACATAGGTGGACCAGTGCGCGATGGAGTCATTGCCCTGCAACTGCTCGCGCTCGAAGCGCGCCATCTGGGTATTGGTCTCGGTGATCGAAGCGTTCTGTGGCAGGTTCCAGTCGATCACGAGTTCGGCACGGTCGGACGAGGGGAAGAACTGCTGCTGCACGAACTGCAAGCCGAACAGGGCGAGCAGGAAGGCGCCGGCCGTGACAGCGACGGTGCTCCAACGGTGATGCATGCAGAACAGCAGCAGGCGCGCGAACATCTGCGCGACGCGGCCCTTCTGCTCGTGATGTCCCTTCATCCTGGCCGGCAGAATGGTGACGCCGAGCAGCGGCGTGAACAAGACGGCCACGACCCAGGAGACGATCAGCGACACCGCGATCACGACGAACAGCGTGAAGGTGAACTCGCCGGCGTTGCTGCTGTTGAGCCCGATCGGGATGAAGCCAGCAACCGTGACAAGCGTTCCCGTCAGCATCGGGAATGCGGTCGACGTATAAACGTGGGTTGCCGCCTTTTCGAGGGGATCGCCGATCTCGAGCCGCGCCACCATCATCTCGACCGCGATCATGGCATCGTCGACGAGCAGGCCAAGCGCGATGATCAGGGCCCCAAGCGAAATGCGCTGCAGCGAGATGCCGCAATAAGCCATCACGACGAAGGTGATCGCAAGCACGAGCGGAATTGCGATGGCAACTACCAGACCGGCTCGCATGCCCAGGCTCAGGAAGCTGATGCCGAGCACGATGATCACGGCCTCGAACAGGGCTTCGGTGAAGCCCGAGACCGCATGTTCGACGACGACGGGCTGGTCGGCAACCAGGTGGACGCCGACGCCGATCGGCAGGTCGGCGACGATCTTCGTCATCTCCTCCTTCAGCGCCTCGCCGAACTGCAGCAGGTTGGCACCGGACTTCATGCCGATTGCGAGCGCGATGGCGGGCTGACCGTTGTATCGGAACAGGGTTGACGGCGGATCGGCGTAGCCGCGCGTGATGCTCGCGACATCAGTCAGCGGGAAGAAGCGGTCGTTGATGCGCAGATTGACCGCCCTCAGGCTCGCCTCCGAGGTGAACTGGCCGTTGACGCGGACGCTGATCCGCTCCGGCCCCTCCTGCAACACGCCGGAGGGTGCCACCGCGTTCTGGCCCTGCAGCGAGTTCATGATGGCGTGGACGTCGAGACCGAGCGCCGCGGTCTTGCGGGTGGAGAATTCGAGAAAGATGACCTCGTCCTGTGCGCCGAGAATGTCGACCTTGCCAACGTTGGGCACGGTCAGCACCTTGGCGCGGATGTCCTCGACCTGGTCGCGGAGCTGGCGCTGGCTCAGGCCGTCGCTGGTAAAGGCATAGACATTGCCGAAAACGTCGCCGAAGCGGTCATTGAAGCCGGGTCCGACCACGCCTTGCGGGAAATCGCCCTTGATATCGGCGATCATGTTGCGGACGCGCACCCAGGTCGGCTTGACGTCGGCCGCCTTGGTCGAATCGCGCAAGTAAACGAAGACGGTGGTCTGACCCGCGACCGTCACGCTCTTGGTGTAGTCGAGCGATTCGAGCTCCTCCAGCTTCTTCTCAATCCGGTCGGTGACCTGGCGCGTCATCTCCTCGGGCGAGGCGCCCGGCCACTGCGCCTGGATCACCATGGTCTTGATCGTGAAGTCAGGATCCTCCTGGCGCCCGAGCTGGAGATAGGCAAACAGGCCGGCCGCCATGAAGGCGATCATGAAATACCAGACGAGCGAGCGGTGGCCCAACGCCCAGTCGGAGAGGTTGAACGACTTCATGGCTCTTGATCCTGTTGGATGCGGACGTGCTGTCCCGGCTTGAGGCTGTGAATTCCGGCAGTGACGACGCGGGTGCCTGCGGCAAGCCCGCCGGTGATGCGGATGCCCGCCTGTTCGGCGACACCATCGATCTTCTGCAGCGACACGGTGCCGGCGGACTGATCGACCACCCAGACGAAATCGGCGCCACCCCTGGCGAGCACCGCCGATGCGGGCAGGCGCAAGACCTTGCTCTGATCGTTGCCGAGCTTTGCCGTGACGGTCGCGCCGAGACGGAAGCTTTCGGGCGGATTGTCAAGCGCGATCCGGACGCGTCGCAGCCGTGTCACCGCATCGGCTTGGGGCGCAATTTCGCGGATCCTGCCGTCCACGTGAACGGTGGGGAGGAGCTGCAGGCTGATGGTGAACGGGAGACCGACTTCGAGCGGCACAGGCAGGTCCTCCCCGATATCGACGACCGCCTCGCGAATGTCCGGGCGCGCGACCGTCACCACGGTTTGACCGGGCGACACCACCTGACCGACTTCCGCACCGACGGCGGTGACGACGCCGCCGAAGTCGGCCTTGATCTGGGCATAGCCGAGCTGCTCGATCGCCTTGGTCAGGCTCGCTTGCTCCCGCGCGACGCTTGCTTCGGCGCCTGCGCGGGCCTGCTCGGCATTATCGAGCGCCTGCCTGGTGGTCGCATCGCTGGTAATGAGCGTGCGTTGCCGCTCCTCCGTGGCCTTTGCCGTCGCAAGCTGCGCCTCAGCCTTCGCAAGCTGAGCTTTGGCCGCGCGAACGGCGAGATCGAGCGCGGTGGGATCGATCGTCCCGATGATTTGTCCTTCGGAGACGATGTCGCCAACGTAGACCGGACGCGAAGTCAGTCGTCCGAGTACGCGAAAGCCAAGGTTGGTCTTGTAGCGCGGCTCGACGACGCCCACGGCCATCGTGCTGTCACCGCTATTCGGCTTGGCCACCATTGAGAGCACGGGGCGCACGGGCTCCGGCGCGTTCGCCTCCTGCTGACAGCCGGTGAGCAACGAGGCCGCCGCGAGCGTGCCAGCGATCATCGTGACCTGTCGCTTCATGACCGACCTCCCTCCTCAGTGACCGACTGGCCCACGCTCAGAAGCTTGCCGCCGTCGACGACGACGCGCTCGCCGGGCTCGAGGCCCCCCTTGATCAGTACCTGACCAGCTTCATAGGCGCCGATCGCGACGGGTTTCAGCGACGCTGTCTGCGTTTTCGGGTCGACGGTCCAGACGGCGGGCTTCCTGCCCGCGGCCATCAGCGCGCTCCAGGGCAAGGTGATCTCCTTCTGAGCTTTCGCCTTGACCGTTCCCGAGACGGCGCTGCCCAGCGACATCGCAACCGGCGGGTTCTCGATGGACACTTTGACGCGGATCGTGGAACTCTTCGCATCGATGGCCGGTGAAATCTCTCTCACCTCACCCGTTGCTGCCACGCCGGCATCGGAGACCAGCGCCAGCGTCACGCGACGGCTGTCTGTCTGGCCATTGAAAAGAGATTCGTAGACCTCGAAGACGGCATCACGCTCGCCGTCCTGCGCAAGCGAGAACACGGGTTGCGCGGCCGGCACCACTTGGCCGACCTCGAGATTTCGCGCGGTGATGACGCCGTCCGCTTCGGCGCGCAGCAGGGTATAGCCGAGCGCATCGCGCGAAGTGCCGAGCTGCGCCTTGGCCGCTTCCAGCACGCCCTCCGCCGTTCGCAAGCCTTCCTGGGCCTGGTCGTAAACGGTCCGGGTGGTAAAGCCGCTTGCGATCAGCGCTTTCTGCCGCTCGAATGTTGCCTTCGCCACGCGCAGCTGGGCTTCCGCGGAAGCCACTGCCGCCGTCGCAGCATCCACATCGGCCTGTTGCTCGGCCGGATCGAGCCGGGCCAGGACGTCGCCCTTGTTGACGTGAGCGCCGACATCCACGGTCCTTGCAACGACACGTCCGCTGACGCGGAACGAAAGATCGGCGCGGAAGCGCGCCTGAACCTCGCCCGTCAACGTGATAGCGGCTTGCCGGTCGCGCGGCTGCACGATCGTGGTTCGGACCAGCGCGGCCCTGGTGGCCGTCTGTGCCACTTGATCGTTGCAACCGGTCAGCGCAATGCTGGCAAGCACGGCCGCTGCGGCCAGGGCCTTCCCCACATGTGACGTTCGAACGGGGTTGGAGAATTGGCTTGTCATGGCGCGTCCGTGTGAAGGGAGGGTGACAACAGCGCGCCAAGCGCATCGGCGGGTTGGCGAGGGACGACCAATTCGCGTTCTTGCTGGCGCAGTCGTCCCGCAAAGGAATCGATCTCAACGGTGGGCCGGCGTTGACCGGTCGCTACGCCCGTGAGCACCGCCTCGCTCGAAGCGTTGGCTTTCGTGCGGCGCGGGCCCCTCATCTGGCGCGTTGCGATTGACCAGTTTACGTCCCGTTCGCGCTCGGTCAGCGGGAACGAGAGGACAATCGAGGTGAATTCCGCGCCGAAACCTTGCTCGATCCGACCGCCGAGCGCCCGCGCAATATCCCTGGCAATTCGCAGTTCGCGGTCGGAAGTCTCCCGTGCGGGACGCGAGCCGTTGTCCAGGATCACGCAGTTCACCAGCGCACCGGTACGCGTCAGCTTGATCCTGATCTCCCCGGCCCGCGCGTCGAAACAGGCGTGTCTTGCCGCGTGCATCACGAGCTCATGGACGATCAGCCCCAGGTGCCAGCAGCGCTCCGGCTGAAGCGCGAGGGACTGGGTCGCGAACGCCAATTGAATGCCCATCCGGTCCAGGACCGCCCGGCGCATGCCACAGCCCAGCTTGCGAATGTAGGTCGCGGCGTGGATCAGCGTATCGCCCGCCGGCATGGCCAACGCGCGATGCACGTCGGCGTAGCCATGCAGCAGCTCGACGACATCGCTGAGCGCGCACTTGGCTTCCGTCCCCTCGACCCGGATGGCCGCGGCGGAGACAAGGTCGATGGCGAACGCAACACCGTTGGTGACCCTGCGATTCAGCTCGCGCAGCAGCACGCCCTCCTGCAAGCCGGACGGGGCCGGGCTCAAAACAATCACGACATTCTCCTCATTCGGCTCGGACGATCGGGGTCGAACGTTCACCTTCGCGCCCCGATTGTTTGGCAGCACTCGCGAAGCTGGTGGATTGTGCCGGCTCGGCGAGTTAATAAACTATACCGTATATTTTCTTTTTATTGCCTTTCATCGCAGCCCATGTCAAGTGGGAAGGCGAGGCGCACAGACTCGTGATTTCGGAGGACCAAGAATGAAGAAGACGAAGCGAGGCAGGCCGCCCAAGGATCTTGCCGGCGACGCGCAGGCGCGCATTCTCGATGCGGCCCAGCAGCTTTTTCTGGAAAAGGGCTTTCGTAGCGCCAGCATCGACGACATTTCCGAGCTCGCGCCCGCGAGCAAACCGACGATCTACGCCCATTTCCCCGGCAAGGAAGCACTGTTCGCAGCGGTGGTGGCCCGCACCATCGACGGCTTGACCGACTTCGAGGGCTTCTCGCCCGAAGGCCGCACCATCGAGGACAAGTTGATCAGCCTCGGGACCGCCATCGTCGAGCGAGTGGTCGAGGATTCGCTAGGCATGGTGCGCGCGACGATCGCGGAATCGCAGCGCTTTCCCGAACTGAGCCGCAACGTTCACGACGCTGCGCGCGATCGCTCCCTGACCGCAGTGTCCCAGCTGCTGGACGACGCCACGCAGAAACTCGCGCGCACCCCGAGGGGCCCTTTCAGCGCCAAGCGAAGCCGCGCCACCGCGCAGATCTTCCTCGACCTGATCCTGCTGCCGATGCTGTTTCGGTCGCTCGTCGGTGAAACTCAGAAGGACTTGAAGAGGGAGCTTCCCGGCTTCGTGCGCGAGCGCGTCGGCTTTTTCCTGGCAGCCTGCGAGACGGACTGGTCGTAGCAGCTTTGGGCGGTTGGCTTGGAAGCATTAGCCGGCGGCCTTGAGCTGCACGCGAGCTGTCATCTCGGCCGGCTGCAGGAATGGCGCGCGACGCAAAGCACCCCTACAAAATCTCAACATCTCGTCGAAGCTTGGCCGCAGCGTCGCGGCTCCGACACGCGAAGGATTGAGATGGACATCCATGGCTTCCAGCAGGCAGCAGGTCAGCACCATCGGACTGCCGCCCTGCAACTCTCCACGTGCTTGCCCGGTGCCGATGATCGGTCGCACCAGGCCTCGAATCTTGTCGTGGTAGGTGAGGGCGACGGTCCAGTTCTGACGGACAGCCAGAGTTATCAGGTCTTGCAATCGTCGATGCTTCGCCGGTCGAGCCTCATTGCAGTCGGCGATGGCCTTCAGGATTGCGGCCAGGCGCCGCAGCGCTGGCGCACTGCTCCGGGCCGCCTCAGCCGCTGCACCGACCATCTCTTCGAGGACCTCCTGCACCACAGCCTCCTCGATCGCCCGCCTCGAGGGAAAGAATCGATAGACGTTGGCTGAGGACATCGACAGGCTCTGCGCGATGTCCGTGACGGTGGTCTTGCTGTGACCCATCTCGGCATAGAGATGGATGGCGGCCTGCACGATCCTGCGGCGGGCGGTCCTCGTTCGATCATCAATCTGCTTGCGCATGACGTCTCTCATTGCGCCGGAATGTTCATCAGCTCGCGGCGGCAGGCCTCTCCGAAATCGCGCAAGGGGTCCATCTCCTCGATGAATCTTGGGAGATCGACGAATGTGCGATTTGGCGACAGATACGTTTCGATGATCAGGTGCCCGGTTCGCTCGGCGGCCTGAACGACCTCGCTGCTCGACAAGATCCGCATGCGTCCGACCAGGGTATAGAGGCTGACCAGTTGCGGGATCTCGGCCTGATCATTGACCAGAGCCTCGGCATAGAGCCGCGACGCCTCCTCGATGAAGCAATGGTACAATTGTTCGCGCTTCGAAAACGAGCGGGCATGATGAAGCTCGCGACGCCTTCGGCGTCCGCTAAACCATCCACTGACAATGGTCGAGAGCGCGCCGAAGGCAGAGCCGCCGAAGGCAGCCAGGGCCGGGATATAGACCGTGCTCATAAGATCGCTCCTGTCTCCTAACCGCGATGCCGATGCAATTCAGAGCAGGAGCACTGCCACATCGGTCGCAGCATCGATCCTTATCTGGCCCTGGCCAAGCCGCTGGTGGCTTGGTCAAACACCGCTTTGCACCCTTCGCTCAGGTTCGGCTTCCTCTGCCTCAGACAGGCTTCGACTCCCGACGGATCGGGAATGTAGGCGCTGCACAGCCGAAAGGCGTCGGGCGCGCAGGCCGCTCTCTGCTCTGCCGTGTCCTGGTTCTCCTGCGCGAATGCTACTGCGCTGCCAAGCGCGACTACGGCCGCTGCGAACAACGCCGGCATCAATCTCGTCATGTCAGTTCCTTTCTCTGCGTGAGACTTTGGCTTGCTGGCGGAGCTTGCCCGCCCGATCCGCACACGCGCTTGTGAGGCGTTCGCCTTGACTTCCATCACGGCGCATGATTTATATGAACTATACGGTGTATTTTATTAAGGAGACGCGGAATGTCAAGCCTGCCGTTCGCCTTGTTGCGCGAAAATCCGTTGCCCGGCCTCGCCGTCGCATCGCTGAACGTCATTGTCGCAGTGTGCCTCGTGGCGCTGAGCGTGCTGCTTGGCATCACGATCGCGATGATCGCGTGGGCTCATACGCTCGCCACGCGCCAGCCCGGCACCGTTCGGCTGGACCGGAGGACGGTCGCATGACGCTGGCCCTGCTGATCGCCCGCGACTGCATCATCTATTGGGTCAACGTCTGGATCGCGCCGGTCGAATGCGTGTTCGACGTGATCGAGTCCGAACTCGCGCGCAGAGGCATTGCGCCCGACGAAGTCTACCGCCTCACCCACACGGCGTGAGGGAGAACTGGAACCGAGATGCTGATCATCGAAGTCTTTGACGGGATGGAAGTGGATCCAACAGCGGTGAGCCCCCTGGAGTATCTGACGATGCGACAGAGTGATGCCCTTGTCGGGAGCCGCGTGCCGTGAGCCGCCGATCCGTCATGTCAGTGCACGCGAGCCGATCGACCGACACCGCCCTTCCCTTGCGCGGCTATTTTCTGTCGGTCGGCGGCGCCCTGCTAGGCTTGCTTTGGGCGACCGGTTTGGTGCTTCCGGCGCAACTGACAAGCCGCTCCGCGGAGCCGGATCCTGAGCGGCCTCAGATCCGCATTCACTCCGACGTCAAGCTACCGGAGCGCGTGGTGATCGATACCAGCCAATCGCTGCCCGCGCCCGCCGATAAGGAGACCGTCGTCGCCCCATCACCCGTTGCCGGCGACCAACCAGACCGAGACTGATCCGATGTCCAGACAGCATTTGTTCGCCCTGATCATGTGGTCCGCCACGCTCGCCGCCACCGGCGCCGTCGCGGACGTCCAAAATTCCGCGGTGACGGACAGCCGCAGCGCGAGAGCGCAAAACGATGCCGAGGAGGCAGCTATCCAGCGCGTTCTCTCGGAATTCCGCACCACGCGCATCCCGCTCAGTCGGGCGATGGCGATCGCGGAACGTCTGCATGATGGCTCGAAGACCGCCGACATCAGCTTCGAGGTGGACGGCCCACCCGTCTACCGTGTTCGCACGATCCGGAATGAACATGTGTGGGAGAACGCCATTGACGCAAATACCGGAAGCATCACGGGCAGAGAGGTGACGTCCTCACTGAAGGAACTCGATCGGGAAGACCTCGCCAAGATCCTTGCTATGAGATGGATCAAGCAGGAATTGTCGGATGCCGTGCAGGTTGCCGAGAAAGCGGCGGCCGGCAGCGCGCTGGCCGGCGGACTGATCCGACAGGACGGCAAACTCAATTTCGTGATCGTCGTCGCCACCGGGGACCATTTGAAAGAGGTTCTGCTCGAGCCTCTCAAGGTCGGAAAGCAAGACACGAGTCGCCATTAACACGAGCATTTCCATCAAGGATCAAAGAGCGAACTCATCATGAACTTCCAGCCTCCATCACAGCTCTCATCCGCACAAGCGTAGCTTCCATTCGACTGCATCGGCGCTGCTGTTGCAGGGCGGCGGTGTGCTCGGCGCCTACCCGCCTTGATCGGAAATATCTGGATACGGGATACCCATGCCATGACCATGTGCAGGAGATCCCCTCTCGACGCGCCGTCCGAGAGGCCCGGAAGAACCACTCGGACGGCGCCGCGGTCAGCCGGCGCGCTGAGCCGTCGGCAACAGCGTGCCGATGTGCTCCCGGATCATGATCGCGTTCGCCGGCTTACGGAAGCCGACGAACAGGATCCACGCCGCGCCAACGGCGAGATAGGCGAGGAACAGGTACGGGAAGTAGCACATCGGAGCGTCCGGAACCGGGTAGACGCTGCCAACCGTCGGGATCATCAGCAGCACCAGCGCGATACCGCAGACCGCGAGGTCGACACCGCGAAGCTCGCCGATCTCTTTCAGATAGGCGGGTGCGGCAATCGTGATCATGATGTAGGGGACGATGAAGCCGAACGCCGCCAGCGTTCCGACGTAGTTGAAGAGATCGAGCGGCGCCAGGCCGGCGACCGCGACGCAGACCGCCGGAACAATGAAGGCGACCGTGGCGAGGATCGTCACTGCCACGTGCGGGGTGGCGTTGGTTTCGTGGGAATCTGCGGTCTTTTCATGGAACAGTCCATGTCGTCCCATCGCGAACAGAACCCGGCTTCCGGCATTGATGCAGGACAGGCAGAGTGCAAAGAAGCTTACCATGGCTCCAAATGAGAGCGGTGCCTGAAGCACGGACAGGTGGGCGAGGGACGCCATCACGTTGAGCGGCGCGTCGATCTTGTCCAGCGCCGGATCCGATCCATGGGTTGCCATCACCATGACGTAGGACACGAACACGAAGAAGCCGCCGGAAATCACGAGGCTCCACACCACCGCCTTCGGAATGGTGACAAGCGGGTCGCGCGCCTCCTCGCCGAACGCCGTGCAGCATTCGAAGCCGACCAAGCTGAAGATCGCGACGACGACGCCCAGGCCGAGCCCCGAAAGCGGCAGAGACGAGGTGTCGAACTGGGCGTGGTCGATCTTGAAGCCGTGCTGCGCGAGCGTCACAACGCAGAGGATTGCGATCAGCAGCATCGATGCGCCCTCGAGCAACAGCATCAGCATCGCCGAGAGCTGTACGTTCTTCCATGCGCAGAACCACGCGGCGCCGACACAGATCGCAAACAGCAGCGAGAACGGCAGATGCAGCCCCGCCATCTCCAGCAGCTTGTCGGCGAAGATCGAGAAGCCGGTCACGCCGGCCATCGAGATGCCAAGATACGCCCAGATCAGCGACCAGCCTCCGACCGCACCGGCGGTCAGCCCGAGGCCTCGGCAGATATAGAGATACATCGATCCGGCGGTGGTCGAACGCCGCGCGAACTGATTGAGATTGAGGGCGACGAAGACCAGCATGACCGTTCCCGTGGCATAGGAAAGCCAACTCCAGTCGCCGGTGTTTCCATACATCACGGGAATGATCAGCGCGGCAGTCATCGTCGGCGAGATCAGCGCGATGCCCTGTGCCAGCAACTCCACGAATCCCAGGCAGTGTTTTCTCAGTGTCGAGTCGTACATGGATCTTCCCCTTGTTGCGCAAAATCGGATCTGTTGTTCCTTGGGCGTTTCGATCCCGGCTTTGCCGCGATTGCATCACGATGATGAGGGTTGATCGGCCTCCAGTTTGAACGGGCCTGCTGGTCCAGCAAAATGTCGCCGGCAACTGGGCCAGCACGGACAAGCCGACATGCCGGCGCCCGTGCCGTCGCCGGCATTCAGGTCGCTGGCTTCGTCCGTCGTCAGAAATTGAGCGCAATTTCGAGCGGACTACCGGTGCGCAGCGTCTTGCCGACGCCGCCGGCCACCGCGGCATAGTTGCCGAAGCGGACGCCGACCTTCGAATTCCTGTACCGGCCCAGGGTCTGGAGAGGCTCCTGTCCGAACTCGGCCTTCTCCTGATCGACGGTGGTCAGGTTGCAGCGATAGCAAATATCGATGAATCGGAGGGTCACGTCGGTCGTGCTGGCCGAGGCGAAATAGTCCTCGCCGTAGGGATCGACGCCCTCGACCACGATATTCGGACGGAATCGGTTCATGGGAACGCCGGACACCAGCCGCCGGTTGAGGTCCTCGTGCGACGCCTCGGAGATCACCAGGATCCCGTAATTGTCGACAAAGCTTGTCGGGGCATCGTCGCGGGAAGGGTACTGGACGCCGCCCTTGCGCAGGAATTCCGGGTCGCAGGTCACGACTCGATAGTCGTCGCCGAGATAGCTGCTGAACCACGACGAAGCCGCATGGCTCGCGACAAGCGCCGGAATCTTTTCACCGAACAGCTCGACTTCGGTCCGCTCGGCATCCTTCGCTTCGCGTGACATGACCAGTTCGGGCATGCCTGACGCATTGAGGATGAGCCTGTCGTCCGCAAGCTTCGGCTCGACCAATGCAAGCCTCGGCCGCTCGCGCTGGCTGACGAAGACGCCGTGTTCATTGACGACCATCCAGTTCCGGTCACCGAGAAATCCCGTCGGCGAAAGCGTGGTCTCGTCTACGCGAACTCCCTTGCAGGATTTCACCGGATAGACATAGAGATCCTTGATCCTGATCATGACGATTCCTTTCTTGCATCAAGCCGCGAGTCCGCCGCAGGTCCCGACGGATAAAAGCTATCGGAGAAGAAGCGATCGGGGCTTGCACCGCGGCTGCATGCCGCGTCGCGAGCGGCCTCCACCATCGCGGGATTGCCGCAGGCGTAGACGTCGAACCCGGAGAGATCGCCGAAGTCCTGCAGCACCGCCTCATGGACCAGACCGGTGCGACCGGCCCATGTCTTGTCGCGGCCGGATATCACGGGAACGTAGCCGATGCCGTGCGTGCTCGAGAATTCGCGCAGTTCGCGATCGAGGTAGAAGTCACTGGGGGCCCGGCTGCCCCAATAGACGGTAATTGGGATATGGAATGAACCTGCCGCGATCTCCTCGAGAATAGCCCGCACCGGTGCTATGCCGGTGCCGCCCGCGATGAAGATCGATGCGCGAGGCTCTGCAGCAAACGTGAAATTGCCGAACGGTCCGGAGACGTGAAGAATATCGTTCAGTTGCAGGTGGTCGAAGACGTGCCCGGTAAAGGCACCACCTGACACACGGCCCACGTGGAGCTCGATGGTTCCGTCTTGCCGCGGCGCGTTGGCGATAGAAAACGGACGATCGAAACCGCCGGCGTGGCGGATGCCGACGAATTGTCCGGAAATGAATTCGAGTCGGTCGAGCGACGGCAGCCGCAATGTCAGCCGCATAACTTGCTCGTTTTCCCGGACCAGCCCGATCACCCGTGCGGGAACCGCAGGGCGTTCCCCTGGTGGAGGTTCGGGAAGCTCGGCGATATCAATCCGGAGGTCACCGGTCGCGTGCGCGCGGCAAAGCAGCGCTATCCCGCGGTCACGTTGGGCTGCCGATAATGCCTGGGTTGGCCCGATATGCTGGAAGTCGCCGCATGATATGCTCGCCCGGCAACTGCCGCAGACCCCAGTGCGGCAGGCGCTCGGCAACCAGATGCCTGCCCTGGAGGCGGCTTGCAGGATGGTCTCGTCAGGTGACGCCTCGAAGACGGTCCCGCTGGCGAGCGTAACCGTTGCGCAGCGGACGGAGGGTGAAGACAGCCGCAGGTTCATCCTTCCTCAGTATGGGGCGGGCGAAGGCGGCACGTGATCCAGTTTTGGGAAGCAGCGTGGTCCAGGCAGATTTTTTGCCGAACGATGCCAAATGCCCGTCCGGTCAAGCGCCGATCGCAGCCTTGATGCGCCGGACCGTATCCCGAATGCCCTGATCGTCGAGTCCGGCAAAGCCCATTCGGATGCCGCGTCGCCCGTCGTCCCGTCCGGAGAAGCACCGGCTTGGAAGAAACGACAACCCGAACACAGATGCATTGGCCTCGAGCCGGTCGAGATGCGACGCCGTTTCGAAGGTCAGCCAGAACGCCAGGCCTCCGTCCGGCATGCGAAAATCGACGATGCCACCGAGTTCCGCCCGGAGCATCACGGCCAGTTTTTCCCTGCGGCCGGCGTAGATCTTCAGCGCGCGGTTGGCATGCCGCCGGACTTCTCCCGCATCGACCAGTTCGGCCACCGCGTCTTCGGTGACCTGGTCACCCTGCCGGTCGATCAGCAGAATCTCCTGGGTGGCGCGGTCGATGAATTTCTGCGGGGCGGAGATGTAACCGAGCCGCAGGCTCGGCGACAACAGCTTTGACATCGATCCGATGTAGAGTACCGCCGGGTCGAACGAGGCCAACGGCAGCAGCGGCTGATGCTGGAAATGGAATTCATGATCGTAATCGTCCTCGATGACGGTGAAGCCGAATTGTGAGGACAGTGCGAGCAGGCGCAGGCGCCGGTCCGGATTGAGCAGGACCGTGGTCGGAAAATGGTGATGTGGCGTCAGGTAGACAACGCGGACGCGATGACGCCGGCACAATTTCTCGAGGCTGTCGATGTCGGTTCCCGCCTCATCTACTTTCGCCCGCACGATCGTGGCGCCGGCGGCCCGAAACGCTTCGCGTGCCGGCGGATAGGTCAGCTCATCGACAACCACTGCATCGCCGGGCCTGACCAAGATTCTGGACGCGAGATAGATCGCCATCTGGCTTCCACGCGTCAGGCAGACGCGCGCGGGCGTGGTTGCCAGGCCGCGGTCCATGTTCAGCATCCGCGAGATCGCGGTCCGCAGCATCGGAGAGCCGCGGGGATCGGCATAGCCGAGCTTGCCGACCTTGCCCGCGAGCGACATCGCGCTCCGATAAGCCCGCGCAAAGCTCTCGGCGGGAAACAGCCTTGTATCGGGTGTGCCATCGTCGATCAGCACAATGCCCGGCTGCGGAAAGATCGCCGGGACGTCGAGCGGCGCGGCCAAGCGGCTGAACTGCGGCCCCTCGGCGCGTGCCCTGGAGCTGTCGGGCGCGAGCCGGCTGGCCCGGTTGCGGGATTCCGGCAGTTTTTCCGAGACAAAGGTTCCCTTGGTGCCCCCGCGATGTCAGCCAGGCCTGCGCAATCAGTTCGTCATAGGCGACGATCACCGTCTTGCGGTTCACGCCGAGCTCGTCCGCCATCTCCCGCGATCCGGGCAGCACCTCGCCCGGCGACAGCCGGCCGCGGCGAATCTCCGCGATCAGTCCATGGACGATCTGAAGGTAGACCGGACTGGCGCCCTCGCCGCGCCTCAGACCGAGCTTAAGATTTAGCTTCCATTCCCGGAGCATAGCCAAAATGCCAGTGGACCATGCCAGATGCTAAATATTAATAGGTTTCTGGTCCAGTCCTTTGCTGGGCATCGGCTGCGGCCGCCTTTTGACGGGACAGCGAAAAGTAGAGGTCCGAGTGGCGGACCGACGGTCATCGACTTCGATGAAGCCGGAGTTGCCGGGCCTCTAATGAGCATTCGCGATGGCGAAATCCGAATCTCCGACCGCGCTCAAGCCGAGAGAAGCAACCCACAATGTTGAGGGCGCTCTCCGCGATAGCGGGCCTTCGGCGCCATCACAGTAGTGTGGTCAAACGCGAAGCTCCCGAAACACCGCGATTCTACGGAATCCGGCAAAGCTGCAACTAGGATATATTTCCTTTGTCCAGCGCTGGCGTCTTAAGTCTTGAAGAGATTGGAGAATGTGGAGCTGCTGAAAACTTCGCCAGCTCATCGCCCCAAGCTGACTCTTTTAGGATAATTGCGGAAACAGACCGCGCGGGCTTGCCGCCGAAATCGACTCAGCACACAACTCGGAATAGGTTGACTGAGTAATTTGAGAGGCGCCATGGCACCGCGGCAAACTATCGGCAACCGGCTCGCAACCCCGACGGAGAGGCCAGTGAAGACTACCAAGCTTCCTGGTCGGAATTTTCCGATTCAACGTTCAATTCAAAAGTTAAGTGATGATCTGGACGCACTCAACGAGCGGATCGCCGAACTAGAACATGAAGGTCACCGGGGTCATGCCATGGACATGTTGAAAGCGAATGCCTTGGATTTCGCCCGTCAGATCGATGAGCTTCGGAGCATACTGGTTGTCGTACCGACCAAGAAAGGTCGTCCCTAAGGTGTGCCGCCCATCGTGTCAGAGGCGCTAATTCTGCGAAATTCACTTGCTGCACCTGAAGGCAGTTATAGGAATATCTCTCGACCTTTCGCTTTGATCTCGGTTTCCAGTCGGTGATCGAGCTTGTCGAAGCTTCGCCTCAGCGCCGGCCGCCTTGCTTGGTCAATATTTTTCTCAGGTCACGTGAAATTGCGATGCCGGCTTAGCGAACGCCGGCAACGATCACGCGCGCTCCCGCATCGGCGAGGCGCTTGCACTGCTCCTCGGATGCGCCGACATCAGTCACCAAAGTCCAGCGTGGCGGCAGCGGCGCCCAGGCCATCTGTTCGGCGCGGCCGAGCTTGCTGGCATCGGCGAGAACGATAACTTCCTTCGACTGCTGCATCATCAGCGTCTTCAGCGCGACCTGTTCGAGGTCCGCTTCGCACAGGCCACGGCCATTTACCACGCCGTCGGCGCTCATGACGGCGCGGTCCGCGGTCATGCGCCGCAGAGCCTCATTGGCGAGCGGCCCCATGGTGCTCATGCTGGTGGTGCGCAGCGCGCCGCCCAGCACCACAAGCTCTATGGTCGGAGCCTTGGCGAGGAAGGGCAGCAGCGCAAGATTGTTGGTGATGATGCGTAGCCGCCGCTGCTGCAGCAGTCGGCCGAAGGCTGCGACCGTCGAGCCGGCATCGAGAATCAGCGTGTCGCCATCCTCGACTAGATCGATCGCCGCGCGCGCGATCGCCTGCTTCTGTTTGCCCTGAACCGCGAGGCGCTGCTCGAGCGTCGTCTCGTTCGCGTGGGCGGTGAGAATGGCGCCGCCATAGGTGCGGCGCACGGCATTGTTCCTGGAAAGATGCTGCAGGTCGCGCCGCACGGTGGAGGCGGAGACGTCAAAGCGCCGCGCGAGATCGTCGACATCGATCTCCCCCGCGTTCAGTGCTTCCAAGAGACGAGCGTGACGCTCCTTGCTGCGCATCGACATTGAACCTCAGCCCCCGGATTCATTGCCGTCGGCCGAGCTCGACCGTATCGGCTTCGCAGCACGGCCGATGGATACCACGATGCGTCGGCCACGCAATGTCCGCACTTAACGCGCATCTCGCCCCTTGTCCTGAGAAGCCCGCGCAGCCCCTCAAGCCGCCTTCTTCGGCGCGAGATCGACCGCCTGCCGCAGCGCCTCGATCAGGCTGCGCTCGTCGGCGATGCCTTTGCCCGCTATATCGAAGGCGGTCCCGTGATCGACCGAGGTTCGGATCACCGGCAGACCAACAGTGATGTTCACGCCGGCTTCCAGTCCCAGCACCTTGATGGGCCCATGGCCCTGATCGTGATACATCGCGACCACCATGTCGTAGTCGCCGCGGCCGGCCAGGAAGAACAGCGTGTCGGCAGGCAGGGGGCCGCGCACGTCCCAGCCCTTGCGCTGACAGGCTTCCACGGCCGGCGCGATCTTCGCGGCTTCCTCGCCGCGACCGAACAATCCATTCTCGCCGGCATGCGGATTGATGGCGCAGACGCCGATCTTCGGATTGGCGAAGCCGGCGCGCACCAGCACGTCATGTCCGCGTGCGATGACACGCTCGACGAGGCCGGGCTCGATCTTCTCGATCGCATCGAGCAGGCCGATATGCGTGGTCACGTGAATGACGCGGAGTTTCGGCGACACCAGCATCATCGATACTTCCGGCGTGCCGGTCAGATGCGCCAGGAGCTCGGTATGGCCGGGATATTTGTGGCCGGCCGCATGCAGCGCTTCTTTGGAGAGCGGCGCGGTGCAGATGCCCTGCGCGAGCCCTGCCTGCACCACCTGCACGGCTTTCTCGATATAGCGATAGGCGGCCTCGCCTGCCGTCGCCGACACCTTGCCGAACGGCAGGTCGTCCGGCACCAGCTTCAGGTCAATGCACTGCACGGCCTTCGACGCAAAATTCGCTTGCTTCGCGTCGCTCAACGCATCGACCTCAAGCGGCACGCGGACGATCTGACCGGCCTTGCGCAGTCGGTTGGAGTCGCCGATCACCAGCGCATTGCAGATCGCCTGCACCTGCGGCTGCGCCAGTGCCTTCATGATCACCTCGGGCCCGATACCGGCCGGATCTCCCATGGTGATCGCAATGGTCGGACGAGTCATTTGAAACTTCCTTTGGTTCGGACGGCGCGAAGCCGCTCGCTGATGCGGATGAGGCTGTTCTCGTCACCGAACGCGCCCGCTTTGGTGGCGATCGGAACAGACAATCGGCCAAGAGTAAGGCCGAGCGACACGCCCGGCTCGATTTCGTCGGCAAGACGGATGCCGTTGACGCCGAAGCGCGACAGCATCGCGGCGGCAGTTTCGCCGCCGGTCGCAGCGAAGGCGCCGATCGCGGGTGCGACGGACTCAAGAGCGTCGGCGAGTCCCTTGGCGAGTTGCGGGCCGAGCGACATGTCGGGGTGATCATCCATCATGATCTCAACCAGCGTGTCGCCGCCGCCGGCAAGTCGTTTCATCACGCCCGCGGCGAGCGCTGCCCGGCCGGCACCATCGTTGAGCAGCGTCTCCGGCGCGACCGGGAAATGCGTCACGGTGCCGGTCGCCTCCAGCTCGCGCGCGGCGGCGCGAGATGCGCCGGCGAGCGAGCCCACCACGATCAGGGTACCGGATGCGCTCGTCGGAATGCGCAGCGGCTCGACGGCATGGCCGACTTCGAGGCCGGCCAGCGCGTGCGCGAGGCCTGCGCTGCCGATGAAGAAGGTTGCGGGCGATGCATGCAGGCTCGCCTCCGCGATCAAACGCAGATCGTGTTCAGTCTCGGCGTCGCAGGCCGCGACCACGTCGCCCTCCCAGGCGAGCCGCGCGAACGTGGCTTGGAGATCGCCACCGCGCACGGCAGCGAGCTTGACCCTCTCACCGCGAACGCCCGCGGTCGCAAGAACGTCGACAAGATCGGCATTCGGGTAGGTGTGGTCGCGGTGCCAGAGCTCGGCCTCCTCGAGCGGGCGGCCTTTGACCAGAATACGCCCGTCGATGGTGGTGCGGCCGGTGGCCGGAAAGGCCGGCGCGAACACGCCGAAGGCCGGACCCGAACGTGACTTGAGATGCGCAAGCGCGGCGGCAGTCTCCGCTGCCGGTTGCCCCCGCAGCGTCGAGTCAATCTTCTTGAAAAGAATACGTCCGCCTTCGCACAGGCGCGCCAGCACATCGGCATGGCGGGCTGCAGCGGCCCCGGCCGAAAGGCCTCGACTCGCAGCATCGTAGGCCAGGACGGGCAGCTGGTAGCCCGACGCGTCGGTCACCTCACCCCATGTCACGGCAGCCGCACGCCCCCTTCTGCCGAAGGCGATCGCACAGTCCGCGGCACCGGTGAGATCGTCAGCAACGATCAGCCAGCTTTGGCTCGACGCGTTTTCTTGACGCGAACCGGTATCCACTTCGCTCGAAAACGCTTTAGGGGCCATCTTCAGCGACCTGCTTCAGTGACTTTGCCTCAGTGACTTTGCTTCAGTGACTTGCCTTAGTGACAACCGAGCGCGCCGCGGGAGGCATCTTGCCGGCAGAAGCCACGTTGTTCTCTTCTGCAGGCTCCTCGACGTCGCGACCAACAACGCGGGCTGTCCAGGCCGTGACGATCGGCACGAGGATCGCAGTCACCACGACGCACGCCGCGACGAGGATAGTCGCAGGCCGCGCCGCGTCCGCATAGGCCGGATTCGCCGCGGCGACAATCGCCGGGACGGCTGCCGCATTACCGGCCGTCGAGGCCGCAGCAACACCCGCGACGCCATTCCCGCCAGTGATGCGATCGGCGAGGAACAGCGGGATGCCGGTCACAGCCACCACGGCCACTCCCATGCCGAGGCCGAGCAGGCCGGCCTGCCAGACCTTCGACAGATCGAGGCCGGCGCCGAGCGCGAAAGCGAAGAACGGGATCATCACAGGCACCGCGCGGCTCAGGAAGTCGCGCATCTCTCTGTCGAGATTGCCGATGATCATCCCCACCACCAGAGGCAGGATAGCGCCCACGAGGGTCTGCCATGGAAATGCCGAGAGGCCGGCGACGCCCAAAGTGATCATGGTGAGGAAAGGACCGCTCTCCAGCGACATGACGGTGTAGGCGCCGACATCACGCGGACGTCCATATTGGCCCATCAACGCCATATAGAGCCCGCCATTGGTGTCGTTCATGGCGGCGACGATCGCGAGCGTCGAGACACCCGCGAACATGCCAGATGCGACCGGCGTCTCTCCCAAAATGCGGCCGAAGATCAGGCCGAGGACAACGGCCACGCCAACCTTCACGATCAGCAGGGTGCCGCCCTTCTTCACAATGTAGGGGGTCGCGCGGAAGTCGATGCTCGCGCCCATGCAAACGTAGAACACCGCGAGAATGGTCAGTGCGCCAGAGAACAGTGCGCCGGTGAAGGAGCCAAAAAACTTCGGGGTATCGGGAAAGAAGGTGGCAATAAGCGCGCCGACCAACAGAGGGACCACCATCATCCCACCAGGCACGCTCTCGATCGCCCGCTTAATTGGAACCTGCATTTCTTCGTCCTCCCGCGCACGCGCACTTCCGATCATTTTGCGCGTTTTACTATAAAGTGAAGCGCCGTATATGCCCAAATCGCGCAATATTCAAGAATTATTGCGCATTTCGCGCAAAATGCGTGAAGGCGCCCGACGCCGGCACTTGCGCCGCCGCGGCGCCCTGGCGCAAACCGCCCTGCGGGCCGGCGGCGCATCGCATACGGCTGGCGTACAGCCGATCCCACGGCCAAGAGTCATCACATCGCGATCCAGACCACGCGATCAATTGCCAAGGAGTGTTTTCGACACCGAGGGAACGGCAGCCTTCGTCTTATGCTGCCGTCCATGCCGCAGCGGTCGATGGAGCTAGAGGTCGAGTCCTGGTTGACGCAGCTTGCGCGAGGCGAGCGTGAGCGCCCCCGCATTCGCGTTCGCCAATCGAAAGGCGGTCTGCCGAGCCATGATGCCCGCCAGTTTAGCGCACCAACCCACCGTTCGTGATTGAGCACGACGACATCAAAGATCGCTGTCGCGATTCTGCGCTTCCACCGAAATCAGGTCGGCCTGGACATGTTGGGGATCCCTTGGCGAGCCGTCGACGGCTGCCATTCAGCAAGGTCCGCAGAGAATGGGGGTTCGGTTGGTGGGCTCGTATCCGGCGCCGAGTCGTTGCGCCACTCGATGAAAGCCTCTGGCTGCGGTGCCTCGATGCCATCCGGCACGGAAGAGGGCCGCCTGAGCGGCCCCGATCTCGATCATCTCAGAGCGACGCCGCCGCCTTGGCAATGAACTCCGCTACCACCACGGGCTGAGACAGCATCGGGACGTGCGAGCTTTCCAGCACGAGGGTCTCGGCACCCATCCGGTCCGCAGAATCGCGCTCGACATCGGGAGGAATGGTCTCGTCCTTGGCTGCGACGATGTACCAGGTCGGTTTCGAGCGCCATGCAGCCTCGGTGACCTTGTCGCCAAAGCATTTCACCGCCAGCGGTCCTTGGGTCGCGTATACGATATCGGCCTCGTCCGACGGGATGTCCTGCACGAAGTGCTTGCGAACACCCTCGGGCGTCAAGGCGACATAGCCCTCACCGTACGGCTTTATTTCGGCCGCGCCGGGCGCGGGCGTATAGTCCTTCCACCAATCCGCAAATGACTGCCCGCCGTCCGGTGCGCCTGCAGCGATATAAACGAGGCCCTTCACCTGTCGATGGTTACCGGCCTCGGTGATGACGGCGCCGCCCCAGGAGTGGCCGACCAGGAGAACGGGGCCGTCCTGCACGTTGATGACTCGATGCGCAGCCGTCACATCGTCAGCCAGCGAGCTCAAGGGATTCTGAACGGCGATTGCCTTCAACCCGCGCTTGACGAGCAACGGAATGACCTTTGCCCAGCAAGAGCCGTCGGCAAACGCGCCATGCACAAGAACGACGTTTCTGATTGCCATGATACTGCTCCTTGTTGATGATCGCGTTGGACTACCAACCAACACGGCTGTCATGCATGCTCGGCCGATCGCTTGCGGCCAGCGTTACTCCGCTGCCTTGATGATCAGCTCGGAGACCTCCTTCGGGAACGACAACATCGCGACGTGGCTCGACAGCACCTCGATCGCCGTAGCCTTGGCGGCCTTGACTTGGTCTCTTTCCATTTGCGGCGGAATGATCGCGTCATTCGTCGCAACGACCATGAAGGTCGGCTTCTCGCGCCACGCCGCCCGGCTGATCGGAGCTGCAAGCGTCCTGATGTGGAAGGGTCCCTGCGTCGCAGCGACGACGGCCTGTTCCTTGGGCGGAAGGTCGGCCGCGAAATATTTCCTGATGCCTTCCTCGCTGATCGTGAGGTACCCGTCGGGGTCCTTGAGGAAGGCTTTCAGGCTCTCCGGATCCGGATATTTCGAGGTGGCGCTTTTTACCGACTCGCCCTTGTCCGGCGCGTAGGCCGCCACGTACACGAGCGATTTGACCTTGTCGTCATTTCCAGCTTCGGTAATGACGGCACCGCCCCATGAATGGCCGACGAGGACGACCGGGCCGTCCGCGTTCCGGATTGCCCGCTTGGTTGCGGCGACGTCGTTGTCCAGTGAGTCGAGCGGGTTCTGGACCGCGAGGACCTTGAGCCCGGCCTTTTCGAGATATGGAATGACTTTCTCCCAGCTCGATCCATCCGCGAACGCGCCGTGGACGAGGACTGCGGTCTTGGCTTTCGGCTCGGCAGCCAGGGCAGGTTGGCCGATCGCGACCATCGCGGTCAGAAGGCTCAGGCTCAATGCGCCTTTACTGGACTTCATAGTTACATTCCTTCATTCGGCGGGGGATTGGGCGCGAGTAGAAGCGTCTGGTCGGAATCAGGCCAGTTAAAAGATGTAAAAGGCGCTGCGTGGACAATCGCGCCGGCCGGGGATGGTGGCCGCGTTGCGCGCTGACGGCAGCGCGCCGAGTGCAGGCTCGATTGTCGCCTTATTGGAGGGCGGCACAGCCCGGTCGGCGGGCTTCCGCCGGCGTCGACCAATGCGACATGGTCCCGAGTTCCCGCAGCAAGCGCGGCCTCCTGCCGCGGAAAGCATCATTTTCGTGTCTAGCTGCACTCAAAGCGGTCAGCAGCTCGAGGCGTCGGAAAGATCGCTCCGCCAGTGTTTTCATGGTATGTCTGCATCGTGCCCCAGCAATTCAGCAAAACGTCAAGCGTATTGTCGCAGATCGCCCTGTGGAGGCATGCTGATTTTTGACTTGGCATGACCAGACTGCGCCTACCGAAGAACAACCGGTATAGTTCAATGCCGAACGAACTCGTATTCTCCTTTGGTCCATTTCGTCTCTATCCGAAACGCCAACAGTTGCTGCTCGGCGACCAACCCGTCAAACTCGGCGGCCGCTCCTTTGAACTTCTGCATCTACTGGTGCAACGCAGCGGTCAATTGGTTCGAAAGGCCGAGTTGATCGCGGCCGCGTGGCCCGACGTTTACGTTCATTACAGCAACTTGAAGGTTAACATGAGCAGTCTGCGTCGCTCCCTCGGCGACGTGCAGACCGCCCCGATTTATATCGCGACGATCGCCGGTCATGGCTACCGATTCGTGGCTCCGGTTCGGACCACCATTTCTGATCGCGCTGATCCGGGAATTCCTGAGAGGTCGCAGGACATATCCGGCCTCCCTGCGCAGCGCGACATAGTAGGACGCGAAGCCGAAGTTGCGAACGTCATGGCTGAACTTCGCGACAAGCATCACGTAACATTGGTCGGCGCCGGCGGAATCGGCAAGACTACTATCGCGATAGCCGTTGCTCGCGCCCTTGAGCGGCATTACCCGGACGGCGTCTGCTTTATCGATTTGTCGATTATTGACAACCCATCCTTGGTCCCCATCGCACTTGCAGCCGCATTGGGGCTCCGCGGTAATCCGGGAGATACCCTCGGCGCAATTCTCGATTATGTTCGGCAGCGTCGGATGCTGGTAATTCTGGACAACTGCGAGCATGTACTTCCAGCGGTCACGATCTTTGCTCGCGGGCTTGCCTCTGACAGCGGTAGCACGAAGCTACTCGCGACAAGTCGCGAACCGCTTGAGACCTCGGCCGAGCACATCATTTGGATAGATCCACTCGCATGTCCCGACGTCGTAGACACGATCACGAGTGAGCAAGCCCTATGTTTTCCCGCTGTCGAACTGTTCGTACGCCGGGCATCGGAGTGGATCGGGTACGAACTTGTGGATTCAGATTGCGCCGCAATCACACAAATATGCCGCGCACTCGACGGTCTTCCTCTCGCGATCGAGCTGGTGGCAGCCAAAATGGAGCATTATGCCCCGGACGAATTGCTTGCAATTCTGGATGAACATGCGGGTTTTCAAAACCCTCACCTTGGCGACACAACGCCCCGTCATGAAACGCTACTTGCAACGATCGACTGGAGCTTCAGGCTTCTATCGCAAAACGAGGCAATGGTCTTTCAGCTGACCTCGGTCTTCGCCGACGCCTTCGAACTGGACGATATCGGCGCCATCGCAGCGGTCGCCGGATTGAAGCCGGTTCATGTCGCTGCCGGCCTGGGCGGCTTGGTCATCAAATCACTCGTCACAGCACAAGTGATTGGAGAGGGACTCAGCTACAGACTCCTCGACAGCACACGGCGCTATGCGGCGGCGCGGCGGCAGGAGAACTCGATCGACAAACCGGCTCTTCATTGCCACGCCTGTCGGATACTGACCCTGCTCAAACGATCTGAAGATGAGTGCGAATCGAGTGAGGGTCGCGACTGGTTGACCCGGTACCGCGGGCGCCTCGCCGATTTGCGCGCGGCTTTGTCGTGGGCATTCGGCCACGGAAACGAAAAGGGACTCGGCATCGAACTCACGGCGGCTGCGATCCCGCTGTGGTCGGAGATGTCTTTGCTGTCGGAGTCGCAGCAATGGGTGGCTTTGGCCCTCGAGGCGGCCGACACTGTCCCATGCGACGATCTTTCGAAGGCGAAACTGGCCTGCTCCCGAGCGTGGGGCTTGTTCTACGCGCGCAAACTTCGGAACGAGAACGAGGAAGCCTGGATCACCGCCCTTTCATATGCTCGTTCCGCGAACAGTCCCGATTATCAAATGCGCGCCCTATTGGGACTGTCCTATTATCTGATGCAGATCGGACAGATCGACAAGGCCATTGAGCGTCTCCAAGAACTTCGCGCACTACGCCAAATTCACGGGGATTGGCCTGGAGCGGCTGATGGCGATCGGGCTTTGGCCTGGGCAAAGGCGCATGCTGGAGATCTGACTTGGAGCTGGGACGTCCTCTCGAGACAAGCGAAGACCTACAGTCAGCCCGACAAGCGAACCCGCATGGCGGAACTGGATGTCGATCGCTACATCTCGACACGATTCTATCTGCCAATCGTCGCCTGGCTGAGCGGGCATGTAGATTACGCCGCAAGTGTTGCCAGCGAGGCTGTCGTCGCGTCCGCAAACGCAGGTCACCTGGTCTCGCAAGCCAACGCGTTGGGATTGGGCGCGCTCCCGGTCTCGCTCTATAGAGGCGATCTCGATGCGCTCGAGAACTACACCCTGCAACTGCAATCCGTCTTGAGGCGGGAACATATCGCACGCTGGGTTCCCGTTCAAAGATTTTTCGCGGCTGTCGTGCGAGACTTGAACGGCAATCGGGATGCCGTTTTCGAGATGCGGGATGCCGTCACCGAGTTGATAGAGTGCCGTTACTTGATGCGCATCGGCATGTATCTCGCGCATCTTGCTGAGGTACTTTCCCGGCAGGGCAAGATTCCCGAAGCTCAAGAAGCGATCATCAGAGCGCTGAGACACCAAGAGCAGCAGCGGGAGCGATGGTGCCGACCAGAAATACAGCGAATTCAAGCCCTGCTGCTGGTTCGATCCGGCAAGCACTCCGATGCTGAACGCTTGCTAAGAATTGCGCGAGACGAGGCGCGCAGCATGAACTCCGTCTCTTTCGAACTGCGTATCGTCAACGATCTGGCGTCTCTTTACACAGATTCGGGCCGCAACAAAGAGGCGGCACGGCTCCTGCGACCGGTCCTCAAGCGATTCGCCGAAGGCGCTTCCACGAGAGATTTGAGGAGATGAGCGCGTTGCCGTGATCTGCAATTTGTTGGCAGCTGGCAACGTTGTCCTTCAAATCCCGAAGCCGCTTCTCCCGACCTCAGCCCCCGGGAAGATTTCGGACGAAAACCCTCGCGAAAGAGCGCGGCGCCGTCAAGCTGCAGGGAGCGGGGATCGCATCTGTCGCACGCCCACAATGATTTAACCTGCTTTTACCTTCGCTCTGCAAACAGTTGAGCTAGGCTGGGGTTAGCATCCCTAAGGGACATATCGACATGATCGAACTCACGGTCAACGGGACCAGGCACGAAGTTGATGTCGTTCCTGAGATGCCTTTGCTTTGGGTGTTGCGCGACGAGCTTGGCATCACGAGCCCCAAATACGGCTGCGGCGTAGCGCAATGTGGCGCCTGCACGGTTCACATCGACGGAAAGGCTGTCCGTTCCTGCCAATCGCGCATCGGCGACGTCGCGAACAAGTCGGTCGTCACGATCGAAGGGTTGGATAACAGAGACCAGCACCCGGTTCTGCAGGCCTGGATCGAGCATCAGGTCCCGCAATGCGGCTATTGCCAGACCGGCCAGATCATGCAGGCCATTTCGCTCCTTCAAAGGATCCCCAAGCCGACGGAGGAGCAGATCAACGAGGTGATGTCCGGCAATCTGTGCCGTTGTGGCACCTACCCGCGCATTCGCGCTGCGATTCATGCGGCTGCCGCAAGAAAGATGGCGGAGAAGTAGGATGGGCGACTTACCGCGCATTTCCCGCCGAGCCTTCGTTTTCGGCTCCGCGGCCGTAGCCGGCGGCATTGCTTTCGGCTCGTACAGTGCCGCCGCGGCTGCCGAGACCGCGAACGGCAATCCATTGACCGCTGGCCTTGGACCCAACTCCGTGACCTTCAATCCCTGGGTCGAGATCAGCCCGGAAAAAATAACGCTCATTGCACAACACGCCGATATCGGCCAGGGCGTCGGCTCCGCGCAGGTGATCCTGATCGCCGAGGAGATGGATCTCGATCCCGGTCAGTTCGAAATCCGCTTTGCCGGGCCCTCGCCCGCCTACTTCAACACCGGTTTCAAGGACGAGTTCGCGCCGTTCCTGGCGGCGGACCAGAGTCCTGCCGCTGAGGAAGCGCGCGCGGCGACGCTCGAATATCTCAGAAAGACCGGCCTGCAGATGACAGGCGGCTCCAGCACGATTCCAGACACCTACGAAAAATGCCGGGTAGCCGGCGCAGTCGCGCGCGAGACGCTGAAGGCGACGGCGGCCAGACGTTCGGGCGTTACTGTGGCCGACATTCGCACTCAGTCCGGCGATGTGATCCTGCCCGACGGCACGAAGATTCCCTACGTCCAGCTCGCCGCGGAAGCCGCGACGATTCCGCCGGTGCTTGATGTGAAGCCGCGCGAGGCGTCGACATGGCGCCTGGTCGGCAAGCCGATGATGCGCCTCGATATCAAATCGAAGGTCATGGGCGAGCTGAAGTTCGGCATCGATCAGAAGATGGACGGCATGCTCTATGCCTCGGTCAAGCTGAACCCCGCCAAGGGGCAGCCGCTGCGATCGTATGATGCCAGCAAGGCGCTGAAGATGCCGGGGGTCAAGAAAGTCCTCGAAATCAAGAATGGCGTTGCTGTCATCTCAACCAACAGCTGGTACGCGATGAAGGCGGTCGCGGCGATCGATTGCAAATGGGCGCCTTCGACCTACCCCGCGGAACAGGCCGGCCACTGGAAGGTGCTGGAGAACTCGTTCAAGCCGGAATTCCTCGGCAAGGAATGGCGGAAGATCGGCGATGTCGATGCGGCGCTAAAGACCGGCAAGCTGGTCGAGGCGGAGTATCGCGCCCCCTATGTGGCGCATCAGCCGCTGGAGCCGCTCAACGGGATCGGCCTCGTCACCGACAAGGGCATGGAGATCTGGGTCGGCCATCAGAGCCCTCGGTTCGTGCAGTCGGTCGCGGCGAATGCGATCGGCCTCAAGCCGGAACAGGTCACCTTCCACAATCAATGGACCGGCGGAAGTTTCGGTCATCGTCTCGAATACGAGAACGTCCGTGTGCTCGCCGAGATCGCCAATCAAATGAGGGGAACGCCGATTAAGCTGGTGTTCTCGCGCGAGGAGGATTTCATCCAGGACATTCCGCGGCAGATTGCGATCGCCCGGCACAAGGGCAAGGTGGAGAACGGCAAGATCGTCGCGGCCGACCTGAAATTGGCGTCGACTGCGCCGCTCAACGGACTGCTCGAGCGTTCGGGCGTCCCCTCGAAGGATCCCGACGCCCAATTGGCCGCCGGTCACTGGAACGTCTATTACGACATCCCGAATTTCCGGGCCACGACCTATGAGGCGCGGGGGCTATCGCCAAGCACCACATGGCGCTCGGTCGGCGCTTCGACGGCCGGCTTCTTCACCGAAAGCTTCATCGACGAAATGATCCATGCGGCCGGGCTCGATCCCATGAAGGCACGCATCGAGATGTGCGCGGTTCCGACCTACCGCAGGCTCTTGGAGACGCTGGCGGAGATGTCGGACTGGAAGGGACCGCTCGGCAACGGCAAAGGCCGGGGCGTCGCGTTCGTGGAAGCATTCGGGACACCGACAGCCGAAGTCGTCGAGGTCACGGCGACCGACAAGGGCATCAGGATCGACAAGGTCTGGGTCGCGGTCGATGTCGGCAAGGTCGTCGATCCCGTCAACTTCGAGAACCAGGTGCAGGGCGGCGTGATCTGGGGGCTCGGCCACGCGATCAATTGCGAACTCACTTATGCCAAGGGCGGCGTACAGCAGACCAATTACAATCACCATGAAGCGATGCGGATCTATCAGTGTCCGGTGATCGAGGTGCGCGGGCTCGAGAACGATCCCAAGGTGAGAGGCGTCGGCGAGCCGCCCGTGCCTCCTGCCGCGCCCGCGCTCGCCAACGCGATCTTCGCGGCGACCGGAAAGCGCATCCGCGAAATGCCCTTCAACAAGTTCATCGATTTCGTGTGAGGGCGCGCCATGAAGATGTCTCTGATCGCGCTTGCGTTTGCCGCTTCATCGACAGTGGCCGTCACGGGAATTGTCGTCGCCAAGGACCCGGCGAAGGATGCGCTTCCGCCGGGCAGCGTCAGCCGCGCCGAGGGCCTGCGGGCCTGGAAACGGATTGAAGCCGTGGTGACGCATCCACGTTGTGCCAACTGCCATGTCGACGCCAATGCAATTCCGATCTGGACGCCGGCGGGCGAATCAAAGCCCCGAGTGCACGGCATGAATATCCATGGTGGACAGAGCCGCATCGGGGCGGAGGCGATCTCCTGCTCGACTTGTCACATGACCTCCAGCCAACCGAACGACCCGGCACCGGCGCCGCCGCGCGCCGGTATTGACTGGCAGCTCGCCCCGGTGGCGTTCATCTGGTTCGGCAAGAGCGGTGCCGAGATTTGTGCGCAACTGAAGGATCCCAAACGCAATGGCGGTCGCGATGCCGTCGGTCTTCTCGAGCATTTGCGGCACGATGCATCGCTAAACGGCTTCATCCCGCGGGGATGGGCACCCGGAGCAGGCCGCACCACGCCACCGGGTACCTTCGAGGGTCATGTTAAAGACATGGCCCTGTGGGGCGCTGCCGGGCAACCCTGTCCAAATTGACGGTTCATCGATGCCGTGACGAAGGCGGGCGTCGGGCAAGGCGCCCGGAACACCGATCAAGCGCCTGATCCGCGGCGCGACGACGATGCAATCGGTGAGTTCGCACAGCTTGAGGCACGCAGCCTTCGCATCGCTGGCCGAGAGCGCTTTCGCGAGCAGCTCCACCGCATTGAGATAGATGGCGATATAGTAGCCGGATGCAGGGCAACGACGTTCTCTTCGGTTGGTTGCGACGGTAAACCCAGTCGTTGCAGCGGGTCTGCTGTGTCTCATTCGTCCAACGCAGCTTCACCGGCACCGTTGCGGGGGCCATCGCACAGTGATCTTGTGTAGCGCCGAACACGACAGGTTGGCGGGGGTGAGGTCGGCGATGACATTCGACAGGTCCCGCAGGCGCCCCTGATCGTCGACGAGCCCCGGCTTGTCAGCGCCTGGATTGCCGAATCTGACGAGCTTCATTTGTGTTCCTTCGGATGTGCTCAGGCGAACCGCGCCGAGACGGTGCCAAGCCCTGCGATGTTGGCCTCGAAAGTGTCGCCTGGGTTCACCGGTACCATCGGGCCGAGCGCGCCGGAGAGCACGACGTCGCCGGCGCGCAGCGGCCGCTTGCGGCGGGCCAGTTCGTCGGCGAGCCAGGCCATCGCGTTGAGCGGATTGCCGAGACAGGCCGCGCCGGTCCCCTTCGAGACGACCTCGTCCTTCCTCGTCATCTGCATCTGGAGAGCACGGAGATCCAGGCCATCCAGCCGGCGGGCGGGCCCTCCGAGAACGAAGAGGCCGGACGACGCGTTGTCGGCGATGGTATCGACGATGCCGATGTCCCAATTGGTGATGCGGCTGCCGACGATCTCGAGGGCGGGCATCGCGTAGGCCACCGCCCGCAGCACGTCGGCCATCGTGGGCGCTTCGACCTCGACGTCCCGATCAAGAACGAAAGCCACCTCCGCCTCGATCTTCGGCTGAAGAACACGCCCCGCAACGACGGGCTCGTCCTCGCCCACGATCATGTCGGCGAAGAGAACCCCGAAGTCGGGACGATCGACCCCGAGTTGCTTCTGCACGGCGCGCGATGTCAGCCCGATCTTGCTTCCGACCACGCGCCGACCTTCCTTCTCCCAATGCGCGGTGTTCGCCTGCTGGATGGCGTAGGCCCCATCGACGTCAAGGTCCGCTAACTGCGGCCGGATCGGCGCGATTGGCCTGCCCGCGTAGGCGGCGCGGATCTGAGCGGCGAGTTCGCTCTGCTTGGCTAGCTGGTTCATCGGAACGATCCTTATTTGCCGGTCCGAAGGAATTCGATGTGGAGCCGATTGAACTGCTCGGCGTCCTCGAACTGGGGCCAGTGGCCGCAGCGGTTCATGACCACGAATTTCGAGCCCGGAATCATGTCCGCGATCTGCTTCCCCTCCTCGGGCGTCGCGGTCGGATCATGCGAGGTCCACACGACCATGGTCGGCGCCTCGATCGACCGGTATCGGTCGGCGGTGATCATGTTGGGCCGGCGGATTTCCATCTCCTGCAGGCACATGATCCGCTTCATCGTGTCGGCGAATCCGGGCTGCGCGTGGATCGCGCGACGGGTCTCGATCAGATCGTCCGAAACCATGCTCTTGTCGCACATCAGGAATTCGAGACGCGCCTTGATCCGTTCCCAGGAGGGATCGGATGCAGCTTCGTTGGACAGCTTCTTCAACCGCTCCATCACCTGGGGATGCGCCGTCCAGCCGCCGGCGGTGTTGAGGACGAGCTTCTCGACCGTCGCGGGATGATGCACGGCCAGATAGGTGGCGACCCAGCCGCCCAACGATTCACCGCTGATCATCGCCTTGTCCCTGCCGAGCGTCTTGAGGACGGCGAGGACATGATTGGCGTAGTCCGCGACCTGGTAGTCGATGGCCGGCTTGTCGGTCCATCCGTGTCCCAGCATGTCGATGGCCACGAACCAGAAGTGATCGGCGTGTGGACCGAAGTTTCTGGAGTATGCCTCGGCATGGCCGCCGACGCCGTGCAGCGCGAGGACGAGTGGCTTGGACGGATCGCCCGACTCGATGCAGCGGGTCCGAATTCCGCCGGCGTCGATGAAGTGCTGTTTGAAGGAAACGCCCCTCAGATCGGCCCAGACGCTGGAAAAGTTCTCTGGTCTTTTGTCGCTCATAGCTGGATCTCGTTCGTTGACGTCAGGCGAAAAGCGGCGTGCCGCTGGGCTTAGACGCAGAAGATGGTTTCTGCCGCGGGATCGCCGAGAGGTCCGGAAGATCCAGGACCGTCCCGATGGCTGCACTGAGCCGGTCGAGCGCCGCGCTTGCGTCGGACGTCCCCTCCACGTCGCGCCAGGCGACCACGCCATCCGGGCGAACAAGCAGCACTCCGGCTTCCTCGATCTCGCGAATGCGCTGCCACTCGCAATAGAGGTCCTGCGCATCCGGCGAGCCCGTTACCACGACGCGGAGGAATGGCAGATCGAGGCGCAGCGCCGCTTCCTTCCACGCCCGGCCGGCGAGGCCGGTCACGATGGTGAACAGGCCCTTCCCGGTCACGTCGAGCGTCGACACGCGCAAGCCGTCACGATCGACGAGCCATGCATGCGGGATCTTCGCACCGGGGCGCGACGTCGGTTGATTGTAGAGGCCGCGATCTCGCCGCCACTCCTCCGGCTTGGCATTGACGTCGGGAATCACGGCCGAGGATTCGTACCGCTGGTTCATCTCGGTGCCCTGGGCATTGAACTCCGTCTGCTTCAGGTCCAGCGCTGCTTGCACCGCCTTTCGGGCGGCCACGCCATCCGGCCCCGGATCGCGGAAACGCGCGATACCCGCGGCGACCGGGTTCTCCGCGCCCGGCACCCTGAAGCACGCGTTCAGCGGGGCGTAGTCGAGCCGGGACTGGTTCGCTCGCAGCACGATCTGCTTGCCGACTGGTGCGCGCTCCTGCGAGTAGCTTTCCAACAGCTTCGGACCGGCCCAGCCCTTCACCGAATAGGCGAGCTTCCAGCCGAGGTTGTGGGCGTCCTGAACGCAGGTATTGTTGCCCAATCCGCTCGATGGCGGGTGCCGGTGGACCGCATCGCCGCCGCAGTGCACCCTGCCTTTCGAATACTGGGTCACATAGGCTTGGTTCACGTACCAGATCGATGTGCGCACGATGTCGATGTCGACGGACGGATCGCCGATCAGAACCTTTATCTTCGGAATGATCGCTTCCGGAGATAAGTCCGGCTCGCCCTTGCTGATGTCGAAGCCCCAACCGGCGATCCACTGCGTCCACGGATGCACAGCGCGTAGCAGGCCCATGCCGATCTCGCCGAAGCTCGCATCCGGCGTCACGATCCAGTTCAGGATGCTCGGCCGGTGTTTGCTGTATCTGGTGAGGTCACAGTTGAAGACGGTGTAGACGGTGCCGGCGCGCGCCATCTGTCCTTCGATCGGTAGGCCCAGATGGTCTACGACCATCGAGCGCGCGCCGTCCGCGCCGACCATGTAACGCGCGCGAACGGTGTACTCTCGCCCGTCAAGGCGATCGCGCAGCGTAGCCGTCACGCCGTCCGCATCCTGCTCATGCCGGACGTACTCGGTGTTGAACGCAAAAGTCGCGCCCTTCTCGGCCGCCTTCTGGAACAGTATTGGCTCAAGCAGCGGCTGGATGATGTCAACCATCCCGCAGGGGCTTGCGCGCAGATAATCGCCGCGGCGGTCGTCGCCGGTCCCCCACGTCCGCATCCGGATCAGCTCGGAGCCGGCCAGGCTGGTCGTGAAGGTCGTGTCGCCCATGAGCTCCCAGGGGCTCGCGTAGCTGGCTACGTCCTCCGCGATCCCGAGATCGCGGAAAACCTCGTTGGCGCGCTGGTTCGTGATGTGGGCGCGCGGGCTGTCGGCCATCCAGTTGCCACGCGACACGATGTGATTGCGAACGCCGCAATTGGCGAGCGCCAGGGCGGTCGTCGAGCCGGTGGGGCCGGCGCCGATGATGAGCACGTCCGTTTCGTATGCCATTTTCCTGCTCCGCGATGCTTCCGCATTCGCGCGGGGTTAGTCGATCAATGAGCGCCGTCGGCCTGCTTGGCCGCCATCATCGCCATGCCGGCGATCCAGCCCGGAATCGCTTCGTAGAATTCCTGGTCCATCTTGAAGTGACCGCCTGTCGAAAAGGCACCGAAGGCGGCGACCCATGCGAGGACCTCGTTGGCGCCGCGTCCCGCGACTTCGCAGACCTTGCCGGTATCGAGCGCGTCGGCGCGCCATATCTGGCCGCTGCGAAGGATTTCCATGAACTCCGCGTCCCACTTGGGATTGAGCGGCTGGCACGGCCCCTTGCCCGCCTCGGCGAGAACACCTGCCTCGAGCACGCGCTTCTCGCGAGCTTCCTTGGCCTCGGCGGTCGGATTCCTGCCGTTGATCAGCCGCTCGCGGATTTCGGGCGGTGCATCCTTGATCGACGGGAGCGGTGGATCGTGCGAGAGTCCGCCGGACGCGGCAAACAGCACCCGTTTGCCGGACCGCATCGCGAAGCGGCCGACGGATTCACCGAGTTGGCGGGCGCGGCGGTAGGTAGGCACCGGCGGCGCAGCGGCGTTCACGAAGATCGGCAAGATCGGAATCGACTTGAAGTCTCCGAGCATCGCCTCCCACAACTGGACAAAGCCGTGATCGACCGGCATGCGGTAGGAAACCGCGACGTCGAAATCCTCGGCCCGCAAATGGTCGATGAGTTCGAGCGCCGTCTTCTCCGGAACGTCCAGCGGGCCCGTCCCGCCTCCCCAGTCGCCCAGCGAGACGGCTCCCGCTCCCACGCAGAACGAGGGCATCAGGTCGTAGAAGAAGCCATTGAAGTGGTCGGGCGCGAACTGGATGATGTAATCAGGCGCGAACTCCTTCACGAAGCTTCCGAGGCGTCCGAACGCGGTTCGAACACGTTGCTCGGTCTCATTGCTGGCAGGCCCCTTGTACATCAGGGGAGTATGGGAAGCGCAGACGATGGCGGCTGACATGGTCGAATTCCTTCGAACGTCGAGTTGAGTTGTCGAACGACGGCTGCGGCAGGCTACTTCTTCACCAGCGGGCATGGACTTTCAGAAAGCGGGCGGTTGAGGAATTCACCTGGCAGCGTCTGCACGACGTTGTAGAGATCCCAAGCGCCCTTGTTCTCTCCGGGCTTCTTCACCTGGAGCAGGTACATGTCGTGGATCATCTTGCGATCTTCGCGGATATAGCCATCGGCCGCGAAGACGTCGTGCACCCGCTCTTTTTCCATTTGCTTCATCACCGTCGGTGCGTCGTCAGTGCCCGTCGCTTTGACCGCCTTCAGGTAGTGCGCGACCGAGGAGTAGACGCCGGCGTGAAAGCTGGTCGGCATTTGCTTCGCCTTCGCGAAGAATTTCTCGGCCCAGGCGCGCGTTTCGGGCGTCCGGTCCCAGTAAAACGGGGACACTTCGTAGGCATCGTGTGCGATCTTCAGGCCCACCGCGTGCACGTCCGTGAGCACCGATTGCAGCGGCACGATCTTCGCTTTCGCGCTCAGCCCAAATTCATCGGCCTGCTTCAGCGCCGTCACGGTATCCCCGCTGGAAGCCGCGATCCCGATGACGTTGGCGCCTGCGCTGGAGGCGGTCAGCAGAAAGGATGCGAAGTCGGACGTGTTGGGTGGAAACACGGAGTTGCCCACCACCTGGCCGCCGTTGAGCTTGACTTGCTCCGAGGTATCGCGCGTGAGGGCATTGCCGTACGCCTGATCGACAGTCAGGAAGTACCACTTGGTTCCACCTGCCTCGATCACGGACTTGGCAGCGCCCTTTGCCAGATTGTAGGTATCGACCGTCCACTGGACCGTGAGCGGTGAACAGGCCTTGCCGCTGAAGTCCGACGAGGTCGATCCCGAGAGCAGCATGATCTTGCTCTTCTGCGCGGCCACGTTCTGCACGGCGAAGCCGATCGGCGAGCCCTGCATGTCCGCAACGGCATCGACGCCTTCCACGTCGAACCAGCGCCCAGCGATCTGGGATCCGATGTCGGGCTTGCCGGAATGGTCGGCCGAGATCACTTCGACGTTCAGGCCGGCGCCGAAGTCTTCGGCGGCCATCTGGGCGGCGACGACCGAGCCTTTCCCGTTCGCCATGGATGTCGGACCGGCGATGTCGGTGAGAACGCCGATCTTGACCTTGCCATCGCTGAGGTTCGGGGCGCCGCCGGTACTCTGCGCTGCCGCCGGTGCAGCCAAGGTAAGACATACGGCCGCGGACACATAAAAGCGTGAATGAACCATCGTTTCCTCCCCTCGCCGCCTGTTTGGGCGTGCGGACGATGGATTGCCGCCGATTGAACTATGATTCCATCTGAGTCTGTGAAATGTTCGCAAGGCGAACACGTCCGGAGGCGATCATGCACCGCAGCGTCAGGGCCCTTTCCCGAGGGTTGGCGCTGATCAATGAGCTCAATGCGAGCGGGCCATCGAACGTCGTGCAGCTCGCGAAGAGGACCGGCCTCAACAGGACGACCTGCTACCGCTTGCTCGATACGCTGCGCGAAGACGGCTACGTAACGTTCGACGAAACGAACGCTTTGTTCGGTTTGACGCCCCAAGTGCGCACCCTCAGCGAAGGCGTTTCTTCACGCGACCTATCAAGCCAGGCTGCGCTGCCGGCGATGTTCGGCCTGCTCGACGAGGTTTCGTGGCCCAGCGACTTCGGGGTCTTCGAACTCGGCTCGGTCCTCATCCGGGAGAGCACGCATCCCTTCAGCCCCTTCTCGGTTCACCGCTCGATGGTGGGCCGCAGAAGATCCTTGATCCGGAGCGCCCTGGGCAAGGCCATCCTGGCCGCCTCGACGCCTGCGCTGCGTCGCGAGATGCTCGAGCTGACGGCCTCACTTGTCGAGGAAGACGCAGGCCTGGCGAAAGACCGTCGCTTCATCAATGAAATCCTATTGCAGACGAAGGAGGACGGATACGCCTCGTCGGTCGGTGGATCGGAGGCCGGCATCAGCGCCATCGCGCTCGCCATCCATGGCGGTGGCCCCGTGCTCGGCAGCATCAATCTGATCTTCTTCTCGTCGTCGATGACGCCCGAAGCCGCCGCGAAGAAATACCTGACCAGCATGAAGGTCGCAGTCAAAGAAATCGAGAGGCGATGGTCCGCGGCAAACAAAGCCCGGGGGAAGCCGCCATAGCAGCGCCGCCGGCAAACGAGTAGCAACACGGCGGGATTGCCTTCGCTCAAATGCACCAGCGCCTCGGCGCAACCGTGATCTACGTGACGCACGACCAGGTCGAGGCCATGACGCTCACCGACCGGATCGTCATGCTGAACAAGAGCGCGCCGATCGAGTTCCACAATCATCCGGCGACCCTGCTCGTCGCCGGCTTCATCGGATCGCCAAAAGATGAACCTCCAGGCCTGTGTCGGAATCCGAGGACGCGGTGACCTACGGCATCCGGCCGGAGCACATCGAAGTCGGCGCCGGCGGCGCCTGGATGAGTGACGTGTGTTTCGCCGGGCGGCTCGGTAACGACACATTCCTACGTGTGGGCGTTGAGGAAGTCGGTCGGATGATCGTGCGCGCCGACGGCGATACCGAGGTCCCCGCCGGCAGCCGCGTCCGTCTAACACCGCACGCTGGACGCGAGCACCGCTTTGATGCGGAAGGACGACGGAAGGCTTGAGGCTCCGAATGATCAGCCGGCTTCTGTCTCCCTTCTCCCGCATGGGATGTATGTCCGTGGCCGGACTACCTGCACCGGACCCGTCCGCTGCCGTCGGGAGTGAACAATCGCAGAAAATCGCAGCTTGGCCGACAAAATCGCAGGATTGGTAGCGGGGGAGCGCTACCGCCTTTTCCCACACCAACCAAACCTGCGATATCTCATCCAATCCTTCGCATAAGGCATTTCACGAGCGTCGCAGCGGGCTCAGCTCTTACGCTCGCTGTTAGAGATGTGCGTTGAAAGTCCACGAATCTTAGTATCGGGGCGGCAGCCGCTGAATTCGCGGAAACTCGAAAAGCCGCGCATGTTCGGTGCCGCCATCGCACAGCAGGCCGCAATCAGATTGCTTTCGCAGCCTGTACGGTTTCGACGGTTTCGACCTGGAAGCGCCGGGTTTCCATCTAGCCGGCTCTCAAACTCGTAGGTTCAAATGGAGGATAGGATGTTCAGGTTATGAGACGGATGGTAGTGAACCAATGGTTTGATAATACTTCACTAAATCTGCCCGAAATTATTTTTGTGCTAGCATTTGTGCTAAATCAGCGAGTTAGACGACCCGAGTGTGATATATGTCACACTTTTAAGCACCGATCTTGACGAGGTCCCTAGCCGGGACGGATGGTCTGCTATCGCCTCGCTACCGAGCTCATCCGCCGGGGCTTGCGCCCTCCTCCCTCTGCCAGTTCGATCCCCGTTGCCAACCGGCGAAGAAACCGGCAAAATAACCGGCAATTTCAAGAGTTTATTTTTATATAAGCTATTGATTTGTATACATTATAACCGGCAATGAAAGCGGCAAAAAAAATGACTTCCCCTACAGCGATGGAACCTCTCTTTCCGGAGGAAAACAAGGCGCTGTCAGATCTTGCAACAGATCTCGTCGCAAAGAGCAATGCCCTGGCGGGACGCCTCCATCCCCTCATTCAGGAGGGCATAGGCGACCTGGTCCGCTCAATGAACTGTTACTACAGCAATCTCATCGAGGGTCACCACACCCATCCAGTCGACATTGATAAGGCCCTGGCCGGCGACTATAGCGCGGAGCCCGAAAAGCGCGACCTGCAACTTGAAGCCCGGGCGCACATCGACGTGCAGCGAAAGATCGACCTCGGCTTGGCGCCGCAGCCTTCCACCTCCGCCGAGTTCATCCGCTGGGTGCACAAGGAGTTCTGCCAACAACTGCCGGAAAACCTGCTTGTCGTGTCAGACCCCCAGTCCGGCAAGGAAGTGAAGGTCATTCCGGGCGAACTGCGGCAGGTCCACGTAAAAGTCGGGCGCCATATTCCACCTGCACCGGAAGACTTGGCCCCCTTCCTGGCGCGCTTTGCGGAGGCCTACGGAAACACCAAGCTTCCTAAAATCCAGCGCATCATCGGTGTAGCGGCCTCACATCATCGTCTGTTGTGGATTCACCCGTTCGCTGACGGCAACGGCCGTGTTACGCGCCTCTTCTCACACGCCTTTCTTAGGGAGCTAGGCATCGGTTCAAGCCTCTGGTCAATTTCACGCGGCCTTGCTCGGGCTGTCGACAAGTACAAGGCGGGCCTGCAAGCCGCCGACGAGCCACGTCGTGGCGATCTCGATGGTCGAGGCAACCTGACTCAAGCTGGCCTGGTGGATTTCTGTACGTTCTTTCTGTCGAGCTGCGTCGACCAGATCGTGTTCATGGAATCGCTGTTTGAGCCCACTGAGCTTCAGCGACGCATGGAAATCTGGTGTGAGGAAGAGACACGGGCTGACCGCCTCCCGAAAGAGAGTTGGGCTCTCCTCCGCGAAGCCCTGCTTGCGGGCGAGTTTGCCCGTGGCAAGGCTTCCGAGCTCACCGGCTATCAGGAACGGCAAGCCAGGACAGTACTTAACACGCTCATCGAAAAAGGCTTCCTTGTCTCGCCGACTTCACGAGCACCCGTGAGACTGGGCTTCCCGCTCGCCGTTGTGGATCGATGGTTTCCGCGGCTCTACACGGGCCCCACGAACGCCAAGTAGCACCGAACGGTAGCTCATCGCGAGACACCCGCCGAGCCTGGACACTCAAATGACTTCGAAGACTCTACATTTATTTCCGGACACCAATCTCTTTGCCCAATGCCGCGCACTCGAAGAGCTAGATTGGAATCGCTGGGGAGACTTCGACGAAGTTCGTCTTATCGTCTCCCGACCGGTTCAGGCTGAGATTGATCGTCAAAAAAACAAGGGCAGCGATCGCCTGGCGCGGCGCGCTAAAACAACCTCCAGCGTGTTCCGCGAGATTATTCTTAGTCCGTTAGATCATAAGGTTGTCGGCAGCCCCTCCCCTACGGTGAAGCTGTTCATCCTCAACAGTCTAAAGCCGGATCCCACTCTCAAGGACCAGCTCGACTACGAGCATAACGACGACGTCCTCGTCGGAATTGCTCACGCCTTCGCCAACGAACATCCTGGTGAGGACGTTCGTGTTCTCACCCACGATACCGGCCCGATGGCATCCGCAAAAATGGTAGGGGTTACGATCGCTCCTATTCCGGACGAGTGGCTGCTCGAACCTGAGTCGACCGAGAAGGACAAGATAATCAAGGCCCTGGAAACCAAGATCAAGCAACTCGAACGATCAGAACCGGAGATAAAAATCGCGTGCGCTGATGTCGATCAGCAGCAATTAAAGCGGCTTGAAGGCGAAGTGATCGTCTATCAGCCGCTCACATCATCGGAAGTTTCGGAATTGATGGGGAAAATTAGCCGGCAATTCCCTATGGTCACTGATTTTACAACACCATCAACGCCCACGCCAAACTTTCCGCAAGTCGGGCGACACTCGTTCTCCAACTCGGTGTATCAATATGAACCTCCGAGCAAGCCGTCGGTTGCGCGATACAGAGATAAGCTCTACCCGGCGTGGATCTCACAATGCGAATCCATTCTCAAAAGCCTGCACCACATCATGCAAGCTGAATTGAATGACAACAGGTTTGCGTTCTATGCATCCAACACCGGGAGTCGACCAGCTAAGGATGTGCTCGTGACCGTCAAAGCGAAGGGAAACTTTGAAATCGTCACTCGCGAAAAGGATGATGACGAACCGCTAGTAGTCTCGGAGTTCCAGCCACCACCCACGGCGCCCGTCGGTACCTGGATTCCTCAAGGCAGCTTCGCATTGTCCGCTCTCACACGGGCTGCCGCAATGGCAGAGGTTTCTCAACGGCCGCTCGATCTATTAGGCTTACACAGCTTGCACAATTTTCGAGATCACAAACGAGATCCAAACAAGTTCTTTTGGAAGCCGCGGCCGGACAATGGAATTCCTGTTCCTCAGTTCATCTTCGAATGCGCGCAATGGCGGCACGGGGGTGCGCCTGAATGTTTCTGGGGATATATTTGGTTCAATCCTGACCAGGACATGGTCTCAGGCGCGCTCGAGTGTGAGATCCAAGCCGAGAACCTAACAAGCCCGGCAAAGCTTCTGATTCCAGTCCGGTTAAGCGTAGAGCGGAAGAGCATCCTCAGCATCGCTGAAGAGAAGGTGGCCCTTCTCTTGAGGTCAGGCGGCTTTCGCTTTGGCACCGAGAGCTAAGCATCTACCAGCTACGCTCTCTTAGAGGTAGGTTGCTATCATCATGAGCCCCATCAGCCTTAATGAGCTCGCAAACCTAACCGGTCTGCAGCGCGAGCCGATCGCTCCATGACTGCGCTCCCGAGATGGTCCCGCCACTTCTTCACGAACATCATCATGAGGCGGGGATCCCGACCTCGAAGAGAAGCGCGATCGCCGGATAGCTTGACGCCACGCGAGGTTCGGAAGGCAAGTGACGATGGGGTAATCAGACCAGATTTGCTACTTGACGTTCCGACCCCGGTTAGAGAAGACCGGTTAAGAAGGCACCCGGGCAACGGGCAGCGATAGCGGCGCCGGAATGAAATGAAGGCGAGCCCGTTGCGCGGGTGCCTCCGGCGAGCGACCCTCTGAGACAGACCATGCCGACCAAGCAACTGAGGCTCGTTCGCGGATCGTGGGTCCCGGTTATAGGAAACTCTCAAGCGCTTGTAAGACCGTTACGTATTCCGACATACTATAAGTGAGATGACATACGAGAGGCATCCCCATACGGGAGGTTGGGCATGACTGAAAGGAATCCGCGAAATGACGGGCTCCATGTGTTCAAACTTGATTTGAGCGCGATGCAGCCTTGCGACGTCATCCTGACCCGCAACGCAGAGGCAGCGACGGCAAAGGAAAAATCACGTCAGACCTGATCGCGTTCGTCTCGCGCGGGAACTACAGCCACGCGTTGATGTGTACGGTGCCGCCGACGCTCATCGAGGCGATCGGCGACGGGGTCACGAACTTGAACGCGCAGAACTGCTTCATTCACGACCTCAAGCACATCCGCGTCCTTCGGTATTCTGACCCCGCCATCGCGCGGCGGCCGCAAGCGCTGCGCTTCTATTTTTTTTCAAAGGGCTATTCGGTGCCCCGCGCCATTGCATCTGTCTTGCCGGATGCGCCGCGGTTCCGGCCAAAGGACGACGGTATCTTCTGTTCGGCGCTTGTCGCTGCCGCCTTTCGCACCGCGGGCGCGCCGGCGGTCAACCCCATGAGGGTGACACCCGCGTGGCTGCAAAAATCCCCGCATTTCCATGACGTCACCGACGATCTCTGCCAACGCATCCTGTCCCCCAGCAACATCGAGGAAATGAATGCGCTCGATGGTGCCCGGATGCCCTCCCCCATGGCGGGCCAATCGGCGCTGTTTCGGTCTTATTTCGGCAGGTTATGCGAGCCGATCAATGAACTCATGGCCGCGCATCCGACCTTGACCGAACATAAGCCAACCAACTTCTTCGAATGTTTGCAGTTCATCAGTGCGCTTTGCAGGGCCGCAAGCTGGCTGCCAGATGGAGAGGAAGAAAGGGAAGTGAGACGGAAAGCTAGCGCCATTGATGCGCTGGCGTTCGAGCTGCTTTCCGAAGGCAAGCTCCAGGCGATGGAGGACGCGGCCGAAGCACGGGACGAGGAAAGCATCCAGTACACTTTGAGCGAATCGTTCAAACCCGATCCCGACATCAACTTAGATGATACGGTTAAGATGATCCGCGCGACGCGGTCCCAGATCATCTCGCGCGCGTCCATCCTAAATGATCCCGAGCGACCGCCAGGCCATTCGATGGCCTGGGACGAGTGGGAGAGACATACACGGCGATCCCTAGCTTACTTCGAGAGGCGACTTAGCGCGCTCACCGAGGCATTGAACCGAGCCTTTCCGGCTGCCCCGAAGGCTTGAATGGATCGTTTTGCGAGGCACGAGGGAACGCGGGCGGCGAGCTAATCATCGAAATCGTCGTCGTCCGGCGCCATGCCGTCTCGCCACGAACTCACATCGACCGCGTACTCGGTCTCGCTGAAGGCCATGTTGAGCGGATCGTCTAGCGACACTTGGATATCGCAATGGAAAGGAAAGGATAAATCGGCTTCGGCTCCGTCGCCCCGCCTCATGTCCGAATTCGATCCCCATTGCAGACCCACCGCGATCGTCCCCGTCGCGCGGTACGTAATGAAGTGCGCGCCGATCGAACGTACCGATGTCGCGCCCCACATAGACTTCTTCGACGGAGTGATGGGTCGCCAGCTCATCTACTTCCAGGATCGTGTCGGTCATCAGCGCATTCACGGTCGTATCGTCTAATTCGTCTTGGATGGCATCCAGAAGCGTCTTTCGACATTCGTGATAGGTATCGAGGAAGTTTCCCAGCGCCTCGATCGCGCCTGAGGCTGCGGCGTCCTGCTCGTCGCGCCCCTCGATGATCGTGTCTTCGCGGCCGTGAACGTGCTTGCTCAGATTATCGACGGCCTTGATGAGCTTTTTCCGGATCGCCGCGATATCGATTTGAAGCGTATCCCTAACGAAGGCGTCGCTCAAGCCGCCTTGAATCGCAAACACGATCCGTTGGCCCCGGGTCGGCACATTTCCTTCACGCTCGGACACGAACCATTGTGATTGAACGACTTCTTCGACCGGCGCAAGCGTTCCCAACATGTGCTCGAACAGGATGCGCATGGCCGTGCTGAAGAAATTGAGACGCAGCGGATTGTCGAAGTCGCCAAGCGCGTGCTGCGCACCGGTGATCGTGGTTCGCGAGAAATCATCGAGTGCTTTCGGCTTAAACGCCGCCAGTTGATCATTTAGCCAAGGCAGTGCCATAGAACGTATCCGCTAGATTTCACCACGCCGGACCCGGCGCTCGTGCTTGTAGTCGAAACAGCGGGACATGCGGCTCACGAACTTTCCTTTGTGGAAACGCCACTTCGGCTCGTCGTCCAGCACAGTCGTGAAGATGTCGCCGGCCATGCTGACGCCAAGGCCATAGAACATCCGCACCAGCACGAGATCGTAAACCTGGAAAGCAAGGCTATTGAAGCGATTTAGCGTGGCGACACTTTCCATGCCAGGATCTTCACCCTTGTCCGTGCGGATCATCGCATGCTGGAACTGCGGAACAGCGGCATGCACATAGAGCGAGAGATCGCCATAGAGCGACAGGATGGCTCCGTTGGCTTCCTGCGGCTTCTCGAACTCGTCGAAATAGCGCAATTCGCCGACATAGTCTTCGAAGCGCTTGCCCCGATCGGCAAGGCCGGCGAGCCGCGCCTCGAATGTCTTTGCATCGGTATGAAAATCGCGGGAAGAGAGTTTGACCGCGGCTTCCAGCAGGAACCGCAACTCCCGCCGCGCGGCGTTCTGCAGGCCTTCCTTGGCGCTCATCGTCACCGCCAAGACCGACTCGCTAAGGTGCGGGACGAAGCGGAACATGAGGTAATCCTCGGCGGCGCCATAACGCGTGCCCTGTAAGCGGATGTAGGACTGGGCCGTCAGTAAATCCGCCGTGATACCCTCAAGGTAACGCAACCCATCCTGGAACGGCCGGTTATTCAGCGTCTCCTTCTCGTATTCCTCGCGCTTGATCCGCATCGAACGGAAAATCGCCTCTAATGGATTTTCCGTGTCATCGGTACGGTGAGAGTCACCGTCAGTCGACACCGCTCATCTCAAAAGAATTGCTGTGGATCATGGAAGGCGGATGACAAGTCGTCCCTCTGTTGCATGATCGCGTCGATGACCGCGAGGGCATCGCGCATGAGGTTTGCATCACGGACCCGGTCGAAAGGATACATCTTGTTGCCGTGAAATAGGTTGTTGCGAACCCGCCAGACGGCGTTCAGCAATTTCCTCGTCGTCGTGGGCGCAGGATCTTGATTGCCGAATTGCGGCTGCGCGTCATCCTGCACGTAGAGATCCTTGGGCGGACGCGCCACGAGCACCGGCGCGATGGCGGCATCCCGGATGGTTACGAAAAAGGCGGCGGGCAAGTCCGCTGCCAACCGCTCGCGAGATGCGAGCGCGACCGTTCCTTGCTCAGTCCTTTGAGGGTAGCCGCATTGCTTCATGGCGAACTCAAAGCGGGCAAACGTCGCAAAGAGCCGCAAGGTTTCGTCGGCCGGCAGGCCACTGAGAAGTTCATCGGTGCTGAGCATGGGGCAGCGTCCAAGGATAGGCTAAGGGATGAGGAGCCCGATCAGAATGCTCCCATACGGACATTTGCGCGGCGATTTTGCAATATCTTCGATTCAGTTGCGGAGCCAAGGTCTGGGACTAGGACTACAGTGGATCTGTAAACGGCGGCCTGCGGCGCTCCGCTGTCATCATCATCGCCAGACGATGGCGCTCCTCTGCAAACTCCGTGTGGACCATCTTCTTGGAAACGGAGTCGATTGCCAGAAATTTGAGTTTGGCCATATCGGCTTGCGACCGGAAGTAACGGCCAGTCTCTTCACTTACCACGACGGCGGCAGCGTAAAGATCAAACAGTCGGACGGCGACGACAATTTGGCCCGGTAGGACCGAACTATATGCAATGTGATGCGCCTCATGAGGCGTCCAATAATTCGAAAAGATCGCGCAATTATTGGCTTCAAAAACGTTTCCCGCGCATGGCTTGGTGGAGTCGAGATCAACGCTCCGGCATTCCGCAGTTTGAGCCCCAAGGATCATCTAGATAGGCATCGCCCAGCCAGAGAAACGCCAACTCGTAGATGATCTTAAGCAGCGCATGTTGAACGTAGGCAAAGCTGACCTGGATCTTTCTTGATGATTGGCGTTTGAACGGTCCGCTCGGTGAAATTCTTGGATTCCGCTTCAAGTTCTTCATCGGACAGCGGCCGCAACTTGTGGCGCAGCCGCTCGCGGCGGATGACTTCGGGAATCTGGTCTTTATCGCGTGGGTGCAACGTTATCTGACGGACCTTTTGGCCGTCCGGCCGCTCGACATTTTCTGCACGGTGAAGCTGTCTGTGAGTGAGTTTTCCCGTAGCCTCGTCGAATGTTGTCTGAATGCGCCCTGCCGCCTCTCCGACGAGCGTAGCATCGCCGAGAAATATCTCGTACCACTTGGGCACGACCCCTGAATTGCCGGCCAACCCGAGTTTCGCTCGCCGAGCACGAACGGGTAGAAAATCGCCCAGCGCAGCATCAACGCGCGTCCCAAGTTCGGAATTGCACTGATCACACACCCGGTGAATCGTAAGGGATCCACCAATCGCTCGAGGAAAGACATGTTCTTGACTCGGCGGACGCTCTTCCAGGCAAAAAATGCAACGCATGACTTTACCCTCGATACGCGGTGATTGACCGTTGTCTGGTCGCCTATTCACGAATCCAGAGAACTATTTGCCGAAACGATCCTCGAAGGGCGGAGGATCGTTGGGGAGCAAAAGAAGCGAAATTGCAAAATCATATTGCTCCGAGAGCACCGTCATTTCGAGCACAGGCTCTGAAAACCAAATGCCGCCGTCGTGCTGCTGCGTCGTTTGGCGCTCTGCCGTGAATCCCTGTGCGGCCAAGGAAGCAACCGGAATGGCGATTGGGCCAAGGGAGGTACGGAAAAAAGCTCCCGTTCTGAGTGCCTTTGCACTTGAGCGAGCCCATAGAATAAAACCGTCTCTTGAGACAACGAGCACGGCACGCTTTTCCGTGTAGGAAAGCCAGCGAAGCGCGGCCGCAATCAGCGAGACTCTGTAACGCTCAGCACAGTCTGAGATGACATCTAGGTCTATGGCGGCATTGGTTGGAACGAGGCGGCGAAAATCGTCGAGTGGCATAAGCAGATTGGCCGCGAAGACGTTGGCTTGGTGCTCAACCTGACCGTGCTCAGAATCCCATTGAACGAAATCCTGCTCGCCACATCGGATACCGTCGGGGTAAGCAAGGCGATGTAGAAGGTAGTGACCGAATTCGTGCGCGAGCGTGAAATTTATCCGGCCTGCAGATCGGATTTGGTTGTTGTAGAAGATACCCCAACCTTTCTTGCCTGCTGGTGCTTTGTACAAAGCGCCATCGAAGCCGGGCAGACTGTCCCCGACTACCCGTGAAACCGGATCACGCGGGAATTTCTGAGCACTATATTCTTGGGCGACCGCGGTTACGTTAATTGGAAAGTGTTCTGCTCCCAAGACCGCGTTCAAAACGTGGGTGATCTCAAAGGCCCAACGCTCGGGAGAGAACGGCGAGGTCATGAGTCATCACCCCAGAGCTTCACCATCTTCCGTATCTTTGCCTTAGTCACGTCATCCATCTGCCGGTACTGGCGATAGAATTTTGCGTCCGCGGCATCTTCGGTAGAGAGGGCCTCGCCTTCATCCAGAAGATACTCTATCGTCGTATCAAGCTGATGCGCTATTTTCGCAAGCTTGTCCGCCGATGGACGAGGCGGATTCTTATTTTCTAGCTCCCATATGTAGCTCTTACTCGACTCTGAAAGCTCGGCGAGCTTGTCGAGGCTGAAGCCTTTCTCTTTTCGAAGGCGGCGGATCTTGTCTCCGAGCGCTGTGGACATCTGTGTCTCTCCTTTTATGAGTAACAATTGGAGTGACTGTCAGGCATTATCTGCCTACCGAGATACCAACTTTTTACGAATGAGACGAAACAGTTCAGCTTGATACTGAGCATCGTGCAAGGCGTTGTGATCCGATTTTGACTTGGGACTTAGCTTCTTATCAATTGCGCTAGAGCGCGTATCTCGCCATGTACATCCGGTGGCGCCCATATAATAGGCTTTGATGTCGAGCGCGGTAAATCCGAAAGGATTCCTCCCAAGAAATTTGTGAAAATAGTAGTTTACGAAGGACCAATCGAACGGCGCATTAAAGCCTACGAACACCGCCGTATCCCCCTCGTGCACAAAGCTTTCAATCCACGACGCAAACTTTGCCATCGCTTCCCTTGGAGGAACACCTGTCTTAGCTAATTTCTCCAGCGAGAAACCGCCGACTTCCAAAGCCTTGGGGTCGGCATTTCTGTTGATCGGTTGTAGCTCACAGGAAAATACACGCGTCGGCTCGTCCACGTCGCAGGCACCGATTGACAGAAGGCTGTATTCTCCCGGTATTGGACCCGCCGCCTCTACGTCAATCGAAATGAAGATTTCGCGTTTGGAGTTCATGAGATTAGGGGCTCTGTAGCGACAAGGGGTGGTCGGCTTTGGATCGCAGCCCAATGCTCTCGAAACGCTCGCCGTCGTTCTTCGATCGTTCCTGTCGTTTTCCAATGCAGGCCCGCAAAGGTGTGGATGTCGAACGGATGAGCACTCCCTTCCTTGACGGTCAGCATTGTCGGAAGGCTCCGACCAAAGGCATAGCCAAGCTCCAAAAAGCAATTGGGTCGCATTCCCGTAATGTCGGCTAGGACGATCCGGCTCCTGTGCAGCTTAGCAAAGATTTCCTGATCGATGCGCGCGTGCTCGTATTTTTGCTGACCGTCCACGACAACCATACGGTAACCCAGTTCTCCTTCAATTACCGGCTGCACCACCACCTGGAAAAACGCCTCTACATCGGCGAAGTCCTCATGGCCTGGATTTAAAAGCCGAACAACGAACGCGGGCGGCGGTTCCAGATTTTCCAGAAGGTCTATGATGCCCTTAACCTGATCGGCCGTATCGGTACGCGCCGTGAAATTGATACGATTCATCCAGGTGTGAGCGGTTTGAGCCACAGTTCGAAAGAGGCGCGGAGCCTGGCTGCTTGACAAACCCAAGGTAAAAAGCCGGCGCGAGCCTTGATCCGCCGGGGTGATCTTGTTGCCGAGGGGTACAACCGGTTTACCCGCATCGTGATACAAGTTAGCCAGGAACAACACGCCCTCAGAACCACCAACGGTAAGGAGGATGTCACCCCAGCGGGCCTGCGCTTCCATCCGCTTACTGTTCATATTCCAGTGGGACACGTTCTCGATCTGGATGAGATCTGAAGAACGCAATTCATCCCAAAGGCTCTGAAATTCTGCCGGGATTTGCTCTTCCGTCTTGTGGTGTTGCACGGCAACGACGAGGGGATTTGGGGCGCCGGTTGGGCGACGGGCGAGATTCTTGTGTATTGTCTCCAAGATCAACCAATCGAAGCAGATCGGCTTGCTGTCGACTGGCCGAAGCTTATCGCCATCAACCGGCAGCACGAAGGTTACGCCCCGCGCGACAAGCTCGCGCACAACACCTTGCAGCAATTCGCGGGCCTGAGCCACGTCAGCCGTCGAAGCATGGGCCAACTCCAGTGATACGCTGCCCGCGATGTGGATACGACGTCCAAACAGAGGCGATTTAACCATCAGCGGTCCTCCAGAGTTGGCGATGGCTTCATGGCCAATACGACCGACTTAAGATGGTCGAAGGAGAGCGGGCGGTCTGGAAAGGCCAGCGCCAGCGCACTCGGATAAAGGCGCGTGCGAATATCTGAGTACGTCCAGGACGGCTGCCCATTCTTTGCTTCGGTCGCGGCTACCAGTTGCGCGACTTGACTGTCCGGCAAACCGAGGGCCGCCAGATCGAACTTGAATAGTTGTCGGCGCTCGTCGGCCGTCGGCCTCTTGAATTCCTCGACGATGGCCGCGCGTCTTTGCAAGGCGGGATCAAGGATCGAAAGCCTGTTTGTGCAAAGGAAGGTGACGACGCGGCCACCGAACCTGCGCAAATGGTCGATCCCCTGTATGAGTGTGTTGACGGCAACTTTATCTTCGTGGTGGCTATGGTCTTGAGATCGTGAGGCGGCCAACGAGTCGCCCTCGTCGATAATGAGGATCGCGCGCCGCCCGCGGCCCGCAGACTGTGTCACGCGGTGAAACGCTTCCGAGAGATGCGTCCCCATCTCTCCGACCTTGCCGGTACCGCGAACGCGGTTGCTGAGCTTAAACAAGATCGAATCTTCTGCGCGCGCGTCTGCAACAATGCGGTTGGCGAGGCATTCGGCGTTTGCCGTTTTTCCCGTACCCACGTCACCGTGAAAGATGGCGAGGGGATACTGTTCGGCGACGAGTTCGGACAGCAGCAATTTGCCGCCATGATGCTTCTTGTTCCAGGCGCCGATTTCATCGAGGCTCAAAAGGAGGCGAAGCTGGTTGTGAACGCGCTTGTATCGCTCCTCAAATCCGAGCAGCGTCTTCGCTTTAGAGGTTAGTGCGGGGTCCGGAAGCGGAGTTTCGCTGTCGAAAACTTTGGGAGCAGGCTGGTTCATGAGGCAAAGTCCTTTCGCTGCATACCGAATGCATTGCTGGCATAATCGCGGTTGCCCGCCGACTTCAGCGTCGCGTGACTGGTGTCGTCGCTTGTAGGGCCCCAATTGATCTTCAGCTTGGGGCCCATCGCCACCTTCCAGGCGGAGGTGTAGTCGTCGGTGTAATAGAGGATGATGCGCAAGTACGGGTTGGCAACCTTGGGCCACATCACTCCGCCAGGGCGGCTCATGGTGAGATCGCCCGAGGCAGTGTTGACGGTGTATTGCACCGCACAGACTTCCACCGTGAAGTCGCGGAGCAAGGTGACGTCAACCTTTTCAAGAAATCCCTTTTTGGCGAGGGCTTCGACATCGTGGGCATATTCCCGCGCCTTCGCTTCGGTGATGGCGCCGGAGCTCTGGGCGATCATGACGAGATCGGCCGTAAACCTCCGCGCCACCGCCTCGACGTCGACGTTGGTGTAAGAATAGGTCTGACTGGCAGTTGCAGAGTGGGTCATGCAGGTTCCTCGATCTTGAAGCGGGGTCCAAAGATTTCCTTCCACACCTCGGTGTCATCCTCTGCCGAAGCAAAGTGCGCGGCTTCCCAGGCGTTCTGCGCGGCTGCCACGATCATCTGCCGCTCGGCCTCGGTGATGCGGCTGGCGACGTTGTTCAGGCTGTAGACCGGATCGATAATCACGACAGGGTCGTTGAACGTGCCGAACGGCGGCGTGTTCTCGGCGAACTGGATGTGCTCCTTCAGACCGGATTGCGCGATGTAGAGAAGGATGCGCCGGAACCGCTGCTCGATCGACCCGGTGTTGCCCTCCGTGTCGAGCACGTGCGCGACGAGCAGCTCGATGATGAACGATTTGAGCGGTTTCAGCTCGGCGTGATTGCGCCACTTCTTCATCAAGCGGACCAGCGTGCGGAAGTCCTTGTCCTTGTTCTTCCGGTCGCGCACGAACTTGATCTGGCAGGGCGCGCAGGTCTGGAGCTTCGAGCCGTCCTGCAAATCGAACTGCCAGCCGTAGCCGGCGCGCTGCGGGTCTTCAATGACGGGGACGATGTCCACGCTCAGGCCCGTGCCGACGAACGAGACTGTTGCGGCCTTGCGCTGAATCTCGAAGTCCTCGACATCCTTGTTGGGATAGATCTCGATCAGCAGCTTGTAGATGGTGTCGTTCAGGCCCTGGAGCGTCTCATGGTCGATGCTGCGGCCCGAGATGTAGAAGACTACATCGACGTCGACCGGATCGGTCGAGGTCTTCCGCAGGATCGTGAATTTTGCGAAGGAGCCCGCCTTTACGACCTTCGTGATCTTGATCGTGGTCTTCTCGCGTACCGTGCGGCTGAGTTCGGTGATCAGGCGGTCAACCTGCTCGTGATATTCCTTTCGCTTGTCGGCCGGTAGGCGCAGCACGTTAGAATCGTAATACTGAAGTTCTGTGTTGTTCAGGGGCAAGGGGAGGCTCCTCTAAAGAGTCACAAAAAGTTCTGACTAGCGAACACCGTGACCGAGTCTTTAGAAAAATACAAGGCGCAAAAGTGCGTCTACTCCGAACATCCACCGGGATAAGGGGCGACGGCGGACGCGGTGCCACTGCTCGTCATGTGCCAAACATGTGCCATGTGGGAAATTGTAACGATCGGCAATCGATCGGAATGCCGTCTCGCAACATATTGATATTACTTAGTAAAATGAGGGAATTCGCCGTAAGGCGTGGAAATCGCTTGTACCACATGAAAAAGCCCGCCGAAGGCGGCTAATTCATTGATTTATCAAAAGTTTGGTTGCGGGGATAGGATTTGAACCTACGACCTTCAGGTTATGAGGCCGAAGGTCCGATGAAAGCAAATAGGCCGTCCTGGGTGCTTCCTCGGCCCTATCAAAGCAGTTCGTCCGATTTATACGCCACGGCCGCCCAACCGCTATCCCATGCGCTTGAATTTGAATCGCCCCGCGATTTCAATGCTCAAACCGGTCACGGTGCGGGATGGAACATGCGCCACAATGATGAGACAGTTTGCAACGAGTGGCCCGGTCGCAAGAAGCGCCCTCGCAAGACCCGTGGAATGCCACCGCCCGCGACGTTCGATATCGATACGCTGCCGGGCAGCTCAAATTTGACGGCACTGGAAGCGGCCGCGGTTATCCGGCGCACGCCCGGGGCTCTGGAGCAATGGCGGCGCGATCCGAACCACGCGCTGAAATGGCGCTACGTCGACGGCCGCCCGCTTTACCGCGTGGATGCGGTGCGGGATTATCTGGCCGGCTCCGATAAAATCTCTAAACCGATCCAGCCGCATAGTGCTCGCGAAGACGACCGAGCAGCTCAGCCTTGATGGGGTCGAGGGGGTTCGTCCGCTGTAAGCGCACGACCTTGCCGACCCGTGCCGCGCCGATCAGTTCCGCGATGTAGTCATGCGCCGCTTCGAACGCCATCTTGCGAATGATCCACTGTTCGTCGTGGTTGTAGACCTGATCGATACCGCCGGGCTTCTGTCCGACACATAATCGCTGGATCTCGTTGTCGTATCCGCAGCGTGACATGATGGTGCGCAAACTCCGTCTCAGGTCATGCATGGTGAACTTGTCAACCCCCGCTTCCTTAACCAAACGATTGACCATCTTGGTGAAGCCCGACATCTGGCCGCCTGTCTTCGATGACGGGAAGACATAGTCTGAGGTTGCCCGCTGGAAATGTTTCGCGGCCGCGAGCACCTCATCAACGAGGTGAGTACGCGGTACATCGTGGTGTAGGCCCATCTTGGTCCATGCCGCATCGAAGGTAATGCGGTCCTCCATGACGTGCTTCGACCACTCGATCATGGTTGGCTCGCTCCGGCGCGGACCACCAAGCAGGCACGTCCTTGCCAGAAGCCCGAAGGTCCCGAGCTTGCCGGATGCGTGCCAGAATTTGATTATTTCTTCGTCGGTCAGGGCACGGCCCTTCGTTCGGCGTCCGACCCTTTGCGCACGGGTTTCCTTAGGCTCGCGATAACCGGCAAGCACATTGTGGTCGACATAGCCCTCGCCGACGCACCATTCGAGGAACGTGTGGGTGTGTTTGCGCAGGTCCTTTGCCGCGCCACGCTTACCGGTCTTGGTAACCTTGTCGACCGCTGCCATGATTTGCCGTCGCGTCAGGTCTCCGACGCCACTATCGGCGTGCTCCTTGAGCCCGCGCCGCAGCGCCGACATTGCCGGCTTCCAGTTGACGACCTGCCGTCCCGTCAATGACATCTGGTAGGGACCATCTTCAACGATGAGGTCAGCCAGTACGGTGCGCTGCTTTTCAACCGCCTGTTGTCGCCTCGCCTCGCGTTTCGCGTCGTTAGGATCCATGCCCTTGAACACCTCGCCTGCGGCAATGGTGGCGGCCTTGCGCGCGGCTTTCTCATTGTACTTGGGCCAGGGGCCGAGGGTCTTACGCTGGGTTCCCCTCACCCCCGGCTTGGTGAAGAGGTAGACCCAGGTCCGGCCGCCGGTGACGCGCATGCGCAGGGCGAGGCCGGGCAACTTGTCGTCGTGGAGATAATGCTGTGCCTTGCCCGACGGGAGCGTAGCGTTGCGGATCACGGCGTCGGTGAGTGTTAGCTGATTGATCGGCTCCGGCATGGTCTCTGCGCTCCTTATCGAGATGTGCCCCGTAGACGCCCGGATCGTCCAAGCGACGGGAAACTAGCATTGACTTTCCTTCGCTTTTCCGCCCCGGGGCACACCGTCATGGAAGGACGGCGCCTTGAAGAATAGAGGCGCACAGATCCCTCCCCGATTTGTGTGCCCCAAGGGAAAATCTGCGGCGGGCACAACCGGGGCACACAAAATGCGGTATGGCCGCTTATGGCCCCTTGAGGCTAAAACAACTATAAGCCGATGTAATAGAATGCATTATTTCGACGATACTATGGCCGCGCAGGGTCAACCTGGATCTACGGATTGTGGTTCACACGGGAGAGGTCCAAGGTTCGATCCCTTGTGCGTCCACCATCAAAAGCCCGCAAATCGGGGCTTTTTGCATTTTACGAACCAGGTCGAACCGGCGTCGGGCGGCGCCAAACGGCAGAACATGGCGGCAAGGCCCGGGGAAAACCCGGGGAATTTGTTCTTCACCCGTTCTGGGCTTTAGTAGGCCCATCCATGGCACCCAAGCACCACCCCACCCCGCTATCCGGCGACGATCGTAAGGCGCTGACCAAAGAGGTGGCGCGCGCCCGGGCGGTCACCACGATCCTCGCCACCCGATCGGCCGAGAAGCGCGCTGCCGGCGAAGCCCTGATCCGCGAGGCTGACGACCTGCTCTGCCAGAGCTGGAACGAGCGCATGTGGGCCGATGGGGGTCCGGTCGATCCCTCGCCGTCGATCGACCAGGCCATTAACGCCGGCTACCCGTGGCTGGAGATCCGCTGCTCGCGCTGTAAGATGCCCCGGGCGGTCGATCTCGCTGTGCTACCCCGTGTGCCGACGACGTGCGTGCACGACCTGGCTACGCCTCCGCTGCCAAAAGTGCGCCAGGATCAGCAAGCGACCATCAGCCGAGCTGCTGCAACTCTGGCACCGATCTCCGGTCGGAGATGAAGTATGGCAGAGCTGACGCGCCGCCGCGATCAGGAGGCGGCCCGGGAAAGATGGAATATTTCTATGGCGACGTCCGTGTTGGATCGATCGGCCTGCGCGCCGGCGCACCGAACCACGTCGATCAGTGGGAGTGGAAATGCGGCTTCCACCCCGGCTGCGGTCGGGCGACCGGCGGCCAGGCCGGCACCTTCGATGAAGCGCGCGCCGGGTTCGAACAAGCATGGGCCGAATTGCGGCCGACCCTGACCGAGGACGACTTCCAGGCCTGGCGCGATCACCGGGATTGGACCGCGCGCAAGCAGGCGATGTGGGAGCGTGGCGAAAAGCTGCCCTCTCAACAGTCATCGTCGCTGATGCGCTGTCCCTGCGGCGCGACCATTGATAGCCACCGACCGGCCGAAAGCTACACGCACCGCCAACACATCTATGCCGCGCGAAGCGGGCTGGGATTCACCGATGAAAATGAAGGGCGAGCGTCCCTACGCCGACCCCGAGAAAGCCGCCCGCAGGATCATGGAGCACGCCCGCGCGTTCGAGCCGATCCAGGACGGCCGGATCTACATCGAGAAGATCAACTATCCGATGATCTATCAGGACAAGGCAAAGCCGGCCGAATATTGGGCCGGCTTGCAGTACGCCAGGGAGCAAGGCTGGCTCGAGTACCACGAGAGCGGCACGTTCGTGAGGATGCTCCAGCCGGGCAGCGACCTCTTCGTGGAATCCTTTCGAGTTCTTGACGGGGCGCCCAAAGAAGCTTGGGATAGCATCCGCCCGGCGCCTCCAAGGCCGGCTGCCCCTACCGCAAGGCGAGGTCTCGAACCCCCATCCGGGGCCTCGCCGGTGCTGTTCGGATCATGGGAACGGCGCAAGGGAGCCCGAATAAAAAGCGGCGGCTCGATCGAAAGATTGAGGAACCTCCGGCTTACATGGAACTTACCTTCCCGTTCCGCGCAGGAACCTAGCTGGGAGGGGAATGCATGGGTCAAGTACGTCGTCGCGTCAAACAAACCAATTCGCTTGAAGAGCGTCTTATCGCGCGAGCCAAAGAGCTGCGCGATCAGGCCGCAATGCTAGCCCCAAGTATCGAAAAGGAAGCGCTCTTGAAGCTGGCCCGGCAAGCTGAGCTTGGCGCAAGCATGACCGAATGGCTGCGTGGTCCCTAGGTTAGAGTCTCCGACATGAGCCGATCCGCCGAACCCATCAATGCCCTAAAGATGGCGGCTGGTGCGCTTAATTGGCACGAGCCGATCGACTCGATGCGCCCCTCGCCAAACTTCGACGACGTTTTTTCGAGGAACTTGCGGGCGGCCGATAAGGCCTCTTTAACGGAGCATCGACGCGGCCTTCATTATCCAGAATGTAGATGCGGTACTCCTTCACAGCAGCTCACCCAAGCGCATTCGACGATGCATTGACGTCTAGATAAATATTCCGCAACTACCGGTAGACCTAATCTACTCCCGGTCGTTCGGACCCGTGAGTGCATCAAAAGAAACGGCCCCAGCGAGGAGGTTAGCTGGGGCCGTTCCCATTCCTATGCTTTGCCGAACCGCCGATGCAATAATTAGGCGTCTCTCTGGGCCCAGTAAAATCGATCTCAGTGAAAAAGCCTGCCCAGTTCTCAGAGGATCGAATCATGTAGCGGTTCCAGAAATCACATGCGTGAATCAATGTCCGAATTTTACTAATCCGATAAAGGCCAATTCCGGACTCTGTCTTTATCTCAGTGCAGACGTTGCGGGCGCGGCTGCCATTGTCGCCTCGACTCGTCTCTGCGGCTGGCGGAATGCGGGATTGCTAGGCCGTGGATTTGATCCGGTTGTCGGAGTTGCCTTGATCGAGGCGAGAACGACTTTAAGTTCGTAGATGAGACCTTCCGGCCGATAATTCAGTTCCAGATTCTGCGCAAATCGCTTAGCCATCCCGTTCAAAATAGAACTGCCGAACCCGGTTCGTTGCGGCGGCTGGACCTTAGGCCCTCCTGCCTCGCTCCATACGAACCTAAACATGTCATTTCCCTCGCACGAGTCAATGTGGCCCTCGATAGTGACCCGACCTTCCGGTCGTGCCAGCGCTCCGTGCTTGACCGCGTTGGTTGCAAGCTCATGGATGATGAGTGAAAACGTCTGTGCCGCAGGCGTGTTGAGAACCAGATCGCAGCCGACACAGCTGACTTGATTGACAAAGCTTACCAATTCTTCCGAAACAATCTGATTGAGCGGCGCTCCGGTCCAGCTGTTATCTGCGAGCATCGCGTGTGTGCGGGCCAGAGCTGCGAGACGCATTTCGACGGCCTGCTTTGCCTCCGAAACCGTCTGACTTTCCATCAAGGTTCGGGAAACAATCCCCTGCACGACAGCAAAAAGATTCCTAGACCTGTGTCGCAATTCTCCGAACAGAAATTGTTGATGCTCGTCATGCAACAAAATGCTGGCGACCATGCCCGAAACCAGAATGACGTTGATGCTCCCGAACACTGCAAACATCAACATGGTCCAACCCGCTCCATCCGCGAGAGCGAAACTGAATGCAGGCGGAAGGAACAGGACTGAGCCCGTGGCCAACGAAAGGACCAGCGTCACAACGCCTGGCCAGAATCCGCCGGCGAGCGCCATGCAGAGCACCGCCAAGGAATAGGTCGTAAATGGTGCGCTGGTGGATAGCTCTTGGTGCAGCGCCAGTCGCGCCAAGCTGGCGGCAGCAACCAGTCCGAATGCGGAGCCGTATACCCGGAGACGATTTTGCCGAAATTGACGAATGTGGCTGAGCAAGTTGGCTTTGTAGAACGCACGCGCGAACAGCATCGGCTGGCTCCGATTGGATGCTGTCGGATTGCGACGAGCAAAGGATGAGGGACAAATTCGGCCGGGAGGCGCTCATTACCCGACTTGGTAATCATCGCCTTCGAGGGCCGCTCGGTCAATCCGGCAAAGTGTCCAAAACGGTTAGCTCTTCGCGCGCCTTTTCCAGCAGGCCTCGGATGAGCTGATAGTTCTTCAAAGCGAGCAGCGAGTTAAAGGCTTGCTCATCCATGTAGTATTTGGTGCCCTGTCGCTGAATGAGCCCCCAGCCCTGCAGCTGTTCCAATCTTCTCATGACCGTCGTGCGGGGAACGTTCATAAAAGCAGCTATCTTGGCTACAGAAAACGGCCTCTGATCGAACTGCCCGAGAGCAACGCACAGGCCTATGAAGAAAGTCTCGAGCCTGCTTCCAAAAGGCTCGCTCTTCGGTGCGTAAGCTCCATGCAGATTTCGCATTATCTCGATCATCAAACGGCAGAGCACGAGTCGCTGTCGCGCGACCTTGATTGCGTGCGACCCGGTTCCCGTTTTCCGTCGCTCAAATCTGACTTCGTCCAACCCGCGCCTCCACGGGGGCCGCCCCGAGCATTCTCTAGCCCGACGCCACTTCGATTATAGCAAAAGCCTCGCCTCCGCTGAAGCCGGCCATTTAAGCCTTAGCTACCCAACGAGTTAGGGAGCTAACCAGCTTCCAATTCTGCGCGGGGTCAAAAGGCCGCCCTTGCCCGCCCAACCGAGCGACTTCTGCTTTGTGGCCGGAAGCCGACGTTTGTGAGTACACGACCTAGTCTAGAGCCAAAACGGGGGCACCGGATCCATAGTCCGGTCCGAGAACTCCTACGAAGCCCGATCATCGATCGGATTACGCGCCAGTGCTGAGGAAAAGGCAGGACGACTACGTGAGTTCGCAACCATCTTGCGGATCATCGGGGCAATGGGAATCCGGCTTACGGCAAAACCGGCCAAGAGCACGACGAAGAAGAAAGCCGTGGCGTAACGGCGATGACTCGCAGCGATGACGCTCGGCCCTTGTGCGTCCACCATTCCCTTCCTACCAATCCGCGAGATACCGGCGTCCGATCGCCGCTCGCCCCCGTTTTATTGCCGGCGGCGGTGCGGGGCGGATGACGGGTTGGCGGTGCCTCGGCTGAGTTCGCCGAGCAGGCCGCGCACCGCGCCGTCGAGCTCGTCGGATGGCGGGGTGGCTTGATCGGCGCCTTGCGTGCTGGTCGGCCGATGCCAGCCGCGGGCGGACACGTCATCATTCGCGGCCCGAAGCCGCGGCGTGCGAACGTGCGGACGCGACCGCCGCCTCCGGCGCGAGATCAGCGCGCGGACGCCATACCCCAATACGAACCCGATCCCGGCGACGAGAACGACAATCAAGAGCTCGAGCATCGTGTTGTCCCACCATCACCCTGCCGCAGTGCAATAAGCGCGACAATGCGGCAGCGACTTGACCGGGCCGGTTCCTTATCACTGTATCGCGCACAACCCTGCCCCACGGAGTCATACGGGGTTTTGTTTGCAGGCCTCCTCCGCTACCTTCCCGGAACTCGCTAGGAGGCCGGGACGTCTCGATGCGCAAGGGAAATGATTACATTCTGCAGCTGCGGCCGTGGTCGTTGTCGACCTTCATCGTCGCATTGCTCGCCGTGGTGCTGGCCACCGCGACGCAGGAGATGTTCGCAAGCTTCGGCATGCAGCTCTATTTCGCGGGCTTCGTGCCGGCGATCCTGATCGCCGGCCTGGCGGGCGGCGCACCCGCCGGCGCCTTTGCGACGATCATCACGGTTCCGATCGTTTGGTGGGCGTTCATGCCGCCTTATTTCGAGTTTTCTTGGCCGACCGCCGACGACTACGACAGTCTGGCGATGTTCTTGCTGTCGAGCGCGCTCTTGGTCAGTTTCTCGCAGCTTTACCGGGAAGCGCTGGCCATCCTGCGGAAGTAAGCGGCCACCGCGCGCCGCGCCTGGCCCGCCGGCGGCAAGCCGGTCGTCTGCACGGACCTGCCCGCCTCAGATCCCGAACATCCAGACCGCGACGATGGTGGCAAGCGTCGCCACGCCGCTGACCGTCCAGCCCACCGCGTAGAATGTGTTCTCCGGGGCGGTGTCGAGCACGATGTTGGTGGTTTCCGTCATTGACCGCCAGCGCATGGCGTCTCTCCTCGGAACTCCTGCCCGGCGGCCTAACGCGCATCGTGGTTCCCGGTTCCGGGCCGCCACGCCGTTCACGCACAGCTCACGGACTGCTGATCGGGCCAGCGGAACCCTGCGACATTCTGTCTCGTTGAGGCGTCGATAGGAACCAACTTGGGAGAACCATCCGATGCGAACATTGATCCTCGCCGCCACGGCGCTTGCCTTCGTTTCGTCCACCGCGCTCGCGCAGGACAAGGCAGGCAGCAGCCCGGCCCCCGCAGCACAGAGCGGTGACACGGCAGCCAAGGGCGAGGCGACCAAAATGGCGCCGAAGAAGAAGGCCAAGAAAGCCGCCAAGAAATCGAGCACCAAGGCCGGCGCCGCCGCGGCCGGTGACGATGCGGCCGCCAAGCAATAAACAGAAACAATCGCGATTGCTGATCGCAAACCCAGTGATCAAGGAAAAGGCCGCCCGAAGGCGGCCTTTTCACTGTCCCGGCGCGGATGCTGCCTCGGCCTGTGACGTCGCATTCAACTGCGCCGCCGGCTTGAAACAGGAGAACTCGGCCCAGTGGGAGCTGGGCCAGCGAAATTGAGGTGCGGGAGAGGGAGCGAAAGAGGCGCAGAGCCGATAATCCGCACCGCCATCGGATCGTTCTGAAAAATGACCACCGGCTCCAGGAATTGCTCCACCTCCCGCACCTTCATTTCTGCCGCGCGTGCTGAGGCGGCGCATGATCCAAACGGGCTATCACTGCCATGCGCGGAAAGATTCATCGATCAGGCTTAACGCGGCGCGCCGTCGCGCCCCTCCGCAAGCCCGCTCTCTCGCAGCCGCTCCGCAAACCAGCGGGACGCGGCGCCGTCGATGGCGCCGCCGGCATAGACCTCGGACGAGCTCACGCCGTTCGGCCCGAAGATCACGAGAACACCCGTCGCATAGGCAAACCAGACATTCGGGTCGGTCAGCGCCTGCAGCTTGCGCTGATCGTGCTCGAGCGGCTGGTGATTGCTGTCCTTGCGCAGCTCGATGGCGAGCAGATTGTTCGGGATGTCGCGCTGATGCACGACGATATCCGGGTAGATCGACTTGCCGAGATGGTCATCGGTCGAACTCCCCGACCCGCGCGGCAGTCGCAGCGTGCGCTCGCCGAGCCGATCGTAGTTGCAGTCGACCTGCCAGCCCGGAAACTGCCGCTCGACATAGACCGCCAGCCGGTGAGTAAGCGTTCGCTCGCCAAGGTCGCGCTCCAGCAGGAAGGTCTCCTGCGCATAAAATTCCGCGACGGCGGCGATCACCTTGTTCAGCTCGGTCTGCATTGGCGCCTCCGACTGGACTGGACCCTGATGAGATTAGGTTGAGCTGGAGCGGCATCGAAAGTTCACCTCTCCCTTGGGAGAGGTCGATTTGCGTGGCAAATCGGGTGAGGGGTGACGGTCTATCGAGAGAGCAAGAGCCCTCACCCGGATTGCACTGGACGATGCTTCGCATCGCCAGGCGCAATCCGACCTCTCCCCGGCGGGGAGAGGTGGACCGAGACTCTGCCAAGCCGATTCAATCAAAGCTCATCCCGCTTTAGACCGCCGCCGCGGCCGTTTGAGATAACGCTTGCTACATTTGTACTTCGATCAGCCGCGGTCCCGGCTCGGCGACGGCATTCGCCAACGCCTTGTTGAACTCATCCGCCGTGGTGACCGCCACCGCCGGCACGCCCATGCCCCTGGCGAGCGCGACGAAGTCGAGCGTCGGCCGGTCGATCTTCAGCATGTCCTGCGCCCGCTTGCCCGGCTCGCCGGCGCCGACACCGTCGAACTCGCCGCGCAGGATCTGGTAGATCCGGTTGGCGAACACGATGGTCACGACATTGAGCCCTTCGCGGGCCTGCGTCCACAGCGACTGGATCGTGTACATCGCGCTGCCGTCGCCGACCATGCAGATCACCTTGCGGTCCGGACAGGCAACGGCCGCGCCGGTCGCCACCGGGGTCGAGAAGCCGATCGAGCCGCCCATGTTCTGCAACCAGTCGTGCGGCGCGGCGCCCGCCGTCGGCGGGAAGAAGCCGCGGCCGGTGGTGACGGACTCGTCCACCATGATGGCGTTGTCGGGGATCGCGCACGCGATCGCCTGCGCGATCGTGGCGTGGTCGAGCGCGCCGGTCGGCTTGACCAGCTCCGGGTGCTGCTGCGGCTTGACGTCCTTTGCCGTCGCATGCAGCGCATTGGCCAGGGCCTCGAGGGCTGCGACCGAATTCTCGCCCCAGGCGGTCATGCGATGCACCTCGCAGCCTTCCGCCTTCAGCATGCTTGGCTTGTTCGGATAGGCGAAGAACGCCACCGGATCGTTGGCCTCGACCAGCACAATGTGACGGAAATTCTTCAGGATCGGCAGCGCCTGCTCGATCACATAGGGAATCCGGTTGATCGAGAAGCGGCCGCGGCCGCGCGCCATCCGCGGGTGATAGGTCTGGCCCATCACGGTGCAGCCGGTCTTGCCGGCGATGCGCTCGGCCAGCGCCAGCCCGTGCTCGCTCAGCGCGCTGCCGGTGACCAGCAGCAGCGTGTGCGCGGCATCGCCGTGCAGGATCTTCGCCGCGATGTCGACCGCCTGTGGCGAGTAGCTCGGGCGCTGCGTATCAACCGGCACCTCGGCTGTGCCGTCGGCCTCGTTCCAGGCGGTGTCGGCCGGCAAGATCAGGGTTGCGATCTGCGGCGGCGCGCTCTTCGCCGCGGCAATCGCCGCCGCGCCGTCGGCGGCGACCGACTTGGCATCCGGCGAGGTGCGGACCCAGGACGACATCGGCCGTGCCAGGCCCTCGATGTCAGAGGTCAGCGGTGCGTTGTAGCCGATGTGGTAGGTGGCGTGCTGGCCGACGATGTTGACGATGCCCGAATGCGCCTTCTTGGCGTTGTGCAGATTGGCAAGGCCATTGGCGAGACCGGGCCCGAGATGCAGCAGCGTCGAGGCCGGCGTTCCCTTCATGCGGAAATAGCCGTCGGCAGCCCCCGTCACCACGCCTTCGAACAGCCCGAGCACGCAGCGCATGCCCGGGACCTTGTCCAGCGCCGCGACGAAATGCATCTCCGAGGTGCCCGGATTGGTAAAGCAGACATCCACGCCGCCTGCGACCAATGTCCGCACCAGACTTTCCGCACCATTCATGCTCTCGCTCCCGTTTCGCGGTGTTCTTGAGATCGCTCCAGATCATGATCCGATCCGTTGAATCAGATCATGGTCTTATCCTTTTGTTTGGCCGCGTTTTCTTGACGCGAACCGGTACACTTCGCTTGAAAACGCTCCAGATCAACCATTCTTCATCCGCTTCGTCAAAGGCTTGGCCGGACAATGCAGGTATCGCCTGCGGTCTGTTGCCTTTTTAAACCCTGTTGCCGGAAAGTGCCTGAACTCACCGCATCGTCGCTTGCGAAACGCCGGCAATTGTGGCCTCTCTGAGCAGATATTTGATTGTTCGCGAGGACGACGACCATGCGCCCGATTGCCTTGATGTTTGCCGCGCTCACGATCCTGGCAGCCGCCGGCCAGGCCCAGGCCCAGTTCTTCGACTCCCGGGGCTACAACGGTGACAACTCGCCCTTCTTCTTCGGCGGCGGTGGCGGCGCGGGTCCGATCCCGCGCACCATCGTCAACTACCCGACCAACTACGCTCCCGGTACCATTGTGGTGAACACGGCCGAGCGCCGGCTCTATCTGGTGCAGGGCAACGGCACGGCGCTGCGCTACGGCATCGGCGTCGGCCGCGACGGCTTCCGCTGGGGCGGTGTCCACCGCATCTCCGCGAAGAAGGAATGGCCATCCTGGACGCCGCCATCGCAGATGCTGCGCCGGCGCCCCGACCTGCCGCGCCACATGAACGGCGGCATCGAGAACCCGCTCGGCGCGCGCGCGATGTATCTCGGCTCGACGCTCTACCGCATCCACGGCTCGAACGAGCCGGAGACGATCGGCCAGGCGGTCTCGTCGGGCTGCTTCCGCATGACCAACGAGGACGTCCAGGACCTCTATGATCGGGTCTCGGTCGGTACCACCGTGGTGGTCAAGAACTGATCGCGCCGATTTCGCCGGTACCCGGCGCGGCGATCCGGCACGATCGTTGATGGCGTCGCCTTGATCACGCCTTGCGCTGCCGCAAAGCTTGCGGCAGCGTTGTCTCGATGTCCCAGCCCCGCCTCTCGATCCTGCTCGTTGTCGCCGCAGCGCTCGCTGCATGCGTCACTGACACCACCGTGCCCGCGGCCGCCACCGAGGTGCCGGCGATCGCGGCGCGCCAGCGCAACGAGAAGAAGGTCTTCACCGACGCCGAGATCGTCGAGGGCTTCCTGAAGACCGCGTTCGGCGCCGAGTATCATCTTGCCGGACGGGTCGACCGCATCCGCAAATACGACAGACCGGTGCGCGTGTTCGCCGACGGCAGCCGCGCCGACCGCAAGGCGCAGCTCGCCAAGGTCATCGCCGACATCCGCGCCAGGGTGCAGCATCTCGACATCGCGATGACCGACGACCAGGATGCCGCCAATGTCGTGGTCAAGCTGGTGCGCGACCGCGAGCTCTACCGCACCATCGCGACCTTCTACGGCCAGGAACGCGCCAGGGAGATCCGCTCCTCGCTCGATCCGCAATGCCTCTCCGGCTTCCGCAAGAACGAGAATTACGAGATCGAGCATTCCGACGTGATCCTCACCGTCGACAACGGCGATTTCGTTTTCCTCGACTGCGCCTATGAGGAGCTGTTGCAGTCGCTCGGCCCGATCAACGACACCGCGACCGTGCCGTGGACCATGTTCAACGACAGCGTCTCGATGGGCTTCTTCGACGTCTACGACCAATATCTGCTCAACCTGCTCTACGACCCCCGCATCAAGCCCGGCATGAACGTGCAGGAGGTCAAGGCCGTTCTGCCCGCCGTGCTCACCGACGTCCGCGCCTGGGTGGCGAAGGTGAACCATCTGGAGTGAGGGCGTGGTCGTTCGGCGCAAGATGCTCGTCACACCCACCACTGTCGTCCCGGCGAAGGCCGGGACCCATACTTCGCGACGGATGTTGTGGACCGGACTCTTCGTTGTCGTCCTGGCAAAAGCCCGTAATCACCGCATTTTCATTGTGAACGAGATTGTGGCCCCAGCGTCGCGCAGCAATTCGCATTTGGGGTAATGGGTCCCGGCCTTCACCGGGACGACGATGAGGATAGCTCTCGCTTCAGGATGTCAGACAATGCGCGCGTGAGCGAGCCGCTGGCGGAAGGGTTCCCTCTCCCCTTGCGGGAGAGGGTTAGGGAGAGGGGTGCCACACGACGTGCACTCTCCGTATTCCATCTGCGACCAGCAAACCAAATTGCGAGAGCTATGCCCTCATCGCTCATCTCGCCCGGGGCCACCCCTCTCCCCACCCTCTCCCGCCGGAAGTCGGGCTTGCCCGACTTGCGCGAATTTATGATGCGCAACCGGGGTAGACCCCGGTTGCATGGGAGAGGGAGCCCACGACTGGTGCGTCCCTCACAGTCATTCTGCGACATGAGAATTACCATCCCTCCGCGCTTGACCTTGTCCCTGCGGCCGCCTCCATAGAGGCGCGGTCAGATGACGCGAGATGATTCGATGAATGCTGCTGCCGCCCGTTTCCTCAGCCCGTCCGAAGCTGCGAGGCAGCTCGGCATCTCGGCGAAAGCGCTGCGCCTCTATGAGGAGCGCGGCCTGATCGCACCCGGCCGCACGCCGGCGGGATGGCGCGCCTATGGTCCGGCCGAGATGGCGCGCGGCGCCGAAATCGTCGAGCTGCGCGCGCTCGGCCTCAGCGTCGGCGACGTGGCGCGGATCCTGGGCGGCGACGCCGTCGTGCTCGGCCGCGTCCTGGCCGCGCACGAGGCCACGCTCGAAGCGCGCATCCGCCAATGCAGCGACAGCATCGCCAGAATACGCCGGCTGCGCGCCGACCTCGGCGGCGGCAAGCTGCCGGCGACGCGCGACCTGATCGGTGCGGTCAGAGCGCGGCCGGCGATCGGCGTCGCGTTCGATCTGCCGTGGCCGTGGGGCGGCGAGCGCTTCGAGCTGCGCGACGTCAAGGGGCTGAACTACATCGTCGGCCCGCTCGGCAGCGGCAAGACGCGCCTCGCGCAGCGGCTCGCGGACGCGCTGCCGGGCGCCAGCTTCATGGGGCTCGACCGCACTGCCGACGGCGGCGCGGCGGTCCGTGCACGGCTCGATGCCGACCCGGCGCACAAAGCGCGGGTCGAGGCGAGCCTTGCCGTGCTGCTCGCCGACGGCGCGACGGACTCACCGGCGCTGATCACCCTGCTCGCGGCGCTCGAGGCCTGCGACGGCGCGATCCTCGTGATCGACATGCTCGAGCACGGGCTCGATGCCTCGAGCCAGGAAGCCGTGATCGCGCATCTGCGCCGGCGTGGGCCGGAGGCGCGGCCGCTGTTCTTCCTGACGCGCTCCAACGCGATCCTGGACCTCGACGCGCTCGCTGACGACGACGCGATCATCCTGTGCCCTGCCAACCACAGCCTGCCGATCTGCGTCGCGCCCATTCCGGGCGCGGTGGGCTATGAAGCGGTCGCGACCTGCCTCGCCTCGCCGGAGGTGCGCGCGCGGACCGAAGGCATGATCGTGTGGCGGCCGCCCTGATTTCTCGCATGAGTTGTATTATAATCATACAACAATGCACGACTCAGATCGGATGCGCGGCAAAAAACTGTGCTATAAGCTCACACAATGACCGAGCTTCCCCGTACCCAGGCCTTGCGTTGCTTCATCACGGTCGCCCGTGAGGGCACTGTATCGCGCGCCGCCGCGATGCTGAAACTGACCCAGCCGGCGGTCAGCTTGCAACTGAAGGCGCTCGAGGAAAGCACCGGGCTGCTGCTGTTCAACCGCACACCTGCCGGATTCACGCTGACCGAGGCCGGCGCCGCATTGCTGCCGCTGGCGCACCGCGCGGTGGCGGCGGCGTCCGACTTCAAGGCGATGGCGGATCAGCTGAACGAGGCGCAGCGCGGCACCTTGCGTGTCGGCACCATCCTCGACCCCGAATTCACCCGGCTCGGACCGTTCGTGCGCAGCCTTGCGATGTCCTCGCAACGCACCGAAGTGTTCCTGCGCCATGGCGTGAGCGACGACGTACTGGCCCAGATCGGCAGGGGCGAACTCGACGTCGGCTACTATGTCGACGCCACGCCGGCGGACCAGCTGGTCCATCACAGCTTCACTGAACGGACCATCGCCGGCGGCCGCTATCAGCTGGCGCCGCTGCTCTGCTACGACTACCGCGTGATCGCGCCGATCGGCTGGCGGGACCGGGTGATCGGCAAGGGCTGGGCGGAACTCGCCGAGCTGCCGTGGCTTGCGACACCGCCGCATTCCGGTCACCGGCGGCTGCTCGACGACATCTTCCGCCCGCTCGGCGCATTGCCGAAGCGCGTCGGCTATACCGATCAGGAAGAGGCGATGATCGACTTCGTCGAATCCGGCCTCTGCCTCAGCCTCGCACGCGATAGCGTGCTGGCGCCACGGATGGCGCGCCCGCATCAATTCGTGGTCGCCGACCGAGTGAAGCTGACCTGCGATCTCTCCTTCGCCAGCCTCGCCGCCCGCCGCCACGAGCCGGTGATCGCCCACGCGTTCGCCGCGGTGCGCGCGGTGTGGAATATCAAGCCGGCGATCGCCGGCGCCGGGCCGACGCGGACAAGGAAAGTCGCGAAGAACGTCTGACGCGGCTGTGCCGCCTTGATCGTGTCGGCGGACCAAGGATAGCCAATTCACTCAGGACCATTGCGGAGATTGGCGAGGCCGGTAATGATGTTGCGACCGCGCCGGATCGCTTGATGCGCACAACAGCGGCACGATCGGCAACAGAGCGAGAGCGAAGTTCGGGACGCGGCGCGACGAGCGCTTCATGCCTGTATCCTACCAAAAAATTGGCATAGCAATTCCATCCAGGGCTGCAGGACAGGCACGATTCAACCGCCCGCCGCCACGCGATCGGTCTCGATACACAATTGGCAACAAATCGCATTGGTCATGCTTCCGCGCCGGGTCTTGACTGAACCTCGCCGGCCATATCCCATTTGAGCTTTGGTCAGTGAGCTGCCGAAACCGATATTTTTGGCGGTTGGCCGGCTCTTTAACAGCCCGCCGAGCGCCTCCATGTGCTGTGGAGTTTTTCATGACCACTTACGTTGGGACCAACAGCGACGACACGTATTCTTCATCTTCCGACGACGTCTATTACGGGCTCGATGGCAACGACAGCCTGACGGCGGTCTACGGACCAAAAAATCCGGTTATCTATGGCGGCGAAGGAAACGACACGCTTTCCGGGTTCGCCGCCACCGCCTATGGCGGCAACGGCAACGATCTGATCTCGTCGACCGCCAGGGCCTATGGCGGTGATGGCAATGACAGCTTGCTAGGCATCGCGCAGTCACCCAATGGGACCGGAGGGCCGGCCTATGCGGACGGCGGCACAGGAAACGATTACGTTCAGGTCATCGACGGGCTGAACACAACCACGGGCTCGTACCTCTACGGAGGCGATGGCAACGATACGCTCGAGCTGGTCACAACCCCCTATTATGCAAACGGCGGGGACGTCCTCTACGGGGGCGAGGGTGCGGACCTTCTGTTCATCACCGGACCATACGGGGTGTACGGCGACCTCATGTACGGAGGGGCCGGTAACGACACGATCCTCGGCGGCGGCGCAGCGGACACTCTCGTCGGTGATGCTGGGGTGGATTTGCTCGAAGGCGGCGGCGGCAACGACTATCTCTACATGGCGTCCGGTGGCGGCACCGCCTATGGCGGCGATGGCAGCGACGTGTTCGTGGGATCATTGGCCAACGACATCATGATCGGCGACGCCGGAGATGATGTTCAGTACGGCTATGGCGGCAACGACTATTTGTATGGCGGCGCCGGCAACGACGCGCTGTTCGGCGGCGACGGCACCGATGTGCTGATCGGCGGCGCCGGCAACGACTATTTCGACGGCGGTACCGGCGTAAACTACTATTTCGGCGGCAATGGCGGCGGGCCGGGTTCCGGCCTCGGCACCAATACGTTCAATGTCAGCCTCGGCGGCATCGACGTGATCCAGGACTGGACCGAAGGCCAGGATGTCGTGGCACTCAACGGCTCGGGCTTCCAGTCCTTCGCCGACGTGCTCGCGCACTCCTACCAGAACGGCGCCTACTTCGTGGTCCAGCTCAATCCGCTGACCGCGGTGTGGCTGAACGGCGCGACCGCCTCAACCGTGACGGCGAGCGATTTCACGATTCAGAGCTAGGCGGCAACGACCACTGCGCCGTCCTACCAGGCGTAGCGGATGATACTCTTGCCGTGCCCGCCGCGGCTGGCACGATGTGACTGCCGGCACTTCGCAGCCGTGCGCGCGTCGTCAAGGTTTTCAATGTCGCTGACGTCTCGATCGCGCGAGACCACGGCAACGGCCGGCCGGCCAGTCCTAGGCCGCAACGACAACCGGCCGCGTCATATCAGCCATTGCCGGCACCAGCGACGGCGCCTCGCAATCCTGCAGAGCAAGCTGGTCCACGAGTTCTTGCAGCCGTGGCGGCAGATCGGCGTAATCGCCGCGCAGGGCGTGGCGCAGCCGCTCGCCGATCTCTTCGCAGATGGCGCGCGCGTGCTCGGGCGCGATCGGATGAGGCTCACGCATCGACGCGGACCAGTTGGACGTCAATTGCTTGCAAAGGCCGCGAGCCGTCAGACGGCATTTCCGCGAACGCGGATCCCGCATGCGCACATGCGATCAAAACCAGGATCCGAACAATGGTGAACATGGTTCGTACTCCCTCTTCTCCTCCATAAATAGCAGCAGGTCGTTGCCGCCCGATTAGGGAAACTGGTTCTCGCGGCCTTTAAGGACGTGGTAAACGCGAAGTTTCAGAACCGGGCCGCGGCCGATCATGTCCCCCGCGAAGGGGACAGACACAGCCAGTGGAATCAATATGATGCGGGACCGGACGCCGGTCGGCTATCATCGGCCGCGCATCAAACAAAAAGAACCTGCTGGGAGGATTTGCAATGAAGCTGGCCATGGCCGGACTCTGGGTACTCGCGGGTGCGGTCCTGATTGCGCCGGATGCGCGGGCCGACATCAAGGTCGGCGTCGTGGTGTCGGCATCCGGACCGGGCTCGGCGCTCGGCCAGCCGCAGATGCGCACCATCGCGGCGCTGCCGAAGGAGATCGGCGGCGAGAAGGTCAGCTATATCGCGCTCGACGACGAATCCGATCCCACCAAGGGCACGCAGAATGCCCGCCGCCTGGTGATCCAGGACGGCGTCGACATCCTGATCGGCTCCTCGCTCACCCCCGTGACCATGCCGATGCTCGACGTCGCCTTCGAATCCAGGACGCCGATCATCTCGCTCGCGGCGGCAACCGCGATCGTGCGACCGATCGACGACCGCCGCCGCTGGGCCTTCAAGGTGGTGCCCAATGACGATCTGATGGCGGCGGCGATCCTGAAATACATCGCCAAATCCGGCATCAAGACGCTGGGCTATATCGGCGTCTCCGACGGCTATGGCGAAGGCTATTACAATGAGGTGTCGCGGCTGGCGCCGTCGCTCGGCCTCACCCTCACCACGCACGAGGTCTATGCGCGCGCCGACACCAGCGCGATGGGCCAGGCGCTGAAGGTGATCGCGACCAACCCGGAGGCGGTGTTCATCGCCTCCGCCGGCACGCCGGCCGTGCTGCCGCAGGAGGCGCTGCGCAGCCGCGGCTATGCCGGCAAGATCTTCCAGACCCATGGCGTGGCGTCGGAGGAATTCATCAAGCTCGGCGGCGCCAATGTCGAAGGAGCTGTATTCACCGGCGAGGCCTTCACCATCGCCGACGACCTGCCGGCGAACGATCCGTTCCGCCAGGTGCGCGACGAGTTCGTGTCATCGTATGAGAAGGTCAACGGGCAAAAGCCGAATATCTTCGGCGCGCATCTGTGGGACGCGGTGACGCTGTTCAGGCGCGCGGCGGCCATCGCGCTGAAGACGGCAAAGCCCGGCACGCCGGAATTCCGCGCCGCGCTGCGCGATGAACTCGAGCGCGGCAAGGACGTCTATCTGAACAACGGCCTCTCGACCATGAGCCCGACCGACCACAACGGCTATGACGAGCGGTCGGCGTTCGTGATCAAGGTCGACGGCGGCAAGTTCCGGCTGGTGAAGTGACGCGACCGGCCGTCGGCCAGCAAAGACGTAGCCCGAATGGAGCAAAGCGCAATCCGCTTCTCCGCGGATGGACCGGCCCCGGATTGCGCTGCGCTTCATCCGGGCTACGGGTCTGAGATAGCTTGCCTCACACCTTGCCCTTGCCGGATCCGCAGATGCCCTTCAGCGCCTGCCATTCGGCCGGTGACAGCAGCGGCGGGCCGCTCGGCCGGCTGCCGGCATCGGCCTTGTCCATGCGCGCGAGGCGGTCCTCGGTCAGCGGGTGGCTGGAGACCAGCGAGAGGCCCTTGCCGCCTTCCTTGCCGGTGACGCGGAACATCAGTTCGCCCATCGGCTTCGCCGGACGGCCGAGCCTGTGCATGGTCTCGATCGCAAAGCTGTCGGCATTGGTCTCGGCGTCGCGCGAATAGGACGACGTCACCAGCGAGCGCGAGGCGAAGATCAGCGCGCCGGAGCCGGTGACGTCGCCGAACAACAGCCCGATCAGGAACGACGTGCCGCCATTGTGGATCAGCTCGCGCATGCTGTCGCGATGCCGGAGATGGCCGAGCTCATGCGCCAGCACGCCTGCGATCTCGTCGGGGTTTTCCGCCTTCTCCAGCAGCCCGTCGAACAGATAGACTTTGCCGCCCGGCAGCGCGAAGGCGTTCGGCACCGACGTCGCCAGCACGCCCGAATGCACCGAATTGTCGAGGCCGGCGCTGTCCCGCAATTTGCCGACCAGCTTCGCGAAGGCCGCCTGTCCCGCCGCGTTGCTGCACGGCTCGCCGTCGAACACCACCTTGACCTGCGCCTCCGCGACATCGCCGAGCCGGCGTTCGAAGGAATCCGGCACCAGCGGCGTCAGCCGCTCGGCGGCGAGCGGCACGCCGAACAGCACTACCAGCACGATCGACACCGCGGCCGCGACCGACCAGCCGACGATCGCGGCGACGCCCTTGCGGTTCGGCAGATCGGCCTCGAGCGTATCGCAGCGCGCGACAAGCTCGGCGATCAGCTGAGGATCACGGATCTCTAGCCGCGCCAAGGCCGGCGCGCTCTGGCAGCTCAGCCGCAACAATCCGGACGGGCTATCCGCGCGGCGGATGTCGCGGAACGCCCAGCGCGCCAGCAGGTCACCGTCTTGCCTGATCTCCAGCGCATCGGTCAGTTTGAGCGCGACGATGCGCCGCCGGTTCGACAGGCCGTCGAAGAAGACGCCGCCCGGATCAGGCAGCGCCGCAGAGTTCGTCGCGCCGGCATCGGATTCCATGATGCTAGAATCCGCCCACATCGAGGCCGTCGGCAAAGCCCTCGCCGAGCGCGTTGGCGAGATCGCCGCGCGCGGTGACGTTGGCCGCCGCAGCGATGTCGTGCACGATGGTCGACGACAGCACCCGGAGCCAGAGATCGCGCATCAGATAGACCCGCATCACCACATTCATCGCCAGCGCAAAGGCGAGATAGCCGATAGCGAGCAGGACAATCAGGGGAATGCTCTTGGCGAACGCCTCGGTCTTGAAGAACTCATCGATCGAAGAGCCGTTGATGCTGGCGGCCAGGAAGACGCAGAGCACCGCGTAGACTGCAAACACCACGACAAGCAGCAGGATCCAGCCAATCACCTTCCAGTAGAGGCCGACCAGCGCGCCGCGGCTCAGCGTCGATTCGACCCGCACCTCGCCGAAGCGGATGCCGGACAGCCACCAGCGCCACTCGACCGCCTTGAACGCGGCATAGGCGAACGGCGCGAAGACGTAGGACGACAGCGCGAACGGCATCAACAACCACAGCCACCAGCCGCGTTTGAAGAACTCCCAGCCGCGGCCCTCGAAGGAGCCCTGCAGGTCGCCGTAATAGGAATGCCGCATCTTGTAGCGCTCGAGCGCCGCCTCGCGCCAGGGCAGCGCTAGGCCGATCGTGATCACGACCAGCAGGCCCCACAGCGAGGCCTTGAGCGCATAAACCCAGCCCGAGCCGCTCATCCAGAAGCGGACGCCGCGCCACACCGTGCGGGTCAGCCGGTAACGCCGCGCGCGGTAGATCGCGAACTGGCCGAACAGGTAGAAGAAGGCGACCAGCGGCAGCGAGGCGAACGCCTTGAGATGTTCGGCCTCGATGCCGATCAGGAAGTAGCCGAGATAGATCGGCACCAGGATCGCCAGCGCGACCAGGAAGCCGATCAAGAGCTCCTTGCCGCGGCCGGTATATTCCGGCGCGTCGCCGTCGATCAGGGTGTTCGACCAGAGGTGACGGCGGATGTCGGTGGTGAGCCAGAACCGATAGAAGCCGACGGTGATCATCTCGAGCCCGGCGCCACGCGCCACCAGGCGGAAGAACTCCTTCCGGTGCCCTGAAAACGCCACCGGCATCGGCGGCGGTTGCGGGGGCGGCCCCAGCGGGGTCCAACTCATATCGTTCACGGGACAGCTCCAGGACGGGACAATCTCTGCGCATCAAAAGCACAGGTTTGTCGCTCCGAGTGTGATCCAGGTTTCACACAAGGTCGAGATCGCCGGGCGATTTTTGGCCGGATGCGGTTGGCCATGCCTTAACGGCATTGCCGGAAACAGGGCGATCCCCGACGCCGGTATCCCCCGTCGGGCAAGGGGGCCACCTGCCCGCCCGTCGTGCGTGAGCGTCGAACCCAAGGAGGGAACCAGATGACTTATGGATGAGGCGCTGCAAGCAAGACGTCGCCGCAACCGAGGAAAGTCGCGATGAACAAGTGGATCATGTCGGCATGCTTCTCGACGTTCTTCTTTGCGCTGACGGCAGCTCCCGCTGCCGCCGTCGATGTGCGGCTGGAGTCCTATCGCAATCCGAAGAACGAGAACTTTCGTATCTTCAATCATATGTACCTGGACGGCGTCAGGGGCGGCCTGATGGCCTCCAATGCCTGGCTGAAGCGGCATGGCGGCCAAATGCTGTTCTGCATGCCCGGCGACCTCGCACTGAGCAGCGAGCAAGTCGAAGAGATCATGCTCAAGTCCGCCGACAAGCGATCCGCGAAAGGCGACATGGCGATCGCTCTCCTGCTGCTGTGGGGCATGCAGGACACCTACCCGTGCGAGAAAGCCGGCAGCGAAAAAAACGACAGTCAATAAGCGGCTGCGGCATCGTCGCACGATACCATCGAAACCGAATCAAACACCGTTTCAAACAGGCGTGGTCACTCGGCACTGACGTTCCGCCCCCGGATAAGGTCCGGATTCGGCCGCCTTGGCCTGACATCAATGCGGCCAAATGCGCGTCGACAGGCCTTGCGCGAACGGCGGAATGGGAATGTAATTCAGTAAAACATGCCGCGCCGGCGATGCCCCGGCCGCGGCAACGGTTGAGGAGCCGCCCATGCACGGGACCATCGATCTCGTCGACGACAGGAATCTGGACGCCGCGCGCGAACGCGCCAACACGCTGCCGCTCGCGGACTACGATCCCGGCAATCCCGAACTGTTCAAGACCGATACGTTCTGGCCGTATTTCGACCGGCTGCGCCGCGAGGATCCGGTGCACTATTGCAAGGACTCGATGTTCGGTCCGTACTGGTCGATCACCCGCTACAACGACATCATGGACATCGAGACCAACCATTCGGTGTTCTCCTCGGCTGCTTCGCTCGGCGGCATCACCATCCGCGACGTGCCGCCGGATCTGCGGCGCGAAAGCTTCATCGCGATGGACCAGCCGCGCCATTCGGCGCAGCGCAAGACGGTGGCGCCGATGTTCACGCCGACGCATCTCGACGAGCTTGCCATCAACATCCGCAAGCGCTCGACCGAGTGCCTCGACAATTTGCCGCGCGGCGAGGTGTTCGACTGGGTCGACAAGGTCTCGATCGAGCTGACGACGCAGATGCTCGCGGTGCTGTTCGACTTCCCCTGGGAGGACCGCCGCAAGCTGACGCGCTGGTCCGATGTCGCCACTACCCTGCCCGGCGCCGGCGGCCTCGTCGCCAGCGAGGACGAACGGCAGGCCGAGCTGATGGAATGCGCGAGCTATTTCGCGCGACTCTGGAAGGAGCGATCGAGCCAGCCGCCGAAGAGCGATCTGCTCTCGATGATGGCGCACAGCGACGCCACGCGGAACATGGATCCGAAGAACTTCCTCGGCAATTTGATCCTGCTGATCGTCGGCGGCAACGACACCACGCGCAACACGCTGTCCGGCAGCATCTATGCGCTCGCCAAGCATCCGGAGCAGTACCGCAAGCTGCGCGACAACCCGGCCTTGATCGACAGCTTCGTGCCCGAGGTGATTCGCTGGCAGACGCCGCTCGCCCATATGCGGCGCACCGCGCTCTCCGACGTCGAATTCCGCGGCCGCCAAATCAAGAAGGGCGACAAGGTCGTGATGTGGTACGTCTCGGGTAACCGCGACGAGGAGGCGATCGAGAAGCCCTACGAGTTCCTGATCGACCGCGCCCGACCGCGCACCCACATCTCGTTCGGCTTCGGCATTCACCGCTGCGTCGGCCTGCGGCTCGCCGAGTTGCAGCTCAAGATCATCTGGGAAGAGATCCTCAAGCGCTTCGACACCATCGAGGTGGTCGAGGAGCCGCAGCGGGTGTATTCCAGCTTCATCAAGGGCTACGAGACGCTGCCCGTGCGCATCGCCGCGTGAGGGTGCGTCGGCTGTCGTGTTGAAACATTTGCGCCGCTCGGCTTGAGTTAGGGTGGCACGATCGGATGGGTTCCCTCCCCTCCGCAACCGGGGTTTACCCCGGTGCGGACCATCAATCTACACAAGTCGGGCAGGCCCGACTTGTGTGCGGGGGAGGACTCTCCCCCGCAAGGGGGGAGAGAGCCCAACTACCTCCCGAGCGGCTTTGGAAAATCGTGTAGAGAGAGACCATGAACGTCCAGACTGCCATCCGTGCCGACCGGGCCGAACTGGAGCGCCAGGCGCGCGAGGAAGCGTATGCGACCCCGCTGAAGGACTTTCATCCCGGCGCGCCGCGGCTGTTCCAGAACGACACGCTGTGGCCATGGTTCGAACGGCTGCGCAAGGAAGAGCCGGTGCACTACTGCACCAATGCCCCGATCGAGCCCTACTGGTCTGTCGTGAAGTACAACGACATCATGCATGTCGACACCAGCCACGGCATCTTCTCTTCCGATTCCACGCTCGGCGGCATCTCGATCCGCGACGTGCCGCCCGGCTACGACTATCCGAGCTTCATCGCGATGGACCAGCCGAAGCACGCCCATCAGCGCAAGACCGTGTCGCCGATGTTCACGCCCGATCATCTGGACGAGCTGGCCAAATTGATCCGCCAGCGCTCGGCCAGCGTGCTCGACAATCTGCCGCGCAACGAGACCTTCAACTTCGTCGAGCGCGTCTCGGTCGAACTGACCACCCAGATGCTGGCGACGCTGTTCGATTTCCCCTGGGAGGAGCGGCGCAAGCTGACGCGCTGGTCCGACGTCTCGACCGCGCTGCCGAAGAGCGGTGTGGTCGACTCGCCGGAACAGCGGCGGCGGGAGATGGACGAGTGCTACGCCTATTTCTCCAGGCTCTGGAACGAGCGCGTCAACTCGGCCCCGCGCAACGATTTGCTGTCGATGATGGCGCATAGCGACGCCACCCGGCACATGGACCCCGACAATCTGATGGGCAACATCATCCTGCTCATCGTCGGCGGCAACGACACCACGCGCAACACCATGAGCGGCTCGGTGCTGGCGCTGCACGAGCATCCCGAGCAGTTCAGGAAACTGAAGGAAAACCCAGCGCTGATCGACACCATGGTGCCGGAGGTGATCCGCTGGCAGACGCCGCTGGCACATATGCGGCGCACCGCCCTTGTCGACACCGAGCTCGGCGGCAAGACGATCAGGAAGGGCGACCGCGTCGTGATGTGGTACGTTTCGGGCAACCGCGATGACGAGGTGATCGAGCGTCCAAACGAGTTCATCATCGACCGCGCCCGGCCGCGCACACATTTGTCGTTCGGCTTCGGCATCCACCGCTGCGTCGGCATGCGGCTCGCCGAGCTGCAGCTCAAGATCGTCTGGCAAGAGATGCTGAAGCGCTTCGACCGCATCGAGGTGGTCGGCGAACCGAAGCGGGTCTATTCCAGCTTCGTCCGCGGCATCGAGACCCTGCCGGTGCGGATCCCAGGCTGAGCTGAGATTGTCCTTGGCCACACATGCGATCGGCTCTATGTCTTTGCGCCGCATCTTGCAGTTGGGGCCAGTTGACGGAACATGAACCGAAAAGAACGGCGCGCGGCCGGTAAGCAGCGGGACCCCTCCGCCAGGAACGCACCCGCTTTCGGTTCCGCGGGCGTCAGCATTGCCAGCCTTGCCGCCGAGGCCAGCCGCTTCTACGCGACGCGCCGCTTCGGCGAAGCGCAAGAGATCTGTCGGCAAATCCTCGCGCGCGAGCCTGCCCATGTGCAGAGCCTGAACCTGCTCGGCCTGATGGCGCAGGCAGCCGGCGATCACCGCGCCGCCGCGAAGCTGTTCACGAAGGCGATTGCGTCAGACGAGGTGAACGCCGCCTGCCACTACAATGCCGGCAACTCCTACCTGGCGCTGGGCAACCGGACCAAGGCGGCGGCGCATTTCGGCAAGGCGCTGGCGCTGGGCATGGATGCGAAGGCGGTCGCCTTCATCCTGCAAAGCCCAACCGTCAGCCGCTATATCGAACGGATTGCGGGCAAGTGGCCGCTGCCGATCGCGAACGCCGAATTGTTCGGCAGCGAAGGTATCGCCGCGCTTGCAAGCGATCTGTTCCTGCGTTCGGCGATGGAAGCGACGACGCTGGCCAGCATGCAGCTCGAGATGCTGCTGGGGCATGCGCGGGCCGAGCTGCTGCGGCTCGCGAACAACGAAGACGACGTCGAGGACGACATCGTTGCCTTTGCCTGCGCCCTCGCCCGGCAATGCTTCATCAACGAATATGTCTACGGGCAGACCGAGGCGGAAGCTGAACGCGCGGCCGCATTGCGCGATCGGTTGCTGCGAGACCTTGCATCAGGCGCTGCGATCGCGCCACTGACGCTGGCGGTGGTTGCGGCCTACTTCCCGCTTCACACCCTGCCCACGGCGGACGCGCTGCTGCGCCGGGACTGGCCTGCGGCGATCTCCGGCCTGTTGCGAGTGCAGCTTCGCGAGCCGCGCGAAGAGATGGCCGAGCGCAGCGCCATTGCGACGCTCACCTCGATCCATAACGACGTTTCCGTTGAGGTGATGCGGCAATACGAGGAAAATCCCTATCCGCGCTGGACCGTCAACCCGCTGACGGCGTTCGCGGCCGATCGGGCGCGGGGACGATCCGTGCCGACGGCGGAGCAGCAGGCCGAGCGGGATATCCTGATCGCCGGTTGCGGCACCGGCTCGCACGCGATCCAGATCGCGCAGGTCTATCCGAACGCGCGCCTGCTCGCGGTCGACATCAGCATGACCAGCCTCGCCTATGCGCGGCGCAAGACCCGCGAGCTCGGCTTGCGCAACATCGAGTACGCCCAGGCGGATATCCTCGAACTGGGTTCGATCGATCGCAGCTTCGACAGCATCGAATCGGTCGGCGTGCTGCACCACCTTGCCGAACCCTTTGCCGGCTGGCGCGTGCTGGTCTCGCTGCTGCGTCCGGGCGGCACGATGCGCATCGGCCTGTACAGCGAGCTGGCGCGCCGCGTCATCGTCGAGGCTCGCGCCCGCATCACCGGGCGCAATTATCGCGCCGCCGCCGACGACATCCGACGGTGCCGGCAGGACATCTTCCGCGAGGCGGAGCAATGGAAGCCGCTGATCGGCGCCCGGGATTTCTACAGCATGAGCGGCTGCCGCGATCTCATGTTCAACGTCATGGAGCATCGCCTGACGATCCCCGAGATCGCGGCCTTCCTCAACGACCACAGCCTGACGTTCCAGGGCTTTGAGCCGTTTGACGACCCGTCAGTGCTCGACCAATTCCGCAAGCAGTTCGCGGGCGCAGCCGACGAGACCAATCTCGATCAATGGCACCGCTTCGAGATCGACCATCCCGCGACGTTCTGGGACATGTACGTGTTCACGGCACGAAAGAGCGCACCTTGACAGCAGGGCGCTAGCGCGCGTGCTGACCTTTGTTGGTCGGCAACGGGCAATTGGTGCAGACTCGGTCGTCGCACATCCGGCAGATCGTGAAGCGATCCATCTCGGACGTGTTCTGCCTTGCCAGCAGCTCGCGGATCAGCGTTGCGAGCTGCTTTCGCTCGGCGGACGACAGCACGTCCAGCAACGACGTCACGGCTGATATTCGCGACGCCAACAATTCGTTGCGGGACGCGGTGCCCGACGCCGTCAGATGCAAGGCGACCTCACGGCCGTCCTTGCCCGCCCGGCGTTCGACCAGCCGGTCCGACACCAGCCGGTCGACCAACCGGACCGTTCCGGAATGCGACAGGCCGAGGATCCGCCTCAGCTTGTCGTTGGTCATGCCCTGGCCGTAGCCGATCACGATGAGCGCTGCAGGCGTCTCGCCGCCGCGGCCGACCACCTCGCGTGCACCCTGCTCGATGCGATCCATGACGGCGAGCGACAGCGCGCCCAGCAGATTGGCGATTCCGTTTTCCATGCCGAGAATAATATGTGCGCTGCGCACAAAAAACAACTTGACCATATATGTGCGCTGCGCACATATTAACTTGGGAGAGCAATGACGACGAAAATGGAGAGCAGCGATGACGATCCGAAGCACCGCGCAGGCAACACCGGACGCCGCTGGCCGCGAACCCGTGCTGAGATACGTGCAAGCCAACGGCGTGCGATTTGCCTATCTCGAACAGGGCAGCGGACCGCTTGTGATGTTCATGCACGGCTTCCCCGACAATGCCTGGTCGTATCGCAAGCAGCTGCAGGTGTTCGCGGATGCCGGCTATCGTGCGGTTGCGCCGTTTCTGCGCGGCTACGCGCCGACGGAGATTCCAGCCGACGGCATCTTCGACCCGATCGCGCTGGGCCGGGATCTCGAGGCGCTGATCGCGGCGCTGAGCGACGACGGACGGGCCTGCGTCGTCGGCATGGATTGGGGCGGCACGTCGACCTTCCAGGCGCTAGCCACGGCGCCGTCGGCGATCAAGGCCGCGGTGGTGATGAACACCGCGCACCCGATCACAATCCCGAGCCTCAGGAGCGATCCCGATGCGGTTCGATCGGTCTTCCATGTCTATTTCTTCACGGTGCCCGGCGCGCACGCGGCGGTCAACATCGAGGGACTTCCCTTCATCGACTACCTTTGGAAGTTGTGGTCGCCAAGCCTGGAGAACGACGCGCATATCCGCTCGGTCAAGCAGACGCTCAGCTCCCCCGGTACCATGAAGGCGGCGCTGAAATACTACAACGGCCTGGTCGATGCCGGAGTTGCGGGCCGGCTGCCGATCACCGACATGCATACGCCGACGCTGACGATCTATGGCGGCAACGACCCGACAGCGCGCTATTCGATCAAGGAAGAGCCACTCTTCAAGGGGCCGCATCGGCGCGTTGTCCTGCCCAACGTCGGGCACTTCCCGCACCTCGAGCGCGAGGCCGAGGTCACCAGTCTGATCATGGACTGGTTCAAGACCCACGCCGATTGAACTGGCGCACCGCGAGCAGCGGCCACGTCAGCCGATATCTTTCCGTTTCCTTCAAAAGGAGTGCGCGCAATGGACGCCACGACACAGCGGCACTACGCCGAAGCATTTCATGCCCTTCACAAACAGGGTGATCCGCTCGTCCTGTTCAACGCCTGGGACGTCGCCACCGCGAAGGCCATCGCAAAGAGCGCGCCGGCGGTGGCGACCAGCAGCGGCGCGGTCGCAGCCGCACTGGGCTATGCGGACGGGGAAAATGCGCCGCTCGAGATGATCGAAGGCCTGGTCTCACGCATGACCTCGGCTGTCTCGGTTCCAGTATCGATCGATCTGGAGGCAGGATATGGCGACACGGCAGAGGCGGCCGCGCATTCAGCGGCCAGAATCCTGAAGTCCGGCGCCATCGGCATCAACATCGAGGACGGGCTTGTTGGCGGAAAACGGCAACTCGTCAGCCCGGAGCAGCATGCCGCAAAGATCAAGGCGGTGCGGAGCGCCGCGCAGCAGCTCGGAATCCGTCTCTTCATCAATGCGCGCACCGACCCGTTTCTGCTGAAGTTCGGCTCGCCGGATCAATGCCTGAGTGAGGCGGCGCGGCGTGCGAAGGTCTATGCCGATGCCGGCGCCGACGGCATTTTCGTACCCGGACTGACCGACCTCGCGCTGATCGAGAAATTCGTTCAGCTCACGCCGCTGCCGGTCAACATCATGGTGACGCGGGGCGTTCCCGAAATCCCGGAGCTCACCCGGGTCGGTGTTCGCAGGATCACCTTTGGGCCTTGGCCGATGATGGCCACGATGCGCGTCATCGGAGAGGCCGCCGCCGCGGTCATCACGAGGAAGCACTACGGCCCGTTTCTGCAGCCGAATGCCTGAGTTCGAAGGTCGCCGGCCGCGGCGACGCGGGTATACAAATCCGGTATAGCTGCGCGAGCCAGATGCGAAGGGAGTTAAGGCTGCTCGCGCGCTAAGCCTTCGGCGTGAGGACGCGCCACTGCGCGCCCCGAGCCGAGGCCATCATGGACCAGATTGCCGTTCACCAGGACAGCGCCGCCAGCACCGACTGGCCGGTTGCGATCTACCGCACGCTGAAGAGCTTTGGCGTAGCGCAGGTGTCCTACGTGCCCGATGCCGGCCATTCCAGGCTGATCAAGCTGTCGCACGCCGATGCCGACATCAAGACCACGGTGCTGACGACCGAGGAGGAAGGCGTGGCGCTATCCGCCGGCGCCTGGCTCGGCGGCGATCGCGCGGTGCTGCTGATGCAATCGAGCGGCGTCGGCAATTGCGTCAACATGCTGTCGCTGATGGCGAGCTGCCGCTTTCCGCTGCTGACCTTGGTGACGATGCGCGGCGAATGGGCCGAGTTCAATCCCTGGCAGATCCCGATGGGCCGGGCGACGCCGCAGGCCTTCGAGATCATGGGGACGTCGGTGCTGCGGCTCGAGAACCCCGATGACGCCGAGGAGGTAATCTCGGCCGCCGCCTCGCTCGCCTATGACGGCGACCAGCAGGTCGCGGTGCTGATCGCGCAGCGGATGATCGGCCGCAAGAAGTGGACCATGGAGACGCACTGATGTCGGCAGCAACAGGCACCCTCGACCGCCGCGCCGCCGTGAAGGCATTGCTCGCCGACCGCGGCGATTTGCTCGTGATCTCCGGGCTCGGCTCCTCCTCCTACGACGTGTTCGATGCCGGCGAGCACCCAGGCAATTTCTATCTCTGGGGCGCGATGGGCGGCGCCGCGATGGTCGGGCTCGGGCTGGCGCTGGCGCAGCCGAAGCGGCCGGTGCTGGTCGTCACCGGCGACGGCGAGCAGCTGATGGGGATCGGCAGCCTCTTGACCATCGCAACCAAGCAGCCCGGCAACCTCTCGATCGCAGTGCTCGACAACGGCCATTTCGGCGAGACCGGCATGCAGCTCAGCCATTCCGGCCTCGGCGCGAAACTCGAGGTGATTGCTGATGGCGCGGGCATCCGCAATGTCTCAGAGATCGCCGAAATGGCCGGCATCGAGAGCTTCCGCAACGGCCTGCGCGATCTCAACGGCGGCCCGCGGCTGGCACGGATCCGGATCGCGGCCGGCGAAGTCGAGCGAGCGCTGCCGCCGCGCGACGGCAGCTATCTGAAGAACCGGTTCCGCGGCCATCTCGGCTTCAAGGTGAGCTGATGCGAGACCGCGCTCAGGCGAGCTGGATATCCCAGAGCCCCTCGGCGCGCAGCGCGGCGACCTCGTCGCGCAACAGCTTTGCGATCAGCGTCATCGCATTGGAGCCGGGATGCTCGACCGGGGAAGCCAAGGTCAGCTCGCGCCGCGGCGCCGGGCGCGCGATGGCGGCGGTCTCGAGCCGGCCCTCCGCGACCTCACTGCGCACCGAGGACGGCGGCAGCATGGTGTATCCGAGCCCCTCCTCGACCAGGCTGGTCAGCACCCGAAACGAATCGGCCTCGAGCTTGACGTCGAGATCGATCTTCTTTCTCGCCGCGGCATGTTCGAGCAGCGCGCGGAGGCCGTGCGAATGACTTGGCAGCACCAGGCGCTGGCGCATCAGCCAGCCGAAATCCACCTGCTTCTTCTGCCTCAGCCCGCTGCCGCGCGGGCCGACCGCGACGATCGAGTCGCGGCCGAGGCTCTGCACCGCCAGATGCAGATCGACCGACGGTCCGTAGATCACCGCAAGGTCCATCTCGCCGCGATGCAGCCACTCGATCAGATGGCCGCTGTAGCTCTCGACGATGCAGAGCGAGATGCCGGGATAGCGTTCCACCGTGCGCCGCGCCAGCCGCGCCGACAGCACGCAGCTCACGGTCGGCACCAAGCCAAGCACGACGCGCCCGGACGGCGCGCCGCCGGCGGACTGGATATCATCGCGGATCTGGTCGATCTGCCGCACGATACCGCTGGTGCGCGCCAGCAGCAGCCGGCCGGCATCGGTCAGCACCATGCCGCGGCCGTTGCGCGTGAACAATTCGGTGCGCAGCTCGTGCTCCAAGAGCTTGATCTGCCGGCTCAGCGCCGGCTGCGCGACCCGCAAGGTATCGGATGCCTTGCTCAGACTCCCGAGTTCCGCGACGCACGCAAAGGTCCTAAGCTGGCGGAAATCCATACTTGCCAATCCTGGAAGGCAGGTTCATACGCTATAACAAAACAGCATAGGGAGTTAACCGGGGCCCCACAACAGCGGGCGTTTTCCTCACGCGAACCGGCTTCCGTTTCGCGCGAAAATGCTCAGGCGCAACCTCTCGGCAAGACGAAACAATGACCGCACACGAACAGCACACCGACGACCACTCCGACATCCGCGACGCGGTGGCAAAACTCTGCGCCCAGTTTCCCGGCGAGTACTGGCGCAAGCTCGACCGCCAGATGGCCTATCCGAAGGAGTTCGTCGATGCGCTGACGCAGGCCGGCTATCTCTCGGTGCTGATTCCCGAGGAATATGGCGGCGCGGGCCTGAAGCTGTCCGCCGCGGCGGCGATCCTGGAAGAGATCCAGCGCGCCGGCTGCAATGGTGGCGGCTGCCACGCCCAGATGTACACGATGGGCACCGTGCTGCGGCATGGCAATGACGCGCAGAAGGCGAAATATCTGCCGAAGGTCGCAACCGGCGAATTGCGGCTGCAGGCGTTCGGCGTCACCGAGCCGACCAGTGGCACCGACACCTCCTCGCTGAAGACCTTCGCGCGCCGCGACGGCGATCATTACATCGTCAACGGCCAGAAGATCTGGACCAGCCGCGCTGAATATTCCGACCTGATGATCCTCTTGGCGCGCACCACGCCGAAGGAGCAATCGCGAAAGCGCACCGACGGGCTGTCGGTGTTCATCGTCGACATGCGCGAGGTGAAGGGCAAGGGCCTCGAAATTCGCCCGATCCGCACCATGATGAACCACGCCACCACCGAGGTGTTCTTCACCGACATGAAGGTGCCGGCGGAGAATCTGATCGGCGAGGAAGGCAAGGGTTTCCGCTACATCCTCTCCGGCATGAATGCCGAGCGCATCCTGATCGCCGCCGAATGCATCGGCGATGCCAAGTGGTTCATCGCCAAGGCCACCAACTACGCCAAGGAGCGCAGCGTGTTCGGCCGGCCGATCGGCCAGAATCAAGGCATCCAGTTCCCGATCGCGAAAGCCTACGCCTCGATGCGCGCGGCGGAATTGATGGTGAAGGAAGCGACCCGCAAATATGAAGCAGGCCTCGATTGCGGCGCCGAGGCCAACATGGCCAAGATGCTGGCGGCCGACGCCTCCTGGGAAGCGGCCAATGCCTGCGTGCAGACCCATGGCGGCTTCGGCTTCGCCGAGGAGTATGACGTCGAGCGCAAATTCCGCGAGACCCGGCTCTACCAGGTGGCGCCGATCTCGACCAATCTGATCCTGTCGTTCGTCGCCGAGCACGTGCTCGGCATGCCCCGCTCCTACTGAGTTGTCTGATCATGCTGCCGCTTGAGGGATTGACCGTGATCGCCGTCGAACAGGCGGTCGCCGCGCCGTTCTGCTCGTCACGCCTGGCCGATGCCGGCGCCCATGTCATCAAGATCGAGCGGCCCGAGGGCGATTTCGCCCGCGGCTACGACGCCGCGGCGAGAGGCCAGAGCAGCTATTTCGTCTGGCTCAACCGCGGCAAGGATTCCGCCGTCGTCGACCTCGCCACCAGGGAAGGCCGCGCGCAGCTGGAACAGCTGATCGCGGGCGCCGACGTGCTGCTGCAAAATCTGAAGCCGGGCTCGATGGACAAGCTCGGCTTCTCGCGCGAGCGGCTGCGCAAGGATTATCCTGACCTGATCATGTGCACGATCACGGGCTATGGCGACACCGGCCCGTACGCCGACCGCAAGGCCTATGATCTCCTGATCCAGGCCGAGAGCGGCCTTGCCTCGATCACCGGCGGCCCCGAGGGCGCCTCGCGCGTCGGCATGTCGATCGTCGATGTCGCGACCGGCGCCACCGCGCATGCCGCGATCCTCGAAGCGCTGATCGGACGTGGCCGCACCGGCCAGGGCGCCGATATCCGGATTTCGATGTTCGACGTGATGGCCGACTGGCTCACCGTACCGCTGCTCAATGCCGAGGACGGCAAGCCGCCGAAACGCATCGGCCTCGCCCACCCCTCGATCGCACCCTATGGCGTGTTCCGCTCCAAGGATGGCAAGGAGATCCTGATCTCGATCCAGAGCGAGCGCGAGTGGAAGACGCTGTGCGCCAAGGTGCTGGGACAGCCGGGCCTGCCCGACGATCCGCGCTTCGCCAACATGGTCGAGCGCGTGCGCAACCGCGCGCAGACCGACGGAATCGTCAGCGACAGTTTTGGCAGACTGACGCGCGAGGAGCTACTGGCGAAGCTTGCGGAAGCCGACATCGCCTTTGCCGAGGTCAACAGCATGGACGACCTTGCCAAGCATCCGCATCTGCGCCGCATCGAGGTCGACACGCCGAACGGCAAGGTCAGCTATCCGGCGCCGGCCGCGATCGTGGTCGGCGAGGACAGGCGCTACGGCAAGGTGCCCGCGATCGGCGAGCGCACCAAACGATCCTGACATCTCTCCTGCCCGGGCAACACAGACATGACCGACAAACTCGACCTCGATCATCTCCGCCAGTGGATCGGCAAGACCACGGAGGCCTCCGACGTCGTCACCAAATATCTCGTGATGGGGCTGCGCGCGACGCTGTTCCAGGAGATCGGCGAGCCGAAGGCCGGCGATGCCGCGCCGTGGACCACGCATTGGTGCCTGGCGCAGCCGGTGTTTCCGATGTCGCAACTCGGCCCCGACGGCCACCCGACCCGCGGCGGCTTCCTGCCGCCGGTGCCGTTGCCGCGCCGGATGTGGGCCGGCGGCGAGCTCGAATTCTTCGACAACTTGCGGATCGGCGACGAGGCGAAGCGGACTTCCAGGATTGCCGACGTCACGGTGAAGTCCGGCTCGACCGGCACGCTGTGCTTCGTCTCGGTCAACCACGAGGTGACGACGCCGCGCGGGCTTGCGGTGCGCGAGCGGCAGGACATCGTCTATCGCGAGATGACGAGCACATCGACGGCTGCGCCCGCCAAGGCGCCGCCGCCTCCCCCGGTCGCCCAGTACCGCGAGAGCCATGTGTCCGACCCGGTGCTGCTGTTCCGTTATTCGGCCCTGACCTTCAACGGCCACCGCATTCACTACGATCGCGACTATGTCACCAAGGTCGAGGGCTATCCGGGCCTGATCTTCCACGGCCCGCTGCAGGCCTCCTTCATCGTCGAGCTCGCCGCGAAGCTCCGCGGCGGCAAGCCGCCGAAGAAGCTCACCTATCGCGGCCTGCAGCCGCTGTTCGAGGGCAGCGAGTTCTCGATCAATGCCAACGACAAGGACGGCGGCATGGAGCTGTGGACGGCGAATGCCGAGGGCCAGCCGACCATGAAGGGCACGGCGACCTGGTAAGGCCCGTGCGGAGCGCAGTCTGATTGCGACACAAGATGAACGGCGCGCTTTCGCCAGCGTCCCGCATCCTCTACTGTGATCGCATTCAGCCACGGATTACGGGATCATGAGTCGCTTCTGGAGTTCGGTCGTCCATAATCTGTCGCCCTACGTTCCCGGCGAGCAGCCGAAGATCGACGGCCTCGTCAAGCTCAACACAAACGAGAACCCCTACCCGCCGTCGCCGCGCGCAATCGCGGCGATCACCGCGACCACGGATCGGCTGCGGCTCTATCCGGATCCGCGCGCAACCGCGCTGCGCGAGGCGATCGCGCGCCTGTACGGTGTGACGGCGGACGAGGTGTTCGTCGGCAACGGCTCGGACGAGGTACTGGCCCACGCCTTTCCGGCGCTGCTGAAGCACGACAAGCCGCTGCTGTTCCCCGACATCACCTACAGCTTCTACCCGGTCTATTGCCGCCTCTATAGCATCAACTACGAGGTGGTGCCGCTCGATGCCGCGATGCGGATCAACCTCGCCGACTACCGGCGGCCGGGCAGCGCCATCCTGCTGTGCAATCCGAACGCGCCGACCGGCATCGCGCTGCCTCGCGCCGCGATCGAGGCGCTGGTGGCCGAGCAGCCGGACCGGCTGGTGGTGGTCGACGAGGCCTATGTCGACTTCGGCGCCGAGAGCGCGGTGCCGCTGGTCGCGCACCACGACAATCTGCTGGTGATCCAGACACTGTCGAAGTCGCGCGCGCTGGCGGGCCTGCGCGTCGGCTTCGCCATCGGCCGGCGCCCGCTGATCGACGCGCTGGAGCGGGTCAAGGACAGCTTCAACTCCTATCCGCTGGATTGCTTTGCGATCGCGGGCGCGGTTGCCTCGATCGAGGACGAGGCGTGGTTTGACGAGACCCGGCAACGCATTATCCGAAGCCGCGACGCGCTGACCCGCGGGCTCACTGGGCTCGGCTTCGAGGTGCTGCCATCGCATGCGAATTTCGTGTTCGCCCGCCATGGCGGCGATCGCGGCGCCGATCTCGCCGCCAAGCTGCGCGAGCGCGGCGTGCTGGTCCGGCATTTCCAGAAGCCGCGGATCGAGGATTTCCTGCGCATCACCGTCGGCACCGACGACGAGTGCGGCCGCCTGATCGCCCTGCTGCGCGACATCGTCTGACCGGATACTCATACACTCACAACTTGCGATCAATGGCGCCAACCTGCATAGTGACCGCGCGGCAAGATGCACGGTTCTCCGGGGAGGAGCGGTCATGCGATTTGCGATCGGTGACGCAACGGTCGACGTCATCGTCGACGACGACGATTTTACGCTTCGGCTCTCGGAGTATTTTCCCGGATACGATCGCGACTTGATCGACACGCATCGCGATACTCTGGAGCCGGAATTCATCGATCTCGCCCGGGGTCTCGCCAAATTCGCGATCCAGAGCTTCGTCGTGCGAGCGGGCGGACGAACGCTGCTGGTCGACGCTTGCATCGGCGAGCACAAGGATATCCCCGAGATTCCGGCCTGGCATCATCGGCGTAACAGCAACTACCTCGATCGGTTACATGCGTGCGGCGTCGATCCGGCCGCCATCGACGTCGTATTCTGCACCCATCTGCATGTCGACCATGTCGGCTGGAATACGCGCCACGACAAAGGCCGCTGGAAGCCGACCTTTGCCAACGCGCGCTATCTGTTCGGCCGCCGCGAGCTTGCCGATTGGATGATGCTGCACGACACGGGCCGCGCAGCACCGATCCACGACCGCGCGCTGGAGCAGAGCGTCATTCCGATCGTCGAGGCAGGACGCGTCGATCTGGTCGACGATGGCCATGAATTGGGGCCGGGCCTGCGGCTCGTCCCCTTGCCGGGCCACACCAGTGGCCAAATGGGACTGATGGTGGACTACGCACAGCATCGCGCGGTCTTTTGCGGGGATGCCATACACAACCCGCTGCAGGTTTTTCAGCCCGGCCTTTCGACATCAACTTGTGTCGACCAGCAACTCGCGCGTGAGACACGTACGAATATCCTGGCAGAGGCCGCGGACAGCGGCCGGCTCGTCGTTCCCGCCCACTTCCGCGGCGCCCGCTGCGCCCATATCCGTCGAGACGGCGGTGGCTACGCGCCGGTGTTCGACACCAGTCCTCGGTGACTCCCGGGCTCACGTGACCCGCGCGTTGCGGCTGAGCGTCACAGACCGGGCATATCGTTCGACCCGCTGGAACCGAAAGCCGGCCTGCGCGTTCCCCCGCCCACGGAGGACGCCATGCTTAGAGACGAACAGGTCGCGGTTCTCTGCGACATCGCGCAATCGATTGCCTTTGCCGACGACGTACAGGGCGAAATCGAACGGCTCATCAAGGAAGGATACGTCGCAAAGGACGGCGACCTCTACGAGCTGACGCCAAAAGCCGAGAAGGTCTTGTCCGAACGGGGCGCCAGCCTCAAACAGGCATGACGCCGCGCGTGGCGACGCTTATGCAGCGGGCGTGCACCGCGTCGCGCCGATCTTGACGCCGAGCCCCGCGCTCTCCTCGCGGAACTGCGTGATCGATCGCGCATTGCGATGCGCCTCGAATGCGGCGTCGTCGTGATAAACCTCGTAGATCAGGAGCTTTGCGGCATCCTCGCGCGGCACCAGGATTTCGAAATGCAACGTGCCCGGCTCATCCCTGAGCGAGCGGGCCCCATGCGCCGACAGCAGCGACTGCACCTGGTCCCGTTTCTCCGGCGCGACCTCGACAGTGGCGATGAGTGCAAGTTTGGGCATGACGGATGCTCCTTTTTGGCTTGGGTTCTCAGGTCAGCTTGCGGAGCGGCCGGAACGCGTCCCGGACCTCCCTGCTGAAGATGTCGGGCTGCTCCCACGCCGCGAAGTGACCGCCGGCCTCGGCCTGATGGTAGTAGATCAACTTGTGATAAGCCTTCTCCGCCCAGCTCCGCGGCGCCACAAAGCTCTCGCCGGGGAACGCGGTGACGGCGGCGGGGATATCAACATTTGGCGGGCAGATAAAGGTTGGTCTTGTTTTCCCAGTACAGGCGCCCCGAGGAAATCGCGATATTGGTCAGCCAGTACAGGAGCAGGCTGGCAGCTCCAACCGCGGCAAGGCGCAACGCCGCACCCGTGAGCAGCTTGCGTCGGTCGTGGTCGATCGCTTCCGTGGTCGGTTGGCTCATCGCGATCGCAACCGCTGTCTTCGATGTCGTGGTCATTTGACCGTCTTTGGATGCGGAGGCCGCCGGCAAGGCCGCGATCACCTCCGCGGTTGTCTGAATGGAATGGGCAAAAGTCGGGCCGTTGAGTTCGTGCGCGGCATGCATCATGTCGTGCGAGAAGGCGGCGGTGGCGTCGCGCACCAGCGTCACGTGATAGCCGAGCTCCATCGCAAAGCGCGCGGTCGATTCGATGCAGGTGTTGGCCAAGAGCCCGACCACGATCACGTGCGTGATGCCCTTCTGCTTCAGCAGGAAATCGAGATTGGTGTTGGCGAAGCCGCTCTGCCCCCAATGTTCCTGGGCGATCAGATCGCCGGGCTTCGGTGCGAAATCCGGATGCCATTCCCCGCCCCATTCGCCGCGCGCGAAACTGTGACGCTGCATGATCACGCGCTGGCTGGGATTGGGATGATCCCAGTCCTCATAATCACCCGGCTCCCAGCGCCGGTGCGGCACGATCACCACCTGGATATCCGCGGCCCTGACCGCACGATCGAGCTGGCGCAGATTGTCCAGCAGCCCGACCTCGTCCGCGATCGGCTTGATGCGCGGAAACACCTTGCCGCCCTCGGACAGAAAATCATTGTAGGGGTCAACCAGAAGCAGCGCGGTTCGCTCGCGTGGATAGACGGACTCGGACATCGATCACTCCCTGGCCATAAGCCGGCCGGTTGGATTTACTGCAATGGCGCTCGGTTCACTCCGGCAGCGGCTTGCCGGCCTGCTCGCGGACAATGTAGTCAGCGTACCAATCGGGCCAGTTGGCATCGTGCCCACCGGTCCGCTTCTCGTGCTCGCCGTGGGCTTTGGCTGCGCGGATCAGCGCGGCAGCGAGGTCCGCCGATGAGGAGAAGTTCGTGCTGTTGCCGTCGACGCGCCCGGGCAGGCGTTGCGTCACCTGCTGTAAAAGCCAGACATTGCCGTCGGGATCGCTGAACGTCGCAAGCGAGCCGTAACTCGGCCGCTCCGGATCCGGTCCCTTGATGCGGCCTTCCGGCCCGCGATGAAACACCTCGCTGACATCCACGCCGCGCGCGATCAGCTCGGCGCGCGCCGCTTCGATATCATTGACGATCAGGAAGCGCGGCAGCGCGGGTCCCGAGCCGAGATGGATCGAGGTCGGCGAGCCCTGAGGCGTCAGCTGGACCGCGCGCGAGCCGTCGGGCCTGACGAAGTCGGCATCAAGCCGCCAGCCGAGATCCTGGTAGAAGCGCTTGGCGCGGTCGACGTCCGAAACGGGAATGACGACGACCTCGAGCTTCAGATCGACTGATGCTGTCGCTTGACCTTTGCTTTCCGTGGTCATGGCTCGCTCCCTTTCGCTGATGGACCGGACCGAACGGCCCCATTGCATTCGCGATGATGGCAGGCCATATTGCTATGAAAATCATAGTAACAAGCCTGATGAAGAAAACGTGATGGCGAAAATCAAGGACAACATGACTGACCAAACGCTCTGTCCGGTCGCCCGTGCCGAAACCGTTGTGGGCGACCGCTGGACCGTACTGGTTCTGCGCGAACTGTTCGCGCGAAATCATCGCTTCGAGGAGATCCAGGCGCAAACCGGAGGCACGCCGCAAATGATCACGGCGCGGCTGAAGAAGCTGGAAGCGGACGGGTTGCTAATGCGGCGGGTCTACAACAAGCGGCCGCTGCGCCACGAATATCATCTCACCGAGAAGGGCGAGGCGTTCTTTCCGGTGCTGATGGCGCTGCGCGCGTGGGGCGAGACCTGGTGCAAGTCACCCAAGGAAGGCCGCGCCATGAATTACACGCACCTCACCTGCGGCAAACCGGCCGGACTGGGACCGGTCTGCGAATCCTGCGGCGAGCCGGTCCGTCGCAACGACATGATCGGAGAGCGGGCGCCCAAATACCAGAAAGAGCGCGACGCGCGATGGGAGGCCTTCAAGGCGAGCCGCTAACCCATCGGGCCGCCGATCGCTGTCACACCGCCGGAGCACTTCGATCACGCGGGCCTACCCCGCACAACACAGGAGACCACCATGCCATTCGTTCGTATCGACCTGAAGCGCGGCAAGTCCGCCGACTATCGCAAGACCCTGGGCGAAATCGTCTACAAGGCGATGCGCGAGGTGATCAACGTGCCCGAGAATGACAAGTTTCAGGTCATCACCGAGCATGACCGCGGCGACCTGAACCACGCCGACAACTATCTCGGCAACAGCTACAGCGACGATCTCATTTTCATCCAGATCACTATGAATGCCGGGCGTACGGTCGAGATGAAGAAGGCGTTCTACAAGCGGATCGTGGACGACTATCAGAGCCAGTTGCAGGGCCGGCCGGACGACATCTTCATCAACCTGGTCGAGGTCGCCAAGGAGAACTGGTCGTTCGGCAACGGCATCGCGCAATACGCGAGCTAACGCCGAACAGGCATGCACCGGGCGGCGGGGCGCCTTGACTGGGACCCTGCCGTCCATGGCTTGCGATCCGCGTTGCCCGCACGCATAGTGCCGCCCGTGCACGAACAACAACAAGCAGGGAGGCAACCATGAGGATGATCGCAGCCGCGCTGTGCGCGCTCGCGCTGATCGCAACCGGTGCGCAAGCACAGACGCTGAAGGATTTCATGGCCACGGTCATGAAGAAATGGACCGCGCCCTTCGAACCGTTCCAGCTGATCGACAATATCTATTATGTCGGCACCGACGGGATCGCGGTCTACATCATCAAGACGTCGCAGGGGCTGATCCTGATGGATACGGCGATGCAGCAGTCGACCGGCATGATCAAGGACAACATCGCCAAGCTCGGCTTCAAGGAAGGCGACATCAAGATCATTCTCAACAGCCACGCCCATCTCGACCACACCGGCGGCTTTGCCGAGATCAAGCAGGAGACCGGCGCGCAAATGATCGCCGGCGAGCGTGACAAGCCGCTGCTCGAGGGCGGCTATTACCCGGGCGACGAGAGCAACGCCGATCTTGCCTTTACGCCGGTCAAGGTCGATCGCACCGTCAAGGAAGGCGACAAGGTAACGCTCGGCGACGTGACGCTGACCGCACACGCCACGCCCGGCCATTCGCCCGGCTGCACCAGCTGGGAGATGACGGCGAAGGACGGCAACGAGACGCGCAACGTGCTGTTCTTCTGCAGCGGAACGGTGGCGCTGAACCGGCTGATCGGCCGCCCGACCTATCCCGGCATCGTCGACGACTACCGCGCGACCTTCGCCAAGGTCAAGGCGATGAAGGTCGACGTGCTGCTCGGCCCGCATCCGGAGGTCTACGACATGCAGGCCAAGCGCGCGCAGATGAAGGACGGCGCGCCGAACCCGTTCGTCAAGCCGGGCGAGAACGCCAGCTATGTGGCCGGGCTGGAGCAGGATTTCGACAAGCAGCTCGCCAAGCAGACCGCGGCGTTGCAGAAGGCCAATTAAGGAATACAGCGAAAGGGGAACCCGTCATCCTGAGGAGCGCGCACGGCGCGCGTCTCGAAGGATCGACGGCCCCACTCGGGCCACGGCATCCTTCGAGGCTCGCTTCGCTCGCATCTCAGGATGACGTGGGTTAGCGGGCTGAGCATCCTTTCAGCCGTTGCCGCGGCAACCATGGACGGGCGGCTTGACATCGCCAGGCAATCCATCGACAGGTGGATTGCCTGGCCGCACTTGCTGCCCGCAATGACGGAACCAAACAAGACAGAAATGGGAGCCGCCCGATGTCGTCGCGCAAACCCGCCGCCAAAGGCAAGACCGTCACCGTCAAGGACGCCACCTTCGGCCTGCTGCGCGCGTGGGGCATCAGACGCGTGTTCGGCAATCCCGGCTCGACCGAGCTGCCGTTCCTGAGCGACTGGCCCGACGACATCGATTACGTGCTCGGCCTGCAGGAGGCTTCCGTGGTCGGTATGGCCGACGGCTATGCGCTGGCGACCCGCAATGCTGGCTTCGTCAATCTGCATTCGGCCGCCGGCGTCGGCAACGCGCTCGGCAACATCTACAACGCCTATCGCAACCAGACCCCGCTGGTGATCACCGCGGGCCAGCAGGCGCGCTCGATCATGCCGCTGCAGGCCTTCCTCTATGCCGAGCGCGCCTCGGAGTTTCCGCGGCCTTACGTGAAGTTCGCGGTCGAGCCAGCGCGCGCCGAAGACGTTCCAGCCGCGATCGCGCGCGCCTATTACGTCGCGATGCAGCCGCCCTGCGGGCCGACCTTTGTCTCGGTGCCGATCGACGACTGGGGACATGCGACACAGCCGCTCGACGCGCGCCAGGTCAGCCGCGAAATCGGCCCGGATGCGGCCGCGATGCAGGCGCTGGTGGCCGCGCTTGGCGAGGCCAAGCGCCCTGCCCTCGTTGTCGGCCCCGCCGTCGATCGCGCGCAAGCCGTCGATCTCATGGTTGACGTCGCCGAGAAGACCAAGGCTGCGGTCTGGGCCAGTCCGTTCTCGGCGCGCTGCTCGTTTCCGGAACGCCATCCGCAATTCGCCGGCTTCCTGCATGCCGCCCCTAGCCAGCTTTCCGATGCGCTGCGCGAGCACGACCTTGTCGTCGTGGTGGGCGCACCCGTGTTTACCTTCCATGTCGAGGGCCACGCCGCGATCTTCGACGGCGCGACCGCGATCTTCCAGATCACCGACGATCCCGATGCCGCCGCGATGACGCCGACCGGCCACAGCATCGTCGCGACGATGAAGCCGGCGCTGACGGCGCTGCTCGAACTGCTGCCGGAGACGAAGCGCACCGCACCGGCCGGCCGCATCCTGCCGCCGGCGCCCGCGGCTGGCGACCCGATCCCGGCCGAATACGCGCTGCACGCGCTCTCGGCCGCGATGGGCCCGCATGATACGCTGGTCGAGGAAGTGCCGTCGCATCGCCCGCTGATGCAGAAGGCGATGCCGATGCGCGGCCAGGACAGCTTCTACACCATGGCGAGCGGCGGCCTCGGCTACAGCCTGCCGGCCGCGGTCGGCATGGCGCTCGGCCGCCACCAGGGACGCACGGTCTGCCTGATCGGCGACGGCTCGGCGATGTATTCGATCCAGGCGCTATGGACGGCTGCGCAGCGCAAGCTGCCGCTGACCGTCGTCGTGATGAACAATTCCGGCTACGGCGCGATGCGCTCGTTCAGCCAGGTGATGCAGGTGCGCAACGTGCCGGGCCTCGATTTGCCCGGTATCGATTTCGTCAAGCTCGCCGAAGGCATGGGCTGCGACGCGGTGCGGGTGACGAAATCAGCCGAGCTTCCGGGCGCCTACCAGCGCGCGCTGTCGCATCAGGGCACGAGCCTGATCGAGGTGATGGTCGATTCGGCGGTGCCGCTGCTCTACACGCAGAAGGGATGAGGATCGCGTCGATCAGGTGGCGGACTCCAGCATTGGCAGTGAGGAGACCACCGGTGGAAGGGTTCCCTCGCCCCTTGCGGGGGAAGGTTAGGGAGAGGGGTGCCACGCGGGTGCTCTCTCGCTGTGCCTGGACGGGCGCGCGACTGGAATTGCGATAGCAAGGTTTGCGGCGATGATCTCGCCCGGGGCTACCCCTCTCCCCACCCTCCCCCGCAAGGGGGGAGGGAGCCTGACGGGCGTGCCCACCTCACGTCGCGACGAGTTGCGCGATCAATCTTTAGCCCGGATGGAGCGCAGCGAGATCCGGGATTCACGCCACGACGTTCGACCCGCTGCGCTCCATCCGGGCTACAGGCTCACTTCCCGTAAGCCTCGCGCATCTTGGCCTGGATCTTGGCCATGCCGCCGATCCAGCGGTCGTAGTTCTCGGTCTTCTTGCGCATGTAGCCGAGCACCTGCGGGTGCGGCAGGATCAGGAAGGTCTCCTGCTCGATGCCCTTCAGCGCATCCTGCGCGACCTGCTCGGCGGTGAGGTCGCCATCGCCGGATTGCGGACCCTTCGGGATCGAGCGCAGCATGTTGGTGTCGACGCCCTGCGGGCAGAGGATCGAGACCTTGATGTTGTCGGCGCGGTGCGAGATCGCGAGGTTTTCAGCAAAGCCGACCGCGGCGTGCTTGGTGGTCGAATAGGCCGGGCTGCCGACCTGCGACAGCAGACCGGCCGCCGAGATCGTGTTGAGGAAGTAGCCTTCGCCGCGCGCCTTCATGCGCGGCACCAGATGCCGCGCGGCATAGACATGCGCCATCACATGGATCGCCCAGCTGCGCGACCACGGCTCGTCCGAGGTGCCACCGGCGTTTTTCGACAGCGGATCGAAGCCGCCGCCGATGCCGGCATTGGAGCAGAACAGCGCGATCGGGCCGAACATGCGCTCGGTCTCCTCGATCACATGCAGGACGTTCTTCTCCTGCCCGACATCGCATTTGAAAGCGGCGCCGCCGACCGAGGCCGCGACCTTCTCGGCCGCGGCATGATCGAGGTCGACCACCACGACCTTGGATGCGCCGGCGGCGTGGAATACCTCGCACAGCGCCTTGCCGATGCCATTGCCACCGCCGGTGACCACCACCACTTTACCTGCCACCTGCATGGCCATCCTCCCGATATCTTTGCTTGCACACTATCGATTGCTCACCCAACCCTGCGCCTCCCGTCATCCTGAGGAGCGCCACCGGGTCCGCGCGAAGCGCGGCCCGATGACAGGCTCCGCGCGTCTCGAAGGATGCACGGCCCGGCTGGTGGCCGTCGACCCTTCGAGACGCCGCTACGCGGCTCCTCAGGGTGACGGTGAGGGGCTGAATGGGCCTATCGAGAACATGATAGCCCATCCACCGCAGATGGCGAGAACTTCAGCTCGCCAGCACGATGTCGAACACCGCGGTATAGTGGCAGGCGGCTCCACACAACACGAAGCAGTGCCAGATCGCGTTCTGGAAGCGGAGCCGGCGCCAGGAGTGGAAGATCACGCCGAGGCTGTAGAGAATGCCGCCGGCCAGCACGAAGCCGAGCGCCATCGCCGGCAGCGCCTTGACGACGCGGTCGTAGAGCATGACGCCGCTCCAGCCCATCGCGAGGTAAAGCCCGACCGCGAGCCGGTCGAAACGGCCGGGATAACGCAGCTTGAGCCAGATCCCGACGATCGCGACGCACCACACACCGACCAGCAGCGCGATCGCAAAATAGCTTTCCTTCAGTTCCACGATGAACGGCGTATAGGTCGCGGCGATCAAGAGATAGATCGCGGAGTGATCGAAGCGCCGCAGCATCCATTTGGCGCGCGACACCGGCCAAAGGTTATAGGTCGCCGACAGCGTCAGCATCGCGAGCAGGCCGGCGACATAGACCGACACCACGACAACGTCGAACGGGCCGGCATAGACCGCGGTCAGCACGATCAGCGCAGTGGCGGCCACCAGCCCGAAAGCGACGCCGACGAGATGAACGACGCCGTCGGCAATCAGCTCGGCACGATCGTAGTTCCGCAGTGCGGCGCCGGCCGCGTGGATCGAGCTCGAGGCGAGTTGCTTCAGGCGAAAGACCGTCATGCAGGCTTTCCTGTGTGCCGATAGAATATGGGTAGCGCGGGGATCGTGACGCGTTCAATCCCTCGCCTGCAAAGGCGCCGGAAATGTGAAGCTTGATTTTGGCCCGATAATCGCCACCTTGCGGGGTGATCTCCGCCTCTTTTGGCTCCTCTTGCCGGGTCTTTCGTCTACCCTCCATGCCCCCCAGGTTTCGAGATATCGTCGAGGAAGCCCGTCTCTCGGCGCGGGCGCTGCGCGACTATGGCGGGGGTTTGTTCAACCCGACGCTGCGGCTCGGCGTCACCGGCCTGTCGCGGGCCGGCAAGACGGTATTCATCACCGCGCTGGTGCACGGCCTGACCCGCGGCGGCCGCTTCCCGGTGTTCGAGGCCTACGCCTCGGGGCGGATCGCGCGCGCCTATCTCGCCCCGCAGCCGGACGATGCGGTGCCGCGCTTTGCCTATGAGAACCATGTCCGCACCCTGATCGAGGAGCTGACATGGCCGAGCTCGACCAGCGACATCTCGGAGCTCCGCCTGGTCATCGAGTATCAGCGGCAAAATGGCGCGGACCGCAAACTGACCCTCGACATCGTCGACTATCCCGGCGAGTGGCTGCTCGACCTGCCGCTGCTCAACAAGAGCTACGAGCAATGGTCGGCGGAGAGCCTTGCGCTGTCGCGCGAGCCGCTGCGCGCCAAGCTCGCCGCGCCATGGCACGCGCATCTCGCGACGCTGAAGCCCGAAGACAAAGAGGACGAGCAGGCCGCGCTCGCCGAAGCAAAGCTGTTCACCGACTATCTGCGCGCCTGCCGCGACGAATGTTTTGCGATGAGCCTGCTGCCGCCCGGCCGTTTCCTGATGCCGGGCAACCTCGCCAACACGCCGGCGCTGACCTTTGCGCCGCTCGACGTGCCCATCGACGGCAGCGCGCCGGACGGCTCGCTGTGGGCAATGATGCGGCGGCGTTACGAGGCCTACAAGGCCGTCGTGGTGCGGCCGTTCTTCCGCGACCACTTCGCGCGGCTCGATCGCCAGATCGTGCTGGCCGATGCGCTCGCCGCATTCAACGCCGGCCCTGAGGCGTTGCACGACCTCGAGGCCGCGCTCGCCGGCATCCTCGACTGCTTCCGGATCGGCCGCAGCACGATCCTGAGCGCGCTGTTCCGGCCGCGCATCGACCGCATCCTGTTCGCGGCGACCAAGGCCGACCATCTGCACCATCAGAGCCACGACCGCCTCGAAGCCGTGCTGCGGCGGATCGTGGCGAAAGCCGCCGAGCGTGCCGAATATGCCGGCGCCGGCATCGACGTGGTGGCGCTCGCCGCGGTGCGCGCCACGCGCGAAGCGCAGGTCGCACGCGGCCGCGACCGGCTGCCGTCGATCATCGGCACCCCGGCCCTCGGCGAGGTCGCCAACGGCGAGCGGCTCGACGGCGAGACCGAGGTCGCGACCTTTCCCGGCGACCTGCCCGACAATCCGGAGGAGCTGTTCAATGGCGGCTTCCGCGGCCTCTCCAGTTCAGACGCCGAGGCGGCCGATTATCGTTTCCTGCGCTTTCGCCCGCCGAAGCTGGAACGGAACGGCGACGCGGAGCCGGCGCTGCCTCACATCCGCCTTGACCGCGCCCTCCAGTTCCTGATCGGAGACAGACTGCAATGAACGAGAAGACGCCCCCGCGGCGGCCGGCGACGTTCAAGCTCGACGATCCCAGCGTGGTCGTGATGGATCCGGACGAATCCGGCCGCCTCACCCGCGGCACGATCCAGATCGTGCGCGAGGCCGAACCGGCACAATTGCCGGTGCCGACAGACACGCCGCTGCTGCCGGCGCGGCGCGGCTTCCGCTGGGGCACGCTGTTCTGGAGCGCCGTCGCCGGCCTCGTGGTGCTCGGTACCGGGCTCGGCGTCCTCAACCTGGTCGAGGATCTGTTCGCGCGCAACGAAGGCCTCGGTGTCCTCGGGCTGGCGCTCGCCGTCATCGCGGCGGTGGCGCTGGCCGTCGTCACCACTCGCGAACTGGTCGGCCTGGCGCGGCTTGCGACCATCGAGAAGCTGCATCTGCGCGCTAGCGAGGTGCTGATCAGCGACGACCGCGCCGCGAGCCGGGCTGTTGTCGCCGACCTGCTCAAGCTCGCGCACCAAACCCCGCAGCTCGCCCGCGCCCGCAGCGCGTTGCAGAGCCACACCGATGATATCATTGACGGCGCCGACATGATCCGCCTCGCCGAGCGCGAGCTGATGACACCGCTCGACGACGAGGCGCGGCGGCTGGTGTCGTCAGCCGCACAGCGCGTCTCGGTCGTCACCGCGGTTAGCCCGCGTGCGCTGTTCGACGTGCTGTTCGTGTTCGTGGCGAGCCTGCGGATGATCCGGCAGCTGGCCCGGCTCTATGGGGGCCGGCCCGGCGCGCTCGGCATGATCCGCCTGCTACGTCACGTCATCGCGCATCTGGCGATCACCGGCGGCATGGCCGCGAGCGACAGCCTGATCCAGCAGATGCTCGGCCACGGCATCGCGGCAAAGCTCTCGCAGCGGCTCGGCGAAGGCATGCTCAACGGCCTGCTGACCGCCCGCCTCGGCCTCGCCGCGATCGACGTCACCCGCCCGCTGCCGTTCAATGCCCTGCCGCGCCCCGCGCTGACCGATCTGGCAAAAGACCTGATCCGCAAGCGCGAGGAAGAGGAGTAGCAGGGGCTTCTTCGAGAGCACGACGGCGCTCGCTATTGCGCCCTCTCCCGTTGTGCGAAAGGGCGGCCCAGCTGTCCGCCACGAACTCGCTTGGGCAAGTGGTCTCTCTCCGCAAGCACATCGCCCGCGGCTACACGTACCGTCATCCTGAGGAGCCGCGAAGCGGCGTCTCGAAGGATGCACGGCCCGGCTGGTGGCCGTCGATCCTTCGAGGCTCGCTCCGCTCGCACCTCAGGATGACGGGGTGAGAGACGGGTGCACGTTTCTGTCCGTCCTGGCCAGGGGAGAAGGAAGATGCATCGCCAGCACGCGCCAGCGGAAGAAGGTGGTGTCCGGCGGCGGCGATAGATCGGGAGTCCAGCCGGTGACCTTCTCCAGCGCATAGGTGTCCATCACCATGCCACGCCAGCTCCGCGTCACGCGCTCCAGCGGCTGCCGCACCGCTGATGTCTCGCTCCATAGCGGCAGATTGTTCTCGGGTTCGCGTCCGACATAGATGCCGATGTGATCGCGGATCTTGTCCATGCCGGGATCGGCAAAGCCCTGGAAGCGGCCGCGCTCGTTGACCTCGATCACCGGCACCTTCCCGTGCAGCAACCAGCGCAGCATCGCATAGGTGCGGTAATCCGTGGTCGCGACCCAGGTCGCGCCGGCGGCCTGCACTTGCGCCAGCGTGCGCGCCGCCACCTTGTCGTAGCCCGCTTCGGTGCCGATCGGATCGGTACGACCGATCAGATTCCACGGCGCGAACATGTAGTAGAGGAAGACGCAGACGACGAACACGATGCCGGTCGAAATCGCAGTCCTTGCCCAATACACCGTCGATTTGACGAGCCCGACGGACCAGCCCTCGAACGGCATCCGCGTGACATTGATGGCGACCGCGGCAAAGCCCGCCGGCCACAGAAACATCGGCCAGGTGTCGCCGACCCGGAGCGTCAGCGACTTCCAGAGGAAGTAGCCAAACGGCACCAGCACCGCGGTCGCGAGCAGGATCGCGACCGGCTCGCGCTTGCGATAGCCGCGCCATGCGGTCAGCACTGTTGCGAACAGCGTCACCGGTAGCAGCACGAAGCCGACCAGGCCGAACTGCATGCCGATGAACTCGCCGAGGGTACGCAAGGTGAGATCGCGCTCGGCGGTGGCGCGCACCGCCTGGAAGCGGAACGAGGCCCAGTCGTGCTCGGCATTCCAGATCAGCACCGGCGAGAACACGATGATCGCGATCAGCGCGGCGAGATACGGATACGGGCTGCGCAGCCAGCGCCGGCGCCAGTCCGGCAGCAGCGCGAAGGCGAGCACCGCCGGCGCGAACATGATCGTGGTGAATTTCGACAGCAGCGCCAGCCCGGCGAACAGCCCCGCGGCGAGCCACCAGCGTCCGTCGTTGCTCTGCGCGAGCCGCACCAGCGACCACAGCATCGCCACCGAAAACGGGATCAGCGCCGTGTCGGGCGCGACCTTGGCCATCAGCAGCCCGTAGTACAGCGCCGCCTCCGGCAGCAGCAGCGCCAGCATCACGGCGCGGACATTGTTCGACGTGACGCGGCGGACGATGTCGGCGAGCAGCAGCTGGGTCGCCAGCATCGCCACGATGCCACCGAGCCGGACACCGAGATTGGAGTCGCCGAGAACGGCGGTGCCGAAGCGGATGAACCAGGCGACCATCGGGGGATGGTCGAGGAAGGACAGCACGTTCTCCTTCGACCAGGTCCAGTAATAGGCCTCGTCGGTGCGCAGATCCAGCGCGTGGGCATAGATCAGCCGCATCACGGTCATCGCAACGATCACGGCAATGACGCCACGCCAGTCCGGCGCGCGCGAACGGGCCGGCTTGACGCGGATGTTATCGGGAGGGGCTATCGTCACGGCGCGCTTTTTGTTCGACTCTTAACGGAGTGTCAACATTCGGCACGGCCCGCTCATGCGTGCGACCGGCCCCGCGGTGGTGTTCAGCGCGGGAATTAAGCACTAGACTTGCCGATCATGAATCACATGGCCTCTCCCTCGCGCGAGCACCTGCAGGATCTCCAGGATTTGGCCCGCGGCGTCGGCCTGCGGCAGGTCCGGCTGGTCACGGGGGCGATCATGTTCGCCTACCTGATCAGCCATTTCCTCAACCACGCGCTCGGCAATATCTCGACCGAGGCGATGGCGATCGGGGTGCACTACCACACCGAGTTCTGGCAGTTCCTGCCGGTCGCGATCGTGTTCTACACCGCCTGCCTGGTGCACACCGCGCTCGGCATCTGGGCGCTCTATCAGCGCCGCGAGTTCCACTGGAAGGCGATCGAGCCGCTGCAGCTGGTGCTCGGCCTCAGCATCCCGATGCTGATCATCGTGCACATCGTCGGCGTGCGGCTGGGCCAGACTCTGTACGGGCACGAGAAGCTCTACCCGCAGGAGCTGTACACGTTCTTCATCGCCTCGCCGGTCCGGCTGTGGCTGATGCTGGCGGTGCTTGTCATCGCCTGGGTGCATGGCTGCATCGGCCTGTATTTCTGGCTGCGGCTGCGCACATTCTTCAAGCGCGCCGCGCCGTTCCTGCTTGCCGGCGCCGTGCTGATCCCGACGCTGGCCATGCTCGGCATCTATCAGGCCGGCCGCGCCACCATGGCCGACTATCAGGATCCCGACTGGCGGCGCGAGGAGCTGTCGGTGCAGAAACTCGGCACGGCCGCGCAGGGGGCCATGCTCGAGAAGATCACCGGTGGGCTGTCGATCGGCTATGTCGGCCTGCTCGGCCTCGTGCTGCTGGCGCGCGGCGCGCGTGCGCTGCTGGAGCGCCGCGGCGGCATGATCGCGCTGTCCTACGGCAACGGCCGCACGCTGCGGGTGCCGAAAGGGCTGAGCGTGCTGGAAGCGAGCCTGCGCTACAACGTGCCGCATGCCAGCGTCTGCGGCGGCCGGGCGCGCTGCTCGACCTGCCGCATCCGCATCATCGGCGATCACGCCGCCTTGCCCGAGCCATCGCCGCGCGAGGCCTTCGTGCTGCACCGGGTCGGCACCGACGATCCGTCGATCCGGCTCGCCTGTCAGCTGCGGCCGACCTGCGACCTGACGTTCTTCCAGCTGTTCCTGCCGAGCACGATGTCGGCGAACGCCGCCAATCCGACACGGGTCGGCCAGGAGCGTTATCTCGTCAGCATGTTCGTCGACATGCGCGGCTCGACCCAGCTTGCCGAGAAGCGGCTGCCGTTCGACACCGTGTTCATCGTCAACCGCTTCCTCGGCGCGGTGTCGCAGGCGGTGCTGGAAGCCGGCGGGCGGCCCAACCAGTTCATCGGCGACGGCATGCTGGCGCTGTTCGGGCTCAGCACCGAGCGGCACGAGGCCTGCCGCCAGGCGCTGCGCGCGGCGGCGCTGATCTCGGCCAATATCGACGAGCTGAACCAGTTCCTCAGCCACGATCTGCGCGAGCCGATCCGCTTCGGCATCGGCATCCATGGCGGTGAGGTGATCGTTGGCGATATCGGCTATCGCGACCATATGGTGTTCACCGCGCTCGGCGATGCCGTCAACGTCGCGGCAAGGCTGCAGGACATGACGAAAGCGCTGGCCTGCGAGGCTGTGATCTCCGACGAGGTGCGTGTTACCGCGGGCCTCGCCGACGATGCCCTGCCGGCGCAGGAGGTCGCGATCCGCGGCCGCAACGAGCCGATGACGGTGCGAACGGTCGAGACGACGCGCGTGCTGTCCGCGCTGGTCGACGACCGCCGCGCCGTCGCCGCCTGACCGGCTCCATCGCTTCCACTCCGAGTGTGACTTTCCGCACATCCGAACGCGCGTTCAGCGGCGATGCTCGAACGTGCCCGGTGCCGGACGCGACTGACTGGCGATGGGTAACACTGCAACCGCGCCGCGACAGCGTTCAACGCGCATCTGAAGGAGACGACCATGCTTCGCAAAGTCACGCTTGCTCTCGCTACCGCCGCAACGCTTGCCGCCGCCGCGCTGGCGCCGACTGCGGCCTCCGCCAAGCCGTTCTTGTGGCATCCCTACCATCACCACTTCTGGGGTGGCCCCGGCATCTCGGTCGGCTTCGTCGATTCCGGCTGCTACGTCACCCGCCTGGTGCTGACGCCCTACGGTTATCGCTATCGCACCGTGAACGTCTGCTACTGATCGACCCGACCAGCTGGAATCGAAATGCCCCGGTCGCCTGATGCGATCGGGGCTTTTCGTTGTTGCGACGCAACGCCGGTAAGCACGGCGAAAGCTCAATTGACTCGGAGTTGTCAGGTGCGACATTTGTCGCCGCGCGCAGTCCATGATGTGAAGGCGCGCAAAGGTAAGCAAGGCAATCCGGGCCTGGTGATGACCGGCCGGGGACAAAACAGCTTCGGAGCAAGCGGAATGCTCGATCGACGAGACTTGATGAAGCGCGCCGGTTTGGCCGCGCTGGCGGCGGGGCTGGGATCAAGGGGCGCGTTGGCGCTCGACACCGTGACGCTGCCGTTCGGCAATGGCGAGCGGCCGCTGGTGCGCTACCCGCAGAAGCGCCCGATGATCGGCCTGACCAGCCGGCCGCCGCAGCTGGAAACGCCGTTTGCGATCTTCAACGACGGTCCGCTGACGCCGAACAATGCGTTCTTCGTCCGTTATCACCTTGCCGGCATCCCCTACGACCTCGATCCGGACAAGTTCACGCTCGAGATCAAGGGCAAGGTCGACAAGCCGCTGAAGCTGTCGCTGAAGGATATCCGCAAGCTGAAGGCCACCGAGCTCGTCGCCGTCAACCAATGCTCCGGCAACAGCCGCGGCTTCTTCAATCCGCGCGTCGCCGGCGGCCAGCTCGGCAACGGCGCGATGGGCTGCGCGCGCTGGCACGGTGTGTCGCTGAAAACCGTGCTCGACATGGCCGGCGTGCAGGCCGGCGCCAAGCAGGTCACCTTCAACGGCATGGACGGGCCTGTGATGGAGACGACGCCCGACTTCGTGAAGGCGCTCGACATCGACCATGCGCGCGACGGCGAGGTGATGCTGGCCTGGGGCATGAACGGCGAGGATCTGCCGTTCCTCAACGGCTTCCCGCTCCGCCTCGTGGTGCCCGGCTATTACGGCACCTATTGGGTCAAGCACCTCAACGAGATCACCGTGATCGACAGCGTGTTCGACGGCTTCTGGATGAAGTCCGCCTACCGGATACCGGACACGCCAAACAACGCGGTCGAGCCCGGCACGGCGCCGAAGGCGACGATCCCGATCAACCGTTTCACGGTACGCTCGTTCATCACCAGCGTAGCCGACGGCGCCAAGGTCAAGGCCGGCCGCACCATGCTGCGCGGGATTGCCTTCGACGGCGGCAAGGGTATCAAGGAGGTCATGGTCTCGACCGACGGCGGCAACAGCTGGACATCGGCCAAGCTCGGCAAGGACCTCGGCAAATACGCGTTCCGTGAATGGAAGCTGCCCGTGAAACTCGCGGCCGGCCCCTCGGAGCTGAAAGTGCGCGCCACCAACAATGCCGGCGACACCCAGCCGATGGATCCGCTGTGGAATCCGGCCGGCTATCTGCGCAACGTCGTCGAAACCGTGCGTGTCACCGCGGCGTGAGGAGAAGCATCATGACCAGCAAGCTGCTTGCCTTCCTCGCCGCGATCGCGATGCTGTCGATCGGGGCTACGATGGCGGCGCCCGTCAACTACACGCTTCCCGAGGAAACCGCGGCATTCAAGCCGGGCCCCAACCTCGAAATGGTGCAGAGCAATTGCACCGGCTGCCACTCGGCTGACTACGTCAAGACCCAGCCGCAGGGCGAGAAGTTCAAGAAGGACTTCTGGCAGGCCGAGGTGACCAAGATGATCAAGGTCTACGGCGCGCCGATCGACCAAGCGGACGTCGGCAAGATCGTCGAGTATCTCTCCGTGACCTATTGAGAGGCGGTCGATCGATCCCCCGCGCGCAGGGCAGCCGTGTCCATACGGGTTCGGCGGAACCGACCGTTTTGCAGCGCATCAATTGACCACGAAACAGGCAATCCGGCACCAAACCCCCTAAAAGCCGGTTGTTTCCGGGCAAAAACACACCGTGGTTTGATCTACCCAGCTTTTTTCAAACTGCTATCCTGTGCGGTACGGACAAGCCGGTTTGTGCGGGGGCCGGCTGGTCTGTTTTCGATTGATTCCGCGGAGACGACTGGAATGCCCAAAGGTACCGTGAAGTGGTTCAACCCGACCAAAGGCTATGGATTCATCCAGCCCGCATCGGGCGGCAAGGACATTTTCGTGCATATTTCAGCAGTTCAGAAGGCCGGCCTTCAAAGCCTCAACGAAGGCCAGTCGGTTGAATACGAAGAAATTGCAAATCGCGGCAAGACATCCGCCGAGAATCTCAAGGTCTAGCGCGTCAGCGCCAGATCGATCCGGCGGCGCACTCTCGGACGCCATCCGGGAGTGGGGGCCGATCCAACATTGCACGGCGTGACGTTCGGCGGGGCGGGCACGATGCCCGCGCGCCGCGGTTGAGCTTTTTCGGCCTCGATCGATCGCGCGCTTCGCTGTTTCCCGTTGAGGACGCCGCGGCTGCCGGGCCGCCGCGTCACAGGCAGGTGCCGCCCTGGCCGCTGCCGCACGGCACCCGCTTCGACAGCTGCTCGATCTTCCGCTTCGACTCGGCCTGTGCGAGCACGTCGAACACGCTCGACGGCGTGAGCTGGGTGGCCTTGCGGAAATCCTCGGCCGCCTTGTCGGCATGGTTGAGCGCCTCGTGCGCCTTGGCGCGGGCGAATACGCCCTCCACGGTCTCCTTCTGCGCGATTGCCCGGTCAAGATCCTCGACCGCCTTGTCGTAGTTGCGCAGCGCCGACCAGGTGATGCCGCGCAGCGTCAGCGCCGGCTGAAAATCGGGCCGCGCGGCGAGGACGAAGTCGAGATCCTTCATCGCATCATCCGGCTTCTTCAGCCCGAGATAGGCCCGTGCGCGCAGCACGCGGGGGAAGGCATCGTTCGGCGCCCGCGTGATGATCTGGTCTAAGGCGGCGATGGCGCGGTCGAACTGGGACGAGGTCAGCATCGCGAGCCCGCGGCCGAGCTGCGCCGTGGGATTGCTGGGGCTGCGGTCCAGCACGGCATTGATATCGACCAACCCCTCGTCGGCGCGGCCCTTGAGCATCAGCGCAAGTCCACGCCACGATTTGGCGACCAGATTGGTCGGCACCAGCGCCAGTGCCTGATCGAAATCCAACAGCGCCTTGTCGAGCTGGTTGAGACCGATATAGGCGAGCCCGCGTTCGGTGAAGGCGAGCGTCTCCTTGGCATTGAGCGAAATCGAATGATCGTAGTCGGCAAGCGCGTCCTGCACCTTGCCGGTGCTGGCCTTGACGAGGCCGCGCGCCAGGTAGGCCAGCGAATTGTTCGGATTGAGCGTGATGGCGCGGCTGGCGTCGGCGCTGGCTTCGTCGAACTGCCGCAAGCCTGCGGCATTGAGCGCGCGGGAGGCCAGCAGTTGGGGATCGTTCGGCTTGAGCTTGAGCAGATCGTTGAAGTCGTTGCGCGCCTCCGCCAGCCGGCTGAGCCGTGAATAGGCCATCGCGCGCAGCCGCAGCGCCGCCTCGTTGCGCGGATCGCCGCCGAGCACCTGGCTGAGATTGCTGATGGCGCCGGCGAAATTGCCCTGCGCGATGAATTGCTTTGCCTGCTCGATCTGCTGACTGCTCGAAGCCGCGACCGGAGCGGACGGCCGCGCTGGGGGTCCGGCCGGAGCCGCCGGCGATTGCGGAGCCGCGCCGGCCTTCGCCAACTCGGCCTGCATCGCGAGCGCCTGCTGGCGCTGCTGCTGGATCTCCTTGTTGTCGGGAAGAACCTTCAACAGCCAATCGAAGTCGCCAATGGCGCGGACGTAGTCGCCCTTGGCGCTGTAGAGCTGGGCGCGGGCGAAATAGGCGTTGCGCTCGGTCTGCGGCGCCTGCGCGATCGCGCGCGAGAAATCCTCGATCGCGTGATCGATGTCGCCCTTGCGCCGGTAGGCTTGGCCGCGCCAATAGAACGCGTTCGGCGTGCTCGCGTTGATGGCAATCGCGGTGTTGGCATCGGCCAGCGCCGCATCGGGCTGTCCGGATTCGACATAGGCCCGCGCCCGCCCGACATGAGCGGCGGGCAGATCCTGCCGCAGCATGATCGCCTGGCTGTAGTCCGAGATCGCATCGGCCCAGGCGCGCTGGTCGGCGCGCAGATTGCCGCGTGCCAGGAAGCCGAACGGGTTCTTCGGCTCGAGCTCGATCGCGCGATCGAAATCCGCGCGCGCCTGATCGAGGCTGCCCCTGCGCTGCTGCACATAGCCGCGCGCGATCAGCGCCGGCACGAATTGCGGGCTCAATTGCACCGCAGCATCGGCATCGTTGAAGGCCTGATCGATCTTGTTGCGGGCGATGTAGAACCGCGAGCGGCCCGCAAAAGCCTTGGTACGGTCCTCCGCCGAGCGTGCAGCATCATTGATGATATCAGAGCACGCCGCCTCGGCCTTGTCGGTCGGCGGACCGCTGCAATCCTCGACATCACCGGCGCGAGCCGGGCCGGCAAGCACTGGCCACAGCAGCAGCGCAAGCACGAGCAACGGAGGAAAACGCATGCCGCCGTTGGCGGCAGCGGTGCAAGTCGAACGTGAACGCATATCGTAGCCTCGGGTTGACCGAATGCGGCCCGTGTTAACGCGTCACTTGGTTCTTATGGTGATGGGGCCGAACGTATTTTTGGAACCACGGGTATCCGGTTCCAGCGCATCCCTGCAAATGAATGGGATGGAACGCAACGGAACAGCTGCGGCAAAAACATTCGGCCGTTCAATCTTCCGTCACCCATTTGGCGACGGTCATGACGTCTGGCGGCTGCAGATAGCCGCGCGGCCAGAGATCGACGGCCCATTCCACCTTGGTGGCGCGCTCGACCAGAACGGCGGTGTTGTGCGGCGTCTGCCCCAGCGAAAACCCGCGGTAGTGGGGATCGCCGACGTCATGGAACTTGAACAGATTCCATGACTGCATCACCAGCATCAGGCTGGTCGTGTTGCGCGTCGTGTCCCAGCAATCGTAATTGTGCTTGTCGTCGTTGGCGCGGAAGTCCGCTTTCGCCACACGCTTGTCGGTGCCGAGGATCGGCCCCATCCGGCGGTCGAACCAGATCACCGCCTTTTGCACGGCCGCACGTTCGGCGGCCGCGTTAGCGCGGCCGGTGGCCATGATCTTGCTCAGCGCCGCCCTGTCGGATGCGTTGAAGTCGAGCATCTCGCGGCGCCGGCAGACGAAGCCGTAGCAAACGGTCATCGTCGACGCCGAAGGTGGATAGATCGAGACCGAGGTATAGAGTTGCATAATGCCGGAGCTGAGTTCGGCCGCCCGGGCCGGTGCCGCTGATGGCAGCGCCAGCATAAGCCCAGCAAGCGCACCGGCAAACCCGGCCCGCTTGGTTCGTATCGGCTGATCGGCGTCTTTCATGAACTACTGCCCCACGCTGCACGACAGGATTATCGCGGGTGCGTCACGATGCCAATACATCCGGCGCATGGCTGTGGATCACATCAAACCGCCTTCAACCGACCGGCAGCGGCGCATCGCGCTTGACTTCCTCCATCACCGCGTAGGTTCGCGTCTCGCGCACGCCCGGCAGCGCCAGCAGCGTCTCGCCCAGGAAGCGGCGATAGGCGGTCATGTTGGCGACTCGCGCCTTGACCAGATAGTCGAAGCCGCCGGCCACCATGTGACACTCCAGCACTTCCGGCGCGGTCTGGACCGCCTTGGCGAAGCGCTCGAACACATCGGGCGTGGTCTTGTCGAGCAACACTTCGACGAACACCAGCAGACCGAGCCCGAGCCGGTGCGGGTTGAGCCGCGCGCCATAGCCCTCGACGAAGCCGTCGCGCTGCAACCGCTTCAGCCGCTCGCCGACCGAGGTCGGCGACAAGCCGATCCGCTCGGCCAGTTCCACATTGGCAATCCTTCCATCCCCTTGCAGGATCGAGAGGATTTTACGGTCTGTCTTGTCGATCTCTGTCATATCTACGGAAATACTAGAAGTGATCCTGATTTTCTAAGGCAAATCTGCTAATTTGTCTATCGAACTACGGTCCACGGGCGCGTAGGTGTTCCCGTGCAACCCCGCAGGAACCACCGCCATGCCAGATCCGTCCCCGCTCCCGCCGTCGTTCAGCCCGCCCTATGCCCCGGATGACGGCGTCATCGCCGGCCGCCTGCGCCAGGACGCTAGGCTCGGCGCGGAGGCGGAGGCCCGCATCGACCGCACCGCGACCCGCCTGATCGAGGCGATCAGGGCGAACGACGATCCGCTCGGTGGGGTCGAGGACATGCTGCGGGAGTTCGCGCTCTCGACCAAGGAGGGCTTGGCGCTGATGGTGCTGGCGGAGGCGCTGCTGCGGGTGCCCGACGCGCGCACCGCCGACCAGTTCATCGAGGACAAGCTCGGCCAGGGCGACTTCGTCAACCACGAGACCAAATCCAGCGCATTTCTGGTCAACGCCTCGGCCTGGGCGCTCGGCATGTCGGCGCGCGTGATCCAGCCCGGTGAAACACCGCAGGGAACGATAGGCCGGCTGACCAAGCGGCTCGGTGCGCCGGCGGTGCGCGCCGCGACGCGGCAGGCGATGCGGCTGATGGGCAGTCATTTCGTGCTCGGCGAGACCATCGAGGCGGCGCTGTCACGCGCGCAAGCGCACACTGCGCGCGGCTCGCGCTATTCCTTCGACATGCTCGGCGAAGGCGCGCGTACGGCCGACGACGCCCGCCGCTATTTCGAATCCTACGCCCGCGCGATCGAGGCGATCGGAAGGGCGGCCGGCGATCAGCCCCTGCCCGACCGGCCCGGCATCTCGGTCAAACTCTCTGCGCTGCATCCGCGCTTCGAGGCGATTAGCCGCGCGCGGGTGATGACCGAGCTGGTGCCGCAGCTGATCGATCTGGCGCGCCGCGCCAAGGCGTTCGACCTCAACTTCACCGTCGATGCCGAGGAAGCCGACCGGCTGGAGCTGTCGCTCGACGTCATAGCAGCGGCCTTCGCCGACCCGTCGCTCGCCGGCTGGAGCGGCTTTGGCCTTGCGATCCAGGCCTATCAGAAGCGCGCTGCCGACGTGATCGACTATGTCGATGCACTGACGCGCGCGCTCGACCGTCGGATGATGGTGCGCCTGGTCAAGGGCGCCTATTGGGACACCGAGATCAAGCGCGCGCAGGAGCGGGGCCTCGACGGCTATCCGGTGTTCACCCGCAAGGCGATGACCGACCTGAACTACATCGCCTGCGCGCGCAGGCTGCTGGCATTGCGGCCGCGACTGTTTCCGCAATTCGCCACCCACAACGCGCTGACGGTCGCGACCATCCTTGAACTGTCAGACGATCCCACAAGCTTCGAATTTCAGCGGCTGCACGGCATGGGCGAGGCGCTCTACGCCCAGCTCGGCGAGGACTGGCCCGAGATCGCCCACCGCACCTATGCGCCGGTCGGCAGCCACCGCGACCTGCTTGCCTATCTGGTGCGGCGCCTGCTCGAGAACGGCGCCAACTCGTCGTTCGTCGCGCTGGCCGCCGACAATCGCGTGTCGATCACCGACCTCTTGCGCCGCCCGGCCGAGATCATCGGCGCCGACAACAATGCCGTGCACTCCGGGATTCCGCTGCCGGCCGATCTCTATCGGCCGCAGCGCGAGAATTCCCACGGCATCGAATTCGGCGAGCGAAAAGCGCTGGACGCGCTGACCTCGGCGATCGCGGCCGAGCCGAAAATCTTTGCTGTCGTCAGCACATCAGCTACCGAGCAGGCGAATGCCGCCGTCGCCGCTGCGCGCCGTGGCTTCAGGGGCTGGAACGCCACGCCGGCCGCACAACGTGCGGCGATCCTCGACAAGGCCGCCGACCTGCTCGAACAGCGTCGCGCACGCTTCCTCGCCCTGCTGCAGAGCGAAGGCGGCAAGACGCTCGACGATGCGCTCTCGGAGGTGCGCGAGGCGATCGATTTCTGCCGCTATTATGCGGCGCTTGGCGAAAAACTGTTCGGCAGGGGCGAGACGATGCCGGGACCGACCGGCGAGAGCAACGTGCTGGAGCTGCACGGCCGCGGCGCGTTCGTCGCGATCTCGCCATGGAATTTTCCGCTCGCGATCTTCCTCGGCCAGGTGACGGCGGCGCTGATGGCCGGCAATGCAGTGATCGCCAAGCCGGCCGAGCAGACCCCGCGAATCGCGGCCGAGGCGGTCGCATTGTTGCATCAGGCCGGCGTCCCGGCGTCGGCGCTGCATCTGGTCCAGGGCGACGGCGCGGTCGGTGCGGCGCTGGTCAGCCATCCTGCGATTGCCGGCGTGGTCTTCACCGGCTCGACCGAGGTGGCGCGGTCGATCAACCGCACGCTCGCGGCCAAGGACGGCCCGATCGTGCCGCTGATCGCCGAGACCGGTGGCATCAATGCGATGATCGTCGACGCCACCGCGCTGCCCGAGCAGGTCGCCGACGACGTCGTGACCTCGGCGTTCCGCTCCGCCGGCCAGCGCTGCTCGGCGCTGCGGCTGTTGTTCGTGCAGGACGAGGTCGCCGACCGCATGATCGAGATGATCGCCGGCGCCGCCCGCGAACTGAAGATCGGCGATCCTTCGGAGCCGTCGACGCATATCGGTCCGGTGATCGATGCCGAGGCCAAGCGGCGGCTCGACGCGCATATCGCGCGGATGAAGAGGGAGGCGCGGGCGCATCTCGCCGGCGAGGCGCCGGCAGGCAATTTCGTCGCGCCGCATATCTTCGAACTGTCGGCGGCAAGCCAGCTCACCGAAGAGGTGTTCGGCCCGATCTTGCATGTCGTGCGCTACCGCGCCGAGCGGCTCGGCGACGTGCTGGCTGCGATCGAAGCGACCGGCTTCGGCCTGACGCTCGGCATCCACTCGCGCATCGACGACACCATCGAGCACGTGATCGACCGCCTCCAGGTCGGCAACATCTATGTCAACCGCAACATGATCGGCGCCGTGGTCGGCGTGCAGCCGTTCGGCGGCAGCGGTCTCTCCGGCACCGGCCCCAAGGCCGGCGGCCCGCATTACCTCACGCGCTTCGCCACCGAGCAAACGATCACGATCAACACCGCGGCTGCGGGCGGCAACGCGGCGCTGATGGCGGGGGTTGGGTAACGCGCCCGTCATTGCGAGCCAAGCTAAGGCATGGATTGCTTCATCGCTTAGCTCCTCGCAATGACGGTCCAACGACCCGTTGCATCGTGCCCCGGACATAGGTCAAATGGCCGCTCAACGGGATTGATCGACACGCGATAATTCCAGCTACCGGAAAAACACCAACAAGCGCCACGGGAGCGACGGCACGATGGAAAAAGGCATTTTTGACGGGCTCAAGGTCCTGGACTGCGCGAGCTTCATCGCGGCGCCCGCGGCCGCCACCGTGCTGTCCGACTTCGGCGCCGACGTCATCAAGATCGAGCCGCCCGGCGCCGGCGACCCCTACCGCAACCTGCCCAATCTGCCCGGCTATCCCGCAAGCGAGCACAATTTCGCGTGGATGCTGGAGGCCCGCAACAAGAAGAGCCTCGCGCTCGACCTCACCAAGCCCGAAGCACGCGAGGTGCTCTACAAGTTGGTCGCCGAGGCCGACGTGTTCATCACCAACATGCCGCCGCAGGTGCGCGCCAAGCTCGGCATCACCCACGATCATCTCGCCCATCTCAACGACCGGCTGATCTACGCCTCCTTCACCGGCTACGGCGAAAAGGGCGAGGAAGCCAACAAGTCCGGCTTCGATTCCAACGCCTATTGGGCCCGCTCCGGCCTGATGGACCTGGTGCGCGCCGACGAGGATACCACGCCGGTCCGTTCGGTCGCCGGCATGGGTGACCATCCCTGTGCGATGGCATTCTACGGCGCGATCGTCACCGCGCTGTTCCAGCGCGAGAAGACCGGCAAGGGCTCGCACGTCTCGACCAACCTGATGGCCAACGGCGTTTGGGCCAACGGGGTGCTGGCGCAGGCCAAGCTCGCCGGCGCCAAGTTCAAGAAGCGCAAGCCGCGCGAACAGGCGCTCAACGCCGTCACCAACCACTACAAGTGCAAGGACGGCCGCTGGCTGATCCTGTCACTGCTCAACGAAGATCGGCAATGGCCGACGCTGGCGCGCTGCATGGGCCGCGAGGACCTGGTCGCCGACGCGCGCTTCGCCACCAAGGCGGATCGCCATGCGCGTTCTGTCGAGCTGATCAAGATTTTCGACGAAGTGTTCGCCGGCAAGGACCTCGCCGAGTGGCGCAAGATCCTCGACGGCAACGGCCTGGTGTTCGGCGTCGTCGGCATCCTCGACGACATCCCGAACGACAAGCAGATGATCGAGAACGAGGTGCTGGTGCGCTTCGAGAACGACACCATGCTGACCGTCAACAGCCCGATCTTCATCGACGGCACGAAGAAGGTGCAGCCGCGCAAGCCACCCGAGGTCGGCGAGCATTCCGACGAGATCCTGCGCCAGGCCGGCTACGACGAGGCCGCGATCCGGAAGCTGCGCGCATCCGGCGCGGTGGCGTAACCTCTGTAGCCCGATGATGAAGCGAAGCGAAATCCGGATCAGCGTTTCATCCAGGCCCAGACGATGGCCACAACGACGATGCCGATGATGACCGCAAGCCCGATCGCCCAGCTAGAGACGCGGACGGCGCTCACCGCCTGACGCTCGGCCTCGTTGGCCGCGATCTCGCGGTTGCGTTGCTTGTTGTCCTCGGAAGCACTCATCGGGCCGGTCTCCGGTCAAACAAGAAGCTAAGGCGCGTATCGAAATCTCGTCGCGCTTTAAGCAACCTCAAGTGTAGCGTCAAATAATGACGCGGAGACGCTTCGGTTCCAGTCGGGAGCTACCTCCCTTTCACGAAGCACATGCCCATCCGCGAGGTCTTGCCCGCGACCTGGCAGGCAAGCCCCTCGGCGCAGGTCCAGCTGCGGAAGCTGCGGTCGGTTTCGGCCGGCCGCGCGCCCGGCAGATAGCAATGCGCGCCCCAGCCGTCGCTGTATTCGGTGCCGGCAAGCTCGGCGCTGGCCCGTACCTGCGGCCGGTTGGAGAAGCCGCGCGAGAAGTCCGGGGTTTTGCCGTCGCGGAAGCTGGTCAGGATGTCGCGGCGGCGAGGCTGGTCACCGAAGAAATGCGGCGAGGCCGGCGCCACCGTGGAGTTCGACGGCTTTGCCGCCATCCAGTCGACGCCCGGGAGATGGAAGCCGCCGATGCCGCGGGTCTGGTGGCAGCCGGCGCAGGTGACGTCGTTGAGCCGCCGCTCGAAGCCGGCCAGCGACTGGATATTTTGCAGCTTCGTCCCGTCAGCGGCGGCCTTCTTCAAGGCTCCGACGACGTCATCCCCCGAGAACACCGCAGTGCCGGCCATCTCCTCGCCCTGCACCAGGCCGAACTCGGGCTCCAGGTCACTGACGTCAAAACCGGTCGGCGTCGGCGCGAGCGCTGATGTCGCAAGAAAGCGATCGGGGATCAGCAAGGTGCCGCGATCGAGCTCGGCAAAATGCCCGGGATCGAGCAGCCATGCCTTGAAGTCGCGCTTCAGCGCCTCGTCGGCGAAAATACGCTCGCGATCGATCTGGTTCTCCAGCGGCGCTTCGGCAAAGCGTTTCGCCGCGCTGTCATAGTCGAACACCTTCAACAGATAGTCGGTGCGGAAGTCGCGCACCGCGGATTTCGGCGCGTGCGCGATCTGCAGGTTGGTCTCGATCCGATCGATATTGCGCGCATCGACCAGTTCGAGCGGGCCGTCCTTGCCGAACAATTTCTCCAACGCAGGCTGAGCGTTTCCGGTTGCCAGCCAGCGCCGCGCGATCTCGCGGCAGGACAGCGATGCGTCGTTGCCATCGCCCTTCGCCTTCAGCACCAGGTTCAGCGTCATCGGCAGCCGCTGCGACACCGCGTTCTCGCCAATTGTCGGCACGTCGGTGCGGGTCAGCCGATAGATCAGCCGGACCTCGCCGCAGTCCTTGGGCGCCACATAGGCGCGGTCCATGCGGTTGACGATGCCGGCCAGCACGAAGCGAACATCAGGGGATTCGAACAGCGCGCGATCGAACAGCTGAAACGCAAAACCGTCGCCGACGCCGATGCTCTCGTTCGGCAGGCTTGCCTTGTGCCTTGCGACATAGCGATCGAATTCACGGTCGAGCGCCTCGCGCACCGGCACCAGCGCAGCCAAGGCGAACAGCTCTCGATTGGACAGCGGCGTATCGGAGGAACGCTCCGGCGCCAGCATCCGGCCGAGACTGAATCGGCTGTGATCGAGTTCGCGCAGGAGCGCGGGATCGATCACCGCCGTTCCGCGCTCGAGCGCGCGATCCTCGGCGGCATGTGCCGGCACGGCACCGCCAAGCAGGACGGAGATCAGCAGGAGGCATTTCAGTACGCGGCCCATGCCCCCACTAACACCGCGCGGCAAATCCTATTCAAGAAAAAAGGCGCTTCACATCGCGGTGAAGCGCCTTGCTGTTGTCAGGTTTCGTAGATCAGCGCGAAACGATCAGGCCCTTGCTGGTGACGACCACCCAGCGGCCGTCCTGCTTGCGGATCGCGTCGACGCGGCCAAGGCCGGGGACGGGATCGCCGGCATAAACCTCGTAGATGCCGCCGCGGCCCTCGATCAGCGCGCCGCCATTGCCGACGTCGCGCAGCGCCCAACCGTCGACCACTGGCAGGCGGCCGATCTCAGGCTTGGGCGCGGCCGGCGCAGCCGCCGCGGTTGCCGGCGGGATCGAACCCGTGACCTCGCGGGCGGGCGTCACGGCAGCGACGGTCGTCTGCGGGGCGCGCAGCTTCTCGACGGTCTCGCTGAGCTTGTTGAGCTTGGCGATCGGCTCGGCCTGGGCCTTCTCGACCTTCTCGATGCGGTCGGTCGCCTTGCTGAACTGGGCCTGGCCGGCCTTGGCGGTCTGCTCGACGCTGGCCTTCAGGGCTGCGATCTCGGAGTCGATGCGGGCGAGCGCGGCATCGGCCGCCTCCTTGGCCGCGGCGTCCTTGGCAGCCACATCCCTAATGGAAGCAGCCGCGGGGGAGGCGAAATGGCCGAGGCCTGCGGTCGCGAGCGCGCCGCCGATGGCGCCGGCCACGGTCGCCAGCGCAATCACCGCGGCCATCGCCCCGAGCCGGCGCGTGCCGGCCGGTTTGGCGGTCTGCTCGGCACCCGGCCTGGATGCGCTCGCCTCGTGGTCCCAGTTCCGGTCACCGGGCGCCATGATCATCAGCTTGCCCGGGAAGCGCGGCTCTTCGCGCTTGCCGGTCTCGACCTCAGGCACTTCCATCTTGGTCGGCTCGACCTTGCCGTCCATCTTGGGGTCGATCTTCGCATCGATCCTGGCCTCGATCACCGGATCAAGCCGGGACGGCTCGACCTTCGGGGCATCAACCTTCGGCGCATCCATCCTGGGCGCTTCGGCCTTTGGCGACGTCTCTTCCTGCTCGGGCGCCAGCCGCGGAGCCTCGACACCGGCCGCGGCCATCGCGGGCTCGCTCTTCGCCGCCATTTCGGCGCCGGTTTGACCGCTGACCGGCTCGCTCTGCTGCTCACTCACGTTCAAAGTCTCCAGACTGGGTTGAGAATTCGGTAACTTTTATTGCTTGCGAAATGGTTACCCCGCTCCGCCATTACCTAAATTTTAGGGAGTTTTCCGGGCCGGATTTGGGCGATGCGGCGCTGCGGCAATCTGCGTCAGCTCCGTTTGCGCGCAGCGCTTTCCCGATTAACATACCGCCATCTTCCAGCCAGAAGGCAGGGGAGTGCTATGACGATCGAGAAATGCATCAATGAATTTGGTGTCGATGACGTCATTTTTGAGGAAGGCTCGACCGGCCGCGAGCTGTTTGTCGTGCTCGACGGCAAGGTCGACATCGCCAAGATCGATGGCGGAAACAAAACGGTCATCGTCAGCCTCGGCAAGGGCGAGTTCTTCGGCGAGATGGCGGTGATCGACGGCTCGGCGCGCTCGGCAACCGCGATCGCCTCGGCGCCGGCGACACGGGTGATGCGGATCAACCACGCCCGCTTCGTCTATCTGGTCAGCCAGCAGCCGGCCTTCGCGCTGATGGTGATGGATGCGCTCTCGAAACGCCTGCGCGCCTCCAACGCCGTCACTTACCGAACCGCAGGCGCGCCATGAGCGACCGGAAGCCGAGCCCGTTCAAGACGCTGTTCGAGGCCGAGGTCGCGACGCTGATCCAGGCGGCGGACGACGTCTACCAGATCCGTTTCAAGAACCGCGCCGCGAACGCCTATCTCGTGCGCGGCAGCAAGCGCACCATCATGATCGACGTCGGGCTGTCGACCAATTATCCGTCGCTGGTCGCCTGCCTCAATCATCTCGGGGTGACGCCCGAGATGATCGACATGGTCGTGCTGAGCCACGAGCATCTCGATCACATCGGCGCGGCCCATTATTTTCACGGCTCGGCCTATATCGCCGCGCACCGGCTCGCCGCCAACAAGATCATGCTGCGCGACGACTTCTCGATGCTGCGCAAGATGTTCAACGAACCGAACGTGCCGATCGAGATCGACATCTGGCTCGAGGAAGGCAATCTGATCGACCTCGGCAATTTCCGTCTCAACGTGATGTACACGCCGGGCCATACCTCGGCCTGCATCACGCTGTTCGACCAGGACAAGGGCCTGTTGTTCGCCGCCGACACGCTGATGCCCGGCGGCGTGATGGGCGGCGTGTTCGGCTCCGGCTCGATTGCCGACTACATCCAGTCGCTGGAGCGGATCAAGGGGCTCAATTCGAAGATCCTGCTGTCCGGCCATGGCCGGCTGTCCGACACGCCGCAGGACGATGTGCGCATCGCGCTGCAACGCTCGCATGGCCTGCTCGAGGATACCGCGCAGCTGTTCGATGCACTCGACGCGCGCTCGAATTTCGAGCCGATCATGCAGTCGGTGCGCGACCTCAACAAGCTCGACGATTGAGCTTCGCTCGCCGTCACATTTGACAAATCCCCGCGCGGCCTGTTCAACAGCGGCAACAACAACGCTTAAAACAACAGGGAGCGAGGACCATGAAGCTATACGACTCGATCGGGCCCAATCCGCGCATCGTGCGCATGTTCATGGCCGAGAAGGGCATCGAGATCCCCAAACAGACCGTCGACCTGCGCAAGGGCGAAAACCGCGAGGCGGAACATCTAAAGCGCAATCCGCACGGCCAGATGCCGGCGCTCCAACTCGACTGCGGCAACTACCTCTCCGAGATCACCGCGATCTGCGAATATCTCGAGGAGAAGCACCCCTCGCCCGCGATGATCGGCAGCACGCCGGAAGAGCGCGCGGAATGCCGGATGTGGACCCGCCGGGTCGATCTCAACATCGCCGAGCCGCTCGCCAATGGCTATCGCTTCGGCGAGGCGCTGAAGTTCTTCGAGAAGCGCATCCCGGTCGCGCCGGAGGCCTCGCCGGGGCTGAAGATGATCGCCGCCAACCGCATCAAATGGCTCAACGACCAGATGGCCGACGGCCGCGACTACATCTGCGGCCAGCGCTTCACGCTTGCCGACATGCTGCTGTATTGCTGGATCGATTTCGGCAACCAGGTCGGCCAGCCGCTGGACCCCTCGAACGCCAACATCGTCGCCTGGTTCAACCGTGTCGCCGAGCGGCCGTCGGTGAAGGCGTAAGGCCAGCCTTTGCATCGTCATTCAGCGGCGCGCGCAGCGCGAACCCGGAATCTAGAGATCATGGCGTGAGATTCCGGGTTCTCGCTTCGCGAGCCCCGGAATGACGATCATCAAATCACCACCGGCTTGTCCGGCAGCTCGTTCGGGCCACCGTCGGCCCGCGGGAAATATTTCGCCAGCTCGCGCGACACCGCCGCGATGCCGTTGATCACGCCCTGCTCGAACCGGCCTGCCCGGAAATCGATCTCCATCGCGCGGCAGATCGCCTCCCAGCCGGCGTGACCGACCTTGGCGTCGATGCCGCGGTCGGCGACGATCTCGACGTCGCGGTCGGCGAGCAACAGATAGATCAGAACACCATTGTTGTGATGGGTGTCCCAGATCCGCAAATGCGAGAACACGTCCAGCGCCCGTTCCCGCGCCGGCTGGTTGCGGAAAAGCGGCACGCCGTCGAGCGCGCCCTCGACGACAAAGCGGATCTGGCCCGAATGCGTGGCCTCGCCAGCCTTGATCGCCCGCTCGATGGCGTCGAGCACGCGCGGCGGAAACTCGCGCCGCACGCGCCAGCGGTGTTCGAGCAGATGCTTGCCGATGCGCTTGATGCTCATGTGCCTACCAGCTCCCCGAGGCCCCGCCGCCGCCGAAGGTGCCGCCTCCGCCGCTGAAGCCGCCGCTGTCGCCCGAACTCGAGCCGCTGCTCCAACCCCCGCCGCCGGACCAGCCCCCGGAATAACCGCCGCCGCGCCGGTACGGCCCCGAGCCGGCCGCCGGACCGCCGAAATTCAAACCGCCGAAGATCAGCGCCGCAACACCGGCGAACAGCCCGACCACCAACGCGGTGGCAAGCGAGCCGGCCACCATCCAGGTGAAGACGCCGACGATGCCGCCGGTCGCGACCGAGCCCAGCAGCCGTCCCAGCAGGCCGCGCAGGAAGCCCGCCACGATGATGACACCAAAGATCACCACCGGATTGGCAAAGTCGACGACATTGGGCGCCTGCCAATGCTCGGGTTCCGGCGCCGGCAATTGCTCGCCATTGACCAGCCGGATCATCCGGCCGACGCCAGCGGAAATGCCGCCGGCGAAATCGCCGGCCTTGAATTTCGGCGTGATGTCCTCGTCGATGATGCGGTGGGTGACGGCGTCGCTCAGCACGCCTTCGAGGCCGTAGCCGACCTCGATGCGCAAATGCCTGTCGTTCTTGGCGACCACCAGCAGCGCGCCGTCATCGACCTTCTTGCGCCCAATCTTCCAGGCCTCCGCGACGCGGATGGCGAACTGCTCGATGGTCTCCTCGCCCGTGGTCGGCACGATCAGGACGGCGATCTGGCTGCCCTTGCGGGTCTCCAGATCCTTCAGCCGGTCGGAGAGCGACGCGACGTCGCCAGCCGACAGCGTCCCGGTCTGGTCGACGACGCGGCCGGCGAGCGGCGGCACCGCGACCTCGGCCCACGCCGGGCACATGAAGCCCAGCAGGAAGGCGAGCAGGATGACGCGTGCGGCAGTCATCGCGACAGGCGCAGCCGGCGTTACTTCGACGGCGCGGGGGATGGCGACGGCGCCGGATTGAAATCGACCTTCGGCGCGGTCGATATCTCCTTTTCATTGTCGACCGTGAAGTTGGGCTTCTCCTTGTAGCCGAACACCATCGCCGTCAGATTGTTCGGGAAGGTGCGGATGCCGACGTTATAGTCCTGCACCGACTTGATGTAGCGGTTGCGCGCCACCGTGATGCGGTTCTCGGTGCCTTCGAGCTGGGCCATCAGGTCGCGGAACAAGGCATCCGATTTCAGCTGCGGATAATTTTCGGTGACGACCAAGAGCCGCGACAGCGCGCTGGTCAATTCGCCTTGCGCCTGCGTGAACTTCTGGAACGCCGCGGGATCGTTGAGCACCTCGGGCGTTGCCTGGATGCTGCCGACTCTTGGCACGTGCGTTGGTGACGCCGAGCAGTACGTCCTTCTCCTGCTGCGCAAAGCCCTTCACCGAGTTGACGAGGTTCGGCACCAGATCGGCGCGCCGCTGGTACTGATTCACCACCTCCGACCAGCTCGACTTGACCTGCTCGTCATTGGTCTGGATCGCGTTGTAGCCGCAGTTGGTCAGGCTCAAGGTCGCCAGCGCTGCCAGCACGGTCCAAAGCTTGCGCATGAAGATGGTCTCCTCCCGGTGGATTCTCTCGTCAAGGTAGCAGATTTTCGCCCGATAATCCCGCACGGCGGATTTCGCGCTCGCTTTTGCAGGCGATAGCCCTTGCCACTCCCTCCCCGCGCCGTTCATCATGGCGCAAAAATCGATCCTGGGAGGGATCCATGGTGTCTGAACAATTCGAGACGATTGTTGTCGAGCGGCCGGAGCCCGCGATCGCGCGGATCGTGATGAACCGCCCCGAGGCCCGCAACGCCCAAAACCTGCAAATGACCTACGACCTCAACGCGGCCTTCGACCAGGCGGTGCAGGACGACGCGGTCAAGGTCATCATCCTCGCCGGCAACGGCCCGCATTTCTCGGCCGGTCACGATCTCAGGCCAGGGGCCAAGAACCAGGCCGGCGTCGATTTTCCGCCAGTCGGAAATTGGGGCGGCTTTGCCGAACCCAATGCCCACGGCCGCTTCGCGCGCGAACAGGAGATCTATCTGCAAATCACGCGGCGCTGGCGCAATCTGGCAAAACCGACGATCGCCGAGGTGCACGGCAAGTGCATCGCGGGCGGGCTGATGCTGGCCTGGGCCTGCGACCTGATCGTCGCGAGCAATGATGCCGAGTTCTGCGATCCCGTGGTGACGATGGGCGTCTGCGGTGTCGAATGGTTCGTGCATCCCTGGGAGCTCGGCGCGCGCAAGGCCAAGGAGATGCTGTTCACCGCCGACGCCTGGAGCGCTGACGAGGCGCATCGCCTCGGCATGGTCAACCATGTGGTGCCGCGCGGCGACCTCTCCTCCTTCACTCTCGCTCTGGCACGGCGGATCGCCGCCAAGCCCGCCTTTGCGCTGAAGCTCAGCAAGGAGGCGGTGAACCGCTCCATCGATATCATGGGGCAGCCCGCGGCAATCGATCAGGCTTTCGCGCTGCATCAGCTCTGCCACGCCCACAATCTGCAGGAATTCGGCATGGTGGTGGACCCCGCGGGCCTGCATCCCTCCGTCAAGAAAACCGCCAACGTGTAGAAGGCCAGATGGACCTCACTCTTAGCGACGAGCAGCGCCTGCTGCGCGAAAGTGCCGACCGCTTCGTGGCGGAGACCTTCACATCGGAGCATCGCAATAAGGCAGCGAACGATCCGCTGGGCTATTCGCCGGCGATCTGGAAGCAATTCGCCGAGCTCGGCTGGCTGGCGCTGCCGATCGCCGAAGCCCATGGCGGGCTCGGCGGTGGCGCGATCGAGGTCGGGCTGTTGATGGAAGCATTCGGCCGTGGCCTGGTGTCCGAGCCGTTCCTCTCCACGGTCGTGATCGGCGCTGCGCTGGTCGCCGAATGCGGCACCGAGGCACAGCAGCAGGCAATCCTGCCCAAGATTGCCGAGGGCGCGCTGACGCTCGCCTTCGCGCATTCGGAGCGCGCCGCGCGCTTCGACCTCACCCATGTCGACACGACCGCCACTAAAACTGCCGATGGCTGGCGGCTGAACGGCAGCAAGATCGCGGTGCTCGACGGCGCTGCCGCTAACCAGATCATCGTCTCGGCACGCCTTGCCAATGCCAATGGCGCATCCGGCAAGCTTGCGCTGTTCCTGGTGCCGGCGGGAACGGCGGGCCTCAGCTTGCGCGACTACGCGCGGCTCGGCGGCGGGCGCGGCTGCAATCTCGATCTCAGCAATGTGCAACTGCCCGCCGACGCGCTGCTCGGCGACGGCCAGGATGCGCTGCCGGGAATCGAAACCGTGGTCGACCGCGCGATGGCTGCACTCGGCGCCGAGGCAGTCGGCATCATGCAGACGCTGCTCGACACCACGCTCGCATACACCAAAATCCGAAAACAGTTCGGCCGGCCGCTGTCGGCCAACCAGGTGATCCGCCATCGCCTCGCCGACGTCGCGATGCAGGTCGACGAGGCGCGCTCGATGGCGTTGCGCGCGGCGCTGATGGCGAATGCCGAGCCTGTGGCGCGCAGCCGCGCGGCGTCCGGGGCCAAGGCGAAGATCGGCAAATGCGCGCGCTTTGTCGCCGAGCAGGCGGTGCAGTTGCACGGTGCCATGGGCGTCACCGAGGAGCTCGACATCGGCGCCTATTTCAAGCGGCTGCTGGCCTTCGACACACTGTTCGGCGGCAGCGCCCATCATTATCGCCGCCACGCCGCGTTGAGCGGCCGCGTCCACGCCTGACGGAGAGCGCCCATGGATCTTAGCTTCAGTGCCGAGGAACGCGCCTTCGAGCAGGAAGTCCGCGACTTCATCGCCGAGAGCCTGACGCCGGAAATGAAGCGCGCCACCGCGCTGACGCCGTCGGTGTTCTCCGACCCCGATATCGGCATGGCCTGGCAGCGCGCGCTGCACCGGAAGGGCTGGGGCGCACCGGGCTGGCCGGTCGAGCATGGCGGGCCGGACTGGACGCCGGCACAGCGCTGGATCTTCGAGGCCGAATGCGCCCGCGCCGGCGTGCCCAATGTCAACGTAATGGGCGTGAAGATGGTCGGCCCCGTCATCATCGGCTTCGGCTCGCCGGAGCAGAAGAACTTTTACCTGCCGCGAATCCTCTCGGGTGAAGACTATTGGTGCCAGGGTTATTCCGAACCAGGTTCGGGCTCCGATCTGGCGTCACTGAAGACCCGGGCGGTGCGCGACGGCGACGACTACGTCATCAACGGCACCAAGATCTGGACCACCCATGCGCATCACGCCAACCGGATGTTCGCGCTGGTGCGCACCAGCGACGGCGAGCGGCAGCAGGACGGCATCAGTTTTATCCTCATCGACATGAAGACATCAGGCATCACGACGAGGCCAATTCTGACCATCGGCGGCGATCATGAGGTCAACCAGGTCTTCTTCGACGACGTCCGCGTGCCCGTCGCCAACCGCGTCGGCGAGGAAGGCAAGGGCTGGACCTACGGCAAATACCTGCTCGAATTCGAGCGTGGCTCCGGCATCGCGTCGGCAAAACTGCGGGAGGCGCTGAAGACGATCGCCGATCTCGCGGCGTCCGATGTCACCGGCCGCGCCATCGACGATCCCGACATTGCGATCCGGATGTCGGAAGCCGAGGTCGACATCGACGCGCTCGAGATGACCGAGCTGCGGGTGCTGTCGGCGCTACAGACCGGGCAAAATCCCGGCGCGGTGTCGTCGCTGATCAAGCTCAGGGTCAGCGAGATCCGCCAAGCGGTGACGCGGCTCGGCGTCGACGTGATCGGCCAGGACGGGCTTGCCGTCGAGCCGGCGCGGCCGTTCTACCGGCTCAATCACGAGCCGCCGATCCCGGAGCAGTTATTGCCGGTGGTGCCGGAATATCTCAACGGGCGGGCGTATACGATCTTCGGCGGCTCGTCGGAGATCCAGCGCGACATCATCGCGAAGATGGTGCTGGGGTTGTAAATTCTCTCTTGCCGTCATTCCGGGGCATCGCGAAGCGATGAGCCCGGAATCCATCGAGCCGCGTGTTCTGAGGCACGATGGATTCCGGGCTCGCGCTTACGCGCGCCCCGGAATGACGTGGTGAGAGAGTACGCGCGGCCTAAGCCCCCGCCTTCGCGTCCCGGATCGCCTGCCAGATCTTCACCGGCGTCAGCGGCGTTTTGAGCTGGGTGATACCGAGCTCGCTCAGCGCATCCATCACGCCGTTAGTGATGCAGGGCGGACCGCCGATCGCGCCGGACTCGCCGCAGCCCTTGGCGCCGAGCGGATTGGTCTTGCAGGGCGCGGAGGGATCGAGCGTCACCGTGATCGGCGGAATATCCGAAGCGCGCGGGATGCAATAATCCTGATAGCTCGCGGTCAGAAGCTGACCTTCCTCGCTGTAGGCCACGCCCTCGTACAGCGCCTGGCCGATGCCCTGGACGACACCGCCATGTATCTGCCCGGTCACCAGCATCGGATTGACGGCGACGCCGACGTCGTCGACCGTGGTGTAGCGCACCACGCGGGTGACGCCGGTCTCGGGATCGATCTCGACCTCGCAGATATGGGTGCCGTTCGGCCAGCTCGGCCCGTCGACATTGCCCTCGCTCTCGACCGAGAGTTTTGCGCCTTTTTCCTTAGCCGCGATCTCGAACAGGCTGATGCGCTTGTCGGTGCCGACCACGGTGAGGAAGCCGTCGCGATACTCGATGTCCTCGACGGATGCTTCCAGCAAATTGGAGGCCTTGTCGCGCGCCTTGTTGATCATGTCGTTGCTGGAGACTGCAACCGCGGTGCCGCCGACGAACAGCGAGCGCGAGCCGACGCTGCCGAAGCCGGTGGCAAGATCGGTGTCGCCCTGGATGACGTCGATCTTGTCCATGGCGATGCCGAGCGTATCCGATATCATCTGGGTGTAGGTGGTGGCGAGGCCCTGGCCCATCGCCATGGTGCCGGAATGCAGGATGACGCGGCCTTCGGCGGTCGCATGCAGGGAGACGTTCTCGGTGTGGGCGCGGCCACCGGTCCATTCGATGTAGCTGGTGAGGCCGCGGCCGTAGAGCAGGCCCTTCTTCTTCGCCGCCTTCTTGCGCGCGGCAAAGCCGTTCCAGTCGGCCAAATCAGACGCGCGCTCCAGCATGTGGGCGAAGGCGCCGGAATCGTACACCTGCCCGACCGCGTTGGTGTATGGCAGTTGCGCCGGCTTGATGTAGTTGACCTTGCGGATGGTGCGCGGGTCCATGCCGATCTGGCGCGCGGCGGCATCGAACAACCGCTCGACGATGAACACCGCCTCGGGCCTGCCGGCGCCGCGATAGGCGCCGACCGGCGCGGTGTGGGTCATCACCGACTTCACCTCGAAATGCACCAGCGGCAGATCGTAGACGCCGGTCTGCACGAACGGGCCGAGCACCAGCGGGATGATGTTGGCGGTGCCCGACGAGTAAGCGCCGGTGCCGCCGATCGAGCGCACCCGATAGGCCAGCACGCGGCCCTTGGCATCGAGCGCGAACTCGCCGGTCGAGGTCAGGTCGCGGCCATGGGTGCCGCCGACGAACTCGTCGGTGCGATCGCCGCGCCAGCGGATCTTCTCGTTCAGCTTGGTCGCGGCATAGGCGACGATGCCGTCTTCCGGATACAGGCTGGTCTTCTGGCCGAAGCCGCCGCCGATATCGCCGACCAGCACGCGCACGCTGTCCTTCGGCCGCTTCAGGATCGATTCCGCGAGCAGATCGCGGGTTGAGCCCGGGGTCTGCGACTGCACGTGGAGAATGAGCCGGCCGGTCTTCTTCTCGATCTCGGCAATGGTCGAGCGCGGCTCCATCGCCGACGGCACCAGGCGCTGGCTGACGAGGTCGAGCGACACCTTATGCGCGGCATTGGCGAACGCTTCCTCGACCTTGGCGGCATCGCCATAGCTCATCGCGGCGACGATGTTGTCGGGCGCCTCCGGCCAGACCACGGGTGCACCCGGCTTGATCGCCTCGACCGGATCGACCACCGAGGGCAGCACCTCGTAGTCGACCTCGATCGCCTCCGCCGCGGTCTGTGCCAGCACGCGCGAGGTCGCGACCACGGCCACGACACCCTCGCCGGCGTAGCGCACGACCTCATGCGCCAGCAGGCGCCGCGGCGGCACCGTCATCGGCGAGCCGTCGGGCCGCTTGAAGATCGCGAGCGTCGGCAGCGTGCCGATATCGTCCTTGACGAGGTCGGCACCGGTATAGACCGCCTTGACGCCGGGCATCTCAAGCGCCGCCTTGGCGTCGATCGACTTGATGTTGGCGTGGGCATGCGGCGAGCGCAGCACGTGCAGCCAGAGCGCACCGTCCTGCGGCTTGTCGTCGATGAAATGCCCCTTCCCGGTGACCAGCCGCTGGTCTTCCAGACGCTTGACCGGCTGGCCCGCACCAAAACGCATACTGCCGGGAAGAATGTTCATCAGAGGGTCCTTCGAGCTTGCAAGAATTTGGCGGGGGTTTTAGCGGATTTTGGCCGCCTGACAACCGTGCGCCGAGGACGTCCATCCGTCCCACGGCGCAAGCGCGTAGCGGTGGCACTCGACCAGCAAGTGACTACATTATTGCGTCCTGCCGATATCGACGACGGCGACCTCGACGTCGCGTGCCGAACCGTCGCGATTGACGCTCAAGCGCACTTTCCTGCCGACGCCGATTTGCTCGAGCTGATCGGCCAGATCGGAGAGCCGATGGACCGGCTTGCCATCGACGGCGGTGATCACGTCGCCGAGCTCACCGGTCGACATATCGACCCCACGCAGCCCTGCGCGCTCGGCCGGCGAGCCCGGCGTCGTGCGCACGACGATCAACCCTTCCGCACCGATCCGCGTGGCAACCGCCTCATTCGCGGTCACGATGCCGATCCCCGGCGTCGGTACGCGGCCGTTGCGGATCAGCTCGGGGACCACGCGATTGACGATGTCGACAGGGATCGCAAAGCCGATGCCGGCATTCGAGCCCGACGGCGACAGGATCGCCGTGGTCACGCCGATCAACCGGCCCGCGGAATCGAGCAACGGGCCGCCGGAATTGCCAGGATTGATCGCGGTGTCGGTCTGGATCACGTTCGAGATCTCGCGCCCGTTGGACGTCGGCAGTCTGCGCTTGAGCGCGCTGATGATGCCGCTCGACATCGACTGGTCGAGCCCGAACGGATTGCCGATCGCATAGGCAAACTGGCCGACCTTGAGATCGGCCGAGCTGCCGAGCGCCAGTGGCGGCGGCAGGTTGCGCGCGCTGCGGATGCGCAGCACGGCCAAGTCGTAATTCGGGGCGGTGCCTACGATCTCGGCGCGCACCGCCTCACCGGAGGCAAAGCGGATCGCGACTTGGCTCGCGTTCTGCACCACGTGGTTGTTGGTGACGACGTGGCCGTCATTGTCCCAGACGATGCCGGTGCCGGAGGCCGCGCCGCTCTCGCCACCTTCCCGCTCCTCGCTCAGGGGATTGGCCGCGGTTTGCGCCACCACCTGTACGACCGACGGCGAGGCCTTCGCGAAGATTTCGACATTGGCCTTCTCGGGATCGGATAGCGCGCCGCGCTCTGCAACCGCGCGCGCCGGCGAGCCGCTCCACGGCGCCTGGCGGATGTTGCCGGCCGCGAAGATCAGCAGGATGGCTGCGACGATGGCAAGGACCACAAGATGACGTCGGTTCATGGAGCCTTCACTCGGTTGCGCCGATAAATGCGCTCAGAAAACGCACCCACGCGTCGGAAGTTGCTGGGCTCGCCGTGCGACAAATGCCACTGTTTGCGGCCATGACAAGGCCAGGCGCGATTTGTCGCGCAAACGGCCATTGAAACCGAGGGACCGGTTTTGAGTTGTTCCGTCATGACTCGCACTCCGCTGTGCCGGCTTCGGCCGGGTCGTCCCGGCCCCAAGCGGCAATCCATCACGTATTGACCGGAGCTTTCGGCATGACCAAACAGACCCGGTTCAATATCGGATATGCCGTCATGGCGGTCGTCGCGGTCTTCCTGATCCAGTACATGATCTCGACCGTGAACCGGACCGCGGTGATTCCCTACAGCGAATACCAGCAACTGCTGCGCCAGGGGAAGGTCGACGCCGTCGGAATCTCCGACCGTACCGTGCAGGGCAGTCTGAAGGAGCCGCTGCCCGGCGGGCAGAAGCAGTTCGTCACCACGCGGGTCGACCAGGATGTGGCACAGGAGCTCGACAAGTACCACGTCCGCTTCACCGGGCAGATCGAGAGCACTTTCCTGCGCGATCTGCTGTCATGGATCATGCCGGTGCTGCTGTTCTTCGGCGTGTGGTGGTACATCGGCAAGCGCGCCGCAGAGAGCGGCGGTCTCGGTGGCGGGTTGATGGCGATCGGCAAGAGCAAGGCCAAGATCTACGTCGAGTCCAACACCGGCGTGACCTTCGGCGATGTCGCCGGCGTCGACGAGGCCAAGGACGAGCTTCGCGAGGTCGTCGACTTCCTGAAGAACCCGACCGATTATGGCCGGCTCGGCGGGCGGATGCCGAAGGGCGTGCTGCTGGTCGGACCTCCCGGCACCGGCAAGACCCTGCTGGCGAAGGCGGTAGCCGGCGAAGCACGTGTGCCGTTCTTCTCGATCTCGGGATCGGAGTTCGTAGAGATGTTCGTCGGCGTGGGCGCGGCGCGGGTGCGTGACCTGTTCCAGCAGGCAAGCGAGAAGGCGCCGGCGATCATCTTCATCGACGAGCTCGATGCGCTCGGCCGCGCCCGCGGCATCGGCGCGTTCGCCGGGGGGCATGACGAGAAGGAGCAGACGCTGAACCAGCTCCTGGTCGAGCTCGACGGCTTCGACTCGCGTACCGGCCTTGTCATCCTGGCCGCGACCAACAGGCCGGAAATCCTCGATCCCGCACTGCTGCGCGCCGGCCGTTTCGACCGCCAGGTGCTGGTCGACCGTCCCGACAAGAAAGGACGAATTGCGATCCTCGGCGTGCACATGACGAAGGTCCGCACCGCTGCCGACGTGGATCTCGACGCGGTGGCGGCGCTGACTCCCGGATTTACCGGCGCCGACCTTGCCAATCTCGTCAACGAGGCGGCGTTGCTGGCGACCCGGCGCGGCGCCGAGGCCGTCGGCATGCGCGACTTCAGCCACGCCGTCGAGCGCATGGTCGCCGGCCTCGAGAAGCGCAACCGCCTGCTCAATCCGAAGGAGCGGGAGATCGTGGCCTACCACGAGATGGGCCATGCGCTGGTCGCGCTGTCGCTGCCGGGCGTCGATCCCGTGCACAAGGTCTCGATCATCCCGCGTGGCGTCGGCGCGCTCGGCTACACCATCCAGCGGCCGATCGAGGATCGCTTCCTGATGACGAAGGAGGAGCTGGAGAACAAGATGGCGGTCCTGCTCGGCGGCCGCGCCGCGGAGTTGATCGTGTTCGGGCATCTCTCGACCGGCGCGGCGGACGACCTGCGCCGCGTCACCGACATCGCCCGCAGCATGGTGACGCGCTATGGCATGTCCGAAAGGCTCGGCAGCGTCGCCTATGACCGCGAGCCCGGCAACCTCCTGGCCGGCGCCGATCGGCCCTATCCGGTGCGCGAGCGCGACTATGCGGAGGACACCGCCGCCGCGATCGACGATGAGGTGCGCGCGATCGTTGACCACGTGTTCCAGCGCACCGAGGGCATTCTGACTGCGCGCCGCGGCATCCTCGACCGCGCCGCCAAGCACCTGTTGGAAAAGGAGACGCTCGAACGGAGCGATCTGGAGAGTCTGATCCGCGACACAGCGCCGGAAGGCCTGAGAGTCGTGTAGGCGCAACGCGAGGTGCGCCTATCGTGGCAAAGAGTGAACCGATCGCAGCGCGGCGCGAGTGCGGTTTCGCCCCCCGTCTCAGGCCAAATCGCCCAGCGCCGTCTCGACCACCTTGCGCTGCTCGGCGGTCAGCGGCGCCTGCGGCGGCACGGGGTCGCCGACATCGTAGCCTTGGCTCGCAAGCCCGGCCTTGATGCAGGCGGCAAGGTTGAAGCGGGCAAAGGCCTCGTTGATGCGCCAGAGCTTGCGCTGCAGCACCATCGCCTCGTCCCAGCGGGCGCGGCGGCAGAGATTGTAGAGCTCGACGCTCTGCCGCGGGATGATGCAGGCCGGACCCGCCATCCAGCCATGGCCGCCGATCAGCATCACCGCGGCGGGAATATGGGCTGATGCCGAGAACACTTTCAGGCCATCGCCGCAGCGGTTCATGATCGACAGCAACCGGCCGGTGTTGGTCGAGGCGTCCTTGATGTAGCCGATGCGCGGATGCTCGGCGAGCCGCGCGATGACGTCGAGCGTCAGGTCGGAGCGCTGGAAGTTCGGATTGGTGTAGATCACCACCGGAATGTCGACGGCGTCGGCGATGGCGCGAAAATAGGATTCCACCTGGACATCATCGAGCGGAAAATACGCCTCCAGGATCGCGAGAATGCCGGCAGCGCCGCGCTTCTGATAGGCCTTGGCCTGCGCTACGGCATCCGCCGTCGAGGTCGAGGCGACGCCGGCGACGACCGGCACGCGGCCCTGCGCGGCCTCGATCGTGGTCGCCACCACCTGCATGCGCTGCGCATTGTTGAGATAGGCGAATTCGCCAGTCGAGCCGAGCGGCGTCAGCCCATGGACGCCGGCCTTGATCAGATCATCGCAGAGCCGGCCCAGCACCTCGGTGCGGACATGGCCTGCGGGATCGACCGGGGACACCAGATAGGGGAAGACGCCGTGGAAGTCAGCCATTTGCGAGCCTCGTTGACGGCGAGACATAATCGGGATCGTGCGCAAAGGGAAGCGCTTGGCCGCGGCGCAAGGCGCCGAGCACCGCCGCAAAATCGGTTACTGCGCGGAAACCGAGCAGCCGTTCGGCCTTGCCGGCATCGTAGATCCGGCCGATCGATGTCGGCAGATGCCAGCCCCGCCGGGCGAACAGCGCCGGTGCATCCGGGAAAATGCGCGCGATCACGGCGGCCGCGTCGGTCTTCAGGTCGGCGACGTCGCTGCGTGCGAACGGCGTCGGCGCGCTGATCACAAAGACCTCGAAGCCGCGGATCTTCTCCAGCGCCACGATATGGGCCTCGGCGGCGTCCTCGACCGTGAGCCGGCGATACAGCAGCTCGATCGCCTTCAGGTTCTCGCCGTGAATGTCAACGATCGTGTCGTCGTCCTCGGGGAAGAACCGGCTGGTGCGCAGCACCGCACAATTCAGGCCATGCTCGCGGCTGTAGAGCCGGCACAAGTTTTCGGCGGCGAGTTTTGTCACGCCGTAGATGTTGCGCGGTTCGAGCGGCCCCGTCGCCTCGTCGAGCCACACCGCCGCATGGCCCTCCTCGTCGCGGATCGCCTGCGAGATCATCAGCGAGGTGGTCGAGGTGAAGACTAACTGCTTGTGGCCGGCGGCCACGGCCGCCTGCAGCAGATTGTGCGTACCTGACACATTGACGTCGACAAAGGCCTGCGGCGCGAACCGCGCGATATCGGGCTTGTGCAGCGCGCCGCCATGAATCACGGCCTCGATGCCGTGATCGGCGAACACGCGCTCGACCACCGATCGGTCGGCCACCGAGCCGACCACATCGGTTGCCTCGCCCGGGACGATATCGAGGCCAGTCACATCATGGCCGGCCTGCCGAAGCCGTGGCGCGAGGAAACGGCCGAGCCAGCCGGAGGAGCCGGTCAACAATACACGCATGAATTCCGCCCCGCCCCGCGCCTTCAGAACACCTTGGCGATCGCGGCCTGCGCGTCGCTTTGGATCCTTTTCAGATGATCCGGCCCGCGGAAGCTCTCGGCGTAGATCTTGTAGACGTCTTCGGTGCCGGACGGTCGTGCGGCAAACCAGCCCGCTTCGCTCTCGACCTTGATGCCGCCGAACGGCTGATCGTTGCCGGGCGCCTTGGTGCGGACCGCGCGCACGGCATCGCCGGCAAGCTGCGTCATGTTGAGCTGCTCGGGCCCGAGCGCTTTCAATGCGTTCTTCTGCTTCGGCGTCGCCGCCACGTCGATGCGCTCGTAATAGGGCACGCCAAGCTCGGCGGTCAGCTCGCCAAACAATTCGCTTGGATCGCGGCCGGTCCTGGCGATGATCTCCGCCGCCAAGAGGCCAAGGATGATGCCGTCCTTGTCGGTGGTCCAGGCCGAGCCGTCGCGCTTGAGGAACGACGCGCCGGCGCTTTCCTCGCCGGCAAAGCCGAAGCCGCCGCTGCCGAGCCCGTCGACGAACCATTTGAAGCCGACCGGCGTCTCGACCAGTCTGCGGGCCAGCTTCTTCGCCACGCGATCGATGATCGAGCTCGACACGATGGTCTTGCCGATCGCAGCATTCCCGCTCCATTGCGGCCGGTGCGCGAACAGATAAGCGATTGCGGTGGCGAGGAAGTGGTTCGGGTTCATCAGCCCGTTCGAGCGGGTGACGATGCCGTGGCGGTCGGCGTCGGTGTCGTTGGCAAAGGCGACGTCGAAGCGGTCGCGCATGCCGATCAGGCTCGCCATCGCATAGGGCGACGAGCAGTCCATCCGGATCTTGCCGTCCCAATCTGCGGTCATGAAGCGGAAGGTCGGATCGACCGCAGTGTTGACGACGGACGCGTTGATGCCGTAGCGCGCGATGATCGGCTGCCAGTAATGTACCGCCGCGCCGCCGAGCGGATCGATGCCGATCTTGACGCCGGCGGATTTGATCAGCGCGAGATCGACGGTGTTGCCGAGATCGGCGACATAGGGCGTGATGTAGTCGTGCAGATGCGTGGTCGCGGCCTTGAGCGCGCGGTCATACGGCATCCGCGCGACACCCTTGAGGCCGGCCTCGATGTACCGGTTGGCGTTCTTCTCGACCACGGCGGTGACGTCGGTGTCGGCCGGGCCGCCATGCGGCGGATTGTATTTGTAGCCGCCATCCTCCGGCGGATTGTGTGAGGGCGTGATGACGACGCCGTCGGCAAGGCCGGTGCTGCGGCCCTTGTTGTAGCTCAGGATCGCGTGCGAGATCACAGGCGTCGGGGTGTAGCCGCCCTGCGCGTCGATCATGATCTCGACGCCGTTCGCCGCGAACACCTCGACTGCGCTCGCTAGCGCCGGTTCGGCCAGCGCATGGGTGTCGATGCCGATGAACAGCGGACCGGTTAGACCCTTCTCGCGCCGGTAATCGCAAATCGCCTGCGTGGTGGCGAGGATGTGGTCCTCGTTGAAGGAATTCTTCAGCGACGAGCCGCGATGGCCCGAGGTGCCGAACGCAACCCGCTGGGCGGGATCGCCGGGGTCGGGCTTGCCGGCGAAATAGGCCGTGACCAGCCGCGGCACATTGGCGAGCTGGGAGGGATCGATGGGTTTGCCGGCGGCAGGATTTGGTGCAGTCACATGGCCTCTCAGATCTGGTATCGCCGACCATCAGCACAACGGGTGATGTTGCAGCGTGCTACCATGGCGGTTTACGTTCAATCAAGCCGAGGGCTTTTCGTTCCCTGCCGTCAGCGGCAATCTCTATTCGACGTCGATCTGCTGCACCCTCTCACGCAGCTCGTCGACCAGCACCCGCTTGTTCTCGGTGTAGTCGATCGGCACCACGACGAGATGCACGCCGCCACCGGAGAACGCCCGCTCCAGCGTCGGCACGATCGCCTCCGTGCTCTCGATCCGCGAGCCCTTGGCGCCATAGCTTTCGGCGTATTTGACGAAATCCGGATTGCCGAAGGTCAGGCCGAAATCCGGGAAATTGTCGACCGCCTGCTTCCAGCGGATCATGCCGTAGGCGGAATCTTCCAGGATCAGGATCACCAGATTGAGCTTGAGGCGGACCGCGGTCTCCATCTCCTGCGAGTTCATCATGAAGCCGCCGTCGCCGCACACCGCGAGCACGCGGCTCTTCGGATAGAGCATGGCCGCCATCATCGCCGACGGCAGGCCGGCGCCCATGGTGGCGAGCGCGTTATCGAGCAGCAGCGAGTTCGCCAGCAGCGTGCGGTAGTTGCGCGCGAACCAGATCTTGTACATGCCATTGTCGAGCGCGACGATGCCGTCCTCAGGGATGACCTGCCGCACGTCATGCACGATGCGCTGCGGCGTCGGCGGCCAGCGGCCCTCGGTGGCGCGATCGGTGATTTTCGCCAAAATGCTCTCGCGCAGGCTGAGCAGCGCGCTGGCATGCGGCAGCTTGCCCTCGACCCGGTCAGCGAGCAGTTCGAGGCTCGGCCCGACATCGCCGATCACCTCGCATTGCGGGAAATAGACCTGCTCGACGTTGGCCGGCGTGTAGCTGACATGGATCACCTGCGGCCCCTTCGGGCCCATGATGAAAGGTGGCTTCTCGATCGTGTCGTGGCCGATCGCGATGATGAGATCGGCGCGGTCGATCGCCTCATGCACGTAGTCGCGCTCGCTCAGCGCCGCGGTCCCCATGTACTGGTTGGTGCCGCCGGAGACCGTGCCCTTGCCCATCTGAGTGGTGAAGAACGGAATTTTCGTGCGGCGCACGAAGTCGCCGATCCCGGCGGTCGAGCGCGGGCGCGAAGCCGCGGCACCGAGCATGATCAGCGGACGTTGTGCCTTCAGGATCATGTCGGCGGCGCGGTCGAGCGCTGCGGCGTGCGCGATCGGGATTTCGATCGGATGCGGTGGTATCATTTCGACCGGCGCGATCTCCTCGCCGGCGATGTCCTCCGGCAATTCGAGAAGCACCGGTCCCGGCCGTTCTTGGGTCGCGATCCGGAACGCATCGCGGACCAGGGTCGGGATGGTGGCGCCGCTGACGATCTGCAGCGACAGCTTGGTCAGCGGACGGAACGTGTTGACGATGTCGACGATCTGGAACTTGGCCTGCCGGCTGCTCAGGATGCCTTTCTGGCCCGTCAGCATCACCATGGGCATCGCGCCGAGCAGCGCGTAAGCCGCGCCGGTGGTCAGATTGAGCGCGCCGGGGCCGAGCGTCGTGATGCAGACGCCGGGCTTTCCGGTGAGCCGGCCATAGGTCGCCGCCATGAAGGCAGCGGCCTGTTCGTGGCGGGTCACGATCAGCTTGATCGAGGATTTGCGCAGGCTCTCGACGACGTCGAGATTCTCCTCGCCGGGGACGCCGAACACCCGTTCCACACCCTCATTCTCGAGGGCCGCGACCAGCAAATCGGAACCTTTGACCATATCAGCCTCGCCTCGTTGATTGCATGCCGCGCACCGAGCATAGCCGCATCGCGCCCCGCCGGAAACTCCCTCGCGAGCTCACGGCTTGTGTGCCCTGATCCAGGCGTCGGCGGCCGGCAGCACGCGCGCGGCGAGATCGGCCGAGATCGCGATCGCCTGCACGGATCGCGCCACCATCACCCGCCCGCCCGTGGTGGATTGCGACGGCGCAAATGCGGCCAGTTCCGCCGCGTGGGCCTGATCGGTAAAATTGGTCATGACATTCGGCACGAACTGATCGCGGAAGCTCGGCCCCTGCCTCGCCAGCAGCGTATCGAAATTGGTCCGGACGAAGTCCCAGGCGAGCTGCGGCTGCTCGGCCGCGCCCGCCACCGCGTTGAACATCCCGGTGATGATCGTGTCGGGCAGTTCGTTGGTCAGCGTCAGGGCCAGCGTCGCGCGGGCCAGCTCGGCATCGCGGGCGCTCGCCACCGCGAAATAGTAGCGCAGCCGCTCATTGGTCGCCGCGCTCTTGCGCGCGAGCGCCAGTAGCTGATCATAGGTTTTCCGATCGGCAGTGATGCCGACGACGTGGGTGACGGCATCACGCAGCGTGGTCGGCAGCGAATTGGGGTCATCGAGGAATGCCGCAAAACGGCGCTTCGCCTCGGCCACAATATCTGCGTCACCGAGGTCGCCAAGCGCGGAGATCAGGCTTGCGCGCAACAGCGCGGTGTCATCGTCGCCCGAGCCGCCGCCTTCCCATCCGATCCGATCGAACACCGGGCGCAGCTTGGCGCGGGCATAGGCCTGGATCACCGGCCGCTCGGCGCGGTCGCGCGACAGGCGGTTGAGCGTGGCGAATGTCGAGATCACCTGGTCCCACACCGCACGGTGGTCACCGACATCGAGCGCGTCGAGCAGCGCGAGATAGGACGGCGCCTCGGCGCGACCGGCCTGCACCAGCGCCCAGCTGTCGGTGACGACATTGAGCCGGTCGACGACCGGCATCTGCGGGAATGCGTTGAGCAACGCGGCGCGGTTCTTCGGGCCGTATTCGACCCTGAAGTAGCCGACGTCGCCGAGGTTGACCTTGATCGCATCGCCGCAGGCACCGGCCGGGATCTTGGCGCTCCCCTTCAGCAGGATTTCCTCGAACGGCTTGCCATGCGCGGGCCCGACCGCAACCGGAATCTGCCAGCCGTGCGCCGGCAGCGGCGGATCGTTGGCGGGCGCGATCACGAAGCGATCCTGCTGCAAGGTCAGACGCTGTGCCGCGCCATCGCAGACCGTCTCGGCCAGGACCAGCGGCACGCCATTCTGCTCGGTGAAGGAGGCGGCGATACCGGTGATCGGCTTGCCGCCGGCGCTTTCCAGTGCCTGCCAGAGATCGGCCGTGGTGGAATTGCTGTAGGCATGCGCGGCCATGTATTTGCGGATACCGTCGCGGAACGGCTGTTCGCCGAGATAGGTCTCGAGCATCCGGATCAACGCCTGTCCCTTGTTGTAGGTGATGGCATCGAACGCCGTGATCGCCTCGCTGTGATCGGCGATCGGCTGCTGCACCGGATGCGAGGTGCGGCGCGCATCGAGCGCCATGGCGAATTGCTTGGCACCGTAGCCATTCAGCCAGTTCTGCCATTGCGGGTAGAACTGCTCCGAGGCCTTGGTTGCCATCCAGCTGGCAAACCCCTCGTTGAGCCAGAGATTGTCCCACCACGCCATGGTGACGAGATCGCCGAACCACATATGCGCCATCTCATGCGCGATGATGGCGAAGATGCCGCGCCGCGCGGTCTCCGGATTGGTCGCGGGATCGAACAAGAGCCGGCTCTCGAAGAAGGTGATGCCGCCCCAGTTCTCCATCGCGCCGCCGAACCCGCCGGGAACCGCGATCAGGTCGAGCTTCGGCAGCGGATATGTCACGCCGAAATAGTCGTTGTAATAGCCGAGCAGCTTCACCGCGCTGTCGAGCGCAAACCGGCCCTGCCCGCTCTTGCCCTCCGTCGTCACCACGCCGACCGTGACGCCGCCGGTCTCCGCCGTGATCCGCTCGAGCTCGCCGACCGTGAGCACGAACAAATAGCTCGACATCTTCGGCGTCGGCGCGAACACGACGTTCTTGAGATCGCCACCAATCGGCTGCTCGCTCGTTACAGGCATGTTGCCGACCGCGAGCAGGGTGCGCGGGATCACGACGGTCAGCGCAAAACTCGCCTTGAACGACGGTTCGTCCCAGCACGGGAAGATCCGCCTTGCATCGGCCGGCTCCAGCTTGCTGGAGATCAGCCGCTTGATTCCCTTCGGGGTCGGATAGTCGACCGAGAACAGGCCGGTGCCGAATTTGTTGATCTGGGCGGTGAAGGCGATGCGCAGCCTGTGCGGCCCGACCGCAAGCGGTTTGGCAAAGGTCAGCGTCGCGGTCTGCGCAGCAGCGTCGGTCACGACCTCCGCGCGCTGCGCGCCGTCATCGATCGTGGTCTCATTGAAGGTCGTGTTGATCGCATTCAGCGTCAGCCGCGTGGTGGTTTCGCGCACCTCGATGTCGATGGTCTCGACACCAGGAAGCGCGAGGCTTGTGAAATCCGGCGTCAGCTCGATCGCGTAGCTCAGCGGGATGACCGTCTTGGGCAGCTTTCCCGGTGTGCCGTCAAACGAGAACGTTTGCTCGGCCTGCGCGGCAGCGGCCGCCACCAACAACACCCCGATTGCCGTGGCAAGACGACGCAGCAGCGCGGTTCGGACATGGGTTGCAGGCTTGTTCATCGCGCGGCTCACAGGGATCGCTGGGATTTTCGGAGGGCATTCCGGACGGACCTCGCAGGCAATCTAGTAGAGAAAATGTCACCACAAAACTGACAACTCCGCGACATTGACGTCGCAGCGACTTGCGGCGATTGACGCGCACGCGCCGCGCTGCTTCCACCGGCCTTGTTGCTCAACGGCGCAGTGCGAGGCTAACCTGCGGCCGGCATTCCAGCCGAGACGACCGGCGACGGAGACAACAATGCTCGAAAAATTCTCGCGCCGGCAATTTGCGGGCCTTGCAGGCCTCTCGGCACTCGGCCTGTCGGCGCCTGTCGAGGCCGCGAACCGGGCGCCGCGGCCGGACGGCGCGAACTTCCCCGCCGGCTTCGTCTGGGGCACCGCGACCTCGTCCTACCAGGTCGAGGGCGCGGTCAATGAAGACGGTCGCGGCCCATCGATCTGGGACACCTTCACCCATACATCGGGCAAGATCGAGGACGGCTCGACCGGCGACCGCGCCAACGAGCACTATCACCGCTACAAGGAGGATGTCCGCCTCATCAAGGATCTCGGCGCGAAAGCCTATCGGTTCTCGATCGCCTGGCCGCGGGTGTTTCCTGATGGCGCCGGCACGCCGAACCCGAAAGGCCTCGACTTCTACAACCGCCTGGTCGACGAGTTGCTGGCGAACGGCATCGAGGCCTACGCCACGCTCTATCACTGGGACCTGCCGCAGGCGCTGCAGGACCGCGTCGGCGGCTGGCGCTCGCGCGACACCTCGAAGGCGTTCGGCGACTATGCCGGCTATGTGGCGCAGCGGTTGAGCGACCGGGTCAAGACCATCTTCACCCTCAACGAAGTCGGGCGTTTCCTGCCCTTCGGCTATGCGCTCGGTGTCGACGCACCGGGGCTGAAGCTGCCGCCGGCTGAGGTGAACCAGGCGCGCCACCACGTCGCGCTGGCGCACGGCCTTGCGGTGCAGGCGATCCGCGCCAAGGGCCGCGCCGGCACGCGGGTCGGTCCCGCCGAGAACATCACGGCCTGCGTGCCAGCGATCAACACGCCGGAGCACATTCGCGCCACCGAGATCGCGACGCGCGAGCTCAACGCGGGCTTTCTCGGCGTTGTTCTCGAAGGCAAATACACCGAGGGCTTCCTGCAATATGCCGGCGCCGACGCGCCCAAATTCACCGCCGAGGAGCTGAAGATCATTGCGCAGCCCAACGATTTCGTCGGGCTCAACATCTACGCGCCGCACTGCTATGTCCTCGCCACCGACAGCGCGCCCGGCTGGAAGCCGCTGCCGATGCCGGCTTCGTTCCCGCACATGAATTCGGATTGGTTGCGAATCGCGCCGGAGACGATCTACTGGGCACCGCGGATCGCCGCCAAGCTCTGGAACATCAAGAGCATCTATATCACCGAGAATGGCACGTCCGGCGAGGACAAGGTGCAGCCGGACGGCCAGATCTACGACCTCGACCGCATCATGTTCCTGCGCAACTACCTCGCCCAGTTGCAGCGCGCGACCGCCGACGGCGTCCCGGTCCACGGCTATTTCCTGTGGAGCCTGATGGACAATTTCGAATGGATTTTTGGTTACGAGAAGCGTTTTGGTCTCTACCGTGTCGACTTCGAGACCCAGGTCCGCGTGCCGAAACTGAGCGCGGCGTTCTACCGTGACGTGATCGCGCGCAACGCGATCAGGGTGTAATCTAACCGGCCTGCGGTCGCGCACCGGACCAGGCGCGCCGGAGCAGATCGCGAATTCCTTCCTCTTCAATCGGCCGAGGATTCCAGTAAGGATTTTTGGTTGCGAGCGCGGCCGCCTTTGCGATGCCGTCCTCGGGCATGCCGATCTCGGCAAGCGAGCACGGCGCGCCGAGCCTGGCCGACAGATCGAACAGGCCGTCGGCTGCGTCAGATGCGCCGAGCGCCCGTGCGGCGCGGCCGATCGCCTCGCGCGCGGCTGGCGTGTTGTAGGCGATGGTGTGCGGCAGCAGCACCGCGTGGGTCTCCGCATGCGGCAGATCGAACAGCGCGCCGACGGTGTGGCAGAGCTTGTGATGCAGCGCCATGCCGACGGTGCCGAGACAGACCGCGCACAGCCATGCACCATAGAGCGCATCGGACCGCGCGTCGAGGTCGCGCGGCCGCGCGATCACGTCCGGCAGCGATGACGCGAGCTTTGCGATCGCCTCCTCCGCCATCAGCGAGGTGATCGGGTTGCCATCGCGGGCATACAGCGCCTCGGCCGCATGCGCGATCGCGTTGAGGCCCGATATGGCCGAGAATTTTGCCGGCATCGAGAGCGTCAGGTTGACGTCGTAGATCACGGCCTCGGGCAATATCTTCGGCGACGACTGCGTGGTCTTGACACCATCGACGGTCTCGCCGAGCACCGGCGTCATCTCGGAGCCGGCATAGCTGGTCGGCACGATCAGCTGCGGCAGGTCGGTGCGCAGCGCGATCGCCTTGCTGAGGCCGGTCGCGGCGCCCGCGCCGATCGCGACCACGCCGTCGGGCTTCAACTCGCGGACCCTCTCCATGGCACGTTCAGTGACCGCAACCGGCGTGTGCACGACCGCGCCATCGAACACGCCGGCCATGCGGCCACCGGTCAGGCCCGAGAGGTCGCCGATCTCGGCCTGCTGCCGCCGGCTCGCCAGCACCAGCGCGCGGGCGATGCCGAGGCGGTCGAGCTCGTCCGCCAGCTGCGCGACGGTGCCGACCCCGAACACGACCCGCATCGGGCTGACCTGATAGGTGGAGGACTGCGGCATGGCGACGTCCGAAACCGTTGGTCAGCCGCGGCGCCAGTCGCGCGGCGTGCAGCCGAAGCGATGCCGGAAGCGCCGGGTGAAGTGCGACAGATCGGAGAAGCCCCAGTCGAACGCGATGTCGCCGATCGCACGCGCGGCGATCGCCGGGTCCTTCAGATCGCGCGCCGCGCCATCGAGCCGGCGGTCCATCACGTAGCTCGCGAACGTGGTGCCGGCGCGCTCGAACAGCTTGTGGACATAGCGCTCGCTGATGCCGATCGCGGCCGCGACGGCGGCAACGCTAAGCCCGGGCTCGCGCAGCCGGCTATCGACCGCACGGCGCAACGCGATCCAGGTCGCCTCCACCAGGCTGATCGGGTCCGCGCGGCGCCGGCCGTCGCGCGACAGGCTTAGCGCCACGAGGTCGAGCAGCACGCCGAGCAGCCGCGCGCTTTCCGCTTCCGGCATGGCGGACGCCGCCGAGTTGAGGGCGTGCGCGGTCTCCACGATGAGGTGGCCGACCAGCGGATCGTCGGACACCCGCGCCGGCCCGAATTCGAACGATGGCGGCAGGCGATCCCGGAGCAATTGCGTCGGGACCCAGAACGACGCGACCTGCAGCGCAGGCCCTTGACTGTGATGCAGCGCGAACAGTCGCGCGCTGTCGAAGATGCCGACCTGTCCCGGCGACAATTCGACGGCCTGCCCGTCCTGATCGATCCGGCAGCGTCCGGCAAGTTTCAGATTGAGGTAGAAGCAGCTGCTGCTCGAGGCCGCGATATCGCTCGCCGAGCGGCGCACCAGGTGACCGGGAAACGTGACCCGATTGATGGCGCCCGCGCCCAGTCCGATGCGTTCGATCCGCGCGGGAAAGCTGGACCTGTCCGTCGGCTCGGGCGTCAGCTTCATGAACACCTGGCAGATCGCCTCCCGGTAGTAGGCGAACTGCTCGGCAGGCCGCACATCCTCGGTATTCCAGGCGAGACCCGGCGCGCGGTCCGGGCGAGCGATTTGTTGCATCAGTTCACTCCGAGCCTAGTCCAGTGCAGTCTCAGCCAAGCGCGGCCGGTCCGGCTACCGCAATATCCGACAAAACCGCCGCACGAACGTCGCGCCATCACAGGAAGCGAGCGTCGATCTAACCAAACCGCTTGAACAAGCACAATTGGAGAAGCACACCATGTCGACCTATGTTCTCGTCCATGGCGCCTGGCATACCGGCGCCGAGTTCGAACCGGTTGCGGCTGCGATCCGCAAGGCAGGGCATGTGGTCCACACCCCGACCATCAAGGGCAACCGGCCCGGCGACCGCAAGGACTCCGGCCTCACCGAGGCGATCCAGTCGATCGTGGATTATCTTGGCGAGCACGATCTGAAGGACGTGGTGCTGGTCGGCCACAGCTATGGCGGCATGGTCATCACCGGCGTCGCCGATGCCGCCGCCAATCGCATCCGCCGCCTCGTCTACTGGAACGCGTTCGTGCCGAACAATGGCGAGTCCCTAAACGACATGGTGCCGCCGCATTATGTCGGCCTGTTCGACGCCATCCATGCCGAGCGCGGCGATGGCTCGGTGGTGCTGCCGTTCCCGATCTGGCGGGAGGCGTTCATCAACGACGCCGACCTCGCGACCGCGCAGCGCGCCTATGACGTGCTCAACCCGCATCCGCTGAAGACCTTCCAGGACAAGATCGTGCTGCGGACCAACCCGGCCGAGATGCCGATCGCGAAGTCCTACGTCAACTGCACCGAGGACACTGCGTTGCCGCATGGCCTGCCCTGGCATCCGCGGCTGTCGGAGAAGCTCGGGCTGTTCCGCCTGGTCCAGGTGCCGGGCAGCCACGAGCTGTGCTTCTCCAACCCGGAGCGCCTGGCGCAGGCCTTCCTCGACGCAGGCCGCGATTAGCTCATGATGGGATTAGCCGGAGCTGGAACGGCGCCGAGGCTTCACCTCTCCCTTGGGAGAGGTCGATTTGCGCAGCAAATCGGGTGAGGGATTACGGTCTATCGAGAGAGCAAGAGCCCTCACCCGGATTGCACTGGACGATGCTTCGCATCGCCAGCGCAATCCGACCTCTCCCCGATGGGGAGAGGTGAAGCAAGGCCGCCAAGCCGATCCAATCAAAGCTCATTATGCGCTAGGCGACCGCCGCCTGGTACACGGGCGCGGTCGCCAGGAAGCGCGCATAGGCGTCCGCGTCAGGCGGCGTGAACTTTTCGACGAGCGGGTTGCGGCGCGACGCCTTGGTGCCGATGTCCGCCAGCAGTTCGTCGAAATGCTTGAAGTGGTAGGGCGCAACGCACAACCCGCCATAGACGCCCGCTGCCGGCCGCTCGACCCGTTTGAAGTTCAGCATCATCGCGATGTTGTCATGCATCTCGGCCGCGCTCGGCTGCCGCGCGAGCTGGCCGTCGGCATAGCGCACCAGCCAGTTCGCGGCGAGATCCGCGCACAGCACGGTGCAGAAGCTCGAATTGAAGCCGACAAAGCCCATGTCGGGCAGATCGGGATTGGCGATCAGCCGGTAGAGCCGGTACTGCCCGTCGGGCTCGACCAGCTTGTTCTGATACTCCGCGGGCAGGAACGGCACGCCGAGCTTGTAGCCGATCGCGAGCACCGCGACGTCGGCCGCGACACGCTGGCCGCCGCGCATCACGATGGTGTTGCCGTCATAATGGTCGAAGGTGCCGAGCACCGCCTTGATCCGGCCGTCGGCCACCATCGGGTAGAAGCCGGGGGTTGCGATCGGCACCGAGCAATTGACGCCGTCCTCGATCCGCTCCTTCGGCACCATGCCGCACTGCTTCAGCTTGAGCTGCATCTTCAGCATGCTCTCGAGCCCGCGCCAGTTCGCCCAGACGAACGGCTTGGCGACGGCATGCGCGAGGCGGGCCATCGGCCCGATGCCCCAGCTCGCGAACATCTGCTCCTGGGCGCGGATGTAGAGGATGCGCTTGAAGTTGACGAGGCCGCCGATGAAATAAGGGATCCGCCACACCGGCTCGCGAAACACGATGGTGACTTCGCTGGCACCGGAATTGACCGCGTTCACCGCGATATCGGTCGCCGATTTGGAGCCGCCGAGCACCACGACCTTGCGGCCCTTGGCAAGATCAGGGTCGCCATATTGTGACGAGTGCAGGATCTGGCCGCCCTGCGCCTTGAAACCATCCTCGCCGGGAAGCGGCAGCGACTGCGGCTCGTTGAATTGCCCGGTGCAGACCGCGACGAAGTCGAAATCCTCGTGGCCGGTGGCGCCATCGGTCGAGCGCAGCGCCAGCGTCCAGCCTGGCCGGCCGTCGGCCCGGCGCGTCATGCCCTCGACCTTTGTATTGAAGCGCATCGCGCCGTCGAGCCCATGGCTGCGCGCGTAGTCGCGCAGGTAGGCATGAACCTGCGGGCCCTTCGGCCATTCCGGATAGGATTCCGGCATCGCTTTGTCGGTGTAGCGATAGAGCTCCTTCGGGCTCTGGGTCTGCACGTCGGGATAGGAGCGCGCCGGCTCCCAGACGCCGCCGAGATCGCCGCTGCGCTCGATGATGGTCACCCGGTGACCGCGACCGGCAAAGGCCTTGCCGGCGGCGAGCCCGGAAATGCCGGCGCCGATGACGCACACATGCTTCTGCTTGACCATGAAACGCCTCCGCGATGAATGAACCGATCCAATTTTCCTTGGGCGCACACGTCACCGTCATCGCCGGAGCCTCCTCCGGCGATTGCCGCTTCGCATGCGTAGCGTCAGCTCGCTTTAGCTCTTTTGTTTGAGCATGATCTTTTCAGAAAACCGCGTCGCACTTTGCGCTAACGCGGCCCTCCGGGTCCGGATCATGCTCTAGTCGTTGGCCTCCGGCGGCAGGAAATCCACCTCGTGCTGCGCTGAAATCCGCACCACCTCGGCGGGGTCCGTCAGATTGTCCAGCTTCTCGAACAGCGCCTCGAGCTTCTGCATCGGCGACACCCAGAACAGCGCACGTGCCGGCTTGTCGGACTTGTTGAAATAGCCGTGCGGAATGCCGCGCGGCATGCGCACGAGGTCGCCGGCCTTGGCCTGCACCCAGACGCCGTCGAGCTTGAGATCGAGGACGCCTTCCTGCACCAGGATGAACTCGTCCTGGGTCGGGTGGACATGCACCGGCACGAACTGGCCGGGATCGCTGTTGGTCTCGAACGCGAAGGTCGAGTCGGTGACCGCCTTCGGGTAATAGACCTGGCCCAGGATATTCCAGGTCTTGCCGCCGTAGCCGGTGCCGGTGCGGGTAATGCCTTTTTCGAGCGTGCCCATGGCAGCCTCTCCAGTGTGGATGCGTCTTGCGGACACGGAGCCTGTCGCCAGCCGGTGGGGCTGTCTAGCCGATAAACGAATCCGCACCTGATACGATCATGCTGCAATGCGGGAGCGCCTTCTGCCCAAGGGGGTCGCATCCCCTGCGCGCCGATCGGGCAGTTTGCGCGACAAAACAGCGTTCCCCTTTGCCGGCGAATGGATTACGCTGCCAGATATTTTAGACCTCAAACAACTCGGACGGCCGGCGTGACTGCTGTTGGCAACGAGGTTTCGGCAAGGGCAAATCCTGCCCGGGTAAATCCTGCAAAGGCAAGGCTGACGGATTTCGCGCGCGTCGCGACCGCGCGGGTCGACGACGCGGCCGAAGCGATCGGCCGTATCTTCTGTCCGCACGATCTGACGCCGGTCGACCATTCCGAGCGCGATTTCTCCGCACACCACAATTGCGCTGATTTCGACGGCTTCTCCGTCAACTATGTCGCCTATGGCGGATCGGTCGCGATCAATCCCGGTTGCCTGGACCGCTTCTTCCTGTTGCAGATGCCGCTGTCCGGCTCAGCCTCGGTGCGCACCGCCGCGCGCGAGCTGACCACCGAGCCGCAACACTGCGCCTCGCTGCTGTCGCCCACCATTCCGACCGAAATGACCTGGCGCGGCGACTGCGCCCAGCTCATCGTGCTGCTCGATCGCAAGCTGGTCGAGCATCGCGCCGCCGCGCTGGGCGGCGTGGCGGTCCGGCCGGTCGAGTTCGATCCCGCCGTCGCGCTGAACGGACCGCTCGGGCAAACGCTCTCGGCCAGGATCGAACATCTCGTGACGACAGCCGAGCAGCTCGGGCCACGCCGCACGCTGTCTGCGCTCGCGGCAGCCGACTGGCGCGAGCAGTTTCTCAACGCCCTGCTCAACGAGCAGCGCCACAGCCTGAGTTCGGCGATCGGTGTCTTCAACGGCCGCACCGAGGCCCAGCCCGCGGCGCTGAAGCGCGTGCGCGCCTATCTGGAGAGCCGCGCGACCGAGCCGCTGGATCTCGCCGAGCTTGCGGAGATCGCGGGCACCGGCATCCGCGCGCTGCAGCTCGGCTTCCGCCGCCACTTCGGCACCACGGTCTCCGAGATGCTGCTCGACATCCGCCTCGCCCATCTCAACGCCCGCCTCAAGACGGCGCGGCCGGGCGAACGCATCGTCGATATTGCATTCGACCTCGGCTTTACCCATCTGAGCCGGATGGCGAGCGCCTATCGCACCAAGTTCGGCGAGAGTCCGAAGGCGACCCTGCAGCGGCTGAGCTGAGCGGCAGTTCCGATCGGCGCGTCCCGGCCCTGCCCATCCGGCCAGTTTCGCAGCCAGCCGCATCATTCCAGATTGAGGGAAGCCAACGGAGTTTCCCATGACCGAACCGAACATTCTCGCCTCGCTGTCATCAGCCCTTGCGGACACCATCGCGCGCGCTGCGCCCGCGATCGTCTCCGTAGATTCGCATCGCGCCCGTGCATCCGGCTTCATCTGGAAGTCGGGCCTTATCGTCACCGCCGACGAGGCGCTCGCCGACGAGGGCGAGATCGAAATCCAGTTCGCCGACGGCAGCCGCAAGCCGGCCACCGTCGCCGGACGCGACCACACCACCGACATCGCCTTGCTGCGCGTCGATGGCGATGTCGCGCCGGTCAAGCTGTCGACGGAAATCCCGCCGCTCGGATCGCTCGCGGTGATCGTCGCGGCCGACCGCGGCGCGGCAAGCGCGCGGCTCGGCATGGTCGCGCTGTCGGGCCCGTCCTGGCGCAGCCTGCGCGGCGGCGAGATCGACGCGCGGATCGAGCTCGACGTCCGGCTGCGGCACAGCCAGCAGGGCGGGCTGGCGCTGAATGCCGCGGGCGAGCCGTTCGGCATGGCCGTGCTCGGCCCGCGCCGCGTGCTGACGATTCCGTCTGTCACCATCGAGCGGGTCGCAGCCCAGCTCGAGAAGAGCGGCCGCATCGCGCGCGGATATCTGGGCGTCGGGTTGCAGCCGATCCGGCTCGACGACGGCCTCGGCGCGATGGTGATGAATGTCGACAAGGCCGGGCCCTCGGCTGCCGCCGGCATCCGCCAGGGTGACGTGATCGTCGCCGTCAACGGCAAGAAACTGTCCGGCGTGCGGGCGCTGTCGCGCGGCCTCGGGCCGCAGAGTGTCGGCAGCGGCGTCGAGCTGACGGTGCATCGCGGCGGCGAGCCGTTGAGCTTCAAGGTGACGGTCGGCGAGAGGCCCGAGACGTGAGCAGCGAGCCTGCCTCCGATATCGTCATCGCGCTCGAGATCGACGATCCCGTGCTGGCCGACCGGCTGGCGACCCTGCTCGGCAGCGTCGCCGGCCTGCGGCTTGCCGCACCGGGCGAGCCGGCCACAGCGGCAGTCGTCGCGCGCAACCGCGAGGCCGCGGGTGGCGGCGACTTCGAGCTGACGCCGCGCGAACTCGACGTGCTGGCGCTGCTGGCCGAAGGCGCATCTAACAAGATGATCGCGCAGCGGCTCGGGATTTCCGTCCACACCGCCAAGTTTCATGTCGGCTCCCTGCTCGACAAGCTCGACGCCACCGGCCGCACCGACGCAGTCGCGCATGCCGCGCGCCGCGGGGTGATTAATTTGTGAGGGATGGCTGCGGGTCATCGATGGTCAGGCGCGGTTTCTCCTCGCGTAGTCCCTGCGAAAGCAAGGGACCGATAACCACCGCCCTGTGTAGCGGATTTCGCTGGGGCCACGGCGTCACACAACAATTTCACCTTGTGGTTATGGGTCCCGGGTCAAGCCCGGGACGACGGTGAATGTGTCGCACCATGTGTGGCATAACTCGCATTCTCGCGACATGATCTGCGCGAGCTTTGCGAAAATTCCGCCTTGCGGACCAGGCTTAGACCAAATGCGTAAGTAGTCGACCGGATACTGACGCGTTGCCGATCTGGCTATGCAAGCTCAGCTCACAAAAAGAAGCGGCATGAAGAAGCTGATCTATCGTCACCGGGACATTGAATACTCACTCGCCAATATCGAACCCGATCTCTGGAATTGGTCATTCGAGATCGACGGCAAGACCAGGCAGGGCGTCACGCGCGCGCGGCTCGACCTGCTGGCGCAGCGCCGGGTCTGCACGCTGATCGATCGCGCATTGAAGCGCGCGGGACGGGAGAAGCCGAAAAAGCGCGACTGAGCGCGGCACGGAGCATGCACAAAGGCGCGCGCCCGGCTAAGACAAGATGATCCCTCAACGCAGCTATTCCACCGGAAACGGTTGCAGCGTTCAATGGGTTTTGGAATTCTAGGTCGCGTCGATCATTGCATCGCGACGACAAGGAGTTCCGGCGTGGCCATCCTCAAGGACTTCAGCATCGGATTCTACAAGATCCCGCTTCCGGTGGTGTTGAGCGACAGTACGCATGGCGAGATCACGGCATTCGAGCTCGTCACGATCCGCGTCCGCGACGCCGAGGGCGCGGAGGGCACCGGCTATACTTACACGGTGGGCCGCAATGGCGGCGCCGTCGCCGACATCCTGCGCCGCGAGATCCCCGACATCGCGCGCGAGATGGAGGCCGACGACACCGAGCAGCTTTGGCACAAAGTGTGGTGGGCGTTGCATTATGGCGGCCGCGGCGGGCCGGCGGTGCTTGCGCTGTCCGCACTCGATATCGCGCTGTGGGATCTCAAGGCACGCCGGGCGTCGCTGCCGCTGTGGCGGTTGCTCGGCGGCTTCGACCGCCGCGTGCCCTGCTATGCCGGCGGCATCGATCTCGATCTGGCGCTGGATGGCTTGCTCAAGCAGACCGACGACAATCTTGCCAAGGGTTTTCGCGCCATCAAGATGAAGGTCGGCCGCCCTCAGCTCGCATCCGACGTAGCACGCGTGAAAGCGATGCGCGGCCATCTCGGCGACGGGTTTCCGCTGATGGCCGACGCCAACATGAAATGGAGCGTCGAGGAAGCGATCCGCGCCGCGCGCGCCCTGCAACCGTTCGACCTGACCTGGCTTGAGGAGCCAACCATACCTGACGACATCGCAGGTCACGCCCGCATCCTGCAAGCCGGCGGCGTGCCGATCGCGGCGGGCGAGAATCTGCGCAGCCTATGGGAGTTCAAGTCCTATATTGCCGGCGGCGCGCTGTCCTATGCCGAGCCGGATGTCACCAATTGCGGCGGCGTGACCAGTTTCATGAAGATCGCGCGGCTCGCCGAGGCCTTCAACATCCCGGTAACCAGCCATGGCGCACATGACATCACCGTGCATCTGCTGGCTGCGTGCCCGAACCGGTCGTATCTCGAGGCGCATGGTTTCGGCCTTGATCGTTACATCGAGCATCCGCTAGTTCTGGAGCAGGGCATGGCGATTGCGCCGGATCGGCCGGGACACGGCATCGCCTTCGACTGGAAGGGCCTGGAGCGGCTCAGCGCCGCCTGACGCAGAAATATTTCTGCACACCAAGACGTGACTTTCGGAAAAGCAGGTCTGTCGGCACACGCTAGGCGGCTCCACGGCAAACTGCTAGCGTTTCGCGCTTCAGATTGCCTTACTCGAGGATCGGAGCAAATGGACAACCGTAGTGATGTTTGGCGCGGCGTCGACGCGATCAAGCCGCGTTTCATCGAATTGAGCGACCGGGTCTGGGCGATGCCCGAGGTCTGCTACACCGAGGCGCGGTCGTCCGCCGAACATCTGGCCGAACTGCGCCATCAGGGTTTCCGCATCACCGAGAACGTCGCCGACATTCCGACCGCGGTGATGGGCGAATGGGGCGAAGGCGGTCCGGTGATCGCGTTCCTCGGCGAATATGACGCCCTGCCCGGCCTCAGCCAGGAGGCCGGCATCGCCGAGCACCGCCCGGTGGAGAGCGGCGGCCACGGCCATGGCTGCGGCCATAATCTGCTCGGCTCCTCCGCGCTGCTCGCCGCCACCGCGGTGAAGGACTGGCTCGCCGCCAACAAGGCGCCGGGCCGGGTGCGCTATTACGGCTGTCCCGCCGAGGAAGGCGGCGCGGCCAAGGCCTTCATGGTGCGCTGTGGCGCGTTCGAGGATGCCGACATAGCCATCACCTGGCATCCGCACAGCTTCTGGGAAGTCGCGGTGACGCCGTCGCTCGCCAACACCCGCGCCGATTTCATCTTCACCGGGCGAACTTCGCATGCCGCTGCCTCGCCGCATCTCGGCCGCAGCGCGCTCGATGCGGTGGAATTGATGAATGTCGGCGTCAACTACATGCGCGAGCACATGCCGAGCGATGCCCGGGTGCATTACGCGCTGCTCGACACCGGCGGCATTGCACCCAACGTGGTGCAGGCCCATGCCCGCGTGCGCTATTCGATCCGCGCCCGCGACCTGCCCGGCATGAACGAGCTGGTCGAGCGCGTGCACAAGATCGCGCAGGGCGCAGCGCTGATGACCGAGACCAAGGTCGAGATGAAGATCATCTCGGCGGTCTCCAACATCCTGCCCAACACGCCGCTGGAAGCGACGCTGCACCGGATCATGGAAGATCTCGGCCCGCCGCATTTCGACGATGCCGACAAGGATTTCGCCGGCAAGATCCGCGCGACGCTGACCGACAAGGACATCGCCTCGGTGTATTACGCGATCGGCATGGAGCCGACCGACCGGCCGCTGGCCGATTTCCTGGTGCCGATCGATGCCAAGCGCAATCCGCTGATCGGCTCGACCGATGTCGGCGACGTCAGCTGGGTGGTGCCGACCGTGCAGGTTCACGCACCGACAGTTGCAATCGGCACCCCGTTCCACACCTGGCAGGTTGTGGCGCAGGGCAAGACCCCGGCCGCGCACAAGGCGATGGTGCAGGCCGCCAAGGCGATGGCCGGTCTCGGTGTCAAGGCGCTGCTGGAGCCGGAGCTGATCGCGGCCGCCAAGGCTGACCTCAAGAAGCGGACCGCAAGAACGCCCTATGTCAGCCCGCTGCCGGCCAATGTTGCACCGCCGTTGGACATGTCTATCGCCTGAGGGCGGCCTCTTTTTTCGACGCGAAATCCGGCGGGAGCCTCGTTCCGATCGAAGCGGGGCTCTCGATTTTTGAGGCCTTTGCATCACACGAAGAACCTGCCACTACGCGGGAAAACGCGGATGCGCGGCAAAAAAGCATCTCAGAACAAAGGATAACGAGCAAATTTTCCGCAGCTGCGAGGGACCTAAGCCACGGTTTGGGGCCGAAATGCCGAACTCCTGGGCGACCGGGAGAACTTCTGCACAAGCGATAGCCAAAAGACCTAGGCGCCGACCCCCGGGAGGCGTTGACCTCGGCGGTCATTCGGTGTGCCATCTGCCGCCAACACGGCGGCCGGTTCCACGGCCCGCCGCAATACCATTTGAGCCGGACCGAGGGGACAATGTTCGACAACAATCTGCGTGGCATGATCGAGGACGTGAAGGACGGGCGGATGGATCGCCGCGCCTTCGTCAAGCGAATGATTGCCGTCGGCCTCTCCGCCCCGATGGCGAACCAGATCCTCAGCCTCGGCGGCGTCGCGATGGCGCAGAGCCCCAATCCCTACAAGCCAACCAAGCGCGGCGGCGGCGGTCCGCTGAAGCTGTTGTGGTGGCAGGGCCCGACCTTGCTCAATCCGCACTTTGCCACCGGCACCAAGGATCAGGACGCCTCGCGCATCTTCTACGAACCGCTCGCGAGCTGGGATCTCGACGGCCACCTCAATCCGATCCTCGCCGCCGAAATCCCCTCGCTGCAGAACGGCGGATTGACCGCCGACGCCAAATCGGTGACATGGAAGCTCAAGCAGGGCGTCAAATGGCATGACGGCAAACCGTTCACCGCCGACGACCTCATCTTCACCTGGGAATACGCCACCGACACCGCAACCGCGGCCGTCAGCGGCGCCAGCTACACTGACGTCGACAAGATCGAGAAGGTCGACGACTACACCGTTCGGATCCTGTTCAAGAAGGTGACCCCGTTCTGGGCCAACGCCTTTGTCGGGGCCTATGGCTGCATCATCCCGAAGCATCTGTTCGCGGACTACAAGGGCAGCAAGTCGCGCGAGGCGCCGAACAATCTCAAGCCGGTCGGCACCGGTCCCTACAAGTTCGTCGAGTTCAAGCCGGGTGACCTGATCCGCGGCGAGATCAATCCCGATTACCACATGGCCAACCGGCCCTATTTCGACACGATCGAGCTGAAGGGTGGCGGCGATGCGGTCTCGGCGGCGCGCGCCATTATCCAGACCGGCGAATACGACTATGCCTGGAACATGCAGGTCGAGGACGAGGTGCTGCTGCGCCTCGAGAAGGGCGGCAAGGGCAAGACCATCTACGCCGTCGGCGGCGACATCGAATTCATCGCCATCAACTTCACCGATCCCAACACCGAGGTCGACGGCGAGCGCTCCTCGATGAAGACCAAGCATCCGATCCTGTCCGATCCGCGCGTGCGCCAGGCGCTGGCGCTGCTGGTTGATCGCGACTCGATCAAGAAGGCGATCTACGGCCGTGCCGGGCGAACCACCGCCAATTATCTGAACGGCCCCGAGGAGTTCGTTTCCAAGAACACCAAATGGGAGTTCTCGATCGAGAAGGCCAGCGCGCTGCTCGATGAGGCCGGCTGGAAGGTCGGCTCCGACGGCATCCGCGAGAAGGACGGCAAGAAGCTGAAGCTGCTGTACCAGACCTCGATCAACGGACCGCGGCAGAAGACCCAGGCGATCGTCAAGCAGGCCTGCCAGAAGGCCGGCATCGACATGGAGCTGAAATCGGTCGTCGCGTCGGTGTTCTTCTCCTCCGACGTCGCCAACCCCGACACCTACGCCCACTTCTATGCCGACATCGAGATGTTCCAGATCCCGATGACGCAGCCCGATCCGGCGCTGTCGATGCGGCGCTACCATTCGCGCTATGTCGCGACCAAGGAGAACAAGTGGCAGGGAAACAATTTCCCGCGCTGGGTCAACAAGGACTATGACGCCGCGGTCGACGCCGCCGAAATCGAGATCGATCCGCTCAAGCGCGCCGACCTCTACATCAAGTGCAACGACCTGATCTGGCAGGACAACGCCATGATCGCCGTCATGCATCGCATCAAGGTGGGCGCGGCGGCCAACAATCTGCGCCCGGTGATGAGCGGCTGGGCCAACGACCTCGACAATATCCAGGACTGGTACCGGGAAGTCTGAGCCGTAACTGGCTTGAGATTTGCTCTTCCCTCTCCCGTGCCTGCGGGGGCGGGATCAGCAGAGCCCACTCTGACCTTACCCGGAATTCAGGGACGCCTGAATTCCGGCCTTTCCCCGCACCTGGGGCGAGGTGCAGATCGCCTTTCGATTGGAAGTGAATTCAACGTGCCCCGCGCGAGACCGCTAGTCAGATGATCTCCCGATGAGTCAATATATCCTGCGCCGTCTGATGATCGCGATCCCGAGCCTGCTCGGCATCTCGCTCGTGCTGTTCGTCGTGCTGGCGCTCGCGCCGGGCGACCCGTTCTCGGAGCTGGCGACCAACCCGAACGTGCCGCCCGAAGTGCAGGCCGCGCTGCGCACGCAGTTCGGGCTCGATGACCCGATCTACATCCGCTATTTGCACTGGCTCGCGGCGATGGCGCATGGCGACTGGGGCTTTTCCTTTGTCAGCCGGGTCAACGTCGACACCCTGATCCTGCAGCGGCTGCCGGCGACGCTCTATGTGGTCGGCTCCTCGCAGCTGCTGGCGCTCCTGATCGCGATCCCGGTCGGCGTCTATGCCGCCACCCGGCCCTATTCTCTGTTCGACCAGCTCGCCAACACCCTCGCCTTCATCGGCTTCTCGCTGCCGACCTTCTTCACCGGCATCCTGTTCATCCTGGTGTTCTCCGTGAAGCTGGACTGGCTGCCCTTCGTCTACACCGACGTGCCGGGCAGCGGCATCAAATGGGCGCTCGAGACGATCCGCCAGGCCATCATGCCGGTGATGGTGCTGGGCCTGTTCCAGGCCGCGTCGATGACCCGCTTCGTGCGCTCGGCGATGCTCGACGTGATCCGGCTCGACTATGTCACCACCGCCCGCGCCAAGGGACTCGGGCAGGCCAAGGTGATCGTCAAGCATGTGATGCGCAATGCGATGATCCCGGTGGTCACGCTGATCGCGCTGCAAATGCCCGCCGTGTTCGGCGGCGCCATCGTCACCGAGCAGATATTCCGGATCCCCGGCATCGGCTCGCTGCTGATTTCCTCCATCCTCGCCAACGACACGCCGGTCATCATGGCCGTCACCTTCGTCTTCGCGTGCCTCGTCGTGCTCTTCAACCTGATCGCAGACATCCTCTATGGCTGGCTTGACCCTCGCATCTCCTTCCGCTGAGCGGCGCACCTACTCGCCCTGGCGCGAGACCTGGCGGCGCTATCGCCGGCACCGGCCGGCCGTGATCAGCGCCGTGCTGCTGCTGCTGTTGATCGCGGCCGTCGTGATCGGGCCGCTGGTCTGGCGCGTCGCGATCAACGACGTCGACGTCGTCGCCGGCCTGCAGGGGCCGTCGCTGGCGCATCCGTTCGGCACCGACGATCTCGGCCAGGACCTGCTCGCCCGCATGATCTATGGCGGCCGCATCTCGCTCGCAGTCGGCCTGGCGGCGATGCTGGTCTCGGTGTTCGTCGGCACGCTGATCGGCGCGCTCGCCGGCATGTCGCGCGGCGCGCTCGGCTATCTGCTGATGTGGCTCACCGATTTATTTCTGTCGCTGCCGCAGCTGCCGCTGCTGCTGCTGCTGATCTATTTGTTCCGCGACGGGCTGAAGGCGGCGTTCGGGCCCGAGGGCGGCATCTTCATCCTGATCGTGCTCGTCATCGGCGGGCTGCGCTGGATGCCGGTGGCGCGGCTGGTGCGCGCCCAGTTCCTGTCGCTGCGCGAGAAGGAATTCGTCGAGGCCGCGCGCGCGCTCGGCGCAAGCCCGGTGCGCCAGGTGATCCGCCACATCCTGCCCAATGCACTGGGCCCGGTGATCATCGCCGGCACGATCGACGTCGCCGCCGCGATCATCGCCGAATCGACACTCTCGTTCCTCGGCCTCGGCTTCCCGCCGGATACGCCGACCTGGGGCCGCATCCTCTATGACGCCAAGGATTTTCTCGACATCGGCCCGCATTGGGCGCTGTTTCCCGGCGGCGCCATCTTCATCGCGGTGGTCGCCATCAACTTCATCGGCGACGGGCTGCGCGATGCGCTCGATGCACGCAAGGTGATCTGATGGCACTGCTCGACATCAAGGGCCTGAAGACCCACTTCACCACCGACGACGGCATCCTGCAGGCGGTCGACGGCGTCGATATCAGCATCAAGCGCGGCGAGACGCTGTGCGTGGTCGGCGAATCCGGCTGCGGCAAGACCGTCACCGCGATGTCGATCCTGAAGCTGATCGCAATGCCGCCGGGCAAAATCGTCGCGGGCGAGATCATGTTCGAGGGTCGCGATCTGGTGCCGCTGACCAGTCATCAGCTCGATGAGATCAGGGCCAAGGAAATCGGCTTCATCTTCCAGGAGCCGATGACCTCGCTCAATCCGGTGCTGACCATCGGCGAGCAGATTAGCGAGAGCCTGCGCCGCCACGAGGCGGTAACTAAGAAGCAGGCGCTGGAACGCACCATCGAGATGCTGAAGCTGGTGCAGATCCCCAATGCCGCGGGCCGCGTGCATCACTATCCGCACCAGTTCTCCGGCGGCATGCGCCAGCGTGTGATGATCGCGATGGCGCTGGCGTGCCGGCCCAAGCTCGTGATCGCGGACGAGCCGACCACCGCGCTCGACGTCACCATCCAGGCGCAGATCCTCGACCTCTTGCAGGACATGAAGGAACGCTTCGGCATGGCGGTGATGCTGATCACGCACGCGATGGGCGTGGTCGCCGAGACCGCGCAGCGCGTCGTCGTGATGTATGCCGGCAAGGTGGTGGAAGAGGCGCCGGTCCACGAATTGTTCGGCAATCCCGGCCATCCCTACACCCAAGGCCTGATCCGCTCGATCCCGCGCATTGACCTCGACGCCGAGCACAAGACGAGGCTGGAGGCGATCGGCGGCTCGGTGCCGATCCTGATCAACCCGCCGCCCGGCTGCCGGTTTGCGCCCCGCTGCAAGCACGCCATGAGCATCTGCACCGAAAAGGAGCCGCGGCTGCGCGAGATCGCGCCCGGCCATCGCATCGCCTGCCATCTCGGAGACGCGTCATGAGCGAACCGCTGCTGCGCGTGTCCAATCTGAAGAAGCACTTTCCGGTGCTGGGCGGCCTGCTGTCGCGCGAGGTCGGCCAGGTCTATGCGGTCGACGGCGTGTCGTTTTCGGTCAACCGCGGCGAAACACTGGGGTTGGTCGGCGAATCCGGCTGCGGCAAGTCGACCACCGGCCGCTGCGTGCTGCGGCTGATCGAGCCGACCTCCGGCGACGTCGTGTTCGACGGTCAGAGCGTGACGGGCCTCGGCGGCGGCGATTTGCGCGCCATGCGGCGCAACATGCAGCTGGTGTTCCAGGATCCGTTCGCCTCGCTCAATCCGCGCATGACGGTCGGCGCGATCCTCGGCGAGCCCTTCATCATCCATAATCTCGTGAGTTCGGCCAGCGAGCGTGAGGACCGCGTCGCAAAATTGCTCGTCAAGGTCGGGCTGAAGGCCGACCACATGCGGCGCTACCCGCATGAATTCTCCGGCGGCCAGCGCCAGCGCATCGCGATCGCCCGCGCACTGACGCTGGAGCCGAAGCTGATCGTGTGCGACGAACCGGTCTCGGCGCTCGACGTCTCGATCCAGGCCCAGGTGATCAACCTGCTCGAGGACTTGCAGGCCGAGCTGAACCTGACCTACCTATTCGTGGCTCACGATCTCTCGGTCGTGGAGCACATCTCCGACCGCGTCGCGGTGATGTATCTTGGCCGCATCGTCGAGCTCGCGAAGGCCAGCGATCTCTACCGCAACCCGCAGCATCCCTACACCAAGGCGCTGCTTTCGGCGGTGCCGGTGGCCGATCCCAAGGCGAAGCGCGATCGCATCCGCCTGAAGGGCGACGTGCCGAGCCCGATGAATCCGCCGCAGGGCTGCCACTTCCACACCAGATGCCCAATCGCCGAAGCGCGCTGCCGCCAATCGGCGCCGGAGCTGCGCGAAGGCAGCGACGGGCACGCGGTGGCGTGCCATCTGGCGTAGGATGGATCGCACCGCACGACAACGGCGAACACTGCATGCCGTGCACTCCGCTCCCTCACCGTCACCCTGAGGAGCGCGCAGCGCGTCTCGAAGGGTCGACGGCCACCAGCCGGGCCGTGCATCCTTCGAGACGCGCTGCGCGCTCCTCAGGATGACGGTAAAGAGAGCATTACTCGGAAGACTAACGCCTCCGCTTCTTCGCGGCCTTCGTCTTGGCCGTCGGTTTGGCCTTGGTGTTTGCCTTCGGTCGTGAAGCGGATGAATCCACTTTCTCCTCCCCCTCACTCACTTCCGCCCGCAACGTCTCGAGCAACCAGTCGCGAAACGCGCGCATGCCCGGCGTCACCTCGCGCGACTTCAGCCAGGTCAGCCAGTACGACCCCGCCGGGACCTCGGCCGCGAATGGCCGCCTGAGCCGGCCGGACCCGAGTTCGTTGTTGAACATCGCGATCGGCACCAGCCCGACGCCGATGCCGCGTGCGGCGGCCTCGGCCATCGCCACCGAACTGTCGAAGATCGGGCCCTGGATCTTCGGACACGGCGCGCCGGCAACCGCAAACCACAGCGGCCACTCCTCGGCGCGATAGGAGCGCAACAGGAATTCCTGCGCGAGATCGGACGGCTTGCGCAGCCGGCCCGCGACATCGGGGCAGCACACCGGCGACAGCGGCGCCGACAGCAGATGGATCGCCTCGGTGCCGTGCCAGGAGCCGTCACCGAAGCGCAGTGCGAGGTCGAGCCCGTCGCCCGCGATGTCGACGCGGTTGTTGTTGGTGAGCAGCCGCAGGTCGATATAGGGGTGCGCGCGCTTGAAGCGATCGACCCGTTGCAACAGCCATCCGGTCGCGAACGTCGTGACGCAGCCGACGGTGACGACCTCGCGCGTGCCCTTGGCCTCGATGCGGTCGATAGCAGCCCCGATCCGGTCGAGCGCGTCCGACAGTATTGGCAACAACGCCAGCCCCTCGTCGGTGAGCACGAGGCCACGCGGCAGCCGGCGGAACAGGCTCGCGCCGAGCGTGTCCTCGAGCTGCTTGACCTGATGGCTGATCGCGGTCTGGGTCACGCGCAACTCCATCCCCGCGCGGGTGAAGCTGAGCAGCCGCGCGGAGGCCTCGAAGGCACGCAACGCGTTCAACGGGAGATGCCGGCGCACGGCGTCATGACCAAGTTTTTCTCATGGCTCATTGTATAAATGATTGTTTGTCGGCCGTCACGCCGTTCGGCAGGTTCGCGCCGCCAACGGGAGTATGGACATGCTGACGAGACGGACATTTGGATGGCGCGCGCTGGGCCTTGCGGTGTCGTGCACCCTGCCGCGGCCAAGCGCCGCGGCCGGAGAGAGCGCCGCGGCAGAACAGAGCGTGGCGGGAGCAAGCGAGGCGGCGCGACGGCTGCAGCAGGAATTTGCGCGCATCGAGCTGGCGACCACCGGCCGGCTCGGCATCGCTGCGCTCGACACGGAAACGGGGTTGCGCGCAAGCCAGCGCGGCGACGAGCGGTTCCCGATGTGCAGCACCTTCAAGGCGCTGGCCTCGGCGGCCGTGCTGCACCGGGTCGACCGCGGCGAATCCAGCCTCGACCAGCGCGTGCAGATCGAGGCCAAGGATATCTTGGCCTACGCGCCCGTGGCCAAACAACACGTCGGATCGAGCATGACGCTGTCCGAACTCTGCGAGGCCGCCATCACGCTGAGCGACAATACCGCCGCCAATTTGCTGCTGCGCGAGATCGGCGGGCCTGCCGGCTTCACGAGCTTCTTTCGCACCATCGGCGACAATGTCAGCCGGCTGGACCGCTGGGAGGTGGCGCTGAACGAAGCCGTGCCCGGCGATCCGCGCGACACGACCAGCCCGGTCGCGATGCTGAAGGATCTGCAGCGCGTCGTGCTCGGCGACGTGTTGCAGGCGGCCTCGCGTGAGAGGCTAGTGGACTGGATGGTCGCTAACAAGACCGGCAATGCCCGGCTGCGCGCCGGCGTGCCGCGCGACTGGCGGGTCGGCGACAAGACCGGCACCGGCGAGCGCGGCACCTATAACGATATCGGCGTGTTCTGGCCGCCCGGCCGCAAGCCGATCGTGGTGACGGTCTATCTGACCGGAGCCAGCGCTTCGGTGGAGACGTGCAACGAGGTGATCGCCAACGTCGCCCGCGCCGTCGCCAATGCCAGCAGCGGGCAGAGCGGCTAGCGGCACACCTAGGCCGCGGCTTGGCAGCGACGCAGGTTCATGCCAGGCTCGATCGAATGGCGATGCGCTCGGCAAGCCATCCGGAGTACTCGTCTTGGTTCGTCGCATCGCCCTCGCCGCGCTGCTTGTCGCAGGCCACGTCCACAGCAGCCTTGCGGCGCCCGACCCGGCGCGGTGCCGCGAACTGATCCGCAAATATGAGACCGACAAGGCCCAGCTCAGCGCAATCGAGATCTCGCTGACCTTGTTCGCGGCCGCCAATGCCGACTGCATCAACCTTGCCACCGAGCTGCTCGACCACGGCGCCTCGGTCGACGCGCGGGACCGGCTCGGCGCCAGGCCGCTGAGCCATGCCGCCCGCTCCGGCCATCTCGATATGGTCGACCTGCTGCTGGCGCGCGGCGCGCCGGTCAACGCCCGCAACCTCGCGGGATCGACCGCGCTGTATCTTGCCGCCGAACGCGGCCATGTCGCGATCGTGCAGCGGCTGATCGAGCGCGGTGCAGATGTCAATCTCACCGGACGCAGCGGCGCCTCGCCGGTCGCGGCCGCCGCCTATGCCGGCCGGGACATGGTGGTGCGCATGCTGCTGGCGCATGGTGCCGACGGCCGCAAGGCTGACGACACCGGCAAGCCGCCGGTCGTGTATGCCGCCGCCGGCGGTCAGCTCGGCATCGTCAAGCAGCTGCTCGCGCGCGAGATCGACGTCAACGCGCGCTACGCCAACGATCTGACGCTGTTGATGTGGGCGGCCGGGCCGGACGAGGCCGTGCCGGAAGCGCAGGCGCTCGAGGTCGTCTCGTATCTGCTGGACGCCGGCGCCAGGGTCGACGAGCGCGACGCGCGCGGCCGCACCGCGCTGATGATCGCCGCCGAAGGCAACCACTCGGCGATCGCGAAGGCACTGCTGGCCCGCGGCGCCGATGCCGCATTGGCCGACAAGTCCGGCAAGCACGCCGCCGACCTCACCATCCTGTCGGCGCTGCGTGAAGAGCTGACGCCGCGCTGAGACGGCGCTCCGCTCACAACCCCGCCAGATACTCCACCAGCGCGGCGAGGTCGTCGGGCGACGTCGCCAGCATCAGATCGGACATGCCGGGATTGTTGCCGCGCGCGCGGCTGCGGAAATCGGCGATGGTTTTCGCGAGATAATCCCGCCCCAACCCGGCAAGCCGCGGCACCGTGCCGTCGCCCTGGAAGCGATCGAGATGGCAGGCCGGGCAGCCGACCGAAGCGCTGGCCGTCATCGCCTTCGCTGCGACGTCCTTCGGCGCGCGCGGCTGGCCGAGGTCAGGCCACGGCTTCTGCGAGAAATATTCCGCGATCGCCAGCATGTCGTCGCGCTCGAACTGGGTTGCGATCGGCTGCATGATGTCGCTCTTGCGATCGCCGCGCTTGAAGTCGCGGAGCTGGATGTAGAGGTAGCCGGCCTGCTGGCCCCAGATCGTCGGAATGGTCTTGTCGACCGGCTTGCCGTCCGCGCCGTGACAGCCGGCGCAGACCGCGACCTTGTCCTCGATCGTCTCGGCGCGCGCCTGTGCTGCGAGCAACAGCAGCGCGGTAGCGCAGATCAATAATTTACAAGACATCCACTCATCCTGAAGCGCAGTCGTCATTGCGAGGAGCGACAGCGACGAAGCAATCCATCCTTCCACATATGCGGCGCGATGGATTGCTTCGCTGTGCTCGCAATGACGCGGCCTGATCGCTCGTCCGAAGAAACAGAAGCGGGACCAGACGGGTCCCGCTTCGCCACCATTGTTTGTCTCTCGCTCAGTCGAGCGTGAAGGCGATGATGTTGTTGCCACGCTTGTAGTCGAGCTGGGTGTTGCCGCCCGCGCCGACCACGACATATTGCTTGCCGCCGACCATGTAGCTCGACGGCGGCGCGTTGACGCCGGCGCCGGCGCGGAAGCTCCACAATTCCTTGCCGTTCGACGAATTATACGCCGCGAACTTGCCGTTGCCTTCGCCGGTGAACACCAGGCCGCCGGCGGTGGCGAGGATGCCGCCGATCATCGGCTCGGGCGTATTGACCTGCCACTTGATCTTGCCGTTGTTGTAGTTCACCGCGGTGATGTTGCCCGACTGCTTCTCGCTCGGGATCACCTTGAAGGCGCCGCCCAGCCAAAGCTTGCCGTTTGGATAGGCCGAGCTTTCGACGTGGTAGGTCATCGGCTGGTGCAGGTTGATGGCATAGGCCAGCTCCTGCCCCGGGTCGGTCGCGATCGGCGACCATTCGACTCCGCCATTGGCGCCGGGCAGCATGCGCGCACCCTCCTTGGTCGGCAGCACCCACATGTTCTCCTGCGGCACCATCGCCTCGGAGAAGCGGATCAGGCTGCAGTCCTTGCGATCGTGCACATAGATGTGCCCGGTCTTGCCGGCATGGATGACGCCGGGAATGGTCTTGCCGTCCTTGTTCTTGACGTCGACCAGCACCGTCGGGCTGACCGCGTCGAGGTCCCAGACGTCATGGGCGATGTACTGGAAGTGGCAGACATACTTGCCGGTATCGAGATCGAGCGAGACCATCGAGTTGGTGTAGAGGTTGTCGCCGGGCCGGTTCGAGCCGTCGAGGTCGGGCGACGGATTGCCGACAACGAAGTAGATCCGGTTGGTCGCGAGATCGACCGAAGGGTTCTGCCACACGCCGCCGCCGAGCTTGGCATAGGGATCGCCGATCTTGGCGAGCGTGTCCTTCTCGGCCTGGATATTGCGATGCATGTCGCGGCCGGTGGCGTCCTTGGTCGCCCAGACGCCGACCGAGTTCTCCGGAATGGTGTTGAAATTCCACAGCTGCTTGCCGGTCTTGGCGTCATAGGCGCGCACGAAGCCGCGGATGCCGTATTCACCGCCATTGGTGCCGATCAGCACCTTGTCCTTGACCACGGTCGGCGCCATCGTCTCGCTGTAGCCGAGCTCAGGATCGGCGATATTGGTGGTCCACACCACCTCGCCGGTCTTGGCATTCAGCGCCAGCAGCTTGGAATCCAGCGTCGCTAGATAGACCCGATCGCCCAGCACCTGGACGCCGCGATTGTTGGGACCGCAGCAATAGACGGTGATCGGGCCCATCTTGTGAGCGTAGTGCCAGAGCTGCTGGCCGGTCTTGGCGTCGAGCGCATAGACATGGCTGAACGAGGTCGTGACATACATCACGCCGTCGACGACGATCGGCGATGTCTCGAGCGATTCCTTGACGTCGGTCTGGAAGATCCAGGCGACGTGCAAATTCTTCACATTGTCGCGACTGATCTGCTTGCCTGGATAAAACCGGGTCTGCGCATAATTGCCGTTGGTGAGCAGGAAGTCCTTGCTGTTCTTGTCGGCGGCGTTGAGCTGCTCCTGGGTCACCGGTGAAACATTGGCGTTACCGAGGACCGACTGCTTCTCCTGCTTGACTTCCTGTGCGATGGCGGCGCCCGACAACAGGCCAACGCCGACCGCGGCGGCAAATGCCGCAAGCCCATTCACATACATGTCTTCCCCCGTTATTTCTTGGTTGCGATGTCAGGGATGGGTGTTTGCTACTTTCCCCTCGAGGCCTGGCCGCCGGAGCGAGCGCGGAACCGTCGCGTGGCCTGGTTGCGCTGCAATAGATGAATCAAAAAAGACGACGACAGGTATCGATGGATGGCTTCCATGTTAGCGCCGTCCTTCACAAAGACAACCGATGCGCTGAATGCGAAGCCGCAACTGGAGGCGTTCGCGCAGCCGCATGCGGCGAACGCAGGCTGACATCAATCCAAGCTATATCGGGAGCTTCCGGAGCTTTCACGGATCGCGGACCACATTCGCCTTCGCAGGCGCAGCACGCAAAATGAGACTAAGCGTCAAGCGACGGCATCGCTGGTGGAAGAGCGCCGTTCACGACGCGACGGTCGGCCAGCGCCCGAGCAGGTCGCTCGCCTCTTCGAACAGCGCCGCGACGCGCAGCAGTTCCGCATCGTCCCGGAAGCGGCCGACCAGATGCAGGCCGATCGGCAGGCCATCGCGGCCGAAGCCTGCAGGGATGCTGACCGCGGGATGCCCGGTCATGTTGAACAGCATGGTCCAGGGAAACCAATGCGGCCGCACGCTGTCGAAGCTCTGCCCGTCGATGTCGATGCTGCCGAACAGATCCTGGTCGATCGGCAGCGCCGTGCGGGTCAGGGTCGGCATCGCAAGCCAGTCGCCGCGCGCGAGCAGCGACTGCACCCGGCGGAACAGCGCGGTGCGGTCGAACATCGCCTGCTGGTAGTCAACGCCGCTGACCCGAGCGGCGAGCGCGAGCTGTTTCAGGAAGGTCGGGCTGAGGTCGTCGGGATGGTCGGCTGCGAGCTTCTCGAAGCGGGTGCGCCAGACCGTATGATTGATGGCACGCCAAATCGGCTCGATGTCAAAGCCGTCACCGGAAAATTCCTCCAACTCCGCGCCAAGGCCGGCCAGCCGGTCGAGGCTCGCGTGGAACGCAGCGGCGACATCCGCCGTCACCGGACGCCCAGGCGGCGACACGCAGAACAGCACTCGCCTGCCGCGAAGATCGCCGCGCGGCGCGGCAAGGTCGGGATAATCAGGCGCCGGCACGCCGATCGACCAGGGATCGGACGGGTCCTCGCCGGCCATCGCCTGCATCATCAGTGCGGTGTCGGCGACGGTGCGCGTGGTCGGCGTGACGTAGGTCTGGTTGCCGAAGGCATCCTGCACCTGGCTGTGCGGGATCACGCCGTTGCTCTGCTTGATCCCGACCACGCCGTTGCAGGCCGCGGGAATCCGCGTCGAGCCGCCGCCATCGGTCGCCACCGCCAGCGGCGCGAGGCCGCTCGCGACCGCGACTGCCGCGCCGCCGCTCGAGCCGCCGCTGGAGCGCTCGGCGCTCCACGCATTGCGGGTGCGACCGAACAGCGGCGAGTCGGTCAGGCACTTGCTGCCGAACTCCGGCGTCGTGGTCTTGCCGATCAGGATGCCGCCCTGCGCATGGAGCCGGGCCACTGCCACGGCATCATGGTCCGGCACGTTGTCCTTGTATGGCACCGCGCCGAACGTCGTGCGCACGCCCCTGGTGCTGACGATGTCTTTCACGGTAAAGGGGATGCCGTGCAGCAGACCGAGGGGCTCGCCGGCCATCACCTTGTGCTCCGCGGCCTTCGCCTGCGCCATCGCCTCGTCGTTGCATAGCGTGATGAAGCAGTTCAATTCGGGCTGGAGCCGTTCGGCGCGGGTCAGTACCGCCTGGGTGATCTCGACCGGAGACGCCTCCTTGCGGGCGATCCGGGCGCGAAGTTCAACGGCTGATAGCAGGCACAGATCGTCGCTCATTCGGGCACGGGCTCGCATCGGTCTTCGATGACGGCATCGTGCCGTGGCTCGTGCGGCAAGTCCATCGCCTCGGCTGCATGGCTTACCAGGTGCCTGCGGGCAACTCCCGGCTCCGCGGCGGATCGGCGCCAGCGCGTGTGCAGGTGAAGGCGGCGCATGTGCAGGCAAAGGACAACGCGCGGGCGAGTTCGGCGGTGGAGATCTCGGCGAGCCGCGGCCGCGCGATCCGGTCCAGCCGATGCAACGCGGCGAGCAGTGCGGCCTGGAAGCTGTCGCCGGCGCCGATCGTATCGACGACGGTCACCACCGGTGCCTTGACCTCGATGGGTCCAGCCCTGCGATGCCAGGCCACGGCGCCGTCGTTGCCGCGGGTGATGACGACGAGCGATACGCCCGCCGACAGCAGCGCCTCGGCCCGCGCAGCATAGGCCTCGTCGCCGAACAGATAGGCGAAGTCGACGTCGGACATCTTCACAATGTCGGCCTTGCCGCAGAACGCCAGCATGCGTGTGCGATAAGCGTCCTTGTCCTTGACCAAATTCGGCCGGCAGTTCGGATCAAGCGAGATCGTCACATTGGAACGCGCGTCATTGATGAAGGCCAGCGTCTCGGCGGCGCCCTTGTCATGGACCAGCGTGGTCGAGCCGATGTGAAGGCCGGAGATGCCCTCGAGCGCGATCGCCTCGCGCCGATAGATCCAATTCCGCGATGCCGTGTCGGCGTCATAGAAGGCGTATTGCGTCTCGGTTCCTGTCACACGAGCAAAGGCCAGCGTCGCCTGGTGATCGCTGCGCATCGCGCGGCCGAGATCGACACCTGAAGCCGTGGCATGATCGGCGATCATCCGGCCGAACGTGTCGGTCGAGATGCCGCCGACAAAACCGGTGGAAACATCGAGCCGGGCGCTACCGATTGCGATGTTGAGGCAGGATCCGCCGACCGCGGGCGTCAGGGCCTCGCGTCCATCCGCCGTCCGCGACGGCAGGAAATCGATCAGTGCATCTCCGCAACTCAGCAGCATGCAAACACCTCAACCCGGCGCCGCACCGGACGCCTGCTTCATCGCCTCGCGGCTGTCGCGATCGAGCTGCCGCAGCATCTTGTGTACGCCGCGCTTCCGGCGGTGGAAATCTGCAAGCTCGGGCTTGGTCGGCTCGCTCAGCCGCCCGAGCGCCGACATGCCGGCCATCGCGGCATTGATCGAGTTGTGCGCGCCGCTGGCGACCGCGCCGAGCATCGCGGCGCCCAGCAACACCGGCTCCTGGGTCTGCGGCAATGCCACCGTGTAGCCTGTGGTGTCGGCCATGATCTGGCGCACCAGTGGGCTGCGGCTGGCGCCGCCGCCGATCACGATGGTCTTGCCGTCGACGCCGTGGGCCTGCAAGGCCTCGATGACGTCGGCCAGGCCATAGGCCAGCCCGCACAGGCCAGCGACGAACAGCCGCTCCAGCGCTGACACATCGGTGTCGAGATCGAGCCCCGCGATCACCGCACGCGAGCCCGGATCGGCATAGGGCGAGCGGTTGCCGAGGAATTCCGGCAGGACATGCACGTTGCGTGCGAGCAGCGCGGCCGCGCCGGCATTGCCGCTGCGCGCCAGGATGCGCTTCTCGAGGTATTCGATGACATCGACGCCGTCGGTCTTGGCCGCGGCCGAGACCTCGGCATGCGCCGGGTGCGACTTGAGCAGATGATCGATCGCGGCGCCGGCAGCGGACTGCCCGCCCTCGTTCAGCCAGAAGCCCGGCACCATGCCTTCGAAATACGGGCCCCAGACACCCGGCACGAAACAGGGCTCGACGGTCGTCGCCATGATGCAGGCCGACGTTCCCATGATATAGGCGAGCCGCTTGCAGACATCGACCTCGGCGCCGGAGCCGTCACGGCCGCCGATCGCGCCGACGCCGCCGGCATGGGCATCGATCAGCGAGGCGCCGACCGCGGTCCCCGGCATCAGGCCGAGATCGCGCGCGGCACCCTCCGACAACCCGCCGCCAAGCGGCGAACCGGGCGGCACGATCTCGTTGCCGATGCGGGCAAAGCGATCGGCGGCGAGCGCCTCGAGCCCGACCCGCTTGAGGAAGGATTCGCTCCAGCCGCCCTCACCGGCGACATAGGTCCATTTGCAGGTCACCGTGCAGGTCGAGCGCGCCAGCGAGCCACTGGCGCGGAACGAGAGATAGTCGGCGAGATCGAAGAAGTGCCCGGCAGCCTCGAAGCTCGCCGGCAGATGCCGCTTCAGCCAGAGGATCTTCGGGATCTCCATCTCCGGCGAGATGGCGCCGCCGACATAACGCAGCACCCGGTCGCCGGTCGCGTTGATGAACTCGGTCTCGCCCATCGCGCGGTGATCCATCCAGACCACGACGTTGCGCGCGGGATCGCCGGACGGACTGACGGTCAACGGCCGACCTGCCCGGTCGAGCACGACCAGCGAGCAGGTCGCGTCGAAGCCGATGCCCTTGACGTGTTCGGCGGCGACGGCGGCCTCCCGCATGGCGTTGCGCACGGAGGCAATGCAGGCCGTCCAGATGTCTTCGGACGATTGCTCGACGATGTCGCCCGGCTCATGCCAGACCCGGATCGGATGCCGGGCCGAGCCCAATAGCTTGCCGGCCGCGTCGAAGACGCCGGCGCGGGCGCTGGTGCTTCCGACGTCCACCCCGATATAGGCTTGCCGCATGTTCGCTCCGTCGGAACGCGACGACGTGTCTTCGAAACGTCATCGCGCTCTTGCTTCTGTGTCAGCACTGTCCGGAAGCCGGTCCCCATCCGTCCGGATCATGCGTCGGCGCGAGCCTACCAGCAAGTGTAACCGCCATCGACCAGAACGATGCTTCCGGTCATCAGGCTCGCTGCGTCGGAGGCCAGGAACAAGACCACGGAGGCGATCTCGTCGACCTGCCCCATCCGCGCCATCGGGGTTCCACCGATCCAGGCGTCGTACATTTTGGGGCTGTTCTTCACAAAGGCGTTCAGCGGCGTCTCGATATAGGTCGGCGCCACGGCGTTGACGCGGACCCCGCGCGCGCCCCATTCGGCGGCGAGCGATTTGGTGAGATGGTGCACCGCGGCCTTGGAGGCGTTGTAGAAGCACTGTTCCTGCGGCTTGTTGACGATGAAGCCGGACATCGAGCCGACATTGACGATGGTGCCGGATTTGGCCTTCAGCATGTGATTGCCGAAGGCGCGGCAGCACCAGAACGTGCCGTTCAAATTGACGTCGATGACGTTGAGCCAGTGCTCGTCGGTCACAGTCTCGGCCGGCGTCTCGCTGCGGGCGATGCCGGCATTGTTGACCAGGATGTCGACCTTGCCGTATTTGCGCACCAGTTCGTCGGCGACCGCGGCGACGCGACCGGAATCCGTCACGTCCATCAGCGCGATATCGGCGTCAAAACCTTTGGCCTTCAGAGCCGCCTGCGCGTCATTGGCGACCTTGGCGTCGCGGTCGCCGATGATGACCTTGGCGCCGGCTTCCGCCAGCGCTTCGGCGCAGGCGAGCCCGATGCCCTGACCGGCGCCGGTGATGATGGCGGTCTTGCCGCCGAGCTTGAATTTCTCGAGATACATTTTCTTCTTCCTTTGCCTAGAGCCCGCATGTCGCGGGCGTGCCGCCCCGGCCAGAGCGAGATCGACGGCGGAGATCGTCCGTGCTTTTCTTGAGCATGCTCTATGCCCGGATCGATTTTCCGCTGTCGTCGAAACGATGGATGCGCGCCGGATCCGGGATCAGCGACACCTTGTCGCCCGGATGCAGGTCGAGCTCGCCGATGTAGCGCGCGGTCAGCATGCCCTGCGGCCCGGCATCGACATAGAGGAAGGTGTCGCTGCCGAGATGCTCGGCAACCGAGACCGTGCCGTGCCAGCCGCCCTGGCCGTTGCGCTCGACCCTCAGATGCTCGGGCCGCACGCCAATCGTGGTCGCGCCCTGCTGCTTGGCGAGATCGCCGGTGACGAAGTTCATCTTCGGCGAGCCGATGAAACCGGCGACGAACAGGTTCGCCGGCTTTTCGTACAGCTCGAGCGGCGAGCCATATTGCTCGATCTTGCCGCCGTTCAGCACCACGATCTTGTCGGCCATGGTCATGGCCTCGACCTGGTCGTGGGTGACGTAGATCGCCGTGGTGCCGAGCTGCTTCTGTAACCGCGTCACCTCGAGCCGCATCTGCACCCGCAGCGCGGCATCGAGGTTCGACAGCGGCTCGTCGAACAGGAACGCCTTGGGCTCGCGCACGATGGCGCGCCCGATCGCGACGCGTTGGCGCTGGCCGCCGGAGAGTTCGCGCGGCTTGCGCTCGAGGTAGGGCGTGAGATTGAGCGTGGCCGCGGCGGCCTCGACCTTGCGGTTGATCTCGTCCTTGGCGATCCCCGCCATCTTCAGGCCGAACGCGATATTGCCGCGCACGCTCATATGCGGATAGAGCGCATACGACTGGAACACCATCGACAGCCCGCGCTTGGCCGGCGGCACGTCGACCACGTTACGGCCATCGATCAGGATGGCGCCGCCCGTGACGTCCTCAAGCCCCGCGATCAGCCGCAGCAGCGTGGTCTTGCCGCAGCCGGACGGACCGACGAACACGACGAAGGAGCCGTCGGCGATGTCGAGGTCGGCGCCCTTGATGATGTGGACCGGCCCGAACGATTTTTGCACACCCTGCAGCGTAATCTGACCCATGGAGAAGCCTTTCTGCTACTTGACCGCGCCGAAGGTCAGGCCGCGGACGAGTTGCCGCTGACTGAACCAGCCGAGCACGAGAATGGGCGCGATCGCGAGCGTCGACGCCGCCGACAATTTCGCCCAGAACAATCCTTCGGGACTCGAATAGGATGCGATGAACACGGTGAGCGGCGCAGCCTCGAGCGTCGACAGATTGAGGGTCCAGAACGCCTCGTTCCACGCCAGAATCAGGTTGAGCAGCATGGTCGAGGCCAGGCCCGGCACCGCCATCGGCGTGAGCACGTAGATCAGCTCGCGCCCGATCGTGGCGCCGTCCATCCGCGCCGCCTCGAGAATGTCCTTCGGGATCTCCTTGAAATAGGTGAACAGCATCCAGATCACGATCGGCAGGTTGCCGAGGCACAGGATGAAGATCAGGCCGGTGCGGGTGTCGAGCAGGCCGACCGAGCGGAAGATCAGGTAGATCGGCACCAACACGCCGACCGGCGGCATCATCTTGGTGGAGAGCATCCAGAGCAGCACGTCCTTGGTGCGCTTGGTCGGCGAGAACGCCATCGACCACGCCGCCGGGATCGCGATCAGCATCGCGATCAGGGTCGAGCCGCCGGCGATGATGATCGAGTTGAGCGCGTGGTGGAAATAATCGCTGCGCTCCTGCACCGTGGCGTAGTTCTCCGTGGTCCAGTGGAAGAACAGGAACGACGGCGGGATCGCGAACGCTTCAAGCTCGGTCTTGAAGCTCGCCAGCACCATCCAGAGAATCGGGAAGAAGATCAGGAAGCCGACCAGCCAGGCCGCCGCCGTCGAGATCGCCTTGCGTCGTGTCGTGACCATCCGCGCCATGACGTTACGCCTCCAGATTCCGGCCGACGATGCGAACGAGGAAGAACGCGACGATGTTGGCGAGCACCACCGCGACCAGGCCGCCCGCCGAGGCGCTGCCGACGTCGTACTGGATCAGCGCCTGCGAGTAGATCAGGAAGGCGATGTTGGTGGTCTGCAGGCCGGGGCCGCCGCCTGTGGTGACGAAGATCTCCGCGAACACCGTGAGCAGGAAGATGGTCTCGATCAGGATCACCACGGTGATCGGGCGTGCCAAGTGCGGCAGCGTGATGTAGATGAAGGTCGAGATCGCGCTCGCGCCGTCCATCTCGGCCGCCTCCTTCTGCTCCTCGTCGAGCGATTGCAGCGCGGTCAAGAGGATCAGGGTCGCGAACGGCAGCCACTGCCAGGAGATGATCAGGATCACCGAGAACAGCGGCGCGTCGTTGAACCAGTCGATCGCCGGCAGGCCGAACAGATGCGCGATCCAGGCGAACAGGCCGGACACCGGATGCATCAGCAGGTTCTTCCAGACCAGCGCACTGACCGTCGGCATCACGAAGAACGGCGCGATCACCATCAGGCGGACGATCGAGAGCCCGACCACCTGCTGGTCGAGCAATAGCGCCACCGGCACGCCGAGAATGATCGTGATCGCGAGCACCGAGCCGACCAGCACCAACGTATTCTGCAACGAGGCGAGGAAGGCCGGATCGGTAAGGAAGTAGCGGAAGTTCTCCAGGCCGACGAAGGATTCGGAGCCGGGATCGAGCAGATTGTAGTGCAGGGTCGCGAAATAGATCGTGAGCGCCAGCGGCACGATCATCCAGATGAACAGCAGCGCCACCGCCGGCGTGAGCAGCGTGCGTGCGAGCAGTTGGGTCTGCTGGGTCGCCATCCCCGCCTCCTTCTTTCGCGAAAGGAGCGACCATCCCACTGCGGGACAGGATGGTCGCGAGTGATCCAGCTCGGGAGGTCTAAGCTGGTCGGGCAGCCAGGGCGTTCGACACGCCCTGGCGATCGGATCGCGTGGATTACTTGATATAACCCGCGCGCTTCATCTCGCGCTCGGTCGCGGACTGCGCAGCTGACAGCGCAGCATCGACCGTGGTCGAGCCGGACAGTGCGGCCGAGAACTGCTGGCCGACTTGGGTGCCGATACCCTGAAATTCAGGGATCGCCGCATATTGCACGCCGACATAGGGCACCGGCTTCACGGTCGGGTGGCTCGGATCAGCCGCATCGATTGAGGCCAAGGTCATCTTGGCGAACGGCGCCGCCTTTAGATATTCGGGATTCTGGTACAGCGAGGTCCGCGTTCCCGGAGGCACGTTGGACCAGCCTTCCTTGGACGCGACGAGCTTGGAATACTCCTTGCTGGTCGCCCAGGCGATGAACTTCTCGGCCGCCTCGACCTTCTTCGAGCCGGCGGGGACCGCTAGACTCCACGCCCACAGCCAATTGGCGTTCTTGCCGAGACCAGTGTTCGGCGCCAGCGCGAAGCCGACCTTGCCAGCGACCGTGGACTGCGCCGGGTTGGTCACGAACGACGCCGCCACCGTGGCGTCGATCCACATCGCGCATTTGCCGGCGTTGAACAAGGCGAGGTTCTCGTTGAAACCGTTGGAAGAGGCGCCCGGAGGGCCGGCCTGCTTCATCAGGTCGACATAGGTCGTCAGCGTCTTCTTCCATTCCGGCGAATTGAACTGCGGCTCCCACTTCTCGTCGAACCAGCGCGCGCCGAAGGAATTGGACATCGCGGTCAGGAACGCCATGTTCTCGCCCCAGCCGGCCTTGCCGCGCAGGCAGATGCCGTAGACGCCGGCCGACTTGTCGGTCAGCTTCTTGGCGGCGTCGACCACGAAATCCCATGTCGGGCTGTCCGGCATCTTCAGGCCGGCCTTGTCGAACAGGTCGGTGCGGTACATCACCATCGAGCTCTCGCCGTAGAACGGCGCGGCATAGAGCTTGCCGTCGACCGAGACCGCGTCCCTGATCTTCGGCAGCAGGTCATTGACGTCGTAATCGGCACCAAGCTTGTCGAGCGGCACCAGCCAGCTCTTCTTGGCCCAGATCGGCACCTCATAGGTGCCGATGGTGAGCACGTCGAACTGGCCGCCCTTGGTGGCGATGTCGGTGGTCACGCGCTGGCGCAGCACGTTTTCCTCGAGCGTCACCCATTTCACGGTGATGTCGGGATTCTTCGCGGTGAATTCGCTGGTGAGCCCCTGCATGCGGATCATGTCGCCGTTGTTGACGGTCGCCACCGTCAGCGTGGTCTGGGCGATCGAGGGGGCAGAGATCAAAAGACTGGCCGCGCCCGCAACGGCGCAAAGGACGTTTTTCACGGTGACCTCCCTTATGCCACGTTGAGCATATGCCCACGTGTTGAGCGTATGTTCATACTGTCGCCAAATTTTGTCAAGCGCACGGCTGCGCCGTCCCCGCACGATTGCCGGTTCCACGGCACGCTGGAATGGAGTTTTTGCGGGAGCGAAGAAAGCGATTAGCGACCGCGCCGGGACAGCGCTCCCTCGCCCCGTTCTTACGGGGAGTGGGCTGGGGTGAGGGGCTTTCTCCGCGCATACGAAAGCAGACGAGTGCGTGGAGAGTCCCCCTCACCCGGAATGCATCTGGCGATGCATTCCGACCTCTCCCCGCAAGCGGGGCGAGGTGAAGCGGTGCGCTGCTCGACTCGAACCATCCAGCCCTAGCGGTCCAGCACGGCGCGCGCGGTGGCCTCATCGGTGATCAGGCCGTTGATCACCCGGCCCGCCAATGCCGCCTTGATCGACGGCACCTTGGCGACGCCGACGGCGGCCGCGATCGTGGTCGAGAGCGCGGGGATCTGCGGCGGAATGCTGGTCAGCCGCTTGTTGGTGCCGCCCTTGATCAGGCGGCCCTTGGCGTCGTAGGCCCAGCCGGTCACCTCACCGACCGCCCCGAGCCGCATCATCTCAAGCAGCTCTTCGCGGGTGACGAAGCCGTCGACATGGACCTGGGCCTTCTGGTCCATTTGGCCGATCCCGATTAGCCTGAGATCGGCCTTGGCGGCGACCGCCCTCACCCGCGCGATCGGGTCGATGCGCACCATGCGATTGCGCTCGTCCTCGCTCGACATCAGGAACGGCAGCGGCATCGGGTAATGCCGCGCGCCGGTGCGGTCGGCCAGCCGTCCCACCGTGTCGTAGAAGCTCGCCGAGCCGTCGGCGGAAATATTGCCGACCAGCGAGACGATCTGGTGATCCGGCCGCTCGATCGGCGAGACCCGCTCGACCGCGGCGCGCACCGCGCGGCCGGTGCCGAGCGCGACGATCACCGGCGTCTCCGAGCGCAGCGTCGTCTCCAGCAGATTGGCACTGCGCTTGGCAATCCCTGCATTCGACAGCGGCGCCGCCGGGTCAGTCGGCACCACGTCGCAATGCACCAGATCGAACCGCGCCTTCAGCCGCGAGGCGAGCTCCATGCAGGCTGCGATGGGGTGTTCGAGCCGAAACGTGATCAGCCGCTCGGCCAGGCACAGCGACACCAGTCGCTGCGCCGAGGCGCGGGACACCTGCAGCATCTTTGCAATTTCATCCTGGGTGTGGCCGGCGATGAAATACAGCCAGCCGGCGCGCGCCGCATCGTCGAGGCGAGACTTTTCATTGTCGGGCGCAGCCATCGTCCGTGTCAGCCTTTGATCCAGAAATCCGTCATCGCGGCGAAGATTCGATCCGCGCCAGCCTGCCGCAGCAGAGCATTGCCGTCCGCCAACCGATAGTGGGTGCCGCCGACGAATCCCCACACTTTCATGCCCGCGGCCTTTGCCGCCGTCACCCCGCTGATGCTGTCCTCGATCACAAGCGTGCGGCCGGGTTCGGCGCCCATCGCGCTGGCCGCATGCAGGAACAGATCCGGCGCCGGCTTGCCGTGCCTGACCATCTGCGCGGTGTAGAGCCGCGGTCCGAAGCTTGCGGCAAGACCGGTCAATTCCAGCGAGAATTTCACCCGCTCGAGATCACTGGACGAGGCGACGCAATACGGCAGCTGCAGTTCCGCGAGCACCGCCGCGATGCCCGCGATCGGCTTGAGCTGGATGCGGAATGTCTCGCGGACCTGGGCCGCCAGATCGGGCAGGAAAGTCGCCGGCAACGGCTCGCCCACGTCACGGCAATACTCAAGCAGCGCGGAGGTGCTGCGCCCGAGGAAGAGTTCGAGCGCCCGCTCGGTCGTCATCGCGAAGCCGGCCCGGACCATCGCCTCGGCGAGGCAGCGACAGCTCAATGCCTCGCTGTCGACGAGCACGCCGTCGCAGTCGAAGATGACCAGATCAGTGTCCGGGAGCCGCGGATCCATCGCGGCATGAGATCATATGCTCACGCCATGAGCAATAGATCACAGTTCCGTGGTGTGATGCCGCGCCTCAAATGGTCGCGGTGCACCGTCAACCATGCTGTGCGACAAGGCGAAATGCCGCATGACACACCTCTTATCGCGACCGTCGTCGCGGGCCTCGGATTAGCTTTCGTCTTCGGAACCATCGCGCAGCGCTTCCGGGTTCCGCCACTGGTCGGTTATCTGCTCGCAGGCGTCGCCGTCGGGCCCTTCACGCCCGGCTTCGTCGCGGATCAGGCGCTGGCAACCGAACTCGCGGAGCTCGGTATCATCCTGCTGATGTTCGGCGTCGGCCTGCATTTCTCGCTGAACGACCTGCTGTCGGTGCGCAAGATCGCGGTGCCCGGCGCGGTCGCGCAGATCGCGGTCGCGACGCTGATGGGCCTCGCTCTCGCCTTGCTGATGGGCTGGACCGTCGGCGCGGGCCTGGTGTTCGGATTGGCATTGTCGGTCGCAAGCACCGTCGTGCTGTTGCGCGCGCTGCAGGAGCGCCGGCTGATGGACACCGAGCGCGGCAAGATCGCGGTCGGCTGGCTGATCGTCGAGGACCTCGCGATGGTGCTGGCGCTGGTGCTGTTCCCGGCGGTGGCGAGCTTCCAGAGCGGCGGTGATGGTGCGGCGCTCACCTCCGACCCGCTTGCAACCCGTTTCGGCATCGGCCTGACCGGCGTGCTGGTGCTGACGCTGATCAAAATCGCATTGTTCATCGCGCTGATGCTGGTGGTCGGACGCCGGCTGATCCCATGGGTGCTGCATTACATCGCGCATACCGGCTCGCGCGAGCTGTTCCGGCTGACCGTGCTCGCGATCGCGCTCTGCATCGCGTTCGGCGCGACCAAGCTGTTCGGGGTCTCGCTGGCGCTCGGCGCGTTCTTCGCGGGGATGATGCTGCGGGAATCGCCGCTCAGCCAGCGCGCCGCCCAGGAAACCCTGCCGTTGCGCGACGCCTTTGCGGTGCTGTTCTTCGTCTCGGTCGGCATGCTGTTCGATCCGCTCAGCGTGGTGCGCGAACCCTGGCCGTTTGTCGCGACACTGTTCGTCATCGTGGTCGGCAAGTCGCTCGCCGCGCTCCTGATCGTCGTGCTGTTCCGTCACCCGATGGCGACCGCCCTGATGATCTCGGCAAGCCTCGCCCAGATCGGCGAGTTCTCCTTCATCCTCGCCGAGCTCGGCGTCGCACTCGATCTGCTGCCGAAGGCCGGCCGCGATCTGATCCTGGCCGGCGCGATCTTCTCGATCATGCTCAACCCGCTGGTGTTCGCGGTGGTCGACTGGCTGACGTCGCGGCTGGAGCAGCCGCAGGCCGCTTCGCCGACCGCCGCAATCGCCGAGCCGATCCCGGTCACCAACTTGCAGAATCACACCATCCTGGTCGGCTACGGCCGGGTCGGCAGCATCGTCGGCGACGCCTTGCATCAGCGCAACGCACCATTCCTCGCGGTCGAGGCGTCCGACGACATGGTGGCAAAGCTCAAGCAGCGCGGCATCGAAGCGCTGATGGGCAATGCCGCGCGCGCCAGCGTGCTGCGCGCGACCAATCCGGCCGGCGCACGATCGCTGGTGATCGCGATTCCCGAAGCGTTCGAGGCCGGACAGATCGTCGAGCAGGCGCGCGCCACCAATCCCGCGATCCAGATCATCGCGCGCGCGCATTCCGACGCGGAAGTCGATCACCTGAAACGGCTCGGGGCCGACATCGTCATCATGGGCGAGCGCGAGATCGCCCGCGGCATGATCGAGGAGCTCGACCGGAGACATCCGGCGGTTGCCCCGCATCATGCGCAGGCGACCCGGGAAGATTCAGCTGCCTGACATAAGGCACCGGCCGAAGGCGTGAGCCCGCGCCGCGCGCGGGATCGATGGAGATCAGGACATGGCGTTCAAGAGCCCACACGTTTCGCTGGTATCGTTCTCGATTGAGATCGGCGCGGGCCGCACCACCAATGCGATGCAGATCGAGACCGACTTGCATCTCAACACCCGCCATCCGAGCTACGACGCCGCCGCAGTGGAGCGGCTGGTGCGCGACGCGCAGGCCTATCTCGCCGGCAATGCCGACCAGATCACGCAAATCCGGCTGGTCTCCACCCGCGGCGGCCAGACCTGAGAGACTCTTTGTTTGAGCATGATCTTTTCGGAAAACCGGCTTCCACTTTTCCGGATCATGCTCTAGCCGCCAAGGAACGCCGGCGCCAGATCTTCCTGCACGATGATGTTGGCGGCTTCGGTTGTCAGCTCGCTGCCGACCAGATCGAGGTTCTTGGCAGCCTCGAACAGCATCGAGCGGACGTCGTCTTGTGTCAGCACACCCTTCGCGATCAGCTTGCGCACCAGCGCCTGCAAAATCAGAACATCGATCTCGCCATGGGCCAGCGGCGTCGGCTTGTCCGTCATGATGGTCTCCCAAGGATTATCTCAAGACTGATCCAAGACCGATCTCAAGGCTGAGGTTCGTGGCAAGCGAGACAGCTAGCGCGATGGTGACGCGATATCCCTGTGCAACTCGTCGAACGCGCGGCGCAGCCCGTGCAGCTGATCGACCAGATGCAGGATGACGTCGATCCCCTCGTCGTTGACGCCGAAATCGCCCTTCAGATCCCGGATCAGATGCGCGCGCGCCACGTCGGCGGCGGAGAAGCTGATCTCCTGCCCGGTCTCGTCAGGCACTAGCCATTGCTGCTCGATCCAGAACTCCAGGGTCTGGACCTCGAGACCCGCATCGTCGAGGAATTGCTGCTTGTTCATGATGCACCATCCTCGCGCGGATTGAATGCCTTGCGATCCCAGTTCGACACAAACGCCTCAAGCGCGGGATCGGGTCCCTTGGGCAGGACCACCCTGAGCTTGACGAACTCGTCGCCATGACCGCCGCCGACCTTGGGCGCTCCCTTGCCGCGCAACCGCATCGTGGTTCCGGTGTTGGAGCCCTTCGGCACTGTCATGGTCACGGCGCCGGTCGGCGTCGGCACGTTGACCTTGCCGCCGAGCACCGCCTCGGACAGCGAGATCGGCAATTCCAGCGAGATGTCGTCACCGTCGCGGGTGAAGCGCGGATCGGGACGCACCTCGACCTCGATCAGCGCATCGCCGGGACCGCCCTTGCCGCTGCCCGGCATGCCCTTGCCGCGCAGGCGGATGATTTGTCCGTCGACGAGGCCCGGCGGGATCGTCACGTCGAGCGTGCCGCCATCGGGAAGCGTCAGGCGCTTGCTCGCGCCGGTGATCGATTCCGCGAAGTCGATCGCGAGGCTGTAATGCAGGTCGCGGCCGCGCCGGTTGGCGCGCGCCTGCTCGCTGCGCCGGAGCAGTTCGGCGAACGCATCGTCCTGATCCATATAGTCGGCATAGCCGGAACTGTCGGCATAGGGATGCCCCTCACCCGCGGTAGCGAAATCCCGGTAGTAGCGATGCTGCGGCCGCTCGGCGCCGCTCTCGTCGATCTCGCCGGCGTCGAAGCGCTTGCGCTTGTCGGCATCACCAAGCAGATCGTTCGCGGCGGCGACTTCCTTGAACTTCTCCTCGGCCGCCTTGTCACCCGGATTGAGATCCGGATGCAGTTTCTTCGCAAGCTTGCGATAGGCCTTCTGGATATCGGCCGCAGACGCCGTCGGGGCAACGCCAAGAATCTCGTACGGATTTCTCACAACCTGCTCCGCAACACCGTGAGTGCGCCTGCATTCATGAGGGCGCAAAAGCAGGCGATTTGCAAGTGCGCTGGCCCGCCGCCCGGCGATGGGCGGTGCAGCGCGCACTCATGTTACCGCCGCGTTAAGACGTATGTCCGGGATCCAGATAGTTCGGCATGTTCTTTTGCTGCTGCGGCGTCATCTTGGCGGTATCCGCCTTGCCGGGTACACCCCGCGGACCGAGCAGGGCCCGCTGCATGTCGTCCTCGCTGAGGCGAGGCTTTCCATCGTCAAGCTGTCCGCTGCCACCGTGACTTTGTGCCATGACCGACCTCCAGTGATGATCGCTTGCGCGCGGGCAGGAAAGATACCGCGCTCCGCCGGAACGAGCCAGCGGAGCGCGATGCGACCTTAATGCTCCGGCCGCTTCTCCTCTACAGGACGAGGAGCGGCATGCGGCGGCGCCTGGACGTGCGGTGCGGCCTGAACATGCGGCTCCGGCCGTGCCGCCGGTTGCGGATGTGGCTCAGGGCGTGCCGCCGTTTCCGGCCGCGCTTCCGGCCTTGCGGCAGTCTCCGGTCGGGGCTCGGCCCGCGGCTCTTCCTTGCGGACCTCCTCGGGTCGCTTCTCCTGCACGGCGGGACGCGCCGCTTCCGTTGCGGGACGCGGCTCGACCTTCGGCTCGGCGGCAGGTGCTGCGCGCTTCTCCTCGACCCCGGGCCTGTTCTCCTGCGCTGAAGGATGCGCCGCCGGAACTTCCTTGCCGGGGACCGGGAGCGCATGGGACTCCGCCGGCGCAGGCCGCGGCGCGACCTTGGTCTCGGGCGCAGGCGTTGCGGGCTTCTCCTCGACCGCCGGCTGGTTCTCCTGAGCTTGCGGGTGGGCGGCCGGAACCTCTTTCCCGGGGACCGGAAGCGCATGCGATTCAGCCGGTGCAGCCGGAGCGCCCGGTCGCGCCGGCTCTGCAGCAGCCGGCTTTGCCGCGGTGGCAGGCACCGCCTCGCCGGCCGGCCGCGCGCGGACCACGCCCGGTCCCTTCAATTCGCCGGGACGCGCCGTCGCGCCAACCGCCGGCACGCCGTTATTGGCACGCTTGAACAGGCTCGGATCCTGGCTCGCGGTCTCGACCTGCTTGCGCTGCAACGGCGTCGCCGCGAAGTGCGGCTCCTTGGCGATCGCGCGCTCGGCGGGCGTCGGCCGCACCTCGATGCCGCCGCGGCCGCCATTGTAGCTGACGTTGCTGATGGTGGTCTGACTGATCGTGACGTTCTTCTCGTAGACGGTGGTGATCCGCGCACCGCCGAGATTGTTCACGGTGCGATTGTAGAAGAAATTGCCGTGATCCCAGCGGCCGCCTTGGTAGCCCGTACCGCCGTAGCCGAAGCCGTAATTGATGCCGCCGTAGAAGCCGACGCGATCGCCCCAATAGCCCTGATGGAAAATGAAGCCGCCACCGAACGCGCCCCAGTAGCCGGGAGTCCACAGCAACCCGACCCGCGGCGGCTGCACCCAGGTGCCGGGCACCCAGTAGTAATCGCCGCGATCTTCGTCCCACGACCAATTGCCCGGCGACCACATGTAGCCAGGACCGGGAATCGGCGGCTGGTCGTAGGTCGGCAATGGCGGCGGCGCGGTCTCGACGGCAGAGACCGGCGCGCATGCCGCATCCTGCGCGATTGCTGGAACAGCTGCCACTGAGAACAGCACCGCGGCAGTCGCTGCACACGACGCGGTCGACAGAAGACGAATGGTCATTGGGAGCCTCTTCGATGAGCAACTTCAACGTGAGAAGCGGAACAAGAGTTCCGCGCGTCGGCAATGCACCGACACACTCATCGCTAGACCCTTCACCTTACACCAGCCTGAAACACGCCGATGCAAATGGAAACGCAATCACGCGGCCATTCATCGACAGTTCAGAGTGTGCGGTGACGTCGTATCGTGCGATTCAATGGAACATCGCGACGCGCAATGCATCATCGATCGCACGCACCACTCGATGCGACGTGATCGTTTCCGAAAGCGCGAATATGACCTTCTTGCTTCATACGATTGTCGTGATCCAGGCCCGTCGACCCAGACATTTCGGCGATCACCGGACCGCCCATCGGCGTGATGTGGGGACGCCGGGTCTGACGGCGCGTCCGTGGCAGTGCGCCCGGCCGAGTGCCAGGGACGAACAGGTGCCGGCGCAAGAGTTTAGGTGCAACATTCCGGCGGCCGCGCGGGGCGATTGACACTCCCCTGAAACGACCACACGATGCGCGCGCGGTGGCATGACGAGATCTCGATGAGCCCGCGTTGCCTTGAGGTGCCACGATGAACATAGAAAAATATACCGATCGCGTGCGCGGCTTCATTCAGTCGGCACAATCGCTCGCGATGCGCGAGGGACACCAGCAATTCTCGACGCTCCATATCCTGAAGGTGCTGCTCGATGATCCCGAAGGCCTTGCAGCCGGCCTGATCGACCGCGCCGGCGGCAACTCGCGCGCGATCCTCAAGGCAACCGAAGAGGCGCTGGCGAAGGTGCCGAAGGTCAGCGGCGGCGGCTCCGGTCAAATCTACCTGGCGCCCGAGACCGCGCGCGCTTTCACCGCGGCGGAACAGGCCGCCGACAAGGCCGGCGACAGTTTCGTCTCGGTCGAACGCCTGCTGCAGGCGCTCGCGGCCGACAAGGACAGCGAGGCCGGCAAGCTGCTCGCCAAGGGTGGCGTCAATCCGCAGAACCTGAATGCCGCCATCAACGCGCTGCGCAAGGGCCGCACCGCCGACAGCGCGTCGGCCGAGAATGCCTATGACGCGTTGAAGAAATACGCCCGCGACCTGACCCAGGCCGCGCGCGACGGCAAGCTCGATCCCGTCATCGGCCGCGACGAGGAGATCCGCCGCACCATCCAGGTGCTGTCGCGCCGCACCAAGAACAATCCCGTCTTGATCGGCGAGCCCGGTGTCGGCAAGACCGCGATCGTCGAAGGCCTGGCGCTGCGCATCGTCAATGGCGACGTGCCGGAAAGCCTGCAGGACAAGGCGCTGCTCGCGCTCGATCTCGGTGCGCTGATTGCCGGCGCGAAATATCGCGGCGAGTTCGAGGAACGGCTCAAGGCGGTGCTGCAGGAGGTGACGTCGGCCGAGGGCGGCATCATCCTGTTCATCGACGAGATGCACACCCTGATCGGCGCCGGCAAGGGCGACGGCGCGATGGACGCATCGAACCTGTTGAAGCCCGCGCTCGCGCGCGGCGAACTGCATTGCATCGGCGCGACCACGCTCGACGAATACCGCAAGCATGTTGAGAAGGACCCGGCGCTGGCTCGACGTTTCCAGCCGGTATTCGTCTCGGAGCCCACGGTCGAAGACACCATCTCGATCCTGCGCGGGCTGAAGGACAAATACGAACAGCATCACGGCGTGCGTATCGCGGATTCGGCGCTCGTCGCCGCCGCGACGTTGTCGAACCGCTACATCACCGACCGCTTCCTGCCCGACAAGGCCATCGACCTGATGGACGAGGCCGCGGCACGGCTGAAGATGCAGGTCGATTCCAAGCCCGAAGACCTCGACTCGCTCGACCGCGAGATCATCCGGCTCAAGATCGAGCAGGAGGCGCTGAGGAAGGAGACCGATCTCGGCTCCAGGAGCCGACTGCAGACGCTCGAGAAGGATCTCGTCGATCTGGAGAAGAAGTCGGCGGACATGACGTCGAAATGGCGCTCCGAGAAGAGCAAGCTGTCGGATGCACAGAAGATGAAGGGCGAACTCGAGCAGCTGCGCACCGAGCTTGCCAATGCGCAGCGTAGGGGCGAATTCCAGAAGGCCGGCGAACTGGCCTATGGCCGGATCCCGGAGCTCGAGAAAAAACTCGCGGCGGTCGAGGCCAGCGAAACCTCGTCCGCCAGCGAGACCGTGACCGCCGACAACATCGCACAGGTGGTCTCGCGCTGGACCGGCGTGCCGGTCGACAAGATGCTGGAAGGCGAAAAAGACAAGTTGCTGCGCATGGAGGAGATGCTCGGCAAGCGCGTCGTCGGCCAGGCCGAGGCCGTACGTGCGGTGTCGACCGCGGTGCGCCGTGCCCGCGCCGGATTGCAGGATCCGAACCGGCCGATCGGCTCGTTCATGTTCTTGGGGCCGACCGGCGTCGGCAAAACCGAGCTCGCCAAGGCGCTCGCCGAATATCTGTTCGACGACGAGACCGCGATGATCCGGCTCGACATGTCCGAATACATGGAGAAGCACTCGGTGTCGCGGCTGATCGGCGCCCCGCCCGGCTATGTCGGCTATGACGAGGGCGGCGCGCTGACCGAAGCGGTGCGGCGGCGGCCCTATCAGGTGGTGCTGTTCGACGAGATCGAGAAGGCGCACCCCGATGTCTTCAACGTACTGCTGCAGGTGCTCGACGACGGCCGTCTCACCGACGGTCAGGGCCGCACCGTCGACTTCCGCAACACGCTGATCATCATGACCTCGAACATCGGCGCCGAATATCTCGTCAACCAGCCGGAGGGCCAGAGCACGAGCGCCGTGCGCGAGCAGGTGATGAACATGGTGCGGGCGCATTTCCGCCCCGAGTTCCTCAACCGCATCGACGAGATCATCCTGTTCCACCGGCTGCAGAAGAGCGACATGGGCCGCATCGTGGAGATCCAGTTCTCGCGGCTGCGCAAGCTGCTGGAGGATCGCAAGATCGATCTGGAGCTCGAGCCGAAGGCGCGCGATTGGCTGGCGGAGAAGGGTTGGGATCCGGCCTATGGCGCCCGCCCGCTGAAGCGGGTGATCCAGCGTAGCGTGCAGGATCCGCTCGCCGAGATGATCCTCGCCGGCGAGGTGCGCGACGGCTCGCAGGTCAAACTCTCCGCCACCAAGGCCGGCCTCACCTTCAACGGCAAGAAGCCCGAGAACGCGGCCGCGGACGAATTCGAGCCGGTGTGAGACAGGCCGGAATGGACAACGACGCGGTGTCATCGCCGCGTCGTCTGGGCGCATCATATGCAAGCCGAATATACAAGCTGACCTGCAACCAGGAGAGCGCCATGACGCAGCACAAGATCAAGGACAACATGGAGGTCATCGGCGCCGATGGCGTGCATGTCGGCACCTTCGATCACGTCGAGGGCAACCGCATCAAGCTCAAGAAGAGCGACAGCGACGGCTTCCACAAGGGCCATCATCACTTCATCGAGCTCGGCTTCGTGGCGGGTGTCGAAGGCTCCAAGGTTCGGCTCTCGGCCAACGCCGCGATCGCGGTGACCCTCGAGGAAGAGAAGTCCGGCAAGCCCGTCGATTGAGGCAGGCACCTCTGCAAGAGCGTGAGCCATTCGAGCCCTTGTAAAGGTTCCAGTGGCATGCTCCTCTGCCCCTGTCTGGACGCCGATCCGGCGTCCAGCGCCTGCCTTTTGTCCTCGTGGAAGTGCCGTTTAGTCAAGGAGACATGCGTGCCATCAGCCGTTCCGCAACCGGTCGCTGCGAAGCTGACGCGCGCGGCCATCTTCCTTGCGGTCACGATCAAGCCCAATCCGGAATATGATGCGGTGGTACGGTCGCTGTGCGCCGATCTGGGCGCGCTGCTGCGTGCGGTGGGCTTCCGCGATCTCGAAGGCCGGCTGTCCTGCGTCATGGGGATCGGTTCGGATGCATGGGACCGGCTGTTCGGCGCGCCGAAGCCGCAAGGCCTGCATCCGTTCCGCGAGATCAACGGCGTCCACCACGCGGTCGCGACGCCCGGCGACCTGCTGTTCCACATCCGTGCCGTGCCGATGGATTTGTGCTTCGAGCTCGCGACCCAGATCATGTCGCGGCTCGGCGATGCGGTCGCCACCTCGGACGAGGTGCACGGCTTCAAATATTTCGACGAGCGCGACCTGCTCGGCTTTGTCGACGGCACCGAAAATCCGGAAGACCAGGCCGCGCTGGAGGCCACCATCATCGGCGACGAGGACATAACCTTCGCCGGCGGCAGCTATGTGATCGTACAAAAATACCTGCACGATCTGAAGAAGTGGAACGAACTGTCGGTCGAGATGCAGGAAAAGATCATCGGCCGCAAAAAACTGTCCGACATCGAGCTCGACGATGCGGTGAAGCCGAGCTACGCGCACAACGCCCTGACGACGATCGTCGAAAACGGCGAAGAGCTCGATATCGTGCGCGACAACATGCCGTTCGGCAGCGTCAGCAAGGGCGAGTTCGGCACCTATTTCATCGGCTATGCGAAATCCCCGCACCGGATCGAGCAGATGCTGGAGAACATGTTCGTCGGCAGGCCGCCCGGCAATTACGACCGCCTGCTCGACTTCAGCCGCGCCGTGACCGGTACGCTGTACTTCGTTCCGTCGGCGACCTTCCTGGAAGATGCCGCGAATGCAGCACCGGCGGCCTCGCCCGCTGAGCCATCGCCGGATGACGCCGCTGCCGACGACGCACCTGCACCGACACGACCGCCGGCCGAAGGCTCACTTGGTATCGGCTCGCTGAAAGGAAACACCTGACATGAATAATCTGCATCGGGGGCTGGCCCCCATCTCGGACACGGCATGGGCCCAGATCGAAGAGGAAGCCGCGCGCACGTTGAAGCGCCATCTGGCGGCGCGCCGTGTCGTCGACGTCGATGGCCCGAAGGGCACGGATTTCTCCGCCGTGGGCACCGGCCATCTGAAAAAAATCGCGACGCCCGGCGACGGGGTCGAGGCGACGCAGCGTGAGGTCCGCGCGCTGGTCGAATTGCGCGTGCCGTTCGATCTATCGCGCCAGGCGATCGACGATGTCGAGCGCGGTGCAAATGATTCCGACTGGGACCCACTGAAGGACGCCGCGCGAAAAATCGCGTTCGCCGAAGATCGCGTGGTGTTCGACGGCTACACCGCCGCCGGCATTCAGGGAATCCGCCAGGGCAGCAGCAACCCGGTGCTGACGCTGCCGGCGAGCGTCAAGAATTACCCCACCGTGGTCGCGCAGGCGGTGAGCCAGTTGCGGCTCGCCGGCGTCAACGGCCCCTATACGCTGCTGCTCGGCACCGAGCCCTATACTGCGATCGGCGGCGCGACCGACGACGGCTACCCTGTGCTGCAGCACATCCAGCGACTGGTCGACGGCAAGATCATCTGGGCGCCCGCGATCGAGGGCGGCGTCCTGCTGACCACCCGCGGCGGCGATTTCCAGCTCTCGATCGGCCAGGACCTGTCGATCGGCTATCTCAGCCACTCCGCGGATTCGGTCCGGTTGTATTTCCAGGAGACCATGGCCTTCCTGATGCTGACCAGCGAGGCATCGGTGGTGCTTGCGCCGGAGGCGAAGAAACCCGCCTAGAGCATGATCCGGAAAAGTGCGAAGCGGTTTTCCGAGAAGATCATGCTCAAATAGAGCTAAAGCGCGATAGCGGTTTAACCCAATCTCATCGCGCTTTAGTCTTTCCGGCGTTGCTTCATCCGGGAAGTCTCCGGCCGTGGCCGGGACTTCCGCCAAACGTGAAACGGAGAGGAGGCGCGCAATGGACTACGATCTCTATATCAATCCGAAGAAGGCCTCGATCGGTCTCTATGTTCGCAAGGGCGCCGGTCTGCCTGATCTTGTCGATGCCAAGGACTGGGTATTTGACGGAACCTTCGGGCAGGCCAATCTGCCGGCGCAGCTCGTGAAGGAGATCGAGGCCAACGGCCACGCCTTCCGCGACATGGATTAACGCCGCGGCGTTTTGTCTTGATGCGTTGTCTTCACGCGAACCGGTATCCACTTCGCTCGAAAACGCCTTATTTATCGCCTGTCTTCACCGGCGCGGTCTCGGGCATCAGGCTCATCGCCACGATCCCGACCGCGGCCGCGAGCAGGAGATACCAGGACGGCGCCAGCGGATCGCCCGTCACATGCAGCAGCCATGTGACCACGAGCTGCGCGGTGCCGCCGAACGTCGCGATCGCGACCGCATAGATCGTCGCGAACACGCCGCCGCGGATGTTCTGCGGCAAGGCTTCGGTGAAGGCGGCATAGAAGGCCGTGAACGGCAGCGAGCCGATGAACGACAGGATGCCGAAGCCGAACAAGAGCGACCAGGCGCCGGGGTCGCGCACGATCCACAGGAAGGCCGGATAGGTCAGCACCAGCACGACGAGCTGCGGCCAGATCATGATCGGCTTGCGTCCGAGCCGATCGGCCAGCCAGCCGCCGAGCACGGCGCCGATGATCTGCAAGCCATTGCTGACCAGCGACACGGTGAACGCCAGCGACGGCGACACATGCAGCGTGTTCCTGGCGTAGGTCGTCATGTACTGCGTTACATAGGTCGAGATCGTGCCGCTGGCCAGGATCATCACGGCCAGCGCGATCACACGCAGATGCCGGCGCGCCAGCGCGACGTGACTTGAGCGTTCAACCTGCCCGGCGACGTGTTCGCCATGCGAGATCGTTTCCGGCAGCGTGCGGCGCATCCAGATGCCGAACGGCAGGCAGACCGCCCCGAGCAGGAACGCGACGCGCCACCCGTAAGCCTCGAGCATGTCGGGCGCCATCGTGCTGCTCAGGATGACGCCGACCAGCGCGCCGACCGTCGCCGCAATCTCCTGGCTGGCCGGCTGCCAGGCCACCACCAGGCCGCGATTCCTGGGTGCTGCGATCTCGATCAGATAGGCGGTGGTCGGGCCGACCTCGCCGCCGAGCGCAAATCCCTGCACCATCCGCGCCAGGATCACGATAAAGGGCGCCACGATGCCGATCGCGGCATAGGACGGCGTCAGCGCGATGGTCAGGATTGCGCCACCCATCAGCGCGAAACTCAGCAGCATCGCCGGCCGCCGGCCGACCCGGTCGGAGAAGATCCCGAGCACGATGCCGCCAACGGGGCGCGTCAGGAAACCGGCGCCGAAGGTCGCAAGCGACAGCATCAGGCTGCCGTATTCGCTGTGCGCGGGAAAGAAGGTGCGCCCGATCTCGGTCGCAAAGAAGCTGTAGGTGATGAAGTCGTAGAACTCCAGCATGTTGCCGATGGTCGCGGCAAAGGCTGCGCGCTTGACGTCGAATTCCCTGCTCGCAATCTCTGGCAACGCTCTCGGTTCCTTGTCTGGCCGTTCGATGCGAGTATTATTCCTCCGATCATGTTAGGCAAGGCATGGTCGAGTTGAGGCATGGCACGCCGCGCGATTTGCATGTGACACAATCAACGGAAGGACAGATCCGATGCCGGCTGACATGCTCTTCATCAATGCCAGACTCGGTGACGGCACGCGCCGCGACATACTGGTTCGCGACGGCCGCATCACGGCGATCGAGGTGAGCGCCGCGCGCCCGGCCGGGGTCGAGATCGTCGATCTCGGCAATGCGCTGGTCGTGCCCGGCTTCGTCGAGGGCCACATCCATCTCGACACCAGCTTCTACGGCGACACCTGGCGGCCGCACCGCCCCTGCAGCAATGGATTCGACGTTCACGAACGGGTTGCGTTCCAGGCCGAGAACCTCGCGGCCGCCGCCCCGATGGACGTGCGGGCGCGCAACCAGCTCGATCTCTGCATCGGGCACGGCACGACGCAGATGCGCAGCCACGTCATGGTCGACGGCTCGGTGGGCCTGAAGTCGCTCGAGACCATCCTCAAGGTGCGCGACGAATACCGCAATCTGATCGATATCCAGCTCGTGGCGTTTCCGCAGAGCGGCATCCTCAGCAGTCCCGGCACGCCGCAATTGCTCGACGAGGCCATCAAGCTCGGCGCCAACGCCGTCGGCGGCCTCGATCCCGCGAGCTTCGACCGGGATGTCGAAGGGCATCTCGACGTCGTGTTCGGCGTCGCGCAGAAGCACGGCGTCGATATCGACATCCATCTGCATGATGGCGGCATGCTCGGTGCCTTCGAGCTCGAGCAGATCGCGGCGCGGACGCGCGCGCTCGGCATGGAAGGCCGCGTCGCGGTCAGCCACGCTTACGGACTCGGCGATATCCCTGCCGATGCGCTGAAAAAGACCGCCGACAGCCTGGCGCGCTCGGGCGTCGCGATCATGACCAATGCGCCGGGTGCGCGGCCGTTCCCGCCCGTCGCCACGCTCAGAAAAGCCGGCGTCACGGTGTTCAGCGGCAACGACAACATCCGCGACTCCTGGTGGCCCTATGGCGACGGCGACATGCTGGGCCGCGCCATGATGATCGGATACCGCTCGGGCTTCTGCACTGACGAGGAGCTCGCGATCGCGTTCGACATGGTCACCGCGGCCGGCGCCAAGGCGCTGCGGCTTGACGGCTACGGCCTGCATGTCGGCGCCAAGGCCGATTTCGTCACCTTGAACGCCGTGCATATTCAGGAGGCCGTGGTCGCGCGGCCCTCCGGGCGGTCCGTCTACAAGGGCGGCGTCCTGGTGGCGCGCGACAATCGCGTCGTCAGGGATGCCAGCCGATCCTGAAGCGGGGCGCCGAAGGTTTTAGATCATGATGCGTTTCCACGGAATCGCATCATGATCTCATCTCTTTGTTTGAGCATGATCTCCGCGCAAACGCCTTTGGCGTTTGTCGCGAGGGAAAACCGGTTTCCACTTTTCCGGATCATGCTCTAGCGGACCGGCGGAATGATCGCGTTGAGGATGTCCCGCTTCCAGCGTTGCCGGGCGCCGTCGAAGGCCGAGAAATCGTGGTCGAACTGCCAGAACGCCCACGACCAGCCATTCCGTTCCGCACTTCGCGTCAGGAACGACAGGTACTTAACTCGGCTGTCGGCCGGCGCACGCTCATAGACGCCGAACTCGCCGAGATAGACCGGGCGCTGCTCTTTCTCCGACCAGGACCTGATCTTGTCGAAGTCGGCCGAGGTCTTGGCTTCGTCTTGCGCCGAGCCCCAGCTCAACGGAGCCATCTTTGAGAATTTCGGCGACCACGGCGCGCCCTGATGGGTGAATTGCAGCGGCAGGTAATAGTGGAACGTGACGATCAGGTTCCTGTCGCCCGCCGGCAGCGCCAGCCGATCGACCGGGAGCTCCTCGGTGTTCAGGATCGCGACCACGACCTTCCGCGTCGGATTGCTATCCCTGACGATCGCCAGACACTCGCCGAGCAAGGCATTCCACTCGGCCGACGTCATGTTCCCACCGGGCTCGTTCAGGATCTCGAACACCAGCGTCGGGTATTTCCGCGCATAGCGCGACGCGATCTGACGCCAGAAGGCCTTCAGCTTCACGGCGCATTCCGTAGCGTTGCGCTGGCAGAGATCGGTGTCGTGCTCATCGAGGACCGGGATCAGCTTCCGCGCAAGCGTTTCCTCGATGACGCCGTCGAGGCGTCGCAGGACGGCGTCGTCGAGCACGTTGTCCGCGTCCATGTGCTTGAAGCCGAAGAAGTTGATCCTGACATGCGAGAAGCCGGCCTTGCGGATCGCATCGAAGTTTTCCAGGCGGAAGGGCGCGTTCCAGACCCCCTCCCAGACGCCGTCATAGCCGAGAATATTGATGCCGCGCCCCAAGGCCGCGACGCCGGAGGACGCGCCCTGCCCGGCCGCATTCACCGGCGAGATCGGCACCGTCGCCAGGACCGCGAAGACCGCCACCAGCACGGCGACGGCTCCTGACAGAAACGCCCGGACAATCGTCATGACTGCTCCACCCCGCGAGACTGCGCTCGCGACAATGGCATCGGCCGGCAGATCGCCAGGAAGAACGCCACCAGCAACACCGACGTGAACATCGTCGAGCGAAGGAAGACCGTCTCGGTAAAATTCGTCTGGCAACTGAGGAAGACGAAGCCGATGATCAACGCGCAATGCGGACGATCGATCGCCCGATCCGCGATCAGGCAGAGCACTTTGTAGGAGAACAGGAAGACGCTTGCCGTGAACAGGAAATAGCCCAGGAAGCCGGTCTCGATCAGGATCGCGATATAGCCGTTGTGATAGTTGTCGAGCACCCAGCCGCGGCTCTGGTTGAAATAATCGTAGATCTCCGGAGTGGTCCAGAACCCGTTGATGCCAAATCCGAACAGTGGTGCATCATCGAAATGGCTGATGGCGTATTGCCAGATGAACGTTCGCTCGGTGAAATCGATCGCGGTGTCGAAGACATGGATCGCGTCATACCCGGTGGTGTAGAAGTACAGGACCAGCACGACGGCCGCGACGCACATCACGCAAGGGAGAACCGCATAGATCTGCATGCACCTGACCGACCACAGCGAGGTCAGGACCAGCGCACAGGCAACCAGCGCCAGCGCGCCGGCGCCGCGCGACTCCGACATGATGACGCAAGCCGAGGCGAGCGCGAACGTCACGAGGAAGGGCAACCATGCCTGTCCGGTGATCTTTCGATAGCAGGCAAAGAACATCAGATAGGCTCCGGTAAAGCCGAGAGCCTGCTTCGATGCGAAGATGCCCTGCCACTGGCCCATGTGCTGCCAGCTCTGGTCGAGGCCGATATCCGGAACGAATACCGAGCAGGCCGCAGATGCCGCGATCAGGACGAAGAGGCCGCGGTTCATCGATCTCACGATGTCATCGATGTCGACACGGGTGATCAGACAGAACGCACCAAGTGTCGTGATGACGAGCGCCGCGGTTTTCATGAGCGCCTCGACGTTCAAATTGGTCCAGAATACCGAGATCGCGGCAAAGGCGTAGAATGCAACAACCGCCAGCGTGACGAGACTGAAGTCCAGCCGCAGGCATGGACGCACGAACAGGCTCGCGTAGATCAGAACGCCCCACATCAAGAGGGCGGCCACCTGCTGCAGCAGGGTCAGTTCCGGCGGCAGCAGCGCGAAGTTGAAGATCCCCATCGACACGATCACGTTGACGCTGATCGACCAATTGATGATGGTCCGTGCGAAGTTTTCCGCCGCCACGCCGGGCGTCTGCCAGACCGAGCTATCGAGCGCGCGTCCATCCATTTGATTGTACTCCGCTCACTTAGTGAGCCTGCAATTCCGGAGGATCGGGCCGGAGCGCACATTGCACGTGGTATTTCAGTTTTTAGCCGATGGTGGCCGGGTCCGGTTGAAAAGCAGGTAGAGCGCGTGCGGATTGGTCGTCAGGTAACGCCAGAACAGCCGGCGCGGCTCGAGCCAAAGCCGCCAGGCCCATTCGAGGCCGACGATCTGCATCCATCTCGGCGCGCGCGGCCGCGAGCCGGACAGGAAGTTGAACAGTCCGCCCGAGGTCTTGATGACGCCGACATTGCCAAGCCGCGGCATGAATTCGTCGACGAAGGCCTGCTCGTAGGGCACGCCGAGCGCGACCCAGAGGAAATCCGGCGCCAGGGCGTTGATCTCGTCGACCTTGTCCCGCAGCGCCTCGCCGCGCAGATAGCCGTGCGAATGTCCGACGATCTTGAGCGCCGGATACGCCCGGCGGACATTGGCAATGGCCGCCTTGTTTTCGGCCTCGCTGGCGCCGAACAGATAGAAGGTCAGCCCGAGTTTCTCCGCCCTGCATGCAACGTCATGAAACAAATCCGTGGTCGCGACGCGCTCGGGAAGCGGCGTCGACGAGCGCAGCCTGGACACCATGACGAGCGGCTGCCCGTCGGCGTTGATGAGGTCGGCGGCGCGAAACAGCCGATCGGTCATCGGCTCGGTCGAGCAACGCGACAGCACCTCGCCATTGGCGGAGGTCAAATACAGCGGGCGGTCGACCCGCCGGTTCGGATGCACCGCCTCGACCATGAAGTCGGCGGTCTGCTCGCGATCGAGCACGGCGAGCCGCAGCCCGCCGATGGTTTCCCGCGGAACGCTGGCGGTCGCAGCCCTGCCGACCGGATTGATGCGACGCTCCGGCATGCCGGCCACGCCGTTAGGCATCGACGATCCCGCCGGCCCGCTCGCGGAGGACACAGCCTCGCCACGCGAAGTGTTGCAAATCCGGACAGGCGGAGCAGCCATGTCCGAATTGATACGCCGAGGCCGCTCGCGATCGGTCTGCGAGGACGAAATTGCGTAGGAAACACGGGCTTTTGGGCAGTGACTCGACATTTCAGCGGGGCTCCAGAACTTATCTGCCCTCAACTGCAATATCCGGTCCAGATCACGCGTGATATCTCGTCGCATCCGGATTCGGCTCGAACCGTAAGTGGATTGTTAACGATGCTCGTTGCGCGGCAGGAGGACGGCAGCGTTCGCAACTGATCCAGCGAAGTGACGCTCGACCAGCAACACTATGCAAAGATCGATGAACTACATTAATACAAATCATATTCTTTCGCTGCCCGATCCGATCAGCCTTTGCTATAACAACGCCGCGTCGGCTTGATCGGCGCTTTGAAGCTGTCGTTTTGTTTGGTCTCACATGAATAAGGATGATGACGCGTTCGATGCCAGCATCGACGACGCATTCGACTTCTTATCCGAAGAATATGCGGAATTGTTCGAAGGATCGGACGCGACCGCCTTCCAGCATCCGCTGTGGCTGGATAGCCTCTATCGCAAGCTCGCTGCTCCAGCCGCGGCGAAGCCGCTGGTCGTCGTCGTCCGTCGTCGCGCAAGCAAGGCACTCGCAGCCGTGCTGCCGATGCTGCGCGTGCGGCGCGGGCCGATGCGCACGATCGAATTCGCCGATCTTCGCGTGTCCGACTATTTGTCGCCGGTCTGCAGTATCGCGACATTTGCCGAGCTGTTGCAGGACCAGGCGGCCTGCGCGCGGATTCGACAGCTGGTGCGGCCGTTCGATCTTCTGCGCATGCCCAAGCTGCTCGATGCAAGGATGCCAATCGAGAATTTGCTCGGGGCGCCCCACCGCAGCCTGATGGACACCAACGCCTATGCGACGGTGCTGATCGCGCCGTTCGAGCAATGGCAAGTCAACGCGCTCGGGAAGTCCTACCAGAAAGAGCTGGCAAAGAAATGGCGCCAGATCCAGAAGAAGGGCACGCTCACCTTCGCGTGCTGCGACGACAGCGCTTCGATCGGCGAGGCGATGGAGACGATGCGCAAGTTCCGCGGTCCGCGGTTTCACGAACAGGGTGACGGCGACCTGCTGCAGCGTTCGGAATATTTCGATTTCTACTCCGACGTCGCGCTCCGCGGCATGGGCTCGTTCGCCCGGCTCTATGCCATGAAGATGGACGGCAACGTCATCGCCGCCGCGCTCGGGCTGGTCCATCGCGGCAGCGTCCTCGTCGTCATGACGGCATTCGACATCGAAGGATACAAGAGCCAGTCGATCGGCGCGCTGACATTCGAGAGCGTCGCCAAGGATTGCATCGCGCGCGGCGATCGCGTGCTCGATTTCACGATCGGCGACGAGCCCTACAAGAAGCAGTTCGGCGGCCAACCCACGCCGATGTCGGCGGTGACGCAGGCCGGCAGCGCGGCCGGTTCGCTTGCCCTGTTTGCGTTGAAGCAGGCGCCCTGGATCAAGCAGGCCGCCAAGCGGATGACCGACCTCAGGCCGGTCCGCGCCTCGACCGGCACACGGTAAGGTCGCCTAAAAGCATGATCCGGAAAAGTGCGAAGCGGTAGGCGTTTGCGCGGAGATCATGCTCAACAAGGAGCCAAAAAGCGCGACGACGATTCAACCCGATCTCATCGCGCTCTAGCGAAGCGCGCTGCGGACGCGCATAACCCATCCCGGATGAATGCGGTCCAGCCGGTGCGTGATCATGCGGCGCAGGAAGTGCAGCTTCCGCTGCATGGTCCAGCGTACATCGGTCTTGGAAGTTAAGGCCTCCCGGTAACGCGCCAGTTGCAGCGAGTGGCGGTCGGCAGCGAGTTTGTGCTGATCGGAATAGAATTGTGCGATCTTCTCCGTGCCCATGCCCTCGGTCTCAAGCCAGCGCGGCACATATTCGGTGCAAAGACGCTCGACATCCACCAGCAGGCGGCTCACGCCGGTACCGGCGGCCGGACAGTTGGTCTGGAACGCATCGCCGATCAGCACGACGCCCGGCTGCAGATGGCCCTCGGTCACGGACAGGTCCATGACCCAGTTCTGCACCTGGCCGACGATCTGGAAATCGCCGAGATAGCGCTCCAGACCCGGCATCAGACGGAGCAGCGTCCGCCTGGTGTCGCGGCGCAGCTCGCGCATGATCGGGTCGGTCGGATCGCGGAACATGAACAGGTTCGCCCGCATGCCGCCCGACATCGGAAACAGGCTGAGATAGTCGACGCCGTCGGCCGCCTCCTTGCCGTAGCAGGTCAGCGCGTCGAAGCCGAACGGCGCATGATCCGGCCGCGCGATCGTGAAGCCGAACGTCACCGAGTGGCGCGCGGCGATCACCTGCCGGCGCATTCCGAGATTGTAGCCGAGCGCGCTCGCCATGCCGGTCGCCAGAACGACCAGCCGCGAGACGACGCGCTTGCCGGAGGCCAGCGTCAGTTGCTGGCGGTCCTCGCTGCAGCTGACATTGGTGACCTGGTCGAGCAGGAAGGTCGACGTATCAGGCGTCAGGCCGCGGGCCATGTTGACGAGGTCGGCATAGGAGACGCCATAAGATCGGCCGACACCGATATCGACCAGTCTGCCGCCCCGGATGTTCAGCACCCGGTCGTATGACGAGGCGACAGCCTCGACGTCGTTGATGAAGCCCAGGCGGCGGAAGATATCGATCTGCCGTCCCGCGACCTTCTCGACGCGGAATTCATCCGGCGGGATCGAGCGCTTGTCGATCAGCACGACCCGGTGCCCGGCACGGGAGAGCACGGCCCGCGCGAGCGAGCCTGCCAAACCGGCGCCAACAATGGCAACGTCCGCTTCGATGACCTCAGCCTCGCCGGCTGCAATCGGCTGGGTCATGGTGTCCTCGGCAATCATCATGTCCGCTCCGACGGCTAATTGGCACGGAACTGCAATTTCCTTGCCTGCCCTGCCGCCTCGCCGAACCAGCATGACGACTTCCGTTATTGAGGTTAACGCCAGCACTCTGCGCACGATCAGCGGGTTCTCGGCACATGGCTTGCACCAGGAGCGGTGATGACACTGACCCCTGTGAGCTTCCGCAGCCGAATGGCGGGGCAATTGCCCGGCCGTGGAGCTTCGCGGCGTGTTCTTGACGCGCAAACCCGGCCGGTGCGGGGGAGAAAGCAAAGCTGCGTCGTTTGGAGACAGCGCGGACGGCGACGTTCCAGAATGGAGCAGCGCGACATAGTGGCCGGGTGCACGACTGCGCCACCTGGAGGGCAGTCGGAAGGAACGAAATTTTAGCAAGAGAACATTAACACTCCTGATCTCACCGACTGCTAGGGTCAACAGCCTGACTGGATATTGAGACATCTCCGGTGATTGCCTCTGTACTTCAAATGCTACGGCGCGATGTCACGCGCGGTGTTGCCGGGACCATCCTCCTCAAGGTCGGCAGCGGCGGGCTCGCATTTGCCCTGTTCTCGCTGGCCGCGCGGGCAATGACGCCCGACGCGTTTGGAGATTTTGCGACCTTGCTTTCCATCGCCCAGATCGCTTCGGTCGCGGGCCTGGTCGGCCAGGAGCTGCTGCTGGTTCGCTTCCTCAACGAGTACCAGGTACGCGGCCAGGCCGAGTTCACCAAGGGCGTGCTGCTGTCGAGCCTGAGGAATTCCGCGATCGGGATGCTGATCTCGATCGCGGCGATCGCCGCGGTGGCGAGCGTTCGCGGCGAGTGGTGGCTCTTGATCCTCTCGGTCTCGGCGTTCGCCGCCGTCAATGCCGGGTTGATGCTTGGCAGCCAGATCGCGCGATCCCTGGTCAGCATCCTGATGGGCGAGGGCAATCGCGAGTTCTTCTGGCGGGTTGCCGTTGTCCTGTTCCTGATCGCCGTGCTGTTCGGCCACCGCGAGCTCACTCCCGCCGAACTCTTCACCGCGATGACGGTCGCGATGGCCCTAGGGCTGGTCGTGCAGGTCGTGTCGATCCTGCGCGCGCTGCCGAACCTGCGCGAGGTCACGGCACGCTTCGAAAGCTCGCGCTGGAACCGGAGCGCATTCCGCTTCTGGCTCGCGTCCATCCTCGAAGCGGCAAACCAGTATTTCGACGTCATCCTGGTCTACTGGATGCTGGATCCGGCCACGGCAGGTGTCTATTTCGCCGCCTCGCGGCTCGCGAACATCTTCGCCATGCTCTCGGCGGCGCTTTACACATTCGGCGCGCGCCGGCTGCCCTCGCTTTATTTCAGCAAGAACCACCGCGAGCTCGAACATACGCTGAAGCTGATGGCCGAGGTGACCGCGCTCTGCGTGCTCAGTGGACTCGTGATCGTCTGGATCGGCGCTCCCTATCTGCTCGGCTTGTTCGGACCGCATTTCGCCGCGCAGCAATGGGTGTTGATCGTGCTCGCGATCGGCACGGCCTTCCAGGCGGCAGGCGGGCCGTCGGCTGCGGTGCTGCAGCTGACGGGGCATGAGCGCGATTATGTTCCGGTCGTCGCCGCCAACGTGGCGTTGCGGCTGGTCGGATTTGTCGTGCTGATCCCCTGGCTCGGCGTGCTCGGCGCCGCGATCTCGGCCACCGTGTCGCTGGTGCTTGTCACCATCGCGCTCAATGTGCTGTGCCGCCGGCGGACCGGCGTCGACCCGTCTGTTCTGGTGTTGTCGCATCTATCGTCGTCGAAGGCTGGCGTCTACACCGTCCGCGTTGCGGATAGCAACGACTAGACGCCAACGACCAGACTTCCCCCTAGGGGAAGTTAATCCGGCTTCAGCTTGCAAAACCCAGGGCTTTACCCTGAGGCGCGCGAACGGCGGCATTGACCGCCACACGATTGACGACAAGCGCGGTGGGGACAGAACCAAGCTTGGCGAGATCGGCCCGCGCCTTGCCAATCGCGGCCGAGTTGGCGGCCCCCTCGCGAACCACCAGGATGACCAGATCGGCGTGGACGGCCAGCGCCACCGCAGCCGGCTCCATGGCAAGTGACGACGCATCGACGATGATCAGGCCGAAATCGGCGCGGATATCGTCCGGCGGATAAGGCGGCGCCTTGCTGCTGCCGCCCAAGAGTTCGATGACGGACGGCAGATCGGCCTTGATGATCCCGGAACCCTGTGGCGGTGCAGCTTCTGCGCGCCTGGATTCCATCTCGATCAGGACGCTGAGCAAGCCGTTCTTCACGGCCGATCGATTGAGCCACCGTGCAACGGTGCTGCCGCCTGCACCGGCCTCGGCCGACATCAGCAGCGCCACCTTGCCGTGGTCGCCTGGAAGCTGCTCGATGTTCTCGATCAGCAACTGAAGATGCTCGCTAAGATCGGGCTCGGCCGTCGTCGCAATCGGGGTCTGCCAGACGCTCCGGACCGCATCCGGCGACACCATGTCGGGTATGCGCGCCAACACCGGCAATCCCGGCGGCAGCGCAGGCTGCGGCGCGGGTTGCAGCGCAGGTGCCTCGGCACGACGCAGCGGCTGGATAGTCTTGAGCGGGAGCTGCGCCAGATTAAGACCGGGAATCGCGACAATCGCGGTCGACGTCAGCAGCGAGACGATCGCGAGCGCGGCGAGCAACAACGGAAGCGGCGGAAGCGTCGAACGCACTGGCGGCGTCGCGGGCGACGCAACCTTGGTCTGCGAAGCCTGCAGCAGGCGCTGCTCGTCGGTCGTCTTGTAGCGCGACAGGAACTGCTCGTAGATATTCTTGTTGGCGTCGGCGTCGCGCTGCAATTCCTGCAGCTTCACCAGCGCCTGACCGTCGACCAGGATCTGCTGTTCGGCCGCCTTCAGCTGGTCCTCGAGCGCCTTCTGCTGATCGCGCTGCGCCTCGTATTCGGACTTCGCGGTGGCGATGTTCTTCTTGCGCTCGATCTCGATCTGCCTGTTGAGGTCGCTGAGCTGGCTCAGCGCCATCACGAGATCGGGATGACGATCGCCGAGCACCCCGCGCTTCTGCGCGATCTGGTCGTTGAGCGCCGAGCGCTGGGCGCGCAGCGCGCTCAGCAGGTCCTGCTTGACCGGCCCGTCGACATTGGCCTTCAGATCGCGTTGCGACTGCTCGTAGCGAGCCTTGGCCTCTTCGGCGCGGGCGCGCGCGGCGGCGACCTGCTGCGTCAGGTCGGTGACGCGCAGCTGCTGCGTGGTGGATTCCTTGCCGGCATTGACGATGCGGTGCTCGAGCTTGAATTTGGCGACGGCATCTTCCGACGACCGCAGCCGTTCGTTCAATGTCTTGAGCCGGCTCTTCAGCCAGTCGGCGGCTTCGTCGGTTGCCACGCTGCGGGTTCCGCGCTGGCTGGCGACGAACGCTTCGGCCACCGCATTGGCGTAATACGCTGCCCGCTGCGGGTCGTTGGACGTGAACTTGATGGCGATGACATAGGTCAACCCACGCCTGCTGATGTCGAGCCGGTTGCGAAACCGGTCGAGCAGGCGCGTGGCGTCGGTTCTGCCGCCTGCGATGTCATCGTCCTGGGCAACCTTGAGCTGCTCGATCAGCGGCCCGAGAAATCCATCGGATTTGGCGATCTCGACATAGCTCTGCAATGCCGCGGCATCTTGACCGATCCCCGGCAGGACGTCCTGATCGGTGGTGACACGTTGTTCCCGCGGGTCGACCACGACGAGCGCAGTCGCGGCGTAGCGCGCCGGGATCAACATCAGCAAGATGATACCGACGGCGAAAATGACCGCGGCGAGCATCAGGATGCGTTGGCCGTTCTCGCGAAAAAACGCCAGCACGCCGGAAAGGCTCAGCACGCCCTTGGTGGTTTCCGGGGAAGCTTGGCCGGTCGGCACGCCGGAACCCTCCCACGACGCTGCGGGTCCCGTGGCTTCGGAACGTCTCGGGCCGACGCGGCTACCGAACTTCATGGGCTCTAACTCAAATTCAACTGACGGCGCTGCTCAGCGCGCGCCCAACGTAAATATCTATGGTTAACCTGCGGTTACCCTCTCCTTGCGCGGCCGTAACCAATTAGTTAACGAGCCAGCTGTACTCTGTGTGTGAGACGATGGCTCTCGATTGCTGGCAATGTCTGATCGCACTAAATGAGCAGTAACCTCACCACGCGCTACTCGGTGCACGAGCACGCTTCGCGTGATAAGTACGCGCGCAAAAATGGGGAAGACCAATCCACTCCCCCGACGGGTGAGGAATCCGTGCTCCATTACACGCCAAGTACAGAACTGAGCATAGAGCTGCGCGACGCATCGATCGCAGCAGGCGATCGACCGAACGAGAGCAAGCCAAAGCTGCGCGTTGTCCTGGTGCAAACCCAGGCCGAGAACGCCGGCGCGCAGGAGATATCGCGGCTGCTCGGCGCCGGCCTTAGCGCACGCGGCTATCACGTCACCAACCTGTTCTTCTTCCGCAAGTCGGATTCGTTCGACGAGCCGCCCAATACGTATTATTGCGCGCCGAGCCGTCCGGGAAACCCGGTGGCGCTGCTGCGCATGCTGTGGACGCTCGCCGGTCATCTCAGGCGCATCAGGCCCGATGTCGTCCTGACCTTCCAGCATTTCGGCAACGTGATCGGCGGCGGCGTGTCGCGCCTGGTCAGCCGCGCGCCTGTCGTCGCCAACCAGGTTTCCTCGGCGCTGTCGATGAGCATGCCGGTGCGCGCCGCCGACATCATCATGGGCTCGACCGGCTTCTTCCAGTGCATCACGCTGAACTCGCGCGACATGGAACGGGAATACGCCCGCTATCCCGCGCCTTATCGATCGCGCATGAAGCATGTCCCGCATGGCTTCGACGACAAGTCGCACAGCCTGCCAAAGGCTATTGCGCGGCAGCAGTTCAAGTTGCCGCCGGATCGCACCCTGCTCGGCTGCGCCGCGAGACTGCATCCGCACAAGCGGCTCGATGCGGCCATTCGCCTGCTTGCTGCCGACCCGTCCTGGCACCTTGCCCTCGCCGGCCAGGGCGCGGATGAAGACCGGCTGCGCACGCTGGCGAATCAACTTGATGTCTCGGACCGGCTGCACTTCATCGGCGAGATCCCGCCGCGCCAGATGGCCGACTTTTTGGCCTGCCTCGACGTCTTCGTCTTCCCGTCACAAGCCGAGACCTTCGGCCTTGCGGCGGTGGAGGCCGCGAGCGCCGGCATTCCCTGCGTCGTCAATGATCTTCCCGTGCTGCGCGAGGTGCTGTCGTACCAGGGACAACCTGCCGCGGTGTTCGTTGACGCCGCGAACGATGCCGAGTTTGCCGCCGCCGTATCGAAAGTCCTGACCGACCGTTTGTTGAGCGACCAGCTGCGGCAAAGCGCCGTGGGCCTCAAGTCGCGCTATTCGTTGGATGCCATGATAGAGGAATACGTCCGCATTCTCGGCAATGCCGTGGGAGCTGACGCGCACTAGGAAGTTGGGTTGGCCATGATTATCGAGTTTCGCTGCGATCGTGGGCAGGCGCGGCTCTGGATGTGCCGCGAGTCGCTGCGCATCAACGATCAGGATATTCCCGTTCAAATCACCTGGATCACGACGCCGGGCCCGCGCCCAGCGGGCCTCGACGCACTGTTCGAGCTGGAGCGCATCGTTCTGCGCAAGGGCAAGACCGGAGGCGCCGACAGGCTGAAGGTGATCCCGGAGCGGCCGCGCGCAGGCGACCCCGACGTGGTGGTCGACTTCACCGCGGCCGAGCGCGATCCGAACTGCGCCGCCCGGCTCTACCTCCGTCCACGGTTCAACGGGCACGCCGGAGAAGATGCCGCGCTCGCGGCCATTCTCGTTGGTGACTTGCCGGTGATCGAAATCGTCAATGAGCGCGACGGCACGGTCATGGACCGCGGCCATCCGTCGGCGGAAATCGCGACCGGCCTGAGCGGCGGGCTGGAAACGGTGATGACACGAACGCTGTCGATGCTGCCGCCGATCCTGTCGGGGGCGCCGCGGCTGGTGCCGCAACTGGCCGCTCCGGCGACCGGCGGCGCAGCGCCCAATCCCGCGCCCTTTGTCCTGCGCGGCGTGGCGACCTCGATCGCAAAGGAAATCTACCGCCTGTGCTGCTACGCGCCGCATTGGCATGTCGGCTGGCGCTACGCCGAGAACGCCGATGTCTGGCGTACCGGCGATCTGTCGGGGCCGTCCTGGAACGTACTCGGCGATCCCGGCAACCATTTCTATGCAGATCCCTTCCCCGTGAAATGGCAGGGTCGGACGTTCGTCTTCTTCGAAGATCTCGATCACCGGACCGGCAAGGGCATCATCTCCACGATCGAGTTCGACGGCAACGGACCGGTCGGCACGGTGCTGCCCGTGCTGGAGGAGCCCTGGCACCTGTCGTACCCGTTCCTGATCGAGAGCGATGGCGAACTCTGGATGATCCCGGAGAGCACCGCGCATCGCGACGTTCCCATCTACAAATGCATCCGCTTTCCGGACAAATGGGAGCGGCACTCCACGCTGCTGTCGGGGCTCGAACTGGCTGACGTGACCATCACGCAGCACAATGGCCTCTATTACATGTTCGGCGCCTGGCGCGACGGCACCGGCGGGTATTCCGACACGCTGGCGATCTACTACGCCGAGCATTTGTTCGGCCCCTGGCAACCGCATGCCGCCAATCCGATCCTGATGGATCGCGCAACCACGCGGCCGGCAGGCAATTTCGTAACCATCGATGGCAAGCTATGGCGGCCGGTGCAGGATTGCAGCACCGGATATGGCGCGGCGCTCGGCCTTGCGGAAGTGCTCGAACTGTCGCCGACGACGTACAAGCAGGCCGTGCGACACCTGCTCAAGCCCGGGCCGTTGTGGACCGGACGCAAGCTGCACACGCTCAACCGCTGCGGCCGGCTCGAGGTGATCGACGGCTCGCGGGTTCAGCCTAAGACCGCGGCCTTGCTGGCGAGCCTTCGGTCGAGCGACCGGTCGTCGCAATGGGATTGGCGCAGCGCGCTGGCGAAGCCGATCGCGCGAAGGCCGCACTAGCGCGCTGCATTGACCGCCGGCCCGCGCTCAGTTCGTGTCGGCGCTGAGCACGCCGCCGAACTGCTCCCATGAGCTTCCGGTCCAGCGCTGCAGCTGCAGCTGCGTGTACGCCATGCTGTTGTCAGGACCAGTGTTGACGGTGATGCCCGGCATCAGGGTCGGCAGCACCAGCCCCTTGATGTTGCGCGCCTGCTTGACGATGTTCTCGCGCGACAGATCGTCGCCGCACTGTTTCAGCACCTGCTCCAGGATCTGGCCCTGATGGGTGCCGAACAGATAGTTGCTGTCGCCGATATCGGAGCCCGGAAGATACTTCTCGAAATGGGCGCGATACCATTTGATGCCGGGATCGTCGGCCCACTTCTTGTCGTTCGGGTCCTTCGCGATGGTCGCGACCACGACGCCGACCGCCTTGTCCGCGCCGGCCGGCACGATGGTCGAGGAGACCGAGCTCGACACATAATTGACGATGGTGAGCGGCGTCCAGCCGATCTCGTTCGCCTTCTTGATCGCCTGTGCGGCGAATTTCGGCGTGCCGGCGATCAGGAACGCCTGGGCGCCGGACGCTTTGAGCGTGACCACGCGGGATTCGATGGTGGGCTCGGTGACCTCATAGGGAGACGTCACCACCTTCCTGTCGAAATCGGCCTTCAGCACCTCCTTGAACGCGGCGACGAAATCGCGGCCGAGATCGTCGTTCTGGTAGAGGATCGCGATCTTCGCATCGGGCGCCGTCTGGGTGATGTATCTTGCGTAGATCTTGCCTTCGGTGTTGTAGCTCGGCAATCCGGTGGTGGTCAGCGGAAACTCGCTGAAATTCGCGAATTTGGTGGCGCCGCTGACCACGAACAGATGCGGCACCTTCTTCGCTGTGACGTATTTGATGGTCGCACCGATCCCAGGTGTGCCGAGCGGGCTGAACAGGAACGCCACCTCGTCGCTCTCGATCAGCTTGCGGGTCTGCTCCACCGCCTTCGGCGGCGTGTAGGCGTCGTCATAGGTGATGAGGTTGATCTTGCGGCCATTGATGCCGCCGCGGTCATTGACGGAATGGACATAGGCGATCAGGCCCTTGCCAACGTTACTGAGCGGGGATGCCGGACCGCTGAACGGGAACGTCGCCCCGACCTTGATTTCCGACTCCGAAACCCCTGGCGTTTCGGCGCGGACCGAAGCTGCCGCAAAGGCCGCGAGCGCGGCAATGGACAAAGCAAACGTCTTCAACGACATGAAATTCCCCCTGAGCTTTTATGAATTGAATTTGCTCTTGACCGCCGCCGCGCTGCCTACCAGGCCTCGCCGAACGGCCTGATCTCGACGTTGAACGACCACGCGCTGCGATCCTGATGGGCGATGTGCCAGACCTCGTCCGCGATCGCCCGCGGCTTGATGAAGAAATCGTCCGGCCGGTCCGGCCAGCGCTTCCGGGTCCACGCGAGATCGATCACTGCATCGATCACGAGATAGGCCACGTGGATGCCCTGCGGTCCCAAATCGCGCGCCATCGCTTCGGCGAGAATGCGCTGCGCCGCCTTGGTCGGCGCGAACCCCGCGAAGCCGGCCTTGCCGCGCAATGCCGAGGTGTTGCCGGTGGCAACGATGGCGCCCTTGCCTGCGCCGATCATCGCCGGCGCAAAGCGCCGCGCCAAATACAGCAGGCCCATCGTGTTGACCTGGAAGTTGCGATTGAGAATTTCGGGATCGATCTCGCGGAAGGTGCCGAACGCGCCGCCGACGGCGTTGTGGATCACGACGCCGGGGTTGCCGAGATCGCGTTCCACGGCCGACGCCACCGCCTCGACCTGCGCGGGATCGGACACATCGCAGCGATAGGCCTTGGCGCCCGGCAGTTGCTGCGCGAGCGCGGCAAGACGCTCCTCGTTCCTGGCAAGCAGCGCGACGCGATAGCCGCCCTCCGCGAACCGCCGGGCGAGCGCCGAACCGGTGCCGGGACCAACGCCGGATATCAGACAGATAGGTGCGGTCATGCGATCACTCCTCGGCGTTGCGGCCAACGCATTTCAGGCGGCCGCCTTCGACAACAGCTTCTCGACGTAAGGCTTGAGCTCCGGTCTGAAATGTTCGTGATCGACCAGCCGGGCAAAGTGCGCGAACGTCAGCGGATATTCATCCCTTGCGCCCGGATGCAGAATCTTCTGCAAGCCCAGCTTGCTCAGTTGCTCGGTCCGCGCATGCTCATTCATGAACAGCGCGAGCTCGGCGGCAAAGCAGATGTCGGCTATCGAGATTCCGTCACCGACCAGCGTCGCTCGCTGTGCCGACAGGGCCTGCTCGATCCCGGAGGCATAAATCGCGAACGCGTCTTTCGCGCGCGCGTGAATGGCCGCATCGACCGTGCCGCCCGACAGCGCCAGCAGATAGATCTGCGAGTCCCGCGCGAAGACCAGGCTGACATCGAGAAAGCTGTCGATCCGCGACGCCTCATAGGCGTCATGCCCGTAGAGCGGAAACTTCGCTTCGCCAAGCCGCGCCACCGCGCGCATGATGCTGTTCGATTCGAAGATACCGACCCTGCCATCGGCCCCGAACGCGGCCGGCACGTTGCCGAACGGCTGCGCTGCCATGAATGCGTCGGTCTTGAACAGCTGCGCGCCGGTCAGCCCGACCCGGCCGGTCCGCGCCAGAGAGGCCAGCTCGGCGCGTTCCTGCTCCGCCAGCGGACGGGCATCATAGTCCCACAACCAGTCGCGCAATTCCCTGCCCGAGGCGCCCCTGACCTCGACGTCGACGCCGCAGAACCGCGCGGCGACGGTCGCCTTCCAGACCCGCGGATTCGGCAGATAGGAGAAAATGCGCAAGGCGGCCATGGCGTGCTCCGGGTGCTGCTGCGTCAGGCCGCCAGCTTCAGGATCTTGACGACGTCGGCGGGCTCGCGGATCGGCTGCGGGTTGGCGCGGGTGAAGATCGACAGCATCGCGTTCTTGCCGATCAGCTCGAAGCGATCCTCGCCGACACCGACATCGGCAAGCCGCCGCGGCAGGCCGAGCTCCGCGATGAATGCGGCAAATGCCTCGCCGGCGTCGCGTCCCGGCGCGCCGAGCGCGGCGGCGATCGATTGCTGGGCCGCTTCCGTCGCAGGACGGTTGTAGCGCAGCACGCTCGGCATCATGACCGCCGTGCAAAAATAATGCGGGACGTTGCAGGTGCCGCCGAGCACGTGACCGATGGCGTGGCTGGCGCCCATCGGCACCCGCGACTGCAATCCGAACGCGGACAGCCAGGAACCGAGCTGGCAATTCAGCCTTGCCGCCTCGTCGTCGGGATTGGCCTTGGTGCGCAGCAGGCCGTCGTGCAGATAGCGCAGCCCCTGCTGGCACACCGCATCGACCAGCACGTTGGGGCGGCTCGAGCAGATCGCCTCGATGCCGTGGTCCATCGCGCGCGTGCCGGAGCCGAGCCAGAGCTTCTCCGGCGTATACTTCGTGATCGCGGGATCGAGAATGATGCTGCGCGGCATCATCATCGGGTGGTTGAAGATCTGCTTCAGCTTGCGGCTGGTGTCGGTGACCAGTGCGCCCGAATTGTATTCGCCGCCCGACAGCGTGCTCGGGATCGCGATCATCCGGACCTTCGGGTTTCGAAACGCGCCGAAGCGGCGATCCGGCGTAGTCTCGAAGCCGTCGAGCCCTGCGGGCGCGAAGATCTCGTGCTCGATGCACATCAGCACGATCTTTGCCGCATCGACCACCGAGCCGCCGCCGATCGCGACGACGAGGTCGGCCTTGGCCTCGCTGGCGAGCCGCGCGATCTGCGTCACCGCGTCCCTGGTCGTGTGCTGCGGCACGCCGTCGAAGGTCGCGGCATGGCGATCGCCGAGCGCTTTGCGGATCTTCTCGATCTCGTCGGTCGTAGTGTTCAACGTCCGGCTGGCGATCAGATAGACGCGTTTGGCGCCCAGCCGCTCGGCCTCCTCGCGCAGCGCCTCGGCTGCCGGCTTGCCGTAGATCACGGTTTCCATGCTGGGGTATTGATGGCTGCCGGTTACGTGCATGCTTTCGCTCCCTCGATGTATCCGTGAATGGCGCTGTCGGTCAGGCCGACAGCTTGGTGAAATCGGGCTGACGCCGCTCGGCGAAGGCGGCGAAGGCCTCGCGCGCCTCGGGCGTCGTCAGACGTTCCTTGAACAGCGCACCCTCCGCTGCGATCTGCGCCGCGATGCGCTGCTGCTCGCGCATCAGCTGCTTGGTCAGGCTGAGCGAACCCGCCGGCCGCTTGGTCAGCGCGATTGCCGCATCATGGGCTTTGTTCCGAAGATCGGCCGGCGGCACCACAGCATTGGCGAGACCGGATGCCAGGGCACCCGGCGCGTCCATCGGCTCGCCGAGCGCAAACATCGCATAGGCGCGCGCGTGCCCGATCCGCAAGGGTAGCAGCCAGCTCGATGCCGCCTCCGGCACCAGCGCCAGATTGACGAATGGCGTGATCAGCCGGGCGTTCTCAGCGAGATAAACCAGGTCGCAATGCAGCAGCATGGTGGTGCCGACGCCGACCGCATTGCCCTGCACCGCGGCGACCACTGGCTTGCCGACCTTGCTGATGGTCTCGATGAAGCGATGCGCCGGGCTGTCGACCGCGCTTTCGCCGCGCGCTTGGCTCGCGAAATCGGCGAGATCATTGCCCGCGGTAAAACTGTCGCCATCACCCTGGAACAGGATCACGCGGACGGACGGATCCGCCTCGGCCTGCTTCAGCGCGTTCGACATCGCGTCATACATGGCGCCGGTCAACGCGTTCTTCTTCTCGGGCCGGCGCAAGGTCAGCGTCATGACGCCGGCGGCGATTTCGACTTGGACGCGCTCGGTCATGGCAATCTCCCTTAAGCGACCGCGCGGGCCGCCGTGGTTTCAAACCTGCCGTCGAGAAAGCCAGTCAGCCGCTGCCGGATGATCGCTTCGGCCTCGGTCATGATGCGGTCGATCAGTTCCTTGACCGTCGGAATGTCGTGGATCAGGCCGACCACCATGCCGCAGCTCCAGGCGCCGGCATCCATCTCGCCGTCGATCATCACCTTGGGGTAGACGCCGGCGACCTGCTCGTGGATGTCCTCGATCTTGAGCTTGGCGCCTTTCTCGCGCTCGATCTCGAGCAGCTCATCGACGCCCTTGTTCTTCAGCACCCGCTCGGTGTTGCGCAGCGCCCGCATCACCAAGCGGGTGTCGAGCTCGTCGGCATCGAGCAGCGCCTGCTTCACATTGGGATGCACCGGCGCCTCCTTGGTCGCGATGAAGCGCGTGCCCATGTTCATGCCGGCGGCACCCATCGACAGCGCCGCGACGAGGCTGCGCGCGTCCGCCATGCCGCCCGAGGCGACAAACGGGATTGTCAGCTCGTCGGCTGCGCGCGGCAGCAGGATCATGTTCGGGATGTCGTCCTCGCCGGGATGGCCGCCGCACTCGAAGCCGTCGACGCTGACCGCGTCGCAGCCGATCTTCTCGGCCTTCAGCGAATGCCGCACCGAGGTGCATTTGTGGATCACCTTGATGCCGGCCGCTTTCAGCGCCGGCATGTATTGTTCGGGGCTGCGGCCCGCGGTCTCCACCGCCTTGACGCCGCCCTCGCGGATCGCGGCGATGTATTCCGGATAGGGCGGCGCGGTGAAGCTCGGCAGGAAGGTGAGGTTCACGCCGATCGGTTTGTCGGTCATGTCGCGGCAGCGCGCGATCTCCTTGGCCAGCAATTCCGGCGTCCGCTGGGTCAGGCCGGTGATGATGCCGAGGCCGCCGGCATTGGACACCGCGGCCGCCATCTCGGCAAAGCCGACATAATGCATGCCGCCCTGGATGATCGGGTGCTGGATGCCGAACAGTTCAGTGATTGCTGTCTTCACAAGTCGCTCCCGCGTTTCGGTCAATTGATAATTTCGAACAGGCCGGCCGCCCCCATGCCGCCGCCGATGCACATGGTCACCACGCCATACTTCGCCTTGCGCCGCCGGCCCTCGATCAGCAAGTGGCCGGTCAGCCGCGCGCCGGTCATCCCATAGGGGTGGCCGATCGCGATCGAACCGCCATTGACGTTGAGCTTCTGCGGATCGATGCCAAGCTTGTCGCGGCAATAGATCACCTGCACCGCATAGGCCTCGTTGAGCTCCCAGAGATCGATGTCGTCGATCTTCAGATTGTGCCGCTTCAACAGCCGCGGGATCGCGGCAACCGGGCCGACGCCCATCTCGTCCGGCTCGACGCCGGCGGCGACGAAGCCGCGGAAGATGCCGAGCGGCTTCAGGCCCTTCTGCGCGGCGATCTTGTCGCTCATGATCACGCAGGCCGAGGCGCCGTCGGAGAGCTGGCTGGCATTGCCGGCGCTGATGGTCTTGCCCTCGAACACCGGCCTGATCTTGGCAAGGCCCTCCGCCGTGGTGTCGGGCCGCGGGCCTTCATCCTTGGCTAGTGTCACCTGCTGATAGCTGACCTCCTTGGTGTCCTTGTTGACCACGGCCATCTTGGTCGTGATCGGCACGATCTCGTCGCTGAAGCGGCCGCCCTGCAGCGCGGCGCCGACTCGGCGCTGGCACTCCAGGCTGTACTCGTCCTGCTTGTCGCGGCCGATCCCGTAACGCTCGGCGACGACCTCCGCCGTCTCCAGCATCGACATGTACATCTCGGGCTTCATCGCCATCAGCTCGTCGTCGACGGCGTGGAACCGATTCATGTGCTCGTTCTGCACCAGGCTGATCGACTCGATACCGCCACCGATCGCGATCTCGACGCCGTCAAGCATCACCGAGCGCGCGGCGACCGCGATCGCCTGCAGACCTGAGGCGCATTGCCGGTCGATGGTGGTGCCGGCCACCGTGACCGGCAATCCGGCGCGGATCGCGCCCTTGCGCGCGACGTTCATCACCATGGTGCCCTGCTGCATCGCGCAGCCCATCACCACGTCCTCGACTTCGCCGGGCGCGATGCCGGCGCGTTTCACGGCTTCGGCCATGACGTGCCCGGCCAGGGTTGGCCCGTCGGTGTTGTTGAGCGCGCCGCGATAAGCCTTGCCGACGCCGGTGCGCGCGGTGGAAACGATGACTGCGTCTGACGATGACATGCTTGCCTCTCTGCTTAGGCGGCCGCGTCGAGCTGCGCATAGCGCAGCACGTGGTAGGCGGGATCGCCGAACTGGATGTTGATGGAGGAAATCCGCTTGAAGTAATGGCCGACATTGAGCTCGTCGGTCATGCCCATGCCGCCGTGCAGCTGCACCGCCTGGTCGGCCACGAACTTGCCGGCATAGCCGATCTTCGATTTGGCCCCCGAAGCCAGCCGCGAGACGCCGGCCTCATCGTCCCGAAGACTGAGGCTGAGATGCTGCATCAGGGACAGCGTCTCCTGATGCGCGATAAACATGTCGACCATCCGGTGCTGCAGCACCTGGAAGCTGCCGATCGTGACACCGAACTGCTTGCGCGCCTTGGAATATTCCAGGGTCGCCGCATTCAGCTCGCCGATTGCGCCGACCGCCTCGGCGCAGAGCGCGCCGATGGCGCGGTTGCGGCAGGCCTCCAGCGCAGCCACGCCCTCGCCTTCCCTGCCGAGCAATTCCGCGCGCACGCCGCGCAGGCTGATCTCGGCCGCCCTGCGGCCATCGATCGTCTTGAAGCTCTGCAAATCGAGATTGGCAGCGCGGCGATCGACCACGAACAGGCTGACGCCCCCGCGATCATGCCGATGGCCCGAGGTACGGGCGGAGACGATCAGGTAATCCGCCCAGGGCGCGGCCAGCACCGCGGTCTTCTCGCCGGTGAGCACATAGCCGTCGCCATCCCGGCGCGCGGCGGTGGTGACGGTCGCGAGATCGAACCGCGAGTCCTTCTCGGTCCAGGCGAGTGCCCAGAGCTTCGATCCGGCGATGATGTCGGCGATGTACGCCTGCTTCTGCGCGTCGGAACCAACCTGCTCGATCAGGCCGCCGGCAACGACGACGGTCTCGACAAACGGCTCCACGACAAGATGCCGGCCGAACTCCTGCATGATGATCATGGTCGACAGCGGTCCGCCGCCGAGCCCGCCGGCGGCTTCCGAGAACGGCGCAGCGAGCAGGCCAAGCTCTGCGAAAGCGGCCCATTGCTCACGGCCCAAACCATCCTCGCTCGCGACGATCTTGCGGCGGGCCTCGAAATCATACTGGTCCCGCAGCAACCGCTGCACGCTGGACCGCAACAATTCCTGCTCTTCCGTGAACTGGATATCCATCCGATCCTCGTCGGCTGTAACTAGAGACCAAGCACCGCCTTGGCGATGATGTTGCGCTGAATCTCGTTCGATCCGCCGTAGATCGAGAGCTTGCGCGAGTTGAGATATTTCTCCGACGCCGTGTGGCCATAATCCGGCCCCGGCATGAAGTGGTTGGCGCTGACCGGATGCTCGCGAATCGCAAGCCCGTAATTGCCGATCGCCCGATGCGTCAGCTCGGTGATATTCTGGAAGATCTCGGTGCCGCGAATCTTGAACAGCGAGGCCGCAGGCCCGGGGTCGATGCCGCGCGCCATCTGGGCGACGACGCGCAACTCGGTTGCCTCGAGCGCCAGCACGTCGAGCTCGACGCGGGCGATGTCCCGGATGAATTCAAGATGCGCCGGATCGTCTTCCGGGATTTCGGCCTTGACGATCTTCTTCAGCCGATTGAGATAGCGCGTCGAGCGGCCGATGCCGGCCATGCTGGTGCGCTCATTGCCCAGCAGGAATTTTGCGTAGGTCCAGCCCTTGTTCTCCTCACCGATCAAATTCTCGGCGGGGACGCGGACGTTCTCCAGAAATACGTCGTTGACCTCGTGCGAACCGTCGATGGTGATGATCGGACGCACGGTGACGCCCGGCGATTTCATGTCGATCAACAGGAACGAGATGCCGGACTGCGGCTTCGCCGTGGGATCGGTGCGAACCAGGCAGAAGATCCAGTCGGCGTGCTGCGCCAGCGTGGTCCAGGTCTTGTGGCCGTTGACGATATAGTGATCGCCGTCGCGCACCGCCTTGGTGCGGACGGTGGCGAGATCCGAGCCGGAGCCCGGCTCCGAATAGCCCTGGCACCACCAGTCCTCGCCGGACAGGATGCGCGGCAAGAACTTCTGCTTCTGCGCGTCGTTGCCGAATGTATAGATCACGGGGCCGACCATGGTGACGCTGAACGCCAGCGGCGGCATCGTGCCCGCACGCGTCGTCTCCTGCTCGAAGATGAAGCGGCGGGTGATCGACCAGCCGGGCCCGCCATATTCCTTGGGCCAGAGCGGCGCGATCCAGCCTTTCTTGTGCAGGATGCGATGCCACAGCAGCATCTGCTCCTTGCTGAGATCGGTCTCCGGGTTGGCGACGCGCATCTCCGCCGGATAATTATCCTTGATGAAGGCGCGAACCTCGTCACGAAACGCCGCATCTTCCGGGGATAGCGCGAGCTCCATCTGACCTGCTCCCTACCACTTCTCGCCGAACGGCCGGATCTCCAGCTCGAAAGTCCAGGCGCTCTTCGGCTGCTGGTAGAGCTGCCAATAAGCGCCGGCGACCGATGCCGGCGGCATCAGCAGATCGGGATTGTCGAGCGCGTTCGGGCCGAGCGCCTCGAGGCGGCGCTGCCGCACCCATTCGGTGTCGACGCCGGAATCGATGATCAGATGCGCGACATGGATGTTCTTCGGACCGAGCTCACGCGCCATCGCCTGCGCCACGGCGCGCAGGCCGAACTTGGCGCTGGCGAAGGCGGCATAACCGCTGCCGCCGCGCAGCGACGCAGTGGCGCCGGTGAAGAAGATATTGCCCTCGCCGCGCGCCGTCATCAGCCGCGCCGCCTCGCGTCCGGCCAGGAAGCCGGAATAGCAGGCCATCTCCCAGACCTTGCGGAACACCCGTTCGGTGGTTTCCAGAATCGGGAAATTGACGTTGGCGCCGATGTTGAAGATACAGACCTCGAGCGGCGCATGCTTGTCGGCGTCGTTGAGGAACGCGGTGATCTCCTCCTCCTTGCGCGCGTCGAGTGAGCGCGCGTGGATCTCGCCGCCGGCCGCCTCGATCTCCTTGACCAACGGCGCGAGCTTGTCGCCGTTGCGGCGGCCGGCGAAGATCGTAAAGCCCTCGGAGGCGAACTTCTTGGCGATCTCGCCGCCGATGAAATCACCGGCACCAATGACGGCAACCGTCCTGTTTCTCTTCTGCATGGTGTTCTCCGGTCGTTTGTCTGAGTGAACTGATCAGCGGCGCGGCAGCTTCAGCTGCGCAACGATTCCGCAAGCTTGTGCTTCAGGAGCTTGCCCGTCGATGTGGCGGGCAGCGCATCCATCAGGATAATCTCCGACGGCCGCTTGTACGAGGTCAGTTGCGGAGCAACATGGGCCATCAGGTCCGCCGCGGTGACGGTCGAGCCCTTGATCAGCTGAACGAAGGCGACGACCTCCTCGTTGCCCTCGACCGCCCGACCGACCACGGCGCATTGCACCACGGCATCGTGGGTGCTCAGTACCGCCTCGATCTCGGCCGGATAGACGTTGAAGCCGGAGCGGATGATCATCTCCTTGGTCCGCCCGACGATATAGAGTGCGTCATTCTCGAAACGGGCCAGATCGCCGGTGTTGAACCAGCCGTCGGGATCGATCGCCTTGGCGGTGAGATCGGGCGCGCGGTAGTAGCCGCGCATCACATTGGGGCCGCGAACATGCAGCTCGCCGACTTCGCCTGGGGCAACCGGCTTGAGGTCGCGGCCGACCAGCTTTGCTTCGAGGCCCGGCATCACGGTGCCGACTGCGTGGTCGGCCCGCGGATTGTCGGGACGCACGCCGGATATGCCCGGCGAGCATTCGGTGATGCCGTAGCCATTGAGCAGCGGCAGGCCGAGTTCCTGCTCGACGCGGGATTTGAGCTCAAGATCGAGCGGCGCGCCGGCCACCGAGATGACCCGCAACCGACCGCGATCCAGCTTCGGCAGACCGGCGTTGCGGCGGTATTCCAGCAGACGCTGATACGTCGCGGGCACGCCGTTCAGGATCGTGATGCCCTCTTCGGTCATCGCCTTGACCAGCGCGGCCGGATCGTATTTCGCGACCAGCCGCACGGTGGCACCGACCATCAGGGTCATCGTCAGCAGCGAAATGCCGACGATATGCGAGATCGGCAGCACGCAATATTGCACGTCGTCAGCCGTCATCTTGCGGAACGCGGCGGTGCCGCGGGCGCTGAACAGCAGATTGCGATGCGTCAACATCACGCCCTTTGGCGTGCCGGTGGTTCCGGACGTGTAGATCAGAACCGCGACCTGGCTTGCGCCGTCGGATTCGACCGGCTCGGCGACGGTTGCCAGATTGAGGCTGGTGACGGCGATGCCGCGCAGCGGGCCGACATCCTGTATGCCGGCCTCATAACGCGCGGCGTGTGTGGCCGCCTCCTGCGAAACGTCGGCCGTCAACAACACGCGGCGGGCGCCGCTGTGATCCCTGATCTGGTCCAGCTCGCGCGGCGACAGCCGCGGATTGACCACGATCGACCAGACATCGAGCCGGCTCGCCGCCAGCAGCAGACACGCCAGTGGGATCGAGTTCTCGCTCACGATCATCATGCGGTCGCCGGCGCGGATTCCCAACGCCTGCAGAGCCCCTGCAACGCGATCGACCGCCTGATCGAGCTCGCGATAGGTCAGCCGCATCTTGTCGTCGATCAGCGCCAAATGATCTGGCGTCGCCACCACGTGATGATTGATCACCTCATGGATACGGTTGGGCAAGCCTTCCACGCTTCCTTCCGTCACTTGCGTCAACGCCTGCACTGAAACCTCCCTGTCGCTGCCCTTTGGGCTTGTTGTGTTGAGGAATTTCCCGCTCAGGCGGTCTTGCGCTGCCCTGTTGCCAGCTGCGCGACGATCTCTTCCTCGACCTCGCGCACCTTGTCCTTGCCGAAGAAGATCTCGTGGCCGACAAAGAACGTCGGCGATCCGAACGAGCCGCGCGCCACCGCATCGCTGGTATTGTCGATCAGCCTCTTCTTGACGTCGTCGTGCTGGGCGCGAGCGATGATGCGGTCGATGTCGAGACCCGAGGACAGGAACGCTTCGCGGAACACCTGCGGGTCGTCCATCTTCTTCGGCTCGACCCACATGTGATGATAGGCCGCGCGGAAATACGGTTCGAACACGCCTTCGAACTGTGCGGCCACTGCGCCGCGCATCAGCGCCAGCGTGTTGACCGGGAAGAACGGGTTCATGGTGAACTTCGTGATGTTATGGCGGCGCAGGAAGCGCTCGGTCTCGAGCGCATTGTATTCCGGCTTGTTCTTGATGCCGCGCAGCGACTCGCCGGGCGACATGTTGCCGGTCGCCTTGTAGACACCGCCGAGCAGCACCGGAATGTAGTCGAACTTGACACCGGTGCGCTTCTCGATGGCGGCCAGCGCGAGCTCGGCGAGATACGCGTTAGGGCTTCCGAAATCGAAGTGGAATTCGACCTTCAGCGGAGCTGCCATGGAACGCTCTTCCCTTCGATTGGCATCGGCCGTCTGCCACGGCCTGGATTGATCGTGGCCCGGACCTTAAGTTCTATTTTAGAACTGTCAATATGATATTTATCATGCAATAGCCGATCTGCTGCTGTTTTCTGCGCATCCTATTGAGATCGCGTCAGTTCTGTTTTAGAATTTGAGTTGCGATGTCGTCGCAGATCGCTGGAGACGCCGATGAAATGGGATGCCCTCGAAGAAGAGCCGTGCTCGCTGGCTCGCACCGTGGCTGTGATCGGCGACCGCTGGAGCCTCTTGATCCTGCGCGAATGCTTCCTGCGCATCCGCAGGTTCGATGACTTCCAGGCATCGCTCGGCATCACTCGGCATCTGCTCGCCGACCGGCTGAAGAAGCTGGTGCGCTTCGGCGTGCTGCGCAAGATTCCCTATCAGGACGCGCCGAAGCGCTACGAATACATCCTGACGCAGAAGGGGCTCGACCTCTATCCGATCATCATGTCGATCGTGCACTGGGGCAACATCCACATGGTCGACGCGCGCGGCCGGCCGTTGCTGCACGAACACAAGAGCTGCGGCAAGATGTTCGACCCTGTGATGGTCTGCTCGGAATGCGGCGAACCGCTGAGCGCGAAGCACGTCCATGTGCATCCTGGTCCCGGCGCCCGGCGATCGTCGCCGGTGCACGCCAGCGCGCGGGAGCGCACCAAGCGCGTCGCCGGGCAAAGCTAGATTTTGCAGAACCAGCCGGCGCAAACAGCCGGCCGGCCGCCCTACTTGACCAGCATCGCGCCGGTTTCCGGATGCTGCAGCCAGCCGAGCAGCGCGTCATGGAAGCGCGCCGGCGCCTGGATCTGCGGCGAATGGCCGAGGTCGGGGAATTCGATCAGCTGCGCATGCGGGATCCGCTTGGCGGCTTCCTTGCCCAGCACCGGATAATTGCCGAGTGTCTTGCGGATCTCCGGCGGCGCGGTGTCCTTGGCGATCGCGGTGGTGTCCTTGTCGCCGACGAACAGCAGCGTCGGCGGCTTGATCTGCTCGAATTCGTAGAACACCGGCTGGGTCGCGATCATGTCGTAGAGCCGCGCCGAGCTCGATGCCACGGCGGCGCGGCCCTCGCCGCGATACATGCCAGCGAGCATCTGGACCCAGGTCTCGTAGGATGCATCCCAGGTGTCGGCGTAGTAAGTCGCGCGCTCATAGGCGCGGATGCTGTCGGCGGTGACGCGGGTCTCGCGCTGCATCCAGCCGTCGAGGCTGAGCCACGGCACGCCCTTGGCCTTCCAGTCTTCCAGCCCGATCGGATCGACCAGCACCAGGCGGTCGGTGGCCTCCGGATACATCAGCGCGTAGCGCATCGCGAGCATGCCGCCGGTCGAATGGCCGACCATGATCGCATGCTCGATGCCGAGCGAGGCAAGCAGCGCGCGGCTGTTGCCGGCGAGCTGCTGGAAGGTGAACTGATAGCGTTCCGGCTTGCTTGATTTGCAAAAGCCGACCTGGTCCAGCGCGAGCACGCGATAGCCGGCACCGCTGAGCGCCTTGATGGTGCCGTCCCAGGTGGCGGCGCAGAAGTTCTTGCCGTGCAGCAGCACCGCGGTCTGGCCGTTCGGCGTCGCCGGCTTGACGTCGAGATAGGCCATGTCGAGCTCCTGGCCCTGCGAGCTGAAGCGATAATGCTCGACCGGATAGGGATATTCAAAACCCTGCAACTCCGGCCCATAGGCCGGCTCAGTGGCCGATTGCGCCCATGCATTGGACGAACCGAGCGCGACGGTCGCGGCGACGGCAACAAACAGGGCTTTCAGGTGCATCTCGACAGGTCCAAGATCAGGTGATTTCCTGATGCCGTAGCCGAACGTGTGGGCGCCATCCAGCGTCGACAGATGATTTGTTCGTGATCGGCCGTGAATCTGCGACAAACAGGTGAAATCACGCCGGATCGAACGCCCGGATCGGCGGCAGATTGCCGTTGAAGCGTTCCACCTGAACGGTCGTCAGCTGTCCCGTGCAGCCCTGCGCGAAAGATGACGTGCCGATGTCGCGGGTCAGCACGTTGGGATTGCCGTGCACGCAGAGCGGCGCCTCGTCCTCGGGATCCATCGGGTCGTACCAGGCGCCGGTCGGCAGCTGCACCACGCCGGGCGCGATGCCGTCGGTGACGTGCACCGCGGCGAGGCAGGCGCCGCGCGAATTGAAGATGCGTATGATGTCGCCGTCGGCGATGCCGCGCGACTTGGCGTCGCGCGGGTTCATCCGCGCGACCTCGCGGCCGCGATGCTTGGCGTCGAGCGAGTGGCCGCCGAAATCGAGTTGGCTGTGCAGGCGCGTCACCGGCTGGTTGGCGACCAGGAAGCACGGCGCGTCTGATGTCGGCGTGTCTGATTTCGCGAGCCAGACCGGATGACCCGGACAATCCGCATCGCCGTGGCTAGCGATCTTCTGCGAGAAGATCTCGATCCGCCCGCTCGGCGTCGGCAACGGCCGCGCCACCGGGTCTTCGCGGAAACGCCGCAGCGAGCCGCCGTCGTCAGGCTGTTGCGGCACCACCAGGCTGCCCCGCGTCCAGAATTCGTCAAAAGTCGGCGCCTCCAGCCCGCGCGCGGCGAGCGCCTTGCGCGTCGGCTCATAGAGATGTTCCAGCCACTCGCGCGACGTGCGGCCCTCGGTGAAGGGCTCGCGCGCCCCGAGCCGCTCGGCGAGATCGGCAAAGATCTCGTAGTCGTCGCGCGCAAGGCCGAACGGCTCGGCGATCCGGTGCATCGCGACCATCAGGGGATCGTTGCTGGAATAGCCGATGTCCTCGCGCTCCAGCGTCATGGTCGAAGGCAGCACGATGTCGGCGTGACGCGCGGTGGCGGTCCAGGCGAGTTCGTGCACCACCAGCGTATCGAGCCGCGCAAACGCCTTGCGCAGGCGATTGAGGTCCTGGTGATGGTGGAACGGGTTGCCGCCGGCCCAGTAGACCAGCCGGATATCCGGATAGGTCCGCGTCTCGCCATTGTAGCGATAGGACGTGCCGGGATTGAGCAGCATGTCGGCGATGCGCGCCACCGGAATGAAATCGGCGACGCCGTTGCGGCCCTGGCCGAGCGTCGGCCCCGGCACCGCGTTGACGCGGCGCCCGTAGTAGCCGATCGCGCCGAGCGAATAGGCATAGCCGCCGCCGGGCAGGCCGATCTGGCCGAGGGCGGCCGCCAGCACCATGCCCATCCACACCGGCTGCTCGCCATGCTCGGCGCGCTGCAGGGAATGCGACACGGTGATCAGCGCGCGCCGCCCGGCGAGCCGCCGCGCCAGCGCCGTGATGGTGCCGGCATCGATGCCGCAGATCGCGGCGGCCCATGCGGCGCTCTTGGGCACGCCGTCGCTCTCGCCGGTGAGATAGCGCAGGAACACCGGCCAGCCCTCGGTGTAGCGATCGAGGAAGGCTTGGTCGTGCAGGCCTTCGCGGACCAGCGTGTGGACGATGCCGAGCATCAGCGCGGTGTCGGTGCCGGGTGTCGCGGTCAGCCATTCGGCGCCGGCCTCGACGGGGAGATCGTCGCGCAGCGGGCTGACCAGCACGAACTGGCAGCCGCGGCGGTGCGCGGCTTCCATCGCGCCGCGCTCGACATGCTTGCTGATCGAGCCGCCGGCCACCATCGAGTTCTTCAGCGCCATGCCGCCGAACGCCAGCACGATCTCGGTTTCGGCTACGATCTGCTCCCAGGTGACGTTGCGCTTGGTGATGTCCTCATAGCCGGTGAGGATCTGCGGCAGCAGCACCGAGGAGGCGCCGGAGGAATAGGTGTTCACCGAACGCACATAGCCGCCCATCGCGACGTTGAGGAAGCGATGCACCTGGCTCTGCGCGTGGTGGAAGCGGCCTGCGCTCGACCAGCCATAGGAGCCGCCGAATACCGCGCCGGGGCCGATCGTGTCGCGGATCCGCGCCAGTTCGCCGCCGAGCAGGTCGATCGCCTTGTCCCAACTGACCGAGACGAATTCGTCGCGGCCGCGGCGGTCGTCGGGCCCCGGCCCGCGCTCCAGCCAGCCGCGGCGGATCGCAGGCCGCGCGATGCGGGCCTGGTGGCGCAGCGCGCCGGGGAAGTTGTTGATGATGCCGTTCGGATCGGGATCGCCGCCATAGGGCCGCACCTCGAGCCCGGCCCGGCCGAACCGCGCGGAAAACACCCCCCAATGCGAGGTGTGCGGCTTGAAACCATCGGACAGATCGAGGGCTGGATCGGGATGGCCAATGGTCTCAGACATTCAGCGGCGTCCTTCGCAAGCGGGCAGCGGGCCCGGTCATCACAATGCCGCCAGTATAACGATCCGCATCCCGATGTCTCCGAATGCAGGGTTGCTGAAAACGCAGGAACCCCCGCGCTGCGATGCGGATCGCACCGTGCCCATCAAATATGGAGGAACAACCCCATGCAAAGGAGCAGACGGCCGCCGGCGCGTAAATGACGACTTGACACGTCGGGCAACTCAGGGGCACACTTCCAATATTCCGAAATCGTGCACACCCGCGTCGTCCCGCCCCAGGCGGAGCGCGGCGGCGGCGCGATTGCGGCCGCCAATCCTCACCCACCATTGCAACTGCACCGCCTCGCCGCGGCGAGCCAACGCCGCTGCGTGGCCACAAACGCGCGCGCGTGCCGCGCGCCCGCCAGGAGAACTCGACATGGACACCGTCTTTGGACACCGCTCCCGACCTCACGCCGGCGCCGGCGATCGCCGCATCAGGCCCGACCCAAGCCACCGCCGCCCCGCGGGTGACGTTCTCGCCGCAAGGTTTCGCCATCGACCATCCCGATCCCGTGCTCGGCGAACGGCTGATGGCGAACGCGCTCGGCGCCCCCGATCGCGAGGCGATGGAGGGTATCCTCAGGCAATTGGTCAAGGCCGGCGTGAGCCGCAGGAAAGCCGACAAGGTCAACGTTGCCTTCATGATCTCGATGGTGAAGAGCATCGGCCCGCGGGATTCCGTCGAGGCCATGCTGGTGGCGCAGATGGTGTCGGTTCATGTGATGGCGATGCGCTGCGCCCATCAGCTCGCCTATAGCGAGGACCTCGCCCAGCACGACAGCGCGGCGCGCGCGCTGGGCCGGCTGACCCGCACCTTTCCCGCCCAGATCGAGGCGCTGAGCCGCTACCGCAGCCAGGGCGAGCCCGCCATCAGGGTGCAGAACGTGAAGGTGACGGACGGCGGCAACGCGGTTCTCGGCAACGTCACCCAGCATGCGAGCGTGATCGTCTCCGACCAGCCCCCGACATCCGCGCCGCGGCAAGCGCCGCCGGCCGTGGGCGCCAGGCGACGGCGCGAAGCCGCAGATAGCACGCAGGACGCACAGGCATGAGCGATCATGCCAGGCATATCGGCCCGATGCTGGCGAGCCCACGCTGCGGCGCCAAAACCCGCTCTGGCAGCGCATGCCGCGCGCCGGCAGTGCACGGCAAGAGGCGCTGCCGCATGCACGGCTGCGCCAAGGGATCCGGCGCGCCGAGGGCGAACCGGAATGCGCGGAAGCATGGCTGGTTCGGCGGGGATGCGATCGCGGAGCGGAGGGAGATACGGGCGTTGTTGGTGGAAGCGCGGAGGATGCTGGAGGGGATAAAGTGACTGGGTTTCCGCAGGCTAGGCTACACGGATATTTCGCAGGCCCCTTTAGCCGCATACTGCGGGCGGATACTAACCAGAAGGTCTTGCCGTGGCTGGCTGGCCGCCATTGGGTTTCCTGCGCCCGAATCAACCGCTGAATTGAATCAGCCCTGCGTAGCGGAGCCAAGATAATTTGTTGGGCGCGGCCGACGCTTAAGCGCCGGTCGCGCCGGGCCCTACTGGAAGAAGTGACGGGCATCGCCCTCGCTCGGAGGTACCGCGTGTCTTATTTTGAGGGTCCGGACCGGCTAGCCCATCATATCTCTGCCCTAGCCTGTGATGCGGTCGAACTGGACGAGTTCGAGCAGTTGCTCATTGGCCTGTTCGCGCATCGGATCACACGCCCGGAAATGAACCTCCTTCAGGCCCAGTATCTGCGTGAAGCTAAGCCGAGACGTTTGATCCGTTCCAATTACGGGTGACAGTGCATTAAATCACCAACTTAAGTGCACTGTCACTGAAACTGACCGGCCAGCAAGGGCGCAGCGACATGCGGGGACGCACCGCCCTTGAGCCTCGCTTCATTCTGGCTCGAATCCCTGCGGCAAACGAGGGAGATCGTCATCCGGCTGGTTGCAGGCCGGACAGGGCGCGCCGGCACCGCCGCAGGTGCAGGCGTGCGGGCCGGTCCATGGCTGGTCCTGATGGTTCTCGCACACCCATCTTGTGTCGTCGCACAAACTGCGGCGAGGCGTGCTCATAGGTCTTCTCGCACACCGCGAAAGAACGGATGCCGTACCTTTCCCTCGGCGGATTTGGCGCGGTACTCGATCTCGGCCAGCACCTTCGGCTCGACCCATATGCCCTTGTGCCTGATGCGCTTGGCGTAGGGCTGCGTCTTGCGGATCAGCGGGGTCAGGCGCTTGCGCAAATCAGCGGCCGAAGCCTTGTCAAAGCCGTGGTCGACCTTGCCCGCATAGATCAGTTCATCGCCCCGTCGCCTCCCGAGGTAGATGCCGTCCCATTCGTTGCCGTCCAGTGCAAATCCCGCGATTGTCAGTGTCTCGCGCTGGGCGCAGGTTTTCTTGACCCAGTCGCGGCTGCGCGTGCCCGTCGGATAGACGCTGTCCGTGACCTTCGAGACCACGCCCTCATAGCCGAGCTTGCAGGCATGGGCGAACATCTCGCGACCGTCGACCTCGAAGCTTTCGCTGAACTGGACCTCCGTGCCAGCGATGAGCTTCTTCAGCACGGCCTTGCGCGCTTTCAACGGCAATTTTCGCAGATCGCGGCCGTTGAGATAGAGCAGATCGAAGGCAACCAGCACGATCCGGGTCGAGTGGCCGCGCAGTTCGTTCTGCAGCACTGAAAAGTCGGTGGTGCCGTCTGGCGAAGGTACCACGATTTCACCATCGATGATTGCGGAGGCCGCGGAGATATGCCAGGCGTCCTCGGCAATCTTCTTGAATCGCTTGGTCCAGTCATTGCCCCGGCGGGTGTAGACCCTTACCTCTTCATTGGCGAGATGAGCCTGGACGCGATAGCCGTCGAACTTGATCTCGTGAATCCAGCGGGCGCCGCTCGGCACCTTGTCGATCGGCGTCGCCAGCGCCGGCGCGATGAAGCCGGGAAAGCGCGCCTTGGTCCCGATCGGCTCGGGCTTCCTCCGCTGAAACGCCACGACGCAACTCACAAACAATGAATGATTCAAAGTGGCACGATCGCAATCGTTCCGCCGCGCGGGTCCGCGGCTGGAATTGCCAATCTTAACCCGCGTTGGCCTTTACCGACAGGAGGCCAGAATGGCAAAGCAAGGGAAGAAACAGACCGCGCGGGCTCGCAAGTGCTAGCTATTACGGTGACAGAAGTGCACTGTCACCGAAACTCCGCTGATCCAAGAGCCGCCGGCCTAAATCCTGTCGAAAATCGCTAGCGCGCGCTCAAAATGATCGAGCAGGATTTGACCATGCGTCATTGCCCCTCGCGCTTGCGCTCCTCAATTGCGAGATGCCATTTTATGAATTCAGCTCGCTCTCTCGTAAGTTTCTGGGCGATGTCGCCATTCCTGAGAAGAGCAGGACCCTTTCGCTCCCGGTCATAGACCATCCAGCCAGTGGTTCCCATCCGAACGAGGAACCTGGCTTGCACAACGTAATTCACCGGCGCCCCCAATAGACAGATGCGATCCGTCAGTTGGTCATCCGCCAGCGGCGGCGTCATTTCACTATGTGAATCGCAGGGTATCGATTTGAGCGAACGCTACGAGGTGCAGAAGGCCGGCAAATCCACCGCGTCGGTGCAGACGGCCGTAGAGAAGGTCGGCAACAGCCGCAAGCGCGTTGAACGGCGGCTTGGCTCTGGGCCAATGAAGAAAGCGCGACGTTAGCCATTTGCGGACAGCCACCTGCGAAACCAGAGCAGGCGGCGATTAGGAACGATCTCGGGCCGGGAACATTAGGCAATCGTGGATGCGTTTTCCGGCCCCCAAGTTGGCGCTCCACGTTCAGTCCCAGCGTTCCTCCCCAGAACGCTGGGACTTATTCTTGGTCGGGACTAACAAAAATCGGCAGCATGGAGCCATGCAATGCGCCCGACTGCTCGTATCCGCCGAGTTCGATAGGGTGACGCATGCGGACCAATTACGCGTGGATTCGCAGGAGGCGCTGTTGATCGCAGCGTCTGACGACCAAAGTGTTGACTTAGACCCCAGCGGTGTCCCCGATCTGGGGTCTTTTTCTTGGGCGCGCATGCCATCGCGTTCTGGTGCGGGCTTGGAACCGGATGCAGCTGGTTCCATGCTGTGTGTCCACAGGACGACAGGCCGGGAAAAAACGGAAAATTCAGTGACAAACTGACGTGGGTTAATGATGAGCCCCTGCCCCACGGAGCAGGCTGATTTCCCCCAAAGAGCGAGGAATGAGCCATGCAGGGAAGCACTCGCGTCCAAAGAGAGTTGCAGTTCTGGCTGACCATGCTGCTGAGCCTGTCGCCACTGTGGATTGCAGCCGGTCTTTTGCTTTTCCTGAGCCATTGAGACGGACGTACCGGAAGACAAGCGCGACGTGGCGTCGCGGGTTGCGTCCGGTCGATCAATGTAATAGATGATGATCGTCATATAACGAGCTGGCCCGAAACGCCGGCACTTCGAGCTACGGCGGCCAGCACGCGACAGGAGCACCATGCGTCGAATCGTAGTGACGGGCCTCGGCACAGTGTCCCCGCTGGGCTGTGGCACCGAACTGGTCTGGTCGCGGCTGCTGGCGGGGCAGTCGGGGCTTCGCGTCTTGCCGGAATGGGCAGCGAGCCTTCCGGCGCGGGTCGCAGGCATGGTGCCTGACAAGGCCGCCGATGCGACGGGCGGGTTCGATCCTGATCTCGCGGCGCCGCGCAAGGACCAGAAAAAGATGGACCGCTTCATCCTGTTCGCTCTGCTGGCCGCGGCGGAAGCTGTGGCGCAGGCCGGCTGGATGCCGGCCGAGGCGCGGGCGCAGGAGCGCACCGCGACCGTGATCGCAACCGGGATCGGCGGGTTTCCCGCGATCGCGGACGCCGTGCGCACGGTTGAGAAGAGCGGCACGCGCCGGCTGTCGCCGTTCACCGTGCCCGCCTTCCTGGCCAATCTCGCGGCCGGGCACATCAGCATCCGCCATGGCTTCAAGGGTGCGATCGGCGCGCCGGTGACGGCTTGCGCGGCGAGCGTTCAGGCGATCGGCGATGCCGCGCGGTTGATCAGGTCGGGCGAGGCCGACGTTGCGATCTGCGGCGGGGCGGAGGCCTGCATCGATCCGGTGAGCCTCGGCGGCTTTGCCGCCGCGCGGGCGCTGTCGACGTCGTTCAACGACACGCCTTCGCGCGCGTCGCGGCCGTTCGATCGCGACCGCGACGGGTTCGTGATGGGCGAAGGCGCCGGCGTGCTTGTGATCGAGGAGCTCGAGCATGCGCTGCGGCGCGGCGCGCAGCCGATCGCCGAGCTCATCGGCTACGGCACCACGGCGGACGCCTATCATATCACCGCAGGTCCCGAAGACGGCGACGGCGCCCGCCGCGCGATGCAGGCGGCGATCGCGCAGGCCGGCTTGCGGCCCGGCGAGATCCAACATCTCAACGCGCACTCGACATCGACGCCGGTCGGCGATCTCGGCGAATTGGAGGCGATCAAGCGCGTGTTCGGGCGCGAAGGAGGGATTGCCGTCAGCGCGACCAAGTCGGCGACCGGACATCTGCTCGGTGCGGCCGGCGGCGTCGAGGCGATCTTCACGATCCTGGCGCTGCGCGATCAGGTCGCGCCGCCGACGCTCAACCTGGACAACGCCGATTCCGCCGCTGAAGGTATCGACCTCGTCGCCAATGCCGCGCGGCGGATGGCGATCGAGCATGCGATCTCGAACGGCTTTGGATTCGGCGGCGTCAACGCCAGCCTGGTGTTTCGACGCTGGGCCTGAAGGCGGCCGGCGCCTCACCTCTCCCCGGCGGGGAGAGGTCGATTTGCGAAGCAAATCGGGTGAGGGCTGCAGGTCTCACGAGGGACCGTGCCCCTCACCCGGGCCTCACCCGGCGCGGAGCCTGTACTCGGACGTCGCGAAGCGCCGATCCGGGTGCGCCGACCTCTCCCAAGGGAGAGGTGGACGTCCGAGCTCACCCCTTCGCCACGCTCGCATCGATCAGGAGCTTCGCCACCGCGAGCGCCGACTGCGCCGGCCCATCCTCCGACTGCTGGCCGGTGACGTAGATGCCTTCGATCAGCAGCAGCAGGGCATCGCCGAGCACCGCGGGGTTGCGCGCGCCCATGCCGGATGCGAGCTCGCGCAGGCGCTTGCGAAACCGCTTCTTGTGCGCCTCGGCGACCTGCCGCGCGGGATTGTCGCGCGCCGGATATTCCACGGTGGCGTTGGTCAGGCCGCAGCCGCGATAGCCCTCGCGCACGGCGCGCGCCGACAGGATGCGGATATAGGCCAGCACCTGCTCGCGCGGATCGCTGTAGGATTTTCCGCCGGGATGCTCGAACCTCTCCCAGAAGTCCGCCTCGTAGTCGCGCATATAGGCGGCGGCGAGATCGTCCTTGGAGGCGAAGCTGCGATAAAGGCTCGGCTTGGTGACGCCGGCCCGCTCGACCACCTCGTCGACGCCGACCGCGCGGATGCCCTCGCGGTAGAACAGCTCGGCCGCGGAGGCGCGGATCCGGTCGGCGGCTTTGGCCGGGCGCTCCGCGGCTGGCTCGACGGCTTTCTTCATGACGGCTCCTCCCGGATTTTTCCACGCGGCCCGCTTGACAATGTTACTGACCGGTACGTATACACGAGGCATCGCAATACGTACCGGTAAGTAACATGCCCAGCACCCCGCTTCAAGTCGCCCGCGTGTCGAGACGCCCGTTCGGGCAGAACTACGCCTTCGTCGTCGTCGCCGTGATCTTCCTCGCGCTGCTCGCCTCCGCCGGCCTGCGCGCGACGCCCGGCGTTTTGATGCTGCCGCTGCAGCAGGCGTTCGGCTGGGACGTCGGCGTGATCTCGTCGTCGGCCGCGGTCGGCATCTTCCTCTACGGCCTCGCCGGCCCGTTCGCCGCCGCCGTGATGCAGCGCTTCGGCATCCGCCGCACGGTTCTGGGCGCGCTCGTGCTGATGGCGGCCTCGACCGGCGCCAGCACTTTCATGACCGCCCCGTGGCAGCTGTTCCTGACGTGGGGACTGCTGTCGGGCATCGGCTCGGGCGCGGTCGCCAACGTGCTCGGCGCCACCATCGTCAATCGCTGGTTCACCACCAATCGCGGCCTCGTCATGGGGCTTTTGACCGCGTCGACCGCGACCGGCACGCTGATCTTCATGCCGGGCCTCGCGGCGCTGGTGGCGTGGGGCGGCTGGAAGCCGGTGGTGCTGACGGTCGCCGCATGCTGCGCGGCGCTGATCCCGCTGGTGTATTTTCTGGTGCCCGAGCGGCCCGCGTCGGTCGGCCTGCGCTCGTTCGGCAGCCGCCACGACGATCAAGCCGCGCCGCCGGCGGCCGGCAATCCGTTCGCCGCCGCGCTCAGCAATCTGGTGCGCGCCGCCAGGACGCGGGCGTTCTGGTTCCTGTTCGCCACCTTCTTCATCTGCGGCTTCACCACCAACGGCCTGGTCGGCACCCATCTGATCGCGTTCTGCGGCGACCATGGCATCGTCGAGGTGCAAGCCGCGAGCCTGCTCGCCTTGATGGGATTCTTCGACCTGTTCGGCACCACGCTGTCGGGCTGGCTCACCGACCGTTTCGATCCGCGCAAGCTGTTGTTCCTGTATTACGGGCTGCGCGGCCTGTCGCTGATCTACCTGCCGTATTCGGATTTCTCGCTTGCGAGCCTGTCGGTGTTCGCGGTGTTCTACGGTCTCGACTGGATCGCGACCGTGCCGCCGACCGTGCGCATCGCCAACGAAGCGTTCGGCGACAAGAACGCGCCGCTGGTGTTCGGCTGGGTGGTCGCCGGCCATCAGCTCGGCGCCGCCTTCGCCGCGTTCTTCGCCGGCTTCATGCGCTCCGCGCAGGGCGATTACCTGCAGGCCTTCATGATCGCAGGCGCAACCGGCATCATCGCCGCCGTACTGTCGCTGACGATCACGCGGCGGCCGGCGCAACCGGTGCTCGCCGCGGCGTGAGGCCGCGGAACGACGGTGCAATCAGGCAGGAAATCGGGGGGAAATGGCGCTCCCTAGGGGAATCGAACCCCTGTTTCAGCCTTGAGAGGGCCGCGTCCTAACCGCTAGACGAAGGGAGCGTTGAGAGGCAAGGCAATAGCCTTGAAATCACCCCGCCGCAAGATGGCTTGTGCATTGCGGCGGGGATTTTGTCATCCATGCTTACCATGCCGTACCCTGCGGTTTCGGCACGGATGGGGCCTGGGAACGCCAGCCGCCTTAGCTGTCGTTCCGGGGCGCGCGAAGCGCGAACCCGGAATCTCGCGCCATACTTCCGGATTCCCCGGTGCGCAATTGCGCACCTGAGGTTCATCGCTGCGCGATGCCCCGGAATGACGTGTGAGACGAGATACCGCCCTCCTTGCCCGCCATACAGACCAGCGGAGCGGCCCGCGCCGATTGCATGATGACCACCCTTGATGACCAGGATGTCATCTCTCGATCATGCACGGCCCTGCTTTCGCCAAATGGAAATGCAAAACACTTGGCTGTGAAGTCACCCGTCGCCTGCCTCTGCTAACATCGCAGCCCTTCACCATGCTGCGCCTGCACGGCGCCGGACAAGCGAGAGGAGTGCTTGGAACAAAGCGCGCAGGCCCTTGGCGCACGGCAAATTTGGCTCACCAACATCTTGGCAAAAACAGACATCAGCGGACGCTGGCGATGGAAGACGTTCCGCGCCTCGCGCCGCAACCGGTCAATAGCTTAAAAAAGAGCGAGGAAAGACCATGATCAAACTAAAAATCAACGGCCAGGAACAGAATTGGGACGGCGACCCGAACCTTTCGCTGCTGTGGTATCTCCGTGACGAAGCCGGCCTCACCGGCACCAAATACGGCTGCGGCCAGGCGCTGTGCGGCGCCTGCACCGTGATCGTCGACAAGGAGGCGGTGCGCGCCTGCATCACCGCGGTGTCCGACGTGGTCGGCCGCGAGGTCACCACCATCGAGGGCCTGCATCCGTCCGGCGACCATCCGGTGCAGAAGGCGTGGCGCCAGGTCAACGTGCCGCAATGCGGCTATTGCCAGGCCGGCCAGATCATGCAGGCCGCAGCGCTGCTCGACCAGAACCCGAAGCCGAGCCACGACCAGATCCGCGAAGCCATGGCGGGCAATATCTGCCGCTGCGGCTGCTATCAGCGGATTGAGAATGCCGTGCATCTCGCATCGACGGGGGTGTGACATGAATATCCGCACCAATCCGGGAAAACTTCGCGGCTTCGAGAAGCACGTGAAGGTCGAGAACCTTTCGCGCCGCAGCATCCTCAAGGGCCTCGGCATCGCAGGCTCTTTCGTGCTCGCCGCGCCTGTCATGACGCGCCAGGCGTTCGCCTATGAGACCGGCGCCGGCAAGATGCCGCACGGCGTCGTGGTCGATCCGCGCGTGTTCGTCGCGATCGCGCCCAACGGCACCGTCACCATCCTGGCCCACCGCTCCGAGATGGGAACCGGCGTCCGCACCAGCCTGCCCCTGATCGTCGCCGAGGAGATGGAGGCCGACTGGTCGCGCGTCCATGTGCAGCAGGCGCATGGCGACGAGGTCAAGTTCGGCAACCAGGACACCGACGGCTCGCGCTCGACGCGGCACTATCTGATCCCGATGCGCCAGATCGGCGCCTCGGCGCGCACCATGCTGGAAGCCGCCGCCGCCAAGAAATGGGGTGTGCCGGCGACCGAGGTGAAGGCGCAGAACCACGAGGTGGTGCATAGCGCGAGCGGACGAAAGATCGGCTTCGGCGATCTCGCGGCCGACGCCGCCAAGGAATCGGTGCCGAGCATCGAGGGCCTCAAGCTGAAGGACCCGAAAGACTTCCGCTATCTCGGCAAGGGCCAGGTCTCGATCGTCGATCTGCACGACATCACCACCGGCAAGGCGCATTACGGCGCCGACACCCGGCTGCCCGGCATTAAATACGCTGTCATCGCCCGCCCGCCGGTGACCGGCGGCAAGGTCAAGTCGTTCGATGACAGCGAGGCGCTGAAGGTGCCCGGCGTCGAGAAGGTGATGGAGGTCAAGGGCTGGCCGTGGCCGTCCAAGTTCCAGCCGCTCGGCGGCGTGGCCGTGATCGCGCGCAACACCGGCGCCGCGATCAAGGGCCGCGACGCGCTCAAGATCGTCTGGGATGACGGCGCCAATGCCAAATACGACTCGGTCACCTACCGTGCGTCCCTCGAAGAGGCCGCGCGCAAGCCGGGCCTCGTGGTGCGCAAGGAAGGCGATGTCGATGCCGCGCTGAAGAGCGCCGACAAGGTCATTGTCGGCGAATATTACCTGCCGCATCTCGCCCATGTCAGCATGGAGCCGCCGGTCGCGGTTGCCGACGTCAAGGGCGACAAGGCCGAGATCTGGGCGCCGGTGCAGAGCCCCGGCGGCACCCGCGAGGATGTCGCCAAGACGCTCGGAATCCCCGAGGACAATGTCACCGTGAACGTGACGCTGCTCGGCGGCGGCTTCGGCCGCAAGTCGAAATGCGACTTCGCGCTGGAGGCGGCGTTGCTCTCGAAGGAACTCGGCGCGCCGGTCAAGGTGCAGTGGACCCGTGAGGACGACGTCCATCACGACTTCCTGCACACCGTCTCGGTGGAGCGGATCGAGGCTGGTCTCGACAAGAGCGGCAAGGTGATTGCGTGGCGGCACCGCAGCGTGGCGCCGACCATCGCCTCGACCTTCGCCGCCGGCGCCAACCACGAAGCGCCGTTCGAGCTCGGCATGGGCCTGATCGACAACCCGTTCGAGATCGCCAACCTGCAGTGCGAGAATCCGGAAGCGGCCGCGTTCACGCGGATCGGCTGGTTCCGCTCGGTCTCCAACATCCCACGCGCCTTCGCGGTGCAATCCATGGTCGGGGAAATCGCGCATGCGACGGGCCGCGACCAGAAGGAGATGTTGCTGGAGCTGATCGGATCGCCCCGGATCGTCAACCTGTCCTCGGTGAAGGATCCCTGGAACTACGGCGAGCCCTATGAGAGCTACCCGATCGACACCGCGCGCTTGCGCAAGGTGGTCGAATTGGCCGCCGAAAAGGGCGAGTGGGGACGCACGGTGCCGAAGGGCCACGGCCTCGGCATCGCGGTGCACCGCTCGTTCGTCAGTTACATCGCGACCATCGTCGAGGTGGCGATCGACGACAAGGGCAAGCTCACGGTGCCGCGGGTCGATACCGCGATCGATTGCGGCACTTACGTCAACCCGGAGCGCATCGCCTCGCAGATCGAGGGCGCGGCGATCATGGGGCTGAGTCTGGCCAAATACGGCGAGATCAGCTTCAAGGACGGCAAGGTGCAGCAGAGCAATTTCGACGACTTCCCGGTAATCCGGATGGACGAGTCGCCTGCGATCACCAACGTCTACATCGTGCCGCCGGGCGCGGACACGCCACCCAGCGGCGTCGGCGAACCCGGCGTGCCGCCGTTCGCGCCGGCCTTGATCAACGCGATCTTTGCCGCCACCGGCAAGCGCATCCGCGCGCTGCCGATCGGCAAGCAGCTGGAGATTTGAGGCTGGAACGTTAGGCGGGACGGGTCGTTCTCATCGGTCCACTGGAGCAGATCGATGAGAACCCCACGTCAATCATTCGGGACGCTCGCGGCCATCCTGTCCGCGGGCGTCGTTGTTTTTGCGGCACAAACCGCACTCGCGCAAACCACGTCGCCACCGCCCACAACTGCGACGCGGCCAGCCAGGGTGCTGCCCGACCAGACGTCGGAGCCGAGCAACGGCCCGCCATCAACCGCGGACCAAACCACCGGCGAGGCCAGCAAGGATCCCAAGATCAAGCAGATGAACCAGGACGCGAAAAGCAAAGTCGAGCGAGAGGGCAAATAACGCAAAGCGCAGACCGGGAAGCGGCGGTCTCCCCAACCGCCGCTTCCCGATCGCATCGCCCCCTGTCGCTTACTTCTTGTCGAGCGCGAACACCCAGATTACGCCGCCTTGCGGGACGTTGTTCTCGAAGCCCGCAACCTTGCCGGCGAGCGCATCCTGGATGCGCTGCGCGTCGACGCCCCAGCCCGACTGGACCGCGATGTATTGCGTTCCGTCGACCTCATAGGAAATCGGCATCGCCATGATGCCGGAGTTGGTCTTCTGCTCCCACAGCAGCTCGCCGGTCTTGGCGTTGAAGATGCGGAACATCCGGTCGTTGGTGCCGCCGGCGAGAACCAGGTCGCCCGCGGTCGCCGTCACCGAGCCGAACAGCTGCGAGGTCTTGTAGTTGTGCTGCCAGACCTTCTTGCCGGTGGCCGGGTCCCACGCCTGCAACTCGCCGAAATGGTCGGCGTTCGGTGCCGGCGTCAGTCCGATGTCTTCGGGCTTGGTGCCGAGCCAGAGCTGGCCGGGAACCAGCGGGGTCTTCTCGCCCGTGAAGCCGCCGCAGAAATTCTCGTTGGCGGGAACATAGACGAGCTTGGTGTTCTGGCTGTACGCCGCCGACGGCCAGTCCTTGCCGCCCCACAGCGACGGGCAGAACTCGACCCGCTTGCCGAGCACCGGCTTGTGCGCGGGATCGACGATCGGCCGGCCGGTCTCGGCTTCGATGCCCTTCCAGACGTCAGTCTTCACGAACGGCCAGCCGGCGACGTAGTTGATCTTGTCGGGTTTGTTCTCGAGCACCCAGAAGATCGCGTCGCGTCCCGGGTGGACCAAGCTCTTGAACGAACGCCCGTCCCGCTGCAGGTCGATCAGCATCGGCGCCTCGACCTCGTCCCAGTCCCAGGAATCGTTCTGATGATACTGGAAGTGAGTCTTGATCTTGCCGGTCGCGGGATCCAGCGCAAGCACGGAGCTCGTGTAGAGGTTGTCGCCAGGATGTCCGGATCCCGGCCACGGCGCAGCATTGCCGACGCCCCAATAGACCGTCTTGCTGTCCTTGTCGTAGTTGCCGGTCATCCAGGCCGATCCACCGCCCGACTTCCAGTCGTCGCCGCTCCAGGTCTCATGGCCGGGCTCGCCTTCGCCGGGGATGGTGAAGGTGCGCCAGAGCTCCTTGCCGGTGTCGGCATCGTAAGCGACGACATAACCGCGTACGCCGAACTCGCCGCCGGAGCCGCCCACGATCACCTTGCCGTCGACCACCAACGGCATCAGCGTCAGGTATTGCCCCTTCTTGTAGTCCTGCACCTTGGTGTCCCAGACCACCTTGCCGGTCTTGGCATCTAGCGCGACGACGTGGTCGTCGGTGGTCGCGAGGTAGAGTTTGTCCTGCCACAGGCCGACGCCGCGGCTGGTGGGGTGTAGCTGGAACAGATCGTCGGGAAGCTGCCGCTTGTAACGCCAGTGCTCTTCGCCGGTCTTGGCGTTGAGGGCGATCACCTGCCCCATCGGTGTCGCGACGAACATCACGCCGTTGTTGACGATCGGCGGCGCCTCATGGCCTTCGATGACGCCGGTCGAGAAGGTCCAGACCGGCTTGAGGTCCTTGACGTTGGACGTGTTGATCTGATTGAGCGGACTATACCCCTGTCCATCATAGGTCCGGCGATAGAGCATCCAGTTGCCGGGTTCGGGATTTTCGAGACGCGCTGACGTCACCGAACTGTAGTTTTCGATCGGCCCAGCGACGGCGTAGGTCGAGACGAGGCACGTGAACGCGACACAACTCGACAGTAACCACTGCTTGCTTGTCATGAGATGCTACCTCCCTGCTCTGTTTTGTTTTTTCAATCTTGTTCGAGCATGATCTCCGGCCAAACGCGTTCCGCGCTTGTCGCGCGGAAAAACCGCTTCGCACTTATCCGGATCATGCTTTAGGTCATGCAGAAATCCCGGTGCGGCCTCATCCTCCCTGCTGAGCACCCACCTTTCCAACGAATGGCGCTGCGACCGTGATCGCGCCGTCGGCCACCGTCAGCGGCAATGCCGCGAGGCGACGTGGCGCCGGCCCGAACACGACCTGCGCATTCTGCCGCGGATCGTATTCGGAGTTGTGACAGAGGCATTTCAGGACGTTCTTGTCGCCCTGCTCCTGCTTCAGCCAAGCGGTAATCGGACATCCGGCATGGGTGCAGATGACGGAGTAGCAGACGATGCCGTCGGCCGCGCGGGCGCGCGTCGCATCGTCCATCTCGTTCGGATCGAGCTTAACCAGCACGACCTCGTTGAGCCGCGAACCCTTGCGGATGACCGAGGTCTTCGGATCCTGCGGCCAGGCGCGAAGCGGCGGTCCACCGAGCTTCAGGTCATCCGGCTTGATGACCTGGCCGGCCTTGTCGCCTTCGGCGCGCACCAGCAGATCGGCCTTTTGCGGCCGCTCACTGGCGCCCGGCTGTTCCTCGTCGTCGGCGGCTGCGGGCTCGATCGCGGCAAGACACGCGCAGCCCGCAAGCGCGGTCAACAGCGCGCGGCGCGTCGGCTCGGTGCACGCCGGCGCTGCATCGGATTCACCGGGCCGTTCGATGGCAGCGCTGGGGTTGGATTGCGGCATGGCGCAAGCTGAACGTGCAACTCGGCCAAAAAGATGGCGGCATACCTTCTCGATGCGCGAACGCAGGCGCAAAAAATATGCAGGAGATAGTTTGCAGCCTTTGGTCGATCGCGCGCAGCTTCGCGATTGCGAACGTCAGGGCTCGTTGACGAAGCTCAACCTGCCGGCAGGTTTCAGCGTCTTTGCATCAAATGTGCGGATCTCTGTTGCACCGCCTATATCGAGTGTGACCGCCAGCCGCTCGCCGGCGACGCCGGTTGCGACGATGCGGGCGCCCTTCGGCAGCGCAGCAGTGACGTCGGAGACCGAAACAGGGCTTCCCTCGCTGCGATAAAGGCGGTAGCCGATGGCAATCAACACGACGGCCACGGCCAGTGCCGAGGTCAGGCCCGCGATCAGCATCATGCGCCGCACCCGCGCGATCAGCGCGGCCTGGTCGGGGGTCGGTTCGGTCACAGCGGTGTCGGTCATCACAAGGCTCTATCTTTGCAAGTTACGTCGCAGCAGGTCACTTCGAATGGCGGTCAAAAGCTGGAGGTCATCGTCGCTGGCGACGAGGGCTCGGCCCGGCTCGACCGCGTGCTCGCACAGCGCACTCCGGAGCTGTCGCGGTCCCGGCTGAAAGCGCTGATCCTCGCCGGTTCCGTGACCGTCAAGGACGCCGTCGTCCGCGACCCCGCTTATCATGTCGTCCGGGGCGATACGATCATAATCGACGTGCCGGAGGCCGCGCCCGCCGAGCCGAAGGGCGAGGATATCGCGCTCGATATCGTGTTCGAGGACGACGACATCATCGTCATCGACAAGCCGAGGGGCCTGGTCGTGCATCCCGCCGCCGGGCACGCCACCGGCACGCTGGTCAATGCGCTGATCGCGCATTGCGGCACCAGCCTGTCCGGCATCGGCGGGGTCAAGCGGCCGGGCATCGTGCACCGGCTCGATAAGGACACCACGGGGCTGATGGTGGTGGCCAAGAACGACCACGCCCACGCGTCGCTGACCGCGCAGTTCGCCGACCATGGCCGCACCGGTTCGATGGAGCGCGGCTACATGGCGTTCGCCTGGGGCGTGCCGAACCGGCCGCACGGCACCATCGACGCGCCGATCGACCGCCACCCGCATGCCCGCGAGAAGATGGCGGTGCGCCAGGGCGGCCGCGAGGCGATCACCCATTTCGAGGTGCTCTCGAGCTTTGCCGGCCGCGACGGCAAGCCGGTCGCCTCGCTGCTGGCCTGCCGGCTCGAGACCGGACGGACCCATCAGATCCGGGTCCACCTCGCCCATCTCGGCCACCCCTTGATGGGCGACAGCGTCTACGGCCCGCACTTCAAGACCAAGGCCGGCCATCTCGGGCCGGAAGGCAAGCACGCACTTACCGCGCTCGACCGGCAGGCCCTCCACGCCTATCTGCTGGCTTTGGAGCACCCCCGCACCGGGGAACTTTTGCACTGGGAGTCGCCTTTGCCGGAGGATTTGCTTCTCCTGCAACGGGCGCTGGCAGCGGCGGTATGACGCACCCCTTCCGGAAAAGCCTCGTTTTGACAAGAGGTTATACCTGCCACACGGGGACGTGACGTCAGCAATCCTTCCCTATCACGGACCGTTTGGTGTATGTTGCACCTGCGCTGAATATCCAGCGCGGAACATCGCAGCCTGGCCGGCTTTAACCCAGCGGCCACCTGCCGGGCCCGCCGCTATCGGGGGCCTGAACCACTGGAGGGCGCTCGAATGGCCCGTACAGCTACGTTGCCGGTTCTCAATGGAGAATCCGGCCTTTCTAGATACCTCGCCGAGATCCGCAAGTTCCCCATGCTGGAGCCCCAGCAGGAGTACATGCTCGCCAAGCGTTGGCGCGAGCATGACGATCGCGACGCGGCGCATAAACTCGTCACCAGCCATCTCAGGCTCGTGGCGAAGATCGCCATGGGCTATCGCGGCTACGGCTTGCCGATCTCCGAGGTCGTCTCGGAAGGCAATGTCGGCCTGATGCAGGCGGTGAAGCGATTCGAGCCCGAGAAGGGCTTCCGTCTCGCCACTTACGCCATGTGGTGGATCAAAGCGTCAATACAAGAGTACATCCTGCGTTCATGGTCGCTCGTGAAGATGGGCACCACCGCGAACCAGAAGAAGCTGTTCTTCAACCTGCGCAAGGCGAAGAGCAAGATCTCGGCCTTGGAAGAGGGTGATCTCCACCCCGACCAGGTGAAGCTGATTGCCAAGCGCCTCGGCGTGACCGATCAGGACGTGATCGACATGAACCGCCGCCTCGGCGGCGACGCGTCGCTCAATGCCCCGATCCGCGACGACGGCGAAGCCGGCGAATGGCAGGACTGGCTGGTCGACAACTCGCCCAACGCCGAAGCCATGATGGCCGAGAGCGAGGAGTTCGATCATCGCCGCCAAGCGCTGACCGGTGCGATCGGCGTGCTCAACCCGCGCGAACGCCGCATCTTCGAGGCGCGGCGCCTGGCGGACGAGCCGATGACGCTGGAAGACCTCGCCGCCGAGTTCGGCGTGTCGCGCGAGCGCGTGCGGCAGATCGAGGTCCGGGCCTTCGAAAAGGTGCAGTCGGCCGTCAAGGGCACGATTGCCCGGCAGGAAGCAGCGCTCGAAGCCGCGCATTAAGCGCGCGGCGGCGAACGAGCCGACAGACACGAAAGCCGGCGGCAACGCCGGCTTTTTTGTTGCCTGTAGGACAGCGATACCCATCATCCCACCACGCGGCACAAGGTCGAAGGGTATCGCTTCCGCTCCACCCTTCCTACGCGGCTCGTTCTTGGCATGATGCGCACGCAGCTCGATCGAGAACGTACCTGCCAGCGAATCTCCGTGTCGGCTTCAGGAGTCGACAACAGAGGCGCTCCTGGCCATGTCGGCGATGGGGCGGAATGGACGAACTATCGCGCTCCGGCGCGGAGACGGGTCGGCCAACCGACACGGACCAACGTTTCATCCGGGTCAGAGATCGCAAATTCGTACATCCCCCACGGCTTGTCCTCGGGCGTTCGCTGAAATTCGCGTGCCACAGCATCAACACTCTCGAGGTGAAGATAAAGCCCATAAGGGTTTCTGCCCGGGATTAGCCATCCCTCGACCGCGTCCGTCAGGCGTAGATATCCGCCCTTCCCGTTCGACAGCATGCGATAGGTGTCGGGCTCTCCCGGAGCGGGCCTTTCGCTGTCCGGGCGGGTAAAGCCCAGTCGATTGTAGAAGCGCTCCGACGCATCAAGGTCGTTGCACGGCAGGATCGCGGTCAAAGTTCCGGAAGGGCTCATTGGTGCACTCCGACTTCATGCAGCGGCCGCGTCCGTGACGGACACCCGACGAATTGAATGTCTGCCTGTTCTCTGGTCGTAGATCCAGTCTTTAGGATGGCTGGAGCCCAGCGATACCCATCAACCTCCTGCGGGGTGGGATGACGGGTATCGCTTCGCTCCAGGCGCCAGCGTCCCCCGCTTCGTCGGCGCCATCAGGCGGCTATAGCCGGCTACGTCCGCGGCCAGAATTGCCGACGATCTCCGATCGAGGCGTTCTGCCAACAGCATCACTCCGGGAAGGCTCCCGCCAGCATATCGGAGGTACCAGATTGCAAAATACCGCGGCCGACCTTTCGAGCGTGTGAGCCCGTTCACACGACGGTCAAGACCGCTTCAGCACCGCATCTCGGAAGGGAGCGATCCACCCCCGGCGATCAGAAGCGCTGCGATCGGCGAGGCAGCGCACAGTCCCGCGCGGCGCAGGACGCCGCGCCCGGCACGCAGATGCCGCCGCACTTCGCGCTGATGTCGCAGCCGAGGGACATTGCCCCGCGGAAGCCGGCTATGGACAACAAGTCGATCTCGACCGCCGAGCCTAATGCGTTTCCGCGGAAATGCGATAGGCTTGATGGCAGGCAACACAATTCCTCATCGTATCGGCAAGCGTCTTGTTGATTTTTGCCGCCGGCGCACGCGCAGCCGCCTGCTCGGCGATCTGGTCAAAGCCGCTCCGGACCGAGCCGATCATCGCCTTCCAGGCGTCGCTTTCCTTGGCAGCCAGGGTCGGCGGCCGGACCAGCGCGGCATTGGCCTTGCGGCCGCGCGCCGCTGCTTCACGCGCGACCAGATCCAGATCTCCCGACCCAAGCCCTTCCTCGACCTCCACGATGGAGGCCAGGAACAGCCGCATTTGCTCCAGCACGAAGGCTTTCTCCGTGTCGGTTCGCTGCACGGGCTCTCGCGTATCGGTCGTTTCGTCAGCCCGTGCCGGAGACGCAATTGCACCAAGCAATGCAGCCAGGGTGATGACGATCGGAGTGATCCGGTAACGCATGATGCAAGTCCAATGTCTCATGGCCGGATTACTTTCGCTCCACCAGAAGCGCTCGACAGTCCGTGTCGCCGACGTTTTCAGCCGTATGCGAGGCAGTGATGGGCCCCGCGCTGGCCGCTCCGGCCTTGTTCTTCAGTTCGCGCGTCGTGCCGTCCGGATTGTGAACCCGCACGGTGCAATCATCGAGCGCATAGACCACGAAGGGGAGCGGATGCGAATGCGGCTTGTCCGTCTCACCCTTCTTCCAGGTCGCCGCGATCACACGAAAGTTTTGATCTTCGAAGATGACCTTATAGACCGTCGGGGCGGACTGGTAGGAGGGAGGAGCGTCCTGCGCCGCGGCCGAACCGATCCAGATAGCCGCAACACTTAGTCCGAGCATCGAACGTCTGACCATCAACAAACCCTTTCCGAAAAAATCCAGGTTAAGTCGCTAAAGGAGACCCTGGGCGGCGGCATTGTCGCGATCGACCTGGCGTTGCCGGACAATCGACAGCTCTCTGCTGCAGGCGACGAACGTGTCCGTGCCCGCGCCCATTCCGAACTTTCCGCAGAATTGGCGATCTTCGTCAGCGACCCTCCTCACGAGGTCATCGTGTGCGGCGGCGCGCATGGCAGGACCTGCGACGAAGACGGCGTACAGGCCAAAAGCGGCCATGATCGCAATAAACACGGCGTATACAAGCGGACGGAGCGGCCCCGCAGTGGAGCCGTGCACGCCGCTATCGATCTCGGTCATCAAAAAATTCCTCAGGAAATGAAACTGAAAAATAAACCGGCCCATGGGGGCAAGGTCGGACCGCAGATAAATCTAGCCTTTCCGAGCGAGACGCCGTCGGAAAACTTTGCGCCTATCGAAGGCGCCGGGAAAAGCTGCGGACAGAGTCAACCCACGGTCAACAGGCGAGCGGCGGAGCGGCGCTGGGTCTCGGTCCAATCACGCATCGCCACGATATTGACCGCATCGTGCAGATACATTCCAACCGCAAGGCCACGATCGTAGCTCGCCCAGTGGCGCGGCGTGATCTCGATGCTCCGGCCGCCGCGCCCAATGATCCTGACGAGGCCGGCCGCCTGCGCGGCGTTCATCAGATTGCGGATATGGGTTCGCGAAACGCCGAAGCGATCAGCCACATTCATGTAGGGAATGGCCGCGGTCGGATCACCCGCATCCATTGCAGCATTCAGGACCGCATTTTGAATCAGCGGCCCCGCGGCATGGGAAAAGAACAGCATCGTATCCGGCAGCGTCATCATGAGGCGAACGGAGACCGGAAAGAACGGCAGGCCGACGCGGCAGTGGGTGACGTTAAAGGCCTGATTTCGGGACAACACCGGGCTGTAGTCATGATCGGGGTACAATTTGGCAAGCGGCACGAAGTGGGTCGCAAGCCACTCGGCATGATGCGAGCGCAGCTTGTCCGTGGTCGCCAGGAGCCGGACGCGCCGGTCGGCCGGCGCGCGGCTCTGCGAGATGAATCCGACCTCGCACAGCCGTGCCAGCAGATGATCCACCTGCCGGTCACTCGCGTTTCCGTGCATATTGAGCTGCCGCTTCAGCGCGGTGACCGTGAACCAGGTTTCGCGGCGGGCCGGGTCCTGTCCGGCTTCGAGCACCGCTGCGCTCAGAAAAACGAGGAATCGGCCGGCCTGGAGCAGCAGGCGAACCAGGAACGGATCACCCTCGTACAAATCGCAAAAGGCCTCGATATAGGCGCGCCGCGCTTCCGGCAGCCGAGGATGGTTTACGATCTCGTCGAAGCTCAGCCGCAACCGGCGGCCCGCCAGGCGCTCAAGTTCGTCTCGTTCCAAGGCTGCCCCCAGTCTTGACTTTGCCGAGGGTATAACACCACCGCTAGCTGGGCAATGCCTTCCTGCAGTTCTGGCTGCTGTGCAACGGGGCTACGCCGCCGCACGTTGCGCGGACCCGTTGGCTCCAACGGGCTACTTCATCGCCGCCGCAAAAGCGACACGAAATCACTGCGCCATTGCGCGTCGTTAAACGATAGGCGTCCTCCCCCGTGACCTTCAAATATGGCCTTGTCGGCCTGCTCGTGACCATCGCTGCATGCGCCCATGCACAATCGGACGACGAGATGGCAGCATGCGTCGATCGTGCGGACGGTGTTTCAAGCAAGATGCTCGATTGCGGCAAGACCGAGATCGACAAATGGGATGCCCGGCTGAACGCCGCATACCGGCTGCTGCTGCATCGAGAAGGCGGCGCAGGGCGCGTGAGGCTGCAGGCAGAGCAGAGGGCCTGGCTCTCTCATCACTTGAGCGAAACCCGCCGTCTCGCGAGCGACCCTGATGCGGGCTCAGGGGCTTTCATGACATCGCAGAGCTTCGAGTTGAATGACATCGCCAAACGCACCCGCGAATTGGAACGCGCGTTGGCAACGCACGCTGATCCGAATCGCCTCAGCCGCTGAGATGACTGCATCTGTCGGATCGGCGGAGCCAACGGGTCCGCGCAGCGTGCGGTTCGATGATAAACTCCGCGATACCCATCATCTCACCTCGCAGCAGAAGATTGATGGGTATCGCTTCGCTCCACCCATCCTACGGGCTGGCTTTTGACATGGTGCCAAGAGGTGCTCCTGGCCATGTCGGCTGAGGGCAGCGGTTCGAATCGTTCGACGCGGTTGGTCGGCCGTCGTTTTGCGGTTATGCAAACACCGTGTGCTGTGGCCGACGCATGGCAAAGCCGTCCAAATCCAGAAAAATCGATCTCTCGGCGCGCGCGCGAAGTATGTTGTGAGCTGTTCGCATGGCCAAGCTCCTGATCGAACTCAGTTGCTCTTCACTCGGAGCACGTTGGCCATGCGTCGAGAGGACCCCCACAAGAGCGCCAGAATTGGTGAGAAGCGGAGTTGACTGTACAGCCTTGAAACCGGCCCGTTCGGCGACATTCCGAAACGGTAGAAATCGTGGGTCTAGCGTGACGTCATGGATAACGACCGGCTGCCGATTGAAAAGCGCGCGACCGCAAGCACACCCGTCGCGGATCGTTACACGCTGGAAGCAGTCGAGAAACTCTTCGGTAAAGCCCTGCTGGGCCATGATCTCCAGGTGACCCATCTTCCAATCGATGAGTTGGATGTTGCCGAGCTCTTGACCTGTGATGGCCAAGGCCTCGCTCAGCGCTGATTGCAGCAGCGGTAGTTCGGAAACGTCATGCATCGATCAAGCCCTCAACCCAAACCAGCGTCGAACAGCGCGCCTTTTACCTTTGGCAGGCAGGGAGTTTTGATGAGGGCAAGCTTTCCTCGATCAAGGCGCGCGACACCAAGATTGCCTCACGCGTTTCCCTTACAAGCTCGCGCGCCTCAAAGATTGCCCGGTCGGCCGACTGCAAGAGCGCCTCAGACGAAGAAGGCGGCGGACCGGCTGTCTTGGCCTTTCGGGCCAGAACGGCGGTGGTTGCGTCGGTGACATGATGGACCACCGCAACGATTGAGCCGTCGTCATCAAGCACCGGCCAGTTTTTGGGATGCCAATAGCGGACCTGCCACGGTCGCCCCTCAGGCTGGATGTCATATCTCTGGAGAGGCATGACCTGCCCACGTTTTCTGTGAAGGACCTTCCCGAACGACGCGGCCAGATTGGCTACGCCGTCCGCATGTGTCAGATGTGGATTGTCGGGGAAGGCATCGAACATGTCCAAGCCGGCAAGCGTATCTCGCGAGCGAGAGACGCCGCCGAGATAGGCGTCATTGCCGTCGACAATCTTCAGGTCCGGCGTGAGCAAAAGTATCGGGACGGGGCATTGCTCGAATAGCCGATGCCATGCGTCTTGTGCACCCGCCATCAAAGCTTTCGGCGAGCGGAAGTTCGGTTGCATAGTCGTCATGGTCGACCTGTGCGCTCAGACTGCCCCCTACTCTCAACTTTAGCCCACATCGCTTTTTTCGACCATCGAAGGCGGCACCGTAGAATTACTGCTCTCATTTGCCACGGAACCACTCATTCGAAGGTGCAGAACCAGCGAGCCGACGAGTTCAATCATCGCGACACAGCTGGAGAATACGTTCGGCCATGCCGGTGGGCTCGAACGGTTTTTCAAATCTCACCACATCCGAGAACCGCGACGGAAGGGTGCTGACGAACTGAAGAGCCGAGGCATCCCGCTCGTCTTCGCGACGGGCTACTCACAAGAGGCGCCCGCCCTGCGCGCTGCGTCCAGGACGAAGACGCTTGTCGCGGGCCTCTTGCGGGTGTATGTGCTGCCGCCCCGGGGCGCGATGTCGCGCCCTTTCTGTTCAGCGCTCATCAGGGAGGCGGCATGAAGTACAGATCGATACGTTCCGACCGCCGCCCATCCAGGATCGGCTAGCGGTCACGCGCTGAGTGCCGCTTCGCGGCTGCTCTTCCATTCATCACGTCTGGCTGCGAGGGGCGTGACGCAACACGGCGTCGCGCCGTGTCGTCATGTATTTGCGGTTCGTTACGCCGCTCATCCACCCGCACAGCCGCGTGGAGAGCGGCTTCTTTCGTGCGGCCTGGTATATCTACCGGAACGACGCTCCGGATTGGATCCGGCAGGAGCTGTCCGACCAGTTCGACTGGTTCGGACAGCATTTGCCGATTCCGGGGCGCATCGCGCGACACTTCAAGCGGCGCGATTCGATCTGGGGGATCTGCTGGTTCGATCCCGAAGCCCGCGAGGCGATCAGCCGCGCGCGCTACTGCGCCTGGCTTCTCGAAGAGGGCGGCCTGCCGGTGCGCGCGATCACCACCTCGCGGCAGCGCGAAGTGCTCTGGCGCGACGCGCACCAGATCGTCACCAAGCCGTCGGCCGACCTGCCCAGGGCATTCTCCTGACGAAGGTCGGCCGGAGCCTGTGGGATGGATGGAGCCAACGGGTCCGCGCAGCGCGCCACGATACCCATCAATCTTTTGCCGGTGGGATGATGGGTATCGCTGCGCTCCACCCATCCTACGGGGCCACGAATGTCCGCATCAGCCTCGGCAGCGGAAGGGCCAGAACCGAACCCGTCTCAAACCGCTGCGCGATTCTGGCAAACGCTTCGGCCGGGCACAAGCCACGATCATGGCTGGCAGCCAGGATCGCGGGAGCGTTCACTTTTGGCTGCCGGGCGTGCTTGATCGCGACCGGCGGGAGGACAGGCGATGCGGGGATCCCTCGGCGAGAAGATCAACCAGGGCGGCACGGCGGATATCCACGCCTGGGCGCCAGGTCAGGTCGTAAAACTGTTCAGAGAAGGTTTCTCGCCGCGGCTCGGCCGGCAAGAGGCGCGGATCACCCGCGCGGTCTCCGCCGCCGGGTTGCCTGCACCGGAGGTGTTCGGCGAGGTGACGCTCGACGGACGCTTCGGCATCGTGCTCGGCCGCCTCGACGGACCGACACTGCTGCAACTCACGCGCAGCGGCGACGTGACGTTCGCCGAGGCGGGCGCGATCATCGCGTCTCTCGTCCGGTCCGTTCACAGAATGGCGCCGCCGCCGGAGGCCATCGATCTGCGCCGCTGGATGGAGAGCGCCTTCAGGCACTCGGGCGACATCGTGCCCAGGCACATCGCTTCCGGCATCCTCGCGCTGATCGACCGCCTGCAGCAGCCGGGGGACGGGCTGTGCCATGGCGACATCCACCCCAACAACGTGATCATGACGGCGGATGGTCCGCGGCTGATCGACTGGACCTTTTCGATCCGCGCGCCGGCGGCTTTCGATCATGGACACTTTCACATCAACCTGACCGAGTTCGCCCTCGACGTCACCGACAATCCGCAGCGGCCGCTTGCGGTCCATGCGGCCGCGCAATCCGAGTATGCGCGGCTGTCCGGCGTGCCGGTCGCGGCGCTGACGCAGGCGATGCAGACCTGGCTGCCGATCGCGATCGTGCGCTACTTCGTGCTGATGGGCGGGCCGACAAGCGAGCGATGGCAGCGGATGATGCAGCGCGCCGAAGCGGCGCTGCGCCTGCCGGACTAAATCCTTGGGTTACTGCGCCTCGGCCAGTTCCGGTCGGGATGCCTGCATCTGCGCGTTGGCGGCCAAGGGCCGGTTCGACGGCGGCCGCAGCGCGGCGTCGGACGGCGCTCCCTCAGATGGCCGATGCGCAGCGGTTGCCGGCAGCACGATCACCTTGGCTCCGACCTTCACCCGCTCATAGAGGTCCATGACGTCGTCATTAGTCAGCCGGATGCAGCCCGACGAAACCCGCTTGCCGATCGTGTCGGGCTTGTTGGTGCCGTGAATTCGATATTCGGTCTCGCCGAGATACATCGCCCGCGCGCCGAGCGGATTGCCGGGACCGCCTGCCATGAACCGCGGCAGATAGGGTTGCCGCGTCAGCATCTCTGCCGGCGGACGCCAATCCGGCCATTCCGTCTTGCGGGCCACGGTCTGTTCACCGGACCAGGTGAAACCTTCACGGCCGACCCCGATGCCGTAGCGCATCGCCTGCCTGTCGTTCAGAACGAGGTAGAGGAACGTATTTCCGGTATCGATGACGACGGTTCCTGGCGCCTGATGGCTGGCGTAGTCGACCACCTGCCGAACGAGTTTTCCGGGACCATCAACGGCTTTGGGTGGCTCGACCAGGGGCGCAGGCGCCGGAACTGGGACTGGAGCCGGGGTTGGCGCCGGCGCCGCGACGCGAACCGGAGTTGAGGTGTGAGCCGGCGCTGCCGGTGCCACGGCCTGCTGCGCGGGAGGCTTGCGTGTTTGCTGAACGCTCGCCGGGCGCGACAGTAAACCATACCCCAATGCAGCAGCGGCGATGACGCCGATTGCAACTCTCCCGGCCACCGGTATGGCGAGCGCCTCTGTCTTTTTCTTTCCGCGTTTGGTCCGCTGACCCATGTCTTTCCCCAGATCCCTGTGCCTGGAGAACTAGCCAGCAAACTCTAACAAACTTCGAAGCGATGTCGCTCGGGCTGGATATCGTTAAGCGTCGTTAACGCCGGCACTTGTTCGACAGCTCAAGAGGTGAGAGTGACGGACCGCACTACGAGCATCTAAGCCGCAGGCGAGCCGCCGTGTCGAGGAAACAGCCTCGGCGCAGCCTCAGGAAGCAACCCGAAGGCCTGGAGCAGGCCGTAGACCAGTACGGCCAGAATGATGAGACCGATCATGCGATTGAGTTTGAACATCGGGTCTCGCAACTCCTCGTTGGCAGGCATCATGTTGAAGCCGCTGGAACGGTACGCACCCTACTCGCCCCACTCGCGCGCCATGGTCGCCAGCGCACAGCCCTCGCAGTAGCGGGCATCCTTGAAGTCGATCCAGTTGTGCGCATAGACGTGCTCCAGCGGAATGCCGTAGCGGGCGCGCAGCACACGCACCAGCACCCGCCAGGCGGCGATCTGCGCGTCGGTCGGGCCTTTGGTGACATCGGGATAATTGCCGGCGAACTCGACGCCGATCGAGCTATCCTTGTTGACCTGATGATAGGTCTTGCCGTTGTCGATGTATTTGTTGTCGTTGCGATCGGCGCCGTCGGTGTGGGTCGGCACCAGATTGTCGGCGACCGCCCAATAGACCGTACCGTCGGTCTCGACCCAGACCATGACGCCGCGCCTGGTCGGGTTCTTGTGCTGCTCTTGCGCGCCGTAGCGTGCCGAGCCGGCCGGCCCCTCGGTCTGGTGCACGATGATGTCGCGCCAGGGATGCGCTTGGGCGACGTCGCCCCAGGGCGACAGCCAGACCATCTTCAGGCCGGGAATCTCGGGGGTCCCCTGCGATCGCGCGATGACAGCGAGATCGGGGGTTTCGGCCAGGGCGGCGGAGGAGATCACGAGCGCAAAGAGCGCGCCGAGCAAGCGAGGCATCATCACGGAATTCCAGTGTCGCCCCTCGTTAGCACGCTCAGGCGCGCTTGCGCAGGGTGGCCTCCAGCGCGTCGACCATCTCCGGCGGCAGCTTCGGCTCATAGGCCGCGTAGCCGTTCTTGCCGCCCTTCTTGGCGTCGTACAGCGCGTGGTCGGCGGCCGCGATCAGGCGGTCGGGATGCATGCCGATCTCGCGGGTCCATTGCGCGACACCGATCGAAACCGCGATCGGGATGTCCTTGCCGGTGCACTGCTCGGCATCGGCGCGGCAGACCTCCAGCACGCGGCGCGCGATCATCGCGCCCTCGCGCAGCGTCGAGGACGGCAGCACGATACAGAACTCGTCGCCGCCGGTGCGGGCCAGCATGTCGCCCGGGCGGAGCCTAGTCTGCGCCATCAGCGTGAAATGCTGCAGGCAGGCGTCGCCCGCGGCGTGGCCGTGGGTGTCGTTGATGCCCTTGAAGCCGTCGAGGTCGATTACCAAGAGCGCGAACGCCTCGCCGTTGCGGTCGGAGCGCGCGCATTCCTCGGTCAGCCGCTGCACCAGATGGCGGCGGTTGCCGACGCCGGTGAGATCGTCGAGCAGCGCGAGGTCGGCGACCTCGTTGCGCAGCCGGTCGATCGCCATCAGCAGGAAGCCGAAATTGAGTGCCATCGACAGGAACACCATCAGCAGGATCACCAGCGATTGGCTGGCATTGAAGCGGACGAAGGAGAATTCGCCGGGCTGCAGCAGGGCGCCGACCAGGCGCAGCGCATAGACGCCGATCAGCATCGAGGCGACGATGCCAGCGAGCCGCGCGCCGGGGCTGACCCGGCCGTTCTCGGGCGACAGCAACAGCTTCAGCGTCAATGCCAGCGGCGTGACCTGGGCGATGGTGTAGACCAGGATGCGTATCGGCATGCTGTCATAGGCAAAGATGAAGACGCCGAGGCCGACGAAGGCGAGCCCGACGGATAGCGCGGTGCTGCGCCAGCGCACGGGCTTGTCGTAGAACCGCTCGATGCCCATCGCGGCGAGGCCGGCGGCAAACACCATCAGCGTCCCGCCCGCAAGTAGCGGCACGAGCGAGTCCGTCACCGTGACGCGGAGCATCGCGCAGGCGGCGCCGGCGGAGGCTGTGAAGGCAGATGCGGTCCAGAACCGGGCCGCGCCGAAGGCAGGATAGCTGCGCGCGACATAGGCCCAGATCAGGCCGAGCGCGAGAAAATTGATAATGAATACCGTCCAAAGCGTCGGAACGCTCAACATCGCCCCTGTCCGAGACCGGTATCGGCCTCGCCTCTTCTGAAATAGCCTTTCGCGCGCCCTAGGGCGTTTCCCAATGACAATCCGCGTTGCCTTGCGGACAGGATGCGGCCGCGCCGCTTAACGGACCGTCACCCGCGAGGCGTCGATCCGCACCGTGGTTTTGAATTGATGAAGAAGTCCGCATCCGCCGTTTGCGCAACGTTAAGCATGCCGGATGCGACCACGCCGCGCGCACGACCCGCGCATGCGTGCGAAAAAACCGGCAAAAACACGTAACAGCTGTGGATAACACGATGACGGCGTCGTGACAGCACGCGGCAGCCGCCTCCGAATCTGCTGAGTTTGATACTGAGGATGTTGCGAGGCTGGCCCTCCGCCAAGCATGCCTCGGAGTCGCGTTCAATCCATGAAACCTTGAGAGGATACTATGGCTAAGAAAGCGAAGAAGGCGAAGAAGGCGAAGGCGAAAAAGGCGACGAAGAAGAAGGCCGCCAAGAAGTAGCGAATTCCAGCCCGGGTAGCGGCTCCTGCCCTGCCCGGGCACCCGGACCGGGACGACCGGCTAGAGCAACGCCAGCCCCGGATTTGATCAACCGCAAATATTCATCCTTACATCGATTGGACCCTGGCGGACGGGACGCAAGGCAGCAGGCGCAAGGCCTGCTTTTTTATTGCCTCGATGGGGGCGCCGCGCGACCGCGGCGTCAGCGCTCCGCGAAGGCGAGCTTGGCGCCGAGCACGGCAAAGCCCGTGGCAAAGCTGCGCCGCAGCCAGGCCATCACCTTGGGCCGAGTGATGACGCGGTCGCGCACCGAGGCCGCGAACAGCCCGTAGACCGCGAACACCGCAAACGTCATCGCCATGAAAACACAGCTGAGCTCGACCATCCGCGTCAGCGGGTGCGGCTCGTCGACCGCGATGAACTGCGGCAGGAAGGCCAGGAAGAAGATCGACAGCTTCGGATTGAGGATGTTGATCAGGATCGCGGTCACGATCACCCGCCCGCTCGAGCGCGGCTTGATCTCGGTATCGACGGCGAGCGCGCCGCGCTCGCGCAGCGCCTGCCAGGCCATGTAGAGCAGGTAGACCACGCCGCCCCATTTCAGCGCCGCGAACGCCATGGCGCTGGTATGCAGGATGGCGGCGAGGCCGAGCATCGCCGCGATCATCTGCGGCACGATCCCGAGCGTGCAGCCGAACGCCGCCGCCACGCTGGCGCGCGAGCCCCGGGTCATCGCCACCGCCAGGGTATAGAGCACGCCGGTGCCGGGCGAGGCGACCACGATCAGGGTGGTCAGCAGGAAGGACCAGGTCATGTCAAATCCTCGGACCGACCACACGCGGTCGGCCGTCGGAATTATCACGATGGCCGCGCGAGCGGAAGCAGCCCGCTTCCATCCGCGGTTCGCCCGCGCCGGCAGCTCCGCTACGAACGCCGTCGCCTTGTCAGGATCGACGCGACCCGCTGCCCGATATCTCCGTCGCCTTGGTCTCGGCGAGGCGGATCACGTCAAGCGGCGCCCAGGGCTTGGACCAGAACATCGCGCCGTCGGGCAGGCGCTGCCGCAGCGGCCTGCCCGAGGTGACGACCACATCGAGATCGGGTTTGTATTTCTTCGCCGCATAGGCGAGCTCGATGCCGGTCATGCGTCCGGCCAGTTCGACGTCCGTCATCATCAGCACGACATTGTCGCCGCTGCCCTGCAGCACCAGCTCGGCGGCCTCGGCGCTCTCGCACGAGATCACGTCGAACTCGCTCTCCTCCAACAGGAGGCTGATCATCTCGCGCTGCATCGGATCGTCCTCGACGACCAGGGCCTTCGCACGATAGGGCTTTGACTGTCCCACGGTAGGCCTCCCTTGGTTTGAAGCTTCGGTTCGAGCACCTAACAAATGTTGAATGCCTAAAATGGCTGGATGTTCAGTTCCAATTTGAGAAAAGTGAGGAAACCGCCATGTTCCCGCCTCGCAACCGCACCCCTTGTTCAGATGGAGCCGACCCGACATGACCGCGATTTCTGGATCCACCGCCGCCGTGACCGGAGCCGCCAGCGGCATCGGCCGTGCACTCGCGCTTGAACTGGCGCTGCGCGGTTGCGACCTGGCGCTTGCCGATCGCGACGAGGCCGGCCTGCAGGCCACCGCCACCGAGATCGCCAAGGTGAGCTCCCGTAAGGTCACGGTGCATCGGCTCGACGTCAGCGAGCCCGAAGAGATCGCCGCGTTCGCACGAGCCGCCGGCGCCGCGCACTCCGCGCTCAACATCGTCGTCAACAATGCCGGCGTCGCGCTGCTCGGCCAGTTCGACGAGATCGAGCAGGCGCAGATGGAGTGGCTGTTCAACATCAATTTCTGGGGCGTGGTGCACGGCACCCGCGCCTTCCTGCCGCTGCTGGCACGGCAGCGCGAGGCGCATATCGTCAACGTCTCCTCGATCTTCGGCATCATCGCCCCGCCCGGCCAGAGCGCCTATTGCGCGGCCAAGTTCGCGGTGCGCGGCTTCTCGGAAAGCCTGCGCCACGAGCTTGCGGCGGCGAACAGCCCGATCAAGCTCTCCGTGGTGCATCCCGGCGGCGTCGCGACCAACATCGCGCGCAACTCGCGCACCGGGGCCGGGGTCACCGACAATGCCCGCCGCGTCCAGTCGATCGAGCGTTTCGAGGCGCTGGCCAAGACCACGCCGACCGCTGCCGCGCAGCGCATCATCACCGGCATCGAGAAGAACCAGCCGCGCATCCTGATCGGCAACGACGCCCGCTTCATGGACCTGCTGCAACGCTTCCGCCCCGGCACCTATTGGAAGGTGCTGCAACGGCAGATCGAAAAAGCGACGGCGAAGGTGGCGGGGGATGCGAAATAGGACGTCTCGTCGCGTCGCGACACCGCGTCTGTTGACCCGTCATCCTCGCGCAAAGGCTTCGCCTTTGTCGCTGGAGGAGCCGCGGAGCGGCGTCTCGAAGGATGCACGGCCACAGCCGGGCCGTCGACCCTTCGAGACGACCGCGTTGCGGCCTCCTCAGGGTGACGGTGAGAAATTGTAGCTAACAGCCTCCCCACGCCGTCGTCCTGGCGACGGCCGGGACCTATAACCACCGCGTTCGATTGAGAGTGCGATAGCGGCCCCAGCGTCGCACAACGGCAAGCGATTGGGGTAATGGGTCCTGGATTTCGCCAGGACGACACTGAATACATTCACATTCTCTCAGGGCGACGGAAGCGGAGCGCGCTCCCTCCAACTGTCGTCCCGGCTAAGGCCGGGACCGATAACCAAAGCAGGCCATTGTGGCGCAATGCTGGGGCTACAGCGCGCTTCAACAACGCAACCCTGTGGTTATGGGTCCCGGGTCAAGCCCGGGACCACACCGCGTATGTGATGCGATCAGTGCCTCACCCGCCCAACTGCCTCTTCACCCCGATTGCCAGCCGAAACAGCGGATCGCTCTTCTCCAACGGATACAGCGCACTTCGCGCTACCAGCGGGAAATTGTCGTTCTTCCAGAACGAGGCCGGCGCGAACGCGAACTTGGCGACCAGACGGCGGCCGAAATCCATCTCGTAGGGGAAATAGTTTTCCCGCTCGTCGGTGCCGGATATCTCAGGGTACTCGCCGAGCAGATAGCCCTCCTGGATATGCGGCCGCACCGCCGCCGGCGGGCACACGCTGGCGAGCCGCACGATCTGCAACCCGGCCTCGGCGCTCGCGGTGATCGCGCCGCTCAGATTCGGCACGCCGAGCACATAGAGGAAGGCGGTGCCGGTCTCCGCCAGCGAAGCAAAGGAGGCGGCGATCCGGATCGAATGGGTGACGTCGAGCAGCGGCGTGGTGCAGACCTCGTAATGCTGCAGGATCGACCAGCGCAGGATGCGATGCCGCTTCAACCGCTCCAGCCCGAGCAGTTTTGCCTTGGCGTAGTCGGCAATCAGGATCTGCTCGGCGCGGCGCAGGGTCTCGAACCGCAACACCAGCGATTGGCGGTCCGGATTGCCGCGACCGCCGCGGAACAGCGTCGGCTTCAGCGACGAGTTGTTCTTGATATTGCGGTGATCCGCGCCCTGGCCGCGAAACAGCAGCACATGGTCGCGGTTGAGGAATTGCAGCTCGGCGATCTTGGTGGCGAGCTCGAGATAGGAGCCGACGCGATGCCCCGGCCCCCTCCCGCACCGCCGAATTCCTCGCGACCTGGCATCCGCCGCGGTCGAAGAACGACCAGATCTTCTGGCTGCCGATGGTTTCCATTGATCGCCCTGCACTCTCGACGCATCACTGCCTGCGCGCGATGTGGCCGGATGTAAAGAGGGCGCCGCTCAATGGCGCGGCGTTTTCGACAGGAGCGATCTTGCCGGTGTCAGCGTTGAGGCCGGCCGATCGACGGGGTCACCGATAATACCGATAGGGCGGTTCAAAAACGTATGTCGAGCCGTAGCGGTACGGCAGAGGATCATAGCCGATCAAATATGCTGATCTTAGTCGGTAGTGCCTGTATCGGACGGTGTGGACGGGCCTGCGCCAGGTGCTGCATACGCACCTCTGACGTGAGCTCAGATCGGAAACCTCACTGCGCTGCGACTTCAGTTGATATGCGGACGCCGAGGCAGGAAGAATGCACAGTGCGCCTAAAGCGAAAGTCGCCAGCAACCGAACCATGATCAAAAGACCTTTTTGCCAAGCAGCCTTGTCAGGAGCCCGCCGGGGTAACAGCCGTAAGACGGGCAAGTTCCAATCCGGCTGGGCAACGGCCCGGTCTGGGCGGCGGGCCGGAGGCCACCTTGCGCTAGGGATGCAGAAGCCAAAGCAGACGCTGGCGGTCCTGCTCTCGGTCGAATTGATTTTTTCGCATCGCTTCGAGCTCGGCTTCAATCTTGGCAGTGTTTTGGTTCAGCCGCTTCAATTCAACCAGCAGCGCCTCGTGCTCCGCCAGCCGCCTTTCCCCTTCGACCACGTCGAGTTCGATCTGCCTCAGCTCGTCCATGATCGCGTCTTTGTACATCATCCTTCCACGCCGGTGGGACTCGTGCCTTGTGCTGCGCCCCTTTCGCGCTCTCCAACGGTTGGACGACGTCGCCGTTCCTGGCGATATCGAACAGTGCGCAGCCTTCCGGGAAAATCCGGCAATCGAAGGAACGGCGGAGGAGGCGATCAGGTTGTTGCGCGTCCGGTGCCGTCCATCACGGCGCTGGAGACGACCAAAGTGGAGACTTGACCTCAGCGCGCCCCCTCTCGCTGAGGTCATTTTTCGGGAACTGGTGGCAATCCCGGCCGTTGGATGTTTTCTGTAGGTGAGAGGGACGACGTCGGCCCAGGGCGTCCCCGGGCGCTGGGGCCGCTGCGTTGGCCCAGGCGCCGGCCAGTTTTCCGGATGGCGATGGTGGGGCCGACTTCGCCTGCACTCGCTCACCGCCCCACGAGCTGATCGGCGAAATACCCGATGGTCTTGCGATAGATCACCGCCCTGTTCCACTCGCGCATCGCCTCGAAATTGGCGCTGCCTTCGCCGTAGGGCGCGCCCATCTTGAAGCCGTTCGCGTGCAGCAGGTTCGCGGTCGAGGCCAGCACGTCGGGCACCGAGTGGCGCAGATCGACATGGCCGTCGCCGTCGAAATCGACGCCATACTTGATGTAGGACGAAGGCAGGAATTGGGTCTGGCCGATCTCGCCGGCATAGGCGCCGATCATGTCGTTGAGCCTGAGGTCGCCGCGCTGCAGGATCTTGAGCGCGGCGAGCAACTCGCCCTGGAACAGATCGGTGCGACGGCAATCATGCGCCAGCGTGGCAAGCACGCGGAACACCGGCAGCTTGCCCATGTCGCCCTTGCCGAAATCAGTCTCCAGCCCCCAGATCGCGACCAGAATCTGGCGCGGCACGCCGTATTGCTGCTCGATCTTCGAGAGCAGCGCGGCGTGACGCTGCAACATCGCGCGGCCGCCATTGATGCGCCCGGAGCCGACGCGGGTTGCGACATACTGCTCGAAGGTCTTGTTGAAGGTGTAGCGCTGCCGCCGGTCGAAGGCGAGCACCCCGCCATCCTGCTGCACCCCGCCAAGCGCCTGCGAGATCACGTCCTGCTGGATGCCGGCCGCGGCCGCCTCCTGCGAGAACGACTGCACGAAGGCCGGAAAACTGCCGCCGCAGCGGGCGGCGTGTGAAGGGGTGGCAAGCAGCAAGGCGCAAAGCAGGACCACGGTGCGAATATGAAACATATGGCGAGAATCCTCACGAAGGTGACATATCATAGCTCAGGTAGCAGCTTCGCATTGGCCCTTCGATACACCAACCCCCTACGGAGCTAACTTGCCGCCCAACGTCAAATAGCTAAGTGGCCAACCCATTCCACAGATCAACGCTATTGCGGAAATGCCAACTGCGATATTGCGGGCAAGCCGCCAGCGCCGATAAGAAGTCCAAGCCAACTCTGCCCCTTCATGGCTTTCCTTAGAGTGACCAATCAGCTTATTCCTCTCCCGATCTGCTTCGTCGGCTATCGTTCTTGGAGAAGAAATTATCGCGGGAATTTTCGCAATTGCTCGATTCAGCTCTTCTCGATTGTGCGCGTCAGCAAAATGCTGAGCGCGCCAGCTCATGCTCATTGACTCGCAAAAGATGCTGAGACCGGCGGCCGCAACTCCAAGCAAAAAAAGCCAAAGAGAAGGCAGAAGTATATGGATTGCATCATTGCGATCAGGTGCGAACCAAGTTCTTTGACATCGGAATTGTCGACCTGAACCATCGGAGCGTCAATATTGCTAGGCTCAAGAATTCGCTAGCTAAGCGATAATATATCGGAGCCGCCGATTCGACAGGGCCAGTCATGTACGAGCGACGACGGTCGTTGCTCGCGGCATGAACGGCGAAGGACAGCTAGCTGCGAGCTCGACAAGCGTCCGACCTTACTTCTTGAGCTGGCGCTCCAGATCGACAAAGTCGATCTCCGCCCAGCGCTCGGAGATCTTGCCGTCGCGGATCCGCCAGAACGTCATGCCGCGAAACTCGACGTGACGGCCGGTCGGCGCGATGCCGCGCCACCGGCTGCGGTGGCGGCCGCGCCAGACGAAGCGGCCCGCGACGATGTCCCGCTCGGCGACCAGGCATTCGGCCACGGCCGACAGCTCGGCGAATGTCTCGTGCATGGCGGCCGCATGCGCGATCACCTCTTCGGCGCTCATCCGCTTGCCCACTGCGTGGTCGAAGAAGTCGGACGCCAGCTGCACGCGGATCGCATCGGGATCGAGACGGTTGGTCACGGCGTCGTAATGCGCGAGCACCAGCGCCTTGTTGGCGTCGAGGGAGACGTTGAACATCGATCGGCTTCTCGAAAAAAGAAAGTTGCAAAACAGGAGGGATGCGCCTCATACGCGAATCGGGCGCGATGGCGCAAGTGACGATGGTCAGAAATCCGTCGTATTTCGATCGCCGCGCGCTTGCGCGGGGTGCCCGCCGCCGCTGCCGGTACCATCATCCGAAGCAACGGCGTCGCTGGCATACAACCGACCAGGCGAAGCGGCGGGTGAACGCGGACGTCGCCGGCCGCGACCAAGATGAACGGGTCGCCGGCCGGTTTCGCGGCGATCGCGCAGCCTGCCGCGTCGTGCTCGGGTAAATCGGCGCAGCTAATCGGTGGCTGCGCCGACCGGGCGGCTTCCGCGGGCAATGCGCCCAGAGTCGCGCACCATGATGGGGATACGCTGCGGATGAAAACAGCCGGACATTTCACACGCCCGCGCGCGGCCGCCGCGGCGATCAGCCTGATGCTTGCGTTCGGCGCCGCTGTAACCGGACCGATCGAGAGCGCCACGGCGCAGGACGCACGCGCCAAACCGCCGCCGGCGCAACCTGCCGCCAGCGCGCAGGCAATCGCCGCGCAGATGAAGAACGCCATCGCGCTGACGCGCAGCGGCAAGGTCGATGCCGGCTATGCCCAGCTCACGACCGCGCTCGACGCCGCGGACAGGCTCGACGACGCGCAGTTCGTCATGGAGCAATATTTCAACGCGACCGCAACGCTGCGCGCGGTCAAGCGCGACGATCTCGCCGAAAAGCTGTTCGTGCGCGCGTTCCAGGGCAAGGCATCCGCGCAATCGCCGCCCGGCAATGCCGACCTGCGCCTGATGTACGCCATCCTGCTGTCCGACCACGCCCGGATCGCCGAAGCCGTCCCGCTCTACATGAAGGCGATCGCGGCCTTCAACGCCACTTGGGGCGAAGGCTCCGAGGAATCGCTGATCGCCAGCGACAAGCTCGCGGTCGCGCTGTCGACCAACGGCTCGGCGGCGTCGGCGACCAATCTGGGCCGGCACAATTTCGAGCGCTCGGAGAAGGCGCTGGGACCCGACCATCGCACCACCGCAAAGCTCGCCAACAATTACGCCGACATGCTGCGCGAGATCGGCGCGCCGGCGAAGGCGCTGGAGCTCGATCTGTTCGCGATCGAGAAGCGCGTCAAGCGTTACGGCGAGAACCATCTCAACACGCTGGTGACGGTCAACAGCGCCGGGCAGGACTTCCTCAACCTCAGCCGCTTCGACGACGCCCGCCGCTATTTCCGCCGCCACCGCGCGATCGCGGTCGCAATGGCGCCGAAGGATCCGAGCTTCGCCGGACAGGCCGACGCCTGGCTGTTCTACACCGACATGCTCGCCGCCGGCGACGCCGCGATGTCACAGGCCGACCTGGCACGGCTGGAGGCGATCACAGCCAATGAGGAAAATTTTGCGGATTTCCTGCGCATCAAGGCTGCGGTGCTCGCCGCCGGCCAGCGCGAGCGGCGCGGCGAGCCGGACGCGGGCATGCGGCTGCGCCAGACGGCGCTGGCGATTTCGACCAAGGCTTTCACCGCGCAGCATCCGCTCAGCTTCGAGATCAAGCTCGGCATCGCGACGGCCCTGATCGCCGCCGATCCGAACCGCGCGGTGCGCGCGTTCACCGCGCTCGATCGCGAGATGTTCGATTGGATGAAGCGCGAGGTCGGCACCGCGGGCGATCGCGCCGTCGCGGAGGCGATCCGCGCCCATGCCGACCATCTCCTGTTCGCATTCGGCCGCTTCGCCACCGGCGCGGGCTCCTCGGTGGCGCAGCCGGCCTTTGCCGCCGCCGTGCTGCGCTGGAAGACGCTCAGTGGCGGCGACGCCACGGCGCTGCGCCAGCTCGAGACGCAGATGGCCGGCAAGGACGAGGAGACCGCGACGCTGCTGCGCGCGGCGCTGCGGCTCAACGGCGAGAAGCAGGAGCTGTTCTCGTCGGGCAATATCGACGACTGGGCGCGGTCGGTGTGGGAACGGCAGGACGCGGCCGAGACGGCGCTCAACAAGCGGCTCGATGCGATCGGCGTCAGGCTGCCGCAAGACCCGATCCGGCCCGCGCAGATGCTCGGACCGCAGGAGGCCGTGGTCAACTACTTCATCACCCGGCAGTGGAAGGCGAACCGGCAGGCGACGGAGCCGCTGGCTGCGACCGTGCTCTACGCCATCGTCGAGACCGCAACGAGCGAGCCGCGCGTGGTCGATCTCGGCGATCCCGGCCGCATGGTCGACACCGGCGTGCGCACCGAGATCGCGCGGCTGCGCACGACGCGGGCCGGCGTGCCTGATGCCGACGCCAAGGCAGTCGACAACAGGAGCCTCGACAGCAGGGGCCGCTTCCGGACTCTGCGCGCGCGGCTGCTCGCGCCGCTGGAGCCGCTGCTGAAGGACAAGACCACGCTCTATGTGGTGCCGGATGGTTTCCTGTTTGCCGTGCCTTTCTCGCTGCTGCCGGGCGCCGATGGCGGCCTGCTGGAGGACAGATTCACGATCCGGATGCTGACCAGCCCCGACGCGCTGATCGCGATCCATGCGCGCGAGACGCTCGATCGGCAGGGCGCGATGCTGCTCGCCGGCGACATCGAATACGGCGTGCCTGGGCCGATGCCGCTGCCCGGCACCAAGACCGAGATCGAGGCGATCGCCAGGCTCGCCCGTGCGCGCGGCGCGCCGGTCGAACTGCTGACCGGGAGCGGCGTCGGCGAAGTCGCGCTGCGCCAGGCGATCGGCAAGGCCCGCATCGCGCATCTGGCAACCCACGGCTTCTATCACGACAGCACGGCGTCCGGGCTCGATACGCTGTGGCAGAGCGGCATCGTGCTGTCCGGCGCCGGCGACAGCCGCTGGCCGCTGCGCGACGACAAGGACGGCTATCTCTATGCCTTCGAGGTGATGGACTGGGATCTGTCCGGGCTCGATCTCCTGGTGCTGTCGGCCTGCGAGACCGGCCGCGGCGACGAGAGTTTTGTCAGCGGCCTGCGCGGCCTGCCGACTGCGCTCGGCATCGCCGGCGTGCGCCGCGCGCTGCTCACATTGTGGCCGGTGGCCGACGAAGGCACCGCGAACTTCACCGTGCGCTTCTACGAGCACCTCGCGGAAGGCCTGACCTATTCCGACGCGCTGCGCCAGACCCGGCGCGACGCCCGCGACGGCAAGATCGCCGGCGCGAGCGACCCAAGCGTGTGGGCGGCGTTCGTGCTATTCGAGGGCTGAGGTCGTCATCAAATTTACATGTACGGACGGGCGCTGGGAGCGTATGCCGGCCGAACTGGGCCCCCCGTTGCGCAAGGGTTTCGGCACGCAGGGCAGACCGGCGCGCGTGCGCGGCCGATTTGCTTTGACAGCGGCGCGCTGATCGAGGACAAGCCGCGCATGCCGAAAAAACCCGGGACCAATCCCAAAGGCGAATTCGCCTTCTTCAACGTCTTCTATGAAGACGGCTCGCAGCGCTCCAACCGCCGCGTGCCCTCGGAACTCCTGGGCGGGCTCGACGGCGACGAGCCGGTGCGCGCCTTCCTGCGCGACCAGGACCGCGAGATCGCCGAAAAAGGCGGCCGCCCGCCGCTCGAGATCAAGAGCATCGAGCGGGTCGGGGCAAAGAAGAAGTAGAGTGTTGGTCGCTACATCCGACAAGCGGATTCGCTGAACTTCCTGTCTCCGCACTCAGCTTCTGAGCAAGCGGCACCCCTCTCCCCGCCCCTCCCCCGCAAGGGTAGGGCAATCGCATATGATCCTTCGGCGGCCGCGGAGGTAACTTGGCCTCGTGGTTCGAGACGCGCCGCAAGCGGCGCTCCTCACCATGAGGGTCTACTATTGCGCAGCAAAACAAGCCGTCATCCTGAGGAGCCCGCCAGAGGCGGGCGTCTCGAAGGATGGCCGAAGGGACGCTCCTCGCCAGATTATTCCCAAACGCGATAGCCTTACCCGCAAGGGGGGAGGGAGCCCTTCCGTCGGTGCGCCCCTCACTCGCTGTCAATTTTCCCGCTTTGCAAGATGCCGAAACGCATCGTGCGATGTGATGTGAGCACGCTCCTCAGGCTCCCTCCCCCCTTGCGGGGGAGGGTGGGGAGAGGGGTGGCCACGGGCGCTGGCGCGTGAATTATGAACCGGACTGGCCAAACGAAAACGGCGGGCCTTGGCCCGCCGTTCTGTTTCGATGGATATCGGATCGACCTAGTTGTCGAGGAACGACCGCAGTTTGCGCGACCTCGACGGGTGCTTCAGCTTGCGCAGCGCCTTGGCTTCGATCTGGCGGATGCGCTCTCTCGTGACCGAGAATTGCTGGCCGACCTCTTCCAGCGTGTGGTCGGTATTCATGCCGATGCCGAAGCGCATGCGCAGCACGCGCTCCTCGCGCGGGGTGAGCGAGGCCAGCACGCGGGTCGTGGTCTCGCGCAAATTGGACTGGATCGCCGCATCGATCGGCAGGATCGCGTTCTTGTCCTCGATGAAATCGCCGAGATGCGAATCCTCTTCGTCACCCACCGGGGTCTCGAGCGACAGCGGCTCCTTGGCGATTTTGAGGACCTTGCGGACCTTCTCCAAGGGCATGCCGAGCTTCTCGGCGAGTTCTTCCGGGGTCGGCTCGCGGCCGATCTCGTTCAGCATCTGGCGCGAGGTACGGACGATCTTGTTGATCGTCTCGATCATGTGCACGGGGATGCGGATGGTGCGGGCCTGGTCGGCGATCGAACGGGTGATCGCCTGCCGGATCCACCAGGTGGCGTAGGTCGAGAACTTGTAGCCGCGGCGATACTCGAACTTATCGACCGCCTTCATCAGGCCGATATTGCCTTCCTGGATCAGGTCGAGGAACTGGAGGCCGCGGTTGGTGTACTTCTTGGCGATCGAGATCACGAGACGGAGGTTGGCTTCCACCATCTCCTTCTTGGCCTGACGGGCCTCGCGCTCGCCCTTCTGCACGCCGTGCACGATCTTGCGGAATTCGCCGATCTCGAGCCCGGTGAGCGCCGCCAGCGACTGGATCTCGTGGCGCAGATCCTTGATGCGGTCCTTCTCGTGATGGACGAAGTTCTTCCAGCCCTTGGCCGAGAGCTTGGAGACGCGGTTGAGCCAGCGGGGGTCAAGTTCGGACCCCTGATAGTTACGCAAAAAGTCCTCGCGCGCGACGCCGTGGCTGTCGCCGAGGCGCAGCAGGCGGCCCTCGAACGAGACCAGCTTCTTGTTGATGTCGTAGAGCTGCTCGACCAGCGAATCGATGCGGGCCTGGTTGAGGCGCAGCGACTTCACCTCGACGATGATCTCGTCCTTCAGCTTCTTGTACTTGCGCTCCTGCGAGGGCGACAGCGACTCGCTCTGCAGCTGGTTGGCGATGTCCTGCTCCTGCAGGCGGCGCAGCTTCTTGTACTCGGACGCGATCTTGTCGAAGGTCTCGACCACCTTCGGCTTCAGCTCGGCCTCGATGGCGGCGAGCGACATCTGGTTCTCGAACTCGTCGTCGTCCATGTCGCCTTCGGCGGCGGCCTCGGCGGGATCCTTCTCCTCGGTGCCGGCTTCGTCACCGGCGGGCGCCGCGCGGAACGGGGTCGGCGACGGCGGCGCGGCGGGCGGCGCGACGTGCGCCGGCGCGGTTGCGTCAGCGCCGTTGCCATTGGCTTCAGCGGCAGCGCCGTCACCAGCATTGTTGCCGATCAGGTTCGGATTGATGCCGCCCTTCGACTCCGGGCCGGCATAGGTGGCTTCGAGATCGATGATGTCGCGGAGGAAGATCTTGCCTTCGTTGAGCTCGTCGCGCCAAATGATGATGGCCTGGAAGGTCAGCGGGCTTTCGCACAGCCCCGCGATCATCGCCTCGCGGCCGGCCTCGATGCGCTTGGCGATCGCGATTTCGCCCTCGCGCGACAGCAGCTCGACGGTGCCCATCTCGCGCAGATACATGCGCACGGGATCGTCGGTGCGTTCGCCGGGCTCCGACTTCTTGACCTCGGTGACGGCCTTCTGCGTGACCTCGACGAGTTCGTTGTCGGTCTCGTCGTCGCCGTCGTCCTTCTCGTCCTCGCCTTCGCTATCGTCAGCCTCGGTGACGTTGATGCCCATGTCTGACAGCATCGACATGATGTCTTCGATCTGTTCGGGCGAGGTCGTGTCGGAGGGCAGCACTTCGTTGAGCTGATCGAAGGTCACGAAGCCGCGCTTCTTGGCCTGCTTGATCATCTTCTTCACCGCGGCATCCGACAGGTCGAGCAACGGCGACGGCGCGTCAGCGGAATCCTTCTCAGGAGCATCCGCTGCCTTGTCGTCTTTTTCCTTGTCCTTAACCTGCAGCGTCTTTGCCTTGGTGGCCATTCACTAAGCTCCCGAAACGCGGTCATGCAGAATGGCGCCGCGCACGCACATCCGCACGAAATCTAGATTTACTCTCTCGACGCACAAAGGGCGGCGCTCAAATTTCGCCACCCCTGTCATCCGTCTCGATGGTTTCCAATCTTGAATAGCCGCGAGGCTATTAAGTTTCGCTTAACCCTGTTTTTGCAGCCAAACCATGGATTTGGCGAGTCTTTTTGCGGGTGCGGCCGGCGCCGTCCGCAGCATTTTTGTTATCAGACATTACGCTGGAACCGGCCCGACAATTCGCCGAACCCTTCAATCAGGGCTTCGGTGCCGTCGGCTTCTGCCATCCGGGCCTGGATATCCTGCAACCATGCCAGATTGGCCTCGCTGGAGTCTTCAGCCAAAGCCGCTTCCGCATCTTTTCTTTCCCTAAGTAAGGCGTGGGTTTTCTGATGCAAGGCAACCAGTTGACGCCAGGTCGATAAAACATCCTCGCGCGCCGCGCCAATCTGCGCGCCCCACACCGCCTGGGTTGTGATCGCCCGCTCAACCCTTTGAAGAATCTGGGATAATCCGCTTGCTTCGAGATCGGCCCGCATCTTCTCGGCCTGCTCCTCGGCGTCCGGGGAGTGGTGATGATCGTGGGCAAAGGCCGCGATAATGGCGGCCCTGAGCTTGTGGGCCTCGGGATGGGCGAGCTCCAGCGCCGCCACCTCCTCGAGATGGTCATGCAGCAGCCAGGGGTGGTTGATCAGCGATTGCAGGATCAGCGCCTCGCGGCGGGAGATCGCGCTGCGCTGGCCGCGCATGATCGGGCTGTTGGCGAGCTGGGGGCTCGCGGCCTGATAGGGCCCACGGGAAAGGACCGGTGCGGCCCCTTTGGCCGCAAACCGCCCGCCCTGGGCCGGGCCACGGGGCGCAAATGCGCGGGGTGATTCGCGGCCGCGACCGCTGCCGAAATTGCCCCGGCCGTAGCCGCCGCGGCCGTAACCGCCACGACCGCCTTCCGGGGCGAAGCTGCGTTGCAGCCGCTCCTGCAGGTCCTGCCGGTAATAGCGCCGCACCACCTCGTCGCGGATGCCATTGGTGAGCTCGCCGATCCTCGCCTCCAGCGCAGCACGGCGCTCCGGCGTGTCGAAATTGCCGCCCTCGATCTCGCGCGACCAGATCATGTCGGCGAGCGGACGCGCGACCGAGATCACCTCCTCGATCGCGGCACGGCCGCCGGAGCGGGCGAGATCGTCGGGGTCCTGCCCCTCCGGCAGCAGCGCGATGCGCAGGCTTTTGCCGGGCTTGAGCTGCGGCAGAGCAAGGTCCGCAGCACGATACGCCGCCTTCTGGCCGGCACGATCGCCGTCGAAGCAGAGGATCGGCTCGTCGACCATCTTCCAGAGCAGCGCGAGCTGATTTTCGGTCAGCGCAGTGCCGAGCGGCGCGACGGCGCCGGGAAAGCCCGACGTCACCATCGCGATGACGTCGACATAGCCTTCGACGACGATCAGCTGCGCGCCGTCATGCGCGGCCTGGCGCGCGGTGAACAGATTGTAGAGATTGTCGCCCTTGTGAAACAGCGTGGTTTCCGGCGAGTTCAGGTACTTGGCCGGAACGTCCTTCTCGAGCGCGCGGCCGCCGAACGCGATGACGCGGCCACGGCCGTCCGTGATCGGAAACATGACGCGGTCGCGGAAGCGATCGAACGGCACCGGCTTGTCCTCGCCGGACACCAGAAGCCCGGCCTCGACCATATCCTCGGTGGAAATGCCCTGCGCACCGAGATGCTCCTTCAGCGCAAAGCGATCCGGCGGCGCGTAGCCCATCCGGAACTGGAGCTGGGTCGCCGGCGAGATGCTGCGGTCGGCGAGATAGCCGCGCGCCTTGGCGCCGTGGCGCGAGGCCAGCGTGTCGGCGAAGAACTTGGTCGCCAGTTCCATGACGTCGTACAGGGTGCGGCGATGCTGTTCGTGCCGCGCCGCATCGGGCGTCACGGCCGGCAGCGGAACACCCGCCATCGCGGCGAGGCGTTCCACCGCCTCGGGAAACGTGACGCCCTCGGTCTTCATCAGGAAGTCGAAGATGTTGCCGTTCAGCCCGGACGAGAAGTCGAACCAGGCCTGCTTCTGGTCGTTGACGAAGAACGACGGCGTCTTCTCCTGCTGGAATGGCGACAGCCCCTTCCACTCCCGCCCGGCCTTCTTCAGCTTGACGCGTCGGCCCACGACTTCCGAGACCGGAAGCCGGGCGCGCAGCTCATCGAGGAATTCGGGCGTGAAACGCATGGGTCGGTTTTAACGCGGTATCCGGTGAGTCGCAGGTCAACCGGCTAGCCATATAGGGCCATCCGCCCATTGGACGAAGAATGTAGGATTTTTCCGACCTATTCACAGGCCCTGGCGCCCGCCGGGCTACCCCGGATTCCTCGGTGGAGAGAGGTTTCAGCCACCTTGCCCCTTCCTCGGTTCCGGGATTGGATGGGCCATGTTCACGACATTCAGAGGCGGGCAAAGCGGCGGCTGGCAAGTCAACTCGATCGCGCGGGTGAAGGGCGAGACGCTGCCGAAGGTCGCGGCGTTGTCGGTGGTGACCAGCGAGGCGATCGCTCTGCCGCTGTTGCCGGCGCAGACCTCCTGGCGGCTCGCCGGCGTCGTCAGCAATCTGCGCTACACCGAGAAGGAAGAGCGCGAGAAGCTCGCCGCAGTGCAGGCCGGGCTCGGCCGCAGCGAGGCGACGCACGCGGCGCTGATCCCGATCCGGAAATCCGCGGCGTGGTGGGAGCTGACGCAGGAAGAGCGGCGCAAGATCTTCGAGGACAAGTCGCACCACATCTCAGGCACAATGAAATTCCTCCCCGCCATCGCCCGCCAGCTGTTTCACGCCCGCGACCTCGGCATGCCGTTCGACTTCCTGACCTGGTTCGAGTTCGCACCCGATCATATCAGCCTGTTCGACGAACTGGTCGGCATGCTGCGCGCGACCGAGGAATGGAGCTTTGTCGAGCGCGAGGTCGACATCCGCGTCGAGCGGGAAATCTGAAGCGGTCAGCGCTCCAGGAATTTTCCCGACGCGATCCGCGGCAGCTCGGTGACCGGCCAGTTGTAGAGATAGGTCCACGCCTCGCGCACGCTGCCGTCGGCGTGCGTGACAGGCAGCATCTCGCGGAGATATTCGGTCGGCGGCGGAAAGCCGTCGCCGCAGGCCTCATACATGTCGAATTCGCGCAGCATGGCCTCAGGCTCGCGCAGGCGGAACAATTCACCCTGCACGATGTCGGCGGAATCGTCCGACAGAACCAGGCCGGGATAATGCTTCACCAGATAAAGCCGGCCGCGGCACTGCGCTGATCCAAGGAATTCGGCATTGCCCGCAAGCAGCTTCGCCATCGGATGGTCGAAGCCGCGCATCAGCGTGCCGTAGACGAAGAGAAGATCGGAGGTCATGGGTTCAGCTGTCATTCCGGGATGGTCCGAAGGACCAGAGCCGGAATCTCGAGATTCCGGGTTGGATGCTGCGCATCGCCCCGGAATGACAGAAAATCCCGGGAGGCGCTAGGCCGCCACCACCTCTTCGGTCACCACCACGAACTTCGCCAGCGTCATGCGGCCAAAGCTCGTGGTCAGGGCGACGTCGGCGGCGTCGCGGCCGGTCGCCATCAGGATGCGACCGATCCGCGGCACATTGTGGCGGGCATCGAAGGTGTACCACTGGCCCGACAGGTAGACCTCGAACCAGCCGGAAAAATCCATCGGCGCGGGATCCGGCGGCACACCGATGTCGCCGAGATAGCCGGTGCAGTAGCGCGCCGGGATGCCCATGCAGCGGCAGAGAGTCAGCGCCAGATGCGCGAAGTCACGGCAGACGCCGGCCCGGCTTTCATAGACGTCATGCGCCGACTTCATGTGATGGGCGTGCTGGTAGCCGAACGTCACATGGTGGTGCACGAAATCGGTGATCGCCTGGACCCGCGCCCAGCCCGGCGGCGTGTTGCCGAACAGCGACCAGGCGATGTCGGTCAGCTTGTCGGTCTCGCAATAGCGGCTCGGCATCAGATAGAGCAGCATGTCGTCGGGCAATTGCTCGATCGGAATCTGCTGCGCCGCCGGATTGACGACATCAGGCAATCCGGAATCGCGCACCAGCGCGCTGCCGCGGAAGGTGACGCCACCGGCCGGCGCGACCAGACGGCCGCAGACATTGCCGAAGCCGTCGCGATAAAGCCCGATCGGAACATCCGGCTCGGTCGAGATGCGCTCAGTGCCGACGATGTCGGCATAGCGCGACGGATGGATCGACAGCATGATCACCATCGGGGTCGGCTGCGCCGCCGTGTAGGTGATCTCGAAGCCGACCTTGATCTGCATGTCAGGCGGTCTCCTGCTCCGTCACGCTCTCGCCGACCGAGACAACCTTGATGTCGACGTCCATCGCCAGGAACGCATCCGCGGCCCCGAGATAGACGCCATGCAGCGGGATCGCCTGGCGCGGATCGCGCGCGACCGCGACGCGGATCAGATCGCGGGTGCCGACGATGCCGTTGGTGGGATCGAACTCGATCCAGCCCGCGCTCGGCAGATAGACCTGCACCCAGGCGTGGGTCGAGCCGCCGCCGACATAGCCATGCGCGCTGCCGGGGGGCATCGCGAGATAGCCGGAGACGAAGCGCGCGGCGATGCCGAGCCGGCGCAGCGCCTCGATCATGAACAGCGCATAGTCGCGGCAGGTGCCGGACTTCGTGCGCAGCGTGTCGAGCGGATGCTGGGTGCCCTGCTCGTAACGCTTGCGATAGCTGAACGCCTCGCGAATGCCATGGGTCATGTCGCTGAGAATCTTGAAAGTCAACGTCGGCGCCTCGACATCGAGGAAGCTCCGCGCCCAGGCCGACAGCTCACCGTTCGGGTCGCCATATTGCGGCGTGATGAACTGCTGCAGATCGGGGAATTCCTCATCGTCGTAGAGGAACGGATAGAAGTACGCAGGGTCGTCCGGCGTCAGCGCGAACGTATCCGCCGGATTGTGCTCGACCGTCGCGGTGGAGACAAAGGACAGCGTGTCGGCACGCTCGTCGAAGGATGCGATCGCCACGCTGTTGCCGAACACGTCGTGGATCCAGCGCAGCGACATCGGCTGCGGATCGATCACAAGCGCGCTGTCGAGCACGCGCAGATCATGGCCGTCGCGGGGGCGCAGCATGATGCGGTGTTCGCCGAACGCCACCGGACGCGTGTAGCGATAAACGGTCTTGTGATGGATAGTCAGGAGCGGCATCTTCAAACAATCATCGTGATTCCGGTCAGTATAATCTATAGAGAAAGCTGCTCGATTCCAGACCAGCATGCCGCTTGAATAGGCAAAGTTGAGGAAAAAGGCCTGTGAATTACGTCGGCGGTCCATCGTTTCTTCTCGCAAGCACCGATGTCTCACCGGTTCTTGAACGTAATGCTGCCGGCCGCTCACCGTTCCTATTCACCTGCGATCACTTCGGCAGGCTGATTCCCTCTCCGCTCGGCGATCTCGGTCTGCCCGAAAGCGAGCTGGTCCGGCACATCGCCTGGGACATCGGCATCGCGGGCGTCGCAACCCGGCTCTCCGACCTGCTCGGCGCGCATTTGATCGCGCAGCGCTACTCGCGGCTCGTGATCGACTGCAACCGTCCGCCGCAGGTCGCAAGCTCGGTGCCGCTGATCAGCGAGGCCACCACCGTGCCCGGCAATGAGGGCCTGTCGCGCGAAGCCGCCGAGCTGCGCCGCGCGCAGATTTTCGATCCCTATCACGCGCGGATCGACGAGGTCATCGATCAACGCGCGCGCCAAGGCATGCCGACGGTGCTGGTGTCGCTGCACAGCTTCACGCCGGTTTACGCCGGCATCGCGCGGCCCTGGCACATCGGCACGCTGTATCACCACGACAAGGCGCTGCCGCCGCTGCTGCTGAAGCATCTGCGCGGCGAAGGCGATCTCGTGGTCGGCGACAACGAGCCCTATGCAGTCAGCGACGAGACCGACTACACGATCCCGGTGCACGGCGAGCAGCGGGGCTTGATGAATTCCGGCATCGAGATCAGGCAAGACCTGATCTCCGACCAGGCCGGTGAAACCGCGTGGGCCGAGCGGCTGGCGCGCATCCTCGGTGAGATCGAGGCGACGCTGCGCGCGGACGCGCTGATCTAGGGCCTGGACTCATCGAATCATCATCGATGTCCGCTTCGCTCTGATCGCGGCTGCCTCTGTGCGACCCCATGGGACCAGATGCCGGCATCGGACGCCACGAAAATGGTTAAACGACGCTGACAGGCGTGGTTTGGGATTCAACCAGTGCGGGTGAGATAGTTTAACGATCTTCTACCAAGATGCAGCGGCGAGAGCCTGATCACCAGAGCATTCGGCGGCACGTGCATGTAGAGGGCATTGCAATGGCCTATAGAGAGATTTTCTCGAAGCTGAAGGCGCTGCTTGGCGCGGCTGGCGCTCAGCAGCCCGGCGACGCACCTCGAGGGAAGATCACTGCTGCCGATCGGCAACTTGCCGAGAAGCTGCTCGACGGCCTGGTGTCGCAAGTTCTGCACGAACGGGAAATGGTCGAGGCGCGAGGCAAGGAGCCGTTGCTGGTGCGTCTCGTGCCGCAGGTGCCGGTGCGGGATCGCGACCAGGCCGTGGCCTGGATCGGCGGCGGCGCGCGTCTTCCGGACGGGCTGGAATGGCCGACCGTCGGCGATTCCGCCTTTCAGCTTCTGGTGCAGGTCGACTGCTCTCGATTGCCTGCCGGCCTCTGGGACGGGCTTGGTCCTCGGCACGGTTGGCTCGCCATCTTCCTGGACCCGCAAAACGTCAAGGCCAGGGTGCTTCACTTCTCCGATGCCGGCGAGTTCAGATCCTCGCCGCCGATACTCAAGGACTGTAGCATCACTGGATATGATGGCTATAAGCGTGCGGAAGCCTCCGATTATACCTGGGGCTTCCCGCGCTGGCCGATCGATATCGTGCCCGTCGAGCACGGACGCGACGACCCCTACCGGGAAGGCCGAGGCCGGAGCCAGATCGAATCGCAGCGCTACGACACACGCCACGACATCGTCACCGAGCAGCGCTGGCCGTTCGACTGGCCCACGGCACAGATGATGATAGATGGGGCGTTGTCCGCCTATGACGGCAGGATCTCCAGCAGCGGACTACCTGACTTCCTGAAGCCCGAGGTGCTTGCCAAGGCAAAGCAGGCGATCATCGATGCCGAACAAGCGGGCGCTGCTGCCGAAGCCGTTGCCGACATGCGCATCAATTATGACGAGCGTTGTGCCATGGTTGCCGTCCAGGAATTCAATTCGAGCAATTGCGCGGCCATCGTGGATCGTCTGCGCGCGCTGAAGGCCCGGATCGATGCCATGGCCGCGAGCGAGACCTTTTCGTCCGGTGCGATAGGGACGGTTTTGGCCGAGATGAAAGCCATGGTGTGGATGCACAAGAGCGTACCGCCGCAGTATCGCGATGGACAAAAGCTCTCCGGTATTCAACGCGCGGCGGAAGGTGTGCAGACTTTTGCGCTGCCGTTGACGACTCACGACCCTGCGGCGGCGCCATCGTGGGTTTACCATTTCGAGACCCGTTTGCTGGAGGCCGCAAAGTCGGCTTACCTGCGCGATCCCACGGCGCTGCCGGCTGCACTCGTGGCCGATTGCGAGGAGGTCTGGCGTGATCAGGCGGCGTGCGAGATGGTGAGCATGGGGCATGTGCCGCAGGGATATGTCCACCAATATGACCAGGCCGAAGACGTGACGCTGGTCGAGATCCCTTCGAGCCGCCTCATCGGATGGCAGTTCGGCGATGTCTACAATCTGGTCATCACGGTCAAGAAGGCCGCGCTGTCTCGCGGAGACTTCTCGGAACCTCTCGTTCAGGTCTCCAACTGAGCGCTTCGTTCGAGCGGCGAGCAAGAGAACGGCTGCTGCCAACCTGAGCGCTTGCCCGGCTGCGTGCGGAGGCGCTGATCTAGGCTGTCGAACGGCCAGCCCGGGCCGCGGCCCCTAGCCCGAAGGCAACCCGGCGTGCTTTAATCGGCCGGCTTGAACTTCCGGTTAGGATAGTTCCGTGTCACCCGAGCGCGTGGAGAGGCGACTGGCGGCAGTGCTGGCGGCGGATGTCGCCGGCTATAGTCGCCTGATGGGAGCGGACGAGGAAGGCACGCTCGCTCGGCTCAAGTCCATCAGAAAGGAGCTCATTGACCCGACGATCGCCGCTCATCGAGGCCGCATCGTCAAGACAACCGGCGACGGCATGCTCGTCGAATTCGGCAGTGCCGTCGATGCAGCACGCAGCTCCGCAGAGGTTCAAAGCAGGATGGCGGAGCTGAACGCCTCGGCACCGCAACAGCAGCGGATCGAATTTCGCATCGGCATTCACGTCGGCGACATCATCATCGACAACGACGACATCTTCGGCGACGGCGTCAATATCGCCGCGCGGCTGGAGAGCATTGCCGACCCGGGCGGCGTATGCCTGTCTGACGACGCCTACCGGCAGATCAGGGGCAAGGTCGGTGCAGCCCTTGAGGACATGGGCCAGCAAAATCTGAAAAACATCACTGAACCTATCCGCGCCTGGCGAATGAAGATCGGCGACGGAACCTCGCCCGAGCGCCATCCAACTCGCGCCGAATCGCACCCAGTCCGCCCATCCTCCGGAAAACCGTCGATCGCGGTGCTGCCGTTCCAGAACATGAGCGGCGACAACGAGCAGGAGTATTTCGCGGACGGGATCGCGGAAGACGTCCTGACGACCCTGTCGAAGATTCAAGAATTGATGGTGATCGCTCGCAACTCGAGCTTTGCATTCAAGGGACAGAACCGGGACCTTCGCGAGATCGGCCGGATATTGGGTGCCCGCTATCTGCTGGAAGGAAGTGTTCGAAAGATCGGCAATCGCGTCAGGTTGACGGCGCAGTTGATTGACAGTCGGGACGGCGGCCATCTTTGGGCGGATCGCTTTGACGGAAACCTGGACGACGTGTTCGATCTCCAGGACCGAATTACGCAAGAGATCGTCGAGGCGCTTGAAGTCCAGTTGACGGTCGGCGAACGCGCACGGGTATGGAGAAAGCGCTCGGGCAGCCCGCTGGCTTATGAGTATGTCTTGAAGGGACGCGCCCTCTACGTCAGTTTCTCAAGGCAAACTCACGCACAGGCCCGGAGGCTTTTTGAGCAAGCGCTGGACCTCAATCCCGCCTTCATGCCGGCACTCTACCTGTTGGGTCTCACTCTGACCGACCAGGCGCGCTTCGGTTGGGAGAAAGATGAATACGGCACGTATCAGGCCGCGCTGGACTGCGCTGATCGGGCTCTCGCCGCCGACCCCAGCTTCGGCGAAGCATACCTGGTCATCGGCTATGTCCACACCTTTCAACGCCGCCATGACGAGGCCGTGGCGGCAGGAGAAACGGCGATCAGCCTCGCTCCGAGCAGCTCCGATGCTCATCACATGGCGGGCATGTATCACGGCTACGCCGGCAATTTCAGAAAGGCCGTTGTCTATGAAGAGCACGCCCAACGGCTTAGTCCGATTGAACGCAATGAATCCATGGTCGACGAAGCTCGAGCGAGATTCCATCTTGGAGATTTCGCGACGGCGCACGACATTGTGTCTCGCGTGCTGAAACAACGGCCGCTCTGGCTGACCGCGCAATCGACGCTCATAGCGGCGCTCTGGAATCTCGGCAGGCAGGATGAAGCGCGCGTCGCCGCGGCCGACTTGCTGACCGGCCATCCCAATTTCACCTTGGCGCGCTGGGCGCGGCTACTTCCGTATCGTCGGCAAGACGACCTGGACGCATTGGTCACTCCCTTGCGGATGGCCGGGCTTCCGGAGTGAAGGATTCTTGAACCATCAGGTGCACCTGCCTCAATTCGTCCGGCGCCGCCAGATGAACACGAGATAGAGCAGCACCGGCAGGCCGAGCGCGGCCCAGGAGACGGCATCCCACCAGCCGTCGCCGACCAGCGCGCTGATCAGTCCGACCGTGCTCACGATCGCGATCACGAGCGGCGCGGCGAAGATCTGGGTCAACGAGCGATGTGCGAGCATGCGGATGTCACGACGTGAGTGCGGGGCTGTCGATGGAGGCTGCGTTGGCGATGGCGCGCTCCTGGCTGACGCCCGCCCTGCGCCGGCGCATCCATAGATACACGCCGGTCACCAGGATGAAGATCGTCAGGACGTCGAGCAGCGCCCACACGATCTTCAGCGGCATGCCGCCGTAATCGCCGAAATGCAGCGGCTGCGAAATATACAGCGTCGACACATACCAGGGCATATCGCGGCTGTCGGTCAGCGTGCCGGTTTCGGCATCGATCAAAGCGGGCTTCAGCAGCCGCGAGGTCAGCGGCGTATCGCCATGCAGGAACACCGCATAGTGGCTCTTGGTGCTGAACAGCGTGCCCGGGAAGGCGACGAAGCTCGGCGTCATGCCGGGCACTGCATGCCTGGCCACCTCGACGGCGCCATTCAACGAGGTCAGCTTCGAGGGCACCGGCCGGTCCTTGTACTGCGCGGTCATCTCGGCGAGCTGGCCGAATTGCCACATCTTGAGCACGAGATCGGCCCAGGTGTTGATGACGCCGGTGAAGCCGACCACCAGCGTCCACGCCACCAGCAGGATGCCGGCGAGATTGTGGACGTCGAGCCAGCGCACCACGCGGGTCCGTTTTGCGCGGTAGGTGCCGAAGCGCAGCTTCCGCATCGACGGCGCGTAGACCACGATGCCGGAAATGATCGCGACACAGAACAGGATCCCCATGAAACCGAGGAACAGTTTCCCCGGGAGGCCTGCGAACATGTCGGTGTGCAGCTTCAGCATGATGTAGGTGAAGCGGCCGGTGACATCGGGCGAATCGAGATAGGCGCCGCTATGCGTATCCATCCGGACCAGCAGGTTGTTGGTCGGATTGGCGTCGATCGTCGGACCGACGCTGACCCAGATCGCACCGGGCTCGTCGCGATCCCAGATCAGGAAGTGCGGCACCTTGCCCGGCGCCCGCGCCAGCGCGTTAGCAAGCAGATGGTCGAGATTGGCAGGCGGCGTGCCGGCCGGCACCTCGGCCGGCTTGACCGAACTGTGCAAGAGATCGTCGATCTCGTCGTGGAAGATCAGGGGCAGGCCGGTGATGCACAACAGCAGCATGAACAAGGTGCAGATCAGGCTGGTCCATTTGTGGACGGCGCCCCACCGCCGCAGGGATTTGGTCGTCGCAGTCAACTTCGGTCGCCTATTTCAAGTACGCTTTCTCGCCGTCACTAACACGACGAAGGAGCTGCGCGGCCCCGCGGAAGTTAGAACGCGTCCAGTGTTGGATTTATCGCCGGCGATGTTGCGTGCCCGCAACGCGCGCTGAGGAGAACTGCGACGATGCATCGCAGCTTTCACGGCGATCCTTAGGATCATTCTAACTTGCGATCGATCACGCCGGGATGCGCCCGGCCTGCCATAGCGCGATCACTTCGTCGCGCGCGATGCCGCGGGTGATGAACACGATGCGCGAGCGGCGGTCGGCGTCGGGCCACCCGGCAAGCGCCACCGGCGGATGGAAGACGTGGTGCACGCCATGGATCGCGACCGGCGTCGCTTCATCGCGCAGATTGAGGATGCCCTTGACCCGCAACAGATCCTCACCGCGGGCGTGGCGCAGATAAGCGAGCCACTGCGCGACGGCCATCCAGTCGAGCGGCTCGTCGAACGTGAGCGCGAAACTCGTGATCGCGGCATCGTGGCCGTGATTGATGTGATGGCTGCCATCATGATGATGATCATGATCGTCGTGATCATCATGCGCGGGATGCGCATGCCGGTCCACGCAGGATCCGGCAAAGGCCTGCGCGTTGAGCCAGCGTTCGACGTCGACCGTCTGCTTCTCGGGATCGACCAGCGCGGCGCCGAACAGGCGGTCCGGATCGATCTCGCCATGCGTCACGCGCGCAATCCTGGCGCCGGGGTTGAGGCGGCGCAGCCGTCGCTCCAATGCGTCAACGTCGTTGACCAAATCGCTCTTGGTGATCAGCAGCCGGTCGGCCAGCGCCACCTGCTTCACCGCCTCGTATTGCCGGTCCAGCTGGTGGATCGCGTTGGCGGCATCGACGGTCGTCACCACGGCATCGAGCCGCAGGAAATGCGAGACCAGCGGATTGTTCAGCAGCAACTGCACGATCGGCGCGGGATCCGCCAGCCCCGTGGTCTCGACCAGAATTCGCCGGAACGGCGGCACCTCGCCGCGATCGCGCCGCACCAGCAGCGCGCGCAGCGTCTCCTCGAGATCGCTCCGGATTGTGCAGCAAATACAACCGCTCGCGAGAACAACCAGCTCGCCATCGACGCGTTCGACAAGCAGGTGATCGAGCGCGACCTCGCCGTATTCGTTGATGATGACGGCGCTGTCGCCCATCGCCTCGTGACGCAACAGATGATTGAGCAGCGTCGTCTTGCCGCTGCCGAGGAAGCCGGTGATGACAGACACCGGCAACCGATCGGCGGACTTGTCCTTCTCGAACAGACTCATCGGCGCGCTCATCCCAACCGTCTTATTTTTGTCGCTGGACAACAGCCTAGCCGAGGAGGAGCATGCCGAAAACAAATTTCAGCCCGAACATCGGGCGCAACCTGGGAGGGAAGCATGGACGACGACGTCAAGGGCGACGCGCGAACAAGCGGGATGGCCGCAACCGACCGCCGCACCCTGCTCCGCACGGCAGGCCTCGCCGGCGCCGCGGGCGCGACGACGCTGGCGGGCGCGATGCACGGCAAGTTCTCGCTCGCACCAATCAGCACAGCGCAGGCACAGACCGCCACCGCGATGCCCAAGGGCACCGACAAGCCGTGGTGGCCTTCGAAATGGGGCGCGGACGACGAGGCCGGCGCTTCCAACCACATCACGCCGGAAAAAGTGCTCGACACCGTCAAGTGGATCAAGGACGGCAAGATCTACAAGATCGGCCGCGTCTACGAAGGCGGCATGCCGCTGTTCGGTCCGCGCGCGTTCACGCTGCGTATCCCGGGCGGCCCGACCGGCGGTCCGTTCGGCGACAACAAGCTGGTCTATCACGACGAGTTCCTCTCCACCGAGATCGGCCAGACCGGCACGCAGTTCGACGGCCTCGGCCATATCGGCATCCAGATGGGCAAGGACGGCGACAAGAGCGAGATGCGATTCTACAACGGCCACACCGCGCTCGAGATCAGTGACGCCTACGGCCTCAAGAAGCTCGGCGTCGAGAAGCTGAAGCCGCTGTTCACCCGCGCACATCTCCTCGACATGGTCGCGCTCAAGGGCGGCATGATGGACGCCGGCCAGGAGATCACCGCCGCCGACATCAAGGCAGCGCTGCAGAAGCAGAACATCAATGAGAGCGACATCAAGCCGGGCGACGCGATCATGTTCCACACCGGCTGGGGCTCGCTCTGGATGAAGAACAATGACCGCTTCAACAGCGGCGAGCCGGGCATCGGCCTCGACGCCGCGAAATGGGTGGTCGAGAAGGATCTCGCGCTCACCGGCGCCGACACCTGGGCGGTCGAGGTGGTGCCCAATCCCGACAAGACGCTCGCCTTCGCGGTGCATGCCGAGCTGCAAACCAAGCACGGCATCCACAACCACGAGAACCTGATCTTCGACGAGCTGATCGCCGACAAGAAGTACCAGTTCGTCTATTGCTTCGCGCCGGCCCCCATCAAGGGCGCGACGGGAAGCAACGGCTGCCCGATCGCGATCACCTGAGCGGGGATATCGGCGTGGGCGGCTGAAGCCGTCCACGCGACGTGCCGGCGCAGCATTCGATCGCCGTCGATCGACAGACCTCAGGTCCGCATTCAGCCGGCCGGCGCGGCGCGGACGGCATGTTTCGCGTTCCATTTGGGGCCCGGCCCGCGCATGTAGTGCAGTTCGGGCCGGGAGGGATCGCGCATTCGCGCAATCAAGTTCTGCCAGCCCGTCGTGATCGCGTTGAAGCCGCGGCGAAGAGGCAGCAATGATGATTGGGATGACGACATGGCTCGCTCTCAGTGCGGCTTTCCCAGAACCGACGCGAAGGACAGGATCACGATCTCCTCGCCGGTCTCGTCGCTGACATGCACGGCCCAATCGCGCCAGTCTTCCAGGCTGGCCGATGCGATCAGCGAGCGCATCATGCAGGTCGCCGCCTCGCAGGCCTCGGAGAGGCTGGTCACCGCGGTGCCGCGGCGATCCATCAACACCCCGCGCGTGTTCGAGCAATGGAAATAGACCTGAGCCATCTGCGTATCCTCGCAAGCTGCGGGTGAGCAGGCCCGCCTGCATGACGAAGCTCTACGCAACCGGCGCGCGACCATCCGTGATGCAGTTCACACAGGCTTGAGCAGCCACGGCGCCGCGCTTCACCAAATCGCGATTTGACAGTTTTTATATTTTTGTCAAATTCGTCAAATGGGACCGAAAACCCGCATTCTCGACGCCGCCATGCTGGTTTTCCGCCGGCACGGCTTTCGCCGCTCCTCCATCGAGCAGGTCGCCGAAGCGGCCGGCCTGACGCGGCAGGCGCTCTATCACCATTTTGAATCCAAGGAGGCGCTGTTCCGCGCCGTGATCGAGGGCGTGCATGAGAGCGCCATCGCGGCCGAGGACAGCGCCGTCGCCGCGGCCGAGGCGGCGGGCGGCAATCTCGGCGACATCCTCGCCGCGGGCATGACCGCGCGGATCTCGACCATGATCGCCTCGCTGGACAACTCGCCGCATCTCGAGGAATTGTATTCAGAGCACCTCGTGCACGCGCGCGACCTCTACCAGACCTATGCCGCGCGCCATACCGAGCGCGTGGCCGCCACCATCGCGCGGGTCGTGCACAAGCAGCAGCTTGTGCTGCCGCAGAAGCTGTCGCCGGCGGAATTCGCGCGGCTGGTCGAGATGTCGATGTACGCCGCGAAGTCGCAATATCCGGCGATGCAGCCGGCCGATGCGTTCCTGAAGGACATGGCGATCATGGTGCGGACGCTCTGCGCCGGCGCTGTGCCGAGATCCGAGACAAAATCCTCGTCGAAATTACGACAGCCGCCCGCCAGGAAGGCGGCAATCCGCAACAAGCCGACACGCAGGACAACTGGAGGACAGTCATGACCACGACGACCGTCAACGGCCGCGTCGAATCCCTGCCCGACGATACCGACGCGCTCCTGATCGACATCGTGCGCGACCAGCTCAAGCTCACCGGCACCAAGCTGGTGTGCGGCGCCGGCGTCTGCGGCGCCTGCACCGTGCTGGTCGACGGCGCGCCGGTCACAAGCTGCCTGATGCCGGCAAAGGCTGCCGCCGGCAAGGCGGTGACGACGGTGGAAGGCATCAGCGCCGCCGGGCTGCATCCGGTGCAGAAGGCGTTCATGGCGCATGACGCCCTGCAATGCGGCTTCTGCACGCCGGGCTTCATCGTGGAATCTGTCGCGTTCTGCGACCAATGGCGCGCGACCAGGGGAACGGCCGTACCCTCGCGCGAGGAGATCGGCGCGGCGCTGTCGGGCCATCTCTGCCGCTGCGGCGCCTATGACGGGATCTTCCGCGCGGTGGCGGACGCCTGCGCCGGCCGTTTCGACGGCGACAATGTCGCAGCACCCCGCATCGAGGCGCGCGACAAGGTGACCGGTGCTGCGAAATACACCGTCGACATCAAGCATGACGGCCAGCTCGAAGGCCTGATCCTGCGCTCGCGCGAGGCGCATGCGCGCATCACCACGCTCGATCTGGCGCCGGCGCGGGCGCTCGCCGGCGTCACGGCGGTGTCGCTGCTCGGCGACGACAAGATCGTGCGCTATGTCGGCGAGCCGATCGCGGCGGTCGCAGCGAGCGATCGCAAGGCGGCGCTGGCCGCGCTCGCCGCGATCAAGCTGACTTGCGAAAAACTGCCCGCGGTGGTCGGGCTCGACGCCGGACGCAGGGACGGCGCACCGGTGGTGTTCGACAAAGCGAGCCGCAAGCGCGCCGGCAACGTCTCGGAAGCGGCCGGCGGGCCGGCACCATGGAAGCAGAACATCCGTGGCCCGACCGCGGTGTTCTCGACCCGTGCCAAGAAGGCGCGCACATGGGTGGATGAGGCGCGCCAGGCGAGCAACAAGCTGCTGGTCGAAGCCACCTTCCGCACCGCCACGCAACAGCATGCATGCCTCGAGCCGCACGCCGCGGTGGCGCGCTTCGACGGTGACCGGCTGACCCTGCACGCCTCGACCCAGCAGGTGTTTCATCTCAAGGAGCAGATCGCAAAACGCTATAAGCTCGATCACGACAAGGTCCGCGTGATCGCCGATCACGTCGGCGGCGGTTTCGGATCGAAGTCGAGCCTCGGTACCGAGACGATCGCCGCGATCGAGCTGGCGCGCGCGGCGAATGCGCCGGTGCGCGTCGTCTACGATCGCCAGGAGGAGCTCTCCGTCGCCGGCTATCGGCCGGCCGCCGAACTGAAGGTCGCGCTGCTCCCTTCCGATGAGGGCAAGCTGAAAGCACTCTCCGTGACCGCACATGCCGACACGGGCGCCGCGACCAACTCGACCATCGCGGGCCTGGCGCGGCTGATCTATCCGGCCGAGGCCAAGGATCTTTCGGATTTCGACGTCATCAGCAATCTGCCGCCCGGCGCCGCCTTCCGCGGCCCCGGCGGTCCACCGATGGCGTTCGCGGTCGAGCAATCGATCGACGAAGCCGCGCTGCGGCTCAAGGTCGACCCGATCGCGCTGCGCAAGCGCTGGGACCCCGATCCCAACCGCCAGCGGCTCTACGACTGGGCCTCCGGGCTCGAGATCTGGCGCAATCGCAAACCACAGCAGACCGGCCGCTATCGCCGCGGCATCGGGGTCGCGACCGGCTATTGGCTCTATCTCTGGCAGCCCAAGGTGAAGGTCGAGGTCGCGGTCAAGGGCGGCCGCATCGTCGCCAGCACCGCCACGCAGGACATCGGCACCGGGACCCGCAGCATCCTTGCCGACACCATCGCGCGCGAGTTCGATCTCGAGCCCTCCGATATCGACGTGCGGATCGGCGATTCCGCGCTGCCGGTAGGACCCGGCTCCGGCGGCAGCCGCGTTACCGCCTCGGTGATGCCGCCGACGCTGCTCGCGGTGCGCAAGCTGAAGGCCGCGATCCTCGAACGGGCCACACGAAAACCTGCGCCCGGCTCGAACGCGCCGTGGCGCGAGCTGATCGCGCGCTCACGCGACATCGCGGTGACCGAGGCGCGCGGCGAGGACGGCAAGAACACCGCGCCTGGCATCCGCTCGCCGCTGCGCGAGCTCGGCCTGATCGGCATGGTGTTCGGCTGGATGATGCGGCGCTCCTCCAACATCGCGGTCGGCGCCGGCGTGCCGAGTTCGGTGCAGGTGATCGAGGTCGAGGTCGACACCTGGCTCGGCCATGTCCGCGTGCTCAACGTGCATACCGGGATTGCTGTCGGCAAGATCGCCTCGCCCGCGCTGGCGCGCAGCCAGGCCTGCGGCGCGGTGATCCAGGGCCTCGGCTACGCGCTCTATGAGGCGCGCGAGCTCGATCCGAACAGCGGCGACGTCCTCACCGCCGGCATGGAAGATTATCGCATCCCGGGCATCGCGGACACGCCCGAGATCGACGTGCATTTCGACGAAGCCGGCTTCGACCATGTGCTCGGCAACAGCGTCGGCATCGGCGAAGCCTCGACGGTGCCGACCTCGGCTGCCGTCGCCAACGCGATCCATGACGCGATCGGCGTCCGCCTCACTGAGATTCCGATCCGGCCCGACCGCATCGTTGCCGCGCTGAAAGGGAGGGATGCCGCATGAGCACCGCAATTGCCCCGTCAATGTCAGCGCCCGAATTCCGTGCCGCCGGCACCGACCTGTCGGAACGCCGCCGCAGCGGCCTGTCATGCGGCACCGTCATCGATCTCACCGCCAGTCCCGATACGATCGGGATCAAATGGAATGCCGACGGCGCGGCGCGCATCGGCGCGTTGACCGCGATCGCTGCGATCGCATTCGACGCGCGGCTGGCCCAGGCCTATCCTGGCATCGCCGCGAGTGCGCAGGGCCTCGCCACGCCGCAGATCCGGCACATGGCGACGCTCGGCGGCAACCTCGCGCAGCGTTCACGCTGCTGGTATTTCCGCAATCCGCAGATCGCCTGCCTCAAGAAGGGCGGCTCCGACTGTCCGGCGCGATCCGGCAACCATCTCTATCACGTCGCGTTCGATCTCGGCCCTTGCGTGGCGCCGCATCCCTCGACGATGGCGATGGCGCTGCTCGCCTATGATGCGAAGATCATCACCGACCGGCGCAGCGGATTGTCGATCTCCGACCTGCTCGGCGACGGCAGCAACGGCACGGTCGACAATCTGCTTGCACCGGGCGAACGAATCGAGCGGATCGAGCTGCCCGCCCCGCTGGCCGGCGAGCGCGCGCTCTACAAGCGCGCCATCAGCCGCACGCATGCGGAATGGCCGCTGGTCGAGATCTGCGTGCGGGCCGTGATCTCCGGCGGCGCGTTCCGAGAGGTCCACATCAGCGCCGGCGGCATCGCTCCGGTGCCGCTGCGACTCACGGCATCTGCGGAGGCGCTGGAGGGAAAGCCAGCCAATGCGGCGACGATTGCGCAAGCCGCCGAGCTCGCAACATCGGGGGCAAAGCCACTGCCGATGACCGGATACAAGCTTGAGCTGCTGACCGGCCTGGTGCGCGACGTCGTCGAGCGGATTGCGGCGTAGGATCAGCCGTCCCTTCGCATTCCCGAAGCGACGTCTGCGATCGAAGCGCGTCGATCCGGGAAGACTTATGCCGGAATACCTGCCTCGCACAGCACGGCGACCATGCGGTCGCCCCATTCGGCGGTTCTGGTCGGAAAATTCTGCCGCGCGTAGGAAGCGCGGAAGTCAGGCCGCAGCTTGAGCAGGCGGCCGGCGACGGCGCGCGCCTCGTCGAGACGCCCGGAGCCGACTTCGTTCATGATCAACGCGCTGAGCGTGTGCGCATCCTCCCCGACCACGAGCGCCTTGGCAGCGGCCGCACGGCCCTGCTCATACTCACCGAGCATGAAATGGGCGAAGCTGATTCCGTTCCACATCGATGCCCGCCCGGGATCGATCGGGCTGAGCTGCAGCCTGCGCTCAAAACTCTCGATCGCGCGTGCCGGCTGGACGCACATGAGCGAAATCCAGCCGCGATATCCCCACGCCGCAGCATCGTTCGAATTGAGCGAGATCGCCTCTTCGATCATGGTCTCGGCGCGATCGTAATCACGGCCGAGATAGGCAAACATGTGAGCCGCACGCGCCAGCACGTACGGATCGTCACCGGCCAGCGCGCAGGCGAGTTCGGCGATCCGCAGCGCCTCTGCCAACTCCTCCGTCCCGGGGGGAGTGCCACGCGCGGTCTGTTTGAGCAGTGACGAATAGGCCAGCATGATCTGAGCGGCCGCATAACTGGGATCAAGCGCGCAGGCTCTTTTGAACCACTCGCCGAGTTCGCCGCTGGAGCCCCACTTGGAGCGGTCCGCATATGCCGCAATGCCTCTCAGGAAAAGATCGTAGCTGTCGAGACGATCGGTCGGCTTGTTTCTGGTTCGTTCGATCTCGCTCTGCTGGATTTTTGGCGCGATGACGCTGACAACATTTGCGGTGACCTGGTCCTGCAGGTCGAACACGTCCTTCAGCTCACCGTCGAACCTGTCTGCCCAGAGATGCGCTCCGCTGCCGGCCTCGATCAGTTGCGCGGTGATCCGAACGCGGCCGCTCGACTTGCGCACCGAACCTTCGAGCACGTATCGCACGCCGAGTTCGCGCCCGACCTGCTTGATGTCGACGGGCTTTCCTTTGTAGGTGAAGCTTGAATTGCGCGCGATCACGAACAGCGATCTGAAGCGCGATAGCGCCGTGATGATGTCCTCGACGACACCGTCGGCAAAATATTCCTGCTCCGGATCGCCGCTCATGTTCTGGAACGGCAGCACCGCGATGGAGGCCTTCTCGGCAAGCGCGGGCAGAGAAGCCGGAGCGGCAGAAGCGGGTCTTGCGACCATGGCCGTTGCGACGGCGTCGCCAACGCGAAGCCTCCAGGCACGAACCGGCTCCGCAATGTTCTTCAGAACCTGCGGCCCCAGATCCTCGAAGGCCGCGTCGACCTTGCCGCGAACCTGCCGTTGCGCGTCGTCGGAAATGCAAACCCCGCCCGGTTCGGCAATCCCCTCCAGGCGCGCTGCGATGTTGACGCCATCGCCAAAGATATCGTTGTCGTCAAAAATGATGTCGCCGATGTGGATTCCGATCCGGAATTGGAGCCGCTGCTCAGTTGCAACGGCAACATTCTGATCGGCCATTCGACGCTGAACTTCAACGGCACTGCGCACCGCATCGACGGCGCTAGCAAATTCAACGAGTAGTCCGTCGCCGGTGGTTTTGACGACGCGGCCGCGATGTGCCGTCAGCACCGGATCGAGCAGCGTCCGCCTGACCGACTTCAGCCTGGCCAGGGTGCCTTCCTCATCGATCCCCATCAGCCGACTGTAGCCGGCGATATCCGCCGCCAGAACCGCTGCCAGACGCCGATCCACGCTATCGGTGGCCAAGGAATGCCCCCAAAGACGGGTTAATTCTCATCGCCGATCAAAGCATGGCTGACGGCCACCGGGCTAGAGCAAAACGTCTGCCGTGGTTTACGCACGCCGGAAATTGGGGTCGGTGACGATCTTGAGACTGTCGCCCGGCAGATCTATCGCGCCCGGGTCAGCGCCAGCCAGATGCCGCCGCCGATCATGAAGCCGCCCGAGATGCGCGACATCAGCCGCGTCCGCTCCTTGGAGAAGAATTTTCGGGCGCGGCCGGCCGCCAGCGCGTAGGCGGCATCGGTCAGCACTGCGGTTGCCATGAAGGTGACGCCGAGCAGCGCCACCTGCGGCAAATGCGGCTTGTCCATGTCCATGAACTGCGGGATGAAGGCGCCGAAGAACACCAGCACCTTCGGGTTCGAGAGCAGTACCAGAAAGCCCTGCAGGAAGAACCCGCCGCGCGGCGGCGGCGGCCTGTCGTCGGTGCCGACGCCTTCGACCGGCGAGCGGATCAGCTTGATGCCGAGCCAGACCAGATAGGCGGCGCCGGCAAAGCGCACCCAGTTGAACCAGTAACCCATGGTCGCCATCAGCGAGGTCAGGCCGACCGCGACGATGCCGATCACGATCGCGAGCCCGACCTGCGCGCCCAGCACATTGGTCAGCGCGGCGCGGGTGCCGTAGCGCAGCCCGTTGGCGATCACCATCGTGACGATCGGACCGGGTAACAGCGCCAGCGCAATGCAGGCGGCGACGAAGGCGAAATAGGCTTGCAGGGACATCGGGGCTCGTTCGTTTCTGAGCGTCATTATGCACGAGACTGGCAGACATGGAAGCGCGCCCGGGCGTCCAAACACACGCTCTTGACATGCAACCATTTGGTTGCCTATTATCCGACCCATGGATGAAGTCTTCAAAGCTCTCGCGGACGCCTCGCGGCGCACGCTGCTTGACCGGCTTCACGAACAGAACGGGCAGACGCTCGGCGAGCTCTGCGACGGCCTCGACATGACGCGTCAGGCCGTCACCAAGCACCTTGTGATTCTCGAGGAGGCCAACCTCGTCACCACGATCAAGCATGGCCGCGAGAAGCTGCATTACCTCAACCCGGTTCCGATCCATCAGATCGGCGAGCGGTGGATCAAGAAGTTCGAGCGCGGGAAACTTGCCGCGCTCAGCGAATTGAAGCGACAGTTGGAGAAGCGTGATGAGTAAGCCGGACTACGTCTACGTCACCTATATCGAGACCACGGCCGAGAAGCTGTGGGACGCGCTGACATCGAGCGAGTTCACCGAGCGCTTCTGGTTCGGATATCGCGTCAGCTCCGACTGGAAAGTCGGCTCGCTCTATCATTTGGCCAAGGACGGCCGCCGCAGCGTGCAAGGCGAGGTGCTGATCGCTGACCCGCCCAAGAGGCTCGCCTACAGCTGGGACGTCGTGAAAGAAGGCGTCGAGCGCGAGCGGGTTTCGCGCGTGACGTTCGACATCGAACCCCACGGCGGAGTGGTCAAGCTGACCATGACGCACGACAACCTCGGTCCGAAGACACTGCGCGACGTCTCCGGCGGCTGGCCGATGGTCATTGCCAGCCTGAAGAGCTTCCTCGAGACCGGGCGCGAACTGCCGGCCGACCTGCTCACGAGCGGTGCGAGGGAGGCTTACCATGCCTAAGCCCGAATTTGTCTACGTCACCTATATCGAGACCACGCCGGAGAAGCTGTGGGACGCGCTGACGTCAAGTGAGTTCACGCGGCAATACTGGTTCGACACCGAGCTGAAAACGGACTGGAAGGTCGGCTCGCCGCTCGCGCTCGTGATGAGCGGCCAGACCACCGACACCGGCGAGATCCTCGAGGCCGACCGGCCGCGGCGCCTCGCCTACACGTTCAAGCACGAGGCCGACCCTGAAATGCGCAAGGAACCGGCCACCAAGGTCGTGTTCACGCTCCAGCCGTTCGGCCAGATCGTGAAGCTGACCGTGACCCATGAGGGCTTCGGCGTCGGCAGCAAGCTGCTCGATGGCATCTCCAAGGGCTGGCCGGCGATCCTGTCCGGACTCAAGAGCCTGCTCGAGACCGGCAAGGTGGTCGCGATCCCGCCTGCCGCGCTCGGGATCGACGGTTTCGAATGACCATGAAGATCTATCGAAGGATCCGTGCGGACATGAACATCGATAAATTCAAGCCGGCGATCGTCTACGCGATCTACATCGCCGCGACACCCGAGCAGGTCTGGCAGGCGCTGACGAATGCCGAATTCAGCCGGCAGTATTTCTCCGGCAACGCGGTCGAGGTCGAGCTTCGGATCGGCGGCCCCTACATCGTGCGCACGCCCGCCGGCGCGCTGCACATCTCCGGCGAGGTGATCGAATGCGATCCCATGAAGCGGCTGACCGTCACCTTCAACGTCAACTGGCCGCAGCTGGTCGAGAAGCTCGGGCCGACGCTCGTCACCTGGGAGATCGAGCCAGCCGGCGACGGCGTCAAGCTGACCTTGCTGCAGTCGCATGACCGCCCGATCAGCGACGACATCCTGTCCGGCGGCCGCACCGGCTGGCCCGCGATCCTCTCCAGCCTGAAGAGCCTGCTGGAGACCGGCAAGGCCATGGTGATCCCGATGCAGCCGCCAGCGCGGATGCTGGCGGCGCTGAAGGAATTGGGAATTGCCATGCCGGGGTGAGATTGGCGATACAGCCGTCCCATACTCCCCTGTCGTCCCTGCGAAAGCAGGGACTCATAACCACAGGACGTGGGATGGAGCGAGCTGGGGCCACAGCGTCGCGCAACAATGAACGACTGTGGTTATGGGTCCCGGGTCGCGCTGCGCTTGCCCGGGACGACATGGAGAGAGTGTGCGATAGAATCTACCCCAACGCCCTTAACTCGCGCCGCAGCACCTTGCCGGTCGCCGTCATCGGCAGGCTATCGGCGAACTGCACGAAGCGCGGATATTCATGCGCGGCGAGCTGGACCTTGACGAACTCCTGGATCTCGCGCGCCAGCGCGTCGCTCGGCGCGAAGCCCGGGCGCAGCACGATCCAGGCCTTGATCGATTCGGTGCGGATCGGATCGGGGATGCCGACCACGGCCGACATCGCGACCGCCGGATGCTTCATCAGCGTGTGCTCGATCTCGGACGGACCGACGCGATAACCGGCTGTGGTGATGACGTCGTCCTCGCGGCTGACGTACCAGAAATAGCCGTCCTCATCCTGCACGCCGAGATCGCCGGTCAACAGGAATTCGCCGGCATATTTCTTACGCGTCGCTTCCGGATTGCGCCAGTATTCGATCATGGTGCAGGGACACGGCTGCCGCACGCCGATGATGCCGCGCTGTCCCCGCGGCAGTTCCTCGCCCTTGTCGTTGACGATGCGGACGTCGAAGCCCGGCGTGGCACGGCCCATCGCGCCCGGGCGGATCGGAAACAGATTGGAGTTTGAGCCGATCACCAGATTGCATTCGGTCTGCCCGAACACCTCATGGGCGTCGATGCCGAAGGTTTCGCGCACCCAGCCGAGCAATTCGCCACCGAGCGACTCGCCGCCGGTGAAGATGCTGCGCAGCCTGACGCCGGAGTTCTTCACGTCGGCCTGCCGCATCAGCTTCAGCGCGGTCGGGGGCAGGAACACGTTGCGGATGCCAAGCTCGGCCATCATCTGCATCGCCGCCTGCGGCTCGAACTTGCGGGCGCGGTGACCGACCATCGGGATGCCGTGATACCAGAACGCGAGCAGGCCGTTGATCAACCCGCCGATCCAGGCCCAATCGGCCGGCGTCCACATCAGATCGCCCGGCCGCGGCAGGAAGTTGTGGCACATCTCGACATTGGGCAGATGGCCGAGCACGACGCGATGCGCGTGCAACGCCCCCTTCGGATTGCCCGTGGTGCCCGAGGTGTAGATGATCAGCGCGGGATCGTCGGCCGAGGTGTCGACGGTGGCGAATTCCGGCGACGCCGCTCTGATCGCGCTCCAGAACGGCTTTGTGCCCGCCGGCGTCTTGTCGCCGACGATGTAGACGCTCTTCAGCTCAGGCAGGCGATCGCGGATTTTTGCGATTTTTTCCCAGCCGGCTTCATCGGTGATGACGGCCTTCGCTGCCGAGTTCGACAGCCGGAATTCGAGCGCGTCCTCGCCGAACAGTGCAAACAGCGGGACCGCGATCAGAGCCGCGCGGAACGCCGCGAGATGCGCAACCGGCAATTCCAGCGATTGCGACAGGAACACCGCGACGCGGTCACCGCGTACCAGGCCGTCGGCGGTCAGCACATTGGCGAAGCGGCGCGAGGCGTCCGCGACCTCGTCGAACGACGTGCGCGTGGTGCCGCCGTCCTCGTCGACATAGATCAGCGCGAGCCGGCCGGTGCCGTCGGCGTGGCGGTCGCAACAGGCGGTCGCCATGTTGAAGCGCGCGGGGATATCCCAGCGGAAGTTGCGATAGAGCTCGTCGTAGGTGGCGGCTTCCTTAAGCATGGCTTGCGTTGCTTCCATCCCTTGTCATGGCCGGGCTTAGTCCTGCCATCATGCGTAGCCCGGATGGAGCGAAGCGCAATCCGGGGTTCTCATCAAGTGGACAGACTCACCCGGATTTCGCTTCGCTGCATCCGGGCTACGAACATCCTTGAGAGGGAAAGCGATCAGGCTGCCGCCCGCTGCATTGCGACCTCGGCCTTGAGGCTGTCAAGGTCGCGATAGATCGACGCGGCTGCGAGCACGCGCCCGCCGCGCTTGTAGCGCAGCATGCAATCCCGGCCGGCAATGCTGCCGTCCACCGCGATCTCGTCCCACTGCTCGGCGTGGCCGACATAGTTGATCGGCACGTCGTAATGCTGGCTCCAGAAGAACGGCACTGCGTCGAAGACCTCACGCTGCCCCAGCATATTGCGCGCGGCGGTCTGGCCTTGGCGCTCAGCCACCACCCAGTGCTCGACCCGGATGTTCTCGCCGCTGTGCGGATCGGGCCAGCGCGCGATATCGCCGGCTGCGTAGATGCCGGGCACGCTGGTCTCGAGATAGGCGTCCACGGTCACGCCGCGATCGATCGCGAGCCCGGCCGCTTCCGGCAGCGCCAGCCGCGGCTTCACGCCGACGCCGACCACGACGAGGTCCGCATCGAGCACGGGCCCACTCTTCAAATGCGCGCGCTTGCCCTCGATCGTGGTCACAGTGTCGCCGAGGTGGAAGACGACGCCATGCTCCTCGTGCAGGGCACGGACGAAATCGCCCATGTCGGGCCCAAGCACGCGCTCCATCGGTCGCTGCTCCAGCCCGACCACGTGAACCTCGATCTGTCTCGCGCGCAAGGAGGCCGCAACCTCGAGCCCGATGAAACTTGCACCGATCACCACCGCCCTGCGTGCTCCGTTGGCCGAGGCGATGATCGCCCGGCAATCGTCGAGCGTGCGCAACACATGAACGTGGGCTTGGTTGGCGCCCGGAATGGGCAGCCATACCGGCTCCGCACCGGTCGCCAGCAGCAGTCGGTCGTAGGGAACGGCTTCGCCGCCGACGAGGACGACATTGCGGCGGCCGGTGTCGATCGACTGAACCTCGGCCCCGAGTCTGAGATCGATCGCCGCGTCGGCATAGAAGCCGTCCGGCTTCAACGGCAGCCAGTCTTCCGGCGCGCTGCCGGCGAGGAAATCCTTCGAGAGGTTCGGCCGATCCACCGGTGGCGCGGTCTCGCCGCTCAGCATGACGATGCTGCCCCGATAGTCCTGCCGTCGCAGCATCTCGGCGGCGGCAAAGCCTGCCGCGCCACCGCCGACGATCACGATCCTGCCGGGCGCATCGACCGGGCCCTTGACGCGTGGTTTCGGCTGCTCGCGCTTCTCGCGGACAATGATGCGATCGCCGTCGCGTTCGACCTTCCAGACGGCGAGCGCGGCGAAGGCGGGCGCAGCGGTCGCTTCACCGGTGCGAATATCGAAGCAGGCGTGATGCCAGGGGCAATGGACGGTCTCGCCCTCGAGCAGGCCTTCGGCGAGCGGCCCATGATAATGGCTGCAATGCGCGTCGATGGCGAAGATATCCGCGCCCGAACGCACCAGCAGCACGTCCTCGTCGCCGACATGGCCGAGCAACATCGTGCCCGAAAATTCGGAAAGGACGACGCCTTGTGTCAGATCCGGACCGGAAGGAGCTTGCTGATCGGCCATGGCCTATCTCCAATTTAGCCAGAACGTCACCCCGAGAGCGCCGCCTCGGCGAACAGCGGCAAGGCGCCTTCAGATCAACAAACGTCTCCAAGCTGAAATTGTTGCTGCCGACCCGCAATTCGCCGAGTCAAGCGCGGCCCGGATGACGCTAAAGCAAAATCCGAGCTACGAGATCAAGACGACAGCGCCGCCTTCACCAGGCCGCTGGCCTTGCCGAAATCCATCTGGCCGGCGTACTTCGCCTTCAAGGCACCGATCACCTTGCCCATGTCCTTGATCCCGGCGGCATTGGTCTCGGCGATGACGGCCGCGATCGCGGCCTTCACGTCGTCATCCGACATCTGCTTCGGCAGATACGCGGAGATCACCGCGATCTCCGCGCGCTCCTGGTCGGCAAGCTCGGCGCGGCCGCCCTTGTCGTAGAGCTCGACCGATTCCTGGCGCTGCTTGATCATCTTCTGCAAGAGGCCAAGCAGATCGGCATCGGAGAGTGGCGGCTTGCCCTGCCCGCGCGCGTCGATGTCGGCGTTCTTGATGGTCGAATTGACCATGCGCAGCGTCGAGAGCTTGCGCTCGTCCTTGGCCTTCATCGCTTCCTTGACCGCAGTGTTGATATCGTCGCGCAGCATCTTTGTATCCTTGAACCGGCAATCCCTTCATGTAGGCAGTTTGCAGCGGCAGAACAACTCCAGTTTGCCGCGTTTTTCCTGGCGCGAAAGGCTCCCACTGCGTCGAAAACGCTTTAAGTCCGCAACCACGCAACCAGCGCGTCGGCGCAGGCCTGCGGCTGCTCCAGCTGCGGCAGGTGACCGCAATTGGGAAGCACGACGAGCTTGGCCCCGGGAATGCCGTTGGCCATCTCGTCCGACAGCGAATTCGGAACTGTGTTGTCGGTATCCGACGTCAGCACCAGGGTCGGACACTTGATCCAGGCCATGCTCGGCCGCGAATCCGGCCGGCTCAGCACCGCGTTCTGCTGACGGATGAAGGCCTCGGCGCCGACATCCTCGCTCATATCATAAACAACCTGGCGCAGGCTGGCATCGGCCTGCCTCGACGGATGCACGAAACCCGGAAACAGTTCGTCGACCACGCTGCGATATTGGCCGCTTTTGGCACGCTCGATCATGCCGCGGCGGCGGGCGGTAGCCTCCGGCGTGTCGGCCCGCGCCTGGGTGCTCATCAGCGCCAGCTTGGCGACCCGCTCGGGTGCCTGGCGCATGATCTCGAAGGCAATGTAGCCGCCCATCGAGTGTCCGGCGAGGGCAAAGCGCGGCGGCGCCTCCGCCAGGATGCGGCGAGCGATCGCCCCCATATTGTCGTCCCGGACATGGTTGGCGACCGTGACCGGCCCGAGCCGCCACAGCGCCGGGATCACCGGGGCGAAAATCCGCGGCGAGCAGATGAGGCCCGGGACGAGCAGGATCGGCATCGTGTTATCCATGCGGGAGCTCCGGACCGGGTCATTTTCGGCAAGCAAACGGCCGCTTCAGGGAACTTTAGATTAAAAGGCCCTTCCAGCCTGTCAAATCGGCCGGGATTGCCGTGTGAATCCGCGCCCTTTCGCTTTGACGCCGCAGGGTGCGGCGACTATTTAAAGGGCTCATGACAACCCCAGAAAACGCTCCCGCCTGGCCGGACCACAAACCGACCGCGCTCCTTGTGCTCGCCGATGGCACCGTGCTGGAAGGCTTCGGTCTCGGCGCCGAAGGCCACGCCGTTGGCGAGGTCTGCTTCAACACCGCGATGACCGGCTATGAGGAGATCCTCACCGATCCGTCCTATGCCGGCCAGATCATCACCTTCACCTTCCCGCATATCGGCAATGTCGGTACCAACGAGGAAGACATCGAGACAGTGAACATGGCCGCGACGCCGGGCGCGCGCGGCGTGATCCTGCGCTCCGCCATCACCGATCCCTCGAATTACCGCGCCACCAAACATCTCGACCAATGGTTGAAGGCGCGCGGCATCATCGGCCTTTCCGGCATCGACACCCGCGCGTTGACCGCGCTGATCCGCTCCAAGGGCATGCCCAATGCGGTGATCGCGCATTCCAGGAGCGGCGAGTTCGACTTGCATGCCCTGAAGGAAGAGGCGCGCGAATGGCCCGGCCTCGAGGGCATGGATCTGGTGCCGATGGTCACCTCCGGCCAGCGCTTCACCTGGGATGAGACGCCCTGGGCATGGGGCAAGGGTTTTGGCCAGCAGACCGCGCCGGAGTTCAACGTGGTCGCGATCGACTACGGCATCAAGCGCAACATCCTGCGCCTGCTCGCCGGCGTCGGCGCCAAGGTGACCGTGGTGCCGGCAACGACCGCGGCCGAGGACATCCTGGCGATGAAGCCGGACGGCGTGTTCCTGTCGAACGGGCCCGGCGATCCCGCCGCGACCGGCAAATATGCCGTGCCCGTGATCCAGAAGGTGATTGCCTCGGGCACGCCGACCTTCGGCATCTGCCTCGGCCATCAGATGCTCGGCCTCGCCGTCGGCGCCAAGACCAAGAAGATGCATCAGGGCCATCACGGCGCCAACCATCCGGTCAAGGACGAGACCACCGGCAAGGTCGAGATCACCTCGATGAACCACGGCTTCGCGGTGGACCAGGCGACGCTGCCGATGGGCGCCACCCAGACCCACATCTCACTGTTCGACGGCTCCAATTGCGGCATCGCGCTCGAGGGCAAGCCGGTGTTCTCGGTGCAGTACCACCCCGAGGCCTCGCCCGGCCCGCGCGACTCGCACTACCTGTTCCAGCGTTTCGCCGACCTGATGCGGAAGAAGAAGCGGGCGGCGTAGACCGCGGCCGTCAGCGCAGCCCTCATCGAATACCACATGCCCGGACCACCTGGTTCGGGCATGATCTTCTGTCACGCCTTGCATGAGCGGACGCTGCCCAGTCATATCAAGTCATATGACGACGATCATCAAGCAACAGGATGCCCGACATGACCGATAGCGCCGCCCCGAAACCCGTCTACGGCGTCTCCTCGATGGCGGTAATGGCGTCGATGTCCGGGCTCGACTTCGTGCGCGGCATCTTCGCCCGCACGCTGCCGGAGCCGCCGATCATGGAGAATGTCGAGCCTTTCGACTGCACGGCCGAGGCCGGCCATGTGGTGATCCACAGCATCCCGGGCCTGCGCCACTATAACCCGATCGGCTCGGTGCATGGCGGCTACGCCGCGATCCTGCTGGATTCCGCGATGGGGCTCGCGGTGCAGACCACGCTGCCGCAAGGCTTTGGCTACACCACGCTGGAGTTCAAGATCTCCTTCGTCCGCGGCATGAGCCAGGACACCGGCACGATCCGCACCGAAGGCCAGGTGCTCAATGCCGGCCGCCGTGTCGCAACCGCCGAAGCGCGCATCACCGACGCCAAGGGCAAGCTGATCGCGCACGCCACCACCACCTGCCTGGTGTTCGAGCTGCCCAAAGCGAGTTGAGTTTGCCAGGAACGCTTGGCGCTGACAGCGGGTTGCTCCGCGGATCGTGTTGCTCACACTTGCCGAGCACTTGCCGGAGGTCGCCATGTCCACAATCAAAGCCGCAGCCGAGCCGCTTGCCATCGTCTTCAGGGACGACGGGATGGTGCCGAACAATCCGATGCCGTTCCTGGTCTACAAGGGCGTCGTCGATCTCGGCCGCGATCCCGAGGCCACGATCGAGCAGCTGTTCGCCAGCAATGGCTGGGGCGCGATGTGGCGCAACGGCGTCTACGATTTCGCGCACTACCACGCCACCGTGCACGAGGTGCTCGGCATCGCCCGCGGTCGCGCGCGGGTGCAGTTCGGTGGCGCGGATGGACAAGCGCTCGATATCGCAGCCGGCGACGTCGCGATCCTGCCGGCCGGGACCGGGCATCAATGCCTGTCGGCGAGCGACGATTTTTCCGTGGTCGGCGCCTATCCGCCGGGCCCGCCGATGGATCTGCAACGGCCGACGCCGGAGAACCGCGCGCGGGCGCTGACGACGATCCCGCAGGTCGCGATCCCGGCGACGGATCCGGTGATGGGCAAGGATGGCCCGCTGGTGCGGCTGTGGAAGCGGTAATCCGCCGTTATTGCGAGCAGAGCGCAGCAATCCATCGCTCCGCGCATCGGACCCGCGGGGTGGGCTGAGGCGTGCCCGCTTTCACGCGCAGGGTGGTGGGTACGGTCTGACGCGCCTCTGCCCACACACACGACGGAGCGGCACAGGGGCTACGCCGCGTTGCTGCCTTCCTGGCGGCTGGCCTCGAACAGGAACCAGGTTCGGCGCTCGGTTTCGTCGATGAAGGTTTCGAGCAGGCCGGCGGTTCCGGAATCCTCGTGATCGTCGGCGAGCTTGTGCGCCTTGCGCATCGCAGCTGCGATGTGCTTGTTGTCCTCCATCAACTCGCGCAGCATTTCGCGCGGCGGGACATAGGCCTCGTCGTTGTCCTTGATGGTCTGGTGCCTGGCGACGTCGCCGATCGACTTCAGCGTGACGCCGCCGAGCTTACGCACCCGTTCGGCGAGCTGGTCGGTGGTCGCGAAGATCGCGTCCGACTGCTCATCCAGCAACAGATGGTAGTCATGGAAATGCCGGCCGCTGACGTGCCAGTGGAAATTCTTGGTCTTCAGGTAGAGCGCAAAGGCGTCGGCCAGAAGCGTGTTGAGCGAGGCCGAGATCGTGTCCACCGCAGCCCGCGGCAGGTCGCTCGGCGTGTCGAGATCGGGCGAGATCTTGTGAGTCTTGTTGGCGTCAGAGTTGGCTTTGCTCACGGTAAACCTTCCTGTTAGGAACCCCGTATTTCGGCGCATTGAACATTGGCCGCCGGACCGCTAACGCATCATCAGCCCACCCGTTCCTGAAGGTCAGGAACCCGTTCTGCCGGATACCAAACGCGATGGATGAATGGATCGATTATTACGATTCCACACACACGATTTATGCGAGCCGACTGCACCGCGACCTGCATTTCCAGGTCATCGCGAACGACATCATCGGATACATCACCTCGCCCGATGCGGTGGTGCTCGACTACGCCTGCGGCGAGGCGCTCTCGGCGGTGAAGGTCGCCAATGCCTGCGCGCAGCTCTATCTGGCGGAGCCGGCGCCCGGCGTCCGCGGCCGCCTGGTCGCGCGCTTTGCACCCGACACCCGAATCCGGGTCCGCTCGCTCGATGACCTGAAGCACATGGAGGCTGATACGATCGACCTCGTGGTGATGAACTCGGTGGCGCAATACATGACGCCGCAGGAGCTCGACAACGCGTTCGACGTGATCCACCGCCTGCTGAAGCCCTCGGGCCGGTTCGTGCTCGGCGATATCCTGCGGCCCGAAGTCGGCATGGCCAGGGACGTCATCGCACTGCTGCGCTTCGCGGCGACCCACGGCTTCCTGCGCGATGCCTTGATCGGGCTCGCCTCAACCGCACTGTCGGACTATCGGCAGCTGCGCACCCGGATCGGGCTGCAGCGCTACCGCGAGGACGAGATGATCGCAAAGCTCGGCGCCGCCGGCTTCAGCGCCACGCGTGCGCCACGCAACATCGGGCACAATCCGTGGCGGATGACGTTCGTGGCGCACCACTGATCCAAGGTTGCGCGGGATATTAACGTTACCTTAAAGTAAACGTGGCGGCCGCGGAAATAATCAGCAATGATCCGCTCGGCCCGGTGGCGGAAGCGTCGACGCGGCAGTGGTGCAACACTGTTTATCCTGGTTCAAATCCAGGCCGGGCCTCCACGCTTCGCCCTGACGGGCTTCGCGTGGCGCAGCCACGCCGGACCGGCGGGGCAAAGCGTGTCCGGCGTAGCTTGAGCAGAGCGAAAGCTTAGACGGACTGGGCAATCGGCCCGCAGGCGAAGCCAAGCTCCTACCGAACATTCCCCTCCCCCCGACCGCCCCCAACCGGGCAAACGCCGAATGCGGATTTTCCCCCAGAATCGCGGTTGATTGGGCGTTTTTGGGGGTTTCGCGGGTGCGGAAACTGGTCTAAAGACCTCCCGCGCGCGAGAGATCGCGCTTCCGGCGCTACAAAATGGAGCGCATGGCTCGAGGGACGCGCGGGAAGCGCGCCCTTTTTTTGTGCCCAAATTCCAGTCCGCGAGAGCTGATGCCCAAAAGAACCGACATCTCCACCATCCTGATCATCGGCGCCGGTCCCATCGTGATCGGCCAGGCCTGCGAATTCGACTATTCCGGCACGCAGGCCTGCAAGACGCTGAAGGAGGAGGGCTATCGGATCGTCCTGGTCAATTCCAACCCGGCGACGATCATGACCGACCCGGAGCTGGCGGATGCGACCTATATCGAGCCGATCACGCCCGAGATCGTCGCCAAAATCATCGAGAAGGAACGCCATGTCGTGCCCGGCGGCTTCGCGCTGCTGCCGACCATGGGCGGCCAGACCGCGCTGAACTGCGCGCTGTCGCTGCGCAAGCAGGGCACGCTGGAGAAGTTCGACGTCGAGATGATCGGCGCCACGGCGGACGCGATCGACAAAGCCGAAGACCGCCAGCTGTTCCGCGACGCCATGGAGAAGATCGGGCTGCAGACGCCGCGGTCGCGCCTCGCCAATGCGTCGGCGCTGAAGAAGTCCGACCGCGACAAGTACCTCGCCGATCACGCCAAGCTGTCCGGCGCCGAGCTCGAAGCCTTCGAACGCAAGTGGGAAGCCGGCGAGAACGAGCGGCGCAAGCGCTACCAGCAGCAGGCCCTGGCGGAAGCGCTGATGGCGCTGTCCGACATCGGCCTGCCCGCGATCATCCGTCCCTCCTTCACGCTCGGCGGCACCGGCGGCGGCATCGCCTACAACAAGGAAGAATATCTCGACATCATCGAGCGCGGCCTCGATGCCTCGCCGACCAACGAGGTGCTGATCGAGGAATCCGTTCTCGGCTGGAAAGAGTTCGAGATGGAGGTGGTGCGCGACAAGAAGGACAATTGCATCATCATCTGCTCGATCGAAAACGTCGATCCGATGGGCGTGCACACCGGCGATTCGATCACGGTGGCGCCGGCGCTGACGCTCACCGACAAGGAATACCAGATCATGCGCGACGCATCGATTGCGGTGCTGCGCGAGATCGGCGTCGAGACCGGCGGCTCCAACGTGCAGTTCGGCATCAATCCGGATGACGGCCGCATGGTCGTGATCGAGATGAACCCGCGCGTGTCGCGCTCTTCGGCGCTGGCTTCCAAGGCGACCGGCTTCCCGATCGCCAAGGTCGCAGCCAAGCTTGCGATCGGCTACACGCTCGACGAGATCGCCAACGACATCACCGGCGGCGCCACGCCGGCCTCGTTCGAGCCGACCATCGACTACGTCGTCACCAAGATTCCGCGCTTCGCGTTCGAGAAATTCCCCGGCGCCTCCTCCACGCTGACGACCTCGATGAAGTCGGTCGGCGAGGTAATGGCGATCGGCCGCACCTTCCAGGAGAGCCTGCAGAAGGCGCTGCGCGGGCTGGAGACCGGGCTGACCGGCCTCGACGAGATCGACATCGAGGGCCTCGGCCGCAGCGACGACAAGAACGCGATCCGCGCCGCCCTCGGCACGCCGACGCCGAACCGCCTGCTGCAGGTCGCGCAGGCGATGCGGCTCGGCTGGTCGAACGAGGAGATCTTCAACTCCTGCAAGATCGATCGCTGGTTCCTCGCCGAACTGCGCGGCATCGTCGAGATGGAAGACAAGGTCCGCGGCAGCGGCCTGCCGGCCAATGCGTTCTCGATGCAGATGCTGAAGGCGATGGGCTTCTCGGATGCGCGGCTCGCCGTGCTGACGGAGCAGACCGAAGCCGAGGTCACCGCCAAGCGCCATGCGCTCGGGGTGCGCCCGGTGTTCAAGCGCATCGACACCTGCGCGGCGGAGTTCGCCTCGCCCACCGCCTACATGTATTCGACCTATGAGCGGCCGTTCGCGGGCGCGCTTGCCGACGAGAGCGCGCCGTCGGATCGCAAGAAGGTGATCATCCTCGGCGGCGGGCCGAACCGCATCGGCCAGGGCATCGAGTTCGACTATTGCTGCTGCCACGCCTGCTTCGCGCTCGAGGACGCCGGCTACGAGACCATCATGGTCAACTGCAATCCGGAGACGGTGTCGACCGACTACGACACCGCCGATCGGCTCTACTTCGAGCCGCTCACCGCCGAAGACGTGCTCGAGATCATCGCGACCGAGCGCAAGAACGGCACGCTGCACGGCGTGATCGTGCAGTTCGGCGGCCAGACCCCGCTGAAGCTTGCCCGCGCGCTGGAAGCCGCCGAAGTGCCGATCCTCGGCACCTCGCCCGACGCGATCGACCTCGCCGAGGACCGCGACCGCTTCAAGCGCGTACTCGACAAGCTGCGCCTCAAGCAGCCGAAGAACGGCATCGCCTATTCGGTCGAGCAGGCCCGCCTGGTCGCCGCCGATCTCGATCTGCCGCTGGTGGTGCGCCCGTCCTACGTGCTCGGCGGCCGCGCGATGCAGATCATTCGCGAGGAGACCCAGCTCAACGACTACCTGCTGGGAACGCTGCCGGAGCTGGTGCCCGCCGACGTCAAGGCGCGCTATCCGAACGACAAGACCGGGCAGATCAACACCGTGCTCGGCAAGAACCCGCTGCTGTTCGATCGCTATCTGTCCGATGCGACCGAGGTCGACGTCGACTGCCTCTGCGACGGCAAGGACACTTTCATCGTCGGCATCATGGAGCACATCGAGGAAGCCGGCATCCACTCCGGCGACTCAGCCTGCTCGCTGCCGCCGCATTCGCTCGACGCCAGCACGATCGGGGAGCTGGAGCGGCAGACCCGCGAACTCGCGCTCGGGCTCGACGTGGTCGGCCTGATGAACGTGCAATACGCCATCAAGGACGGCGAGATCTACGTGCTCGAGGTCAACCCGCGCGCATCCCGCACCGTGCCGTTCGTCGCCAAGGTGATCGGCACGCCCGTCGCCAAGATCGCGGCGCGGATCATGGCCGGCGAGAAGCTCGCCGATTTCAAGCTGAAGAAGAAGAAGCTCGACCATGTCGGCGTCAAGGAATCGGTGTTCCCGTTCGCGCGCTTCCCCGGCGTCGACACCGTGCTCGGACCGGAGATGCGCTCGACCGGCGAGGTGATGGGCATCGACCGCTCCTTCGAGGTCGCTTTCGCCAAGAGCCAGCTCGGCGGCGGCACGCGCGTGCCGCGGCAGGGCACGGTGTTTGTTTCGGTTCGTGGCGACGACAAGATGCGCATCGCGGATGCGGTGCGGCTGTTGCACTCGCTCGGCTTCAAGGTGATGGCGACTTCGGGCACGCAACGCTATCTCAGCGACCACGGCGTGCCGACGGAAAAAGTCAACAAGGTGCTCGAAGGCCGTCCGCACATCGTCGACGCCATCACCAATGGCGACGTCCAGCTGGTCTTCAATACCACCGAAGGTCCGCAGGCGCTGGCCGACAGCCGTTCGCTGCGGCGGGCTGCCCTCTTGCATAAAGTGCCATATTACACCACTCTTTCAGGCGCGGTGGCGGCCGCACGGGGGATCCGGGCCTACCGGGACGGGGACCTTGAGGTCCGCACGCTTCAGAGTTACTTTTCCTAAAGCTGACCGCTGCCCGAGCTTAAGGCTCGAAGCGGTCAATTAGCCGAATGGCTGGAACTCACCGCGCGCTTGGATTGTTGTCACGGCCCTTAGCGGGGCCGATAATCACTGGGCTTCCGGGCGCATTCACGCCCTGATTCCTGCGTTAGCTGAACTGGATATTCGTGCACGGCCGCCGGGAGCGCACGATGAAGGACGAAGATGATGGATAAGGTTCCGATGACCGCGGGCGGATACGCCGCGCTGACGGACGAGTTGAAGCGACGCCAGTCGGAGGATCGTCCGCGCATCATCGAACACATTGCGGAAGCGCGCTCGCACGGCGATCTCTCGGAGAACGCCGAGTATCACGCCGCCAAGGAAGAGCAATCGCACAACGAGGGCCGCATCGCCGAGCTCGAGGACAAGCTTGCGCGTGCCGACATCATCGACATCTCGAAGCTCTCCGGCGACACCATCAAGTTCGGCGCCACCGTGACGCTGATCGACGAGGACACCGAGAAGAAGGCGGTGTGGCAGATCGTCGGCGAGGTCGAAGCCGACGCCAAGAAGGGCCGCATCTCGATCACCTCGCCGCTCGCGCGCGCGCTGATCGGCAAGAAGAAGGGCGCCACCGTCGAAGTGATGGCGCCGGGTGGCGCCAAGGCCTATGAGATCACCAAGGTCGAATGGCGGTAGTTACCTTGATGTGACTGGTGCAAAAAGGCCGCGTCCTGACGCGGCTTTTTTTGTGCCCGCGTTTTTGGCCCCGTCTGACAGCAATGTGAGTGGAGAGCGGCTGCGGGGCATGCCAGTGAGGCCATGACATGATTATGCAGTATAATCATGTCGGGGACCGAGCACGTTGATGATTGCGTTGCAACACGCATCGCTGCGCGTCACCGTATCTCTGGCGCATTCGCTCGCAACTGCCATCGCGCGCAGAATGATTCCGGTCGCAAGGTGTTGACATCACACTCCGGTGGCGGACACCGTGTGTTTCTGCATCGTGCAACGTTCCAGTCTGTCAAACAGGGGGTAAATGACAATGGACCAGACACTCTCCAAGCTTCAGCCGCTGGCACTTAGCCTGTTTCGGTTCATCACAGGCCTGCTGCTGTTTCAGTTTGGCGTCGCCAAGCTTCTCAAATTCCCGCCCGGAACGATGTTCGAGAAAGTCGAACTGTTCTCGTTGATCGGAGCGGCCGGCGCGCTCGAACTGATCCTGGGCGGGCTGCTGATGATCGGCCTCTTCTCACGGATCGTGGCCTTCATCCTGGCAGGCGAAATGGCCTTCGCCTACTTCATCGGCCATTTCCCCAAAGGCTTCTATCCGCTGCTCAACAACGGCAGTCTGGCGATCGCGTTCTGCTTCGCCTGTCTCTACCTCGCGACCTCGGGCCCGGGCCCGATCAGCGTCGATGCTGCAATGGGCAAGAGGTAACAAACAACATCGTCATTGCGAGCCAACGGGTCGCGCGAACGCGCGCCCGATGACAGGTTCCGCGAAGCAATCCACCTCACCGCAAGCCGGAGAATGGATCGCTTCGTCGCTTCAGCGCAAGATTGCTTTGCAATCTTGTCGCGAGCTCCTCGCAATGACGATGAATGCGCCCGTCAGCCCGCCACCTTCACGCCCAGCGGCACCGCCGCCTCATATTTCGAATTGTGCAGCACCAGCGACGTCCTCACGTTGCGCACATGCGGCGCGGCGGTCAGGTGGGTGACGAAATCCTGGAACGTCGCCATGTCGGGTGCCACGCATTTCAGGATGAAATCGACTTCGCCTGATAGCATCCAGCATTCGCGCACCAGCGGCTCGGCACGCACGAAGTTCTCGAAGGCGCGCAGGTCGGCATCGGCCTGGCTCGACAGGTGCACCGAGGCGAACACCGTGACGTCGTAGCCGAGGCGGCGCGGATCGAGCAGGCCGCGGTAGCCCTGGATGTAGCCTTCCTCTTCCAGCGTCCGGACCCTGCGCAGGCAGGGCGGCGGCGAGATGCCGACGCGTTTGGCGAGTTCCACATTGGTGATTCGGCCATCGGCCTGGATCTCGGCGAGGATTTTGAGGTCGATCTCGTCAAGGTTCTTCGACACGCGACAACGGTTCCCTAGGAGTTTGGAAGGCAAGGCAGATTTGCCGGCAACTCTCATAGCCCAGCCAGCCGGCGATGCGCAATTTTATTGCGCGTGCAGCGCACGGTTTCGCGAAAGTGACCTCAGTTCCGGGGAAAAATCGCTGCCATGGATTGCAAATCTTGCATAGCTTGCCAGATATCCTAGACTTGGATTTGACACTTTTGGCATCGCCGTGACCCGCTCCGGGGTGCTTCCCACACAAGTCCCCGTCAAAATCCCCAGCAGAGAGGGATCAGCTAATGCCCGCGCCTGTCCATGCCAAGGTCGTCATCATCGGGTCCGGCCCCGCCGGTTACACCGCAGCGATCTACGCGGCACGCGCGATGCTCGAACCGATCCTGATCCAGGGCATCCAGCCGGGCGGACAACTCACCATCACCACCGACGTCGAGAACTATCCGGGCTTCGCCGACGTGATCCAGGGCCCCTGGCTGATGGAGCAGATGGAGAAGCAGGCGGCCCATGTCGGTACCAAGATCGTCACCGACCTCGTCAACAAGCTGGAACTCGGCCAGCGTCCGTTTCGCCTGACCTGCGATTCTGGCGACGTCTATCTCGCCGAGACCGTGATCCTCGCCACCGGCGCCCAGGCGCGCTGGCTCGGGCTGCCCTCGGAAGAGAAGTTCCAGGGCGGCGGCGTCTCGGCCTGCGCGACCTGCGACGGCTTCTTCTACCGCGGCAAGGACGTCGTGGTGGTCGGCGGCGGCAACACCGCCGTCGAGGAAGCGCTGTACCTCACCAACCATGCCTCGCAGGTCACCATCGTGCATCGCCGCGATCACTTCCGCGCCGAGCGCATCCTGCAGGAGCGCCTGTTCAAGCATCCCAAGATCAAGGTGGTGTGGGATTCCGCGATCGATGAGATCTGCGGATCGGAGAACCCGAACAAGGTCACGCATGTGCGGCTGAAGAACGTCAAGACCGGCGCACTGACTGATATCAAGACCGACGGCGTGTTCATCGCGATCGGCCATGCGCCGGCGACCGAGCTCGTCAAAGGCCAGATCAAGCTGAAACCGTCGGGGTATGTCGAGGTGGCGCCGAACTCGACGGCGACCTCGGTGCCCGGCCTGTTCGCGGCCGGCGACGTCGCGGACGAAACCTTCCGGCAGGCGGTCACCGCGGCCGGCCTCGGCTGCATGGCCGCGCTCGAGGCCGAACGCTTCCTGGCTCTTCGCGCGAGCGATCGCGCAGCGGCGGAATAATCATGGCACGATCTCGCGACGGATTTACGGATATGGATTGGGACAAGCTGAAGGTCTTTCACGCAGCGGCGGAGGCCGGCAGCTTCACGCATGCCGGCGAGCAGCTCGGCCTGTCGCAATCGGCGGTCTCCCGCCAGGTCAGCGCGCTGGAGCAGGAGCTCTCGGTCTCGCTGTTTCACCGCCATGCCCGCGGCCTGATCCTCACCGAACAGGGCGACCTCCTGTTCCGCACCGCGCATGACGTGTTCATGCAATTGCAGGCGGCGCGCGCCAAGCTCACCGACAGCCGCGAGCGGCCGAGCGGCGACCTCAAGATCACGACCCCGCCGGCGCTCGGCATCAACTGGCTGATCCCGCGGCTCGACGAGTTCACCGCGCTCTATCCGGACATCCGCATCTCGCTGATCGTGACCGACGAGGATCTCGATTTGTCGATGCGCGAGGCCGACGTTGCGATCCGCACCCGCAAGCCGACCCAGCCGGACCTGATCCAGCGCAAGCTGTTCTCGATCGGCTTCCACGCCTATTGCTCGCCGGAATACATCAAGCGCTTCGGCACGCCGCGGACGCTGGACGATCTCGACTCGCATCGCATCATCATGCTCGGCGACTCGCAGGTGCCGCCGCATCTGCAGAACCGCAGCTGGCTGATCGATGCCGGCCGCAACGGCTCCGGTCCGCGCGAACCCTACTTCAAGGTCAACAACATCCTCGGCCTCGTGCGCGCCTGCCAGCAGGGCCTCGGCATCGCCGCGCTGCCGGACTATCTGGTCGAACAGAACAACCTCGTGCAGCTGTTCGGCGAGTCCGACTCGATCGCGCTGGACACCTACTTCGTCTATCCGGAAGAGCTGAAGACAGTGGCCCGGGTGCAGGTGTTCCGCGACTTCGTGGTCAGCAAGGCACAGCGCTGGCCGTCCTGATTAAGCCGGCCTTATGGGCCGGGTTATGGGCTTTCCGCGCAGTCCCAACAGGCCCTGAATCTCCGCATGACTGACATGCGACCTGGATAGTTGCTGCATGCCGTCGATGGGGATCATAGTGTTGACACGCTGAGCGGTCGCGTCGCGCATATGTCCCCCTCCTCCAGTGGCGCGGAAGTTCAGTAATCCCTCTTGGAAGGTGATTGTGTCGGCCTCACGTGGCCAATACCTTAAGCCGGGCTCACTCGAGCCCGGCTTTTTTTCAGCCGTATGCCTTTTCACCCCAACGTCATGCAAAAACGTGCCGCACGTCACGGTCAGCATGTGCATTGACAACAACCTCGCAGCGCAGCATCATTATCCCATGATCACGACTTCGTGCGCCGCTTTCTCGTCGAAAAAAGCTCCCCTCCCGGGGATACGAGATCGCGCGCGATAAGATCACCTTCGCACTCAAACCGATCCCGAAACCCCGCCGCCTGGACGGGGTTTTTTGTTGGTCCCGTCTCCGGCTTGTCCCCTGAGGAGATGGAACATGACTGAACTACGCCAGCAATTGCAGGGCCTCTGGCTGCCCCTGATCACGCCGTTCCGCGGCGGCGAACTCGATCCCTCGTCGTTGCGCCGCCTCGTGCGACACTACGCCAGCGGGCCCGTCGACGGCTTCATCCTCGGTGCCACCTCCGGTGAAGGCATGGCGCTGAGCACCGATGAGCTGGAGGAGCTGGTCAGCGTGGTGCTCGACGAGCTCAGTGCCAGCTCCCGCCATCTGCCGGTCTGCCTCGGGCTCTCCGGCGCCTCGACCGCCAAGATGAAGGACGCGCTGGACGACACGGCCGACTGGCCGATCAACGGCTATCTGATCGCGAGCCCGTACTACACCAGGCCCTCGCAGCGCGGCCTCGTGCAGCACTTCAACGCGCTCGCCGATCACACGTCGTGGCCGATCGTGCTCTACAACATCCCCTATCGCACGGCGGTGAACCTGACAAACGAGACGCTGCTGACGCTCGCCGACCATCCGAACATCGTCGGCATGAAGGATTGCAGCGCCGACCGTGCGCAATCGATCGACTTCCTCAACCGGCGGCCGGCCGGCTTCTCCGTGCTGACCGGCGAGGATGCGCAAACCTTCGATGCGCTCTCGGACGGTGCCGACGGCGCGATCCTGCTCTCCGCGCATCTGGAGACCAACATTTTCGCCTCGATCCGCACGCTGCTGCAGCAGGGCAAGCGCGACGCAGCATTGGCCGCGTGGCAGAGCGTCGTCGGCCTGACGCGGCTGCTGTTCGCCGAACCGAGCCCCGCGCCGGCCAAGCACTGGCTGTGGCGGCAGGGGCTGATCGACAGCCCCGAGGTGCGGCTGCCGATGGTCGAGGTGAGCGAGGATCTCGCGACCTGGCTCGATGCCGAGATGGAGCGCCGCGCGCAGCTGCTGCTGCCGGCATAACTGCCGTAGCCCGGATGAAGCGCAGCGCAATCCGGGGCGGTCTCGCCACGCGGTGACGCCCCCGGATTACGCTTCGCTGCATCCGGGCTACGGATCTCGTCAGCTCAGTCCAGCTTAACTCTAGAGAGCCGCAGCGCGTTGCCGATCACGCTGACCGAGGACAGCGCCATCGCGGCGGCGCCGAGCATCGGCGACAGCAGGATGCCGAACAGCGGATAAAGCACACCGGCCGCGACCGGCACGCCGGCAGCGTTGTAGACGAAGGCGAAGGCCAGGTTCTGGCGGATGTTGCGCATGGTCGCGACCGACAAGCGCCGCGCCCGGACCAGACCCGTCAGGTCGCCGGTGAGCAGCGTGATCCCGGCGCTCTCGATCGCGACGTCGGTGCCGCCGCCCATCGCGATGCCGACATCGGCGGCTACGAGCGCCGGCGCATCGTTGACGCCGTCGCCGGCCATCGCGACAATGCGGCTCTCGCCGCGCAGCCGCTGCACGACCTCGCTCTTGCGCTCCGGCAACACGCCGGCCTCGACCTCGTCGATGCCAAGCGTCTTCGCCACCGCGCGCGCGGTGGTCTCATTGTCGCCGGTCAGCATCACGATGCGCAGACCCTCGGCGCGCAGTGCCTGGAGTGCATTCGCAGCCGACGGCTTGACCGGATCGGCGATCGCGATCACGCCGGCGATACGGCCATCGAGCGCGACATAGATCGCGGTCGCGCCGTCGCGCCGCGCAACTTCGGCGGCCTCATCCAGCGCCGACGTGGCGATCTTCAGCTCGCCCATCAGCACCGAATTGCCGAGCGCAACCTGCTTGCCCTCAACGAGGCCGGTCGCGCCCTTGCCGGAGGGCGAGGCAAAATTGCTGACGGCGGATGTTGCGAGCTTGCGCGCCTTGGCTGAAGCGATGATCGCCTGCGCCAGCGGATGCTCGCTGCCCTGCTCGACGCAGGCAGCCAGGCGCAGCAGATCGCTTTCGTCGACGCCTTCAGCGGCAATGATGCGGGTGACCTTCGGCTTGCCCTCGGTGAGCGTGCCGGTCTTGTCGATCACCAGCGTGTCGATCGCCTCCATCCGCTCCAGCGCCTCCGCGTCGCGGATCAGGATGCCGGAATGCGCACCACGGCCGACGCCGACCATGATCGACATCGGCGTCGCGAGCCCCAGCGCGCAGGGGCACGCGATGATCAACACCGTGACGGCAGCGACCAGCGCGAAGGTCAGGCGCGGCTCGGGGCCGAACACCGACCAGGCGATGAAGGCGAGCACGGCGGCGGCGATTACCGCCGGCACGAACCAGCCGGCAACGCGATCGGCGAGCCGCTGGATCGGCGCGCGCGAACGCTGTGCCTTCGCCACCATGTCGACGATCCGCGACAGCATGGTGTCGCGGCCGACCTTGTCGGCGCGCATCACGAGGCCGCCGCTCTGGTTGACGGTACCGCCGATCACGCTGGCGCCTTCCGCCTTGGTGACCGGCATCGATTCACCAGTCACCATGGATTCGTCGATGACGCCGCGGCCCTCGATCACGACGCCGTCGACCGGCACCTTCTCGCCGGGGCGCACGCGCAGGCGATCGCCGACCTTGATCGCGTCGATCTCGATATCCTCGTCACCATGATCGGTGATGCGGCGCGCGGTCTTGGGCGCAAGCCCAAGCAGCGCGCGGATCGCGCCCGAGGTCTGCGCCCGGGCGCGCAATTCCAGCACCTGGCCGAGCAGCACCAGCACCGTGATCACGGCGGCCGCCTCGAAATACACCGCGACCGCGCCATGCATGTCGCGGAATGCGGGTGGGAACAGCTGCGGCGCCAGGGTCGCAACCACGCTGTAGGCATAGGCGACGCCGGTGCCCATCGCGATCAGCGTGAACATGTTGAGATTGCGCGTCACGACCGACTGCCAGCCGCGCACGAAGAACGGCGCGCCGGCCCACAGCACGACCGGTGTCGCCAGCACGAACGAGATCCAGTTCGACCAGCCCATCGGCACCAGATGCAGCAGCCCGAGATGGCTGCCCATCTCGAGCACGAACACCGGCAGCGTGAGCGCGAGACCGATCCAGAACCGCCGCGTCATATCGATCAATTCAGGATCGGGGCCGTCGTCGAGCGAGACCTGCTCGGGCTCCAGCGCCATGCCGCAGATCGGGCAAGAGCCGGGACCAACCTGGCGCACCTCGGGGTGCATCGGGCAGGTGTAGATCGTGCCGGCCGGCGCCGGCGGCTTCGGTTCGCGCGGCTCGAGATACTTCTCGGGCTCGGCTTCGAAGCGCTCGCGGCAACGGCCGCTGCAGAACAGGTACTCCTCGCCCTTGTAGCTGAAGCGGTGCTTGGCGGTCGCCGGGTTGACCTTCATGCCGCAGACTGGATCGATCGCGAAGGCGGCCTCGGCCGGCGTCGCGCCGTGATCATGCTTGCCGCCGCAGCAGGACTGCGCGGCCGCGCCATGATGGTGATGATCGGCGTGCGAATGGTCGTGCTTTGCCTGTGCCACGAAACTCTTCCCGACCGGTATCCCGGCCTCTTGATTTGTATACCCTAGGGGGGTATATGAGCCTTATGAGACACGAGGTCAAGGCATCCTGCTTAAAACGGCTCAAACGGATCGAGGGTCAGATCCGCGGGCTGGCCGCCATGGTCGAGGACGATCGCTATTGCATCGACGTGGTGACGCAGATCGCAGCCGCGCGCGCGGCGTTGCGCCGCGTCGAGGAGGAGGTCCTGCGCGATCACGTGGCGCACTGCGTGGAGCACGCGATCTCGTCCGGCGACAAGGCCGACCAGCGGCGCAAGATCGCCGAACTGATGGACGTGATCGGGCGGGCGGATCGGTGACGCCCCATATTCAGTGTCGTCCCGGCGAAGGCCGGGACCCATAACCACCGAACGTTGGGATGGAGCAAGCTGGGGCCACAGCGTCGTCGCGCAACAACTGCGCCCTGTGGTTATGGGTCCCGGCCTTCGCCGGGACGACTTGGGAGAAAGCGAGCCCGAAATCGATGCTCAGGTATTAAACCGGAAATGCATCACGTCGCCGTCGGCGACGACATACTCCTTGCCTTCCAGCCGCAGCTTGCCGGCGTCGCGCGCGCCGGCTTCGCCGTTGCCGGCGATGTAATCGTCGTAGGCAATGGTCTCCGCGCGAATAAAACCCTTCTCGAAATCGGTATGGATCACGCCGGCGGCGGCAGGCGCCTTGGTGCCGCGGTCGATGGTCCAGGCGCGGGCTTCCTTCGGGCCGACGGTGAAATAGGTGATGAGGTCGAGCAGCTGATAGCCGGCGCGGATCAGCCGATCGAGGCCGGCCTCTTCGAGGCCCAGGGTCTCGAGGAACTCGGCGCGCTCGGCACGCGACAGCGTCGCAATCTCGGATTCGATCTTGGCCGAGATCACGACCGCGACCGCGCCTTCCTCCTTGGCGCGTTCGAACACCGCCTTGGAGAAATTGTTGCCGTCCTTGGCCGAGCCCTCCTCGACGTTGCAGACATAGAGCACGGGCTTCGAGGTCAGGAGCCCGAGCATGCGGAACGCACGCTCCTCCTCCGGCTTGCGCTCCATGCCGCGGGCCGGCTTGCCGTCGCGCAGCAATGTGAGCGCGCGGTTGACCAGCTCGAGCTGCTCCTTGGCTTCCTTGTCGTTGCCCTTGGCCTTCTTGGCGAGATTGTCGACGCGCTTCTCAAGGCTGTCGAGGTCGGACAGCATCAGCTCGGTCTCGATGGTCTCGATGTCGGCGAGCGGCGCGATCTTGCCTTCGACATGGGTGATGTCGGAATCCTCGAAGCAACGCACCACATGGGCGATGGCATCGACCTCGCGGATGTTGGCGAGGAACTGGTTGCCGAGGCCTTCGCCCTGCGACGCGCCGCGGACGAGCCCTGCGATATCGACGAAGGTCAGCCGGGTCGGGATGATCTGCCCGGACTTCGCGACCGCTGCCAGCTTCTCCAGCCGCTGATCGGGCACCGCCACCTCGCCGACATTCGGCTCAATGGTACAGAACGGATAGTTCGCCGCCTGGGCGGCCGCCGTCTCGGTCAGCGCATTGAACAGCGTCGACTTGCCGACGTTAGGCAGCCCGACGATCCCGCATTTGAATCCCATGTTCGTCCCGATCTCTCGCGCACACGCTGCGCGGCTGAACTGAGTGACGAGGGTCCGCTAGGGCCCCTCGTCCTTGGTGTCGAAAAATCCCTTGGCCTGCATCGTCAGATGCACCTTGTTGGCGAACGAGGCGTCGTGTCCCGCAGCCAGCAGGCCGGCATTGTCGGCGACGGCCTGGCACAAGGCCGCCACCCACGCCCGGTCGCTTTTCGCGAAGTCCGACAGCACGTGGCTGTGCACGAGCTCCTTGACGCCGGGATGACCGATCCCGAGCCGCACCCGCCGATAGTCGTTGCCGATATGCGCGGAGATCGAGCGCAGCCCGTTATGGCCGGCGATCCCGCCGCCGATCTTGACCCGCACCTTGGCGGGCGGCAGCTCGAGCTCGTCCTGGAACACGGTGATATCGGCGGGCACCAGCTTGAAGAAGTTCGCCGCTTCCTGCACCGCGCGTCCGGACTCGTTCATGAAGGTGGTCGGCTTCAGCAGCACGACCTTCTCACGATCGATGACGCCTTCGGCAGTCTCGCCCTGAAAGCGACGGCGCCATGGTGCGAAACCATGACGCCGTGCAATCTCATCGACCGCCAGGAAACCGATATTGTGTCGGTTGCTGGCGTATTTCGCACCGGGATTACCGAGACCGACAAAAAGGCGCATGGCGCGGCATCCCGCGTCGGCGCGCCGTCAGACGATCGCGCGCCGACCTGATCGGTTACTTCTTCTTGTCGCCACCGCCGGCGGGAGCCTTGGCACCCGCGGCCGGAGCCGCAGCACCCGCAGCCGGAGCGGCAGCAGCCGGAGCCGCAGCACCCGCGGCCGGAGCCGCGGCGCCACCAGCAGCCGCCGCAGCCGCGGCCTTCTGCTCTTCGGCGTAGCCGGACGGCGGCACGATGGTGACGAGGGTCGCGTCCTCGCGGGTCAGCGACTTCACGCCCTTCGGCAGCTTGACGTCGGAGAGATGCAGCGAATAGCTGATCTCGAGCGCGCCGACGTCGGCTTCGATGTACTGCGGAATGTTGTCCACCGAGCACTCGAGATCGAGCGCGTGGGTGACGATGTTGACGGTGCCACCGCGCTTGACGCCCGGCGAGCTTTCACCGTTCACGATGTGCAGCGGCACGCTGACGCGGATGGTGGCGCCTTCGCCGAGCCGCATGAAGTCGACATGGAGCGGGAAGTCCTTCACCGGGTCGAGGTGGTAGTCGCGCGGAATCACGCGGTGCTTCTTGCCCTCGACATCGATATCGAACAGCGTCGTCAGGAAGCGGCCGGCCAGGATGCGCTGGCGCAGTTCACGGTCGTCGACCGAAATGGTGACGGGGGGCTGGTTGTCTCCGTAGATCACTCCGGGAACTCTCCCGGCGCGACGCTCTGCCCGGGCGGCCCCCTTGCCGCTCTTCGGACGCGCGGTCGCCTTCAATTCCTTGACGGTCGCCATAGCGTTAAGTCCTTGTATTTAAAAAGTTAAAGGCCGCAGCGCGGCCCATGCTCAAGTCCACAGCAAGCCTCCAGGGGTGCGGGGGCCGCGGACGTGGCGGGCTTTTAGCCCCAAAGGGCCGAAATGACAAGGAAATGAAGGGATTTTTCTTGCTTGACCCCACGGCGGGCACGTAGCCCGGATGCAGCGAAGCGCAATCCGGGGAGTCGATCCGCGGATGCGCCCGCGGATTTCGCTGCGCTCCATCCGGGCTACAGAAGCGGCTACCCCGCCGAACTGCCGAGCTTGGCTTCCAGCGCGGCGATCCTCGCCTTCAGCGCCTCGTTCTCCTCGCGCGCCAGGCGGGCCATGTCCTTGACCGCGTCGAACTCCTCGCGCTTGACCACGTCGAGGTCGCGCAGGATCCGTTCGGCCTGGTTGCGCATGACCGTGTCGACCTCGCGCTTGACGCCCTGGGCGGCGCCGGCGGCGTCGTTCATCAGACGGCCGATCTCATCGAAAAACCGGTTGCTGGTCTGGGTCATCTCGCAAAAATCTCCGCGTTCACTGTATCGCGATAAAGACAATGGCGATGTCAGCCATCCGGTTCAAGTCCGCCGCGAATGGCTGGCCTCCCGTGAGCCCGCCTTGTCATGCTCCGGTTTCCTTGCAATCGTATGAACTCACAACAGAAATCGCACACATAACGCGAGCAGAAACGCCATGATCGAAGCCACTGTCGATATCCCGACCAAGGACGGCAAGACCACCACCTTCATCACCCATCCCGAGCGCGGCGGCCCCTTCCCGGTCGTGATCTTCTACATGGACGCACCGGCGATCCGCGAGGAGCTGCGCGACATGGCGCGCCGGCTCGGCACCTCCGGCTATTATGTGATGCTGCCCAATCTGTACTACCGATCCGACGTGATGGAGCTCGGTCCGATACCGCCCGATCCCGACGCACCTGAGCGCAAGCGCATGTTCGGATACATGAACTCCATCAACATCCCGCTGGTGATGGAAGACACCAAAGGCCTGATCGCCTATGCCGAGACCCAGAAGGCCGCCAACACCAAGATCATCGGCACCGTCGGCTACTGCATGAGCGGCCGCTATGCGGTGAACGCGGCGACGCATTTCGGCGATCGGGTCAAGGCTGCCGCCTCGATCTACGGCACCCATCTGGCGACCGACCAGCCCGACAGCCCGCACCTTGCCGCGCAAAAGACCAAGGCCGAACTCTATTTCGCCTGCGCCGAGACCGATATCTACGCGCCTCAGGAAGTCATCGAGCAGGTCAAGGCCGGCATGAAGGGATCCAACAACGAGGTCGAGATCTATCCCGGCACGCATCACGGCTTTGCGTTCCCCAAGCGCCCGGTCTATGACCGCGACGCCGCCGAACGCCATTGGGAGCGGCTGCTCGCGCTCTACCGGCGCAACCTCGTGAACTGAGTCTCACCCCGCACGATGCCGTTCCTGCTGATCGACTTTCCGGTGTTCAACCCCGTCGCGCTCGCGCTGGGGCCGATCGTGATCCGCTGGTATGCGCTGGCCTATATCGTCGGCATCGTGCTGGGCTGGATCTACGCCCGCTCGCTGATCAAGAAGCAGCGGCTGTGGGGCGGCGAGGTGCCGATCACGCTGCCGCAGCTCGACGATTTCATCCTCTGGGTCACGATCGGCATCATCGTCGGCGGCCGCACCGGCTATGTGCTGTTCTACAACCTGCCGTTCTTTGTGGCGCATCCGTCCGAGATCCTTGAACTATGGAAGGGCGGCATGTCGTTCCACGGCGGCTTCCTCGGCTGCGTCGCCGCGGTGATGCTGTTCGCCCGCCGCAACAACATTCCGATCCTGTCGCTCGGCGACATCACCACCGCGGTGGCGCCGATCGGGCTGTTCCTTGGCCGGCTCGCCAATTTCATCAACAGCGAATTGTGGGGCCGGCATGCCGAGGTGAGCCTGCCCTGGGCGATGATCTTCCCCAATGGCGGACCGCTGCCGCGGCATCCGAGCCAGCTCTATGAGGCCGGCCTCGAGGGCATCGTGCTGTTTGTGGCGCTGGCGATCATGATCCGGATGGGCGCGCTGAAGCGGCCCGGCCTGATCCTCGGCAGCTTCATTGCGATCTACGGCATCGCCCGAATCATCGGCGAGCACTTCAGGGAGCCCGATCCGCAGCTCGGTTTCCTGTGGGGCGGATTAACCATGGGGATGCTGCTGTCGGTGCCAATGATTATCGTCGGCGCTATCATCATCACGGCCGCCGTCCGCCGCAGGGCGAACGGACCGGCGCCGAGTGCAACATGACGCTAGTGCAATCCAAGGCCGTGAGCGAACCCTCCCCGCTGCTGGATGAGATCAGGAAGCTGATCAAATTATCCGGGCCGATGCCGGTCTGGCGCTACATGGAATTGTGCCTGATGCATCCGCAGTACGGCTATTACCTATCGCGCGATCCGCTCGGCCGCGCGGGCGATTTCACCACGGCGCCCGAGGTCAGCCAGATGTTCGGCGAGTTGCTCGGGCTGTGGAGCGCCTCGATCTGGCGCGCCATCGGTTCGCCGGAGACGTTCCGCCTGATCGAGCTCGGGCCCGGCCGCGGCACCATGATGTCCGACGCGCTGCGTGCGCTGCGCGTGCTGCCGCCGCTCTACCAGTCGCTCAGCATCCACCTCGTCGAGGTCAATCCGGTGCTGCGCGAGAAGCAGCAGGCCACGCTGAACGGCGTGCACGACATCACCTGGCATGACAGCATCGACGACGTGCCCGAGGGACCGGCGGTGATCCTCGCCAACGAATATTTCGACGTGCTGCCGATCCACCAGATGGTTCGCCGCGAGACCGGCTGGCATGAGCGCACGGTCGGGATGGACGCCAATGGCAATCTGTATTTCGCCCCCGCCCCGGAGCCGACCCCGCATTTCGAGGTGCTGCTGCCGCCGCTGGTCCGCGCCGCGCCGCTCGGTGCGGTGTTCGAATGGCGGCCCGACAACGAGGTCATGAAGCTCGCCACCCGGGTGCGCGACCAGGACGGCGCCGCGCTGATCATCGATTACGGCCATCTGCGCAGCGATGCCGGCGACACCTTCCAGGCGATCGCGCGCCACAGCTTCGCCGATCCGCTGAAGAATCCCGGACGGGCCGACGTCACCGCGCATGTTGACTTCCAGGCGTTGGCACGCGCCGCCGAGGATGTCGGCGCGCAGGTCCACGGTCCGGCGACGCAGGGCGACTTCCTCAAGCGGCTCGGCATCGAAGCCCGCGCTGCCGGACTGATGGCGAAAGCCAGCCCCGAAATGTCCGCCGACATTGCCGGCGCCCTGAAGCGGCTGACCGAGCCCGGGCGCGGCGGGATGGGCTCGATGTTCAAGGTCATGGCCATCTCCGAGCCGCGCCTCACCTCGATCGCTGGCCTCAGCGATCAGCCTGACGAGACCGAACAATGACATTGGGATCACCGCTGCTGTCGGCCATACCTGGCCTGCGCCATGCCTTCTTCTCCCGCGAGGGTGGCGTCTCCGAGGGCGTCTATGCCGGCCTCAATGGCGGGCTCGGCTCGCGCGACGATCCGGCCAAGGTCGCGGAGAACCGGCGGCGGATAGCCGCGCAGCTCGGCGTGCCGCTCGATCATCTGATCAGCGTGCATCAGGTGCACTCGCCCGACGTCGTCGTCGTCGACAGCCCGTGGAACGGCGCGCCACGTCCGAAGGCGGACGCGCTCGTCACCCGCACCGAGGGGCTTGCGATCTCGGTCACGACCGCCGACTGCGGGCCGATCCTGTTCGTCGAGCCCAATGCGCGGGTGATCGGCGCGGCGCATGCTGGCTGGAAGGGCGCGCTGACCGGCGTGCTGGAATCGACCATCGATGCGATGGAGAAGCTCGGCGCCGAGCGCGGCGGCATTGTCGCCGCGATCGGCCCGCTGATCCGCAAGGAGTCCTACGAGGTCGGCAACGAATTCGTCGAGCGCTTCATCGAGGCCGACGCCGAGAACGGCGTGTTCTTTATGCCCGGCGAACGCGACGGCCACGCGATGTTCGATCTTGCCGGCTTCATCCGGATGCGGCTGGAAAATGCCGGCGTGCTGATGATCGACGATCTCGGCATCGACACCTATTCGGATGCACGCTGCTTCAGCTACCGTCGCTCGGTGCATCGCAAGGAAGCCGATTACGGCCGGCACGTGCACGCCATCGCGCTGGAAGGCTGACGCCGGGCGTCTGGTCGCCATCATGCGAGCCGGCATTCCGAACCGGCTGCGAGGTCATGCGGCATCATCTCTCTGACTGAGCAAGGAAATCCGAAACCCCGTGGCGCAGCCTTGGATCGGTTCTTGGATCGGTTAAGGGCTGTGGCCGTCCTGCCCTAGACGTTAAGCCGTTTTAACGATATCGCATGACGCAATGAGGGAAGCGTCAAATCGCCAGTTTCAAACTGGGACAGTCGTGCGTGCCGCGATCGCAGCGACGTGGCTCGCGATCGCAAGCGCGCTTGGCGGCTGCGCGGCCGGCGGCAACGTGGCCGACTCCTACGCCATGGCCACGCCGGCGAGCGGCGGTGCCACCGTCGCGTTCGAATCGATCGACGGCCCGCCGCCCCAGGTGTTCGACCGCATGGTCGGCGTGCTCGACAGCGAATCCAAGCTGCGCAGCCTGTCGATCGTGTCGCGCCAGGGCACCGCGGCCTATCGCGTGCGCAGCTATCTGTCGGCGCAGGTGGTGCGGGGCCGCACCATGATCGCGTGGGTGTGGGACGTCTACGATAGCAACCAGCAACGCGCGCTCCGGCTCTCCGGCGAAGAACCTGCCGGCAAGGCCAGCCGCGACGCCTGGGCCGCCGCCGACGATCTGGTGCTGCGCAGGATCGCCCAGGCCGGCCTCAGTGGCCTCACCAGCATGATCAATGGCGGTCCGGCCGATGGCCCGGCGCCCGCCCCGGCGGCCCCCGAGCTGCGCGGGCCGGCGATGGTCAGCGCCCCGGCGCCCGCCGAGACCGTGGCGCTCAGCTATTCCGCGAACTAACCCCCGGTATCTGCCGGGGAAAGGCGTTTTTTGCCCAGGAAAACCGCAGTCAAGGCGGGCTAATGGGTTGCCAGCGCGGCCGCCTGCCTGATATTCCCTCGCGCACCGAAAACCCGCCGGTTCTGTAAGGACTTGAGATGCTGAACGTCGTATCCAGCAAGGCGCGGGGGGAAGCATCGATGTCGGCAAAGAACGGATCAATCAAGCTCGTCGCCGGCAACTCCAATCCTGCGCTGGCGCAGGACATCGCCAAGGGCCTTGGCATCGAACTGACCAAGGCCGTGGTCCGGCGCTTCGCCGACATGGAGATCTTCGTCGAGATCCAGGAGAACGTCCGCGGCTCGGACATGTTCATCCTGCAATCGACGTCATTTCCCGCCAACGACAATCTGATGGAACTGCTGATCATCACCGACGCGCTGCGCCGCTCCTCGGCGCGCCGCATCACTGCGGTGGTGCCGTATTTCGGCTATGCCCGGCAGGATCGCAGGTCCGGCTCACGCACTCCGATCTCCGCCAAGCTCGTCGCCAACCTGATCTCGCATGCCGGCGTCGACCGCGTCATGACGCTCGACCTGCATGCCGGCCAGATCCAGGGCTTCTTCGACATCCCGACCGACAATTTGTTCGCAGCGCCGTTGATGGTGCGCGACATCAAGGAAAAGTTCGACCTCGCCAAGGTGATGGTGGTGTCGCCCGACGTCGGCGGCGTGGCGCGCGCCCGCGGCCTTGCCAAGCGCATCAACACCCCGCTCGCGATCGTCGACAAGCGCCGCGAGCGCCCCGGTGAGTCCGAGGTGATGAACGTGATCGGCGACGTCGCCGGCTACAACTGCATCCTGGTTGACGACATCGTCGATTCCGGCGGCACCCTGGTGAACGCGGCCGAGGCGCTGATCGCGCACGGCGCCAAGGAGGTCTCGGCCTACATCACCCATGGCGTGCTGTCCGGCGGCGCCGCCGCGCGAATCGCCTCGTCGCGGCTAAAAGAGCTGGTCATCACCGACTCGATCCTGCCGACGGAAGCCGTCAACAAGGCGCCGAACATCCGCCAGATCTCGATCGCCGGCCTGATCGCCGAAGCGATCGGCCGCACCGCAGCGGAAGAGTCGGTCTCCAGCCTGTTTGATTAAGGCATACTCTCTGTCGTCGCTGCCTAGTGCGCAATTGCGCACGGGAGCAGGGACCCATAACCACAGGGTCGAGTTGTTGAAGCGCGCTGTGGCTACAGCGTCGCGCAACAATTGTCGGTCGTGGTTATGGTTCCCTGCTTTCGCCGGGACGACAGCGAATTTGCAGATGCGGCCTTCTCAAAACCCCGGCCGCGGCACGTGGCTCATCAGCGTCCGCGCATAGCCGCCGTCGACGATGATCTCCTCGCCATTGACGTAGGACGAGCGGTCGCTGGCCAGGAACAGCGTCGCGTCCGCCATGTCCTGCGGCGCGCCGATCCGGCGCATCGGCACTACCGCGGTGCGCCGCTCGGTAACCCCCGGCGTATCGTAGAACGCCTGGCTCATCGGCGTGACGACGAGGCCGGGGCTAACCACATTGCTGCGGATGCCGTGCGGCCCCCATTCGGCGGCGAGCTGCTGCGAGAGCATCACGACGGCGGCCTTGCTGACGCTGTAGGCGCCGCTTTGCCCCTGCGCATTGCTGGCGGCGATCGAGGCGACGTGGATGAGGCTGCCGCGCCCCAGCTTGCGCATCTGGCGGCCAAACGCCTGCGTGCAAATGAAATAGCCGGTGAGATTGACCGCCAGCACCGCGTTCCATTCGGCGAGCGGCAGCGTGTCGAGCCCACCGGGGCGCAGCACCGCCGCCGTGTTGACCAGGATATCGCACGAACCAAGCGTGCGCGCGACGGTGTCCGCGACGTCTGCGACATTGTCCTCGCTGGTGGTGTCGCAGCTTGCGACGAGATGGCCGTCGCCGAACTCGCGCAACTTTGCCTTGGTCTCGGCAAGTCCGTGCTCGTCGCGATCGAGCGCGGCGACTTTGGCGCCGGCCCGCGCGAAGCTGACCGCGGTGGCGCGGCCGATGCCGCCGCCTCCCCCGGTGACGACGGCAACGCGGCCCGACAGGCCGAGCCAGTCGGAAGAATGTTGTTCGGTCATGGGCGCCTCCCGCGCGTTCTGATTATGCCTGCAAGCATAGCCGAACATGCCGTGCGCGAGAGCGATCCCGGCACGCATGCCGGAATCGCTTTTGTGCTGGACCTTGAGCCGTTGACGCTCTTCTTGTTTGTTAGCCGGGGATCCCGGCCGCGACCTGGCCGCGCAGACGCTCCAGGCTGTGCAGCGTGTTGGCGCAGGCTTCCGCGACCTCGATCCCCTTGATCACGAAGTGCTTGCGGAAGAACTCGTAATGCACCTCGGTCTCGTGGAATTGCTGCGGCGTCAGTACAGCCGAGAACACCGGCACCTCGGTGCGCAATTGCACATCCATCAGCGCCTTGATCACGGTGTCGGCGACGAATTCATGGCGGTAGATGCCGCCATCGACGACGAGCCCGGCCGCGACGATCGCGGTGTAGCGGCGGGTCTTTGCCAACAGCTGCGCGTGCAGCGGGATCTCGAACGAGCCCGGCACCTCGAACACGTCGACATTGGTGATGTGGCGCGCCTCGATCTCCTTCAGGAAGGAGATGCGGCACTCCTCCACCACGTCGCGATGCCAGGAAGATTGCACGAAGGCAACGCGCTGCGGCTTGGCGAAGTACGGATGCTCCGGCACCGGCGGAGTTGCCGGCGTATCGGGAGCACCTTCTGCTGGGGATGTTTGGACTTCGGCGTCTTGAACTTCAGTGTCTTGCAACATCTGATTCATGGCTTTCCTCTTTCAGGACCAGAATCAGGGCATACGGACAACGACACGAGCCCACGCGAAAATCGCGTTGGCTGCCGCAACCGTTCTCTTTCATCCGGACTGTAACCGTCGGCTTCGGAATTGCACCGAATCTGCTGACCCTTCTCCCGGCTTCGCGGAACAAGGCGCTCGCGGGCTTGGGCTCATCGCCCTTACCGCCGGTGGGGATTTTCACCCCGCCCTGAGAACATCGGCACGCCCGGGATGGACGTGCCTGAGACGAAATATGACCAAACCGCGACAGCGGGGCAAGGTCCTTTGGCATGGGGAAACGGCATGTCCCCATGCCCGCGTTGCGGCTCTGGGCGGGCTGATCAGAGGGCCGAAGGGCTGATTCACAGGTGCAGCGCAGCGCCCGCAAATGGTTAACAAACCGTTACTCGAATGCGGAGATTCCGATTTGTTCTCCAAATCACAGATGTGGCGGAGATCAGCTGTGGACGATGCGCGCTTTGGCTGTGGACGGACTCGGCGTGCGGTTGCGCGGATTCCGCAAATCACATCACTTCATCGGCGTCAGGTCCAGGGGCATCCGGAAGCCCGGTCAAGGAGCTGTACTCGGCCGCGACGCAGTATGTCGCAAGTGCCGGCTTCCGTGTGCGTATCAAGCGATCATAAGAACAAGGTCCGAGACGGCATGTCCCTCCTCGAAAGCATTATCGATTCCCGGAACAACCCGCTTGCGGTGGTCGAGGATATCGCCACCGACAACAACTGGGCGTTCGAGCGTTCCGGCGAAGACGAGGTGACGATCGTCTCCAAGGGAGACTGGATCGACTATCAGCTCTCGTTCACCTGGATGAGTGAGATCGAGGCGCTGCATCTCGCCTGCGCCTTCGACATGAAGATGCCGCAGGCGCGCCGCGCCGAGGTGCAACGGCTGGTCGCCGCGATCAACGAGCAATTATGGGTCGGTCATTTCGACCTCTGGACCCACACCGGCATGGTAATGCATCGCCAGGCGCTGGTGCTGCCCGGCGGCCTCACCGCCTCCACTTCGCAGTGCGAGGCGATGGTGGTCAACGCGATCCACGCCTGCGAGCGCTACTATCCGGCGTTCCAGTTCGTGGTGTGGGCCGGCAAGTCGACCACCGAGGCGATGGCGGCGGCGATGTTCGATACCGAGGGCGAGGCGTAAGGGCTTCGTTCCTGCGCATCCACACATTCGATGTCGTCCCTGCGAAAGCAGGGACCCAGTGAGGGCAGTGGTTGCCCAACCTGCTTGTGGCCTGCCTCTCGCTCCACTAGAACCGCCTGTGGTTATGGGTCCCTGCTTCCGCAGGGACGACACAGAGTTTGCGGAGCCACCTGTGAGCACGACAAACAGCCCATTGAAAGATGTCACCGGCACCATCGCGCTCGCGGGCGCGGGCAAGATGGGCGGCGCCATGCTGACCGGCTGGCTCGCACAGGGCCTTTCGCCCAAGCAGGTCGCGGTGATCGATCCGCATCTATCGCCTGAAATCTCCGCGCTGGCCGCGAAGGGCGTGCGGCTCAATCCGCAGGCGACGGAGCTCGGCACAGTCGACACGCTGGTGGTCGCGGTGAAGCCGCAATCGTTCCGTGACGCCGGCGCCGCGCTGAAAGCGTTGGTCGGCGCCTCCACGCTCGTGGTCTCGATCATGGCCGGCACGACCGTCGCCGCGCTGGAAGAGGTTGTCGGCGGCGCCGTGGTGCGCGCGATGCCGAACACGCCGGCGGCGATCGGCCGCGGCATTACGGTCGCGGTGCCGTCGAAGCGCGTCACCACCGCACAGCGCGCGATGACCGATGCACTGCTGAAGGCGACCGGGCTGGTCGAATGGGTCGACGATGAAGGCCTGATGGACGCGGTGACCGCGGTCTCCGGCTCCGGCCCGGCCTATGTCTTCCTGCTCGCCGAGGAGCTCGCCCGCGCCGGCGTCGCGGCCGGCCTGCCCGAGCAGCTCGCGACCGCGCTGGCGCGCGCGACCGTCGCCGGCTCCGGCGAGCTGCTGCATCGCTCCGATCTGCCCTCGGCGACATTGCGGCAGAACGTCACTTCGCCCGGCGGCACCACCGCCGCGGCGCTCGAAGTGTTGATGGCCAATGACGGCCTCCGGCCGCTGATGACCCGCGCGATCGCCGCCGCGACACGGCGCTCGAAGGAATTGGCGAAGTAAGGTGCTAACAAAACCGTCACCCTGAGGTGCTCGCGCAGCGAGCCTCGAAGGGCGCACGGCCCGTGGCCCATCCTTCGAGACGCGCTGCGCGCTCCTCAGGATGACGTCTGAATGTGCGGATCGATCCGCCTCTAGACGTCACATCTACTGCGCTCGCCCCGACATCCCCGCCAGCCGCTTGTTAAAATTCTCGACATTGATCAGGCCGCGGGCGTGGCGGCCTTCGCCGAGCTTGCGCGTGCCCTCAAAGGCCTCGACCTCGAAGCGGATCACGCGGCGTTCCACCGCGATCACCTTTGAGGTGGTCCGCACGGTGGCGCCGACCAGCGCCGCCGCAAGATGGCGGATATCGACCTCGGTGCCGACCGTGACCCAGCCAGGTTGCAACGCGGCGCGGATCGCATCGCCCGACGCCATCTCCATGTCGAGGATCATCATCGGCGTCGCATAGACCATCGGCATATCAGGAACGAAATGCCCGACCGTGCGCTCCGGCGGCACCACCAGCATGCGCTCGGCGCTCATGCCGATCTTGATGAAGTCGCGTGCATCCATTGGAGGCCTCAGAAATACTGTTCGTCCCGGCGTAGGCCGGGACTCATAACCACCGAAGATTCTTGTTGCGCGACGCTGGGGCCGCAGCTCGCTGCAACAATTCAACCCTGTGGTTATGGGTCCCGGCCTTCGCCGGGACGACCGGTGGAGAAATCGCAGTTATTTCTTCGCCGCGGCGGCGCGCTCGACGAAGGACTTGCCGCCCTTCATCTTGTGATGCAGCGGCGCTTCGTTGATCTGGATCACGACCGCGTCGGCATCGACGCCCAGATTCTTCACCAGCGCCTGGGTGATGTCGCGCATCATGCCGAGCTTCTGCTCGTCGGTGCGGCCGGCGGCCATGCTCACGGTGATCTCAGGCATCAGAATAGCTCCCTGGTTGTTGTTGACGCTTAAGCCGGTCGTCTGCCGGCCCGGCTGGCGCGCCATCTTTTTGAAGATGGCTGTGCGGGTCAAGCCCGCGCATGACAAACCAGCTATCCCCAGTTCACGTCATGCCGCGCCAGCACCTCGCGGACCTTGGCGACCAGCTCAACCTCCGCGCAGGAGAACTGCGCCGGCCGCGTCTCGCGCCATTCCTGATTGGAGGCGATCGCGGCCGCCGCCTTGGCGCCCTCGATCAGATCCTTTATCTGCACCTCGCCGCGCGCCTTCTCGTCCGAGCCCTGAATGATCACGCAGGGCGAGTTGCGGCGGTCGGCATATTTGAGCTGGTTGCCCATGTTCTTCGGATTGCCAAGATAGAGCTCGGCGCGGATGCCGGCCTGGCGCAGCTGCGCCACCATTTTCTGGTAGTCGGCGACACGGTCGCGATCGAACACGGTGACGACGACGGGGCCGAACTCGGCCCGCGCATCAAGCTGGCCGAGCATCGTCAGCGCGGCCTGCAGGCGCGACACGCCGATCGAGAATCCCGTCGCCGGCACCGGCTCGCCGCGGAAGCGCGAGACCAGGCCGTCATAGCGGCCGCCACCACCGACCGAGCCGAACCGCACCGGGCGGCCCTTCTCGTCCTTGGTGTCGAGCAACAGCTCAACCTCGTAGACCGGGCCGGTGTAATATTCGAGGCCGCGAACGACGGTCGGATCGATCCGGATGCGATCCGCGCCATAGCCGGACGCCGCGACGAGCTTGGCGATCTCCTCAAGCTCGCCCACGCCGGCCTGACCAACTTCGCTCTTCGCAAGATAGGTCTCCGCCGCGGCGATGGCTTCTTTCCAATCGTCGCGCTGCTGCGTGACAGCGAGGACGACATCGGCATCCGCCGGGCTCAGCTCGGCGCCCTTGGTGAAGTCGCCCCTGCCCTCCTCGCCGCCATCCCATCGTCCGGGACCAAGCAGCTTGCGGACCTCGTCGGCGGAAAACTTGTCGAGCTTGTCGATCGCGCGCAGCACGGTGAGCCTGCGGCCTGCATTCTCCTCGCCGCCGAGACCGATCGCCTCGAGCACGCCGTCGAGCACCTTGCGATTGTTGACCTTCACGACATAGGAGCCGCGCGGAATGCCGAGCGCTTCCATCGTGTCGGCCGCCATCATGCAGATCTCGGCGTCGGCCGCCGGCGTCGCCGAGCCGACCGTATCGGCATCGAACTGCATGAACTGGCGGAATCGGCCGGGACCGGGCTTCTCGTTGCGGAAGACATAGCCGAACCGATAGGACCGGTACGGCTTCGGCAGCGCGTCGAAATTCTCCGCGACATAGCGCGCCAGCGGCGCGGTCAGGTCGTAGCGCAGCGAGATCCACTGCTCGTCATCGTCCTGGAACGAGAACACGCCCTCGTTGGGCCGGTCCTGGTCCGGCAGGAACTTGCCGAGCGCGTCGGTAAATTCCATCGCCGGCGTCTCCACCGGCTCGAAGCCGTAGAGCTCGTAGACGGCGCGGATCTTCTCGACCATCGCCCGCGTGGCATTGATCGCGGCCGGGCCGCGATCTTCCAACCCGCGCGGCAGCCGCGCCTTCAGTTTCTGGGGTTTTTTGGGTTTCTCGGCCATTGGCGGCATTTACCAGCCGGCGCGCAACGCGGCAACCGGTGCGTCCGGGGCTGTCATTCCGGGGCGCGTCGAAAGACGCGAACCCGGAATGTCGAGATTTCCCGGTGCGCAATTGCGCACCTGAGGTCTGGTCCTGCGGACCATCCCGGAATGACCGTGCCGGCTCAGGCCACGTTCCTGATCCAGTTATGCGGATCGTTGGTGCGACCGTACTGGATGTCGACCAGCTTCTTGCGCAGGCCCATCGCGACCGGGCCGGCGACACCGCCGCTGATTTGGAAGTCGCCGCTTGCCGAGCAGACCTTGCCGATCGGCGAGATCACGGCCGCGGTGCCGCAGGCGAACGCCTCCTTCAGCTTGCCGCTGGCAGCATCCGCACGCCACTGCTGGATCGTGTAGGGCTCCTCGCGCACGCTTGTGCCGGAATCCTTGGCGAGCGCGATGATCGAGTCGCGGGTGATGCCGGGCAGGATGGTGCCGAGCGGCGGCGTCGAGAGCGAGCCGTCGTCGAATGCGAAGAAGATGTTCATGCCGCCGAGCTCTTCAATATAGCGGCGCTCGACCGCATCGAGAAACACGACCTGATCGCAGCCGCGCTCGATCGCCTCGGCCTGCGCGCGCAGGCTCGCGGCGTAATTGCCGCCGCACTTGACGGCACCGGTGCCGCCGATCGCGGCGCGCGTGTAATTCTCCGACACCCAGATCGAGACCGGCGCAGGGCCGCCTTTGAAGTAGGAGCCGACCGGCGAGGCGATCACCGAGAAGATGTATTCCGCCGACGGCTTGACGCCGAGGAAGATCTCGCTCGCGATCATGAACGGCCGCAAATAGAGACTGCCCTCGCCGCCAGGGATCCAGGCGCGATCGATCCGCACCAGCTGCTCGACCGCCTCGATGAACAAATCCTCGGGCAGTGGCGCCATCGCCATGCGCTCGGCCGAATCATGGAAGCGTCGGGCATTGGCGTCGGGGCGGAACAGATTCACGCCGCCATCGTCGCGCTTGTAGGCCTTGAGACCTTCGAAAATCTCCTGGGCGTAGTGCAGCACCGCGCCGGCCGGATCGAGCGGAAAATTCGCGCGGGCCTCGATGCGCGCGCTGTGCCAGCCCTTGCCCTGGCTGTAGCGCACGATCGCCATGTGATCGGTGAAGACGCGGCCGAAGCCCGGGTCCACGAGCTTCGCTGCGCGGTCCTTGTCGGACGTCGCATTCGGCGAAGGCTGGATGTCGAATTTCAAAGTCATTTTTCTTTGCTTTCCGCTGTCGGAACCGGCGCGAGTTCGGCCGCCGGCCTGTTTCCCCCGGAGCCTCACGGCTCGGCTGGTCCGGACTTCACCACCTCCGGCCGCGGGGCCGGTTTCCATCGCCAACATGCCGGCTAGACATGCTTTTGCGGAGTGCTGAAGTCCAGTATGTTTGCCGAAATGCCGCTCGACAATCGCACGGTAGTCCAATTTGCGGCCCAAACCGCCTCACAGGCTCTTTCAGGCCGACTCAGACGCTGTCAGGGACAAAACGACCTAATGTTTCGTCGTGACAGGCAGTTTTGTAACATTGAACCCAAGATACGTCAATATGACTGACATAAATTTCTCAGGCATGGCTGCCAAGCCCGATTCGCAGGGAGATGACCACGCTCCTGCGGCGGGCGGACGCGACCTGCGCTGGGACATCATCGAGCTGTTGTTCTTCGCCTATCGCGATTTCGTCGGCGACGCCGACCAGGAGCTGGAGGCATTCGGCTTCGGCCGCGCCCACCACCGCGTCATCCACTTCGTCACCCGCTATCCCGGCCTGAAGGTCGCCGACCTGCTCGACGTCTTGCGCATCACCAAGCAGTCGCTCGGCCGCGTGCTCAAGCAGCTCTTGGACGAGGGCTACATCGTGCAGAAGACCGGCAACAATGACCGCCGGCAGCGCCTGCTCTACGCGACGCCGAAGGGCGAGGCGCTGGTCGCCAAGCTCGCGGGGCTGCAGACCGACCGCATCAACCGCGCCGTCGCCGGCATCGATCCGGCCGGCGTCGAGACGGTCCGCCAATTCCTCCGCGCGATGATCGACCGCGACGACCCCGACAAGGTGCTCGAAGCGATCTTCGGCGGCGGCAGAAAAGCAAGGGAGTGAACCTGGTGCAGGCTGCAACCATGATGCGCGCGCCGATCGAGCCGGCCGACGACGCGCCGCATCTGCTTCTGGTCGACGACGACCGCCGTATTCGCGACCTGCTGTCGCGCTTTCTCTCCGGCGAGGGCTATCGCGTCACGACGGCAATGAGCGCCACCGACGCGCGCGCCAAGCTGCTCGGGCTGCATTTCGACCTCCTGATCCTCGACGTGATGATGCCCGGCGAGAACGGCTTCGACCTCGCCCGCTTCATCCGCACCTCCTCGACGGTGCCGATCATCATGCTGACCGCCCGGCATGAGGCGGAAGCCCGCATCGAGGGCCTGCAGATCGGCGCCGACGATTACGTGGCAAAGCCGTTCGAGCCGCGCGAACTGGTGCTGCGCATCGGCAACATCCTCAAGCGCACCGCGCCGCCGCAGGTCGTCACCGTCGAGCAGATCGCATTCGGCCCCTACATCTTCCACATCGAGCGCAGCGAGCTGCGCCAGGGCGAGGAGATCGTCCATCTCACCGACCGCGAGCGCGAGATGCTGCGCATCCTCGCCAGCGCCCCCGGCGAGACCGTGCCGCGCGCCGCGCTGACCTCCGGCGGTACCGTCAACGAGCGCGCGGTCGACGTGCAGATCAACCGGCTGCGCCGCAAGATCGAGCACGATCCCGCCAACCCGCTGTTCCTGCAGGCAGTGCGCGGCATCGGCTACCGACTGGTCGCCTCGCCGTAAGATCCAGCCATGAGCACGCTCGATTCCGGCCTGACCCTGATCAAGAACGCCTCGCAGCGCGTCTCGAAGGCGAACGGCTGGATGGGCAACGCGTTCAAGAGCTGGATGCCGACCGGCCTCTACGCCCGCGCGCTGCTGATCATGATCGTGCCGATGGTGATCCTGCAGACCGTGGTGGCGTTCGTGTTCATGGAGCGGCACTGGAACACGGTGACGCGGCGCCTGTCGGCCGCGGTGGTGTCCGACATCGCCGCGCTGATCGACGTCTACAAGCTCTATCCGCAGGACAAGGATCGCGCGCAGCTGCGCGGCATCGCCCAGAAGCTGCAGCTGGTGGTCGACTTCCTTCCCGCCGGCGACATGCCGCCGCCGGGGCCGAAGCCGTTCTTCTCGCTGCTCGACCAGACCCTGTCGGTGCAGCTCGGCCGCCAGATCAGCCGCCCGTTCTGGATCGACACCGTCGGCAAGTCCAATTTGGTCGAGATCCGCGTGCAGCTCGACGATTCGGTGATGCGGATATTCGCCCAGCGCAGCGCGGCCTATGCCTCCAATTCGGAGATCTTCATCTTCTGGATGCTCGGCACCTCGACGATTCTGCTGATCGTCGCGGTGCTGTTCCTGCGCAACCAGATCAAGCCGATCCTGCGGCTCGCCGACGCCGCGGAAAGTTTCGGCAAGGGCCGCGAGGCGCCGAATTTCCGGCCGCGCGGTGCACGCGAGGTGCGGCGTGCGGCGCAGGCCTTCATCGAGATGAAGGCGCGCGTCGAGCGCTCGATCGAGCAGCGCACCGCGATGCTCGCCGGCGTCTCGCACGATCTGCGCACCATCCTGACCCGCTTCAAGCTCGAGCTCGCTTTGATCGGCGAAGGCCCCGAGATCGACGCGATGCGCAAGGACGTCGACGAGATGTCGATGATGCTGGAGGACTACCTTGCTTTCGCGCGCGGCGATTCCGGCGAGGTCGCGCAGCCGACCGACATGGCGCTGGCGCTGGAGGAACTGCGCAGCGACGCCGAGCGCCACGGCCACACCGCGACGGTCGCCTTCCACGGCCTGCCGGTGGTCACGGTGAAGCCTGCCTCGTTCAAGCGCTGCCTCGCCAACCTCGTCTCCAATGCGGCGCGCCACGCCAACACGATCTCGATCACCGGCCACCGCGACCACCGTTATCTCAACGTCACGGTCGATGATGACGGGCCCGGCATCCCCGCCAACATGCGCGAGGAGGTGTTCAAGCCGTTCCTGCGGCTCGATGATGCGCGCAACCAGGACGAAGGCGGCAGCGGCCTCGGGCTCGCGATCGCCCGCGACATCGCCCGTTCGCATGGCGGCGACATCCTGCTCAGCGAGAGCCCGATGGGCGGGCTGCGCGCATCTGTACGAGTGCCGGTGTAGCGAAGATCGGCCGGGCGGTGTCCTCGCGGCCATCCTTCGAGACGCCCGCCTTTGGCGGGCTCCTCAGGATGAGGTCTTGTTTTGCGGCATAATTCTAGACCCTCATGGTGAGGAGCGCCGCTTGCGGCGCGTCTCGAACACGAGGCCAGGCACCCTGCGCAGCGCCGGGGCAGAGCGGCTACCAGCGGTACGACAAGGTACCGATCACCTGCCGCCGCTCGCCGGCATAGCAATAGCCGGACTGGCAGGTCTGGTACTGCGTGTCGAACAGATTGGTCGCGTTCAGTCGCGCGGTGGCGCCGAAGAATCGGCGGTCGAGCTTGCCCAGATCGTAGTCGATCACCGCATCGAACAGCGTCGTCGCCGCATTCTGGAACGTGTTCTGGTCGTTGCCGAAGTTGGTCCCGATATAGCGGACGCCGAGGCCAAGCCCGAGCCCCTCGACGGGCATGCCGGACTGGAAGGTGTATTTGCCGAAGGCAGCGAAGGAGTTCCGCGGAATGCCGGACAGCTCGTTGCCGGTCGTGTCCGGATTGCCCTGCGTGATCACGACGTTGAGATGGGTGTAGGCCGCGGTGAGATCGAGTCCCTGCTTGAGCGCCAGCTTTGCCTCGAGCTCGACGCCCTTGGATTCGACCTGCCCGATTGCGGCCTGGAACGCCATGTTGTTGGGATCGGTGCGCAGCACATTGTCCTGGGTGATGTCGAACACCGCGGCGGTCAACAGCACCGGAAGCTGCGGCATCTGGTACTTGATGCCGATTTCCTTCTGCTCGCCGGTGGTCGGCTTGAACGGTGTCCCGGATACGTCGACGCCGACCTGTGGACTGAACGACGTCGCGTAGCTGACATAGGGCGCGATGCCGCTGTCGAAGATGTAGCTGAGGCCCGCACGGCCCGTGAAGGCATTGGCCTTCTGCGTCGACGGCACGCCGTCGAGACCCGCGGTTGTCGTCTGCGACACCCAGCTCTGGCGGCCATTGAGGGTCAGGACGAAGCCGCCGAGCCTGGCCTGCTCCTGCGCATAGACACCGACCTCGTCGGTCGACTGCTTGTTGAAGATCGAGAACGCCGGCGTCGCGATCGCCTGCGCGCCGTAGTTCATGGTCAGGAGGTTGAGAGCCGGCGCCGCACCGTAACCGATCTTGTCGTTGTAGTAGGAGTGCCCGTAGTCGACGCCGAACAAGACCGTGTTCTTGATCGCGCCGAGCATGAACTTGGCCTCGGCCTGGTCGTCGAGCGTCACCGTGTTGAAACTATCCAGGATCCGCCAGGCGGAGCGTGACGCGAGGCTGGTGCCATAGTCGATCGAATCGATCTGGGTGTATTTCGCGTCGGTGTCGACCTGATAGAAACGGAAATTCTGCCGCACCGTCCAGACGTCGTCGACATTGTGCTCGAATGCATAGCCGATGCGATACTGTTTCTGATCCATCGCGCTGAAGGCCGGATCATTCGAGTAGATGTTGGTCAATTGTCCGTCGGGCGTGCGGAAATTGCCGATGCTGGCGGCGGTTCGGCTGCTTTGGTATTCGCTGAGGATCGTGAACGACGTATCGGCGTCCGGCCGCCAGGTCAGCGCCGGCGCGATGTAGGTGCGATCATCGTCATTGCCAGGATACCAGGTCTTTGCCTCGCGCAGCAGGCCGGTGAGCCGGTAATACAGTTGATCGCTGCCGGGCACCGGGCCGCCGAGATCGAAGCTGCCCTGGTAGCGATCGTAAGTGCCGGCCTGCAGTTGCACCTCGCCGAACGGCGTCAGGGTCGGCCGCTTGGTGGTGACATCCACGATGCCTCCGGGAGAACCGAGACCGTAGAGGCCCGAGGCGGGACCACGCAGGATCGACACGCTGTCGAGACCGTATGGCTCGATCTTGGGAATCGCGAAGTTGCCGCCGCCCTGGCGCAGGCCGTCGCGATAGATCCCGGTATAGGTCGCATCGAAACCGCGGATGTAGAAACTGTCGAACCTCGGATCATAGCCGAACGCCGTGGTTGTCACTCCGGGCGTGTAGTTGACGGCGTCCTTGAGGGTTTGAACGTTGCGATCCCGGAGCTCGTTCTGGGTCACGACCGAAAGCGACTGCGGCGTTTCGATCAGCGCTGTGTTGGTCTTGGTGCCGGCCGTGCTGCCGGTTGCGACGTAACCGGTCGTGGTAGCGATATTGCCCGCGTTGCCCTGCAATCGCGGCGCCTGGCTCTGAGCGGGTGCTGCAACCCGACTGCGTCGGCTCGCCGCAACCGCGCGCGAAGACCTGGTGTTCTGACTTGAAGCCGCGGCCGCGCGCTTCTTTGCCGCGCCGGGCTGATCCACCGTCACCGCCGGGAGCACGCTCGCATTGTTCGGCGGAGGACTGGTTTGCGCCTGAGCGCTGGCGATGTTTGCACCCACTGCTCCAAGCATCACCGAACCAAGAAACGCTGCATTGATCGCAGCCGTTGATCCAAGCAAGCCGCGCTTGCTTCGATACCAAGTCATTCGCACCGAACAATTCCCCACACGCCGAGACTGATCTCGATCGAGCCGCGCCGTCCTCATGACGCGACGTCGATTGGGGACTTCTATCGGCGGGGTGCGCGAAATTCCACACGCGCAAAATAGAATTGCTTGAAGCGCACACGATGCGAAACACTGGAGTGATTCAAGATGCGGGCATTTGAACGATTCAAAACGACACGTTGTCGCATGGCGCTTTCAGCATAGCGAATGCGACGCGCATCCTCGCTCGAATTGCTCGAACACAAAACACGCAGCCGATCGCTCAATGATGTCGCGTCCCGTCGACGTCATCGCGCCAAAGGAGCGCACGAACGCGCGGCGGTGAACCGTCATCCTGAGAGAGTGCGAATGTATTCAGTGTCGTCCTGGCGAAAGCCAGGACCCGTTACCCAATCGCTTGCTGTTGTGCGACGCTGGGGCCACTATCGCACTCTCAATCGAACTCGGTGGTTATAGGTCCTGGCTTTCGCCAGGACGGCGTGGGGAGGCCGCTCGCTACAATTTCCCAGACCGTCACCCTGAGGTGCGAGCCTTGCGGCGCAATTGCGCAGCTGGGCGAGCTTCGAAGGATGCACGGCCCCGCCGGTGGCCGTCGATCCTTCGAGACGCGGCTGACGCCGCTCCTCAGGATGACGGAATTGGCTTACTCAGCTTGCTCAGTGTCATCACCCGCGCATGCGGGTGATCCAGTATTCCAGAAACGGCCGTGCTTGAGCCGATAGGCCGCGGCGTACTGGATCGCCCGGTCGAGCTCGGCGACGACAACAGCGGATGAGGAAAAAGCCTCACATCATCTCGGGATGACGGGGAGGGATGGGATGGATCGCACACCGCCCACAGTACAAGATTGCTCCGCAATTCTCGTCGTGGACTGCTCGCAATGAGGGAGATGCGAAGTGTAACAACCACTCGGCATCAGGAGTCGTTACATTCAGGCGCGCAACCGAATGCGCGGCGCGCTACTTCTGCTTGGGCAGGAGGCCCTTCAGCTTTTCCATGTCCTTGACGTTCATCTTCATGCCGCCGGGCATGATGATGTCGCCGGGCTTCTGGTCGGCCTTGCAGGCGCCGAGCCATTTCGCCTCGATGGTCATGGTGGTGTCGCGCGAGCCGGCCGCGCCGCCCTCGGCATGCGAGGTGCTCTTCACCGTGTAGGCGGAATTGAAGTCGCCGACGATCTCGGCGTGGCTCTGCATCGACATGCCGGCGACGCTGCACACGCTGTCGCTGACATAGCCGGTCGCGGTCTTTTGGATGTCCTGCTTGGAGCAGACTTCCTTGGCCATCGGCGAGGCCGCCGCGCTCATCTCCTTGTCGGTGGTCTCGTCGGTGCAGTGCTGCATGGTGATTTCCGGCATCGGCCCGCCGGTACGCACCATTTTCATCTCCCACAGCCCGGCCTTGCGGATCGGCAGGTCGACGGCACTTGCTGCGCCGGTGGACAGGGCAAGGCATACAGCAGAACCAAGCAAGGCAAGCTGTCGGGTCATGCGGTGGCTCCCGGCTGAACGATCGAGAGTTAAAGGGCGCGCTCAGTAGAGCGTGCGCACCGGCCTCTCGGCGGCGCCATACGGCACCCAGCGACAGGCGAAGGAGATGTAGCCGCCCGGGTAGCGCTGCACCGCCAGGAACTTGACCACCTTGCCGTAGGAGGCGCAGTGGTCGACGGCGAGCTGCCGGGCATCGGTCTGGGCTGCCAGCGAATAGGCGATGATACCGCCGGTATCGTTGCCCTTGAACGGCGGCACCGGCTGCAGCCAATCGGCTTGCGCCGGACCAACGGCCAGCATCCCGCTAACGGCAACCAGGCACGCGGCCAATTTCCTTCGCATCGCAGACTCCATTTCGCTTGGGCCCAACATAGAGTGCGCCGGCGACCGTGAAAAGAACGAGCCGACAGCCGGCGGTGGACTTCTCGACAGGTGTTGCCGTGCTGCACTTGACCTTGCCGGGGCTTCGCGGCACCGTCCGCCGCATCGGATCATCGGGTGGATTCCCATGCGCAACCTGTTCAACTCCCGCAACAAACTCGGCCGCACGCTTGGCCTCGGCGCCGCACTCGTGGTCGGCATGCTGGCTTTCGGGGGCACGGCGCAGGCCGCGAATCCGTTTGAGCTGAATTTCTGGCTCTCCGGCCCCCGCTATGACGGCAATGTCGCCCCGTGCGAGAAGGCCCTGGCGACCATCAGCGATCAATTCCACGAGAAGGAAGCCACCTTCTGGAATTCGCCGCTCGTCATCACCGGCTTCAGCCGGATCCACGAAACCGCCTTCCGCCCCTGGCAGTCCGACAACATCCCGCGCCGCTATTGCTCGGGCGATGCGCTTTTGAGCGACGGCAAGGTGCGCAAGGTGCACTATTCGATCATCGAGGACGGCGGCTTTGCCGGCATCGACCAGGGCGTCGAATGGTGTGTCGCCGGGCTCGACCGCAACTGGGCCTATAACCCGTCCTGCAAGGCCGCCCGGCCCTGATTTCCCGACCAGATTGCTGAAACAGAAGCCGCCGTCATCATAGCCGGCGGCTTTTGTTCTTGAAATGTTCTGCGAGCCTGCTAGGCTTCAAGCGGTCGTGAGGGGGAGCGTTTGATGCCTCGGTTGGACACAATTTCCCGATTTCTGATTTCCGCTGTCTTAGTTTTCTGTGGTGCGGTTGGGGCCTCGGCCCAGGATCGCCGCCAGAATGCGCCCGGCGAATTCGACTTCTACGTGCTGTCGCTGTCATGGTCGCCTTCGTACTGCGAGGCGGCGAGCGAGCGCGGCAACAACGGCCGCGGGACCCAGGCGCAATGCGGCGGCCGGCCCTACTCCTTCGTGGTCCACGGGCTGTGGCCGCAATATGAGCGCGGCTTCCCGGAATACTGCCAGCGCCCCTCGCCGCGTCTCGCGCGCAACATCATGACCTCGATGCTCGACCTGATGCCGGCGCCCGGGCTGATCTACAACGAGTGGGACAAGCACGGCACCTGCTCCGGCCTCGGCGAGCGCGCCTATTTCGAAGCCATCCGCAAGGCCCGCGCCGCGGTGAAGATTCCCGAGGAATTCCTGCAATTGTCGGAGCCGAAGACGGTTGCGCCCGACGAGTTGGAAACGGCGTTCATCAAGGCCAACCCGGGCCTCAGCAACTCCGCGATCTCGGTGACCTGCGACAGCAAGCGGCTCAGCGAGGTGCGGATCTGCCTCAGCAAGGATCTGCAGTTCCGATCCTGCGAGGAGATCGATCGCCGCGCCTGCCGCCGCGATCAGGTGCTGATGCCGCCGGTGCGCGGCGGCTGACCTTTCCCGTCATGGCCGGGCCGACGCGCGCCGCGCGGCATCGCGCCGTCCGCTCCGGCCATTCTCGCCATCGCGAAACCGGCAGGATCAGGCGTCGATGACCGGGAGCCGGCTACGCCAAGGCTGCGCCGGGGCCCGGATGTTAACCTCGCCGAAGCTCCAGCGAAGGCCGGGACAATCCGGGCATGGCGAAGTACAACATGCGCATCCCTACGGAGCGCAGCGCGATAACAGCATGAACTACCGTCACGCCTTTCATGCCGGCAATTTCGCCGACGTCATCAAGCACATCGTGCTGGTGCGCATGCTGACCTATCTGCAGGAGAAGCAGGCGCCGTTCCGCGTCATCGACAGCCATGCCGGCGCCGGCCTCTATGACCTCACCTCGAGCGAGGCCGAGCGCGGCGGCGAATGGCTCACCGGCATCGCACGACTGATGCAGGCGCGACTCTCCGACAAGGCGCTGCCATTGATCGCGCCCTATCTCGACATCGTCAGGGCGTTCAATCCGCGCGGCGAGCTGAAAGCCTATCCCGGCTCGCCGCTGATCGCGCGGGCACTGCTGCGCCCACAGGATCGTCTCACCGCCTGCGAGATCGAACCGACCGCACGCAAGCAACTGATCGACGCGTTGCGGCGCGATGCGCAGGCCCGCGTCGTCGATCTCGACGGCTGGACAGCGTTGCCGGCATTCGTGCCGCCGAACGAGCGTCGTGGCCTGGTGCTGATCGATCCGCCATTCGAAGCGAAGGACGAGTTCGAGCGGCTGGCCCGTGCTTTCACGGAAGCCTTCGCGAAGTGGCCGACCGGCGCATATCTTTTGTGGTACCCCGTAAAAACCCGGAGGGCCACCGACGAGCTCGCGCGCAACGTGGCTGCTGCTGCAATGAGCAGCCGGCCCGCAGGCAAATGCTTGCGTCTGGAATTCAGTGTGGCGCCGCAAGAAGCGGGCGCAGGCCTCGTTTCCACCGGTCTTTTGATCGTGAATCCGCCGTGGACGCTCGCGGGCGAGCTGAAGATCATCCTGCCCGAACTCGAGAAACCGCTCGGTCAAGGCGGCGCAGCGCGCTTCAAACTAGAGACGCCTAAAGCTTGATCCAAAAGCACCCACTGAAAAGTTCGATTTTGAGCATAGGCAATTTGCGCGGAACCGTATTATGCTCATCCTGTTACGACTGGCTTTACGTTCCGCTTCCGCGAATGGTTGCGGCGGAGTGACAAGGCCGAAATAAAATCCAGGCAGACCGGCGGCGTGACGCCGGCCTGCTCAGGTGGCCAAGCTTCCGACAAGCGAATGTCGGTCAACCGCTACGCGACGTGCGCATAGCGGTGGAGCATTACGGGGGAGGAGTTTTCCCGATGGCCATGACTGGGACAGTCAAGTTCTTCAATGGAGAGCGTGGCTACGGCTTCATCAAGCCTGATGATGGCGGCCGCGATGTGTTCGTTCACATTACAGCTGTCGAGCGGGCAGGATTGAAGGACCTGACTGAAGGACAACGCATTACGTTCGAGGTTGAACCGGACAAGAAGGGCAAGGGCCCGAAGGCGGTCAACCTGGTGGTTTCATGATGAGCGCTCGCGGTGCGCGGCTCGTGATGACCACCGAATGAAGCGTTGCGTGTGAGCTGACCGCCGAGCGCGAGGCGCGCGCTCGCTGTGACCACCGTGCATGATGCGACGCGACTGGCCGTGCCGCATGCTCCAATCGTGCGGCCGACTGATCGGCTTCGCAAACGGGGCGGCGTGCATGCTGCTGCGCGCGACATGCAGATCGTTAGCACAAAGAAAAACCCGGCCGCGCAGGCGCAGCCGGGAGTTGATGGTCGACGTCTTCTTGTTCTCAGAAGTGATAGTTGATGCCGGCACGAACCAGGCTGAAGCTGTAGCCGTTCGACGCACCGCCGGTGATGGTGAAGTTGCTGTTGGCGAGATCGACGTAGAGATACTCGATCTTGGCGCTCCAATGCGGAGCGAAGCCCATTTCGGCGCCGGCGCCGACGGTGAAGCCCGCGTTGGTGTGCGACTCCGTGATGCCGAAGGTCTCGCCGCGCAGTTCGCCGAAGGCAAGACCGCCGGTCGCGTAGAACAGCACGTTGGTGACCGCGTAGCCGGCGCGACCGCGCACCGTGCCGAACCAAGGGTTGGAGAACTTCCACGGCGCGAATCGGTCGTCCGCAGTGGTGCCCTGGATATCGGCCTCGAGACCGAACACCCATGGGGAGCCGTTCTGGAAGTTGTAGCCGGCCTGCACGCCGCCGACGAAGCCGGACGGCTTGGTCGGGTTGTTCTCGACCGAACCCCAGCCATAGCCGACGTTGCCGCCGAGATAGGGGCCGGCCCAGCTATAGGCATTGAGCGGCTGATAGACGGTATAGGGCGAACCATAATTGACGTCGGCCGCCGCCGCCGAGGTCGTCCAGCCTGCGACGATCAGTGCCAGCGCACGCGCAACAAACCGGGTCATGGGTACTCTCCACCACGCAACTGCCGCAGCCCGCAGGCCAGGGCCTGCGTGGTTACGGAATTCCAATGTTTTCGCTAAGGTTTATCGAGAGTTTTAAGTTAAAGGGCTGTTAAGCCCGGTTACCGGCCCGCTCATCAGTCTTAACAATGTGTTACCCGGCAGCTGCTGCCACGGCGCAGGGTCGGTAACCTGCTGCGATCGGGGCTGTTTTCCGGTGCCGCCGATGCTGGCGAGCGGCCCCCCAAGCGCTTAGTTTACGGCCCATGGTTCACGATTCTCCCGAGCGCCCGGCGCCGGCCGCCAAGGCCGCCGACAAGCCACGGCGCGGTCCAAAGTCCGACCTGCCGCAGGACGACCTGACGCTCGACACCAGCGACGTCGATCCCGAGACCTCCGCCGCCGAGGAGGAGGACGACGCGCGCCTGCCCGAGGCGTCCGAGGACGCCGTTGAGGCGGTCGCCGAGGGGACGCTGTCGGTCGGGCACGCCGCGATCGAGAATGCGGTCCGTCTCGCGCCGACCTCGCCCGGCGTCTACCGCATGCTCAACGCCGCCAATGACGTGCTCTATGTCGGCAAGGCGAAGAACGTCAAAAAGCGGCTGTCGTCCTATGCGCGCGCCAACGCGCCGCTACCGGCGCGTATCCTGCGCATGATCGCGGCGACCACCCATGTCGAGATCGTCTCGACCATGACCGAGACCGAGGCGCTGCTGCTGGAAGCCAATCTGATCAAGCAGCTCCGCCCGCGCTTCAATGTGCAGCTGCGCGACGACAAGTCGTTTCCCTATATCCTGATATCGGGCGACCATTGGGCGCCGCAAATCCTCAAGCATCGCGGCGCGCAGTCGCGGCCGGGCCGCTATTTCGGCCCGTTCGCCAATGCCGGCGCGGTCAACCGCACCATCACGGCGCTGCAACGCGCGTTCCTGATCCGCTCCTGCACCGACGGCTTCTTCGAAAGCCGCACCCGGCCCTGCCTGCTCTATCAGATCAAGCGCTGCGCCGGCCCCTGCACGCGCGAGATCGATTTCCAAGGCTATAGCGAGTTGGTGCGCGAAGCGACCGAGTTCCTCTCCGGCCGCAGCCACGCGGTGAAGGAGTTGCTCGCGGCCGAGATGGAGAAGGCCTCCGGCGAGCTCGAGTTCGAGACCGCGGCGCTGTATCGCGACCGTCTCGCGGCGCTGTCGGCAATCCAGTCGCAGCAGGGCATCAATCCGCGCACGGTCGAAGAGGCCGACGTGTTCGCGATCCACCAGGAAGGCGGCTATTCCTGCGTCGAGGTGTTCTTCTTCCGCACCGGCCAGAACTGGGGCAACCGCGCCTATTTCCCGAAGGCGGAGAAGAGTTTTACGCCCGAGGAGGTGCTGTCCTCGTTCCTCGCGCAGTTCTACGACGACAAGCCGCCGCCGAAACTGATCCTGCTGTCGCATGAGATCGAGGAAAGCGCGCTGCTCGCCGACGCGCTGTCGGTGAAGGCCGGATCCAAGGTCGAGGTCTCCGTGCCGAAGCGCGGCGAGAAGAAGGAGCTGATTGGCCACGCGCTGACCAATGCGCGCGAGGCGCTCGGTCGCAAGCTCGCCGATACCGCAACCCAGAGCCGGCTGCTGGAGGGCATGGTCACCACGCTCGGCCTGCCGCGCACGCCAAAGCGCATCGAGGTCTACGACAACAGCCACATCCAGGGCACCAACGCGGTCGGCGCGATGATCGTGGCCGGACCCGACGGCTTCATGAAGAACCAGTACCGCAAGTTCAACATCAAGTCCGAAGGGCTGACGCCCGGCGACGATTACGGGATGATGCGCGAGGTGCTGGAACGCCGTTTCAAGCGGCTGCTCAAGCCGCCGGAGGGCGAGACTGCCAGGACCAAGGAGACCGACAAGGCTGACGACGACTCGTTCCCGCAATGGCCCGATCTCGTGATCATCGACGGCGGCCGCGGCCAGCTCAACGCGGTCCGGGAGATTTTCGAGACCCTCGGGCTGACCCAGGTCTCGCTGATGGCGGTGGCCAAGGGGCCGGAACGCGATGCCGGGCGCGAAACCCTGTTCATGCCGGACCGCGAGGCGATCAAGCTGGAGCCGCGCGACCCGGTGCTGTATTTCATCCAGCGGCTGCGCGACGAGGCCCATCGCTTCGTGATCGGCTCGCACCGCAAGCTGCGCAAGAAGGACATCCGCGAGGCCGGCCTGCAGGAGATCCCCGGCATCGGCCCGTCGCGCAAACGTGCCTTGCTGCACCACTTCGGAACGCTGAAGGAAATTGAGCGGGCCTCGATCGCCGACCTCGGCAAGGTTCCCGGCGTCAGCGCCGAGAGCGCCCGCAAGATTTTCGAGTTTTTCCACGCCCAGCCGGGTTAAACCAAAGGCTGGTCATCAGAGCGTCGCCTGCGACAGGGCATCTAGGGCATGATGCGGCAAAGCGTGCGGCAACGTTACGAAAAGATCATGCATAAACAAGGGGCTAAGGCGCCATGATGATTCCGCATAATCTCGCCGCGCTTTGGCGCCCGCACGGTTGACCTTCTCGCTTCAGCGGTATTGGTAGAACGGATGAACATCGCCACGACCCGGGGACAGACCAAGACCCTGTCCCTCCCGAATATCCTGACTTACGCCCGGATCGCCGCCATCCCGGTGGTGATCGGCTGCGTCTATTGGCAGTCGATCCTGGACGGCCCGCTGTGGCTGCGCTGGGTGGCGCTGGCCGTGTTCATTGCGGCGGGAATCACCGACTATCTCGACGGCTACTATGCCCGGATGTGGGACCAGCAGTCCGCGTTCGGCCGGATGCTCGACCCGATCGCCGACAAGCTCCTGGTCGCCTCCAGCCTCCTGATGCTGGCCGCCGATAATTCGATCCATGGCTGGACGCTGTGGGCGGCGATCGTGATCCTGTGCCGTGAGATCCTGGTCTCGGGCCTGCGCGAATATCTCGCTGGCCTCCGCGTCAGCGTGCCCGTCACCAAGCTTGCGAAATGGAAGACCACGATCCAGCTGGTGGCGATCGGCTTTTTGATCGCCGGCGAAGCGGGCGAGCAGGTGTTCCCGGCCACCACTTTGATCGGCATCGTGCTGCTGTGGATGTCGGCGATCTTCACGATCTACACCGGCTGGGATTACTTCCGCGCCGGCATCCATCACCTCATCAAGGAGGATGAGGGATGAAGCTGAAATATTTCGCCTGGGTGCGTGAACGGATCGGCAAGGCCGAGGAGATCGTCGAGCCGCCGGCCGAGGTGCGCACCGTCGGCGAGCTGATCGGCTGGCTTGCCGCGCGCGACGATGCCTACGCCTATGCGTTCGAGAAGCCCACCGTGATCCGCGCCGCGATCGACCATGCCCATGTCAAGGCGGATGCTGCGATCGCCGGCGCGCGCGAGATCGCGTTCTTTCCGCCGATGACCGGCGGTTAAATCCAATCATGACTGTCGCCGCGACCATCCGTATCCAGCAAGCCGACTTCGACGTCGCACAGGAGATTGCTGCCTTGAGTAAGGGCCGCACCGATGTCGGCGCGGTGGTCAGCTTCAGCGGCATCTGCCGCGGCAGCGAACAGGGCGAGCCGATCGCGGCGCTGACGCTCGAGCATTATCCTGAAATGGCGGAAGCCGAGATCGCGCGCCACGCCGACGAGGCGCTGGCGCGCTGGCCGTTGCAGGGCCTCACCATCATCCATCGCTTCGGCCGCATCGCGCCGGGCGAGAACATCGTGCTGGTCGTGACCGCCTCGGCGCACCGGCAGGCGGCGTTCGAGGCCGCCGAGTTCCTGATGGACTATCTCAAGACCAACGCGCCGTTCTGGAAGCGCGAGGAAAGTGCGCGCGGCACCAGCTGGATCGAGGCGCGCGACCATGATGATGCGGCCGCCGCGCGCTGGACCAAATCCTGATGGCCAAGCGCAGCAAAGTGCCGGCGCGGCGCAGCCCGGCCGCGCCCAAGGTGCCGAAGGTCGGCGCCGGCGAGCTTCACACCCTGTTCGATTTCCTGCGCTACGCGGTGAGCCGTTTCAACGCCGCAAAACTCGTGTTCGCGCATGGCACCACCGATCCGGTCGCCGAAGCCGCGTTCCTGATCTGCGAGACGCTGCATCTGCATCCCGACCAGTTCGAGAATTTTGCGACCGCGCGCGTCACCGTCGCCGAAGGCAGGCAGATCCTCGACCTGATCGAGCGGCGGATCGCGACGCGGAAGCCGGCCGCCTATCTCGTCAACAAGGTCTATATGCGGGGCCTGCCGTTCTATGTCGACGAGCGCACCATCGTGCCGCGCTCGTTCATCGGCGAATTGCTGGACTCGCATTTCGGCGGCGACGCGGACGGCACCTCGCTGATCAGCGACCCCGCCGAGGTCGACAGCGTGGTCGACATCTGCACCGGCTCCGGCTGCCTTGCGATCCTGGCCGCCCGGCATTTTGCCAACGCCGCGGTCGATGCCGTGGATATCTCAAAGGATGCGCTTGATGTCGCCGCGCGCAACGTCGCCGACCACGGCCTCGACGACCGCCTGACGCTCTATCGCGGCGACCTCTTCAAGCCGCTCGGCGCCAAGCGCTACGACCTGATCATTTCGAACCCGCCCTATGTCGACGCCGAAGGCATGGCGGCGCTGCCGCGCGAGTGCCGCGCCGAGCCGAAGATCGCGTTCGACGGCGGCGCTGACGGGCTCGACATCGTCCGCCGCCTGCTCGATCAGGCCAAGCAACACCTCAGTCCACGGGGCGGGCTGCTCTGCGAGATCGGCCGCGGCCGCGACAATCTCGAGGCCGCCTACCCCAATTTGCCGCTGCTCTGGCTCGACACCGAGGACTCCGAGGGCGAGGTGTTCTGGATCGCCGCCGCCGACCTCTGACCGCCGGCGCCGGTGGTCGTGCGGAGCCCGACCCGAGCCGGGCGAAAATCGTGTGCAGTTCCAGCCGGTTCCGAAGATCCCAGGCCCGTCGAATCAACAATGGTGCTAAGGTTGCGCTCCGGGGACGTTCGGAGAGAGGGCGCGGGCGCGCGACATGATTCGCATTTCGACGATCTTCATCGCCATCTGCATGGTGCTGGTCGCAGCCTCGCTCGGCTTCGTGCTGTACTCGGTGGCGGGAATCAGCGGATCGGAATCGGCGATCGTGGCGCTCGCCGCCCTCACCTGCCTGATCCTCTACAACGCCGTCTCGATGCGGCTGCGCGACCGCAGCGATGTCGGCGGCCAGATCGCGGACCTGTCGCGCGGCACCGCCGACCTCGCCCGCCAGGTCGCCGAATTCGGCCGCCGGCTGGCCGCGGTTGAAGGTCGCGTCGCCTCGGCCAACTCCACCGGCGCCGACCGGATGCAGGGCATGGCCGGCGAGATCAGCGAGCTCGGCGGACTGGTGCGGCAGCTCGCGGCATCGGTCGCCCACCATGAGGACCTTCTGGCGGCGGCTCCGGCGGTGCAGCCCGTTGCCGCGCCGCGCGACGATCTGCTGCAACCGGTCGCGCCGGCCCCGACCGTGGTGTTTGCCTCCCCGCCGCCCCCCACGCCGGCACCGGCGATGTCGCGCACCCAGAGCCAGCTGGTCGGCGCGGTCAAGCAGGCCATCGACGCCAACCGCCTCGACATCTACCTGCAGCCGATGGTGACGCTGCCGCAGCGCAAGGTGCGCTATTACGAGGCGGTGACGAGGCTGCGCGACGAGCGCGACCAGGTGCTTGCCGCCGACGAATTCATCGAGGCCGCCGAGGCCGCCGGCCTGATCGGCCGCATCGATCACATGGTGATGCTCCGCTGCGTCCAGGTGCTGCGCCGCCTGATGATCCGCAGCAAGGATGTCGGCGTGTTCTGCAACGTCTCGGCGTCGACGCTCGCGAGCCCGGCGCAGTTCAGCCAATGCCTCGATTTCCTCGAGGCCAACCGCGCGCTGGCGCCGTCCTTCGTGCTCGAATTCAAGCAGGCGACCTTCCGCCATCTCGGCCCGGTCGAAAGCGAGAACCTCGCGGCGCTGGCGCAGCGCGGCTTCCGGTTCTCGATCGACCATGTCAGCGACCTCCGCCTCGAGCCGCGCGAGCTCGCCGACCGCGGCGTTCGCTTCATCAAGGTGCCGGCCGCGCTGCTGCTCGACGCCAACCGGAGCGCGACGTCGGATATCCATCCGTCCGACCTGTCCGACCTGCTCGGCCGCTACGGCATCGACCTGATCGCCGAACGGATCGAAGGCGAGCGTTCGGTGGTCGACTTGCTCGACTACGATGTCCGGTTCGGCCAGGGCTTCCTGTTCGCGCCGCCGCGGCCGTTGCGGCCGGAAGGGGCATCTGCTACCGCCGAGGCCCCGCAGGCCAACCCCCAGGACCTTAATGGCGCCAACACGTCCGCACCCGTCTCCAATCCCGCAGCGCCGCCGCGCGCAACCGGCAGCGCCGCGCTGGCGCGCCGCGCGCTCGGCCCGAACTAACCGGCAGTTCGCATCATGAGTTCACTGCGTTTCGTGGAGCGGCTGCGCGACCTCACGGGCGACGTCGACGTCGTGCTGTCTGACATCTGGGGCGTCGTGCACAACGGGCTCGAATCCTTTCCCGAGGCCTGCGAGGCCCTGTACACCTTCCGCAAGCAGGGCGGCACCGTCATCCTGATCACCAACGCGCCGCGGCCGGCCGATTCCGTGCAGCGGCAGCTGCGCAAGCTCGGCGTCGCGGACGAGACCTACGATGCGATCGTCTCCTCAGGCGACCTGACGCGGCATTTCGTGGCTGACCATCCCGGCCAAAAGATCTTCTGGATCGGTCCGGAGCGCGACAGCTCGATCCATCGCGGCCTCGACGCCACCATGGTGCCGCTGGAGCAGGCCGACTACATCATCTGCACCGGCCTGTTCGACGACGAGACCGAATCCGCCGAGGATTATCGCGACACGCTGCTCAAGGCGCTGGCGCGCAAGCTGACGCTGGTCTGCGCCAATCCGGATATCGTGGTCGAGCGCGGCGACCGGCTGATCTACTGCGCCGGCGCGGTCGCCGAACTCTATCGCGAGCTCGGCGGCGAGGTGATCTTCTACGGCAAGCCGCACCGGCCGATCTACGAGCGCGCCATGGCGCTGGCCACCGAGCACCGCGGCCATCCGATCGAACTCGGCCGCGTGCTGGCGATCGGCGATTCCGTGCGCACCGACCTCACCGGCGCCCACAATTTCGGCATCGATCTCCTGTTCGTCACCCGCGGCATCCATTCCGAACAGTTCGAGGGCATCGAGCAGCTCGATGCCGCCTCGATCAAGGAATTGTTCGGCCATCCGCCGCGCGCGCTGATGCGCGAGCTGAAGTGGTAACGGCGAACTCTCTGCGCTCCCTCTCCCCGTTCTCCACGGGGTCGAGACGAGCGAAGCTCGCTCTGAGAGGGTTGGGGTGAGGGGCTGCTTCCGCGAGTAACGAACGCGGTTAGACCTGCCCCCCTCACCCGGATTGCATCTGCGATGCAATCCGACCTCTTCCCGCAAGCGGGGCGAGGTGAAGGGGCACGCCACCAAAACTCGAGGAACAACCCCATGCAAAGGAGCCCGTGGCCGGGAAGTTCCACCGGGCGCCTTGACACGTCGGGCAACTCAGGGCTATTCTTCTAATATTCCGAAATCGTGCGAGTGCCATCGAGTGTCATCACCCGCGCATGCGGGTGATCCAGTATTCCAGAGGCGATCGTGCTTGAGCCGACGGGCTGCGGCGTACTGGATCGCCCGGTTGAACCGGGCGATGACAGGTGAGGATGAGGACACAGCTAGCCAGTGCGAAGCCGCGCTTCGCCCGGCATGATTCGAATTTCGGTCGATGCGACGATGAACGGCGTCCTACGCCGTCGCCATGTCGGGGAAGACCGCCTCGATCTTGGTCTTCAGCGTGGCGGCGTTGAACGGCTTGACGATGTAGTTGTTCACGCCGGCCTTCTTGGCCGCGATCACGTTCTCGGTCTTGGATTCCGCCGTGATCATGATGAAGGGCGTGGTCGCGAGATTGGGATCGGCGCGGACTTCCTTGAGCAGGTCGTAGCCGGTCATCGGCTCCATGTTCCAATCGGAAATCACCAGGCCGTACTTCTTGCTGCGCATCTTGTTGAGCGCCGCGGAGCCGTCGGAGGCGTCGTCGATGTTCTCGAATCCAAGCTGCTTGAGAAGATTCCGGATGATGCGGATCATGGTGCTGTAATCATCAACCACCAGAACCGGCATGGACAAATCAACCGCCATCTTTTCCCCCAAAACCACTGACGCAACTTGGCTTCTGCACGAACGCAGCTTTCCGCCAACGACTAACAGCAGGCGTTAAACAGCGCGTTAACCGGCTGAATCCGGATTGTTACGGATTTGACGCGATTTTCGTTAGCCTTGACTTCCACGCCGCCGCCGCGTCACGGTCCGCCGCGCACCAATCATGCTTAAGAATCCTTGAAGAACACCTGACATGAGCACCGGCTTTACCGTTATCCGCGACACCACGCCCGAAAGCGCCATTCCGAAGGGTGCCGTGGTCGCGATGGGAAATTTCGATGGCGTCCATCTCGGTCACCGCGCCGTGATCGGCGCGGCGCTGGCGATGGGCAGAGCGCGCGGCGTGCCCGCGCTCGCGGTCACCTTCGAGCCGCATCCGCGCAGCTTCTTCAGCCCGAACACCCCGCAATTCCGTCTCACGGATGAGACCAACAAGCTGCGTCTGCTCGCGGCCACCGGGCTCGCCGGCGCCGTGGTCATGACCTTCGACAAGGCGCGCGCCGGGACCTCGGCGCAGGATTTCATTCACCATGACCTGATCGGCCGGCTCGGCATCAGCGGCATTGCCGTCGGCTACGACTTCCATTTCGGCAAGGGCCGTGTCGGCTCGCCGAGCCTGCTGGTCAGCGAAGCGCCGCGGCTCGGCATCGAGGTCGACGTGCAGGCCCATGTCGACATCGAGGAGCGCCCGGTCTCCTCCAGCGCCATCCGCATGGCGCTCGCCGAAGGACAGGTCACCGATGCCACCACGATGCTGGGCGGACCGTGGTTCGTCACCGGCAAGGTGATCCATGGCGAGAAGCGCGGCCGCGACCTCGGCTATCCCACAGCCAACATCCGCCTCGACAAGCATTGCGGCCTGAAGCACGGCATCTATGCGGTGCGGGTCGGCAAGGCGCAGGGTAACGACAAGGCGCGGTTCGACGGCGTCGCAAGCTTCGGGCGCCGCCCGACCTTCGACAATGGCGCGCCGCTGCTCGAAGTGTTCCTGTTCGACTTCAAGGGCGATCTCTACGACACGGTCCTTGATGTCGCATTCATCGGTTTCATTCGCGAGGAGCTGAAATTCGACACCATCGAGGCGTTGATACGCCAGATGGATGACGACAGCGCCAAGGCGCGCGCGCTGCTGGCCGCCGCGCCGGACGCGTTCCCGCAGCTCGGAGCGATTGGTTGAAGACAGAGAAAGAGAAAATGCTGGCGGGCGAACTGTATCGCCCGGATGCGGAGCTCGCCGCCGACCATAGCGCGGCGGAACGCTGGATGGCCCGCTACAATGCGTCGGGCGCATGTTCGGCGGCCGAGCTGCACGCACTGCTCTCGGAGCGCTTCGCCGCGGTCGGCAGGGACGCCGTGATCCGCCCGCCGTTCTTCTGCGACTACGGCACGAATATCAGCCTCGGCGACGGCGTGTTCCTCAACTTCAACTGCGTGATCCTCGACGTCGTCGCGGTCGCGATCGGCGATCGCACCCAGATCGGGCCCGCGGTGCAGATCTATACCGCCGACCACCCGCGCGATGCCGAAACCCGGCGCGCGGGCCTCGAATTCGGCCGCCCGATCCGGATCGGCAGCGACGTCTGGATCGGCGGCGGTGCCATCATCCTGCCCGGCGTCACGATCGGCGACGGCGCCCTGGTCGGGGCCGGCAGCGTGGTGACCCGGGACGTCGCCCCCGGCGCGATCGTCGCCGGAAATCCGGCCCGGCGGCGCGCCGATAGATCACAATGAGTTTGGGATGAATCTGCCTGCCACAAGCTCGTTTCACCTCTCCCAGCCGGGGAGAGGTCGGCGCGTAGCGCCGGGTGAGGGCTCTCGTTCTCTCGATAGACCGTCAACCCTCACCCGATTTGCCGCGCAAATCGACCTCTCCCAAGGGAGAGGTGCACCGAACCCGCGGTGAAACCGATTCAATCTGGCTTCATCCCGCTCTTGGACGGTCCCGCGGAAAGGGCAGCCGGGCCACCGGGGGCTTTGCGATTTCCCCGCTCGGCTGCTATGGAAACCCCATGTTTTCGCGGCGCATCATACCGATTAGCGGCCCGGCTTCCGCCTGAGCCTGAAGGCTCGGCGCAAGACCGGGACTTTCGCCGTTTTCACCCGCGATTGATCGCGTATCCGCGCCCGCACCTGCCAAATCAGAGCTTTCATGTCCGACAAGCCGCAAAAGACCGACGCCAACGACTATTCCAAGACCCTTTACCTGCCGCAGACGGAATTCCCGATGCGCGCCGGCCTGCCCCAGCGCGAGCCGGAAATCCTGAAATACTGGAACGACATCGGCCTCTACGACAGGCTGCGCCGGGAAGCCGAGGGCCGCGCCAAATTCGTGCTGCATGACGGCCCGCCCTACGCCAATGGCAACATCCATATCGGGCACGCGCTGAACAAGATCCTCAAGGACGTCGTGACCAAGAGCCAGCAGATGCTCGGCTTCGATTCCAACTACGTGCCGGGCTGGGACTGCCACGGCCTGCCGATCGAATGGAAGATCGAGGAGGAGAACTACCGCTCCAAGGGCAAGCAGAAGCCCGACTTCCGCGATTCCGCCGCGATGGTCGCGTTCCGCAGGGAATGCCGCGCCTATGCGACGCACTGGATCAATGTGCAGCGCGAGGAGTTCAAGCGGCTCGGCATCATCGGCGACTGGGCCCATCCCTACCTGACGATGAGCTATCCGGCCGAGGCGCAGATCGCCCGCGAACTGATGAAGTTCGCCGCCAACGGCACGCTGTATCGCGGCTCCAAGCCGGTGATGTGGAGCGTGGTCGAGAAGACCGCGCTCGCCGAAGCCGAGGTCGAATACGAGGACTACACCTCCGACATGGTGTGGGTGAAATTCCCGGTCACCTCGCCGGCGCATGGCGCGCTCGCCAATGCCTCGGTCGTGATCTGGACCACCACGCCGTGGACGCTGCCCGGCAACCGCGCGATCTCGTTCTCGCCGAAGATCGCCTACGGCCTCTACAAGGTGACGGACGCGCCGGCGGACAATTGGGCCAAGACCGGCGATCTCCTGATCCTCGCCGATGCGCTCGCCGCGGAGGTGTTCAAGCAGGCGCGCGTCACCTCCTACGAGAAGGTGCGCGATATTCCGGGCGACACGCTGGACGCGGTGGAATGCGCCCATCCGTTGAAGGGCTTTGGCGGCGGCTACGAATTCACCGTGCCGCTGCTGTCTGGCGAGCACGTCACCGACGACACCGGCACCGGCTTCGTGCACACCGCGCCGAGCCACGGCCGCGAGGACTTCGACGTCTGGACGGCCAACACCCGCGAGCTCGATGCGCGCGGCATCCCGACCGCGATCCCCTATACGGTCGACGAGAACGGCGCCTACACCGCACAGGCGCCGGGCTTCACGGGCAAGCGCGTGCTCAACGACAAGGGCGAGAAGGGCGACGCCAACGAGGCCGTGATCAAGGCGCTGGTCGAGGCCGGCAAGCTCTTGGCGCGCGGCCGTCTCAAGCACCAATATCCGCATTCCTGGCGCTCCAAGAAGCCGGTCATCTTCCGCAACACGCCGCAATGGTTCATTGCGATGGATAAACCCATCGCGGAAAACGGCCATGCCAGGAAGGGCGACACGCTGCGCGCCCGCGCGCTGCACGCGATCTCGGTCACGCAATGGGTGCCGCCGGCCGGCGAGAACCGCATCAACGGCATGATCGCCAACCGGCCGGACTGGGTGATCTCGCGGCAGCGCGCCTGGGGCGTGCCGATCGCCGTGTTCGTGCGCGAGAATGCCGACGGCTCGGCCGAGATCCTGCAGGACGAGGTCGTCAACCAGCGCATCAGCGAAGCGTTCATGGAGGAAGGCGCCGACGCCTGGTACATGGATGGCGCCCGCGAGCGCTTCCTCGGCAGCCGCGCATCGGAGAACTGGAAGAAGGTCGACGACATCTGCGACGTCTGGTTCGATTCCGGCTCCACGCACGCCTTCGTGCTGGAGGACCGCCAGCACTTCCCGACGCTCGGCAACATCGTCCGCAAGATCGATGGCGGCGACGACACCGTGATGTATCTGGAAGGAAGTGACCAGCATCGCGGCTGGTTCCACTCGTCGCTGCTGGAAAGCGCCGGCACCCGCGGCCGCGCGCCGTATGACATCGTGCTGACCCACGGCTTCACGCTCGACGAGAACGGCCGCAAGATGTCGAAATCGCTCGGCAACACGGTCGAGCCGCAGAAGGTGATCAAGGATTCCGGCGCGGATATCCTGCGCCTGTGGGTCTGCGCCACCGACTATGCCGACGACCAGCGCATCGGTCCGGAGATCCTGAAGAACACCATCGAGACCTACCGCAAGCTGCGCAATTCGATCCGCTGGATGCTCGGCACGCTGCATCATTTCAAGCCGAGCGAGAAGGTCGGCTCTGCCGAGATGCCCGAGCTCGAGCGGCTGATGCTGCACGAACTGGCCGGCCATGCCGAGACCATCCGTCAGGCCTACGCCGCGTTCGACTACAAGACCGTGGTCGCAAGCCTCGCCGCCTTCATGAACTCCGAGCTGTCGGCGTTCTACTTCGATATCCGCAAGGACACGCTGTATTGCGACCCGCCGTCCTCGGTGGCGCGCAAGGCGGCGCTGACCACGATCGACCTCTTGTGCGACGCGATCCTGAAATGGCTGGCGCCGATCCTGAGCTTCACGTCAGACGAAGCCTGGCGGATGTACCGGCCGAACGCCGAGCCTTCGATCCATCTCACGCTGTTCCCCGAGGGTCTCGAGCAATTCCGCGACGACGCCCTCGCCGCGAAATGGGAGACCATCCGCAACGTCCGCCGCGTCGTCACCGGCGCGCTCGAGCTCGAACGCGCCGCCAAGCGGATCGGCTCCTCGCTCGAGGCCTCGCCGGTGATCTACGTCGCCGACCGGGCGATGCTGGCCACGCTGTTCGACATCGACCTCGCCGAGGTCTGCATCACCTCGAACTACGAGGTGCGCGAGGGCGAGGCCCCGGCCGGCGCCTTCCGCCTCGATGCGGTGCCCGGCGTCGCGGTCGTGGTCGAGAAGGCGGTCGGCACCAAATGCGCGCGATCGTGGAAGATCCTCCCCACGGTCGGCGAGGACCCCGAATATCCCGACGTCTCGCCGCGCGACGCGCAAGCGCTGCGCGAATGGAAGGCGCTGGGGGTTACGGCCTAGCCGTCGTCCCGGCCTAGTGCGCAATTGCGCACGGGGCCGGGACCCATAACCACCGCTGTCTCAAATGGACTGAGGTTGATGACCCCGAGTCATTCAAACAATACCCGACACGGCGTATGGGTCCCGGCTCCGTGCGCAACGGCGCACTCGGCCGGGACGACACCTTTGGTTGGGCTCCGATGACCCCTCCGGTTCGCGCCGGCGCGCTGGCGGCGGTCATGACCTTGATCGCCGACCAGGCCTCCAAGTTCTGGCTGCTCCATGTCCTCGATATCGGGCGTCACGCCCCGGTGCGGGTGACGCCGTTCTTCGACCTGGTGCTGGCCTGGAATCCCGGCATCAGCTTTGGCTGGTTCCAGAGCGAGACCCCAACCGCCCAGATCCTGCTGATGGTGATCAAGGCCGCCGCCGTGATCGCGCTGGCGATCTGGATGGCGCGGTCGCGCACCTGGCTTGCGACAGTTTCGCTCGGCCTGATCATCGGCGGCGCCATCGGCAACGGCATCGACCGCTTCGCCTATGGCGCGGTGGTCGATTTTGCCCTGTTTCATGTCGAGATCGCCGGAAAAACCTTTAATTGGTACATCTTCAACCTCGCCGACGTAGCGATCGTTGCCGGTGTGACAGCCCTATTGTATGATTCCGTGATGGGGACCCCCGCCGTAAAAGCGCCCTGATCCCGGCCGATACGAGCCGATCGGCGGTTGACCTGCACCCAGCGGAACTGCGCGCTAAGCCAGTGATCGCCTTGGCGAATTTTGAGATGGGAAGAGCGCGATGCGCAACACCAAAACCCGCGGTTACCTGATCGAGACGTCCCGCCTGCCGCTGATGCGCGGCCTGCGCCTGGCGTTCGTTGCGGCCGGGATCGGCCTGGTCATGACGGCAGGCCCGGTGCGCGCCGGCGATGATGACGATGACGGCGATGACGGACTGACCTTCGAAGAGCGGATCGTCGACAATCTGATGACCGGGCTCGGCGCCAAGAGCGCGGCCAGCAAGGGCATCGACTACCGCGAGCGCTCGCCGCTGGTGGTGCCCCCGAAGCTCGATTTGCCGCCGCCCGCCTCGACCGCCCAGGTCAACGCGCCGAACTGGCCGAAGGACCCCGATATCGCCGCGCGCAAGGCTGCGATTGCCGCGCGCAAGAAGGAAGTCAAGAAGGAGCCGTGGCAGTCGGCGGTGGCGTTGACGCCGGCCGAGATCGAGGCCGGCCGCAAGCAGCAGACGGCGACCGAAGGCCGCAAGGAGCCGCTCGAGCCCGGCGCCAACACCAATCCGTCGCTGATGCCGAACCAGCTCGGCTACACCGGCGGCCTGCTCGGCATGTTCAAGGGCAACAGCAGCGAGTCCAAGCCGTTCAAGGGCGAGCCGACCCGCGAATCCCTGACCGAACCGCCGCCCGGCTATCAGACACCGTCGTCGGGCTTCGCCTATGGCACCGGACCGATGCTGCCGAAGTCGCAGGAAGGCCAATACGACGTCATGACCGGAAAGCCGCTCCAGTGATGGCGTGGCCCGCCTCGGCGGAGCCTGACATGAGCAAAGCTTAATGCGAAGGGACGCGGCTTTCTCCGCTTCGTGACAGCGGGCACGGGCACGACCGTGTACGATGGCTTGCTTTCGCCCCGGCCGTGTGACCGGGCTTTCACAAGGATCATGATGCGCTCTCGCCGATCGATTGCCCTGTTCGCCGCCGCATTTGTTTCAACCATCCCGCTGTCGGGTGCCAGCCTCCGCGCCCAGACCACCGTCACCTCGGAACGTCCCGCCAGCTTTACGCTCGACAACGGCCTGCAGGTCGTGGTGATCCCCGATCACCGCACGCCTGTCGTGACGCAGATGATCTGGTACAAGGTCGGCTCCGCCGACGAGACGCCGGGCAAGTCGGGGCTGGCGCATTTCCTCGAGCATCTGATGTTCAAGGGCACGTCGAAGCACCCGGCCGGCGAGTTCTCGCAGACCGTGCTGCGCGTCGGCGGCAACGAGAACGCCTTCACCTCCGTCGACTACACCGGCTACTTCCAGCGCGTGCCGCGCGAGCAGCTGCCGACCATGATGGAGTTCGAGGCCGACCGCATGACCGGCCTGATCCTCAAGGACGAGAATGTGCTGCCCGAGCGCGACGTCGTGCTCGAAGAATACAACATGCGGGTTGCCAACAACCCGGATGCGCGGCTCACCGAGCAGATCATGGCCGCGCTCTATCTCAACCATCCCTACGGCCGGCCGGTGATCGGCTGGCACCAGGAAATCGAGAAGCTCGACCGCGAGGATGCGCTCGCCTTCTACCGGCGCTTCTATGCGCCGAACAACGCGATCCTGGTCATCGCCGGCGACGTCGACGTCAAGGATATCCGCCCGCTGGTCGAGAAGAATTTCGGCCCGATCCCGGCGCAGAAAGCGATTGCCGAGAAGCGCGTCCGGCCGCAGGAGCCGACACCGGCCGCGCCGCGCACCGTAACGCTGTCGGATCCGCGCGTCGAGCAGCCGGGCCTGCGCCGCTATTACCTGGTGCCGTCGGCGACGACGGCGGCGTCGGGCGAGAGCCAGGCGCTCGATGTGCTCGCACAGTTGATGGGCGGCGGCGCCAATTCCTACCTCTATCGCGCGCTGGTGATCGACAAGGGCCTCGCGATCTCGACCGGCGCCGGCTACCAGGGCACCGCGGTCGATCCGTCGCAATTCTCGATCTCGGTGACGCCGAAGCCCGGCGTCGAGTTCGCCCAGATCGAGGACGCGGTCGACAAGGTGATCGCCGACCTGGCGCAGAACCCCCCACGCGCCGAGGATCTCGAACGGGTCAAGACCCAGCTCATTGCGGAAGCGATCTATGCCCAGGACAACCAGGCGACGCTGGCGCGCTGGTATGGCGGCGCGCTGACCACCGGGCTCAGCATCGACGACATCAGGAACTGGCCGGACCGGATTCGCGCCGTCACCGCCGATCAGGTGCGCGCTGCTGCCGCCACCTGGCTCGACAAGAAGCGGTCGGTGACCGGCTATCTGATCAAGGATACTGCGCCGAAACGCGAGGAGAAGCGCTCGTGACCTATTCAATCACCCGCCGTGCGGCGCTGATCGGCGGCGCCAGCGCCGCGCTGCTGGCGCTGACATCGGCACCGTCGCAGGCCGCGGCCAAGATCCAGCGGCTGGTGTCGCCCGGCGGCGTCGAGGCGTGGTTCGTGCAGGACGCGACCGTGCCGCTGATCGCGATGGAGTATTCCTTCAGCGGCGGCGCCAGCCAGGATCCGGCCGGCAAGTCCGGCGTCGGCAATCTGGTCGCCGACCTGCTCGACGAGGGCTCCGGCGATCTCGATTCCAAGACCTATCATGAGCGGCTCGAGCGCCGCGCCATCGAGCTCAGCTTCCAGTCGAACCGCGATCAATTCCGCGGCTCGCTGCGCATGCTCAAGGACAACAAGGACGAAGCCTACGACCTGCTGCGGATGGCGCTGACCTCGCCGCACTTCGAGCCAAAGGACGTCGAGCGGATCCGCGCCCAGGTGATCTCGAACCTGCGCCGCGAATCGACCAATCCGTCCTCGCTGGCCGGCCGCAAGTTCCTCGAGCTCGCCTTCGGCGATCATCCGTATGCTCGGGCGGCCACCGGCACGCTCGAGAGCGTGCCGACCATCGGGATATCGGACCTGAAGGACTATACCAGCCGCATCATCGCCAGGGACACGCTGCGCGTCGCCGTGGTCGGCGACGTCGATCCCGATACGCTCGGCAAGCTGTTGGACAAGACCTTCGGCAGCCTGCCGGCGAAGGCCGAATTGACGCCGGTTGCCGCCGTGGTGGCGACCAAGCCGCCGCAGCGCGCCTTTGTCCCGCTCGACGTGCCGCAGACCGTCGTCACCTTCGGCGGCCCCGGCATCGCCAGGCACGACCCGGACTTCATGGCGGCCTATGTGGTGAACCACATTCTCGGCGGCGGCGGGCTGTCGTCGCGGCTCTACAAGGAAGTCCGCGAGAAGCGCGGGCTGGCCTATTCGGTCTATGAAACGCTGGTCTGGATGGACCACTCCGCGCTGTTCATCGGCAACACCGGCACCCGCGCCGACCGCGCCGGCGAGACCGTCGATGCGATCGATGCGGAGGTTCGCCGGATCGCGGAGCAAGGCCCGACGCAGCAGGAGCTCGACGAGGCGAAGTCGTATCTGAAGGGTTCGCAGATGCTGGCGCTCGACACCTCCTCGAAGCTGGCGCAGGCGATGCTGCAGTACCAGCTCGACAAGTTGCCGATCGACTACATCGAGAAGCGCAGCGCCATCGTCGATGCGGTGACGCTCGACGACGTCAAGCGGGTCTCCAGGAAGCTCTGGGGCGATGGCTTGCTCACCGTGATCGTCGGCCGCGCCCCGCAAGCCGCCGCGCAACCTGTGTCGGCGCCGCCGAAGGCAGCCAACTAACGCGCTCTCGGCGCGCCACTTCTTCACACCACCGTTGTGGCCACCCCTCTCCCCAACCCTTCCCCGCAAGGGGGGAGGGTTGGGGAGAGGGGTAAGCCGCACACTTCGACCGCTAACGTAACCATCCCTGCATCCACGCACCCCAAGCACGCCCAGCACAAACCCGCTATCCTGCGGCCTGCCGATTCTTCCCTCCACCGGGTGACGTCATGCTGCGGGTGTCCCGCGACCTTACGATCGACGAGAACGACATCGAGATTGTGTTCGTCCGCGCCTCCGGCCCGGGCGGGCAGAATGTCAACAAGGTCTCGACCGCCGCACAGCTGCGCTTCGACACGACAAAGATCGCGCTGCCGCCGGACGCGGCGCAGCGGCTGGCGCGGCTCGCCGGCAGCCGTATGACCAAGGACGGCGTGATCGTGATCCAGGCGTTCCGGTTTCGCACCCAGGAACGCAATCGGGCAGACGCGATCGAGCGGCTGCTCGAGATGCTGAAGGAGGCGATGGTGCGGCCGACACCGCGGCGGCCGACCAGGCCGACGCTCGGCTCCAAGCAACGCCGGCTCGACGGCAAGAAGCGCCGCAGCGACATCAAGGCCGGCCGCGGCACCCGCCGTTTCGACGATTAGAGCATGATCCGGAAAAATGGAAACCGGTTTTTCCTCGCGACAAACGCCAAAGGCGTTTGCGCGGAGATCATGCTCAAACAAAGAGATAAGATCATATGCGATTCCGTGGAAACGCATCATGATCTAGACCTTCGGATGCAGCGCGCGTGCGGCGCTGCATCCGGTATGCACTGGTCGCGGTCCAGACTAGTACTTCTTCGCTCCCGGCGCCGTCTCGGAACTGCCGGACTTCGGTGACGTCGCGTGGCCGCTGCTGCTGCCGACCGTTCCCTTGCTGCCCGACTTGGCGCTGGTGCCGCTCTTCTGGCTCGGCGAGGTCGGCTGCGCCGCCATCTCCTCATCGCCGCTGCCGGACATGCCGCCGCCCTGCTGGATGGTGCCGCTGCCCGCTGCACCGCCGCGAAGCTGGGTATTCGGGGTGGCCGTTCCCTGTGCCAGGACGGGGCCGACCATCACGGCCGAGATGGCAAGGGCGAGCACGCTGGTTTTTGCAAACGTCATCCATTTCTCCTGGACTTTGATTGACGATGGACGGAGCGGCGCGGATGTGCGCCGTTTGCAGCGCCGACCCTAAACCCCATCGCGCGAGACTGAATTTCCGCAAACGGCGCACACGCAATGCAAACTGCGTCGTGTGGTGATCGTGCAGGGATTTCGCGGTCATTTTGCGGATTTGTCGTCCGCATATGCGGCAACCACCGGTTCCGCGCCAGAACATCGCCCAGCTTTGTTCTGCTGTGAAACAGCCCGCTACTACCAACGGCGGATTTCAGCCCCCTACAGTCGCCGCACAGAGGCGGTGATGTATATGACAAAGCTGCGGGCAAGCTGGACGTTTGCGCTGGGATTTTGGGCGCCGGGATTTTGCAGCGCAATGCTTGCAGTGCAAATCGCGAGCGCCCAGATGCCCCTGCCCGCCGCCAAGCCGCCCGATGGCGCGACGCTGTTCAAGCAGCAATGCGCGACCTGCCACACCACGAACGCAATGGACCCCGTCCGGCAAGGACCTTCGCTCTTCAAGATCGTCGGCCGCCATGCCGGCCAGGCCGACGGTTTCAAATATTCCGCCGGCTTCGCCAAGGCCGATTTCGTCTGGGACGACGCCAGGCTCGATTGCCTGGCTGACCAATCCGCAGGATGTGATCCCGGGCGCCGTGATGGCCTATCGGCAGGCCAAGCCGGAAACCCGCGCCATGATCATCGCCTATCTGAAGGAATTGAACTGAATGGCAAAGCCCGTGCATTCGATGATCCGCGTGTTCGACGAGGCCAGGGCGCTCGACTTCTACCATCGTGCGTTCGGCCTCGAGATCGCGGACAATCTGCGCTTTGGCGATTTCGCGCTGATCTATTTGCGGCATCCGTCCTCGCCATTCGAGGTCGAGCTCACGGTCAATTTCGATCGCAAGGAGCCCTACACGCTCGGCGACGGCTACGGCCATCTCGCCGTCATCGTCGACGACGTCGATGCCGAGCACGCGCGCTTCGAACAGGAGAAACTGTCGCCCGGGCCGCTGCGCGACTTCAAGCATGACGGCAAGACGCTGGCGCGCTTCTTCTTCGTCTCCGATCCCGACGGCTACAAGATCGAGGTGATCCAGCGCGGCGGGCGGTTTGGCTAATCCAATTACAAAAAATGTCTATGGAGGAAACCAATGAGAGAAATCGATCGACGCAGCAAATATGACCGGCGTGTCTTTCTCAAGGGCGCGGCCGCAACCGCACCCGCGGTCGCGATCGCGACATCGACCGGGCTCGGCATCACCGATGCGTGGGCTGACGAAGCCGGCACGCTGACGCCGGCGACGATGAAGACCTTGCTGAAGATGGCGCGCGATATCTATCCGCACGATTTCCTCGGCGACAGTTACTACATCACCGCGGTCAAGCCGTGGGATGACAAGGCGGCGAAGGATCCGGCCGTCAAATCGCTGATCAATGACGGCGTCGCGCGGCTCGATCAGGAAGCCAACGATCGCCATAAGATGCCTTACGTGCAGGTCGCCTGGGAAAACGATCGCGTCGCACTGCTGCAACGGATCGAGGAGAGCGCGTTCTTCCAGAAGATCCGCGGCGATCTCATCGCCTCGCTCTACAACAACAAGGAGGTGTGGCCGCGGTTCGGCTACGAGGGCTCCTCCGCCGAGCATGGCGGCTACATCAAGCGCGGCTTCGCCGACATCGACTGGCTGCCGAAGGCTTGAGGGGAGGGTACAATGGCAAAATTCGATCTGAATGACAGCGGCGTTGTCGTGATCGTCGGCTCCGGTGCCGGCGGCGGAACGCTCGGCAACGAACTGGCGCAGAAGGGCGTCAAGGTCGTGATCCTGGAAGCCGGGCCACGCATCGAGAACCAGGATTTCATCAACGATGAATGGGACAGCTTCGGCCAACTCGCCTGGTCGGACATGCGCACGACGTCCGGAAGCTGGCGCGTCCACAAGGACTTCCCGAACATTCCGGCCTGGATCGTCAAGGCGGTCGGCGGCTCCACCGTGCACTGGGCCGGCGCCTCGCTGCGCTTCGACGAGCACGAGTTCAAGATCAAGTCGGCCTATGGCAACATCCCCGGCGCCAATTTGATCGACTGGCCGATCACGCTCGCCGAGATGGAGCCATGGTACGCCAAGGCCGAGAACAAGATGGGCGTCACCCGCACCAACGGCATTCCCGGACTGCCCGGCAACAACAATTTCAAGGTGCTGGAAGCCGGCGCCAAGAAGCTCGGCTACAAGGAGGTGCACACCGGGCGGATGGCGATCAACAGCGAGCCGCGCGACGGCCGCGGCTCCTGCCAGCAGATCGGCTTCTGCTTCCAGGGCTGCAAGTCGGGCGCCAAATGGTCGACGCTCTACACCGAGATTCCGAAGGGCGAAGCCACCGGCAATCTCGAAGTGCGCCCCGGCAGCATGGTGATCAAGATCGAGCACGACCAGTCCGGCAAGGTCACCGGCGTGGTCTACGCCGACGAGACCGGCGCCATGCAGCGGCAGAAGGCGCGCGTGGTCGCAGTCGCCGGCAACTCGATCGAGAGCCCGCGGCTGCTGCTCAACAGCGCCTCCAGCATGTTCCCGGATGGCCTCGCCAATTCATCCGGCCAGGTCGGCCGCAACTACATGCGGCACATGACCGGCAGCGTGTATGCCAGTTTCGAGAAATCGGTGCACATGTATCGCGGCACCACGATGGCCGGCATCATCCGCGACGAGGCCGCCAACAACCCGAAGCGCGGATTCGTCGGCGGCTACGAGATGGAGACGCTGTCGCTCGGCCTGCCCTTCATGGCGGCGTTCCTCAATCCCGGCGCCTGGGGCCGCAGCTTCACCAGCGCGATGGAAGGCTATCCGCGGATGGCCGGCATGTGGTTGGTCGGCGAGGACATGCCGCAGGAGACCAACCGCGTCACGCTGGATCCGACCATCAAGGACAAGTTCGGCATGCCGGTCGCCAGCGTGCATTTCGACGATCATCCGAACGACATCGCGATGCGCGATCACGCCTACAAGCAGGGCTCCGCGGTTTATGAAGCGGTCGGCGCCACCGTGACCTATCCGACGCCGCCCTATCCCTCGACCCACAACATGGGCACCAACCGGATGAGCGAGAAGCCGCGCGACGGCGTGGTCAACAAGTTCGGCCAGAGCCACGACATCAAGAACCTGTTCGTCTCCGACGGCAGCCAGTTCACATCAGGCGCGGCGTGCAACCCGACGCTGACCATCGTGTCGCTGGCGATCCGGCAAGCCGACCACATCGCCGGCGCGATGCAGCGCAAGGAGATCTAGGTCCCTCAAACTGAAGCGGCCTTTGTCCTCGGGACAAGGCCGCATTTTTTTGCGCGATGAATCCGAAAGCCTATTCGGCGGCGTCGAGGATGGGCTGGCCCTCGAATGCGGGAACCGAAGCCGTGCTCTGCGAGCGATAGATCAGGCAGCAGCACCGCAACAGCGATGCGAAATTGTTGACTTCGCCATGGTGGTCGAGGACCTCGCCATAAAGGGTGGTGACGAACTTGGCGACGCTCATCCGCTCTTTCGCCGCGATCTCCTCCAGCGTGTCCCAGAACGACATCTCCAGCCGGATCGAGGTGCAATGGCCGCCGATCCGCAGCGACCGGGTCTGCGATTCATAATTGCGCTGCGGCTGGTGCGCGAACAAATGGCACATGGCTATCCTCCCCATCGAATTATAATTTTTCTAAACGATATACCCGCGCGGGGGGCCCCACAATCGCCACGTAGGACATAGCCGGCACACACGCGAAGGTGAGCGTCTTCAAGACCATAGGCCGGCTCCATCCCCAGTTAAAGGCAGCCATGACCGGGCTGCCCCATGCATTTGGCGATCGGGCCGACTAGAATGACGCCGACCCTCGAATCCCCGTCCGATCACGCACGCCATGCCTGTCCGCCAGCTTCCCGAACAGCTCGTCAACCGCATCGCCGCCGGCGAGGTGGTCGAACGTCCCGCGAGCGTGGTCAAGGAGCTGGTCGAGAACGCGATCGACGCCGGCGCCAGCCGGATCGACGTCTTCACCGATGGCGGCGGAAGGCGCCGGATCGGCATCACCGACGATGGCGGCGGCATGACGCGATCGGACCTTGCGCTCGCGGTCGACCGCCACGCCACCTCCAAGCTCGACGACGAAAACCTGCTGCGCATCCGCACCCTCGGGTTCCGCGGCGAGGCGCTGCCGTCGATCGGCGCAGTGGCAAAACTCGGCATCACCACGCGGCATGCCAGCGAGCCGCATGCCTGGTCGCTGTCGGTCGAGGGCGGCGAGAAGTCGGAGATCATGCCGGCGGCGCTCGGCCAGGGCACCCGCGTCGAGGTCAACGAACTGTTCTACGCCACGCCGGCGCGGCTGAAATTCCTCAAGACCGACCGCACCGAGGCGGAGGCGATCCGCGAGGTGGTACGGCGCCTCGGCATGGCGCGTCCCGACATCGCTTTCACACTGGCCGGCGAAGAGCGCGCGCCGCTGACTTGGGCCGCCGCCCTGCCCGGCGCGGCCGGCCGGCTGACCCGGCTCGGCGATATCCTCGGCGCGGACTTTCGTAGCTCCGCGATCGAGGTGCGCGCCGAACGCGAGGGCGTCGTGGTCGAGGGCTTCGCCGCCGCGCCGTCGCTGACCCGCGCCAATGCGCTCGGGCAATATCTGTTCGTCAACGGCCGCCCGGTGCGCGACAAGCTGATCCTCGGCGCGGTGCGCGCGGCCTATTCCGACTATCTGCCGCGCGACCGCCATCCCGTGGTGGCGCTGTTCGTGACCTGCGATCCGCAAGAGGTCGACGCCAATGTGCATCCGGCCAAGACCGAGGTGCGCTTCCGCAATGCCGGCCTGGTGCGCGCGCTGATCGTGCACGCGCTCAAGGAGGGCCTCGCGCGCGAGGGCCGGCGTACCGCGGCCAACACCGCCGACGGCGCGACGCTCTCAGCCTTCCGCCCCGCCTTCACTCCGCCGCGTCCGGGCAATTGGGACTGGCGCGCTTCGCCGTCCTATCCGGCTGGTCCGATGCGCGGCTTCGAGGGCGCGGCCGCAGCCGCCTTCGCCGAGCCTGGACAGGCCGCCTTCGACGTCGGCGCGCCGACCGCCGATGTCCGCTTCGAGGCCGCGCCCGCGCCCGATCTGCTCGACCGACCGCTCGGCGCCGCGCGCACCCAGATCCACGAGACCTACATCGTCTCGCAGACCCGCGACGGCCTCATCGTGGTGGACCAGCACGCCGCGCATGAGCGCATTGTCTATGAGAGACTGAAGGCCTCACTGGCGAAGAACGGCGTGCAACGGCAGATCCTGCTGATCCCCGAGATCGTCGAGCTCGATGAGGCAACCGTCGAAAAGCTGCTCGACCGTGCCGAAGAGCTGGCCTCGTTCGGGCTTGCGATCGAATCCTTTGGCCCCGGCGCGATCGCGGTGCGCGAGACGCCCTCGCTGCTCGGCAAGGCCAATGCGGCAGGCCTGTTGCGCGACCTCGCCGAGCACATGGCCGAATGGGACGAGGCGTTGCCGCTGGAGCGCCGGCTGATGCATGTCGCCGCCACCATGGCCTGCCACGGCTCGGTCCGCGCCGGCAGACGCCTCAAGCCGGAAGAGATGAACGCGCTGCTGCGCGAGATGGAAGACACCCCGAACTCCGGCCAGTGCAACCACGGCCGCCCGACCTATGTCGAGCTGAAGCTGAGCGATATCGAGAAGCTGTTCGGGCGGCGGTAAGTTTGCATACTCCGCTGTCATCGCCCGGCTCGACCGGGCGATCCAGTACGCCGCGGCGATCATGCTCAGTCGAGAGGCCTCGGCGTACTGGATCACCCGCTTTCGCGGGTGATGACGGCATAACAAGCGGCAACGTTACGCTTTGCGCAAGAACACAAACTCCGTGTCGTCATAGGCGCGCCGCTCGAGCTCCTCGAAGCCCTCGGGCGCAGCGAACGAAGCGGCTTTCGCTTCTTCCACTACGAGCAGTGCGCCCGGCACGAGCCAGCCGCCGTCGCGCAGCGAGGCGAGCGCCTTCTCGGCGAGGCCCTTGCCATAGGGCGGATCGAGAAACACCAGCGAGAACGGCTCGACCGGATGCGCCGGTCCGAGATCGGTGGCGTCGCGGCGATAGACCTTGGTGGTGCCGCCGAGGCCGAGCGACTCGACATTGTTGCGCAGCAGCGCCCGCGCTTCGGCGCCATTGTCGACGAACAGCGTGAACCTGGCGCCGCGCGAGGCCGCCTCGATGCCGAGTGCGCCGGTGCCGGCAAACAGATCGAGCACGCGCGCGTCCTCGATCGGATTGTCGTAGGCGTGCACGAGGATATTGAACACGGACTCGCGCAGGCGGTCCGCGGTCGGCCTGATCTCGCGGCCCGAGGGCGATGCGAGATTGCGGCCCTTCAGCCTGCCCCCGACGACGCGCATCGACCGTCACTCGTCCCGCGGCTTGAGATCGCGCTTGCCGTGATAGCCGCGCTTGGGACGGCGCGGCGGGCCGTAGCCGTTGGCCTCGTCCTCATTGCGGGCGCGCGCCTCGTCGCTGCCGGTGCGCTGCACCAGCACGCGGCGGCCCTTGCGGTCGTTGATGGTCTCGCGCTTGGCCTTGGGCTTCTTGGCGGGCGCATCGTCGGCGGCGTCACGCTGCTCCGGCCGCGTGAAGTCCGCGCCTGCGATCTTGGCGATCTTCTCGCCGAGCTGCTCGCGCAGCACCCGGGTCTTGACCTCCTCGACCTTGCCCTCCTCGAGCTCGGCGAGCTGGAACGGGCCGTAGGAGATCCGGATCAGGCGGTTCACCTCGAGCCCGAGATGCGCCATCACATTGCGCACCTCGCGGTTCTTGCCCTCGCGGATCGCGAACACAACCCAGACGTTGGAGCTCTGGTCGCGCTCCAGCGTGGCATCGATCGGCCCGTATTTGACGCCGTCGACCTCGACGCCGTCCTTGAGCTGGTCGAGCTGGGCCTGCGTCACCTCGCCATGCGCACGCACGCGGTAGCGCCGCAGCCATCCGGTGTCGGGATGCTCAAGCGTCCGCGCCAGACCGCCGTCATTGGTCAGCAGCAACAGGCCTTCGGTGTTGAAATCGAGCCGGCCGATCGAGATCAGCCGCGGCAAGCCCTCGGGCAGATTGTCGAACACGGTCGGCCGTCCCTCGGGATCGGCATGCGTCGTCATCAGCCCGCGCGGCTTGTGATACAGGAACAGCCGGGTCCGCTCGCGCGGCGGCAACGGCTTGCCGTCGACCGCCACGACGTCATTGTCGGTGATATCGAGCGCCGGCGAGTTGATCACGCGTCCGTTGACGGTGACGCGCCCCTGCGTGACGATCTCCTCGGCATCGCGGCGCGAAGCGAGGCCGGCGCGCGCCAATACCTTGGCGATGCGCTCGCCCGATTTCTTCGGCTTCGGCTCGGGACGCTCGCGGCGTTCGTCAGTGGACCGCTCGCGGTAGGCGCCGCGGCCGCCGAAGGCCGGGCGCTTGGCAAAGATCCTGCTGTCGTCCTCATTGTCGCGGCGCGGCCGATCGGAGAAGCGGCCTTCGCTGCGCGGATGCTCCTGCCAATCAGTGCGGCCTTCGGGACGCTCGCGGCGGCGATTGTCGCGGCGATCGCCGCTATCTTCATCGCGATCCCAGCGCGGCCGGCTGAACTTCGGCCGATCACCCTGCTCACGATCGTCGCGGGACCTGGAGAACCGCGGACGTTCGCCGCCGCCACGGTCGTCGCGCGACCGCGAAAAGCGCGGACGCTCGTCACCGCCACGATCCTCGCGCGGTTTGCGATCCCGCCTTTGCCACGGCTTCTCGTCGCTGCGGTCGCGGCCTTCGAAGTCGCGGTCGCGCTTGAAACGCGGCCGATCGCCGAAATCGCGGCGCGGTGCATCGCCCTCCTCGCGGCGGCGGAACGGGCGGCCCTCGCCCTTGTCGCGGAACGAACCCTTGTCGCGATCGCCGCGCGAAAACTTCCGGTCGTCGAACTTGCGCTCGGCGCGCTCACCGCGCGGCGCGTAGGGACGCTTCTCGCGATCGCCATAGGAGCGCTTGTCACCGAACTTGCGGTCGGACGACCGGCCCTCCGAACGCAAGCCCCCGCGCTCGCCGCGCTGCGGACGATCGCCCGCCTCGAAATCGCGGCGCTCGCCCCGCGGCTTGAACGGACGCCGCTCGCCATCGCCGTCACGCGCCGGCCGATCGCGGAACGGCCGATCGCCGCGAGGCCGATCGTCACGGCTGAACCGGGGCTTGTCGCCGAAATCGCGGCGCGGCGGACGGTCTTCGCGAGCGCCGCGATACGGACGCTTCTCACTCTCGCCCTTGCCGGCGAAGTCATTGCCGCCAAAGTCGCGCTTGGCGAATTTCTTGTCGGGTCCGCGGGCGGCGCCGGAGCGGCCCTTGCCGCCGCCCGGCCGATCACGCCGGCCGCGGGAATCGTTGTTTTTGTCGCTGTCGCGGGGCATGAATGTTCTCACTGGACGTTCGATTGGGGTTGCAAGGGTCACCGGGCCGTACGCGCCCTCGTGGCAGCGTTTGACGCAAAACCGGCATCCACTTTTGCTGAAGGCGACGCTACTAGCAGGTTTCTTCCGATGATACGAGGCATGTCGGCCCCTTCTTTCATGGATTTGGCGCTGAAAACGGCCGAAAATGCCGGAAAATCGGGCGAAGTTCCGATCGGATGCGTCATTGTGCGGGGCTACAAGGTGATCGCCACCGCCGGCAACCGGACGCTGACCGACCGCGACCCCACCGCGCATGCCGAAATCCTGGCGATCCGGCAGGCGGCTGAGGCCATCGGCACCGAACGGCTGGTCGATTGCGACCTCTATGTCACGCTGGAGCCCTGCACCATGTGCGCCGGCGCGATCTCCTTTGCCCGCATCCGGAGGCTGTATTACGGCGCCGCCGACTCCAAGGGCGGCGCGGTCGAGTCCGGCGTGCGGTTCTTCGCCCAGCCGACCTGCCACCACGTGCCGGAGATCTACGGCGCGGTGGGTGAGAGCGAGGCGGCGCGCCTGCTGCGCGAATTTTTCAGAGAGCGGCGGTGACGAGACCGTAGCCCGGACGGAGCGAAAGCGAAATCCTGGAATCTTTCCACGGCAGGAGGTCCCGGATTGCGCTTCGCTCCATCCGGGCTACGAAACTTCATGGTGCTGGTCCCGTCATCCTGAGGAGCCGCGAAGCAGCGTCTCGAAGGATCGACGGCCACGAGCCGGGCCGTGCATCCTTCGAGACGCGCAAAGACGCGCTCCTCAGGATGACGGTGATGGAACGGAGTCACCCCGCCAGGAAAAACTCCCGCAGCAGCTTTGCGGTCGCGTCGGGCGCCTCCTCGGGCAGGAAATGCCCTGATGGCACCGGCGCGCCGCTGACATTGGTGGCCCAAGTCTTCCAGGTGTCGAGCGGCGTGGTTGCCGCGCTGGCAACCCCGGCATCTCCCCACAGCGCCAGCATCGGGATCGTGATCTTCCTGCCGGCGTCGACATCGGCCTTGTCGATCTCGTAATCGGCATAGGCGCCGGCGCGGTAGTCCTCGCACATCGCGTGGATGCGGGCGGGATCGCGGAACGGCGCCAGGTAGTGCGCGAGCGCGCGCGGATCGATCGCCTCCAGCGTCTTGGTCCGGGTCTGGCTCGCCATCTTCTCCTTGAGGAAGAATTCGCCATTGTTGGAGATCAGCGTCTCCGGCAGCGGATAAGGCTGCGCCAGGAACGCCCAGTGGTAGATCTTCAGCGCTGACAGGCGATTGAGCTTTTGCCAGTAATCATAGGTCGGCGCGATATCAAGCACCGCGAGCTTCGACAACCGGCCGGGATGATCGAGCGCCAGTCGATACGACACCCGGCCGCCGCGGTCGTGGCCGGCGAGCGCGAAACGCACGTGGCCGAGCTGCTCCATCGCCTCGATCATGGTCTTGGCCCAGGCCCGCTTGGTGTAGGGCGTATGGTCCTTGTCGCTGTCGGGCATGTCGGACCAGCCGTAGCCCGGCAGGTCGGCAATGATCAGCGTGAACTCGTCATCAAGCTTCGGCGCGACCGTGTGCCACATCACATGCGTCGAGGAGAAGCCGTGCAGCAACAGCAGCGGCGGGCCCTTGCCGCCGACGCGGGCGAAGATGCGGCCCTGCGAGGTGTTGATCCATTTCGACGCGTAGCCGGGAAAAAGATCAGCGAGATCAGGCATCGGTGGCTCCTCCCAGGTCGCGTACGCCGTGCTTCAAACTTTGTTCGGCGTTGCCGCTGGCCCGGTTTATGCCATCCTGCGGTGCTGCCAACAACAACATGAAACGAGGAAATGCCATGTCGATCGATTTCGAGATTCCCGCCGAGGCCAAGGCGATCCGGGAGAAGGTGCGCAAATTCGTCCACGACGAATGCATTCCGGCGGAAAAGGAACTCGACACCAAGCCGCTTGCGGAGGTGCTGGGACCGCTGCGCAAGAAGGCCCGCGCGCAGGGCCTGTGGTGCCCCTTCGTGCCGAAGGAGTATGGCGGTATGGGCCTCGGCCCGCTGGCCAACGCGCTGGTGCAGATGGAGCTCGGCGAGAGCATGCTCGGCGCGCTCTCGATGAACACGCAGGGGCCGGACGACGCCTCGATGATGACGATCCTGGCGCACGGCACCGAGTACCAGAAGGAAAAATTCCTCAAGCCCCTGTTGAACGGCGACAAGCGGATCTGCTTCTCGATGACCGAGAAGGCGGCCGGCGCCGACGCCACCGGGATGCAGACCACGGCGGTGAAGGACGGCAACGAGAACTACATCCTCAACGGCGAGAAATGGTTCTCCTCGTCGGCCAGCGTCGCCGACCTCGCGCTGGTGATGGCGAAGACCGATCCGAATGCGCCGCGCCACAAGCAATATTCGACCTTCATCGTCGAGCTGCCCAACCCCGGCTACCGCATCAAGCGCAACGTCGCCAACATGGCGATCGAGGGCCCGCATGACGACGTGATCCATGGCGGCCATTCCGAGATCGAGATTAGGGATCTCAAGGTGCCGGCGGACAATCTGCTCGGCGGCGAAGGCAACGGCTTCAACATGGGCCAGCACCGCCTCGCCTACGGCCGGCTGCGCCACGGCATGCACAACGTCGCCAAGGCGCAGCGCGCGCTCGACATGGCGACAGCCCATGTCACCAAGCGCTCGACATTCGGCCAGCTCTTGGCCGACCGCCAGGCGGTGCAGTTCATGCTCGCCGACTGCGCCAGCGAGCTCTATATCGGCCGGCTGATGCTGCTGCACATCGCCTACAAGGCCGAGAAAGGCCTCGACATCCGCCAGGAGAACTCGATCGCCAAGATCTTCCACGCCCACATGGTGCACAAGGTGATCGACACCGCGATCCAGCTCCACGGCGCGCTCGGCTTCAGCCAGGATACGCCGCTGGCGAAATGGTACACCCAGGTGCGCTCGCAGCGGCTGGTCGACGGTCCGGACGAGGTGCACAAATGGAAGATCGGCAAGAACGTCATCAAGGCGTTCCGCGAGCACGGCACCACGGCAAGCGCCGCGGGCGGAGATTTGCTCTGACTCATTCTGTCATTCCGGGGCGGCGCAGCGCGCCGAACCCGGAATCTCGAGGTAAGGTGGAACGTGCCGACCACGTCGAGATTCCGGATCGACGCGCGATGCGCGTCGTCCGGAATGACACCTAAGCCTGCTCCGCTTCCACCGCCTGCCAGGCGATGTCGCGGCGGCAGAAGCCGTCGGGCCATTTGATGCGATCGACCGCCTGATAGGCGCGGTCGCGCGCCTCGGTGACCGTCTTGCCCATCGCGGAGACGTTCAGCACGCGGCCTCCGTTGGCAAGGATGGCGTCATCCTTCGCCACCGTGCCGGCGTGGAAGATCTCGACTCCCTCGACCGTGGCGGCGTCATCGAGCCCGTCGATCCGCGTGCCCTTGAGGTAATCGCCAGGATAGCCCTTGGCCGCCATCACCACGGTCAGCGCCGGGTCCGGGTACCAGCGCAGGTCGAAATTCTTCAATTGCCCGTCGATCGAGGCGAGCAGCGCCGGCACGATGTCGGACATCATCCGCAGCATCAGCACCTGACATTCCGGATCGCCGAACCGGACATTGTATTCGAACAGCTTTGGGCCCTGCGCGGTCAGCATCACGCCGGCATAGAGCACGCCCTTGAACGGCGTGCCGCGGCTCTTCATCCCGGCCACCGTCGGCAGGATGATGCGCGCCATGATCTGCTCGTGCACCTCAGGCGTCACGAACGGCGTCGGCGAGTAGGCGCCCATGCCGCCGGTGTTCGGCCCCTTGTCGTGATCGAACACCCGCTTGTGGTCCTGCGCGGTGGCGAGCGGGATCGCGGTCTCGCCGTCGCACAGCGCGAAGAAGCTGATCTCGCGGCCGGACAAGAACTCTTCGATCACGACCTCGGCGCCGGCCGTGCCGAACGCGCCCTCGAACATCATCGCAACGGCGGCTTCCGCTTCGGCCAGCGTCTGCGCCACCACGACGCCCTTGCCGGCGGCGAGCCCGTCGGCCTTGACCACGATCGGCGCCCCCTGGGCGCGGATATAGGCGGTCGCGTTCCTGGCATTGTCGAAGCGGCGATAGGCGCCGGTCGGAATGTCGAACTCGCTGCAGAGGTCTTTCGTGAAGCCCTTCGAGCCCTCGAGCTGCGCGGCCTGCTTGCTCGGCCCGAACGCCTTGATGCCACCAGCGGCGAGGTCGTCGACGATCCCGGCGGCAAGCGGCGTCTCGGGGCCGACCACCACCAGATCGACCGCATTGCGCCGGCAGAACTCGATCACGGCGGCGTGGTCGGCGACATCGAGCGCGATGCATTCGGCCTCGCGCGCGATCCCGGCATTGCCCGGCGCGCACCACAGTTTCTCAACCAGCGGCGATGCGGCGATCTTCCACGCCAGCGCATGTTCGCGGCCGCCGGAACCGAGCAGGAGGATGTTCATCTGGGTCGCCGATTAGAGGGGTTGTAACGCCGTTTGGTCCGGTTTAGCACGCTCCCCGACCGCGGCAACACGCGGTTCGATCAGATGTGGATATGTGATTCGACGCCGGAAACGCGGCGTCCGGACCTTGCACACGTGGTCGAAAACCCCGATTCTATAGGTCTGATGACCGCTGCTCCGAATCTCGTCAACGCACCCGAATTCACCGTCTCGGAACTCTCCTCCGCCCTGAAGCGGACGGTGGAGGATCGGTTCGGCCATGTCCGCGTCCGCGGCGAGATCACAGGCTTCCGCGGCCCCCACTCCTCCGGCCATTGCTATTTCGCCCTGAAGGACGAGAGCGCCAAGATCGAGGCGGTGATCTGGAAGTTTGCCCATGCCCGGATGCGATTCAAGCCGCAGGAGGGTCTCGAGGTCATCGCCACCGGCAAGCTGACCACCTACCCGAACTCCTCGAAATACCAGATCGTCATCGATTCGCTGGAGCCGGCCGGCGTTGGCGCGCTGATGGCGCTGATGGAGGAGCGCAAGAAGAAGCTCGCGGCCGAGGGCCTGTTCGACGAGGCCCGCAAGCAGCTCTTGCCCTGGCTGCCCGAGGTGATCGGCGTCGTCACCTCGCCGACCGGCGCGGTGATCCGCGACATCCTGCACCGGCTGGAAGACCGCTTCCCCCGCAAGGTGCTGGTCTGGCCGGTCAAGGTGCAGGGCGACGGCTCGGCCGAGCAGGTCGCGGCCGCGATCCGCGGCTTCAATGCGCTGCCGGAGGGCGGCCGGATTCCGCGGCCGGATCTTCTGATCGTCGCGCGCGGCGGCGGCTCACTGGAGGATTTGTGGTCGTTCAACGAGGAGATCGTGGTCCGCGCCGCGGCCGAGAGCGATATCCCGCTGATCTCGGCGGTGGGCCACGAGACCGACATCACGCTGATCGACTTCGTCGCCGACAAGCGCGCCCCGACGCCGACCGCGGCCGCCGAGATGGCGGTGCCGGTGCGGAGCGAATTGTTCGTCGAGGTTGCCGCGCTCGCCCGCCGCACCATGGTGTGCTGGCAGCGTGCCCAGGAGGCCCGCCGCACCGAGCTGCGCGCCGCAGCGCGCGCGCTGCCGGCGGCGAACGAATTGCTGGCGATCCCGCGGCAACGGCTCGATCATCTCGCAGCAGGATTGCCGCGCGGGCTGAAGGCCAACACGCACGCGCATTTCCGCCGCTTTGCCGCCTCGAGTTCGCGCCTCACCATCGGCGTGTTACGCGGCCAGGTCGCGCATGCAAGGCAGCGGCTCACCGCATCGGGCGAGCGCATCGCGCTGTCGGCGCGCGCGCTGCTGCATCGCAGGCGGGAGCGCTTCAATGGGCTCGAGATCCGGCTCAAGGCCTCCAGGCTCGCCAATGCGCAGGCCCAGCGCAATGCGATCGCGCGCGATCTCGAGCGCACCCACCGCCTCGCCGAGCGCGCCCGCCGCGCGCTGCTGACGACGCTGCAACGGCTGGAGGCGCGGGTCGCCCATCGCAGCCAGCTGCTGTCGGCGCTGTCCTATCGCGGCGTGCTGGCGCGCGGCTTCGCGCTGGTGCGCGACGCGCAGGGACACGCGCTGCATTCCGCCGCCGCGGTCGGCCCGAACGCCAGCCTGTCGATCGAGTTCGCCGACGGCCGCGTCGCCGCCACCACCAGCGCCGATCAGCCGGCGGCGACCGAGAGCACGCCGAAGCCTCCGCGCGAGGCAAAGCCCGCCGCGCCGAAGCGCGTCACCAAGCCAGTCGATCAAGGCAGCTTGTTCTAGAGCGTGATGGGATTAGGTCGAGCTGAATCGGCGTCTAGAGTTCACCTCTCCCGTGGGAGAGGTCGATTTGCGCAGCAAATCGGGTGAGGGGTTACGGTCTATCGAGAGAGCAAGAGCCCGCACCCGGATTGCTTCGCAATCCGACCTGGGAGAGGTAAACCGAACCTGCGGCAAGCCGATTCAACCAAAAATCATCCCGCTTTAGCGCGACAGCCACTCGGCGACTTGCTTCTGCGCGTCCTTGCGCGCGTCCGCGTCGGTGCCGATATGGCCACGCTCGGCGACGTCGACATCGGAGGCCGCGACCGCGTGCAGCGGCAAATTGGCGCGATCGAAGTCGTGATAGGCATCGGGATAGACCACGATCTTCGCCAGCGCGCTGCGGCCATGCGCGGCCTCGACCATCTGGTGGCAGGCCGATGATGACGTGACATCGTCGCGCGCGCCAATCAACACCAGCGTCGGCACCCGTGCGCTCCAGCCGAGGCCGAACGAGGTGCGGCAATCCGGATAGAACGCAACCGCCGAGCGGAAGTCCGGCTCGGCACTGCGCGACCACATCTGCGGCCGCACCGCCCACAGCAGGGCGGCCGCGCCATTGCCCCAGCCGATCAGGCTGATGCGGCCCTTCGCCACCCATTTCTGCTGCACCAGCCACTGCCGTGCGGCATTGATGTCGGCGACCCGCGCGCGGCGGGTCTGGACCTGATGCTCCCGGATGCGGCACTGCGGGCCAAGTTCGCGCGAGCCGTAGCTGTCCGGCAGCAGCACCGCATGGCCTGACGCGAGCAATTGCTCGGCCCAGTCGCGATAGCGCGGTGCGACCTGCTCGGATTGGCCGGCGAGACCGCCGCAGCTATGCAGCGCGATCACGGTCGGGAACGGGCCGTCGCCGTCGGGCCGGTAGAGCTGCGCGTGCAGCGTGAGATTGCCTTCGGGGATCTCGACCTGGTGCGGGGCCGGAAGCGGCGCCGCGGCCGCGGCCGGCATGGCAAGCATCGCCAGGCACATGAAAACTGAGGTGAGGCGCATCCGATCCGGCCGGCTCGTTATGGCGCTGCAAACGCAACGGACCACGGCTGCAACGCTACCATGCGCCTCTGCCGCCAAATCATCACAAGTCGGTGGTTTAATAGGCGGACATGCCCCCCTATCTGTGATAGACGGCTTGATGATCATTTAAGGCTGCCTCATCAGGGGCAAGGCGGAGAGTTCAAACGTGCTGAACAAGTTCGGTCCCTCGGGCCATGGCGAAGCGCAGGTGCAATATCTCGACGGCGATTTCCGCGTGATTTCGCCCGGCACCTTTGTGCGTTGTGCCATCACCGACGTCCGGATCCCGCTCGACGAGCTGAAGTACTGGAGCGTCGACCTGCAGGAGGCCTACGCCACCCCGACCGCCGTGCTGCAGCGCCACCATCCGGGCATGGTCAAGCCGCAGGCATAAGCGCTCATTTGCGCAGCCTCCTGTCGCGCGCCTTGAACAGCTGATCGGACACCAGGCGCCGCAGCGCGGCCGCATCCTCGAATTGCAGCGTCACCGCGAACGGCACGACCGGCTGCGCCCAGGCCGGCATGCCGTCCGGACCGCGCAACCGCGCCAGATCCTTTTCCGTGGTCACCAGCGTCAAGCCGTCACGTTTCGCATCAGCCGTGAGCTGCTCGATCTCGTCCTTCGCGAAGGCATGGTGATCGGGGAAAGCCCTGTTTTGCGCGACGTCGACGCCGCTCGAGCGCAGCGTGTTGAAGAAGCGCGCGGGATCGCCGATGCCGGCGAAGGCGAGTGCACGCGTGGCGCTTAGCGCCGCCAGCGAAGCCGGGTCCGGCTTCAGGCGTGCGGACAATACCGGCTTGCCGCGGGACGCGAGATCGGCCGCAATGGCCTGCGCCGCGCTCCCCTCGCCGACCACGATCAACGCATCGGTTCGTGCGAGCTGCGGCGACAGCGGCGCGCGCAACGGGCCTGCCGGAATCACGCGGCCATTGCCGATGCCGCGCGTCGCATCGATCACGATCAGGCAGCAATCCTTCATGACAGACGGATTCTGGAAGCCGTCATCCATCAGGATCACGGTGGCGTCCTGCGCCCGCGCCAGCGCCAGGCCCGCCGCGCGGTCGCGCGACACCACGACCGGCAGGCTCGCCGCCATCATCAGCGGCTCGTCGCCGACATCGGCCGCCGTGTGGCTGTCGCGATCGACCTTGACCGGGCCGGCCAGCCTGCCGCCATAGCCGCGGCTGAGCACCACCGGCCGCTCATCGAGCTCGGCCAGCAGCTTTGCCAGCGCCAGCACCGTCGGCGTCTTGCCGGCGCCGCCGACATGGTAATTGCCGACGCAGATCACGGGAATGCCGGCATCGACGCCGGTGCGCTGCATCCGCCGCGCGGCGACCGCGCCGTACAGCGCGGCAAGCGGTCTCAACAGTTGCGATGTCCAGGACGACGGCCGGTGCCAGAAGCCCGGCTCACGCATTGGCGGCTCCCATCTCGAGCCGCAACTGCAACAGATAGGGCTCGAGAGCGGTCACCGTGCGCTCCAGCGCGCCACCGAGCTGCTCGACGACAAGCTCGGAGGCCGCCAGCGAGCTGTCGCGCGCCGCGGGATCGGCGAGGAACTGGCCGAGCTGCTTCACCAGCGCGTCCCGATCGTCGGCGCGCCGCGCGCCGCCGCCGCGATCCAGCGCCTCATAGACGTCGGTGAAATTGAACACGTGCGGGCCGTGCACGATGACGGCGCCAAGCTTGATCGCCTCGATCGGATTCTGGCCGCCATGCGCGACCAGCGAGCCGCCCATGAACACGATCGGTGCCAGGCGATAGAACAGGCCAAGCTCGCCCATCGTATCGGCGACGTAGATATCCGTCGTCGCGACCGGCAGATCCTCACGCGAACGCAGGCCGGGACGCAGGCCGGCATCCGTCACGAGTTGAGCGACCGCCTGCCCGCGATGGGCATGCCGCGGCACGATCACCGTGAGCAGCCCGGGGAAGAATTTGGTGAGCGATTTGTGCGCCTCGATCAGGATCTCTTCCTCGCCGGGATGGGTCGATGCGGCGACCACGATCGCACGGCCGCGCGTCACCGACATCAGCCGCTCCAGCTTGGCCGGGTCGGCCGGCGGCGCCGCGACGTCTAGCTTGAGGTTGCCGGTGACCATGACGTTGTGGCTGCCGAGCGCGGCAAAACGCTCGGCGTCGGTGTTCGACTGCGCCAGGCAGATGTCGAACCGCCCGAGCAGCGCGCCGATGGTGTTGGAGACCCGGCGCCAGCGCGGGAACGAGCGCTGCGACATCCGCCCGTTGATCAGGACCATCGGTAGCCGCCGCGCGGCGCTCGACAGGATCAGGTTCGGCCACAGATCGGATTCGATGAACAGCGCCAGCGACGGATGCCAGTGATCGAGGAAGCGCGCGACATAGCGCGGCGAGTCATACGGCACGTATTGATGGATCACGTCGGGCGGAAAGCGCTTGGCCACGATCGCGGCCGAGGTCACCGTGCCCGAGGTGAGCAGGATGCGCAGATTGAGCGCGCGCAGCCGCTCGATCAGCCCGGCCGCTGCCAGCACCTCACCGACGCTGGCGCCGTGGATCCACACCAGCGGACCCTGCGGCCTGGTATCGGCGCTCATGCCGCGCCGCTCGCCGACGCGTTCGGGATCTTCCTTGCCGAGTTTGAGCCGCCGCTTGATCAGGGCAGGCACGACCGGCACCATCGCAGACGACAGTTTGCGGTAGACGCGCAACGTCATCGGGAGCGAGTTAGCCAAGCGTTGCCTCCGGCCGCCCGACGGCGGCATAGGCGCGCCGGGTCGCTTCGTTGAGCAGGTCCTCCACGTGCTGCCGAAGCTTCTCCATGGTCGCGGCATCGGCATCGGGCGGCACATAGACCGGCTCAATACCTACCACTGCTCCGCGTCCGAATGGCAGATTGATGGTGGAGGAATCCCAGTTTTTCAACCGGATGAATCGGCTGGTGACCATCGCAAACGGGACGATCGGCCGGCCGCTCTCCCGCGCCAGCATGATGGCCCCGAGCCCCGCCACCCGCGCCCGCTTCGGGACGTCGGCGGTGGTTGCGACATTGCAGCCGTCCTCCAGCGCCCGGACCATCTCCAGGAAGGCGCCGACGCCGCCCTTGCGATGGAACGCGCCGGAATGGTCGCCGGACCCCCTGATGGTCCCGATGCCGAGCCGCTCCACCGCGAGCGCGTTGAATTCGCCGTCGCGGTGGCGGGAGATCAGGACCTTGGCCCGGTAGCTCTCCTTGGTCTTGATGAACGGCGTCATGAAGTGCTGGCCGTGCCAGAACACGAAGATCGCCGGCATCAAGGGCTCGACGATCCCGTACACGTCATGCGGCTGGTAGCTGAAGCGGTTGGTGTACCACACCAGCCGCAGGTACTCGGCCGCAAGCACACCCAGCGCGCGCTGCACGAAGGCGCTGCGCAGCAGATCGCGAAGAAGTCGTTTCAATGGGAATGCTTTGTGTCCTGCTCAGGATCGAGCAACCGGTGGAGGTGAACGACGAAATAGCGCATGTGGGCGTTGTCGACGGTCGCCTGCGCCTTCGCCTTCCAGGCCGCGTAGGCGGTCGCGTAGTTCGGGTACACGCCGACGATCTCGACCTCGTCCAGATTCTTGAAGGTGTTGTGCTCGAGATCGGTCAACTCACCGCCGATAACGAGGTGAAGCAGCTGCGGCTGGGCATTGTCTGACATGATGGTGGTTTTCCTAACGAGATGCCCGGCAAAGAAGTGAAGTCTTGGTCGTCACAAGTCTGGTCGTCGCAAGCCTGGTGGTCAAAGTTTGATCGCCGAAAGTCTGGTCGTCACAGCTCTGTCGCAACAAGTCTGGTCGTCATAATCGGAAACGCGGCGGGGCCTCACGGCAATGGACGGCGGCGAAAATGCTCGACAATGCGTGCATGACGTTCGCGTCCCGCTGCCACCAGCACCCCATGCGTTACCTCCCGGCGATTGTACTCAATCGTGTCCCCCGAGAGCTCCGTCATCTTACCACCCGCTTCCTGCACGATCAAATTCGCAGCGGCAAGATCCCAATCGCGGCTTTGCCCGCCCGCAAAGCCGGCGTCAAGTCGACCTTGTGCTACACGGCAAAGCCTGAGCGCCAGCGATCCGATCCGCGGAAATAGCGTGATCTCGTCCGAGGTCGGACTGAGCCGTTGCACCAGCGGCTTCGGTCCGGCCATGCGGGGAAAATTGAACTCGGTGCCTGCGGTTGCGTGCACGGCGCTATCGTTCAGGGTGGCGCCCTGCCCGCGTGCAGCGAAGAAGAACTCCTCGTTCACCGGCGCATACACCGCTGCGAGCACCGGCGATGCATGCTCAACCAGCGCCACGCTGACGCACCAATCCTCGCGGCCGGCGAGATAGGCGCGGGTGCCGTCGATCGGATCGACGATCCAGGTGAAGCGCTTGCCGAGCCTGGATTCGCTGTCGACGCTCTCCTCCGACAGCCAGCCATAGGTCGGTGTTGCCGAACGCAGCTGCTGCTCCAGCAGGTCGTTGACCGCGATGTCGGCCTCGGAAACCGGCGACGACGCGCCCTTGGTCCAGTTCTTCAACTCGGTGCGGAACAGCGACAATGCGAGCCGCCCCGCCTCCTGCACCGATCGCGTGAGCAAGGCGGCATCGCGCGCCTTGGTCCAGTCGTCCGTATCAGCGTCCGCCAACCGTCAGGCCCTCGATGCGCAACGTCGGCGAATTGACGCCGTAGCGGAACTCCAGATCGTTGGCGGCGACCAGCGACTTGAACATCGGCAGCAGATGGCCGGCGATGGTCACTTCGCTGACCGGATAGGTGATCTCGCCATTCTCGATCCAGAAGCCGGACGCGCCGCGGCTGTAATCGCCGGTCACGCCGTTGACGCCGGACCCGATCAGGTCGGTGACATAGAAGCCCTGCTTGATGTCGGAGATCAGCTCCTTCGGCGTCACCGCACCCGGTTCGAGATGCAGATTGTAGGTTCCGGGCGACGGCGAGGACGACACGCCGCGATGCGCATGCCCTGTCGTGACCAGGCCGAGCTCGCGCGCGGTCGCGGAGTCCAGCACCCAAGTGGTCAGCACGCCTTCGTCGATCAGCGCGATCTTCTTCACCTTGACGCCCTCGGCGTCGAAGGTCTGCGAACGCAGGCCGCGCACGCGCAGGGGATCGTCGATGATGCGGATGTCTTTCGAGAACAGCTGCTCGCCGAGCTTGTCCTTCAGGAAGCTGGTCTTGCGCGCGATCGAGGCGCCGTTGATCGCGCCGACCAGATGGCCGACGATCGAGCCGGCGACCCGCGGATCGAACACCACGGGCACCTTGCAGGTCTCGACCTTGCGCGGATTCGACCGCGCCACCGCGCGCTCGCCGGCCTTGCGGCCGACGGTGGCAGGAGAATCGAGATCGGAGGCATGCGGCGCGCTGGTGAAATCATAGTCGCGCTCCATGCCGGTGCCCTCGCCGGAAATCGCCGTCGTCGAGATGCCATGGCTGGAGCGCAGATAGGAGCCGTGGAAGCCGGTCGAGGTCACCAGCACCATGCCGCCGATGCCGGTCGAGGCCGACGCACCGCCGGACTTGCTGACGCCCTTGACCGCGAGCGCCGCGGCCTCGGCCTCGATGGCGCGCTGCTCGAGCTCGGCCGTGGTCGGGACCTTGCGGTCAAGCAGATCGAGATCGGGGAAATCATGCGCGAGGAGCGCGGGATCAGCCAGGCCGACATACTTGTCGTCGGGCGCGACGCGCGCCATCGCCACCGCACGCTCGGCGAGTTTTGCGATCCCCTCGCCGGAGACCTCATTGGTCGACACCACCGCCTGGCGCTGGCCGACGAACACCCGCAGGCCGACGTCGTCGCCCTCGGAGCGCTCGGTCTCCTCGACGCGGCCGTCGCGCACCTCGACGCCTTGCGAGACGCCGCGCACCGCGAGGGCATCGGCCGCATCGGCGCCCGCACGCTTGGCGGCATCGACCAGGCGCTGCGCGAGATCGCTGAGCGCGGATTGATCGAACAGATCGGAGGTATCACCGTGTCGCGATGCAGATGGTGAAGAGTTCACGAACGAATTCCTGCGGATTGAGGGGGGCCCGGAACGAACTGACAGACCACACCAGATGTGCCGGATTCACAGGGATTTCAAGCACTTTGCACCGCCGGGCAACAAAGATTTGAGTGATCGGAGCAAGGCTTCGTCAATCATGCGGGCCAACCTCTTGTCAATCATGGCGCCAGGTGAGGAGAGGTTAACCAGGCTTTTTAAGCCGAAAACGGCCATCGCTCGGCTAGGCTCTCACCCAACGACCGGGAACATAATCCCGGCGGGGAGACAGAGCTTTGAGGCGTCAAACACCAACAAGCGGAATCAATTCCGCCGGGTCGAGCTGCGCAATGCGGCTCGACCCTCTTTCCCTTCCGCTCTCCTTCCACGCGCAGGATTCGCGCGCGGATGGCGGCACGCGGCAGGTCGAGCTTCACCGCGAACATGTCGTGCTGCGCCGTGCCGTTCGCGGCATGCGGATGGCGGTCAATGTTCGGGTCAGCGATTTCCTCGGCGTCGCGGTGCGCGGCATCGACGATGCGCAGATGCTGGTGCTGGTTCACCGCGATCCCGCCCTCACCATTCCGCTCGGCACGAGCTCGGATGCCGAGGAGATCGCCTCCGCCTGGCAGGCCTGGAGCGACATCTTCCGCCTGCCGCAGCTGACCGAGCCGGCACCGCGAACGCCCACCCCCCGCCGCCGTCGCCGCAACGCGATCCGCGCCCGCCGCCCGAAATTCCTGGTCCGCCGCCGCGCGGGCGCCCAGCTCAACGAAGCCAGCGTGCATCGCGACGAGCGCGAGATCATCGCGCGGGATTGAGTTCGTTTCGCGCTTCAAGCTTCACGACGGTGAGGGTGGTTCGCCACTCAAGACATCTCTCCGTCATTCCGGGGCGCGCCACTTGGCGCGAGCCCGGAATCCATTTCACCACGAGTATTGCGGCCCGATGGATTCCGGGCTCGCGCTTCGCGCGCCCCGGAATGACGACGGATTGAGAGCTACCCCGCGCGCAGCACCGCGTCGACGACGAGGCTCGCGAACAGGATGAAGCCGGCGTCGCGGTTGGACTTGAAGATGCGCAGGCAGAGCGCGCCATCGCTGGTGTCGAGCCGGCGGACCTGCCAGGCGAGATGCAGCGCAAACGCCGCAAGGCCGATCCAGGCCGGCCAGCGCGCGCCGGCCAGCGCGAATGCCGTGCCGATCAGCAGCACGGCGAGGCCGTAGAACACCACCAGCGCGCGGTGGGTGCGGGCACCGAACAGCCGCGCAGTGGACTTGACGCCGATCAGCGCGTCGTCCTCGGCATCCTGATGCGCGTAGATAGTGTCGTAGGCGATCACCCAGGCGATCGATCCGGCGTAGAGCGCGATCGCCGCAGCGTCGATGCGTTGGAGCATCACAGCAAATCCCATCAGGGCGCCGTAGGAGAAGGCGAGGCCAAGCACGACCTGCGGCCACCAGGTGATCCGCTTCATGAACGGGTAGATCGCGACGATCACGAGCGAGGCGATGCCGGTGAGCACCGCGAAGCGATTGAACTGCAGCAGCACGACCAGCCCGATCAGCGCCTGCAGCACCATGAACATCACCGCCTGCGCGACGGTGACCTGCCCGGCCGGGATCGGCCGCGACCGGGTGCGCTCGACCCTGGCGTCGAGATCGCGATCGGTGATGTCGTTCCAGGTGCAGCCGGCGCCACGCATCACGAAGGCACCGACGAAGAACAGCAGCACGACCAGCGGCAGCGAGCCGACGTCATGCGCGACGCCGGCGGCGAGCGCCGCCGACCACCAGCATGGCATCAACAGCAGCCAGGAGCCGATCGGCCGGTCGTAGCGCGCCAGCCGCAGATAGGGCCGCGACCAGACCGGCGCATGGGTATCCACCCAGTTGCCCGTGGAGTCGGCAACGCGGGCGGATACATCGCTCATCGGTGATCCATCAACGGGTGAGAACGTTGCCGTTCAGCGTGTCGAAGGTGCTGCCGCCCTTCTTGGTCGGGGTCGCTTCCGGCAGCGAGGCGGACGATCCGAGCACGTCGCTCAGCGACGGCCCCGCGGGCCCGCGCGGCTGCGCCGCCGCCTGCTCCGCGACATTGCAGACCTTCTTCAGCAGCGCTTCGGTGTTCTTGTGGCCGTCCTTGAGCTGGTTGGCGATCTGCGGCGGAATTCCGCACTTGGCCGCGTTGGTGTCGACATATTTGATCATCTTGATCTCGGCCTGGCTGTAATTGCCGATCAGCTTGCAGGCCTCCTGCGGGCTGGCGTGGCGATCACTCGCCGCCTTGATCGCCTTGCCGCGCTTCTCCGCATCCTCACGCAGCGGAACGAAATTCTTCATGCAGGCGTCAGCCTCGCCACCCGCGCCGGCACCCGGCGGGGGCGGCGGAGACGACAGACCGCCACCGGCGATCGGAGCCGCGCCAGCGCTCGGAAACGGCGACGCGCCGACCCTGGCCGTCGGCGCGCCGTTGACCGGCGGGAATGCAGAATCCGAGGCGGTGCCGGTCTGGCTCGGACGCATCCCCTTGACCGGCGGGAACGCGGGATCCGAGGCAGTGCCGGCCTGCCCCTGCTGATTGGGCAGCGGAGCCGGAAAAGCGCTCTGGGCGGCGGCGTGCCCCACCGACAGGGCGGTCGCAGCAATGGTCAGCACGATCAGGCGGCGGATCATCGAGGGTTTTTCTCCGGCAAAAGGTCCAGGCAACCCCAGCGCAACAAAACGAAGCAACGAATTTTGGGGGCGTTTTACGATTCCTGTAACGCCTTAACAACCCGTGGATTTGGGCGACAGCGCGGCGTAGGGCCACACCGCCCACATTAAATTGTTCCCGGATTTGAAGCCTTTAGGCGGCGAACGGCGGTAAAACCGGACCATCAAACATGCCTGAACAGGATTTTTGATAACAGCCGCGGCCGTACACGGGTGACCGAAAGCAAAAGGGGTCGCGTGCAAGCGACCCCTTGGACTTCCAATAATGTACTGGTGACAGAAGCAATAATATCGACAGCTCCTTACTAGTCGGCCGCCGGTTTCCTGGCGAGTCCGAGGGACTACGGTGTCACCCGGTTTGGTTAACCTGCCGCGCCGGGCTAGAACGCGCCGCAGGAAACCCAGAACATGCCTGAACACGATTTTCGCAGCCCGCGCCTGTTTGTCGATGCCCCGCTCGGTGCAGGCAGAACCGTTCCGCTCGAACGCGACCAGAGCAACTATCTCGGCAACGTGCTGCGGCTTGGCGCCGGCGACAGCGTGCTGGTGTTCAACGGCCGCGACGGCGAATGGCGTGCGGCGATTTCCGGACGCAAGCGGCCCGACACGCTGGCGATTTCAGCGCAGACCCGCGCGCAGGATCGCCTGCCCGACGTGACGTACGTGTTCGCGCCGCTGAAGCATGCCCGGCTCGACTACATGGTGCAGAAGGCGGTCGAGATGGGCGCGGCGCGGCTGGTGCCGGTGCTGACGCGCTTCACGCAGGTGTCGCGGGTCAATGGCGAGCGGATGCACGCCAATGTGGTCGAGGCCGCCGAGCAATGCGGCATCATCTCGCTTGCCGAGGTGGCCGATCCCCTCCCCTTCGAGCGCTTCCTGGCCGGACGCGATCCGGCGCGGCTGCTGGTGTTCTGTGACGAGGCAGCCGAGCTCGCGAACCCGATCCAGGCGCTGCAAGCGGCAACGGTTGCGAATGCCGGCATCGATGTCCTGATCGGGCCCGAAGGCGGCTTCGCCGAGGAAGAGCGCGCGCTGCTGCTGCGCCAGCCCAGCATCCTCCGCCTTGCGCTGGGCCCGCGCATCCTGCGCGCCGACACCGCCGCCGTCGCCGCGCTGGCGTTGGTGCAGGCAGCACTGGGTGATTGGGGGGCTAGTGATGGACGCACCGGCGGAATGGTTCCCTCCCCCCTTGCGGGGCAGGGTTAGGGAGAGGGGTTGCCGCTTGCTCCGCTGCGTGACAGTTGGCGGGGGATTCACCCGCGATGTTGCCGGTGCAATGGCTGGATTACCCGAGCCTCGCGAACCTCTCGACTGGAGCCGGGGCTTACCCCTCTGCCCAACCCTCCCCCGCAAGTGGGGAGGGAGCCTGACTGACGTGCTCACCTCACTCGCAATTCCTGCCCCTAGCCAAGCCGTCGTAAAATCGTTAACGCACGCAATCATTAAGCCACTTGGCCGATCGCTGTCGAAACCGTGAACCGGCCATGGTAAGGGCTGCCCCGAACCACCTTGGAACCTGCGCCGGAACCCGAATCCGGGCCTTTTGGACGTCGAGATGACCGAAGCTGCCGCACCACGATCCGCCGCCGGATCCGCCCCTAGGACGGCTTCCTGGGCGGATGCGCTGCTGGCTTCGTTCGCGCAGGCCGGTTACCTGAGGTCCGAGCCCGCGATCCTGCAACCGGCTGAGCCGTTCCTCGACCTCTCCGGCGAGGACATCCGCAAGAGCCTGTATCTGACCACCGACCCGAGCGGCGAGGAGCTCTGCCTGCGCCCGGACCTCACGATCCCGGTGGCGCGCGATTACCTTGCCTCCCCCCGTGCCGGCCAGCCGGCCGGCTTCAGCTATCTCGGTCCGGTGTTCCGCTATCGCGAGGGCCAGCCCAGCCAGTTCATGCAGGCCGGCATCGAATCGTTTGGGCGCCAGGACCGCGCCGCGGCCGACGCCGAGATGCTGGCGCTGGCGCTGGAGGCGACCACGGCGTTTGGCCTGACCGACGTCGATATCCGCACCGGCGACGTCGCGCTGTTCAACGCGCTGATCGACGCGCTCGAGCTCTACCCGGTGTGGCGACGTCGGCTGATCAAGGATTTCAACCGCAAGGTTTCGCTGACCGACGACATCGAGCAGCTGACGCTCAAGACCGCGCCGGGGCGCAACGAATATGAGGGTGTGCTCGCCGCGCTCGCCGGCTCCGACCGCAAGGCGGCGCTGGCACTGGTCACCGATCTGATGTCGATCGCCGGCACCACCAATGTCGGCGGCCGCACCGTGGCCGAGATCGCCGACCGTTTCCTCGAGCAATCGACGCTGAAGGCCGGCGCGCTGCCGCGCGACGCGGTTGCCATCGTCAAGCGCTTCCTCGCCATTTCCGGCGATCCCGACGACGCGGTGGCGCAGCTGCGCGCGCTCGCCGCCGACGCCAGGCTCGATCTTGCCGCCGCGATCGACCAGCTCGAGAGCCGGGTCGGCTTCATGGCTGCGCGCGGCCTCGACATCAGGAAGACGCGGTTCTCGACCGCGTTCGGCCGCGGCCTCGACTATTACACCGGCTTCGAGTTCGAGCTGCACGCCAGGGGCAATGGCAGCGAGCCGCTGGTCGCGGGCGGCCGTTATGATGGGCTGATGACGCAGCTCGGCTCAGCGAGCCCGATCCCCGCGGTCGGCTTCTCGGTCTGGATCGAGGCGATGACCCGGCATGGCAAGGCCCTGCGCGGAGGCGCCCAATGAGCACGCCCTTCGTCGTCGCGGTTCCCTCCAAGGGGCGCCTGCAGGAAAACACCGAGAGCTTCTTCGCCCGCGCCGGGCTCAGCTTGTCGAAGGCCGGCGGCGCGCGCGACTATCGCGGCATCATCCCGGGCGTCGACAATGTCGAGATCGCCTATCTGTCGGCGAGCGAGATCGCGGCCAATCTGGCGCGTGGCGCGGTGCATCTCGGCGTCACCGGCGAGGATCTGGTGCGCGAAAGCATCCCGGATGCCGACAAGCGCGTGCTGATGATCGAAGGCCTCGGCTTCGGCTATGCCAATGTCGTGGTCGCGGTGCCGCAGGCCTGGATCGACGTGCGCACCATGGCCGACCTCGACGACGTCGCCTCCGGCTTCCGCGAGCAGCACAATCACCGCATGCGGGTGGCGACCAAATACATCAACCTGACGCGCGGCTTCTTCGCCAAACACGGCGTCGGTGACTACCGCATTGTCGAGAGCGCCGGCGCCACCGAGGGCGCGCCCGCGGCCGGCACCGCCGAGCTGATCGTCGACATCACGACCACAGGAGCGACGCTCGCCGCCAATGGGCTCAAGGTGCTCGACGACGGCGTGATGCTGCGCAGCCAGGCCAATCTGGTGGCCTCAAAGGACGCCGACTGGTCGACCGGCGCCCGCGAGACCGCGCGCGTCATCCTCGACCACATTGCCGCGCGCGCCCGCGCCAGCAAGTACCGCGAGGTCCGCACCCGCTTCGCCGGCTGCAATGACGCGCTGCTCTCTGAGGCCCACAACCGGTTCGGCGTGGTCGCCCCGTTCGGCGGCCCGACCTCGTCGGGCATGCTTACGCTGCACTGCCCGCCGGGCAAGCTTTACGCGCTCGGCAGCTTCCTGCGCGAGCACGGCGCCGAAACCGTCTCGGTGGTGTCGCTGGACTACGTGTTCGACCGCGAGAATCCGCTGTTCGCCAAGCTTGAGGCGTTCCTGCGACAATGAGCCGACCGGGCTGTTCATGTTGGCGACAGCCGGCGGTCGGTACCATATTGTGTTCATGATCTTTCGTTTTGACGCGCTTTCCTCATGCGGGCCGGACGTGCGCTCGCTGGAAAACGCTCAAGTTCTGGAACCTGACCGATGATGCTGGGCTCTGACGTTTCCAGCCTGACCACCACCGCCAAGACCGCCGCCGCGCAGGGTCTGTCGATCGTCGTGCCGCTCTACAACGAGGCCGCCGGGCTTGCGGCGCTGCACCAACGGCTGGTCGACCTCGCGCGCTCGCTGCGCGCCCGCTATGGTCTCGGCTGCGAGGTGGTCTATGTCGACGACGGCAGCGCCGACGCTACGCTCGCAATCGCCCGCGGCCTGCCCGCCGATGGGCTCGACCTGCAGGTGGTGTCGCTGTCGCGCAATTTCGGCAAGGAGGCGGCGCTGATGGCCGGCCTCGATCACGCCCGCCGCGGCGCGGTGCTGTTCATGGATGGCGACGGCCAGCATCCGCCGACCCTGGTCGAGCAGCTGGTCGCGCACTGGATCGATGACGGCTACGACGTGGTCTACACGGCGAAGGCGCATCGCGACAATGAATCGGTGCTGCGGCGGCTGTCCGTGCGCGGCTTCTACGCGCTGATCAACTGGGGCGCACGGCAGCGGATTCCCGAGGATGCCGGCGACTTCCGCCTGCTGTCGCCGCGCGCGGCCGCCGCCTTGCGGCAATTGCCGGAGCGCAATCGCTTCTTCAAGGGCCTCGCCAGCTGGATCGGCTTCAGGCAGATCCGCGTCGACTACGAGCCGGCGCCGCGCGCGCATGGCGTCACCACCTTCAATGCGGGACGATTGATCGGCCTGTCGATCGAGGGCCTGACCTCGTTCTCGGTGGCGCCGCTGCGCTTCGCCAGCCTGCTCGGCGCGCTGCTCGCCGGCGTGGCCTTCCTGTTCGGTCTGTCGATCCTGTGGGAGGTGCTGACCACCGGCAAGCAGGTCCCCGGCTATCCGTCGCTGATGATCGGCATGATGACGATCGGCGGCGTGCAGCTGATCATGATCGGGATCGTCGGCGAATATATCGGCAAGATCCTCTCCGAATTGAAGGCGCGGCCGATCTACTTCGTCGCCGAGCATACCGAGAAGCACGCCGACGGCGGCGCGGCGCAAAGCGCCTCCGAGCGGACCGCCGCCGAATGAGCGAAACTTGGTCGCGCCGGATCTGGCTGTGTGCTGACGATTATGGCTTGAGCGACGGCGTCAACCGCGCAATCCGCGACCTGATCGAGCGCGGCCGGCTCAATGCGACGTCGGTGATGATGGTGACGCCGGCGATCGGCCGGGAAGCCGCGGCCGCGCTCACGGCGTCGGTCGCGAAAAGCCCGCGCTGCGCGATCGGGCTGCATGTGACGCTGACCGCGCCGTTCCGGCCGCTGACGATGCATTTCCGTCCCCTCGACGGCGACATGTTGCTGCCCTTTCCGCGGCTGTTGCGCGCCGGGCTGATGCATCGGCTCGACGCCGAACTGGTCCATGCCGAGGTGCTGGCGCAGCTCGACGCGTTCCATGATTGGTTCGGCCGCGCGCCCGATTTCGTCGACGGCCATCAGCACGCGCAGCTGTTCCCGCAGGTGCGCGACGGCTTCCTGCGCGCCGTGAAAGAGCGCGCGCCCAACGCCTGGGTGCGGCAATGCGGCCGCGAAGGTCCGCTGGCGCGCCAGTTGGCGGCGCCCAAGGCGCTGGTGCTGAACGTGCTCAGCACGCAATTCCGCATCAAGGCGCAGCGATCCGGCCTGCGCTTCAACCCGGCCTTCGCCGGCGCCTATGACTTTGCGCGTGAGACCGATTTTGCAGGCTTGATGCGCGGCTTCCTCGAGGGCCTGCCCGAGGACGGGCTCGTGATGTGCCATCCCGGTTTCGTCGATGACACACTGAAAAGCCTCGATCCGCTGACGACGCAGCGCGAGACCGAGCATGCCTATCTGGCAAGCGACGATTTCGCCGCCTTGCTCGCCCTGAATAAAGTTACACTCGCCTGACCCTTGTTTTTGACGCGTTTTCTACCGCAGATAAGTCTACGCAATCTGCGTAAACTTGATTGCTGTGCGAACCGGGTATCCACTTCGCTCGAAAACGCTTTGGGTTCATCAAAATCCGCCGGTCGTATTGTCGCATACATAAATTTAATTCTGGCCCCCACTCCCTGCGCCACAAACCTCGTCCTACATCAGCCGCGCGCCGATTCGATCGACGCGATGGAGAACGCCATGACACCGCAAGAACGCCAATTGATCGACGATCTCTTCGACCGGCTCGCCAAGCTGGAGAATGCCCCGCGCGACAGCGAGGCCATGTCCGCGATCATGCAGGGCCTGCGCAGTGCGCCGAATGCGGTCTACGCGCTGGTGCAGACCGCCCTGGTGCAGGACGAGGCACTGAAGCGCGCCCATGACCGGATCCAGGAACTCGAGGCCGCGGTCGGCCAGCAGCAGCCCGCACAGCAGCAGGGCGGCGGTTTCCTCGATTCGATGCGTGATGCGATCTTCGGCCAGGGGCAGAGCCAGCAGCCGCATGGTTCGGTGCCGCCGGTACGCGCGCCTGACATCGGCGGCAGCCGCCCGGTCTGGAACTCGGGCCAGGCGATGCAGCAGGCCGGCGGCGGCTATGGCCAGCCGCCCCAGTATAGCCAGCCTTACGGCGGCCCGCAGCCCTCGGCCTTCGGAGGTCCCGGCAGCGGTGGCGGCTCGTTCCTCGGCACGGCGGCGGCGGCCGCGGCCGGCGTGGTCGGCGGCGGGCTGTTGCTGTCCAGCATCCGCGGCATGATGGGTGGCGGCCATCAATCGCTGGCCGATGCCGGCGGCCTAGGCGGTTCGCGTCCCTGGGGCGGCGACCAGTCGTCGAGCGACCTCGCGCGTGACGCCGGGGTCAACGACATCGGCTCCAACCGCGACAGCGGCTCGCGCTCCGGCCTGTTCGACCAGGCCTCGAACAACAACGATGACAATTACAACAGCAACGACCACGATTCCGACGACTTCGGCAATGATGACGACGGCTTCGACGGCGGCGGAGATGGTGACGACAGCAACTACGCGTAAGCGTATGCGTGGCGCCTGAACGACAAACGGCCGCTCTCATCGAGCGGCCGTAATGTTTTGATCAATCCGTAGCCCGGATGCAGCGAAGCGCAATCCGGGGCAGGTCTAGCCTCGGTGCAATGCCCCGGATTTCGCTGCGCTTCATCCGGGCTACGCAGGCGACACACTCACATCACGACGACCTTGGCGCCGACATTGACGCGGCCATAGAGGTCGATGACGTCCTCGTTGCGCATCCGGATGCAGCCGGACGAGACGTTGGTGCCGATGGTCCAGGGCTCGTTGGAGCCGTGGATGCGGTACAGCGAGGAGCCGAGATACATCGCGCGCGCCCCGAGCGGATTCTCCGGGCCGCCTTCCATGTGCCGCGGCAAATCGGGACGGCGCGCCAGCATTTCCGGCGGCGGCGTCCAGGCCGGCCATTCTTTCTTCGCCGAGATCGTCTTGGTGCCGGCCCAGGTGAAGCCGGGCCGGCCGACGCCGATGCCGTAGCGCAGCGCGCGGCCATCGCCCTGCACCAGATAGAGGAACTTGTTCGGCGTATCGACGACGATGGTGCCGGCGCTTTCCCTGCCGCTGTAGTCGACCAGCTGCTTCTCATAACGCGGATCGAACGGACGCTGGGTCGGATCGCCCGCGGCCTCTTCCTGCTGACGGATCATCTGCTGCTGCGGATCCATCGGCGGCAGCTGGCGGTTGCCGTAATAGCCGGGCTGCTGCTGATACTGCGGCGAATAACCCTGCGACGACGGCGCATCGCCGAACAGGAATTCGATGAAGCCGCCACCCATGTTGGAGCGCTGCGGCTGCACATAGGCGGTGCGCATCGGCGGCGTCGGTGCGCCCTGGTTGGCGTAGATCACGGTGGGCTCGGGCCGAGCCGCGGCGTCGATCGCCATGGCATATTGGGGAATTGCAACAAGCGAAGAGGCGCCGGCGAGCAGCGCAAGCGTGGTTTTCCTGAACATCGACGTACTCTGTACTGGTTTCGTCGTGACTGACTGCGCGAGGCGCGCGCTGCGCCCGTTGCACGTGGTCAATAAGCAATGAAAACCGCATCGGTTTGGTAAACGGATCGGCCGTTTCGATTCACCATCCCGGCAAGGACGCGCGGTTTTGCCCGACAGCGTTTATTTTGCGTGAACGCCGCGGCGGCATTGGTTAATCGTTGGTATCGCGGTCGCCGGCCGCCGCGTGGGCATCTGTTCCGGCGTGAACCTGACGTTAAATCCACCCTGTCTAGAACGGTCATCAGTAGAAGGGGCGGGAATGAAAATCATGTCAGTGAAGCGCAAGCGTTTTCGTGTCGAACAGGCGATGGGCGACGTCGTGATGCCGGAGCCGGAAGTTGCCGGCGGCGGCGATCTCGGTCCGATGCATCGTGAGATCATGGCCGAGCTTCGCTCGATCCGCGCCCAGATGGCCGCAGCACCGGCGCAGCGCACCGGCGACAGCGTCGACGCCGCCGTCGCCCGCGAAGTCGCCGAAACCCACGCGCTGCTCGAGACCTACCGCGCGCAGGTCGAACAATGCGAGAAGCTCAAGGTCGAGCTCGACCTGATCCATGACGCGATCAGCCGCACCAAGCGCGAGATCGCCGTGCTGCACGGCAAGAGCTTCAACGGCGAGGAGATGGCCAAGGTCAATGGCGAGCTCGGCGCCGTGGTCGGCGGCACCGAACAGGCGACCCAGCAGATCCTCGAGGCGGTCGAGGCGATCGACCAGGCCGCGACCGCGCTGTCGAAGAACGTCACGCCCGACCAGCAGAAGCTGCTCAGCGAGGACATCCAGGAGCGCGTGGTCTCGATCTTCGAGGCCTGCAACTTCCAGGACCTCACCGGCCAGCGCATCAACAAGGTGATGCAGACGATGAAGTTCATCGAGCAGCACATCAACGAGATGATGAACATCTGGGGCGGCGTCGACGCCATCAAGAGCCATGTCCCGCCGATCGTCGACACCCGCGAGGGCGATGCCCGCCTGCTCAACGGCCCGAAGCTCGACGGCGATGCCGGGCACGCCTCGCAGGACGATATCGACGCGATGTTCGACTGAGCGATCGCCAGATCATTACGAAAAACGCCGGCCCGCGGGCCGGCGTTTTTGTTTGAGCGATGGCGCACTCCCGCAAGGATCGTTTTCGCGCACGCTCCTCGCCGCAGCATGACGGATTGGTCAAGGCGACTTACCGATCGAGACATTCGCTGAGATCATTGACCCAAATCAAATAACGGCGCCGGCCCTGAACGCAACTACCGTCAAAGTTCCGGCAACGGAACCCGGAGGGTAAGGAGCGACAGTGCCAAACCCTGTCTACGGCATGCGGCAGATTCGGCGCGAATACGGCGACCGACTGGTCACGATGCTCGCAGCACTGCTCGCGCTCTACATGTTCGTGCTCGCGCCACTGCATTCATCGGGTCTGTTTGCGTTTCACGGACTGACGATCGTCGCCCTGTTCGGCATCGTCGCGGGCATGGTCGTCATTTCCGACCATCCAGCGGCGCTCGGCTTCATGTTGCTCGGCGTCATCGCCAATGCCGCGGTCGTCTTGCTGCGCCTGCTTTATCCTCCGTCGCCATACAACATCATCATCCTGGCAGCCGGCTGGCTCGCCATTGCGCTCACGCTCGGAGCGGTGATTGCGCACGCCGTATTCCGGCGCGGTCGCGTCACCTATCATCGGATCATCGGTGCGATCCTCCTCTATCTGCTGATCGGGCTCGGCTTCGGAACGCTATTCGTCTTCCTCGGCTTGTGGTTACCGGACTCATTCAAGGGAATGAATTTCGAGGATGACTCGGCGCTGGCCAGCTCGGTCTATTACCTGAGTTTCGTCACGCTCACATCGACCGGTTACGGGGATATCATCCCCGTGCATCCGATAGCGCGTAGCCTGTGCAATATCGAGAGCGTGATCGGCCAGCTCTACCCAGCCACGCTGCTGGCGAGGCTCGTTACGCTCGAACTGCGAGATCAAGGCTCGTAAGGCTCATATTTCAAGCGACCGAACTGTCTTGCGCTGTTTCAGGCTGCGGGCGGCAGAGACTTGGATCCCTCTTTGGGTCCCGTGGCACAAACCGCCCTAGCGTTTTCAAGGCTTCCGACGTAGATGGGCGCTCGATGGAAGGGATCGTTCATGGCACCCGGGTGCTTAAAACCGAACCCGCCAATTGACGTCCTCTATGACGAACAGAGCCTGCTGCGACATCGAGCCGCGCCCCCTCCCATCAACGCTGCAAAAGTCGAAACAGCTGGCCGACAGCAGCTTGCACCTCAATCGCGCATATTGCCCCGCAAGCTCAAGCGTCGATGGGCCGAAGCGCTTGGCGGTGACGTGCTGCTCCTCATCACCCTGGCTGCAAACGCCCTTTGGCCGATGCTGGTGTTGGCCGCCCTGCTACTCGAAGCTCAATAGGACACGGCAGATCCGGCGGGCTGTCGGCCGCTGATTGTCATGGATGATCGAAAGCATTCATGCGACTGGTTGCGCTACTGCCCTGGCGTCCAGTTACGACCTGGACGCCAGTTCAGGTCCGTTCATTCATACAAGGCGCAAGCGCCGCCCTGCCAGCGCACGCACCTGCGAGCGGCCCGGCGGGTGTGACGAATGGTCGTTCTCGCAACGCATACACCGTTGATTCGCGTTCGGCCCGGACCGCAGCCGACGGCGACCCTTATTACGGTGGTTTCCGTCTGAACGAGCGGCGCGGGTGTCATGGCTTGCGCAGATGCTCCGACACATAAAGCGAGGACAAAAACAGCAAACAAGCGGATCATTGTGTTCCTCCATCCAATCGTTTGAGGCACCACAGCTCCACTCCAGAGGGACGGAAAGGCTTGGCCTTTGACTTGCGTCAAGGCTCGCGGTTTTCCGTGCAACCATATGCACGTTGATCACCAGATGTAGTTGTCGAACCATCCGTATCGCGGACGTCGCTCGGCAAAATGCGCGTAAGGTGACGGTACGTGCCTCCTTGCATGGGCATACTTCCGAGGCGACTTCGCTTCTCTTGTTTTGCGGACCGACGATTTTGGCCGCTCGATTTCGGCGGGCTGCATCTGGGCGAACGCTTCCCGCTCGCGAACAATCGGAGAAGGCCCGGCGGCTTCGTCTGAGGCCGGAACGGGAATCTCCGCGACCTGTTCAGGAACGATCGTCGGCTGGCTGGTATCGTACACGACGAGATCGGGCAGCTTTTCCATCGAATGGATACGAATGGTTGGACGGATCGCTTCGGCCCGCTGCGCCAGCGGAGAATTCGGCAGGGTGGCATCCAGAAGCAAGAGCAGCGCGAGCAACACTCCGCCGACACACAGGACATATCGCGCCACCGGCATGGATCGCTCCATCCGCCATTGTGCACATCGTCGAGTTTCTTTGCCCAAGGGCACGTATCTGCGCTGAAGCTTGGCTCAGCACAGCGTCAAGCGGCTATCGGCCGCAAGACCGCATTGATCTGCGCGTGGTCGGCAACAGCGTCTCATTCGAGAACCGCACGACCTTTGACATAAATCAACGGTATCGCGACAAAGACCAAATCAGCGAAAAACTCTGTCTCTACAGTATGCAGTCTGTGCCACATGCGACGCGTGTAAATCTGCTGGCAGCTTTGCCGGTGCGGGCGCATATTGTCGCTGAGGGTAATTCGTCATGCGTATGCTGGGAGCCAGCGTTGGGTGCCGGTTGCATGGACTTCCGGGATTATTCCGGTTGCCCCCACGCATGCTCTTGTACTTTCGACCAGCACGAAGCTTCAGATTCGCACTGCGCTGGCTGCGTTCGTTCGATGCGCAGAGCTTGAGACATGGCGCTTGCTGTGCAAGCGCGCGATTGAACTCCCGGTGAAGAGCGCTTCGCGCCGACTGCTCTCGGAATTGCGGCGGGAGCCCATATTTGAGGCCGTGGCGATCGGCGGCGGATTTCTTTCATTCGCGCTGATCGCGTGCGCCTTGTTGCCGGATCACTGATTGGGGTGGAGTCACTGGAGTACCCAACGCAGGAGGTTGAGCATGACGCAACGAATTGTCCGGAATACTGCAATTGCACTTTCGACGTTCGCCTGCGCGGCACTGTTCTCCGTCACCTGGTCCGCGCAGAGTGGCATCTCGGCGTCGATCGAGAGCGCCCAGGCACGTGTCGGCCGGCCGTTGACGCCGATGAGCGCCGCGGGCGTGGCACGTCGTCACACCCGGCGCGCCGCCTACGGATACGGCTACGGATATCGGCATTACGGGGTCGGCGCCGGCATCGCCGCCACGGCGGCGGTTGCTACAGCGGCCGCCACGGCGCCGGCCAATGCCGGCTGGGGCACCAACAATTGGACCGATGCCTATGCCGCCCAGACCGATCCCCACTTTGGCCAGCCGTACTATCCGGCCCGGGCCTATCAGGGGGTCAGCCCGTATTACGGCTATACGGGATGGGCGGACTACAAGGCTGCGAATGGCATCGGCTGCGAGCCCGGCACGATGACGAAATGGGCCGACGGCCACATGTACGTCTGTCAGTGAAGTCGACGCAACACCACCAAGAATGCGGGGCGGCCCGGTGAGCCGCCCTCATTTCTGGTGAGGCAGCAATCTCACGGAGCGATTGATCGCACCCACGGTTGATCTACGTCAACAATACATCATTCCGCGTGGCTGACGTTCCGACAGACCGCATCTGAAGCGGCGCAATCACCTTTCGGTTCGCGTGCGATGAGGGAGGATCACATGAGTCGGACGAACATTCTTTCGATCAGGTCCGCAACATTTGCGGGAATTGCGGTCAGCCTGATGTTGGGGTTTGCAGCTGTCGCGCTCACTCCGGCACCGGCCAATGCCGTCGTTTACTGCACCTATGTCGGTTATCCGGCAGGCTGCGTGGCGCGGGCGGGCGTCGTGCTCAGACCCCGTCCGGTGGCGCGCGCTGCGGTCCGGCATAACGTGGGCGGCAACATGAACGGCGGCGTCAACCGCGTCGGCGTGCGGCGGTAGATCGAGTGTTTGCGGGTCACGATTTTGGGCTGCGGACGGCAGGTCGGATCCGTGTCCCGTCGTTCCAAGACAAATGCAACCGCCGGCCCCCGGGGTCGGCGGTTTTGTTTGGATCAGGGCACAGACCTGCTTCCCTTCTCCCAGGCGAACCTTCGATGCGGAACTAGCCGGACGTGAACCGATGCCTCGCCGTCACGCCCTCGGCGCGCAGCGGACATAGACCATGTTGCCGTAGCGGGTGCCGGCGTCCTTGTCGACGAAGCGGGTGATCATGACCCGGCCGTCGAACGAGAGGATCTCGCGGTCCTGCTCGCCGGGCACGGGTCCGGGCGGGCCGATATAGTTCTTGCCGCTCGGGGAACCCTTCAGCCGCAGTTCCTGCGGGGTGGCCTGGTCGGCCAGATGCATGATGACGCCGCCGTTCTGGCCGGCACCGATCACGTAGGGCTGCTTGCACTGGCCGCGGGCGGCGGCCTCGGTGCGGGCGCGATCGGCGGGATTCTGGAATGAGGCGAGGCCCCAGCGGCCGACAATCTCGTCGGCGCGGATCGACGCCGGCATCTCCGGAGCAACGCCCGGTTCGACGGGTGCCGGCTCGGGGTTCGACGACAGCGACGGCAAGCTCATGCTGCCGCACGCCCCCAAAAGTGTCGTCAGCGCCGAAACAGCCGCGAACCGTGCGACCAATCGCGCGTTGAGTGACCTGATCATGTGTATCCCCCGACTATGTCCCGGCCGCACCCGTCATGCAGCCAAGCGTAAAACTTAAGACGGAGCAATGACGTCTGACAAAATTAAGTCATCGCTACGATTTGGTTTCTGCTCCACCATCCTATATTGGCCTCACCAAGGCCTTAACCCGTTTGCTTGACATAAACTGCGCCAAGCCATATTCCCCGGCGCACAATTAGCACTCTTGCACCACGATTGCTAAATCCGCTGGGCCTCCTGCCTGGCGCCGACCGGACCGGCATTCAATGCCGGTCTCGATGAACCGGACCTGAAACCAAGCCTCCAGAGGACCTTCAAGAGGAAACGCCATGGCTAAATCCAATTTCCGCCCGCTGCACGACCGCGTCGTGGTCAAGCGTATCGATGCCGAGGAGAAGTCCAAGGGCGGCATCATCATTCCGGACTCGGCCAAGGAGAAGCCGTCGCAGGGCGAGATCGTCGCCGTCGGCCCGGGTGGCCGCGACGAGGCCGGCAAGCTGATCCCGATCGACCTCAAGGTCGGCGACCGCGTGCTGTTCGGCAAGTGGTCGGGCACCGAGGTCAAGCTCGACAACCAGGAACTCCTGATCATGAAGGAGTCCGACATCATGGGCGTGCTGGCCTGATCGCACCTCTCTCCCTCACCCTGAGAAGGCAGCAAAGCTGCCGTCTCGAAGGGTGAGCATCCACAATTCATCCTTCGAGACGCGGGCCAAGGCCCGCTCCTCGAGCAATGACGGCAAAGCCGTTATGCAAGGGATGACGCTTTTCCCAGGAGTTCAAAACAATGGCTGCCAAGGACGTAAAATTCGCCGGAGACGCCCGCGACCGCATGCTGCGCGGCGTCGACGTGCTCGCCAACGCCGTCAAGGTGACGCTCGGCCCGAAGGGCCGCAACGTCGTCATCGAGAAGTCGTTCGGCGCGCCCCGCATCACCAAGGACGGCGTCACCGTCGCCAAGGAGATCGAACTCGACGACAAGTTCGAGAACATGGGCGCGCAGATGCTGCGCGAGGTCGCTTCCAAGACCAACGACACCGCCGGTGACGGCACCACCACCGCGACCGTGCTGGCGCAGGCCATCGTGCGCGAGGGCGCCAAGTCGGTCGCAGCCGGCATGAACCCGATGGACCTCAAGCGCGGCATCGACATCGCGGTGTCGGCCGTGGTCAAGGACATCGAGAAGCGTGCCAAGCCGGTCGCCGCCTCCTCCGAGGTCGCCCAGGTCGGCACCATCTCGGCCAATGGCGACACCGCGATCGGCAAGATGATCGCGCAGGCGATGCAGAAGGTCGGCAACGAGGGCGTCATCACGGTCGAGGAGAACAAGTCGCTCGAGACCGAGGTCGACATCGTCGAGGGCATGAAGTTCGACCGCGGCTACCTCTCGCCGTACTTCATCACCAACGCCGAGAAGATGACTGCCGAGCTCGAGGATGCCTACATCCTGCTGCACGAGAAGAAGCTGTCCGGCCTGCAGGCGATGCTGCCGGTGCTGGAAGCCGTGGTGCAGTCGGGCCGTCCGCTCTTGATCGTCGCCGAGGACGTCGAGGGCGAGGCGCTGGCAACCCTGGTGGTCAACCGCCTGCGCGGCGGGCTCAAGGTCGCCGCCGTCAAGGCGCCGGGCTTCGGCGATCGCCGCAAGGCGATGCTGGAGGACATCGCGATCCTGACCGGCGGTCAGCTGATCTCCGACGACCTCGGCATGAAGCTCGAGAACGTCACGGTCAACATGCTCGGCCGCGCCGGCAAGATCGTGATCGACAAGGAGAACACCACGATCGTCAAGGGCGCCGGCAAGAAGAAGGACATCGACGCCCGCGTCGGCCAGATCAAGGCGCAGATCGAGGAGACCACCTCGGACTACGACCGTGAGAAGCTGCAGGAGCGCCTCGCCAAGCTCGCCGGCGGCGTTGCCGTCATCAAGGTCGGCGGCGCGACCGAGGTCGAGGTCAAGGAGAAGAAGGACCGTGTCGAGGACGCGCTGAACGCGACCCGCGCCGCGGTGCAGGAAGGCATCGTGCCGGGCGGCGGCGTCGCCTTGCTGCGCGCCAAGAAGGCGGTCGGCCGCCTCTCCAACGACAATGCCGACGTCCAGGCCGGCATCAACATCGTGCTCAAGGCGCTGGAAGCTCCGATCCGCCAGATCTCGGAGAATGCCGGTGTCGAGGGCTCGATCGTGGTCGGCAAGATCCTCGAGAACAAGTCGGAGACCTTCGGCTTCGACGCCCAGACCGAGGACTATGTCGACATGGTCGACAAGGGCATCATCGACCCAGCCAAGGTGGTGCGCACCGCCTTGCAGGACGCTTCTTCCGTCGCCGGCCTGCTGGTGACCACCGAGGCCATGGTCGCCGAAGTGCCGAAGGACGCGGCGCCGGCAATGCCGGGCGGCGGCATGGGTGGAATGGGCGGCATGGGCGGCTTCTGAGCCGGACCCGCGCAACCGAGATCGAAGGCCGCCTCCGGGCGGCCTTCTTTTTTGCAGCTCAATGACGATTGAGGCCTAGGATCATCGGATGTCCCGCGACGCCAAATCACTGACAGCAACGCTGGCGCTGTTCTACGCAATCGGCGCGGTGCTCGCGCTGGGCGCCTATGCCCGGGACGACATCGACGATCTCGCGGTCGTCCTGACCTTCTGGATCCGGCAGACAGTGACGTTCGCGCTCGTCGCGGCGGGTTACGGCCTCTACTACGTCATGTCCGGCTCTGCCGGCCGCCGTCCAAAAGCGCCGCTGCGTTTCCTGGACATCTCCTTCCTGGCTGCCGCCGCCACGCTCGGCGTCGGCGTGCTGGTGCATAGTTGAGTTACGCGACGCAGACGTCCGGCACCGCCACTTTCTGGAACAGGTGCGGCGATGCCAGTGCGGAAGCGGGATAGGCCGACAGCTTGGCCCTGAACTCGGGGTTCATGAACGCGGCGCGGAAGGCGGCGGTGGATTCCCAGACCGCGTAGTTCAGATAGGCCGGGCTGTCGCCGAGCGCGCGGTGCAGCTGGGTCGAGATGAAGCCAGGCTGCCGCTTCATGATGGCCGCGTCGTCCTGCCAGGCTTTCAGGAAGCTCCGCTCGTCGGCCTTTTCGAGCGTGAACAGGTTAACCAGCACGACGTTGCTGGCATCGACCGCGAGCTGGCGATCGATCGGGAAAGCGGGGTCGAGGGGGCGCATCTGCGGCATGGGCGGCTCCTGGTATGGTGCTATGATGTCATTTCGGTCAGATCGATACGATGCTTGACATTATAATGTCAATACGTTTATATAGTGACAAATGCCTACAAAACGAACGCCAGCGGGCGAAGCCCTGAGCAGCCTGATTCTCGACCTGTTCCGGCTGAACAGCCTGCTGTTCACATCGGGCGACCGGCTGGTTGCCGGGCTCGGGCTGACCAGCGCGCGCTGGCAGATCCTCGGCGCCATCGTTGCCGCCGAGCGCCCGCAACCGGTGGCGTGGCTGGCGCGCGACCTCGGCGCGGCCAGACAGAACGTGCAGCGGATCGTCAACGACCTCGAACGGGACGGGCTCGTCACATTCGAGACCAACCCGCATCATCGCCGCGCGCAGCTCGTCGTGCTGACCGAAAAGGGGCGGCAGGCCTTCGACGCGGCGATGCGCCTGCAACTGCCCTGGGTGAACGGCCTCGCCGACGGACTTTCGATGAAGGACATCGAAGCCATGAGCGGCGTCGTCAGCACGCTGCGTGGCAGGCTGGAGAACGGCGAGGATCTTAATGATCGTGCGTGAAGCGGAGCCCGTCTCCGTTCGTCATGCCCGCACATCGGCGACGCCGTTCTCTGGGCGGGCATGCCAGTGCCAAAGGTCAGATCATCCGAAATTGATTGCCGCCGTCAGGCGGCCTTCTTTTTTGGCCAATGACAAGGAGGTTTGCTAGTTACGACGGAACCGATTCTGCCCTTCGAGGACTTATCGTATGCGCGCGCTCCCGCTCCTGCTGCTCGGTCTTGTCGTCGCCTCGGCCCCAGCTGTCGCCCAGATCAAGTTGCAATCGAAGGCAACGCCAGCGGGCGGCCCCGAGACGCGCTATTTCACCTCGATCGACGGCCTGATGGACGGCAATGCCGACGTCGTCCTGAAGGAAACCCGGCAGGGCAAGACCGTGACTGCGGCGGTGCTCGACGTCTGCTATCCCGCCGACAAGGGCTCCGACCGCAAGGACCGCTTCGTTGCCAACCTCACCATCAACGGCCAAACGCTCTCCGGCACCACCCAGAGCGTCGCCGACAAGCAGCCGGTCACCATCAAGCTGAACCGCAAGCAGAGCGGCGACGGGTTTGAGTTCCGCGGCCAGATCACGATCGGCCAGACCGTCACCGAAGTCGCCTCGACGGACAATTCCGATCTCAGCGAGAAGGAATTCCAGGACAACCAAGCCACCGAAGACGGCATCACGCCGCAGCCGAAGGATTTCACCGACGTCTCGCCGGAATCGATCGGGGTGCGGGTGAAGCTCGATGCGGCGGCCGATTTCCTGAGGAGCTTGAAGGGCGAGGCCGTCGAGATCGGCACCTCGAGCCTGTCGGTGACCTGCGACGCGATGCGCTCCGGCGAGCAGACTATCAACCTCACCGTCGATCCCGAGCACGCCAGCGCATTGCTCGCCAAGGCGAAGTCTGTGCCCGGCGTCACCGCGGCAGGGTGGACCAGCGGCGTGGTAGAGATGGACCGCACGATCCGCTTTGCCGCCGCCGACTGGACCAGCGGCGACAAGATCAACAAGGACAAGCTGGCAACCGCGGTCGCCGGCGTGCTGGCGAAGACGCTTGCCGCAAAGCCCGCCTCGGCGACGTGGAATGCGAACACCGGCAAGCTCAAGCTGGTGCTGAAGCGGCCCAGTGCGATCTACCCCGCGCTCGGCCTCACCCAGAATTACGAGTTCACCGCCCTCGTCTCGCCGGAGAAGCCCGGCAGCTCCGACAGACTGATCCTGTGGGTCTCGAGCCCGACCGTCTCGACCTCGGACGACAGCGCCGGCGCCAAGCTGAACCTGTCCGACGATTCCAGCAGCGACGAGGAAGGTAGCGAGACCAGGGACGACAACGGCGCGATCGACGCGCTGATCAAGGAGTTCAAGGGCCAGCGCTGGGACGCCGACAAGTCGGTGTGGCACTGAGCCACCCGCTTCCCGATTCCGCGACGACGTTCGGGAAGCGCCGCCACGCATCATATCGACCAAGCGGAATTTCGCCTGACGACTGGCAGCACGCCCGATCCGGAATCGGGTGGTGCGACACGCGTCTCACATTGCCTAATGCGCGCATCGACAGCGCCGGTCGCGATGGCGGCAACGCGCACATGGAGATGATGAGATGTCAGAGCAAAACAAGAATGTGGTCGGCCGATGGTTCACGGGCTTCTGGGGCAACCCGTGGAATCCAGACATCATCGAGGAGCTCGCGACGCCGGACATTGTCGTGCACTACCCGATGCACGAGCCGAAGAAGGGCCGCGCTGCGGTCACCCGGTTCATGACCGAGTTCCGCGAGGCGTTTCCGGATCTGAATTTCTGGGGCGTTGGCGACCTCGTTGCGGAAGGCGATCTCGTCGTCGGCCGCTGGGAAGGCGGCGGCACCCACACCGGACCCGCGTTCAGCGACTTCCGCCTCGGCTCGCTGCCCGCGGCGTCCGGCCGCAAGATGACGTTCGCCGGCACCACCGTGCTGCGCGTGCGGGACGGACGGATCGCCGAAGAGCTCGGACAGGAAGACGCGATCACCGCCATGCTGCAGCTCGGCCTCATCCGCCTGCCCGAGCAGAGTGGCTACGCGGGTTGAACCGGCGCTTCGCCGACGACCCGGACGACGTCCGGAAACGACCGGTGGGTGTGGGCGAGCACCTGTTGCGGTCAGAGGCGCTTGGTCAAGAACAGGCGGAGCGGAGCGGGGGCGTAGTCGCCGAACGGCGGACATTCCTGGTAGCCGGCGGCGCGATAGAGTGCGATCGCTTCCGGCTGCCGGATTCCGGGCTCCAGGCTGAGGCGTGCGATCTGCCGACTGCGCGCCGCATCCTCCAGCGCTTCGAGCAGGCCGAGCCCAGCTCGACGCGCGTCGGCCCGCGCATCTCGGCATGCCCAGGCGCGATGATGCGGAAGGCGATCGAGCCGAGCGCCTCGCCATCGCGCCGCGCGACCGGAAACGCCGTGCCATGGACGGCGAGCGCCGCGACGTCGACAAGGTGGTTGCTGTCGGGCGGGTACAGTGCTGCCAGATAGGCATCCGACAGCGCGATCAGCCGCCGGACCTCCGGCTGCGTGTGATCTTCAGGGCCGATGCTGATGTCAGGCTTGCGCATCTCGGACGAGGTTCGAAGGCTGACTGGGTCATTGCCAACTGTCGGCCGCCGCCCCGCGCCCGTCAATCTACGGAGCACTGCGACCAAAAGACTTTGTGCTGCCGCAGTTCGGTCACCGAAAATTAAGGCTCGATTTAGTTTCGAGGATCATGCTTTGCGTCACCGAACACAGGTCACGCCATGCAAGACCGCGAGCCGATCGATCCTGGTAGCATCTGGCCAACGGATATGACGGAGGGTCATTCGCCGGCGCAGACGGCGGACCTCTGGGACGTCTCAGGCGAAAATCACGACGCCGCCCTGCTGCTACGGGAGCCGTTCGCAGACCGGATCGGCACCGCGCTGCTGGCAGCTACCGCGCTCGCCGCCAGCTTCGTGCTCGGATGGGCCGGCGGCGCCAACTGGCACGACTTCTTCACAACTCCTGCCACGGTCCCGGTAGCCCAGAAGGAAGCGCCCGCCCCGCATCTTGCAGAGGCGCCGCCGAGCCGAAGGAGCGAGAGCCCGCGGCGGACGGCGTCCAACGCGGATCCATCGGTCACCGGCAGTATTCCCAAATCCGTTGCCAATCCACGCCCGCAGGTGCTCGGTGCCGCGCCGACGACGCTGAACGCGCAAGCCATGGCGCTGGGGCCGAAGCAGCCGCTCCCGACAGCGCCGGAGACCCGGCCAAGCACGATCCCCGGATGGTCGGTGGTCGAGGTCCGCGACGGCACCGCCGTGCTCGAAGGGCCGGAAGGCGTCAGGATGGCCGCACGCGGCGACGTCGTTCCGGGCCTCGGCCGGGTCGATTCCATCGTGCGCTGGGGCAATCGCTGGATTGTCGCCACCGCAAGCGGATTGGTCGCAACGCCCTGAGCGGCGAGGCTGCGCCTCAGTTGCTGTTGATCACGTAGCGCAGCTGCTTGCTTCCGATAAACGTGACCTGATCACCCTGCCGCCGCCAGCTCGTGATGTCGCTGAGCGCCGCGAGCAGATCCTTGTCGGCCTGTGCCCGTTCCGGCGTGCAGCTACGGTTCTCCATCGTGCCGGGAACGAACACGATGGTGTTGCCGGCCACCGAGAACTGGCCCTTGCCGCCGTCGCACCACAGCTCGAGGATCACCTCGCCATTGTCGCCGATTTCGATCGAGGGGATCCGCTTGGAGCCGGGCATGCGCGCGGCATCGAGCGTCATCACGAAGCCGAACGGGAATTCTTCCTGAGCCTTGGCTGGAACCGCACCTAGAGCCGCAACAGCCAGCACCAACGCGGCCATGCCGCCGTTCAGAATCCGCTTCATCGACATCATTCCCACCAATTGCGACGCCGCCCTTCTATGGGACGAGGCCGCGATTGGCCAGAATGGCGCGGCGAAAAACCGCTTGAAAAAGCAAAATCCCCGCGGGGTCTCCGCCCGCGGGGATCCTGGTTGGGGCGATGCCTCGCCGCGTTATTTCAAGACCATCGCCGTGAACGGATAGACATAGGCCTGCAGGGTCACGAACACACCGACCAGACACGCCAGCACGATCGAATGCAGGAACACGTAGCGCAGGATCGAGCCCTCGTGGCCGTACCAGTTGGTTGCGGTCGAGGCGACCACGATCGATTGCGCGTCGATCATCTTGCCCATCACGCCGCCGGATGAGTTCGCCGCCGCCATCAGCACCGGCGGCAGGCCGAGCTGCTCGGACGTGATCTTCTGCAGATTGCCGAACAGCACGTTCGACGCGGTATCCGATCCGGTCAACGCCACGCCGAGCCAACCGAGCAAGGTGCCGAAGAAGGGATAGAGCACGCCGGTCGCCGCGAAGGCGAGGCCGAGCGTGGCGTCGACGCCGGACAGCCGGGTCAGGGTGCCGATCGCGAGCATCGCCGAGATCGTGATCAGCGAGATCGCGCAAAGGCGGATGGTGCGGCCATATTCGGCGATCAGCTTGGCAGGCGAGAAGCCCATCAAGAGGCCCGAGATGATCGCGGCGATCAGCATGCCGGTGCCGGTGAACGACAGATAGGTGAAGCTGAACACGGCACTTTCCGGCGTCGGCTTGGCGGCCACCGGCGGCACCTTGAAGATCAGCTTGTCGAGCTCGGGGACCGGATAGTTCCAGACGAAGTTGGCATTGGCCCAGGCCTTGAAGGCGCCATTGCCCCAGATCAGCATCAGGATGCAGACGATGATCCATGGCAAGAGGGCGCTCCACAATTCGCCCTGGGTCAGCGGCGTCTTGTCGAGCGGCGGAGCAGCCTGCATCGTCGCCGCCGATTCATCGCGGCCGCGCAGCGCCGGCGACAGCCAGAGCTGGCGCGGCTGCCAGACCTTCAGGAACAGGATCAGCGCGCCCATCGAGATCAGCGAGGCGCCGATGTCGACGATCCAGGGATTGATGTAGTTCGAGATCACGAATTGCGGGACCGCGAACGACACGCCGGTGACCAGGATCGCCGGCCACACTTCCTTCATGCCGCGCCAGCCGGCAAAGGCCCACACCACCCAGAACGGCACGATCAGCGAGAACAGCGGCAGCTGCCGGCCGACCATCGCGCCGAGGATATAGGGGTCGAGCCCGGTGACCGAGGCGAGGCCCTGGATCGGCGTGCCGAGCGCGCCGTAGGCGACGGGCGCCGTATTGGCGATCAGCGACAGGCCGGACGCCGCAAGCGGCGAGAAGCCGAGCCCGATCAGCACCGCGCCGGTGATCGCGACCGGCGTGCCGAAGCCCGAGGCGCCCTCGAAGAAGGCGCCGAACGAGAACGCGATCAAGAGCAGCTGCAAGCGGCGGTCCTCGGTGACGCCGCCGACTGCGCGCTTGAGCAGCTCGAACTTCCCGCATCTCACCGTGACCTGGTAGAGGAAGATGACGTTGAGCACGATCCAGCCGATCGGAAAGAACCCGGTCACGATGCCGAGGATCGAGGCGCGGATCGACATGCCGGCGGGCATGGTGAAGACGAAGATCGTGATCAAATTGGTCACGATCACGGCGATGATGGCCGCGATATGTGCCTTCACCTTGCCGCTGGCGATCAGGACCAGCAGCGTGACCACGGGAATGGCGGCAGCCAAGGTCGACAGGCCGGCATTGCCCAGCGGATTGTAGATTTGGTTCCAGGTGTTCATCTCGGCTCCTCCCCATGTTCTTATGCAGCGCGCCAGCCTCGGTGCCGGCAGGCGCGCTGGTGCGATTGCGGGAGTCCGTCGGAAAACTACAGCCCCGGCTCGCGAATGAACGATCGGTAAGGATCGCTCACATCCTCGCGAAAAATCGAAGGTCCCCCGTCCCTCGCCATTGCCGTCATGCTAGGGTTGACTCGATCGCCGGGACAAGCCAACGCTTGCATGCCAGACCTACGACTTTAGTCGAGGCTCACTCCGATTGTCCCGATTCTTCAGGCCTTTGCGGCCCCTTTCCCGGAGACGATAATCTGTGAACAACATCCGCTCGACGCTCGCGACGGTGTGGCGCATCGCCTCGCCCTATTTCAACTCCGAGGACAAATGGGCCGGCCGCATCCTGCTTGGGACGCTGATCGTGATGGAGCTGGTGTCCGTCGGGCTCGACGTCCTGATCAACCAATGGCGCAACCGCTTCTACACCGCGCTTCAGGACAAGGACTGGAGCACCTTCAAACGCGAATTGCTGGTGTTCACCCTGATCGCCGCGGCTTCGGTGATACTTCAGATCTATCAGCTTTACCTGAACCAGTGGCTGCAGATCCGCTGGCGCAACTGGATGACCGGCAAATATCTCCGCGAATGGGTCCGCGGCGCCAATCACTATCGCATGCAACTCGTCGGCGATGCCGCCGATAACCCCGACCAGCGCATCACCGACGACGTCAAGCTGTTCGTTGGCCAGACGCTGGCGATCAGCATCGGGCTATTGAACTCGATCGTCTCGCTCGCGTCCTTCGTGGTGATCCTGTGGGGATTGTCGGCGGTTCTGCCGCTGCTGCTGTTCGGCGTCGACGTTTCGATTCCAGGTTATCTGGTCTGGGGTGCGATCATCTACGCCGTGCTCGGGACGGCACTGACGCAGTGGATCGGCTCGCCGCTGGTCAATCTCAACTTCGACCAGCAGCGGCTGGAGGCGGATTTCCGCTTCAACCTGATGCGGGTGCGCGAGAACTCGGAACAGATCGCGCTGCTCAAGGGCGAGGGTGCAGAGCGGGAGCGGCTGTCGGAGCGTTTCAGCCGCGTGATCGGCAATTGGTACGGCATCATGAGCCGGACCAAGCGGCTGACCGCCTTCACGGGCAGCTATGCGCAGGCCTCCGCGGTGTTTCCGTTCGCCTTGGCCGGCCCCGCCTATTTCGCCAGCAAGACGGTCCAGCTTGGCGCTTTGATCCAGATCGCCGAGGCATTCGGCAAGGTGCAGGATGCGCTCTCGTTCTTCGTCACGGCCTACCGCACCTTGGCCGAATGGCGCGCGACCGTCACCCGTCTCGACGGCTTCGAGAACTCGATCACGGCCGCCGAAAAGCTGGCCGACGATCCCGCCGCGATTCACGAAAAGCCGGCGGCCGGCGCCGCGATCGCCCTGCCGCAGCTGCTGGTCAAGCTGCCGAACGGAACGCCGCTGGTCGCCGCCGACCATTTCAGCTTCCGTCCCGGCGAGCGGACGCTGGTGACCGGCCCTTCCGGCGCCGGCAAGTCGACGCTGTTCCGCGCGGTGGCCGGCATCTGGCCGTTCGGCAGCGGCGCGGTCGAAATCCCGGCCAAGGCCAGACTGATGATGCTGCCGCAGCGTCCCTATCTGCCGATCGGCCCGCTGCATGACGCCGTCGTCTATCCCGGCGAGGCTCCGCAATTCGACGCGGGACGCGTCCGCGACGTCCTCACCGCGGTCGGGCTGTCGCAGCTCGCGGCGCGGCTTTCGGAAGAGGCGCACTGGAACCGGATGCTGTCGCTCGGCGAGCAGCAGCGACTCGGCATCGCGCGGGCGCTGTTGCATGCGCCGCAATTCCTGTTCCTGGACGAGGCGACGGCCTCGCTCGACGAACCGTCGGAAGCCGCGCTCTACAGGCTGATCGCCGAGAAGCTGCCCGATACCACGGTGGTTTCGATCGGCCACCGCTCGACGCTCGACGCCTTCCACCAGCGCAATGTCGTGCTGGTCCGCGACGGCGATCGCTTCGCCCTGCGTGACACGGTCAAGGTGGCGGCGTCGTAAGCGCGCGGATCCGGCTTGCGAACTCCGTTACGCTCCATCAATCCGGACAGTCCCTGGCTCCCTCCCGCTTGCGGGGCGCTTGCGGGGAGGGTTCGGGTAGCGGCTCTCTCCACGAATCGCATTGTGGAAGCGCGAGAGGTGCAGCCAGCCTGCCGCTCCAGTCTCGTCATCATCTACCGCAAACAAAAAGGGCGGCAGATTGCTCTGCCGCCCTCTCGATCTCCGGAAGAAGAGATTACTTCAGGTTGGACATCGCGGTCAGGTCGACCGAGAGCTTGGCGATACCCGCCGCGCCGCACCAGTTGGAGCCGGTGCCGAGCGGGTTGATCGGGGTCACGTTGGTGTTGCCGCCCGCGGTGTAGTCGCTGGTGAAGGCAGAGCAATCACCCTTCGACATATCCGTGTCGGAGTAGCGCAGATCGAGCGTGAACACCTTGTAGGTGAAGCCGATGCCGATGTTCCAGGTGTTGTAGTCGGCATACTTGATGCCGTTCGGGAACGCCGGGACGCCGTAGAAGCTGTCGGAGGTGCCGAGCCACTGCCGGCCGAACTCACCCGACACATACATGCCGACGCCGCTGGTGCCGAACACGGTGCTGGGCGCGGTGTACTTGCCGATGATCGACGAGTAGTTGCCCCAGGCGCCGGTGTTGAGGAAGTTCGGCGAGTAGTACTCGTTGATGGTGAACGCCCAGTTGTCGTTGATGGTCCAGGTCGCCTTGCCGTAGACTTCGAAGAACGAGACGTCCTTCTTCATGACGTTGCCGTTGGGCAGGAAGTTGAGGGCGCAGTCAGCACCGAGCGCCTTGCCGGCGGTGTCGAACGGCGCGCCGTAGTAGCAGGTTCCGCCCGGATACAGGTAACCCCAGACACCTATGTCGAAGGCGAAGGCGCCGAAGGTCGGGCGGATACCGCCGTAGACGTCGACTTCGGCCGCAGCGCGGTTGGCGAAGGAGATGCTTTCGGTCGAGGTGCCGATGTAGAGCTGCAAGTCCTTGTTGACGTTGTAGCGCGGCTCGAAATAGGCGGTGACCGACGGATTGTGGTTCGACTGGGTGACGCCGCGGAAGATGTAGTCGCTCATGATGCCGGCGCCGAAGGCGACGTCCCAGGGATCGAAGGGAGCCGGCGGCGGCGCCTTGACGGCCTTCACCGCCATGTCAGCTGCCATTGCCGAGCTCGAAATCATTGCTAGCGCCGTTGCTAACAAAGCCAGTTTCTTCATGACGATCCCCATCTACTTTTCCAGACAGCCCAGCTCCGGTGCCCCCCGGGGCGCGCGATAACGGACTGCGACTAAATCGCGTGTTGCTAATCTGAGGCCCGTGCACGGTACCGTGAAGCCAAAAAGACATGCAGCTGCCGACTTTTTAGGCATTCCAGCCATTTCGCCGCACGTTGCTCGGCGGGTGTTGCATTTGCACCACAAAGTTGAGACGCCCGCCCCGGTTGAAGAGACCCGCTTGCGTGTGGACAAGGCAACAGCCGACCGGATCTGACAGCGTTTGGGACGAATCGCCGTACCCGTAAAAGTACGGGCGGAATCCCGGGCATGAAAAAAGCCGCAGCGGCGTCCGCTGCGGCTTCGATCGGTTTGAACCGGTCCGGGATCGTACCAGGCTAGTGGTGCTCGCCCTCGGTGGTGCCCCAGCTCGGGGCGGGTTCGTGGCTCGGCGTCGCCCAGCTCGAGGCCGGCTGCGGCGCGGGCTCGGGCGCCGGAGGTGCTGCGACCGGGGCGGCCGGCTTCGGCGCGGCGGCCTTCTTCGGAGCACTCTTCTTGGCAGCCTTCTTCGCGACCTTCTTGGCAGCGGCCTTCTTCGGAGCAGCTTTCTTCGCGACCTTCTTGGCAGCCTTCTTGGCTGACTTCTTCGCCGATTTCTTTGCAGACTTCTTCGCAGCCTTTTTGGCCGACTTCTTCGCGGACTTCTTCTTCGCCGCTACTGCCTTCTTGGCCTTTTTGGCCTTCTTGCTTTTCTTCGCTTTCTTCGACTTCGCCATCGTGGTCCTCCTGTTGCCGCTATGTGAGTCCACCGGGCGTATTGAAGTGATCGCTTGCCGGACCGCAGCCGCACCTCGGGGAGAGGCACACTCCGCTACGCTTGTCGGGCATGATGGCCGCGCGATCGCTTCGCGTCTGTGGCTGAGGAAGCGCCGGTCCTTCACATTGCGTCGGACAAATTGTGTCAGGGCAAGGCTGAGGTCCGGATCATGCTCGAGTGGCAGTCGATCAATTCAATCCTGGCCGGGGACCTCCTGTCGCCCAATCGAGAAGCTCAATCGTGTGCACCACAGGAACTGACGTACCGCCGGCAATCTGAACCATGCAGCCAATATTGCCCGCAGCGATCATGTCCGGTTTGACAAGCGCAATATTGGCGACCTTGCGATCGCGCAATCTGCTCGCAATGTCGGGCTGGAGAATGTTGTAGGTCCCCGCCGAACCGCAACACAAATGGCTCTCGGGTACATCTTTCACCACGAATCCATTCTTGGAAAGCAATTCTTTCGGAAGTTGAGTGATTTTCTGTCCATGCTGCAACGAGCAAGCCGAGTGATAGGCGACGGTGATGTCGCCTTTCTGCGTTGAGGGCGCGAGCTCGAGGCCGGCGAGATACTCGGTGATATCCTTTGCCAGCGCCGAGATTCGCCTGGCCGGCTCCGCGAATGTTTTGTCCTCACGCAGCAGGTAGCCGTAGTCTTTGACGACGGTCCCACAGCCCGAGGTCGTCACCAGAATGGCGTCGAGCCCTTCTCTGTCCGCTTCCCTTTGCCACACCGTGACGTTGGCCCGCGCGCGCGCCAGTGCGTCGTCGTCCTGTCCCATGTGATGGGTCAACGCGCCGCAGCATTGCTCGTCCTTGACCAACACCACCTCGACGCCGTGCCGGGTCAGCACGTTGATCGCGGCCTGATTGATGCGTGGCGCCAGCACCTGTTGGGCACAGCCCTGTAGCAGCGCAACCCGGCCGCGACGCCGGCCGATCGGCGCAAACACGGTTCCGGCAGACGGCCCCGGCTGCGGCAGGCCCTGCGGCGCGAGCGCCAGCATCGCCTTGATCCGGCGCAGCAGGCCCGGGCTCGACGCACCCACCGACGGCGTCGGCAGCAGGGCTGCGAACGGACGGGCAAGCCCCGCCAGGATCATGCTGATCCGGAACAGGCCCGGCCGCGGCAGCACCAAGGCGAGCACAGAGCGCAGCAGCCGCTCGGTCAGCGGCCGCTGATAGTCCCGCTCGATCCTGACCCGGGCCTGGTCGACCAGGTGCATGTAGTTCACGCCCGACGGGCAGGTGGTCATGCAGGCGAGGCACGACAGGCAGCGGTCGATATGCTTGACCACCTCAGGTGTCGGCGGCTGGTCCTTTTCCAGCATCTCCTTGATCAGATAGATGCGGCCGCGCGGGCTATCGAGCTCGTCGCCGAGCAGCACATAGGTCGGGCAGGTCGCGGTGCAGAAGCCGCAATGCACGCAGGCGCGCAGGATCTTGTCGGCTTCCTTGATGTCGGGATCGGCAAGCTGCGCCAGGGAAAACTCGGTCTTCATGCACCCCCGCCTCGCATCATCCGGCCGCGGTTGAGGATCGACCTCGGATCGAAGCTCGCCCTGATCCGTTCGCCGAGCGCGGCAAGCCCGGCCGCCTGCGGCTGGAACACGTCGACCGCGCGGCGCGCATCGTCGCTGGCGCGGATCAGGGTGGCGTGTCCGCCGACCGCCTCGATCTGGCCGCGGACCAGCGCGGCCTGCGCGTCGGCGCTCGGCGGCACCGCGGCCCAGATCAGGCCGCCACCCCAATCGTAGACCACCTCGCCACCGGTTGAGCGCGCCAGCCCCTCTCCGAGCGCGCCGCCGATGGCCGGCGGGCAAACGATGCGCCACACCGGCCAGGCGCCGAGCGCGCCGCTCGCCGCGAATGGCAGCACGTCGCGCAGCGCACTCCAGATCGAAGCCGAGGCCTCATCGGCGAGGACGTCGATTGCTCCGTAGGACGAGAGCGCCTGCGTGAGCGAGGCCGCCCGATGCGCCGCCGACGCCGCAATCCCCTCGAGCCGCACCAGCGTGACCGGCTGGCCGGAGGTTGCGAGGCCCGCGAGCGCGCCGGTTCCGGACCGCAGCGCTGAGCCGGGCAGATGCGCTGCGCCGGAGACGTCGAAGGGCGACCCCAGCGCCGCCGTCATCGCCTTGTTGGCGGTGACGTCGTCAAGGGAGCGCAGCAGCAGCGTCCGCTCGGCTTCCGGCTTCGGCATCACCTTCAGCGTCACCTCGGTCATGACCGCGAGCGTGCCCCAGGAACCGGTGAGCAGCTTGCAGAGGTCATAGCCGGTGACATTCTTCACCACCCGCCCACCGGTCTTGAAACTGTCGCCGAACCCGGACACCGCGTGCGCCCCGAGCAGATGATCCCTGATACCGCCGGCCTTGATGCGGCGGGGACCGGCAAGGCCGGCGCCGATCATGCCGCCGATCGTGCCGGCTCCCGCGCTGCCGAGCAGCACGGACGTATCCATCGGCTCGAAGGCGAATTGCTGGTTCTTGGCGTCGATCAGGGACTGCACGTCGGCGAGCGGCGCGCCGGCCTCGACGGTGATGATCAATTCGTTCGGCTCATAGGCGGTGACGGCGTTCAGCACTGAGACGTCGAGCACCGCGTTGGTCGCCATCGGATGGCCGATGGCGCGCTTCGATCCATGTCCGATGACCTCGAGCGGCTGCTCGCTGGCGATAGCCGCGCGCACCACCTCTTCGACGTCCTTGCCGTCTCTGACCTTGAGCGTTTCCACGCGCTAGGCGGTATCGAAATTTGACTCCAAAATCAAATGCGCGCCGAACAGGCTTCTGAATGCCTGTTCCTGATCGGCCGCGGCAAGGACAACCCGGCGCAATTCCTGTTCTACGAATTGTTCCAGGACGGGGCGGCGTTCAAGGCGGATGCGGAAAGCGCCCACTTCAAGACCTACATCGCCGAGCAGGCCCTGCCCCTGCTCGCCAAACGCGAGCGGACGCAATACGCGCTGCTGTGACTCGCGGTGCCGCGGGAGGGATATGAGAGCGTTTTCGAGCGAAGTGGCCCCCGGTTCGCGTGAAGAAAACGCGTCAAAACAGGAAGCTAGAGCTTCGGTCCTGATTCAATCAGAACCGAAGCTCGTCCTTCCCGCGGACGCGGCTCAGATCGAGGCGCTGTTGCCGAACGTTGCGTGCAACTCGCCGCGCTGGGGCGAGCGGCGCCAGAAGCCGACGACCGAGGTCCGCGCCAGCACGGCGGTCTCGAGCTTCTCGACCCGGCCCCGAAGCCGAAGCGCGTGCTTCTCGACGAGATGCCAAGACGCCACCGCAACACCGAAGGCGAGCGGCAGGCTGATCAGGATGTTCAGATACCAGTGCTGAACCGGCGGGCCGAACGTGGCGACGCATTGCTGGATGACGAAGCCGTAGAGATAGAGCCCGTAAGAGTAATCGCCTGACGAGACGATCCAGCTCCGCCGCGGGTTCATCGCGCCGAAATAGCAGGCGATATAGGCGGCCGGCACTGGCGCCAGCGCGTCGCCGCGACCGGTCGCCATGGCGGCGGCGCACAGCACCAGCGCGAACAGGCACAAAGTCCGGTGGACCGGCACTTTGTCGCGCCAGAGGTAGAAGCCGACGCCGGCAAGGAAGCAGAACACCAGAAGATGCGGGCGAAGCTGGATCGGCACCTCGTCCCAGCGCGCGATGTCGTAGCCGACGAGCGCGATCTGGGCGATCACCATGAACACGAGATATGCCACCCGGTTGAAGCAGATCGTGGTGACCGCAAGCAGCGCCAGGATGACGTAGCACCACAATTCGTACGGCACGGTCCAGAGCTGGGAATTCACCAGCTCCGGCAGTGGATTATGCAGGAACAGGCCCGGCAGCTCGTAGTGGATGTCGCCGACGATATTGAGGAAATAGACGTGGAATTTCGGATCGGCGAAATATTGCGCCAATGGCAGTTCGGTGAAGACCGAACCAATGATGACGGCCGACAGCGTGGTCTCGACCGCGAGTGCGGGAGCGATCCGCAGCAGGCGCAGGCCGAGGAACGAAATCAGGCTCTTGCACCGGAGCAGGCTCGCCGTCACCAGGAAGCCGCTCAGGGCAAAGAACAGCGCGAGGATCATCGCGACGCCGATCCGAAGCGTGCTCTGGATTTCCAGCGCCCGGCCGAGCCCGAGCGTCACATTGGTGCTGTGCAGGCCGACGATCGACGCCGCCAGCACGATGCGCATGTAGTCGAAGCCCGCGGGCCGATTGCGCGACAGCGCCAGCTGATCGGCGAGGCTGGGCATCGATATGTTGCCGAAGACATGCATGTCCGGAAAATACCGAGCAACAATCTAAGGCCATGTAAACGGGTCCGCGCTGCAATTGCGACAGCATGCGACGGCGGCCGCTTGGTCAACGGCTGCCGCAAGCATCGGTTAAGGTTATCGGCTGACTAGCGCGATCGGTCGAATTATATCGACCGGCCTCGACGGCTGCAGGGAGAACCAGGTGAAGATCAAGTTGACAGCCCTCGCGCTGCTCGCGACGATCGCGGCAGGACAGGCGCACGCGCTCACCGACGCCGAGGCGGCGTTCCTCGAGCAGCTGGCGACCGCGGCCGCGGTGCTCGAACAACGATGCACGGGCTATGAGGCCGATGGCGCCGGGGGCGTTCAACTCGGCGCCAGACTGCTCGGCAGCCCCAACGCCGCGATGGCCATGATCAATGCCTTCGACGCCGCCATCAAGGCCCACGACGGCAACGACTACGATCCGCGCGGATTCCGCCCCGAAGTGTCCGCAGCAGCCGGCAAGACGTTCAAGCAAGTCCGGACGGATTTGATCGCAGATCCCGACAGGGCCTGTGCCGCATATGGCGATAGCAGTGCGGCGAGCGGGCTGCTACGGCGGTACTAAAACCGCGGGATATCGGGAAACGCCAGCTTGCCGGCGTGGACGTGGACGCGGCCGAGCTCGGCGCAGCGATGGAGCGTCGGAAATACCTTGCCGGGGTTGAGCAGGCCTTGGGCGTCAAAGGCGCATTTCAGCCGCTGTTGCTGGTTGAGGTCGATCTCGGTGAACATTTCCGGCATCAAATCGCGCTTCTCGATGCCGACGCCATGCTCGCCGGTGAGCACGCCGCCGAGCTCGACGCAGCAGCGCAGGATGTCGGCGCCGAACGCCTCCGCCTTCTCGATCTCGCCCGGCTTGTTGGCATCATAGAGGATCAACGGGTGCAGATTGCCGTCGCCGGCGTGGAACACGTTGGCGACGCCGAGGCCGTATTTCTCGGAGAGCTCGCGGATCCGCGCCAGCGCCTTCGGCAACGCGCCGCGCGGGATGGTGCCGTCCATGCAGAGATAATCCGGCGAGATGCGCCCGACCGCGGGGAAGGCCGCCTTGCGGCCGGCCCAGAACAGATTGCGCTCGGCCTCCGTGGTCGAGATCTGGCACGAGGTCGAGCCGCAGCCCTGCGCGATCGCCTCGACCCGCTTGATCAACTCGTCGACCTCGACCTGGGGACCGTCGAGCTCGATGATCAAAAGCGCCTCGACGTCGAGCGGATAGCCGGCATGGACGAAGGCCTCCGCGGCGTGGATCGCGGGCTTGTCCATCATCTCCATGCCGCCCGGGATGATGCCAGCGCCGATGATGGCGGCCACGCATTCGCCGGCCGCTTCCACTTCGGCGAAGCCGACCATCAGGGCGCGCGCCGTCTCCGGCTTCTGCAGGATGCGCACCGTGATCTCGGTGATGACGCCGAGCAGTCCCTCCGAGCCGGTGATGATCCCCATCACATCGTAGCCGGCATTCTCGGCCGACTTGCCGCCGATGCGCAGGATTTCGCCGCTCATCAGCACGATCTCGCAGCCGAGCACGTTGTTGGTGGTCATGCCGTATTTCAGGCAATGCACGCCGCCGGAATTCTCCGCGACATTGCCGCCGATCGAGCAGGCGATCTGCGACGACGGATCGGGCGCGTAGTAGAAGCCGGCATGGGCAACCGCCTGGCTGATCGCCAGATTGGTGACCCCAGGTTCGGTGACAACAACGCGGTTGTCGAAATCGATCTCGCGAATCCGCTTGAACTTGCCGAGGCCCAGCAGCACGGCGTCGGCGAGCGGCAGCGCACCGCCGGACAGCGAGGTGCCGGAGCCACGCGGTACCACCTTGATGCCCTGCTGCTGGCAATATTTGAGGACCTTCGCCACCTGCTCGGTGGTATCGGGCAACACCACGACCATCGGCGGCTGCCGATAGGCGGTCAGGCCGTCGGATTCGTAAGCCAGCATCTCGGCGGCGCTGTCGATCACGCCCTCGCCCGAGACGATGGCGCGCAGGGCGGCCACGATTTCGGCGCGGCGTGCAAGCACGGCCTGATCGGCCGCCGGCATCATGATGGACATCAATGTTCCCTCGGAGGGCTTTTGCCCTTTGCCGATTTGTTACGACAAATCAATCAGCTCTGCACCTGTTTCAGTCGACCGGCCGAAGGTCGGATTGCCCCACCCGGCAAGGACGAGTTCTCTCTGGGACAAGCGGGCGGTCATGAAACCTGTCAAAGTTTCGTGGCTTGTCCTGTCCAAGCCGGACATGCCACAAACCAGACACTACCCCCCGGGACGAAACGAAGAGAACCCCATGAACCTAAAGACCTTGAGCGCGCTGGCGGTCGTCACATCGCTGGCCACCGCATCCTCCGCGCTGGCGCAGGATGCCGCTGCCGGCAAGACCTCGTTCAACAAGTGCCTAGCCTGCCATGCGATCGGCGAAGGCGCCAAGAACAAGGTCGGCCCCGAGCTCAACGGCCTCGACGGCCGCCGCTCCGGTACCGCGCCGGACTACAACTATTCCGATGCCAACAAGAACTCCGGCATCACCTGGAACAAGGAAACCTTCCTCGAATACATCAAGGATCCCAAAGCCAAGATCCCCGGCACCAAGATGGCCTTCGCCGGCATCAAGAACGAGACCGAGGCCAACAATCTGTGGGCCTATGTGTCGTCGTTCGACAAGGACGGCAAGCAGAAGCAGTAATCGGCGGTATCGGACGTCGTCCGCCCTGCGCAGATGGCAGGGCGGACGTGTTGCCGCAATCAGCGATCAGCGCGGCAACAGATTGGTCTTGGCGAGGTCGACCACCTCGTCGCCGCGGCCGCTCATCACGGCGCGCAGCACCCACAGGCTGAAGCCCTTCACCTGCTCCAGCGTGATGGTCGGCGGCATCGACAATTCCTGGGTCGCGGTCACGACGTCGAGCACGGCCGGGCCGTCATGCGCGAGCACGTCGCGGATCGCGCCTTCGAGCTCGCCGGGATCCTGCACCCTGACGCCGTGAATGCCCATCGCGCGAGCCATCGCCGCGAAATCCGGATTCTTCAGATCGACGCCGGTCTCGATGAAGCCGGCGGCCTTCATCTCCAGCGCGACGAAGCCGAGCACGCTGTTGTTGAAGATCACGACCTTCACCGGCAGCTTGGCCTGGGTCAGCGTGATCAGATCGCCCATCAGCATGGCAAAGCCGCCATCGCCGGACATCGACACCACCTGCCGTCCCGGCTGCGCCGCCTGCGCGCCGATCGCATGCGCCATCGCATTGGCCATCGAGCCGTGGACCCAGGACCCGACCAGCCGCCGGCGGCCGTTCATTTTCAGATAGCGCGCGGCCCAGATCGTCGGTGTGCCGACATCGGCGGTGAACACGGCATCTTCCGTCGCCTGCTCGCTGAGCAGCCGCGCCAGATATTGCGGATGGATCGGGCTCGAGCCCGGCTTGCCGCGGGCGAGATCGTCGAGCCCGGCGCGGGCGTCCTTGTAATGCGCGATGCTGGCGTCGAGAAACTTGCGCTCGGTCTTGACCGTCAGCTTCGGCAACAGCGCGGCGATGGTCTCGCCGACGTCGCCGACGAGGCCGAGATCGAGCTTGCAGCGGCGGCCGAGATTTTCCGGGCGGATGTCGATCTGGGCGATGTTGATGCCGGTCGGGAAGAACTGCTTGTAGGGAAAATCGGTGCCCAGCATCAGCAGCACGTCGCAGCCATGCATCGCGGCATAGCCGGAGGAGAAGCCGATGAAGCCGGTCATGCCGACGTCGTAGGGATTGTCGTATTCGACATATTCCTTGCCGCCGAGCGCATGCACGATCGGGCTCTTCAGCGTCTCGGCGAGCTTGATCAGGCCGTCATGCGCGCCGGCGCAGCCGCGGCCGCAGAACAGCGTGACGCGCCGCGCGCCGTTGAGCAGCGCGGCCAGCGCGTTCAATTCGGCTTCGGCCGGACGCACCACCGGCGCCGGCGGCAGCAGCCCGGCATTCGGCGAGATGTCGCGCTTCGGCGCCGTCCGCATCGCGACGTCGCCCGGCAGCACCAGCACCGCGACGCCGCGCTTACCGACCGCGGCGCGGATCGCGTTCTCCAGCATGTAGGGCAGCTGCGCCGGATCGGACACCAGTTCGCAATAATGGCTGCATTCGCGGAACAGATCCTGCGGGTGGGTCTCCTGGAAATAGCCGCCGCCGATCTCGGCCGACGGGATCTGGGCCGCGATCGCCAGCACCGGCGTACGGCTGCGGTGCGCATCGAACAGGCCGTTGATGAGATGCAGATTGCCCGGGCCGCAGGAGCCCGCGCAGACCGCGAGCTCTCCGGTGATCTGGGATTCGGCAGCCGCGGCGAATGCCGCCACCTCCTCGTGGCGCACATGCAGCCAGTCGATCGTGCCGCGCTTGCGCAACGCCTCGGTCAGGCCATTGAGGCTGTCGCCGACGACACCGTAGATGCGCTTCACGCCGGCCTGGGCAAGGGTTTCGGCGATGAGGTCGGCGATGTTGTCGATCCGCATGGGAGGTGTCCTTTGGTGAAATCGGAGAACCGCGCGGCGACATGATGTTCGGCGCGACCTGATGGCGCAAGCCTTGCCGGATCACATTCGCGAGGCGTGGAAGCGGCCGACGGCTATTGCGTCACCATGTGCCGCGTCATCCGCTCGGCCATCGCCTCGATCTCGGATGCCACCAGATCGAGAGCGGCGTACTGCACCATGTGGCCGACATCGGGCAGCACGATCAGCCTGGCGTTCGGCGCTGAGGCTGCGAGCGGCCGGGAATGGATGCCGGTCGAGACCGTCTTGTCGACGTCGCCGGAGATGATCGTGATCGGCATCTTGAGCTCCGCATAACGCGGGGCCTGCTCGACGACGGCAGCCTTCAGCGTGACCAGGTCGCGCGCATTGGCGATGAACTCGCGCGGGCGCAGCAACAGCAAGGTCGCGCTGTCGCGGATAAAGTCGTCCGGCATCGGCTGCGGCGCGAACACGCCGCGCGCGCCCGAACTGGCAACGAGATGGCCCAGCGGCAGCGTGATCGTGCGCGCGAGCAACGGTCCGATCAGCGGCGTCGAGATCACATCATTATAGCGGCCGGCGCCGCCGCGCCACGGATAGGCGACGGGGGCGAGCAGCACCAGGCCCGCGACGCGGTCCAGATGATCGAGCGCGATGCGCAGGCCGAGCGCGCCGGCCCAGGAATGTGCCACCACGATCGCCCTGCTGACGCCGATCTTGGTCAGCGCCTCCACGATCATTCGGCCCTGGATCGCGGGCGTCGAATCTGCGACGCGCGCGCGGGTGCTCCAGCCATGGCCCGGCCGGTCGATCAGGATCAGCCGGCGGGATCTGGCAAGGTGGTCGGCGAGCGGCCGCATCGCGCGGAGGTTGGAGCTTGCACCATGCAGCATCACGACCGGCGGCCCCGCGGCATCGCGCGGACCGAGCTCGAGCACATGCAGCCGCGCGCCGGACACCTCGATCATGCGCCCCTGCGGCGGAAAGGCGCGCTCGATCAGCTGAACGCCGAGCTGTGTCGCCAGCGCCAGCCCGGCCACCGCCAGCACGACGATCAAAGCGAGCATCAAGACGATCCGGATAAACCTGCGCACCGCGGAGCTGCGGCGGAGATACGCGTCGGTTTCGATGCTAGCCCGCTTTGCAGCGCGAAGTCCAACAGCGCGCGACGTTCGCGTACCGGCACCGCTTACGAGACGGGCTTCTCCCGACGTCGCGGCGGCCGCGGTGGGGGCGGCGGAGGCGTCGCCGGTTGCAAGGTCACGATCACCGGATTGGGCTTGTGATCGAGCACCGCCCCGGTCGCCGCGTCGACGCCCATGCCGACGACGCCACCCAGCAGCAGATTGCCGGCGAAACCGGCGCCGCCGGATCCGCTGATGTCCTTGGTCAGCGGAATGATCTGCGACTGATAGCCTTCCTTGCTGAGCGTCACGACGATGTCGGCGTTGCGCTTGGCCTGGATCGCGCAAGGCGTGACACAGGCGGTCGGTATCTCCAATCCTGCGATGTCGGCTGTCGCGCCTGACGGCGTCGATGCAATGGAAATGGTCTCAGTGGTGCCGCGCGTCACCGACGCACAGCCGCCCAATGCGACGCAAAGCGCCGCAGCAACAATCGATTTCATTAAAATGTATTCCCCCAACCCGTTGCGTTGTGCCGCAACTTTTGGGCGAGGGCAATCAACCTTTAGCCTAGTGGTGGGGCACGACCGGACGTGCAAGGTAGTTGTCCACAATGCGCCCGGCCTGTGGATAGCGGGTTCAACCCTGCGTCATTAGTAATTCCATCGTTTGATGGTGGCAATTTCGCCATCAGTCGCGAGGCTTCATCGAAACCGGGGACGCGACCGGAACAGGTCTTGACTTTTGCACATGATTCACAGGAACCCCGCGTCCGCACGTCGAGTTCAACGGGAAGACGAGTTCAACGGGAAGTAATCGGAGGAGTACCATGATTTCCGACCCTAGCGATGCGGCCATCGACCAGATCGTGGCGAGCTGTAACGGCGACCTGCGCGGCGCCCTGAAGGCACTGTTGCTCGTGAATGAGCATCTGGAGGCGGAACTTCAGCAGTTCTATGCCGCCATCGCCCAGGACAGCGCGTCCCGCGGCAAGCTCCTGCACTAGTCTCCCGCCGGGCCGGATCGCGCGCAAGCTCGCAAGCCGCGTGCCCCTCGCGGCAATTCGACTGCGATCGCGATCAATCGCATGCAATCAGATGTCGCGGCCCTCGACCTTCTCGGTCAGTTGCTTGACGATCTGCGGCACCTTCTCGAGATAGGGATCGACCGCCAGCGCCTTGCGGAAGGCGTCCAGCGCCCGCTTGTCGTCGCCCATGTCCTGCATGATCATGCCAACGCCCGCCAGCGCGCCGAAATGGCGGGGCTCACGGGTCAGCACCTGCTGTAGATCACCCAGCGAACGAACGTAGTCGTTCTTGAGGTAGTAGATCGTCGCGCGCCGGTTCCAGGCCTCGACATAGTCGGGCCGCAGCTTGATCACCGCATCCAGCAACTTCAACGCGACATCGATATTCTGGGCGTCGAGCGCAGCCTTGGCCCGCACCATCAACAGCGCCGCGGTATCGCTCGGGGTTTGCAGCCACAGCGCCCATATCCGTGCCTCGACATGCCGGGCGCTGTCCTCATCGGGCGCCGCCTTCAGCGCGCCGAACAGGAAATCCAGTCCGCGGGTGCGGTCGGCCGGAACCTTCGGCAGCTTGCTCGGAGCTTCCGGCAGTTTCTTCTGCGCTTTCGGCGGCGGCACCACCCGCGGATCGTCCTGCGCGATGGCCGCGACAGGCAAAGTCAAAACAGGTCCGGCCAGAACTGCTGCGATGAGCATCGCCAGCCGGCGGTGGGGAGGTCCAAGGAAGTTAAATCCCATGGCCGAAGTCTAGACGCACAAAGCCGCACTGCAAAGCAGCGCGGCGTCAAAGACCTGTGAAAGAGACGAGTTGAGACCGGCGCAACAAGCCGATCCGCGCCAGATAAAGCGTGTCAGATCAAGCGTGTCAGATCAAACTTGGCGCGTCAGCCTTGGCGCGCCTTGAAGCGGCGCTGGACCTTGTTGATCACGTAGACGCGGCCCTTGCGGCGGACCAGACGGTTGTTGCGATGGCGGCCGCGCAGCGATTTCAGCGAGTTACGGACCTTCATGGGACAATCCTGTTACTTCGAAAGGCCCGTGTTGGAGGCCGTACCTGATCGATGCCAATAGCTGGCAAAATGGGATTTATCCCGACAAGCGGCCTGCCGCCCGGGACGGGCCGGGTTCTAAGCCATCGGACTGTTGAATGTCAACCGAGACGGGCCGATTTTCGGCCTGTTCGAGCCTGGAACCTGCACGGATCGACGCGCCACGCCGTTGAGATTGCTTCGGAAATGGCGACCGCGGCGATGGATCCGAATCAGCGCCCGCCGCACGGTCACGCCGGATGAGGTCACCGGCAGCGAATCGCACCCGTGGCCTTTGCATCAGGCCCAATCCGCCGTCCAAATCGGACCAACTGACCGAATGGGGCTCAGACCATGCTCGCATGCCCTCGGCGTGAGAGCGCTTGCGCAGATCGTTATATAGTATAATTATTTTCCATCACCAACAAACAGGCCGCCCGGGGAAGCCGAATGCCCAAGCTCAAACTGCCCGACATTGAAAAGGTCACAGCGATCGACATCCACACCCATGCCGAGGAGCCGTGCGGCATGCATGGCGACGACGGCTATGACGACTTCCAGGCGCAGATGGCTGACTATTTCAAATCGCCGCACAAGCATCCGCCGACCGTGCCGGAGACTGCGGCCTACTATCGGTCCAAGAACATCGCCGCGGTGATCTTCCCGGTCGACGCCGAACGCGAGACCGGCTTCCGCCGCTACAACAATCTCGAAATGCTCGAAGTCGCCTCCGATCATCTCGACGTCTTGATCCCGTTCGTCTCGATCGATCCGCACAAGGGCAAGCTCGGCGTCCGCGAGGCGCGCAAGCTGATCGAGGACTACGGAGTCCGCGGCTTCAAATTCCATCCGACCATGCAGGGCTTCTATGCCAACGACCGCATGGCCTATCCGCTCTATGAGGCGATCAATGACGGCGGCGCGATCGCGCTGTTCCATACCGGCCAGACCGGCGTCGGAAGCGGCATGCCCGGCGGCATGGGGATGCGGCTGAAATATTCCAACCCGATGTACATGGACGACGTCGCGGCGGATTTTCCCGACCTCAAGATCATCCTCGCGCATCCCTCCTTTCCCTGGCAGGAAGAGGCGCTGTCGGTCGCGACCCACAAGCCGAACGTCTATATCGACCTGTCCGGCTGGTCGCCGAAATATTTTCCGCCGATCCTGGTGCGCTACATCAACTCGATCCTGCAGGACAAGATGCTGTTCGGCTCCGACTGGCCGGTGATCACGCCGGACCGCTGGCTTGCCGACTTCGCCAAGCTCGACATCCGCGAGGAGATCCGTCCCAAGGTGCTGAAGGCCAACGCGCGCAAGATTTTAGGTATATAAGGCGGTCTCTGTACCGCGCCCTCGGCGTCCCGATCGCGCGGCGGTCGGGACGAAGGGGAATGACAATGACCATCAAGGCAATCGTCTTCGATGCCTACGGCACGCTCTACGATGTCCAGTCGGTGGCCGAGATCACCGAGGATGCGTTCCCCGGTTATGGCGACATCATCACCCAGGTCTGGCGCATCAAGCAGCTCGAATATTCCTGGCTGCGCTCGCTGATGCGGCGCTACCAGGATTTCGCCGCCGTCACCCGCGACTCGCTCGCCTATACGCTGCGCTGTCTCGGCCTGCAATACGACGCGGCGACGTTCGCCCGTATCGTCGATAGGTATCAGCATCTCGCGCTGTATCCGGATGCCGTCGCCGCGCTCGAGGCGATGAAGGACAAGAAGCTCGCGATCCTCTCCAACGGCAGCCCTGACATGCTGAACGCGCTGGTGCGCAATTCGGGGCTCGACCGCCTGCTCGATGCCACCATCAGCGTCGATGCGCACCAGGTGTTCAAGCCGGCACCCGCGGCCTACACGCTGATCGAGGAGGTGCTGAAGGTGCCGCCGGCGGAGGTGCTGTTCATCTCCTCCAACCCATGGGACGCCTGCGGCGCCAAGGCATTCGGACTCAACGTCGCATGGATCGAGCGGGTGACGCCGGAGGCGATGGCGCTGGCCTGCGTCGAAAGCGAGACGATCGCCCCATTGACGATGTTCAAGGCACTGCGTACCCAGATGGATGAGCTCGGCGTCGTGCCCGATCACCGGATCCACGGCCTCTCCGAGCTTCCCGCGTTGGTGTCTGCAAGGTCCTGAATAGCAAGGTCCTGAATAGAATGAGTCTTGAGTCCGTCCGCGCCTTCTTCGCCGAGAAGGCGCCCGATATCACCGTGATCGAATCCGCCGTGAGCTCCGCGACCGTCGTGCTGGCGGCGGAAGCCTATGGCGTCGAGCCGGCGCGGATCGCCAAGACGCTGAGCCTGCGGGTCGGCGACCGCGTGGTGCTGATCGTTGCCGCCGGCACGTCGCGAATGGATAACAAGAAGGTCAAGGCGGCATTCGGCGGCAAGCCGAAGATGCTCGGCCTCGACGAGGTCGCCGACATCACCGGCCACGAAGTCGGCGGGGTCTGCCCGTTCGGGCTGAAGTCGCCGCTGCCGGTCTATTGCGACGTGTCGCTGAAAGCATTCGACGTCGTGGTGCCGGCCGCGGGCTCGACCCACAGCGCGGTGCGCATCACGCCGGACCGGATGGCGGAATTGACATCGGCTGAATGGGTCGATGTCTGCGAGGTCCGTCCCCAGACAGAGGCCAGTCCCGCGCCCTAAAGCGCGATGAGATTGGGTTGAATCATCATCGCGCTTTAGCTGTCTGTTTAAGCATGATCTTTTCGGAAAACCGCTTCGCACTTTTCCGGATCATGCCCTAATCTTCGTCATCATAGGGCGACGGCCGCGGCGGCGCGACCGGGGCCGGCTGCATCTGTTGCGGCACGCGCGGCCGCTGCTGCGTCTGGGGCTGAGGTGCGCGCCTCTGCGTCTGCGCCTGTTGCTGCGCGTTCGACTCGAACACCGCACGGCACGAACTGCCGAGCAGCGCCGTGTTCTGCCGCAGGCAGGCGACGATCCGGTTGGTGTCGGGAATCTGATCGCTGCACAGGCGCATCACGTCGGGCGTGCACGCCATCTGCTGTTCCCATGTGCCGCGATACTCTTGCGACAACGCGGGCGCCATAGCGCCAGCGCCGCCAATCGCGATCGCCAAACTCAGCACAATCCGCTGCGTCTGCATGCCCAGTGCCCTTGTTTCCATCAGATCCGCGCACGCAGGTTCCGCGCGGGCGCTTTGCGTCAATCTCCCAAATGAATACGGCCAAGGATCGTTCGCACGGACAACTAAATGTGAAGGCCGATGCGCTGGAACCAGGTTCCCGGCAGTTATGGGGTACGCTTCCGCCTTCGCTCTTCCAGCGACGGCGGACAAGTCGCTTTGCCTACCCTACGATACTACGCCGATCGTTTCTTCCCCTTGGCGAAATGGCTGGCGAGGAAATCCGCGAGCACCTCGACGCGGGCGGGACGCGGGCCGCCGGGCGGCGTGACGAGATGGACGGCGGCCTCGGGCTGCTTCCAGCCCTTCAGGATCACCTCGACCTCGCCGCGCGCGATCGCATCGCCGACGATGAAGTCGGGCAGATCGGCGATGCCGAGGCCGGCGAGCAGCGCCGGCATCACGGCCTCGCCATTGTTGACCCGCAGCTGGCCGGCGGGACGCACACTCGCCTGCTCGCCTGCCGCGTTGGTGTAGTGCCAGGTGCCCTGGGTGGAGAGGTAGGCGTAGCCGAAGCATTTGTGCTCGGCGAGATGCATCGGATGGGTCGGCCGGCCGTAGCGCTTCAGGTAGGACGGCGCCGCCACCGTGTAGCGCGGCATGCCGCACAGCCGCCGGGCGATCAGCGAGGAATCCGGCAGCCGCGCGATGCGCAGGCCGGCGTCAAAGCCTTCGCCGATCAGATCGACCGTGGCATCGCTCAAATGCAGATCGATCGCGACCTCCGGATAGGCCTCCATGAATTCGGGCAGCAGCGGCGCCACCGTCTTGATGCCAAAGCTCATCGGCACTGCCAGCCGCACCAGGCCGCGCGGCGTGGTCGATTGCGCCAGCGCCTCGTTCTCCGCGGCTTCGCCGTCGGCCAGCAGCCGTGCGGCGCGCTCCGACAATTTCTGCCCGGCATCGGTCAACGCCAGTCGCCGCGAGGTGCGGTTGAACAGCCGCGCGCCGAGCCGCTCCTCCAGCCTGGAGACCGCCTTCGACACCGTGGCCTTGGACAGCGAGAGCTCGCTCGCGGCGGCCGCAAACGACCGTAACTCCACGACTTTTGCGAAGATCGCGAGCGCCTCGAAGTCCGGCAGTTTCGACATGGGCCGCTATCCCCGATCATTCAATTTGGAAACAATGAGTTTCAATAGTTTCTATTTCTATACCACAGCCGGAGGCATATCCAAGTGCCATCAAATCCACTCGATGGAGAAATCCAATGACCAAGAAGCTCTCAGGCAAGGTTGCCCTCGTCACCGGCGGCTCACGCGGCATCGGCGCCGCCAGCGCCCGTGCACTCGCCGCGGAAGGTGCGAGCGTCGCGATCAGCTATGTCGCCTCTCCCGAGAAGGCGGAAGCCGTCGTCGCCGAATTGAAGAGCAAGGGCGTCGCTGCCCGCGCCTACAAGGCCGACCAGGCCTCGGCTTCCGATGTCGATGAACTGGTGAAGACCGTCGCCAAGGATTTTGGCCGGCTCGACATCCTGGTCAACAACGCCGGTGTCGCATCCGGCGGTGCGGTCGACGATCCCAAGGCCGACATCGCGACGCTGGCGCGCCAGGAGGCGATCAACGTCGACGGCGTGATCACCGCGATCCGCGCCGCTTCGAAGCTGATGGGCGAAGGCGGCCGCATCGTCACTGTCGGCTCCATGCTGGCCGACCGCGCCTCGTTCCCGGGGCTTGCCGACTACGTCGCCAGCAAGGCGGCGGTCGTCGGCTACACCAAGGGCGCGGCGCGCGACCTCGGACCGCGCGGCATCACCGTGAATGTGGTGCAGCCCGGCTCGATCGACACCGACATGAACCCAAAGGACGGCGGCGAGTTTGCCGAGACGCAACGCTTGCAGCACGCGCTGCAACGCTTCGGCCGCCCGGAGGAAGTCGCAGCCGGCGTCGTGTTCCTGGCAAGCCCGGAAGCCTCCTTCGTGACCGGCACCGTGCTCAACGTCGACGGCGGCTTCGGCGCCTGATCGCAAATCATCTGGAGACGCCGGGCGCGCTGCGCCCGGCCGCTCAGCAGCATCGAACTCAAGGGGAAAGACCATGATCGAACTGAAACCATTCGCAGAGCTTGGCGGCGCCGACCACGGCTGGCTGAAGGCCAAGCACCACTTCTCGTTCGCGAGCTACTACGATCCCGCCAATGTCAGTCACGGCGCGCTGCGGGTGTGGAATGACGACGAGATCGCCCCAAACTCCGGCTTCCCGGCGCACCCGCATGCCAACATGGAAATCATCACCTATGTTCGCGAAGGCGCGATCACGCATCAGGACTCGCTCGGCAACAAGGGACGCACCGAAGCCGGTGACGTGCAGGTGATGAGCGCCGGCAGCGGCATCCGCCACTCCGAGTACAATCTGGAGCCGTCCAAGACCAAGATCTTCCAGATCTGGATCGAGCCGACCACGAAGGGCGGTCACCCGACCTGGGGTTCGAAGCCGTTCCCGAAGGCGGACCGCTCCGGCAAGCTCGTCACCATCGCCTCCGGGATCGACGGCGACAATGATGCGCTGCCGATCCGCGCCAATGCGCGGGTGCTCGCCACCACGCTGAAGGCCGGTGAGAGCGCGGAATATTCCGCCGAGAAGACCCGTCACCTCTATCTGGTGCCGGCGGCCGGCAGCGTCGAGGTCAACGGCGTGCGCGTCAACGCACGCGATGGCGCCGCGATCCGCGACGAGGCCAAGCTGAAGATCACCGCGCTCGAGGATACCGAGCTCGTCCTGGTCGACGCGGCCTGATCACCAGTCACGCCGCATGCGCGGACGGATGTCCGCGCATGCTCCTCCCCCAACTCGTCTTCCTCACCTCACCCGCCAAAGGAGGCCATCATGGCCAAGGTTCTCGTCCTCTATTACTCCGCCTACGGTCACATCGAAGCGATGGCAAATGCCGTCGCGGAAGGCGCCCGCGAAGCCGGCGCCACCGTCGACATCAAGCGCGTGCCCGAACTGGTGCCGGCCGAAGTCGCGAAAGCCTCATACTACAAGCTCGACCAGGCCGCGCCGATTGCCAAGATCGATGATCTCGCCAATTACGATGCCATCATCGTCGGCACCGGCACCCGCTTCGGCCGGATGGCCTCGCAGATGGCCAACTTCCTCGACCAGGCCGGCGGTCTCTGGGCCAGGGGCGCGCTGAACGGCAAGGTCGGCGGCGCCTTCACCTCGAGCGCGACCCAGCATGGCGGCCAGGAGACCACGCTGTTCTCGATCATCACCAACCTGCTGCATTTCGGCATGACGGTGGTCGGGTTGAACTACGGCTTTGCCGGCCAGATGAAGCTCGACGAGGTTACCGGCGGCGCGCCCTATGGCGCCACCACCATCACCGGCGGCGACGGCAGCCGCCAGCCCAGCGAAAACGAACTCGCCGGTGCCCGTTACCAGGGCCGCGCGATCGCGGAGACGGCGAAGAAGCTGCACGGCTGAGCTGCATGGCTAAGTTGCACGGCTGATACAGCGTGCTAGGGACGGCATTGCTCGGTTGGAGGATGCCGTCCCTTCTCAAGCGTCCGGTGGGCAAAGGCGCAACGCGCCGTGCCTACCGTCCAAATTGTGCGCGCGATGGTGGGCACGCTTCGTTTTGCCCACCCCTTCACGGCGATACTCAATCCTCTTCGCGCGTCGGCGTCGCCTTGCCGAGCGCCTGCTTCAGCCGGGCCGAGAGTGTTGGATAGTGACGTAGCGCCAGCACGGCGCGGTCGCGCAGCGCGCGCGGCTGGCCACGCCAGCTCAGGGCGGCACCGACATCGACCAGCGGCGTGCGTTGCGGTCCGAACCGCCGCTTGTAGCTGTAATTGCCGATCGAAAACTCGAACTCCCGCACACCGTCCTTGTGCAGCGCTGCGATGGTGCGGTCGATGATCAGCCGGCCCGGCGAGCAGGCCGACCATTTCTCGCCGGCATTGCTGATGCGGATCATGATGTAGCGCGAACCGGTGCGGACGCCGAGCAGCGTCGCCACCACCTCGTCGCTTGTGGTGAGCGCGGTCATCACCGCATAGCCGCGGCCGCTGCCTTCGCGCACGAGGTCGCGATAGAAGGCGGTGCAGTCGGCATTGTCGAGCACGTAATTGAGGCCGAGACCGTTCAGCCGCACGCCCTGCTGCACTTCCGTGCTGGACAGCAGCCGCAGCGCCTCGTCGGCATCCGCAGCAACCCTGAACGCCGCCGACGGTTCACGCGTGAACACGCGCCAACTCCGTCCCAATTCCTTGCGAACCTTGCGGTCCAGCTCGTAACGCCAGGCGTCGTGATCGTCGCCGATGGTCAGGAGATTGCCGTTGACGACCGACGGTCCGACATCGTCAAGCAGTGCCAGCGGATTGGCATGGCCCGCGAGCTTGAGCGGCATCTTGCGAAAACGAACGAGATCGGCGCCGCCGGGCGCCTGGCGCAGCGCGGCCTGCAGGTCGCGCCTGAACTGCCATGCGGCGACGTCATCGCGCGGTGCGGCCGCGCCGAGCAGCGGCGCGTTGAAATCGGTGAGGTTGAGATCGGCGAATTCGACGATGCGGAGGCCGCCCTGCCGATGCCGGATCAGCGGCAGCAGCGCGGCGCGTTCGCCGGTTGCGGCATCGCTGACGATGGCAATCAGCGGCTCGACCCCGCCGGTCGACGCGAAGGCCCGGTACCACGACGCATACCATTGCGGATGCTGGAACGCGGTCAGCGGTTCAAATGCACCCCAGCGAGCGGCGGCCTGCGTCCAATCGGAAACCAGTTCGACGCGATAGCCGACCGCATAGGTAGCGACCCGCGCCCCGAATTTCTCAACCGCTGTCGTCAAGACTGTCATGTCAGCACCTGCAACCGGCAAGCTCGCTTACGCCGCCTCCAACGCCGCCTTGGGCAAATCGACTATCTTGCCGAGGTCGCTCTCGTCGAGCCGGAAGTCGATCGGGCGACGCACCGCGCGCTCGCGCTTCACCCATTTGCTGTCGCGCAGCAGCTTCTGCATCACCTGCTTGGCAAAGAAGGTCGGGCCGCGGATGCTGCGGCTGCGCGGCGCATAGCCGAAGCGATGCCGCAGCATGCCGTTGGCGAGATGCAGGATCTGGGCGCGGCGGATGTCGTCGTTCACATAGGAGATCGTCATCGAGATATTGAGGGTGTCGAGATTCTCGACCCGATGCGGTGCATTGAGCGGCCAGTTCAGCATCTGACCGGGCTCGAGATCGATCACCCGGGCGTGCCAGTCGTACCAGGGCTCGTAGGGGATATCGACCTCGACATCGAACAGCGCGACGTTCTCGAGATGCTCGGGCCGGATGAACGGCTGCGTGTTGGGATAGATGTAGACCCGCTTGCGGCCGGAGATCTGAACCAGGCCCTGCCCCGGCAGATCGGCGTGGTAATAGACCTGCGCATCGGGCGAGGAGATCAGGATGCCGGCCTGATGGGTCGGCGCGTCGAAGCCGGGGATCTTTTCTGCGATCTCGCCGAACATCCGCTCGATCATGTCGCGATAGCGGCGATCGACCGCGGTGACGTTACGCAGGTTGAGCCACAGGCCACCGCGCGAAATCGCCTCGATCACCTCGTGACCACGCAGCCGGCCGATCTCGCCCTCCCGCCAGATCCGGCTCGAACCCTTGGCGCCGGTCTTGACCAGGCTGTAATGCTCGCGCGGATAATGCTCGATCAGCTTGGCGAGATCGTCCATCGCGAATGCAGGCTGCTGGTGCATGGTGTGCTCGAGCCGGATCGGCTGATGGCTCCAGAGCCTGGAATGGCTGTCATCCCAATTCGCGAAGATCTTGCCTGTCGTCATGGTCGCGCTCCTGGCTGCTGCGCCGTTCGCTTCATCCGATGTCCCGTTCCGGGACGAGCGGGCAGCTCTTGGGCAGGGATTGGCAAGAACGGGGCCGCCGCCTATGCGCGCGGGGTTACCCAACGCTAATGTCTCGCCGATATGGCTAACCGCGATATTTCCGGAGCCGGCCGCCGTGGCCGACAGGGACTGAATGACTGAACCACCCCGATATCGTGCGCTGTTTCTCGGCGCCGGGCCGCACATGCACTGCGGCGTCGGGCAATTCACTCGTCTGTTGCAGGAGACGATCGACAAGATCGAGCCGGGCGCCAGCACGGCGTTAGCCCTGACGCAGGTTGACGGCACGATCGCCGAGATCTGGCGTGCGGTCGGCAGCGCCAACACCGTGATCTGCAACTTCCCGATCGTGGCCTGGAAGCGCGTGATCGCGCGGCCGCTGCTCGCGCTGCTGTTCGCCCGGCTGCGGCGCCGCAAGGTCGTGCTGATCCAGCACGAATGGGCCGGCCTCAACGGCATCCGCCGGCTGACCTACATCCCGGCGCTGTGGCTCGCCAATACCGTCGTGATGTTCTCGCCGCTGGTGCGCCGCGAGCTCGCCAGCGATCCGATCATGCGCGGCATGGCGCGGAAATGCGTGCTGGCGCCGCTGCCGCCGAACATCGCAGCACCCGCCGGCTTCGCCGATTCGATGCTGCTGCAGCGGCTCGTCCGCGCCCGCAGCGACGGCCAGTTGATCATCGGGCATTTCGGCTCGATCTATCCGGGCAAGCAGCCGAACGGGCTGCTCGAGATCGGCGCGGTCCTCAAGCAGCGCGGCCTGCGGCCCTTGATCGTCTATATCGGCTCCTTCATCCGCGGCACCGACAATATCGAGCAGAAGTTCTATGCCCGGGTCTCCGAGCTCGGGCTGAAGGGCGACGTGATCGTCTCCGGCTATGTCGCCTCCGATCACGAGGTGTTCGGACTGCTCGGCGAGACCGACGTGTTCTGCTACCCGCTCGACGAGGGCCTGACCGCGCGGCGGTCGAGCATTCTGGCCTGCGTGCAGTCCGGCCGGCCGCTGATCGTCACCGGCCCGGCGCTACCGGACGAATTCGACCATCATCCGCGGTTCAAGGAATTGATCGACCGCGGCGTCATCCTTCTGGTGCCGCGCGACGCCGACAGCGTTGCATATGCCGACCGCATCGTCGCGGCGCTGAAGCGGCCGACCGTGCACGTGCCATTCGATTTCGACGGCTGGTGGACCGACGTCGCCAACGCGGTCCGCGCCCAACTGTAGAACACGTCATGCCCGCATCCGGAACCGGGCCAGATAATGCAGCCCGAACACCGCGATCAGGAACGTCACCCAGATCGTATCCGCGCGGTCGAGGAAGAAGCTCTCCATCGACGACAGATAGAGACCGAACAGCCAGATGCGCAGGAACAGCAGTGTCAGCGGCGTGTCGTTGCCGCCGAGATCGGCGGCCTGGAAGTCGCGCAGCGGCTTGATGACGACGGCCGCGATCAGCAGCGCAAGGCCCGGCAAGCCGGTGCCGAGCGCAGCGTCGAGATAACCGTTGTGGCTGTGCGAGGCGTAGCCCGCCCACTCCTTGCCCTCCTGCAAATTCTGGATCGCGTTGGTGCCCCAGAACGATTCGAAGCCGTAACCGGTCCATAGCCGCTGGTGCAGCGAGTCGAGCGCGAACGCCCAGATGTCGGCGCGGCCGGTGAAGGAGGTGTCGAGCGGCAGCAGATTGGCGATCGCACCCAGCGTGTCGCTCATGACGGTGCCGACGCTGAGCAGATTGAGCAGCACCAGCGGCGTCAGCAACAGCAGTGTGCGGGCCCAGAGCGAACGGATCACGGACATCAACGAGGTCAGCAGCAGCACGGCGACGCAGAGCACGATCGCGCTCTTGCCGGCGGTGAAGAACAGGAACGCCGCAGCGAGGGCGGTCACCGCGGTGCCCGACAGCCAGCCGCCCGCCCGCATCAGGTAGATGCCGAGGAAGATCAGCATCGCCATCATCGCAGCCGCGACGTTCTTGTGGCCGAACGCGCCGCGCCAGTTGCCCGCTAGCGCCGGCTCCTGTGGATCGGTCGCCTGATGGATCGACAGATGCGGCGCCAGGAAGACGCCGAGAAAGCATGTCACGAGCAGCACCAGCGCGGCAATGCTGAACCAGCGCATCAACTCGCCCTGCGACTTCGGCAGCAGCAACAGCGTCGCCGTCACCACGATGACGAACACCGACAGCGCCAGGCGCTTCAGCGAGGTGGCGGGATCGAACGAGAATATCACGGTGACGCAGATCCAGACACCAAACAGCAGGAATGCCGGCGTCATCAACGATTTCAGCGCCGGCAGGTTGTCGCGAACGGTGAGCGCCAGCATCGCAACCATCAGCACGCCGAACAGGCCGTAGAGAACGGCCTCCCTGCCCGAGGTCACCTCGCCGACATGGAAGCCGCTGAGATCCTCGAACGGATGCAGCGAGATCCAGACCAGCAGCAGAATGCCGATGAAGAATGCGCAGCGGACGATGTCCATCACCGGCCGCCGCGCGATGTCGGCGACCAGCGCCCGGCTCTCGGCGGTGACGGACAACTCGCTCACGAGGCGATCTTCGAAGCCGCGTAGGGCTGCGGCTCGATACCGAGCACCGCCAGCGCGCTGCCGACCGCAACCACCATCGGATGCATCGCGATCACCGCCTGTTGCTCGCGCAAGACGATGCGGGTGAAGCGATACAGTGAGAACGGCACCAGGCCGAACATCTTGGCCTTGACGACCGCGCGCGACCACATGGTCTGCGCCGCCTTGCGCTCGATGTGATAATTGATGGCGCCGATCCGCAGGCCGCGCCGCACGATCCATCCGAGATTGGTGCGGCTTTGCGGGACGGTCTCGTTGATCACGGCCTCGGTCACCCAGTAGAAGCGGAAGCGGGCGCGGCGCGCCCGCGCGAAGAAATCATGATCGCCGCCGCCGAGGAAGTTGAAGCGCAGGTCGAAGGCCGGCTGCCCCAGCCGCTCGAACACCACGCGACGGATCAGGCAGTTGCCGCAGCCATAGATCACCGGGACCGGACCGCTTTTGTGATAGGCCGGTGCGAACGCCGGATGGCGCTTGAGCCCGCCCTTGTGCTCGTCGTCGAAATCAGGCCACACCGGCCCGCCGATGATCTCGGCGCCGGAGGTCTCGGCGGCCTGCAACATCCGCTCCAGCCAGTCCGGCGAGGCGACCTCGTCGTCATCGATCATCAGGAAATTCGTGGCGTTCGGGAAGGTCTCGAGCGCGGTTTCGAACGCTGCATTGATCGCCTGGCAATTGCCCTGACGTGGCTCGACGATGCAGGCGCCGCGAAGCCGGCCGGAATTGAGAAACTCGGCCGCGACCGGCGCGCTCTCGCAATGCGCGGCATCGTTCTCGACCACGACGACCGCGAAGCGGCATTCGGTGCGCTGTGCCGCGATGGACTCCAGCGTCAGCCGCAAGTGCTTGGGCCGGCGGAAGCTCGGAATGCAGATGACGGTCTCGATGGAGCAATCGAGCGCCGGCGAGGTCGTGACCCAGGCGCGGTCGGCTACAGCAGGCTCGGTCGACATCTCCATGCCCTCCTGGCAATCGCGGTCGCACGACGCACGCATCATCCCGGCACGGATCGGAATGGGACATGACCGTCCCAAAGTGACCGATGCAGGCGGCAATACGGACGCGGAGCGCACGTTACGGCGGGCACATGGCAAAATCCGCTCCAAACGCGGCGCGTGTTGCCGCAACATCGTCACAAGGTTAATTAGCGACGCGGTTCTGCCGGCATGGAAGGCAACACGCGTGAATAGCCGCGTGACCGGCACCGTTCGGTTAGCGGACTCTTGGGGTTAAGAGCCGGCACGCACGCCCGTGGAGTCCTTCGAGCTTTAACTGGCATTCAATTTGCTGATCGACCCATAAATCCGCGATCGATCTGACCGCAACAACGCGAAACACTGCCTGAGGTTCACCTTGAAAGCGCTCGACCTCGTCTCGCTCGGTACCAAGCACGTCCGCAACGCGCTCTCGGAAGAGCTCTATTTGCGCACCGGACGCGACGTCACGCGGCCGGCCGCGATCTTCGCGGAAGTGGTCGAGCGCTGCAATTACAAATGCCGGTATTGCGATTACTGGCGCCGCCCGAGCTATCGCGATGAGATGTCGATCGCCGAATGGCAGCGCGCGCTGGCGAGCCTGAAAGAATTCATCGGCGCCTATCACGTCGAGTTCGCCGGCGGCGAGCCCTACATCAAGAAGGGCTTTCTCGACCTGCTGCGGTTCTGCCGCGACAACGACATCCATTGGGGCGTCACCACCAATGGCGGCGCCTATCTCAACCGGAAGATCGTGACGCAGACCGTCGAGGCGCGCCCGTTCAACATCAACATCTCGATCGATTCCACCGATCCCACGATCCACAACTACTCGCGCGGCGTCGAGAACTCGCTGAGCGACATCGTGCAGGGCATCCGCAACGTCGCCGAGCAGCGCCGCGCCGAAGGCCTCGACTTTCCGATCATCATCAAGCCGGTCGTGCACAAGCTGAATTTCCGCCGCTTGCCCGAAATGGTCGACTGGATCCAGCAGATCGGCGCCACCGCGCTGAGCTTCCAGCCGGTCGAGCAGGGCACCCAGGAGGTCGAGGACGAGCTGTGGCTCGGCGAGAGCGAGCTGGATGATCTGATCAAGGTCCGCGACGAGCTGCTGCGCCTGAAGAGCGCCGGCGCGCCGATCCTCAACGGCGAGGCCGTGCTGCGCGCCTGGCCGAACCATTTCCGCCGCGAGAAGGCGCCAAAGGAAGTAATGCCCTGCCGCGTCGGCATGCGGAATTACTTCATTCGCTCTGACGGCCGCCTCGAAGTGTGCTGGTTCTTCAAGCCGATCGGCAATGTGCGCACTCAGACCGCCCGCGAGATCTGGTATGGCGAGGAAGCACAGGCGCGCCGCAAGGAAACCATCGCCTGCGACAAGCTCTGCCTGTTCACCTGCCTCGCGCAGCGCACGCTGCAGGACAAGCTGAAGATGGGCCTGACCCTGCTGACCAACACCAAGGCCGCCTGACGCAGCGATGCGAAACGACGAGGCCCGCTCTGTCAGAGCATGGACCGGGCTTTTGCTTGCGCGAATGGGGACCGCCGGTCAGCCCGCAAACAGCTTTCGAAACAGGCTGCCGGCTTCCGGAAACTGGCCATTGTCGATCTGCGTCGGCCACACGCCATCGACATCGAAATAGGCCGCATAGGCGATCGCAGCCTGATTGGCCGCGAACCAGTCGTGCATCTGCTGCACGAAGAACGCGTTGTCGCCGGCCTGGCCGACGCCCCATTCCGGATAGCTCATCAGCTTGCCGTGCATGGCCGCGAACGCGCGCTGCCATTCAAGGCCGTAGGGCGCCTTGAGGTAGGAATTGGTCCAGCGCTCCTCCGCACTGGTTTCCGACTTGAAATCGTAGACGTCGAGGCCGATCGTATCGACGACGTCGTCGCCGGGATAGGCCTCGTCGGCCGGCATGTCCTGAAGTCCCCAGCCCGGGCACCAGTCGAACTTGAAGCCATTCGAGCGCGCGCGGAAGATCGCAACCACATGGCGGAAGGCCTGGATGTACTCCTCCTCGTATCCCCGCGCGAACCAGCCCATGTTGGAGATGTTCATCTCCCAGCCGAGCCGGATGATCGCCTTCGGATGCGCCTCGGCAATCGCGCGCGCGGCTGCGTCGAACTCGGCGTCATGCGCGCCGCCGGCAACATCGGCGAGCGACGTGCCCGTGATGGTGAGCGGCACCGACCACACCAGATTGCGCGCCGGATTGAGTTTCTTCCACAGCCCCGGCACCCAATCCAGTTTGTGAAAGTCCTCCCAGCTGGCCTGGCCGTAGAAGTCGACGCCGAGCACCGACGAGCGCGGCCGATTGAGCCACGTCTCCCAGGCCTGCAACATGCGCTCGCGGCCGGTCTCGCCCCAATTGACGAATGCGCCGGCAAACCGCGCCGAATTCGCGCCGAGCTGCGAACGGGCTGTCGGAGCGCCCCGCGCGGCCGGCAGTCCGCCGAGCGCCAGCGCCGCGACCGCAAGGGCACGGCGGCGTGTGATTCCGCGATCACTCGGCATCGCATGCTCCTGCTGGCTGGCGCGCGGCGCACGTGCCAAAAACGCACAGGCCCGGCGGCAAGGCTGTCTCGAAATGGATTGGCACTACGGCCCGCCGTTCGACCGCGCCGATTGCCGATCGGAAATGCCACAGAATCCGCATCCGCCCCCACCTGCGCCGATCGCGTCGGCTTTCGCGACCCGAGCCTTGCAACATCCGGGCAACTTCCCGATCCAGCGTCAAAATCGCGCAATCGGACAGTTGTTTCTGATCGTTAATGGTCCGGGCAGGCCGCCATCTACCATCACTTAACCATCAAGGCCGCCGGCGGGGCGGTCAAGACGCCCCGGCACCGATCTTGCTGAACTGGGGTTCAGGACAAGCTTGGCGGTCGCGATGTTCCGTCCTGAAACGGTGTCGCCGGAGAGAGTTACGAGATGAACCCTGTCGCGTTGCTGACCCCGACCTATGGGCGCGATCTGGAAATCTGCACGCTGCTTTGCGAAAGCGTGGATCGCCACGTCACGTCCTTCTCCAGGCATTATCTGCTGGTTCCGGATTGCGACCTGTCGATGTTCGCGCCGCTCGCCAGCGAACGCCGCATCATCATTCCGGCGTCATCGTTCCTGCCCGATTGGCTGCGGCCGCTGCCGCGAATGATCCAGCGCAAGCGCCGCCAGTTCTGGTGGTCGCTGCGTACCAAGCCGGTGAACGGCTGGCACGTGCAGCAGATCCTGAAGATCGCGGCGACGATCTCGCTGCCTTATGAGCGGTTCTGCATCCTGGATTCCGACATCGTGTTCTTCCGCGATTTCGACCTGGCGCGCTTCCAGTATCCGAACACGATCCCGCTGCTGAAGATGGCCGACGCGGTCACAGCAGACCAGCCGCGTCATTCGCGCTGGCTGGCGACCAGCCATCAGCTGATCGGCCTGCCGACCCCGCCGTTCCCAGCGCCGGATTTCATCGGGCACATCATTTTCTGGGACAAGCAGACCACACGCGCACTGGCCGAGCGCATCCAGGCCGTCACCGGCACGAGCTGGATCGAGGCGCTGTGCCGGACCCGCGAATTCTCCGAATACCTGCTGTACGGCTTCTTCGTCGAACACGACGAGGCGTCCGCGCTGCGCCACTCGGTCGTGCCGAAGACGCAATGCGTCAGCTACTGGGATGATCCGACCCTGAGCAAGGACGAGCTGACCCGGCTGCTGCTGCGCGCCAACAGGGACGACGTGGCATTCTCGATCGCGTCCTTCTCGGGGACGCCGGTCGCGACCATTCGCGAGGTCGTGGCCGAGAGCGACGCCATCCTGGCGTCGTCGGCGGCCGCCAGGCCCGCGGAGCTTGCCGCGTCATGCTGATCGGACAGGCCAGCATCAACCTGACCGCCAACGTGCTTTCGGCACTGCTCGGGCTGCTCAGCGTGTTCGTCTTCACGCGGCTGTTCGCGCCGCATGACTATGGCGTTTACCTGCTGGGCACAGGCTTCGCCTCCGTCATCTCCGTCTTCCTGGTCGGCTGGTTTCGCAACCTGATCCTGAGCGGCCATGCCCGCAACGACGACACCGACGTCCGCGGCCTGGTGGCATCGGGCTACCTGATCTCCTGCCTCGCCGCACCGTTCGCCTATTTGCTTGCGCGTCTGGTCGGGCTTGATGCCACCGCGGCGCTCGCCGCCGTCGCGCTCGCGATTGCGATCGGCCTGTTCGAGCTGACGCAGGACCTGCTGCGCGCCAGGCTGAAGGCGCTCTCGGTGATGAAGGCAACGCTGGTCCGCGCCGGTGCCCTGCTCGGCCTTGGCGCCGTCGTCGCAACCGCCAGCCCGACCGGCGTCATGCTGTTGCCCGCGGCCGGCGCCGCCTATCTCGTCGCCGTGCTGGTGCAGTCGCGCAACGCGTGGCGCGGCACCATCGTCAATTTCGGCAGCAACGATTTGTGGTCGCTCGCCCGCGCCGGCCTGCCGCTGACCCTGTCGCTGACGCTGCTTGCGATCTCCAGCGTAACCGACCGCTTCATGATCGCGAACCTGATCGGCACGGCCGACGCCGGCAAATATGTCGCAGCGCTCGATCTTGTCCGCCAGACCCTGATGATGCCCGCGATGAGCATGGCGGCGGCCTTCTTTCCGATGGCCGTGCAGATCCAGGCACGGCACGGCGATGCCTCGGCCGCCATCAGGACCCATCTTGCGGACTGCCTCGAGCTGCTGGCCGGCGTCACGCTGCCGACCTGTCTCGGCTTTGCGCTGATCGCCCCGCATGTCGCCAACGTCATCCTCGGCACCGACTTCCGTGCGCTCGCCAGCGAGATCATGCCGATCATCGCAGCCGCCGTGCTGTTCCAGGTGCTGACGCAGCAATATCTGCATGCGAGCTTCCTGCTGTCCGGACGCAACTCCTTCTATCTGATCAACACCGCCTCGATCATCGCCGCCAACGTGATCCTGTCCTACGTGCTGGTGAGCCTCTACGGCACGATCGGCGCGGCCTGGGCGAGGCTCGGCGCCGACGTCACGGGCTTTGCGTGCGCCCTGGTCCTGAGCCGCTTCGCCTTCCGGATTCCGATCCCGCTCAGTCGCCTCGCGCTGATCGTCATCGCCGCGCTCGCGATGGCGCTCACCGTCGCCGCGCTGGACCGCGCCTTGGACCTTGCCGACCTCCCCGCCTGCAGCGTGCTGATCGGCGCCGGGTTCACCGTCTACGCCGCGCTCTGCTGGCTGTTCGACATCGCGCGCGTGCGCGGCCGGCTGAAGCGGGGCCTTCTGATGTTGAAAACCAGATTTGCAAAACAGCAACGTTGGATGAGCCGATGACCAAGTCTCTTGCGCTCGCTGCGCGTCCCGCTCCACTCGCCGAGCTCCCGATGCCCACCCCCGCTGACATCCATCCGGAATCGCTGCTCGCCTTGCCGCCCGGCGAGGCCAAGCAGAGCCTGCTCACGGTCCACAGCATCCTCGAGGCGCGGCTGCCGGCCGGACCGCTTGCGATCTACGAGGCCGGCGGCGGCTCGACCAGTTATCTGCCGCTCGGCGTGCTACGACGCGCGCATGTGACCGTGGTCGACATCGACGCAGACCAGATCCGCAACAACGACTATGCGCAGGAAGCGATCCTCGGCGACATCCAGACCTATCGCTTCCCGCGGCAGCGCTTCGATCTGATCATCTGCTACAACGTCATTGAGCACATCCCCGATGTGGAAGCCGTGCTGGGCGGGTTCTGCGAGGCGCTGAAGCCGAACGGCCTGCTGCTGATCGGCGCGCCGAACCCGAAGTCGCTGTCGGGCATCGTCACCAAGTATTCGCCGCACTGGTTTCACGTCTGGTTCTACCGCCGCGTCCGCGGCGAGAAGAAGGCCGGGCTGCCGGGCGAGGCACCGTTCCCGACCCACTTCCATCCGCTGGTCACGCTCGACAAGCTCGAAGCGTTCGTGGCCACCCGCGGATTGCAGGTCATCTACCGTAAGAAATACGAGAGCCCGCGCTATCCCGAGATGCGCCGGCGCATGCCGCTGCTGGCCGCGGCAATCGATGCGGCCGCGAAGATGATGAACGCGCTGCTGCCGGGCAAGATCGACGTCCGGCACGGCGACTATCATGTGATCCTGCGGAAGCTCGGCTGATGAACGCATTGTGGTCGGAGGCCAGGGTCAAGGTCAGCCACCGGCTGGCGATGCATGTGCAGGTCGAGCGCTTCCGCCTGAACAATGCCACGCCGATGGTGAGCTTCACCTTCGACGATCTGCCGAAGAGCGCGGCGACGTTCGGCGCCGACATCCTGGAATCCTACGGCGCGCGCGGCACCTTCTACGTGTCGGGCGGCCTGGTCGGGCTCGACGCGCCGGACTGGATCACCGGCAGCGCCGATGACGTCGTCTCGCTGCATCGTCGCGGCCACGAGGTCGGCTGTCACACTTTCTCGCACCGCCGCGCCTGCGATCTCGACGAGACGTCGCTGGCCGCGGAGATCGCCCGCAATCGCACTTATTTACATTCGCTCGATCCGACCATGTCGGTCGAGACCTTCGCCTACCCGTTCGGCTACGGCTCCTATGCGCGGAAGCACCAGCTGAAGTCGGAATTCCTGACCTGCCGCAGCATCGTGCCTGGCGTGAACAGCGGCGAGGTCGACCTGCAATTCCTTCGCGCGATGCCGCTGATCGACCGCCAGATGTCGCGCGAGCGGATCGACCTGGCCTTCGCCGAGGCGACAAACGCTAATGGCTGGTTAATTTTCTACAGCCACGACGTCGCCGACGTCCCGAGCCTTTACGGCTGCACGCCCGGCCTCATGACCTACGCGCTGGAGGCGGCGGCGCGGCGCAATGTCCCCGTTCTGACCATGGCGGAGGCGTTCCGATGCGCCCGCGCTTAAACCCTTTGTTTGCCTTTCTGATGAATAGTCGGCGAATGAGTATGGTTAATTTTTCGTGTCGCGCTTTTTCCGCGTGCTCTTGTGCGCGTCGTGTGGCCCGAAAGAGAGATCCTCAGCCGATGCGTGCGGCCATTCAGACGGAAGCTGGGGTCGATGCTTAGCTATGACCAGCCGATCAACTCGGCCAAACCGGAGCCGCGCCGGGCCGCAAGCCCGGTTGGCTTCAACGTGCTCGAGCTGATCCGGCTGCTGTGGGAACGCAAGGTCGCGATCGTCTCGGTCGCCCTGCTCTGCGCCTGCATCGCGGTTGCGATCGGCAAGAGCCTGACGCCGAAATACACCGCCGGCGCCCAGCTATATGTCGATCCACGCGAACTCCAACTCGTCGAGCGCGAACTGACGCCGCGCGCCCAGGACGTCTCCGGCCTGTCGATGGTTGTCGAAAGCCAGTCGCGCCTGATCACATCAAACAATGTGCTGCTGCAGGTGATCCGCGACACCAACCTCGTCAGGGACTCCGAGTTCGGCGGCGGCGCCGCAGGCAAAGGCCTGCTCGGCTCGCTGCTCGGCCTGATCGGCATCGAGCCGCGAACCACGGCGGAACAGCAACAGCAGATCGAGATGAATACGCTCGATACGCTGAACCGTCATATCAACGTCAAGAAGACCGATCGCACCTTCATCGTCGACATCGACGTGTGGTCGCACGATCCCGTCAAGGCGGCGATGCTCGCCAACGCGATCGCCAAGGCTTATCTCAGCGAGTCCAAGCAGTCGCAGGCCGATGCCGCGCGGCGCGCCACCCGCGACCTCTCCGGCCGGCTCAAGGAGCTGCAGCAGCGTCTGCGCAATTCCGAAGAGGCGCTCGCGGCCTACAAGGCGCAGAACAATTTCGTCGGCTCGCAGGACAATCTGCTGACCGACCAGCAGCTCTCGGGCGGCAACCAGCGGCTGGCCGCAGCGCGCGCCCAAACCCTCGATGCGCAGGCCAGCTACGACCAGATCGAGGCCACCCGTCGCGGCGCGACCGACCCGGGCGCGATCCCCGAAGCGGTACAGTCGCCGACGATCGCCAATCTGCGCTCGCAATACGCCGATGCGAAGAAGCGGCTGGCGGAAATGCAGGGCGAGCTTGGGCCACGCCACCCGGATCTGCGCAAGGTCGAGCAACAGGTCGAAGACCTGCGCCGCACCATCAAGGAAGAGGTCGACCGCGTTGCTCTGGCCGCCAAGAACAATCTTACCCGGGCCCGCGACTACGAGGCCTCGCTCAACAAGGCGCTAGACGTTCAGAAGCGAAAGAGCGTGCAGATGAGCCAGGCCTCGGTGCGGCTGCGCGAACTCGAGCGCGAGGTCGAAGCCAGCCGCGACGTTTACCAGTCCTTCCTCAAGCGCTCGCGCGAGACCGAGGAACAGGAGAGCCTCAACACCTCGAGCGCGCGCGTGATCGGCGATGCCACGATCCCGCAGCAGCGCACCTTTCCGCCGGCAATGAGCCTGCTCGCGATGATCGGCTTCATGTTCGGCGGGCTCGCCGCGGCGGGCTGGATCGTGGCTGCCCGCCAGCTCGCGCCCGGCGCCGATCCGATCCGCCCCAAGCTCCAGCCGAAGCAGGATCCGGCATCGGAACGGCGGCCCGTGATCGCCAAGGCGAAGCCGCTCGTGCCGGCGCCGCCTGCGATGCAGCCGGCTGCCGGCACCATCGACACGCCGGTGGTCGAGAAGCCGCTGATCGCCGAGCTGCAGGAATCCGACGTGATGCGCACGCTCGGCGGAATCCTGAGCGGCGACAGCCTGGTCGACGTCACGCGGTTCGGTTGGCCGACGCTGCGCACCAGCTCCGCGCTCGGCCCGTTCTCCAACACGATGCGACAGATCCACGCGGCGCTGGCGACGCGGACGGCGCCGGGCAGCGTCCCCGTGCTGGCCGTGATCGGCAGCGCCGACGGACCCGATCGCAGCGTGGTCGCGCTCAACATCGCGCTGGTCGCCGCGCGCGACGGCGCCCGCGTCCTGCTGATCGATGCGGATGCGACCGCCCACGCGCTGACCGACAGGGTCGGCCATCCCGTGCAAAGCAAGCCGAGCCGGCTCGACTGGCTCACCATCGGCAGCAAGGCGTCACGCGCCGTCAACACGGCTAACGGCATTGCGATCCTGCCGGTGATCGGGGGCAATTCCACCGAGCCGATCCGGAGGGCGATCGCGCAGGCGCGCTCCGCCGGTGGCCACGACCTCGTGATCCTCGACGGTCCGGCGATGCCGTGGGGTGCGGACGAAAAGCGGCTGTTCGACATGGCCGATGGGCTGGTCGCGGCGCTGCCGGTGGATCGCGACATCAACGCATCGATGGAAGACATCATCACGGCGCTCGGCGGTGCCGAGCGCAAGCTTGCCGGTGTCGTTCTCAACGAACTCCAGTCCACTGCCGCAAAGCAGCAACCTGACAAGCAATATGCGTGAGCGGTGCGCCAGCCGCGCCGCCTTGCGCAGCGCGCCTGCGCCGGCGAACGCGAGTTGATCGTCCGATGCACCGGCCGCCGATCCCCGCCATCATTGCCGCCGCATCCATTTTGCTCTCGGTTGCCGCGCGGGCCTGCCCCGCGTTGATCGAGGGCGTTCCGGAAGACCGGCTGACCGCGCTGTCACGAGGTGTCAACGCCGACGGCTGGATCGCTGATCCGCGATCGGCGCCGCCTCGCAGCCTGCTGCTCGAGCTGCGCAAGGCCGGCTTGACCCACATCCGGCTGCCGGTGCCTGCCGACGTCGTCATGCCGCGCTTCGCCACCAAAGCGGAGATCGACGGCCGCCTGCACACCGTCGATGCCGCGCTAAGGACCCTGCTCGCGCTCGGCTATTCCGTCTCGATCGACCTGCATTCCGGCCAGCGCTTCAACCCGCTGCACAGGGACGATCCGCCCGCCGCGATGACCGAGATGAAGAGCGCCTGGACCGAGCTCGCACGCATCATGCAGCGCTACCCGCCCGATCGCGTGTTTGCGGAGCTGCTGAACGAGCCCGAGGTCGATGCCACGCAATGGCAGGGCGAAGTCCGGGAGCTGGCCGGATTCATTCGCCACTTGCTGGCGCAAACCACGCTGATCACGGGCCCGGTCAACTGGCAACGCGCGGATTCGCTGCCAGGGCTCACGCCGCTCGACGATCCGAACGTGGTCTATGCCATCCATTTCTATGATCCGATGGTGTTCACCCATCAGGCCCATTGGGATCCTGATGAGCCGCTGCACGACGTCACCGGGCTGCCCTATCCGCTTCGCGCCGACGATCCCAGGGTTCAGCAGCTGCGCGCGCAGCTCACCGCATTGAACAAGCCCAAGGCGCTCGCGATGGTCGACCGCGCCACCCCCGACCGCGGCATCGAGCAATGGCTCGCGCCCGCTGTCGCCTGGCAGCGGCAATATTCGCGTCCGATCATCATCAATGAATTCGGTGTGCTCAAGGCCGGGGCGCCGCGCGACAGCCGGCTGCGCTGGCTCGCCGGCGTGACGACCTATGCCCGGCAACAGTGCTGGGGCTGGGCCCATTGGGAGCTGTCGCAGGGCTTTGGGCTGGCCGACGCCGCCACCGGCAAGGCCGACCGCGACGTGCTGCGCGCGCTGCTCGGGACCCGCTGAGCCTTCTGGTTAACCGGTTCTTACACAATGCGCGGCTAGATCGACGATACGGGCGCGGTACGCCCGCACGTCCGGCATTCTAGGTCAGAGCCAGTGCGAGCAGAGATAGCCCCGCGGCCGCTGTTGGCCGGCGACCTGATTCCCGCCCTCGGCATCGCCGTGGCATCGATCGCATTCGCGCCGATCATGCAGGCGGCCAATGCCGGGCTCACGATCGTCGTTGAAAGCCTGATCGGCTGCGCCATCGTGCTCGCGGCGCCGGCCTATGCGCCATCGATCGCCATCTTCATCATTTTCTTCCAGAATCTGTTCGTCTCGATTCTTTCGTCCTACATTGCGGGCGAGCAGGAGATGGAGTTCGTCAAGGGCTACAACTTCCTCGTCTGCGCGGTGATGTGGCTGGTGACGCTGGCACTGTATGCGCTGCGCCAGCGCGCACATTCTCCCGAAATCGACCGGATCATGAAATGGGGGTTGATCGCGCTCGCCACCGTGACGGTGTATTTCCTGCTCGGCGCAACGCAGGATCCGCGGCCGGCGCTGGTCTATTTGCGCAACATCGCGCTGCCGGTGTTTCTGTTTCAGCTGTCGCTGCTGACGGCCGCAACCTTCGAAGTTCGCGCGACACCCTTCTTGGCGACCGTCGCGGCGCTGCTGATCGTCTGCGGCTACGTGGAATTGTTGTTCCGCGATGTCTGGCTGTACATCACCAACGGCTACACATTCTGGGGGTTCGACGAACTCAAGGCGACGCGCACCGGAGCCTGGGAGGCCGACATGCGCGCCACCGGCAACGTGCCGGTGGATCTGCTTGACCGCTTCCGCTTCAACTTCCTCAACAGCCCGCTGTTCGAGGATCTTGGACTGTCGTCGATCCTCCGCATTTTCGGGCCGAACATGAGCCCGATCAGCTTCGGCTACGGAGTAGCCTTTTCGATCTTGTTCCTGTTCTCGGTCGGATATCGCTGGCTCGCCCTGGCCGCGATACCGTTGCTGATCTGCTGCAGCGTGAAGGGCGCGCTCATCCTGGTCATCTTCGTGGCGTTTGCCTGGACCTCGACCTGGCTGCTCGGCGCGGTCACGACCCTCGTCGTCGGTCTCGGCGCGCTCGCCCTGTACGTCATGGTCGCCATCCATGTCGGACTGCAAATCGGCGACTTTCATGTGATCGGATTCATGGGCGGCTGGAACGGCTTCCTGCAGAACCCGTTCGGCCGCGGGTTGGGCGTTGGCGGCAATTTCGGCGAAGGTTACTTTTCGATCGACTGGAGTGCCGCGCAGCAGGCCGGCAGCGTCGAAGGCGCGGTGGAGAGCGCGGTCGGCGTGTTGCTCTACCAGATGGGCATCGCCTCGCTGGTGCCGCTTGGCTTCTTCTTCGCGATGGCGCTGAAGGCATGGCGCCTCTACGCGCAGTCCGGAAATCTCACGCAGGGGCTCGCCGCCTTCGGCAGCATCGTCGTGCTCGTCAACGGCATCTTCCAGGAAGAGGCGCTGTTTGCGCCGCCGGCGCTCGGGCTGCTGCTGTGCCTGACCGGGCTGGTGATCGGTCATCACCTGCGCACGCAAAGCCCCGATCGAGACATCCACGATCGGTAGCGGACGACCTCTCCGGCCGCCCTTACGTTCCGGCAGTGTCTCCCCAGACAGTTGCGCGCAGCGGCTGATTTCCAACGGTCGGGTCGGGTCGTTGCGCGGCGCGACGGGCAAACCGTTTCGCAAGCGTGCGGCCAACTTCGATCAGCGGCTTCTCGACGATGCGGTGCAGCGGGTACGCGACCGCGATCGACGCCAGGTAACACAGGACGAAAAGCGCGAGCCAAGGCAACGTCACGTGCAACTTCGCCAGCGCCAGCAGAACCACGTTCATGACCAGGACGTGGGTGAGATAGACCGTATAGGTCAGCCGGCCGGCCGCAGTGAGCGGGCGCAAGGACAGCATCCGGTTGAGCCATCCAGCTTCTCCCAGCCACAGGCTTCCGATCAGACCCGCGGCGAACAGCGCGATGCAGACGTTCCATATGAACGGATGCGGCCAGGCCAGCGAACAGACATAGGCGCCGGCAATTCCAACCAGCGCCGTAGTGGCGGTCTCCTTCGACGCGAGCCGGCGGGTCAGGCTTCTCGATTGTGAAGCGGCCACGGCCAAGGCGGCGCCAAAGCTCAACCCGGCATAGCCGCGGATCAGGAGTTCCGGGTTTTGTCCGAGCCAGATCAGGGAGAACAAGGCGCCCACCAGCGCGGCGCCGGCAACGGCGCGGGAATTCCACAACGCCACCATGATGAACGGCCAGATGATGTAGAATTTTTCCTCGATCCCCAGCGTCCAGGAATGGCCGAACAGCGTTCCGTTTTCCTGGTGCATATACTCGCCGTTGAACGTCGCGAGATAGGGGAGGTTGTCACGGAAATTGATGACTTCCTCGCCATTTCCCATCAACAGCTTGAGCGTCAGCGCCGCCAAGCCATACAGAATGATGGTCAGCGCGTAGAGCGGCACGATGCGAAAGACGCGGCGGATATAGTATGACGCGAGCTTGGACGTCTTGCCTTCATGGGTGTCGTGGAGCAGCAACCAGGTGATCAGCCATCCGCTCAGGGCGAAGAAGATATCAACACCGACCGAGCCATTGACGAACCAGGGCGTACCCCGGACATGGTTGGCCACGGTGAACAGGATGCAGATCGCGCGAATACCGTCGAGTTCCGGTCGATAGGACGTGCTGGTTTCGGCCATGGTTTTTGTTTAGCTCCGCCTCGACGTTCGGATTGGCGGAGCTTGCTCGGCGAACCCTGCCGTTGTTCGGGTTCCCGCGTCCGCGGCGCAACACCTGCCTCGCTCATCGGCGGGTCATTGAAGATGCACAAATGCCCGACCTCTCTCCGAGCCGGTCGGGCATCCTCAATGCGAGGAGAGCAGCATTTGATGCGGCACGCTATAGCCTGCGGCAGCAGACTTCCTGTTTACCTTAAGCGTTAATTGCATTGATCGCGGACTCGACCGCGTCCGGATGTCGCAAACGAATGCCGACGCCGTATCGCCAGCCGGCGGCTCCATCGGCCGCCTGGCTCATTCGCAAAGACGCTGTCAGAGCGGCTTGATCTGCACCTTGCGGAACTTGACCACGCCGGAGCCATATTGGAGCGCGATGTAGCCGTTGGCGTGCCTGGAGTCCTGCGCATCGACGGTCTTCTGTCCGTTCAGGGTCACGACGAAATGCGGTCCCTGCGCCGTGATCTCGTAGACGTTCCACTTGCCGGCCGCCTTCGGCATCGGATCGACCTTGCCGACATCGACAATGGCGCCGGTCCCGTAGGTCGGGTCCGGCCGCTTGTCGAAGATGTTGACCTCGTAGCAGACCTTGGAGTCGATCACCTTGTTGCCTTCGCAGCGAATGAAGACGCCGCTGTTGGCGTCCTCGTCGGTCCAGAACTCGGCACGGATCTGGAAGTCCTTGTATTGGGTCTTGCTGACGAGATAGGAGAGATCCTTTCCGTCGAGCTTGTCGGCGACCAGCGCGCCGTCCTTCATCGCCCAATTGGCCTTGCCGACCTCGTCCCAGTCGCCCTTCTTGGAGCTGTCGAGCAGCGTGACCCAGCCGTCGTCACCTGATGCGGTGGTCGAGAATTGCAGAGCGGCCGCACCGATCACGAGTCCCGCCGCCAGTATCGACAGATGCTTCTTCAAGGTTATCCTCCCGTCTTTTGGTTGGCGCGCAACCTATCATCGTCTGCAGCGGCGTAAATCGTTTTTCATGTTGCAACTGCGTTGTGTCACGAACCCTTGTCGCAATCTTGAGGTCAGACATGCGCGGAGGCGTCTTGCCCGGCGCAAGCCAGCGCGATTAGCATCTTGCGGAATACGGGCGCGGCAGTTGCCCGAGAGAACTGATCTGGGAGCATCCGATGACGGCGTCGAACCGATCCTGGCGATTCCTGATGATGCCGCTGGCCCTTGCCGGCATGTTGAGCGTCAGCTCCGCGGCGGAGCTCAATCCGGCCGCCGTCACCTACAAGCTGCCGGACCAGATTCCCTGGAGCCCGGTCGACGCGCGCGGCGCGCAGAACGCCGTCGTGGTCGGCGACCCCTCGAAGCCCGGCTTCTACATGGTCTACACCAAATGGACCAAGGGCAATCACTTCAGCCACCCGCATTTCCATCCCAACGACCGTTACATCGTCGTGCTCAAGGGCACCTGGTGGGTCGGGTCGGGCTCGAAGTTCGATCCAGAGCACGGCACGGTGGCGATGCCGGCCGGAAGTTTCGTCACCCATTTCGGCAAACAGGTACACTGGGACGGCGCCAAGGACGAGGATGCCGTGCTGCTGATCATGGGCGAAGGCCCGGCCACCGCGACCGAAGTCGAAGAGAAGTAGCCGGAAGCCGATAGCAACCTTCGTCTCCACGCGGCGTTGCATTCCCTCATCATCATGACGAGGAGATAACGAATGGCAACAGCAGCCGACATTCGGGAACATATGGACGTGATCTCGTCGGACAAGAAAACGGTCGGCAAAGTCGACCACATGGAAGGCACCGACAAAATCAAGCTGACCAAGCAAAGCTCGCCTGACGGCCAGCACCATCATTTCATTCCGCTATCCTGGGTCGACCATGTCGACCAGCACGTTCACCTCAACAAATCGGGCTCCGATGTGACCGCACATTGGCAGCACGGTCGCCAATAGCCGCGTTGCACAAGATGGGGGCGATGCTATCATTGCAGCCCAAAGAAGGGCCTTCGATGCATCCCGCCGCCAGACTGCAATTCGCCCGCATTGCCGACGAGTTCGCGCGATGGCGTGCCATTCCGGAACCGGAGCGGCCGCCGGCGCCGGCGTGGTGGTGGGGGCCGGCCTTCGAATTGCGCGATGCCGCCGGCCCGCTGCCGTCCCACCGGTGCCGACAGCTGCGGCTGCCCGACGGTGCGAGCTTTGCCGACGGCACGCGCGTGTTGCGCGAGACGCTGGCCGGCCAGACCATGCTGCCGTGGCCCTATGATTTCTCGCGCAAGGTTGCATCGACCGATTCCGACGTCCGCGACCTGCCGGTGCAGCCGTCAGACGACAGCGCGTTTCCGCCCTAGGCCCGGCTCGGCCTCGCCGATCGCCGCTTCGTCCAGCGCCGGCTGTAACGGAGGCGACGTCGGTGCCGTCGTCAACAGTTCGGCGAGGTCGCGCGGCGGCAACGGCCGGCTGAACAGGAATCCCTGCATCTCGTCGCAGGCATGCGCGCGCAGGAACTCGTGCTGCTCGGAGGTCTCGACGCCCTCGGCGACGATGGTCATGCCGAGCGCCTTCCCCATGCTGATGATCGCCTGCGCGATCGCGACGTCCTCGGAATCATTGGGCAAGTCGCGCACGAAGGAGCGATCGATCTTGATCGTATCGATCGGGAACTGCTTCATCAGCGACATCGACGAATAGCCGGTGCCGAAATCGTCGATCGCGAGGCGAATGCCGCGGTTCTGGATCGCGTCGAGCACACGGACCGCGCGCGTCACGTTGCGCATCACCATGCTTTCGGTGACCTCGAGCTGCAGCAGCGACGGCGGCATGCCGCTCGCCGCCAGCGCCTCGTCGATGTCGTCGAGCAGATTGGGATCGCCGAACTGCCGGGGCGACAGGTTGACCGCCATGGTCACCGCCTTGAGGCCGCGGAGCTGCCACGCCATGTTCTGCGCGCAGGCCTCCTTCAGCACCCAGCGGCCGATCGGCACGATCAGGCCGACTTCCTCGGCGAGCGGAATGAACTGGCCCGGCGACACCTTGCCGAGCTCGGGATGGGTCCAGCGCAACAGCGCCTCGACGCCGCTGATCTGCCCGCTCGCCATGTCGACCTTGGGCTGATAGTCGAGCGAAAACTGGTTGCGCTCCAGCGCGCGGCGCAGCGCGCTCTCCATCGTCAGGCGCTCGATCGACTGCGCCCTGACCTCGTTGGAGAAGAAACGGAAGCCGTTCTTGCCGTCCTCCTTGGCGAGATACATCGCCATGTCGGCATTCTTGGTCAGTGTCTGCACGTCGGAGCCGTCGGCAGGATACATCGCGATGCCGATCGAGGCCGTGGTGTGGCACTCGTGTCCACTGATCTGCAGCGGCCGGCTGAGCGAGACCAGCAGATCGCCGGCAATCCGCTCGACGTGGTCACGTTCGGCGGTTTCCTCGAGGATGACCACGAACTCGTCGCCACCGAGCCGCGCCACCACGTCGCTCGCGCGCAACGATGCTCGCAGCCGCTCGGCGATCGCCACCAGCAGCATGTCGCCGGCGTCGTGACCAAGCGAGTCGTTGATGATCTTGAAACGGTCGAGATCGATGAACAGCACCGCGAGCTGCCGGCGATGGCGATCCGCGGCCGAGATCGCGTGGTGCAGCATCTGGTTGAACGTCTCGCGGTTCGGCAGATTGGTCAGGCTGTCATGCGAGGCAAGATATTCGATGCGCTCGTCGGCCTTGTGCTTCTCGTCGGCGCGATCGAAGCTCTCGAGCGCGAAGGCGAGATTGTCGGCCAGCCGCTGCAGCAGCTCGGCGAATTCCGGCGTGAAGGTGTCCTTCTCGGTCGCGACGAAGATCATGACCCCGACCACCCACCCGCTGACGATCAGCGGGAACGAGGCGCCGGACTGCGTGCCGTCGAGGCGCGCCCGCTCATGGAAGGCGGCGGTCTCGGTATCGGCAAAATAATCGTTGATGATGCAGGCCTTGCCGGACCGGAACGCCCTGCCGCAGGCGCCGCGCCCTTCGGGATGCGCTTCGCTGATCGAGAGCGTCACCTGGCTCGCGCCCTCGGCCGACGGGCCCGCGATTGCGACAATCCGCAGATAGTCGCTTCCATGCTGCGCCAGCGCGATGGTGGTCGAGGTGAATCTGCCGCCGGTCGCGGCAGCCTCGCAGACCAGCTGATACAATTCGGTGCGGGATTTCGCCCGCATGATCGCCTCATTGGTCGCGCTCAGCGCCGCGAACATCCGCGACAGCCGCTCCTTCTGCTCATCGGCCCGCGCCTTCTCGTCGGCGCGGTCGAAATTGGCCAGCGCAAATGAGACGTTCTCGGCGAGCCGCTGCAACAGCGCCATCATCTCCGGGCTGAAGGTGCCGTATTCGCCGGAGAGGAACACCAGCGCGCCGATCGCCTCGCCGTTCTTGAGCAGCGGGAGCGCCGCGCCGGACTTGCTGCCGCTGTCACGGACCGCCGGATAGACATGCGATTCCGGTCCGAAGTCGCTGAGATAATCATTGCTGATGCAGGGCCTGCGGGTCCGGATCGCGACACCGGTCAGCGTCTGTCCCTCGGGGCGCGTCGCGTCGGCCGACAGCTGGACCTCGCGGGCGCGCACCCGGTCGGGGCCGGAAGCAGCGACATTCTCCAGGAACACCTCGCCCGGGCGCACCAGCCTGATCGTGGCCGAGATGAACTGGCCGCCGACGGCTGCGGCATCGCAAACCAGATCGAACAGCTCGCTGCGGGATTTCGCCCGCATGATCGCCTCGTTAGTGGCGCTCAGCGCCGCGAACATCCGCCGCAGCCGTTCCTTCTGCTCTTCGGTCCGGGCCTTCTCGTCGGCACGATCGAAACTGCCGAGCGCGTAGGAGACGTTGTCGGCGAGCCGCTGCAGCAGCTCGGCGAACTCAGCCGTAAAGGTGTTGCGCTTGGCCGAGATGAACAGCATCACGCCGACCGGTTCGTCGTCGACGATCAACGGAAACGCCGCCCCGGATCGCGCATCCTCGCGGTCGATGATTTCACGGAACGGGCTGTTGACGGCATCGCCCAGGAAATCGTTGTTGATGCAGGACCGCCGCGAGCGAAACGCGCGGCCGCAGACGCCGCGCCCCTCCGGGCGCTCCTCGCTGCGCGAGACGTTGAGGCGGCGCGCATTCTCCGCGGTCGGACCGGCAACCGCCATCATCTCCAGGAAATCGTCGCCGGGTTTCGCGATCAGGATGCTGGTGGAGTTGAACCCGCCGCCATGGGCAGCGGCGGCGCAGACCAGCTCGAACATCTCGAGCCGCGACCGTGCGCGCATGATCGCCTCGTTGGTCGCGCTCAAGGCCGCGAACATCCGTGACAGCCGTTCGCGCTCGGCATCGGCCTTGGCCTTCTCGGTGGCGCGGCCGAAATTGTCGAGCGCGACCGAGACATTCTCGGCGATCCCCGCCAGCAGCGCGATGATCTCGCCGTCGCACGCCCAGGAGTTGCCGATGAAGAAGATCAGGACGCCGATGCTCCTGCCAAACCGGGTGAGCGGCAGCGCGACGCAGGCCATCAGGCCGCTGCCGCCGGCTGGCTCCTCCGACGGACCCGTCGAGAGCGGTATGTCGTGCTCGACGCAGGGCCGCTGGGTCCGGAACGCTTCGCCGCAAATGCCCTTGCCGTAGACGTTGTCCGGATCGGTCGAGAAGCGCGTCTGCGTGATCAGCTCGATCGCCTCGCCGGTACCGGCGACCGGCTCGAGCCAGTGCGTGTCGGGTTCGGCCAGCAGCACCACCGTGGCGAAGGATTTTCCGCTGAACACCGCCGCATCGCAGACCCGCTGATAGAGATCCTGCTCGGTCTTGGCGCGGAGGATCGCCTCGTTGGTTGCGCTGATCGCGCCGAACATGCGGTTGAGCCGGCGCATGGCCCGCTCGCCGCTCTTGCGCGACGCCTCATGGTCGAAATTGTCCAGCGCATAGGAGACGTTCGCCGCGATGCGCCCCAGCAGCGAGACGATCTCCTCGCTGAGCGAATTGACCTCGCGCCGCGTCACCATGAAGACGCCGACGCTGCGCCCGCCGCAGACCAGCGGCATCGCCGCCGCCGCGCCGACGCCACCCGCCGCGGCGCCGCTGCGCCATGCTGCCGAACGGGGATCGTTGACATAGTCATTGCTGACGCAGGCGGTCTGATCGCGAAACGCCCGCCCGGCGACGCCCTCGCCTTCCGGCAGATTGGCGATCGTGGAAATGGTGATGCTGCGCAGACGTGCGACATCCTCGCCGCAACCGGCTGCGAAGGTCAGCAGACCGGTATCCGGCTCCAGCAAGAATACAGTCGTGGCCAGGAAGCTCCCGCTCGAGAACGCGGCTTCGCAGACCTTCCCGTACAGCTCTTCTGGTGATTTCGCGTACAGGATTGCTTCGTTGGTGGCATTCAACGCCGCGAATGTACGCCCGATGCTCGACTGCACGATTCCTGAAGGCCCCGGGGCCACCCCCTTCACACTGGAGCGGAACATTGCCCGCGATAGGCCTAAGTGGTGGTTAGCGTATCCGGCAAGTTGCACGACAAAGTAAACGGCTGACGAACGCGGATGGCGATTTTCCGGGATATTACGGACGCCGGTGTGTCAGCCTGAGGCGGTGCGCCGAACGGGGCGGATGGCCGCCGCGGTCGACCCCCGGAGCCGCCAAATTCCGCATCGCGACCGCGGCCGTTCCACTCCGTGAAATCATCGCCGCCAGCACCCTGCTGGCGGTATGGCGGACCGGATTTTCTGCCCTTGCTCGCCCCTCGGCGCTTTGAGAGCATGAGCCTGACAACAGCAAGCAAGACCCGCGCAGCACGCGGGCCGACCGCGAGGAAATCCCATGCCGATCGTCCAGGCCGACCGTCTTACGCGCATCGGCGCGGCGCTGCTGCAAGGCGCCGGCGCATCGGAGGAGGAGGCGAGCGCCGTCGCCTCCGGTTGCGTCAACGCCAACCTCGCCGGCCACGACTCCCACGGCGTGATCGCGATCCCGACCTATATCGACCGGATCAAGGCCGGCCACATCGTGCCCGGCGCGAAATGGACCGTCGTGCAGGAAACCCCGACCACCACCGTGATCGACGGCCATTGGGGTTTCGGCTTCCACGTCAACGCCAAGGCAATGGAGATGACCATCAACAAGGCGAAGACGGCCAATGTCGCGGCCTGCACCGTGTTCCGGCAGAGCCATGTCGGGCGCCTCGCCCATTATCCCATGATGGCGATGCGCGAGGGCATGATCGGGATCGCCGCCGCGGATTCCGGCCGCTCGCCGAAACATGTCGCGCCGTTCGGCGGCCGCGAAGCCCGGCTCGGCACCAATCCGCTTTCGATTGCGGTGCCGTCCGATCTCGAGGCGCCGTTCTATCTCGACATGGCGACCTCGGCGGTCGCTGCCGGCAAGATCCAGCTCGCGGTGGCGCGTGGCGAGCAAATCCCGAACGGCTGGATCATCGATGCCGAGGGGCGCGACACCACCGATCCCAGAGACTACCGCAAGGGCGGCGCGCTGCTGCCGCTCGGCGGCAGCGAGGGCTACAAGGGCTCGGGGCTGGCCGCGATGGTCGAGGTGCTGTGCGGTCTGTTGACCGGGCTCGGCTTCGGCGTCGAGCCGACGGGCCGGCATAACGACGGCTGCTTCATGGCGGTGTTCAACGTCGCCGCGTTCCGCCCATTGCAAGATTTCAAGAAGGAGGTCGCCGACTTCGCCCGCTACCTGAAATCGACGCCGCCCTCGGAAGGGAGCCGCGGCGTGTTCTATCCCGGCGAGGTCGAACATCTCCGCGAGATCGAACGGCGCAAGAACGGCATCGAGATCGAGGACGCGACCTGGGACAAGCTCAAGGCACTCGCCGCCGACTACAAGCTGACCGACCAGCTCGACCTGCGCTGACATATCCGCACGGAGGAGAACGACATGACACGGCAAATGGCGCTGGTTGGCTTCTTGCAGGCGCAGAACTGCAGCAATTTGCCGAGTTCCTGGCGCCATCCGGAATCGCGCGACGACTCGATGTCGGCGGATTACTACCAGGAGATCGCGCGCATCCTGGAGCGCGGCAAGTTCCACATGGCGTTCTTCGACGACCGCCTGGCGATGCCCGATCGCTACGGCAACGATCACGCCCACACCGTCGAATACGGCATCCGCTGCGTGAAGATGGACCCGATCGTGGTGCTGACCACGATGGGCATGGTCACCACCAGGCTCGGCCTCGCCTCGACCGCGTCGACCACCTATTTCGAGCCGTTCGACGTCGCCCGCCGCTTCGCCACGCTCGACCTGATGACGAACGGCCGCGCCGCCTGGAACGTGGTGACGTCGGTCAATGACGGCGAAGCGCTCAACATGGGCCGCGAACAGCATCTCGAGCACGATCACCGCTATGACCGCGCCGACGAGTTCATGGAGGTGGTGCTCGGCCACTGGGACACCTGGGAAGACGGCTCGCTGGTGATCGACAAGAGAAGCGGCCGATTCGCCGATCCGACCAAGGTGAAGCGGCTCGACCACAAAGGCGCATTCTTCACCTCGCGCGGCCCGTTCACCGTGCCGCGCTCGGCGCAGGGCCATCCCGTGGTGATCCAGGCCGGCGCCTCCGGCCGCGGCCAGCGCTTTGCCGGGCGCTGGGGCGAAGTGATCTTCACCGCGGCGCGTAATCTCGCCAATGCCAAGCAGGGCTATGACGCGATCCGGGGCGAAGCCGCCAAGGCCGGGCGCGATCCCGACCAGATGTTCCTCTGCAACCTGATCACGCCGATCACCGGCGCGACCAAGGCCGAGGCCGAGGACCGAATGGCTCTGATCCAGAAGCTGCCGCTCGAGATCGACGCGCTGTCGTTGCTCGCCGAAGGCCTCAACTTCGATTTCGGCGCCAAGGGCATCGACGAGCCGCTGACGACAGAGGAATTGCAGGGCATGCAAGGCATGCTCGGCATCCGCGACGGCGTGCTGCGCACCTCCGGCAAGACCAATCCCTCGACCCGCGATTTCATCACCTTCTCCGGTCGCGGCCAGGTGCAGGACGCGATGGTCGGCGGCCCGAAGGAGATCGCCGACCGGCTGGAGGAAATGTTCGTTAGCCGCGGCTGCGACGGCTTCGTCGTCGCGGCGAGCTATGTACCGGGCTCCTATGCCGACTTCGTCGACCATGTGGTGCCCGAGTTGCAGAAGCGCGGCCTGTTCCACAAGGACTACGCCGGCACGACGCTGCGCGAGAATCTCGGGCTCAAACGCCCCGCCTCGGGCGCCTGGAAGACCCGCGCGCAGGCTGCGGAATAGAAGGACATCATCATGCGCTGGCTGAAATTCACGGCCAAAGGCAATACCGCGAGCACGACTTCTTGGGGCCTCGTAGAGGGCGACACCGTTACCACCGTCAGCGGCGATCCGTTCGGTGAATGGAGCAAGACGGCGAAGACCCACGCCTTGAAGGACGTCAAGATCGAGCTGCCGCTGATCCCGCGCACCTTCTACTGCGTCGGGCTCAATTATCTGAAGCACCTCAAGGAAGCCGCCGACAAGGCCGGCACGGTGCCGAACGTCCCCGACCGTCCCGAGATCGGCTACCGCGCGCAGAACGCGCTGATCGCCCATGACGAGGACGTCGTGATCCCGGCAAGCGCGACCGAGAAGATCCATTACGAGGGCGAGCTCGTCGTCGTGATCGGCAAGACGGCCAAGCACCTCACCGAAGCCAATGCGATGGACTGCGTGTTCGGCTACACGATCGGCAACGATGTCTCCGAGCGCAGCTGGCAGAAGGCGGACCGCAGCCTGTGGCGCTCGAAGAACGCCGACACCTTCAAGCCGATGGGGCCGTGGATCGAGACCGATGTCGATCTCGACCGCATGGAAACCGCAATCCGCGTCAACGGCAAGGAGACCGGCCGCTTCCGCACCAACGAGATGATCTTCGGCATCGTGCCGTTCCTGATCGAGCTAACCAAATATTTCACCTTGTCGCCCGGCGATGTGATCTGGATGGGCACCGACGGCGCCTCACCTGACTTGAAGGACGGTGACGTGGTCGAGATCGACATCACCGGCATCGGCACGCTGCGGAACCGGTTCGTGAGGGAGAAGGTGTGAGGCAGGCGACTTGCCCTGCGCCCGCGCCTCAACGATCGCGGCGCCACCCCTCTCCGTCATTCCGGGGCAGCCCGAAGGGCTGAGCCCGGAATCCATTGAGCAGCGAAACAAGCGGTGGAATGGATTCCGGGCTCTCGCTTCGCGAGCCCCGGATGACGCGCTGGGAGAGCGGTGCGCAATCCGCCAAGCGGACTGCTTGATCGAAGGTCCGCAAATCCGCGTTCAACTCACCGCCCAGCCGCCGGCCGGCGCTTCACGTGATCGATGAACGCACGCAGCTTCGGCATGATCTGGCGATGGCCGGGATAGTAGAGAAACACGCCCGGCGTCGTCGGCGCGAATTGATCCAGCACGCGGACGAGTTTCTTCTCCTTCACGGCGCCCGCAATCAGCGGTGCGGGCACTTGCGCCAGTCCGACGCCTTCGAGCGCTGCGCCGACCAGCGTCGGGAAATCATGGCCGATGAACGAGCCGGACACGGCAAGCTCGATCGAACGCCCATTGTCGTTCAGCGACCATGGCGCGAGTCCGCCGTTTGATCGTCGCAACCGCAGGCAGGCATGGGCGCGCAGATCATCCGGACGCCTGGGGCGGCCGCGGCGCGCGAGATAATCCGGGCTCCCGACGATCGCGAACGGGAACGGCTTGGTCAGGCGCACCGCGACCATATCCGGGTTGATGAACTGGCCCATCCGGATGCCGGCATCGAAACCTCCGGCGGCGAGATCGACCAGTTCCTCGCTGGCGGCGAGCTCGACCTCGATCTCGGGATAGGCCTTGCAAAACGAGGCGATCAGCGGCTCCAGCAGGATCGGCACCACCGAACGCGGCACGGTGAGCCGCAACAGCCCGGCCGGCTTCTGCCCGAGCTCGCGCGCCGCGCCGCTCGCGGCCACCAGTTCCTCGAACGCGGGCCTTGCGCGCGCGAGAAATCGCTCGCCGGCTTCGGTCAGGCCGACGCTCCGGGTGGTGCGGATGAACAGCACGGCGCCGAGCCGCGCCTCGAGCGCGCGCACCGCCTGGCTGATCGCCGACGGCGTCACCCCGAGTTCGGTCGCCGCGCGGCGAAAATTGCGGTGCTGGGCGACGCTGAGGAACGCTTCGACACCGTCAAGCGCACCCTGCCGGACTGTGAAGTTCTGCTTCATGGCCCGTCAACATTATCGCGAATAGTCGCGCACGGGAAGCGCGTCCTATATCGAAGCCACAAGCAACGGCGCGATCCGCGCTGATCCACGCGGCATCACGACGATGTCGTGAGCGGAGACACCCGACCGATGAAAACCATCCGTCACACCATCCTCGCCCTCACCCTCACTTTGACAGGCGCCACCACCATGACCACTTCCTCCCCTGCCCAGACACAAGCCCAAGCCATCTCCCCCATCACCACCGGCGTGATGGTCATCCTGACCGTCAAGGCCGGCGTCACCCGCGACCAGGTGATGGCCGTGATGCCGGATGAAATCCGCCAGACCGTGCAGCTCTATCTCAATGGCAAGGTGCGCGAATGGTATTCGCGGTCCGACGGGCGCGGCGTGATCTTGCTGCTCGACGCCAAGGATACGTCCGAGGCGCACACGATCATGGAGGGCCTGCCGTTGTCCAAGTTGGATATCATGGACCACGACTACATCGCGGTCGGCCCGCTGCTGCCACTCCGCCTGCTGTTGGCCAAACCCTGAACGCCTGGCCGAGGTCTAGCCCGATCCATCGGGTTCGACCTTCCGGACCGAACGGATCATCACAAGGAATCCCGACCGTGCCAGTCAGTCTCAACATTCCATTCCTGCTCAGCGTTGCCGGAGCATTCCTGACCAGCGCCGTGGTGGCCGCAACCTATGTCTGGCCGGCGCTCCGCACCTGGCCGCGCGATGAGGCGCTGCGGCTGCTTGCAGCGTTCCATGCCTTCCGGTTTCTCGGGATGAACTTCCTGGTCACCGGCTTCGTGTCACCGGAGGTGAATCCGGTGTTTGCCGGCGCGGTCGGCTGGGGCGACCTGATCGCCGCAGTTCTCGCGCTGCTTTCGATGGCGGCCCTGTCGTGGCGCTGGCCGATCGCTATCCCGATCGTCTGGCTGTTCAACATCTGGGGCACGCTGGATCTTCTCAACGCCTACTACATGGGCGCGACGAAGAATGCCGATCCCGGCCTGTTCGGCGCCGGCATCTATATTCCGGCGCTCTACGTGCCGCTGCTGCTGGTCAGCCATGTCATCGTGTTCATGATCCTGATGCGGGCCAAGGCGGCGGAGGCGTAGAGGTCTATCCTTCGTCATTCCCCGGTGCGCAATTGCGCACCTGAGGGCGTGCGAAGCACGAGCCCGGAATCCATTGCTCCACATGCTATGCGGCTTGATGGATTCCGGGCTCTCGCTTCGCGTGCCCCGGAATGACGTGGGAGAGAGAGACGCGCGTATCTCGAGCGACGAACTAGAACGGCAGCGCCACGCCGGTCTTGATTTCCTTCAGGATCACATTGGTGCGGACGTGGCGGATGCCGGGGATGCGGAACATGAACTCGTCCAGGAATCTATTGTAGGCCTCCATGTCGCGCACGACGACGCGCAGATGATAGTCGGCGTCGCCTGTGGTCGCGAAGCATTCCAGCACCTCGCGCCGCTGCATCACCCGCGCGACAAACTCGTCGACGAATTTGACGTCGTGCCGCTCCAGCGAGACGTGCAGGATCGCCGAGGTGGCAAAGCCGGCACGCTCGCGCGCGACCAGCGCCGAATAGCCCGAGATGACGCCGGACTCTTCCAGCGCGCGGACCCGGCGCCAGCACGCCGAGGTCGACATCCCCACGGTTTCCGCAAGCTGCTGGTTGGTGGCACGGCCATCCCTTTGCAGCTCGGCGAGGATTTTCTCGTCTTGCTCTTCGACCATTGCGAAGCTCCGCTTTGGTAGATTTTACCGCATCATGGCTAATCTAGCAATATTTTGCCGATTTTCACTCGCTCAATGAATAGATAGGTAAGACCTACCAGCCCCGCAGGCATAGCCTTGTCCGGTCAGACATCGCGATTCCCCGAGGGACCGATCATGGGCCAGATGCCGCTGCTCGACGCCTACCAGCTTTCCGAGCGCTACAGCAGGGAACGCGGCCGCGTCTTCCTCACCGGCACGCAGGCGATCGTCCGCATCGCGCTCGACCAGATCAGGCGCGACCGCGCCGCCGGTCTCAACACCGCGGGCTTCATCTCCGGCTATCGCGGCTCGCCGCTCGGCGGCCTCGATCTCGAATTGTGGAAGATCGGCGCGCTGCTGAAAGACAGCCGCATCGAATTCCTGCCAGCGGTCAACGAGGACCTCGCGGCGACCGCCGTGCTCGGCTCGCAGCAGGTCGAGACGCAGCGGGATCGCGAGGTCGATGGCGTGTTCGGGCTGTGGTACGGCAAGGGCCCCGGCGTCGACCGTTCCGGCGACGCGTTGAAGCACGGCAACGCCTATGGCTCCTCGCCGCATGGCGGCGTGCTGGTCGTTGCCGGCGACGATCATGGCTGCGTGTCATCCTCGATGCCGCACCAATCCGACGTCGCCTTCATGAGCTGGTTCATGCCGACGCTGCATCCGGCCGATGTCGGCGAATACCTCGCGTTCGGCGAATATGGCTACGCGCTGAGCCGCTTTTCCGGCATGTGGGTCGGTTTCAAGGCGATCTCGGAGATCGTTGAATCCGGCGCCTCGGTCGAGCTGCCCGCCCCGCGCCGTTTCATCCAGCCGGATTTCGTGCCGCCGCCCGGCGGCTTGCATTATCGCTGGCCGGATCTGCCTGGTCCGCAGATCGAGGAGCGGCTGGAAGCGAAGAAGCACGCAGTCTACGCCTTCGCCAAGGCCAACCCGATCGATCGCCGCATCTACGACATCAGGGACGCGCGCTACGGCATCGTCACCACGGGCAAGGCGCATCTTGATTTGATGGAGGCACTGCGGCTGGTCGGGCTGGACGAGGCCGCCTGCCGGCGCCTCGGCATCGACATCTACAAGGTCGGCATGGTGTGGCCCTTGGCGCTGCACGATGCGATGGAGTTCGTGAAAGGAAAGCGCGAGATCCTGGTGGTCGAGGAGAAGCGCGGCATCATCGAGAGCCAGTTCAAGGAATATTTCTACGACTATCCCGGCGCCAAGCCGGAGCGGATGGTCGGCAAGCATGACGAAACCGGCGCGCGGCTGATCTCCTGGACCGGCGAATTGTCGCCGCGCATGCTTGCGGACGTGCTGGCGCGGCGGCTCGATCCGATGTTTCCGGAATTGCAGCTTGCCCGCTGCGTTGCCGCGCTCAGGCCGGAGCAGGATCGCTCCATCGCAGTCCCCGGCGCGACGCGCACGCCGTATTTCTGCTCGGGCTGCCCGCACAACATTTCGACCAAGGTGCCCGAGGGCTCCAAGGCATTGGCCGGCATCGGCTGCCACTTCATGGCGAGCTGGATGGACCGCGAGACCTCCTCTCTGATCCAGATGGGTGGCGAAGGCGTCAACTGGGCGGCATCGTCGAAATTCACCGGCAACAGCCACGTGTTCCAGAATCTCGGCGAAGGCACCTATTATCACTCGGGCTCGATGGCGATCCGGCAAGCGATCGCGGCCAATGCCAACATCACCTACAAGATCCTGTTCAATGACGCAGTCGCGATGACCGGCGGCCAGCCGGTCGACGGCCCGGTCAGCGTGCAGGCGATCGCGCACGCTGTCCGCGCCGAAGGCGTGTCGCGGATCGCGCTGGTGTCAGATGATCCCGCGCATTTCTCGCCGGCGGACCTGCCGATCGGCGTCACCCTCCATCCGCGCGAGGAGATGGACGCGGTGCAGCGCGAGCTGCGCGAGATTTCAGGCGTCACCGTGCTGATCTATCAGCAGACCTGCGCCACCGAGAAGCGGCGGCGGCGCAAGCGCGGCACGATCGAAGATCCCGCGCGCTTTGCCACCATCAACGATCTGGTCTGCGAAGGCTGCGGCGACTGCTCGGTGGAATCGAACTGCCTCAGCGTCGAGCCGAAAGAGACGCCGTTCGGCCGCAAGCGCAAGATCAACCTCTCGACCTGCAACAAGGATTTCTCCTGTCTCAACGGCTTCTGCCCGAGTTTTGTGACGATCGAGGGCGGCAAGCGCCGGGCCAAGAGCGCAAGCGCGATCGATCCGCTCGCACGCGCTGCCACGCTGGCGACGCCGGAATGTGCGACACTCGACAAGCCCTATGATCTCCTGGTCACCGGCGTCGGCGGCACCGGTGTCATCACGGTCGGCGCATTGATCGCGATGGCTGCGCACCTCGAGGGCCGCGGCGTCTCGGTGCTCGACTTCACCGGCTTCGCCCAGAAATTCGGCCCGGTGCTGAGCTTCCTGCGGCTGGCGGCAGAGCCCGGCGCACTGCATCAGGTGCGGATCGACCAGGGCGCAGCCGATGCGCTGATCGGCTGCGATCTGGTGGTGAGCTCGTCGGCAAAGGCGTCCGGCACCTACCGCAAGGGCATGCGAGCCGCGGTCAACAGCGCGGAGATGCCGACCGGCGACGTGGTGCGCTTCCGCGACGCCGACCTCGCCTCGCCGGTTCGCCTGCGCGCCATCGAGCGGGTGATCGGGTCGGGCAACCTCACCACCATCGACGCCAACGCGCTCGCCGAACGGCTGCTCGGCGACAGCGTGTATGCCAACATCATGATGCTCGGCTTTGCCTGGCAACAGGGCCTGGTGCCGGTGTCGCTGGAGGCCTTGATGCGCGCGATCGAGCTGAATGGCGTCGCCATCGAGCGCAACAAGCAGGCGCTGGCGTGGGGCCGGCTCGCCTTTGCCGATCCGGACTTCCTGCCGAAGGCCGACAGTGCCGCCAGCGCACCGGAGACGCTGGACCAGACGATCGCGCGCCGCGTCGATTTCCTCACCGGCTATCAGGACGCAGCCTACGCGGCACGCTACCGCGCCACAGTCGATCGCGTGCGCCGCGCCGAAGCGGCGCTCGGCAGTGAGACATTGACCGACGCCGTGGCACGGTCGCTGTTCAAACTGATGGCTTACAAGGACGAATATGAGGTGGCGCGGCTGCATATGCAGACCGGCTTCCTCGATCAACTCAAGCGCGAGTTCGACGGCGACTTCACGGTGCAGTACCACCTCGCCCCACCCTTCCTCCCGGCACGGCAGGATGCACGCGGACGGCCGAGAAAGCGCGCATTCGGGCAATGGATCCAGATGCCGCTGCGGCTGCTCGCGGGCCTGAAAGGGTTGCGCGGCACGGCGTTCGACGTGTTCGGCTACACCGCGGAGCGGCGGGCCGAGCGTGAGCTGATCACATGGTACGAGGCGCTGATCGAGATGATGCTCGGCAAGCTCGACGCGGCGCGACTGGCTGATCTCACGGCGATCGCAAAAGCGCCGATGGAGATTCGTGGCTACGGCCCGGTGAAGGACGCCGCCATCGCAAAGACCAGGGCGGAGGTCGCGCGGCTGACCGCGCTTCTCACCTCCGCCCCGTCAGATACGCACGAAGGTTCAGGCCGCCGCGCTGCGCTTGGCGGGTGAGATCAACCCGAGCAGGACGGTCGCGATCACCGCCACCGCGATGTTGAGCAAGAGCGCACCGAGCCCGACATAGAAGGTATAGCTGCTATCGCCGAGCGTGATGCTGGCCAGCGGCTTCAGCCCGTTGCTCCAGGCCGTATAGGTGCCCCAGCCGATGCCGACGGCCCAGCCGAGCAGCAGGCCCTCGGCGCGGAACCAGACCGTGAACAGGCCGAATACCAGTGCCGGCAGCGTCTGCACGATCCAGAGGCCGCCGAGCAGTTGCAGGTCGAGCGCATATTGCGTCGGCAGGAACAGGATGAATGCGAGCGCGCCGACCTTCACCACCAGCGAGGTGATTTTCGCCACCGACGCCTCACCGGCATGCGAGATGTCCGGATTGACATAGGACTTCCAGACATTGCGGGTGAACAGATTGGCGGCGCCGATGCTCATCACCGCCGCCGGCACCAGCGCGCCGATCGCAATCGCCGAGAACGCGAAGCCCGCGAACCATTCCGGGAACAGCGTCTTGAACAGCATCGGCACCACGTCGTTCGGTGACGTCACCTTGATCCCTGCGGCATAGGCCATGTAGCCGAGCAGCGCGATCAGACCGAGCAGCAGCGTATAAGCCGGCAGCAGGATCGCATTCTTGCGGATGGTATCCGCCGACTTCGAAGCGAAGATGCCGGTCAGCGTGTGCGGATACATGAAGGCGGCCAGCGCCGAGCCGAGCGCCAGCGTCGCATAGGGCAGATACTGGGCGGGCTTCAGCGTCAGCCCGGTGGCCCCGCCCTTGGCCGTGAAGGCGTCGTTGGCGGCGGAGAACACCGCGCCGTAGCCGCCGAGCTTCGCCGGCACCACGACCACGGCGGTCAGCACCACGATGTAGATCATGATGTCCTTGACGAAGGCGATCAGCGCCGGCGCACGCAGGCCGGAGCTGTAGGTATAGAGCGCGAGGATCACGAAGGCGGCAATGATCGGCAGTTCGCCGGTCAGGCCCATCGCCTTAATCACCACCTCCATGCCGATCAGCTGCAACGCGATATAGGGCATGGTCGCGACCAGGCCGGTCAGCGCCACCGCGAGCTCGAGCGCACGCGAGCCATAGGCGCCGTGGACGACGTCGGCGGCGGTGACGTAGCCGTTGGCATGCGCCCTCTTCCACAGCACCGGCATGACGGCGAATACGAAGGGATAGACGATGATCGTGTAGGGCAGCGCGAAGAAGCCATAGGCGCCGACGGCGTAGACCAGTGCCGGCACCGCGATCACGGTGTAGGCGGTGTAGAAATCGCCGCCGACCAGGAACCAGGTGATCCAGGTGCCGAACTGGCGGCCGCCGAGGCCCCATTCGTCGAGATGCTCGCTGACCGGGCCGGATTTCCAGCGCGCGGCGAAGAAGCCCATCACGGTGACGAGCGCGAAGAAGAAGACGAAGACGGAGAGCGCCACCCAGGCGATATGATCGGTCATCTCTCCCCTCACCGCTGCTCGTCGGCGTCAGGCTGGCGGCTGCGATAGACCAGCCAGATCAAGAGCGAGGAGATCGGCACCCAGGCGAGCTGGTACCAGTAGAAGAACGGAAAGCCGAACAGCGACGGCTCGGCGAAATTATAGAACGGCACCCACAGCAAGCCGATGAACGGCAGCAGCAACAAAATCCACATGGCCTACTCTTTGACGAGCGGAATAGCTCAAGGCGGGAAGTTCCGCCGACCTCAACGATCCAGGAACCCGTTCGTTGCGTCTAGAATCACGGTTCCGGCAATGCGACGCAAAAAGATGTGATCGTCACCTGGCGCATGCCGCCTATTCGGCCTTGATGCCGGCGTCCTGGATCACCTTGCGCCAGCGCGCCTCCTCGCCGGCAAAGTAGCGCTCGAGCTCGGCTGGGGGCTCGGCCACCATCACCAGGCCCTCGTTGACGCTGAGCTTCCTGAAGGCCTCAGCCTGCACGGCCTTGGCGGCGGACTTGTTGAGCCGGTCGATGATGTCTGGCGGCGTGTTCGCAGGTGCGTAAAGGCCGTACCAGGATTCCGCGGCGTAGCCCGGCACGCCGGCTTCCGACACAGTGGGCAGTTTCGGGAATGACGGCGAGCGCTCAGCCGAGGTCACGGCGATCGCGCGCAGCTGCCCGGCTTCGACCAGCGACGCGCAGCTCGCCACCGTCGTGAACATCACCTGGATCTGGCCACCCAGGAGGTCGGTGATGGCCGGCGCCGCGCCCTTGTAGGGCACGGTGGTGAGGTTGACGGACGCCATGTGCTTGAACAATTCGCCGGCGAGATGCGCCGAGGTGCCGGTGCCGTAAGTACCATAGGACAGCTTTTCCGGATCGGCCTTTGCGACCGCGATCAGATCGGCGATCGACTTGATTGGCGAGGATGGATTGACCACCACGACGTTGAAGGAGCGCGCCACCAGCGCCACGGGGGCAAAATCCTTATGCGCGTCATAGGGCAGCTTGCTGTAGAGGCTCGGATTGACCGCGTTGGCGAAGGTCGCCATCAGCAGCGTGTAGCCGTCGGGTGGGCTCGCCGCGACGCTCTGTGTGCCGATGATGGTGCCGGCGCCCGGCTTGTTCTCGATGATGACGGTGACGCCGAGATCCTTCTGCATCTCCTGCGCCAGCGTGCGCGCCACCACATCGGTGCCGCCGCCCGGCGCGAACGGCACCACGATCCTGACGACGTGATTGGGATAAGCGGCGCACGCCGGCGCCTGGACCAGCAGGTTTGTTGCGATCGCGAACAGGATGGCGATCAGAACACGAAGCGACATGGCAGGCCCCCGGCAGGTGACGCGACCTTGATACATGGGTGCGCCATGCAAGGGATGCCGGGTCGCCATGACGCGGAAGTGAGCACTATACTATTAGTCCCGTCATCCTGAGGAGCGCGCTCTCGCGCGCGTCTCGAAGGATCGACGGCCCTGCTGCTGGCCGATTCATCCTTCGAGGCTCGCCCAGCGGCGCAATTGCGCCGCAAGGCTCGCACCTCCAGCGACAAAGGCGAAGCCTTTGCGCGGGGATGACGGAGATAGATTTTGCATGCGCGGTTCTTTCCACGCGCCTCACGAATACGGATTGATCAGCTTCTGCTGCTCGGTGGCGTGATGCACCAGGAGATCGATGAAGGTGCGGACCTTCGCCGAGAGATGATGGCGGTGCGGATAGACCGCGTTCATGGTGAACTCGACCGGCCGGTACTCGGGCAACAGCCGGACCAATTGGCCGGACTCGAGCTCGTTGCGCACCAGGAAGCCAGCCGCGAGGAACACGCCGACGCCGGCCAGTGCCGCGAGCCGCAGCGTGTCGCCGCTGTTGGCGACCAGGTTGCCGCTGACCTTCACCGAAGCCGGCATACCCTTGCGGTCGACGAAATGCCAGTCGTCGCCATAGGGATAATTGACGTGCCGGATGCAATTGCGTTCCGCAAGGTCGGCGAGCTGCGCGGGCTTGCCGTGCTGTTCGATATAGCCGTGCGAGCAGCACAGCACGTGCCGCCAGGTCGCGATGCTGCGCACGATCAGGCTGGAATCCGGCGGCGGGAGCATGCGCACCGCGAGATCGTAATTCTCGTCGATCAGGTCGACATTGCGCTCGCCGATCGCGAGGTCAACCTTGACCTCCGGATAGGTCGCCAGGAACTCGACCACCGCAGGCGACAGGAACTGCGCCAGATGGGTGTTGGTGTAGATGCGCAGCGTACCGCGTGGCACCGCCTGTAATGCGCCGGCGATGTCGTCGGCCTGCTCGATCTCGGCGAGGATCTGGACGCAGCGGTCGTAATAGGCCTGGCCGACTTCGGTGAGACTGACCTTGCGCGTCGTGCGGTTGAGCAGCCGGGCGCCGAGCCGGTCCTCCAGCGACTGCACATGGTTGCTCACCGTGGTGGTGGACATATTGAGCTTGCGGCCGGCCGCGGAAAAGCCGCCGGCATCCACGACCCGGACGAAGGCGGTCAGGCTGGTCAGGCGATCCATGCAGGCTACGTCCGGATTATCAGCGCTGGCTGGATAATGCTTCCAGTTTTATCGGGATTATCACAGTGAGGAGGACATTGCATCTAAAGGGTTGAATGGGCGCCCTTTCTGGAAGGACGCAAATGTTCGACCCGGAGGATGCCATGTCGACCACAACCTATGTCCCTGACGAATCGGCTAAAATCGGCCTGCGCCCATCGCGGGCGACGATCAAGCGGGCAGCCCTCGGGCTCGCCGCGCTGGTCGGCGTCGCCATCGCCGGCGACTTTGGCTACGACTACTTCACCACCGGCCGATACCTCGAATCGACCGACGACGCCTATGTGAAGGCGGACTCCACGATCATCGCGCCGAAGGTGTCGGGCTACATCGCCAAGGTGCTGGTCACCGACAACCAGCCCGTGAAGGCCGGCCAGCTGCTGGCCGAGATCGACGACCGCGATTACCGCACCGCGCTCGGCCAGGCCAAGGCCGATGTCGACGCCGCTAGAGCCTCGGTACGCAACCTCGATGCCCAGCTCGAGTTGCAACAGCCGATCATCGACCAGAGCACGGCCGATGTCGAAGCTGCCGAAGCTAATCTGAAATTCGCCCAGGAGGAGCAGAGCCGCTACGACGGGCTGATGAAGTCCGGCTCCGGCACCATTCAACGTGCGCAACAGACCGACGCGGCGCTGCGCGCCAACACCGCGCAATTGCAGCACGCCAAATCGGCGCTGTCGGCGGCGCAGCGCAAGGTCGACGTGCTAACCACGCAGCGCGCCCAGGCCGCGGCGCAGGTCGACCGCGCCCGCGCGGTCGAGCAGCAGGCCGAGCTGAACCTGTCCTACACGCGGATCACCGCGCCGGTCGACGGCACGGTCGGCGCCCGCACGCTGCGCGTTGGGCAATATGTACAGGCCGGCACCCAGCTGATGGCGGTGGTGCCACTCGATGCGGTTTATGTGGTCGCCAATTTCAAGGAGACGCAGCTGACCCATGTGCGGAATGGCCAGCCGGTCGAGCTCACCGTCGACAGTTTCCACGGCACCACCTTGAAGGGCCATGTCGACAGCCTGTCACCGGCCAGCGGCCTCGAATTCGCGCTGCTGCCGCCCGACAACGCCACCGGCAACTTCACCAAGATCGTGCAGCGCGTGCCAGTGAAGATCGTGCTCGACGACCACAGCCTGACCGGCCTGCTGCGGCCGGGCATGTCGGCGATCCCGACCGTCAACACCAAGGCGACGGTGCTGGCCGAACGCGACGAGAAGCGGCGGCTGGCGTCGGCGACGCGGCCGCACGGCGGCTAGGCCAAACACTTCTTTAGCTGGCTTGACGCGATCGATCACCACATCGGTGGTCGATCGCGTTTTTGCTGTACGGCTCTCCGCTCTCCTCTTCGTGCCGCGCACACCGGCGGTAGGGCTCCCTCCCCCCTTGCGGGGGAGGGTTGGGGAGAGGGGCGACCTTGCGCTGAACTTCGTTGGTCTGCGACGACGCACTGCCGAGAGTGACGCGAACGGCAGGATTGAAACGGCTCGCGTAAATCTCCGACGTCGGCGCCGGGGCCACCCCTCTCCCCACCCTCTCCCGCAAGGGGAGAGGGAGCCTGAGAGAAATGCTCACCTCACTCATCGACACAACGAAGACCAAATGCAACGTGCGTTGACTGCGGTGCAGTCGCAGCAGCGCGGCGGCAATGTCGATTATCAATCACTGCCGGACAATGCTTCCAGTGTTTCCCGGATTATCGAAGCCAGCCGTCTAATACATGTTGTGCAGGTAAGTCAGGACGATCCCGATGACCGCGCTCCAGCCTACCGCCAACGCCGCCGATCTTACCACGCCCACAGCGCCCACCGCGCCCGCCGTCTCGACCCGGACCTGGATCGCAGTGATCGGCGCCACGCTCGGCGCGTTCATGGCGGTGCTCAACATCCAGATCGTCAACGCCTCGCTCGCCGACATTCAAGGCGGCATCGGCGCGGGCATTGATGACGGCGGTTGGATTTCGACCTCCTATCTGATCGCCGAGATCGTGGTGATCCCGCTCTCCGGCTGGCTCGCGCGGGTGTTCTCGGTGCGCCTCTATCTGCTCACCAATGCATTCCTGTTCCTGGTGTTCTCGGCGGCCTGCGCGCTGGCGCAGGACCTGCCGCAGATGATCGCGCTGCGCGCGGTGCAGGGCTTTACCGGCGGCGTCCTGATCCCGATGGCGTTCACGCTGATCATCACGCTGCTGCCAAAGGCCAAGCAGCCGATCGGGCTGGCGCTGTTCGCGCTGTCGGCGACTTTCGCGCCGGCGATCGGCCCGACGATTGGTGGGTACCTCACCGAGAACTGGGGCTGGCAGTACATCTTCTATGTCAACCTGGTGCCCGGCGCCGTGATGATCGCAATGCTGTATGTCTCGCTCGATTCGAGCCCGATGAAGCTGTCGCTGATCCGCCAGGGCGACTGGCTCGGCATCATCACCATGGCGATCGGGCTGGCCGCGCTGCAGACCGTGTTGGAAGAGGGCAACAAGGACGACTGGTTCGGCTCGCCCTTTATCGTCCGCCTGTCGGTCATCGCAGCGGTTGCGCTGACAGCCTTCCTGATCGTCGAATTCACCGTCGAGAAGCCGCTGCTCAATCTGCGCCTGCTCGCCCGCCGCAATTTCGGCTTCGGCATGCTGGCCAACTTCCTGATGGGCATCGCGCTGTACGGCTCGGTGTTCATACTGCCGCAGTACCTGTCGCGCATCCAGGGTTACAATGCCGAGCAGATCGGCATGGTGCTGGCATGGACCGGCCTGCCGCAGCTCGTGCTGATCCCGCTGGTGCCGAAGCTGATGCAGCGCTTCGACCCCCGCCTCGTGATCGGCGTTGGATTTGCGCTGTTCGCCGGCTCCAACTTCATGAACATCTACATGACCAACGACTATGCCGCCGATCAACTGCTGTGGCCCAACGTCGTCCGTGCTGTCGGACAGGCGCTCGCCTTTGCCCCGTTGTCGGCGGTTGCGACGGCCGGGATTGAGGCAGAGAATGCCGGATCGGCCTCAGCACTGTTCAACATGATGCGCAACCTCGGCGGCGCGATCGGCATTGCCGCGCTGCAGACATTGCTGACCAAGCGCGAGCAGTATCATTCCAACGTGCTGATGCAGTCGGTCTCGCTGCTGGAGGAAGCAACCCGCACCCGGATTGCGCAGATGACGCAGTATTTCATGAACCATGGCGTCGCCGACCAGGCCGCCGCTGCCCACCGCGCGATCGCCGCGGTCGGCAATGTCGTGCAGAAGCAGGCCTACATCCTGGCCTTCAGCGACACCTTCTATCTGCTCGGTGTGGCGCTGCTCATCGCGCTGGTCGCGACCCTGTTCCTGAAGAAGCCGGGCCAGCTCGCTGGCGGCGGTGGCGTACACTGAGCATGATCCGGAAAAGTGCGAAGCGGTTTTCCGAAGAGATCATGCTCAAACAACAGCCCAATATCGTCGCGCTTTAGCAATCCCAAGCTCAACCAAGGAGAACGACCATGAAGCCCCGGATGAACTTCTACCAGGCCGCCCCCGAAACCATCAAAGCGCTGGTTGCGGTGGAAAGCCAGATCACCGCGAGCGGCCTCGAGCAATCGCTGATCGAGCTGGTCAAGACCCGCGCCTCGCAGATCAACGGCTGCGCCTACTGCATCAACATGCATACCGACGACGCCCGCAAGCACGGCGAGACCGAGCAGCGGCTCTATTTGCTCAACGCCTGGCGCGAGTCGCCGCTCTACTCGGAGCGCGAGCGCGCGGCGCTGGCCTGGACCGAAGCGCCGACGCTGGTTGCAGAAACGCATGCGCCCGACGCCGATTACGAGGCGGTACGCGCCCAGTTCTCGGACAGCGAGCTGGTCAACCTGACCACACTGATCGGCGCCATCAACGCCTGGAACCGGATCGCCATCGGCTTCCGCGCGGTGCATCCGGTGAAGGTGAAAGTGGCGGCGTGAGCGACGGCCTGCGCAGGAAATTCAGTGTCGCGCGCAGTCTATCACCGTCACCCTGAGGAGCGCCACCGGGTCCGCGCAAAGCGCGGCCCGATGACAGGCTCCGCGCGTCTCGAAGGGTCGACGGCCCGGCTGTGGCCGTGCATCCTTCGAGGCTCGCTCCGCTCGCACGTCAGGATGACGGGTCTACCTTTCGCACCAAAACTAGCTCAAACCGCTGTCGCCCTCGCGAACTCGACATAGATCTCGCGCAGGCGATCGGTGACCGGGCCGACCTTGCCGCTGCCGACTGCCTTGCCATCGATTGCGACCACGCCCTGCACGAACACCGAGGCGCTGGTGATGAAGGCTTCCTTGGCGGCGAGCGCTTCCGCGACCGTGAAGGCGCGCTCCTCGATGCGCAGCTGGCGCTCCTCGGCGAGCTTGACCACCGCCTTGCGGGTGCAGCCGGGCAGGATCTCGTTGCCGTTCTGCCGCGTCACGATGACGTCGTCCTGGGTGACGATGAAGGACGAGGACGAGCCGCCCTCGGTTATCTTGCCGTCCTCGATCATCCAGGCTTCGCCGGCGCCGGCCGCGGCCGCGGCCTGCTTGGCGAGCACCTGCGCCAAAAGCGCCACGCTCTTGATGTCGCGCCGTTCCCAGCGGATGTCGGGCACCGTGATGACCTTGATGCCGGTCTTGGCCGAGGGCGCGTTGATGATGTCCTTTTCCGAGGTGAACATGACAAGCGTCGCCTTGACGTCGGCCGTCGGGAACGCGAAATCGCGTCCCTTGTCGGCGCCGCGGGTGACCTCGAGATAGACCATGCCGTTGACGAGGTTGTTGCGCTTGACCAGTTCCTTCTGGATCTCCTCGATCCGCTCCAGCGTCTCCGGCAGCGCCAGCTGGATCTCGCCGACCGAACGCTTCAGCCGCGCCAGATGCGAGGCGTTGTCGATCAGCTTGCCCTCGAGCACCGCCGCCACCTCATAGATGCCGTCGGCGAACAGGAAACCGCGGTCGAACACCGAGACCTTGGCCTCGGAATGCGGCACGTACGAGCCGTTGACGTAAGCGATCTTTTCCACGCGAGTTCTCCTGCGGACGAAGGGGAAGTTCTGGGCTTTCGTATACGCAAATTGTCAGCGGGGATAAACCCTCTCCGCACCGTCATTCCGGGGCGATGCGAAGCATCGAGCCCGGAATCCATTGGGCCGCATTACCGCGGTGAAATGGATTCCGGGCTCGCGCCAAGCGGCGCGCCCCGGAATGACGGAGTGGAGAACAACGCCCCTAATGCTGCAGGATCTTCGACAAGAACTTCTGCGCGCGGTCGCTGCGCGGCGTGCCGAAGAAGTCGGCCTTCTTGGCGTCCTCGACGATCTCGCCGCGGTCCATGAAGATGACGCGGTCAGCGACCTTGTTGGCAAAGCCCATTTCGTGGGTCACCACCATCATGGTCATGCCCTCGCGGGCGAGGTCGACCATGACGTCGAGCACCTCGCTGATCATCTCGGGATCGAGCGCCGAGGTCGGCTCGTCGAACAGCATCGCAATCGGGTCCATCGCCAGCGCGCGGGCGATCGCGACGCGCTGCTGCTGACCGCCGGACAGTTCGGCGGGAAACTTCTTCGCGTGATCCTTCAGCCCGACGCGCTCCAGGAGCTTCATGCCCTTGGCCGTCGCATCGTCATGCTTGCGGCCCAAGACCTTCTCCTGCGCGAGGCGAAGGTTGTCGATGATGCGCAGATGCGGGAACAGCTCGAAGTGCTGGAACACCATGCCGACGCGCGAGCGCAGCTTCGGTAGGTCGGTCTTGGGATCGTTGACCTTGACGCCGTCGAGCGTGATGTCGCCGCCCTGGATCGGCTCCAGTGCGTTGACGCATTTGATCAGGGTCGACTTGCCCGAGCCGGACGGGCCGCAGACCACCACCACCTCGCCCTTGGCGACGCTGGTGGTGCAGTCCTTCAGCACCTGGAAGGCCGGCCCGTACCATTTATTGACGTGATTGATCTCGATCATGTTTAACTCAGGCGTTGCGGCGAGCGCGCTTCCACCCTCCCATTGGGAGAGGTCGGCGCGCAGCGCCGGGTGAGGGGTTGCGGTCTATCGATGGAGCAAAACCCCTCACCTGGATCGCTGACGCGATCCGACCTCTCCCGATGGGAGAGGTGAAGGGGTTCGTGCCCTGAACAATCCGTCGCATGAGCATCTACCTGACGATGGCGATGCGCGCCTGCAGGCGGCGGACGCCAAAGGATGCGACACAGGAAATGACGAAGTAGACCAGCGCGGCGAACAGGTACATTTCTACTAGACGGCCGTCGCGCTGCGCGACCTTGCTGGCGGCGCCGAGGAAATCCGGGATCGACAGCACGTAGACCAGCGAGGTGTCCTGGAACAGCACGATGGTCTGCGTCAGCAGCACCGGCAGCATGTTGCGGAACGCCTGCGGCAGCACGACGTAGCGCATCGACTGCGCGTAGGTCAGGCCGAGCGCGCTGGCCGCGGCCGGCTGGCCCTTCGAGATCGACTGGATGCCGGCGCGCATGATCTCGGAGAAATAAGCCGCCTCGAACGCGATGAAGGTGATCAGCGAGGAGGCGAAGGCGCCGACCGTGATCGGTCGCGACGCGCCGGTCAGCCACTGCCCGATGTAAGGCACCAGGAAGTAGAACCAGAAGATCACCAGCACCAGCGGCAGCGAGCGGATGAAGTCGACATAGAAGCCTGCGATGCGCCCGAGCCATTTGTAGCTCGACAATCGCATCAGGGCGATCAGGGTGCCGAACACCAGGCCGCCGAACGCAGCGAGCGCCGTCAGGGTCAGCGTGAAGCGCATGCCCTCGAGGAACAGATAGGGCAGCGCGCGGCGGACGACGTCGAAATCGAAACTGCCGATCATCGTCATTTGCCCGTGATGTAGCCGGGGATCGCGACATAGCGCTCGAGGAAGCGCATCGCGGTCACCACGACGAAGTTGAGGAGAAGATAGAGCACGGTCGCCGCGGTGAATGCCTCGAACACCTGAAACGAGAACTCCTGCATCGAGCGCGCCTGGCCGGTCAATTCGATCAGGCCGATGGTGATCGCGACGGCGCTGTTCTTGATGGTGTTGAGGAATTCGGAGGTCAGCGGCGGCAGGATGATGCGGAATGCCATCGGCAGCAGCACGTAGCGATAGGTCTGTACCGTGGTGAGGCCAAGCGCGGTCGAGGCCTGTTTCTGCCCGCGCGGCAGCGAGGTGATGCCGGCCTGCAATTGCACGGCGACGCGCGCCGACATGAACAGGCCGACGCCGATCGCAGCGGTCCAGAACGGCGCGTTCGGCAGCTGCTTCAGCCACAGCCCGGCGGACCTCGGCAGCAGCTCGGGCAGCACGAAGAACCAGAGGAACAGCTGCACCAAGAGCGGCATGTTGCGGAAGAACTCGACGTAAGCGAAGCCGATCCACGATGCCGTCTTCGACGGCAGCGTGCGCAGCACGCCGATCACCGAGCCGGTCACCAGCGCGATGATCCAGGCGAGCACCGACACCTTGACGGTGACCACCAGTCCCGACAGCAGGAGGTCGAGATAGGTGCCGGTCCCCATCGGGTTCGGCTCGAGAAAGATGTGCCAGTTCCAATTGTAGTTCACGGGTCCCCCACGCGGCCGCGCCGGTCACGCATTACGCCGACTTGACGCGCGGCGTCTATGCAAATGTCCGGCCATTTTCCTCCAAAATGACCGGACATACTTAGTTTCGGGACCCGCCGCCGAGGGCGGCGGGTCAAACTCGGCCGTGCAATCAGTTCACCAGATAGGCATCCGGATCAGGCGAATCCGACGGCTTCGCAAACTGCTTCTTCATCTCCGGTCCAGCCGGCGAGTTGAGATTGAGGCCCTTCGGCGGGATCTTCTGGGTGAACCACTTGTCATAGATCTTCTGGCCCTCGCCACTGGTGTAGAGCGCGGCGGTGGCAGCGTCGACGACCTTCTTGAACGGCGCGTCGTCCTTGCGCAGCATGATGCCGTAGGGCTCGGGCTTGGAGAACGCATCCTTGGAGATGACGTAGTCATCCGGCGACTTCGAGCCGGCGACGAGGCTCGCGAGCAGGATGTCGTCCATCACGAAGGCGACCGCACGATCGGTCTCGACCATCAGGAAGGCCTCGGCATGATCCTTGGCCGGGATGATGTTGACGCTTAAGCCCCGCGCGAGGTTGGCCTCGGTGAGCTGCTTGATGTTGGTGGTGCCGGCGGTCGAGACCACCGTCTTGCCCTTCAGGTCATCGATCGAATTGATCTTGCTCGCCTTCTTGGTGACGTACCGGCTCGCGGTCAGGAAGTGCGAGTTGGTGAAGGAGACCTGCTTCTGGCGCTCGGCATTGTTGGTGGTCGAGCCGCATTCGAGGTCGACGGTGCCGTTGGCCATCAGCGGGATGCGCGTCGCCGAGGTGACCGGGTTGAGCTTGACCTCGAGCTTGTCGAGCTTGAGCTCCTTCTTGATCGCATCGACGATCTTGTAGCAGATGTCCATCGCGTAACCGATCGGCTTCTGGTTGTCGTCGAGATAGGAGAACGGGATCGAGGAATCACGGTAGCCGAGCGTGATCGCGCCGGTGTCCTTGATGTTCTTCAGCGTGCCGGTCAGCTCCTGGGCCTGCGCCTGGCTCGCGCCGAGCGCGGCGGCGAGCGCGAAGCCGATGAGATATTTGGATGTCATACGTCTACTCCTTCGTGGAAAACGGTCGATCTAGTGCATGAGAATGTCGGCGAGGACGGGTGCGATGTAGCGGCGAAACTGCTCCGGATTCTCGCTCATCGGAAAATGACCGAGCTTCTCCATGATCGTGACGCTGGCGCCCCCTATTGCCGCTGCGGTCCGCCTCGTGTCCTCGGGCGTGCAGGAGAAATCATACTCGCCCGTGAGGAGATAGAGGTTGCATACTTTAGTATCGATTGACGCGACCCGGCCGCGCAGGTCGCCGTCGACACGGTAGAAATACAGGTCGCCCTTGAACACGCCGGGGCCGCCCTGCTTGTAGGCCCACAGCGTTTCCATCCGCGCGCCCTCCGGGCTCTGCGGCGCAATCAGCCCCGACACCAGCGCGGCGCAGACTTCGCCGCCGTGAATGTCCGGACGGTTCAACCAGTCGGTATCGTACCACGGCGCCTGGAAGTCGGCAGCCTCGAGCCCGATCAGCGCACGGAATTCGGCGGCATGTTCGATCGCAAGGTTGAGGACGATGCGGCCGCCGATCGAGCAGCCCATCACGACCGGCTTCTCCAGGGCAAGCGCACGGCAGAAGGCGCGGATGGTCTCAGTGTAGCGCGCAGTGGTGAGTTGATATTCATCGCCGGTCCAGCTCTTCGGCGGATTCGACCTGCCATGCCAGGGCATATCGAAGGCAATGATGCGGAAATTTTCGGCAAATTGCGCGTCAGCGAGCAGATGTCGCCACTGCCGCGCATCCGATCCCGCGGTGTGCAGGCAGACCAGCGGAATGCCCCGGCCGTTCTCCTCGAAATAGATCCGGTGCAGCTCGCCGCCGATCTCGACGTGAACGTAGCGGCCGACCGTCGGCTCGATGTAGCCGTTCATGATGGTGCCACTCATGTTGCGGCCGCCGCGAAATGCTGCCGCGGCAGCGCCAGCAGGTCCTTGAAGTATTGCAGATGCACCATGAAGGGATAGAGATCTCCTTCCAGCACCGCCTCGCCGCGCTTGGTCAACGCCAGCAGATCATGCCAGCCGGGCTTCGGCTCGGCCTGCCAATAGGCGGTCCAGGCCTGCGGTGTGGCGCGATAGGAAAAGCGCCACGAGCGCATCAGGACCGGCGCGGGCTTGAGCTCGACGATGCGCCCGGCCCGGATCGCGGCATGAAACGGCCGTGCCATCGGCCCGATCAGGCAGTCGCAATCGAGCAGCCGCCCGCGCGCAAGCAGCGAGGGAGCCTGGTCGAGCAATGCGGGAAGGCCGGCAAACGCCGTCTTCACAGCGTCGTCGGTGGGGTCGGGCGAGAGCGTCATCGTGTTGGGCAGGTTTCCTCGGCGAGTGTTGGCATGATGACGACAACCGGGCGTTCTCGCAAGGCGCTGAGCGACTTGGGTTCCTCGGATTAATCGCTTGATTAACCGCGGCCTTGCGGAAAGTGCGCGCAGGGCGGAGCGCTTTGAGGCCGTTGCGAGAGGCTGCCAAACCCGTCAGCCCGCAGCCTTGAGATTGCGCCCGGGCTTCGGCGCCTGGGCCATCGCGCGGGCCAGCACCTGGGCTTCCTTCTTCAGCATGTCGGCGAGCTCGGCTTCGCGGCGGCGGATGCGGTCGGTCGCGGCGCCGATCGAGAGCGCGGCGACCACCTCGCCGGCATCGTCGCGAACGGGTACGCCGACGCCGCCCATGCCGGGGAAGGCGGCGTCGAGCAGCACGGTGTGGCCGGCCTTGCGCGCCACGGCGATTCGCTCGCGCAGGAATTTTGGCGTGATGCGCGGCGATTTCGCCAGCCGCGGCACGATCACCTCGATCACGGCCTCGATCTCGGCATCCGGCAGCCAGGCCAGCAGCGCCAGCGCGCCGGCGCCGACGCCGAGCGGACGGCGGCTGCCGATCTGCAGATAGTTCGGTTGCAGCGGATGGTTGCCGACCGAGCGCGCCAGATAAAGCGCCTCCACGCCTGATCGTACCGACAACAGCGCGGTATCGGCCGAACGTTCCGACAGCCGCAGCAGACTCGGCTGCGCCAGCTCGGCGATGTCGACCGAGCGGCGCGCGCCGACCGCCATCACCCGCGCCTCCTGGCCTAGCTCGTAGGTCTTGGCGCCGGCGACCCGGGAGACAAATCCCTCCTCGATCAGCGAATTGAGAATGCGCAGCGCGGTCGCCTTGTTCAGCGAGGTGGTGTCGGCGATGTCGGTCAGCCGTAGCGGCGAGCGCTGCGCCAGCACGCGCAGGATCGCGCAGACTTTCTGGATCGCGTTGAACTTGTCGGGTTGGCCCGGCTCCGGTGATGGCCTCTTGCGGCTGGTCCGCGCGGTCGCAGTCGTGGAGGCGTTCATGCCCTGGCCTTCCTTGCCTCGATTTCAAACCTTGCACCGGGCACCACGAGGGGCGCGCCCGGCGGACCTCATCCTAGGACGGATGATGCGCACCGGACACCGTATACTTTCGTCAGATGAAACTTTGATTTCGATCATCAACGCTGCTTTGCAACAACGAAGATATTCGAATTTCGCTTCACGAAATCAGGCGAGCCGCTTTCTTCGGATCGTGAACAGCGCGCCAAGACTGAGGATGCAAACCGCGGTGAGATAATAGCCCGGCGCGAGCTCGCCGATCAGCGCAAAGCCGCCCATCCAGGTCATGATCGCCGGCCCCATGCCGCCGAACAAGGTGACGCCGATGTTGTAGCTGAGACCGAGCCCGGTCGCGCGCGTCGCCGGCGGAAACAGCTCCGACATCAGCGCGGCCAGCGGCCCGTAATACAGCGACTTGAGCACGCCGAGCCAGAGCACGCCGAGCAGGATGATGACAGGCGTCGGCTTGCCGGTGAGCAGCAGGAAGGCCGGGAAGATCGACACCAGCAGCAATAGCGCAAACAGGATCATGTGCGCGGTGCGTCCGATCTTGTCGGAGACGTAGCCCGCGATCGGCGCCAGCAGCGCGACCGCGGTCTGCGCGACCAGCGCCGCCATGAACCCGACCGTCGGCGGCAGGTTCAGCGTCTTCACCACATAGGTCGGCATATAGACGATCAGATAATTCACCGCCGTCGACACCGCGAGCGCGCCGATCGCAAGCAGCGTGGCAAGCTTCTGCCGCGCGAGCACCTCCTTGACCGGCGAATCCGGCTTCCCGGCCGCCGGCGGCGGGGTCGCATCGTCGACATGATTGCGGATGTAGATGCCGACCGGGCCGATCAACACGCCGAACAGGAACGGCAGCCGCCAGCCCCAGGATTGTAGATCCTCCGCGTTCATCACCGACGTCAGCAGCGCGCCGAAGCCGGCGCCGAGCAGGCCGCTGACGCCCTGGCTTGCGAACTGCCAGCTCGCGACGAAGCCGCGCCGCTCCGGCATATGCTCGACCAGGAACGCCGTCGAGGAGCCGAACTCGCCGCCGGCTGAGAATCCCTGCACCAGCCGCGCCAGCATCACCGCAACAGGCGCCAGGACTCCGATGGTCTCGAAGGTCGGCATCAGCGCCAGCACCAGCGTGCCAAACGTCATCAGCATGATCGACAGCATCAGCGAAGCCTTGCGGCCGTGCCGGTCGGCATAGGCGCCGAGCACGATCCCGCCGATCGGGCGGATCAGGAACGACAGGCCGAAACTGCCGAAGGTCAGCAGCAGGGAGGTGGTCGGATCATTGACCGGGAAGAATGCCTTGGAGAGGTAGACCGCGAAATAGGCGTAGACCGAGATGTCGTACCACTCGAGCGCATTGCCGACCGAGGTCGCCACGATCAGGCGGGTGACGTTTTTCTTGTCGGCCGCAGTGGCGTGCTGAGCGTCGGCCGAAGTTGGCAGTGTCATTTGAATTTCCTTGGCAGCGTCGGCCACCAGTTCCCCCGCCCGTCATGCCCGGGCTAAGTGCGAAGCGCGGCTTCGAAAGATGACCCGGGCATCCACGTTTTCCCGTCATCCTGAGGAGCGGCGTCAGCCGCGTCTCGAAGGATCGACGGCCACCAGTCGGGCCGTGCATCCTTCGAGACGCGCGCAGGAGCGCGCTCCTCAGGATGACGGAGATAATGCACGCCCTTCAACCCTTGTGCTTTGCCTCGCCGAGATCCCAGAACAGGCCGGCCATGATGGTCAGCGCCTCCTCGGTCACCGGCCGCAGGATGTGCTCGTCCGGGGCGTGCTGCGAGCAACCCGGATAGGAGTGCGGCACCCAAATCGTCGGCAGGCCGAGACCCTCGGAGAACACGTCGTTCGGCAGCGAGCCGCCGAAGTTCGGCAGCACCGCCGGCGCCTTGCCGGTGGTGGCGCGGATCGAATTCGCCGCCCAGTCGATCCACGGGCTGTCCATATCGGTGCGCGAGGCGCCGAAGCGCTGCGTGCCCGAGACCTCGACCATCGGAAATCCATTCTTGTGCAGATAGTCGCGCACCCCATCGATTACTTCGAGATGCTTCGTGCCGACCACGAAGCGGAGCTGCAACACCGCGCTCGCCTTGCCCGGAATTGCGTTGGCGGGCTTGTCGATATTGCCCGACGACATCGCCAGCACTTCGAGCGTGTTCCAGGCATAGAGCCGCTCGGCCGCGGTCAGCCCCTCCTCGCCCCAATCCTCCGCGAGCTGAGGTTCGTCCGCCGTCGGCTTGACCTCGACGTCGGCAAGCGCGGCGCGGACGCGGTTCGAGATCGGCGGCGGCTTCAAGATATCGAGCTTCATGCGGCCCTTGCCGTCGACCAGGCTCGCGATCGCGTTCGCCAGGATGGTGGCGGGATTGGCGAGCACGCCACCCCAATTGCCGGAATGGTTGCCGCCCTCGCGCAGATTGACGTCGAGATGGATGCGGTTGCCGCCGCGGCAGCCGAGAAAGATGGTCGGCCGCTCCGCCGACAGCCGCGGCCCGTCGGAGGCAATGAAGAGGTCGGCCTTCAGCTCCTCGCGATGTGCCTCGCAGACCTCGCGCAAATCGGGCGAGCCGATCTCCTCGCCGGTCTCGATGATGAACTTGGCGTTGAAGCCTAGCTTGCCGCCGCGCGTCTGCTTCACCGCCCGCAATGCGGCCATGTTGATCGAATGCTGGCCTTTGTTGTCGGCGGTGCCGCGGCCATAGATGCGATCGCCCTTGACCGTGATCTGCCAGGGATTGAGCCCGTCGCGCCATTCGCCGACCATGCCGTCGACGACGTCGCCATGGCCATAGGTCAGCACGGTCGGCCGTGCGGCATCTTCCTGGTAGTCGGCGATCAGATAGGGCCCGCGGCCGGTCGGCGACTCGATCAGCCTTGTTTTGAAATCGAGCTCGGCAAAGGCCGGCTGCAGATTCTCCACCAGATAGGCGCGCAGCGCATCGGCCTTGTCGGCGTTCAGGCTCTCGGTCTGGTAGCCGACCCGGCGGTCGAGCTCCCTGAGAAACTGTCCCGATTGAAAATGCTCTCGCGCGTTTGCGATTGCGTCGGCCCGTGTCGCCATGATTGTCCCTTCGTCCGGTCGCGTCTTGAGATGATTTCTTGGCATGAACTCAACGGAACGCCGCGTCGCGCATCCGGATCATGCTTCTGGAGAGGCGCAACCTATCGGGATCGGCGCACCGCCGGAAGGGTGTGAATCGCGAAGGGGCCTTGCCAAAACGTGGGAAGTCGCACCAATTTGATGCGGGACGCCCAACCGGGCAGCAATCGACGCGGCGCTCAAGGTTTCGACCAAGGTTTCGACAATGACAAAACAAATCCGGCTCAACGCCTTTGCCATGAACTGCGTGGCGCATCAGTCGCCGGGGCTATGGACCCATCCACGCGACCGCACCAAGGACTACAACAAGCTGTCCTATTGGATCGATCTGGCGAAGACGCTGGAGCGCGGCCGGTTCGACGGGCTGTTCCTCGCCGACGTGCTCGGCGTCTACGACGTCTATGCCGGCAATCCGGATGCGGCGCTGCGCAACGCGGCGCAGACCCCGGCCAACGAGCCCTTGATGCTGATCCCGGCGATGGCCGCCGTGACCGAAAATCTCGGCTTCGGCGTCACCAGCAACCTCTCCTTCGAGCCGCCCTACCCGTTCGCGCGGCGGATGTCGACGCTCGACCATCTGACCAACGGCCGGGTCGGCTGGAACGTGGTGACCGGCTATCTCGACAGCGCCGCGCGCGGCGCCGGCAAGGACAAGCAGACCGCGCATGACGACCGCTACGAGCTCGCCGACGAATATATGGAGCTGGTCTACAAGCTCTGGGAAGGCAGCTGGGAAGACGACGCCGCGATCCGCGACGTCGCGCGCGGCATCTTCACGGATCCAAAGAAGGTGCATCGCGTGCAGCACGAGGGAGCCAACTACCGGCTCAACGCGATCCATCTGTCGGAGCCGTCGCCGCAGCGCACGCCGGTGCTCTACCAGGCCGGCACCTCGCCGCGCGGCCGGCAGTTCGCCGCCGAGCACGCCGAATGCGTGTTCATGTCGGGCCCGTCGGCGAAGGTGATCGCCCCGCGGGTGTCGGCGATCCGCGAGCTCGCCGCCACAAAGGGCCGCAACGCGGCCGAGATCCTGATGTTCTCGATGATGTGTGTCGTGGTCGCGCCGACCGAGGCCGAGGCAAAGGCGAAATACGCAGAGTATCGCAGCCACATCAGCCATGAGGGCGCGCTAGCGCTGATGTCGGGCTGGACCGGCGTCGACTTCTCGACCTATTCGCTCGACCAGGAGGTACGGCACGTGCAGAACGACGCCGGCCGCTCCGCGATGGACAACGTCACCCGCGCCGATCCCGACCGCGTGTGGACAGTGCGCGAGGTCGCCGAGCATGTCGGCATCGGCGGTGCCGGTCCCGTAGTGGTCGGCACGCCGGAGCAGGTCGCCGACAAGATCGAGCAATGGTTCGAGGACACCGACGTCGACGGCCTCAACGTCGCGTTCGCGATCTCGCCCGGCGATTTCGAGGATATCGCCGATATGCTGGTGCCGGAGCTCGTCAAGCGCGGCCGCTACAAGAAAGAATACGCAAAGGGCACGCTGCGCGAGAAGCTGTTCGGCGAGGGGCGGAGAAAGCTCAACGACACGCATCCGGCGAGCCGGTATCGCGTGAAGGCTGCGGCGGAGTGAGTGCGTAGGGTGGGCAAAGGCGCGCAGCGCCGTGCCCACCATCCGCGTCGTGCTGCGATGGTGGGCACGCTTCGCTTTGCCCACCCTACGAAGCTTGCCATCCGGTCATCCTGAGGAGCGCGTAGCGCGTCACGAAGGATCGGCGGCCACCGGCCGGGCCGTGCATCCTTCGAGGTTCGCTCCGCTCGCACCTCAGGATGACGGTGAAGGTCAGTGCGCGGCTCCTTCAATTCACCGAATTGCTGACTATCACCTCGATCAGCTTCGCGCCCGGGCGGCTGAAGGCCGACTTCATCACGCCCTTCAGCTCCTGCGGGTCGGTGACCTTGATGGCCTCGAGCCCGAGCGAGCGCGCGACGCCGGTGAAATCGACCGGCGGATCGATGAAATCCATGCCGACATAATTGTCGTCGCCATGGAAGGCGAGCAGGCGCTGCTTGATGATGCGGTAGCCGCCATTGTTGACGATGACGAAGTTGAGCGGCAGTTTGTGGTTGGCCGCGGTCCACAGCGACTGGATCGAATACATCGACGAGCCATCGCCGGAATAGCACACCACCGGGCGCTCTGGATTGGCAAGGCTGACGCCGACCGACGCCGGCAGGCCCCAGCCGATGCCGCCGGACGCCAGGGCATGATAGCCGTAGCGGTCGCGATGCGCGCGCAGCGCGATGATCTGCCGCGACGAGGTGAGGCCCTCGTCGACCAGGATCGCATTGTCCGGCATCGCCTCGACGACCTGCAGCGCCAACCAATCAGGATCGACCGGCGAGGTATGACTGGCCTTCGAGATCTGCTCGACCAGCGCCTTGCGCTTCGCCGTCCAATTCTGCGCTGCAAGCGCCGCGAGGCCTTGCCTTGCGCGCGTCTCAAGCGCGCCGCCGCCCTGCTCCTTCAACGCCGGCACCAGCGCACGCAGCGTTTCCTTGACGTCGGCTTTCACAGCGATCTCGGCGCCATAATTGCGGGCGAGATCGCTATCGACCAGGCCGACCTGCACGATCGAGAGCCCGTCCGGCAGCGGATCGACCTCACTGTAGACCGACATCCGCAGCGGATCGCCGCCGAGCGCGATCAACAGATCGTGCGGCGCCAGCACGTCGCGGGCGACCTTCTGCAATCGCGCGATCGCGCCCATGAAGCCCGGGCTTTCGGAGAGGAAATGCGAACCATAGGGCGTCGATGACTGCCAGGCCGGACAGCCCAACGTCTCGGCCAGATCGGCGGCCTCGCGCAGCGCGTCGCTTTTGACGATCTCGTCGCCGACGATGATCACCGGACGCTCGGCCTTCAGGATCCGCGCGGCCAGCGCCTGCAGCGACTCTTCCGACGGCCTGACGCGGGTGTCGACCCGGGTGGCGCGGCCGAGCTCGATGCCGGCCTCCGCATTGAGGATGTCGCCGGGCAGCGAGATGAAGACCGGCCCGGTCGGCGGCGTGGTGGCGATCTTGGCGGCGCGGCGCACGATGCGCGGCAAATCCTCCAGCCGCGTCACCTCGACGGCCCATTTCACCAAGGGCGTGGCCATCTGCACCAGCGGACCATAGAGCACCGGCTCGGTCAGGCCGTGGCCCTGCTCCTGCTGCCCCGCGGTCAGGATCAGCGGCGTGCCGGTGAAGCTGGCGTTGTAGAGCGAGCCCATCGCATTGCCGAGGCCGGGCGCGACATGGACGTTGCAGGCGACCAGCTTGCCCGAGGCGCGGCTGAAACCGTCGGCCATCGCGACCACCAGGCTCTCCTGCATCGCCATCACATAGGTGAGCTCAGGATGGTCCTTCAGCGCGTGCATGATCGGCAGTTCGGTGGTGCCGGGATTGCCGAACAGATGGGTGACACCTTCATCCTTCAGCAACGCCAGAAAGGCCGAGCGCCCGGTAATGCGGTTCTTCATGTTCCCTCCAGGTCCGTCAGCGCGTTGGCCGACGGAACCGGGAGATGACCAAACTTGCATCCGAGGAGCAATCGAGCGGCCACTCATGGCCGCATTCCCCGCGCGCGCGCCTGCGCGGCAAGCCCCTCCAGCACGGCGCTGGGCCAGCCTGGATGCGCAACGCGAATACCATGATGACCGCGAGTTCCAGGCGGGAACGGACTGGCAGGAAAATACCTTTCGCGAACAGCCATCTAATTGCGCCATCGGCATTAACGCAACTTTAGCGGGTATCCCCTAAAGCGACGAATGTTCGCTGGACGGAAACAGCAAACGCAAAAAACATGCAGGGCCCCGCAGGCGGCTCGCTTCGGTCGTGGAATGCAGTCATGGACGCGCTGACGGCCTGGAACACCACCGGGCTCGATAGACAAGCGGCGATCAAGCGCGAGAAGCTTGGAATCTATCTCTTCCCGATCGCCTTCGCGTCTCAATACTACCTGTCAAACGGGTCGGTCCTGCTCGGTCACCTTGATCTGGGATGGCACCTGGCCGCCGGCGACCTGATCAGGGAGCGCGGCAACATCCCCTTCCAGGATCCGTGGTCGTTCACCCTCGGCGACAGGCAATGGTACAATCTCTCCTGGCTTTGGGACGTCATTGCCAGCGTGCTGTTCCAATACGCCGGATGTACCGGTCTCACATTGTCGGTGCTTGCCTGCGGTGCTGTCATCACCGGCTATCTGACATCGATCACGCTGCGCAGCGGCGCCTCGGCGCTTGCGGTCTGCATTTCGGTTTTCGCCGCGTGCCTGCTCTACCCGACCTACGCGACCGCCCCGAATTCCTATCTCACCGTTTCGCCGAACACCGCCACGATGGTGTTCTCAGTGATTTTCTACGCGGAGTGCCTGAAGCGAACGCGATGGTTCCTGCTGCCGGTGATGATGGTCCTGTGGGCCAATCTGCATGGCGGCTTCATGCTCGGGCTCTTCATCATCGGCGTCTTCGGCGCCACGTCGGTGCTCAAGCGGGACCGGGCCGGCGTCAAGATCTACAGTTTCGCGGTGGCCGGATGCCTCCTCGCAATCCTCGTCAATCCGCTCGGCTGGCACGTCTATGACGGCGTCGCGACCACGCTTGGCCACTTCGTGCAGGAGCACATCACCGAGTGGCGATCCTATTTCGCAAACTTCGGGATACCCGGCAGCATTCCAGGCATCGTCTATATGGTCGCGTTTGTGGTGCTCGAGCTCCGCAATCGGACCTCTTCGCGAGCCAGCCTGGAGTCGCGGTTGCTGGCCTGGGCGTTCCTGCTGCTGGGACTTCATCAATACCGCTTCATCTCGTTCTTCTTCATCTTCGCGACGGTGCCGCTCGCGCTGCACATCGACCGGCTGCTGCCGAAGCAACTGGATGATCTCAAGGTCCGAAGCTCGTTGCGCTTTGCCGGCATCATTGCAATCTGCGCGCTGCCGCTGACCCTGATGCAGGTCAGGCCGGCGCTGGCATTTCCGCAGCTGTTGACAGAGCAGGATGCGCGCCATCTGCAAACACATTTTCCGCATGCGCGGCTGCTGAACCACTGGAACGTCGGTGGCCTCCTGATCTACTACACACGCGGCGCGGTGCCCGTGTTCGTCGACGGCCGGGCGGCCACCGCTTATCCCGATGAGTTGCTGCACGATTATATCAGCCTGGTCAAATGGGACATCGACGAGAGCGTGTGGGACAACGTTCTCGAAAAATACAAGATCGACACGGTGCTCTGGGTGAAGGTGCACGAATCGCTGCGGCGGTACCTCGTGGACAAGCGAGGCTGGGCCCTGGCCTATGCGGGGGCGGATGAGGCGATCTACGTGAAGCGCTGACGCGGCCGCTTCGCCCGCAAACGCGCTAGAACATCCCCTCGCGCTCGCTGCGCTTCTTCTTTTTCGAGCGCTGCCAGACCACGCCGGGATAGCCCTTCAGCGGCACCAGCGGCTCGCCGGTGTAGGCCCATTCCTGCAATTCCTCGATCGCGATGTGGTAGAGCGGCTGCCGGCCGGTGCGGCCCGAGAACAGCGCGCGCGGGATGTTGATCATGTGCGGCGACCGCGCGCGTTCGTAGATGATTGGCGTGCCGCAATTGGCGCAGAAGCTGCGCGCGGTCATGCTGGCCGGATCCTCGTACCGCGACAGCTCGCTCTCGCCGTGCGTGATGCGAAAGCGCTTCTTCCAACTGCCGACATAGGTCGCGTAGGCCGCGCCGTGGGCGCGGCGGCTGGCCTGCGTGTGATCGTGCCAGGCCCAGCGCGCCGGCACGTCGATCTCGAACCGCACCTTGCCGCACAGGCATCGGCCCGCCGCGGGCTTCGCCAGCGCCACGGGTTTTGGCTTTTTGGTCGACTCGAACTCGTCGTCCGGAAACATCGGGGTCTCCATCAAGGCATCGTAGCCCGGATGAGCGCAGCGATATCCGGGAAGGTCTCGCGTTCGGTCCCGGATATCGCTGCGCTCATCCGGGCTACGAGAACAACCGCGCACCTAAGCCTGCGCCAGTTCGTCGTGCTCGGGATAATCCGTGTAGCCCTTCTCCTCGCCGGCATAGAAGGTGGCGCGGTTGTACTTGGTCAAGGGATAGCCGCGCTGCAGCCGGCGCGGCAGGTCGGGGTTAGAGATGAAGTAGCGGCCGAACGCGATCGCATCGGCGTGCCCGTCGGCGATCGCGCTCGCTGCGCTGTCACCGACGAAATTGCCGGCCGTGATCAGCACGCCGCTCCACATCGGGCGGTACAGCACCATCGCCGACGGCACGTTCTGCCAGTCGACCTCGGCGCGACCGGTGCCCGAGGCGCGCGGCTCGATGAAGTGCAGATAGGCGAGCCCGAACTTGTCCAGCGCCTTGATGGCGTGGCTGTAGAGCGGCATCGGGTCGGCCTCGCCGCTGCCATTGGCGATGCCGTAGGGGGAGAGCCGCACGCCGACGCGGTTGGCGCCCCACACGTCCATCACCGCCTGCGTGACCTCCAGCAGGAAGCGGACGCGGTTCTCGATCGAGCCACCATACTGGTCGGTGCGCTGATTGCTGCGCGATTGCAGGAACTGCTCGATCAGATAGCCATTGGCGCCGTGGATCTCGACGCCGTCGAAGCCCGCGGCGAGCGCGTTCTTTGCGCCCTGCCGGTAGGCCTCGACCATCAGCGCGACCTCGCTGGTTTCGAGCGCGCGCGGCGTCTCGTAATCGACCACCCTGCCGTCCGCCGTCATGCACTTGAATTCGGAGGGGACCGCGACCGCCGACGGCGCCACCGGCAACGCACCGCCGGGCTGGAACGAGGAATGCGAGACCCGGCCGACGTGCCAGAGCTGCAGAAAAATCAACCCGCCCTTGGCGTGCACGGCATCCACCACCTCGCGCCATCCCGCGATCTGCGCTTCGCTGTAGATGCCGGGGACGCCGGGATTGCCGAAGCCGGTGGCGACCACCGGCGAGGCTTCCGCGATCAACAGGCCGCCCGGCGTGGCGCGCTGCGCATAATATTCCGCATTCATCGGCCGCGGCGCCAGACTCGGCCGCGCCGCCCGCATCCGCGTCAGCGGCGCCATCACGACGCGATGCTTCAGCTCATAGGGACCGACCTTGAGCGGCGAAAACAGCGACGGAGAATTCATGCCTACCCCGATTATCCTTGAGTGGTTTCCGTTATGGTGTGGGCATGATCCGCCCGGAAAACCGGTAGCCACTTTTCCGGATCATGCCCCTTATCTCTTGGGCATGATCTTGTCGGAAAACCGGTAGCCACTTTTCCCGGATCATGCCCGTTATCTCCCGGGTTCATCTTGTTCGCAAAAGCAGGTAGTGGCAATCTAGCGAACAGACAAGCAGGCTTGCCATGTCGAAAACGAGCGCCACATCGCTCCCCTCATTGAGCGTCCGCATCGATCTCGATGCCGAAGACCGGATCGGACCGGGCAAGATCCTGCTGCTCGAGCGGATCAAGGAATGCGGCTCGATCTCGGCCGCCGGCCGCGCCATGGACATGAGCTACAAGCGCGCCTGGGACCTGGTCGACGAGATCAACCGCATCTGCCGCCAGGCGGCGGTGGAACGGCAGACCGGCGGCAAGAATGGCGGCGGCGCGGTGCTGACCCCGTTCGGCCTCTCCCTGGTGGCACGCTACCGCAAGATCGAGCGCGATGCGGCGAGTGCCGTCCGCAAGGATCTCGAGGCGCTGCGCAGCGACATCGGCAAGCCGAGGAAGGCCGCCGGGCGGTAGGCGCAAGGCCGTCGCAACGGCCTATTGCAAAATATCGAAAAACAACCCCATGCAAAGGAGCCGGCGGCGGCTGGCGCTCGATAAGGTTTGGCAAGCGCGCGAGACCTCTCCCCGCAAGCGGGGAGAGGTGAAGCAGCGAGCCGGACGCTAGCCCGTCTTGATCCAGACCGCCTTGACGTTGAGATACTCCTCGACGTGCTGCTTGCCGGACTCGCGGCCGTAGCCGCTCATCTTGTAGCCGCCGAACGGCACCGCCGGGTCCATCGCCTGGTAGCAATTGACCCAGACCGAGCCGGCGCGCAGCGCCTTGGCGACCTGGTGCGCCTTGCTGACATTGGTGGTCCAGACGCCGGAGCCGAGGCCGAAGGTGGTGGCATTGGCGCGCTTGATCAATTCGTCCGGATCCTTGAACGAGATCGCCGAGATCACCGGGCCGAAGATCTCCTCCTGCGCGATGCGCATGTTGTCCTGCACATTGGCGAACACGGTCGGCTGCACGAAATAGCCCTTCGACAGCGCGCCCTCGGTGAGGCGGCCGCCGCCGGCCAGCGCCTTGGCGCCTTCCTTCTGGCCGATGTCGAGATAGCCGGAGACGCGGTCGAGCTGATCCTTCGACACCAGCGGCCCGATCTGGGTGTTCGGATCGAGGCCGTTGCCGACCTGCAGCTTCTTGCCGAACTCGGCGACGCGGCCGACGAATTCGTCATAGACCTTCTGCTCGACGAACAGCCTTGTGCCGGCGCTGCAGATCTGACCGGAGTTGGCGAACACCGCCATCGCGGCCCCCGGCACCGCCGCATCGAGATCAGCGTCGGCGAACACGATGTCCGGCGACTTGCCGCCGAGCTCGAGCGACACGCGCTTGAGGTTGCCGGCCGAGGCGCGGATGATCGATTGTCCCGTGATGTGCGAACCGGTGAAGGCGACCTTGTCGACATCGGGATGATTGGCGAGCGCAGCCCCCGCGGTCTCGCCATAGCCCGGCACGACGTTGACGACGCCGGGCGGAATGCCGGCTTCCATGCAGAGCTCGCCGATGCGCAGCGAGGTCAGCGGCGATTCCTCTGCCGGCTTCAGCACCACGGTGCAGCCGGTCGCGATCGCGGGGCCGATCTTCCAGATCGAGGCGGTCAGCGGCCCGTTCCAGGGGATGATGGCGCCGACCACGCCGATCGGCTCCTTCAGCGTGTAGGAGAATATCTCGCCGGGCAGCGAGTTCTCGATGGTCTCGCCATGGATCGCAGTGGCCTGCCCCGCATAGTAGCGCAGCATGCCGAGCGCGCGCAGTTTGTTGCCGCGGGTGCGGCTGATCGGCGCGCCCATGTCGAGCGTGTCGAGCTGCGATAGCTCCTCGAAATTGGCTTCAACCAGCTCGGCGAGCTTGAGCAGCAGGTTCTGCCGCTCGAACGGTTTCACTTTGCTCCATGGCCCTTCGAAGGCGCGGCGCGCCGCGGAAACGGCGCGATTGATATCCTCGGCATCGCCTTCAGCGACGGTCGCGAGCAATTCGCCGGTGGCGGGATTATGTGTCTCGAATTTCTTGCCGGAGGCGGCGTCGATCCATTTGCCGTCGATCAGCATCTTCTTGTAGGAGCCGTCGGCATACGGATGGCGCGTGATCGGAATAGCCTGCGAAACAGCCATGTTTGCACTCCCTGTCAAATTGTCGGCTGAGGTGTTTTGGAAGCGTTATATCCACAACTCTACAGCGCAGGCGCGAAACCGTAAAGCCGAGCAAGCGTTGTCGGGGTCGGCAGGCATGAAAACCTCCCATGCGCCGGCGTGCATGGTACGATAGATTTCTGAACCTCAGCCACATATGTGTCCGGAGACCAGTGATGCCCCACCCCATGATATCAGCCAATCATGTTGCCGTGATCACCGGCGATGCCTCCGGCATCGGGCTTGCTGCCGCATTGCGGTTTGCCGAGGCCGGCATGAAGGTCTGCATCGCCGATCTCGGCGACGACCGGCTGAAGGCGGCTGCGACGAAACTGTCATCTGCGGCGCCCGGCGGTACGGCTGATATCATGACGGCAGCGGTCGACGTCAGCCGCCCCGACGAGGTCGCAAACCTCGAGGCCGCCGTCGCGAAGAAATTCGGCGGCACCGACATCCTGATGAACAATGCCGGCATCCAGCCCGGCAGCGCGATGTTCGGGCCCGCAGACAATTGGCAGCGCATCCTCGGCGTCAATCTGTGGGGCGTGATCAACGGCACCCAGGCCTTCGTACCCAACATGATCAAGCGCGGCCGGCCCGGCCTGATCGTCAACACCGGCTCCAAACAGGGCATCACCACGCCGCCGGGCGATCCTGCCTATAACGTCTCAAAGGCCGGCGTGAAGGCGTTCACCGAGGCGCTGCAGCACGAGCTGCGCAACACCGACGGCTGCAAGCTCACGGCGCACCTGTTGATCCCGGGCTTCGTCTTCACCGGGCTGACCGCGCGTGGCCGCACCGAGAAGCCGGCTGGCGCCTGGACCGCGGAGCAGACCGTCGACTTCATGATCGAGCGCCTCGCCGCCGGCGATTTCTACATCCTCTGCCCCGACAACGACGTGCCGCGCGCACTTGACGAACGCCGCATCCTGTGGGCCGCCGGCGACATCGTCGAGAACCGCCCGCCGCTGTCGCGCTGGCACAAGGATTACGGCGAAGCGTTCGCCGCATTCGTGAAAGGGAAGTGAAATCGTATGATAGGTACCGCTTCGTTCCACCCATCGCCACTATCACCGTCATCCTGAGGAGCCGCGAAGCGGCGTCTCGAAGGATCGACGGCCACCAGCCGGGCCGTGCATCCTTCGAGACGCGCGCAAGAGCGCGCTCCTCAGGATGACGGGATGCGCTAGGCCCGCCTACAGCGTTTCCTGCTTGTGGTCGCAGTTCTTGCAGGTGAACTTGACGCGGGACTGGCCCTTTTCCGCCTGCACCCGGTTCGGCGCGCCGCACTTGCCGCAGACCGCCTCGATCCGGGTGGTGCCCTGCTTGATGACCAGGTTCCGCTTTTCCATGGTCTCGCGGATCAGGCGCTCGGCCTCCTCGCGCAACGATTGCTTCGACATCATCCCCACCGGTCATTGGTCAGCGGGCGGCGTCATAGCACGACCGCGTGAAGCTTTGACAGCGGGTATCGCGCTCTTTTTGTGAGCGCACCCTAGATCATGATGCGTTTCCACGGAATCGCATCATGATCTCATCTCTTTGTTTGAGCATGATCTTTTCGGAAAACCGGTTTCCACTTTTCCGGATCATGCTCTAGAATGATCAGTTGCTCGACCGGCAACCGGAAATGCCGGGGTTTCAACGGTTTTGCCGGCCGGCCGACGCGGAACACGTTGACGAGGCGCAGCTCGGCGCCGATCCGGCCAAGTTTTCGCAGCCGATCGTTGAAGCCGGGATGATCCGCCAACGCCGAAATCGGGCATGCCGCGAAGCCGGCGCGATCGATCTCCAGCCAGCTGCGATAGAAATGCCGCCCCGTCGTGAGTGGATCCTCACCGACCGGACGGCAGAACAGCACGATCGCCGCGGCGGCGTCGAAGGCCGCTTTGCGATCGCCCTCGCGGATCTCGAGCGTCATTTGGCCTCCGGGGTCAACGCCAGCAGCCGCCTGACCAGCGCCAGCGCGGTTTCGGTGGCGGGATCGGCTGCGGTCACCGGCACCGCCAGCACGATCAGATCGAGCGGATCGTGCGCGAGCACGATGAGATGGGTGGCGCTGTTGGCCGTCATCAGCGAGATGAGGCGCTCGGCGGCCGGGTCGGTCGGCGACAGGCCCCACGGCGCGTCGGGACGGCGCAGCACGCGCCGCGTCGACAGGACGTCGCGCAGCAGCGGCGGATCGTAGAGCGCAAGATCGCTTTCGCGGAAGCGCTGCGCGCTTTCGAAGATCGGGTGCCGCGCCAGCTCGGCGATCAACTGCTCGCGGGTCTGCGCCGGCGAGGCCGCGACCGAATTGAGCACGCCCGGCTCCTGGGATTCGAACAGCGCGCGCAGCGCGTCGGTCATCAGCCCGATGGTCAGCACGCCGGCGATCGCGACCGCGACGAACCGCACCATCTGCGCGGCATCGACATCAGGCGCCATGAAGCTGGCGGCGAGCCCGAGCAGGCCGGACGAGATCAGCCGCAGCGCCATCATCGCAAGCCCGTGGCGGCGGGTCTCGGCGCCGCCGCCGGCGATCAGCATCACGGTCACCGTGAGCAGCGCCCCCAGCGCGCCGAGCCGCACCGGGATGTCGGGAAACAGCGTGCGGAAATCGGTCAGGATGAACGGGATCACCACCAGCGCGCCGACCGCCATGCGGCCGATGCTGCGGTTCTCCGAGGCCATCAGCGAAGCGCGGTCGCGCGTCGCCAGCAGCAGAGCGCAGGTGGCGAAGCCTGCGAGCTGAAACAGCGCCAGCGCGATCGCATAGGGCATCGCAAGGCCTTGCAGCCCGAACGCGCCGCCGAGGCCGAGCAGGACGCCGCCGGCGAGCGCCGCGATCTTGACCGCGCGCGGCGCGTGACGGCGCAGGATGCCTTCGGTGACGATCAGCGCACCGAGCGGGATCAGCGCGGCCGGAATCACCGAGAGGCGGTCGAGCACAAAGCTCCCGCTCCACCACGCCAGGCCGCGGTCGAGGAACAGGGTCGCGATCACGCCGAGCGCGAGCAGCAGGCGGCGGGTCAGCGGGCTCCTGGGATCGCGGCGATAGAACGTCATCATCGCCACCGCGACGCCGATGGCGCCGCAGAGATTGACGATGGAATCGGCGATCACCCCTGATGTCATTTGCCGCTCGTCAACTCGTCGATCGCGCGTCGCACCAGCGGGCGCATCAGGGCGGCGACCAGCGCATTGCGCGGCTTCTCGATCGCCGGCCGATGCGGGTTGAGAAACCAGCCGCGGCAATCGGTGCCGGAGCTGCGGCCGAGGATCAGCGCGACCGCCTCATAGGCCATCAGCATGCCGGTCGAGATCACCATCGGCGCGAACGACATCCGGCTGCGGCGGCCGGCGGCGACTTCGCGGGCGATCGCGAGGTCGACATAGTTGCGCGATGAGGAGTGCAGCATCACGTGCTCGATCTCAGCCCGCATCGCGGCGCGGCGATCGTCGTCGGTGATCTCGGTCCAGTCCTTGCCTGTTGTCGGAAAGCCGAGGCGTTGCTCCGGCCGTGGATCGTGCGGGCGCACCACGATCACCGACGGCAATGGCGACATATAGGCGTCGATCACGGTTGCATCGGCGGCTTTCGCGGTCCGGTACAGATGCACGCCGGCGGCGATGTCGTCCATGCCGTTGACGATCACAGGGCATCGTTCGGCGATCCCCGCGAGCTTGCTGGTCCAGTTCTCGCCGAGCACCTCGACCTCGATGGTCGGGTTGATCCGCTTGGCAGCTTCGGCGGCGACCGCCGCCTTCTCGCGGCCAACCTCGTCGGCGAAGGCGAACACCTGGCGGTTGAGGTTGGAGACCTCGAAGCGATCGATGTCGGCGATCACGAACTTGCCGATGCCGGCGCGCGCCAGCGCCATGAAGGCCGCACCGCCCATGCCGCCGACGCCGCAGACGAACACCCGCGCCTGCCGCAAGAGCTGCTGCTCATGCTCGTCGATGAAGCCGATGTTGCGGCCGGTGAAGGAGTAATAGTCGAAATTCATCGCACGGCCCCGTTCTCCTGCCGGCGCGGCCGCAAGGTGCCAAAGGCGCGGCTGTCGTCCAGCCAGTAGACCACCGGCAGCACCAGCCGCTGCAGCGCCAGCATCGCGGACGCCGCGAGCAGCGCCGGCAGCGAGCCCGACGGCACCTCGCTCATGACGTAACGGCGCGCGCCGGCCAGATCGATGCGGCCGAGCTGCAGCACATCGTCGCCGCGGCCGTAATCCAGCTCGCGCTCGCAGAACTCGTTGTAGATCGCGTTGCGATGTTTCGGCGCGATCTCGAAAGTCTTTTTCAGCGCGTCCGAGCCGCCGGTATAGGCATTGGTGATGACCGAGCGCGCCTCGTCGAAGCCGGCCTCCTCGCCGACACCGAACACCGCGCGATGTTTGGCCATGATGCCGCGGGCCAGTTGCAGATGCGCGAAGCTCTGCCGCGCACCTGATAGCGGCGATGGGAACACGTCGGAGAAGGTGTCGCTGACCATGCCGACCACCGCCGGCACCTGGGTGACATTGGAGATCCATTTCGGCCGCAGCCCGTCGCGGGCGAACAGCACCAGCGCGGTCAGGCCGTAGAGCACCCAGGGCAGCCCCTGCCCGCGCACATCGGGATCGACCATCACGAGGCCGAGATGGGTCACTTCAGTCGGCTCGCCGTCGAGCGGCACGTCGATCACCGACAGCGCGTTGAAGGCGATCGGCCGGCCGGTGTCTTCCTCCGAGATCAAGGTGACGACGGCACGCGACAGCCGTTCCGGCTCGCCGGAGAAGATTCCATAGGTCAGGCTCTCCTCGGGCAGCGTCTTGGCGGCGACGGTGCGCAGCTGCGCGACCAACGCGTCGAGTTCGTCCTTCGGCAGCGACAGGCCCGGCGATTCGACGATGCGGGTGCGCTGCCCGGCTTGGGTGCGCAAAGTGAGATCGATGGTCGGTTGCGACAGCGCCTTCAGCCAGAAGCCGGCATGGCCGCGCAAGCCGTCAAAGGCCGCGCGCGCCTTCGCTAGGCACTTGGTGCCGCGCGAAGCCGGGGTCGGATTGTCGGTGGACGCCATTTCTCTGTCCCTCGGGCGCGATCTCTGCACTCCGGCCTGTTAAGGAGCCATGAGCGCAACCTGACGGCGTTCGCCGCAGGGTAAACAAGGCCTTCCGGAAACGGAACAAGTTGGCGGCAAGAGGCCCGCGACCTATCCATCGTCATTGCGAGAAGCTCGGCAGTGTGCGTGCTCCTTCTCCGTCACCCTGAGGTGCGAGCGCAGCGAGCCTCGAAGGGTCGACGGCCACCAACCGGGCCGTGCATCCTTCGAGACGCGCTTCGCGCTCCTCAGGATGACGGTTTGAGAAATTGTAGCGAGCGGCCTCCTCACGCCGTCGTCCTGGCGAATGCCAGGACCCATAACCACCGAGTTCGATTGAGAGTACGATAGTGGCCCCCGCGTCGCACAACACCAAGCGATTGGGGTAATGGGTCCTGGCTTTCGCCAGGACGACACTGAATACATTCACACCCTCTCAGGATGACGGGATTACCAGGTCTGGCCCCGATCGGCGCAAGCGTCTGAGGCAAAGCGGCGGGTTCAAGATACCCGCCACTTCGTCCTGGCCCCTGGGCTCACGCCGCCTTGGAGACTTCCATCAGCAGGCGCTCGGCCTTGGCGTCCTCGATGCGGTTGACGAACTTGCTGCTCTCGTAATTGTCGCGCACCGTCTTGGTCAGCGTCACGCAGGTCTGGACCAGCATCACGATGCCCATCGTCAGATAGCCCTTCATCCAGAGGTCGATCGGCAGGAAGAACACGCCGACGCCGACGAGGAAGGCGGAGGCCGCGAAGGACGCGTAGGTGAAGGTCACCCAGCTGCTGCTGTGGGGTTGAATGGTCTGGTTCATAATCGTCTCCTTGATGTGATGTGGTTTGAAGTTGGCGTGGTTTCAGGCTCGAGGTCAGGCTGCGTTCGGGCGCTTGGCTTTCAGCCGCGCCAGCACGTCGTCGGCGGTCGATTTCATGCGCGGGCCAAAACCCTGCTCGGCAAGCTTCTCGGCGGTGGCCAGCGGACCGGAGGCGGTATCGATCTCGAACAGCGCGTCATCGGCCGCCTGCATCTCGATCTGCCGCTCGCGCAGCCGCTTCAGCGTCGCCTCGGCTTCCGGCAGCGTCGACTCATACGGCCGCGCCGCCTCGATGCCGCTCCGGCGCAGCGAGCGCACCGCCTCCGAGGCGCGAGCCAGCCGGCGGCCGCGATCGAGCTCGGCGATGCGCGCCTCGGCATTGGCGACGTGGCGCTTCAGCCGGGTAATCTCGGTCGCGAACAGCGTCCGCGCGGTCATCGCGGCATCGCGTTCGGCCTCGAGATTGGCGATCGCCTGCGCGGCTTCGCGGGCGAGATCCTCCCGGCCGCCCTCGAGCGCCGCCGACGCGCGCACCTCGAGATCGGCGATCCTGCCGTTGGTGGCCTCGAGCCGTCGGCCTTCCTGCTGGTCGCCGGCGATGGCGAGCGCCAGCGACCGCTTCGAGCGCTCGACCGCGGCGGCGGCATCGCGCATCTGCTGGTCGAGGATGACCAGCGCGGTGCGGTCTTGCAGTTCCTCTTCGGCCACCGCAACGGTGCCGCGGAATAGTGTGAAAACAGTTTTGAACATTTCATCGCTCCCTGTTATGAGCATTGCTCATGGGTCTCTTGTACCACATAATGAGCGACGCTCAATAATTATTTGAGCACCGCTCACGCATGTGGTTAATGATGGGTAAAACATGTCCAAAGCATTGGAACGACGTGCAAAATTGCGCGAAGCGCTGATCGAGGCGGCGGAACGGGCGATTGCGGCAAAGGGCCTCGGCGGGCTGAAGACCCGCGAACTGGCCCAGGAAATCGGTGTGGCCAATGGCGGCGTCTACAATCTGGTCGAGGATGTCGACGAGCTGATCCTGCGGGTCGGCTCGCGCACGCTGGCCCGGCTGGATGCTTCGCTGTCGCTGGCCGAGATCGGCGCGGCGGCGGCCCCGCGCGAGATGCTGGTGCGGATCGCGGTCGCCTATTGCGACTTCGCGGCCGACAATCTCGAACTGTGGCGTGCGCTGTTCGAGCATCGCATGCAGCCCGGAAAGCCGGTGCCGGAATGGGCGATCACCGAGCAGATGGAATTGTTCCGCCACATCTACAAGCCGCTCGCCGTACTGTTCCCGCAGCGTTCGCCGGCGCAACTCGGCGTCACCGCGCGCAGCCTGTTCTCCGCCGTGCACGGCATGGTCGCGCTCGGGCTGGAGCACAAGCTGATCGCAGTGCCGATCGGCCAATTGCGCAGCGAGATCGCGACCTTGACGCGCGCGATGGTCGAGGGGCTGACGGCGAAGAAGGACTAGTGTCCCGAATCTGAAGTTGGCATCATTTGCCGCACCTTCGGAGCGAACTTCAGGTTCGATCAGGACACTAGCAAACTTATGCGGGTGCGGCGAAGCCCTTGCCTCCCCTGCTGCCACGTTGCAGGATTCCTGCGCCGAAACCTCGAGCAGTGGGCCTTGCATGAAAACGCGTATCGTGGTCGCCGCAGTGGCGCTCCTCCTTGCAGTATCAGAAGTCACGCCGGCGCTGTCGGCGCAGCCCACGCCGGAATGCTCGATGTCGGTGACATTGGCGGATTGGGGCGAGAACTCGAGCGGCGATATTGACGTCGCCTCGGGCGAGAGCTGCCAGATCCCGATCGGGATCCGCGGCACGGTGACGGACTCCGCGATCTCGCAGAAGCCGGCCTATGGCAAATTGAAGAAGATCAACGCATCGACCTTCGAGTACCGGGCGAAGGCCAAGTACAAGGGCAATGATACGTTTGCCATCAAGGCGACGGGTCAGGGACCGAAGGCGTCCGGCACCTCGGTCATCACCGTGCGCGCGACGATCAAGTAGTCGCGCGCCGGGCCAACCCAGCGCGCGACGATTGCTTGCGGATCGGACGGAGGGGCGGTCTCAAGATCTCGATAATTTTGCATATTTGCCGAGGTCTGGCTTAGTAGGGGCCATGAATGATTTTACCCAGGCGCTGGACCTGGCTGCCAGCCTTATCGGCCATTTTGACCCGGAGCTACGCCAGATCGTCGGCCTGTCGCTTGGCGTCAGCCTGACGGCGAGCTTGTTTACCTTCGTGATCGGGGCGCCGATCGGTACGGCGCTGGCCATCTACCGGATCCGGGGCAGAGTTGCGTTGATCGTCGTCGTCAATGCGCTTCTGGGATTACCGCCGGTCGTGGTGGGGCTTGCTGTTTACCTCCTGCTGTCCCGATCGGGGCCGTTGGGCGCGCTTGGGATTTTGTTTACGCCAACCGCCATGGTGATCGCGCAGGCCATTCTCGGCCTTCCGATCGTCATTGCACTGGTGCACCGGACGATGGTGGATGTCTGGGCTCGTTACGGCGATGCCCTTCTCGTCGATGGCGCGTCGCGCTTGCGCGCCACCTGGACGCTCATGGCGATCGGACGCGACGGGCTCCTAACCGCGTTTCTCGCGGCATTCGGCCGGGCGATCGCAGAGGTTGGCGCGATCATCATCGTCGGCGGCAATGTGCGCGGTCATACGCGCACCATGACCACTGCCATCGCATTGGAGACCAGCAAGGGAGAGCTAAGCCTTGCGCTTGCGCTCGGCATCATCCTCATCATCCTGTCGATGACCGTGAGCGCGTTGAGCTTTCTGATCGGACGCATCTTCGCCGGTCGCTGAAGCGCCAAATGATATTGTTGTTCAAAGGGAGATCGCTCGATGAAGCACCGGTCCGGCTCACTTCGCATCCTCGCAATCGTCGCGCTTGCCGCGTTTGGTTGGCAGACCTTCACGCAGCCGGGCTGGGCGGAAGATCAGACAATTGTCGTGGCGTCGACGACATCAACCCAGGATTCCGGACTGTTCGGTTACCTGCTCCCGATCGTCAAGCAGAGGGTTGGTCTCGAGGTGAAGGTGCTGGCACAAGGCACCGGTCAGGCGCTTGACACCGCGCGCCGCGGCGATGCCGACGTGGTGTTCGTTCATGCCAGATCGGCCGAGGAGAAGTTCCTTGCGGAGGGATTCGGCGTGAAGCGTTATCCCGTGATGTATAACGACTTCGTGGTCATCGGTCCGAAGGACGATCCCGCAGACGTCAAGGGCAAGGATGTCCTCAGCGCGCTGCAAACCATCAAGACCGGAGCCGCGCCGTTCGTTTCCCGCGGCGATCATTCCGGCACCCATATTGCGGAGCTGAAGCTTTGGAAAGAGGCCGGCATCGACATCGTGAACGACCGCGGCTCCTGGTACAAGGAAATCGGCCAGGGCATGGGTGCGGCGCTGAACATGGCCTCTGCGTCGAGCGCCTATGTGCTGTCCGACCGCGGCACATGGTTGGCGTTCCAAAATCGCGGCGACCTGGCAGTCCTCGTTGAAAGCGACAAGCGGCTGTTCAATCAGTACGGGGTGATGCTGGTCAATCCGGTCAAGCATCCCACGGTGAAGAAGGAAGCCGGCCAACGCTTCATCGACTTTCTGATTTCACCGGAGGGACAGAGCGCGATCGCCGGCTACAGGATCAACGGCCAGCAGCTCTTTTATCCCAATGCGAATGATCCCAATGCTTGACGGCGGTCCGGCTGCGTTCCGCACCCTCTCGCGAATGTGAATATATGATGAACATCATCCTATTGATGTGAGGAACCCGCTGACCATTTACGGATTGGCCTGACGTGGGCGTCCGGAATTGGGAACCAGATGAACAAATCGCGCTTGCGTGTGACGCTCACCGTGCTTACCGCCCTGCTGTCGACGCCGGCAATCGGCCCGTCCCGGGCCCATGATCACGACCATCCCGAATTGAACGGCTGGTATGAGAGCCTGCACAGCGGAAAAGGGCCCTGCTGCGACGGGACCGACGCGACGCGCGTCGATGACGCCGATTGGGACACCAAGGACGGCCACTACCGTGTTCGCCTGGACGGCGAATGGGTCGACGTTCCCGATGAGGCCGTCGTCACCGGACCTAATCGCGCCGGCCACACCATGGTCTGGCCGTATTACCTGAACGGCCACCCGAGGCCGCGCTGCTTCATGCCGGGCAGCATGGGCTGAGCGCCAGTGCAGGGCTCCTGCGGTTGAATGCGGTCGATCAGAGATCGAGCTGGATGCGATTCTCGCCATCGCCCTCCGGCTTCGCCGGCACGGCGCAGCAGATCAGCACCTCCCCATCGGCCACTTCGGCAGTCGGCTGCTTCAGATAGGTCACCGCGCCGGCCTGCAATCGGGTCCGGCAGCTTCCGCAATTGCCTTCCCGGCAACTGAACGCGGGGCTGAGACCGCGCGCCTCCGCGAGCTCGAGCAGCGTTCCCGACTCCGGCGTCCAGCGCGCTTCCTTCATCGACGCGGTGAAGGCGACCGGCACCGGCGCGGTCGCCGGCGGTCGCCGGGGCGATGCCGTACTGGCGACGTCCGGCTTCCTCACCAGTGACGAAGGGCCGAACGCCTCGGCATGGATCCTGTTGTCGGCAATGTTGTAGCCGCGCAGGGCATCGTAGAGCGATTGGGTGAATTGCGGCGGCCCGCACAGATAGAAGTCGTAGTCGTTGAATGGCAACACACGTGACAGCAGCGCCATGTCGATCCGCCCCGCGACATCGTAGTCGGTGCCTTGCTCGGCGCCGTCGATGTCACTGAGCACCCGGATGATCCGCACGGCACCGCCGGCGGCATCGGCGAGTTGCTGCAACTCGTCGCCGAACGCCCGCTCGGCCCTGGCATGCGCGGCCTGAAACAGGTAGGTCGGCCTGATGCCGCGGGTGCGCAGCCCCTCATAGACCACGTGGCGCAGCATCGCGAGCAGCGGCGTGATGCCGACACCGCCGGCGAGCAGCACGGCGGGGCGCTTCTCCCGCGCATCGATCGTGAAGCCGCCGGCCGGCGCGCGGGCTTCGATGATGTCGCCGACATGAATGGTGTCATGGAGATGCTGCGACGCCAGGCCGTCGCGCTTGACGCTGATGCGGTACATGCCATCCGACGGCGCGACCGACAGCGTGTAGGTGCGGATCACCGGCTTGTCACCGCCGGGCAACACGACGCGGATCGGCAGATGCTGCCCCGCCAGATGGGGAAGCCGCCCTGCTCCATCATCCGGTTGCAGATGAAACGAGCGGATCGCGTGGCTCTCGTCGACGATCCTGGTCACCTTGAACGGACGCCACTGCGTCGCAAGCTCGCTTGCGCGGATGCGGTCGGCGGCCTGCGCCCAGTCGCCGGTCATCAGCGCATTCGGCGACCAGCCGTCGGCCCGGAACGCCCAGCGTAGCGGCAGGGCGTCACGCCGGCGCACCACGCGGCGAGCGCGGAAGCTCCACAGACGTTCGGCGCCCTGAAACGCTGCGATGTCAGGCGAGTCCAGGATCACCTCGGCGTCGCCAGTCAATTGCAGCAGGTCGCCGGTCTCGAAATCGGCGAACACCAGCCCGGCCTTGCCGTTGACGAGGATGTTGCCGAGCGTGTTGAAGAACAGATTGCCGGCAAAATCGGGGATCGTCAGCGTGCCGTCATCGGCAACGCGGACGAAGCCCGCTTTGCCGCCGCGATGCGAGACATCGACCTGGCGGCGGTCCTCGCGCTCGGCATAGGACGCGACGAAGAACGTATCCGCCGCCTTGATCATATCGCGCGCGGCCTGATCGAGCGTCGCGCTTTGCTCGATCGCTCCCGTGAACGGCTGATCCGGCGCGCGCACGAAGCTGAAATCGCGCAACTGGATATATTGCGGACAATTGCCAAAGCTTTGATCGAGCTCGAAGCTGAGCGCCTTGCCGGATGCGCGCAGCAGCCCGTTGGCACGGTTGCGCCGCCTTGTGTGCAATTCGATTCCCAATACTGCGATCGCATCGCCCTCGCGCATGCCCGCGCTGACGGGATCGGAGGGGTCGGGCCGCGCATCGATCTCGAGGCTGTGCGGGGTCGGCGAAGAAATGAAGCCGGGACGGCCGGCCAGCAGCGAGGCCCATGCGTCGCCGCTGCGGTCCACGCTGCCGACGACGATGAAGGGAATCTGCGCGAAGAACTCGCGATGCTGGTCGGGCATGAAGTCGCGCACCGCGCGCTGGCCGACTGCCTCCATCTTCTCGGCGACGCCGGCCTTCTGCTGGATCGCCTTCTCGCCGGCATGCCAGGCCGGCAGCTTGCTCTTGGTTCGCCTGTCGCTCATCGCCTCGCCCTCCCGTCTCAGAGCTTGACGGGCGCGCCGTCAAGGCACGCCCGGTCAGCCTGTCACGCAGCCGCCGCCAAACCGACGGGCGTCTTGGCAAAGGGCACGAAGCCCGGCAGTGCCTCGATCCGGCGCAGGAAGGCGTTGACGCGTGCATAGGCCGAGAGATCGACATTGCCTTCGGGCGCGCTCGACAGATAGCTGTACAGCGCCACATCGGCGACCGTCGGCGCCGTGCCGACCAACCAGTCGCGATCGGCAAGATGCGCTTCGAGCCGCTTCAGCAGGACATGGGCGCGGGCGATCACTTCGTCTGGATCGCGCTTTGCGCCGAACACAGTGATGAGCCGCGCCGCGGCAGGACCGAACGCAAGATCGCCGGCGGCGACCGACAGCCAGCGCTGCACGGCGGCGGCGCCCTTCGCGTCCTGCGGCAGCCAGTCGGTGCGGCCGAGCTTGGTCGCGAGATAGACCAGGATCGCGTTGGAGTCAGGAATGATGGTGCCGCCGTCGTCGAGCACCGGCACCTGACCGAACGGATTGAGCGCGAGGTATTCCGGCGTCTTCTGCGCGGCAGACTTCAGGTCCACCTCGACAAGTTCGTGCGGAATGCCCAGCAGAGACATGAACAACCGCGCGCGATGCGCGTGGCCGGAGAGAGCAAAGTGATAGAGCTTCATGATGCAGTTCCTGATGTCGTGGGCGGGGTGATCCCCGGCCGGACCTCAAGATGGCGCATTGCAGATGATATTATAATTGACGCAAATGGCACTTCATTATTGCAATATTCACAACAATCCGGTTTACGGGCTTGTCCTCGGGCGTGACGAGTTTGAGAGGAGCATCCGCTACACCTCGACGATCACGTAATTGTCCTCGATGTGCACCGGAAACGTCTCGGCGACATACGGCCCCTTCCGCAACTCGGCGCCGCTCTCCACCGCGACCGGATAGGAGCGGATCCTGAACCGGGTCGGATCGAACCAGGACTGGCCGTTGCGGATGTCGAATTCCCAGCCGTGCCACGGACAGCGCAGCATCTCGCCGACGCGGTCGCGCTGATAGATGCCGGGCTCCGGCGAGGTCAGGCGCGCGACGCAGGCCGCCTTCTCCAGCGGCGCGCCCTCATGCGGACAGCGATTGAGCAGCGCGAAGAACTCGCCATTGACGTGGAACACGACGATGTCACGGCCCTCGAGGCCGAAGACCTTGTTGCCGCCTGAGGGGATTTCACTGGTACGCGCGACGATGTGACGGGTCATCTAGTCCTCATAGCGTTTTCAAGCGAAGTGACCTTCCGGTTCGCTTGAGGAAAACGCGTCAAAACAAGAGTCAAAATTTGTAAACCGCGCGGGCGTTGGCATTGAAGATCTTGCGGCGCTCGGCGTCCGTCAGCGGCGTCTTGAAGGCGTAGCGCGCGTCGTCATAGTCCCAGTGCGGATAGTCCGACGAGAACAATAGCCGGTCGATGCCGACCCATTCGATCAGCTGGCGCAGGTGCCTCGCCTCATCGGGCTCGTCGATCGGCTGGGTGGTGAACCAGAAATTCTGCTTCACATATTCGCTCGGCTTGCGCTTGAGGTGCGGCACCTCGCTGCGGAAGCGCTCGAAATGCTGGTCCATTCGCCACATCGTCGCCGGGATCCAGCCGAAGCCGCCCTCGATGAACACGATCTTCAGTTTCGGGAAGCGCTCGGGGACGCCTTCCAGCACCAGGCTCGTGAGGTTCGAGGCCACCGTGTGCGCATTCGACTGGTGCTCCTCGCAATAATAGGACGGCCAGCCGCCGCCGGTCGGCGCGTGCCCGCCATAGCCGCCGACATGGATGCCGAGCGGCAGATCGAGCTCTTGCGCGCGTTCATAGATCGGCCAGTAGCGGCGGCGGCCGAGCGGCTCGTTGGCGCGCGGCGAGACATTGATCTGGATGTACTCGCCTGTCTTGGCGCAGCGCTCGATCTCGGCGAGGCCGAGGTCGGAGCCGTCCTGCCCGACCAGGATCGAGGCCTTCAGCCTGGGATCGCGGTGCGCCCAGAAGGCGAGCTGCCAGTCGTTGATGGCGCGCTGGATCGCGGCGCCGAATTCCAGATTCTGCTGCGAGAAGATGAAGAGGTCGAGCACCTGCAAAATGCCGAACTCGACATCGAACGGATCGAGGTGCTGCTTGCGCATGAAATCGAGATCGGAGCCGGGCACGCCGCCGGTCGGCGGCCAGGCATCGCGCCGCGCGATCAAGGGCGACGAGCGCGGATAAGGCGTGGTGCCGATATAGGGCGTGCGCAGATGGCTGCCGTATTCTTTCAGATGCTGCTGCCAGCGCTTCGGCAGGAATTGGTTGAGGTCGCTATGCGAATGGATGCTCGGATGGATGTCGCAATCGATGATCCTGAGCCGTGTCGCGGCGGCCTTCTCCTGGTCGAGCATCGGGCGGTCGATGACGTCACTCATGCGATCCTCCATTGAATCCGGTCTGTGTAGTCGTCACCTCTCCCCATCGGGGAGAGGTCGGATTGCATCGCTAGATGCAATCCGGGTGAGGGCTTTGCGGTCCCTCGCGAGATCTGAGCCCTCTCACCCGACGCTGCGCGTCGACCTCTCCCCGTTAGGGAGAGGTGTGACACCGCCGATGTAGCGTCGAGCTTCGTCATGGTCAGGCGCCGAGCTTTAGGCGTGGAAACGTCTCCAGCGGATTATCCTCGCACATCCGCCTGACGATGCGGTCAGGTAGATGCGGCGGGACTGGATCGTCGCCGTCGAACTGCCAGTGCGGATAGTCGGACGCGAACAGGAACATCTTGTCGGAGCCGATCTGGTCGATGATGTCGGCGACCGCAGTTGCATCCATCGGCGCGTCGAACGGCTGCATGGTGACGCGGAAATGGTCGCGTATGATCGCGGCCGGCTCGCGCTCCACCCACGGCACCTCGACGCGCACGCCGCGCCAGGTCTTGTTGGCGCGCCACATGAACGCCGGCAGCCAACTGACGCCGGACTCCATCAGCACCACGGTCAATCCGGGATACTTCCCGAACACGCCCTCATAGATCAGGCTCAAGGCCTGCGCCTGGAATGCCTGCGCTTCCGCCAGATAATATTCGTAGCGATAGGACGGCCAGCCAATCGAGCTCGGCGCGCCGCGGTAGGCGCTGCCGGCGTGGATCGCGATCGGCAGTCTGTACTTCTCGGCGGCCTGATAGATCGGCCAGTAATGTCGCCGCCCGAGCAGCGTCTCGTTTTGCGACGGCACCAGCACCGAGACGAAGCGGTTGTCGCCGGCGCGGCGCTCGATCTCCTCGACCGCAAGGTCCGGCGCCTGGATCGGCACCACGATCGAGGCGCGCAGCCGCGTGTCCTTCGCCAGCCATTCGGCGGCGATCCAGTCGTTGATCGCCTTGCAGAAGTCCGCCGCCATGTAGCAATCGAACACCGCCTGCGCGCCATAGACGACGTTGCAGATGGCGTGGCTGGCGCCGAGTTGGTCGAACGCGCCGCGCTGCACCATGGCAAGATCGCTGCCCGGCTTGCTGCCGTCGGCCGGCCGCCAGTCGGCGCGGCCGGACAGCGGCATCGACGGCGGATAGGAATTGAGGTCGAGCCCGTCGATGGCGCGGCTGACCACCTGTTCCCTCCAGTGATCGCTGAGATAAGGCAGCAGCGTGGTGCGCGTTCCCCCCACCGCGGGATGGATGTCGCAGTCGATGCGCGTGGCCGCCATGGCGTTCCTCGGGATTGTCTTTTGTCTTCATTGTTGGCGGCATCGCTGCCACAAGACGGACTGTGCCGCCGATGGCACGATCGCGCAAGCCGCTCCACGCGGGGCCGCCCTGCCCTGTGCGCGCAGCCCCCCTCACGCGAAGTTGCGGGACGCCATGTGAATGGCATCACCCTTTCAGTCTGCGAGACGTGCTAGCGATTCCGCGCCCGAAAATGCGCCGCAACTGGAGACGGGAATGAGGCTTGGAATCAGACTTGGCACAAGACTTGGCATGGGACTTGGCCGATTGACGATCCTGGCAAGTTCATTGTCGCTGGCCTCGACCGCGGCCTGGGCCGCACCCGCGACCACATCCGGCTCGGTCGCGCTGGCGCTCGCCGGCGTGGTGGCGCCCTATTCGCCGCTGCCGGCCAAGCAGAAGAAGGCGGTCGCCACGTTCTTCAACGGCGACAGCAATGTCCGTATCAGCAAAAAGATCGTCGTCACCGCCGACAAGGTGGTCTGCCGCGCCAGCAATGTCGACATCACCTCGCGCTCCTGCGCACTGACCTTCGGCAGCAGGACCCACACCGTGAAGGGACGCGAAGCCAACGCGATCTTCGCCACCGTGGCGCTGGCCGGCGTGCCCAGCGACGGCGCCGCCGGCACCATCTACGAGGCACTGTCGAAACTATCCTGCACGCTCGATCCGGCTGCGATCAAGGACAAGGCCGGTGGTGGCGCCGATTGCAGCTTCGAGCCGGGGAACTAGAGCTGGATCGGCTTGGCGATCTCGGTTCACCTCTCCCCGTTGGGGAGAGGTCGGATTGCCTCTGGCGACGCGAAGCATCGTCCAGTGCAATCCGGGTGAGGGCTCTTGCTCTCTCGTGGACCGCCCCCCGATTTGCTACGCAAATCGACCTCTCCCAAGGGAGAGCTCAACCTCATCTCATCAGGCTTTGGTTCTCTTCAACGACGACGCCCAGCCTTGCGGCGACGCGGCGCGCGGTCTCCTCGCGCTGGGCCGTGATCGCGCGCGTCGCCTGCCGGGTCCGGTGCAGGATCTCGGGCGGCGCGGTCTCCGGCGTGCCGCTGTCGAACGGCGGCTCCGGCGCATAGGCCATATAGAGCTGGATCGCCCGCGCCGCGTCGTCGCCGCGCAGTTCGGCCGCCAGCCGCAACGCGCCATCGATGCCGGCGGTGACGCCGGCGGCAAAGACAAAGCTTCCGTCCACAACCACGCGCTCGTTCACCGGCGTGGCGCCGAACAACGGCAGCAGATGAAACGACGCCCAATGCGTCGTCGCCCTGCGCCCCTTCAAGAGCCCGGCCGCGCCGCACAGCAGCGCCCCGGTGCAGACCGAGAACAGGCGGCAGGCGCCTGCTGCCTGTTCGCGGATCCAGCGCAGGACCTCCTCGTCCTCCATCAGCGCTTCCTGACCGAATCCGCCGGGCACATGCAGCACGTCGAGCGGCGGTGCTTCGGCCAGCGTGGCATCCGGCGTCAGCCGCAATCCCTTGAGGTCGCGGACCGGCGCCATGGTCTTGGCGTAGATGCGGTAGGTCGAATTCGGAATCCGCGACAGCACCTCAAACGGACCGGTCAAATCGATCTGATCGATGTCTTCGAACAGCAGCGACCCGATCCGCAAGTGGACATCATGAGCGATCATCAAACTTCCCTCGAGCTTTCCTTGCACTATGGACAAAGCAGATCTAGCGCGGCACGTTTCGGCGATGACGCCAAAGCCCCCACATTCTCCGCCAAAAGCGCGCCGCGCGATCGAAGTGCTGGCCTATCCGGCGGTGCAACTGCTCGACGTCACCGGGCCGTTGCAGGTGTTCGCCTCCGTCAACGCGCTGTCGGCCAAGGCAGGCAATGCCGAGCCCTACGAGGTCCGCGTCGTTGCGAAGGATGGTCCGACCATCCAGGCATCAGCCGGCGTCGGGCTCGCGGTGAATCCATTGCCAAGCATCGGCAGCGCGGTCGACACACTGGTGATTCCGGGCGGCGACGGCGTCAACGCCGCGGCGGCGGATGCCGTGCTGGTCGACTGGGTGCGCAAACGCGCAGGCGACGCACGCCGCACCGCGTCGGTCTGTACCGGCGCGTTCCTGCTCGCCGCGTCGGGCGCGCTCGATGGCCGTCGCGCCGTGACCCATTGGGGATTCTGGCAGGATCTCGCCGAGCGCTTTCCCGAGGTCCGCGTCGAGTCCGATCCGATCTTCGTGCGCGACGGATCGTTCTGGACCTCGGCCGGCGTCACCTCCGGCATCGATCTGGCATTGGCGCTGGTGGAGGACGACCTCGGCCGCGCAACGGCGCTCGCCGTCGCGCGCTATCTCGTGGTGTTTCTCAAGCGGCCCGGCGGACAGGCGCAGTTCAGCGAGGTGCTGTCGCTGCAAACGACCGACGACAGGTTCGGCGCGCTGCATGACTGGATCAGCGGCCATCTCGCCGGCGACCTCTCGCTTGCGACGCTGGCGAAACAGGCCGGCATGAGCGAGCGCAGCTTCAGCCGACACTATGCCGATGCGACCGGGCTGACGCCGGCACGCACGATCGAGCGGCTGCGGGTCGAGGGCGCGCGCCACCTGCTTTCAGAGACCCGCCTGCCGATCAAGCGGATTTCACAGCGATGCGGCTTCGGCTCCGAGGAGACGATGCGCCGCAGCTTCCTGCGCTTGCTGGCGACCACGCCGCAGGACTACCGCGCCAGATTTGCGGGCTAAGACGTACTCAAATCGAGCGGCGGGCCTCGCTTCACCTCGCCCCGCTTGCGGGGAGAGGTCGGAATGCATCGTCAGATGCATTCCGGGTGAGGGGGCGTCTCCGCAAGCGCGACTAGCACCGCATGCGCGGAGACAGCCCCTCACCCCAACCCTCTCCCCGTAAAAACGGGAGAGGGAGTACAGCACCGTCGCCATTGATGTCGGCTCAACCGTTCCAGGCATGCGCCTGCAACGCCGGCTCCAGCGGCGGATTGGTCACGCTGCCGGTGTAGTTGGTGATGGTCGATGCCGCTACGATGTTGATCACCTCAAGCACGAGATCCCTGGGGAATCCGGCCGCCAGGAATCGCTCGATCTCGTCTTCGTCGAGCCGGCCGCGCTTTTCGATCAGCGACCTCGCCAATGTCGAGAGCGCGCCGAGCTGCCTGTCGGCGGGCAAGCGTCCGGCGCGTATCGCGTCGACATCGGCCGCAGCCAGGCCGGCCTCCAAGCCAAGCGCGGAATGCAGTGCGACCGCCCAGGTGCAGCGATTGGTCACCGCGTCGGTGAGCAGGACGGTCTGGATCTGCTGCTCGGTGAAGCTGCCGCCGTGTACCTTGTCGAAGATGCCGATGAAGCTCTGGATTAGCACGGGCGACGTCGCCATCGTCGCCGCAAGGTTGGGGATCATGCCAAACCGCGCCTCGACGTCACGCAGCGAGGACTTCGCGGCTTCAGGGGCGGAATCGTGCGTATGGACAGGAAAACGGGCCATTGGAACTGCCTTTCACTGTGGTGATTGACCGGAAGCCGTGGGCGCAACTGGGCCGTTGCGATCGACGCGCGGGCAGCCGGGATCGATACAGGCTATCTAGCCGCGCCGGAGCGCGCGCGTTCGCCAAACTGCCCACATTCCGCGCCACCGGAGACATCAGGTGCGCAACGCGCCATCAAACCGCGGCGCGGTCCTTCACCCGCCGCGTCACAATGGCGAGCAGGCGGCCGAGCGTGCCGGCGGCGGGGCCCTTCTTGCGCGCCAGCGCCAACGGCGCGACCAGGCCGGTGGCGCGGTCGAGGCGGAGATAGGAGACGCCCGCGGTCTCCAGCCGCGCCATCGATTCCGGCACGATCGAAATCCCGAGCCCGGCCGCGACAAGGCTCAGCGTCGACACCATCCGGCTCGCCTCCTGCGCCACCTTCGGACTGAAGCCCGCCGCACGGCAGCCGGCGATGATGCTGTCGTAGAGGCCGGGCCCGGTCGGGCGGCGGTAGAGGATTAGCGGCTCGTCGGCGAGCGAGGCCAGCGTAATCCGCCGGCGCGCGTCCTTGCGGGCGCGCGGATGATGGTCGGGCAACGCCACCAGCATCTCCTCGTCGAGCAGATGCGTGATCGTGAAATTCTCCAGCCGCTCGCTCGGCGACCGCACGAAGGCGGCATCGAGCCGGTCGGCCTCGACGGCTTCGATCAGCTCGCCGGTCGAAGCCTCTTCGAGCGACAGCGTGATCGCCGGCGCCCGTTCGCGCATCTCGCGCATCACCCCGGTGACGAAAGGATGGAACGCGGCCGATGACGTGAAGCCGATCGCGAGCTGGCCCTCCTGGCCGCGGCTGGCGCGGCGCGCGGCTTCGACGGCAAGCTCGACGTCGCGCAGGATCGCGCGCGCCTTGCCGACGAAGGCGCGGCCGGCGGCGGTGAGCTCGACGCCGCGGGGCTGGCGGCGGAACAGCGGGGCACCGATCGCAACTTCCAGCGCGCGGATCTGCTGGCTCAGCGGCGGCTGCTGGATGCCGAGCCGGGCGGCGGCGCGGGTGATGTGGCCCTCCTCGGCGACCGCGACGGCATAGCGGAGATGGCGCAGTTCGATCATCAGGACGATCCATATCTCATCGATATGCAAATTCATCCATCCATATATTGGATATTTGGCACGCCGCCAACTAAAGTCAGCTCAAGAACGAACGAACCGGAGCCGCCCGCCGATGGACGCCATACCCGCCGCGCCGACCACCAAGCATGTCGCGCCCGATGTCGGCGAGTTGTTCACGGGCTTCTTCATCCTCGGACTGACCGGCTTCGGCGGCGTGCTGCCCTTGGCGCGCCACATGATGGTGGAGAAGCGCGGCTGGCTCTCCAGTGCCGAGTTCACCGACCTGCTCGGGCTCTGCCAGTTCCTGCCCGGCGGCAACATCATCAACATGTCGGTCGCGGTCGGGTTGAAGTTTCGCGGTATTCCCGGCGCGTTGGCTTCGATCCTCGGGCTGATCGCGGTGCCGACCGCTGTCGTGATCGGGCTCGGCGCGATCTATGGCCGCTTCGCCGACGACCCGGTCGTCCGTCATTTGTTCGGCGGCCTCGCCGCCGCCGCAGCCGGCCTTCTGATATCCACCGCGATCAAGATCGCCTGGCCGTTGCGCCGCGATGTGCTCGGCCTGTTCATCGGTGCGCTCTGCGTGCTGGCGATCGCGGTGTTCAGATTGCCACTGCTGCCGACACTGCTGGCGCTCGCGCCGCTCAGCATTTTCCTGCGGTCGAGGCAGGCGTCATGACCGCAACCCTCGTCACGCTCGCGCTGATCTTCGCCGAACTCTCGCTGCTCGCCTTTGGCGGCGGCAACACCATCCTGCCCGAGATGCAGCGTCAGGTGGTCGACATCCATCACTGGATGACGGCGCAGGAATTCAGCGCGCTGTTCGCGCTGGCGCAGGCCGCCCCGGGGCCGAACATGATGGTGGTCCCGCTCGTCGGCTGGCATGTCGCGGGCTTTTCCGGCGTGCTGGTGACCTCGCTCGCCAAGTTCGGGCCGTCGTCGCTGGTCACCGGCTTCGCGCTTCAGCTCTGGGAACGCTTCAAGGACCGGCCGTGGCGCCGCACCGTGCAGGCCGGGCTGGTGCCGGTCACCGCAGGCCTCGTCACCGCCAGCGCCATCGTCATCACCCACGCCTCGACCTCGAGCTGGGGCACCATCCTGATCGCGGCCGGCGTCGCGATCGCCACCACTGCGACCCGCGTCCACCCACTGATCGCGCTCGCCGCCGGCGCGATACTCGGCCTCACCGGCATCGGCCAGCCCTGATCACGGTGTATCCACATGAGGCCGACATCGCGCTCAGCCGCATCTCGGTGCTGACGCCGGTCGGCACCGCAGTGATCGGATTGTCGGTCGTCCAGACCATCCATTTCCAGACCCCGAGCCAGCAGACCCGTGCGGTGACGATTCTGGCGGTGCACGAAGACTAGCGGCACAGGCTCTCCACATCGACGTGATGGAGCCACCGGCGGATGGGCTCCCTCCCCCCTTGCGGGGGAGGGTTGGGGAGAGGGGTGCCACACGACGTGCTCTCTCCGGATTTGTAACGGCGACAAGCTGAACGCAATTGCGCGACTGGAGCCATCGTCGATCATCTCACCCGGGGCCACCCCTCTCCCCACCCTCTCCCGCAAGGGGAGAGGGAGCCTGACTGGCGTGCTCACCTCACGCAACCTCACGCAATAAGGTGCGATATTCGGGCACGGCGTCGGCGCAGCCGCGCACCTTACGCGGCCAGATGGCACTGCCCCATCTCGAGGCCATGCCGGCGTCCGCGCGCGATGCCTTCGGCGATTGCCTTGACGACGATGTCGGCGTCGTCGGGCGAGAGATGATCGAGCGGCTGCCAGGCGCGCATGATGTCGCGTGCGCGATCGAGGTCGCCGTAGATTGCGAGGAGAGGAAGCGATTTGTTCGGCATGTCGGTAGCTCCCAACCGCAGCTGCGCCAGCCTAGCGCAGCCGGATCGGCCGAGCCATGCGTTCGGCAGCCGCGATCCCGCACTTTGCCGATCGCCGATGCATGGCGAGGGCACCAATGCCCCCGCCATCGCACGTTCCGCTACTGGGCGCTGGAGCCGCCCTGCACGATCTTCTCGTTCAGCTTCTGATCGACGGTCTCGACGGTTTTGTCGATCTCGGCGCTGGGCGTGCCGAGCTGGTGCGAGATCAGCTTCACCAGGAGGTCGACCCGCTCGATAAACGGCGCGCCGGCGGCGACCGCGCGGGCCGCCGAGGACGGCTTGAGCAGGCTTTCCGCCGCCTTGGCGTATTTCGCGAACGGCACCTGGTCGGCCGGATCGGCGCCGAGCTTGCGCGCAATGCCGTCGACATGGTCGTAGATTGCCTGCGAGCGGTTGAGGTCGCCGTGCACGGCGTCGCGGATCGATTGCGGCTCTGTCGGCGTGATGCAGCGATAATTGCCGGTCAGCAGCATGGACCACTTTGCCAGCGGCACGAACAGCGACGAGAAAACCTTCAGCTTCACCGGCACGTCCTGGGCGTCCAGCGTCACCGCGTCGATGTCGGCTTCGAGTTCGCGCAGCACCTTGTTGTGCTTGTCGTCGGCGAAAACGGCAGCCTTGAAGTTGGTCGGCAGGCCGACATGCAGCACGTTGGCCTTCTCCTCCGGCGGCCGGAACGCCTGCGGATCCGGCGAGCACAGCGTGACGAGACCCGGCTCGAAGCGCTCCCATACCTGCGCGTTGGTGTAGGCTTCTTCGAGATCCATGCCGGCGAGCGCGGGGATCCGCTTCAGATACGGCAGCGGCGGCATGTTCATGATCGACAGGCAGGGCAGCTTCGCCGCCGCGATCTTGATCATCAGCACGCGCACGGTGTGGTTGGTGTATTGCGGCTCCTGCATCGCCAGCCCGACCATGTCGTAGCGCGACAAATCGACGTCGGCGGGCGTCACGGCGTCGAGCTTGCCCGGCAGGTCGCGCGAGAAGATCGAGCGGTGCTCCTTCTCGTCGCGCAGCTTGATGCGGACCTCGGTGCCTTCGCGATTGATCAGGTCGGCGGTGTTCTTGCGGCACACCAGGGACACGTTGTGCCCCGCCATCAAGAGCTTGGTCCCCAGCAGGGAGCCGTAGGAAGCTCCAAGGATCAGAATATTGCGCGCCATGCTCTGTTAAGCCCTTCTCTCCAAAATCCTGCCCTGAGGGTGATGCCGGCTGATGCCCGGTCGATATTGGCCGTCCAGCGTGTCTCCGGTCCGGCGTCCGCCCAATCACCCCTCGGACAACACGATCCGGCTGGTGTATGGTATGCCACCGTCTATCGCAGATCGACAAGCGGCTGCCAAGGGGATTATCTCGGGGATTATCTCGCCTGCGGACTTTCGTTCCCCGACCAGGAAGGGCATTCGAGCTTGCAAGTCGCCGCCGATCTCACGGACCGGGCTGAAGAAATCCTCGTCTCGGCGTCCCGGCTGTTTGCCCGCCACTCCTATGCGAATGTGACGATGGAGCAGGTCGCGGCGTCGGTCCGGGCAGTGCCGGGCGCGCTGTACCACTATTTCCGCGACAAGGAAGATCTGATCTTCCACTGCTATCTGCGGGGCCTCGCAATCTACCGGTACGAGATCGAGGCGGCCGCCGAGCCCGGGGTCGACGGGCTCGAGATCGTCAGGCGCTTCGTGCGCGGCCGGCTGCGGCCGGAAGGCCAGCGCATGATCCTGTTCACCGATATCGATGCGCTGGCTGCGCCCTACAGCAGCGAAGTTCATGCCAGGCGCTGGCAGAATGCCGCGCGGCTCGCGGACATTCTGAAGCGGGGCGTCGCGGACGGCTCGATCGCCTGCGACGAACCGCTGCTCACGGCGGTGGCGCTGATCTCGATCCTGGACTGGGTGCCGTTCTGGCTGTCGGAACGCGACTACTACACGCGGCAACAGGCGATCGATGCGATCGACGACATCATCACGCATGGCGTCTACCGGCGCGAGATCGCTCTACCCGCGATGCCCAAACCGCTCAGCCTTGCGCCATTCCTGGAATCACGTGCCGCGTTGACCAAGCGGGCCGCGAAGTTCGACAGGATGCTGTCGATCGCTTCGGACAGCTTCAACCGGCGAGGCGCGTCGGGCACGTCGCTCGAGAGCATCGCGGCCGATGCCGGCATGACCCGCGCCGGCATCTACTATCATTTCAGCGAAAAGGAGAGCCTGCTGCTGGCCTGCCTGCGACGCGGACTCGCCGGCGAGGTCAGCATCCGCGAGCATCTGCAAGCGCACAGCCTCGGCGCATTCGACCACATCGTACAGCGAATCCGCCTGCTGCTGATGCTGCACGACACGCCCCGCGGGCCGAAGGCGACCTACCACAACATCAACTATCTCAACGACGCTGACCGCAAGGCCTATGTCGGCGACGTGCTGGCGACGATCCGGCAGGACCAGAACAGCTATCAGCGCTGGATCGACGAGGGCCGCTTCCGCCACATCGATACATATTTCGCAGAGCGCATCCTCACCGGCATGGGGCATTGGTATCCGATCTGGTTCAGGACCAGGCGGGACTGGACTCCGATACAGATCGCCGATCATTTCGCGTGGCTGTTCCTCGCGGGCCTCAAGCCGCGCCGAACCGCTTCTCCTTACCCCTGAAAAGGGTAAGGTCGGGATGAGGTCGGCCGCGGGCGATGCTGTATGATGAGAGAGCCGGTTTGGAGTGGGAGCGGTCGGCGTCAGTTCCAACAGCGAACCAGTACGAACGCGGCCTCATCCAAAAGTTTACCTGTAATTCAAACCAGCGATCAATTCTCGACCGATTCCGCGGCCGTATAGCATATAACATCATGGTACCGCCCGCTAAAACTTGACGCAGTATTCAAAGCGAAAGTTGCGAAGGCTCGGCAATTGGGGTTATGAGACGACCTCGATCGCTCAAGATCAAGAAACACAAAGGGAGAACGCAGGATGCATAGGCTGATCGTTGCCGCCGCGGCAGCGCTGACGGTGTTGGGAGGCGCGGCGTCCGCGCAGGAAAACCTCAAGATCGGCTACATCGATCCGCTCTCCGGCGGCGGCGCCAGCGTTGGCGAAGGCGGTCTGAAGACGTTCCAGTACCTTGCCGACGAGTTGAACGCCAAGGGCGGCATCCTCGGCCACAAGGTCGAGATCGTCCCGCTCGACAACAAGACCAATCCGCAGGAAAGCCTGGTGCAGGCGCAGAAGGCGGTCGACGCCGGCGTCCGTTACATCACCCAGGGCAACGGCTCCTCGGTCGGCGCCGCGCTCGAGGATTTCGTCACCAAGAACAATTCGCGCAACCCCGGCAAGGAAGTGCTCTACTTCAACTACGCCGCGGTCGATCCGAGCATGACCAACGAGAAGTGCAGCTACTGGCATTTCCGCTGGGATGCGAACTCGGACATAAAGATGGAAGCGCTGACCAACTACATGAAGGGCCAGGCGTCCATCAAGAAGGTCTACCTGATCAATATGGACTATTCGTTCGGCCAGTCGGTACGCGCCACGGCGCGCAAGATGCTCGGCGAAAAGCGGCCCGATATCCAGATCGTCGGCGATGAGCTGCATCCGATGCTCAAGGTCACCGACTTCTCGCCCTACATCGCCAAGATCAAGGCGTCGGGCGCCGACACCGTCGTGACCGGCAACTGGGGCCAGGACTTCGCGCTGCTCTTGAAGGCCGCGGCTGACGCCGGCCTCAAGGTCAACTGGTACACCTATTATGCCGGCGGCGCCGGCGGGCCGACCGCGATCAAGCAGACCGGCCTCGAGAACCAGGTGTTCCAGATCAGCGAAGGCGTGCCGAACTCCGGCAACAAAGCGGCGATGGAGTTCGAGAAGGACTTCCGCGCCAAGACCGGCATTTCCGTGTGGTATCCGCGCGCGGTCAACGAGATGCGGATGTTCAAGGCGGCCGCCGAGAAGGCCAACTCGATCGATCCGGTGAAGGTCGCGGCCGCGCTCGAAGGCCTGAAGTTCGAGGTGTTCGACGGCGGCGAGGGCTTCATGCGCAAGGACGACCACCAGTTCTTCCAGCCGATCTACATCTCCTCGTTCGGCTCGCTGGCCGACAAGGCCAAGGAGCCGTTCGACGAGGAGAACACCGGCTGGGGCTGGCACATCGTCTCCAAGATCGACACCGAGCAGACGATGCTTCCGACCACCTGCAACATGAAGCGGCCCTGATCGGCCGCCTCAGTCATTCCGGGGCGCTCGCATCAGCGAGCGAACCCGGAATCTCGAGATTCCGGGTTCGGTCCTGCGGACCGCCCCGGAATGACAGGTACGTTTCTTTCCTCCGACAGGTCTTTGATCACGTGAACCGTTCCCAGTCTCAAACGGGTGCCCCGTGGCTGAATTGATCGTCATCTCGACGCTCAACGGCGTCTTGTTCGGCATGCTGCTGTTCCTGCTGTCCAGCGGTCTCACCGTCATCTTCAGCATGATGGGCGTGCTCAACTTCGCGCATGCCAGCTTCTACATGCTCGGCGCGTTCTTCGGCTATCAGCTCACCCGCTGGATCGGGTTCTGGCCGGCGCTGGTGCTGGCGCCGCTCCTGGTCGGCGCGGTCGGCATGGCGGTCGAGCGCTACGGCCTGCGCAACACCCACAAGCACGGCCACGTCGCCGAACTGCTTTTGACCTTTGGTTTGGCGTTCGCGATCGAAGAGATCGTCTCGATGATCTGGGGCAAGAGCCCGGTCGATTATCGCGTCCCGGCGGTGCTCGACTTCCCCGCCTTCACCGTGTTCTCGACCAATTATCCCGCCTACAAGATCTTCATGCTGGTCGTGTCGGTCGTGATCTTCATCGCACTCCTGGTGACGCTGAAGCGGACCCGGGTCGGCCTCATCGTGCAGGCCGCGCTGACCCATCCGAGCATGGTCGGCCATCTCGGCCACAATGTCGGCCGCGTCTTCATGCTGGTGTTCGGCGTCGGCAGCGCGCTCGCCGGCCTTGCCGGCGTGATCGCCGGTCCGTCGCTGGTGACGCAGTCCGACATGGCCGCGCTGCTTGGGCCGATCCTGTTCGTCGTCATCGTGTTCGGCGGCCTCGGCTCGCTGCCCGGCGCCTTCATCGCCTCGCTCTTGATCGGATTGATCCAGACCTTTGCGGTCGCGCTCAACGGTTCGCTCGCCAGCATGTTCGGTCCGCTCGACCCGAGCCTCGGCGCCTCGCCGCTCACCGACATCTGGAACGTCACGATCGCGCAGATCGCGCCGATCCTGCCCTATCTGCTGCTGGTGCTGGTGCTGATCTTCCGCCCGATGGGCCTGTTGGGGACGCGCGAGTCATGACCAACGCACCCTCGCCCTCCATCGCCGCGGCCAAGCAGGAGCCCGGCGGCGCCCTCGGCTTCTACGGCGTCTGGCTGCTCGCCGCCATCGCACTCGTGGTGCTGCCGCTGGTATTCTCCTCCGGCGGCTCGCTGACCTCGTTCAGCCTGATCGGCATCGCGATCATCTTCGCGCTGTCCTACAACATCCTGCTCGGCCAGACCGGCCTGTTGTCGTTCGGCCACGCCGTGCAATACGGCCTCGGCGGCTTCCTCGCCGTGCACGTCATGAACGCGGCCGCCAGCCACAACTGGCCGATCCCGCTGCCGGTGATCCCGCTGGTCGGCGGCATCGGCGGCATGGCGTTCGCGTTGCTGGTCGGCTGGGTCATGACCAAGCGCGCCGGCACCGTGTTTGCGATGATCTCGCTTGGCATCGGCGAACTGGTCGCCTCGTCGTCGCTGATCCTGCGCAGCGTGTTCGGCGGCGAATCCGGCATCACCACCGACCGCACCGGCCTGATGCCGCTGTTCGGATGGACCTTCGGCCCGCAGATCCAGGTCTACTATCTGATCGCGTTCTGGGTGATGGTGTCGGCGATCGCGATGTACGCGCTGACCCGCACGCCGCTCGGGCGCATCTGCAACGCAGTGCGCGACAATCCGGAGCGCGTCGAGTTCATCGGCTACGATCCGCATGTGGTGCGCTATCTCGCCTACATGTTCGCCGGCTTCTTCGCCGGCATCGCCGGTGGCCTCACCGCGATCAATTTCGAGATCGCCAACTCCGCCTATCTCGGCGCGACGCAGTCCGGCCTGGTGCTGTTCTCCGCCTTCATCGGCGGCACCGCCTATTTCTTCGGCCCGATCCTGGGTGCCATCCTGGTGACCTATCTGCAGCTCGGGCTGACCAGCGTCACCTCGGTCTGGCAGCTCTATTTCGGCATCATCTTCATCGGCATCGTGATGTTCGCGCCCGGCGGCATCGCCGGCATCCTGATGAAGCATCGTCCATTGATCCGCGCCGGAACGCTCGGCACCGTGATCCCGTCCTATCTGGTCGCGGCGATCCCGACCTTGGCATTCGCGCTCGGCATCATCCTGACCATCGAGACCGTCGCGCGCTTCTCGGGCGGCGACGCGATCAACCTGCTCGGCATTCCCTTTGTCGCTGCGGCGCCGACGACCTGGGCGGCCGCGGCGGTTCTCCTTGTCGGCGGCTTCCTGGCCGCGCGCCTCACCTGGCGGCGCGTTGCGGAGGCCTGGGATCGCGCCGCGACGGTGGCCCGTGACCGGGGGTATCTCGCATGACCGCTGCCATTCAAGTCAACGCCGTCGAGAAGAGTTTTGGCAATGTCCGCATCATCCGCGACCTCAACCTGAGCGTCGCCAAGGGCGAGCGTCACGCCATCATCGGCCCGAACGGCGCCGGCAAGTCGACCACCTTCAACCTGATCTCCGGCCACATCAAGCCGACCTCGGGCGAGATTCGCCTCAATGGCGAGGTGACCTCGGGCTTGCGGCCATTCGAGATCAACCGGCGCGGACTGTCGCGCTCGTTCCAGGTCACCAACGTGTTCGCCCGCATGACGGTGTGGGAGAACGTGCGCTGCGCCGTGCTGTGGGCGACCGGCCACCGCTACGCATTCTGGAAGAACGTTGACGATCTGCCCGAGGTGAAGCAGCGCACCGCTGAGATTCTCGACGACATCCATCTCAGCCATCGCCGCGACGTGCCGGCGGGGCTGTTGACCTATGCCGAGCAGCGCGAACTCGAGATCGGCATCACCATCGCAGGCGGCGCCAGCGTGATCATGCTGGACGAGCCGACCGCGGGCATGAGCCACGCCGAGACCGAGCGCGCCGTCGCGCTGATCCGCCGCCTCACCGAGGGACGCACGCTCGTCATCGTCGAGCATGACATGAGCGTGGTGTTCGGCCTCGCCGACCGCATCTCGGTCTTGGTCTACGGCCACATCATCGCCTCCGGCACGCCGGAGGAGATCCGCGGCAACCCGAAGGTCAAGGAAGCCTATCTCGGCGAGGAGGTCGACTGATGCTCGAGGTCAGGAATCTTCACGCCTATTACGGCAAGAGCCACATCCTGCAGGGCGTCGACCTCGACATCGCAGCTGGCGAGGTCGTGAGCCTGCTCGGGCGCAACGGCGTCGGCCGCTCCACCACCGTCAAGGCGATCATGGGCGAGGTGCCGCCGCAGGGCACCATCCGCTTCAAGGGCCAGGACATCGTCGGCCTGCCGAGCCACAAGATCGCGCGGCTTGGGCTCGGCTATGTGCCGGAGCATCGCGACATCTTTCCGGGACTGACGGTGCGGCAGAACCTGATCCTCGGCATCAAGGACCCGCGCCGCCCCGGCAAGTGGCGGTTGCAGGAGATGCTCGACATGTTCCCCAATCTCGCCGCGCGCGCCGACACGCCGGCGGGCGTGCTGTCGGGCGGCGAGAAGCAGATGCTGACCACCTGCCGCACATTGCTCGGCGACCCCGATCTGATGATGATCGACGAGCCGACCGAAGGCCTGGCGCCCTTGATCGTGCAGCAGGTCGGCGAGCTGATCGCGCGGATCGCGAAAGCCGGCGTCGCCATCCTGCTGGTCGAGCAGAAGCTCTCGATCGCGATGAAGATTTCCAACCGCGTCTACATCATGGGCCACGGCCGCGTCGTGTTCGAAGGCACGCCGGAGCAGTTGAAGGCGAACGCGGCGGTCCGTGAGGAATGGCTCGAAGTGTGAGGCGGACAGACCAGGCTGTCAAAAATCGCCGTAGTACAGGACCCAGATCACTGTGATCAGAAGACTGTGAAACCAGATGATGGACAGCAGGAATAGCCAGTCGTCCCTGGTCATGGGGCCGAAAAGCCCGGCCCAGGCGTGGCGACAGCGACACGCGAGTTGAGACAAGAAATCCGAATGCATGGCACTTGGCTAGCGGAACGCGATCCATCCGGTCTTGCTAGTCTGTGCCAGTTCCTTGAGGTCTTGTGTCAACTCGTCACCGAACGCCGTTCGAGCCGCGATACGCCCTTGGCGTGAGGCCGGTCCAACGGACGAAAGCATGGCTGAAGGAAGAGACCTCGCTATAGCCCAACAGCCATGCAATTTCAGAAATCGGCCGCGCCGCTTCTTCGAGATAATGGCGCGCAAGTGCAATTCGGAACGCTTCCAGCACGCTCGCAAAGCCTGCCCCCTCGGACGATAAGGCCCGGGCAAGAGTTCTCCGGCTCATGCCCAGACGGCGCGCAACCGCCTCGGCGTTGGCCTTGCCGTGCGGAAGCAGTTGGGCGATCTGATCTTCGACGCGAGACCGCACGCTGGTCCGCCTTGAGGCCCGGTCGTGGAGCGCTGCGTCGGCGTATTGCAGCAACATCTTGTTGAGATGCGGATCAGCTCCCACGACAGGTAACGCGCCGATCTGGGACGGAAACAGGAGCTCATCCCGGTCGGCTGCGAATTCGATCTCGCACCCGAGAAGAGAGCGCACCTCCAACGGCGTCTCTGGTCTGTGGTGCTTCAACTTGATCTGCTTTGCAACCAGCCGGCCATCGGTCAGTGCGCGGCAAATACGAACCAGCGCAATCAGCCAGAATTCCGCGTGATGACGATCCGAAGACCTGTCGATGTTGACATAATCGAACCCGATGCCGAACCCGCGTTCCAGAGACGTCCGCAGCCGCACGCCTTCGTTGTTAATCGCGCAGTAACGTCCCACAATTCGCAGGGCGTCGACGAGATGCTCCGATGAAGCCATGACGTAGTACAGAAGCCCAATCTCCCCGAGCTCGAACCCTTGAGCCAAATGGAATCCGAAGCAGTCGTCCTGCAATTCCCTGGCAGCAAGCTCGAGCAGTTTTATCTGCGCTCTCGCGTCAACCCGGCGCTTGCGGTCCTCAATCTCGTCGATCGTCAGGCCGGCGGCCGACAAGATCGGGGCCAGCTCAATTTGCGCATCCCGCAGGCGGGCAGATGCGAGACGCGCGATCCCTCCGGTCGCGCTTGGTATCGACGGCAAGGCGCTTGCAAGGCGTGTGACGATTTTCATGCGGCACCGAACTGTGTTTTGGCTCAACGTCGAGGGCTTGCCGGACCGCATTTTGACCTATGTCAATGAGCCTCTGCTCGAGGCATCCGGTCTGACAACATCTCGCAACGAAATGACCCGGAATCACAAGACCCATCGGAGACAATCATCTAGCTGATTGCCCCCGGCCATGTCTGCGAAACGACCGCAATTGGCTCCAATCAGGCGCGTGCAAAGGCGAATTCATGACGGACTTTGTCATCCTTGCAAATGGAGAGGAACGAGCGATTGGCACCAAGGCAAATGGCCAAACGAGCTAGATCGTGGCAGGACAAGGACGCGCTCAACAGAGCGGCACTCATCGCTCAATTCGTTTTCTGATTACCGAAGCCGACACCCCCGGCTTTTGGCAGTACTCGTTCTCCATCGGCGATCGCAATTTCACGGGTAAAATCCAGGCGGTGCTGGGATTGCTGGCGGCACGCCGCGTCAAGATGAAGATCGATCGGCTGCTGAAGCACAATGCGCGGGTCGAAGGCGTCGAGACGCCTCCGCCGCTGGTCCCGCCGGCAGGTCCCAAGGAGTAGCGCTGCAGACGTCCCGCCTTATCCCGGCCGGATCAGCGCCACGACATCCCCCGCGCGCAACGTCTGCCCCGGTTTCACCGGCACCGATGCGATGCGGCCTGCCGCGGGCGAGAGCACCGAGATTTCCATTTTCATGGACTCGATGATGGCGAGCACGTCGCCGGCTGCGACCTCGGCGCCCTCCTCGACCAGGATCTTCCAGATGTTGCCCGGCACTTCGGAGAAGGCACCGGTTTGGCCATCGGGAATGCCGGTCGTGACGGAACCGGCATCGATCTGTTCCACCGGCGCTTCGTCGAGCTTCATCTCGCGCCAGCGCTGACGCTCGGCGTCGAACGCAGCCTGCTGGGTTGCCTTGAACGCGGCGATCGACGGCTGCGTCGCAACCAACTGCTTCGCATAGTCGGCGTAGGAGAACTCCCCCTGCTCGATCCTGATGTCGTATTGCCCGTGCGGGAATGCGGCGCGCGCGTCGAGCAATTCATCGGCATCGACCGGGAAGAAGCGGATCTTGTCGAAGAACCGCAGCAGCCAGGGGTGGCCGGGCTCGAACACGCGCGTGGTGCGCCAGGTGTTCCAGACCTGGATAGTGCGGCCGAACAGTTGATAGCCGCCCGGCCCTTCCATGCCGTAGATACACATATAGGCGCCGCCGATTCCGACCGCGTTCTCCGGCGTCCAGGTCCGTGCCGGATTGTATTTCGTGGTCACGAGGCGATGCCGCGGATCGAGCGGGGTTGCCACCGGCGCGCCGAGATAGACGTCGCCGAGGCCGAGCACGAAGTAATCGGCATCGAACACGATGCGGCGGACGTCGTCCTCGCTGCCGAGACCGTTGATGCGGCGGATGAACTCGACATTCGACGGACACCACGGCGCATCCGCGCGTACCAGCTCCTGATATTTGCGCATCGCGAGCTCGGCCTGCGGATCGCGCCAGGACAACGGCAGATGCACAATGCGGCTCGGCACCCGCATCGCATCGACCGGCGGCAGTTCGCGCTCGATCTTGCGCAACACGTCGAGCAGTTTGCTACGCGACAGCGCGCTGCCGTCATAATGGATCTGCAACGAGCGGATGCCGGGCGTCAGATCGATCAGGCCGCCGAGCTTGGCCTCCTCCAGTGCCTGCGCCAGCACATGCACGCGCAGCCGTAGCGCGATGTCGAGCTCCATCGGTCCGTATTCGACCAGCAGATTGTCGTCGCCGGCGCGGCGATACACCACCGGGATCGGGCCGTCATCGTTGCGGCCGACGATGGCCGATCCGAGCTCCGGCGCACTCAGCACTGTGGGACCGGCAATCGGATCGTCACGCTTCACCGGCACAAAGCGCACGGTGTCGCCGGGCCGGAGCTGGCCGATCTTCCAGAGCTCGTCGCCCGCGACGACTGCCGGACAGACGAAGCCGCCAAGGCTCGGTCCGTCCGGCCCGAGGATGATCGGCATGTCGCCGGTGAAGTCGATCGAGCCGACCGCATAGGCGTTGTCATGGATGTTCGACGGATGCAGCCCGGCCTCGCCACCGTCGGCCCGCGCCCAGCGCGGCTTCGGCCCGATCAGCCGCACGCCGGTGCGGGCGCTGTTGAAATGCACCTCATAGCTCGACGCGAACAGCGTTGCGATGTCGTCATCGAGGAAGAAGTCCGGCGCACCATGCGGGCCATAGATTACGCCGATCTGCCACGCCGAAGTGAGCTCTGGCCGCTCGTCTGCCGTGGCCGGCCGCGGCGCCGCTAGGTCAGGCCTCTCCACACCGATATGCAAGACATCACCGGCCTTCAGCGAGCCGGTCGCATGGCCGCCCAAGGCGCCGAGCGCAAACACCGCGCGTGAGCCGAGGATCTCCGGCACGTCGATGCCGCCACGCACCGCCAGATAGCTGCGCTGGCCCGGGCCCTTGATGCTGCCGATCGCAAGCGTCTGCCCCGCGCGCACCGCGACCGGTTCGTCATAGGCCACATCGGCGCCGTCCAGCGACGCCTTCATCCGCGCGCCCGACAGCGCGACGATCGCATCGGTGTTGAAACGCAGGGTCGGCCCATTGACCGTCAGCTCCAGCGCAGTCGTCGTTTCCGGATTGCCGACCACGCGATTGGCAAGGCGGAACGATCGTTCGTCCATCGGGCCGCTCGGCGGCACGCCGACATGCCAGAGATGCAGGCGGCCGGGCAATTCCTGCACCCCGCTCTGCGCACCGGGTGCAACGACATCGATGGTGTGCGGCCGGTACGCAAAGGCGCCGAGCACACTGGTCGCGACCTGTCCGCCGCGGAACACGTCGGACGCGGCGATCGCGCGCAGATAATCGAGGTTGGTCTCGATTCCGGCGACGACCGTGTCATCGAGCGCGTGCATCAGCTTTGCAATCGCGGCATCGCGGGTCTCCGCCGATACGATGATCTTGGCCAGCATCGGATCATAGAACGGCGTCACCTCGGTGCCCGTCTCGATCCAGCCGTCGATCCGCGCGTCGCCCGAGAAATCGACTTTCGTCAAGCGGCCCGCGCTCGGGCGGAAGCCGGCGCCCGGATTCTCGGCGTAGAGCCGCACCTCGATCGCCGTGCCCTTCGGCGTGAGCGCGCCGGCCTGGGCCAGCACGTCCTCGCCCGCCGCCTGGCGGATCATCCATTCGACCAGGTCGACGCCCGTGACCTGCTCGGTGACGGGATGCTCGACCTGAAGCCGGGTGTTGACCTCGAGGAAGTAAAAATCCTCGCGCTCGACGTCGTAGATGAACTCGACCGTGCCGGCGGATTCGTAATTGACCGCCTTGCCGAGCGACACCGCCGCGGCGTGCAGCCGCCGCCTGATGTCGGCGGAGAGGCCCGGCGCGGGGGTCTCCTCAAAGACCTTCTGGTTGCGCCGCTGCAGCGAACAGTCACGCTCGCCAAGCGCGACCACATCGCCCTTGCCGTTGCCGAAGATCTGCACCTCGATGTGGCGCGCCCGGGCGACGAAGCGCTCGAGATAGACCCGGGCGTCGCCGAAGCTCGCCCGCGCCGTGCGCTGCACGGATTCGAAGCGCTCGCGCAGCGTCGCCATGTCGTGGCAGAGCTGCATGCCGATGCCGCCGCCACCCGCCGTGCTCTTCAGCATCACCGGAAAGCCGATCCGCTCAGCCTCGCGCACCGCCTCGTCGATAGTCTCCAGCAGGCCGGAGCCCGGCAGCAGCGGCACGCCGCTGCGGTCGGCTATCTCGCGCGCCTTGTGCTTGAGGCCGAAAGCGTCGAGATGTTCAGGCCGCGGCCCGATGAAGGTGATGCCGTGCTCGGCCAGCCGCTCGGCAAAGCGGCGGTTCTCCGACAGGAAGCCGTAACCCGGGTGCACCGCCTGCGCGCCGGTGGCAAGGCACGCCGCCATGATGGCATCGACGTTGAGGTAGCTCTCGGCCGCCGGTGCCGGGCCGATCCGCACCGCCTCGTCGGCGTCGAGCACCGGCCGGGTGAAGCGGTCGGCATCGGAATAGACCGCAACCGAACCGATGCCCATGTGGCGCAATGTTCTGCCGATCCGCCCGGCGATCTCGCCGCGGTTGGCAATCAGGACCTTGCCGAACATGCCTCACGCCTCCGGCTCGAAGATCGTGACCTGTACCGGCGTCGGGAAGAAGCCGTTGCAGGGATTGTTGATCTGCGGACAGTTCGAGATCAGGCACAGCACGTCCATCTCGGCGACCAGCTCGATCGCGTCACCGGGCTTGGAGACTCCGTCGACCACCGTGAAATTTCCGGCGGGATCGATCGGCACGTTCATGAAGAAGTTCAGATTCGGCACGATGTCGCGCTTCGACATGCCGTATTTCGCGGCCTCGATCACAAAGTTCTCGCGACAGGCGTGCTGGTAGCGGGTCTGGTGCCCGAACCGCACAGTGTTGCTCTCGCAGGAGCAGGCGCCCGCCGAGGTATCATGCAGGCCGCAACTGTCTGCCGTCACGCGCAGCATCACCCGGCCTTCATTGGACATGATCCGGGTGCCGAGCCCGACATAGGCCGAGCCTTGCGCGCGCAGCGTATCCTGGCCGCTGTAGCGCTCGCCGAAATCATCGGCGCGATAGAACAGCGTATCCACCGCCTGCTGGCCATGGGTGTCGGTGATCCGCAAGGTCTGGCCCTTGCGAATGATCGCCGACCACGGCTTGCGCGCGGGAATTTCGATATCGAGGACGATGCGGCCGGTCGGAACGGATTGCGTGGTCATCGCACGGCTCCTTCGCTGGTCTCGCCGAAATACAGCGCGTTGTTCTCGTAGGCGCGGATCGCCTCGGCCGTCGCGGTCCGGCACAGATCGTCGGCAGTCGGCGCACCCGCGCCGTAGCGCACGGTCTCCACGCTCGCTTGCGGATAGGCCGTGGCCGGATCAAGCGGATGCGGGCAGTTCGACAACGCGATCAGCAGATCCATTTCGGCACGCAGATCGACGAAGTCGCCTTTCTCGCGCCGCCCCTCCGACCAGACAAACTTGCCATCAGCGTCGATTGAGACCGGCGCAAAAAAGCTGACGCAGGGATGCACGTCGCGGCGGTCGAGCCCGAGCTTCATCGCGGCGAGGATGAAGTTGTCGCGCGTGTTGCGGAAATTGCCGTCGCCGTACTTCGCCAGGTTGGTCGCCCCGGTCGAGCCGCCGACCACGGCATCATGCGCAGCACTGGTGTCCTCGGTGATGGCGAGAAGTGCGCGGCCCATGTCCGACAGCAGCACCCGTCCCTTCTGCAGCCGCGCCGCCCATTGCACCTTGATTGTATCGGCGTGGTTGAGCCGCTCGGTGGTGTCGGCGGCATTCCAGGCGAGCAGGCTGACGGTTGATGTCCCCTGTGTGTTGACGATGCGCAGCGTATCGCCGCGGTTCAGCCGCGTGGTCCAGTACCAGCCCGCCGGAATCACCTCGCGGTGAATGATCGCGTCGGTCGCGATCGGCACGGCGTCCCGTGCGGTCGGCGCCGGCAGTGCACGCGGGGCGCGATCCTGCCCCGCCGCCTTCAGCTCGTTGTAGCGTCGCGCATGCGCCGCAATCTCGGCCTTCTGTTCCGCTGTGAGGATCATGGTTGCTCCTTCAAGACGAGAGCGCCGGGCCGTCCCGGCTGATGCTCCTTGTCTGACCGGGTCGTCCCGGCCGGAGCTGGTTGAACCGACGACCGCAGCTCGGCGCTGCGGCGCGGGAATATCTCGAGGTCGCGCGACACGGTGGCGCCGTAGCGATCGCGCTCCTCGGGCCGGTTGCGCGACCGCTCCAGCGCGATCACGCGCGTGGCGAGCCCGAACGCTTCGCTGAGATCGTGCGTGACCATTACGACGGTCAGATGGGTCTCGTTCCACAGCCGCCTCATCAACAGATGGATGTCGGCGCGGATGCCCGGGTCGAGCGCGCCGAACGGCTCGTCGAGCAACAGGATCTTTGGCTCGCGCATGATCGCCTGCGCCAGCGCGAGGCGCTGTTGCATGCCGCCCGATAACGCGGATGGATATTTGTTCTCCTGGCCGGCGAGCCCGACTTCGGCCAATAGCTTCATCGCGTCATCCATGGCGGCGCGCCGCGCGGCACCGAACAATCGCGCCGTGAACTTGGCATCGCGCAATTCGCGGCCGAGCATGACATTTTGCAGCACCGTCAGATGCGGAAACACCGAGTAGCGCTGGAACACCACGCCGCGGTCGGCATCCGGCTCGGCGCGCAGCGGCTTGCCGTCGACCAGGATCTGGCCGCGGCTCGGCTGCTCCTCACCGAGCAGCATGCGGAGCAGCGTGGTCTTGCCGCAACCGGACGGGCCGACCAGCGCGATGAAGGCGCGCGGCTCGACCTCCATCGTGACGCGCTCGAGCACGATGTGGTCGCCATATTCCTTCCAGACGTCGTCGAACCGGATCGCGCTCATTCCGCCCTCACCGAGGCAAACCAGGGAAACGCCTTGCGTTGCAGGACGCGCAGGCCGACATCGATCAGGAACGCCAGCAGCGTGATCCAGACGACGTAGGGAATGATCACGTCCATCGCGAGATAGCGGCGCACCAGGAAGATCCGGTAGCCGAGCCCGGAATCGGAAGCGATCGCCTCGGCCGCGATCAGGAACAGCCAGGCCGGGCCGAGTTGCAGGCGCAGCACGTCGATCAGCCGCGGCAGGGTTTGCGGCATCGCGACGCGCAGCGCGATCTGCCAGGTCGAGGCGCCGAGCGTCTGCGCCTTGACGATCTGCTCGCGCGGCAGCTCCTGCACCTTCATGGCGAGGTCGCGGATCATGCAGGGCAGCGTCCCGATCACGATCAGCGCGATCTTGGAGTTCTCACCTAAGCCCATCACGATGAACAGGATCGGCAAGAGCGCCAGCGGCGGCACCATCGAGGTGACCGACACGAATGGCCCGAGCAGGGCATTGGCGCCCGGCAACAGCCCGATCACGATGCCGAGCACCAGCGCCGCCACCGTCGAGATCGCCAGCGCCGACCCCAGCCGCCCGAGGCTCGCGACGGTGTCGGAGGCCATCAGATAGCTGCCGGTGCGTGGATCGACCTCGAACGCCATCTGCTTGACCGCCTGCACCATGCTCGGCAGCGCCGGCAGCAGCTTGTCGTTCGGGTTCTGCGCGAGCCGGGCGCTGGAGCCGGCGAAGTAGGCGATTGCGACCAGGAGGAACGGCAGCGCGAGCAGATAGAATCGCGCCTGCCGGCCCGGCCGTATGTTCACAAGTCGCATCGTCGGCTCCTGCTAGAGGTCGGCGCTGTGCGCGTCAAAGCTTGCCCTAGAGCTTTCCTTTGGCGGCTTCGTCCATGTAGGTCGGGTCGAAGCGCAGCTTGACGTTCGACTTGTCGCCCAGCACCGACTTGTCGGCGAGCTCGATCCCGACGGCATCAGCCGACTTCGCGCCCTTGCCGAGCAGGTCCTTCTCGAACAGGAATTTGCGGACGCGATCCATGGTCGCCCCGACGGTTTTGCTGCGCGTGAAGGCTTCGGCGTCGCTTGCCTTGTCGAACAGCTTGGTGGTCGAGAGCTGGCTGTCGAAGCCGGCGAGGTCGGTGCCGGAGGCCTTCGCCATCGCTTCCTTGGCAGCCTTGGCGGCGGGATCGTTCGCGGTCATCCTGGACAGCGTCTCGTACCAGATGCCGACCAGCGCCTTGGCGAAATCGGGATTGTCCTTGGCGACTGCAGTGTTCACCACCATCAGGTCCATGATCTCGCCAGGGATCTGCGAGGAATCGAACACCTTCTTGGCATCCGGCGAGCCGAGGATTTCGGTCACGATCGGATTCCAGGTCACGACCGCATTGACGTCGGGCGTCTTGTAGGCCGCAGCGATATCGGCATCCGAGGTGTTGACGACCTTGACGTCCTTCTCGCTCAGCTTGCTGCTCTCGAGCGCGCGCGCCAGCAGATAATGCGACACCGAGAACTCGACCAGGTTGACGGTCTGGCCCTTGATCGCGGCGAGGTCGGACTTGTTCTTCAGGATCACGGCATCATTGCCGTTCGAGAAGTCGCCCATCACGATCGCGGTGGTGTCGACACCGCCGGCTGCGGGAATCGACAGCGCGTCCATGTTGGTAATGGTGACGGCGTCATAACCGCCGGCGGTGTACTGGTTGATCGATTCGACGTAGTCGTTGAACTGCTTGACCTCGATCGTGATGCCGTATTTGTCGGCCCACTTCTTGACGATGCCGGTGTCGGCCGCATAGCCCCACGGCATCCACCCGACATAGATCGACCAGGCGACCTTGAAGCTTTTCTTCGGCGCGGCGTCGGCCGCAGGCGCCGCCGCGAGCACGATCGCGCAGCCGATGACAACAGAGCGAAGGAAGAAAGAGAACTTGTTCATTGCCGATCCCTCTTGCGAAATTTCACAAAAAGGGACTGGCGAAAAGACCATCGCTCCGCCAATCCCTTGGCTAACGAGGTCTCCCGGGCTTTTATCCCGCCGTGCACCTGCGGGGATGTCTCCCCCGCAAGCGGCTGCTCTCGGACCAGCATCTTGCCTGGCAAGATCGGAACCCTAGCGGCCAACTCGCGGCCTTTAATGCACGAGCCGTGCCACAGTGGCGGCGTTTGAATCTCATGAGATTTTTCGGCGCGCGCGGTCCGGCCGCGCGGGCGCCCTGCTTAAAAACTGCGCAAGCCTGCTCAGAATTGGCTCTGTCATTTCGTCGTCGACATCAAGAGGATCGCATCATGGCTGACGTCGAAGGGGGAAGTTCGATGCGCAAGCTTCTGAGCGTTTTGTTCGCAAGCTTCTGGCGCGGACTGCACGGCCGGTTTGGTCTGGTGCCGAACCGCGATGTGCGAGGTCCGAGCGCCTAAACTCCGCTTGCCCGCCGCGTCGCTGCTCGCACCTTGTGCTGGAGTAAGAAAGCTGAGCCGCGGCCAATCCTCACGCGCCGATCACTTGGGCCATCGGCGCCAGCATGACGCCCGACGCGGCGAGGCGCTCGCGCAGCCGCTGCGCCATCGCCACCGCACCTGGCGTGTCGCCATGGACGCAGACGCTGTCGATCCGGGTCGGCAGGCGGGTGCCGGACAGGCAGGTGATGGCGCGGTCCTCGATCATGCGGATGACCCGTTCAGCCGCGACCTCGGCATCGTGGATCACTGCGCCCGCGAGGCGGCGCGACACCAGATTGCCGTTGTCGGCATAGGCGCGATCCGCATAGATCTCGCGCACCAGCGGCAGGCCGAACTTCTCCCCTGCCCGCTCGGTCTCCTGGCCCGGCATCACGACGAAGATCAGATTGCGATCGACGGTGTGGATCGCGCGCGCTACCGCCTCAGCGAGGTCGCGGTCCTCGGCGGCGATGTTGCCGAGCGCGCCGTGCGTCTTGACGTGACGGATGGGGTGGCCGACATCGGCAGCCAGCGCCATCATCGCGCCGATCTGGTAGAGCATGATCTTCTCGATATCGGCCGGGCGCTCACCCTGGATCGGGCGGCGGCCAAACCCCCAGAGATCGAGAAAGCCGGGATGCGCGCCGGCCTGGACGCCGTTGGCTTTTGCCTCCGTGAGCGTGCGATGCATCACGAGGGGATCGCCGGCGTGAAAGCCGCAGGCGATGTTGGCCGACGTCACGGTGCGCAGCATCTCCGCATCGTCGCCGAGCGTATAGACACCGAAACCCTCGCCCATGTCGCAGTTCATGTCGATCAGCGCCATCGTCTTCCCTCGCTTGCCGTACAGGTCCGATATACACATCGCGCCCACCGCATGCCACGAGGAACTTTGGCGCAGGGATTGCACATGTCGTCTCGTGAGAATTGTCTCGCGAGAAGGGCTCTTGCATGAGCAGGTCCGCGTATTGCAGAACGATCGCAGCAGAACTTGAGCGCACTGGATGAATGAAGCCCTCTATGCGCAGCCGCGCTTTCGCAGATCGGGCGATGCCGCACTGACCATCGAGCTCGGCGACGGCATCGATGCAACGGTCAACGCCCGGGTCGTCGATCTCGACCAGGCGCTGACGGCGCGCGCGCTGCCCGGTGTGGTGGAGATCGTGCCGACCTACCGCACCGTGCTGGTCTGCTTCGACCCGACTGTGGTGACGCGGCGCGAGATCGAAGCCGAAGTGATGGCGCTGTGGCCGCCCGCCCCGACCGGCCGGCTGCGCCATCGCTGGACCGTTCCCGTCACCTATGGCGGCGAACACGGAATGGATCTCGACTGGCTTGCGCAGCGCCTCGACACCACGACGGACGATATCATCGCGCGGCACGGCGCGGCGGAATACCGCGTCTACATGATCGGCTTCATGCCCGGGCTGACCTATCTCGGCGGGCTCGATCCCCTGCTCCACATCGATCGGCGCCCCTCGCCACGGCTGACGACACCGCCTGGCAGCGTCTCAGTCGGAGGCCAGCAGGCGGCGATCTCGCCGCCGATCGCAGCACCAAGCGGCTGGCATATGCTGGGGCGCACGCCGGTGCGCTCCTACGATCCCCGCCGCGAGCGCGCGCCGTTCCTGTTCAGCGCCGGCGATCTCGTGCGTTTCCGCCCGATCGCGGCCGCGGAATTCGCCGCGCTCGAGCGCGCCGCGGGCGCCGGCGAGATCATCGCCGACAAGGAAGAGCTGCGAGCGTGAGTGGCACGATGTCGGCACATCTTGAAGTGATCTCGCCCGGTCTCGCCACGACCATTCAGGACCTCGGCCGTCACGGCTGGCAGCGGTTCGGCATCTCGGCGTCGGGCGCGATGGATACGGTTGCGCTGGCGACCGCCAACGCGCTGGTCGACAATCCGGCGAACACCGCGGCGCTCGAGATCACGCTGACCGGGCCGGTGCTGGCCTGCAGCGGCGGCGACATCCGCTTCGCGCTGGCCGGTGCCGACTTCGCCATGACGATCGATGGCCGAGAGATCGCCGCGCATGAGACCCACGACTTGAAAGCAGGCCAGCGCCTGTCGATCGGGTCGTCGCGCGACGGCGCGCGCGCCATCCTCGCAGTCAGCGGCGGCTTTGCGATCAAGCCGATGCTCGGCAGCGTCGCGACGCATGCGCGCAGCCAGCTCGGCGGACTCAATGGCGGGCCGCTGCGCAACGGCGATCTGCTGCCGCTGGCAAGGCCGGGTCTGCCGGACCGGCCGCATCGGATGCTGGCTCCCGCGCATCGGATCCGGCCTGACGGCCCGATCCGCGTGCTGCTCGGTCCGCAGGACGATGCGTTCAGCGCCGAGGGCATCGCGACATTCCTGACGTCGGACTATGAGGTGACCGCGCTGTCCGATCGCATGGGCTACCGGCTCGACGGGCCGCCCGTGGCCCATGCCGGCGCGGTCGGCATCGTGTCCGACGGCATCGTGTTCGGCAGCATCCAGGTCCCGGGCAACGGCCAGCCGATCATCCTGCTCGCGGACCGCCAGACCACCGGCGGATATCCGAAGATCGCAACCGTCATTTCGGCGGACTTTCCGCGGCTGGCCCAGCTTCGCCCCGGCGAACGCATTCGCTTCGAGGCGACCGAGGAAGACGCGGCGATCGCGCTCGCGCGCGAATTGCGGCGGCGGCTCGATCGCATCGCCGATGCATTGATCGAGATCCATCGCAACATCGTGCCGACCTCCGAGCAGCTGCTGGCCGGCAATCTGATCAGCGGCATGATCTCCGCGCTCGAGTAACACCGCGACCAATGTCGGCCTGATCGTGGTGACTCCATTCACCAACATAGTCGTCAAACGCGGCGTTCGGTTGAGCAGGCGGCAGCGTCAACCGGCGACGCGTAGCGCGGTCACCGCGACGCAGGCATTGCCGAACGGAATCAGCACGACCTGGGCGCCGTTCGCCAATGCCACGGTCGGCAGCCCGCCGAGCGCGCCGGTCTGCCCGTTGAGCTTGGCGAGCTCGGCGGCGACCGTCGAGCAGCTCTCGGTCCGTGGCGTCACCCGCACCAGATTGCCTTCGCAGGACGATCCGACCGGGGCGGCAAACACGATGCCTGCGGCCTGCTGAACGCTATTGCCCTGCGCGGCCTGATTGCCCTGCGGGGTTTGGTTTCCCTGCGGGGCCTGGTTTCCCTGCGGGGCTTGGTTCGGTGCGAGCGCGACCAGCGACTGCACCGAATGCGAATTGCCGGCCCTGGCGTCCCACTGCGACTGCGCGGTGTAGTTGGAGTTCATCGCAAGGCCGCGGCCGAGCGTTCCGAACAGATTGGCGCAGGTCACGATGTTGGCCTGCCGCGCCTGATCGTCGAACACGGTCGGTTGCTGCCCCGCCTGCTGCGGCGGCACGGCTGCCGCCGCGGCCGCCGGCGTCTGCGCCTCCTGCGGACGCTTGTGCGGCTGCGGCTTCGCGGCGACGGCGGGCTTCTTGGCCGGCGCAGGTACAGCCGGCTGCAATGGGATCGGCGGGGTCTGCTGCGCATAGACCACGACGCCGGCGGCACCGAGCGCGGCCACCACGACCGCAACAAAGATCAAACCAAGGGTGCGCCGCATCGACCATCCGTCCTTTTCATTTCGCGTGTCAGTCTCGAGCCGGATCCCGGAATGCCACATCCGCATCTCCGACCTCGCTTCATTTCAGTTTCGCCAGCACGCCGGACAGTCCGTCGAGCGGCGCCTCGAGCATGACCGGCCCGGTCTGCGGCAGCTGATAGGACACCAGGCACGGCGTCGCCGCGCGGATATGCCGCCGCAGCACGTTGCCGATCGCGATCGTGGCGAAGCAGAAATTGGTATCGCAGCGATCGGTCTGCGCGACGATGCGATCCGGGCTGTCGCCCATCGCGAGCTCGATCTGCGCGCCGACACCGGCGGCCGCGGGAATCCGCATCGCCATCAGCGGCTTGCCGTCGGCGGTCGCGACCAGGGACCAGTTGAAGGCGAGCACGCCCTGCGCATTGACGATCGACTGCGTGACGTTGCAGACCCGGCGCTTCGACCTGAGGCTCTCGTCGCAGATCAGCGTCCAGTTCTTGAACGGCTGGATCATCCGCCTGAACTCGCCGAGCGTCTCACCTTCCGGCACCACGACATCAGACGGTTTCACGGAATAGGCAGGCGGCGGCGCAGGCTGCGCAACCGCACTCGCCGTCGCCGCGAGCCAGACCAGCCAGGCCAGACACGCCGGCCGTCTCGTCGCCGTCAGCGTCAATTGAGCGTCAGGCTCACGCCGGCGCTCACGCCCCAGTCGCTGCCTGCGGTGGTCGCCGCCAAATTGCTGCGCAGCTTGCTGTTCTCGCTGGTGTAGCCGATGCCGAAGGCGAGCGCACCCTGGCTGCGCCAGACGCCGCCGCCCGCCGATGCGCTGATCTTGCCGGGCCGGTCGTCATAGCGCAGCGATGCAGCGGCCATGCCGATCGCGGCCGCACGCCAGGCGTCCTGCCGCACTTCGCCGATCTGGCCGTTGAGCTGCTGGAACGCGCTGTTGAGCTGGTTGACGTTGACCGCGTCGGTGCCGGCGACACCGGCCGCGACGTTGCTGATGGTCACCGGACCGCCATTGCCGCTGTTCAGCGTCACCTTGTTGGTGGTGTTGCCGGAGGCATCGGTGTCGTAGCGGATCGAGCTCGAGGCAACCGCCTGCAGCTGGCTGACATTGACCGCGTCGGTCGCGGCCGAGCCGGCGGCGACATTGGTGACGCGGCGCTCGGCCCCGGACGAGCCGACCGACACTTCGCCGGTCGCAACCCCCGCGACGCTCTTGCCGACCACCGGCGTATAGGCCGCATCGCTCAGATTGGCCGTGGTGGTGGAATTGGCGCCAAGCGCCAGCGAGTTGGCTGCCGTCGCCTTGGCGCCGGCGCCGATCGCGACCGAATTGTCGCCCGACGCGGCGGAGCCGTTGCCCATCGAGATCGCATTGGCGCCGCTCGCGACCGATTGCGGTCCGATCGCGACGCTCTCCGAACCGGTCGCAATGGAATCCGCCGCGGTCGAATTGGCATGGAAATATTTGATGCCGCCACCGCCGGAGCTGATGTTGTTGACGGTGTTGTAGAGATTATCGAGCGAGGTGTTGGTGGCCCAGAGCTGCGAGCCGTTGATCGCATCCGTCGAGGTCGAGGAGATCTGGCCCGCGGCCACGTTGGTGATGGTCCGCTCCGCACCGGCACTGCCGACACTGACGGTCGACGTCGGCGTCGTGCCGGCGAAGCTGTAGGTGGTGCCGCCGATCGTGGTGTTGGCCGTGGCGACCACGGTCGAGGTGGTCGAATTGGCACCGAGCGCGACGTCGCCGGCCTGCGCGGTCGCCTTGGCGTTCGGACCGAGCGCGACGCTGGTCGGGTTGGTGGTCTGCGATCCCGCGCCGATCGACACCGACTGGATGCCATTGGCCGTCGCGTTGGTGCCGAACGCGATCGAGTCGGCGAAGTTGGACACCGAATTCTGGCCGATCGCGATGCCGCCGGGCGCGGTCTGCGCCACGGTCGCGCCAAAGCCCATGCCGATACCGTTGTCGCCGTTGACCACGGTCTCGGGTCCGACCGCAACCGAGTTGTTGCCGACCGCGAGCGAGTCCGACAGCGTCGAATTGGCGTGGAAGTATTTCGTGCCGGTGACCGCGAACGACGACAGCGCGCCGGTCAGCTGCCGCACGGTAACGGCGTCGCTCGACTCGGTGCCGTCAGCGACGTTGGTGATCTGCCGGTAGCTCGTCGCATTGCCGACCGACACCGCACCGAGCAGCGTGAGATCGGTGGTGTTGTACGGAATGACCGTGCCGCCGATGGTGCCGGATGCGGGCGCGAGCGCGCGGTCGGAGATCGACCCTGAACCTAGCGCAACGCCGTCGGCGACCGTGGCCTGGGTGTTGAAGCCCAGCGCAGTGGAATTCGCGGCCGTCGCCGACGCGGCCACGCCGGCCGCCATCGAATTGGTCCCGGTCGCACCATTGTTGGCGTAGTTGGCCTGCTGGGTGCCGCCGTCGTTGACGGCATAATAATGCGTCAGGCCGTTGCTGACCACGGTCGAGAGGCTGTCGATCGCCGAGGTGGCCGCAAACAGCTGCGAGCCGTTGACCGCGTCGGTCGAGCCATTGCTGACCCGTCCGGCGGCGACGTTGGTGATGGTGCGCTCGTTGCCGACCGAGCCGACGCTGACCGTCGAGGTCGGGGTGGTGCCGGCGAAGGCGTAGGTATTGCCGCCGATGACGATGCTAGCGGTTTGAACCGCCGTGGTGGTCTGGCTGCCGGAGCCAAGCGCGATGTCGTTGGCGTTGGCGGCGTTGGCGCCGTTGCCGATCGACACCGAGCCGCTGCCTGTCGCAGTCGACACCGGTCCGATCGCAACCGAGTCGGTACCGACCGCGTTGGAATCGGCCAGCGTCGAATTGGCGTGGAAGTACTTGATGCCGCCGCCGGTGCTGATGTTGTTGACGGTGGACGCGAGGCCGTCGACCGCCTGGTTGGTGGCCCAGAGCTGCGACCCGTTGATCGCATCGGTCGACGAGTTGCTGATCCGTCCCGCCGCGACATTGGTGATGGTGCGCTCGGCACCAACAGCGCCGACGCTGACGGTCGAGGTCGCCGTCGTGCCCGCGAAGCTGTAGGTGGTGCCGTTGATCACCGTGTTCGGCGTGTTGACAGTGGTCCCGGTGACGCTGCCGGAGCCGAGCGCGACGTCGCCTGCGCTGGTCGCCGCCGTGGCGCCGTTGCCCAGCGCGACGTTGCCCGCAAGACCGGCGGCGCCCGCGGTCGAGCCGTTGCCGAGCGCCACCGAGCCCTGCCCGATCGCCTTGTTGTTGTTGCCGATCGCAACCGCGCCGTTGGCCTGGTTGGCGGCGGTGGCGCTGGCCGTGCCGTCGCTGTTGGCGATGTTATTGGCGCCGCCGGTGAAGGCGCCGGTGCCGCTGGCATAGCTGGGATCGCCGATCGCCACGGCGCCGTCGCCGTAAGCGACGTTGCCGGCGCCGATGGCGACAGCCTTGCCGCCGGTTGCGTACGCGTTGGTGCCGATGGCGACCGCGTCGGCGACGTCCGCGGTCGCGCTTGTGCCCACCGCGATGGCGTTAGACCCGCCCGCAAAGGAACTATTCCCCAGCGCGGTCGCGCCCCCCGACCCTCCGTTCAGCGCGCCGTTCGTTACGGCGTTAAAACCCAAGGCGACGTCGTTCGTGGCAGAAGCCACTGCGCTCGAGCCGACGGCGGTCGCGCTCGCTCCCGAAGCGATTGCGACGGAGCCGATCGCCGTGGCGTCGGCCTGGGATGCTCTCACATTTGTGCCGATGGCGATGGCGTTTTGGTCACTGGCGCCTGCCCCAAGAGTGCGCGAGCCGATATAGATGGAGTTGGTCCCGGACGAGGTCGCCGAGGAGCCGAGCGCGAGCGAGTTCGCGCCACTGGCATTGGCACTCACACCCGTCGCGACCGAACTGACGCCGCCGGAATTCGCATTGTTGCCGAGCGCAACGCCGCCGGTCGCCGCGGTGTTGACGATGGCGCCAGATCCGATCGAGACCGAGCCGCCGGTGCTCAACGCCTGCGCCTGATTGCCCAGGGCTACGGCGAAATCAGCTGACGACTTCGCAAGATTGCCGGCGGCGAGTGAAGCGGTGCCCGATCCTGCAGCGGAAGAGCCGATGGCAATCGCGTTTACGCCCGACGCGTTCGCGGTGTAGCCCAACGCGTTCGCGCCTTGGCCGGAGGCCGTCGCGCCGTTTCCGAGTGCAGTCGTTTGATTGCCCGAAGCGGTGGCGGAGGTGCCGAGGGCGCTGGAACCGGTGCCCGTCGCAGAAGCGCTCGAACCGACGCCGGTCGACCAGGCCCCTGTCGCGGTCGAGCCGGTACCGAGCGCGACGGCCTCGAATGTGAAGCCGCTCGGTGCGGTCCCGCTGGCATTGGCATTCACGCCGATCGCGATCGGGGACCCACCGCCGGTGCCGGCGTTGGCCTTGGAGCCGACCCCGATGGCCGTGCCCGAACCATTTGCGGACGAGGCAGCAGAAGACAATCCAATGGCTATCGAGGCACCGCCGGAGGCGCTGGCCGATGAGCCGATGGCGACGGCACTCGCCCCGTTTGCAGTGGTGTTGACGCCGAAGGCGCTCGATCCGTCGCCGGTGGCGTGGGCGTTTCCGCCGACGGCGAGGGCGTTGATGCCGGTCGCGTTCGAAAAGACGCCCATCGCTATCGCGTTGAGGCCATTGGACGTGACGGTGTAGCCTATGCCGATACCACCCTGAGTGGTTATGTTGACGTTGGTGCCAAGACCAGCGGAAAAACTGCCGCCGGCTGTCACGCCACAACCGATAGCGGTGCTAGCCGACCCCGCAGAGGGATTGGTGCAATTCGCGGTGTTGGTATTAACGCCATTGCCGATGGCGAGCTGTGCGAGCGCCGCCTGCGGAGTCATGGTCCCCATCACGGCCAGCGCCGCAGCCGCTACCGGCTTCCAGCCGAGCCTCATCCATTGGCGCCGGGTCGCTTCGCCGGCGAAGGCGACGAGCACACGCCCGCAATCGGGGCACGTCGGCTCTTCAGGCAGGGCGTGCCCCGCGCCGCGGGCGAAATTTGCAGCGAGGGCGGTGGACAGCGCTGCGCCAGGCTCACCGAGCGAGGTCAGCGCCCCGCCGACACCCAGGGTCCCGAGCCCCAACCGATCCCGCTTCGCGCCGAGCGCGCGATGTGCCTGTCGAAGCACCGCGATCAGCCGGCGCCGTAGCCAGCGGCTGCCCGCATCGCTCGACGCGATCCAGCAGCGGACGAAGCCGCCGCGGCCTTGACGCTTCAGCGATTCGGTTGAGTTGTGTGCGACAGCCATGGTGCGCCCCTTTCGCGACATCTTGAGAAGACGCCGGAGGCGATGCGCCATGAACCGGGCCGACGCGCGGGCCCCGTGGCCACGCGCGCGGAGAGATGAAGACGATCGCGCGATTCGCGCTTGCCTTCAGGTCCTGGCCGATGATGTGTCGAACTCAACGAGCGCATCTTGCCACCCCGCGCTCGCTTGACTGCCCCATCAATGTGCCCCGAGTCGTCATAACCAAAAATGATAGACACATATTTGACGACGTCACTCAGCAGGCCGTCCAAATAACGCGCAGATCGTCTCACAAGTTGAACGATCGGCCGATGCACCGTGGGGTATTGATCGCGTCTTCAACCGGTAGTTGATCGACCGCGTGTGCGTTCGCGCATTTCGCGCGGGCTGACACCGAACTCGCGGCGAAACGCGCGGGTGAAATCCGACGCCAGCTTGAAGCCGTGGCGATAGGCGATCTCTTGCACCTGCCTGTCGGGACTGCCGACGAGTTCGGCGTGCGCCGCGCGCAGCCGCTTTCGCAGGATATAGCCGGCGACGCCGCCGACACTCTCGAATGCACGGTAGAGGGCGGAGCGCGAAATGCGCAATTGCTGCGCGATGCGATCCGGCGTGAGATCGAAGTCGCCGAGATGCGTCTCTATATAGAGTCGCGCACGCTCGAACAGCACCGTCTCGATCGCACCGCCCGCCGGCCCCAGCCGGTTCGACGAGAGCTGAATGCATGCGGCGATCATCTGCACGGTGGCCCGCCCCGCTTGCCTCAGCTCGTCCAGGGACATGAGGGCAATGCGCGCTTCGAGCCTGTCCAGATAATCGGCAAGCAGTTCGATCAGATTGCCTTCGAGGAGAATATTGCAGACGCCGTCAAGCTGATCGGCCACGTCGGCGAACGACCTGCGCGGCAAGCCCAGCACCAGGCAGTCACAGTCCGAGACGCTGCCGCTGAAATCGTCGTCCAGCGAGATCAGGAACATGGCGCCTGGCCCGGCGTGAATTTCGCGTCCGGCGCTCTTGAAGTGGGCTTCGCCGGAGCGCAGCCGGTACAGCCACCAGATATCGACCGGCGCGCCCTGCGGCGGCTTGGTGACGCGCGCGAACGATTGCGCGGCGAATCGTCCCGACGTGAAGTTGACGTCGGTCATGTGGCAGGTCAGGTACTCCACCAGGAACCCTTGGGCGGGGCTATAACCTTCCGGTGGCGCGACATCGACCAGCGAGGCCATCCGCGTCTTCCAGACCTCGAACTGCTCCGAAGCCGGATAGTGCCGCGTCGAGAACAACCGCGGGGGCGCCGGGGCTATGTCCCTGATGTTCCGCGGCTCGCGCGGCATCGGAACATGTTCGAGGAGCTGCGATGCGCGTGCCGGCGTGTCGTCGTCTTGTCGCATGTACTTCCGTTCCCCGTTTTCGCAGACGACAGACATCGGCTCAACGGAGGGGCATTCCAAAGGTTGCGTCGCCTGCACCGAAAGGCCGGCGAATTCGGGAGATAAAGAAGCGGCATCCGGGAAAGCGGAGATCACCCTGCTTACGCCGGCCGCTCCTGATAGGGCTGATGCAGGTTGCTGAGGCAGTCGTGCTCACACATGCTTTTTTCATCATCGTGGCGTCATGGCCGTATCCGACCCGACTGATCTAGAGAACACTTTGCGCGATAGCCAGAGGAGCGGCAACGCGCGCCGCCGAAGAATTGCATGATTGCCTTCACGCGATGCGATCGGGCAACGCATCGTCCAAGAGACTTCAGAAAATCTTCGCGATCTCGGCGCTGTGGGACAGTGGATATAACGGCAGGGAGCAGACGTAAGCACGGTAGATGACATATCGGGACCTCTGCGACGATCGCCCTGACCAGAGATAGGGACGTCTGCCTATTCCTGCGCCAATCCACCGCGTGCGGCGTGACTGCAAACCGTGCGCACAGGCGTGGGCATGCGGCTGTACACGCGGTCGCATGCTTGCGGCATTCACATATGAGCGTCGAGATGGCGAAAGTCACAACGGCTCATCGAATTCTCTGGTTCACTGAATTTTTGGCTCGGGGTGTTGCGCCTGACGATGAGCGGGACGCCGTGCCGTCCTGACGTATCTGCTCGCAACGTGCGATGGCAGAGGGGCGCCCTACGGCGTGCTCTCTCCAAATTCGTTGCGGCGGTAGGCGAACGCAATTGCACGGCGGGAGCCCTCGTCAACTGGCTCGCCCGGGGCCACCCCTCTCCCCACCCTCTCCCGCAAGCGGAGAGGGAGCCTGACTGGCGTGCTCGCCTCACGTGCCGGCGATATCAGAATGCTGCGCGTGTAGCCTACGCCGCCAGATGGCACTGTCCCATCGCAAGGCCGTGCCGGCGCCTCACGATCATTGACACGAGCAGCGTGAGGAAGCCACCGGCGGATGGGCTCCCTCCCCCCTTGCGGGAGAGGGCGATCGCATGCGGCGAAAGAACTTCGTCGTCCCGGACAAGCGCAGCGAAGCGGAGCGCAGATCCGGGACCCCTAACCACAGGGCGTGGTGATAAAAGCGAGCTGGGGCCACAGCCTTGTTCCACAACAAGGCCCTGTGGTTATGGGTCCCGGCCTATGCCGGGACGACACTGAACTTTGCATATGCGATCGCCCTGCCTTGCGGGGGAGGGTTAGGGAGAGGGGTACCACACGGCCAACTCTCTCAATACTTCGCGCAGCACACGGTCGGCGTTGAGAAAGTGATGCTCGTCTCGAGCATCTCGCCCGGGACCACCTCTCTTCTCGCCCTCTCCCGCAACGCGGAGCGATCGCACGTGGCTACGGCTCCCGTCCCATCGGGCGCTTGGGCGCGCTGCGCGTTTTCTGGATAATAGAATAATGCCGCTGATTTGCCCGACGTGTCAAGTCGCCATGTCGCCATGTCGAGTGCCGGCACGCCGCCGGCTCCTTTGCATGGGGTTGTTTTCCAAGTTTTTGCCGTGCGCCCCTGCGAAGGCAGGCTAGGCGGGCGGGGATCTGTTCTGTCAGCTGACGACGGAGTCCGCGACTGCCCCCATCCCGACCTTCCCCCTTGCGGGGGGAAGGAGAGATGGGAGCTTTTCGAAGCGCTGCCGATCGGATCGACAGAGCCTACTTCCGATCGGAACCCTGCGCCGGCGTCTGCGGGCTCGTGCCTGAGCCTGACGATGGCGGAGTGTTGTTTTGGTTCGGCTGACTGGACGACGAGTTCTGGCCGGTGCTCGGCGGATTGCCGCCGCTGCCCTGCCCGACGGTGGACTGGTTCTGCGGCGCGGCCTGTCCCGTCGTATTCTGCTGCGGGGCCTGCTGCTGAGCCGACGGCTGGTTTCCGCCCTGGCCGGTCGTCGACTGGTTCTGCGGCGCGTTCGCCTGACCGGTGGTCTGCCCCGTCGTGTTTTGCTGGGCAGGCTGCTGCGTGCCGGTCCGATCCGTCGACTGGTTCTGCGGCACGTTGTCGGTCTGGCCGCTCGTCTGTCCCGTCGTGTTCTGCTGGGAGCGGCTCTGGCCAACCGTCGACGACGCGCCCGCGCCTTGGCCGATCCGGTCGGACAGGCCGAGGGCTGTAATCGTGCGCGTGTCGACGCTGCCGCTCGTCGCAATACCCTCTCGACGCTGGAAGGTGATCAGCGCCTCGCGGGTCCGCGATCCGAGTACGCCGTCGGCCTCACCAACCAACAGGCCGCGGTCGATCAGCACCTGCTGCACCTCGCGGATCTGCGCCGGGCTCAGGTCCATCATCGCATAGCTGTCGCTGCTGCCGCGACGGTGGCTGAAGCGCGTCCGTGGCCCGACCGGGACCACGTCGACGACCCGGCGATCGCGATCGAGGAAGACGACTTCATCCTCGACGATGAAGAAGCTGTCGTCGCGATAAGCCGGGAACGCGTCGATCAGCACCGGGAAGGCGGCGACCGAAATTGCGTTGAACCTCCGCGGCACCACCACGCCCGGATTGACGGCGAAATTGATCGCGTTGACATTGACGCGTGGCGCATTGCGCGCAGAGAGCACTGAGCGTTGGATCGTGCTCTGCTGCTCGGCGGTCACGGTGCGCCCGGCCTCGGTCTGGACCGCGGCGTTCGATTGGGTCTGGGCCGTTGTGTTGGCCTGCCCGGAGGTCTGTCCGGAATTGATCTGCCCAGACTTGGCGCCGGAGTTGACCTGGCCCTGCGTCGTGCCGGGCTGCTGGGTGGCCGCACCGGTCGTCTGGCCGGCTCGCGTGTTCGGGCTCGTGGTCGTGCTCTGACCGGGTGTCGTGCTCGCGCCGGTGCGCTGACCGGTCGTGGTGCCCTGATTGCGATTCGCGGTATTGGCCCGGTCCTGCTGCTGCTGGCTTTGCCGCGTGGTGGCGCTGCCGCTTTCACGGGATTCCGATCGGCCGATCTGCTCGCGCCCGCTTCGACTTTGGCCGACGGTCCGCTCGTTGCGGTCCTGAGCGCGCTCGCTCTGCTGCGCTCCTCTCTCCTCGACGCGGCCGCCTGTGCGGGCTTGCCCCGTGGTCTGGCCCTGCGCGCGTTCGCCGCGCGCGGCTGCACCGCCGCCAATCTGGCCTTCAGCGCGGCCTCTCTCGCTTGCGCCTGCGCCCTGCCCTCGGCCGACGGTCATGCCTTCGCCTCGCGACGCGCCGGGACCTTCATGCATTGCGCCGCCGGAACGCCCGCCCGATGGACCTGCAGACGGTCCGCGCTCGCTACCGCCGGCTCCAGCGCCGACGCTTCCGCCGCCACCGATGTTGCCCCCGCCACCACCGCCGCCGCCTTCGCGCAGGCCCTGCGCCGATGCGAGACCGACGCCAGCCAACAGCACGGCTGTCGTCAGCAGAAACTTGCTCTTGATGATCTTGCTGTGCATTGCCGATTCCTCCTGAGGTTTGGCGGCTGTTCAGTTCGCGAAAGCTGGTGCCAATGCCTGGCGCTCACTCCGCCACGGCCGCTCTCCTGCGAAGCCGACGAAATCTGCGGCACTGCGTGCGCGACTCATCGGTGAACCCGCCTTGCAGGAAAACAACGTCGCCGCCCTCGCCGTTCCTCGACACGACCCCAGGCGCGACATTTCGCGCCGGGGGGAACCGCGACAGGATCATTTCTGAACCGGCTGGCCGGTGCCTGGTCCCCCTTGAGGAACCTTCCTGCGGGCGCGCTGCCGGCAGCAACCAACACCACTCCGCTCCGTTGACCGGCTGGGCAATCATCATTGAGGAGGATCCGATGAGGAAGACAGCCCTTGTTCTTGCGACAGCCGGTGCACTCGGAGTGAGCTCAATTGCAGCCCCGGCACCCGCTGAAGCACGCGGCGGGTTCGGTCCGGCGCTCGCAGGCGGATTGATCGCGGGCGCCGTGGTTGGCGGCATCGCCTCGTCCGCCTATGGCTGGGGTCCCGGCTACGGCTATGGTTACGGCTACCCGGGCTACGGTTACGGCTACGCACCCGCCTACTATGCACCCGGTTACGGCTCATACGCCTATGATTACAACGACTACGGCTACGCGCCGTATCGTTGGGGCGGCGGATACAGCACGACATATTATAGCGCGTACAGGCCGGCCTACGGCTACCGCTATCGTCACGTGGTGCGGCCGGCATACGCCTCATACGCCTACTATCGCGGCGGCTACCCGCGTTGGCATCATCGCTGGCATCGCTGGTGAGATCGGTCAGACCGAGCGCGCGGTCGTGTGATGATCGGAAGCCGTTTTGCCCGCTGAGTCGAGTCCGGCGGCAACCGCCGGGCCTACGCGGCTGATGACACCGGGAGCTAGGTGTCTGACAGGTTGAATCAGATTGCTGCCGCTTCATTCCGAAGGCGTGGCTTGCCGACCGAAGCTCGCGGCCAAAAGGCCCGCCTTCGCCCGTTTGGCTTCGGCGCCACTGTCCGTCTTCGCTTTCGCTTCGTTCAAGCTACGCCGGACACGCTTCGCTCTGGCGGTCTCCGGCGTGGCTGCGCCACGCGAAGCCCGTCAGGGCGAAGCGTGGTGGGTGCGACAGGGATCGAACCTGTGACCCCTACCATGTCAAGGTAGTGCTCTCCCGCTGAGCTACGCACCCAAAGCCATGTTTGGATCGGGTCCCTATAACGGACGGCGGCGGGGCAGGCAAGGATGCAAAGCGAAGGTTTTTGGGCGAATCAGGCCGCCAGCAACTTATTCACTTCGCTAACCAATTCCCTGAGGTGCACGGGCTTGGCCAGCACCTTGGCGTTTTTCGGCGCCTCCGAATCGGAATTGAGGGCCACGGCGGCGAAGCCGGTGATGAACATGATCTTGATGTCGGGGTCGAGTTCCGAGGCACGGCGGGCGAGCTCGATACCGTCCATCTCGGGCATCACGATGTCGGTGAGCAGCATTTCAAACGGCTCCTCGCGCAGCCGCTGGTAGGCCGACATGCCGTTGTCATGCGGCGAGACTTTGAAACCAGCGTTTTCGAGCGCCTTGACCAGGAAGCGGCGCATATCGGTATCGTCTTCGGCGAGGAGAATTTTCGGCATGGCAGGAATCGTCGAATCCGGCTGGAGGGTCAGTCCGAACACTAAGCCCGACAGACGGTAAATTTCGGGTGAAATTTGCGTCAAGCCTGAGGCGTCGGGCACCGGCTGTTTGTGGACCGAACCACCCGTCGAATCAACCGGCTGCGGCATTTGCTGCCTTTCAGACGCGTTCCAGCGGATACCGCACTCTTTTCACTTGGCAGAACGATCGCGATTACCGACAATGCGCGCCTATAAATCTCCGCTTTTCCGGCAGAATCAATTCTTGCGGGGCGAGGCGGACGCAAGGGACGGCGCCAAGGGAATGAGCGAATTTGCTGGCGAGATGTCGCCCCCGTTCGAGATCGTTGAGCCGCAGGCCTGGCGCGCGCCGATCATCTTCAATTCCCCGCATTCGGGCTCGGTCTATCCCGCCGAGTTCCTCGAGGCGTCGCGAATCGACGTGACGTCGCTGCGTCGCTCCGAAGACAGCTTCATGGACGAACTGATCGCAGGCTTGAGCGATCGCGGCTTTCCGATCGTCCGGGTCAACTTCCCGCGCTCCTATGTCGACGTGAACCGCGAGCCCTACGAGCTCGACCCGCGGATGTTCACCGGGCGGCTACCGAGCTTTGCCAACACGCGCTCGATGCGGGTGGCCGGCGGGCTGGGCACCATCCCGCGGGTGGTCGGCGACGGCCAGGAGATCTATCGTGAGCGGCTCGAGGTCGACGAGGCACTGCGGCGGATCGAGCTGCTCTACAAACCCTATCACCGCGCACTGCGCCGGCTGATCAACAAGGCGCATCAGGCGTTCGGCGCCGTGATCCTGGTCGACTGCCACTCGATGCCGTCGGTCGGCGTCTCGCGTGACGAGCCGCGCCGGCCCGACGTCGTGATCGGCGACCGCTACGGCACGAGCTGTGCGCCGCTGCTGCCCGATCTGGTCGAGGAGGTCATGGGTTCGCTCGGCCATTCGATCGGCCGCAACAAGCCCTATGCCGGCGGCTTCATCACCGAGCATTACGGCAACCCGGCGAGCGGCCTGCACACCGTGCAGATCGAGCTCAACCGCGCGGTTTATATGGATGAGCGCCGCCGCGAGCGCGGACCGCGCTTCGCCCAGGTGGCGGCCGACTTTGCGACGCTCGCCGATGCGCTCGCGAAAATTCCGTTCGCAGATCTCGGCCCGTTCCAGGCGGCGGCGGAGTAAGGGATCGGTCGTCGAGCCGTTGCGCCGATGAAGTCATGAACGAGGAATTCAAATTGGCAATCCGCTAAGCGCCGCCGAATTGGATTCTCAATTCACTTGCGGAAACGTTGGCCGGAAACGTTGGCCCAAGAAAAAAGGGCCGCTTGAATGAACAAGCGGCCCAAGTCTAGGGAGGAAACGCCCAAGGAGGGCAGCGATAGCGCGAGGCGCTACCGCACCGCAACAATATGCGACCGCGCTGCACAAAACGCAAGAACTTTCGAAACATTTCCTGGGAAATGTTGGACGGCTCTGGCAGATCTGCAACAGGCCGGCAGGAGCGGCTTTCCGTATGTAGGATCAATATCTTACGATGGAAGCCATGGGCGGCCGGCGTTCGGCGCATAGCTTGTATACCAGAACTCGCGACTTCGTGATCCATCCTGAGGCCAGCGCGACTTTCGAATCCGAAGCCAAATCGAAAGCGCGAACCCAAGTCAGAAGCCAAGCCAGAAACACGGTCATCAGTCTGGGATAACACTCCGTTAATCGTGCGCGCCGCATTGGATTGAGCTAGGCAAGAGCGGGATTCGAACTTCTATCGCCTCGTTTGCGCATTTCAGGGACATGCCGTGACGGTCATCGACTTTACCGCCTTCATCGGCCGCCTCGCGACCGCATCCGGCGAAACCATCTTGCCGTTCTTCCGCACCTCGCTCTCGGTCGACAACAAGAGCTCGAACGATTTCGATCCGGTCACCGAGGCCGATCGCGCCGCGGAAGCGGTGATGCGGCGGCTGATCAAGGCAAACTTCCCCCAGCACGGCATCGTCGGCGAGGAGTTCGGCAATGAACGCGAGGATGCCGACTATGTCTGGGTGCTCGATCCGATCGACGGCACCAAATCCTTCATCGCCGGCTTTCCGATCTGGGGCACGCTGATCGCGCTGCTGCACAAAGGTGCGCCGGTATTCGGCATGATGCATCAGCCCTATATCGGCGAGCGCTTTTCGGGCGACAATGGCTCGGCGAATTACTCCGGGCCGTCGGGCGAACGGCGGCTTGCGGTGCGGCGCTGCGCCTCGCTGAAGGAGGCGACCGCCTTCACCACGAGTCCCCTTCTGATGAATCCGGATGACCGCACCCGCTTCGGCCGGATCGAGAATGCGGTCCGCCTGTCGCGCTATGGCGGCGACTGCTACTCCTATTGCATGCTCGCAGCCGGCCATCTCGACCTCGTGGTCGAGACCGAGCTGAAGCCCTACGACATTGCCGGCTTGATCCCGATCGTCACCGGCGCCGGCGGCATCGTCACCACCTGGGACGGCAAGCCGGCGCAAGGCGGCGGCCGCATCATCGCCGCCGGCGATCCGCGCGTGCACGAAGCCGCGATGAAGCTGCTCAACGCCTAATTTCTCTCAACGCCTGATTTCTGTTGGCCTGATTCTCGAGTTGCCGCGCAATTGATCTGCGCCCATCTTGACGGCAACGGCGGAAGATGCCGGAAGCATTGTCCGTCCTCGCTTCCGTCAGGGTTGCGCTTCGGCCCGCAGATAGTCCACGAGCTGCTTGGCCGCCCGCGGCAGCGCCTTGAAGCTGCGCGCGCAGATCGTCAGCCGGCGGTTCGCCCAGGCGTCGCGGATCCTGATCGTCGTGATCGGCATGGAAGCCGCGCAGCGCCGCGCCGCGGTTTCCGGAATCACCGCGATGCCGACATCGGCGGCGACCATCTGGCAGATGGCGTCGAAGCCGCGCAGCCGGGCGCGGAAACGCAGCCGCGCGCCGAGCTTGGCCGCATGCCGGGAAATATGCGCCTGCAACGCGGAGGTCGCCGTCAGCCCGACGAAATCGCGGCCGACCACTTCCTGGAAGTCGATCTGGCGGCGGCCGCCGAGATCGCTGCGCCGCGACGCCACCAGCATCAGGCGATCCTCGCTGAACAGGAAGCGTTCGACGCTGTCGGGCAGCGCGTGCTCGGCGGCAAAGCCGAGATCGGCGGCGCCGCTGGCGATGGCGGTCGCGATGTCAGTGCTCTCGCGCTCCTCGACATCGACGCTGATGTCGGGATGCTCGTGCAGGAAGGCCGCGAGCGCCCGCGGCAGATGCTCCGACAGACCCGAGGTGTTGGCGAGCAGCAGCACATTGGCGCGGACGCCGCTGGCATAGGCGGCAAGATCGCTCTGCAAGGCCTCGACATTATGGATCACGATACGGGCGTGGCCGAGCAGGCTCTCGCCTGCTGCCGTCAATTCGACGCCGCGGCGGCCGCGCTTGAGCAGCGCGACGCCGAGCGCCTCCTCGAGGCCCTTGATCCGCTCGCTGGCCGAGGCTAGCGCCATGTTCGCACGCACCGCACCCTGGGTGATGCTGTGCGCATCGGACACCGCGATGAACAATTGCAAGTCGATCAGGTCGAACCGCATGACGTATTCCGCCCCACGCCTTTTCCGCCCCCCACCTTCGGACTGTCCGAAGGCTAACTCCGTAACCTCCAGATTGTGCCGATCGCATCGATCGGTCAATGTGCAGCCATGGTCGATCATCTCCTGATCTTCATCGCCTTCGCCTTCCTGCTCGCCGGCTTCGTCAAGGGCACCCTCGGCCTCGGCCTGCCGACGGTCGCGATGGGGCTGCTCGCAACCACCATGGCGCCGGGCCAAGCAATTGCGATCGTGATCGTGCCGGCGATCGTCACCAATATCTGGCAGACCTTCGTCGGCCCCTATCTGCGCGACATCCTCAGGCGGCTGTGGCCGCTGATGCTCGGCACCGTCGCCGGAATCTGGATCAATGCCGGGCTGTTGACCGGGCCGTACGCGGCCTACGGCACCGTGGTGCTCGGCGCGCTGCTGGTGATCTACGCGATCGTGGGCTTGAGCAGGTTCAACTTCAAGGTCCGGCGGCGCGACGAGAAATGGATCGGCGGCATCGTCGGCGTCGTCACCGGATTGATCTCGGCAGCGACCGGCGTGCAGGTCATCCCCTCGATGCCGTTCATGCAGGCGATCGGCATGGAGCGGGACGAGCTGGTGCAGGCGCTCGGCGTCTTCTTCACCACCGCAACGGTCGCACTCGCCTTCAACCTGACGGCCTCGGGCCTTTTGACGGCGGCCACCGCGTTGCCGGGCGCGGTCGCGATGGCGGCATCCTTCATCGGCATGTTCATCGGCCAGGCGGTCCGCACGCGGATGCAGCCCGACGTGTTCCGCCGCTGGTTCCTGATCTCGATGATCCTGCTCGGCCTCTATCTCGCCGGCAGCGCGCTGCTCAAGATCCACGGCTAGATTTTAGTTTGATGCGTTTTCTTCGCGCGAACCGGTTGGCCGCTTCGCTCGAAAACGCTCTGGTAAAGGCTAGCGCGCCTCCAGCATGGCGACGCGAACGCCGAGATAGATGAAGAGCGCGCCGAGCGAGCGGTTGATCCAAGCGATCACGCCGGCCGACTGCCGGATGCGGCCGGCGGCGCTCGCCGCAAAGGCCGCGAGACCAAGGCACCACAGCGTGCCGCCAGCGATGAAGATCAACCCGAGCACCAGGAAGGCGAGCGTCTTGTGGGCGGAGTCCGCCGCCACGAATTGCGGCAGGAACGCCAGGAAGAAGAGCGCGACCTTGGGGTTGAGGATGTTGGTCAGCGCTCCCTGCCAGAACACGCACGAGATCGAGGTCTCGCCGCCCTGCCCTGTGATCTCAGCGATCGGCTTGGCGCGCGACAGCAGCATCTGCAAGCCGGTCAGCACCAGATAGGCCGCGCCGATCAGCTTGACCGCCAGGAATGCGGTCGACGACGCCATCAGCAGCGCCGAGAGCCCGATCGCCGCACCCAGCACGTGCACCAGGCAGCCGCAACTGATACCGATCGCGGCAGCCGCGCCGCCCCGCCATCCGAGTTGAATCGTGCGCCCGATGATATAGGCCGTATCCGGCCCCGGCGTGACGTTGAGCAGCAGCCCGGACAGGACGAAGAGCCAGAGTTCGTGAATTCCCAGCATGCTGCGTTAACCTAATCCGGAAAGGGCGATCGGCCGGCCTGCGCCATCGCGGCGACACGCGAATTCGGTAGAGAAACTGTGATCCGATCCGTTGGTGGCATGCCAATTCCTGCTACTATGCATTATAGCTGCCCGTAAACCGAGCTTCCGCCGGACCCGGCCTGTCTTGTAAGTATCGGATTAAGTATCGGATTCGGTCGCCTCGGCTAAGTAGCCATTCCAGGGCACAGGAGACATGGAAAGACGGCTCGCTGCCATTCTTTGCGCCGACATCGCCGGCTATTCCCGCATGATGGGTGCCGACGAGGCGGGGACGCATGCCTCGTTCAAGGCGCATCGCAGCGCGATCTACCCGATCATCCTCAACCATGGCGGCCGGATCGTCAAAAACACCGGCGACGGCTTCCTGCTGGAATTTCCGAGCATCATCGGCGCGATCGAGGCGGCCGTCGCGATGCAGACCCTGATGGCCGAGCGCAACGAGCACCTGCCGGCCGACCGCGCCATGCACTTCCGCATGGGCGTCCACATGGGCGACGTCATGGCCGACGAGGACGAGGTGTTCGGCGACGACGTCAACATCGCCGTCCGTCTCGAGACGGTGGCAAAGCCCGGCGGGATCGCGGTGTCCGACAAGGCCCGCACCGAAGCGGGGCGGCGGTTGGCCGTCACCCTGGCGGACGCCGGCCCGCACCGCTTCAAGAACATCGCCGAACCGATCCATGTGTGGACCTGGGCGCCGGCCGGATCCGATCTGCAGGAAAAAACCCCGGACGACGGCCCGCATCTGCCGGGCCAATACCGGACCGCGATCGTCGGCGTGCTGCCGTTCGACAATCTCAGCGGCGGAGCCGACGAATATTTCTCTGATGGCCTGACCGAGGACCTGATCCACGCCCTGTCGCTGCAATCCTTCTATCGCGTGCTGAGCCGCAACTCGACCTTCGCCTACAAGGGCAAGAACGTCTCGACCCGCCTGATCGCACGCGAGATCGACGCCACCTATCTGATCCAGGGTTCGGTGCGCCGCGCCGGCAACAAGATCCGCGTCTCCGCCGAACTGATCGCGCCGGAGAAAGGCGAGCAGTTGTGGACCGGCCGCTACGACCGCGACATGGGCGACCTGTTCGCGATGCAGGACGAGATCACCGCCAATCTCTCCGCCGCCGTTGCCCAGGAAATCTACCGCGCCGAGGCCTCGGCACCGGCGCGCTCGCCAAATGCCGAAATCACGGCATGGGATCGCTTCCTGAAGGGTCTGTCGCACTACTATCACCAGACCAAGGACGATTGCGAAACCGCGATCGCGCTGTTCAAGGAAGCGATCCAGCTCGATCCCGCGCTGTCGATCGCGCGCGCCTATCTGGCGCTGATCCAGATCCAGAGCATCCAGTTCGGCTGGATTCCGAGCACGCGCGAATTGTGGGCCTCGTCGGTCAGCCTGGCCGAGAGCAGCGTGCGGCTCGACCCGCGCTCCTCGTTCGCGTTTTCGCTGCTGGCTTACCTGCACGCGATGCAGGGGCACTACGAAGCCGCGATGGATGCCATCAAGCGGGCGATCGAGCTCAACCCCTACGATATGGGTGCGCGCGGCGTGCTCGGCATTTGCCACATGGTGATCGGCGACCACCGCAAGGCGATCGATCTGTTCTCGACGGCGGTCCAGCGCGGCAACAGCGACCCGCGCTACCAGTGGGCGGCGCTGAACGCATTCAGTCATTATCTGCTCGGGCAATATGACGCATCGCTGTCGTGGTCGCGCGAGGGACTCTATCTCAACCCGAACCATCTGCAGTGCCTTGCGGTGCGCGCCGCAGCGCTCGCCCAGCTCGGACGCAAGGACGAGGCGGCCCAGGCTGCGGAGGCGCTGCTCAGCAACTATCCGGACCTGACCGTCAAACGCCATCTGCGCAATTTCCACTGGAAGAATCCGGATGATATCGCGCTTTATCGCGATGGCCTCTTGAAAGCCGGCGTCCCCTTCGGCAAACTCGTTCTGGTTGCATCCGGATCGAAATTCGCCGCCGAATCCTGAGCGAGTTCATTCACCGGTAATGGATGCTTTTTAAGCTGAAGCTTTTCAGGATGTGGTTTGATGTCCGATCCGGCTGCAAGCGCGGCACCCGCCCCGCAGGTTTCCCCTGACAATCCCTGCCCGTTCCTGCGCGCCCTGGTCGCCGGCAACTATGTCGGCGGCCATATCGTGCCGCTGCCGGAGTTGACGCAAACCATCGAGCGCGCCACCGGCAAGATCGGCCTGCCGGCGCTCAGCGCCGGGGCGAAGATCTTCATGGTCGCGCAAATGGCCAACGGCATCGGGCCGTTCAGCCAGATGCGCAGCCTGTTGCAGGGCGCCATTCTCGACGAATTGCGCAACGGCCCGCTCGACAAGCACGGCGCCGGCTCGCGCATCCTCGACCAGCATGCCGTGGTGCATGAGGACGAGATCGCGCGGCTCGCCACCTTCGGCAGTGACCGCAAGGCCCCCGACGGCAGCGTCGAGCGCGGATTGTCGGCCGCCGAGATCAAGACCTTCATGGCGGCGAACTTCCAGCGCGCCAAGGACGAGCATCCGCCGTCCTACGGTGTCCTGCACTGCTACTATCCGCTCTTGATGCTCGGCGAGTGGCCGGTGCTGCTCGACATCATGGGCAAGGGCGAAGGCAACGACCGCTATCTCAGCGTGGCCGAGGTCAGGACGCTGTTCGTCGAGAAGCGCTTTCCGGACCGGATCGTCGCGCTGCTCAACGGCTGAGCCGCAGACGCCGCGCCAGCAAATTGCTCACTTGAACAGCGGCGTGCCCGGCACAAAGGCATCGAACGCCGCCCAGAATTGCGCCCGGTAGCGATCCTGCTCCTGCAGGATCTCGTGCTTGGCGCCGGCAATCACGAGATGCGAGCCGGCGCGCAGATGATAGGCGAACTCCTCGATCGCCGCGGTCGACACCACCTCGTCATTGCTCGCCGCCAGCATCAGGATGGGCTGGCGGATTTCGGACGGATACGACATGCCGCGGAAGGTGCGCATCGCGGTGAATGCGGTGTCAGCCCAGGCGATCGTCGGCGCCGCGATGCCGAGCGTCGGATCCTCTTCCAGGATCGCGGCGTTGCGGGCGTGGCGCACCGGATCGCTGGTCACGGGATTGCCGATGAAGGGCGCGAGGCCGACCAGTTCATCGGTGCCGCCCGGCACGTAGCGGCCGCCCTGCCCGGCCAGTCGCATGATCCTGAGCAGTATGCTCGGCAACAACGACACGCGGCCGCGCGGCAGGTCGATCATCGGCGCCGACAGCACCATGCGATCGAACCAGCGCTTGCCGGCATGCGCGATCCGCAGCATCACCGCGCCGCCCATCGAATGCGCCAGCGCGAAATAGGGCGGCGGGCAATCCGGCAGCACCACCTGCTGCACGAAGGTCTCGACGTCGACCTCGTAGTCGGCGAAGTCGCGCACATAGCCCTTGCGCGGATCGCGCAGCCGCCGCGACGAGTGGCCCTGCCCGCGCCAGTCGATCATCGCCACCGCAAAGCCGCGGTCGCGCAGGTCACGCACCGTCTCGAAATATTTCTCGATCATCTCGCCGCGCCCGGCGAACACGCAGACCGTGCCCTTGCGGCCGGGCGGCGGCGCCCAGCGCGCGAAGCGCAGCTCGGCCCCGTCGGGGGTCTTGATGGTGCCACTGACAACGTCGTCCGGAACCGGGTTGGCGGGGATCGAGACGAGCGTCATGAGAGGGACCGGATTGGCGAGACGGGGCTAGAATTTCAAGGGCGTCAGCACCAAAAAACGACGCGGTTTCCGCCCCTTGAACGCGACGTGCCCCCTCCCATATCACCTCGGTGCAGGCCGCTACCAGTGTTTCGGACCCGAAACATCAGGCTGCACACATCTAAGCCCGGCCCGATGGCGGGCGGGTAACTGAAACAGTCGCTCACTGGAGGACTCATTCTATGCGTAGCTACGACCTCACTCCGTTCTATCGTTCCACCGTCGGCTTCGACCGCCTCTTCAACCTGCTCGACCAGGTGACTTCGGACGGCAGCCCCGGCTATCCCCCCTACAACATCGAGCGCACCGGCGAGAATGCGTACCGCATCAGCGTTGCGGTCTCCGGCTTCTCGCAGGCCGAGCTTTCGATCGTCGCGAAGGAGAACACGCTGACGATCAAGGGCGAGAAGAGCGCCAACGAGAACTCCGGCAACGGCTCCGAAGTGCTCTATCGCGGTATCGCCTCGCGCGCCTTCGAGCGCGTCTTCCAGCTTGCCGACTTCGTGCAGGTGAAGAACGCCTCGCTCGAGAACGGCCTGCTCCACGTCGATCTCGTCCGCGAGATTCCCGAGGCCAAGAAGCCCCGCAACATTCCGATCGGCGGCGGCGAGACGGCCCCGCAGGTCGTCGACGGCTCGGCCAAGGTCGCGGCCTGAGCACCACGTCCCGCGTCAGCAGATATTGGCTGCACGCGAAAACGCCCCGGGAAACCGGGGCGTTTTTGTTCGCTCAACTTTCGTAGCCCGGATGGAGCGAAGCGTAATCCGGAGCAAGTCCCGCCGCGGGAAATAACCCCGGATTTCGCTGCGCTGCATCCGGGCTACGCAGCGACCTTGATCACTCCAACCCCTGCACCTTGGGCATTTCCTGGGTCGGCAGGATCGCCGGCGGGGGCGCCGGTAGTGCAGCGGCCTGACCGATAGTCGGGGCCTCGGCCCGCGGAGCGGGCTGCTGCGCCGCCGTCTGGGTCTCGGCCGGCTTCGATGGTGCCGCCGCCTGCTCGGCCGGCGCCGGTGCGGCTGCCTCGGCGGGTGCCGGCTGCGGCGCGGCGGTCTGCGGGACGGCGGCTTGGGCGGCTGGCGCGGCAGCCTGGGCCGCTGGCGCAGGCACCTGGGCCTTGGCCGAGAGCGGGCTCCGCTTCGGCACCGGCACGCGGCTTGCGACATGGGGGATCGGGAGCGGTGGCCGCGGCACCCTCGCCTGGATCGGCCGCGGCATCGGGCCGACCGGACCGTAGGTCGCGCTCATCTCTTCCTCGTAATTGTCGCCGAGCCGATAGGCCGGGGTGAAGCGGATGATGTGCCCGTCGCGGGCATCGATCACCAGCCGGCCGTCATCGCCGCCCTGGTCAATCACCGAGATGGTGTAGACGAAGCCGCGCTGCTGCGGCGCGCCGAGCGGCAGATAGCCGTTCTCGCGCAGCACGGTGTAAATCTCGACCGGCGGCAGCAGGCTCGGGACCCGGCCATAGCGTGGCGGCGGCGGAACCTCGGGCATGGCGGCGTAGGGCTCACCGATATCGGACACCCTGACCAAAAGCGGGCTGCCGATCCGGGCGGACGACGCTAGCTGGGCCTGGGCCGAGGCCGCGCTGAGCGCGAGGGCGGCGGCTGCAACCGAACCTGTGAACAACTTCATCGCCGTAACTCCTGTCTACCCTGCCCCGGGAGCATTTCCGCTCTCTTGCCGGCTTATCCGGGGCAAAATTTCGGTTTGAAATTCGGCGGTCCTTGGTCGCTGCTTGGGCCAGATCACGGCGTGTTTGCTTCGAATCGGGGGCGCCAGGTGGCTGCCGAGCTGTTCGATCCGAGCATGCAAACGGGGACTTCCTCGCGCTTGTGTGATAGACAAAAATTTGGCAAGGTCGAGGTTAGGACAGGAAGACTGTCTCAATTTCGAGGCCATCCCGGCATGGGGATTGCAACGAGGACCTTCGTAAATAAAGGAGGACCTCGGCGCCCAGGGCTCCGAGAATGCTGCAGGCAGGGCCGTCCCCCAGGGGACGTTGAAACGCCCGTCGTCTGAATTTAGGAAAATGCGGCTCGCGGCGGACGAGCGGTGGCCCGGTGGGTGCCGCAACGTCCAAGGTGCGCCAAACAGGGTGAGGCCCCTTACGCAAGGGAGAGGACACATGAGCGGGTCGGAATTCGAGCGCGAAAACATCGTGGCAGGTACGCTGTCGGCGACCGCGGACTCGAAAGCCGCCGAGCCCGCGCGTGAACTTCATACCTGGCGTCCTGACGCCGAAGGCCTGTACGATCCGAGCCTGGAAAAGGACTCCTGCGGCGTCGGCTTCATCGCCAACATCAAGGGCCAGAAGTCGCATCAGATCGTCTCCGACGCGCTGAACATCCTGTGCAACCTCGAGCATCGCGGCGCCGTCGGCGCCGACCCGCGCGCCGGTGACGGCGCCGGCATCCTGGTGCAGATCCCGCACACCTTCTTCGCGCGCAAGACCGCCGAACTCGGCTTCAAGCTGCCGCAGCCCGGCGAATACGCCATCGGCGCGCTGTTCATGCCGCGCGATGCGGCGTGGCGGAACGTGATCAAGAGCATCATCGCCGACGAGATCAAGAACGAGGGCTTCAAGCTGCTCGGCTGGCGCGACGTGCCCAGTGACAATTCCTCGCTCGGCGTCACCGTGAAGCCGACCGAGCCCTACCACATGCAGGTCTTCATCGGCCGCAGCGGCACGGCGAAGAACGAGGACGATTTCGAGCGCCGGCTCTACATCCTGCGCAAGTCGATCTCGCAGGCGATCTACCAGCGCCGCGACCGCGGCATGTCCGGCTACTACGTCTGCTCGATGTCGTGCCGCACCGTGATCTACAAGGGCATGTTCCTGGCCGACCAGCTCGGCAAGTACTATCCCGACCTGCACGAAGCCGACTTCGACAGCGCGCTGGCGCTGGTGCATCAGCGCTTCTCGACCAACACCTTCCCGACCTGGTCGCTGGCGCATCCCTACCGGATGATCGCCCATAACGGCGAAATCAACACGCTGCGCGGCAACGTCAACTGGATGGCGGCGCGGCAGGCATCCGTGCATTCGGAGCTCTACGGCAAGGACATCAGCCGGCTCTGGCCGATCTCCTATGAAGGCCAGAGCGACACCGCCTGCTTCGACAACGCGCTCGAATTCCTGGTGCAGGGCGGTTACTCGCTGCCGCACGCCGTGATGATGATGATTCCGGAAGCGTGGGCCGGCAATCCCTTGATGGACGAGCAGCGCCGCGCGTTCTACGAATATCACGCTGCGCTGATGGAGCCGTGGGACGGCCCGGCCGCGATCGCCTTCACCGACGGCCGCAAGATCGGCGCCACGCTCGACCGCAACGGCCTGCGTCCGGCGCGCTACCTCGTCACCAAGGACGACCGCATCGTGATGGCGTCCGAAATGGGCGTCTTGAAGATTCCGGAGGACCAGATCGTCACCAAGTGGCGGCTGCAGCCCGGCAAGATGCTGCTCGTCGACCTCGAGCAGGGCCGCCTGATTCCCGACGACGAGATCAAGGCCGACCTCGCCAAGAGCCATCCCTACAGCGACTGGCTGCATCGCACCCAGATCCAGCTCGAGGAGCTGCCCGATGCGCCGGCCAAGGGCGTGCGCTCCAACCTGCCGCTGCTCGACCGCCAGCAGGCGTTCGGCTACAGCCAGGAAGACATCAACATCCTGATGACGCCGATGGCGTCGACCGGCGAGGAAGCCGCCGGCTCGATGGGCAACGACACGCCGATCTCGGCGCTGTCGGACAAGCCGAAGCAGCTGTTCACCTACTTCAAGCAGAACTTCGCCCAGGTGACGAACCCGCCGATCGACCCGATCCGCGAGGAAATCGTGATGAGCCTGGTCTCGATCATCGGGCCGCGGCCGAACCTGTTCGACCTGCAGGGCGTCGCCTCGACCAAGCGGCTCGAGGTGCGGCAACCGATCCTGACCGACGCGGACCTGGAGAAGATCCGCTCGATCTCCGACGTCGCCGAGACCCACTTCAAGTCGCGCACGCTCGACACCACCTTCCACGCCGGCTTCGGCGCGGCGGGCATGGAGCAGGTGCTCGACGAGCTCTGCGCGCGCGCCGAGGGCGCGGTGCGCGAGGGTATCAACATCATCATCCTGTCGGACCGCATGACCGGCACCGACCGGATCCCGATCCCCTCGCTCTTGGCCTGCGCCGCCGTGCATCATCACCTGATCCGCACCGGTCTGCGCACCTCGGTCGGCCTTGTCGTGGAGTCAGGCGAGCCGCGCGAAGTGCATCACTTCGCCTGCCTCGCCGGCTACGGCGCCGAAGCGATCAACCCCTATCTCGCGTTCGAAACCATTCTCGCGATGAAGGACCGGCTGCCCGGCGCGCTCGACGACTACGAGATCGTCAAGCGCTACATCAAGTCGATCGGCAAGGGCCTGCTCAAGGTGATGTCCAAGATGGGCATCTCGACCTACCAGTCCTATTGCGGCGCGCAGATCTTCGACGCGGTCGGCCTCAAGGCCGACTTCGTCGCCAAGTATTTCGCCGGCACCCACACGAGGATCGAGGGCGTCGGCCTCGGCGAGATCGCCGAGGAGACCGTGCGGCGCCACACCGACGCGTTCGGTGACGGCCAGATCTACAAGAGCGCGCTCGATGTCGGCGGCGAATATGCCTACCGCACCCGCGGCGAGGATCATGCCTGGACCGCGGAATCGGTCTCGACCTTGCAGCATGCCGTGCGCGGCAACTCGCAGGAGCGCTACCGGGCGTTCGCCAAGATCCTCAACGAGCAGTCCGAGCGTCTGCTGACGCTGCGCGGCCTGTTCCGGATCAAGAGCGCCGAGGACGACAAGCGCAAGCCGGTCAAGCTCGAGGAGGTCGAGCCGGCCAAGGAGATCGTCAAGCGGTTCTCGACCGGCGCGATGTCGTTCGGCTCGATCTCGCGCGAGGCGCACACCACGCTCGCGATCGCGATGAACCGGATCGGCGGCAAGTCGAACACCGGCGAAGGCGGCGAGGAATCCGACCGCTTCAAGCCGCTGCCCAACGGCGACAGCATGCGCTCGGCGATCAAGCAGGTCGCCTCGGGCCGGTTCGGCGTGACGACGGAATATCTCGTCAACTCCGACATGATGCAGATCAAGATGGCGCAGGGAGCCAAGCCCGGCGAAGGCGGCCAGTTGCCCGGCCACAAGGTCGACGCGACGATCGCGCGCGTCCGGCATTCGACGCCGGGCGTCGGCCTGATCTCGCCGCCGCCGCATCACGACATCTACTCGATCGAAGACCTCGCCCAGCTGATCTACGATCTCAAGAACGTCAATCCCGACGGTCAGGTCTCGGTCAAGCTGGTGTCCGAAGTCGGCGTCGGCACGGTTGCCGCCGGCGTCGCCAAGGCGCGCGCCGACCATGTGACCATCGCGGGCTTCGAGGGCGGTACCGGTGCCTCGCCCCTCACCTCGATCAAGCATGCCGGCTCGCCGTGGGAGATCGGTCTGGCCGAGACCCATCAGACGCTGGTGCGCCAGCGGCTGCGCAGCCGCATCGCGGTCCAGGTCGACGGCGGTTTCCGCACCGGCCGTGACGTCGTGATCGGCGCGCTGCTTGGGGCCGACGAGTTCGGCTTCGCCACCGCGCCCTTGATCGCGGCGGGCTGCATCATGATGCGCAAGTGCCACCTCAACACCTGCCCGGTCGGCGTCGCGACCCAGGACCCGGTGCTGCGCAAGCGCTTCACCGGCCAGCCCGAGCACGTCATCAACTACTTCTTCTTCGTCGCCGAGGAAGTCCGCGAGATCATGGCGCAGCTCGGCTACAAGAAGTTCGACGACATGGTCGGCCAAGTCCAGATGCTGGACCAGACCGCGCTGGTCTCGCACTGGAAGGCAAAGGGCCTCGACTTCTCCAAGCTGTTCGTGCGGCAGAAGGAGGAGAAGGGCCAGACGATCTATCACTCGGAGAGCCAGAACCATCATCTGGAAGCCGTGCTCGACCGGCGGCTGATCGAGAAGGCGCAAGCCGCGCTCGATCGCGGCGCGCCGGTCAGGATCGAGGAAGAGATCAACAACAGCGACCGTTCCGCCGGCGCGATGCTGTCGGGCGCGGTGGCCAAGATCTACGGCCATGCCGGCCTGCCGCTCGACACCATCCATGTCAGCCTGAAGGGCACCGCCGGACAGGCGTTCGGCGCCTGGCTCGCCAAGGGCGTCACCTTCGAGCTCGAGGGTGAAGGCAACGACTATGTCGGCAAGGGCCTCTCGGGCGGCTGCATCATCGTCAAGCCGCCGAAGATTTCCGGCATCGTGCCGGAAGAATCGATCATCGTCGGCAACACCGTGATGTACGGCGCGATCGCGGGCGAGTGCTACTTCCGCGGCATCGCCGGCGAGCGCTTCGCGGTGCGCAACTCCGGCGCGGTCGCGGTCGTCGAAGGCGCCGGCGATCATTGCTGCGAATACATGACCGGCGGCATCGTGGTGGTGCTCGGCAAGACCGGGCGCAACTTCGCGGCCGGCATGTCCGGCGGCATCGCCTATGTGCTGGACGAGGCCGGCGACTTCAACAAGCTCTGCAACCTGTCGATGGTCGAGCTGGAGCCCGTGCTGTCGGAGGAGATGATCAACGCCGGCACCTACCACCACTCCGGCGATCTCGAGGCGCATGGCCGGGTCGACGTGTTCCAGAACCTGCTCGACTCCGACGTGGAGCGGCTGCATGTGCTGATCACGCGTCACGCCAAGCTGACGGGCTCGAAGAAGGCGGCAGAGATCCTCGCCAACTGGAAGACCTGGCTGCCCAAGTTCCGCAAGGTGATGCCGGTGGAGTACCGCCGCGCCCTGAAGGAACTGAAGGCCAACGCCGACGCCGAGCCAAAAATCGCGATCGGCGCGTAATATCACCAGGCGTCATTCCGGGGCGCGCGAAACGCGAACCCGGAATCTCGCAAGGCAACTTCTTTGGTCCGGGTCTGCGCCTTCGGCGCATCCCGGAACGACAGAGACAACCACGAACGCATGATGCAGGGGCATCGGGTTTAAATGGGCAAGATCACAGGTTTCCTCGAGATCGAGCGGCACGACCGCAAGTACGAGCCGGTCGCCGAGCGGATCAAGAACTTCAAGGAATTCGTCGTTCCGCTGAGCGAGAAGGACACGCGCGACCAGGCGGCGCGCTGCATGAATTGCGGCATCCCCTATTGCCACGGCACCGGCTCGACCGTGCCGGGCACGCCGGGCTGCCCGGTCAACAACCAGATCCCCGATTTCAACGACCTCGTCTATCAGGGCAACTGGGAAGAAGCCTCGCGGAACCTGCACTCGACCAACAATTTCCCCGAATTCACCGGCCGGATCTGCCCGGCGCCGTGCGAAGCGTCCTGCACGCTCAACGTCGACGACAACCCGGTCACCATCAAGACCATCGAATGCGCGATCGTCGACCGCGCCTGGGACAATGGCTGGGTCAAGCCGGAAGTCGCCGCGCAGAAGACCGGCAAGAAGGTCGCCGTGATCGGCTCCGGCCCTGCCGGCATGGCGTGCGCCCAGCAGCTCGCGCGCGCCGGCCACGAGGTGCATGTCTACGAGAAGTTCGCCAAGGCCGGCGGCCTGCTGCGCTATGGCATTCCCGACTTCAAGATGGAGAAGGGCGTCATCGACCGCCGCGTCGCACAGATGGAAGCCGAAGGCGTCACCTTCCACTACGGCAAGGCCGTCGGCGGAAGCACCTCCGGCGCGATCGACCCGCAGGAGCTTGCCAAGCAGTATGACGCCGTTGCGCTGACCGGCGGCGCGGAAGCCCCGCGCGACCTGCCGATCCCGGGCCGCGATCTTGCCGGCATCCACTTCGCGATGGACTTCCTGCCGCAGCAGAACCGCCGGGTCTCCGGTGAATCGCTGAACGGCGCGGTCGACATCCTCGCCGGAGGCAAGCATGTCGTCGTGATCGGCGGCGGCGACACCGGCTCGGACTGCATCGGCACCTCGTTCCGGCAAGGCGCGCTGTCGGTGACCCAGCTCGAGATCATGCCGGCGCCGCCCGAGCGCGAGAACAAGGGCGTGACCTGGCCGAACTGGCCGCTGAAGATGCGGACCTCGTCGAGCCAGGCCGAAGGCGCGGTGCGCGAATTCGCCGTGCTGACGACCAGGTTCGAAGGCAAGGACGGCAAGGTCACCAAGCTGCATTGCGTCAAGGTCGACGACAAGTTCAAGCCGCTGCCCGGCACCGAGTTCACGCTCGACGCCGAGCTGGTGCTGCTGGCGATGGGCTTCGTCCATCCGGTGCACGAGGGCCTGCTCAAGACCTTGGGCGTCGACCTCGACCAACGCGGCAACGTCCGTGCCTCGCTGCACGACTACCAGACCTCGCGCGCAAAGATCTTCTCTGCCGGCGACATGCGCCGCGGCCAGTCGCTGGTGGTCTGGGCGATCCGCGAAGGCCGCCTGTGCGCGCGCTCGATCGATGCGTTCCTGATGGGGAAGACGGATTTGCCGGGGTAAGCCTCGGCGGTTGCGGGAATCCAAATCCACACACTGAACTGTCATCGCCCGCGAAAGCGGGCGATCCAGTCTTCCAGAGACGTCAGCGCTGGAATCGAAAAGCCGCGGCGTACTGGATGCCCCGCTGGAGCCTGTCATCGGGCTCGCCGAAGGCGAGACCCGGTGGCGCGGCATGACACCTCATGTGGAGTGCGACCTGCTTATTCCGTTCGCTCAGTTCTGCACCCGCACGCCGAGCATCACCACCGTCGACGCCGAGCTCTGTCCGGCCAGGTTGGAATCCAGCCAGTCGCGGCGCAGCGTGCCCTTGATCCAGAGGCTGCGGGTCATCTTGTAGATCAGGTCGCCCGACACCGAGTAGACCGTGTCGTTGCGGTTGTCGCCCTGGTAGTCGAGCGTGCCGTAGGTGAACTTGCCGATGCCGGTCAGCCAGCGACGGAAGTCGTGGTCGACCTCGACGGTGTAGGTGCGCGACAGCACGCCCGAGGTACCGGGCAGCGTGGTCTCGCCGAGCTGGGTGTCGGAATAGAATTTGGCCGTGGTCAGCGGCGTTGCATTCCAGGTCAGCGAGGCGGTGGTCAGCAGGCCCTCGAGTGGGCTAAGCCGCGGGTCGACATAGTCACGCCTGGCATAGCCGATCGAGATTTCGCCGAACAGAATCCGCGTGAATTCGAACGACGTACCGGCCTTGACGTAACCGCCCGAGGAATTGCGCGCGTAGCCGGCGCGGTCGAGATAGAGATCGTGAAAGCGGCTGTCGCCCTGCACCTCCACGAACGGCTTCACCGCCGGATTGAGCTCGTAGCTGACGCGTCCGACGCCGCCATATTGCGTGAAGTTGCGGTCGTCGTTCGACGACGAGGTGCCGTCGGTGAGCTTCGACCATTGGTAATCGGTGCGGTCGACGGTGCCGCCGAGCGAGACCTGCATGCGGTTGAAGTGCTGGTCGATGCCGAAGGTGCCGCCGACCGTGGTGTAGATCGGATATTTGGCGAGGCCGGCCTGCACGTTCGGGCTGCCGGGATTGTCGGTCGAGACCAGCAGGCGGCCCTGCGCCAGAAGATGCGTGTCCTTCGACACATCGAGACGGCCGTCGACATGGCCGGTGAAATTCGGACGGTCGACATCGAGCGGCGCCGACAGCGGCGAGCCGTCGGCGTTCGGCGTCAGCTGCGAGCCGTAGCCGGTGAAGGAGCCGCGCAGATCGGCGACGACGGCGTGGCGCTCCCAGTCCGACATCGCGACGAATTCCGGCGACACCATGTAGAACGCCTTGCCCTGCGGCTGATACAGGCGACCCGGATTGGTGTCGTATCCCGCCATCACCTCGACCGCGGTCTTGACCATGAACGAGCCGGCGTAATCGCCGACCGCGCCGAACGGATCGTCGTCGAGCTTGAGCCGCCTGCGCGGCGGCTGGCCGACGATGGTGCCGGCCATCGCCGGTGGCAGCGGCGGCTTGTTGGCGGCCTCCGACGGCGGGATCGACAGCCGCAACTGCCCGGCCGCGTTCAACGGCGGTGGGGTCGGCACCGGCGAGCCCGGTCCCGGCGGCGGCTTCGGCCTGGCCTGGCCCGGATAATATTTCGGCTTCAGGCGCTTGCGGTTGAGCGAGTCATAGCCCGACGTCGCGGCACCGTTCGCGGCAGGCAGGCCGTAGGTCGGGACCTGCCCGAGGCGCTGCGTCGTCGACGTCGATGACGACGAGCGCCGGGTGGGATCGGCATCCGGCAGCTTCAGGCCGTTGAGCGGATCCATGGCGTCGAGCTGGGTCCGGCGCAGCGGCGAATCCTGGGTGACGACCTGGCTCTGCCGATTCGGGCTGAACAAATCCGGCGTCACGGTCTGGGCGGTGGCGAGGCCACTGGTCGCAGTCAGCAAAAGAGCAGTTAGCAAAGGGCACGGCAAAACCACGCGAACGAGGCGTCCGCGCCGATTTGGGCCGCTTGCTGGCCGCCGCAACACGATGGAATTACCCCAACGAATTCATGCACTTGACGTACGCATTCCACCGGGTGGCGGAAAACGTCGTTAATGGAGTTAAAACAATTATGGTTAATGAGCCGTTGAGGACCGGCGGCCGTGCGTCGCATCGCGGAATCGAACGTGCTAAGGGAGACGCCCGGGTGCAAAAACCCTCCCCTGGAATCCGAAATGGCCAAACCGAAACCGCTGATGACCAAATCATCCGGCCCCGATGACGGCGCCGTTCAGTCGGCGCTCCGCACCCTCGATGCCGAGGCCAGCGGCGTCGCTGCGCTGTCCGCGGCACTCACGTCCGACCTCGGCGCGGCGTTCACGGCGGCGGCCGGGCTGATCCGCAAGGCCAAGGGACGGCTGATCGTCACCGGGCTCGGCAAGTCGGGCCATATCGGCCGCAAGATCGCCGCGACCTTCGCCTCGACCGGCACGCCGGCGTTCTTCGTGCACTCGGCGGAAGCCAGCCACGGCGATCTCGGCATGATCACCGCCGATGACGTGATGCTGGCGCTGTCCTGGTCCGGCGAGCAGCCGGAGATGCGCAACCTGATCGCCTATGCCGCGCGCTTCGGTATTCCGCTGATCGCGATGACCGCCGACAAGGATTCGACGCTGAGCAAGGCCGCCGACGTGCAGCTGACGCTGCCGAAGGCGCGCGAGGCCTGCCCGCACAATCTGGCGCCGACGACGTCCTCGCTGATGATGCTGGCGCTCGGCGATGCCCTGGCGATCGCGCTGCTCGAGGGCCGCGGCTTCACCTCGACCGATTTCAGCGTGCTGCATCCGGGCGGCAAGCTCGGCGCGCTGCTGAAATATGCCCGCGACCTGATGCATAGCGGCGACGCGCTGCCGCTCAAGCCGCTCGGCACCAAGATGTCGGACGCGTTGGTCGAGATGACCTCCAAGGGCTTTGGCTGCGTCGGCATCATCGACCGTCACGGTCATCTCGTCGGCATCGTCACCGATGGCGATCTGCGCCGGCAGATGCGTCCCGAGCTTCTGACCCTGTCGGTCGACGAGGTCATGACCAGGACCCCGAAGACAATCAGCCGCGACACGCTGGCCGGCGAAGCGCTGGAGCTGCTCAACGCCTCGAAGATCACCACGCTGATCGTGACCGATGCCAAGAAGCCGGTCGGCATCATCCATCTGCACGACCTGCTGCGCGCGGGCGTGGCGTAACGGACGCGGTTCGTAGGGTGGGTTAGCGAAGCGTAACCCACCACCTTTGTCGCCGCCAAAATGGTGGGTTACGCCTTCCGCCTTCGCTCGTTGAGCTACGGCGGACGTAGTCGGCTAACCCACCCTACGCTCAATTCGGAAATCTTGCCGCCGTCGCCTCCAGCGGCAGGGCCAGCGCGTTGGCGAGATAAGAGACCGTGCGGTAGAAGCCGCACAGCAGGATGATCTCCAGGATCTGGTCCTCGTCGTAATGCGCCGACAGCGCGGCGAACTCCTCCTCGCTCAGCGTCGCGCGGGCATGCAGCGCGTCGACCGCCGCGATCATCGCCTGCTCGGCCGGCGACCAGCAATCGGCATCGGCCGCACCGTGCACGGTGGCGTGCACCTGCTGCTCGGACAGCCCGGCGGCAGCGCCGAATGCCGCGACATGCACGCCCCATTCATATTCGCATTCATTCAGCCCGCAGGTACGGTCGATCACGATCTCCCGCGCGCGCAGCGGCAGCGGCCCGCGGTCGAGCAGGCTGGCGCCGCGAAATTTTTCCCAGGCGCGCGGATGGGCCGCCATCGTACGGAACAGCAGCAGCGGCGGCTTGCCGCGCATGATGCGGTCGAAATGCTGTTGAACGTCCGCCGCATAGGGCGGATCGAGCGGCGCGATGCGTGACATGGCTCGGTCCCGTTGCTACATTTAATGTAGCGGTACGCTACAATATCTGTAGCAATCGACGCAAGCGGGGATTCGAAAGGGATTCACGGCATGGCGAAACAGGCTCCAGCGACCAAGCCAGGCGTCCGCGGCTCGCGGTCCGGCCGCCCGATCATGGCGCTGCTCGATCTGTTGGGGCGGCGCTGGACCTTGCGCATCTTCTGGGAATTGCGCGACGGCGCCGCTGACCTCGCGCGCGCTGCGCACCGCGTGCGACGAAGCCTCGCCGACGATCTTGCAGACGCGGTTGACCGAGCTGCGCGAGGCGGGCCTCGTCGAGCTGACCGACGATGGTTACGGCCTCACCGTGCTCGGCAGAGAGCTATTCGCCACCTTCACGCCGCTGAACCGCTTCGCCGAGCGCTGGAGCAAGCACGCTGGTAGCTAGACCGCGGCCACCGTCAGGCTGGCGCCGTCGGCGCGGACCACCTTGACCCGGCTGCCGGCCGGCGCATCGGGGCCGGCGACGCGCCACACCGTGTCGTCGATCCGCACCGTGCCCGATCCGTCGACGATCGGCTTCTCCAGCGTGAATTCGCGGCCGACCAGCGCTTCGTTGCGGCGGTTGAGGAACGGGTTGGTCTTGCTCGCCGCGGTCGCCCCCCTGGCAAAATGCCGCCAGGCCGGCACCGCCAGCGCGGCGAACACCGCGAACATCAACAGCTGCGTCTGCCAGGACGGCGTGAAGGCGAACGACAGCAGGCCGACCAGCAGCGCCGCGAGCCCGAGCCAGAACAGGAACACCCCGGGCGCGGCGAGCTCCAGCGCCATCAGGATGAAGCCGAAGATCAGCCAGTTCCAGGTACCCAATGTCGAAAACATCTCGGCCATGACACGACCTCTATCATTGCAGGCGCGACGTCGTCACGCCCTCACCGCTGCGGCGGCACCGGCGGCGGCGCCTGTGGACCGGCCGGCGGCACCGAGCCGCCGCGCCGCGCCGCGGCGCTGGCGGATGCCGCGCTCTCGCCGAAGGTGGCGCGGGCGATCTCGCCGATGCCGGCCAGCGACCCCAGCACGCTCGAGGTCTCGATCGGCAGCATCAGGACCTTCTGGTTCGGCGATTCCGCGAGCTGGCCGAACGCCTTGATGTACTTGTCGGCGATGAAGTAGTTCAGCGCGGCAACGTCACCCTTGGCGATCGATTCCGACACCATCTGGGTCGCCTTGGCCTCGGCCTCGGCGAGCCGCTCGCGCGCCTCGGCGTCGCGGAACGCGGCCTCGCGGCGGCCCTCGGCCTGCAGGATCTGGCCTTGCTTGGCGCCCTCGGCGCGCAGGATCTCCGACTGCCGCTGGCCTTCCGCCTGCAGGATGTCGGCGCGCTTGACGCGCTCGGCCTTCATCTGCCGGCCCATCGCCTCGACGAGGTCGGCCGGCGGCACGATGTCCTTGATCTCGATGCGATTGACCTTGACGCCCCACGGCGACACCGCGGCGTCGACCACCCGCAGCAGCCGCTCGTTGATCTCGTCGCGATGCGACAGCACCTGGTCGAGGTCCATCGAGCCCATCACCGAGCGGATGTTGGTCATGGTCAGCACGGTGATCGCCTGGTTGAGATTGGCGACCTCATAGCTCGCCTTCGCCGCATCGAACACCTGGTAGAACGCGACCCCGTCCACCGTCACGGTGGCGTTGTCCTTGGTGATCACCTCCTGCTCGGGGATGTTGATCACCTGCTCCATCATGTTGATCTTGCGCCCGATGCGATCGAAATAGGGCACGATCAGATTGAGGCCGGGCGACAGCGTGCGGGTGTACTTGCCGAACCGCTCGATGGTCCAGTCAAAGCCCTGCGGCACGGTCTTGATCCCAGCGAACAGCGTAACGATGACGAGAAGAACGAACGCAATCGCGAAAATGTCGAAGCCAGTCATGAAGTCCTCCAGAGCCGGCGAGACCGTCGCCAGGCGCGCTCGTGCATTGGTCGGCACGACCGCGGCGCCGGTTCAGGCCCGGCTGTCGTTCTGCCTAGCACATTGGAAGCTGCTGTCGGACTACCGGATGCAAACGAATAGTCGGCCCTGCTGTCACCGATCGTTAACAATCCGATCCGGCCTTGCTGGACACCGCCTTGCTAAATCCAGGCCTTGTCAGATCCAGCCTTGGAGCTCACGCAGCACGAGCTGGCGGATCACGTCCATGCCGGCGTCGCTGTCGTTGAGACAGGGGACCGCGGCGAACTGCTCGCCGCCATTGTGACGGAATATCTCGGCGTTCTCCTGCGCGATCTCCTCCAGCGTCTCCAGGCAATCGGCGGAGAAGCCCGGCGTGACCACGGCTATGCGCCGCACGCCATCCTTGGCCAGCTTCTCGACTGTCTTGTCGGTATAGGGCTGCAGCCACTCGGCATTGCCGAAGCGCGACTGGAAGGTGAGGATCAGCCGGTTGGGGTCGAGCCCGAGCCGCTTGCGCAGCGCGTCCGTCGTGGCGATGCATTGCGCCTGATAGGGATCGCCCTTGTCGACATAGTCCTTCGGCATGCCGTGGAACGAGGCGACGATGATCTCGGGCTGGAACGGCAGTGTCGCAAGATGCGCATTGATCGAAACCGCGAGCGCCTCGATGTAGTCGGGGTCGTCGTAATAGGGCGGCGTCACCCGCAGGACCGGCTGCGCGCGCATCGCAGCCAGCACGCGAAACGCCTCGTCGCAGACGGTCGCCGACGTCGCCGCGGAATATTGCGGATAGAGCGGCACGACCAGGAGCCGGCTGCAGCCCTGTGCCGCCAGCGCCTCGATCCGCGCCTTCATCGAGGGATTGCCGTAGCGCATCGCCCAGTCGACCACGACATGATCGTGATCGGCGATCGCCTCCGCCAGCTTGGCGGCCTGCGAGCGCGTGATGGTCTTCAGCGGCGACTCGTTCTTCTCGGTGTTCCAGATCTTCAGATAGTCGCGCGCCTTGCGGGCCGGGCGGACGCGCAGGATGATGCCGTTGAGGATCAGCTTCCAGAGCAGGCCCTGATCCTCGATCACGCGCGGATCGGACAGGAATTCCCTGAGATAGACCCGCACACCCGCGGCGTCCGCCGTATCCGGCGTGCCGAGATTGACCAGCAGCACGCCGACGCGCTCCGGCTTCGACGCCGCGGCGGGCTTCGGGCTCTCGAACGGAATCACCGTGCTCATGATGGCCTTGCGCCTAAGGTCCTTTGTCTGGACTTTGGGCTTCGCGCGTTGCACCAACCTTGTCAAGCCGAGTGCCGGTTGGCTACGTTCCCGTCAGTGAATGGGGGGAACCATGACGATCGCCGAATGGTGCGTGTTCGGGACGCTGCTGCTCTCGCTGCTGACGGTCGTATCGGTGAAATGGATCGGCTTCCGAAGTTTCGACAATTCAAGGCCGCGCGATCCCGACTTCTACGACGACCCGATCCGCTCGCGCGCACTCGGCGCCCATCAGAACGGCCTCGAGGCGTTGCCGTTTTTCGCCTTCGCCGTGCTGCTCGCCGAATTCCGCGTCGGCCCGCTGCGGCTGATCGACGAGCTCGCCGTGCTGTTCCTGATCGTGCGGATCGCCTACGTCTTCACCTATATCGGCAACCGCCCGACCCTGCGCTCGATCCTCTGGAGCATCGGCTTCGCCATCAACATCGCGATCTTCGTCCTGCCGGCGATCCCGGGATATCTCGCGCGGTGAGCCCAAACTCAACTCCCTTCCCGTCATCCTGAGGAGCCGCGAAGCGGCGTCTCGAAGGATGCACAGCCGGGCCGGTGGCCGTCGATCCTCCGAGACGGCGCTGACGCGCCTCCTCAGGATCACGGATTACCGGCAGGTACGCGCGGGACCTGTATTTCAAAGACACGTCGCCCGTTCGGCCGCAACATAGCCGAACAACAGCCCGAGCCCGAACAGCAGCACCAGGCCCGCGGCGGCGAATTCCAGGCCGCGCATGATCAGCATGCCGCCGCCGTCGCGCGCCGCACTGAGCCGCTCCGCGACGCCGCGCGCCGACACCGCGACCAGCGCGATCGCCGCCACCGTAATGGCGGTGCCGAGCCCCATCACGAAGGTCGCGGCAATGCCGGCCCAGAACAGACCCTGCGCCAGCGCGAACACCAAGACCAGGATCGCGCCCGAGCAGGGCCGGATCCCGACCGTGAGGATCGCACCGATGCCGCGCCGCCAGCCGCCGGGCCCTTCAAGCTCGGCCGGCGTGGGGCCGTGCGAATGGCCGCAATGCTCGTCATGGACATGGCTCGCATCATGACCGTGATCGAGGCCGTGGTGATGGGCGTGATCGTCGTGCGTGTCATGATCGTGATCATGGCCGTGATGGTGGCGCTGGTGAGCATGGTGGTCGTGATCATGCTGCTGCGCGCCGGCCAGCGCCAGCGCCGGACGCGGCACCTGCAGCGCGCGGACAAAGCCGCCGCCCTTGACCCAGACCAGCCGGGCGCCGAATGCCGCGATCAGCGCGTAGCTTGCGATCTCGATCGCCTTCTCCGCCCCGCACATGGTCTTGGCGGTCGCGTTGAGCAGCCAGGCACAAACGCCCACGATCAGGACGGCGACCAGCGACTGCATCAGCGCCGAGGCGAACGACAGCACGATGCCGCGCCGCGCGGTCTCGCGGTTGGCGACCATATAGGACGAGATCACCGCCTTGCCGTGGCCGGGACCGGCGGCATGGAAAATCCCGTAGCCGAAGGAGATCGCCAGCAGCGTCCAGACCGCCGAGCCGTCGGATTTCGCGGCGCGAATGGCCTGCGAGATCTCGCGGTAAAACTCCGACTGCTTTGCCAGTAGCCAGCCGACGAAGCCGCCCTGCGGCTCCGCGGCACGCGGCGCGCCGAACGGATTTTGCGCCAGCAGCGCATGGATCGCGCCGTCGAGCATCACCACTGCCGCCAGCACGGCGGCCGATACGGCGAAGCCGCGCATCACGCGCGAAACGATCGGCGTCATGGGCAATCCACCGTGATCTTGTTCGCGAACATCATCGCGAAATTGCCGGCATTACCGTCGAGGAAATTCTGCTCGCCGAGCTTCTGCGCGGCGGCGGTGCCGTCGCTGTTCGGCCGCTCGAACTGCATCTTGCAGTCGGCGGCGGCGCCGACCAGCCTGACCGGCTCCTTCTGGGCGAACTGGAAGTCGATGAAATAGGTCGGGTCGAATACTTCGAGCGAGAGCTGCCTGGCCTTGAACGGCGTCTTCACCGGCAAAGTGAAGTGCAGCGTCAGCGCCGAATCCTTGTATTCGAGAAAGTAGTCGACCGGCTCGGTGAACTTCTGCTTCTTGCCGTCGCCCTTGGCGAAGGTGAAGTAGGCGTATTCCTTCAGCGACTCGACATTGGTTTGCGCCAGCGGTGCCAGCTCCTCGCGGCTGAAGGCGCCCTTCACCTTGGTCTCGATGCCCTGCAGCGCATAGGTCGAGAACATGTCATCGAAGGTCCAGGCATGCCGGACGGCGGTGATGGTGCCGTCGGGCGCGTAGATCAGTTCGCTTTTGGCTGTGATCCAGACATGCGGATGGGCCCAGGCTTCCGCCGTGCCGAGCACGACGGACACCGCCAACACGAACCCGGCGATCAGCCGGTGCAGAGACGGCCGCACCTTCAGGCCGCCTCAGGCGTCTCGAGCAGGCCGCGACGGCGCAGCAGCGCGTCCGGCTCGGGTTCGCGGCCGCGGAAGGCGACATAGGCCTCCTCCGGATCGCGCGAGCCGCCCGACGAATAGATGTCGTCATGCAGCCGCTTGGCTGTCGCGGGATCGAAGATGTCGCCGGCCTCCTCGAACGCGCCGAACGCGTCGGCGTCCATCACCTCCGACCACATGTAGCTGTAATAGCCGGAGGCGTAATGGTCGCCGGAGAAGATGTGGCCGAACTGGGTCGGCCGGTGCCGCAGCGAGATTTCGGCGGGCATCCCGATCTTCTCCAGCTCCTTCTGCTCGAAGGCGCGAACGTCCCAGCTCGCCGCCGCCGGCTGGGTGTGGAACTCGAGATCGAGCAGCGCCGAGGAGACGAACTCCACCGTGGCAAAGCCCTGGTTGAACTTGCGCGCAGCGAGGAAGCGCTTGAGCAGATCGTCCGGCAGCGCCTCCCCGGTCTGGTAGTGCCGGGCGAAGCGCTGCAGCACCTCAGGCCGCTCCTGCCAATGCTCGTAGAGCTGCGAGGGCAGCTCGACGAAGTCGGTGAATACCGAGGTCCCCGACAGTGACGGATAGGTCACGTCGGAGAGCATGCCGTGCAGGCCGTGGCCGAACTCGTGGAACAGGGTCCGCGCTTCGTCCGGCGACAGCAGCGCCGGCGCGCCGTCGGCGCCCTTGGCGAAGTTGCAGACATTGATGACCAGCGGCGCGACGCCGCCGTCGAGCTTCTGCTGGTCGCGCAGCGAGGTCATCCAGGCGCCGGAACGCTTCGAGGGCCGCGCGAAGTAGTCGCCATAGAACAACGCCTTGTGCTTGCCGTCGCGGCCCTTGACCTCCCAGACCCGGACATCCGGATGCCAGACCGGGACGTCCTTGCGCTCCTCGAACGTGACGCCGAACAGGCGGGTGGCGCAGTCGAAGGCGGCCTCGATCATGTGGTCGAGCACCAGATAGGGCTTGATCGCGGAATCGTCGAAATTGGCGCGACGCTGGCGCAGCTTCTCGGCGTAGTAGCGCCAGTCCCAGGACGCCAAGGCGAAATTGCCGCCCTCTTCCGCGATCAGTGCCTGCAGCGCGTCGCGGTCGGCGAGCGCCCGGGCCCGCGCCGGCTTCCAGACCCGCTCCAGCAGCCCGCGCACGGCCTCCGGCGTCTTGGCCATGGAATCCTCCAGGCGATAGGCGGCGTAGGTCGGGAAGCCCAGGATCTTGGCGGTCTCCTCGCGCAGTCTGAGGATCTCGACGATGGTCGCGTTGTTGTCGTTGGCGTTGCCATTATCGCCGCGGGCAATGAAGGCCTTGTAGACCTTCTCGCGCAGGTCGCGCCTCTGCGAGCTCTGCAGGAACGGCTCGACCGAGGAGCGCGACAGCGTCACGATTGCCTTGCCCGGCATGCCGCGCTCCTCCGCCGCTACCTTGGCGGCCGCCACAAACGTGTCGGAGAGGCCGGCGCGGTCGCCCTCGCCGAGCTCCATGAACCACTCCTGCTCATCACCGAGCAGATGATGGCTGAACGTGGTGCCGAGATGGGCGAGGCGCTCGTTGATCTCCGCCATGCGTGCTTTTGCGGCCTCGTCGAGCCCGGCGCCGGCGCGGCGGAAGCGGGTGTAGGTGCGCTCCAGGAGCCGCATCTGCTCGCCGGTCAGGCCGAGCGAGGCGCGCTTCTCATGCAGCATGGCGATGCGGCCAAACAGCACAGCGTTCATCATGATCGGATTCCAGTGCCGCGCCATCCGGGGCGAGACCTCCTTGTCGATCTCCAGGATCGCCGGGTTGGAATGGGCCGAGACCAGGTCGTAGAACACCGCCGAGACCTTCGACAGCAGCTTGCCGGAGCGCTCCAGCGCCGTGATGGTGTTGTCGAAGTCGGGCAGCGCCGGATCGTGGGTGATCGCAGCCACTTCGGCCGAATGGTCGGCGAAGGCCTGCTCGAAGGCGGGCAGGAAATGCTCCGGCTTGATCTCGGCGAAAGGCGGCGTCTCGAGCGGCGTCTGCCACGCCTTCAGGAGGGGGTTGGCAAGAACCTGAGTCTTGGCTTCTGCGCTGGTCTCTGACATCGAAAATCCCGTTTTTCGCCTTGAAAATGCGGCCCAATCTATATCACGCGATACGGCATTTTTGGGCCTTTTGCGCTTGATAGATGGGCTCTTTTCGGAGAGATTGCGCCCCCTGAACAGGACCTATTTCATGAGCATGCAGCCCACCGCCTCCGGCAACCGCACCATCGCCTGGCCGAGCGTCATCACCGTCATTTCGGCGGCGATCCTGATCGGCGCGGAAGTGTTCGGCGCGGCGTTCGCCGGCGGCTGGGCGCTCGCGATCCTGTTCGGGCTCGACGATACTGGTGCGCACATCCTGCAGGCCGTGCTGTTCGGCATCGGCGTCCTGATCATGATCGCCTTCATTCGAGCGGCGCAGCGCGTCGAGCCGTTCACGCGTCGCGCGTGAGCCTCGTGCGATTCAAAAAAACACTGCGGCACAGGGCTAAAACGCACGCGCTTCGTTAGTCATTCTTAACAGCCGTTCATCTTCAACACGGGCTACGCGCGAGATCGCAAGCACGCGTTAGGGAAATTTGCCGCTATCGCAAAAAAATTCTTGCGCCGCGAAGTCAAAAGACTTATTTCCTGCCTTGCCCAATTTCGCACGTGCCTGTGGTCGTGTGTCAGTCGGTAGGTATCCGGACAAGAGGCCGGACAGCCGCCAAGGGGTGGAAGAACCGAGGGTCGCTTATGTCCGAGAGGACACCAGGCGGCCAGCATCTCTCTCCAGGGATGCCGCGTTGAAGGTCTCGCCACTCTTTGCAACCGTGACTGGCAGCCGGAGGCGAACCGGCGCACCCCGCTCTCAACGGGGGACGCGACTTAAAGCAACGACGGATCGGGCTTTTTTGGTCTCTACCGGCATTCCAACGCCGGCGCGGGCTACTGAAAAGGCTTGTCCTTCATTGCCAGGTGTGCGGGCGGGAATCTCTCCCAACCAATCCACGGCAGCACAGTCTGGTTTGAGTTTTTCGGCTTTGTTGCGCCTCCATCGCGCGATGTGGCCGCAGCGCTCTTATCCGACGTCACGTTGATACGGATCCCGTCGCTGGGGCCGTTGGAGAGTGCCATGACTGAACGTATCCAGGAATTCCTGCGCAACCGCCGCAGCGAAGGTCTCGACACCGAGCCGTGCCTCGTCGTCGACCTCGAGGTCGTGCGCGACAACTACCAGACCTTCGCCAAGGCGCTGCCGGACAGCCGCGTGTTCTACGCGGTCAAGGCCAACCCGGCGCCCGAAGTGCTCTCCCTGCTCGCCTCGCTCGGCTCCTGTTTCGACACCGCAACAGTCGCGGAGATCGAAATGGCGCTGGCCGCCGGTGCGACGCCGGACCGCATCTCCTATGGCAACACGATCAAGAAGGAGCGCGACATCGCGCGTGCCTTCGCGCTCGGCATTCGCCTGTTCGCGGTCGATTGCGCCGCCGAGGTCGAGAAGGTCGCCCGCGCCGCTCCCGGCGCCAAGGTGTTCTGCCGTATCCTCTATGATTGCGCCGGCGCCGAGTGGCCGCTGTCGCGCAAGTTCGGCTGCGACCCGGAGATGGCGGTCGAGGTGCTCGACCTCGCCAAGCGCCTCGGGCTGGAACCGTGCGGCATCTCGTTCCATGTCGGCTCGCAGCAGCGCAAGGTGAAGGCGTGGGACCGCGCGCTCGCGATGGCGTCGACCGTGTTCCGCGACTGCGCCGAGCGCGGCATCAACCTCACCATGGTCAACATGGGCGGTGGCTTCCCGACCAAGTATCTCAAGGACGTTCCGCCGGTGCTGCAATATGGCCGGTCGATCTTCCGCGCACTGCGCAAGCATTTCGGCAACCAGATCCCGGAGACGATCATCGAGCCGGGTCGCGGCATGGTCGGCAATGCCGGAATCATCGAGACCGAAGTCGTTCTGATCTCGAAGAAGAGCGACGAGGACGAGGTGCGCTGGGTCTATCTCGACATCGGCAAGTTCGGCGGTCTCGCTGAGACGATGGACGAGTCGATCCGCTACGCCATCCGCACCCCGCATGACGGGGCCGACATGACACCGTGCGTGCTCGCGGGCCCGACCTGCGACTCTGCCGACGTGCTGTACGAGAAGCTGCCGTATCCGCTTCCGGTGACGCTCGAGATCGGCGACAAGCTGCTGATCGAAGGCACCGGGGCCTATACGTCGACCTACTCGTCGGTGGCCTTCAACGGCATTCCGCCGCTCCGAACCTATCACATCTGACCTAGCCTCTTATTCGAGGCCTGAACCGGGAGCCGGCTCCGCCGGCTCCTCTCCGAACCATTTTTGAAGTTTCGAACGAAGCTTGCCGCGGCGTACGACCAGCCGTTGCGAGCGAGGACTGACGTGCCATGACTGCAAAACGGAACACCCCCGTTGCCTTCATCCGAAATGCGGCTCCGTTCGCGATCCGTGCGGAGCGGGCTTCGGACGTCGTCGCGCGCGAAGCGCTGCTGGATGCCTGCTTTGGCGACAACCGCCATACGCGCACCTGCCAGCGCCTGCGCGACGGACGCGCGCCCGCCCAAGGCCTGAGCCTTGCGGCCGTGCGCCAGGACGGCCGGCTGGTTGGAACCGTGCGGCTGTGGCACGTCAGCGCGGGGGGCCGCAGCGCGCTGATGCTGGGGCCGCTGGCAGTCGATGACGACTGCCGCGGCCTCGGCGTCGGCGCCGCGCTGATGCAGCGCGCGCTGGCCGTGGCGAAGGCCCGCGGCCATGGCGCTGTGATCCTGCTTGGCGACGCGCCCTACTATGCCCGTTACGGCTTCACCGCCGCCAGGACCGGCGAATTGTCGCTGCCCGGCGCGTTCGAGCGCGAGCGGCTGCTCGGCCTCGAGCTGGTCGAGGGTGCGCTGGACGGCGCCTGGGGCATGATCACGCCGACCGGCGCGCCGCTGCCCAAGAGCCTGCCCAAGAGCAAGGCATCAGAGCGCAAGGCATCGGAGAGCAAGGCAGCCCGGACCCGCAAGGCACCGCTCGCCGTGCCGCACGCGGCGTAAGGCGGGCGGCCATGGCAGAGAACCTTCCCGCAATCGACGGCGCGCGCCCGCGTTGGCGCGGCCTCGTCACCACCGCGATGCTGATCCTGATCGCGGTCATGATCGTCAGGGACATCCTGATCAGGCGCTGGACCGGCGCGCCGCCGTCGCCGCCGGACACCACGCAGCAGTCCCACTAACCACCGGCCGCAGGGCCGAAATCCAGCACCGAATCCAAGGCCCGAATCCAAGGGGTTGCGCGGGCGGCAAAAATGCCCGTAAACCCCGCGCAAAGCCTTTTTCCGTCGAGGTCCAGCATGCCCCGTCGCCTGATTTCCACCGGCTCGCCCTTTGAGAAGAGTGCCGGCTACAGCCGTGCCGTGATTGACGGCGACTTCGCCTTCGTCGCCGGAACCACCGGCTACGACTACGCCACGATGACCATGCCTGATGATGTCACGAGCCAGTCACGGAACTGCTTCAAGACCATCGAGGCCGCCCTCAAGGAAGGCGGCTTCGCGATGGCCGACATCGTGCGTGCGACCTACTACCTCACCGACGTCAACGACGCGGACGCCCATTTCGCGGTCTGCGGCGAAGTCCTTGGCGACATCCGCCCGGCCGCAACGATGCTGATCGTCGCGGGGCTCTTGAAGCCCGAGATGAAGGTCGAGATCGAAGTCACCGCAAAGCGACGCAACCCCTGATTCACTCTACCCGCCGCTCGGCGCTCTCCTGGAGAAAATGATGAGCCCCTCCTCGCAGATCTACGCGAAAATCACCGGCCCCATTGTCATGATCGGCTTCGGCTCGATCGGCAAAGGCACGCTGCCGATGATCGAGCGGCATCTCGATTACGACAAGTCGCGCGTCACCGTGATCGACCCCAAGGACGAGGGCCGCAAGGCACATTGCGAGAAGCAGAACGTCAAGTTCATCCAAAAGGCCGTGACCAAGGACAATTATCGCGAGTTGCTGACGCCGCTGCTCACGGAAGGCGGCGGCCAGGGTTTTTGCGTCAATCTCTCGGTCGATACCGGTTCGACCGACATCATGGAGCTCTGCAACGAACTCGGCGCGCTCTATATCGACACCGTCAACGAGCCCTGGCTCGGTTTCTACTTCGATCCCTCGAAGGGCCCGGAAGCGCGCTCCAACTACGCGCTGCGCGAAGTGACGCTGGCCGCCAAGAAGGCGCGCCCGGCGGGTTCGACCACAGCGGTGTCCTGCTGCGGCGCCAATCCCGGCATGGTGTCGTTTTTCGTCAAGCAGGCGCTGCTCAATGTCGCCGCCGATCTGAAGCTCAATGCCCCCCGGCCGAAGACCAAGGCCGAATGGGCTGACCTGATGCGGCAGGCCGGCGTCAAGGGCATCCACATCGCCGAACGCGACACCCAGCGTTCCAAGTCGCCGAAGGAGCCGGACGTCTTCGTCAACACCTGGTCGGTGGAAGGCTTCCTGTCGGAAGGCATGCAGCCGTCCGAACTCGGCTGGGGCACCCATGAGAAATGGATGCCCGAGAATGCGCGGACCCATGAGGTCGGCTGCGGCGCGGCGATCTATCTGATGCAGCCCGGCGCCAACACGCGCGTGCGCACCTGGTGCCCGACCCGCGGCGCGCAGTACGGCTTCCTCGTCACTCACAACGAGTCGATCTCGATCGCCGATTACTTCACGGTGCGCGACGCATCGGGCAAGGCGATCTACCGGCCGACCTGCCACTATGCCTATCATCCATGCGACGACGCCGTGCTGTCGCTGCACGAGATGTTCGGCCGCGCCGCGAAGATGCAGGAGAAGCACCACATCCTCGACGAGAACGAGATCGTCGACGGCATCGATGAGCTCGGCGTGCTGCTGTTCGGCCACGACAACAATGCCTACTGGTACGGCTCGCAGCTCTCGATCGAAGAGACCCGCGCCCTCGCGCCCTATCAGAACGCCACCGGCCTGCAGGTGACCTCCGCCGTGCTCGCCGGCATGGTGTGGGCGCTGGAGAATCCGAACGAGGGCATCGTCGAGGCCGACGAGATGGATTTCGATCGCCTGCTGGAAATCCAGCTGCCGTATCTGGGCCCGGTGAAGGGTTTCTACACCGATTGGACCCCGCTGACGGATCGTCCGGGACTGTTCCCGGAAGATATCGACACCAGCGATCCCTGGCAGTTCAAGAATATCCTGGTGTGCTGACCCGAAGTCATCCCGGGATGCGCGCTTCGGCGCGCAGACCTGGGATGTCGAGATTGTTGCGCGTCACCTCGCCATGTAGTCGAACGCCACCGAGCCGAGGCCGAGCGTCAGATCCGCCTTGTAGTGCAGCGCCGAGACCACTTCGCGCACCGGCAGGCGGGCGACGTCGCATAGCGCGTGCGGAAACAGCCCGAGCGCGGCGGGGCCGGTCCAGGCCTCCTTCAGCACGATATCGTCGAGGTGAAAGCGCACCAGCTCGCAGATCCGCGGGCTGCCGTCGACATGCGGGATGATCTTCAGGATGAAGTTCGGCGCCTTCATCGAATTCAGCACCGTGTCGTGATCGACCTTGCGGTACTTGTAGCCCATGGTGGCGGAGGCGCAGAGCACCGAGCCGTAATGCAGCGAGCCGACCAGGACATCGCTCTCGACCGCGATCTTGGGCCGCGCCAGCTTCTTCGGAAATCCCCACAGCTCGCGGCCGCCGGCGATCGGGGCCTCGTCGTCGAGATACATCGCGTGGGTATAGGCGCCGAGCTCACCCTTGAAGCGGACGGGGATCACCTGCCCGGTCTCGGTATAGTCGCCGAAGCCGGTCGAGTCCGGCATGCGGATGAACTCGTACTTCACGACGGGCTCGGCAACCTCGAGCGGCTCCGGCACCACGGCCGCGAGTGCTTCCGGGTCGGTCTTGTAGGTGATGATGAAATATTCGCGGTCGAAGAACCGGTACGGCCCCGGCGGGAACGACGGGTTGGTGAGCGGCATCGAATAGGCGGTGCGCCGGACGTCCTCGATCTTCATGGAAGGCCCCCTCTGTCGTTGGCAAGACGACGGGGATTATGGCGGGCGGGGATGACGGAGGCGAGACCGTATAATCGGCAGTATCAGTCAAATGCGCGTCACATGCGCCGACCGGAGAGCCTATTTCTTCTCGATCGGCGGCGCGGTTTTCTCGGCGGGCGCCGGCGGCAGCACCGGCTTGGCACCGGCTTTCTGCGCCTCGTCGTCGGGGCGGGCCGGCTGCGGCGCAGGGGTGGTCGGCCGCTCGCCGCCGGGCTTCGACTCGGCCGGAGTGGTGGTCTTGTGCGGCTCTGGCGTTGGCGTCGTCTGCAGCGGCTGGGTCGCCTGCGCCATCTCCTGCGGCGGGGCGGCGTTGATCGCGTGCAGCGACAGCGCCGCGATCGCGACGCCCGCCGCGACCAATGTCGAGGCGATCAGCACGTCATTCCGCAGCTTGGTCCGATCCACAGCCATCCCGTTCACCCCGCATCATGTCAGCGAGGTCAACGATCCGGCCGACGCATGGTTCCTGCGCGCACCGCCTCCGGGAACTCAATCCGTGGTGCTGATCTCCCAGGTCGCGTGCCGCACCCCGGGCAGATGCTGCAGGTCGACCACCACGGCATTCAGCTCGTTGGGTTCGACCGCGGTCGAGACCAGCTCGGCTACGATCTCGAGGAAGTCGTCGCCGGCCTCGACCACGTTGACATCCGCGACCGGATAGTTCGCAGCCTCGAGCTTCTCGACCAGGCGATCGCGCATGTCGGGCAGCGCCTCGGGGGTAACCGCGAGCTTGAAGTAGTAGGTCGCCTCCAGCGCCTTCTCGTTGAGCGGGATGCGGTTGATGGCGTTGACCAGCGGACGCAACAGCGTGTTGCCGGCGATCACGAACACGGTCAGCGCCGCGGCCTGCGCCACCAGATCGGCGCCGGCGCAGGAGCCGACCGCGGCGGAAGCCCACAGCGTCGCCGCGGTGTTGAGACCGCGCACATCCATGCCCTGCTTCATGATAACGCCGGCGCCGAGGAAGCCGATCCCCGACACCACATAGGCGATCACCCGCACTGCGCCGTCGGCGCCCGCCAGATGCATCGCGAGGTCGACGAAGGCGGCCGCCCCGACCGCGACCAGCACATTGGTGCGCAGACCCGCGGTGCGCTGCCGGTACTGCCGCTCGGCCCCGATCAGCGTGCCGAGCACGAAGGCTGACGTCAGGCTGACCAGCGTGTCGAGGAAGTCTGCGAGCTGGAATGTCGTGAGGAATCGCATGGCACCTGCCCGGCTCTTCATTTGACGCGTTTTCTTCACGCGAACCGGTCCCCACTTCGCTCGAAAACGCTGCGGATGCCGCGATCTCTTACATTTCCAGGATGCCCGCGTCACCATCTTCGGTGCCGAAGGCGAGCAGCGTGCCCTTGGCATTCCATCCGAGCGCCGACACCGCCGCGCCGGTATTCCGCCGCACCAGGATCTCGGCGCCGTCCTCGAGCCGGACCATCAGCACGGTGCCGTCAGCATAGCCGACCGCCATGATGTCGTTCTTCGGATGGCAGGCGACCACGGCGACCCGCGCCGGCATCGGCGCCAGCATCGCCGGCTCCTTGCCCATCGGGCCGTCCTTGCTAGTGAACGGCCAGACGATCACGGTATCGGCGCCCGAGGTCGCGAGCCCCTTGCCGCCGACGCTCCACGACATCGAGCGCACCCGGCCGGGATAGCCGCTCATCCGCATGTGCCGGTTGTCGGCGAGCCGCCAGCCATGCATCGCGGCCTCGTGCATCGCCGTGACGAGAAACTTGTTGTCCGGGCTGAAGGTGACCGCGAGATGCGAGCCGGCCCATTCCAGGAATTCCGGATTGGCGGCCATGTTGGGAAACCACAAGGTCACGCCGTTGTAATGCGCGATCGCCAGCCGCAGGCCCTTCGGCGCGAACGCCAGCCCGCCGACGGTCGAAGGCACCTCGAAGGTTTTCTCTTCGCCCTTGGGATTGCGCACGAACGCGGTCTTGCCCGCCGACCACGCAACAGTGCCGTCGCTGTGGAGGGCGACATTGTCGATCCAGCGCCGCTTGGCGTCGGTCGCAAGCGTTGCGGTCTCGCCCTTGGCGTCGATTGAGATCAGCTTGCCGTCATCGCCGCCGGTGACCAGCCGCTTGCCGTCGGAGGCCGCGCACAGGATGGCGCCGAAATGCGTGTCGGTGCGCGTGATCTCGCCGCCGGCGGTCGCGATCGCGACGCGCTCCTCGGCTCCGACGAAGAAGGCGCGGTCGCCGAGGAAATGCACCGAGCCGACCGCCGCGCCAAGCGGAAGCGGCTTGACGCGATCGGTGATCGAAACAATGGAGGAAGCGGCCTCGCCCGGATCGAACTCTTTCATCACGTGGTGATGCACTGCTCGAAGCCGTCGCGGATCGCCTGCTCCGGCAATTCGCGACCGATGAACACGACGCGGCTTTCGCGCTTCTCGCCGTCCTTCCATTTCCGCTGGTGGTCGCCCTCCAGCATCATGTGGACGCCCTGGAACACGTAGCGATCGTCGTCGCCGGTGAAGGCGAGGATGCCCTTCGAGCGCAGGATCTTCTGGCCCTCCGTGGCGACGAGGTTCTGCAGCCATGGCATGAACTTGGTCGGATCGAGCGGCTTCTCCGAGCGCAGCGACAGCGATTGCATGTCCTCGTCGTGATAGTGCTTCAACCCGTGCCCGTGATCATGATGATCATGGTCATGACCGTGGTCGTGATGGTGATGGTCGTGATCGTCGCCGGCCTCGAGGAAGTCGGGCTCGATCTCCAGGATGCGGTCGAGGTCGAACGCGCCGCGCTCGAGCACGTCGGTGATCCCGACCTGGCAACGCTCGGTGCGATGCAGTTTTGCGTACGGATTGATGCCGCGGATGCGGGCCTCGACCTCGGCGAGTTCGGGCTTGGAGACGAGGTCGGTCTTGTTCAGCACGATGACGTCGGCGAACGCGATCTGGTTCTTGGCTTCCGGCGCGTCCTTGAGGCGATCGCTCAGCCACTTGGCGTCGGCGACCGTCACCACGGCGTCGAGCCGGGCGTTCTTCTGCACGTCCTCGTCGACGAAGAAGGTCTGCGCGACCGGCGCCGGATCGGCAAGGCCGGTGGTCTCGACGATGATGGCGTCGAACTTGCCCTTGCGCTTCATCAACCCGTCCATGATGCGGACGAGGTCGCCGCGCACCGTGCAGCAGACGCAGCCATTGTTCATCTCGAACACTTCCTCATCGGCGCCGATGATGAGGTCGTTGTCGATGCCGATCTCGCCGAATTCGTTGACGATGACGGCGTATTTCTTGCCGTGGTTTTCCGACAGGATGCGATTGAGCAACGTGGTCTTGCCGGCGCCGAGATAGCCCGTCAGCACGGTCACAGGAATTTTTTGCGAAGCTTCAGCCATAACAACTCCGAAGGAACTCTTTGTTTGAGCATGATCTTATCGGAAAACCGGACCCCACTTTTCCGGATCATGCTAGGCGGCGCTCAACCCGGCAAGGAGGCCCCTGCCCTAGTTGGCGAGCGCGCTGGTCAGGGCCTTTATATTGTGCCTGACCATATCAATGTAAGTGGGTGCGTCGCCCTTTTCGCCCGTCAAACTGTCTGAATACAGCGTCCCGCCGACCCGGGCGCCGGTCTCGGCCGCGATCCGCTCGATCAGGCGGGGATCGCTGATATTTTCGAGAAAAACTGCCGGAATTTTCGCGGCCTTGATCTGGGCGATGATGGCCGCGATATCGCGCGCGCTGGGCTCGGAATCGGTGGAGACCGAGAGTGGCGAGAAGAACGTGACCCCATAGGCATCGGCGAAATAGCCGAACGCGCCATGGGTCGAGATCACCTTGCGCCGCGCCTCCGGCACGCGCGCCACCGCCTCATGCACCTCGCGGTCGAGCGCCTCGAGCTTGACCAAATAGGCGTCGGCATTGGCCTTGAAGACGGCGGCCTGGTCGGGAGCCACGGCGATCAGCGCGTCGCGAATATTGACCACGTAGATCTTGGCATTAGCGACGGATTGCCAGGCATGCGGATCGTCATGGCCGCCCATCTTTCGCGGCATGATGCCCTTGGTCGCCACCGCGACCGGCGCCTTGCTGCCGGAGGCCTGTAACAGCCGCGGCAGCCAGCCCTCGAAGCCGAGGCCGTTGATGACCAGCAGCCTGGCGTCGGCGACCTTCTTGGCGTCCGCCGGCGTCGGCGCGTAGACATGCGCATCGCCGTCGGGCCCGACCAGCGCCGTCACGTCGACGCTGTTGCCGCCGACATTGCGCACCATGTCGGCGAGGATCGAGAAGCTCGCCACGACATTGATGCGATCGGCGGCGCGCGCCGGTGCGCTCGCCAGCACCAGCGCCAGACCGATCAATCGAAACAACCGCCGCATCGTCGTCATGCCTCGAGATGGCGGCCGGGGAACAGTTGCCGCAGCAGGCCGCTGACATTGCCGAACAGCAGCGACACAATATAGAGCCCCGCCGCGACCAGGATGATCGCGGGACCGGAGGGAACGCGGGTCTGGTACGACAGCACCAGCCCGGCATAGCCCGACAACATCGCGCTCGCCACCGCAATGCAGATCATGGTGGTGATGTCGCGCGACCAGAACCGCGCAATGCCGGCGGGCAGGATCATCAGCCCGACGCCGAGCAGCGTGCCGAGCGCATGGAAGCCGTTGACGAGATTGACCACGACCAGCGCCAGGAAAGCGAGATGCGCCGGCGCACCGGCCCGGCTCACCGTGCGCAGGAATACCGGATCGACGCATTCGATCACCAGCGGCCGATAGATCACCGCGAGCACCAGCAGCGTGATGGTGGCGTTGAACGCGATCACCAGCAGGGTCTGGTCGTCCATCGCCAGGATGTTGCCGAACAGCACGTGCAGCAGGTCGATATTGGTGCCCTTGATCGATACGATGGTGACGCCGAGCGCGAGCGAGACCAGATAGAAGGTCGCGAGCGAAGCGTCCTCCTTCAGTTCAGTGGTGCGGGCGACCAGGCCGGCGAGCAGCGCGACGGCAAAGCCCGCGATCAGGCCGCCGGTCGTCATCGCGAACAGGCTGAGCCCGGAGATCAGGAAGCCGATCGCGGCCCCCGGCAGGATCGCATGCGCCATGGCGTCGCCGACCAGGCTCATCCGCCGCAGCATCAGGAACACGCCGATCGGCGCACCGCCGAGCGACAGCGCGATCACGGCCGCGAGCGCGCGGCGCATGAACTCGAATTCGGTGAAGGGCGTGATCAGCGCGTCAGACAGCATGGACGTCAGGCAGCCCTCGAGCGCGGATCGACGGCGCAGGCGCCGGCCTGGTCGTCGAACGCCTCGCACATCCGCATCGCGACTGTCAGATTCTCCGGGGTCAACGCCTCGGCGGTCGGCCCCCATTCCACCGGGCCGCGTGCCAACAGCAGCGTTTCCGGGAAATTGTTGCGCACCATGTCGAGGTCGTGCAGCGCCGCCATCACGGTGCGGCCCTCGCCGTTCCAGCGCTTCACGAGCGCCAAGAGATCGGCGGTGGTCTTGGCGTCGATCGCGTTGAACGGCTCGTCGAGCACGATCAGCCGGGCGTCCTGCAACAGCACCCGCGCGAACAGCATGCGCTGCATCTGCCCGCCGGACAGCGTGCCGATCGGGCGGTTCTCGAAGCCGTTGAGGCCGACCGCGGCGAGCGCCGCCAAAATCTTGTCGCGCGCGGCTTTGCCGATGCCGCCGAAGAAGCCGGTGGAGCGCCACAGCCCGGTGCCGACGAAGTCGAACACCGAGATCGGGAAGCTGCGGTCGATGTCGGCGGATTGCGGCAGATAGGCGATGTCGCGATGATCCAGCCCGTCGAGGTCGATCACGCCCGACAGCGGCGTCAGCACGCCGGCGATGCCGCGCAGCAGCGTCGACTTGCCGGCGCCGTTCGGACCGATCACGGCCAGCAGCGCACCGGCCTCGACCGCGCCATTGAGATGATGCACCGCCGGGTGGCGGTCGTAACCGAGGGTGACGTCGCGGAAGGTGACAAGCGCGCTCATCGACTTACCTCATCGCCAGCCAGACGACGGCCCACAGGCAGGCCGAGACCGCGACCGCCGCGGAAAGCCGGGCCGGCACCGGCATGCGCAGGATCGACCAGTGCGCGGTCTGAGCCGGATGCGCGTGCGGCGCGTGGCTGTGGCCGTGGGGATGGCCGTGGCCGTGATGGTGGTCGTCGTGGGTGTGCGTCTGCGCCATGAGGAGACCGTTATATTATAACATAACGCGAGTCCACCAACGAGGAACTCATGGCCGGCCCGCAAAACCGGGTGAGATTTGCCCCGCGCCGACCGCCGGACCCGCCCGGATGGAACCGGCGGCCCCGTGTGCAGCTCCCTCCGGCGTCGTCCTGGCGAAAGCCAGGACCCATAACCACCGCCTTCGATCGTGAACGGGATCGCGGCCCCAGCGTCGCGCAACAATTGAGATTTGGGGTAATAGGTCCTGGCTTTCGCCAGGACGACGCTGAGTGCGCGGCACCAGTTGTGAAGCGCTACTGCACGTCTCAAATTCTCCCGTCGTCCTGGCGAAAGCCAGGAGGTGGATTCACACTCGAAATGCAACACTTGAGCAGCAAAGGTCTCCGCTGGGGTCCTGAAGTCAAGGCATTTGCGCGGGGTGTTGTTGTATGCGGCGATGAACTTGCTGAGGCGTCGGGTTGGGAGCTTGTCGAGATCGGTTTTGCGCGGGATGAAGCGTCGCATGCGACCGATGGCGTTCTCGATGCCACCTTTCTGCCAGGGGGCGTGCGGATCGCAGAAGAAGGTCTTCATCAAGAGGCTTTGCAAGGAAAGGTGAGATGCGAACTCGGTACCGTTGTCGAAGGTGACGGTCTGGCGCATCTGCTCTGGCAGCGCCTTGAACAGACGCACGAGATAGCTTGCGACACCGGAAGCGAGCTTGCTTGGGAGGCGGACGCCGAGCAGCAGGCGGGAGGTGCGCTCGTGCACGGCCAGGATCTGCTGACGGTATTTGGAGAACATCATCAGATCGGCCTCCCAATGGCCGGGAGTGTTGCGATCGGCGACCTCGACGGGCCGTTTATCCAAGGAAACACGGCCTTCGATGAAGCTTGCGGGACTTCCGCCCCGCTTGCCACGGCGGCCGCGCTTGCTCTTGGCGCGTGGCAGATAGTGCCGCCAGCTGCCGTCCGTGGTGCGTCTGATCTGGGCATAGATGAAGCGGTAGATGCTCTCGTAGGAGATCACCTTGCGTCCATGCTCGATGGCCAGCCGGCCGGCGACCTGTTCGGGCGACCAGCCACGGCGAAGGCCATCCAACACCGCGCGGCGCAGGACGGGCTCCCGTTCGAGGCGTCCGCCCGTCCAGCGCCGCGCTCGCATCCGTTGCTGGGCATAGTCGGCCTTGTAGCCGGCCTGAACGCCATGATTACGGTTCATCTCCCGAGAGATCGTTGATGGCGGGCGATCCAAAGCTGCAGCGATTTGCCGGATCGAGGCCCCATTGGCCGAAAGTCTGGCAATCTCGCATCGCTCGTCCAGTGACAGCTGCTTGTAAGTCCGGCCCATCGCAACACCTCCAGTCGGAAGTGTTGCACTTCGTTTGTGAACTCAGGGGACCCATACGCCGCAGCAGCAGTAGTGAATAGGACTCGTCCTTCCAGCATCGTAGAACAAGCAGCATTTGTGGTTGTGGGTCCCGGCCTCCGCCGGGCCGACGATGCGGATGCTTCTCGCGCAATACGATGCACCGCGCTTGCGCGCCTCATTTCGGTGTCATCGCCCGGCTTGACCGGGCGATCCAGTACGCCGCGGCTCATCGATTCAACAACGGCTGTCTCTGGAATACTGGATCGCCCGCCTTCGCGGGCGATGACAGTTGTGGGTGAGGACATAGCTTCGCATTCTCGCGACATGATTGCCCGAGCTTTGCTGTTCGTTTCGCCGCTCTTCAATCAGAGGGCGCAGGGAAAGCCGGGTGCCGATCGCACCCATGGGTCCGGTGCAAATAAAAAGCACCGGAGGTCGGACCACAGGTGTAACCGGAAACATCCCGGCTTTCCCTGCGCGATGGTTTTACGGCTTATACGTGCTCGCCCCGGTGAGACTGGGCTTGTTTGTCACCGTCCTTCGCGAGAACGCTTGCGCGTTCCGCTAGGAGACACCTGCCGCTAGGGCGTCAGGTCTGCACGACTTCGCCGTCCGCTACATCGCGCACGTCGTCAGTGCGCAAGCAGCGGCCACCGCATCTCACCGCAACACTCCTGACGATGCGCAGCGCCCCTCGATCGGGTGAGACGCGCGTATTGAACATCTGAGTTGGGTCGGATGTCAAGCTGAATTCTGCAAATCGGAAGGAAAGTGCGTGCGGATCGAAGAACGATTTTGTTAACGCCTGCCCGGCATGATTTCCGCCTTCCTGTTTGACGGGGCGCGCCATGTCGGATCAATGGACAACTTACGGATCGTGGCTAGCCGACCCTGAAGCTGCGCTGTCGGAAGCGGAGCGGCGCGTCGCGGTCTGCACCGAACGACATGATGAGGTCTCACGCTCGGCGGCCTTGACCTCCAACGGCTTCCCGACGGTATTTCGGCTCTGACATGGCTGCGCAATCTGGAGATCTACGGTGGCAGGGTCACTGATTTCTCGCCGCTCGCACCGCTGTCGAACCTGGAATCATTGCAGATCGGATCGATGAAATGTCCGTTTCCGGGCCTCGACTTCGTGTCGGGCTGGACCGGCCTGCAAGTGCTCGAAATCCTTACACCGTCGGCGATCGATCTGAAGCCCGCGGCCGATTGCGCGCCGCTGAAGCGCTTGCATGTCTGGTGCACCCAGGGTCGGATCGACCTGCTCAATCTCGATGCGCTCGCGACCCTGCAGGGACTCGAATTTCTATCACTCAATGGCGTGCAGTCGGCGCGCTTTGACGTGATCGGGCGATGGCGCGAATTGAAGGTCGTTCTGCTGTTTGGAACTGGTCTGTCTACGCTGGCAGGCTTTGAAAATCTGCATCAGTTGAGCAGCCTGAGTGCCACCGAGTCGTCGGTCACTGACCTGTCGCCGCTCGCCGGCCTGACAACGCTCGAAGAACTGAACCTTCGCGGCACCCAGGTCAGCGATCTGTCGGCACTGGCCGGTCTGCCCTCGCTGAACAGCCTCGACGTCTCGAAGACCCAGGTTTCCGATCTGTCGCCGCTGCGGCCGTTGGCCGAATGTCAGCGCGAATTCGATCAGATGAAGCGCGCGGAGAATTCGTTCTGGGTGTTCAAGGGCCTGGAGTGGCTTAACATATCGAACAGCAAGGTCAGCGACATTTCCGCGATCGCGCATCTCGACGGCATCAGAAACCTCGATCTCGGCGAGACCGCGGTTTCGTCGATCGATCCACTGCACGATCGCAAGACGTTGTGGAATCTGAACATCGCGGGCAGCGCGGTAACCGACCTCGGACGCCACGGCTCGCTCTCGCAACTGCAATCCATCAACGCATCGAAAACCCGGATCAGGAACTTGCAGGCGCTCGCGCCTGCGTCATCACTGCAGACGTTGAACATCGCTGAGACTGACGTATCCGACCTGACGCCGATACGACGCGCCCATGAATGTCGATCGCTCGATCTGCGCGGCTCGCAGGTGGCCGATATCAGCCAGATCATCGATATCGGCAAGAATCAGGCGGACCATCGCTATTCGTCCGAAGCGCTGGATTTCCGCGATACGCCGGCCTCGCGCGCAAGCGAACGATATGCAGAGCTCGCTGCCCTGGCGGAAGCCAGCCCGACGACCTGCTTCTTTGAAACCAAACGCCATCTACAGGAGATGGCTCGCCCCCGCGCAGCACCGCCCCGGCGCGGATTCTGGAGCGCATTGATCGGCCGCCCGCGATCCTGACGTCCTTGCGTGCCATGCTATCAGCCGGAATGCCGTAGGCAACTCTGTGCGGACGCCGTCCGAGCAGCGCCCTGTTTCTGGCTACGGAGAGCGGTGCATTGGAAAGCCGGGCGGAGCAGCGTTAGGGCTCGACGTTATCCCTTCGTCATTCCCCGGTGCGCAATTGCGCACCTGAGGGCTCGCGAAGCGAGAGCCCGGAATCCATTCATCAACGGAGCATGCGGCCCGATGGATTCCGGGCTCGTGCTGCGCACGCCCCGGAATGACGACGGGGAGAGACGTGCTCACGCCTCTCTTGCGTAACCCTTCAGCTTCGCCTGCAGCACCGCGAGCACCTGGTCGCGGACTGGGTCGCGGGAGCCTTTCAGCCAGGCGGTGGCGAGCGGCAGGCGGCCGGCCGGGCTGCCACGCTTGAGCCTGAGGGGAACGAAACGCACGCCCGGAATCGCCATCCGCGCCGTCCAGCGCGGCACGATGGCGACGCCGAGCCGTGCGGCGACCATGTTGACGATGGTCTGCTTCTCGTCGGCGATCTCCTGGATGCGCGGCGTCAGCCCCGCCTCGTCGAACAGTTTTGTCGTGAGATCGTGGCTGTGCGGCCGCGAGCGGCGCTCCGGCACGATCAGGGGCTGATCGGCGATATCGGGCAGCACGATCTGCTTGCGCCGCGCCAGAGGATGCTTGTGCGACAACGCCACCACCGCGGTCTCCTGCAGCAGCGGGACGAACTCGATGCGGCGGTCGGGCCGCTCCGGCGGTCGCACGAACGCAAGGTCGAGCGCGCCCGACAACAGCTTCGGCAGCAGCCGGATGGTCTTCTCCTCGAGCAGTTGCACGGCAACATCTGGATGGGCGGCGCGGAGGTCGCGCAGCAGCGGCGGCAGCAGGCCGGCCGCGGCGCTGTCGATCGCGCCGATCCGGAAGCGCCGCGCCTGCGGCTTGCGCAGCCGGCGGCGAAAGCCGTCCTCGATCGCCTCGGCGCGGCCGAGCAGCGCGCGTCCTTCGCGCAGCAAAGTGGCGCCGTCCTCGGTCAACGACACCGCGCGCGTGGTGCGCGCGAACAGCCGCACCCCGAGATCCTCCTCCAGTAGCTTGATGTGGCGACCCAGCGCCGACGGCATCATCTGCAGCCGCTGCGCGGCGCGGCCGAAATGCAGTTCCTCGGCAGCCGCCACGAAGCAGCGAAGCTGGTGCAGTTCCAAGACGTGTTCCTGTGCATTCCGATCCGCCGTTTGACGGCCGCGGCGATTATATCATTTTTTTGTATAAACCGGCGCCGATTGAACCGGAAGGGCCCGCCCCTCTAGGCTTCCCTGTGGCGCGGCAAAATGCGCCGCCTCAACAAACAATACGAACCCCCGAGGAAGCCCATGGAAAGCGAGCTTGGCACGCGCGTGTTGCGCAAGGTCACCCTGCGCATCGTGCCGTTCATCATGCTGCTGTACTTCGTGGCCTTCATCGACCGCGTCAATATCGGCTTCGCCTCGCTGACCATGAACAAGGACATCGGCCTGTCGCCGACGGTCTACGGCTTCGGCGCCGGTATCTTCTTCTGGGGCTACTTCCTGTTCGAGGTGCCTTCCAATATCATCCTGCACAAGATCGGCGCGCGGATCTGGATCGCGCGGGTGATGATCACCTGGGGCCTGGTCTCGGCGGCGATGGCGCTGGTGCAGGGCGCGACCAGCTTCTACGTGCTGCGCTTCCTGCTCGGCGCCGCGGAAGCCGGCTTCTTCCCCGGCATTATCCTCTATCTCTCGTACTGGTTCCCGGCGCGGCAGCGCGCCGCCGTGACCGCGTTGTTCATGGCCGCGGCACCGCTCTCGACCGTGCTCGGCTCGCCGCTGTCGGGCGCGCTCTTGGAGATGGACGGACTGCTCGGCTTCAAGGGCTGGCAATGGCTGTTCGTGCTGGAGGCGGTGCCCGCCGTGCTGCTCGGCTTGGTCGTGCTCGGCTTCCTCACCGACCGGCCGGAGCAGGCCAGATGGCTCGCCGATGACGAGCGCGCCTGGCTGGTCAGGACCATGAAGGCGGAGCATGACGGCAAGGCCTCGACCGCGAGCCACAGCATCTGGCGCGGGCTCGCCGATCCGCGGGTGCTGGCGCTGGCGCTGGTCTATTTCGGCACCTCCGCCGGGCTCTACACACTCGGGGTGTGGGCGCCGCAGATCATCAAGGCGTTCGGCCTGTCGTCGCTCCAGGTCGGCTTCCTCAACGCGGTGCCGGCGACGGTCGCCGTGATCGCGATGGTGCTGTGGGCGCGGCATTCCGACCGCAGCGGCGAGCGCACCTGGCACGTGGTGCTGGCCTGTCTGATGGCGGCGGCGGGACTTGCGCTCGCGGGACTGTGGACCGGGCTTGCCGCCGTGATCGCGGCGCTGACCCTGGTCAATATCGGCATCTCCTCGTCGAAGCCGCCGCTGTGGAGCATGCCGACCATGTTCCTGTCGGGCTCGGCCGCCGCGGCCGGGATCGCCACCATCAACTCGATCGGCAATCTCGGCGGCTTCGTCGGCCCTGCGATGATCGGCTGGATCAAGGACCGCACCGGCAGCTTCGACGGCGGTCTTTATTTCGTCGCCGGCCTGCTGGTGCTGTCGGCCGTGCTGACGCTGCTGCTGTCGCGTGCGCAAAGCGCACCGGCGGCCACGCCCGAACCCAATCCCGTGCGAACCCACTGACTGACCCGGAGAGAACCCATGCGTACCCATTCCATCGCCGCCATACCCGCCGACGGCATCGGCCCCGAAGTGATCTCCGCGGGTGTCCGCGTGCTGCAGGCGCTGGCCAAGCGCTCGGGCGACATCAGCTTCAACGTCAAGACGTTCGACTGGGGCTCGGACTATTACAAGAAGCACGGCGTGATGATGCCGGCCGACGGGCTTGCCGAACTGAAGAGGTTCGACGCGATCTATTTCGGCGCGGTCGGCGCGCCCGACGTGCCCGACCACATCACGCTCTGGGGCCTGCGCCTGCCGATCTGCCAGGGTTTTGATCAATACGCCAATGTGCGGCCGACAAAAATCCTGCCCGGCGTCGCCTCGCCGCTGCGCAATGTCGGCGTCGGCGATCTCGACTGGGTGATCGTGCGCGAGAATTCCGAGGGCGAATATGCCGGGATGGGCGGCCGCGCCCACAAGGGCCTGCCGGAAGAGGTCGGCACGGAAGTCGCCGTGTTCACCCGGGTCGGCGTGACGCGGATCATGCGCTACGCGTTCCAGCTGGCGCAGTCGCGGCCGCGCAAGTTGCTCACCGTGGTGACCAAGTCGAACGCGCAGCGCCACGGCATGGTGATGTGGGACGAGATCGCGGCCGAAGTGGCCAAGGACTTCCCCGACGTCACCTGGGACAAGATGCTGGTCGACGCCATGACGGTGCGCATGACGCTCAACCCGAAGAGCCTCGACACCATCGTGGCGACCAATCTGCACGCCGACATCCTGTCCGATCTTGCCGGCGCATTGGCCGGCAGCCTCGGCGTGGCGCCGACCGGCAACATCGACCCGCAGCGCCGCTTCCCCTCGATGTTCGAACCGATTCACGGCTCGGCCTTCGACATCACCGGCAAGGGCATCGCCAACCCGGTCGCGACGTTCTGGACGGCTGCGCAGATGCTGGAGCATCTCGGCGAAAAGGACGCCGCCGCGCGCCTGATGGCGGCAGTGGAAAAGGTCTGCGCGGCCGGCGTGCTGACGCCCGACGTCGGCGGCAAGGCGACAACAAAGGAAGTCACGGACGCGGTGATCGACGCGATTCATGGGTCGAATGTGTAGGGTGCGGACGCGATCGCGGCAGCGGGTGGAGTCAGGTGAGCACGCTGCTCAGGCTCCCTCCCCACTTGCGGGGGAGGGTTGGGGAGAGGGGTACCGCTTGCTCCGCTGCTGATTGAGAAAAAGGCCAAACTCTTGTGGCCGTTTGAGATGTGCGTTGATGCGGTCCGCCAACGTCTCGCATCTCGCCCGGGGCCACCCCTCTCCCCACCCTCTCCCGCAAGGGGAGAGGGAGCCTGGGTCCTAACCGGCTAGATGGGTAACAGAATAGACCGGCGACATAGGTAACAGGTCAACTGATCGGCGAGGAGGAGCTTGCCGATGGGATGGATGGAGACCTGTGCTGTGGATGAGCGGATGCGGTTTGTGGTGGCGGCGCAAAAGCATGAGGAGTCGTTTGCGGCGGTGTGCCGGCGGTTCGGGGTGAGCCGTCGGTGGGCTATAAATGGCTGGTACGGTTCGAGGAGGAAGGGGCGGCTGGGCTGTTCGATCGTTCGCGAGCTCCTCTGCATCATCCGCAGAGCATTGCGGAGAAGATCGCCGAACGCTGTCTTGAGGTGCGTCGGTCGCATCCGAGCTGGGGGCCGATCAAGGTGCTGGCCTTTCTCGAACGGAAGTCACCTCGAACGGCATGGCCGGCGGCAAGCACGATCGGGGAGCTGTTCGACCGCGAAGGCCTGACGGTGAAACGCAAGCTGCGCCGGCGCAGCCCGCCCTCGAGCGCGCCCTTTGCCAGTTGCGAGGCGCCCAACGACACCTGGTGCATCGACTTCAAGGGCTGGTTCCTGACCGGGGACGGCATGCGCTGCGAGCCACTGACGATCACCGATGCCTATAGTCGTTATCTGCTGCGCTGCCAGGCCCTGGCGCGCACCGACACGGATCATGTCTGGCCGGTGCTGGACGCGGCGTTCCGCGAGTTCGGGTTGCCGCGTCACATGCGCTCGGACAACGGCTCGCCGTTTGCCTCGCGTGGCGCCGGAGGATTGTCGCGGCTATCGGTCAAGCTGATCAAGGCCGGCGTGACGCCGGAACGCATTGCACCGGGCAAACCTCAGCAGAACGGTCGCCATGAGCGCATGCACCTGACCCTGCTGCAAGACGTTGCCAATCCGCCGGCTCCCACCATGCGCGAGCAGCGCAAGCGCTTGCGCAGCTTCCAGCATCTCTACAACGAAGAGCGCCCGCACCAATCGCTCGACAACGCCACGCCGGCCGACCGTTACCTGGCCTCCTCGCGCCGCTTCGACGGCATCTTGCGCGAGCCGGAATACGCTGATGACCAGGAGATCCGCTCGGTCCGCCAAAACGGCGAGATCAAATGGCTGGGCAACACGATCTACATCAGCGAAGCGCTGATCGGCGAGCCGGTAGGCCTGGCCGAGGAGCGGGACGGCTGGACCGTCAGCTATGGCCCGATTGTGCTCGGCACGATCGCGCATCGCGGTGACCAGCTCAGCAGACCAAAACGCACAGCAAAAGGCTGTGGACTTGAGGACAACGCTGCGCGTTGCCCTCAGGGTCCACAGCCCCAACAACAACAGACCTGAACGAAACGAGAATTGTGTTACCTATGTCGTCGGTCTGACCTGTTACCTATGTCGCCGGTTGCTCACCTGAGAGACGTGTTCACCTCACGCAGCGCAAGCCGTCCCTGCTTGCTCCCCTCACGAACGTGCCGCCTCCGCGCAATTGGTCAGCCGCGCCGGTACGCCGACGGCGGTGCAGCCGGCGGGGACGTCCGACGTGACCAGCGCGCCGGCGCCAAGGCGACCACCAAAGAAGTGACGGACGCGGTGATCGACGCGATTTATGGGTCGAATGTGTAGGGTGCGGACGCGATCGCGGCAGCGGGTGGAGTCAGGTGAGCACGCTGCTCAGGCTCCCTCCCCCCTTGCGGGGTAGGGCTATCGCATATGGCCGAGGGTCGAGAGAAGGAAGTCGTTGTTCCACCTGGCTTGGAGCATTTTGTGGCTGATGCGCGCGGGGCCGGGTGTCGCCTGCAGAGCATTGATGGCCAGCTTGCGGATAAGAGCAAGATTTTCCGCAGCGTGATCCTTGCGGCTGCGGCAGGCATCCTCGTCGAACAGAACGTCGAGGACCCAGTGCAGGTTGTTCTCGATGCTCCAATGAGCGCGCACGGCCTCGAGCAGCTTTTTGGCCGACAGCAGGCGCGATGCCAGGAAGTATCGGACCGTGTGTTTGACAGCCTTGCCAGAGTTGGCGCGCCAACTGTCGATGCGACCGACTGCGGCGATGGCGGGGAAGCCGTATTGTTTCGCCAACCGAGGCGCCGGCGCGACGAGGGCCTGTCGGCGCTCGACGCGGCCGTGGGCGGTGGCTCTTCGTTGACTCGCTCGCGCGGGCTTTCGGGCTGTGTCGACCAGCGTCTTGGCGGCCTTGAACAGCCGGCCACGATTGCTCTTGATGGCCAACACGTAGTGCCCCTTTCGGTCGCGGATGGCCTGCGCGGTGTCGGGCCGGCAATGCAAGGCATCGGCGGTGACAAGAGCCCCATCCAGATCGAGCAGGGCGAGGACTTCGAGAGCCCCGGCAACCTCGTTGCGGTCGGGAGCCTTTCTCTGAGCCAGCGCCATGCGAGTGCCTGCGGCCCAGACATTGACCATATGCAGCGGCGTGGCCTGCCGACCTCGTGTGTAGGCTCCGCGCAGCGCCTTGCCGTCAATGCTGACCACCCCTTTGACGCCGAAGCTCTTGCTGAACTTGCGCAAAACCGCTTCAAGCCCCTTCGGGTCCAGAGCACGGAAGACATTGCTGAACGTATCGTGGCTCGGGATGCCGTGCTCGAGCTTCAGGAAGCGCCGCAACAGCTCCTCGCGGCCTTGGCCAAAGAACTCGAACTCGGTGCAGGTCTTGGCGCCAGCCAGCGTCGCCGCCAAGGCGATGACGAGGATCTCCACCAGATCATGTCGGGTGTTGCTAGCGCGCGGGTCCTTGAGCGGTCGAAACAGGCGCTTGAGCTTGCGCATTCAGGGCTCCCTCGGGAATCGAGAGACACCCAAAGAATCCAGTTCCAATCGCTTGGCAACACCCCGCTAGCGCCATATGCGATTCCCCTACCTTGCGGGGGAGGGTTGGGGAGAGGGGTACCGCTTGCTCCGCTGCTGATTGAGAAAAAGGCCAAACTCTTGTGGCCGTTTGAGATGTGCGTTGATGCGGTCCGCCAACGTCTCGCATCTCGCCCGGGGCCACCCCTCTCCCCACCCTCTCCCGCAAGGGGAGAGGGAGCCTGAGAGACGTGTTCACCTCACGCAGCGCAAGCCGTCCCTGCTTGCTCCCCTCACGAACGTGCCGCCTCCGCGCAATTGGTCAGCCGGGCCGGAACGCCGACGGCGGTGCAGCCGGCGGGGACGTCCGACGTGACCAGCGCGCCGGCGCCAAGGCGACCACCAAAGAAGTGACGGACGCGGTGATCGACGCGATTCATGGGTCGAATGTGTAGGGTGCGGACGCGATCGCGGCAGCGGGTGGAGTCAGGTGAGCACGCTGCTCAGGCTCCCTCCCCACTTGCAGGGGAGGGTTGGGGAGAGGGGTACCGCTTGCTCCGCTGCTGATTGAGAAAACGGCCAAACTCTTGTAGCCTTTTGAGATGTGCGTTGATGCGGTCCGCCAACGTCTCGCATCTCTCCCGGGGCAACCCCTCTCCCCACCCTCTCCCGCAAGGGGAGAGGGAGCCTGAGCGGGGTGCTCACCTCACGCAGCGCAAGCCGTCCCTGCTTGCTCCCCTCACGAACGCGCCGCCTCAGCGCAATTGGTCAGCCGCGCCGGCACGCCGACGGCGGTGCAGCCGGCGGGGACGTCCGACGTGACCAGCGCGCCGGCGCCGATCCTGGCGAAATCGCCGATCGAGAGATGTCCGATCACGGTGGCGCCGGCGGCGAGCAGCACGCCATGGCCGATCTTCGGCGCGTGGCGCGGATCATCCTGATGCCGCGCGATGGTGACGTTCTGCAGGATCGTGACCTCGTCGCCGACACGAGCCAGCGCGCCGATGATGATGCCGGTGCCGTGATCGAGGAACACAGCCGTTCCGATCCGGGCCGACGGGTGAATGCTGATCTGCAACTGGTCCGCCGCCGCACTTTGCATCAGCAGCGCAAGGTCGGGGCGATCATTCCGCCACAGCCAGTTCGACACCCGCCAGGCCTGCAGCGCGGCGTAGCCCTTGAAGTTGAGGAGCGGCGGCAGCAAGCCCGTGATCGCCGGATCGCGGCGCACGATGGCGGTGAGATCAACAGCGGCAGCATCGACCAGCGCAGGCTCGGCTGCGAACGCCTCGCGGGCCGCCCGCACGAACTGGGCGCAGTCGGCATCTTCGCGGCCGATGCGCCGGCCGATCAGGAAAGCGAGCGCACCGCTGAAATCGCCCTGGTCGAGGATGAAGGCGGCCGAGGCCTCAAGAAAGCGATCGGCGACGACAGCCGCCTGCGCTTCGCGCCGGATCGCGGACCAGAGATCGTCAGAACTTGCCATCGCTGATCCCGCCATCGACTTCGTCTCGCCGCACGCATTGAGGCGATAGTGGGCATCACCGGGCCAAAATGCAAACCGCCCGCTTGCTCGTCGCAAACGGGCGGCTCAGGGCCATCAGGTTCTATGGGGGCACATCGCCTGAAGGCTAGCTGATCTTGGCGTGGATCAGCCTTGCAGGATCAGCTCTGCGGCGGCTGGTCGTTCGGCGGGGTCGGGCGGCTCTTGTGCTGCGCCATGAAGGCGTCGAACTCTTCCTTGTCCTTGGCGTGGCGCAGGCGATCGAGGAAGTTCTTGAACTCGACCTGCTCCTCCTCGAGCCGGCGCAGCGTATCCTGGCGATACTCGTCGAAGGCGCGGTTGCCGCTGGAGGGCGGGCCGAAACCGCCGAACGGGAAGCCGCGGCGCTCCATGCGGCTCCTCATCCGCTCCATCTTGTCCTGCATGCGCTCCATCTTGTTCTGCCAGCGATCCATGTCGTTGTGACTCCAACAGGCCATTTTTCTGCTCCCGAGTGTGAAAAAGAGAAGGGCGAGGCCGATCGGCCACCAGATCATGAAGCCGAGGATGATCCCGGCGATCTTCAGGGGATGCCACGGCGTCGCGTAGAAGTGCGGACGGTAGGGCTCTTCGACGGGGCCGCGCCAGCGATTGACATCAGCGGTGTAGGCCATTTCCTTCTCCATCACGGCATCACGCCGTTGTGAATGTAAATAACATTTACATAGGTAGCCGATCCCCCGGGAAAGTCAAGCAGCGCGGATGACGCACCTGGCCGATTATTTTTGGCTCAGCCGTTGAACCTTATTTCGCCTTGCCCCACGGACCGGACCTTTCGGCCGGCTTTTCGTCGGCAGCCGCGGTTCCAGGCCGGCGGTCGGTCGGGAAGCCGAGGCCGCGCAGATAGATCAGCACTTCGGCCTCGAGCAGATCCTCCGGCGACATCGGCAGCTTGCGACGCGCGGCGTCGCCGCGGCCGAACAGCGAGGCGACGCCATGCGACATCGACCAGATGTGCAGCGCCATCATCATCGCCGGCGGACGCGGCATGCCCGGCGGCGCCAACGCGGCGAGCCGCTCGGCGGCGGCGCGGATGATCGCGAAAGCGCGCTCGCTGGCGGCCATCAGCGTCGGATTCGCATCGGGCGGCAGGCCGGATTCGAACATCGCGGAGTAGAACGCGGGCTCCTCGCGGGCGAAGGCGAGATAAGCCTTGCCGACCCGCTCGAACGCCGTGACGGTGTCGGGGCGGCCGTCGTCCCAGGCCTGGATCAGCAGCTGCTCGAACTGCTCGAAGCCGCGCTGCGCGATGCTGGCGATCAATTCGTCACGGTCGCGGAAGTGCCGGTAGGGGGCTGCGGGACTGACGCCGGCCATCCGCGCGGCATCGGCGAAGGTGAAGCCAGCCGGCCCCTTCTTCGAGATCAAATCGAGCGCGGCCTGCAGCAACGCCTCTTTGAGATTGCCGTGATGATAGCCGCGCTCGGCACGGCCTTGGTCCTTGCGCCAGCTCATGTGAACGGCTTTTACATGAGCCGGCGGTAAAGGTCACTAGCGGGGCGATGGCGCGTCCATCAAGATTAACGGATCGCTCCCGCTGGACGCGGGCCTGACGGCCCGGGCACTAGCGGCCCCGGGCACTAGCGGCCCGGGATCGGCAGCACCGGCATGATCTCGACGGCTTCGCCGGGGAAGATCGTGAAATGCGGGTGGTTCTCGAACAGCTTGGCGGCCGCCTCATGCGAGGGCGCGCGGACCACGGTGAAGCCGGTCATCAGATTGGCGATGTCGGCGGTGCCGTCGGCGCCGACCTGCTTGGTCTTGCCGAGCGGCCCCCCCATCTCGACGATCACGTCGTGGTGCTTCTCGACCCAGGCGCCCCAGGCGGCCATGCCCTGCTGCTCCTTGGCGCGCCGCTCAGCCTCGGGCAGCGCGTTCCAGGCCGCCATCCGCGAACCGGTCTTGCCGCCGCCGAGATAGACGGCGAGGTAGGTGTTGGTGCTCATCTTGCGTCTCCGTTGTGGTGGTCGGTGGTTTGAAAATTAGCGCAGCGCCTTGCCCCAGCCGCCCTGCGGATGCTCGAAGGTCGCGGCGGCCTCTCGCACCTCCTCGGAGAAGTCGGCCATCTCCTGGACCTGGCGGATCTCGATGATCTCGTTGGCCGAGGCCGGGCACTGCTTGGCCCATGCGATCGCGTCCGCACGCGAGGCGACCTCGATCATCCAGAAGCCGCCGATCACCTCCTTGGCCTCGGTGAACGGGCCGTCGATCACGACCGGCACGCCGGTGTCGAACTTGACGCGCGCGCCGGCAGCCGGCGGATGCAGGCCCTCCAGCGTGATCAGCACGCCGGCGTCCTTCAGCGCCTGATTGTATCGCATCATCGCGGCGACCCGTTCGGGGTCGAGCTCGAGCTTGGCCGGTGCGGACTCGTAGCCGAGCGGGATCATCAGCATCATGAAACGCATTGGTCGGATTTCCTCATCTGTTGACGCATTCGCAATTCTCGCCTTCGTCATTCCGGAACGTGTCAGGCCCGGAATCCACGACTTGCGTCGATGGTTATCACCGCGTCGGCGATATCGCAGAATGACGTCGGGTGTCATGTCTTGCTCACCTGCTTGCGCAGGCGCTCTTCCTGCTCGCGCAGCTCGGGCGTCAGCGCCGCGCCGAAATCGTCCGGCGTGAAGACCTGGCGGATTTCGATCTCGGCGCCGGCCTCGAACGGCGCGCGCTTCATCCAGTCGATCGCCTCATCGAGCGATTTGGTCTCGATCAGCCAGAAGCCGGCGACGAGGTCGCTGGTCACGCTGAACGGCCCGCGGCTCACCGTGCTCTGCCCACCGGCATATTTGACCCGCGCGCCCTTGCTGGTCGGATGCAACCCCTCGCCGGCCTGCATCACGCCGGCCTTGACCATCTCCTCGTTGAACTTGCCCATCGCGGCGAGCAACTCGGTGCTCGGCATCACGCCGGCCTCGGTATCCTTGTTCGCCTTCACGATCACCATGAACTTCATCGTCCTGCTCCGTTGCCTTGTGGTCTTGCCGGCACCGCCGGTGCTCGTCCCAAGGACGACGCGGGTCCTGCCACGCCGACAGGGCGCGCGAAATTATTCCGGAGGTCATTGCATCGCGCGCCACAGTCGTCAGCGCTCCTGCCTGACGAGCTCGCCGTCCTGATGCGACGGTCCGAAATAGACGTCGATGCGCGACACCTTGTCGCCGTCGAACACGAAGAACTCGGTGTTGCGAAAGCTTTTGCCGTCGCGGCCGATGCAGCGATAGGTGACGAAGGCCTCGGCGCCGTCGACCATGATGCGCTCGATCTCGTGGCGGCCGATCCAGCCGGAGTCGCGCCAGCACTCGGCGAAATAGCGTGGCTTGTCGATGTTCTCGCCATAGGGCGTCGAGAAACGGAAGTTCTCCGCAAACGCCGCCTCGACGCTCGCGCGGTCATTGGCGAGATAGGCGGCGAAGAGCGAGCGGATGATCTCCGCCCTGTTGCCAGCTGCAGCCATGTCGTCTCCACATCATTCGCCCGGGCTTCCGGAGCGAGGAATGCTCCAGAACCCCGGGCCTCAGGGAGATGACGAATGGGACCGCGCGAACGCGACATCGGTCCGCGATTTATTTTGGGAACCGGGCGGCCCCCTTCGCAGGCTTTATTCTCAGGTTTCCTTGGGAAACATGCCGAAATAGGGCTCGGCCTCTCTGAGAACACGGGCCAAGGACGGCCGCACCTTGAGCCGCTCGAGATAGGCCGCCAGGTGCCGGTGTCCTTCCGCAAACGGCTCGACCTTGGCGCCATAGAACAGCGTCGGCGCCGCGGAGCAATCGGCCAGCGAGAACCGCTCACCCATCATCCAGCCGCCATGCGCGAGCTGCCGGTCGAGGATCGTATAGGAGGTGCGGAGCTGCGCCCGCGCCTCGGCGACGCCATGAGGATCCTTGCTGTCTGCGGGCCGCAGCCGGTCGCCGACGATTTTCTGCATCGGCAGATGGAGGTAGAGATCGAGAAACCGATCGCGCAGCCGGGTTTGCAGCGCGAGCTCCGGGTCCTCCGGGATTAGCCTGACGGCACCGGGGTAGTGCTGGTCGAGATATTCGATGACAATGCTCGATTCCGGCACCGTCTCGCCGCGCGCCTCGTCGCGGAGCACGGGAAAGCGACCGATCGGTGACAGCGCGAGCAGCGCCGCGCGCTCGGCGGGATCGCCGAGATTGACCATGTTCGGGGTGAACGGCGCGCCGTTCTCGTAAAGCGCCACCAGCGCCTTCCAGCAGAACGAGGACAGCGGGTGATAATGCAGGGTAAGGGACATCAGAACTCCATCATGGAACCAGTGGCCGGAGGACGAACCGGAGACGGCCCTGCCGACATCTCGCGCACGATATCTTTCGTAAGCCGATACTTTTTTGTGGTCGGCGGGGCGCGCAGCCTCAAGCAATCGAACGCGAGGCGGACTCGTCGACGAACCGAATCGAGATACGAACTCGATCTGCGAAGCGGTCCACAATATCACCGTTCGTAATAGGCCCATCAGCGGCGCTGAGGTGCGCGTTGTCTCGATCGCTCGCATCAGTCGAAAGTTGCGATCGATTTTCGTCCGTAAGATTACGGTGAACATCGCATGCTGGTTATGGGTGATAATGTGCATACGGAAAAAATACGTCGCAAGTTGAGATAGATGCACGGCTGCATCACGTTTCTATGCAGTTCGTGCCACGCGCGTGCGAGCCGCAGGCTTTACCGATGCTAAACGGCTCGCTGCAACCTTTCGGTGAGTTGCAGTGATCCGCTTTTCCCATCCCGTTTCATTTTTGAAACTTCACGGAGCCCTGATGTTCAGTTTCAGCAACAAGGCAAAGATCGACAACGCACTGGCGCAAGCCGCAGCGATCGGCAAGTCGCAGGCCGTGATCGAGTTCAAGCTCGATGGCACTATCGTCGACGCGAACGAGAACTTCCTGAACACGATGGGCTACTCGCTCGACGAGATCAGGGGCAAGCATCACAGCATGTTCGTCGAGCCGGCATATCGCGACAGCCACGACTACCGCGCGTTCTGGGCGAACCTGAACCGCGGCGAGTTCCAAGCCGCGCAGTACAAGCGCGTCGCCAAGGGCGGCCGCGAGATCTGGATCCAGGCCTCCTACAACCCGATCCTGGACAAGACCGGCAAGCCGGTCGGCGTCGTCAAATTCGCGACCGACATCACCGCGCAGAAGATCCACAGTATGGAAGATGCCGGCAAGATCGCGGCGATCGGGCGCGCCCAGGCGGTGATCGAGTTCAACATGGACGGCACCATCGTCAACGCCAACGACAACTTCCTCGGCGCGATGGGCTATTCGCTCGCCGAAATCCAGGGCAAGCATCACAGCATGTTCATGCCGCCGGCCGACCGCGACAGCGCCGCCTATCGCGAATTCTGGGCGCGGCTGAACCGCGGCGAGTTCGCGACCGGAGAATTCAAGCGGCTCGCCAAGGGCGGCAAGGAAATCTGGATCCTCGCCAGCTACAACCCGATCCTCGACGAGCGCGGCAAGCCTTTCAAGGTCGTCAAGTTCGCGACCGACGTCACGCAGCAGAAGGTGAAGGCCGCCGACAATGACGGCCAGATCGACGCGATCGGCAAGTCGCAGGCGGTGATCGAATTCAACATGGACGGCACGATCCGGAGTGCGAACCCGAACTTCCTCGCGGCGATGGGCTATTCGCTTGCCGAGATCCAGGGCAAGCATCACAGCATGTTCGTCGAGCCCGCCGAAGCGAACTCGAACGGCTATCGCGAGTTCTGGGGCGCATTGAACCGGGGCGAGTTCCAGGCCGCGGAATACAAGCGCATCGCCAAGGGCGGCCGCGAGATCTGGATCCAGGCGTCTTACAACCCCATCCTCGACCTCAATGGCAAGCCCTACAAGGTGGTGAAATACGCCACCGACATCACCGCGCAGGCGATCGGCCGCAAGAAGGCCGACAGCGCCCGCGGCCTGATCGAGGCGGTCGCCGCCGGCAGTGAGGAGATGAGCGCCTCGATCCGCGAGATCTCGGAAACCATGACCAAGTCGAAGCAGAACGCCGCGGTCGCCACCGGCCGCGTCGAGGCCGCCGACGGCCAGGCGCAGAAGCTCAACGCTGCAGCGCAGGCGATGAGCGGCATCGTCGAGATGATCTCGAGCATCACCGGGCAAATCAACCTGCTCGCGCTCAACGCCACGATCGAATCGGCACGCGCCGGCGAAGCCGGCCGCGGTTTCGCGGTGGTGGCCTCCGAGGTGAAGAGCCTCGCCAACCAGGCCAAGCAGGCGACCGACACGATCTCCTCGGAAATCGACGCGCTGAACTCGATCGCCGCCGCGGTGGTCACGTCGCTCTCGGAGATCAAGGCGGCGATCGCCGGCGTCAACGAGTACATCACCTCCACCGCCGCTGCGGTCGAGGAGCAGAGCATCGTGACCCAGGACATGTCGACCAACATGCAGCGCGCTTCCGCCGAGCTTGCGGCGTAGGGCGCGGTGCGATCCTCGAAGGGTGCGCAGCCCGGGCTGGGGGCCGTACATCCTTCGAGACGCGCCTTTTGCGGACTCCGCCACGGAATGGGGTCTCTCCCCGTCATCCTGAGGTGTGGGTGATGACACTGAGCAAGCTGCGTAAACCGATCCGGTCATCCTGACGCGCTGCACCGGGCCTTTGCCCTGCTGACACCCTGCTGTCAGCAGCCTTATTGGTGCGCTGATCCAGCCGTCGTTTGCCCTTTCATCGCTGCCGGACTCGTCCCATATTCCCGGCATGGCGAAGACACCGAACACCCCGAAAAAGCCCGGCAAATCCCCCAAATCAAAAGCTCACCGGCCCGACGTCCTTCCGATCGGTCCGGCGCTGGCCGAGCTGCTCAATCCCGCGATCAACCGCGGCGACGCCGGCATGGGTTCGGGCACCGGCCTGCAGCCGCCGCCGGACAATTCCTGGGACCGCCGCGCCGGCGGCGAGGCTGCCGCGCATCGCGCGCGGGCGTCGACGCGCGAGACCAGCGAGGGCGTCGCCAGGCGCGATGCCTCCGGGCTCGAAGAGGCCCCACAGGCCAATTACGGCACCTCGGCCACGATTCCGACGCTGGATCCGGAACTGGCGCGGCAGCTCGGGCTGCCGACCGCCGAGGACGATGACGAGGCGCTGGCCCGTCCGCCGCGCAGCAAGATGGAGGCGCTCGGCGTCAAGGCGACCGCCGACGCGCTGGAGAATCTGATCCGCGACGGCCGCCCCGAGTTCCGCAAGGACGACGGCTCGATGCGGGTGTGGACCCCGCACCGGCCGCCGCGCCCGGAAAAATCCGAAGGCGGCGTGCGCTTCGAGATCAAGTCGCCCTACGAGCCGAAGGGCGATCAGCCGACCGCGATCGCGGAACTGGTCGAGGGCATCCAGCGCAACGACCGCACCCAGGTGCTGCTCGGCGTCACCGGCTCGGGCAAGACCTACACCATGGCCAAGGTGATCGAGGCGACGCAGCGCCCGGCGCTGATTCTGGCGCCGAACAAGACGCTGGCCGCGCAGCTCTATGGCGAGTTCAAGAGCTTCTTCCCCGACAACGCCGTCGAATATTTCGTCTCATATTACGACTACTACCAGCCCGAGGCCTACGTCCCGCGCACCGACACCTATATCGAGAAGGATTCCTCGATCAACGAGCAGATCGACCGCATGCGCCACTCGGCGACGCGCGCGCTGCTGGAGCGCGACGACGTCATCATCGTGGCCTCGGTGTCCTGCATCTACGGTATCGGCTCGGTCGAGACCTACACCGCCATGACCTTCGCGCTGAAGAAGGGCGAGCGCATCGACCAGCGGCAATTGATCGCCGATCTGGTCGCGCTGCAGTACAAGCGGACCCAGGCCGAGTTCACCCGCGGCACTTTCCGGGTCCGCGGCGACGTCATCGACATCTTCCCGGCGCACTATGAGGACCGCGCCTGGCGCGTGAACCTGTTCGGCGACACCATCGAGACCATCGAGGAGTTCGATCCGCTCACCGGCCACAAGCAGGACGAGCTCGAATTCATCAAGATGTACGCCAATTCGCACTATGTGACGCCGCGCCCGACCTTGGTGCAGGCGATCAAGTCGATCAAATCGGAACTGAAGCAGCGGCTCGACCAGCTCAACGACCAGGGTCGCCTGCTGGAAGCGCAGCGGCTGGAGCAGCGCACCACCTTCGATCTCGAGATGATGGAAGCGACCGGAAGCTGCGCCGGCATCGAGAACTATTCGCGCTACCTCACCGGCCGCCGTCCCGGCGAGCCGCCGCCGACGCTGTTCGAATATGTGCCGGACAACGCGCTGATCTTCGCCGACGAAAGCCATGTTACCGTGCCGCAGATCGGCGGCATGTTCCGCGGCGACTTCCGCCGCAAGGCGACCTTGGCCGAATACGGCTTCCGCCTGCCCTCCTGCATGGACAACCGCCCGCTCCGCTTCGAGGAATGGGACATGATGCGGCCGCAGACGATCGCGGTGTCGGCGACGCCGAGCGGCTGGGAGCTGAACGAGAGCGGCGGCGTGTTCGTCGAGCAGGTGATCCGCCCGACCGGGCTGATCGATCCGCCGGTCGATATCCGCCCGGCGCGCACCCAGGTCGACGACCTCGTCGGCGAGGTCCGCGCCACCGCGGCCGCCGGCTATCGCTCGCTGATCACCGTGCTGACCAAGCGGATGGCCGAGGACCTGACCGAATATCTGCACGAGCAGGGCATCCGCGTCCGCTACATGCACAGCGATATCGACACGATTGAGCGCATCGAGATCATCCGCGACCTGCGCCTCGGCGCGTTCGACGCGCTGGTCGGCATCAACCTGCTGCGCGAGGGCCTCGACATTCCCGAATGCGCGCTGGTCGCGATCCTCGACGCCGACAAGGAAGGCTTTTTGCGCAGCGAGACCTCGCTGATCCAGACGATCGGCCGCGCCGCGCGCAACGTCGACGGCAAGGTGATCCTCTATGCCGACGGGATGACCGGCTCGATGGAGCGCGCGATCGCCGAGACCAATCGGCGCCGCGAGAAGCAGGTCGAGTACAACGAGGCCAACGGCATCACGCCGGAGAGCGTCAAGAAGTCGATCGGCGACATCCTCAACTCGGTCTACGAGCGCGACCACGTGCTGGTCGAGATCGGCGACGGCGGCATGGCCGACGACGTCATCAGCATCGGGCACAATTTCGAGGCCGTGCTGAGCGATCTCGAAACCAGGATGCGCGAGGCCGCCGCCGACCTGAACTTCGAGGAAGCCGCCCGCCTGCGCGACGAGGTCAAGCGGCTGCGCGCCACCGAGATGGCCGTGGTCGACGACCCCACCGCCAAGCAGCGCAGCGTGCAGAAGCAGGCCGGCGCCTACGCCGGCACGCGAAAATACGGCGATGCCGCCAATCTGCCGGTCAGCGCGCTGAAGAACAAGTCGGCACAGACCTCGCTCAAGGCCAGCCGCGGCGGCAAGTCCGGCTCTCGCGTGCACAAGCCCGACCTCGACGAAATGCACGGCCCGGAATCGCTCCCCTTCCGCCCCAGCGGCGCGCTGCCGGCCAAACCGTTCGGCACCACGAGCCGGATCATCCAGCCGACGGATTCGCGCCAGTCAGGGCCGGAGTTCGGGCCGTCGCCGCGGAGCAGCGGCGGGGCGCCGGGGAAGCGGGGTGGGTGGAAGAAAAGGTAGGGGCGCCGCGGCGCCGGCGCGGATTGTGGAGATCGAGCCGGGCTAGGTGCGTAGCGTTGGAAACTTGTTTCCGTTTGGCTACGCTATCCTCATGAAACTCGGTTTCGAAGAAGCGCAAACGTCCTACACCAGCGGCTCGCAAAGTGCGCGTGCCTGGACGGAGGCTTGGGTCAAGGCTTGGGCCTATTGCCCACATTGCGGCACTTCAAAGATGGCGCAGTTTCCCAACAACAGCCCGGTGGCCGATTTCCTGTGTGGGTCATGCAGCGAGGAGTTCGAACTCAAGAGCCAGAAGGGGAAGTTCGGCCCGAAGGTAGCCGACGGCGCCTACAAGACGAAATGCGAACGTTTGGACGCCAGCAACAACCCCAATCTTCTCTTGATGAACTACGACCTCAAGACGCTCGCGGTCGTCAATCTGCTGATTGTGCCAAAGCACTTCTTTGTCCGGGACATTATCGAGGAGCGGAAGCCGCTGGCTGCGACCGCTCGGCGCGCGGGCTGGGTCGGGTCCAACATCCTGCTCGGAAAGGTCCCGGAGTCCGGGAAAATCCACATCATCCAGAACGGCGTCATTCGTGACAAAGAGATGGTTCTGTCCGAATGGCAGAAGACACTCTTTCTCCGAGATCAATCGCTGGAGTCGCGCGGCTGGCTACTCGACGTGATGAAGTGTGTGGAGACGCTGGGCAAGCGCGATTTCTCCCTTGACGAAGTCTATGCCTTCGAGCGCCATCTTGGCGAGCTGTACCCGGGCAACCAGAATGTCCGACCGAAGATACGCCAACAGCTTCAGTTTTTGCGCGATCGCGGATTCATCGAGTTTGTTTCGCGAGGCAACTACCGACTGAAATCGTGAGGGACGGCCATGGCTTGGTTTCTGAATCTCTATAGGTGTGCGCGCTGTAAGAAAATCTGGACTGACGAATGGTCCTGCACCTGCGACGACGATTGCCCGCATTGCGGCACGGCACATGTCGCCATTCAACAGCGAAGACCTGACTGAGCTTGTCGCGCAGGAAGGTGACGAATACGTTGCAATTCGTTCGCCGGACTCAGCTGAGCATAGTCCGGACTATCGCGAACTTGGGCGGTTTCCAACGCGGGCGCAGGCGGAAGAATTTCTGTCCTCGGCTGGTTCCGACTAATCCCGATAGGTGCAGAACAGTCCGCTCCGACAGTGATCCTACTACGCCTCGACAATGCTCACCCCGCGCTCACCACCGCGACCGCCAACAGCGACAGCATGATCATCGTCGTCACGAGCTGCAGCGAGACGTTGGGCTGGGCCCGCCATCTCGCGATCTTTTCGGAGAACGACAGGCCCGCATTGAAGAACATCGACGCATGGGCGTTTCCGAATCGCCTTGGGAATTTGGCGGCAAGTTTTGGCATGATCGCGGCGTAGACCAGCGAGGCGAGCACGACGAAGATCGCGGCGCCATAGCGTTCGCCGACGATCTCGCGCGCACCCATTATCTTCAGCGTCAGCACGGCGGCGGCGAAGGTCGGCAAGCCCTGCAGGAAGGCGGTGAGCGCGAAGCCTTCGAGCCGGTTCTGCGCGGGCGATTTCGGTGCGGCGATGGCGTTCATGGCGGTCTTTCCCTCGTCAGGCGAACGGGTGATCCGATGCCGCCATGCTAGCCGCGCGTGTCCGGCCGCGGCGTGATGCGCGTCACGCGCCGGCACGCGATCGCCGGGTGCGACAAATCACCCCGACGGGCAAATTTTCGCTTCGCGTTTGACCCAACTCAGATGTTCAATATACCCGTCTCACCCGATCGAGGGGCGCTGCGCATCGTCAGGAGTGTTGCGGTGAGATGCGGTGGACGCCGATTGCGCAACTGACGAGTGCGCGATCAGGCGGACGGCGAAATCGTGCAGGCCTGACACCCTAGTGGCAGGTGTCTTTCCCATTGCGCATTGCGCGTGCGGAGACGGTGACAACAAAGCCAAGTCTCGCCGGGGTGAGCACGTATAAGCCGTAACCCATCGCGCAGGGAAGGCCGGGTTGTTTCCGGTTACACCTGTGGTCCTACCCCCGAGCTCTCTACCCTATTGCTCGGGGCCCATGGGTGCGATCGGCACCCGGTCTTCCCTGCGCCCTCTGTGAGAGGAGGGCGAAACGAAGAGCAAAGCTCGGACAAATCATGTCGCGAGAACGCCGAGTTGTATCCCACACTCGTCTGTCATCGTCCGGCTTGGCCGGGCGATCCAGCACGCCGCGGCGTCTCGATTCAAGCACTGCGGCCTCTGGAATACTGGATCACCCGCTTTCGCGGGCGATGACAGCGAGTACGCTGTTTGACATGTGAATCCGACTTTCATCCGTCGCCTTGGTCTGGTGCGCAATTGCGCACGGGAGCCAGGACCATTACCCCAAAATTCGATTGCGGCGCGACGCTGGGGCCGCGATCCCGTTCACAGTCGAATGCGGTGGTTAGGGGTCCTGGCTTTCGCCAGGACGACGCGGAGGAGTTGGCTCCGCCTCGCGCCCTACCCCGACCGCTTGTTGCTGGTGTTCTGGGTCAGGTTGCCGTGCGCGGCCTGCTCGCGGATGTTGTGCTTCTCGTCGTCACGATGGCCCTTGGTGGTGTCGAGGGGAACGCTGGGGGCGCTGCCGGGGCCCTTGTGGCTCTTGTTGTCGTCGGGAACGGGCTGGATGGTCTTTGTCTTTGGTTTCGTCATCATCGTCTCCGTTACGCAACGAGACAACGCCGCCCGAGCGGGCGGCGTTCCCGGAACGTGCCTTCACGTTCCACGACGACTTCACAACTGATCTTGCCTTACAGCTTCTCCTGCTGCGGCGGCTGCGCCTGCTGCTGGCGCTGCCGTTCCTGCTCCCTGGCGTGATGGCGGCCGTAGAGGCAGCCGGCTGCGGCGCCGAGCACGCCGTGATGGCCGGCATAATGGCCGGCGACGCCGCCGACAACGGCGCCCTTGATGCAGCCCTTGGCATCGGCCGGGGACGCTGCGGCGAGCGCGGTGACGGCAATGGCGGATGCGAGAAGAATTGATTTCATGATGCGGCTCCAATGCAATGATGCGGCATTAACGGCCGAGCCACCGCGCCGGTTCCGATCGGCTCGCCGCAGAAATGCGCTGCGCAAAGGTCGCGATCATGCTCTAAATGCCGCCGCATTGCGGACAGCGAAGATCATGCGGACATCACAGTTTGCTTTCATTCCGGCCTTCATCCTGGCTTTCCTGTTGCCGGCGACGCTGTTCATCGCAATCGCAAGCCTCTGCATCGCAAATTTCGCCCGCGCCGAGGACGGCAGCGACCGCGCCCTGCTCGCAACCTTCTGCGCCAGCGCCAACATCAAGGGATCGAGCTGCACGCGGGCAAAATCCTATCCAAATGGCGGAGGCCGCGCCTGCGACGTCAAGCTGACCGAGGAACGCTACGCCGGACGCTTCCTCGCCGCCGGCCATGCGCTGCTCGCCGTCAACTATGAAAGCGAGTGCGAGCCGCACGCGACCGATTTCGGCGGCGTCGCGCTGTTCGAGCAGGACGGCAAGACCACCCGCTTCATCCGCTTCGTGCCGGGCGCACAGGGCCATGACTGCATCGTCGTGCCGAAAGACGAGCAGCAGGATGTGCTGGTTTGCACCGTCGGTCACATGGGCCAGGGCATTCTCGAAAGTGCGGTCGCGCGGATGGAGTTCAGCAAGAAGTCCGGCAAACGGATCGAGATCGCGCCGGACTTCCTGCTCCGCGCCGAGGATGCGGTCAGCGCCTATGGCTCCAATGTCGTGATGTGCAACGAGGGACCGAAATATTTCGGCCTCTCCAATCTCGCCGCCGGTCCTCGCCGCAACACGGTTGCGGTCGACGTCGACTATGCCGACGACGAGACCATCCGCACCGCCTGCGGCGCGGGCTTTGCGAAGCCGAAGGAACTGTTTCACGACCTCTTGCCCGGCGAGGCTTTCGTGCCGGAGGGCAACGAGAAGAAAAGGCGCTTCATCATCGATCTCGTGACCGGCAACGCCGCGCCGGCGGATTAGAGGCCGCGCCGGCGAACTAGCCCTCCCCCGCACGCGAGGTGAACATCACGCGCACCGCGACAGCGAGCCGGCGTGATCGCGCCGATCGGCCCCGGAGGAGCTCAAGGCCTGGACCGGCGTCGGCGCCGGCTCACCGTCGCGCGCTCGGATCAGCTATGTCGTGACAAGAAGGGTGGCGAGCGCAAGGGACGTGGTGTTGCTCATGAGGAACTCCTGATCGCGAATGCGTCGCCCATGCCGGACCAACCGGGCGCGCGGAGCGAGGTTTCATTAATTCGCGGCCACCTGCGCCCGCCGCTTCACGTCTTCGAGACGCGATCGATGCGGCGCCAGCGGCACTATCGCGACCAGTGCGGGGCTGGCCCTGGGCGTCCGCCCGCGCGGCGTACAAATTGTGCCACAATGCACGTGCAGGTTGCCGAACCTAATTCGGTGCCGAGCGTCAAACATGTGTTTGATTGCGCAACGCTTCGGTTCACAATACGGGCCGGGCAAGCCAAAGGCGTCGGATGGAACCGGCGGAGTCGATCATGGGCGGGGATTTGAACCGGCAGCGCGTCCTGAACTTCCTTGACGTCTACTATGCCGGCGGCATCGAGGGCGCGCTGGACCATTGCAGCGACGACATCGCGTTTCTTGCCAACGCCCCGATCGACATTCTTCCGCATATGGGCCAGCACCGCGGCAAGGCCGCGCTGCGCCAGATGTGGACCACGATCCATGAGCGCTATTCCGACATGCGCTACGAGGCGCCGACGGTGGTGGCCGAGGGCGACAAGGTCGCAGCCCAGCTGCGCGTGTTCTTACGCAAGCGCAACAACCGCCGCGTGGTGCAGTTCGACGTCGCGGTGTTTTACACGCTGCGCGACGGCAAGATCACCGAGATCCGCGAGATCATCGACACGTTCGACCTGGTCCAGCAGGTGCTGGAGCGCGACCTCGCCGCGGCGCTGCTCGGCCAGACCGCGGAATAGCGCGTAGGACAGCTCTCCAACGGCAATGCCACAACGGGACTGGAGGGGCTCCCTCCCCCCTTGCGGGTAGGGGAATCGCATATGGCGCTAGCGGGGTGTTGCCAAGCGATTGGAACTGGATTCTTTGGGTGTCTCTCGATTCCCGAGGGAGCCCTGAATGCGCAAGCTCAAGCGCCTGTTTCGACCGCTCAAGGACCCGCGCGCTAGCAACACCCGACATGATCTGGTGGAGATCCTCGTCATCGCCTTGGCGGCGACGCTGGCTGGCGCCAAGACCTGCACCGAGTTCGAGTTCTTTGGCCAAGGCCGCGAGGAGCTGTTGCGGCGCTTCCTGAAGCTCGAGCACGGCATCCCGAGCCACGATACGTTTAGCAATGTCTTCCGTGCTCTGGACCCGAAGGGGCTTGAAGCGGTTTTGCGCAAGTTCAGCAAGAGCTTCGGCGTCAAAGGGGTGGTCAGCATTGACGGCAAGGCGCTGCGCGGAGCCTACACACGAGGTCGGCAGGCCACGCCGCTGCATATGGTCAATGTCTGGGCCGCAGGCACTCGCATGGCGCTGGCTCAGAGAAAGGCTCCCGACCGCAACGAGGTTGCCGGGGCTCTCGAAGTCCTCGCCCTGCTCGATCTGGATGGGGCTCTTGTCACCGCCGATGCCTTGCATTGCCGGCCCGACACCGCGCAGGCCATCCGCGACCGAAAGGGGCACTACGTGTTGGCCATCAAGAGCAATCGTGGCCGGCTGTTCAAGGCCGCCAAGACGCTGGTCGACACAGCCCGAAAGCCCGCGCGAGCGAGTCAACGAAGAGCCACCGCCCACGGCCGCGTCGAGCGCCGACAGGCCCTCGTCGCGCCGGCGCCTCGGTTGGCGAAACAATACGGCTTCCCCGCCATCGCCGCAGTCGGTCGCATCGACAGTTGGCGCGCCAACTCTGGCAAGGCTGTCAAACACACGGTCCGATACTTCCTGGCATCGCGCCTGCTGTCGGCCAAAAAGCTGCTCGAGGCCGTGCGCGCTCATTGGAGCATCGAGAACAACCTGCACTGGGTCCTCGACGTTCTGTTCGACGAGGATGCCTGCCGCAGCCGCAAGGATCACGCTGCGGAAAATCTTGCTCTTATCCGCAAGCTGGCCATCAATGCTCTGCAGGCGACACCCGGCCCCGCGCGCATCAGCCACAAAATGCTCCAAGCCAGGTGGAACAACGACTTCCTTCTCTCGACCCTCGGCCATATGCGATAGCCCTACCCTTGCGGGGGAGGGTTGGGGAGAGGGGCGCCGCTTGCTCCGCTGCGAGTTGAAGATGACGACAACGGAATCATTGTCCTCGCGACACACGTTGACGCAGCCTCGCTCCAATTCTTCCGCCTGCGCTTGCGGCCACCCCTGTCCCCGAGAGAGCCTAAGAAGCGTGCTCACCTGACTTGCGCTCGTCGGGCGGAAGCGCGCGCGGGGGCCCCCGCCCGGCAAATTCGCAACATGAGCGTTGAACCTCGCAGGCCCGGCGCGGACTCATTACTGGGCTTGTTGCGGTCGGGGCTGAAATCACCATGAAAGTCGCATTGCTCGCTGTGCTTGGCCTGGCACTGGGCGCCCTTGGCGGCGCGGCGCTCGGTATCGGAGCCGGGCTGACCTGGATCGGGATGGCCAAAACCTCCGGGATCGACAGCGGAACGCTGGTGTTCTTCACCTTCATGCCGCTTGGCGCCGCGATTGGCGGCCTCGGCGGCGCGCTGCTGTTCGCGGTGGTCGCGATCCGCGACGCCGAGCTCGTGATCGAACGGCAGCCGGCGCGGCAGCGCGACCGCTGAATTGCGGTCGCATTCTGGCGGCGGTCACATTCCGGTAAAAACCGGCGCAATTGTGCATTGCAAAAATGTCATTTGCGTTTTTGCCGCTCGGCACTAATTCAGCCTCCAATAGCATGTGCAGCAACCTGGCAGGGTGTCGGCGCTGACCCCTGCCATTCGTTTGCGTTGAAAATCCAGATTCAGGACGAGACCAAAATGACAGAGCATAGCCTCTGGCGTTTTTCGCGCGCATTGCATCGCGCGATCAACGAACGCCAGCTTGCAGACATCGAGCTCGTGCTCGACGACGAGGTCGAATGGGCCATCTATGGACCGATCGACCTGTTTTCCTTCTTCGGCGCGCGCCGCGGCAAGGCCGCCGTGCTCGAGGTGATCAAGCAGATCGGCGAGAACCTGCGGGTTCACCGCTTCGACCGGGAGCAGATCATGCTGGGCACGGAGTCCGCAGCCTCGATGCTGCGCTATTCGCTGACCGCGCTCGACTCCAACAAGCCGATCTCGGTTCGGATCGCGCATTTCGCGCAGTTCAAGGCCGGCAAGCTCATGAGCTTCCGCGCGCTGATTGACAGTTTCGACCTGGTCGAGCAGACCGTCGGCTACCCGATCCACCTGCCGCGCATCGCGGTCTGACCGCTTCCCGATCTCACACCTTCGGCATGTCCGGGGCCGTTCACGGTCCCGGTCATCGCGATCACGCGCCTATCACTTGCCTTTGCAGGCCCGTTGCCGCAATTTTGCGCCACGGCAAATGCATGCTGCCGCTTTGGAATTTGCGGGCTGGGAATGACTTCCACATTGCGATTTGGCTGGGCAAGGCGGCCGGTGCTGGCGGCCGGCTTCTGCATGGCGCTGGCGCTTTCGGCCGCCGCGCAGTCCCCGCCGGTACAGCCCGGACCCTTGCGGATCACTCCCGCCGCGCAAGACACCGCGCAGGACGCGCCTGCCGATAGCGCAGAGGCCGCGCCCGACGCGGCGCCGCCGGCGGCCGATGCCAATGATGCCGACATCATGAAGGACATCGACGAGAGCAAGCTCGACTGGAGCCAGCTCGACACCGATTCCACCAGCCTGCCCACGCTGGCACCGAAGAACGCGGCCAAGCGCGCCGGCGTCGCCGGCAACGATCCATCCTGGACCACCAACGACAACGCCAACGGCTCGGCGGCGGTGTCGGTCAAGCAGTCGGTCTCGCCCTTCCTCGACACCCGCATCGGCGCCGACATGACCGTTGCCAGGCAGGGCACGATGACCACGTCGGAGCAATTGTCGGAGCGGCTCGCCAATGGCGGCAGCCCGCCGCAGTCCGGCGGCTCGGCCTGGGCGTCGATCTCGACCGGCGGCGTGGCGTCGATCTGGGACAAGACCTCGGTCGAGGCCCGGGTCGACCCCGGCGCCGACCAGAGCAAGGTCGGCACCTCCCTGAGCAAGTCGGTGCCGCTGTCGGAGCAGTATTCGCTGACGCTGCAGAACGGCTACAATGTGATCCAGCAGGGCGTGGTCCCGGTGCCCGGCATCGTCGGCCGTCCATCGAGCAGCTACAATACCGATCAGTCGGCCAGCCTGTCGGCCAACGACACCGGCACCAGCATCACCGCGGGCCAGACGCTGTCGACCACCGACGACAAATGGCTGCGCCGGGTCGGCGCCGAGCAGAAGCTGTTCGACGGCGTCACCGTCTCCGGCTCAGTCGGCGAGACCCCCCAGGGCACGATCAACAAGAGCATCGGCGCCGGCTACAAGCACTCATGGTGAACGATCTGTTAGCCCTGTCGCGCTAATGATCAGGCATTGCCCCAACTTGGCCCAGATGCGGTCAAATTCGGCGGCACTGATAGGTCCGTAACTTCATCAATTCGTCGTGCGGGGGACAAGCCGCGCTTCGCTATTGCGATCCAGGGGAAAGCCGATGAACGCCACCAACCGTACCGAGGAAGCTGAAGTCGAAACGACGTCCGAGGTCGACACCAACCTTGCCGCGGTTTCGGAAGTCGAAGCCGGTATCCGCGACTTCGTGCGCAACGATATCGCCTATCTGCGCCGGCCGGTGGCGAGCCCGGAGACCGCGCCGACCGACACCAACACCGATGCCACCGTCAGCAACGTCAACTCGCTGATCCAGCGCGTCGCCGGCACCTCGCTGGCCGAGATCGAGAAGCTGATCGGCGAGCTCGAGAGCCTGCGCGACCTGCTGCATGCCGAGGGCCAGCGCGTCCAGCGCGAGATCTCCGGCTATGCCCAGCTCAGCCAGGCCGCGATGAAGTCGACCCGCATGATCGCCGACAACGTCTCGCAGTGGAAGCGCGCCGCCGACGGCCTGCGCAACAGCTGATCCCGATCAGGTCTGCAAACCGACCAGCCGCCGCCTCCCCGTGACGCGGCGGTTTCGTTTGTGCTCCCGGCTCCCGCGCAGAACGATTCGTTATGCAGCGCGGTGTACACTCCGCGGCGTTATTTTTACCGACGCCGATTTGAACGGGAGATGCCGGGCCCGCGTCCAATCCGGAATTGACCGACCGGACCGCGCCTGAAGCGGGGCATCGATTTGGAGAGATTCATGCAGAGCGTCCGGCCGGACAACGCCGATCCGATGCCGCTGCGCCAGCCGCAGCAGGGCATCGGCACGATCATGATCCGGTTCATCGGCATCCTGGCCGCGGCGACCGTCGTGATGGTGCTGATCTGGAATCGCTAATTCGGAGTAGCGAAGTGTGACGTGGTCCGCCGACGGGTCACATTGAAAAGCGCCAACAGGCGCCACCCAGCGCTCCCGCGAGCGCCGAGGGTAACAGACGGCCGATCAGCGATCGATGCTCGCGGTGGTCTCGAAGGAATAATTGCCGTCGGCAAAGCCCTTCACGACAAGTCCGGTCGCCAGCATCACCACCAGCGTGACCGTCGCGAAGATAATGCCGACGAGTTTCAACGCGCTGCGATCTGCCATGGTATCCCCAGTGAATCTTGCCCAGATGCCCACAAACCATAGGCAGGGACAAAGGTTCAAAATGCGTTAGCAAAATATGGGTTCCGCGCAACGCACAACTGCGTCGGCGGCAGACTTAGTCCGCCACCATGGCGCCCGTGCAACATCAGAGGTGTGCGGGCAACATCAGGAACCGGGATTCCGCCGCGGCACGAAGGCGGTCGCCAGGAACGAGAACACCGCCTCATTGCGCTGATTGACGCCGGTATTGCGGGTCTGAAGGATACCCCATTCGGGCCGCTTCTCGGACGTCCGCTTGGTCTCGACCTGATTGGTGAAGCTGATGGTATCGCCTGCCAGCACCGGGCGGATCCAGCGCAGCTCGCGAAAGCCCGGCGACGGGCCCCAGACCGCGACCGTCTCGCCGCGGGCGGCGGCTTCTGCGGCGAGCCGCTTGCCGTCGGCGACGAGCAGCTTCATGCAGACGCTGGCGACGTGCCAGCCCGACGCGGCAAGCCCGCCGAACAGCGAGTTGCGCCCCGCCTCCTCGTCGAGATGAAAGCGCTGCGGATCGAACTGCGCGGCAAAGCGCTTGATGTCTTGGGCCGTGAAGGTGAAGGAGCCGAACGCGCGCTGGTCGCCGATCTCGATGTCTTCGAAGAAGCGCATGACGTCTATCTCCTGAGCATGATCTCCGCGCAAACGCGTTCCGCGTTTGTCGCGAGGGAAAACCGCTTCACACTTCTCCGGATCATGCTTACGCGCTCGCGCCGGCGCGGCGGCGGATGATGATCGGCGACTCCATCTCGCACAGCATCTCGCCGCGCGCGTTGCGGATCGTGCCCTTGAAGGTGACGATGCCGGTCTCGGGCCGGCTCTTCGAGACCCGCGCCTCGACCACATCGACATCCAGCGTCAAATCGTCGCCCGGACGCAGCGGTGCCACCCAGCGCATCTCGTTGACCCCGGGCGAGCCGAGCGAGGCGGTGCGGCCGATGAAGCCATCGAACAGCATCCGCATCATCAGCGAACCGAGATGCCAGCCCGAGCCCGACAGGCCGCGGAGCATGGATTTCTTCGCCGCCTCCTCGTCGAGATGCATCGGCTGCGGGTCGAATTCGGCGGCGAAGGCGAGAATCTCCTCGCGCGAAACATGGCGCGGGCCGAACGTGCCGAAACGGCCGGGCTTGAAGTCTTCGAAAGTCAGCGTGGTCATTGGATGAGGATATGCCGGAGGGAAGCCCGATTGTGGCCGTTATTTGCGGCAATCACAACCGGCCTGCTCGCATAGCTCGCCCCTGGACTGCCGGCGCCCGGTCCGAGGCTCGCCACCGGCTGGACATTGGGCTCCTGCGGTATCGATTCCGGTGGTGCAACGGCACTTTGGCGCCGTGGCGCAGCATCGGCCCGGCGCAACGCCGGGGGTGACGCAGTAGGATGAACGAGACGCGAATCATATTTCGGACTGCCGGGAGAACCACGATGTTCGATTTCCAGGATCTGTTTCAGTGGGACCGCTTCATCACGCCCACGATCATCAAGACGTTCTACTGGCTGGTGATCGCGGTCATCGTGCTGTTCGGAATCTCCGGCATCCTGTGGAGCCTCACGGCGATGGCGATCAGCCCGTTCGTCGGCTTCATCCAGCTGCTTGCGTCGATCGCCAGCATTTTCGTCGGCATCGTGTTCTCGCGGATCGCCGCCGAGTTCATCCTGATCGTATTCCGGATCAACGAGCATCTCGGCGCGATCCGCGATCGCGACGGGAGCATGCACTGAGGTTGTCGGGCGCCCTGCCGCGTCGGCCGTGGTTAATCCGAAGTAGCGCCCGCGCGCAAATGCGCGCGAAATTCCAACCGGGATATTAAAACCGTTCGCGTATCAGCCTTGCGCATTGCATGAGACCAACGCGGGGGCGTCGTGAGTTCGAGGAATGGTTTTGCCGTGAGGCCGGGCACCGCGCCGGGCTTTACGACCGAGGATATTTTATGGGCTGTCGGCATCTGGTCGGTGATCCTGACCCTGGCGCCGGTGATCGTGTTCTATCTGCTGATGGTGGCGTAGAGATTCCGGGTTCTCGCTCCGCGAGCCCCGGAATGACGTTCCATCAGCCGACAAAAAACGCGCGAGTGCCGCGCGTTTCTTTCCAGGTCGAACGAGAAGCGGCGTTGTTACGCCGCCTGCTTGTGCATCGCGCCGGAGGCCGACGCCGTGCCGCGGATCGCCTTGATCGAGCGTTCGATCGCGGCCCACAGCCGATTGATCTCGGCAGCGGCGCGGCCTTCCGCGTAATATTCGCGGGCGCCTTCACCCTGGCCGAGCGCCATCAGCAGGTCAGCGCGGTTGGTGATCTGCCCGCTCCACACCGGAGCGCGGAATTTCGCCAGCGCCTCGCGCGCGATCGCGACGATGCGGCTTTCGGCGCCGTCACGCTGCGCCGGCGCGCCGTTGATCACGACGGCATAGGGCTTGCGCATCGAGCGGCAGGTCTGAATGGTTTCCTGCACCGCGTTGACGTCGAACACGCCGGGCCGTGCCGGAATGATCACCATCGTGGCGTTCTTGATCGAATCGTCGACCACGGCCGACAGGTTCGGCGGCGTGTCGATGAACACCCACTCGATGCCGTCGCGCTTGGCTTGGGCAATGATCCCGCTGACCGAGTTCACCGCCGTCTTGATCGCCGGCTCGTTGGTGCCGCGCAGCTTGTGCCAGAGCGTCAGCGAGCCCTGCGGATCGGCGTCGATCAGCAGGCATGGTTTTGTCGCCTTGTGCACTTGCGCGGCGAGGTGAGCTGCCAGGGTACTTTTTCCCGAGCCCCCCTTACGCGAAGCGAAAACAATCACGTTCATACGTTGGCCTCCAGATTGACCCCAGGAGGCGAAAATGAATCAGAGCGCTGATTCGCGAAAGAAAAAATTTCTTGCAATCCGCAAAGTGGCCAAGATTACCGATGCGTTTTGCTTTTTGAGTCACACCATACTTATGACACAACCGAAAATGGAAGCGCTAAGCGTTTGATTTGACTCACGGCCTAGCGCTTTTCGGCAGCTTTGGCGCGCTCGCGCGCGATCCACTTCCGCTCGATCCAGCCGAGCAATTGCGCGGTGGGTTTCTGCAAGAACGGCACATCCTGCGCGAACAAAAGGAGTCCGAGCGGCAGCATCCAGAGGCCGAGCACCGGCAGGAAGCTGAAGATGCCGCCGATGATCAAGAGGATCGCGAGCGGAATCCGCACATAGCGCGACGACGGCCGGCGCAGCCACGCGACGAAGCGCGCCGGCTTTTCCGGCAGCTTGGCTTCGAACCAGGCAAAGTGCCGATCGATCTCTTGCTTATAGTCTTGGCTCACGCGTCCCACTCCATCTGTTCCACAGACGGGAACGGATTTGGCAAACAACACAAGGCTCAGAGATGATGCTGCGTGACAGCGTCACAAGGCGTCAGTCTGTCGCGTATCGCAGCCCTTGCAATCCAGGCCACGCGCTTTCGCGCGACGCGGACGCCGGTTCGCGTCACGACGACACGCTGCTCCGGCACGTGCGCGCGATGGGAACCAATGGACTTCAGTTGGTGGACTTCTTCGCCTTATGCGGCCTGTAGACCTTTCGCTTTGCGGGCCGCCGCTCCACGCGCTCGCTCGCCTCACGCGGCTCAGGATCTCCGCGGAAGAACACGCGGCAGGCCGGCGACAACAGCGCCCTGTTCCTGATCATGCAGGCGGTGATGCGATCGACGTCGGGAATCTCGGGACCGCAGAGCCGGAACGCATCCGGCGTACAGGCCTGCTGCTGATCGGGCGTGTAGGCCTCACTTCGGCCCGGCAACAGCAGCGCCGCAACGGCGAGCCCAAGCATCAACGCAAACGAAAAACTCCTTGAACCGGCGGTCCCCATGCGTCCCCCCATGGTGGCACTAAGGTGTCGTTAAGGCGTCGTTTCGCGGAGTGTGGGTGAAGGGACGAAGAAGTGCAAGCGGACGAGATGACACGCAGGTGGCGATGAACGAGATGCAAGCGACCGTTCGATGGCTCGATCCTGCGATGTCGCGTTGGGTGATCTTGTGTATTGGTACAGTTGGGTGGGCTCGAACCACCGACCTCCTGTTCCACAGACAGGCGCTCTAACCAACTGAGCTACAACTGCATCCTGACGCACGGCCCGCTCAAGCGGGGCCGCGATTTCGGGCGGAAACTAGGTGCAACGCCGCGCTTTGGCAAGGCCGTAACGCGCCGATTTCCGCTCTTATCTCGGGCCGTTTGCCGGGCCCGCGCCCAGCAAAAAGGCCCGGACCGTCAAGGCCCGGGCCTTTCGCTTAGGTCCTATGGACCGCGATCAGGCGGCCGGCTTGTAGAACTTCGAGGCGCTGGCCTTGATCGGCTCGGCGGTCTCGCTGGCGACCTTCTGGCCGAGCTCGGCCAGTTCCTTGGCCTGCGCGGTGTAGGTCTCGAACTGCTTGCGGGCATGCGAGGTCCACAGCTCGACCGCTTCGGTCGGCGACTTCACGCTGAACAGCTCCTGGGCGAAGTCGAGCGACGAGGTGGTGTTGGCCTTGAAGAACTCGATCAGCTTGGCTGAATACGCGCTGGCGCCCTTGCTCACCGAGGTGAACACGGCTTCGACCGTCGAGTTGTGGGTCTCGGCAGCGTCCTTGAACTTGGCGTAGCTGTCGCGGGCCTGCAGCACGCCCTTTTCGGCGAACGCGCGCATCTGCTCGGGAACCTCGAACGGGATGATGGAGGCGGAGAACGGATCGGACGGGTTGGTCATACGTGTAATCCTTCGCAACGGTTGAGTAGATGTGACCATTGCGAACGCCCCGGAGCCAGCAGGCCGGGAACGTTGAAATGGATCACGCTGCCTTGATTCACGGGATTGCCCTTCGTCGGGCGCGCCTAATAAACACCCATATCATGTCAATATTGTGCAACGCAATGTGGGATCACGTGCGACGCCACATTTTTTATGTGGCGGAATATAGGGTTACCGCGCCCGACCGAGGGTTGGGCCAAAATCGGCCTCTAGTCAGCCTGACCCGTCAGCTTTTGGGCTTCACCGCATCCATCGCCGCGCGGCTGACCGCCTGGCCCATTTCGCTGGCCTGCTCGGCGAGCGAGCGCATCTGGCCCTGCACATACTCGCTGTGCAGCCGCATCACCTCGGTGAGGTCCTTGGCCTTGAGCAGCGACTGGGCGTAGTCGAGCGACGACTGCACGTTCTTCTCCGCATAGGACAACGCCTTGGTCGACAGGTCCTTGGCACCGGCGCGCATCGTGGCGTTGCGCTCCTCGATCTTGCCGGCGGTGTCCCTGGCATTGGTCACGAACTGCTCGAAAGCCTTGCGCGCCTGCTCGAAGCTCGCCTCCGCCATCGACCGCATGTCCTTGGGGATCTCGAATTTGGGGATCTCGAATTGGTCACGCCCGTTGTCGCTCATGGTCGTTCTCCCTCGCTTGGTGATAGGCCCGCCGCTTGGCCTTGCGGGCGCACGGCAGGATATTATCGCGGCACTGCAACCACAGGTGTGACGCCCGTCCGGCGCCGCAACACTATCGCAGTCACCGCCTCTGCCCCGACAACGCTAAACCGCTGTGGATCGTTCAGCCAAGTTAACGTTATCCCGGCTTTGGCGGGGGCAGTTTGGCCTCAAACATGGACCTGTCGCGCCCCAGTTGCGATACTAACCTTCTGTTAAGGCTGTCGTCCTGCGGCCGCCGAGCCCTCGGCTGAGCTTAAGGAAGAAAGCCAAACCTATGCGGTCAAATCTTGCGTGATGAGTGACGCGGAATTCCAGATTCAGGCGCTCGGCGATGTCAGGCTGGCGGACCATGCGACGAGCTCCCTGCCGGCATGGCTGTGGTCGGCCGACGGCGCACGGATTCTGTGGGCCAACCCGGCCGGTGCGCAGGTATTCGGTGCCGCCAACGGCGCCGAACTCGCGAAGCGCGTCTTCGGTCCGGCCGATCCGCATCGCCGCCAGGTCGCACGCCTCGGCCCCAGCCTCGGCACCACCGGCGCGGCCCGGCTGGAGCGGCTGCGCGGCTTCGGCGCGGCGCCCGGCATGCTCGCGACCTGCGGCTGCATTCGCATCGAGTTGCCGGACGGCAGCCATGGCATCCTGATCTCGGCGCTCAATGCGACCGGCCGCAGCATGCCGCTTGCCGAGCGCTTGCTGCGCCTGGTGCAGGGACTGCCGCGTCCGGCTGCCGCCTTCACCGGTGACGGACTGCTGATCGCCACCAACGAAGCGGCACGTCCGCTGCCCGGCCTGCACGATCTCGGCGAAGCCGGTCTCGATGCCGCGCGCGACGAGGCGCTGGCGCAGGGCCGCGCGGCGGCGAGCGTTGCGATCGGCCGCGTCATGCTGCAACGGATCGGCCGCGGCGCCGATCGCGCGCTGGTCGCGCTGATCAAGCCGGCAGCGCATTTTGCCGCAAGACCTGCGGCGCCGATCGTGCCTCAACCCATCGAGCCTGAGTCGGCTGCGCCGACAGCACCTGAAGCACCGGTATCCGCAGCGGCTACGCCGCCAGAGGCCGCAGCGACCGAGCCGCCGCCAGCACCGCTCGCCGTCGAACAACAAGCGGCGCATCACGAAGCCCCCGACGAGCCGGCCACCTTCACGCTGTTCGACGCACTCGACCCGACGCCGGAAGAAGCCGCCGAACCGATCATCAGCGCGACAGAGTCCGAGCCTGCGGGCGTTGCTCCATCGCTCGCGTCAGAACTGACGCACTCAGGGTCCCTCGAGACCGCGTCTCTCGACACGACATCCGACGACACTCCGGCGCTCGAAGAGCCGCTGTCGGAGGCGCTGATCGAAGCCCCTGCCGAAGCGCAGGTCGAAGAGCCGGTGCGCGCTGCGTCACTTCTTGCGTCAGAAGAGACGCGTGCAGAGCCAGTTCCTCTCGAGGCCGCTGCTCTCGACACCACACCTGACAAAAGCCCCGCCGTCGAGGAGCCGCTGTCGGAAGCGCTGATCGAGGCGCCGGCTGAAGCGCAGGTCGGAGCGCCTGCATCGCAGCCCGCACCTGTCGCCGAAGACACGGCAGGCGCGCCCGCTTCGGAAATACCGGCACCGCCGGCCGACCCCGCCCCCTCGCCCTATGCGATCGCGGATCTGCCCGCGCCGCCACCGGCCGCAGAGCCGGCGACGTCGGCACCGGCAAAGCCGCCATCCTGGCTCGACGAGCCGTTGCCGGTGCGGCGGCATCCGCTGCGCTTCATGTGGCAGATGGACCATGAGGCGCGCTTCTCGCTCGGCTCCGACGAGTTCACCCGCCTGATCGGCCTGCACACCGCGGCCGGCTTCGGCCGGCTGTGGAGCGACATCGCCGACAGCTTCGGGCTCGATCCCGAGGGCCGCGTCATGCAGGCCTTTGCCAGCCACGACACCTGGAGCGGCATCACGCTGCACTGGCCGGTCGACGGCGGCGGCCGGCTGCCGGTCGAATTGTCCGGCCTGCCGGTGTTCGACCGCAACCGGAATTTCGCCGGCTATCGCGGCTTTGGTGTGTGTCGCGATCTCGACGGGCTTGCGCGACTCGCCGCGTTGCGCCGCTATGAGTTCTTCAGCGGCGCGGTCGAGCCGCGATCGCTGTCGGCCGATGCCGCACCGACGCCGCGCACCGCTGCGCCGCCCGGACCGGCCGCGCCGCATGATGATCCTCCGCCGCATGCGGAGCCGCCGCCCGATGCGAATACGATAACGCCACCAGAGGAATTGACCGAGCCTGTAGCAGCAGAGACTTCACACCAAGCCGATCCGGATCACGCCGTGGACACGCATGAGGAAACGCACGAAGTGCGTCACGACCCGCCACCGAATGTGGTGCCGTTCCGCCCCGCCGGCGACGCGCGGCCGCCGTCGCTGACGCCGGTCGAGAACAACGCGTTCAACGAGCTCGCGCGCCAATTGTCGGCCCGGCTCGAGAGCGAGGCCGGCCTCACTGCTACGACCAACGAGAGCGTCACCGCCGAGCCGGTCGCCGAACAGCCGCCCGCAAGCGAGCCGCCGCAACAGGCGGAGCCGCCGGCACAGCAGGACGCGGTCGCGCAACTGGAGACGCCGGCCGACACGCCAAAGCCCGGCTGGCTCGCCGCCGCCGAGCCCGCGCCGCGCGCCGAGACCCGGCGCGACCGCGCGCTGCTTGACCTGTTGCCCGTCGGCATCCTGGTCTACCGGCTCGACCGCCTGCTCTATGCCAACCACGCCTTCCTCGCCCGCATGGGCTATGACAGCCTGCACGCGCTGGAGGCCGCCGGCGGGCTGGATGCGCTCTACGTCGAGCCCGGCGTCTCGCAGGCGAGCAGCACCTCCGGTACCGGCACGCCGGTCACGATCTCCGCAAACCAGAACGGCCAGGCCGAGCAGGTGCCCGCCGAAGCGCGGCTGCACACCATCAGCTGGGATGATGACGCGGCGCTGGCCTTGATCTTCTCGCGCACGCTCGACGAGGACACCGCGGTCGCCGCCGCCCTCTCCGAGCCCGAGGCAAAAGCGGAGCCGGTGCCTGCGCCACCGCCGCCGCAGGCGGGCCATGCCGACGCCGAGGAGCTCGGCGCCATTCTCGACACCGCGGCCGAAGGCATCATCATGTTCGATGCCGAAGGCAACATCCATTCCTGCAACCGCAGCGCGGAAGCGCTGTTCGGCTATGATGGCAGCGAGTTCGTCACGCACAACCTCGCCGATTTGTTCGCGCCGGAAAGCCAGCACGGCATCTTCGACTATCTGGCGAGCGTGAAATCGGCCGGCGTCGAGAGCCTGCTCGACCACGGCCGCGAGACGCTCGGCCGCGTCCGCCAGGGCGGCATCATCCCGCTGTCGGTGACGATGGGCCGCACTCGCGCCGACGGTCCGAACTTCTTCGCCGTGTTCCGCGATCTCTCGCAGACCAAGAAGAGCGAGGGCGAGGTGCGCGAGGCGCGGCGGCTCGCCGAACGCGCGGCCAACGCCAAGACCGACGTGCTGGCGCGGATCAGCCACGAGCTGCGTACCCCGCTCAACGCCATCATCGGCTTTGCCGAGGTGATGATCGGCGAACGCTTCGGCGCGCTCGGCAACGAGCGCTATGTCGAATACATGAAGGACATCCGCGCCTCCGGCGAACGGGTGATCGCGATCGTCAACGATTTGCTCGATCTGTCGCGGATCGAGACCGGCAAGCTCGACCTCGCCTTCACCAGCCAGAACCTCAACGAGATGGTGGAGAGCTGCGTCGCGGTCATGCAGCCGCAGGCCAATCGCGAGCGCATCATCATCCGCACCTCGCTCGCCCATACGCTGCCGCCGGTCGTCGCCGACGCCCGCGCGCTGCGCCAGATCACGCTGAACCTGATCGGCAACTCGATCCATCTCGCCAATGCCGGCGGCCAGGTGATCGTCTCGACCGCGCTGTCGGATTTCGGCGAGGTGATGCTGCGGGTGCGCGACACCGGCCAGAGCCTCAACGACAACGAGGTCGCCGCCGCGCTCGAGCCGTTCCGCGCCCCGACACCCTCGGACCAGGCCGGCTCCGCCGGTGTCAGCCTGTCGCTGACCAAGGCGCTGGTCGAAGCCAACCGCGCCAAATTCCAGATCCGGCCCGGCGGCCGCACCGGCACCTTGATCGAGGTGACGTTTGCTCACGCTGCGGCGAGGGCGTGAGCGGCGGCACGGGCACGCGAACGATCAACGGATTTCTCGCTTCCGCGTGAGGGAGCCACCAGCGGACAGGCTCCCTCCCCCACTTGTCCGCCGAAGCCTCTTGGCGAAGGCGGATGCAGGGGAGGGTCGGGGAGAGGGGTACCACGCGGCGCGCTCTCTCCAATATTCATCGACAAGCTCAGAGCGTGATTGCCAGAACAAGCCTTCATCGCCTATCTCGCCCGGGGCCACCCCTCTCCCCCCCCCCCTCTCCCGCAAGGGGAGAGGGAGCCAGACAGCGTGCTCACACTCACTTCTCACGCAAGCAGCGCGGATTGCTTGCGATGATACTGCGAAAATCTGTCGCGCCTGATCCGCGCGGCGCGGCATGGATCTTGCTGCGATTTCCCGATTGTTTGAATAATTCATTGCCGTTTGGCCCCCCGGGCATTTGGATCTGGCGGATGCGCTGTCTCGTCGTCGCGGATTTGCACTACTCGTTGCCGCAGTTCGACTGGCTGCTGGCGGCGGCGCCGCAATTCGACCTCGTGATCTTCGCCGGCGATGCGCTCAATCTCGGTTCGGCGGTGGATTACCGCGCCCAGATCGTCGTCGTCACAAAATATCTGTCGCGGCTCTCCGGTCTGACCCGCGTGATCTTCTGTTCGGGCAATCACGATCTGGACGAGCGCAGCGCGGACGGCGAGAAGATCGCGCGCTGGGTTGCCGACATCAGGGAGTTCGGCATCGCCTGCGACGGCGACAATCTGACCATCGGCGACACGCTGTTCACGGTGTGCCCGTGGTGGGATGGCCCGATGGTCAAGGCGCGGATCGACGAGCAGCTGCGCGCGGCAGCGGCGATGCCGCACGGACGCTGGGTCTGGGTCCATCACGCCCCGCCGGCGGATTCACCGATCAGCTGGGGCGGCAAGCGCTTCTTCGGCGACGTCGAGCTGCTGCACTGGATCGAGCACCACCATCCGGCGATGGTGATCTCGGGCCACGTCCATCAGTCGCCGTTCATTCCGAGCGGGTCGTGGTTCGACCGGATCGGCACCACTTGGGTGTTCAACACCGGCCTGCAGCCCGGCCGGCCGCCGGTCTACATCGTGCTCGATCTCGCGCAGGACAAGGCGTTCTGGCTTGCCGCCGGTGATGCGCAGATCGTCGATCTCAAGGTGCCGTTGTCGCGGCCGGCAGAGCCGGTGCGCGAGGCGCCGGACTGGCTCATATCCTTGGATCGGATTGCCGATCCGAGCCTGGCGCGACCTGCATCGGCGGCAGGTTGATCATGCTTTGCAGCACCTCGCCGACCATCGCCAGATGGGTGCCGTGGTCGGCATATTGGTGCATCAGGTCGGCCAGATAGGTGGTCGCGACGTGCAGCCGCTGCGCCAGCAGCTGCGCGATCAACAGCGCCACCGCCGGCTGCTCGCGCAGGAACGACGCCGCATCGTCGAATTCATACAGCACGCAGTCGGACGCCGTGCGCACCTTCGCGCTGTGCGGCCGGTCGAGCAGCACGCTCATCTCGCCGAACACCGCACCAGGCTCGTCGATCACGGCGACCAGGCTGTCGCCCTTCATGACTTCCACCTTGCCCTCGAGCAGCACGAACAGGTGCCCGGTCTTGCCGCCCTCCTCGACGAAATCCGTGCCGGCCGGCAGGCTGCGCCTGGCCCCGCCCGTGCAGTGATCAAGGATCGCTCGCATGCTGTCCGCCTCCATCTCAGGCCAGACTAGGCAGAGATGCTGCGGAGGTGAAAGGGATTAGCTGGGCGATTTGCTCAAATTGTCGGCAGGTGCGGCGACGTAAGGGACGCACCGGCGGGTGGGTTCCCTCCCCCCTTGCGGGGGAGGGTTAGGGAGAGGGGTGCCACACGGCGAACTCTCTCCATTTGGCGACGACGAGATCGCGATTGCGCAAGCGAAGCTAACGGCGACCATCCCGCCCGGGGCTCACCCCTCTCCCCACCCTCCCCCGCAAAGGGGGGAGGGAGCCTGGAGAGCGTGCTCACCTCACGCGCAGAACGGCCTCGAGCACCGCCGCCCCTACTGCTTGATCTCCACCGTCTGGCGCTTGCCGGCGGTGATCGAGAAGGGCTTCTCGACCTTCTGGCCGTCGGCATAGATGGCGACGGCGACATAGTCGCCGGCGGGGAGCGCGACGTTGGTGGCCTGATCATAGCTCACCGAGACGCGCTTGCGCTCGTCATTGAGGTCGCGCTCGGCGCCGAGGATGTCGATCTCCTGCGCGCCGTCGGTCTTGATCCCGACCACGCCGGCGTTGAGGTTGACGTTGATCCGGGTCGGCGCGCCGGACTTCACCTCCGCACGCACCGTGCCCTTGGCCTCGCCGACTGTTGCCATCACTTCGTAGCTGCCGCTCGGCAGATCGAACCTGGATTCGGCGTCGTATCCCTGCGCGACCTTCTCACCCTCGTCGCCGTCGGCCTTGGCCGGCTGATAGACCGCGACCACGATGTCCTTCTCGACCTTGGGGCCGCCCTCGGCGTAGGTCGAGGTCACGATCAGCTTGCCGACATCGAGCGTGAGCTGGACGTTGCTTGCATCGCCCGCGGCGACCGAGAACGGCTTGCTGGTCTTCGACTGGCCCTTGGTCAGGGTCAGGGTATAATTGCCCGCGGCCAGCACGAAGCGCGGCACCGCGTCATATTCCTGCGCGACCAGCGTGCCGCCCTTGTCGGAGACCTGCCAGACCACGTCATCGACCTTGCCCGCACCGCCGGCCACCGCGCCTTCGCTGGTGACGTAACCGGCGTCGAGGATGACATCGAGCACGGCCGGCTTGCCCTTCTCGACCCTGAGCGGAAACTCGCGCTTGAGCTGCCGGTAGGTGACCTCGACGATGTAATCGCCGGGCGCGACGTTGTCGGCAAACGGCGCACCGTAGAACGTGTTGACATGCTCGCCCTTCTCGTCGCCGGCGCGCTTGTAGATGCCCCAGTTGACGTCCTCGTCGCTGATCGGATCGAGCCCTTCGGCGAGCCGCGCCACGCCGCGGATGTTCTTGCCGAGATAGGGATCGGCCGCCACCGGTTTCGCCGGCGCCTCGCTCGCGACCTTGCTGCCTTGCGTCGCCGCCACCGCCTTGGTCAAGGCGCCGGTCAGGCTTGCGGCATTGCCGGCGTCGAGATAGACGCCGCCGGTCGCGCGCGCGATGCATTGCAGCTGGCTCTTCGCCGCGGGATCGGCGACGTCGAGGCCGATGACATGGGCGGTGAAGCCGATGCCGGCCTTCTTCAATTCGGCGGCAGCGCCGCACGGGTCCGGCGCGCAGGTCTCGATGCCGTCGGAGACCAGGATCACATTGGCCTTGTTCTCGGTCGCGTGCAGCGCCTCGGCGGCGGCGCGCAGCGAATCCGCGATCGGCGTCCTGCCCTTCGGGTTGATGCCGTCGACCGCCGCCTTGATCCGCGCCGGGTCGAACTTGCTGACCGGCACCATCAGCTCGATGTCCTTGCAGTCGCCCTTCGAGCGATGACCGTAGACCATCACGCCGAGACGGTCGGCCGGATTCCATTTCGACAGGATGGCATCGACCGCCTGCCTTGCCGCGGAGATCTTGCTCTGCCCGTCGACCTGGCCCCACATCGAGCCGGATGCATCGAGCACGAGAATGGTGTCGGTGCCCTGCGCCTGGGCTTGCGCCTGGACGCCATGAGATGGCAGCAACGCCAGGCCAAGCGACAGCAGGCCGGCGGCGAACGAGCGGCGGAAGAGCTTAATCACGGAACGATCCTCGATGATGGAGACAATCGAAGGGCAAAGACGACGGCGACGGCGCGACGTGTGTCGCGAGATCACACGTGCCCTGCCGCAGCCGCGCCCTGCTTCGATCTCGATTTTGTTTTTATTGGCCGGATTGCTGATGTGACACGATTGCGATGTGTACGCAGCCAAACGCCAAATCACCTTCTATTGGCGCAACTTGCCGCCGAACACTTGGACTATTGCGACAAGCGTTTGGCCTGACGCGACACGCCGACTACAAATAAATCGCTTGCAGGGTTGCCGTGGCCTCGGATGCTGATGTGAGTGTGATCACAGATGACGAAGCTTTGCACGCTGCCATGCATTGGCTGGCGCGCCTTTGCATATGACGCGACGACGAAGCGTCCGCACGCGCCGCCATCTCCGCCTAGACCTTCTCGATGATCGCGGCCTTGATCCGCCCGATCCGTGCCTCGTCGCGCTTGTAGAACGTCCATTGCTTGACGCGCTTGGTGGTCACTAGACCGGCCTGCGCCAGGATCTTCAGATGCTCGCTGACCGTTGGCTGGCTGACGCCGAGCTTCTCGGCGATCAGCACCGCGCAGACGCCGTCCTTGACGAGATCACCGTCGACCTGCGGGCGGAAATGCGCCTTGGGACGTTTCAGCCACTCCAGGATCAACAGCCGGCGATCGCTCGCCAGCGCGCGCAGGGTGGACTCGACATCATCAGGCGAAGTAGGCATATTGCTAATTAGCTAAATGGCTAAGTGCTGTCAATTACCGTACCTTGGAGGCCGCCGTGACCGAGATCACCTCGCAAGACATCGAACGCAGCGCGGCGTTGATCCGTCCCCATGTCAGGCGGACCCCGGTGGTCGCGCTCGACCGCGGCGAGTTCGGTCTCGCGGCCGGTCCGCTGACGTTGAAGCTCGAGCTGCTGCAGCATGCCGGCTCGTTCAAGACCCGCGGCGCCTTCACCAATCTCCTGACCCGCGAGGTACCGGCCGCCGGTGTGGTTGCCGCATCGGGCGGCAATCACGGTGCGGCCACCGCCTATGCCGCGATGACGCTCGGCAAGCCGGCGCGGATCTTCGTGCCCAGCGTCTCGTCGCCGGCCAAGGTGCAGCGCATCCGTGATTACGGCGCCGAGCTCGTGATCGAGGGCGACCGGTATGCCGACGCGCTCGCCGCCAGCGAGGTCTGGGCCCGGCAAAGCGGTGCGATGCCGGTACCGGCCTTCGACCAGCGCGAGACCATCATGGGCCAGGCGACGCTCGGCCTCGAGCTCGAGCAGCAGGCGCCCGACATCGACACCGTGCTGGTTGCGGTCGGCGGCGGCGGGCTGATCGCCGGCATTGCCGCCTGGTTCGCCGGCCGCATCAAGGTGATCGGCGTCGAACCATCGGCCGCGCCGACGCTGACCCGCGCGCTTGCGGCCGGCCATCCGGTCGATGCCGAGGCCGGCGGGATCGCCGCGGATTCGCTGGCGCCGCGCCGGGTCGGTGATCGCGTCTACCCGATCGCCGCGAAATTTGTCAGCGGCACCGTGCTGGTGTCCGATGATGCGATTGCCTCGGCGCAGGACACGCTGTGGCGCGCGCTGCGCGTCGTCGCGGAGCCCGGCGGCGCCGCGGCCATCTCGGCGCTGCTGTCGGGCGCCTACAAGCCCGAGCCCGGCGAGCGGGTCGCGGTTTTGGTCAGCGGCGGCAACACCACCGCGGTGGACTTCAACCGCACCCATTGACGGCGCGGCAAGTCCGCTCGCGTCACTCCCACATGTCAGGGGTGACGCGGCCGGCGAAGCCGCAGTCGACGACGCGATCCTGCGGATTGCGGTCGACGATCAGCCGCAGCAGGTCGGGGCGCGAATAATGCCCGCCGATATCGCACAGCGCCTTGGCGGCGAGCACCGCTTGCCGCGATCCGTCGGCGATCAGGATGGTCTCGCCTTGCGCCGGCCCGGCGATGATCTCGCCGCGCGGATCGATGATCACGCTGTCGCCGCTATACTCGACCGTCGACAACTCGCGATAGCGCTCGGGCGTCGCCTCGTGCGAGCGCATGCCGCCGACGGCGATGACGTAGCAGCCGGCCTGGGATGCGAACGCGCGCGACAGCAACACTTGCCGCGGCCACAGCGGCGTCGGCAACGGCGGTGCCACGGCGGGCTCCCGTCCCGGCCACGCCGCCACATGAATTTGCGTCCCCTGTGCCGCCAGCGCATAGCCGGGCAGCATGGTGTTGTGCTCCCAGCAATTGAGCCCGCTGATCCTGCCATAGGGCCGCTCATGTACGCGCAAGCCAACCGCGTCGCCGTCAGCCCACACCGAACGCTCGTTGAAGGTCGGCTTGAGCTTGCGATGGCGGCCGAGGATCCGGCCTTCGCGGCCGATGAACAGAAGCGTGCAGTAGACCGAGCCCTTGGTTACGGCGTCGCGCTCGGCAATGCCGATCACGACATCGATCCCGGCGCCCTCGGTGGCTGCACAGAGCCGGTCGGTCGCCGGCGATGGAATCTCGACGGCGTTATCGAGATAGTCAGCCATCGCGAGAAAGGTGGTCGGACCGGTCGGCGCATGACAGAAGAAGGGATAGCCGGGCAGCCAGGTCTCGCCGAAGGCGGCAATCGTGGCCCCCATGGCGCCGGCCTCGCGGATCAGACGGCAGGCCTTCTCCACCGACGCCTCGCGATCGAACGGCACCGCGGCGGCCTGGATCGCCGCGAGCCGGAAATGCGGATCGATTGTCACGGCTGCGCTCGCTTCACTCGACGCCCTTGCGCGCGGCGTCGAGCGCACCCGCCAGCAATTCGAGCGCCTTGACGCGCCGCCGTCGCGCGAGCCGCGCCTCGCCGACCTTGCGCTCGTGCTCGCCTGCGATGAAGGCCTGGATGTCCGGCAGCGGACGGATCACGCCACGGCTGCCCCACTGGCCATCCGGTATCTCGGTCGGAAACACCCAGACCTGCGCCGCGACATCCTCGAACGAACCGCCATCAGCCCGCACCACTGCATCGGTCACGTCCTTCACCAGGGCCGCGCGCGAGGCTTCGGTGTACTGGCCTTCCGGCACGGTCGGCACAATCCGGTAGCGCGGAGATGGCGAGGGTTGGCCCGCCACATAAACTGCGGCCGGCCGATGCAGGAAGACAACGGTGACGCTTTGCGCAATCCTGTTGGCCGGATCGAACCCCTCGTGACCGATCAGGATATCGCCGAGTTCCTTGATGAGCCGCGCTTCGGCTTCCGGGCTCAGGGCTCCTTCGGGAATTGTCACGTCGATCATCGGCATTGAGAGACCTCCTGTTGTTGCCAGGACGAGGTCTATGCGCGAGCTGTCTCCCGCAGCAGTGGCAGTATCGCCATTCTCAGGGCAGATTCGGACATGGCGTCGTCAGGTGGCTTGTGCCGTGCGCGCGGTCGTTCGCACAAACCGGCGCTGGTATTCGCGTGGCGAAAGCCCCGTTGCGCGCTTGAACAGGCGGCGAAAGGTCGACAGATCGTTGTAGCCGACGCGCGCGCTGACCGCGTCAAGCTTCAGCCGCCTGGATTCGATCAGGCGTTTGGCCACGTCGACCCGCAGCGCCTGCAGATATTGCAGGGGGGCCTCGCCGACCGCGAGCTTGAAGCGGCGGTTCAAGGTGCGCTCGCTGACTGAAAGGTCGCGGGCCAGCCTGGCGAGGCTGAACCCCTGTTGCAGCGACTTCTCCATCAGGCTTTGCGCCCGCGCCACCAGTGCGTCGCAGTGCTGCGTGTCGCGCGTGCGACTGGCATAGGATGCCTGCGAAACACGATTGCCGTCGATCAGCATCAACTTGCCGGTCTCGGTCGCCACGTCGGCGCCGGTGAATTTCTCGACCAGCCGCAGCGCAAGATTGAGCGACGTGGTCACCGCGCCCGAGCAGACAATCCGGTTCTGCTCGGTGAGGATCTCAGCGACGCGCAGATCCACCGCCGGATAGCGCATCGCGAATGTCCGCCCTTTCGCCCAGTGGGTGGTGGCGACCCGGCCGTCGAGCAGGCCGGCCTCGGCGAGGATGAAGCTGCCGGTGCAATACGACGCGAGCAACGTGCCGCGCTCATGTTGCCGCCGCAGCGCGGCGAGCAGCGGCTCGACGGTATCGAGCCGCTCGAAGAAGCGTTCGATGTCGCCGACGAACGGCCCGGGGATCACCACCGCATCCGCCGCGGATCGCGCGCTGATCGCTCCATCGACGCCAACGATCTGGCCGGACGCGGTCTCGACCGGCCGGCCAGTCAGCGACTCGACGCGCCAGCGCAGCTGTGACCGCTTGCCGCCGTGGCGCTGCGGCCGCCTCGCCACCACCGAATTGGCGGCGGTGAACACGTCGGCGATACCCGCAACACCCGAAGCGAGGATGCCGTCGTAGACCCAAATCCGGATGAGCGGCATGGCCGTGTCCGATCCTGCACAAATTGGGGTAATTCTGCCATCGTGGCGCAGGCGGAGCAAGGCCTGCGCGCAGGGATCGCACCCAGAGCCATCGATGCTGATTGGTGCGCAATGCTGGGACGACGAGTCCCGATCACGATGTCCGCCACGGAGTATGGGTCCCGGCCTTCGCCGGGACGACGGCGGTGGATGCGGCGCGCTTGTCGCGCCCCACGTCGTCGGATCGTGCGGGACGGATCCGGGATCGTCCCGCAGCGATCGTCTCAGGTGTTCTTCAGCGCAACGCGGAATTCCGCCTCGGTCTTGGCCTTGACTTCGTCGAGCGTGACGCCGTCGGCGAGCTCGATCAGCGCCATGCCGTCCTTGCCATGCTTGTCGATGGTGAACACCGCCAAATCGGTCACCACCATGTCGACCACGCGCTCGCCGGTCAGCGGCAGATTGCACTGCTTGAGCAGCTTGGGGCCGTCCTTGGCGGAATGCTCCATCACGACCACGACGCGCTTGACGCCGGCGACGAGGTCCATCGCGCCGCCCATGCCCTTTACCATCTTGCCGGGGATCATCCAGTTGGCGAGGTCGCCGTTCTGCGCCACCTGCATGGCGCCGAGGATCGACAGATCGATATGGCCGCCGCGCACCATGCCGAAGGACTCGGCCGAGGAGAAATAGCTGGTCGAGGGCAATTCGCTGACGGTCTGCTTGCCGGCATTGATCAGGTCGGCGTCGACCTCGTCCTCGTAAGGAAACGGGCCCATACCGAGCATGCCGTTCTCGCTTTGCAGGCTGACGTCGATACCGTCGGGGATGTAGTTCGAGACCAGCGTCGGGATGCCGATGCCGAGATTGACGTAATAGCCGTCGCGCAGCTCCTTGGCGGCGCGGGCGGCCATCTGTTCACGGGTCCAGGCCATGAGGCTCTCCTGATAAATCGGGTTCTAAGCGGCAGGCCGCGGACGGGTGTTGCGGAATTCGATCCGCTTCTTGGCCGAGCCGACCTCGACGATGCGCTTGACGAAGATGCCGGGGGTATGGATGTGGTCCGGGTCGATCTCGCCGGCCGGCACCAGATGCTCGACCTCGGCGACGGTGACCTTGGCCGCGGTCGCCATCATCGGGTTAAAGTTGCGCGCGGTCTTGCGGTAGACCAGATTGCCGGCGGTATCGCCCTTCCAGGCGTGGACAATGGCGAGGTCGGCGAACAGGCTGCGCTCCATGATGTACTTCTCGCCGTCGAATTCCTTCACTTCCTTGCCTTCGGCGATCAGCGTGCCGACGCCCGTTTTGGTATAGAAGGCCGGGATGCCGGCGCCGCCGGCGCGGATGCGCTCGGCCAGCGTGCCCTGCGGGTTGAACTCGAGCTCGAGCTCGCCGGCAAGATATTGCTGGGCGAACAGCTTGTTCTCGCCGACATAGGACGAGATCATCTTCTTGATCTGGCGGGTTTCCAGCAGCCGGCTAAGGCCGATGCCGTCGACGCCGGCATTGTTGGAGACGACCGTGAGGCCCTTGACGCCGGAATCGCGGATCGCGTCCGACAGGGTCTCGGCGATGCCGCAAAGGCCGAAGCCTCCCGACATGATCATGATGCCGTCCTTGAGGAGACCATCGAGTGCCGATTTGGCGTCGGGATAAACTTTGTTCATGCAGCGAATACCTGATGGAGGGCGCGGAACGGCGGTGGCAATGCGGATTATTAGGCGAAATCTTCGCAATGCGTCAATCAGGCCCCGGGGCGGCGACGGGCGGCGGCCTCGGGCGGCAACATGGCCTTGAAAGCGTCAAGAAAACCCTTCAAGTTGCGGGGGTTGGCAGGGGCCTCCGGCGAGAGCCCGCTGTGTTCGACGACGACCCGACAGACCTCAACCCGACCCGGATATGTCATTGACGATGGCCCAAGGAATTAAGCGCCTGGGGATGCCGATCGCGGCGCTTTTCGGCCTGGCGGTCATCGGCCTGGTCGGAACGTCATGGTTCCTCAACCGGGACGCGCTGCAGCGCGCGGTGGAGGCGCAGATCCGCGCGGTGACCGGGCTCGAACTCGTCGTCAACGGCCCGATCGACGTGTCGGTGTTTCCGGGCAGCTATGTTTCCTTCCACAATGTCGGGCTGAAGGGCGCCGATACCACCGACCCGGCTTTGCAGGTCGATGTGCTGACCGCCAATCTGCGGCTGCTGCCGCTGTTGCTGCGGCGGTTCGAGATTTCCGACGTCATGATGCTCCGCCCGCATATCCATGTGGTCCGCGACGGCGCCGGCGAGAGCAACTGGACCCCGTTCGTCGAGACCATCGCCAAGGCGATGACGCCCGGCGCCGAGAACCAGGTGTCGTTCTCCGAGATCCGGATCCAGGACGGCGAGCTGAATTACGAGGACGGCACCAACCGCATCTCCGAGAAGCTCGGCGACATCGATCTGTCGTTGGCCTGGCCGTCGATCTCGCGCTCCTTTGCCGCGACCGGCCAGTTCGACTGGCGCGGCGAGCGCGTCGACGGCTCGATCAGCGCCAGCGATTTCGTCGCGCTGCTGTCGGGCGACCGCTCCGGCCTCAAGGCCCGGCTCGCCAGCGCGCCGCTCAAGGTTGCCTTCGACGGCACCGTCGCCAACCGCACCAGCGTGATGATGGAAGGCACCGCCACCATGGACTCACCGTCGCTGCGCAACGCGTTGCGCTGGATGGGACAGGCGCCGCCCGGCGGCGGTGGCGGCTTCGGCCGCTTCGCGCTGAAGGCCCGCGCCAATGTGGTCGGCGGCTCCGTCGCGCTCACCAATGTCAATGTCGAGCTCGACGGGAATGTCGCCGAGGGGGTGATGACCTACGCCAATAACGGCCGGCAGACGCTGCAGGCGACGCTCGCCGCCGGCAATCTCGACTTCACGCCCTACATCTCGACGTTCCGCCTGCTGGCGAGCGGCCAGCGCGACTGGAACAGGCAATTGTTCGACCTGTCCTCGCTGTCGTCGACCGATCTCGACATGCGGCTGTCGGCCGCCAAGGTCACGGTCGGTCCGTCCAAGCTCGGCCGCACCGCGTTCGGCGCCAATCTGCGCGGCGGCGCGCTCGCGCTCAGCGTCGGCGAGGCGCAGATGTATGGTGGCATCGCCAAGGGCTCGTTCGCGATCGCGCGCTCGGATGCGGTCGCCGACGTCAGGGCGCAATTCCAGTTCACCGATGTCGACCTGCAGGCCTGCGCCAGCGAATTGTTCGGCATCAACAAGCTCTCCGGCCGCGGCAACCTCAACGTCTCGCTGACGGCCTCGGGCTCGAGCCCGTTCGGGCTCGCGTCATCGCTTGATGGCACCGCCACGCTGAACGGGCATGACGGCGCGATCGCGGGCTTCAATGTCGAGCAGCTGCTGCGGCGGCTGGAGAAGCGGCCGCTGTCCGGCGGCGGCAATTTCCGCTCCGGCTCGACGCCCTACGACAATCTCAGCATATCGGTGAAATTCGCCGACGGCGTCGCCACCGCCGATGACATCCATGTCGTGAGCCCCACGGCGAAGATCACGCTGACCGGCACCGCCTCGGTGCCGTCCCGCGAATACGATCTCAAGGGCGTCGCCAGCCTGACCTCGGCGTCGGCCGGCGGCAACGCGTTCGACCTGCCGTTCGTGATCCAGGGTCCGTGGGATGATCCCTTGATCTTCCCCGATCCGGAAAGCCTGATCCGCCGCTCGCCGGCATCCGCCCCGCTGCTCGACGCGGTGAAGGATCGCAAGACCCGCGACGCGGTGCGCTCGGTGATCGAGCGCTTCACCGGCGGCGGCGCCCGGCCGGCGGCCGCGCCCGATGCAGCGGCCGGCGCATCCGGCGGCGCACCGGCGGCATCGGCCGAGAATGCCAAATCGAACTGATCGATCCATCCACTTTGCGCATCGATGCCGCGGGACTGATCCACCTGCCAGCGGCGCACCCCTACAGAAGTCGTCGATGCGGCATCTTTATCGGGTCACGGGCATGCGCTAGTGTTTTCTCCAACCGGTTAAAAAGCCGGCCTCATGAGGGAGAACAACGTGAGATCCAAGGTTATCGGTGCGCTATCACTGGCGGTCGCTGCGGTTGGCCTGTTCGCGTCGACTGCGCCCGCTTTGGCGCAGGGCAAGACGATCACCGTCTGGTGGGGCAAGGGATTTTACAAATCCGAAGACGACGCGCTGCTCGAGACGATCAAGAAATTCGAAGCCAAGACCGGCATCAAGGTCGAATTGTCGCAATACGCGATCCAGGACATGATTCCGAAGACGGTCGCGGCACTCGATTCCGGCACCGTGCCCGACGTCGCCTATTCCGACACCTACGACGTGCAGGCGCAGGGCAAGTGGGCCTATGAGGGCAAGCTCGAGGACCTCTCCGACATCATGCTGCCGATGAAGGACGCCCTTGCGCCGAACACGCTGGAAGCGGCCCTGCTTTACAACGACGTCACCAAGAAGAAGTCCTACTACGGCTTCCCGCTCAAGCAGCAGAGCATGCACGTCCAGATCTGGGGCGACATGCTGGAGAAGGCCGGCTTCAAGGCCGCCGACATCCCGACCAAGTGGGAGGACTACTGGACGTTCTGGTGCGACAAGGTGCAGCCGGCGATCCGCAAGGCCACCGGCCAGCGCATCTACGGCGTCGGCCAGCCGATGGGCGTCGAATCCACCGACTCGTTCCAGTCGTTCTACACCTTCATGGATGCCTACCACGTCAAGCTGGTCGACGACGACGGCAAGCTTTTGGTCGACGATCCCAAGGTGCGCGACGGCCTGATTCACGCGCTGAAGGACTACACCGACACCTACATCAAGGGCTGCACCCCGCCGTCCTCGACGACCTGGAAGGACCCGGACAACAACGTCGCCTTCCACAACAAGACGATCGTGATGACGCACAATTTCACGATCTCGATCGCGGCGAAGTGGTTCGAGGATTCCACCAATCCGGCGCTGACCGACGCGCAGCACGCCGCCGGCAAGCAGGCCTATGAGCAGGACATCATCACGGCGTCCTTCCCCAAGGCGCCGGACGGCTCGACCATCAAGTACCGCTCCGACGTCAAGACCGGTCTGATCTTCGCCAACGCCAAGAACAAGGCGGAAGGCAAGCAGTTCATCGCCTTCCTGATGCAGGAAGACAATGTGCGGCCCTATGTCGAGGGTGCGCTCGGTCGCTGGTTCCCGGTGACCAAGGCGAGCCAGGCCAGCCCGTTCTGGCAGGCCGACCGGCACCGCAAGGCAGTGTGGAATCAGTTCACCGGCGGCACCGCGCCGTTCGACTTCACCAAGAACTGGAAGTTCACCATCCTGAACAACGAGAACGTCTGGGCCAAGGCCATGAACCGCGTCGTCAGCGAAAAGGTGCCGGTGGACAAGGCCGTCGACGAACTGATCGCCCGCATCAAGCAGGTCGCGGGATGATGTAGACGATGGCCGGCACTGCCGCCATTTACTCCGTGTCGTCCCGGCGAAGGCCGGGAGGTGGATTCACACTCGAAATGCAACACTTGAGCAGCAAAGGTCTCCGCTGGGGTCCTGAAGTCAAGGCATTTGCGCGGGGTGTTGTTGTATGCGGCGATGAACTTGCTGAGGCGTCGGGTTGGGAGCTTGTCGAGATCGGTTTTGCGCGGGATGAAGCGTCGCATGCGACCGATGGCGTTCTCGATGCCACCTTTCTGCCAGGGGGCGTGCGGATCGCAGAAGAAGGTCTTCATCAAGAGGCTTTGCAAGGAAAGGTGAGATGCGAACTCGGTACCGTTGTCGAAGGTGACGGTCTGGCGCATCTGCTCTGGCAGCGCCTTGAACAGACGCACGAGATAGCTTGCGACACCGGAAGCGAGCTTGCTTGGGAGGCGGACGCCGAGCAGCAGGCGGGAGGTGCGCTCGTGCACGGCCAGGATCTGCTGACGGTATTTGGAGAACATCATCAGATCGGCCTCCCAATGGCCGGGAGTGTTGCGATCGGCGACCTCGACGGGCCGTTTATCCAAGGAAACACGGCCTTCGATGAAGCTTGCGGGACTTCCGCCCCGCTTGCCACGGCGGCCGCGCTTGCTCTTGGCGCGTGGCAGATAGTGCCGCCAGCTGCCGTCCGTGGTGCGTCTGATCTGGGCATAGATGAAGCGGTAGATGCTCTCGTAGGAGATCACCTTGCGTCCATGCTCGATGGCCAGCCGGCCGGCGACCTGTTCGGGCGACCAGCCACGGCGAAGGCCATCCAACACCGCGCGGCGCAGGACGGGCTCCCGTTCGAGGCGTCCGCCCGTCCAGCGCCGCGCTCGCATCCGTTGCTGGGCATAGTCGGCCTTGTAGCCGGCCTGAACGCCATGATTACGGTTCATCTCCCGAGAGATCGTTGATGGCGGGCGATCCAAAGCTGCAGCGATTTGCCGGATCGAGGCCCCATTGGCCGAAAGTCTGGCAATCTCGCATCGCTCGTCCAGTGACAGCTGCTTGTAAGTCCGGCCCATCGCAACACCTCCAGTCGGAAGTGTTGCACTTCGTTTGTGAACTCAGGGGACCCATACGCCGCGGCAGCGGTTTTGGAGTAAGCTGGTGGACGGCTTTCGCACAACAACCGGGGCTTGGGGTTATGGGTCCCGACCTTCGCCGGGACGACGACTTAGTCGCGGCCGGGCTGACTTTCCAAGAGTAACCGAATGGCGATCACACTCTCCGCATCCGATGCCCCCTCGCCGCCGCTGTCGGCGCGGCTGTCGCCGCCGCAGGTCTGGGGTATCGCGCTGCTCGCGCCTTATCTGCTGGTGTTCCTCGCCTTCGTGGTCTATCCGGTCGGCTACGGCCTGTGGCTGGCGCGTCATCCGTCGAGCTATGTCGCGCTCTATCACGACCCGATCTTCGCGCGCGCCGCGGTCAACACGCTGATCTTCCTGGTCATCGGCATCAACATCAAGATGCTGATCGCGCTGTTCCTGTCCGGCTTCTTCGCCCAGCAGCGGCCCTGGATCAGGTGGCTGTCGGTGATCTTCATCCTGCCCTGGGCGGTGCCGTCGATCCCGACCATTCTTTCCGTGCGCTTCATGCTCAATCCGGAATGGGGCGTGGTCAACCAGCTGATCTTCAAGTTCACCGGCGACGACGGCCCGAACTGGCTGAACGATCCGGCGGTCGCGCTCGCGATGGCGATCGGCGTGCACATCTGGAAATCGCTGCCGTTCTGGACGCTGATCCTGCTGACCGGTCGGCTCGCGATCTCGCACGATCTGTACGAGGCGTCCGACGTCGACGGCGCCAATTGGTGGCAGAAATTCCGCTACATCACCTGGCCGTCGATGCAGACGCTCTACATCACCTGCACGCTGCTCTCGATGATCTGGACGCTCGGCGACTTCAACAGCGTCTACCTGCTCACCGGCGGCGGGCCGGCCGACCTCACCCACGTGCTGTCGACGCTCGGCATCCGCTATCTCAGGCTCGACCAGCTCTCGCTGGCGATGGCTTCGATCGTCTGCGCCATGCCGTTTGTGCTGCCGCTGGTCTATTTCATGATGAAACGGTTGTCGCGATGAAGCTGCCCACCCTCCGCGAAGTCGGCACCGAGGCCAAGCTGCTGTTGATCGGCATCCCGGTCTTCATCTGGACCACGATTCCGATCTACCACATGTTCGTGTTCGCGATCTCGCCGAAGGAGGACGCGTTCACCGGCAAGCTGTGGCCGACGCATCCGACGCTGCATAATTTCTCGATCGTGTTCCACCAGCAGCATTACTTCCTGCGCGACTTCTGGATCCAGTTCTGGAATTCGACCGTGATCGCACTCGCGGTCGGCGCGCTGACGCTGTTCGTCGCCACCGCCGCCGCGTTCTCGATCTCGCGGCTGCGGGTGCCGGGCGGCCGCGCCGTCATGAACATGGCGCTGTTCACCTACTTCATCCCGGCGGCGTTCCTCGCCGTGCCGATGTACCGCACCATGGGCAGCTATGGCCTGCTCAACAATCACTGGTCGCTGATCCTGGCGATGGTGACGATCGCCGCGCCCTACGCGATCTGGGTGCTGAAACAGGCCTCCGACAAGCTGCCGGTCGAACTCGACGAGGCCGCGACGATGGACGGCGCCACCACGCTGCAGCTGTTCCGTCTGGTCTATGTGCCCTTGATGATGCCGTCGCTGGTCGCGGTCGGCACCTACGCGATCCTGCTCGCCTGGAACGAATATCTCTATGCCTTCCTGCTGCTCTCGAAGGACACCGACATCACGCTGCCGGTCGCGCTCGGCAACTTTCTCGCCGCCGACGATTCGCCGTGGGAGCTCTTGATGACCACCGGCTTCATCTACGCGCTGCCGCCGGCCGCGGTGTATTACGCCTTCAAGCGCTACATGGTCGGCGGGCTGACGGCAGGCGCGGTCAAGTCTTGATGCGCCAGAGCGTTTTCGAGCGAAGTAGACGCTCCCGTCACGTCCGGCGACGCGCGCAAGTTCTCTCGCCTCACGTGAGGTGAGCACGTTGCCCAGGCTCCCTCCCCCCTTGCGGGGGAGGGTGGGGAGAGGGGTGGCCCCGGGGGAGATGTTTTGACGCGGGCGTCGCTCTCGCAATCTCGATCGCTTCGTGGAAGCGCTGGACGGATAAAGTACGCCGGTACCCCTCTCCCCAACCTCGAGAGCGAGCTTCGCTCGCCTCGGACCCCCGCAAGGGGGGAGGGAGCCCTTCCGCCGGTGGCCGCCAGGAAAGAGCGCCAAAAACAACAATCTACAGCGGCGCGGCGCTCTCGCCGCCCGCGTTCGACAGTTTCGAGGCGATTGACGCCACCACGATGATCACGGCGATCAGCGCGATGACAAGCGTGCAGATCGCATTGATCTCGGGCTTCACGCCGAGCCGCACTTCCGAGTAGATCCGGATCGGCAGCGTCGCCGAGCCGGGACCGGTGGTGAAGCTCGCGATCACGACGTCGTCGAGCGACAGCGTGAAGGCCAGCATCCACCCCGCCACGATCGCCGGCACGATCAAGGGCAGCGTCACCATCAGGAACGCACGCACCGGATCGCAGCCGAGATCCATCGCGGCCTCCTCCAGGCTGCGGTCGAGCGCGGAGAGGCGCGACTGCACCACGACGGTGACGAAGCACATCGTCAGCGTGGTGTGGGCGATCGTCACCGTCCAGAAACCGCGCTCGGCATTCAGCGCCACGAACAGCAACAGCAGCGACAGGCCGGAGATCACCTCGGGCATGACCAGCGGCGAATACAGCATGCCGGAGAACAGCGCCCGGCCCTTGAACCGCTCGCCCCGCGCCAGCCCGACCGCCGCCAGCGTGCCGAGCAGCGTCGCCAGCGTCGCCGACACCGCGGCGACCGAGAGGCTCATCCACGCCGCCTCCAGCATGGCGCGGTCGCCAAAGAACTCGCGGTACCAGCGCAGCGACCAGCCGCCCCACACCGTCACCAGCCGTGAGGCGTTGAACGAGTAGATCACCAGGATGACGATCGGCAGATAGAGGAACGCGAGCCCAAGCGCCAGCGACGTCATGTTGAAGCGCGTGAGCCTGGCGACGGTGTGCGCCATCAGCTGTCCGCCTCGAGCTGGCGCCGCTGCAAGCGGTCATAGAGCACGAGCGGCGGCACCAGCAGCAACAGTAGCGCCACCGCCGCGGCGGAGGCCACCGGCCAATCCTTGTTGGTGAAGAACTCGAGCCACAGCGTCTGTCCGATCATCAGCGAGTTGGAGCCGGCGAGCAGATCGGGGATCACGAACTCGCCCACGATTGGAATGAAGCAGAGCAGCGCGCCGGCGCCGACGCCCGGCAGCGACAGCGGGAACGTCACCAGCCAGAACGCCTGACGCGGCGAGGCGCCGAGATCACCGGCCGCCTCCAGCAGCGACGCATCCAGCTTCGAGAGCGTCGCATAGAGCGGCAGGATCATGAACGGCAGATAGGAATAGACGATGCCGAGATACATCGCGCTGTCGGTCGACAGCCAGACCACCGGCACTGATACGATATGCAGCGCCAGCAGGATCTGGTTGAGCAGGCCGTCATGCTGCAGGATGTTGATCCAGGCGTAGATGCGGATCAGGAACGAGGTCCAGAACGGCACGATGACCAGCATCATCGCGACAGCCTGCCAGCTCTGCGGCAGCCGCGCCATGCCATAGGCAATGGGATAGCCGATCACGAGCAGGATCAAGGTCGAGGTCACCGCGACGACGAGGCTGCGCAGATAGGACAGGATGTAGAGATTGTCCTGTAGCAGCAGGCGGAAATTGTCGAACGACAATTGCGCAAACGCGGCCGCCAGCGCCGCCCGGCCCTCGGTAAAATCGAACACCGGCGTATAGGGCGGCTGCGCGATCGCGGTCTGCGACAGGCTGATCTTCAAAACGAAGCCGAACGGCACCAGGAAGAACAGCACCATCCACAGATAGGGCGCGATCGCGGCGAGCCGCGCCGGCCGGGCGAAGATGCGGCGCGCGCTCATTGCTCCAGCACCAGGCAATCGTCGGCAGTGAACCATGCCACCACGCGCTGGCCGGCGAGATAGGCGTCGACATCGAGCCGCGCGGTGTTGGCCATCGACGCGCGCAGCACCGCGCCGCTCTCCAGCTTCACCCGGTAGCTGGTGACGCCGCCGAGATAGTTGACGTCGGTGACGACGCCCTCCAGCCGATTGATCGCCCGAGAGCCCGCCTCATCCGAGGCCGGCGCGCGGCGCGACAGCTTCACCTTCTCGGGGCGGATCGCGACGCTGACGACCTCCTTGGTCACCGGCGGCCACAACTCGCTGACCGCGAGCGTGCCCGCCTCCGCGGTCGCGACCGTCAACCGTCCATTCTCGCGGGCGGCGACCTGGCCGCTGAAGAGATTGATGTCGCCGACGAACTCGGCGATCCAGCGCGAGGCCGGCGCCTCGTAGAGATTGCGCGGGGTGGCGACCTGGACCAGGCGGCCGGCGTCCATCACCCCGATCCGGCCGGCCATCGTCATCGCCTCCTCCTGATCATGGGTGACGATGATGAAGGTCATGCCGAGCCTGCGCTGCAGCTCCATCAGCTCGCCTTGCGTGCTCTCGCGCAGCTTCTTGTCGAGCGCGGCAAGCGGCTCGTCGAGCAGCAGCACCTGCGGGCGGCGCGCCAGCGAGCGCGCCAGGGCCACGCGCTGCCGCTGTCCGCCGGAGAGCTGGTCCGGCTTGCGCTTCTCCAGCCCCTCGAGCCTGACCAGCGCCACCATCTCCGCAACGCGGATCGCGATATCCTTGCGCGCCATCCCGGCGCGCTTGAGGCCGAAGGCGATGTTGTCGCGCACCGACAGATGCGGGAACAGCGCGTAATTCTGGAACATCATGTTGACGGGCCGCTCATGCGGCAGCACTGGCGCGATGTCGCTGCCGCCGAGCAGGATGCGGCCCTCGTCCGGCGTCTCGAAGCCGGCTAGCATGCGCAGCAGCGTGGTCTTGCCGCAGCCGCTCGGGCCGAGCAGCGCGAAGAACTCGCCGGCGCGGATGTCGAGCGAGAGCTTATCGACCGCGCGGAAATTGCCGAACGATTTGGCGACGCCCTCGATCCGCAGCAGCGGCATGTCCGAGACGGCCGGTTCAGGCAACGGCCTTGCCGCCTCTGCAGTCGCTTCGCCCGGTATCACGTCAAGAAGCCCCGATTCCCCGCAAGGTCCGATCCTGCCGGCAAGCTAGCGGCGGATCGCCACCGGCTCAACCGCCTCACGGACATCTCCCGCAATATTGTCGGCATCGCCGCCTCTGCTAGACTTCGCAGCCGAATTCGGGAGGACAACCGATGATTTGCGATCGCTACGGCCTGCCGCTGACGACCGATTCGGACCGCGCCGCCGCCTATTATGTCGACGGCGTCGATCGGATGCTGGCGGCGCTGCACGGCGCCGATCTAGCGTTCGAGGCGGCGATCGCCGAGGACCCGGGTTTCGCGCTGGCCCATCTCGGCCGCGCCCGCGTGCACCAGCTCAACATGGAGGTGGCCGCGGCCCGCGCCAAGGCGGCCGACGCCCGGCAGCTCGCCGCGGCGTCAAGCCCGCGCGAGCGCCAGCACATCGAGATCATCGCGTCCGTGATCGAGGGCCAGGGCAAGAAAGCGATGACCGCGGCCGAGCAGCACCTCGCCGAATATCCGCGCGATGCGCAGATCCTCTCGCTGCTGCTCGGCGCCTTCGGCCTCTACGCCTTCTCCGGCCGGCCCGACCATGATGCCGCGCGGCTCGCGATCTCCGAACGTTACGCCCAGGACTATGGCGACGATTGGTGGTTCCTCACCTATCTCGGCTGGTCGAAGACCGAGGCCGGCGACGTCGTCTCCGGCCGCGCCATCACCGAGCGCGGCTATGCGCTGAAGCCGGAGAATGCCGGCGCCGCGCACGCGCTGGCGCATGCGCTGTTCGAGCAGGGCGACGGCGCCGAAGGCCGCAGCTTCCTCTCCGCCTGGCTGCCGGCGAATGATCGCACCAGCTTCCTGCAGGGGCACCTCGCCTGGCACCTCGCCCTGATCGCGATCGAGGAAGGCGACGCCGACGGCGCGCTCGAAATCTACGAGCAGCACATCAAGCCGGCGGGCCGGCCCTATCCGCCGCTCAATATCTATACCGACACGGCCTCGCTGCTGTGGCGCTTGGCGGTTGCCGGCAAGACCGGCCTCGACGCGCACTGGAAGGATGTCGCCGCATATGGCGACGGTTATTTCCCGAAGGCCGGCGCGCATTTCGCCGACATGCACCACGCGCTGGTTGCAGCCACGACGAACAACGAAGCGCTGGAGGCGCGATTGGCCGAGATGGCGGCGCGCGACGCCGACGGCAAATTGGCGCCCGGCACTGCCGCGATCGGGCTCGGCCGCGGGATCGCGGCCTTCGCCGCCGGCGACCATGAGGGCGCCGTGCGCATCCTGGCGCCGCTGATGCCCGAGCTGGTGCGGATCGGCGGCAGCCATGCGCAGCGCGAATTGTGGGAGGATACCTTCATCGTCGCCTGCCTACGCGCCGGTCAGGGCCGGCAAGCCACAGGCCTGATCTCGGACCGGCTGCATCGCCGTCCGTCCCGACGCGACCTCGCCTGGTCGCAGGAGGCGGCGCGGCAGTAGCCGCGCTTGGAGCTGTTCTCCTTCCCCCTGAAAGTCAGGGCGATCGCATTTGCAAAGTTCAGTGTCGGCCCGGCGTAGGCCGGGACCCATAACCACAGGGCCTTGTTGTTGAACAAGGCTGTGGCTCCAGCTCGCTTTATCACCACGCCCTGTGGTTATGGGTCCCGGATCTGCGCTCCGCTTCGCTGCGCTTGTCCGGGACGACGAAGTTCTTTTGCCATATGCGATTGCCTGCCCTGAAAGGGGGAAGGTCGGGATGGGGGTCAGCCGCAGACACCGCTGCTCGCCGAGAGAGCAGATCCCCACCTGCTTTGCTCTGCGAGCAAAGCGACCTCCCCTTTGCAAGGGTAGGTTTGAGAGCTTCGCTTAGTCCATCTTCGCCATGAACGCAGCGAGCGCATCGCGATGGGTTTGCGGCATGGTCAGCCCGAGCTTGGAGCGGCGCCACAGCACATCATCGGTGAAGCGCGCCCATTCCTTGCGCATGAGGTAACGCACCTCCGCGCCGGTCAATTCAGCACCGAAAGCCGGGCCGAGATCGGCCTTCGCCTTCGCGTCACCCAGGATATCCTTCACGTTCAGCCCATAGGCGGCCACCAGCCGCCGCGCCTGCGCCTCGCTGAGGAAGCGCCAGCGGTCGCGGGCGATGTCGACCTCGGTTTCAAAACGCTGCCAGGCGAATTCGCCGCCCGGCAGCGGCACTGTCGCGGTCCAGCGCGGTCCCATCGAGTAGAACCGCGCGAACTTCGCGACCGCCCGCTCGGCGCGGCGCCGCGATGTCGTGACGTCACCGCCGAAGATCGTGAGCAGCGGCGCCTTGCCGCGCCCGGTATCGAACGATACCGCGCCATCGCGTCGCCGCCAGCGCGCCGACGCGATGATGGAATTGGCACCGGAAACCGTTCGCAGCACATCGGCCGGGGTGATCTGCTCGCGAAAATAGCGATTGGCCGCGTCGCAGAGATAGGCCACTTCACGCACGTCCATCGCGACAATGGCGGGATCGCCCTTGAAGGGATGACCGACGCTGCCGATCAGGGTGAAGTCGCGCTCATAGGGACTGGCGAAGATCAGTTGCCCGTCGGGGTTCTGGAACGCATAGACGTTGTCGCAGTCGAACAGGCGGCGCACCACGATCTGACTGATCTGCACGGTGGCGAGCGGCGGCGCCGGCACGCGCAATACGGTGTCGGCGACGGAAGCGGTCCATGCGCCGGTGGCGTTGACCAGCGCCCGCGCCGTGATCACCCGCCGATAGCCGCGGTCGATCGCGACCAGCCGCCAGGTGTCGCCGCGCTCGGCCCGGGTCAGGCGCGCGCCGGTGCGGATCTCGGCGCCGCGCGCCGCGGCGTCGACCGCATTGAGCACGACGAGCCGAGAATCGTCGACGACGCAATCGGAATATTCGAACGCGGTGCCGAACGGCCGCTTCAGCGCATTGCCGACCGGATGGTGGGTGACATCGAGGGTCGTCGAGCGCGGCAGGCCGCTGCGCGAGGCGAGCCGCTCGTAGAGCAGCAACAACGACCGCAGCTGCCACGCCGGCCGCTCCCCGGCATGAACTGGGATCGCGAAGCGCGCCGGCCGCACCAGATGCGGCGCGATGCGCAGCAACACATCGCGTTCCCTCAGCGCGGTCCGGACGCGGAACAACGCCCGCCGTTCCAGCCCGGCCAGATCGCCATGCACCAGCCGCGGCGAGGCCTGCGACGCACCGGAGCCGAGATCGCCCTGTTCCAGCAGGATCACGCGCAGGCCGCGGCCGGCCGCATCGCGCGCGATGCTCGTGCCGTTCAGCCCACCGCCGAAGATCGCAACGTCGTAGTCCGCCATGCCCAACGGCTATCGCATTTGAATGCGAACGGAAGATGTGCTCACACAAAAAATGCGCGGCCGCGTCTAAGGCGTGATGAGATTAAGTTGAGCAGCGACCACGACGCTGCGCTCCCTCTCCCCGTTCTTACGGGGAGAGGGTTGGGGTGAGGGGCCGTCTCCGCGTACACGGTGATAGCTGCATTTGCGGAGACTCCCCCTCACCCGGAACGCATCTAACGATGCGTTCCGACCTCTCCCCGCACGCGAGGAGAGGTGAAGCGGGGTCCGCTGCTCGATTCGAAGATCAGCCTGCTCCAACAGAAGCGAAGAAGTGTTCCGGGCCATCGGCCTCGATCAGCTTCCTGCCTTCGATCACCCAGAACCGGTTGGCCACGGATCGCACGAACTGGCGGTCGTGCGACACCAACAGGCTGCTGGCCTGCTGCTGCAACAGTTCGTGCTCCAGCGCCTCCTGGCCCTCGATGTCGAGGTGGTTGGTCGGCTCGTCGAGCAGATAGAAGTTCGGCTCGGTCAGCCGCAGCACCAGCATGCCGAGCCGGGCCTTCTGCCCGCCCGACAGCCGCCCAATCGGACGGCCCTGCATTTCGATCGCGAGTCCGGCGCCGGCGAGCAGGCCGCGCGCCCGCTGATCGCCGACCGCGAAGCGCCGCGTCAGCATGCGCATCGGGGTGTCGCCATCGGCGAGATCGGCCAGCGCCTGGTCGCAATAGCCCAGCACCAATGACTCGGTGGCGCGGATCTCGGCGGCGGCCGCCACGGAGTTCTCGATCGCCAGCCGCAGCGCCGCGACGAACCGGGTCTTGCCCGCGCCGTTCGGCCCGAGCAACGCGATCCGGTCGCCCCGACAGATGAATTGCTGGCCGGTGCTGAACAGCGGCCTGCCGTCGGGGGTAGCGATCACCGCGTTGTTCAGCCGGATCAGGACCTTGGCATGGGTGTCGCGGTTGGCGAGCCGGATCGTGCCGGCCGAGCGTTCCAGATGCGCGGGCTTCGCGGTCTCTTCGAGTTTCTCGGCGCGCTGCTTCAGCTGCCTGGTCTTCGACAGCAGCAGATCGCTGCCGGAATTGATGCCGAGATTGTTGAGCTTGGCGGCCTGCTGGCGGAGCTGCCGGACCGTCTTCATGTCGCGTTGAAAGCGCCGCTCGTCCGCGGCATCGCATTCGTCGAGCGCCGCACGCGCCGAGGTGTAGGGCAACGCGAACAGCTGCGACCGTTCCGGGCGCAGGAACAGCGTCCGGTTGGTGGTCGCATCGAGGAAGGCGCGGTCGTGGCTTGCGATCACCACCGGCATCTCGCGCGGCAGCGCATTCAGCCAGGCCTCGAGCCGGCCGATCTTGGCGAGGTCGAGATGGTTGGTCGGCTCGTCGAGCAGCAGCACGTCGGGCTCGGTCACGAGCACGCGGGCAAGCAATGCAAACCGCAGCCAGCCGCCGCTCAATTGCCTGAGTGGCCGCCGCCACAACTCGTCGGGCACGTCGAGCGATTGCAGGGCGACGTCGACCCGCCAGTTCTCGCTGTCGCGCTGCCCGGCGGGCAGCGCCTCCAATACGGCGGCATGGAACGGCAGGGCCATCAGCCGCTGCGGCGCATTCTGCTCGACGTGGCCGATGGTCAGCCCGCGCGCGCGGCTGATGTCGCCTTCATTGGGCTCGAAGCTGCCGGCGATACAGCGCAGCAGCGTGGATTTGCCGCGGCCGTTGGCGGCGACGATGCCGATCCGGTCGCCGGCATTGACGACGAAATTCAGTTCGGAAAACAGCGGCGCGTTCAGCGTCACGCCGAGATTGCGTACATTGATGAGGGACACGGTCAATTCTCTGGTCTTGCCGGCAATCACGACACCATCAGAGGCACCCAGCCATCATCGGATGTGCGTTTCGAAGCGCGGCGAGGGATTTGAGTGCAAGCGCGAACGCTCAAACGTTCGGCACCGCACGGCCACGAAGGGCAGACCAGGACAAGATTTTAGACGCGTTTCCGGTCAGCCCTGCAAACGCATTTGCAGGGCGTTGACGGGGCCACGCTTGAGGTGGGGATCGTTGTATCTCGCCACGACGCAGCCCTCCTTTCTCGGCCGAAATGATGTGGTGGTCGGACGGTAACCGGACGTGCAACCGATGGCAAGCGCAGCCGGCCTGGCCGGTCCGCTGGATGAAGCCGGTTTACCCCGCCTTGCGCACGGTTTCGGCGAGCCTGTCGCCGCCGACCAGCGCGGCAAATTGACCGATCGGGGCCGGCCGACCGATCAGATAGCCCTGCACCGCGTCGCAGCCTTCCTCGGAGAGGAAGCCGAGCTGCGCCTCGGTCTCGACGCCCTCGGCGACGATCGACATTTCGAGGCCGTGGCCGAGATCGATCACCGCGCGCACGATCGCGGCCGATTGCGGGTTGCGGCCGAGATTGATGACGAAGGCGCGGTCGATCTTGATCTTGTCGAACGGAAATGCCTGCAGATAGCTCAGCGAGGAATAGCCGCTGCCGAAATCGTCCATCGAAATCCGGACGCCGAGCGCCTTCAACCGCCGCAGCAGCGACAGGCCGCGGTCGAAATCCTCGATCAGCACGCCTTCGGTGATTTCGAGCTCGAGCCGGTCGGGCGTCAACCCGGTCTCGAGCAGGATCGAATGCACCAGGCCGACGAGGTCGCCATGGACGAATTGCGCCGGCGACAGGTTGACCGCGACCTGCATCGGGACGGCCCATGAGGCGGCCTCCCGGCAGGCTTCGCGCAGGATCCATTCGCCCATCTCGACGATCAGGCCGCTTTCCTCGGCGAGCGGAATGAAGTCGCTGGGCGGCACGAAGCCGCGCAGGGGATGGTGCCAGCGCGCCAGCGCCTCGAAGCCGACGATCTGGCTCGCCGCGACGCTGCCGCCCGCCGCCGCCTGCGGCTGGTAATAGAGCGACAATTCGCCGTTCTTGAGCGCGACCGCCAGCTCCTGGTGCAGCACGCGGCGATCGCGGATTTGCTGGTCCATCTCCGGCTCGAAGATCGAGATCGTGCCGCGCGACTTCGCCTTGGCGCGGAACAGCGCCGCGCCGGAATTGGCGAGCAGCGACGCCGCATCCGTGCCGTTGTGCGGGAACACCGCGATCCCCGCGGTGAGGCCGGTCCGCACCGACTTGCCGTCGATCGCGAAATCCCCACCCAGCGCCTCGGCGGCCTGCTCGGCCAGCGCGATGCCGGCGGCCGGCTGCTGGCCGTCGATGATGAGGCCGAATTCGTCGCCGGACAGCCGCGCCACCACGCCGCCGCGTGCCACGGTCTGCAAGCGCTGCGCAACCTCGATCAGCACCTTGTCGCCCATCGCATGGCCGTAGACGTCGTTGATCTCCTTGAGCCCGTCGAGGTCGACGCAGAGCACGGCGAACTCCTCGCCGGTCCCGTCGCAGGCCTCGATCATCTGGGTCAGCGCCTGCAGGAAGGCGGCGCGGTTCGGCAGATCGGTCAGGCCGTCATGATAGGCCATGTGCGCCATCCGCGATTCGGTCTGGCGCCGGTCGGTGACGTCCTCATGGGTCTTGATCAGATATTGCGGCTCGCCGTCATCGTCGAGCACGGTCATGCGGCGGGTCAGGAACAGCCGCAAACCGTCCTTGGTCGAGATCGGGTGCTCCTCGGCGATCATGCTGCGCTTTCTGATCGCGGCCTCGTCGCGGGCGATGATCAGCTTCGCTTCGCGCGCGTTGAAGATGTCGGAGGCGGTCAAGCCGGCGGCGTCCTCGCGGCGGCGATTGAGAATCGTCTCGGCGCTGCGGTTGGCCAGCAGATAGCGGCCGTCGCTGACCCGCTGCACGATCAGCGAGACCGGGATGTTGTCGACCACGAGCTCGAGGAATTTCTTGTTGTTCTCGAGCTCGCGCGACAGCGCGCGGCGGTCGGTGACGTCCTCGAACAGCGCGATCAGGAATTCCGGCTCGCCGGCCTCGTTGCGGGCGATCACCCGGTTGGACGCCAGGATGCGCTTCTCCGAACCGCGTTCGACGAAGAACTCGCTGCGGTGATAGCCTTGCGGCGCGTCCAGCGCGGCGCGGTCGGCGGCGTCGATGCTGACCGCGGTCTCGGGACGGAAGATCTCGTCGGCGCGCTTGCCGACGATATGATCGCGCGAGAACCGCGAGAAGCGCTCGAACGCGCGGTTGGCGAAGATGTAGCGGCCGTCCTCGATGTTCTTGGCGGCGACGCAGACCGGGACGTTGTCGAGCACCGATTCCAGGAATTGCGTGGTCGAGGCGAGCTTGCGCGACAGCTGGCGCTGGTCGGTGCAATCGAGATGGGTGGCGACCGAGCCGCCGTTCGGCAGCGGGAAATACTTCACCAGCACCGACCGCCCGCCCGGCAGTTCGGTGACGAGGCCTTCCGGCGCCGCCGCGCGGGTAAAGAAATCCGCGGCGCTGATGTCGAGCACGCCGCGGTCGCGGCGCAGCTCCAAGAGCTCGGTGCCGGTCATGTTGCGCCTGATGTCGGCGCGCGACAGCCCGTAGATGTCGAGATAGCGGTCGTTGCAGAACACGATGCGCTCGCCCGCATCGGTCATCACCACGCCCTGGTTCAGATGGTTGAGCGCCGAGGAGACGAAAGCGTTGCGGCGCAGTTGGGCGCGCTTGGCCTTGCGCAGCGCCGAGAGGATCCACAACCCGATCGCGCCGAAAAACGACGCGGCCACCACGCTGCCGATCAGGAGCTCCCAGACCACGCCCGGATCGAGGTCACCGAGATAGCTCGACGGCGCGAACCCGCCGGTGCCGGCCCGGGCTGCGGCGTGCGGCACGACGGCAGCAATCAGGCAAAGCACGGCCCTTGCCGGAATCGAATTCTTCCCGCCCGCCTGCCACGTCCTGCCTGCCATCGATCACCCGCGGATTTCCAGGGCGAATGTCCGGCTTTGGCGGTTTGGATCGGGTAAACGCGTAGCGATGCAACCGGTAAACGTGGCGCAATTTGCGGCAATTGCCCTGACATGATTAATGCTGCACTAACAGGGCATGGCTCCCGAACTCTTTGAGATGGTCCAAGCACTTGCCCAATAAGCACTTGCCGAAAGCGATCGGATCGGCTGAACGATGTTGGCGGCGAGGGCGCGATCGCGCGGAAATATTCGGACTTGAAGGACGAGATGGACAGGGTTGATTGCGTGATCATCGGCGCGGGGGTGATCGGCCTCGCCGTAGCGCGGAGGCTGGCACAGGCCGGCCGCGAGGTGATTGTGATCGAGGAGGCCGAAGCCATCGGCACGGTGACCTCGTCGCGCAACAGCGAGGTGATCCATGCCGGGATCTACTACCGCGCCGGCAGCCTGATGGCGCGGATGTGCGTCAGCGGCAAGCGGGCGCTGTACCGCTACTGCGCCGATCACGGCATCCCGCACAGGAATTGCGGCAAGCTGATCGTGGCCACCACGCCGGCGGAAACCGAAAAGCTGCAATCGATCCGCGCCCATGCCGAGGCCAATGGCGTCGACGACATGCAGCTGCTGTCAGGTGCTGCGGCGCGCGCGCTGGAGCCGGCGCTGAATTGCGACGCGGCGCTGCTGTCGCCTTCGACCGGGATCATCGACAGCCATGCCTACATGCTGGCGCTGCGCGGCGACGCCGAGGACGCGGGCGCGGCCTTCGCCTTCCATACGCCGCTGCTCCACGCCCGGGCTACGGCTGACGGCTTCGAGGTCGAGGCCGGCGGCGCGGCGCCGATGACGCTCGCCTGCAATCTCCTGGTCAATGCCGCAGGGCTGGGCGCGACGGCGGTCGCGCGCAACGTCGAGGGCATGCCGATCGAATTGATTCCAACGGCTTATCTGGCGAAGGGCAATTACTTCAGCTGCAGCGCCAGGGCGCCGTTCTCGCACCTGATCTATCCGGTGCCGGAGCCCGGCGGACTCGGCGTGCATCTGACGCTCGACATGGCCGGACAGGCGCGGTTCGGCCCCGATGTCGAATGGATCGATCACATCGATTACGCCGTCGACCCGGCACGGGCCGAGCGGTTCTATCCGGCGATCCGGAAATACTGGCCGACGCTACCGGATGGCGCGCTGATGCCGAGCTATTCGGGAATCCGGCCCAAGATCGTGCCGCCGGCGGTGGCGACCCAGGACTTCCTGATCCAGGGGCCGACCGACCACGGCGTCGCCGGGCTGATCAACCTGTTCGGGATTGAATCGCCCGGATTGACGTCGTCGCTCGCGATCGCCAACCATGTCGGCGAGCTGGCAGGACACTGAGCAAGCGCAGCATGGCAAACGCAGCATGACCTTCCGAGGGATGCGCGCCGCGGCGTTCATCCCTCGGTGAAAAGGTCAGGATTGTTTGCTGATTTGCGGGGACCGGCTTAGTGGACCGTATTGTCGGCGGACAGTCTCAGCCGCTCGATTTGGTCCTTTACCATCAACTTGCGGCGCTTCAGCTCGCAAATGTGGAGATCGTCTACAGAGGGGTGAACGAGCGCTTCGTGCAGTTCGTTCTCGAGTATTTTGTGCTTACGCTCCAGCTCAACGAGATGGGCCTGTATTGCCATTGCGAACACTCCTCGGTGCGTTAAACCTCAGGGTCGATCCGGACCACCAAGTGTACACGAGTGGACGGTGCTGTCGATAGGGGATGCGATATGCCGCACGCACGCATTTCGGTTTATCTGTAACCAATCGTGATACGGGAACCGGTTCGGCTTGCGCGGCGCGCGCCGAGGGAGGATATTCCCGCGAACGGCCGCTTCGGCCGCAACAATTTCTTCGTGCTTACCAGTTAATACGCAACCATGAACGATCAGGATGAGCGCGAACTCCTCGCCGAGCTTGCGCGTCTGCAACAAGAGCACCGCGACCTCGACGCCGCGATCGACGCGCTGCATCAGTCGCCGGCGCCGGATCTTCTGATGCTGCAGCGCCTGAAGAAGCGGAAGCTGCAATTGCGCGATCGCATCGCCTTCATCGAAGACCAGATCACGCCCGACATCATCGCCTGAGGCGCGCGCCGCCTCGCGACGCGGGTTCGGTTCGGCCGGCGGTTTTCCCCGTCATCCACAGCGCCCCATCGGCTTCACATTCGCGGCAACGCAGCCGAGCGCGTTTCTCGGCGCTTGACTCCTAAAGAACAAAAAGAGAACATTACGACCCAGCCGCCAGCCATTGAAGGGAGTTTCGCCATGTCCGCCCCGCCGTCCCTGCCCGACCACAACAGCCGCTACGAGAAGGCCTGCGATCAGGCGATCGCGATGTGCGACGGCAACCTGCGCAGCACCATCAAGGCGCTGATCATGGCCAACGAATATCTCGAAGCCGAGTTGGAGGAATTGCAGGCCGCGATCACCGCCGGCTGCGTACCGGCACGACCCCACTTGGCGAGCGATGCTGCGATCGACGCCGCCTGACCAGGAAACACAGCGATGGCCGATGTGACCTATTACGTGGCACTGCCCTTCATGCAGGACGACGACGGCACGCCGGTCGCCGGCAATGCCGAGGAATGCCAGAGTTCGGCGATCGCGCTGCGCCGGGCCGAGACGATGTCGCGGATGCCGGGCAGCATCGGCGCCGTCGCGTTCAGCCGCACCGGCGATCCCGCGATCGGCGAATTCGGCGATGCCAAGCTGCTGCGGGCCTACGGCAACGTGCCGGAGGATCTGAGCGCGCTGTAACTGCTAGGGATGATGGGATCAGGTTGAGCTGGAACGGCCTCGAAGGTTCACCTCTCCCTTGGGAGAGGTCGATTTGCGTAGCAAATCGGGTGAGGGGTTATGGTCTATCGAGAGCGCAAGAGCCCTCACCCGGATTGCTTCGCAATCCGACCTCTCCCCAACGGGGAGAGGTGAACCGACACTGCGCCAAGCCGAGTTCAACTAAAACTCATCCTGCTCTGGGATTCCCTAATATCTAGGATTCATGGCGGCGCTGCGCCTTGCGCACATACATCGCGCGGTCGGCCTCATCGAGAACCCGATCGAGATCCGAATGCGCGGTGAGGATCGCAACGCCTGCGGAGGCGCCCGCCGAGACCTGGCTGCCGCCGAACACGAAGGTCAGGCGGTCGATCGCCTCTTCCAGCGCAGCCGCCTTGGCGCGGGCATCGGTCTCGCTGAGATTCCACAGCAGCAGCGCAAACTCGTCGCCGCCGAGCCGGCCGATCACATCGGAGGCGCGCACCTGGTGCGAGATCGCGGCAACGATCGCCTTCAGTACCTCGTCGCCGGCCGCGTGCCCGAACGCATCGTTGATCGGCTTGAGGCGATCGACGTCGAGCACGATCAGCGCGCCGGAGGCCTGATAGCGCTTGATGAAGGAGAGCGAACGGGCGAGCTCGCGCTCGAAGCCGCGCCGGTTCAGAATGTCGAGCAGGAAGTCGGTCTCAGCCGAGGCCTGCAGCTGCTCGATCCGGGCCTGGGCGCGTGCCAGCTGCGCCCGGAGCGTGCGGATGGTCGATTTGTCGCCGGAGGTGACGCCGCGCGTGGCAGTGCCGGTTCCGGCCGCTTTTGCGCCTGTCCGTTTGGTTCCAGTCGTTTTGGTTCCAGTTCTGCGGGGTGCGGATTTGTCCGCGGCGGCCACGCCTTTTCGTCGTTTTGCCGCCCCGGAGGCGGCTGCCTTCGTCTTCTTCTTCATGCGCATCCTTGTTGAGGCTTGCTTATGAAGGCTTGCCGGGATTCACCAAGTCAGGATAGTCCATTCTATCTCCCTTGCCACGCCTTGGATGACAACCGGGCCGCCCCTATAATCGGCCTATGCTTTTGGATTCCTGAACAGAATTGAAGAGATGACCGCTCCGATCGCCATCATCATGGGAAGCCAGTCCGACTGGGAAACCATGCGCCACGCCGCCGACACCCTGGCCGCGCTGGGGGTTGCCTGCGAAACGCGCATCGTTTCGGCCCACCGCACCCCGGATCGGCTCTATGCCTTCGCCAAGGGCGCCAAGGCGGCCGGCCACAAGGTGATCATTGCCGGCGCCGGCGGTGCCGCGCATCTGCCGGGCATGACGGCGGCGCTGACCGAGCTTCCGGTGTTCGGGGTTCCCGTCGAATCCAGGGCGCTGTCCGGCGTCGATTCGCTCTATTCGATCGTGCAGATGCCGGCCGGCGTTCCGGTCGGAACGCTCGCGATCGGCAAGCCCGGCGCGATCAACGCCGCGCTGCTCGCGGCGAGCGTGCTCGCGCTCAACGATCCCGCTTTGGCGGCCCGCCTCGCGGCCTGGCGCACGGAGCAGACCGATGCGGTCAAGGACCAGCCGGAGGGTACGGCGTGACGGCTTCGAATCCTGTGAAGCTGAAGCCGGGCGACACCATCGGAATCCTCGGCGGCGGGCAATTGGGCCGGATGCTGGCGATGGCCGCAGCGCGCCTCGGGCTGCGCTGCCAGGTGTTCTCGCCGGATCCGGACTCGCCGGCCTTCGACGTGGTGCAGCACGCGACCTGCGCGGAATATGCCGACGTCGAGGCGCTCGAGCTGTTCGCCAACGACGTCGACGTCGTCACCTATGAGTTCGAGAACGTGCCGGCCGCGACCGCGATGGTGCTCGCCGCGCGCCGCCCGGTGCTGCCTGCGTACAAGATCCTCGAGACCACGCAGGACCGGCTGATCGAGAAGGATTTCGTCAGCAAGCTCGGCATCGGCACCGCCGATTATGCCGACGTCTCCTCGGTCGCGACGCTGCGCAGTGCGATCGAGCGGATCGGTCTGCCTGCTGTCATCAAGACCCGCCGCTTCGGCTATGACGGCAAGGGCCAGGCCATCATCCGCCAAGGCGACGACATCGAGCAGGTCTGGGACGATCTCGGCACCAAGTCGGCGATCCTCGAGGCCTTCGTGCCGTTCGAGCGCGAGATCTCGGTGATCGCGGCGCGCTCCGCGTCCGGCGACGTCGAGTGCTTCGACGTCACCGAAAATGAGCATCGCGACCACATCCTGAAATTTTCCCGCGTGCCGGCTGCGATCTCCGAAGAGCTTGCCGCGCAGGCCCGCGCGATCGCCGAGAAGATCGCCACGGCGCTCGACTATGTCGGCGTGCTCGCGGTGGAATTGTTCGTGGTGCCCGGCAACGGCAGCGCCGTGCCCGGCAACGGCAACGCGACGGTGCTGGTCAACGAGATCGCGCCGCGCGTGCACAATTCCGGCCACTGGACGCTCGACGGCGCCTCGATCTCGCAGTTCGAGCAGCACATCCGTGCGATCGCCGGCTGGCCGCTCGGCAAGCCGGTGCGCCATGGCGAGGTCACCATGACCAACCTGATCGGCGACGACATCCTGAGCTACGAGCAGTGGCTCAGCGTTCCCGGCGCCACCGTGCATCTGTACGGCAAGGGCACGCCGCGCCCCGGCCGCAAGATGGGCCACGTCACCGAAGTGACGCCGCCGCGCAAGCCGTAAATCTCAAACGGCGACCGCAGCCACCTTCGACGTGTTGACGAAAATGGGATCGTGGCGACCACGATCCCATTTCGCCGATCACGTCACGCAGTCTTGATGCCGGCGACGATGCCGGTCGGCTCGTCGCTGAGCCAGCGATAGATCACGCCGCCGAGCGCACCGCCGATCAACGGCGCGACCCAGAACATCCAGAGCTGCGCCAGCGCCCAGCCGCCGACGAACAGCGCCGGTCCGGTGCTGCGCGCCGGGTTCACCGAGGTGTTGGTGACGGGAATGCTGACGAGATGGATCATCACCAGCGCGAGGCCGATCGCGAGCGGCGCGAAGCCGGCCGGCGCCTTGCCATGGGTCGATCCCATGATGATGAACAGGAACATCATGGTCATCACGACCTCCATGATGAAGCACACCACCATGCTGTACTGGCCCGGCGAGTGCGCGTCATAGCCGTTGGAGGCAAAACCCTTGCTGACATCGAAGCCGGACGCGCCGCTCGCGATCACATAGAGCAGCCAGGCCGCAACGATGGCACCGATGACCTGCGCGATGATGTAGGGCAGCACCTGGCCGCCCGGGAAACGCCCGCCCGCGGCGAGGCCGACCGTCACGGCCGGGTTGAGGTGGCAGCCCGAGATATGGCCGATCGCATAGGCCATGGTCACCACGCTGAGCCCGAAGGCCAACGACACGCCGACCAGGCCGATCCCAACCTGCGGAAAGCCGGCCGCGATCACCGCGCTGCCGCAGCCCGCGAATGTGAGCCAGAACGTACCGATGAGCTCGGCAGCGTATTTCTTCATCTCCATGTGGCATCTCCCCTATTTCCAATGTCCGGGTTGTCCAAAACGCCGGGAGCGGCCTTCATCTGGGCGCCAAATCACCCAAATCAGGGCCGCACGAAGGCATTTTCGCCCTATTTCGTGGCTTTACTAGGCCCGAAAGTCACTCGACCGGTGGACATCTGCGCGTTTGTCTGATACATGCGCGCGCCTAGGGTTAAGAGGCAGGCCTTTTGCCGCCCCTTCACCTCGCCAGAATTCCGAACCGATCAATTCAAAAGAGGATGCCGCGTGCAGGTTCTCGTCCGCGATAACAATGTCGACCAAGCCCTGAAGGCGCTGAAGAAGAAGATGCAGCGCGAGGGCATTTTCCGCGAGATGAAGCTCCGCGGTCACTACGAAAAGCCTTCTGAGAAGAAGGCTCGCGAAAAGGCCGAGGCCGTGCGCCGCGCGCGCAAGCTGGCGCGCAAGAAGTTGCAGCGCGAAGGCCTGCTGCCGATGAAGCCGAAGCCGGTGTTCGGCGCCGGTCCCGGTGGCGACCGTGGCGGCCGTCCCGGTGGTGCAGGCGCTGGTCGCGGCCCCCGCTGAACCGTTTTGCCGATCTGGAAGTCTAACAGCGCGGGCCACGGGCCCGCGTTGTCGTTTTGAAGCAGGCCCGCCTTCCGGGGATTCCATGCAAAACCACCGGCAAGAGCATTTTGCATGAAGGTTGCTCCGGCACCCTGCCCCCGGTTCCCGGAGCTAGCGCATCGACGTCGCGCGCTGCACCTCGCCATCGCCGCCATGCTGCTCGGCCTGCCGCTCGGGGCATGCTCCTTCGACCTGGGATCGTGGGGCTCGGACGACAAGCCGAAACCGGCCGCCACCGCTGACAGACCGGCGGCCGACGCCATCACGCCGCAGGACGTCAACAGCGCCAGGGATCACGCGACGCGTGGCCAGGTGCTGGTGCATTCCGGCAAGCTCGACGAGGCGATGGCGGAATTCGAGCAGGCGCTGACGACCGATCCCTACAACGTCCAGGCCCTGTACGGCCGTGGCCTGATCTATCAGGGCCGCGGACAGCACCAGCAGGCGATCGACGATTTCACGGCGGCCAGCGGGCTGTCACCGCAGAAGGCCGAGCCGCTGGTCGGCCGCGCCGCCAGCTACCTAGCGCTCGACAAGACCAGACAGGCCGCCACCGACCTCGACGAGGCGGTGCAGGCCGATCCCAACAATGTTGCGGCGTGGAGCGCCCGCGGCCAGGCCTATGAGCGGCTCGGCGACAAGGCCAAGGCGGCAGCGTCCTACAACCGCGCGCTCGCGCTGCGGCCCAATGACGGCAACGCGCGCAGCGGCCTGGCGCGCACCGGCGGCTAACGCATGATCCGGAAAAGTGCGAAGCGGTTTTCCGAGAAGATCTAAAGCCAGGTGAGGTCAGGCTGAGCTGGAGCAGCGTCGAAAGTTCGCCTCTCCCGCGCCAAGCCGACGCAACCGAAGCTCACTCTTCCGCTTAGGGCGCGTACTCGTAAATTCGTCGCGTCCGCTCTTGTCTCCGAAGCTGACGTTGAAGCCGACGTAGCTGCATGTAAGGCCTCGGGCCATGAGCCGAAGTAGTTAGACGTTAGTGATCAGGAGACCGCTCGAGTTCGCTTTCGAGAAACGCAAGGAACGCCCGCACCTTCGGCGAGGGGCGAGGGCCGGCCGGGAACACCGCGTGCACTTCTATCGGTTCAAGCGAATAGCCCCGCAACAGCCTGACGAGTTCGCCGGATTTGAGTTCTTTTTGGCACGCGGTCGACGTCATCATGGCGATGCCAAGGCCGTTGATCGCGCTTGTAAGCGTGCCCGGACCCGAGTTCGTGGTGACACGACCGGACACGTCAACAGTGATGGTCGCTTCTCCCTTCCGGAACGTCCAGCTAGTGCGGCCGAATTCGCCGGGACCCGCAATGCAATCATGTTTGGCGAGGTCAGCCGGTGCTTTCGGCGTCCCGCGTGCGGCCAGGTAGGCCGGCGTCGCGACGACCACCCGCTCAAGCGATGGCAGCTTGCGTGCGCCAAAGCTGCTATCGGCGAGCCGCCCCAATCGGAATGCGACGTCGGCGCCTTCGGCGACCAGATCCTGCCGCACGTCGGAGACGGAGAGTTCAACGCGGAGCAGAGGGTTCTCGGCAAGAAATTTCGGCAGGAGCGGAACGATCTGTTGAGTGCCGTAGATGATCGGCAGGGCAAGGCGAAGCAGCCCACTCACGGAATTCCGCCCTCGCGCCGCATCCTCTGCCTCTTCCACAGTCGCGAGGATGTCGCGCGCCCTTTCAAGAAAATGCGCGCCTGTATCCGTGACGGTCACACGTCGCGTGGTGCGCAGCAGCAACCTTACGCCGAGCCGCGCTTCGAGTTCACCAACGATGCGCGAGATAGAAGGCTGCGAGAGGCGCAACTCCCGTGCGGTCTGCGAAAAGCTTCCGGTTTCTGCGGCGCGGACGAAAATAGTCAGTTCCTGAAAGCGGTCGCTCATTTGTAATGCAAATAGATGTTGTCCATTTTTGCAGTATACTCATTCGTTTTCGAATGAACCATCCTTTGCTGGAATTTACCGCAAAGGAGGCTTCAGATGAGCAAACTCAATGGAAAGGTCGCCGTCATCACCGGTGGCTCAAGTGGTATCGGGCTGGCGACAGCGAAAACGTTCGTTGAGGAAGGCGCCTACGTCTTCATCGCCGGACGCCGACAATCCGAACTGGACAAGGCAAAGGCAGCGATCGGCCGCAACGTGACCACGGTGCAGGCCGACGTCACCAGCCTTGACGACCTCGACCGACTCTTCGGGATCATCAAGGATACGAAGGGCGTCCTCGACATCGTCGTGGCGAGCGCTGCCTTCGTCGAGCAGGTGCCGCTCGAAAAGGTCACGCCCGAACACTTCGACAAGACCTTCAATGCCAACGCGCGTGCGCCTCTGTTTACGGTTCAGAAGGCGTTGCCGTTGATGACACGGGGTGGGTCGATCATCCTGGTGTCCTCGGGCATGCACCAAATGGGCATCCCGGCACACTCGACCTATGCGGCAACCAAGGCTGCGCTTCGTTCCTACGTTCGCACCTGGGCGGCCGAGTTCAGGGACCGCGGCATCCGGGCGAATACCCTCAGTGCGGGTCCGACCGAAACGCCGATGCTGAACAGCTTCGCCTCCACCCCGGAGGAGAACGAAGCGATGAAGAAGATGTTCGCAAGCCTGGTGCCGCTGGGGCGCATTGGACGGCCAGAAGAAGTTGCAGCAAGCGCAGCCTTCCTTGCCTCCGATGACAGCAGCTACATCACGGGCGCAGATATCTCCAACGACGGCGGCGCAAGTCAAGTTTGACAACGTTCGGTCCGCTGCAACTGCCTTCCGCCCAACGGGTGGGAGGCGAGCAGCGGTATCTTCAAGAGGGATTTGCAAGATGGAAAACGCCATCTATCAATTCACCATTCCCGCCCTCATGCGCGGCCTCGGCGTCCTCGCTTCCTACCTTGCATTCGCGAGAGAACGCGTTCGCACGCAGGGGCTCAAAGAGAGCGACATCATGAATGCCCGTCTCGCGCCAGACATGTTGACATTCGCAGGTCAGATTCAAAGAGCCAGCGACAAGGCGAAGAATGGCGTGGGAAGGCTAGCGGGCGTGGAAACGCCGGCATTTGCCGACACCGAAGGCTCTCTTGCGGAGCTTGAAGAGCGAATCGCAAAGACCATCGCATTCCTCACCTCCGTTCGATCGGCGCACTTTGAAGGCGCGGAAGGCCGCACGATAGAGCTGCGCTTCAAAAGCGTGAGCGGCAGGATGACCGGCCAAACCTATCTGACCCAGGTGCTGCTGCCGGACTTCTATTTCCACATCGCGACCGCGCACGACATATTGCGCAATCAGGGTCTGGCGATCGGCAAAGCGGATTTTCTCGGCAAGCCGGATTATCTATAGGTTCTGTCGAGCCGCCAAAATGTCCGCCTTGGGTCAAAAGCCCCTCGGCGGCCACACCGGGCGACTTCCGCTTTATTGCCGGAAGCCGACGTTTATCGACTTACTCGGCAGGCTTCGGCAGGGTCTTACTTGGGCAACTTACTTCGGCAGGACGGCGTGGAACATCGACTTCATGCCGGAGAACATGTCGTCGGTCACCGAGCTGTGGTCGTTCTTCGGCGCCGGCATGGCCGCGTCGGCGCGCAGGTCGAGCGGCGCCTGGATCACCGGCACCGGAATGTCGGCCGGCGGCGTCAGCCGATTCGAATCCTGCGCATTGGCAGCGTAGGGCGGACGCTGCTGCGCGGATTGATCGACGTTCTCGGTGGAGGGGTTCGACACCATGATCGGCGGCGGCAACGGCCGGATCGCCGACTGAGCTGCCGGGCGCTGCGCCTCGGGCAGCCGGGCGAGATCGGTGCGGGTCGCGTCCTGGGTGCGCGCGGCCTCCTGCGGGCGCTCCTTGCGCAGGCGCTCGATGGCGGCGCGCGCGAGATCGTTGGCGTCGCGATTCTCTTCCGTCGCGGCGGCGGCCTCGGCCGGCGCCGCCGCGGTGGCGGGCGCGGCCGGCTGCGGCGCGGCGGGCGCCACCTTGACGACGGCCTTCGGCGCAGCCGTGTGGTGGCGGGTGTCGGCCGGGATGCTGGCGGTATCGGCCGGCGCGTCAGACTTCTGGTCGGCGGATTTCTCGGCAGGCTTCTCGGTGACGGTCGCCTTCTCGGATGCCGACCGTTCGATCAGCGTGCGCTCGGACATGCCCTTGGCCTTCACGCCGGCTTCGGGAAGGCTGCTGACCACGGTGGCGGGCTTGGCGGCTTTGGGATCGACGGCGGCGGTCGCGGCTGCGGTGGCGGGTACGTCCGGCTTGGCCACGATGTAATGATTAACGATGTACGCCCCGATGATGGTCGCTGCCACCGAGGGTAAGATGTCCATCACAAATTTCTTCAGGTAACTCAGCATGACCTGCCACTCCCCACCCCGTTATTTCATGCTGGAACTTTGAGGCACATTCAGGGATCAACTGCGTCGGATCGGTGGCAAACCCCCGTTCCAACGTCACCTTTGGTGTCACTTTGGTTTCAGCCGGAGGCGCCCCCTGCGCAGGCCGCATCCACCGCTTAATTCATCGCGCAGCCGTTAACGGGTTATGAATTTCCACAGCCGGGCGTGCTCGGAGCTGCCATTCTGCGGGCGCAGGGTTACCGACCGCGTCAGGGCTTGAGTTCGACCTCGAGGAACACGATCTCGCTGGCGGTCTCGTTCAGCACGTCGTGCTGGACCCCGGCCTTGCGGAAGTAGGACTTGCCGGCCCCGAGCTGGGCCTTCGAGCGCTCCCCGTTCGGCGCCACGATCGTCATCTCGCCGGTCGTGATCGGAACGATGACGTAGTCCATCTCGTGGGTGTGGTGGCCGGTGGCGCTGCCGGGCGCGAGCCGCCATTCGGTCACGCGGACCTCCGCCGTATCCACCTGCACGTCCGATTTGGCGCTGAGCATCGTCACTTCTCCAAGTTTCTTGTTGAGAGGATCGTGCCCTACGGCACAAAGACCATGAACACGAACACGGCGAACACCACCATGTGAACCAGCCCGAACAGGATGTTGGTGCGGCCGGTTCCGAAGGTGAGCATGCTGATCATGAAGGTCAGCAGCAGGATCAGCATATGCTGGTTGCTGAGCCCGAGCACCAGTTGCTTGTCGAGCACATAGGCGGCCGCGGCCACGGCGGGAACCGTAAGCCCGATGGTCGCGATCGAAGAGCCGAGCGCGAGGTTGATGCTCTTCTGCAAGTCGTTCTTGCGCGCCGCCGACACCGCGGCAACGCTCTCCGGCAACAGGATCAGCGCCGCCACCACCAGGCCGGCAAAGGCCGGCGGCGCGCCGATCTTGACGGTGACGACATCGACCACCAGCGAGAATTTCTTGGCCAAGAGCACCACCGCCAGCAGCGAGACCAGCAGCAGGACGATGCTGATCGCGGTCTCACGGTCCGACATCACCTCGCCATGCGCCGCCGCCTCGTTGGCGCCGCTGACGAAGTAATCGCGGTGGCGGATGGTCTGGGTGTAGAGGAACACGGCGTAGAGCAGCAGGGTCACGATGCTGATCACGGCGAGCTGGGCCGTGGAATAGATCGGGCCCGGCGCCGTCAGCGTGAAATTCGGCATGTCCAGCGTGATGGTCGCGAGCACGAACAGCACGCTGAGATAGAGGTTGGCGCCGGTGATCTGGAAATCCTGCTCGCGGTAGCGGATGCCGCCGATGAAGATGCAGAGCCCGACCAGGCCGTTGCAGACGATCATCACCACCGCGAACACGGTGTCGCGCGCCAGGGTCGGCGCCGGCGTGTCGCCCAGCATGATGGTCGAGATCAGCGCGACCTCGATGATGGTCACGGCGAGTGTCAGGAGCAGCGTGCCGAACGGCTCACCGATCCGCTCGGCAATCATCTCGGCGTGATGGACGGCTGCGAACACGGTGCCGAACAGGATCACCAGCAGCACGGCTGCGAACGCCCAGCCGGCCGCCGATGGCGCGAAGCCGTAGCCGGTGCCCGTGACAGCGGTAAACAACAGCACCGCCAGAACAGGATACAGCCAGGCCGACCGCGGCATCGGTCCGTGTGCGCTCATCGTGGGATCCCCTCACTTCCGATGCTGCGAGTATGCGATAGACAATCGCCTCCGTCAGCCTCTTGCGGCGTCGATGAACGGCCGCGCCGTCGCCATCGCACCGAAATCGTCGAGATTGTCGTGCCCGCCACCGGGCAACCGCACGAACTGCTTGGGCTCGTGCGCGAGGCCAAACAGCCGCTCGCCGAAGCGGATCGGGATCGCCGCATCGTCGGCGCCGTGCATGATCAGCAGCGGCACCGTGACACCGGCAATTCGCCGGTCGGAATGGAATGGATCCCGCATCAGCAGGCTGACCGGCACGTACCAGAAGAGCGCGCCAGCGACATCGGCCGTCGAGGTGTACGGCGCCTCCAGGATCAGCCTGCCGACCGGATGCTCGGCGGCGAGCGCGACCGCAACGCCGGTGCCCAGCGAGAAGCCCCAGGCCACGATCTCAGCGGCACGGTATCGCGCGGTGGTGAACGCATAGGCTGCAGCAGCGTCCCGCAGCAGGCCCTGCTCGCTCGGTGCGCCACTCGAGCCGGCATAGCCGCGATACGACAGCGCCACCAGCCCGGTGCCATCGGCGGTGATGGCCTTGAAGCGCGCGACGCGGCCGGCCAGGAAATCGCCATTGCCGGGAAAGAACAGCACGACAGGCCGGCCGGGCTTCGCCGGCACATGCCAGACGATGACCTTCTCGCCGTCATCCGTGGTCAGCACATGCTCTTCGGCTTCGGGAAGTCCGACGGCGGCCGGCGCGGTTCGGCCCACCGGCGGAATCGGAAACAGCATCTCGCGCTGCTTGACGTACAGCACCGCAAGGCCACCGAGATAGACGACTGCGGCGAGGATCAGCAGCCATTTCAGGATCGTCAGAACCACGCGCAAATCCCGCCTGCCGCCCTCAATTTGCGCTCCAAAGCGCGATGAATTTGGGTTGAATTGGCTTGACCCGGTCTCGGTTCACCTCTCCCCTTCGGGGAGAGGTCGGATTGCGAAGCAATCCGGGTGGAGGGCTCTTGCTTTCTCGATAGACCGCAACCCCTCACCCGATTTGCTGCGCAAATCGACCTCTCCCAAGGGAGAGGTGAAGCTTCGACGCCGTTGCAGCTCAACCGAATCTCATCATGCTCTAGATTTGGTGTGTCGGGATGATGCGAGACCCCATTGCTACTTTGCATGGGGTTGTTTTCGCGGTTTTTGGTCCCGCCCCCGGTCTTTAGCGGCCGCCGAGACCGGCCTGCGCCTCGAATTGAGCAGCCCTTCGACCTCGAGCCTGATGCTGTCGGGAGCCGGCCGGCAGGCGCAAACCTTCGCGTGCGCCACATGCCATGCGATGCGCTGCTCGCGCGTGGCGCGGGTTGGCATGCGATGGTGTCGATGCCACTCCCGGTCCAGGGCCATCAGCGTCAGGCCATCGCCTTGACGATGTTCTCGGTGACCTTCTTGGCGTCGCCGAGCAACATCATGGTGTTGTCGCGGTAGAACAGCGGATTGTCGATGCCGGCATAGCCCGAGGCCAGCGAGCGCTTGATGAACATCACGGTGCCGGCCTTCCAGACCTGCAGCACCGGCATGCCGTAGATCGGTGAGGTCTTGTCTTCTTCCGCCGCCGGGTTGGTGACGTCGTTGGCGCCGATCACGAAGGCGATGTCGGCCTGGGCGAACTCGGAGTTGATGTCCTCGAGCTCGAACACCTCGTCATAGGGCACATTGGCTTCGGCGAGCAGCACGTTCATGTGGCCGGGCATGCGGCCCGCGACCGGGTGAATGGCGTATTTCACCTCGACGCCTTCCTTCTTCAGCAGATCGGCCATCTCACGCAGCGCGTGCTGGGCCTGCGCTACCGCCATGCCGTAGCCGGGCACGATGATGACCTTGGAGGCGTTCTTCATGATGAAGGCCGCATCGTCGGCCGAGCCGAGTTTTGCGGGTTTCTGCTCGCCGCTGCCGCCGCCGGCCGCGGCCGTTTCGCCGCCGAAGCCGCCGAGGATCACCGAGATGAACGAGCGGTTCATCGCGTGGCACATGATGTAGGACAGGATCGCACCCGACGAGCCGACCAGCGCACCGGTGATGATCAGCGCCGAGTTGCCGAGCGTGAAGCCGATGCCGGCGGCGGCCCACCCGGAGTACGAGTTCAGCATCGAGATCACGACCGGCATGTCGGCGCCGCCGATCGGGATGATCATCAGCACGCCGAGCGCCAGCGCCAGGATCGTGATCATCCAGAAGTCGAACGCGCTGCCACTAAGCACGAGGCCGACGATGAAGAACACCAGCGCCAGCGCCAGCACGATGTTGATGATGTGGCGCGCCGGCAGGATGATCGGCGCACCGCTCATCCGCGCCGACAGCTTCAGGAACGCGATCACCGAGCCGGTGAAGGTCAGGGCGCCGATCGCAACCCCGAGCGACATCTCGACCAGGCTCTGCGGATGGATGTTGCCGGGCGTGCCGATGTCGAACGCCTCGGGCGCATAGAACGCGCCGGCGGCGACCAGCACCGCGGCCATGCCGACCAGCGAGTGGAACGCGGCGACCAGTTCGGGCATCGAGGTCATCGGAACCCGGCGCGCGATCACGGCGCCGATGCTGCCGCCGATCGCGATGCCGAGGATGACCAAGATCCAGGCCACGCCGTCGGCCGGCGGATGGCTCGCCAGCGTGGTGGCGACCGCGATCGCCATGCCGATCATGCCGAACATGTTGCCCTGGCGCGACGACGCCGGGCTCGACAGGCCGCGCAGCGACAGGATGAACAGCACCCCCGCCACGAGATACAACAGTGCAGAGAGATTGGCGCTCATCTCAGGTCCCCCCAATTCTTACATCACCCCGAGGTGGTTGCCGTTCACTTGGCTTTCTTCTTGTACATCGCCAGCATGCGCTGGGTGACCAGGAAGCCGCCGAAGATGTTCACGCAGGCGAAGATCAGCGCAACGAAGCCGAAGCCGCGGGCCCAGCCCGAGCCGCTCGACACCATGCCGACGCCGACCGCGAGCAGCGCGCCGACCACGATCACCGACGAGATCGCGTTGGTCACGCTCATCAGCGGCGTGTGCAGCGCGGGCGTCACCGACCACACCACGAAATAGCCGACGAACACGGCGAGGACGAAAATCGACAGCCGGAACACGAAGGGATCAACGGCCTGCGCGAGATGCTCCATGGCTTCTCTCCTTACTTCGGCTGGAAGTTGGGATGGATGACGGCGCCGTCCTTGGTCAGCGCGGTGGCCTTCACCAGCTCGTCGTCCCAATTGACCGCGAGCGCCTTGCTGGCCTTGTCGACCATCGTCTCGATAAAAGAGAACAGGTTGCGCGCGTACAGGCTCGAGGCCGAGGCCGCGACGCGGCCGGCGACATTGGTGTAGCCGACGATCTTGACGCCGTCGGTCTCGACCACCTCGCCGGGCTTGGCGCCTTCGACATTGCCGCCGCGCTCGACCGCGAGGTCGACCAGCACCGAACCGGGCTTCATCGATTTCACCATCTCGCCCGACACCAGCTTCGGCGCCGGACGGCCCGGGATCAGCGCGGTGGTGATCACGATGTCCTGCTTCTTGATGTGCTCCGCGGTGAGCGCGGCCTGCTTGGCCTGATACTCCCTAGACATTTCCTTGGCATAGCCGCCCGCGGTCTGCGCGTTCTTGAACTCCTCGTCCTCTACCGCGAGGAATTTCGCACCGAGCGATTCCACCTGCTCCTTGGTGGCCGGGCGCACGTCGGTCGCGGTGACGACGGCACCTAACCGCCGCGCGGTCGCGATCGCCTGCAGGCCGGCGACGCCGACGCCCATCACGAACACCTTGGCGGCCGGAACGGTGCCGGCGGCGGTCATCATCATCGGGAACGCACGGCCGAACGCCTCGGCGCCCTCGATCACAGCGCGGTAGCCGGCGAGGTTGGCCTGCGACGACAGCACGTCCATCACCTGGGCGCGTGTGATGCGCGGCATCAATTCCATCGCGAAGGCGGAGACGCCGGCATCGGCCATCGCCTTCAGCGCGGCCTCGTTGCCATAGGGGTCCATGATCGCGATGACCAGCGCGCCGCGCTTGTATTTCGACAGCTCGGAGGCCTCGGGCCGCTTCACCTTGATGACGATGTCGGCGTCCTTGAGCGCGTCGGCCGAGACGGTGGCGCCGGCAGCGGTCAGCTCCGAATCGGGCAGACCCGATTTGACGCCCGCGCCGGGCTCGACGGCCACTTCGGCGCCGATCGCCTTGAACTTCTTGATCGTATCGGGCGAAATCGCAACCCGCGGCTCGGACGGATCGATTTCCTTGGCAACGGCAATCTTCATGGGCCCTCCCCCGGCGGCGCAAGCACCGCACGCGTCTTCAAACTAGCGTTATTTTCGCCAGATTGGATACCCGGTATTTGCAGCCGGGCTCGGTCAGAAAATTCCGGCACCGCAGCAGGACGGCGGCACCGCTATCAGGTCAGGGATCAGACCAGGAAATAGGCCATCAGAGCGAGGAGGATGGCGACGCTGATGGTGCCCCATTTGACCAGCATGAGAAACCCTTCATAGGTCTGCTCATGCGCCACGTAATCGTTGCCGTCGGCGGTCGTGTAGGCCACTTCGCTATGGTCTGCCATCGCTATCCCCAGTCAGAAATTCGCGTTCCGCGAGCCATTACCGCAAACGGCTTGGCAGGGCAACGGCGCGGTCCCGATCGGGCGATGTGAAGCGCAAATTGTCCCCGGTCCGGGTCGTGCTGCGACGGTCCGCCGCTCGCGCTCGGGCGGGATTGATCCCCGAAACGCCGGTGGATGGAACGCTCCATACCGCCCGGCGCAAAAAAGCAGGGCGTGCCCGCCCAGCCGACCGCGCAGCGGAACGCCGATGGGCCTTAGCCCATCGCCTCCAGCTCGTCGATCATGCCGGCGATCACGGACAGGCCGCCGTCCCAGAATGTCGGATCCTTGGCGTCGAGCCCGAACGGCCGCAGCAGCTCGGAATAGTGCTTGGTGCCGCCGGCGGCGAGCATGTCGAGATAGCGCTCGGCGAAGCCCTCGGAGGCGTGCTCGTAGACCGCATAGAGCGAGTTCACCAGGCAGTCGCCGAACGCGTAGGCGTAGACATAGAACGGCGAGTGGATGAAGTGCGGGATGTACATCCAGAACGTCTCGTAGCCCGGCTTGATCTCGATCGCGGGGCCGAGGCTCTCGCCCTGCACGCTGAGCCAGAGCTGGCCGATCCGCTCGGCGGTGAGTTCGCCATTCTTGCGCTCGGTATGCACCGCGCGCTCGAACGAATAGAACGCGATCTGCCGCACCACCGTGTTGATCATGTCCTCGACCTTGCCCGCCAGCAGCGCCTGGCGCTGCTTGGCGTTTTTGGTCTGCGACAACAGCCGCTTGAAGGTCAGCATTTCGCCGAACACGCTGGCGGTCTCCGCCAGCGTCAGCGGCGTCGGCGCCATCAGCGCGCCGTTCTTCGCCGCCAGCACCTGATGCACGCCATGGCCGAGCTCGTGCGCCAGCGTCATCACGTCGCGCGGCTTGCCCTGGTAGTTCATCAGCACATAGGGATGCGCCGACGGCGTGGTCGGATGCGAGAACGCGCCGGGCGCCTTGCCGGGACGGACCGGCGCGTCGATCCAGCGATCGTCGAAGAAGCGCTCGGCGATCTCGGCCATCTTCGGCGAGAAGCCGTTATAGGCCGACAGCACCATGTTGCGCGCCTCGGGCCAGGCGATCGTGCCGGTCGCGGCGAACGGCAGCGGCGCGTTGCGGTCCCAGTGCGGCAGTTTCTTCTTCTTGAACCAGCCGGCCTTCAGCGCGTAATAGCGATGCGACAACTTCGGATAGGCCGCGCGCACCGAAGCCACCAGCGCATCGACAACCTCGCGCTCGACACGGTTGTTGAGATGGCGGGAATCCGCGACATCCTGAAAGCCGCGCCAGCGGTCGGAGATTTCCTTGTCCTTGGCGAGCGTGTTGGTGATCAGCGCGAAGGTGCGCTCATTGTCCTTGAAGGTCTTGGAAAGCGCCTGCGCCGCCGCCTTGCGCTTGTCGCCCGCCTTGTCCTGCAGCAGGTTCAGCGTCGGCTCGATCGCGAGCTCCTTGCCCGCGACCTTGAAGCGCAGGCCGGAGATGGTCTGGTCAAACAGCCGGTTCCAGGCCGCGTAGCCGCTCTGCGCCTTCTCGTGGAAGAGCTGCTCGACGCGATCCTCGAGCTGGTACGGCTTGTCCTTGCGCAGATCCTCGATCCACGGCCGGTAATGCCCGAGCTCCGGCTCGGCCATCGCGCGCTCGATCACGTCATCGTCAACCCGATTGAGCTCGAGCGAGAAGAACAGGAGATGCACCGAGGCGGCGGTCAGCCGCTCGGAAATATCGCCATAGAATTTCGAAATCGCGGGATCGACGCTGTCGCCGGCATGGATCAGGCCGGCATAGGAGCCGAGACGGCCGGCCAGGTCGTCGATCGCCTCATAGCGCCGGATCGCCTCGGCGAGCCACTTTCCGCCGCCTTCCTTGGCGGTATTTTCGGCCAGTTTGCCCTTGTAGTCGGTCTCAAACGCGACGCAATCTGCATCCATTTTCTGCAAGTCGCGTGCGACCTCCGGTGCGTCGATGCCGGCGTAAAGATCTGCCAGATTCCATTCCGGAAGCTTGCCGGTCTTGCTGGCTGCCTTTTTCGCCACCGGGCCAGCCGCAGTCGATTTGCGTTGGGCCGCCGACTTGCGCAGCGCGGCCTCCTTGCGGAGAGCAGCCTTGCTGGGAGCGGATTTGCTGGGAGCGGATTTGGAGGAGGCAGTTTTGGAGCGCGAGGTCATCTTGTTCGTAACCTTAGTTCAGTCGGAAAGATGTCGGCGGCGGCGGAATGAAGGCGGGTTTGCAAGGTTTAAGAGTGCGTTAATCGGCATCGGCGACAGTGCCCCGATTCGAGACAAATAATCGTAGCGTGCGGGGAAAACCATGGCTGCCACCATTTTGATCGCCGATGACGACGCAGTACAGCGTCGTTTGGTTGAAAACATGGTGCAGAAGTGCGGCTATGAGCCCCTCGTCGTGGACAGTGGCGACGCGGCGATAGCGGCCCTGACCGCATCCGAGACGCAGGCGATTGACGCCGTCGTGCTCGACCTCGTGATGCCGGGCCTCGACGGACTTGGAGTCCTCGCAAAGATTCGTGAAGCTGGTTTGACCGTTCCGGTCATCGTCCAGACCGCGCATGGCGGCATCGACAATGTGGTGTCGGCGATGCGCGCCGGTGCCCAAGATTTCGTCGTCAAGCCGGTCGGCTTCGAGCGGCTGCAGGTGTCGCTGCGCAACGCCCTCAACGCCTCGGCGCTGAAGGGCGAATTGCAGCGCATCCGCCACAGCCGCGAGGGCCGGCTGACCTTCTCCGACATCATCACCCGCAGCGAGGCGATGGCCGGCGTGCTGCGTACCGCGCAGAAGGCCGCATCCTCGACGATTCCCGTGCTGATCGAGGGCGAGTCCGGCGTCGGCAAGGAACTGTTCGCGCGCGCCATCCATGGCAGCAGCGAGCGCAAGGCCAAGCCGTTCGTCGCGGTGAACTGCGGCGCGATCCCCGACAATCTCGTCGAATCGATCCTGTTCGGCCACGAGAAGGGCGCCTTCACCGGCGCCACCGAGCGTCATCAGGGCAAGTTCGTCGAGGCCCATGGCGGCACGCTGTTCCTCGACGAGGTCGGCGAATTGCCGCTGGCCACACAGGTGAAACTCCTGCGCGCGCTGCAGGAAGGCACCGTCGAGGCGGTCGGCGGCCGCAAGCCGGTCAAGGTCGATGTCCGCATCATTTCGGCGACCAACCGCAGGCTGCTCGACCTCGTGAAGGCCGGCCAGTTCCGCGAGGACCTGTTCTATCGCCTGCACGTGCTGCCGCTGACCATCCCGGCGCTGCGGCAGCGGCGCGAAGACATTCCGCATCTGCTACGGCATTTCCTGGCGCGGTTCTGCGCCGAGGAGAACCGCAACATCACCGGCATCAGCGGCGATGCGATGGCCCATCTGTCCCAGCTCGATTGGCCGGGCAACATCCGTCAGCTTGAGAACACGGTGTATCGCGCCGTGGTGATGAGCGACGGCGACCAGCTCGGACTGGCCGATTTCCCGCAAGGGTCGGCGCATCCGGTGCCGGACAGCAAATCCTTGCAGGGCGAGCCGCTGGTGGTGTCGCCATCCACGGCACCCGCCATGATTCCTGGTAATGAAATACCGACACCAACCGTCCTTCCCACCGCCGGCGGTTTGTCGATGCTCAATGCCGCAGGCGAGGTCCGCCCGCTGGAAGATCTCGAGAACGAGATCATCCGCTTCGCGATTTCGCATTATCGCGGACAGATGTCGGAGGTCGCGCGCCGTCTCAAGATCGGCCGTTCGACCCTCTACCGCAAGCTCGACGAAGCTGCGGCGAGCACGCGCGCAAGCGACGCCACGTAGGTCGACCTGCTCCTTGGGACCGGCCAGACATACCAGGGAACCTTTTGAACCGTGTCGTGGCGGTGACAGACAAAGGCTGTGCCGCGTGGCAAAAACGCACAGCCCGCGAGAAATCAGCTGCTTCGGGGTCAGTTTGTCGTGAGTTGCCCCGCATGGCGCTGGCTGCATAAGAGGGGCAAATGTATCGTCTGCGTTCGTTGCGTGCAGGCGTGCGAGTCGATCGAGAAGCCGGCGCTTTCGCGCAAGCTATGAAACAATTCTGATTTGAACTGTTCCAGTTTGACCAAGGGCAGTTCCACCCAGGGGGTGTGACAATGCGTGACTGTTCGAACAACCGTCGGGGATTTGACCGCGTATTGACGGCCGTCGCGGCAACCTTCCTCACGGTGTCCGCGACCTCGGCCTTCGCGCAGGACACGCCCCGCTCCAGCACCTCCGAACTCGCGATCGACGCCGCGATCCCGCGTCCCGAGCCGGCCAATGTGCCGCCACCGACTGCAAGCGATTTCAAGGCCGACACCACTGCTGCGCTGCCCGACGCCGCCAAATCGGCCGACGTGAAGCCCGCCGACGTGCAGGCCACGGAGGCAAAACCGGTCGAGGCAAAGCCTGCCGACGCAAAGCCGGAGGAACCGGTCACGGCGAAGGCCGTCGAACCGAAGCCCGCCGATGTCGCAACGAAGCCTGCTGACGCTCCGAAGGCGGACGCACCGAAGTCCGACACCGCGGTCGCGCCATCTGCTACTCCGCCCGCGCCGGCCACCGCCACCGCGCCGTCTTCGAGCCCGGCGCCGGCAACGGCCACGGCGCCCGCCGCAGTACCTGCGCCCGCGACGGCAGCCGCTCCGGCGAGCGAGCCCGCGAAGGCCGCGAGCAATGTCGCTTCCGAGGATCAGCCGGTCGCCGACAGACTGCGCGAGCAGCTCGCCAGCAAGACCCTGCGTACCTTCGACCGCAAGAACGAGCGCGCCGCTGCCGAGAAGTTCTATTCGGCGCGAGACTATGCGCCTGTCTTCACCAAGGCGGGCAAGCTCACCGACACCGGCAAGGGCGTCATCGCCCGCCTGAAGGATGCCGCCGCCGACGGCCTCGATGCATCGGACTATCCGGTGCCGGATTTCGCCGCGGCGACCACGCCGGATGCGCTGGCCGACGCCGAGCTGAAGCTCGCCGCCAGCATGCTGGACTATGCGCGCCAGGCGCAGAGCGGTCGCATGCACTGGTCGCAGGTGTCGGCCGACATCCTCTACCCGGAGCATCCGACCGATCCGGCGGAAGTGTTCGCGAACGTGACCTCCGCCAAGGACGCCTCGGCCGCGCTCGACGGCTATAACCCGCCGCAGAAGCTCTACAAGGAGCTGAAGAAAAAGCTCGCCGAGCTGCGCGGCCAGGGCGACGGCCCGGTCATCACGATCGCGGACGGCCCGACGTTGAAGTACGTGCCGGCGCGCAAGAAGCAGGCCGCGGTCGAGATGGACGATCCGCGGGTGCCGGACCTGCGCAACAAGCTCGGCATCACCGAGGATGCCGGCAGCACCAAGTATGATGCGACGGTCGCGCGCGCGGTGGAGAAATTCCAGAGCAGCGTCGATCTCAAGCCGACCGGCGTGCTCGACGAGCGCACGGTCAAGGCGCTGAACAATCCGAAGCGCGATCGTCAGATCGACACCGTGCTCGTCAACATGGAACGCTGGCGCTGGCTGCCGCGCCAGCTCGGCGCCGCCAGCGTCGGCAACGCCTATGTGATCCTCAACATCCCCGACTACACACTGAAGGTGATGCAGAACGGCGCGCAGGTCTGGACCACGCGCGTCGTCACCGGCAAGCCCGGCCAGCACGCCACGCCGCTTCTGACCGAGACGATGAAGTACATCACGGTCAACCCGACCTGGAACGTGCCGCCGTCGATCATCTACAACGAGTATCTGCCGGCCCTGCAGCAGGATCCGACGGTGCTGCAGCGCATGGGCCTCAGGCTCGAGCACAACCGCGATGGCTCGATCCACATCTCGCAGCCGCCCGGTGAAGCCAACGCGCTCGGCCGCATCCGCTTCAATTTCCCGAACAAGTTCCTGGTCTATCAGCACGACACGCCGGACAAGTACCTATTCGCGAAGGACGAGCGCGCCTTCAGCCACGGCTGCATGCGCGTGCAGAACCCGGATCAGTACGCCTCCGTGCTGCTCAACATCACCGAGCCGAACCAGCATTACACGCCGGAGCGGATCCGCAGCATGTACGGCTCGAGCGAAGTCGACCTGAAATTCCCGACGCCGATCCCGGTCAACATCACCTACCAGACCGCGTTCGTGGACGATGCCGGCAAGCTGCAGATCCGCCGGGACGTCTACGGCCGCGACGCCACCATGCTGTCGCTGCTCAAGAACAGCCGCGGCAAAGATCTCGAGACGGTGGTGGCACACGCCCAGCCGAGCTATTCGCGGCCGCCGAGCAGCAGCCTGCCTCCGGGCGTCAATGTCGCCGGCAACAACAGCGGCTTTGGCTCCTCAGGACCGAACTTCTTCGAGCGCCTGTTCGGAGGATTCGGACAGCCGGAGCCGCAGCCGGTCCGCCGCGGCCAGGCCCAGCAGCAGCGCCGGGTGATCACCCGCTAATCTCCCTCTCGGTCCGATTGGCCTAAATTTTGAAGTAAAATCAACGATCTCGCTCAAAAAAGCGAGATCGTTTACGTTAACCATTTCCGGTGCCCGCCGGGGAACATGGCTATCTTTTGCCACAGTCCCCCAGTTAGTTAAGCCTAACTTGGGGGCGGGTCGGTAAACCTCGGTTAACCGTCCCGCTTTAAGAAAGCGTTCACCGTCTTTCGCGGGGGGTCTGCGAAAGGTGCCGACCGAACGCTCGTCGACTTGGGTGGGCTCATAGTGCTGGCTGTCCTCGCACGCCGCTACAATCTGCTGTCACTACCTAAGGCCGGGTACCAAGTCGGCCTGACCGCGCTATTGCTGTTGGCAGGCGCGGGATCGGTGCACGACGCGACAGCGCTGAACCAGACCCGCACCCTCTCGTTCCACCACACCCATTCCAACGAAGACCTCACCATCACCTTCAAGCGCGATGGCCGTTACGACGAAGCCGCGCTGAAGCAGCTCAATCACTTCCTGCGCGACTGGCGCTCCCAGGACGAGACGGTGATGGACCGTCATTTGTTCGATATCCTCTGGGAGGTCTACAACGATGTCGGCGGCAAGCAGCCGATCCAGATCATCTCCGCCTATCGCGCGCCCGCTACCAACGCCATGCTCCGCCGCCGCTCCTCGGGCGTTGCGCGCCACAGCCAGCACATGCTGGGGCATGCGATGGACTTCTTCATTCCGGGCGTGCCGCTGGAGCAGATCCGTTACGCCGGCCTGCGCCTGCAGCGCGGCGGCGTCGGCTTCTATCCGACCTCCGGCTCGCCATTCGTGCATCTCGACACCGGCGGCATTCGCCACTGGCCGCGCATGACCCGCGAGCAGCTGGTCCGGGTGTTCCCCGACGGCCGCACCGTCCATGTCCCGACCGACGGCACGCCGCTGAAGGGCTATGAACTCGCCAAGGCCGACATCGAGCGCCGCAGCAACGGCGACGATGCCGCTGTGATCAGCAAGCCCAGCCTGTTCGCGAAGCTATTCGGCGGTGGCAAGTCGAGTGACGATGAAGACGAAGGCGGCGCTGCCGTGAACGACAAGCCCGCCGCCAATACCGTGGTTGCGGCCGCAGCGCCCGCCAAACCCGCCGACACCAAATCCGCCGATCCGATTCCGCTGCCGCGCGCCAAGCCGCAGCAGTTCGCGGCCGCGATCCAGCTCGCCGCCGCCGACGCGCAGATCGTCCCGATGCCGAAGGCCAAGCCGGCCGTGGAAGTGGTGCAGACGGCCGAGAATACCGCGCCGCAATCGCCCGCCGATATCATCAATGCCCGCGGCTTCTGGGGTGACGACGCCGCGCCGAAGCAGGCATCGGACGCACAGATCGCCGCGCTGAAGGCCCGTGAATCGGTCGGCGGCGCCGATCCGCAGACCACCGCCAGCGCGACCCAGAACTTCAACAAGGCGCTGGCCTATGCGCCGGCCGCGTCCTCGCCGGTCGATCGCGCCAACATCGTCGCCGCAACGGCGCCGATCCCGCGCAATATGCGCCCGACCCGCAATGCGGCGGCGCCGGCCACCGAAATCAACACCGTCGTTGCCAAGGGCACACCGGGCGTGATCACCACGTCGGCGCGCATCTCCGCCGCCAAGGGCAACGACATCTGGATGCGCGTGGTAATGCTGGCGCCGAGCGCAAGCACCGGCATGCTGACCACGGTGCTCGGCGACACCGACATGAACATGATGCGGGCCCACTTCGTGAAGCCGCAGGCAGCCGTCGCGATGACCTTCTCGGAAGACCCGATGATGGGTATGACCTGCGACCGTTTCTCGGGTTCAGCGACCACGCTCCTGACCACCCAATCCTTCGTGCTGCGCACCGCCTCGCTGCGCTGACCTTTCCCCCGGATGCCCTCCAAGGCCTGATGAGATCAGGTTCAGCTGCAACGGCCTCGAAGGTTCACCTCTCCCTTGGGAGAGGTCGATTTGCGCTGCAAATCGGAGGTTACGGTCCATCGAGAGAGCAAGAGCCCTCATCCGGATTGCTTTGCAATCCGACCTCTCCCCGACGGGAGAGGTGAACCAAGGCCGCGCCAAGCCGGTCCAACCAAAACTCATCCCTCTTTAATCCAGCCGGTCAGGCCGGTAATCCTGCCTTGAGCAGGCCGGCCTCATAGCGCGCCCGGTCGGGTTCGCGCTTGTAGTGCTGGGTTGAAAGATGCGCAGCGACTGTGAAGGCCGGCTCGCGCTTCAGCACCTCGGCGGCATGCGCCGAGGCCGCAACCGAATTGCCCATCTGCGCCAGGGTCGCCGCCAGGAAGGCGTGATGGGTGTGGTCGGGCCGCGTGATCCGCGAGAACGCCTCGGCCGCGTCGGCGTATTTCTCGGCGCAATAGCAGGCCCGGCCGAGATGGTTCCAGAACCGCTCCGGATGGAACGGATTGAGCCGCATCGCCCGCTTGATCCAGTCGATGCCCTCCTCCGGCCGCCCGAGCCAGGTCAGGAGCTCGCCCTGCTGCACGACGACGAGGTCGTAGTTCGGATTGAGCGCGAGCGCGCGTTCCTGGTGGAACATTGCCTTGTCATGGTCGTCGCGGTTGAGGTTCAGCGCGGCGAGGATCCGGTGCACGTCGCTGTCATTGTCGTCGAGCTTGAGCGCGATCTCGAGCTCCGACGCCACCTGCGCGAAGGTCGCGTCGCGGTCTTCGCACCAATTGTAGACCCAGGTCTGCCCGAGCACGCAGGCGCGCCAGGCGTGGGCGTGGGCATAGTTGGGATCAAGCAGGATGGCCCGCTCCAGCAACCGCTGTGCCTCCATATTGTCGTCCCGAGCGGAGCGGTGATGCAACACCTTGGCGGCGAGCACGCACTCATAGGCGGCCATGTTGTCGGTCGGCTTACGCTTGACGCGGTCATGGGCGGCGGCTTCGACCCGCCCCGGCAAGGTCGACACGATCGCGCGCGTCATCTCGTCCTGGATGGCGAAGATATCGGCAAGCTCGCGGTCATAGCGCTCGGCCCAGACGTGCCGGTCGGCCTCGGCATCGATCAGCTGCACGGTCACGCGGATCCGGCCGCCGGCCTTGCGCACGCTGCCCTCCAGCACGTAGTCGACCGCGAATTCCTTCGCGACGTCCTGCACCTTCACGGCCTTGCCCTTGTACACGAAGGTCGAGTTGCGCGAGATCACGAGCAGATCGTGGAAGCGCGACAGCTCGGTGATAATGTCCTCGGTAAGACCGTCGGCGAAGAACTCCTGCTCGGGATCGCCGCTCATGTTGGCGAGCGGCAGCACCGCAATCGAAGGCTTCTTGGCGACGACGGAGGTCGCTGTTGCGCTCTTCGCCTGCTCGGGAGTGCTCCCCGAATCCGATTCGAAGTGGATGCGGAAGACCCTGATCGGGCGCGCGATGTTCTTGACGGTCTGATCGCCGAGATCCTCGAAGCTGAGGTCTTCCAGGCGATCGCCGACCTGATCGCGGACCGCGCCGGAAATGCAGATACCTCCGGGTTCGGCCAGCGTCTCCAGGCGGGACGCGACATTGACGCCGTCGCCGAAGATATCGGCGCCGTCGACGATCACATCGCCAAGGTTGACGCCGATACGAAACTGCATCCAGCGCGCCGGCGCGACGTCGGTGTTGCGCTTGGCCATCCGGCGCTGGACCTCGGCCGCGCACAGCACCGCGTCGACGACGCTGTGGAATTCGACCAGCAAGCCGTCGCCGGTGGTCTTGATGATGCGGCCGCGATTTTTGGCAATAGCCGGATCGATCAACTCGATCCGATGGGTCTTCAGACGCGCAAGGGTACCCGTCTCGTCAGCCTCCATGAGTCGGCTAAAGCCGACCATGTCGGCGGCGAGGACCGCAGCGAGCCGGCGCTCTGGTCCTGGCACGTCCATGTGAACGATCTGCCTGGGTACCTCGCGCGCAGTCTAGCAAATCCCGGGATGTCGCCAAGCCATATCTCCAGGCCCGCCGCCATGGCGTGGACAGGCCCGGTCAGCAATCAAGCGGAGCGACGGCGCCGCGAAGGTCGGCGAAAGTCTCCGTCGATCTGGAGCGGATGCACTGCGGCGGATTCCGTGTATGATCGCGGCTCGAATCCAGGTGAGTGGCCTTGTCAAACGCGACTGTTCTTGCCTTTGCACTCGTTGCGTTCGTCGGCATCGCGACTCCCGGCCCGACGGTCCTGCTCGCCCTGGCGAACGGTTCTCGCTTCGGATTGCGCCGCGCCTGTGCCGGGATGTTTGGCGCGATCGTCTCTGATTTCGTACTGATCGGCGCGGTCGCGGTCGGTCTCGGCGCGTTGCTCGCCGCGTCAGAACTCTGCTTCGTTGTCATCAAATGGATCGGCGTCGCCTATCTGGCTTTCCTCGGCGCCATGCTGCTACGTTCAAAGGGCAGCCTCGACCAATCATTGCGCACCACGGAGCCCGGCCGCCATGCATCGGCCCGGTCGATCTTTCTCAAGAGCTTCCTGGTGGCCGTGACAAATCCAAAGGGCTATTTGTTCTTTTCGGCCTTTCTTCCCCAATTTATCGATCCCACATCACCTCAGATCGGGCAGTATGCGCTGCTTGCCCTGGTATTTGCCGCGCTGGATTTCATCGTGATGTTCGGCTACGCGCTGCTGGGCTCGCGCGCCGTGAAGGTCCTGCAAAGGTCGGGAGCGCTGTGGCTCGACCGAATCTGCGGCGGCGCGCTGCTCGCGCTCGCCGGATCGCTGGCCCTGTATCGTCGCGCAGGCACGTAGGACGGCGCGGCGTGCGATATCAGCGCGTCCCTCGGCTGGGCGTGCGAAGGACAATCCCAGCCAGCAGCTCCGCGCGCCCGACTGTCCAGAACTGAATGGCCGCCTGCCGGCCTCAGAGCATCCCGAGCGCCTGCATATAGGTCTCCAGGATTGTTTCCTGCTCCTGGCGCTCATTGGCATCCTGCTTGCGCAGCCGCACGATGGTGCGCAGCGCCTTGACGTCGAAGCCGTTGCCCTTGGCCTCGGCATAGACGTCGCGGATGTCGTCCGAGATGGTCTTCTTTTCTTCTTCGAGCCGCTCGATGCGCTCGATGATGGACCTGAGCTGGTCCTTGGCGAAGCGCGTTGCGGGCTCGTCCTGAACGGCGGCAGATGCGGTGGCCATCGCGTACTCCTGAAATGGCATTTGAAACGTCGCGCGAATACGCGCCACGCGCACCGCTTGCTGCGGGCGACCCTCGATTTTAGCGCGCGTTCCGTCAAGGAAACATCGCGCTCATCCACAGCGCGCCCACAGGAGATGCGGATCGCCACGGAACAATTGTCATTCGGGGGCGTCCGAAGGACGAACCCGGAATCTCGAAATTCCCCGGGGCGCAATTGCGACCCTGAGGTTCGATGCTCCCGCATCGCCCCGGAATGACGTTGCTGGGTTTGCTTAATGCCCGCTTTGGGCCTTCTTCATCGCCACAAGCTGCTCCGGCGTGGCGCTGCCCTGATACTTGGCCTTCCATTCCTCGTAGGGCATGCCGTAGACCGCCTCGCGGCTCTCGTCCTTGCTCACCGCAAGGCCCTTGGCGTCGGCCTCTTCCTTCATCCAGTTGGACAGGCAATTGCGGCAGAAGCCGGCCAGATTCATCAGGTCGATGTTCTGCACATCGGTCCGGTTGCGCAGATGATCGACGAGGCGCCGGAACACCGCGGCCTCTAGTTCTGTTCTGGTTTTGTCGTCAATGCTCATGATTGTGATCCCGATGAATGGCGCTCACCATGTTGATATCAGGTGGGAATTGTCACAGATTTTGCCATATCCGCGCGCAATACGGGCCGGTCCGGCCACCCCTGCCATGGGCCCACGGCGTGGGAGATGGGCGCCCGCCCGTTGATAGTGCCTGCCCGGCACGCGAAATCGTCAATGATTTGATATAGCTTCGCCGCATGAGCCCAATAGATTCTCTCGCCTCAGTTCCCCGCGCCATCCGACTGATGCTCGCCGGCCTCCTGCCGGTGCTGGCGCTTTTCGCGGCATGCCTGTGGACGAGCCCGGCGGCGGCCGATTTCCGGCTCTGCAACAATACGTCGAGCCGGGTCGGGATCGCGCTCGGCTACAAGGACGCCGAGGGCTGGACCACCGAAGGCTGGTGGAACGTGTCGTCGCGGACCTGCGAGACCCTGCTGCGCGGCAACCTTGTCGCGCGCTATTACTACATCTACGCTCTTGACTACGATCGCGGCGGCGAATGGTCCGGCCAGGCCTTCATGTGCTCGCGCGACAAGGAATTCACCATCAAGGGTACCGAGAATTGCCTAGCCCGCGGTTTTGACCGCACCGGCTTCTTCGAGGTCGACACCGGCGAGCAGCGTGCATGGACCGTCCAACTGACCGAAGCCAACGAACAACAGCCGCAGAAAGTACCGGGAATGCCGGGCGGCGTGGCCCCGGGAAGCCCCGGCGCGATGCCGGGCCTGCCCAACCCGCCACCGGGCGCAGCGCCTCCGGGCGCGTCTGGTCTGCCACCAGCCGCACCACCCGGAAACAAACCATGAGACGACTGCGCCGAATCAAGATCCTTGCAACGCTCGGACCGGCCTCCTCAGACAGCGCGATGATCCGCAAGCTGTTCGAGGCGGGCGCCGACGTGTTCCGCATCAACATGAGTCACACCCCGCATGACAAGATGCGGGAGCTGGTCAAGACCATCCGCAATGTCGAATCGAGCTACGGCCGGCCGATCGGCATCCTGGTCGACCTGCAGGGGCCGAAGCTGCGGCTCGGCGCCTTCGCGGAAGGCTCGACCCAGCTCAAGAACGGCCAGAGCTTCGTTCTGGATTCCGACAAGACGCCGGGCGACAACAGCCGCGTCCAGCTACCGCATCCGGAAATCCTCGCAGCGCTCCGTCCCGGCCACGCGCTGCTGCTCGACGACGGCAAGGTGCGGCTGATCGCCGAGGAGACCTCGTCCGACCGCGCGGTGACGCGCGTGGTGATCGGCGGCAAGATGTCGGACCGCAAGGGCGTCAGCCTGCCCGACACCGATCTGCCGGTCTCGGCGATGACCCCGAAGGACCGCGCCGATCTCGAAGCCGCGCTGCCGGAGGGGATCGACTGGGTCGCACTGTCCTTTGTGCAGCGGGCCGAGGACGTGCTCGAGGCCAAGAAGATGATCCGCGGCCGCGCCGCCGTGATGGCCAAGATCGAGAAGCCGCAGGCGATCGACCGCCTCGCCGACATCATCGATGCATCGGATGCGCTGATGGTGGCGCGCGGCGATCTCGGCGTCGAGCTGCCGCTGGAGCGGGTGCCGAGCCTGCAGAAGCAGATGACCCGGATGGCGCGCCGCGCCGGCAAGCCGGTGGTGGTCGCGACCCAGATGCTGGAGTCGATGATCCAGGCCCCGGTGCCGACCCGCGCCGAGGTCTCCGACGTCGCCACTGCCGTGTACGAAGGCGCCGATGCCATCATGCTGTCGGCGGAATCCGCCGCCGGCAAATTCCCCGTGGAAGCGGTCTCGACCATGAACCGCATCGGCGAGGAAGTGGAGCGCGACCCGACCTATCGCGGCGTGCTCAACGCGCAGCGCGCCGATCCGGAGCCGACGGTGGGCGACGCCATTGCCGATGCCGCGCGGCAGATCGCCGAGACGCTGGATCTATCGGCGATCATCTGCTGGACGTCGTCGGGCTCGACCGCAATCCGGGTGGCGCGCGAGCGCCCGAAGGTACCGGTGGTCGCGATCACGCCGAATCTCGTCACCGGTCGCAAGCTGGCCGTCGTATGGGGCGTGCATTGCGTGGTCGCCGAGGATGCGCACGATCTCGACGACATGGTCGACCGCGCCGGCTCGATTGCCTTCCGCGACGGCTTCGCCAGGGCCGGCCAGCGCGTCATCATCGTCGCCGGCGTGCCGCTGCGCGCGCCCGGCACCACCAACATGCTGCGCATCGCCTCGGTCGGTCCGAGCGGCGACGCGCAAGCCTGACGATCAGGCCGCCACGTCCGGCTAAAGCGCGATCATCGCGCTTTAGCTCTTTGCTTGAGCACGATCTTTTCGGAAAACCGCGTCGCACTTTTCCGGATCATGCTTTAGAGCGATCAGCCCTGCAACGACGCGTCGAGCGTGATCTTGGTGTTGAGCAATTTCGACACGGGGCACCCGGCCTTGGCCTTGCCCGCCAGTTCCTGGAATGCCGCGTTATCGGCGCCCGGGATCTTCGCCGACAGCGTCAGGTGCACGGCGGTGATGGCGAAGCCGTCGGCGACCTTCTCCAGCGTCACGTCGGCCTTGGTCTCCATGTGTTCGGCGGTGAGCTTGGCTTCGCCGAGGATCAGCGACAGCGCCATCGTGAAGCAGGCGGCATGCGCCGCACCGATCAATTCTTCGGGGTTCGAACCCGGCTTGCCCTCGAAGCGGCTGGCGAAGCCATAGGGGTAATCCGCGAGCGCGCCGCTCTTGGTCGAGATCGCGCCCTTGCCGTCCTTGATGCCGCCCTGCCATTTGGCCGAGCCATGGGTCGTCGTCATGTTGTTGCTCCCTGAGATGGGTTGAACCCAGCCACAAGCTTACAACGCCAATGCGACGGAAGCGTTCGCCGCGCGCTTGGATGCTAGAGCATGATCCGGAAAAGTGGAAACCGGTTTTCCGAAAAGATCATGCTCAAACAAAGAGATGAGATCATGATGCGATTCCGTGTAAACGCATCATGATCTAAGCGCCGACCAGCGCCTTTGCCGGGGTGGTCGCCTGCACCACGAGACCACGCGCGCGCGCGTCCATCACGCCGACCGCGCGCAGCGCAAGCAGCGTCACGGTCTGCACCGCATCACGCAGCTTGATCGGATCGTCGAGATTGCTTGGTGCCAGCGGGCCGACCAGCGCCTCGTGCAGCGCGCCGAGCAAGGCGGTGGCGGCGAGCGCGGTATCCTGCGCCGGCAGATGGCCGGCGCGCACGGCGGCATCGATGCGGGTGGCGAGTTCGCCGGAGATATCGCGGCGGCTCGCCAGGCGCGAGGCGGTGACGTCGACATCGACAGGCTCGGCCAAGATGCCCCAGGCGAGCTTGCGTTGCGACAGCACGTGGGTCGCAATCGTCGTCACCGCGGCGGCCAGCGCCGATGAGGGCCCTGGTGCGGCATCGGCGGCGCGTCGAATCGCCGTCAGCTCGTCGCGCGAGACCTCCGTGATCAGTTCCGAGATCAACTCGGCCTTCGACGGGAAGTAGCGATAGACGGTGCCTGCCGCGACATTGGCCCGCACCGCGACCGGTGCAATCTGGACCGCCGCCATGCCGCCCGCCGCTGCCGCGTCGCGTGCAGCCGACAGGATGGCGCTCCGTCGAGCAGCCAGCCGTTTCACAACCTGATGAGTTCGCCGATAGACCATGGCGTTCCGTCCCCCACCGTGCGCCCCAACCGGCGCCCACCGGCAGAACACACGCGACTTCAATGTTTTGTACGATTGATCCCGCAAACGCGTGAAGAAGTGAACAACTATTCAGACTGAATGACAAGCTGGAATTGCAAGGATTTTGCGACAGCCTCGGTTCCACCTCCGATTGAGCCGGGCCGCTGCGGCCAGAGCGCCAGCCGGCCGGGGCCGGACCGACGACGGGCCTAGGTTTTCGATGGTGAATGGCCAGCTAACCAGATCGCTCGAGTCGAGCCGTCCGGTGGCCCGCGATGTCGCGGCCGCATTTACCCGATTTTATCGGAAGCCGTGGTCGAGTGCGCACCAGGCGTCACGCGTGGCGTTGCCTCTCGATGTCTCCGACCGAAACCCGAAAGCGCATGTCACTCTCCATCGCCAGCAGCGTGACCAGCCGCAATGCGGCGCGCGGATTGCTGCCGCTCTGCGCTGCCGTCGGCGCCTATCTGTTCTATCTCTCGGCCGGCGAGATCCAGCTGCGCGACACTGACACGATGTGGCAGATCAGGGTCGGACAGTGGATCCTCGAGCACGGCGCGATGCCGACCACTGACGTGTTTTCGTTCACCCGTTTCGGTGAGCCCTGGATTTCGAGCTCGTGGCTGTCGCAGGTGGCCTATGCCCTCGTGTATGGCGGCAATTGGGCCGGGCCGGTGATCCTGACCTCGATCGCGATCGGTGCGACGGTTGCGGTCTTCCTGCATCTGCTGAGCCCGTATTTCGATCCGGCGCGCGCACTGCTGATCGCGGCGCTGGCGCTATTGTTGTCGACGATCCACTTCCTGGCGCGGCCGCACATGCTGGCGTTGCCGGTGTTGCTGGCGTTCGTCGGCGGACTGCTTGTGGCCGCGGATCGCCGCACCTCACCGTCATGGTGGCTGCTGCCGCTGATGACGCTGTGGGCCAATCTGCACGGCGGCTTCGTTCTCGGCCTGGCGCTGATCGGACCGATCGGACTGGAAGCTATCTGGAATGCTGAGCCAGGCCGCCGCCGTCAGCTCATCGTGCGATGGGGACTGTTCGGCGTCGCGGCAATCGCCGCCAGCTGTGTGACTCCGTATGGCTGGAACAGCCTGCTCGGCGCGACCAAGATCCTCAGCCTTGGCAAGCTGCTGACGCTGATCGGCGAATGGAAGCCCGCGGATTTCAGCAAGCCCAGTTTCTTCGAGGCCACGCTGCTCGGCCTGATCGGCCTGATCTGCTATCGCAGGCTGACGCTGTCGGTGCCGCGGATCCTGCTGCTACTCGGCCTGATCTGGATGGCGCTGAGCCATGTCCGCAACATCGAGGTGTTCGCGTTCATCGCGCCATTGGTGCTCGCCAAGCCGATATCAGAACAATGGGGGACGGCAGGCGCTCCCGCCTCCCGCTTCGAGCAAACCCGCTCGCTCCCAACCGTCACGATCCTGGCTGCGATCGCGATGGTGATCGGCGCGTGGGTGACGACGACGGCCTTCGTCGCGCAGCATCAGTTCAAGTTCCTGCCGATGTTCTCGCCGGTTGCCGCGGTCGACGTGCTGCAGCAGCACAAGGCAGAGCGCGTGTTCAGCACGGCGCCGTTCGGCGGCTACATGGTGAGCCGCGACATGAAGGTGTTCATCGACGGCCGCGCCGAGCTCTATGGCGAGCAATTCGTGCTCGACTATTACGACGCGCTCGATGCCCGTGACGTCGGCCAGCTCTTGGCCCTGCTCGACAAATACCGCATCGACGCCACGCTGCTGAGCTCGGACTCGCCGGCCGGAAATGCACTGGATCACCTCAAGGGCTGGAAGCGGCTCTACAAGGACGACGTCGCCGTCATCCATGTGCGATCGGACGAGAGGGCCGACGCAGCGCAGGCGGCTGCAGGTTCGAAGTAGGCTGCGCCAGAGCGTTTCTCTGAATCGCAGCGACGCCATCTGTTCCGTCATCCTGAGGAGCCTGCGCAGCAGGCGTCTCGAAGGATGTACGGCCCGGCCGGTGGCCGTCGATCCTTCGAGACGCGCGCGAGAGCGCGCTCCTCAGGATGACGGGTTTAGGCCCGGGATCGGTCTCAGCTCAATTCCCCGTCTGCAGCTCGCCGAAGCGGTCCCAGGTCTTGCCGTTGAAGCGCATCAGCTGCATCTGGTCGACCGGCACGTGGTCGGACGGCGAGGTGTTGACCTTGATGCCCGGCAGCAGCATCGGCAGCTCCAGCTGCTTGATCGCGAACGCCTGCCGCAGGATGTTCTCGGTCGAGAGATCGTCGCCGCAGGCCTTCAGCACGGCCTCGAGCGCCATCGCGCTGTTGTAGGCGTTGACATAGTTGGTGTCGTGCTGATCGCTGTCGGGCAAATATCTGGTCATGAAGTCGCGCCATCCCTTCATGCCGGGATCGTCCTTCCAGGCCGGATCGTCAGGATCCTTCACATAGGCGGTCGAGATGATGCCGGTCCCGGCTTCCAAGCCGGCCGGCTGCATCACGGTCGAAATCCACACCGCGGTGTTGGACAGGAAGGTCATCGGCCGCCAGCCGATCTCATAGGCCTTGCGGATCGACTGCGCCGCGAATTTCGGCGTCGCCGCGATCACGAAGACGTCGGCATTGGTCGCCTTCAGCTTGACGATCTGCGAGTCGATCGTCGGGTCCGATATCTCGTAGGTCGCAACCGTGACGACAGAATCATATTTCTCGCCGAGCACGTCCTTGAGGCCCGCGAGATAGTCGCGGCCGTAATCGTCGTTCTGCGAGATCACCGCGAATCTCGCATTCGGATTCTTCGCCAGCGCATAGCGCGCGTAAAGCCGCGCCTCGTAGCGGAACGGCGCCTGCACGCCCATGGTCGCCTGCGGGAATTGCGCGATGTCGCCGAATTTCGAGGCCCCGGAGGCCAGAAACAGCTGCGGGATATTCTTGCCCTGCAGGTACTTTGCGATCGCGGTGTTGTGTGCGGTGCCGATCGAGGAGAAGATCAGCGCCACCTCGTCGCTCTCGACGAGGCGGCGGGTCTGCTCCACCGTCTTCGGCGGCGCGTAGGAATCGTCGAGCGAGATGAAGTTGATCTTGCGGCCATTGATGCCGCCACGCTCGTTCAGCATCCTGAAATAGCCGGCCTCGCCCTTGCCGAGCGCCCCGAACGCCGACACCGGCCCGCTATAGGGCATGGTCTGGCCGATCCTGATTTCGGTTGATGTGACGCCGCGCATCTCGGCGGCGAACGAAACGGCGGGCAACAGCAGGAATGAAATGGCGCCAAGCGCGCCGAATGCCTTGCGCATCGGCCTCCCCCCCCCCTTTTTCTGCCGCGCGTCCAGGACGACGCGGCGGTGCCGTTTGACGGCTTGGCGCGAGGATGCCACGGGGTTTATCCGAATGCCAATAGCGACGACGTGGTAGGGGGCAAGGCGAAGCGTGCCCACCCTGACGCACAGCGCTCTGGATGATGGGCACGGCGCAAGCGCGCCTTTGCCCACCCTACATTATGTCGGGCGTTTGCCGCGCTCCTTGACGGGGATCACGAATTTCAGTCCCGACCATGTGGCATCCACGGCGCAGACCTTGATGTCGACCAGGCCGGAGGCAAGCCCGGCCTTGCGGACCGCAATGTCGGTGAGATCGGTCACGAGGCCCGAGCTCTTCTTCGGCCAGGACACCCAAATCATGCCATCGGGCGCGATCGCCTCCCGGTAACGCTCAAGCTTGGTGGCGAGGCCCCTGGCCTCGGCGGCGAACAGATGCACCACATCGAGCGGCGCCCGCGCGGTCTTCACGATCCGTACATCGGCGGGCAGTTGGCCGACGATGTCGGAATAGGGCACGGACAAGCCGTCGACAAAAATGCAAAAGCCCGGCTTGAGGCCGAGCTTTTGCACAATCGGTTTGCCGGAATAGCCGGCCATGGCAGGCGAGGCTTACGCCTGCGGCTGCGGCTCCAGGCCGGTGTCCGGATCGGGACGCGGGCGCGGCTTGCCGGCCGGCGGCACGGCGGAGGCGCGCGGAGTCGACGGCTCCAGCACCGACTCGCGGTTGGGCTTCTTGCCCTTCAAGAGGTCCGTGATCTCGTCGCCGGTCAGCGTCTCGAACTCGAGCAGGCCCTTGGCGAGCGTTTCGAGATCCTCGTGCTTCTCGGTCAGGATCCGGGTCGCTTCCTTGTAGCCTTCCTCGACCAGGCGCTTGATCTCGGAGTCGATCTTCTGGACCGTCGCCTCGGACGCATTTTGCGTGCGCGAGACCGACATGCCCAAGAACACCTCGTCCTGGTTCTCGCCATAGGAAACGGTGCCGAGCTCCTCCGAAAGGCCCCAGCGCGTCACCATCATGCGAGCCAGACGGGTCGCCTGCTCGATGTCGGAAGCGGCACCCGAGGTCACCTTCTCGCGACCGAAGATCAGCTCTTCCGCGACGCGGCCACCCATCATGATGGCGAGGCGCGAGGTCATCTGCTCCAGCGACATCGACAGCTTGTCGCGCTCCGGCAGCTGCATCACCATGCCCAGCGCACGGCCGCGCGGAATGATGGTCGCCTTGTGGATCGGATCGGTCGCGACGACGTTGAGGCCGACGATGGCGTGGCCGCCCTCGTGATAGGCCGTCAGCAGCTTCTCTTCCTCGGTCATGACAAGCGACTTGCGCTCGGCGCCCATCATCACCTTGTCCTTGGCCTCTTCGAACTCGGCCTGCGTCACCATCCGCTTGTTGCGGCGGGCGGCGGTCAGCGCAGCCTCGTTGACGAGGTTCATCAGGTCGGCGCCGGAGAAGCCCGGGGTGCCGCGCGCGATGGTCTTGAGGTTGATATCCGGCGCCAGCGGCACCTTGCGGACGTGCACCTTGAGGATCTGCTCGCGGCCGACGACGTCCGGATTGGGCACCACGACCTGACGGTCGAAGCGGCCGGGACGCAACAGCGCGGGATCGAGCACGTCGGGACGGTTGGTCGCCGCGATCAGGATCACGCCTTCATTGGCCTCGAAGCCGTCCATCTCGACCAGCAACTGGTTCAGCGTCTGCTCGCGCTCGTCATTGCCGCCGCCGAGACCGGCGCCGCGATGACGGCCGACCGCATCGATTTCGTCGATGAAGATGATGCAGGGCGCGTTCTTCTTGGCCTGCTCGAACATGTCGCGGACGCGGCTCGCACCGACGCCGACGAACATTTCGACGAAGTCAGAACCGGAGATGGTGAAGAACGGCACGTTGGCTTCGCCCGCCACCGCGCGCGCGATCAGCGTCTTGCCGGTGCCGGGGGGGCCGACCAGCAGCACGCCGCGCGGAATGCGTCCGCCGAGCCGCTGGAATTTGCCGGGATCACGGAGGAATTCGACGATCTCCTGCAGGTCCTGCTTGGCCTCGTCGACGCCGGCAACGTCCTCGAAGGTGACGCGGCCATGCGCTTCGGTCAGCATCTTGGCGCGCGACTTGCCGAAGCCCATCGCCTTGCCGGCGCCGCCCTGCATCTGTCGCGACAGGAATATCCAGACGCCGATCAGCGCGATGAACGGCAACCAGGAGACGAGCAGCGAAACGAACCACGGCACGTTGTCGCCGGGCGCCTTCGCGGAGATCTGCACCTTGGCGTCATAGAGCCGCTTCACGAGCGTCGGATCGCTCGGCGCGTAGGTCTGGAAGCTGGTGCCGTTGTTGAAGGTGCCGTGAATATCCGGCCCCTGAATCACGACGTCGCGGACATGGCCCTGATCGACTTCAGTCAGAAGCTGCGAGAACGAGATCTCCGAGGACGACGAGCGCTGGCCGGGATTCTGGAAAAGCGTGAACAACGCCAGCAGCAGCAGGACAATGATGACCCAGAGGGCGAAATTCCGCAGATTGGCGTTCATGGTCTTCCTTCGTGGTCGCGCGGATCGCGGCCTCTCTCTATCCTTGGGCAGGCTCTGTGGGAATCCCCAGGGAATCCATCCCGTGATGGCATACAATCTAGGTGCCGCAGGGGTCGATGCCAAGGGAACTGCGCACGACTATTTACCGCATCCTAGCCCGATTCCCGGTCAAAAAATGACGCAGAATCCGGTGTTTTTCCGGGGTGGTTAAGCCACCCTGCCCGATTATGACAGCGATTGAACCATTCAAACGCGGCCTAGCCGGAACGCCCTCGGCGGGGCGGCGCCGGGCTGATCCTGATACGGCCGGAGGCGACGCTGATGACCGCTCCGGCAAGGGTCTGTTTCAGCCTGAATTCGCGTTGTCCTGAGGCCCCGTTCAAGGCCTGATCGACGGCCGCGAGCAGGGTTTCCACCTTGCCGAGTTCGGCCGGCCCCTCATGTCCGGTGCGGTCGATGGCGCGCTTCAGCAGGCGGAGCCGAATTTCGTCGGGCATCACCGCGAACAGTGCAGCGTCGTAACCGGCACCAGGGTTATCCTCGCTTTTCAACGCAAGATAGCGCTCGGCGCCGTCGACCAGCACCTCCAGTGCGGCGTTGGCGCGCGCGATCCGCGCGGCAAGCCGCGCCAGGTTCCGCGCATCACCGCCCTCCTCCGCCAGCAGCGGCATCAGTGCGCGCAGCCGTGGCCGCGTGAAGGACGCATCGCGGTTGGTCGGATCGTCGACAAAGCCGATCCGCGCTTTCTTCAACGTTGCGATCAGTCGCGCCTTGGAGATATCGAGCAGCGGCCGCGTCAGCACAACGCCGTCGCGCTCGGTCTCGCGCGCCATCGCCGAAAGGCCCGCGACGCCGCTGCCACGCAGCATCCGCATCAACAGCGTCTCGGCCTGGTCGTCACGGGTGTGCGCGGTCAGAATGTGCGTGGCGCCATGCTTGCGCGCGGCTTGCGCGAGCAGGCGATAGCGCGCCTCGCGCGCGGCTGCCGGCACGCCGGTCACGGGCTTCGGCCCGTTCCAGCGCAACGTGTGATGCGGCAGGTCGAGGCGGCACGCGAGGCGCTTGACGTCGCGCGCCTCGCGTGCCGCTTCCGGACGCAGGCCGTGATCGACGGTGACCGCCACCAGATATGGTCCTCGCGTCAGCGCACGGCGCCAGCGCGCGACGAGCCACATCAGCGCGACTGAATCGGGACCGCCGGACACCGCGAGCACAATCGCCGGCGCAGACGCAAGGCCTGCGAACAAGCGCTTGGCGTCCTTGGCCGAGATGGCGGTTTGGTCGTCGGGCATCGCAGAACCAGCATGTCGCGGAAAGGCCGGAAGCGGCCTTCCGTTGCTGGTTTAGCACTTCACGCGCTTCTGCTCGCGGTCAACCGCGGCTTTGACCCCGCCGGACGCGCGCGGGTATTTCCGCGTGATCTCGCCGAACGCCGCGCAGGCGGCCTCCTTCTCCTTCAGCGCCGCCAGCGACTGGCCGAGCCGCAGCAGGGCGTCGGGCGCCTTCGCGGACTTGTCGTATTTGGTGGTCACGCCGAGGAAGGTTTCCGCCGCGTCGCGATATTGCTGACGCTGGAAATAGCTTTCGCCAAGCCAGTATTGCGAGTCCGCCACCAGCGGATCGCTCGGATATTTCTGCGCGAAGTTCTTCATGGTCTCTTCGGCGAGCGCATAGTCCTTGCGCTGCATGTAGCCGATGCCGAGATCGAACTCGTCCTTCGACGTCGCCGACGGCGGCAATGTGGTCAGCGCCGCGCTCGCGCCGGGGGCGCGCTGCGGGCTGGTATCGCCGAGATTGAGCGGTTCGCCCGCGCCGCGGCCGCCCGGCGCACCTCCCGCCGCATCGCCTGGCATCGGCATCTGGCCGCCGCCGAGCGCGCGCGGCGCGCCCGGGGCATTCGGGTTCTGATTCGGATCGAAGGCGTCGCCGCGACTGCGGCGGCCGGGAGAAGCTGCCGGCGCCGGCTCCTGCACGATCGGTACAGGCGCGGCGATCTGCTGCTGGTCATAGCCGCCCTGCGGCTGCCGGCCATAGCCTTGCTGCGGCTGGCTGTAGCCGGGCTGAGCTTGCGGGTAGGCCTGCGGCTGTTGCGCCGGCGGCACCGCCGCGACGTTGGGCTGGGCGGCCGGAGCCTGTCCGGGAGCGCCGGGCGGCTGGCCGCCAAGCTGGCGCAGCCGCTCCTCGAGCTGGCGGTTGCGGTACTGCAGCTCCTCGTTCTGGCCGGTCAGCTGCCGCAGCTGATTTTCGAGCCGCTCGATCCGCATCTCCGCATCGGAATCGTCGGATTGGGCAAACACCGGTGTTGAAACGGCGAATAGCGCCGCGATCGCTGCGGCGGAAGAAAGAAAATGAAGCCTGGATGACATTTTGCCCTGACGACGACATCGACGTGAAAAGCGAGCGACATTGAGGGACGGAGTACGCCGGAATTGTGACTGGCCGTTCAAATCCGCTACAGCGTCGCGGACACCGGTTTAGTACGGACGCGGGAACAAGCAAACGGCCAATTGCGCGCAGCTTCGTTCATCTTGATGACGGCGGCGTGCCAGGCTTTCGCGCGGCCAAAACAAAGCCGGCGCCCGAAGGCGCCGGCTCGGAAAAATCGATCCAGCGAACGCGTCAGGAGCTGGCGTTCAGCACGGTGACGGCGCGGCGGTTCTGCGACCAGCACGAGATGTCGTTACAGACCGCGACCGGGCGCTCCTTGCCGTAGGAGATGGTACGCATGCGGCTCGGATCGATGCCGCGGGACGCCAGATAGGAGCGAACCGACTGGGCACGGCGAGCACCCAGCGCGATGTTGTATTCGCGCGTGCCGCGCTCGTCGGCATGACCTTCGATGGTGAAGGAATAACGGTTGTAGGTCTGCAGCCACTGCGCCTGCTTGTCGAGGGTCGCCGTCGCCTGCGGGCTGAGATCGGTCTGATCGCTCTCGAAGAACACCCGATCGCCGACATTGACCACGAAATCCTGCTGACTGCCCGGGGCCGCGGCGCCCCCGATCGCGCCATTGGCGTCCAACGGGTTCTTGTTGGCGCAGGCGCCCATCGACAGCGCCACCGCCAGAACCGCAACCAGCTTCATACCCTGGAGATAATTCATTCCCGGAGCCTCCACGCTCACGCTCTTCGTACTACCCAATCGGTCTACAGGGCGATGGTTAAGCGAACGTTCCGTCAACCTTGACGAGACCTTGCTCGACCCCATCAAATGCCAGGCAATGGCGAAAAGCGCCCCCGATGGTTAATGGGTGGCAAATGTGGCGCGATGGTGAAAGGAAGGCAAGGTTCGCGGGAACCGGCCGCTTTTGCAGGGCAATTTGACGTGCGCGCAACATCCGGTTGGCGCCAGATCGATCAGAACGCGGGTTTTCTCAGGGATTCGGCACGATCGAGGCACGCTCGAACGGCCGGACAATACCATCGGGCTGCAGCTGGCCCTCGCGGTCGAACAGCATCCGTCGCTCGAAGGCACTCGAGCGCAGGAATGGATAGCGGGCAAGCACGCGATCCCGCACCGTCGGCAGATGCGACGCCATCAAGCCGACCGGCTTGACGAGCCCGGGATAGAGCCGCGGTTCCGACCAGGTCTCGTGCAGGAACACGCGCCGGTAGAACGCCATGTGTTCCGGCCGGACCGGCGCCAGGCCATAATCGGCATTGAAATGCACGCCCGCAGTCGAACCAAGCCGCACCGTGACATAGGGCAGTTCCGGATTGTTCCGCGCCTTTTCGGGATCCGCCACGAAGCGCGTCGAATCAATGAAGACGAGACCCTGATCGAGCTTCGGCAGCAATATGTCGCCAAACACGTCGATCGTCGGCGAGGAGCGCCACTCCGGCGTCGCCACCGTGATGCGGATCGAGCTGCAGAGCTCGCCGTGCAGATAGACGCCGAACACCCAGGCATTCGGCGCATCATCGAACGCGTCGACGACGCGCTCGTCCGCCGAGGGCCGGATCGCGCCTTCGCGCAGATAGGCGCGATAGCGGAGCCGGTAAATCTCGTCTTTCTGTTCCGGGGTCTGAGCGAGGCGGTAGTCGACTTGATCGAGAGGGTCCGCAAGCCTTCCGGTCGCGGGCTTGATGACTTCGGCCGCGGACCTCATGCAGTACTCCCCTTACAACCCAACAACTTCAACGCGCGTGCCAAAAGATTAACAGCTTCTTAATTTTCGTCAAAGCAATCGAAGCAATACAGTTAACCTCCGACCGCAAGCGTGCACTTCAAATCGTGCAGTCGAGGCTATCACAACTATCGATTGAGGTTATTGCGCTGGATCAAGCAATCGAGCGCGAGGGAACCACGTGCAGCTGCTCGTCGGTCCGCCGGCCGTGCGAGGCATTGAGCAGCTGACGGATCCGCACCGCGGGAACCGGCCGGCTGAACAGGTATCCCTGTGCTTCGGTCACCGCACCGTCGGCGCTGATCAGCTCGAGCTGCTCATTGGTCTCGATGCCCTCGACCACGACCGACATGCCGAGATCGGCCGACAGCCGCGCCACCCCGCGCAGCAGGGTCAGCGGGCGATCGCTGTCGATGCCTTCGAGGAAGGAGCGGTCGATCTTGACCTTCTGCAGCGGGAAATTGTGCAGGTAACTGAGCGACGAGTAGCCGGTGCCGAAATCATCCAGCGAGATCCGCACGCCGAGCGAGCGCAGCTGCGACAGCACGTCGTGAGTCAGCTCTGTGTTGTGCAGCAGCGAGGACTCGGTGATCTCGATCTCGAGCCGGTGCGCCGGCAGGCCGGAGACCTCGAGCGCGTAGCGAACCTCGCTCAGCACGTCGCGCTGATGGAACTGCTGCGGCGAGAAGTTGACCGCGACGCTGACCGCCTCGGGCCACTTCATGCATTCCATGCAGGCCTTGCGCAGGATCCAGCGGCCGAGATCGACGATCAGGCCCATGTCCTCGGCGACCGGAATGATGTCGACCGGAGAGACCGTGCCGCGCGCCGGGTGGTTCCAGCGCAGCAGCGCCTCGCAGGTCGAGACCTTGCCGGACCTCAAATTGATCAGGGGCTGGTAGAACAGCTCGAATTCCTCGTTGGCCAGCGCCTTGCGCAGGTCGAGCTCGAGGATGCGGCGGGCCTCGACGGTTTGCGCCATCTCGTCGCGGAAGAAGCAGAAGGTGCCGCGGCCGTCCGCCTTGGCGCGGTAGAGCGCCATGTCGGCGTTCTTCAACAGCGTGTCGGCGCCGACCCCGGGCGCGGTCATCGCGATGCCGACGCTGGCGCCGATCTCGACCAGATGGTTGTCGATCTTGTAGCGCTCGCTGAGGCGGTCGACGATGCGCCGCGCCAGCGCGGCGGCGTCCTCATGCGAGTGGATGTTCTGCTGGAACACGACGAACTCGTCGCCGCCGAACCGTGCCACGAAATCCTCCGGCCGCAGCATCTCGCGCAGCCGCTCGGCGACCGCGCAAAGCAGCTGGTCGCCGCAGGGATGGCCGAGCGTGTCGTTGACCTGCTTGAACTGGTCGAGGTCGACGAACAGCAGCGCGGAGCGATGGTCGCCGTGCTGCATGGCGAGCAGCCGGCCAATCTCGTCGCGGAAATTGACGCGGTTGGGCAGCGCGGTCAGCTCGTCGTAGCGCGCGAGATGGCTGATCCGGGCCTCGGCGTCCTTGCGCTCGGTGATGTCCTCGACCAGCACCACCGTGCCGCCGCCGGCCATCGGCTGGAACGTCCAGTCGAGCGAACGGTTCTGCGCCGGATCGGGGTCGCTGGTGACGATGTCGCCGCGCTGCGAACTCTCGATCTCGTAGAGGATCTGCTGCGCGGCGGCGGCCGAGATCGCGCCGGACAGCACGCAGGCATTGCAGATATCGGTCGCGCTGGCGCCGCGCTGCACGAAATCGTCCGACAGCGCCATCATCTCGATGAAGCGGTGGTTCATCACCGCAAGGCGGCCGTCGGCCGAGAACATGCACAGGCCGTGCGGCATGTTGTTGAGCGCGGTATCGAACTGGCCCGCCAGCGCCGCCTCGCGCTCCTTGGCGATCCAGGCGTTGACGTAGATCCGCTGCAGGCTCGTGGTGAGGTGGCGGATGGCGCTGAAGAACACCAGGCTGAGCAGCGCCAGCGCGATGTGGTAGGGACCGCCGACATACATCAGCGCCGCGATCAGGGGACCGATCGACATCAACAGATGCAGGTGGAAGATCTGCGGCCGGCCGAACGTGCGCCCGACCCCCGCCGAGGTATAGGCGACCACCGTGGTCACGCAGAGCATGTGGGCTGCGGCATCGTTGGTCGTGACCAGGACGGCGGCGCCCCACAGGCCGAGCGCAATGCCGTAGGCGAGGCTGCCGATCCGGTAGCGCTTCTCCCAGGTCACGGATTCTTCGACGGTGAGACGGGAGCTGCGCTGCTGGTAGCGGTACATCTGCCACGCGCGCGCCAGGCCCACCACGATGAACAGCGGCACGCAGAGCCAGGACAACAGATTGCCGGTGACGAACGCAATCACGGCGCCCGCAATGGCGGGGCCGAAGGCGCCGAAGATCATGGGCGCAGGGTTCATGAACAGGGAATCGACGAGCGCCGCGGAGATCGTCGGCGACATCGACTGGTCCGGTTCTCCCGTCTGACTTGCAAACTGCATTGTGAGAGCGCGCGTCCTTTTCAACTCGCACTCTTACCGATGGCAGGTGAAGTCTTTCTGAGGGAATATCGTTACCGAGTCCTTGCCGCGGCCGCCGAGAGAAGGAAATTCGCCAGACAATTCAGTGCACTAGGCAAGAGCTGCCGACCTGCCTCGGACACGCCGGGGCAGCTATGCAGCGGCTTACGACAGCAGCGGCGACCAGGCCGGGTCGGAGGCGAATCCCGGGGTCGGCACCCTCAGTTCGTTGCGCCCGGAGACGTCGATGGTGAACAGCGACGGACCGCTGTTGCCGCCGGGATCCCGGAAGAACATCACGACGCGTCCGTTCGGCGCAAAGGTCGGGCCTTCATTGTGGAAGCCCGAGGTCAGGATGCGCTCGCCGGAGCCGTCCGGCTTCATGATGCCGATCGCGAACTGCCCGCCGCCCTGCTTGGTGAACGCGATGTAGTCGCCGCGCGGCGACCACACCGGCGTCGAATAGGTGCCGTCGCCGAACGAGATGCGCTGCGCGGCGCCGCCGGTTGCCGGCATCACGTAGATCTGCGGCTTGCCGCCGCGGTCGGACTCGAAGCAGAGCCGCGTGCCGTCAGGCGCGTAGGAGGGCGAGGTGTCGATCGCCGGCGTGTCGGTCAGCCGCGTCATCGACTTCGAGCGCAGATCCATCACGAACAAATTGGAGTTGCCGCCCTGCTGCAGGCTCATGATGACGCGCTGGCCATCGGGCGAGAAGCGCGGCGAGAACGACATGCCCGGGAAGTTGCCGACGATCTCGCGCTGGCCGGTCTCGATGTTGAGCAGGTAGACGCGCGGGTCGCCCTGCCCGAACTCCATATAGGTGATTTCCTGGGTCGACGGCGAGAAGCGCGGCGTCAGCACGAGATCCGAGCCGCGGGTCAGATAGCGCACATTGGCGCCGTCCTGGTCCATCAGCGCCAGGCGCTTGACGCGGCGGTCCGCCGAGCCGCTCTCGTCGACGAACACGACGCGGGTATCGAAATAACCCTTCTCGCCGGTCATGCGCTCGTAGATCTGGTCGGAGATGATGTGCGCGATGCGGCGCCAGTATTCGGCCGAGGTGTCGTAGGACTGGCCGGCGAGCTGCTGTCCCGTGCCGACGTCCCAGAGCCGGAACTCCGCTTTGACCCGGCCGTTGCCCTGCCGGGTCATGCGCCCGACCACCAGCGCCTGCGCCTTGATGCTGGCCCAGTTGTTCAGGTTCGGCGGCGCGTCGATGTTGACCTGCTTCTCGAGATAAGCGGCCTGATCGATCGGTGCGAACAAGCCGCTGCGCTTCAGATTGTTGGTGATGACCTGCGCAACGCCGACGCCGACTTCGGTGTCGCCGGGCGTGCCGGCCGAGAAATTCGGGATCGCGATCGGCACCGGCGCGAACTCGCCGCCCGGGACCGGAATCTGTTTGCGCCCGCCTTCCTGTCCGAAGGCTTGCGGCGCCGCCGCGAGCGCACCAAGCGCGGCCATGCCGGAAATCATCTGTCGTCGGTCGAGGCGAAACATCATTGCACGCAAATCATTGTTGTCGGTCATTGTCGGTAGACTTTGTCTGCTATTGGCCAAAGCGTCGCGTCTGATCTCAAGTATTGTTCTCTTTGAACACCGGTGCGAATGCCTTCCATTCGTCGAACCAGCCCGCGGGCAGGTTGTAGGGCTGACATGCGATGATCGCGCGCAAGGCGCTCTCCTGATAGACGCGCATATAGGGCGTGCTCGGCGAGCCTTCCGCGACCGGCATGCGCGCGAGCGTGCCGTCGCGCTTCAGATCGACGTCGATCACCACCTGGGTCCGCTGCTCCTCGATGCTGCCGTAGGGCTTGTTCTTCCAGCACCGTTCGACCTGCTGCCGGAACATCGCGCCCCAGGTCGCGGAGTTGTCCGCAGCCTTGCCTTTCGCCGTGCCGAGCGCGGCGTTGGCATTGAGTGTATCGCCGGTCGCCGCGGCGCGCGTCGGGTCGCGTTTGTCGAGCAGCGCTGCGATCTTGCTCTGGTCGAACACGCGATCCTTCGGCTTCTGCTCCGGCGGCGGCTTGGCGGCCTGCTGAACCGGCTTCGGCGGCGGCTTCTTCTCTTCCTTCTTGATCGCTTCCGCGATCGGGTCGGGCTTCTCCGGATCGGGCTTCTTCTCGACCGGCTTCGGCTCTTCCTTCGGCTTGTTCTCGACCTTCTTCGGCGGATCCGGCTTCTTGTCTTCCGGCTTCTCCACCTTCGGTGTCGGCTGCGGCGCGGTTTCGGTCACGACCGGCGGCTTCTTTTCCTCGACCTTGCCGACCATGTCGTCGACCGGCTTGGCCGCGGCGACCTTGTCGACCAGCGGCTTGGGATTTTCCTTCTTGCCGTCCTTCTGGCCGGACATCACGTGCGAGAGCTGGTCGGAGGAGATCACGTCAACGGCGACGGATTCCTCTTCCGGCATCACGAAGGCCCGGGTCGAAAACGACACGAGGCCCCACCCGATCACGAGGACGTGCAGGACAATCGACGCCGCCAGAGTCTTGTCGACCTTGACCTTCAAATCAGGCTTCCCCGTGCCGCTTGCCGTACATGGTCGTTAGCCACCCTCCGGGATGATGACGATATTCGCCTTGAACCCCGCGGCCCGGACCTCGCCGAGCAACTTCATCATATCCGTGTAACAGACGTCCTTGTCGCCACGCAGATAGACCACTTTTTCGGCATCCGACCGGGCATCGCCGATCGCCTTGATCTTGGCCGGAAAATCGGCGGCCGTGACCGGCGCGTCGCCCAGATAGAGCTCGACATTCGAGTTGCAGCCGCCGCCGGTGCGCTTGACCGACAGTGTCAGCGGCGGCTGGTTGGACGAGATCGACTTGCCGCCGCTCGCGACCGGCAGGTCGATGTCGATGTTCGACGTCATCAGCGGCGCCGCGACCATGAAGATGATCAAGAGCACCAGCATCACGTCGACCATCGGCGTGACGTTGATCTCGGCCATGACCGGCTTGCGCCCGCGGCGGCGTCTGCCACCACCGCCGGACCCTGCCATGCTCATCGCCATGATCGCGCGCTCACAACAGTGACCATCACACTCTCTTTATTGAGCATGATCTTTTCGGAAAACTGGTACCCACTTTTCCGGATCATGCTCCTCAGCCCCGCTCGTCGATCTGACGCGACAGGATGGCGGAGAACTCGTCGGCGAACCCCTCCAGGCGGGCGGCCTGCCGGTTCACCTCCGAAGTGAACTTATTGTAGAAAATAGTCGCCGGAATTGCGGCAATCAGGCCGATTGCGGTGGCAAACAGCGCTTCCGCGATACCGGGCGCCACCACCGCCAGCGAGGTGTTTTTCGAAGCCGCGATCGACTGGAAGCTCGACATGATGCCCCAGACGGTGCCGAACAGGCCGACAAAGGGGCCGGCCGAGCCGACGGTCGCCAGCACCAGCAGCCGGCGTTCCAGCCGCTCCACCTCCCGGGCGATCGAAACGTTCATGACCTTCTCGATTCGGGCCTGCAGACCGGCAAAGGACCGTGACTGGCTCTCGAAGGAGCGCTTCCACTCCCGCATCGCCGCCACGAAACAGGCCGCCATCGACTGGGTCGGCTTGGCCGAGAGCGCCCGGTAGAGCTCCTCGATCGACTGGCCGGACCAGAAGGCCTGCTCGAACTTGTCCATCGCCCGCTTGGTGCGGGCGTACAGCAGGATCTTGTCGATCGCGATCGCCCAGACCCAGACCGAGCAGGACAGAAGTCCCAGCATCACGCATTTGACGACCCAATGGGCCTGCCAAAACAACGCGATGAGCGACACATCGCTCGATGCCAGTGGCAGAGTTGACTGCGCCACGTCGGCGGGATTCATCGGCAATATCCTCTCAACGCAAGTGTCCCAGTTCGGCGGGCCGCCAATCGGCACCCCTTCCACGGCCGCGCACCCGGCGCGGCAAAACTGCGCGAGAGCCTCTTACATCTGTCGCATGGGGGGCCCGTCCAAAGCCGGGCCCTGCTTCCCCTGCCAACATGTCAAAACGAGGGCTTTTCACGCGGCATTCCGACCCTAACCAAACGCTAATCATGGTTAAGGCGAGGTTACCAAAGGGAAATTTGAAGGCCGGAAGTGCCGTTGGCGGAGCCGGTTGGCGGGTTCCGGAGATGAACGGGATGCCGCCGGAGGGGAGGGGTAGCAGACGACTCCTCCCGCGCGTCGTCCTGGCGAAAGCCAGGACCCATAACCACCGCATTCAGTGATGAGCCGGATCGCGGCCCAGGACGACGGTGAATATCTGGCTTGCCTGATCCTCACTCGTCGTCCCGGCGAAGGCCGGGACCCATACACCGCGGCGGACGTTGTTGAAGGGACTCGTCGTACCAGCATCGCGCGACAAGCAGCATTTGGGGTTATGGGTCCCGGCCTTCGCCGGGACGACGGTGAGTGTGTGGCGCGGTCTGTGAGTCACACATCCACATTCTCGCGACATGATTGTCCGAGTCTTGATTGTCGTTTCCGCCCTCTCTTGAACAGAGGGCGCAGGGAAAGCCGGGTGCCGATCGCACCCATGGGCCCCGAGCAATGGGGTAGAAAGCTCGGGGGTAGGACCACAGGTGTAACCGGAGCAATCCGGCTTTCCCTGCGCGATGGGCTACGGCTTATACGTGCTCTCCCCGGCGAGACTGGGCTTTGTTGTCACCGTCTTCGCGACGCGCATCTGCGCAATCCGAAAAGACACCTACCACTAGGGCGTCAGGCCTGCACGACTTCGCCGTCCGCCTCATGCGCATTCGTCGACTGCGCAATCCGCGTCCACCGCATCTCGACCCGCGTTCGTGACGACCGCGAAGCGCCCCTCGTGTCGGGTGAGACGGGGAAATTCATACACTGAGTTGCTCTTCGGATAAAGCGAAATATTTTTGCTGCCGAGGCTTGACGGGTTTTTGCTGAGTTGCCCGTCGGGCAACTCAGTGGCACGCGCGCGTGAGGTGAGCACTGGCGGAAGGGCTCCCTCCCCCCTTGCGGGGGAGGGTTGGGGAGAGGGGTGCCCCTTGCTCTACTCTCCGTTAGAAAGGGCGATGCTCGCTCCGCAGGTTGAAGCAGTGGGATCGCACCTCGAGAATCACTCCCGGGGCCACCCCTCTCCCCACCCTCTCCCGCAAGGGGAGAGGGAGCCTGAAAGCGTACTCACCTTACGCTTTTCGGGGCACGCCCTGTCGCACGCGTCGGCGAGCTCCCGAATAACGACGGGGAGTGATCGCCTCGCTCACGTCGACTCACGTCAAATGCCGCACGATTGCGAGCCCGGCGAACAGGCCTCCGATCGACAGCGCCACCGAGCCCGCCACATACAGCGCCGCCAGCCCGAGCTCGCCGCGCTCATAGAGCAGCGCGGCGTCGAGCGAGAACGCGGAGAAGGTGGTGTAGCCGCCGAGGATGCCGGTCATCAGGAACAGCCGCCAGGGCTGCGAGGCCTCGCCCTTGAAGGCGAGGTAGCCGGCGATCAGGCCCATCACAGTCGAGCCCGTGATGTTGATGATGAAGGTGCCGTAGGGAAACGCGGTGCCGATGCAGCGCGCGCAGGTGACGTTGATCAGGTGGCGCAGCGTCGCGCCGAGACCGCCGCCGAAGAAGACGAGGAGATAGCTGGTCAGTTGCCCCATGTGAACTTTGTGCCGCATAGCGGCCGGTGTCGCAAGAAAACAAAAAGGGCGGCAATTGATGCTGCCGCCCTTTCGAAGCTTCTCCTCTCGTCATTCCGGGGCGGTCCGCAGGACCGAACCCGGAATCTCGAGATTCCGGGTTCGATGCTAACGCATCGCCCCGGAATGACGGCCAGTATGCTCAGCCGGCTTTGCCGAACAGCTCGTCGACATAGTCCCAGTTGACCAGGCTGTCGACGAACGCCTTCAGATAATCCGGGCGGCGGTTGCGGTAGTCGATGTAGTAGGAGTGCTCCCAGACGTCGACGCCGAGGATCGGCACCGCGCCGTGAACCAGCGGGTTCTCGCCGTTCGGGGTCTTGGCGATCTCGAGCTTGCCGCCCTTGACCTGCAGCCAGGCCCAGCCGGAGCCGAACTGGCCGACGCCGGCGGCAGCGAAGTCGGCCTTGAACTTCTCGAAGCCGCCGAGGTCCTCGTTGATCTTCTTCTCCAGCCGGCCGGGCAGCTTGCTGCCACCGCCATTCGGCTTCATCCACTTCCAGAAGTGGATGTGGTTGTAGTGCTGACCGGCATTGTTGAAGACGGCCGCGTTCTTGCCGAACGAGCCCTTCACGATCTCCTCGAGGGACTTGCCTTCGAATTCGGTCCCCTTGATCGCGTTGTTGCCGTTGGTGACGTAGGCCTGGTGATGCTTGTCGTGGTGAAACTCCAGCGTTTCCTTGGACATGTAGGGCGCAAGGGCGTCGTGGGCGTAGGGCAGATCGGGTAGCGTGAAGGTCATGGGGTGATGTCCAACAGAGGTGGAAGACTACACTTAACGGGTCCCCCTTATAGAAGGTTCCACGGCGGAGAAACACCGCATTTTCAGATCGTGTATGACGGATCGGCACGGCCCAAGGTCACTCCCAAGGGCACACCCCAAGGCTACATCCCAAGGCTACATCCCAAGGCTACATCCCAAGGCGACATCCAGGACGGCGACGATGAGCATCGAGATCGACATTCTCAACGGAGATGCGTCATGGCAGCGCGCCGAGCCGCTGCTTCGGACGGTCTGGAGCCCTGAAGTCATGGCGAACAAGGACTGGGCCGATATCAAATGGGCTCACGCGGATTTGCGCGTGCTGCTCGACGCGCCCGATGACAGCGGACTGGCCTGCCACGTCGGTATCTATTTCCGGACCATCACCTGGAATGGCCACAAGGTGCATGTCGGCGGTATCGGCGGAGTCTCGACCCGCGAGGACTGCCGGCGGCGCGGCTATGCGTCACTCGCGCTCGACGCCGCCGTGCATACGATTCGTGCCAATGATGCGGTGAAATTTGCAATCTTATTCTGCGAGCCGCACAATTTCGCATTCTATCAGGCGCGCGGCTGGCATCCCTTCGCCGGCGAAGTCATGTGCGAACAGCCCTCGGGACAGATCCGCTTCGAGGCGATGGCGCCGTTCGTCAACGACATCGTCCGCGCGCCGCGCCAAGGCAAGATCGACCTATGCGGCCTGCCGTGGTGACCCCTGCGCGAGCGCGGGTGGCTTGCGGGCCGTGCAGACCGTAGGATGTCGCCCGTCATTTATTGATGGCGGGCCTTCACAAAGTGATCTCGAACTGCGGCCGCGAGCAAACTGCGCCCCCTCTCCCGCTTGCGGGGGAGGGCTGGGGTGGGGCTCTCTCCGCGCGTCATTTCGTGGAGAGAGCCCCCACCCGCCGCGCGCTGGGCGCGCGTCGGCCTCCCCCGCAAGCGGGAGAGGCGAAGCGAAGGCCGTGACGCATGACCATTGATGCCTCGCTCGACGACATCAGCCCCGCGGCGGCCGCGCCCGCGGTGCCGGTCGATCATTTGCTGGCGGCGCCGATCCTGCCGACGCTGCTCAGGCTCGCCCTCCCCAACACAATCGCGATGTTCGGCTCGACGCTGGTTGCGGTCGCCGAGACCTCTTACATCGGCCGGCTCGGCACCGAACCGCTGGCCGGCATCGCGCTGGTATTTCCGTTCGCAATGCTGACCCAGATGATGTCGGCCGGTGCGATGGGCGGCGGCGTGTCGTCGGCGATCAGCCGCGCGCTCGGCGCCGGCGACCGCGACCGCGCTGCCGATCTGGCGCTGCATGCGGCGATCATCGGAGCCTGTGCCGGATTGTTCTTCACAGTGATGATGCTGGGCTTCGGCCGCGACTTCTATGCGTTGCTCGGCGGCCGCGGCGGTGTGCTCGAGCAGTCGATGCACTATTCGCAGGTGCTGTTCTCCGGCGCGATCTCGATCTGGCTGGTCAACACGCTCGCCTCCGTCGTGCGCGGCACCGGCGACATGCGGATTCCCTCAATGACGCTGATCACCACGTCGCTGATCCAGATCGCGGTCGGCGGCGTGCTTGGTCTCGGCCTGTTCGGGGTGCCGAGTCTCGGCATGCGCGGCGTCGCCGCGGGCCAGCTCACGGCTTTCACGTGTGGTGCGATCTTCCTCGCCTGGTATCTCGCCTCCGGCCGCAGCCGGCTCAAACTCGACTTCGCGGCGTTCAGCTTCCAGCGCGCGATGTTCCTGGACATCCTGAAAGTCGGCGCGGTCTCCTGCCTGTCGCCGCTGCAGAGCGTGCTGACCATCCTGATCTTCACCAAGATCCTGGCTGGCTTCGGCACCGAGACGCTGGCCGGATACGGCATGGGCTCGCGGCTGGAATTCCTGCTGATCCCGATCGCGTTCGCGGTCGGCGTCGCCTCGGTGCCGATGGTCGGCATGGCGATCGGCGCCGGGCTGGTGGCGCGGGCCCGCAAGGTGGCGTGGACCGCGGGTACAGTCGCCGGACTTGTCGTCGGGCTCGTCGGGCTTGTGGTCGCACTGAAACCAACACTGTGGATTGCGCTGTTCACCACCGATCCCGGCGTGACTGCGGCCGCCTCGTCCTATTTCGCACTGGCGGGCCCGGCGTTCGGCTTCTTCGGCGTCGGCGTCTGCCTGTACTTCTCCTCGCAAGGCGCGGCCAAGGTCGGAGGACCGGTGCTGGCCGGCACCATCCGCCTGCTGCTGGTCGGCCTCGGCGGCTGGTGGCTTGCCACCGTGAGCGCGCCGGCATGGACGCTGTTTGCACTGGTCGGGGCTGCGATGGCGGCGTTCGGTCTCGCCACCATCATGTCGATTCGGCTGACCCGCTGGGGATAAGCATCGCGACGCGCGTTGCCTGAGCATGACGGCCGCCGGAATACACAACAAAATTTTCCGGGTCACACGCGCCTGCTCGCGCGAATATGACATTGCAGAAATCTTTCGACTTGTTATGCAGGCCGACCTCTAAAGCGCGATGAGATTGGGTCGAATCGTCATCGCGCTTTAGCTCTTTGTTTGATCATGATCTTTTCGGAAAACCGCTTCGCACTTTGCGCTAACGCGGCCGTACCGGTCCGGATCATGCTCGGGGGGAACAGCCATGGCCTGCAGACTCGGATTTGTGATCGCAATCATCGCGACGGCACTTGCCGCGCCTGCCGGGGCACAAAGCGCGCCTGAGCCTGTCGGCGTCTGGCAGACCCAGGCGGGCGACGCCCGCGTCAAGATCAGCAAATGCGGCGGCGGCATCTGCGGCGTGGTGGTGAGCCTGCGCGACCCGATCGATCCGATGACCGGCAAGCCGCAGGTCGACAACAAGAATCCCAATCCCTCGCTGGCCAACCGCCCGATCATCGGGCTGCCGCTGTTTTCCGGCATGCAGCCGGTGGCTGCGGGCAAATGGTCGGGCCATATCTACAATGCCGACGACGGCGGCACCTATGCGAGCAGCATCTCGGTGACCGGCGAGAGCACACTGCGCGTCGAAGGCTGCGTCGGCGCGCTGTGCGGCGGCGAGACCTGGACGCGGGTCGGGAAGTAATCTCTGACCGAACTCTGACAGCAAAGGGACGGCGTCCCCTCTCCCGCTTGATCGAATCTACGCCGCGCGCGCTTTCAGCACGGTGGCGGCCGAGGCGTAGCCGCCGCTTGCGCCGTCGATGAAGTGGACGTGGTCGGCGCGCATCACCGACGGGGTGAAGCAGGTCATCATCGCCGCATCCTGCTCGTGCAGGCCGTAGCGCACCACGCCCTGCACGGCGGCGGCGACGAGCCGCTGCTCGAGCTCGGCGGCAAGCTCCGGCGTGCAATCCAGGATCATGCGCAGGCCGTCGTCGAATTTGCGGAAGTCTGAATTCTCGACCACCTGTTGCAGATAACGTTTCGGCGCGAACTTGCCGACCGGGATGTTGAATCGCATCAGCGTGTAGGCCCACAGCGCGAAGGTGAGCACCGCGGCGCGCCGCAACACGAGCGGACCGCCGAACCGTTTGGCGCGCGCTTCGTAGTCGATGCCCTGTGGCGGAAAGCGCAGCGGCGGGCCCCCCGACGGCACCGGCCGTCCGGCATCGGGGCTCTTCTCGGTGCGGACGACGATATCCTCGATCACCTTGCGGAAGGCTGCGGGATCGCCATCCTTCGCCGGCAGCACCAGCACCGACAGGATGACGCCGCGCGCGGACGGCATCACCTCGAAGCGGCAGGACAGGCCGGACAGATCGGGCTGCGTGCCCGGCGGCGCCGGGTCGACCGCGAACTCGCCGCGCTTCATCGCGGCGTCGGCATAGGCGAGACCGCCGCCGGAGAACATCGCGTAGGATAGATTGGCCGACGGCCCGAACCGTGCAACGCGGACATCGGCACCCGCGGCGCGGATCGCGGCCACCGGCACCAGCGCTACCCGCAATACGAGATCGAGGTCGTCGCGAACCCAGCGCGCGGTCGCCGCCAGCGCCTCGCGCGCTTTGTCGAGATCGGCGGGAGCGACCGCGAAGCTTGCGCCATCGCCGCCGAACACGAAAGGGAATTCGCGGCCGTCCAGCGCATTGGTGACGGAAGCGACCACCGCGGCGCCGGCCATGTTGACCGCCTTGTAGCGCTGCGCCGCGATCGCCTTGGTCGATTCGACGATATCGGCGACGCCAACCGTCCAGTCATCGGGCAGCGGCGCATACAGCGCCGGATCCATCAGCCGCGCGAAGCCGCGAAACACCGGAATGCCGCCGTAGAAGATCTCGCTGCCGCCAGCCATCGCAACGCCGTGTTGTTTCTGCCCGGTTGAAGGGTTCTCTAGCAGATACGCGGCCGTTTGCGACTCGGTTTTGAACCGCAGCCCGGAGGAGGCCCGTCATCCTGAGGAGGCCGCAACGCGGCCGTCTCGAAGGATGAATCGGCCACCAGCCGGGCCGTGCATCCTTCGAGACGCCGCTTCGCGGCTCCTCAGAGCCTGACTGAAAAATGGGTGAGTGATCTCAGTGGGTGTGATTCCATCGGATTTGCAAAGATTCGAGGGAGAGCACGATGCCCTGGACCAAGATCACTCGGGAGCAATATCGGCGGGACGATCTGCGTTATGCAAGCGATATGACCGATGCGGAGTGGGCGGTGATCAGACGCCTGTTGCCGCGAGCGAACCGGCGCGGCCGGCCGCGTAAGACGGAGCTGCGTCGTGTGATCGAAGCGATCCTCTATATCGTTTCGACCGGCTGCCAGTGGCGGGCGTTGCCGCAGGAGTTCCCGCCCTATTCGACGGTGCAGGGCTATTTTTATAGATGGCGGGATACAGGCCGGTGGCAGAGGATTGTCAGCGTGCTTGTCCGACGGGCGCGAAAAAAGCTTGGACGGACACCGAAGCCGACGGCAGCCGTGATCGACAGTCAAAGTGCGCCAACCACGCAAGCTGGCGGACCGCGCGGCTACGATGCAGGCAAGCGCATCTACGGCCGCAAGCGGCATATCGTGACGGATACCAATGGCCTCCTCCTTGGGGTTCATGTTCATCCGGCCAACGTTCAGGACTGCCATGGCGCCGTACCGCTGCTGAAGAACGTGCGGATGAACTTCCCCCGGCTGCGCCACGTCTTTGCCGACCGGATCTACCGCGGAAATCAACTCCTCGACGCGCTCTCAGACTGCGGTCCATGGACTATCGAGATCGTCGAGCGGCCTCACGGCGTCAAAGGCTTCCAGCTTCTGCCGAGGCGGTGGGTGGTTGAACGCACATTCGCTTGGTTCGGCAGATGCCGCCGTCTCGCCAAGGACTTCGAGGCGACGGTGGCAACCGAAGCTGCCTGGCTGCTGATTGCACACATCAGGCTCCTGACCCGCAGAATCGCGGCTGCAGCTAAGGTTGGGTGATTTATGAGTCAGACTCTCAGGATGACGGGGATAAAGGGCGCATCTCTATCACATCACGCCGCCTCGCCTGCCCTTCGCCACGGCGGAAACGGATCGCGCAATCCTGCCCAGGCCTGTGGGTCCATGCCCGGTTTGCCGGTGATGAGGCAAGCGTCGAGCCGACGGCGAATGTCGCTCTCGTTCATCCCGGAGCCGATGAAGACCAGCTCCTGCCGGCGGTCGCCATAGAGCTCGTTCCAGCTTCGCTGCATCATCAGCCGCCAGTCCGGATGATCCGGCCAGCGCTCGCGCGGGATCGCGGCCCACCAGGATCCGAGGCCTTCGGTGCGGACGATGGCGCCGGCCTGGCTCAGCTCGCCGCACCAGTCCGGGCGCGTCGCGATCCAGAAATGGCCCTTGGCGCGGATCACCCCGCCCCAGCTCTCGCGCAGGAAGCCGTGGAAGCGCACCGGATCAAACGGGCGCCGCGCGCGATAGACGAAGCTGGTGACGCCGTATTGCTCCGTCTCCGGCACATGCTCGGCAAAGCCGTACAGCTCCTTGTGCCAGAGCGGATGCTGCTGCGCGCGCTCATAGGCGAAGCGGCCGGTATCGAGCACGCGGTCGAACGGGACTTGCGCAAAATTCGCCTCGACGAGGTCGGCCTCAGGATTGAGCGCGCGCACGATCGTCGCCGCGGCCTCGCGCTCGGCCGGCGTCGCGGCGTCGATCTTGTTCAGCACGACGACGTCGGCGAACTCGATCTGCTCGACCAAAAGGTCGACCAGCGTGCGCCTGTCGCCGTCGAGCGCCTCGCCGCGCTGGCTGAGGAAATCGGTCGAGGCGTAGTCCTTCAAGAGATTGGCGGCGTCGACCACCGTGACCATGGTGTCGAGACGCGCGACATCCGACAGACTCTGGCCATCTTGATCGCGAAACTCGAAGGTCGCGGCGACCGGCAGCGGCTCGGAAATCCCGGTCGATTCGATCAGCAGATAGTCGAACCGGCCGCTCTCCGCGAGCGCGCGCACCTCTTTCAGGAGATCGTCGCGCAGGGTGCAGCAGATGCAGCCATTGCTCATCTCGACCAGCTTCTCATCGGTCCGCGACAGGTTCGCACCGCCATCGCGCACGCGGTCGGCGTCGATGTTCACCTCGCTCATGTCGTTCACAATCACCGCAACCTTCAGGCCGTGGCGGTTGTTCAGGACGTGGTTCAGCAAAGTGGTCTTTCCAGCCCCGAGGAAGCCGGACAAGATGGTGACGGGGAGTTTTTGCATCGAGATCAAACAGTTGCTGGAGGGATGGACGGCGGCGGGACATGCGGCATCGCTTTATGTTATGTTATAACATAACATCAATGGGCCGCAGCCTGTCAAGCGCCGAAGTGCGGCGCGCGGTCAGCTTTGCCATTCTCACAGATGCGAAGCCCGGATGGAGCGCAGCGCAATCCGGAGGCGGCGTGATCCGCGGATGGGCCCCCCGGATTGCGCTTCGCTCCATCCGGGCTACGGTTGCCCTACTTCGCCAATCCGCGCAGCACGAGCTGGTTGATACGGCCGGCGAAAGCGGCGGGATCGTCGGGCATCTCGCCGTCGAGGATCTGCGCCTGCTCGAACAGCAGCAGCGACAGGTCCCTGGCCTGCGCCGTGTCGGTCGCGAGCGCAGCGACCAGCGGATGGCGCAGGTTGATCTCCAGCACCGGCTTGGTGATCTCGCCGCGATTCTGTTGGGCCAGCAGCCGCTCCAGCGCGCGGTCGCGCGCGTCGCCGCCGGCGACGAGGCACGATGCGCTCGCGGTCAGCCGCTGCGAGGCGCGGACATCGGAGACGCGCTCGCCGAGCGCATCCTTGATCACCGCGATCGTGGTCGCGGCATCGGCCTCGGGCTGGTCCTTTTTCTCATCGGCCTTGTCGTCGACGAGCGGAATCAGGCCGAAGTCGATATCGCCCTGGCTCAGCGACTTCAGCGGCTTGCCGCCGAAATCGATTGGCGCCGAGGTCCAGAACGCATCGACCGGATCGGTCAAGAGCAGCACTTCGATGCCGCGGGCGCGCGCCGATTCCAGCTTCGGGTTCGACTTCAGCCGCTCGACGCTGTCGCCGACCAGATAGTAGATCTCGGTCTGGTTCGGCTTGAAGTCGTCGACAATTTGCTTCAGCGAGCGCTTCTCGCCCGACGTCGTGGTGAAGCGCGCCAACGCCAGCAGCTTCTCGCGGCGCTCGAAGTCCTCCCACAGGCCTTCCTTGATGATCGGGCCGAACGCGTCCCAGATCTTTGCAAATGCCTCCGGCTCCTTCTCGCCGAGCGTCTCGAGCTCGCCGACGACGCGACCGGTGACCGCTTTGCGGATCTGCGCGAGCTGCGGATTGTTCTGCAACATCTCGCGCGAGATGTTGAGCGGCAGATCCTCGCTGTCGATCACGCCGCGGATGAAGCGCAAGTAAGCCGGCAGCAGTTCGGCGTCGTCGGCGATGAAGACGCGGCGGACGTAGAGCTTGACCTTGCCTTTGCGCTCGACCTGGAACAGGTCGAACGGCTTTTGCGACGGCGCGAACAGCAGCACGGCATAGGACTGCCGCCCCTCGGCGCGGTAATGCAGCGTCATCGCCGGCTCGTCGAACGCGCCCGCGATCTGCTTGTAGGCCTGCGCGTAGTCCTCCGGCTTGAGCTCGGATTTCGAGCGCTGCCACAGCGCGCTCGCCGAATTGATCTGGCGCGGTTCGCCCTCCTCCGGCACCAGCAGGATCGGGAACTGGATGTTGTCGGAATATTCGCGGACGATGCGCTCGATCTCGTAAGCTTCGAGATATTTGGCGGCGTCCTTTTTCAGATGCAGCACGATCTCGGTGCCGCGCGCGACGCGCTTGGCCGCCTCCTCGCTGGCGGGAGCGATCTCGAAACCGCTGCCGCCTTCCGACGACCACACCCACACTTCGTCAGAGCCGGCGCGGCGGCTGGTCACGACGATCTTCTCGGCGACCATGAACGCGGCATAGAAGCCGACGCCGAACTGGCCGATCAAATTGGCGCCATCCTTGGCTTCCGTCAGCTTCGACAGGAACGATTTGGTGCCGGAGCGCGCGATGGTGCCGAGATTGTCGATCAGCTCGGCCCGCTCCATGCCGATGCCGGTATCGACCACGGCGAGCGTGTTGGCGGCCTTGTTCGGGACGATCCGGATCTCCGGCGGCGTGCCGTCGGTGATCAGGCCGGGATTGGCGATCGCCTCGTAGCGCAGCTTGTCGCAGGCATCCGACGCGTTCGAGATCAATTCGCGCAGGAAGATTTCGGTCTCGGAATAGACCGAATGCACCATCAGGTGCAGCAATTCGGCAACCTCGGCCTGGAACGGCTGGGATTCGGCGGCGGCAGTGCTGGTCATGCGGAAACTCGGACAAACCTCAGGTGGCGGGAAAGCCCTGATATAGCGCGATCGCGCCGGCTGGCAAGCCAAGCGGGGGAACCGTCAGCCCGAGATCGCCGCGATGTAGCGCTCGACCGAACGGTCGAACGCCGCCTTGGCATCGGCGGCGATGTTCTTGCCCCACCAGGCGCCGTAGATCCGGTCATACGCCAGCGGCGCGACCGCGTGCGCGATGCGGCGGACCGCTGTGGCATCGAGCGGGATGTAGTTCGGATAGGAATACATGAAGCTGACCGAGCGGCGGTCCATCGCCACCATCGCGATATCGCCGGTGAGCAGCGCTCCGCGCCCGTCGGCGCCGTCGCGCCAATGCAGCACGGTGGCGCCGGCGAAATGTCCGCCGGCGCGCACCAAGAGGATGTCGTCGGAGATGCGGTGGCTGTCGCCCTGCCACGGCACGATCGACCGATAGGGCCGCGTCACCCATTGCGCGTCGTCGCCGTGCAGATAGACCGGCGCGTCGCCGAACGCCGCGCTCCAGTCGGCGACCGCGCCATAATAATGCGGATGCGAGATCGCGATCGCGTTCAGGCCGCCGAGCGATTTGACATGCGTGATCGCCTCGGCCGTGGCCAGCGGCACGCAGTCCCACATCACGCAGCCGCCGCGATCCGGCACCAGCAGCGCGCGCTGCCCGATCGCAAAGGACGGCTCGACCGCCAGTCCGATGAGACCGAGATCGTCGCGCCAGACCAGCCGATATCGCGCGGCGAGTTCCTCGCGCGTCAGCCACGTCTGCCCTTTCCAGTTCACATATTGCCGCTCGTCCTCGCAGATCGGGCAGGTTGCCGGCGGCACCGTGGTTTCAGGAAATTGCGCGCCGCATTGCTCGCAGGTCCAGAGGGGCATTGAGACCACCTGTCATTGGGCGAAGGCCTGCTGCACGGCCTTGGGATCGGTGATGCCGTTGGCGATCAGGAGTTCGAGCAGGACGCGCGCCTTCTGCGGATTGAGATCGAGCGAGACCGCAAAGCCGAGCTTGTCGTCCTCGACCTCGACGTTGCGGTTGACATAGCCCGAGCCGACGCGGGTCGAACGCACCACCACGACGCCCTGCTTCGCCGCCGCCGCCAGCGCGTCGATTGCGCCCTTCGATGAATTGCCGTCGCCGACGCCGGCCAGCACGATGCCCTTGGCGCCACGCTTGACCGCATCCTCGACCTCGGCAGCGTCCATGTTGGCGTGCGAATAGATGATGTCGACCCGCGGCAGCGGCGGTGCGTCCGGCAGCTTCAGCTTGGCACCCTTGGCTGGGGCTGCCGCCAGGAAGCGCAGCGAGCCGGTGTCGACGTAACCGACCGGCCCGGCATCGGGCGAGCGGAAGGTCTGGACGCTGGTGGTATTGGTCTTCTGCACCCAGCGCGCCGCATGGATGGTGTCGTTGAGCACCACGAGCACGCCGCGGCCGCGGGATTCCGGCGCCGAGGCGACCCGCATCGCGTCGTAAAGATTGGCCGGCCCGTCGGCGCCGATCGCGGTCGACGGCCGCATCGAGCCGACCAGCACCACCGGGATATCGGTGTCCAGCACGTTTTGCAGGAAGAACGCCGTCTCCTCCATCGTATCGGTGCCGTGGGTGATGACGACGCCGTCGACTTCCTTGTTGTCGATGGCGGCGCGAATGCGCTTGACGAGGTCGAACCAAACCTTGTCGTTCATGTCCTGCGAGCCGATCGAGGAAATCTGCTCGGCCGAGATCTGGGCGAGCTGGTCGATGCCCGGAATCGCCGCGATCAGGTTTGCCGCGCTGACCTTGCCCGAATCGTAGGCATTGCCGGCGCGCGCGTTGGCCTGGCCCGCGATGGTGCCGCCGGTGCCGAGCACAAGCACCTTGGGCAGCGTGCTGCCGGCGGGCGACTGCTGTGCGATAGCCGGCGACGCAAGCCCAAGCATGAGGGCTGCGGCGAGCCCGATGATCGTGCGTGCGGAGCGGGTCGATCGAAGCGAATACTGCTGCATCATTTCTTCCCCCAGTGACAAGCTATCTGCCCACAACTCATGGTTTTGTCGCGCAAGAAATGGACAAACTTGCGGCGGAAACGCCGCCGGCAAGGGGCACAAGGTGCGCTGACTGCCTGCGCCAGGAAGCTGCTCATCTTCATCAACACCGTGGTGGCCCGAGGTTAATGGCCGCGAGCACGGCGTCAATCTCAACGGCATCGGACAACCCGATCGCACACAACACATATCTAATGGTTGCTACGCGTTGCCACGGCCCGCGGCCCAAATGATTTGATCCAAATTCAACGTTGTTTGAGCGGTTGTCGGGGCGATCTGTTTCCAGAAACCGATACATAGCCGTCGAAATCCTGTTCTAGTATGACATCGAGGACCCGCGGCCGGACGCGCGGGCACCGGGGATGGGAGCGAACCGATGGACGTCAAGGCTGTTCTGCCGCCGCGTGGCCGCGACTACCGGCTCGATCTGCTGCGCGGGTTCGCCAACTGGGCGATCTATCTCGATCATATCCCGAACAACGCGGTGAACTGGATCACGCAGAAGAATTTCGGCTTCAGCGACGCCGCCGATCTGTTCGTCTTCATCTCCGGCTACACCGCGTCCTTTGTCTATGCGCGAATGATGCTCGAGCGCGGCACGGTGATCGGCGCCACCCGCCTGATCAAGCGGGCCTGGCAGATCTACGTCGCGCACGTCCTGCTGTTCGTGATCTACATCGCCGAAATCGGCTATCTCGCCCAGCGCTATCACGACCCGAACCTGGAGAACGAATTCAACGTCGCGGGCTTCATGAACAACCCGGCCGAGACGCTCTATCAGGGCCTGCTGCTGGCGTTCAAGCCGGTCAACATGGACGTGCTGCCGCTCTATATCACGTTGATGCTCTGCTATCCGCTGGTGCTGTGGGCGATGCTGCGCAAGCTCAATCTGACGCTGGCAGCGTCGTTCCTGCTCTATCTCGCCGCACGGCATTTCGGCTGGAACCTGCCGGCCTATCCGTCCGGTACATGGTATTTCAATCCGTTCTGCTGGCAGTTCCTGTTCGTGTTCGGCGGCTGGTTCGCGCTCGGCGGCGCCAGCGAATCGATCTCGTTCATCCGTTCGCGCGCCTTCCTCTGGCTCGGTGGCGCCTATCTCTTGTTCGCGCTGGTGATGACGCTGGCGGGCCGCTTCCCGGAGCTCGGACAGGCAATGCCGGGCTGGCTCTATGATGCCTTCAATCCGAACGACAAGACCAACCTCGCGCCCTATCGCGTGCTGCATTTCGTTGTGCTCGCCTTCTTCGTCACCCGATTCCTGCCGCGGGAATGGCCCGGATATGAATGGCCGATCTTCCAGCCGATGCTCAAATGCGGCCAGCAGTCACTGGAAGTGTTTTGTACCGGCGTTTTCCTCGCGGTCATCGCTCATGTGCTGCTGGTCGAGGTCTCCGGCAGCCTCTGGATGCAAATCCTGGTCAGCATTGTCGGCATCGTGCTGATGACCGCCCTCGCCTACTACCGCTCCTGGTCGAAGAAGGTCGACAAGGCGCCGGCGAAAGCGCCCGCGGCTGCGCAGGCTGTAACGGCCGCGAAGCCGGCGGAATAGCCCCTGCGTGACGGGCACGGCCGCGCCTGAGAGCCGACGCGTTCGCTATTTCGCCAGCGGCTTGCCGGCCGTCTCCGGCGCCAGGGCGATCAGCGGCAGGCCGATCACATAGATCAGCGACAGCATCGAGATCGCCAGCGGAAAACTCCCGGTGCGGGCGGCGAGCGCGCCGATCAGCGACGGGCCGGCGGCACCGAGCACGCGGCCCATGCTGAAGGCGAAGCCGGAACCCGAGCCGCGCAGTGCGGACGGAAACATCTCCGGCAGCCAGATCGTGAACAGGCCGAACACACCGTTGGTGAAGAAGCCAAGCACCGGCAGTAGCACCATGAACAGCGTCAGGCTGTCGAGCCATTCGATTGCGATCTCATAGCAGACCGCGACGGAGACCAGCCCGCCGATGAAGAACAGCACCGCGGTGCGGCGCCGGCTGCCGAACCAATTGGTGAGCCATGGCACGAGGAGGCAGCCGATCAAGGTGCCGACATTGGTGATCAAGCCCGCCACCGCGCCCATCTCCTGCGCGTGCGCAGGCGTGGCGCCGGCTGCTACCAGCTTGGTCGAGATCACGGTCGGCGCCCAGAAGTTCGAGGACCACAGGCCGAAGATGATGCAGGCCATCATCAGCGCGGCCGCCCAGGTGGTGCGCGCCTGGTCGCCGGCAAACAAGGCCGAGACCCGCGGCTGCGCGCGCAACGCTGTGTTCCGGCTCGGGAATGTTGCTGCGCAGGTACGCAATCAAAAGCGCGGGCAGGATGCCGAGCAGGAACATGCCGCGCCAGCCAAGCGTGCTGCCGATCGCCAGCGTCACGGCGGCGGCGAGGAATAATCCGGTCGGCGTAGCCGTATGCAGCCATCCGGCGAGCCGCACCCGCGTGTTCTCCGGCACGGATTCCTGGAGCAGCGGCGTGCCGGCGGCCCATTCGCCGCCGATGCCGAAGCCGGCAACGAACCGAAACAAGGCAAACATCACGATTCCGGTCGCAAGCCCGCACAACGCCGTGAACAGCGAGTAGACCAGCACCGTCCAGCACATGATCCTGACCCGCCCGTAACGGTCGGCGGCCCAGCCCCAGACCATCGAGCAGGCCCAGCCCAGCATGAAGATCGAGAACAACAGCCCGCCATAGATGCCGATATTGGCCTTGCTCGGCTCGATGCCGCTCGCAGGCAATAGTTCGCTCAGCGCGCTGACCAGGATGTAGCCGTACATCGAGGAATCGAAGCCATCGAGCATCCAGCCGAACCAGGTCGCCCAGAACACTTTTCGCGGCGACACCGCACCAGGCGCCGCGACCGACGGCGCGACGGCATCAACGATGCTCTCAGTCATTGTTTCCTCGCACGTTTCTTGTGTGCGCGGACTATGCCGAGGTTTGCGCGAGGCGACACCTCCGGCAAACGGGACGGAGGTATCCGGCACGAGAATAGCAACGCCGTTTTGGCTTCGACATTCCTGCGCGGCGCGAACGTTGCTCGCAGATTCGGCGGCGCTTCACGGTGAATGATGTCCATATTGTCCCGCGCCGTCTCTGGGGATGATGCTGCGGCCGGCTCGACGGGGCGCGATCGACTTGTTAAGCCGCGTCTCCGCAAGGACAATTTGAGTCGAGACACATGACCGTAGCAATCGAGATGGGACAGACGACGGCCGGCGCTTCGGCGGCCATCGACCTCGAGGAGCTGCTGGCCACGCGGCTGCTGGTGCAAGGCAATTCGGGCTCCGGAAAATCCCATCTGCTGCGGCGGCTGCTGGAGCAGAGCGCCCCCTGGGTGCAGCAGGCCATCATCGATCCCGAAGGCGACTTCGTCACCCTGGCCGAGCGATTCGGCCACCTGGTGATCGACGCAGAGGACCACACCGAGCGCAGCCTGCAGGTCGCCGGCGAGCGCGTGCGCATCCATCGCGTCTCCATTGTGCTCAACCTCGAAGGGCTCGACGCCGAGAACCAGATGCGGCGCGCCGCGGCGTTCCTCGGCGGAATGTTCGAGGTTCCTCGCGACCACTGGTATCCGATGCTGGTGGTGGTGGACGAGGCGCAGCTGTTCGCGCCGGCCGTCGCTGGCGAAGTGACCGACGAGGCGCGCAAGCTCTCGCTCGGCGCGATGACCAATCTGATGTGCCGCGGCCGCAAGCGCGGCCTGGCCGGGATCATCGCAACCCAGCGGCTGGCGAAACTCGCCAAGAATGTCGCCGCCGAAGCGTCGAACTTCCTGATGGGCCGCACCTTCCTCGATATCGACATGGCGCGCGCCGCCGACCTGCTCGGCATGGAGCGGCGGCAAGCGGAGGCCTTCCGCGATCTCGAACGCGGACAGTTCATGGCGCTGGGACCGGCGCTCTCGCGCCGTCCGCTCGGCCTGCGCATCGGTCCAACCGACACCCAGCCGCGCAACGCAGCGCCGCGGCTGATGCCGCTGCCGGAGGCGGCACTGGAGGACGCACGCGCCATCATCCTCGCAGCCCCGCCGCCCGAAACGATGCGGCCGCCGCGCCGGGCGCCGGCGCCGGACCTGCTCAGCCAATTGATGGCCGCCAAGCCCGCAGCACCGGAGCCGGATCCAGAAACCGCGGAGCCACCGCCGAGCGCCGAGCAATTGGCCGAGCGGCGTGAGCGGCTGGACCGGATCCTGCGCGCCATTCTTGCCGAGCCCGACGCGGGCTTCCGCGCCATCGGCGTGCTCTATCAGGAATTCGTGGTGCGCTGCCGAATCGAGGGACTCGGCGCCGTGGTGCCGGAGTTGACCGATTTCCGCCGCATGCTGACGCGCGCCCGCGCCGGGCTCGGCGCCGAGATGACGGAAGACGATGCCTGGCAGGAGGTTGCGCTGCGCGCCGCCGTCCTGCCCGAGGACATGCAGGGCGTCTTCATGATGATCGCCCGCGCCGCGAAGGAGGGCTGGCCCTGCCCGGGCGACGCCGCCATCGCCCGCGCCTACGGCACCCACTCGCTGCGTCGCGCCCGGCATCTTCTGACCTACATCGAAGATCAGGGGCTGATCGTCTGCCAGCTCGACGGCGCCGGCCGGCGGATCGTGACCCTCGTCGAACTCGCCTGGGCGACCGCGGCGGCCGATCCGAATGTCGATGATGTGTCGGCGGAGACGGCCGCGAGCTGCTCAACGCCGTGATGCAGCGAAGCGCAGGATAGAGATATAGCCCAACACGAAAAAGCCCGCCGAAAGGCGGGCTTTTCATCTCTGCCGGTTAAAGAGATTTGGTTGCGGGGAGGCGCAACCACCGATACCGACATTCGGTTCAAGTTGCGATCTGACCGGGCGGCTTGCGCCTCGAACGTAGTGAGCCCCTCCTAAATTTTTGACTTCTCTTCCCGAGTAGCCCTTCAATTACGGGCACCGGCTTGCTTCGAGCGGCTGGCGCACCCAGTCCTCACGATTCGGACGGCGCCGCCGCGGCGCTGGCAGGAACGGCGGTGAACCGCGGGCGGTACAACGGGCAGGTATCCCGCCGCGCTGCAATTGAGGTGGAGGCGGCCACTATCCGCCATTTGTCCAGTCAGGGCGGCAGGACCTGTACGAATGCAAATACGGCAAACGCTTCTGAATGGATTTGACGGCAAGAGGTCCAATCGACAGTTTCACAACGATCGCATGAAGAGTAATCGAAATAGCCTCGGCGAGGAACGCGCCGGACCGCAGCCGTCTTATGTTTCAAGAAAAATCGGAGCACGATCCGATTCATAAATGGCTCCCGGATTGCCTGCTTTCCGGCGGGCCGGTAGATAAAGCAAGCCGGTTGCGGCTGCGGACTCTAGGGCGACTAGCGGAACCTTACCGCTTCAGGCGCCAGACACCATCGCTATAGATCCGCATCAGCTTTAATTACTTCGTATTCCGCAGGGCCTTGCTGAAGGATTCGACCGTCGCTGCGTGGAGAAATGATGACAGCACCACCAGGCTTGCGCCGCCGAGGCGGCATCACACCTCTCCGTCCTGGGAAAGCGAGATGATCACGCCTTCGGCATCACGCAGATCAAGTCGGCCATCCACATCCTCGTCCTCGCGATCAAGACTCGATGAAAGCATGAGACGCCCCCTGAGCGTCCCCTCTTCAAAATTGAGCGACGCCGGGTCGTTGCCCAGATTGAGCGCAACCAGAAGCCGATGTCCGGAGTACTCGCGAATGAACAGCAGCAGGTCCCCACGCGCCAATATAGTCCGATAAGAGCCCTGAAGCAGCACCTGGTTACTGCGCCGAAGTTCGATCAGCCGCCGGTAGAGCCAATAGATCGAACTTTTGTCACGCTTCTGCTCGGCCGCATTCCGTTCCCGCCAATCATCGCTCAACGGAAGCCATGGTTCAACTGCCGAGAAACCCGCATAGGCACTCTCGTCCCATTGCATCGGCGTGCGACAACCATCCCGACCGAGGGCATGCCCCGGCATGTTGGTCGCGACCGGATCGTGCAGCCGATCGAGTGGAATATTCACCTGCTCCAGTCCGATTTCGTCTCCGTAGTAGATCGTCGGCGTCCCGCGCAACGTCAACAGCAGCATCGCCCCGAGCCGCGCCTGCCGAGGGCCGATGCGTCCCGCAATCCGCGGCCGGTCGTGATTGCCTAAAACCCAGTTGGGCCATCCACCGGAGGGCAATGCCGCCTCGTAATCGGCGATCAGCTTTGCGAGCGAGTTGGCCTCCCATGGCGCGCTGAGCAGCGCGAAATTAAACGGAAGATGTACCCCGGAAAGGTCACGGCCATAATAGGCCACGAGCTTTTCGATCGGTAGATAGATTTCGCCAATCAAGAGACGTCCGGCAAACTCATCGATCACGCCACGCATCTCTGCAATCACGTCGTGCACTTCCGGTCTGTCGGCGGTATAGAGCGGGATGACGGCGTTGTGCGGCGGACTCCCCGGCCCGAACGCAGGGTTGACAGGATTGTCGCGAAATTGATCATCCTTGATGAGGTGCCAGATCACATCGACGCGGAAGCCGTCGATTCCACGTGCGAGCCAGAACCGCATCACATCGTATATCGCCGCGCGGACCTCTGCATTGCGCCAATTCAGGTCGGGCTGAGACGCTAGAAACGCGTGATAATAGTACTGATCGGAAGCCGGATCGTACTGCCAAGCGCTGCCGCCGAAATCTGACAGCCAATTGTTTGGTGCTCCGCCATCCGGCGCTCCATCTCTCCAGATGTACCAGTCTCGCTTCGGATTCGCGCGCCCCGCCCGGCTCTCGGTGAACCACGGATGCTGGTCAGACGTGTGGTTCGGGACGAGATCGAGAATCACCTTAAGTCCCTGCGCATGCGCGGCCTCGACAAGCCTGTCGCAATCCTCCAAAGTTCCGAACAGCGGATCGATCGTCTTGTAATCCGAAATGTCATAGCCGAAATCGGCCATGGGTGAACGGAAGATCGGCGACAGCCATATGGCATCGACGCCCAATTCCGCGAGATATGGAAGTCGGTGGATCAGGCCGGCCAAATCGCCAACACCGTCCCCATTCATGTCGTGAAATGAACGCGGGTAGATCTGGTAAATTACGCCGCACTGCCACCAGCGTGCGTCTGTTTGGCGCTCCAGTCTCATAATGAACCGTGCCCTCCGGCCGTTCTCAGGCCTGTTTTGACTTGCGGTTTCCGAGTGATCGTTGTTCGAACGAGCCTCCTGTTTGGACGGACGCCACAGGCAGGATCGCCATACATAAGCGACGGCAGAGCGGAGCAGGGTACGAAAGTGGACATGCACAAGCTTCCAAAACTTGCTGCTGCAGAATGTCGGACACTGGCACGACAAAATGCCGGAGCCGCCTGTCCATCAGCTCTCCGCTCCGGCTCGGATTCGATCCGCAAAGAACTTGATACGCCAGCGGCGGTTCCTAATTGATCTACGTTGTTCTTCCGCGGGCGGCGAGTTATCGCGTGCGGCGATTTTGCGGAAAATGCTTCGCTGACGGCACTGCCATCGGCAACTCTCTGGGGATTGCTGCCGGCAGCCGAGATCTCTGGCCTTCGCAACGCAACACGGCAGGATTGACGCGGCAGCGAACGTTCATCGAGACTTTCTCGGGTTCAACCAGCAACCCCATCGACAGATCGAGATCACGCGACCAACTGAAGCATAGATCATCAGCCCGGAACGGCAGGCTGCCCGCCTCAACTGCGGTGAGCGACAGAAGCAACTTCCACGTCTTCGCGGCGTTAGTGAAGCTGCCGGCTGCAGCGCAACTTGCCGTGGCTGGATGCTAGCCGGACCGATAGCGGCAGCCAGTGACTTGTGGTGACGCGTCGTCCGGACAACAGATCATGCTCGATCTCTGGTACAAAAATGCTGTCATCTATAGCCTCAACGTGGCCACCTACAAGGACGGCAACGGCGATGGAATTGGCGACTTCAAGGGATTGACCGAGCAAATCGACCACATGGCTCAGCTCGGCGTGAACTGCCTATGGCTTCTTCCATTCTATCCAAGTCCCGGGCTCGACCATGGCTATGATGTCACCGACTATTACAATGTAGCCCCGTCGCTCGGCACTCTCGGCGACTTCGTCGAATTCAGCCATCAGGCGAGATTGCGCGGTCTGCGGTTGATCGTCGATCTGCCCATCAACCACACCTCCGAACAACACCCGTGGTTTCAGCAAGCACGCGCGGATCCCACTTCGCCGTATTGGGACTATTACGTCTGGTCAAAGACGGAGCCGGAAAGCAGTACCGCGGATCTCGTGTTTCCCGGATTCCAGCACAGCGTATGGACTTACGATCTCTCCGCGCAGGCCTGGTACTATCACAGATTTTATCAGCATCAGCCTGATCTCAACATCGGCTGCCCGGCGGTTCGTGACGAGATCTTCAAGATACTGGGCTTCTGGCTCGAACTCGGAGTATCCGGATTCCGGATTGACGCCGCGCCGTTTGTTGTCGAGGAGATACGCCCCGATCGACCGGCGAAGCACCGATACGAGTTCTTCGGCGAGCTTCGCGATTTCCTGTCGTGGCGTAAGGGCGACTCGGTTTTGCTGGCCGAAGCCAACGTTGCTCCAGGGGAGTTCGACCATTATTTCGGAAACGGATCCCGCATCCATCTCCTGTTCGCGTTCCTGCTGAACCAGCACCTGTTCCTCGCACTTGCGCGCGAAACTGCCGAGCCCTTGCGGAGCTGTCTGGCCGCACTCCCACAATTGCCGCAGTTCGCGCAATGGGCACAGTTTCTCCGCAACCATGATGAGCTGGACCTGGGACGTTTGACGCGTGAGGAGCGCGACGACGTCTATGCGACGTTCGCCCCTCGCCGCGAGATGCAGCTCTACGGGCGCGGAATTCGTCGTCGCCTTGCTTGCATGTTGAACAATGATCGGCGGCGGATCGAGCTGGCATTCAGCCTGATGTTCAGCCTTCCCGGCACTCCCGTTGTTTACTATGGCGACGAACTCGGGATGGGCGACGACCTCATGCTGCCGGAACGTTGGCCTGTGCGGACATGCATGCAATGGAGCGACGCCAAGAATGGCGGATTCTCCGCTTCGCCGGGCCGTTTGCTGCATCACATGATCGACGACGGCGAATACGGCCCGGCGAAGGTGAATGTCATCGCGCAGCAGCGTGATCCAGACTCGTTATTCAACTGGCTACGGCGCTTGGTCGAAATGCGCCAGTCCTGCCCGGAAATCGGATGGGGCACGCTAACCCTTCCTGAAAGCGATTGCCCGGCCGTGCTGGTACAGCGCTTCACCTGGGAAGGAAAGTCGATGATCACCGTGCATAACCTGTCGCAAGCCCAATGCAATCCCAGAATCAACGATCTTCCAGGCGGACGACGGCTGACCGATGTCTTCGGTAACCGGATCTATGCGTCGAAGGCGAAACCCGACGCCGCGATCGAACTCGATGGTTTCGGCTACCGGTGGTTCAGGATCGACTAGGTGCTTGCTTGCAAATAGCTCAGATTGCGCCGCTAGCTGAAAGCGTTCCGCCCAAACTCTATGGCGGCACGGAGAGAGTGGTCGCCTGGCTCGTCGATGAGCTCGTCGAGCTTGGGCACGAAGTCACGTTGTTGCGAGCGGCGACTCGAAGACACGCGGTGCTCTCCACTCCGTTTGGCCTCGTGCGCTTCGTCTCGGCCGGCCGCGGGCAGATCCCAATGCGGCCTTGGCGGTCATGCTGCAAGCCGTCTCGCAGCGAGCGCATGAGTTCGACGTGATACACGCATATCGATTGGTTGCATTTGCCGTTGCTCGGCCGGTTGGGCGTCCCCTTCGTGACGACGATGCATGGCCGGCTGGATCTACCGGGCTTGCCGGCCGTTCTTCGCGAATTTCCGCAAGCCCGCCTCGTTTCGATTTCGGATGACCAGCGCATGCCGCTGGCCGGCGCCAACTGGCGCGGCACGGTGTATCATGGACTGCCTACTTCATGCCCAATTGTTCAGCCCACGCAATCAACGTGCCGTATACGGCGGCCAATCGGCGCTATTCCGCGGCCTGGTGGTGCGCCGGCTTCTCGACGTCTGCAAGCGGGGATACTGCCGGTCCATTGAGCGCGGTGCCATCGGGCGCGAACTGCGATCCGTGACACGGACAATCCCAACATTGCTCCACCGAATTCCAGTGCACAACACACCCCAGATGTGTGCAGCTTGCGGAATGGAGATGCAGCTGTCCTTTCTGGTCCCGGCATGCGGCGACCTTTTGCAGTCCGCTACGCACCAGGCAGCCCTCGCCTGGCCGCAACCGCTCGACGGAAGCGATTTCGTCCGCCGAAAGATACTCCGCGAAATTCTTCAACGGTGTGATGTTCTCGCTGATGTATTCACCGATGTTCTTGTGGACTTTCCGTGCCGGCGAATAGATGTCCTCCCACGCACTGGAGCCCGTCGTGATCAGGTCCGCGATCAGGATGCCGGCAACGAGGCCGTTGGTGATGCCTTGTCCGGAATCGCCGCTGACCATGAAAACATGCTCTTCGTCCGGCGAGCGGCCGATGAACCCGACGAAATCTGTCGGCTCCAGCACTTGTCCCGACCAGCGATGGGTTATCGCGCCCATGTCTGGCAATCGTGCGCGCGCCCAGTGCTCCAGCGCCGCAAAGCGTTCTTCGCCGTCATCGGCCTCGCCGGACTTGTGGTCTTCACCGCCGATGATCACGAGCACCTCGTCGGTAGAGAGCGGCTGCAGGCGGACATAATGGTAGGGATCGAGCGTGTCCCAATAGAGCGCGTCGGCCAGCACGCCGCCCGGCAGCTTCGCCGCGATGACATAAGTGCGATAGGGCGCCTGTTTGGTGTGGATGGCGACTTCAAGGTTGACCGGAGAGTTGGTTGCGACGACCACGTCGGTGGCCCGGACCTCGTGCCCTGACGAAACTTTCACCACGACCTCATCCAGCTTATGCTCGATGCTCTCGACACAGCTGTCGGCGTAAAGTTTTGCGCCGGCGCGCTGCAGCGCATTTGCGAGCCCGGCGAGATATTTCGTCGGATGAAAGCGCGCCTGGCCGGGGAATCGCAACGATCGCACTATGCCCTCGGAGTTGAAGGGCGTCGCCGTGTCGCGGTTCTCGACGGGAATGCCCAGCCGCTGACAGCACTCGAGTTCCTCGTCCAGTAGGGAGCTCGGGGTCTCCGGCGCTGGCACCCAGAAGCCGTCAACCCTGCAGAAATTGCAATCGATATTTTCGAGATCCTGGATCGCTTCGGCGCGGCTGATCGAGGCCATGACGCTCTGGTAGTAGAGCCGCGCACATTCCTCGCCGCGCACGCTCACCAGCTCCTTGTAATAGTCGTCAAGCGCCGTGGCGAGATGCGCGGTCGTGCGCGCCGTCATGCCGCTGCCGATGCTGCCGCGATCTAGCACGATCACGGAGCGTCCGCGGCTAACAAGCTCATAGGCCACCGATAGCCCTGCGATCCCAGAACCCACCACGACCACGTCCGCCCGCTCGGATCCCGACAGAGTCGGGGCTTCGACCACCGGGACATCCATCCAGAGCGATTGCGTATACTCATCCCGCACGTTCATGACGCACCCTCTCAAAGAGGGCCAACGGGAGGGCGGAAAAAGGGTTCCATCGGTATGGGTCGGCGGGGCTGCACCCTTCGGCCAGACCGCGGTCTGCCCAACTCTTTGCCCGCTCTTTTCGCGGCGCACTCAACGACTTACTTTGACGATGACTCCCTCGTTCGGCTTCAGGTGGATTGGTCCCGCGACTTTTTCCTGTTTGCGGTCTAGACCAGTCGATAACAATCGGACGCCGCAGCCTTCCCACACCCAAAGCCGTGGTTCTCCGGAAAAATTGAGTCCAACGAGGATTTCCGTATCGTTCATCCTGCGCCCGAACGAGAAGACGTCGTTCTGTGCCCGGCGCGGCAGATACTCTCCCTGCAACAGGCAGGGCTCCTCCCGGCGCAATGCAATGAGTTCACGATAGAGGTTCAAGAGCGAATTCCGATCGCCCTGTTGGGCTTTGATATTGCGGGTGCGGTCCCGGCTCAGCGGAAGCCAGGGTTCGCCACTGGTGAACCCGCCTCCCTCCGTGTCGTCCCAACGCAAGGGCGCCCGCTCAGGATCGCGACCGAGGTCAAAGCCCTTCATGAGTTTTTCAAACGGGTCCTGGACGTGGTCCGATGGAATCGGGACCTGTTCCGAACCGATCTCATCGCCGGCGAACAGGAACGGTGTGCCCCTGATCGTCATCAGCAGCATCGCAAGAACACGTGCCTGAGATTGACCCACTTTGCTGGCGACCCGGTGCTTGTCATGTCCGCCGATCACGAAGTCCGGCCAGGCACCTTGCGGAAGCGCATTGAAATAGGCATCGATCGTCGCCTGAAGCGAGATCGCATTCCATTCCGAATCGAGCAATGCGAAGTTCAGCGGCAGGTGAAGGCGCGGCTTGCTGTTTCCGTAGAAATGGCCGATCCGATCAGTCTTGCCCTGCACCTCGCCGCAGAGAAGTTTTCCGTCATACCGGTTCAGAACTTCCCTGATGTATTCGATACAGCGCATGGCTTCCGGCCTGTCGTCCGTAAACACGGGCATGAAGGCCTGAGGAGGTGGCGTCTTGTCGCTGGCCTCCGGGTCCGGCGGATTGTCGCGCAGCAGATCATCCTTGATCAACACAGCGCTCGCATCAACCCGGAAACCGTCGACGCCGCGCTCGAGCCAGAACCGCATCACGGCTGCGATGGCTTCTCGGACTTCGGGGTTTCGCCAGTTGAGGTCCGGCTGGCTCGGCAGAAATGAATGATAGTAGAACTGCCGGCGCTCCTCACACCACTCCCAGGCACTGCCTCCGAAACGGCTGAGCCAGTTGTTCGGCGGACCACCGTTGGCACCGGCTTCCGTCCACAGATACCAATCGGTCTTCGGGTTGTTTCGCGAGGCGCGACTTTCCCCAAACCAGGCGTGCTGATCGGAGGTATGATTGGGAACGAGATCGAGAATGAGCCGGATGCCTGAATCGTGCAAAGCACGTAGCAGGTGATCGAAATCTTCCAGGCTGCCGAAACGCGGATCGACCGAGCAGAAATCGGCAATGTCATAGCCGAAGTCATGATTGGGGCTCTTGTAGATGGGCGTCAGCCATACCGCGCCGACGCCAAGCCAAGTGAGATAGTCGATACGTTGCAGAAGGCCGACCAGGTCCCCCTGTCCGTCGCCGTTGCTGTCCTGAAATGACGCCACGGCGATCTCGTACACGACCACGTCACGCCACCACGTATCATTGGAAGCAGGTGCGGATTTCCTTGGCGGTGCGTTCCTGCTCACGCGGAAAGTAGACTCCCTTGTTGACACCAGCGCCGCCCGAGCTAGCTGGTCCTCAACCTCCGGCGAGAGAGGTTAGTTCCTACGAGTACCAAGCACTGCGCTCTCAGGCATAGCGAGGGGCAACGGTGAGCCAGTTTGCTCCAGTAGCGCGCGCTCTGTCGCATTGCAGGTCACACGGTGGTTTTGTCGGGATTGCACGGGCGTATTCATTTTGCGTGAGGCGAACACACGCGCGAAGGGTCTGCGCGTTGACCCGGTAACTCCTGCAAACTGGGCATGGCCTCGCGTAGGCGAACGAGCGAAGTAGCTCGTATGTTCGGCAGTTGCGACCACACTTCAAAACACCGCAAGTTGAGGTTTGGCTATCATCAGCCAGAGTATAGCGGCCACCGCCATGAACGCTGGAATGCCGAAGGCAAACCACAGCCAGAAAATTTGGTGATATTCAGGAGGCAAAGGCGAGCCTTTTGCCACTGCGACTGAGGCAATATCCCTCAGGCGCATTTGCATCCAAACAACGGGCAGCCACAGCGCCCCCGTGATGAGGTACAGCACGATCGACCAAACGATCCATCCTTCCCAGAAGGAGTAACCGACGTGCAGCACAAGCAGCGAGCCAGTGATGGGCTGAGCAACGACAGCGGTGGCTGTGAAGATAAAGTCCGCAATCACAACAATTCGGGCGATACCCGCGATGACGGCGGGCTTTCCGCCGAGGTGAGCTAGAAGCATGAAGAACGCAATGCCGGATCCTGTGCCGAGCAAGACGGCAGCGCCGACGATATGTAAGTACTTGAGAACGAGGTACAGCATCATCGATCTTCAAGAACAGCCAGCGCTACGAAATGCAGGACGATAATCGGCCAAATTTTCAGCATTGGTCCGAGCGGATCGGCCCATAGGCGAGGCACTAGCACGGTCCCGATGATCGCGTAAGTGAAGGAGATACCGATGGCCGCATAGAGCCCGTACCGGCTGGTTGGTCGATAGGCAATCGCGAGCCCAATTACCAAGTCGGATAATGCGCCGGCGATCACCGTGAGCGCCGCACTCGTTCCTTCGACGCCGCCCTCGCCCATGAGGCCCATACCGTAACCCCAGCCCGGCCCCAGTGAGACAAAGGCGGTCGAGATCCAGAATAGAGACAGCACGATAAATATCGCTGGCTTGAGCAAGTACATGCGCGCAAACCAACGTTCCTGCACTGAAGCTGGTTCGGAGGCGAAGAACTCCGGCAGGCTTTTTGGATGTAGCCCAAGCCGTTGCATGTCTTCAAGATCGCCAACTGCGCCTCGCCCGATCTCCCGCTCGGCAGTGCTTCGTACGGGAGGCCGCCAGCCCAACAGCGAAATCGTGTCACCGAATTTGTACATCACGATCGAGACAAAGTTCGGCAAGCGGATCTCGTGCGCCGGTGGCCAACGGTACCAACGGCGGATCAACGCAATAACTTCGGGGAAGGAATGGCGATGCGGGCCGACCAGTTCGACAACTGTCCGTGTGGGCGCACCGGGCTCTAGAAAATGCCGCACGGTTTGCACGACGTCATCGAGCACGACGATCTGGAGCTGTCCCGTGTTCGGCATCACCGGCAGAGCCGAGAGGGCCGCCAAGCCTCGCATGAGCGCGCTGGCGCCATAGGCCGCCCGACCGATCACGACAGACGGACGCAAGATGATCCAGTCGAGGTCACGCCCAATCAGAGCCTTGTCGCCAGATAATTTCGTTTCTGAAAACGCGGTAGGAGTTAGGCGGTCTACGCCGATTGCCGAAAAATGGATGACGCGGCGGATTTTGAGTTGCTCGCAGGCGGCGAAAAGAGTCGCAATGCCCTGATGATGAACCATTGACGTGGAATCGTTTGGGCTATCTTGGAGTACCCCGGCGCAATTCACGACGGCCTCTATGCCATCGAGATGGGGCAGCCAATAGGATGGTGACGTCGCCTCGTTGAGATCGACCGAGATCGCGCCCGGACACCCATTGCCGGCGCTTCTACTCATGGAAACAACTGAATGGCCGTGCGAGGATAGGTCAGCCGCAATCGCGGAACCCAACAGTCCTGTCCCTCCGATAACGGCAACCTTCATTGATGGACCTCCGCGTTCGGAGCTAAGCCCTCTTCCGCGACCGTAAGCCTCGAACGAATTCCTCTATATAGGGAAGGACTTCAAACAGCAGGACAGCGAATAAGAATGCAGCCACGTAGGTCCAGGGCAATTGCTCTTGCTTCAGGACGAGTTCGTAACGTGCGGGCTCAGACCCCATGCCCCAGAGGCTAAGGAATTGCGGCCAGTTTAATATAATGACGATAACCATCGCCATGAGGGGCATCAGTTCAAGAAAGCTATGGACCTGCTGTTCGATGGGCGTAATAAGCCGCTTATGGCTGGCGAATGTTGTGTCCCAGAGGGCTGTCAGCTGATGCACAACAAAAGCGGCAATCATAACCGCGATGATAAGAGCGTTGATCTCCAAAAAAATCGCCGCCAGCAGTGGTATCGCCAGCTCGATCAACATCAACAGGTGAAGCAGAGATTCCTTGTAGCCGCTTGTCGTCTCAATCCGAGAAGCGCGATGGCAAAGGTAATCAGCAAAGCCGGCCAATAACCAAAGGGGCAGCACAAAGTACAGCAATACGGTTTCAGCTGCTACGGTATGAGACATCCGGTAAGCGCTTCTTCTCTGTTTACAGGCTGTCTGGAGTACGGAGGGGAGATGACTTATCCTCATTTCGCAACTCCTGCTCCGCCAACCGCCAGAATTCCTCCTCCCTGCCTTCGGGTTTGCCGCTCCGCTCCCATATCTCATAGGCGCGCTTCTCGATTTCCTTTTCAGTCGGTTGGGTCACCACGTGCCTCCTTCAAATCTGCAGGGATTGTGGGGTGAGCGTCGGCTAATCGCGGCCTCTCCAACCGTTTGCCGTCAGCGACTCGCTGACCCGCCTGCGACCACAGCCGATATTTGCACTCGCCGGCTTGAATCCTTCCTGCGTTGATAAAGCTGCGAAGTCTGCGAGGTTCCTCGGTTGAAACCTCGCCTCAGAAGCGGCAAAAAGTCGCCCTGGGGGCCGAACGAAATCGCAGTGCTGACCGCTACTTACGCCGCCCAGGAAGGAAATTCGGGCTGCATCCTGAGATGCTGATCTTGGCCTCCTCCGAGACGGCGATTCACAACCTGGCCAAATCGGCGCTCATTTGAGCCGAGATCGGGTCACCTTCTCTCAATAACTCAGCGTCCGCCCTTGCCATTGCGATTGGTAAAGCGGGCGTTGCCGAGACCGGTGCCGATCGTCAGTACGCCCCAGCGCTTCACGTCCTGCATGAAGGGGACCTCAGAAAGTCCCTGCACGACACCATCGTTGTGCATGACGACGGCTGTGTCGTTCTCCCCGATCCGTGGGATCGCTTCGACGAGACTCACCGGCAAATTGAACTTGCTGCTCTCCCAGTTACCGGGCAGGTTCTGCGCACCCTTTTTGATCGAGCCGTCGCTCTCGATGACGCCTGGGCATGCGATGCCGATGAATGGCGCGAGCTTGAATCCCTCGTCTTCCGCCTTCGCGACCAGTTCTTTGAGCATCTTGACCAGGCGCTTTACGGCGTTCTCCCGCGAGGGCTCGTCCTCGGCATGACGCCATAGCTCGAACTTCCACACGCATGCTTTGGAGAGGTCCGACGCCTTCTTGCGACGCGTTTCCATGGCGCCGCAGCGGATGTTCGTGCCTCCGATGTCCACGGCAAGGATGGAGTCGTGAGCTTCGAAGATCCAGGAAGGAGCGAGATATAGCGCCCCGATAAGGCCGGCGTCGTCCGGGTGAGAATGGATCGGGCGCATCTCAACCTTGAGGCTATCTGCCTTGAGGAGGATTTCGGCGCGCGCGATGGCGAGTTCGCCCAGTCGGCTGTCCCGAAAGCCGCCGCCCACCACGATGCGCTCGGTCTTCTCCCAGGCCTTGGTTTTTAGGAACCGACGCGTTACGCGCGCAAGCTCCTGTGCGAAGTCCTCGATGGCACTGTGGACGACGACCGAGGCTTCAGGATCGTCGCCGCCAAGGACGGCGTCGAGCTCCTTCTTGCTGATGTCTTCGGAAAGCTCCTTGCCGAAAGGGTCTTCGCCAGATTTGCGCAGCGGCTTTCGCCACTTTTCGAGGGTTTCCCGGAAGGCGCCCTTGCTGGCGCGGTCCCCGAGGAATTCGTCCTCATCTTTCAGTTCAAGATTGAAACTGTCGATCTCAACCCACGGGAGGCGAGAGGCGCCGTGCGCGGCTATGCCACTGGTTGTGATCGTTTCGTCAGCCATCCTGAACCTTGCAAAAACCGTAGGCACCAAACGGGCGGCTTTCTTTTCAACACGCGCTGCTGATCGCGGTTCCTCGCGTCTCCTTTTCGCCGGCAGGTCATGGGATGATCTGCAGCGATCCCCGCTGCTCGGCCCCTGTCGCAATCCGGTCTCGCCAAAATGAGGCTCCAGAGCTAGCGAGCGGGATCATCCGCCTCCTCATGATGAAAAGGCCGCCACGGTCAGTCCTATCGCGTTCGCGAACCGGAGCCGCTGTTCTGTTGCACTGTTCGCATCGATCGCATTTTCCGGCGCACGTACCAAGCCAAGACCGCGATAATCAGCCAGGCGAGGGATGCGCCGACGAAAGCGGCAAAGATGTTGCTGCGTAGAACCAGCATCGCAAACCCCACCGCAAAGGCCAGCATGCCCAGCGCACCGAGCGCGGCGCCAGCGGCATCGACGGCGGCCGCCATTTGCCCGCGGCGCTCGCCGGCGAGACCCGCTTCACGCTTGCGGCGGATTTCGTGTTTCTCAATCAGCGTCGCGCTCGCGCAGAATATGGCTGGAAGGGCAAGAAAAGCACCACCGATAACCGCTCCATGGCGGCTGCTGACGAGGCCAGTAAAGACGGTCGCAGCGCCGCCGAGCGCGAACCGGATCAGATATTCGTACCAGCGGCCTTCCTTGAGAGATGACGGCGAAAACCGGATCGGGCTCACGTCTGACCTCCAGCGAGCATGAGCAGCCCAAACGCGGCGACCAGCCAAACGACCATTGACAGCAACGTAGCCGTCACCGCTCGCAGCTTTGCGCGGACAAGCAGGTGGCAGACGACGACACTGTAAATGGCCAGCGCAATCGCTCCCGCAATCATCGCTTGGGCTTGCAAGGCGGCGTAGTTGACCCCGTGCTGATACAGTGCGATGCCAAGCGTGGCGAGCGCGACCGAGGGCGCTGCTCCGAACAGGCCGGCGAAACTCTTTGGACGCAGAATATCTCCCAGCATTGCAAAGGCTGATACGACGGCACCCCCGACAAGGAAGCGGATGACGTACTCGGTCATTTCGCTTTCTTCCAGATTTTCGAGAGCGGCCCGCTGGCACCAAAGACCGGATCCTTGCGCGGCACCGACACCTTCGGAATGGCCTTCAGCGCCCACTGACGGTCTTCGACGCTTGTGCACTCGTCGTATGTGCCGGTCGGCGGGTAGGCCCCGACAACGAGGAAGTCATCGTCTGCGTAAAGGCACTGATGGCCTGTGCCGGCGGGAAGGACTACGACGTCTCCAGCCTTCAGCGTAAAGATCCTTCCCTTTTTGCCGCCGAACCGAACCCGGCCCTTGCCGCGCGCGATGCCGAGCACCTCATGAATCCTGGAGTGGTAATGGACGTAGTCGTAGATGCCGTTCCGCCAGGTGTCTCCCCATCCGTTCGCTTCAAACAGGTCTTCGATCACGGCCGCGGCGTCCAGGCCCTTACCGAAAGCGACGGCGCTTCGATAGATAATGAGCGGCCATCGCGGATGATTTGGGATGAGACCGTCGTCCTGGAAGCGAACCGTGTAAGGTTTTCGCGCTCGCGCGAGACCCACCGCCTTCTGCTTGCCTGGGCGCTGCAGACCGGTTGCGTGCTCGATGTATCCCTTCAGGTATTCAAGAGCCGGCATGATCGTCCTCCGCTGAAATGCCGTTCGGGTACCCGGTCCAAAGTCGAAGGACCCGTTCAAGGACCGCCCCAAGCGCGAAGCCGGCAACGACATCGCTTGCCCAATGGGCTAGAATCACTATGCGCGTGAGCGACAGCCCGACCGCAAGCGTGCGGATCGCCCGCCGGGGGCCGGCCGGCAACGCGCTCGCAGCCGATGCCAGCGCACCCATGTGCAGCGCGTGGCCTGAGGGAAATGCATCCCTTCGTTCGCCAGAAAGCGGGATGCCGTGGATGTGCCCAATCACCGTTCGACGGTCCGGCCGAGTTTGGTCGAACACGATTTTTAAGCCATGGGGCAGCAGCGACGCAGCGACCGTCACGAGCAGGGCGTGGTTGCCCGCGCGCCGCAGCGGCGCATCGCGCCTACGGGAAGCAAGCCAGCCGGCGGCTGCCAGGACCAGAAGAAGCTTCTCGTCAGCGCCCCAGGTCAGGGCGCGGGCCGCCTGCTCCGGGGCTGGCGCGGTGTTGCGGGCGATGGAATGTGCCACCGCGACGTCCGCTGTGGTCGGTCGGACAGTCACCGGAAAGCTTGGCCGGCGGCCAAGGCGCCTTGCTGACAATCGAGCGACTTTGAACATGTCTCAACGCCCAAAAAGGTAAGTACCTTTCAACGCTCCGCGTGCCGCTGAGGTCCTCCCCTCATCGAATCCGGGCGCCAGACACGAAGCGCAGCGATTCGGCGTCCGGGCAGAAACCCTCCGGCCAATAGGAACAAACGGGCTGAGTTCCATACGCAATGACCATCCCTCCCGAAGGGTCTTTTTGATCTACCAGCGGTCGAGAAGCTGATGTTCACCGTTCGCGTCGAGGAACCGGACCGCCGTCTCCAACATGCTTCTTGAAATTCGGTGGCGCCAATGGCGAGCTCGCTCCCGCGATGCACTATTACAGGGCCAGCAGCTACGCCACGGCGCGGTTGCCTCCCCCTACTGGTGAGCCCAGACCATTTGCGCTCATGAAAGCCCGGCGCTACCCGCGCCGGGCCGAAGGCACGGCCAGTCGGCGGCCGGTTCTTCCCGTAAGGTCGCTTCTAGTCGGCGCGAAGCACTCGCCAACGCTGAACCGAGAGCGAGGCGACCTTACCCTATCGTTCCAGCTCTTTGCGAATTTCATCCCGGTGGCGGATGAACAGCTCCTGACTGGCGTAGAAGCTGTCCAGGACCTTCTCCGCCTGCGCTACGCCTAGGCCGCGGCTGACGAGCTTTTCGACCCGATCCTGCTGCTCAACGATCCGTCGCTCGCCTTGAGCAACGTGTCTCTCAGCCAATTCCAGGTGATGACGCTGCATCTCACGATAATGCGATCGAAGTTGGCTCGCCATGGCGAGGGCTCCATCCTTTGAGGGTGGGAGCATGGTCGGTCTCTCAGTCACCGATGCTGGGTCGGAACCTTGATCAGCGATGGGCCGTACAATGCGCTAAGGGGTCGTAGGTTGCTAGAGGAGACCCTTCTATACGGTGAACCTCCGCCGGTGCGTACCTAGCGGAGCCGATATGGCGGGCAATCGCGATCCGGCCGCATCGATCCCATAGGAACGACGCCGCGGCGGGACCGTTTCAGGAGCCGATCCCGCGTCAGGAAATCGGAGTTCTCAATGTATCACCACGTCAAGAAACTTATGTTCACCGTTCGTGTCGACGAGCCGGACCCGCGCTTTGGCAACATGCTCCTAGAACAGTTCGGTGGCGCGAACGGCGAACTCGCAGCGGCCATGCAATATTCCATTCAAGGCCTGAACTGCGAAGATCCGGACCGCAAGGATCTCCTCATGGACATTGGCACCGAGGAGCTCAGCCACCTGGAAGTGGTCGGCACGCTCGCACGCATGCATCTCAAGCCATCGAAATTCGACCGCGAGGCGGCCGAGGCCGATCCGCTGATCGCGATCGCCGGTGGCGGCGGGGTGAACCTGTTCAACTCGCAGGGCAATGCCTGGACCGCCGACTATCTCAAGATCACCGGCGAACTGGACGTCGATTTGCGCAGCAACATCGCCGCCGAGGCGCGCGCCAAGATCGTCTATGAGCGGTTGATCAATTTCACCGACGATGCCGGCACCAAGGACGCTCTGCAGTTTCTGATGACCCGCGAGATCACCCACATGAAGGCGTTCTCGCTCGCGCTTGAAAGCTTGAGCAAGCCGCCGTTCAGCATTGGCCGTATCGCGCCGACGCCTGGTCTGGTCAATCAGTACTTCAATGATTCGACCGGTACGGGCGACCATGGCGAGATCGATACCCGCGGGCCCTGGAACGAGGGCGGAGACTGGGTGTTCACGGAGTCGCCCGCCACCCAGCCTGGCGAGCCGGGTTCTGCCAGCTCCATCGTCGCGGAGAGCTCGCCGCCGGCAGACGAGGCCGGCCTCGGCGATCTCCTGATCCAGGAGCTTCGTGACATTCTCCACGCCGAAAAGCAGTTGACCAAGGCGCTGCCAAAGATGGCGGAGGCAGCCCGCTACGACCAGCTGCGTGAGCTGTTCGAACAGCATCTCGCCGAGACCGAAACCCAGATCGAGCGCATCAACGAGTGCTTCGAGCTGCTCGGCAAGTCGGTCCGTCCCAAGCCGTGCAAGGGCATGATGGGCCTGATCGAGGAGGGCGAGGAGATCATTGGCGAAGGCGAAAAGAAGGAAAGTGCCGCTGCCGACCTTGCGCTGATCGGCGCCGCGCAACGGGTCGAGCACTATGAGATGGCGGGCTATACCACAGCGCGCAATCTCGCCCAGCAACTTCGCCACAGCGCGGTCGTCAGTCTTCTCTCGAAGTCGCTGGCGGAGGAGGAGAATGCCGACCAGTTGCTGAATCAGGTGGCGCGTTCGCTGATGTCGGTCGCCAAGATGCCGGCGGCGGTCGAGCCGGCGGATTAGAGAGCACGCCAGTTCTTGCAACGACGCCGCTGCGGCCGGGGGCTCCGAGGAGCCCGGGCCGCGGGGGCATATCGAGGAGACGGCGCGATGCTCGAGGAACTCCGGGCGATAACCCAGCCGGGCGCGATCGTCGCAATCCTGCTCGTGTTGCTGCTGTTGGCGGCATCGGATGCAGCAATCATCGTTGCAGTAAAGGGCTGGCCCATCTGACCGCATACCATACTGTTGGGCTGGCATAGGAACCTTTGTAGGAGCCGGCGGTTCGGCCCGGGCAACCAAGCTCAACGAGCACCCATGCCTGCCTGGGTCCGATCCGGCCTCCTCTTATCAGTCACGTTGCCGCTCGTAGCTTGCGCCGGCTCGCAATCGGCACTTGACCCGCAAGCTCTTCAATCCGAGCAGATCCGTCAAACGTTCATCATATTCCTTGCGGTGTCCGGAATCATCTGGAGCTGCGTCACTGTCGTTCTCGGCATCGGGCTGTTGCGGCAAAAGCGCATCGCAGACGCGCCGCTCGAACTTCATCCGCCTTTCGAGACACGAGCGGGGCGTATCATTCTCGGCTTTGGCGCAGCCACCACGTTGATCGTCCTCGTCCTGTCGTTCGTGAGCTATGCCGGCCAGCGCACGCTGTTTGCCAAGGATCCAGACGCCCTGACGCTCAGGATCGTCGGCCATCAATGGTGGTGGGAAGTCCATTACGAGGCCGACAGACCACACAACAGCTTCGCCACGGCAAACGAAATCCGCATTCCGGTTGGCAAGCCGGTCAAGGTAGAGCTCGAATCCGCCGACGTCATCCACAGCTTCTGGGTCCCCAGCCTTACCGGCAAGATGGACCTGATCACCGGACAAACCAACGAGATCCAGTTTACGGCGAAGAATCCCGGCATCTATCGCGGCCAATGCGCTGAATTCTGCGGCTTGCAACACGCCCATATGGCGTTCGCGGCAATCGCGCTCCGGCCCGATGAATTCGAGCGCTGGCGAGAGCACGAGAACCAGAGCGCAACGAGCCCGACCGACACCCTCGCCAAGCAGGGAGAGGAGCTATTTCGCGGCCGCGGATGCGCGCTGTGCCACACCGTCCGCGGCACCCTGGCGGGCGGCCAGCTGGGTCCGGACCTCACCCATGTCCGAAGCCGCACGACGATCGCCGCGGGCACGCTGCCGCAAACGCCGGCGGCGCTGGGGGCCTGGATTGCCGATCCGCAGCACATCAAGCCCGGCAATCTGATGCCTCGCATGCCGCTGCAATCGGGAGAGCTGATCGCGATCATTCATTATCTGGAGCAGCTCAAGTGAGTATCGCCGCCGAGCAAAGAGAGTTGCGGGACGACGCCCTGGATGGGCTGCAGCTTGCAGCGCGACTGGAGCGCATCTGGCGGACGCCATCGGGGCTGATCGGCGCCCTGATGTCGGTCGATCACAAGATCATTGGACGTCGCTACATCATGACGGCGTTCGCCTTCCTGCTGCTCGGCGGACTCCTCGCGATCCTGATGCGGATCCAGCTGGCAGGTGCAGAGCAACGTGTGCTTTCGCCGGATCTGTACAACCAGGTCTTCACGATGCACGGCTCGACGATGATGTTCCTGTTCGCCGTGCCGGTCATGGAAGCCTTCGCGGTTTACCTGGTGCCGCTGATGGTCGGCACGCGCAATATTGCTTTTCCGCGCCTCAACGCCTTCAGCTACTGGATGTTCTTGTTCGGTGGGTGCTTTCTCTGGATCTCCTTCGCGTTCAACGTCGGGCCTGACGTCGGCTGGTTCGCCTACACGCCCCTCTCCAGCCTGCAGTTCACCCCGTCCAAGCGCGCGGACGTCTGGGCCCAGATGATCACCTTCACGGAAGTCGCGGCGCTCGCAGTCGCAGTCGAAATCATCGTCACGGTCTTCAAGCAGCGCGCTCCTGGCATGACGCTTGACCGCATCCCGCTGTTTGTCTGGTCGATGCTGGTTACGGCGTTTCTGGTGATGTTTGCGATGCCGTCGATCATGATCGCATCCACCTCGCTCATCCTGGATCGACTGGTCAGCACGCGCTTCTTCGATCCTTCGTCGGGCGGCAATGTGCTGCTGTGGCAGCACTTGTTCTGGTTCTTCGGACATCCGGAGGTCTACATCATCTTCATTCCGGCAACGGGCATGGTGTCGATGATCCTCGCCACCTTCGCGCGCCGGCCGGTGATCGGTTATCCCGCGATCGTTCTCTCGCTGATCGCAACCGGATTCCTGTCGTTCGGACTTTGGGTTCACCACATGTTCGTGACGGGGCTGCCCCAGCTCGGGGCCGGCCTTTTCACCGCGTCAAGCATGTTGATCGCCGTGCCGAGCGGCCTGCAGATATTCTGCTGGATCGCCACATTGTGGGACGGTCGCCCGGTGTATCGGACGCCACTGCTGTTCGTGCTCGGATTCATCGTGATCTTCGTGATCGGCGGCCTGTCCGGCGTCATGGTGGCGTCGGTGCCGATCGATACGCAGGTCCATGACACTTATTTCGTCGTCGCTCACTTCCACTACGTCCTGATCGGCGGCGCAGTTTTTCCGCTCGTTGGAGCGGTCTACTACTGGTTTCCCAAGATCTGCGGCCGGATGTTGAGCGAGCGGCTCGGCCGCTGGAACTTCTGGCTGGCCTTCTTCGGCTTCAATATCGCATTTTTTCCGATGCACATCCTCGGGCTAATGGGGATGCCCCGACGGGTCTACACCTACACGCCCGAGATGGGCTGGGATCGGCTGAATTTGGTGTCCAGCATAGGCGCCGCGATCTTCGCGATCAGTTTTGCGGTTTTGCTAGCGAATGCGATCTACAGTCTTCGCAGGGGAACGCCGGCGAACGCCAATCCGTGGGGTGCATCCACGCTGGAGTGGGCAACGGCATCTCCCCCGCCCCCCCAGAACTTTGACCGTATACCTGTCGTTACCCATCGCGACCCACTGTGGGCGGACACCGACACGTTGCCGGTTATCGCTGGCCTGAGCGCGGAACGCCGCGAAGTGCTGCTGACCTCCCTCGCCGAGGCCGAGCCGCAAACACGTGAAGCGTCGCCCGAACCGAGCATCTGGCCATTGCTCACCGCTATCGCAACGACGATTTTTTTCATCGGCTCAATCTTCACGCCGTGGGCCGTATTGTGGGGGACGCCGCCGATGGCGATCACCCTGATCGGCTGGTTCTGGCCGTCCGGCAGCAAGGAGGACGAGGAATGAGGCAGACCATCGTCCGCAACGTCGGAGAGCTGCCGACCTTCGGCTTCGGCCCGCAAAGCGGGCCGTGGTGGGGAGCGATCAGCTTCATGGCGTTGGAGGGCATGGGCTTCGCCATCGCGATCGGCGCCTATCTCTATCTCTATGCCGTCAATCCGACCTGGCCGATCGGCGCTTCACCGCCCGATCTCTGGCCCGGAACCGCGGAGACCATCATCTTTCTGCTCAGCATCATCCCCAACCAGTATACCAATCGCGTCGCGCATCGGCAGGATCTCCACAAGGTCCGTGTCTGGCTCGTTGTCATGTCGCTCATTGGCATCGCGCTGCTGATCCTGCGCGGCTTTGAGTTCGCGCACCTCAACACCCGCTGGGACAACTCCGCCTATGGCTCGGTGGTCTGGCTGATCCTGGGCCTACACACCACGCATCTTGCGACCGACCTCGGCGACACGATCGTGCTTGCCGTCCTGATGTTCACGTCGCACGCCAAGCCACGCCGCTTCAGTGACGTGACCGACAACGTGTTCTACTGGAACTTTGTCGTGATCGCCTGGCTGCCGCTCTATGTGTTGCTCGATTGGGTGCCGCGACTATGACCGTCCATGAAGGCAGTGCCAGGCGTGCCAGGCTGCTCTATTGGGCAGGGGTAGCGCTCGGCCCCGTCGCCTGGGCCGCCAATTTGCAGGGCGTTTACGCCATCACCCATCTCGCATGCGAGAAGGCGAAGTGGGGCGGCATCGCCTTGAGCGCCCTCCTGGTGCTCGCATCGCTGGCCGGCACCGTGATCTCGGCTCGCGCGGTCCGCCGCGGTGCCGGCTCCGAATGGAGCGACGCCGCAGGCGGTGGTCCCAGAGCATTCACGGCCTGGCTCGGGGTGGGCAGCGGCGTGCTGTTCGCGCTTGTCATCGCCGATCAACTTCTTGCCGCACTCATGATCAGCCCATGCTTGCGTTGAACCTCCTGCTGCTGCTTGCCGCGCTGCTGCCGTCGTCCGCTTCGGCACATGGGCTGTCGGACGTGTCCGACCCGGCGGCGCTGTGGAGCTACGATCCCTGGCTGCTGGTCCCGCTCTACGTGATGGGTATTGCATTCTATGTCGGAACGCAGCGGCTGTGGCGGAGCGCCGGCGGTGGACGCGGCGTCACGTACCGGCGGGTGGCGGCATTCTGGGTCGGATGGCTGGTCGTGGCGCTCGCCTTGACCTCTCCACTGCACTGGCTCGGCGAACGGCTGTTCACGGCGCACATGATCGAGCATGAGCTCCTGATGCTGGTTGCCGCTCCGCTGATCGCCTATGCGCGCACCAACGGTCCGCTGCTGTGGAGCCTGCCGCCCTCGTTTCGGCGCGCCGGGCGACTGGTGAGCACGGCGCCGTTGGCGGCGATGTGGGCGCTTTTCGGTCATCCGATCAGCGCAACCGCCCTGCACGGGCTGGCTTTGTGGATTTGGCACACGCCACCGCTCTATACGCTTGCGCTCGAGAATATTGCGATCCACCGCCTCCAACACCTCAGCTTCTTTGCCACGGCACTGCTGTTCTGGTCGGTGCTGTTTTATGGACGCGGGAGAGGGCGCAGCGAACGGGTGCGTGACGGCATCGGCGTCGCCTGTCTCTTCGTGACGGTTCTGCATTCCGGCGTGCTGGGCGCGCTGCTGACGCTGTCGACCCGCGTCTGGGTGCCGAGCCAGGGCGCGCTCGCCGGCGATTTCGGCCTGTCGCCGCTCGAGGATCAGCAACTGGCCGGAATTCTGATGTGGGTCCCGATGGGTCTTCTCTATACCGGCGCGGCCCTGTTGTTCGCCTATCGCTGGCTCAACGCATTCCAGTCGGCGAGCGGCGCCGGCACACTCCGCGATATGCGCCCGGCCGGTTAGGAACCGCAACTTTCCTTCGAACGTTCGGGGTCGCGATCCCTACAACGTCTTCTCTCGCGGAGGATACGTGAACAAGCTCTGGACAGGGGCATTGGCCCTATCAATCGCCGCTCTGCTGCTCTCGCGACAGTCGGCCGCACAAGATCCGTCCCAAGGGGCCGGCACATCCTGCCCTATCGACCATGACCATCTGGCCGATATCCTGAAGAAAAGCGTCAAGCCTTCGGGCGGCCCCAGCAATGGCGGGTTCGACAATCATGAATGGGCCGCGGTGGTCAACCGGCAGGGCGTTGTCTGCGCCATCGCATTCAGCGGCAGCAAGGCCGACGATCAATGGCCGGGCAGCCGCGCCATCGCCGCAGAGAAGGCCAACACCGCGAATGCGTTCAGCCTGAAGGACAAGGCGATGGCGACCGCAAATCTCTACAGCGGAGCGCAACCCGGCGGCTTTCTGTTCGGTGCGGCGTCGAGCAACCCGCCGATTCCGGACACGATCTACGCGGGCCAGGGCCAGGATTTCGGGACGCAGCACGATCCCATGATCGGCAAGCCGGTCGGCGGCATCATCGTCTTCGGCGGCGGATTGCCGCTCTACGACGGCAACGGCATTGTAGGTGCGCTCGGCGTCAGCGGCGACAGCTCGTGTGCAGACCATAACGTCGCCTGGCGCGTGCGCCACCTGCTCGGCCTCGACCACGTGCCAGCCGGCGTCAGTCCCAACATGAAGGACGCGATCATCTACGATATCGGACCGGACGGGAAAAGCCCCTCCGGATTTGGTCATCCGAAGTGTAACGGCAAGGAAGACCAGATCGCAGTCGATCTCGGCGCAGGCGTGTCGGGCAACGTCGTTCGGTAAACGCGCGCGACACGCGTGCCGGCAACCTTTTGGAACCAAGCCGAAGCGCAACGTTTGTACGTCGGTGACCGGCAACGCGACGCGGCACCGGCCTCCATTGCCCGTGGAGACTTTCACCTATGTTAAACCGGAACTACCGGCGCGCGTTGGTCGCGACGGCGAGCATGGTCTCTGCCGTCTGGACCTCATTTGCGTTCGCGCAAAGCGACTTGCAGAACCGGATGAGGGATCCCGGACAATGGCCGATGGCGGCGCGCGATTACGCCAACACGCGCTATAGCGATCTCGATCAGATCAATGCCGGCAACGCATCGCGCCTGCAGCTTGCCTGGACCTTTTCGGTGGGAGCTGACCGCGGCCAGGAGGCGGCTCCGCTTGTCATCGACAATACGATGTATGTGGTTGGTCCCTATGCCGGCCCCTACCCCAATCGCGTCTTCGCGCTGGATGCGACCAGCGGAGAGCTGAAATGGTCCTATGCCCCGAAGCCTGAGCCGGCGGCGGCCGGTGTTGCCTGCTGCGATGTCGTCAACCGTGGCCTCGCCTACGACAATGGCAAGATTTTCCTCAACACGCTCGACAACCACACCGTCGCCATCGATGCCAAGACCGGAAAAGAGCTTTGGCATACGAAGCTCGGCGAAATCAACAAGGGCGAGACCATCACGATGGCGCCGATCGTCGCCAAGGGAAAGATCCTGGTCGGCAACAGCGGCGGCGAAATGGGTGTGCGCGGCTGGCTCACAGCGCTCGACGAAAGCACAGGCGCAATCTTCTGGCGCGCCTACTCCACCGGCCCGGATAAAGACGTGCTGATCGGCGACGACTTCAAGCCATTCTACGCCAATCTCAAGGACAAGGACCTCGGCGTGAAGAGCTGGCCGGCGGACCGCTGGCAGGTCGGCGGCGGCACGGTGTGGGGCTGGGTTTCCTACGATCCGGAGCTCAACCTGGTCTACTACGGAACCGCCAACCCGAGCCCGTGGAATGCCAACCAGCGCAGCGGTGACAATCTCTGGAGCAGCACGATCTTCGCGCGCGATGCAGACACCGGGCACGCCAAATGGGCCTATCAACTCAATCCCCATGACCTGTTCGATCACGACGAGATCAACGAGAACGTTCTGGTCGACCTCGCTATCAATGGGCAGGCGCGCAAGGTGCTGATTCACCCCGGCCGCAACGGCTACATGTACGTGATCGACCGCAGCACGGGTGAGGTGATTTCCGCCGACGCCTATGAACTCATCAACGCCTACAAGGGCGTCGACCTCAAGTCGGGACGGATCATACCGAACGAAGACAAGACGCCGCTGCTCGGCAAGACCATTGAGGATATCTGCCCGGCGTCGCCGGGCGCCAAGGATTGGCAGCCCACCGCCTGGTCGCCCCGAACCAGGCTGCTCTACGTTCCGCATCAACATCTCTGCATGAACTTCAAGGCGTCCCAGGTCGGGTACATCGCCGGCACGCCTTATGTCGGTGCCGATGTCGACATGTATGCCGGCCCCGGCGGCTATCGCGGCGAGTTCATGGCCTGGGACCCCGTTGCGCGGAAGAAGGTCTGGGAGATCCATGAACGTCTCCCGGTATGGAGCGGCGCGCTCGTCACCGCCGGCGACGTCGCTTTCTACGGCACCATGGATCGGCTCTTCAAAGCCGTGGATGCGAAGGACGGCCACGTGCTTTGGCAGTTCCGTGCCGGCTCCGGCTTCATCGGCCAGCCGATCTCGTACCGCGGCTCCGATGGACAGCAATATATTGCGATCCTATCCGGTGTCGGCGGCTGGCCCGGGGTGGTCGCGAACGCAGAAGTCGATCCCCGGGTCCGCAACAGCGCGCTCGGCTTCACGGGGGCGACGCAAGATTTGCCGTTCTACACCGCAGGCGGCAGCGAATTACTCGTCTTCAAACTTGGCGGTACAGATGGTCAGGACAACGGTCATGCGCCGGCTCGTTAAGTGCGTTTGCACCATCGTGGCTATCACGCTCGGCCCGGCCGCCGCCGCGGAGCCGGCCGGCGAGCTTCGCGTGTGTGCCGATCCGAATAACATGCCGTTCTCCAACAGGGCAGAACAAGGCTTCGAGAACAGGCTCGCCGCAATGATGGCCGAGCAATTCGGGATGCGGCTCTCCTACATCTGGTGGGCGCAGCGCCGCGGCTTCATCCGCAATACGCTCAAGGCCGGAAAATGCGACGTCGTGATCGGCGTTCCGGACCACTTCGAAATGACGGAGACGACGAAGCCGTATTACCGCTCGACCTACGTCTTCGTGACGCGACAGGACCGCCATCTCGAGATCGCATCGTTGCTCGATCCACAACTGCACCGATTGAGGATCGGCGTCCACCTGATCGGCGATGACGGAAACAATGCCCCTCCGGCGGAGGCACTCGGTGAACAGGGCATCGTCGACAATGTCCGCGGCTACTCGATCTATGGCGACTATCGCGAGCCTGATCCCCCGGCGCGTCTGATCGGAGCAGTCGAAAGCGGCGAGATCGATGTCGCCGCAGCGTGGGGACCGCTCGGCGGCTACTTTGCCAGGCGATCTCCAGTCCACCTCGTGGTCACCCCCATCCAGGACGGCGAACGATTTGCGCCGCAGCAGTTCCAGTTTTCGATTTCGATGGGTGTACGCAAAGGCGATCATGCGTTGCGTGATCGCCTCGACGATTTCATCGACGGGCATCGATCGGAGATCGCCTCGCTGCTGCATAGCTACGGCGTACCCCTGGTCGAGACGCAACCCTCCGCCGGAGGCGGTTAGCTGATGCGGATGATCCTCGCAGTCGGTGCATTCCTGCTGTTCGCCGGTAGCCAAGCCGCGATCGGCCAGCAGAGCCTGCCGCAATCGCAGGAAGCGCAAACGCCCACGCTCTCTCCGCGCCCGGATTTCGGACAAAGCGTCGGCAACGGCCGACCTGGCGTGTTCATGCAGGTCCCCGTCAGCCATCTGTTTCCGGGCGCTCAGCCGAGCAACCCGACGATCAAGAACCCCGTGCAGGGTGATCCGCAGGCCGCGCAGCGCGGCATGACTTATTTCGTCAACTTCAACTGCGTCGGCTGCCATGCCGCAAACGGCGGCGGCGGCATGGGCCCGTCGCTGAGCAACAACATCTTCACTTACGGCTCGCAACCGGAGAACATCTATCTCTCCATCTACCAGGGGCGGCCGAACGGCATGCCGGCGTGGGGCGCGGTGTTGCCGGATACGGTGATCTGGGACCTCGTCACCTATATCGGCAAGATCAGCAACGAACCGAGCCGCCAGTGGGGACGCACGTTCTCGGCCGAGCCGTTGTCACCCGAGATCGAGCAGGTTCCGACCGAACAGGTCTCGACCAGCGATCCCTGGTCCAGCACTAAGAAATTCGGCTCGGGTCAGAAGCCGTGAGGGCGCGAGCGGAGCATCCGATGAGCGGCAGGGTCGCCTTATGGACGCGCCGCTTGCTCGTCGTACCTTGCCTTGCGTTGGTCTTGACCGGCTACGGCAATGCCGCGTCGGATGTCCAAAACTCCAACGGCAATTCTCGCCGCGGTGCCGATCTGGTGAAGTCCTACGGATGCGGCGGCTGCCACGAAATTCCCGGCATCGCCCATGCCGACGGCAATGTCGGGCCTTCCTTGCGGCGGATTGCCACTCGGACCTACATTGCCGGCTTCATCCAGAATTCGCCTGACAACATGATGTTCTGGATCGAAGATCCGCAAAGGATGCTGCCGGGCAACGCCATGCCAAGCTCGGGTATGTCGCAGGACGATGCGCGCGATATCAGCGCATTCTTGTATACATTGAAGTAACCGGCCGGGTGGTCGATCTCATCGTCGCGGCGGTCACATCAGCTCCTCACGTCACCATCCAGCGCGATTTAGCCTAGATGAACGGCTTCCCGCCGGTCACGGCAACCGTCGTTCCCGACGTGTAACTCGACAGAGGGTCGGCGAGCATGACGTATGCAGTCGCGAGTTCGGCAGGCTGCCCCGCGCGCTTCATTGGCACTTGCTGCCCGAATGTCTTGACCGCCTCTTCCGGCATCGTGGATGGGATGAGCGGCGTCCAGATCGGCCCTGGCGCGACCGCGTTCACGCGAATTCCTTTAGCCGCAAGCATCTGCGCAAGCCCACCGGTGAAGTTCTGAATGGCGCCCTTTGTCGTCGCATAGGCCAGCAGAATCGGATTTGGCATATCGGAATTGACGGATGCCGTATTGATGATCGCGCCTCCGGGCTTCATGTGGGGCACAGCCGCCTTGCTCAGGTAGAACATGGCGTGGATATTGGTCTCAAACGTGCGCTGCCACTCTTCGTCGCTGATGTCGCCGATATCCTTGAATGTCGCCTGGTGCGCAGCGTTGTTGACGAGAATGTCGATCCCGCCCAATTCATCGACGGCACGGCGGATGATGCCGCGGCAATGCTCGGCATTGCGAATGTCACCGGATATCAGGACGGCCTTGCGTCCTTCTTTTTCGATCAAGGTCTTGACCTCGTTTGCATCCTCATCTTCGTCGAGATAGGCAAGTACCAGATCCGCCCCCTCCCGCGCATAGGCGATCGCTACCGCACGGCCAATCCCGCTATCGCCGCCGGTGATGATCGCCTTGAGGCCGGTAAGCCGGCCCGATCCCCGGTAGGTCTCTTCGCCATGGTCGGGTCTTGGATCCATTTTGCTAGTCAAGCCAGGCATCGGTTGCTTCTGGGAAGGAAACGGCGGTTTGGGAAAATCGGTCATGGCGCGCTCCAAGGTAGAACCAACCAATCGTGGGCTCCCTCGGTCGTTCCTACACGTCGACTGCTCGGCAACTGCGTCTGGTGACAGAACCCGATCCACGCGGCATTGGAGGCTTGAATGGCATTCATTTGGCAGTGGCGACGTGGAGCATGACGCTTCCCATGCAACGGGACGAGCATCGCAATAGGCGCGCATTCACGCCAAGCTCGACGCACTGTTGAAGGCGAGCGGACATCCGCACCTAACGGAAGTCGATGACGAGGACGTGGAGGAAGTCGAGCAGCAACGCGAGCGCGTCCGACGCGACCGTTGAGCTTTGAAAGACCGTTCCCCCTCGCTTTGCACCCGTCCACCACACATCCTGAAAGGCAAGGGATCTGAAAGGCAGGGGATTGACATCATTGATGGTTCCCTGGTGAGGACCTGATAGCGGCTGGAGACGTTCTTTCTCTGGAGTGATCCATGGCAATCTTGAAGGGTGATCCATGGCGAAACGCAAGATCCTCATTGTCGAAGACGAGTACTTCATCGCGGACGACTGCGCCCGAGCAGCACAAGGCGCTGGTTTTCAGGTGATCGGCCCATTCGGCTGCATAATCGATGCAATCAGCAATATGCCGGATGATATCGACGGGGCGTTGCTGGACGTCAATCTGCAGGGTTCGAAAGTCTATCCGCTGCTGGACAGGCTGCTCTCGCGGGCCATCCCCGTGGCCATCTACACGGGATATGAGCCACAGAATCTGCCCGCGCAGTATTCCGGCCTGACGATCGTGACCAAACCCGGCGACTGCATCGATGCGGTACGAAGCTTGATCTTCAAAATGCTCGATGCGCCGAAACGCGGGAACGAAGACCTCGCCGCCGGGTGATCCGGATAATCGTGCAGCGCTTCCGCTCTCGATTGATCTAGACGTAAACCCCGGCGTGCTCTTACCGAATGCCTTTTCTCTCAGGAACGTCCTTTGCTTGCCTCCGTTGCTCCTCGCGAAGTACAGATCCAAAGGAGACAGCAAATGAGAACGGTATTGATTGCAGCGGCGGTGGCTCTGGCGGCCGGATCGGCCTTCGCGCAGAACACCGGCCCGCAGCCGCAGACCAACACGACGAAACCGGGCGTGAACCACATGGAGCGAAGCTCCGGCAACCACGGGCAGCGAGGCTCGATGAGCACGGGGACCACCGGCATGGCGAGAGGTGGCGTAAGGCCGGACGCATCGGGACAAGGCGGCTCGGGCCCGGGCAGCGACCAGGGTGGCACCCGAGTGTCACCTGGCGATAGGAGATAGCCCGTCGGATTTGGCGCAGAGCATCGGCTACGCGCGTCATGCTCGCCGCTCAACGTAGGCTGGGGTTTCGCCTGCCAAAGCCTCAGCCGCGTTTGGCCTCCGGGAAATAGCCAACGGCCCCGGCACCTGTGGCGCCGTAAGGGGTTGACGGCAGGAGGACTCCGCGCATGAGATTATCAGATTATCCGTTTCGTCGATGATTTAGGTAACCTTGTGTGTCGCTGGCGCGAACGCTGCAGCGCGCTACGCGCGGGAGCGCGCCGCGCACGTGCCGAACGCCGGGTGAGATCCGTTCTGGGTGCCGGACTACAATGTCATGCCGAGATACCGTTGCCGGCCGCAGGACAATCGGATCGACAGAAGTCAATCCGCAAGACGGGTTGCGCTTGGCGAGTCCGGCGGGATGGTTGATTGGGATAATAGGGACAATCAGATGACCGACGAGCGCAAGGAAGGCAATGAGCCCTCTCCCATCATCCTGATCGTGGTAGCCATCGTACCGTTGCTCGCCATCGGTGCCTGGCTTTGGAGTCAATATGGTTGATGGTTGACCTCGACGGCGGTCTCTAAGCCCCCGCGCCCGCACCCATCGCGCACACATGGGTGCGATCGCCAGCCAAAATTTTGCGCGCGGGTCTTGACGCGGCCCAGCCAGCTTCATGAAGTAGCACGCGGCCCAGCCCAGGTGCATGACGTGGCAGAGGATTCTCGCCTGAGCCCGGTCGAGACGCAAGCTTTATTGGCGTGGGCGCTGGGCCTCCGACGCCAGCGCTGTTCGTCGAACTTGGCCTTGCGCGCCCTAAGGGGCTGAGATCCCGTTCCTGTCGCCGACATCCTCGCCATTTAGCCGCATCACGCGTCAACACGGCAACGTCCCCCGGAATGGCCGTCGCAGAGCGGATAGGGAGAGAAGCCCCGAGGCCGGCCTAACAATGGCCCCGGGGCAAACGCCGTCAGCGTCCGCGGCGCTCCTTCGTGTCGTTCATGGTTGCGCCGGGGTTCGCGGAACGCGGGCTGCTCGAGGCACCCTGCCCTGTAGTTGCAGCCGGCGAGTCTCCACCGCCTGCGCCGCTCCCCGAGCTTCCGGCGCCTGCACCTCCCGCACCTGCGCCCCCTGCGCCAGCGCCGGCGCCGCCACCTGCACCACCTCCGCCGGCACCGCCGCCGCCACCACCGCCCCCACCGCCCTGAGCGGTTGCTGCTGCAATCGACCCGAAGATGAATGCGGCTGCCAAGATGATCTTCGCTACTTTCATTGAACGCTTCCTCTGTGCTGGACCAGCTCGAGTAACATCTGGTGGGTACCGGCGTTCCTACGGACTACCGGATCGTCCCATCACAAATTGCAGGCGTTGGCTGGATTCGATCCGACCTATCTTCATGGTCGATCGAATATCAAACTAGGGTTTGATACGCTTGGCACTGACGTCGATCCTGAAGATCGGGGTATCTTCCCGCTTGACTGAAACCGACCACTGGTTGAATCGGTCGAGATCCAGGTTCGAATCAATATCTCGAACAGTCATAACCGCGACCTCCCAGGCCGCTGCGTCGCTGGGCAGCTCCTCGCCTTCCCGGTCGTCAAACGGGTGGCCATTCGAGATATGGAAGTAATACTTGCTCATAGATACAGACCGTGTGCAGATGGCCCGCTCCTGCCGGCAGATCAGACTCGGCAGAATCAGACGCTATTCATCCTTGGTGGCCCGCAGCACTCTGGGCCGAAGCGCATGACGTTGAGGCTTGCAGCGCTTCACATAGTATAAAGCGGGAACCGACTTCCGGTTGCAATGTAGTGGCGCCGCCCGAACCGCGCGGGCGGCTCGCGTGGAAGCAGCCCTGGCTTTACCCCTAGAAGCCAGGGCGTTTCAGGACCCTGTATTTGCGCCAGAAGGCATCTTCTTCATCGTCAATGTGGTGAACGCCGACGCCTTGCACGCGAGACTGGACGCCACGTCATCGTGTGTATGACAAAGTCATCGTGTATATGACAAAAGTGAATGTCGAGCCGCCGCATGCGACCTCTTGAAGCAGCATCACCGGTCCGCGCGTTGACTTATCTCTTCCGCTTCGCCAGTTTTATTGGCGGCCTGTTTTCGAGCAGGACCGGTGACCGTCTCCGGAGAGTTGTCCTCTGAAAGCTCATGGGCTCGGAACGGATCCGCCGCTTCATCGTATCCGCTCCTGCTGCTGAAGAACATGAGGGCCATGAGGCCACAACCAATCGCGAGGGAGAAGAAGATGCCGAAGCCCATTGCCAGCCAACCGGCTCGGGTCATGGCGGCCGAGCCAGCGGAATTCCATCCGGCGACCGCAAGTATGACAGCCAGCACGAGCAATCCGATCAGCACTGCCAGGATGGCCAGCTGTCCTCGACCGATGAGCTGCATGGCGATTTCCTTTGCTGCGAAGTGGCTATGACCATGGTCATTCGCCCTCGCGACGCGCAACTAAAGCGGAAGATGCACCTCACGCAGACCGATCGACCGCAACCGGACCGTCAATACCGATTTCGATCGCGCGGATGCTGTTGACCGAAGGCCGCGCGCGGATTGACCCCGCATGTCACATTCCTTCCGGATGCCGACGCAAGGCATTGGGCGCGAGTCTGGTACATGCAGTCCCCGGGATATCCGACCCCTCGCCCCTGCACGCACCATGGATAGTCGCGTGCATTGGCGGCGGTGACGGTCGTCAGTCCCGCAATCGCAAGCGCCAGTGTAGTCGTGGTGAGATAACTGCACATGCTTTGCTCCTTCGAAGCGACTCACGACCAACGGAGCCTCAAGGCTCACGTTCCTAGCGGATCGGTGGCCGAGTTCATCGAGCTGCGACGCCTCCAGCAAGCAGGACACCCTCTGAGAACTTTCTCTGAGAACTTTTCGGGTCAGGAAGAGAACGGCCCAAATTTCAACTGGGTGCGGGAGGATATCCAGGCGTCGAGACCCAGCTGTCAACGCTTGCCGCAAGCTCCGCAGAACGAAGTTTCCTCGTCAGCTCATCCCGCTGATCGCCTTCCAAGTTGGATGCCCCGCGGAGAACATCTTTCTTGAATGCAGGAAGCCTCTCTTGAAGGCTCGCCGTTTGCTTGAACCTTCGTCGTGTTTCTTCATGACGCGCTCCTGTAGGAAGCGGGAGCGTCAGCGCTCACCAGTCCGATTATCGTACGAAGTCGCGACGGCCGCCGCCACAACCTAGGTTAGGCTCGGAAACAACCTCCTTGGATTACTTGGAATCCCGCGCGACGCTCGGCCCTCCCTTCGACGCTCGCTGTCGCAGCTACGCGGAGCTGACAGCCGCGGCGCCTCTGACGCGCCAGTCGCTGCCACCGGACGGCACGATAGGAACTTACCTTTGGCACCCTCGTTGGAGCCCCAAATTACCCAATTGTAGGAGCGGCCGATGCCGGAGAAAGACCTCAGCGCCCTCTTCCTCGACACTCTCAAGGATATCTACTACGCCGAAAAGCAGATCCTCAAGGCCCTGCCGCGTATGGCCAAGGCGGCCGAATCCGACGATCTGCGTGCGGCTTTCGAGAAGCATCACGACGAGACCGAAGGACAGATCGAACGGCTCGATCAGATCTTCGAGCTAATGGGTAAATCCCCGCGCGGCAAGAAGTGCGATGCCATCGAGGGCATCCTCGACGAAGGCAAGGAGATCATGGACGAATATGCCGATACGCCCGCGCTCGATGCCGGCCTACTCTCGGCTGCCCAGGCAGTTGAACATTACGAAATCGCCCGCTACGGCACCCTGAAGGCCTGGGCGGGCCGGCTCAGCATGAAGGACGCCGTCAAGCTCATCGACCAGACACTGGCCGAGGAAAAGAAGACCGACGAATTGCTCAGCAAGCTTGCCGTCAACGCCGTCAACGCCAAAGCAGCCTGAGGGGTCGTGCGATGAAGCGAACCGTTCTGGCAATTGCCATCGGCTGTACATTGGCCTCGCCGACGCTGGCCCAATCCGTGAGCGAGAAGACCGGCGTCAACTCGGTCCTCGGCGTCGCGCCGAAGACCGAAGATTTCGTCAAGGAAGCCGCAATGAGCGACATGCTGGAGATCGAGGCGGCCAAGATCGCGCAGCAGAAGGGCAGCGCTGCCGACAAGAAGTTCGCCGATCAGATGGTGACGGACCATACCAAGACCAGTACCCAGCTGAAGGAAATGGTCGGTGGGGACATGAAGTCGGCGATACCGACTGCCCTCGACGACAGCTCCGAGAAGAAGCTCGAGCGGCTGCGCAACACCAGACCGGAGGATTTCGCCGGCACGTACGATCCGATGCAGGTCAGCGCGCACAAGGACGCCGTGTCGCTGTTCGAGCGCTACGCCAAGGGCGGCGACGATCCAAAGCTGAAGGATTGGGCCGGCAAAACCTTGCCCGCGCTCCAGCACCATCTCGCGATGGCGCAGGAGCTCGACAAGAACCGGAAATAGCCCGTCATCGTCAGGGCAGCGCCGCTGACCACGTACTCGGTTGCGCCCGCCGCAAGGAGCCAGTTCCGCTCTGGGTCTCCTGATTGCCGAACGCGGGTCGAGATCGACGCTTGATCCGTACGCAGAATCCACACCGCTATTTACGTCGTTTGCTGCGCGCGAATCGTGCGATCAGCCGGCTCAGCTCAGGCTTGTGAACCAGCGCCGCGGCTTGCTTTACTGGCAGCCATTTGGTGTCGCGCTGCCCGTGCTCAGGCCACCGAGGCTTTTGCGCACGGACCTTCATCGGGAACAGCAGGACGTCGCAGGCAATCCTGCGCTTGCCCTTTCGGCTGTTGTGACTGTAACGGCCGATCGCCTTTCCGTTCGCCTTGCCCAGCACACCCGCCTCCTCGAAGGCTTCGATCTCGGCGGTGCGCTGCGGCTCACCACGTTTGGGCCAACCCTTTGGCACCGACCACCGCTGCTTGCCGCGTGTCGTGATCAGCAGAATGCACAGTTCTGCATTGCGTCGACGGAAAGGAAGTGCTGCGAATTGCTTGTTGCCCATGCCGCCCGGAATGTGAACGTAGATACTGTTCAGCGCCGCTTGGCCGGAGCTGTGCGCAAAGCTGCCTTGCCGGCGCTCCGGAGTTCGTCAAGAGACGACCGCCCATCGCGCACGGCTTGCAGCAATCCGGAAGCTACGCTGGTCCGCCTTGTCGTGTCGGACCGCGGCACGTCTCCGCAGACCTCGTCAAGCACTGCGCGAAGAACTGCCGCCGTCTCGCCATCGAGCATCGCCGCCTCCCTGCCCTTGAGGATTGGGCCGTATGATAGCGTGAGACCTCGCGAGGCGATTTCAAGTATGTTAAGGCAGCACGCCGAATTTCGATCTTCGTAGCTGCGATTGCGCATTAATTTCGGTCCGCGTCGCGAGGAACTTCAGGGCGCCGCGCGCGCTGATCCTGATGAGCCGCCCGAAGGTCGGCGGTCGAAATCTGGCGACCCGATGTGACTGACAACAGCGAGAAGCCGCGCTCAAGTTGGCGCCGCACCTTGGGGCTCGGCATTGTGGCAGGCGCCGCCGACGACGATTGCTCTGCGATCGGGACCTATGCCAGTGCCGGCGCGCAATTCGGGCTTACGCTGCTGTGGATGGCGCCGGTCACGTTTCCGATGATGTTCTCGGTCGTCTATCTCTCCTCCAAGCTGGGACAAGTCACCGGCAAAGGGCTCTTTCAGGTTGTCCGAGAACGCTATCCGAAATGGCTGCTGTGGCCGATGCTGATCGGCGTGCTGATCGGAAACACCATTGAGGCGGCCGCCGACATTGCCGGCATGGCGGCCTGCCTGAACATCTTCATGCCGATACCGCCGTTCCTGACCGTGATCGCGATCGCCGTCACCATCCTGCTGTTTCAGATGTTCGGCTCCTACGACTTTATCCGCAACGTGTTCCGATGGCTGGCGCTCTCGCTGTTCGCGTATGCCGGGTCGGCGATCCTGGCCAGGCCCGATCCGACCGAAATCCTGCGCGGCACCTTCCTGCCCCACATCGAGCTGACAAAGGATTCTCTTTCGATCCTCGTCGCCATCATTGGCACGACCCTGTCGGCCTATCTCTATACCTGGCAGTCCAACGTCGAGGTCGAGGAGAAGATTGCCGCCGGCAAGACCAGGACGGCCGAGCGACGCGGCACGAGCGATTCCGAACTTGCGCGCTCGCAGCGCGATATCGTCGTAGGAATGGCATTCTCGAACATCATCATGTACTTCATCATCCTGTCGACCGGCGCAACTCTGCATTCTGTTGGACAGACCAACATCGAGGATGCAGCACAGGCGGCGGAGGCGCTCCGTCCGCTAGCGGGAAGCGGTGCGACCGTGCTGTTCGCCACTGGTGTGATCGCGGTCGGCTTCCTGGCCGTTCCCGTGATGACGACCGGGGCGGCGTACGATCTGGCTCAAGCGATCGGATGGAAGAGCAGCCTTCATGCCAAGCCTCGCGAAGCCAAGGCATTCTATGCCTTGATCGCCGGATTCACCGCCATTGCCATTCTGTTGAACAGTCTCAACTTCAATCCGATGAAGGCTTTAGTCTATGCCGGCATCGTGCAAGGCTTCTCGACGCCTCCGTTGCTTTTGTTGATCGTGCTCCTCACCAACGATCGGGAGCTGATGGGAGACAAGACGAACGGTTTCTGGCTCAATCTCCTAAGCTGGGTCACTGTGACCGCGATCTTTGCGGCCAGCATCGGCCTCGGTTTGTCCTGGTTGCTATAGGCGTTGCGGGTTCGCCGCAACGGCTGCGTGAAAGGACCGAACTTCCGGGGAGATCGGGATAGCTTGGCCAGTTCGCGTCGGCACTCGATCGGCAGCTACCTCTTTGCAGTTCCCGGCTCCGCCATCTTGCGGTGCTGCTTGGCAAGAAGGGCGGCGGGGGTGATGTTGGCGACTGCCGACTGCAGCTTATTTTTTAGGCCAGTGACGACGTCCCCCTCGCCCTTCATCATCGCATCGAAGCCGGCTCTGGCGACACCTGCGGCATCGTCCTTCTTCCCCGTGCCGACGCTGGTATCCATCATATCGGCGCGGCGGAAAAACTCGGTCTCGGTTGCGCCGGGCATGAGGCACGTCACTGTGACGCGGGTATCACGCAGTTCTTCGCGGAGTGCAAAGGAGAATGAATCGAGAAATGCCTTGGAGCCGTTATAGACAGCCTGGAAGCTACCGGGGGTGAAGCCGGCGATCGAGCCGGTGATCAGAATGCGCCCGAAATCGCGCCGGCGCATTTCGTTACCCACGCAATGGAGCAGATAGACCGTTCCGGTGATATTGGTGTCGATGACCCGGCGAATGCCGTTGAAATCCTGATCCAGGAATGCCCGGCCGAGACCGACGCCGGCATTCGCCAGCAGAGCGTCGACCGGACGACCGTGCGTCGCGGCACAGAGGCGATCGACCCCTTCCGTCGTCGAGAGATCCGCCAGCACGGCATCCACCTGCCCGCCAAGGCCCCGCAGCTCCGCAGCTGCCGTTTCGATCGCGTTCTCGTCGGCGGCGATCAGGAGATCGAAGCCTGCCCGCGCGCAGCATCGGGCAAGTTCCAGGCCGATACCGGTCGATGCGCCGGTGACGATGGCAAATTGACGTGGGGCTGACATGAGAAAATCCTCGACCAAATGAGTTGCTCGCTCAAATCGCCGGCGTCCGGCTTGTTCCTATCCGCTTCCGATCCGCCCGTGTCGTCAGCGGCTGCAAAACTTCTCCAGCGTTAGCAACCAACTTTGTCGGCTCGACTTGGAATTCATCATTCGAGCCGGAGGCAGAGATGAAGGCGCTGGTTTGGCACGGCAAGGAAGACATTCGCTGCGACGAAGTCACCGATCCACAGATCGAGGATCCGCGCGATGCCATCATCAGGGTCACGAGCTGCGCGATCTGCGGCTCTGACCTGCATCTGTTCCACAACTTCATCCCGGGCATGCTGCCCGGCGACATCATGGGCCACGAGACGATGGGTGAGGTCGTCGAGACTGGTGAGGCGATGGACGGCAAGCTGAAAAAGGGCGACCGCATCGTGGTGCCCTTCACCATCATCTGCGGCCAATGCGAGCAATGCAAACGCGGCAACTTCTCGGTATGCGAGACCACCAACCGCAAGCGTCACTTGGCCGAGAAGGTGTTTGGTCACACCACGGCTGGCCTGTTCGGCTACACGCATCTAACCGGGGGGTATCCGGGCGGCCAGGCGGAATATCTCCGCGTTCCCTTCACCGACACTACGCACATCAAGATTCCTGAGGGGCTGTCCGACGAACAAGTGCTGTTCCTCAGCGACATTTTCCCGACCGGCTGGCAGGCCGCCGCGCAATGCGACATCGAGCCGACCGATACGGTTGCGATCTGGGGCTGCGGTCCTGTTGGGCAGATGGCGATCCGCAGTGCAATCCTGCTCGGTGCCAACCAGGTAATCGCCATTGATTGTTTGCCTGAACGGCTCAGCATGGCCGAGGCCGGCGGCGCGACCATCATCGACTTCAAGACGGAAAGCGTGATGGATCGGTTGCAGGAGCTCACCGACGGGCGCGGTCCGGAGAAGTGCATCGATGCGACGGGCATGGAATCCCATGTGATGCCGTCGCAGCCCGACACGATACTCGATCGCGCCAAGCAGATGCTGATGCTGGAAAGTGATCGCCCGCACGTGCTGCGCGAGATGATCTATCTGTGCCGGCCCGGCGGGGTGATCTCGATTCCCGGTGTTTATAGCGGCTTCTCGGACAAAATTCCGATGGGCGCCTTGATGAACAAGGGGCTCACCGTCCGCACCGGCCAGACCCATGTCAACCGTTGGACCGACGATCTCCTGCGCCGTATCGCCGACGGCGAAATCGATCCATCCTTTGTCATCACCCACACCGTGGACCTCGAGCACGGGCCCGAGATGTACAGGCTGTTCCGTGACAAGCAGGACAGCTGCGTCAAGGTCGTGCTGAAGCCCTGAACCCAAAGCGGGAGCTGACCCCATGTACTATGTTGCCAACATCATGCGTTCGAAGGGCGATCCGAAGATCGTGCGCAGCGGACCACGTCATGTTCCTCCGGCGGACCGTCTGGCGCGCTCGCTCGGCTGGTTCAGCATCGGGCTCGGCGCTTTTGAGTTGCTCGCTCCGCGCCGCATTACTCGGACACTTGGCATGCAGGGGGACGAAACCCTGGTACGCGCCTTCGGTCTGCGGGAAATCTTCAGCGGCATCATGTCGTTGTCGGTCGACCGCAATGCCGGCTTGTGGAGCCGGGTCGCCGGAGACGGACTCGACGCCGCGGCATTGATGTCCGCCATGAATCGGGACAATCCGAAGAAACACAACGTCGCGCTCGCTTTGCTGATGATCGGCGGCATCGCCATGCTGGACTATCGCGGCGCGCGGGAAACGACACGGCAGCGGCAGAGCGGGCCGCGCCGACTGTATCCGGATCGCAGCGGCTTCCCGAAGGGGCTGGCGGCGGCAAAGGACGCAGCGCGGAAGATGCTATCGCACAGCAACGCCGCCGCATCCTAAGGGCAATGCGGCGGGCCAAGGCAGAGCGGACCGGTGGCCGCATTAGCCGAGCCAGATCGAACCACGGCGATCGCGGGCCACAAATCGCGCTGGCTCGCCGCGGTGCAACTCGGCCTGATCAGCAGCAGCTTCTCCACCATCGTCAGCCAGCTGGCCGCCGCGCGGATCGGCCGCGATGCAGCCGTCGACTGGATGACGGTCGCCGCGATCCCGGCACGCGACTCCGTGCTCGGCGCGGAGCCGTCATGGAGCGCGATCCTTATCGGCATTGCCTTCCATCAATGGGCAGATCTCTCCTGGGCCGTCTTGTTCTTTGGTCTGCTCGGCCGGTGGACCGAGCGCCTGACACCGATGCAGATCCTGCTCGTCGCGCTGCCATGGGCGGTGCTGTCGTCCGCCATGGAATGGTTTGTCCTGGTCCCGCTATTCCCGTTCTTCCAGCCGCTGTTCACGCTGCAGCAGCCCTACTGGATCGGGTTGCTTGTGCATACCTCCTCGGCCGTCATGTATCCGCTGTTCGTCTGGCTGCGGTGGCCGGCCGGCGATGCGCCGGCTTGCGATGCACGCTTCGCCCGCAACTGGGCCACGGCAGCAATCATCGCGATCACCGCGCTTTCCGCCTCGGCGCTGGCCGGCGCAAACGGTCGCGAGCTTCCGTGGGCCGGGGGCGATCTCGATGCCGATCAGCTCTACATCCGCCACATGACGGCGCATCACACCCAGGGTATCGAGCTCGCGCGGCTCGGTGTCGAACGTGCCCGCGATCCCCATCTTCGGGCCCTTGCTGGGCTGATGGTCGCGAGCCAGGCCGGCGAGAACCGCATATTCGAGCGCTGGTGGCAAAGCTGGTTCGAGACTTCGATGCCGGACTGCACGGACGACGAGCGCAGCCGGATGCCGGGCTTTCTGACCGCCCAACAGCTGCAAGAGGCTCGCAACGCCACATCCGACGCGTTCGACGGAGTGTTCGTGCGGATGATGACGCTGCATCACAAGGGCGCCGTAAAGATGGCCGACCAGGAATGGCGCAGCCGCGGCGACCTGCGGCTTCGCATCATGGCGCACGCCATCCGTCACGAGCAGCAAGGCGAAATCGCCTTGATGCATGGCGTGAGCGGAGCACCCGCGGTCGCTGACGCATACCGCAACATGTTTTCTGACAATGTTAACTAGGCTCCGCTCAATAAGCCGCGTTCATTGGGCAGCCGAGCGATCAACATTCTTTGAGGAATGACTCTCGCCTCTCCAGTCGGCACGATGCTCAAAGTCCGGCCCCCTCGTCTATGCCACCTGTCTTAAGTTAATGACACGGCGGCCGCACTCGCTAGCATGCACTGTCAGCCATTTCCAGGCGCCGCCATGCAAGCAGGATTTCCATTCTCGAGGTTTGCCGATCGCCTGGCCTCGCTGGGCAAGTTGTCATCAGATAATTTGGATTTCTTGGCAAAGATGCCAAGCAGTATCAGCCATTACAGCTCTCGCCATCATCTTCTGCGGCGAGGTGAGCTTCCAACGCATTGTCATCTGCTGCTGCAGGGATATCTAAGCTGGCAGGATCCCAAGGGGCGCGATGGCAGGATCATTTCGATCCATGTACCCGGCGACCTTCCGGATCTCTACACGGTCCATGATCCGCAAGTTGACTACGATCTCGTGACGGTCGGTCCCGCCGTCGTCGCATCGGTCCCCCACCACTTCTTCCGGACTTTGGCCGAGCTTTCGCCGTCTCTCTCGCGTTCTCTCTTGCAGCTCATCCTGACCGACGCCGCGAGCTCGAGGAACTGGATCCTGAACGTGAGCAGCCGCGATGCGCTTGAACGAGTCGCGCATCTCATATGCGAAATAACCATGCGGCTGCGCGCCGTAGGTCTGGCAAGAGACCTACGCATTCCCTCCCCTTTCACCCAATCCGAGCTCGGGGCGGCCTGCGGCATATCGGCCGTTCACGCCAATCGCACTGTCCAGGAGCTTCGCCGCAGCAACCTGCTGCAATGGCATTCGAAAACCATCACGATCACGAAGTGGCACAGCCTGGTCCGTCTGGCCGGATTCGATCCAGCCTATCTGCGGTTGCCCGCGCTGGACGAGGTCGAGCCGGCAGAGCTGCCGGCCGCAAGATCAACCGATGCAGTCGCCGTCGCAGCCCCGCTGCGCTGACGGAGCGCCTCCCCGCTGCGCTGACGGAGCGCCTCTTGGACTTCTTCGATGACGGGCCTCCAATCGCCCGGCCCCGTCTGGCGGAATAGCCGGGCCGTCGCGTACCAAAGGGAGCATTCACCAGACGCCGGCCAGCGCCAGTCGCAATCGGCATGCAGCAGGACCCACACCTCGAGCCCGAGTGCGCCGGCAAGATGCGCGACCATCGTGTCCACGCAGATGACAAGATCCAGTTGAGCCATTTGCTGGCCCAGCAAGCAGACATCTGGTGTGCTGATATCCCGCGCGCCGATCGTTCGCGCCATTGCGGCTCCCGGCCCGAGTTGCAAGGAGTACAGGTCAATGGCGGACGTGCTGAGGCGCTGCAACTCGGCAACCGGGATTTCTCTCCGCTTATCCCAGGCACCCACCTGCCAAACCAGGCCTACTGCCGCTCGGCCGCCATCGCTTCGCTGAAACCGCGTTGTGCTCGGCGATAGGCTGAGATACGGCCCTGGCAATGCGATCTGGTTTCGGTCAGCCCTGATCGCGTGCGGCACTTCCATGATCTCGATATCGACATCGAATTCGACGTCAGGAACACCATCGTGAAGCGGGATGGCACGATCGACACCCGCGGCTCGACCGATCAGCGTAAGCAACGGCGGCTGGCACCAGACCGTTACCTCACGCGCAATCGCGCGCAACGCGGGCATGAAGCGGATGAACTGGATCGTATCGCCGAGCCCGTGATAGCAACGAACCAGGACGCGCTTGCCTCGCAACTCCTCGCCGCGCCAGATTCGCTGCAGATGGCGGGGTCCCCTGTGCTTGTCGACGCCCGGTCCCCACAGCCGCGCCAGATCGCGATCATTGATCGCCCATGCGCGGTCGAGATCGCCGGCGCGCATTGCATCGATCCAGTCCTGTCCAGCCTCCGCCGACCGATCCGGCGAGGCGACGGCTCGCCCGCTCATTTGGCGCTGGAGCGCCGAACGAACTTATGGAAGCGGCTGGTCTTTCCGTCCTTGGTGCGGTCCTGATAGAGAAACGCAAGGTCGGCCTCATCGAACTTGCGGAAGAATTCGTCCCAACCGATTCCGTCGAGCCCCTCGTCCGGGGGATCGAAGTCGATCCGCAGAATTCCTGCATGGCCATCTTCCTCGGTCGCTTCGACCGTTGCCGGACGACCTTGCCGTGATTCGGCCCAATGCCGGATTGCGTTGTGATCGGTGGTGGTGTGGGCTTCGGCTTCTCCCACCTTGGTGTGGCTTTGCGTCATCGTCTGATCTCGCGCGTTTGTCTGGTTCTGATTGGCGAGCCATTCGGGCTCTTCGGCGAAACGCCGCCTGGCCCGATTTGTTCTTAGCGATTTGGCGTGAACGCGGTGTCGCTGAGATCCGCACCGGAGCATCATCTTCTTCATCTTCATCCAGGATGAAGATCGTTCCGTCGAACTGCCGCCCGACACTATCCTGAGTTAAGCAATTTCGATTTATGCGGCATGAACCGCGATGTTGGCCGTCCCGACGGGATCTACTCAGGAACGAACATACCCTGCGGTACGTTCGCCGACGTACTTACGTCAGTGCGTACATCCGGAGGATCACAGCAGATGCATTCACGCCTTCAGGACCGGCGGCGCGTTCGCGTCGGCATCGTTGGAGTTGGCAATTGCGCGAGCTCACTCGTGCAAGGGCTCGCCTATTACAGGAGTGCCAAATCGAATGAGCCGGTGCCGGGTCTGATGAACGCGAATCTGGGTGGGTATCACATCAGCGACATCGAAATCAGCTCCGCCTTCGACGTCAATATCAATAAGGTCGGCCGCGACGTCGCCGACGCGATCGGGGCCTCCCCGAATAACACGCACCGCTTCTGCGATGTCGAACGGACCGGTGTCGTCGTGCAGAAGGGCCCGCTGCTCGACGGGGTCGGTCGCTACCTCGAAAGCGACATTCCGGTGGATGATACGCCACCTGTCGATGTAGTCGACGCCCTGATGAAGTCGCGAACGGATGTGCTGGTCTCGTATCTGCCGGTCGGCTCGCAGCGGGCCGGTGAATGGTATGCCGAACAGGCCATTGGAGCAGGCTGCGGATTCGTCAACTGCATTCCGGTGTTCATTGCGTCCGACCAAATCTGGCGACGCCGATTCGAGGAGGCTGGCCTCCCGCTGATCGGCGACGACATTAAAAGCCAGGTCGGCGCCACGATCGTCCACCGCGTTCTTGCCAATCTGTTTCGCGAACGGGGCGTCCGGCTCGACCGAACGTACCAGTTGAATGTCGGCGGCAACACCGATTTCAAGAATATGCTGGAGCGTGATCGCCTCACCTCGAAGAAGATCTCGAAGACCCAGGCAGTCACTAGCCAGTTTGACGTGCCGATGGATGCTGACAATGTTCACGTTGGCCCGAGCGATCACGTGCCATGGCTCACCGACCGCAAGCTTGCTTTCATCCGCCTCGAGGGAACGACCTTCGGCGGAGTTCCGCTTTCGGCCGAGGTTAAACTCGAGGTCTGGGACTCGCCAAACTCCGCAGGCGTGGTGATCGATGCCGTCCGTTGCGCCAAGCTCGCGATGGACCGCGGGATCGCCGGAGCCCTGACCGGTCCGTCGAGCTACTTCATGAAATCCCCTCCACAGCAGTTCACCGACGACGAGGCCGGTCGGCGCACGCGTGCCTTCATCGATGACGAGCGGTAACTGATGGCGAGGACAATTCACCTGATCCGCCATGGCCACCACCCTCTGCTTCCGCATAGGCTCTGCGGTCGGATGCCGGGCGTGTCGCTCGATGCGCTGGGCCGCCGGCAGATGGCACGCTGCGCAGAGCTGCTGCAGCCTTCACCCGACGTCATTCAATCCAGCCCGCAATTGCGCGCCCGGCAATCGGCTGACATTTTGGGTTACGGGTTGTGTCTACCGGTACAGATTGTCGTCGAGATCGACGAAATCGATTATGGGGAATGGACCGGTCTGCCCTTCGCCCAACTTCAAGGCGATCCAAGTTGGTCGAAATGGAACACGCAGCGTGCGAGCAGTTGCCCGCCCAGCGGCGAGACAATGGGAGCATTGCAGCGGCGGATCGTCGCCCATCTTGAGCGGCTGCATGGCGCTGATGGAGGAAAGACCATCGCCCTGGTCAGCCATGCCGAAACCATTCGCGCGGCCCTGCTCCACTACAACGGCATCCCGCTCGACGATTTTCTCTCGATCGAGGTCGAGCCTGCCAGCATCAGCACACTGGCGTTCGACGGGCCCCGAATCAAGGTCACGCGCAGCAGCAGTGGGGTGGCGGCATGAAGATCGTGATTTTTGGCCTGACGATCTCGTCCTCGTGGGGAAACGGTCACGCCACCCTGTGGCGCGGCCTCTGCAAGCACCTCACCCGGCTTGGTCACAGCATTGTTTTCTATGAGCGCGATGTCCAGTACTATGCCGGCACACGGGACCTTTTCGAGCTGCCCGGCGGCCGCCTGGAGCTGTTCACGGCGTGGCCTGAGATCCGGGACCGGGCCCGCGCCGACGTGCTGGCCGCCGATGCTGCGATCGTCACATCCTACTGTCCCGATGCCATTGCCGCGACCGAGCTGATCCTTGAAAGGGGTCGTGCGCTCCCGGTCTTCTATGACCTGGATACACCGATCACGCTGGCCCATCTCAGGTCAGGCGAGTCCGTTCCCTACATTGGAACATCAGGCCTCGCGGGATTCGAGCTGGTGCTGAGTTTCACTGGCGGCCCGCGGATACTGGAGGAATTTCGCGGTCTGGGTGCGGAAAATGTTCGTCCCCTCTATGGTCACGTCGATGCCGACGTGCATCATCCAGTCGCTCCACAACCGCACTATCGGGCAGCGCTATCCTACCTCGGCACATACTCGGAGGATCGTCAGCGCGCCCTGGAGAAACTGTTTGTCGCTCCGGGGCATGAGCGGCAAGATCTTCGCTTCCTGATTGCGGGTGCGCAGTACCCTGAAGATTTTCCGTGGTCGCCGAACGTCTACTTCGTCCGTCACCTGCCACCTTCCGAGCACGCGCCGTTCTTCGCCTCCTCGCGCCTCACGCTCAACGTTACGCGAAGCGCAATGGCCGAAATGGGCTGGTGTCCGTCCGGACGATTGTTTGAGGCTGCAGCCTGCGGCGTCCCCCTGATCAGCGATGCGTGGGCAGGCCTCGCTGAGTTCTTCACCCCGGATCATGAGATCCTGCTGGGATACACTGCCGACGACGTTCTTGCCGCCCTGGAAATGGACGATTCCGAATTGCAGCGCATCGCCCGAAACGCCCAAGCGCGTGTGCTGGAGCAGCACTCGTCGGGGCGGCGCGCCTGCGAGCTGATCGCAATGCTGGAACAGGCCGCAGCCAACAGCCATCGAACCCAGCCCATGGAGGCCTGACATGTGGGGCATCATACCGGCCGCCGGCCGTGGCAGCCGTATCCAGCCGCTGGCATTTTCCAAGGAGTTGCTGCCGGTCGGGAGCCGGCATGACAACGGCGCGGATCGCCCTTGTGCAGTAGCGGAATATCTGGTTGAGCGGCTGATCCTAGGCGGCGCCGACAAGATCTGCTTCGTCATTTCGCCAGGCAAATCCGACATCCTCGAATATTTTGGCGACCACTACCACACTGCGCAACTGGCCTATGTCGTCCAGCCCGACGCATCCGGCCTGTGTGACGCTGTCTTCCGGGCAAGCACCGTGGTCGGGGATCGCGACGACGTCGTAGTGGGCTTACCCGACACGATCTGGTTTCCCAAGACTGCCCTGCGCGAGCTTCCTGAGGTCGATCTCTCGTTCCTTTTGTTTCCTGTCGAACATCCCGAATTCTTCGATGCAGTGGTGCTCGAAGGCGAGCAGGTCCGGGAAATCCAGGTCAAGCGCCCCGATGCGACGACAAAGTGGATCTGGGGCGCCTTCCGAATGTCGGCGGCAGGCTTTCGCGACCTCCGGCAATTGTGGAGGTTGCCCGACCGGGGCGACGAATATTTCGGGACGCTGGTGAACGCCTATCTCGCGGCCGGCGGCCGCGGCGTCGGGGTGAAAGCCGGTGACGCCTATGTCGACGTCGGGACCGTCAATGGCTACCGCACGGCGATGGCGCTGCTATCCGGCAGCGCCGTCGAGGCCGCGGACCTCGTCCGGCCGTCTCGCGCACATCTTTAGGACACCAACAAACGAGGAATCGCATGACGAGTGCTTCACTCTCCCGAGAAGAAATTCGACAGCGAGTCGACGCACTTGGACCGTGGTTCCACAATCTCGATCTCAACGGCATCAGTACCGCTCCTTCGCACTTTCTCGGCGACTATCCGCGCGTGAAGTGGCGTCACTTCGCCGAGGTGATTCCCGCCAATCTTGAGGGCAAGACCGTCCTCGACATTGGCTGCAATGCGGGCTTCTACGCGCTCGAAATGAAGCGCCGTGGCGCCGCGCGCGTGCTCGGACTTGATACCGACGAAGAATACCTGGCGCAGGCGCGGTTTGCCGCCGAAGTGACCGGCCTCGATATCGAATTCCGAAAGCTCTCCGCCTACGATGTCGGGCAGCTTCGCGAGAAATTCGACCTCGTGATCTTCATGGGGGTCCTGTATCACTTGCGGCATCCGCTGCTCGCGCTCGACCTGATTCATGAGCACGTCGCAGCCGACCTGCTGCTGTTCCAGTCCATGCAACGCGGCGACAGCGGCGTCGACCATATCGACAACGACTACGACTTCTGGACCACCGACCAGTTCGACTCGCCCGGCTACCCCAAGCTGCACTTTATCGAGCACAAATATGCCGAAGACCCGACCAACTGGTGGGTACCGAACCGCGCCTGCGTGGAGGCGATGCTGCGCAGTTCCGGCTTTTCGATCACCGCTCATCCCGAGGATGAGGTCTATCTCTGCAAACGACTGGCGCAGCGCGAGCCCACGAAATCCATCGTTCCAGAACAGGTCGCCGCGCGATGATCGAAGCAGCCAAGATCTGGAACGAGCCGAACAACAAATCGCACTGGGACATCTTGCTCGACCCGGATTGGGCCCGATTTGCCGAGCTGGCCATCGCCGCCGGCAAAGCCATTCGCAGCGCGCACCCTACACTGCCGCGGGTTCTCGGCGGCATCTCACCAATCGATCCGGCCTTCATGCGCACCATGCAGACGCACGGCGTGCTGGATCACGTCGACGCGGTGGCGGTGCACGGCTTCCCGCTGGACTGGAATCTCTGGCAGATCGACCAATGGCCGAGCAAGCTCGCCGAAATTCAAGCTGAGGTCGCGCTTCCCGTATGGGTCACGGAAGTTGGCGTATCGTCATTTGGCGCCGAGCAGGTCCAGGCATGGGGCCTCGAGCGCACCGCCGATCTTCTCATAGGCCGCGCACCACGCATTCATTGGTACAGCCTGTACGATCTGCCATCGACCTGGGAAGCGACCACCCGTCACAGGGAAGCGGAAGGCTCTTCCTATTACAGGCATTTCCATATGGGCCTGTTGCGCGAGGATGGATCGCCAAAACAGGCCCTCAAGCTCTACGAGCGATACGCGCCCGTCATGGGCTTGTGTCAGTGGTTCCACTTCGAGGACCACCGCTTGCAGGACGCGGCAGACTGGATGCGCCGGCTCGGCGTAAGACATCTGCGAACCGGGCTGTCATGGGCCGACAGCTTTCGCCCCGATGCGCTCGCCTGGTTCGACAGACAGATGGAAACCCTTGCCGAGTTCGACGTGACCCTGACATTCTGCTTCACGCCGGAACATCGTGGCATAGCACCGCATCACACCAGTCCGCCGCTGGATGCTAGCGAGTTCGCCGACTTCTGCGCGCAGATGGTCGAGCGCTATTGTGCGAGGACCGGCGCGGTGCCGTCACCAGCCGATCCTGAACCGGAAAGCAAGTCGATATGCGCGCTCTGATCCTTGTCATGGATTCGGTCGGAATCGGTATGGGCCCCGATGCCGATTTCTATGGCGATCACGGCGCCGACACGGTCGGCCACATCGCTGAAGCCTGCGCGCGTGGTGCGGGCGATAACGATGCTCGCAACGGCCCGCTTGCAATACCGCATCTGGTCGCCTTGGGATTGGGTCAGGCTTGTCGCCTCGCCACTGGCCGTATTCCACCGGCACTCGGCGGCCCGGTGCATTCACACGCCATGTTCGGCTGCGCCAGCGAAGTTTCGAAAGGCAAGGATACGCCCTCCGGACATTGGGAGATCGCCGGTGTACCGGTCCCGTTCGACTGGGGCTACTTTCCAAGGACCAAGCCGTGCTTCCCCAAAGAACTCGTCGAGCGCCTTTGCGAGCAAGCCGGCGTTACCGGCATTATTGGGAACTGTCATGCCTCTGGCACGGAGATCATCCGCGAGCTTGGCGAACGCCACATGCGGAGCGGCGAGCCGATCTGCTACACCTCCGCCGACAGCGTATTCCAGATCGCCGCCCACGAGCAGACGTTCGGGCTCGAACGCCTCTACCACGTATGCGCGATCGCGCGCCGCCTGGTCGATCCACTCAACATCGGCCGCGTCATTGCCCGCCCCTTCATCGGGTCAACAGCCGCACAGTTCAAGCGGACAGCACATCGCCGCGATTTTTCCGTGCCACCACCCGAACGGACAATTCTCGACCTGGCGGCTGATGACGGCCGCGACATCGTTTCGATCGGCAAGATCGACGACATTTTCGCGCATCGCGGGACCGGCGGCAACAAGCGCGGCGACGGCAACGATGCCCTGTTCGACTGCACGCTGGCGGCGCTCGACGATCTCGATGACGGCGGGCTGCTATTTGCAAATTTCATCGACTTCGACACTCTCTACGGTCATCGACGCGACGTCGCCGGATATGCTGCCGCGCTCGAGCAGTTCGACCGTCGCCTTCCCGAATTGCTGTCGCGTCTGAAAGCCGACGATCTCCTGATCATAACTGCCGATCACGGCTGTGATCCCACCTGGAGCGGAACGGACCATACCCGCGAACAGGTGCCGATCCTGGCGCGAGCGAACTGTCAAACCTGGTCCATCGGCAAGCGCGTCGGCTTCTCGGATATCGCAGCAACCATTGCGCGGCATCTCGGCCTGCCGCCCCCCGCGCACGGCACGGCATTCTGAGCTTCCGCACCACGCGTTTCACTCAGGTTATTGATCCAGGTTAGGCAAATTATCGTTTGTACATTTCGCAGGAACGAACATTCCTCCGCCCGCGTATTTCTTCAAATGTGATTGGCGCGCGGTCAATCGACCATTTTCGTAGCGCGCTTCCACTCTCATCTCCCGGCCAGTCCCATGGTCTGGCCTCATCTCGGACAGGGAGCACCGGGCGCATGACTCGTGTTTTGATTACTGGCGGTGCAGGATTTATCGGCTCGCATGCTGCCGACGCGCTGCTTGCCGCGGGCCACCAGGTCCGGTTGCTGGACAATCTGTCGCCGCAGGTCCATGGCCCGGGTGGCGAGCGCCCATCCTACCTGAACAAGGACGCTGAGCTAATTGTCGGCGACGTCACGGACGAGCTCGCCATTGAGCGGGCGCTACGCGGCGTGGACAAAGTGCTGCATCTGGCCTCCTCGGTCGGCGTCGGCCAGAGCATGTATGACATCGCATCCTATGTCCGGACCAACGATCTCGGTACGGCGCAGCTACTCCAAGCCCTCTTGCGACACCGTGTAGAGCGTCTCGTCGTCGCCTCCTCAATGAGCGTCTACGGCGAGGGATTGTATCAGACCATCGATCATGGCGCATATGCCGCCGGCGACCGCTCGATCGATCAGCTTCGCGACGCCGAATGGGAGCTGCGAGACGGCGCGGGCCGGAGCCTGGAGCCGCTGCCCACGCCGGAATCCAAGCCACCATGCCTGAGCTCGATCTATGCTCTGAACAAATATGCCCAGGAACGGATGTGCCTGATCACGGGAAACGCTTATAGCATCCCGACCGTCGCACTCCGCTTCTTCAACGTGTTCGGCCCGCGCCAGGCTCTGTCAAATCCCTATACCGGCGTGTTGGCGATCTTCGCCGCGAGGCTGCTGAACAACAAGTCGCCCCTGGTGTTCGAGGACGGCCTTCAACGCCGCGACTTTGTCCACGTCAGTGATGTGGCGCGAGCTTGCTGTCTTGCACTCGAATCGAACCACCTGTCCGCGGTCTTCAACATCGGTTCAGGTCAGAGCCGAACAATCCTGTCAGTCGCAGAGAGCCTCGCCGAGGTCATGGGGCGAACCGACATCGCGCCCGAGATCACCGGAAAATATAGGGTCGGCGACATCCGTCATTGCTTCGCCGATATCGGCAAAGCAGCTGCCGAACTCGGTTTCACGCCAAGAGTTACCTTCGAGGACGGCCTTGACGAGCTTGCCGGCTACCTTGCCGGCCAGATCGCCGACGATCATGCCGAGCGGGCTGCCGAGGAACTGTCACGTCGGGGTCTGGTGGCATGATGAGCCCGAGCCAGAACAGACCCGTGCTGGTCACCGGCGGCTGCGGCTTCATTGGCTGCAACCTTGCCGACCGGCTTGCCGCCCGCGGCGATTCCGTGATCGTGCTCGACAATCTCGCCCGCGCCGGCGTTCGCGAGAACGCGCACTGGCTCAAGTCGAGACATGGTGGACAGGTCGAGATTGTCGTTGCCGACATTCGCGATCCGATTCCCGTCATCGATGCCGTTCGGGACGCAGGCGCCGTGCTGCACCTCGCAGCCCAGGTAGCCGTGACCGACAGCCTGTCCGATCCAGCCGGCGATTTCGAGACGAACGCGCGGGGCACCGTCAACGTGCTCGAAGCGGTCCGCCTGCACAACCCGGCGGCGCCGGTCCTGTTCGCCTCGACGAACAAGGTCTACGGCCGACTTGGCGATGACAGCGGCGTTACCCGCGTCGACCGGCGCTACGTGCCGGTCGCGGTCAGCCTGGCTCAAGGCATCTCCGAAGGCGCGCCGCTCGATTTCTATAGTCCGTATGGCTGCTCGAAGGGGACCGCTGACCAGTATGTCCACGACTACGCGCGGGTGTTCGGGTTGCAAACTGTCGTGATGCGGATGAGCTGCATTTACGGGCCCCGGCAGTTCGGCACCGAGGATCAGGGCTGGATCGCTCATTTCCTCAGGAGTGCGATCGAGAACCGGGCCCTGACGATCTATGGCGACGGATGCCAGGTGCGCGACGCGCTGCATGTCGGCGATGCCGCCGAGGCCTGGCTGGCGGCGCTCGATCAGATCGCACTCACTCATGGCCGCGTATTCAACCTCGGCGGCGGCGCCTCCAACGCAGTAAGCCTGCTCGAACTGATCGACGAGGTCGCACGGCTGACCGGTCGTGAAGTGGCATACGGGTTCGCCGACTGGCGACCCGGCGACCAGCCCTGGTACGTCACCGACACCAGCGCGCTCACCAAGGCGCTGGGTTGGACGCCGAAGGTCCCGCTGCGCGAGGGCCTGCAGTCGCTGCACGCCTGGCTCGTCGGCCGATTCGGACCATCCGTTGCACACAAGGGAGCCTCGGCATGACCCGTGTCGCTCTGATCAATCCAAACTGGAATTTCGACGGCAGCATCTATTTTGGCTGCCGGCAGCCCCACTTGCCGATCGAATTCGGCGTGTCGGCGCACTATCTGCGCGAAGCCGGGCATCCGACGCTGCTGCTCGACGCGCATATGTTCGACCTCTCGCATCGTGACATCGAGGCCGAGCTCCGCGCCTTCAGGCCCGATCTCATCGCGGTCACCACTGCGCCGACCTATCTGTTCTGGCGCTGCGCGCCGCCCGAGCTGCGTATCCCGCAGCAGCTGCTGCTGTCGCTGGTCGGTCTGGCGCCAACGCTGGTGGCCGTCGGCCCGCACGGATCGACGACGCCCAGGACGGCGCTGCGCAAGCTCGGCGTCGATATCGTCGTCATGGGCGAGTGCGAGCAAGCGTTGTTGCGCCTTGCCAACGGCGAACGCGCTTTCGCCGGGCTTTGCTTCTTTGAAGGCAGAACCGTTCGGGTCAACGGCGGGCCGCAGGCCGTCGCCTTTAAGGACCAGCCCGCGTTGCAATGGCCGGCCGAGATGATCCGTCGCCACCACCACCATCATCACCGGTTCGAGGCGGAACCCGCCGGCCCCGGCGCCGAGGTCGAGGCCTCGCGGGGGTGCCCCTACAACTGCACGTTCTGCGCCAAGGAGAATTTCCGCAATGCCTATCGCCGGCGTCCTGCAGCGACGGTTCTCGAGGAGATCGATGGCCTGCGGCGACACGACATCGAGTACCTCTACTTCATTGACGAGATCTTCCTGCCGAACGCCGAACTTCTGCACGGGCTGACCACCCGCGGCATCAAGTTCGGCATCCAGACCCGAATCGATCTCTGGAAGCCCGAGATGCTGGCGCTGCTCGGCCGCGCCGGCTGCGTATCGATCGAGGCTGGCGTGGAGAGCCTGACGCCGGAGGGCCGCGAAGCGCTGGCCAAGAACTGCAAGATGACGACGGAGCAGCTGGCGGACCGGCTGGTCGAGGCGCGGCGGCACGTTCCCTTCGTCCAGGCCAACCTGATCGAGATGCCCGAAGACGATGATCCGGTCGTGCAGCGTTGGCGGCGTCAGATGCAGGATGCAGGCGTTTGGGCCAACGATCCGGTGCCGATTTATCCTTATCCGGGATCGCCGGACTACCGAAAGCTCTGGGGCGAGCCGGACGACGTCGCCTGGGAGCGAGCGCACCAGCACTACCTTGCGATATTCGATCAGTTCAGTGACGTCCAGGAAGAGCGTCCGGTCCCGCTCGCCGCGCTCGAGCTGCAGGTTAGCCCATGACTCAGACTTCGCGCCTCACGGTTATGATGACCACCGATGCCGTCGGCGGTGTCTGGAGCTTTTCGTGCGCGCTCGCTACGGCATTGGTCAGCATGGGCGCGGATGTTCATCTTGTCACGATGGGGCCGCCTCCGGATACCGAACAGCGCGGCATGTTGCGCGATTTTCGGATTCACCTGACCGAGACCGATCTCGCGCTTGAATGGCAAGACCCGGGCGGAATCGACGTACCTAACGCCAGACGCGTACTCGCGGGTCTAGAATCGCATATTCGGCCTGACGTCATTCACCTCAACAGCTTCCGCGAGGCTTCCTTCGAATGGATGGCGCCAACGATCGTGGTCGCGCATTCCTGCGCGAACACGTGGGCGCGGGCTTGCAACGATACGGCTTGGCTCGATGAACCGGCTTGGCAACACTACACCACAGCAGTCCGGGACGGCCTCAATGCGACAAACTACTGGGTAAGCCCCAGCCGAAAGCTACAGCACGCCATCCAAGAGCTATATCAACCGAACGCACCCGGTATCGTGATCTGGAATGGCACGCTGCCTTGTTCTCTGCCGACACCCAAACGTGCTTTTCTGCTTGCAGCCGGGCGTCTTTGGGACCGTGCCAAGAACGTCTCTGCCATCGCGGAGCTCGCGCGAGGATTGCAATGGCCGGTGCTGATGGCCGGCCCAGCTTCGGGGGATGTTCCGGCCGGCCCCATCTGGCTCGGTTCGCTTGATCACGATGCGCTGCAGGCCCGCATGAGGCAGGCGGCGATCTTTGTCAGCCTGGCGCTTTATGAACCGTTCGGCCTCGCCGTGCTCGAAGCCGCATCGGCCGGTTGCGCGCTGGTCCTCTCGGATATTCCGACGTTTCGCGAACTCTGGGATGACGCCGCCGTCTTCGTCGATCCGGCAGACGGGCGCGAGCTCAATCACACGGTGCAACGGCTTTGCACCGACTATGAGTGGCGTGAGCGGCTTCGACACGCTGCGGTGGAGCGGTCGCGACGTTACTCATTGGCGCAAACGGCCGGTGCCTATCACGGTCTCTATGCCGCCCTGGCTGCGGCTCGCGTTGCCCAACCGCGCGCGTCTGCGTTGGAGATGACGGCATGAAATGCGTCTTGTTCTACCATGCGTTCACCTCGTGCTGGAACAATGGCAATGCCCATTTTCTTCGCGGCATCGCGCGCGAGCTCGATGCGCTTGGACACGACGTCGTCATTTACGAACCGACCGATGGCTGGAGCCGGCTGAACGCGCTTCGTGACGGCGGCGAGCAGGCGCTCCAGGAGGTCGCCACCCTGCTGCCCGGGATCGATATCAGGCAGTATCAATCCGACTTCGATCTTGAAGGCGCCCTGGACGGCGCGGGACTCGTGATCGTCCACGAGTGGAATCCTCCCGAGCTGGTCAAGGCCATCGGTCGGCATCGTGTCCTGTCGGGCGACTACACCCTGCTGTTTCACGACACCCATCACCGCGCAATTACTGCCCCGCAGGAACTCGCCCGCTTCGACCTGTCAGGCTTCGATGGCGTGCTCGCCTTCGGCGAGGTCCTGCGCGAGATCTATCTCGGTCTGGGCTGGGCTGATCGGGCCTTCACTTGGCACGAGGCCGCGGACACCAGCCTCTATCGGCCGATGCCGCACATCCCGCGGCAGAACGATGTGATTTGGATCGGCAATTGGGGAGACGGCGAGCGGGCAGCCGAGCTCATCGAATTCCTGATCGCGCCGGTATCCCAGCTCGGACTGCGCGGCGAGATACACGGCGTGCGCTACTCGAGCGCCGCGTTGCGCGTGATCGAGGCCGCCGGCATCGACTATTGCGGCTGGTTGCCGGCGCATCGCGCGCCGGCGGCATTCGCCACCGCACGCGCGACAGTCCATGTGCCGCGCGGTCCCTACGTGCAAGCGCTCCCTGGCATACCGACCATCCGGATGTTCGAGGCATTGGCCTGCGGCATCCCGCTTGTATCCGCGCCCTGGAGCGACCTCGAAGGCCTGTTCCCGGAAAACGCCTACTTGCGGGCCGGCAATAGCGAACAAATGCGGACGGCACTTCAAGCGCTTCTGCACGATCCGGAGCTTGCGAACGCAACGGTGAGCTCAGGCCTTGGCGTGATTGCCGAACGTCATACCTGTCGCCACCGGGTCCTTCAGCTCCTCGATATTGTCGAGCAAATCCGCGGGCCTCGGCGGAGGATAGTCCAGTCGCGGCAGGAAGGAGTGCTCGCATGAAGATCTGCTTCTTTGGCTCCAGCCTGGTCTCCTCCTATTGGAATGGCGCCGCGACTTACTACCGCGGCATGCTCAAGGAGCTCGCAGCCCTTGGTCACGATATTACGTTCTTCGAGCCTGACGCTTTCCAGCGCCAGCAGCACCGCGATATCGCCGACCCGCCCTGGGCCAAGGTTCTGGTCTATCCGCCGACGTCGGACGGATGGCAGAGTTCGCTGGAGACGGCCGCTCAATCCGCAGACTTGCTGATCAAGGCGAGTGGGGTCGGCGTTTTCGATAAGGAGCTTGAGAATGCGGTCGTCGAGATTCCGTCGCGCGCCGTCCGCATCTACTGGGATGTCGACGCGCCGGCGACGCTCGATGCGATCTCGCAGCAACCGCGGCATCATCTGCGCAAAGCGATCCCGCGCTATGACGTGGTGCTGACCTATGGCGGTGGCGACCCGGTCGTAGCAGCCTACCGCGCTGCCGGCGCGCGTGATTGCGTTCCGATCTACAACGCACTGGACACTTCGACGCATTTTCCCGCACCAGCCAGCCCCAGGTTTGCCTGCGATCTCGGCCTACTGGCGAACCGCTTACCCGATCGTGAGCAACGCATCGACAGCTTCTTCCTCGAGGTTGCGCGCGCCATGCCGTCAAGGCAGTTCGTGCTGGGCGGCTCGGGCTGGGATGACAAGGATACGCCCGCCAATGTCCGCCGCGTCGGTCATGTCGGCACCGGCGATCACAACGCGTTCTTCTGCTCAGGCCTCGCAACGCTGAACGTCAATCGCGAGAGCATGGCGCGCTATGGCTTTTCGCCGCCGACGCGGGTTTTCGAGGCGGCCGGCGGCGGAGCATGCCTGATTACCGACGATTGGAAGGGCATCGACGCGTTTTTGGAACCGGGCCGCGAAGTGTTGGTGGCATCGAGCGGTGCCGCCGTCGCCGAGCATCTGGATTCGCTGACATACGAAATGGCGCGCACAATCGCCTCATGCGCAAGAGCCCGGATCCTCGCAAATCACACCTACCGGCAGCGCGCGCAGCAGTTCAACATCCTGTTCGCAGAAAGAACGCCGAGAATCGAGGCAGCGGAATGACTCTCAGCATTGTCGTCATCGGACTATCGGTCACCTCGTCCTGGGGCAACGGTCACGCGACCACCTACCGCGCCCTGATCGAGGCCTTGGCACAGCGCGACCATCGCGTGACGTTCCTGGAACGGGACATGCCGTGGTACCGCGAGCATCGTGACCTCGCCAAACCATCGACCTGGTCGGTTGAGCTCTATCAATCATTGCCAGACCTTGCACTCCGGTTCGGCAAGCTCGTCAGCACCGCCGACGTCGTGGTCGTCGGATCATACGTTCCCGATGGCGTCGCAGTTGCTGATTGGGTGACCACCGACGCGCGGGGCATAACGGCTTTCTACGATATTGACACGCCTGTCACACTCGCAGGGCTCGATCGAGGCTTGCCATATCTTTCCGCGGCGCTCATCCCGCGATTTGATCTTTATCTGTCATTCACGGGCGGACCCGTGCCCAAGGTCGTTGAGACCGAATATGGCAGCCCGCTCGCGCGAGTCCTTCATTGCAGCGCCGACATTAACCTCTATCGGAGCCAGCAGGGCGAGCCCAAATGGGCATTGGGTTATCTCGGTACCTACAGCCATGACCGTCAGCCGTCGATCGAACGATTTTTGGTCGCTCCGGCTCATGCTATGCCGGAATCGCAGTTTATCGTCGCCGGCTCGCAATATCCTGAAATGACGTGGCCGAAAAATGTCGCGCGGATCGATCATCTCGCTCCCTCCCGGCACCCGGGTTTCTACTCCGAGCAACGCTACACGCTAAATGTCACGCGTGCGGATATGCGCGCCCTGGGCTTTTCGCCCAGCGTACGACTGTTCGAGGCGGCCGCATGCGGAACGCCGATCATCTCGGATCGCTGGCCGGGTATCGAGACGATCCTGGAGCCACAGACCGAAATACTGCTGGTCGACGACAGCAGCGACGTCATCGAGATCCTGCGCGACATACCTGAGGAACGTCGGCTATCGATCGGCGCAAGAGCCCGTAAACGGATTCTGGCCGAGCATACGCCCGCGCATCGCGCACGGCAGCTCGAATCCTACGTCCAGGAGGTGATCGACCGGCGGCGGCCGAAATCGGTGGACCGGCCGGCCGCGCGCACCAAGCAAGCCGCAGAGATTTGAGGAGGATCAATGACGTACCAAGCGCATATCCCGGGCACCCGGTCCCCGCGAGTCGTGCTGATCACGGGCGGCGCCGGCTTCATCGGATCGCATCTTTGTGACGCACTGTTGCGGCGCGGCAATCGCGTGATCTGTGTCGACAATCTCCTCACCGGAACGCTTGACAATATCCGGCCGCTTCTCAACCATCCGAGGTTCGCTTTCCTCCAGCACGACGTCCGCGATCCCCTAAGCATTGCAGGACCCGTCGACCAAATCTACAGCCTAGCCTGTCCGGCCTCTCCACGGCACTACCAACGGGATCCGATCGGCACGATGAAGACGTGCGTCATCGGCACCATGAATGTACTTGAGTTGGCCCGACAGAAGGCGGCGCGCGTCCTGCAGGCCTCGACCAGCGAAGTCTATGGTGATCCCGAGGTGCATCCGCAGCCGGAGACCTATGTCGGTCATGTCAACATGATCGGCCCCCGTGCCTGTTACGACGAGGGGAAACGCGCGGCGGAGACGTTGATGTTCGACTACCAGCGGACGCATGGTGTGGAAGTGAAGGTCGCCCGCATCTTTAATACATATGGACCCCGGATGCTCGAAAATGACGGACGCGTCGTCTCCAACTTCATCGTCCAGGCGCTGCGTGGCGAACCGATCACGATCTATGGTGAGGGGCGCCAGACGAGAAGTTTCTGCTTCGTCGACGATCTCGTCAGGGGCCTCCAAATGCTGATGGAGAGTCCACCAGCGATCACGGGGCCCTGCAACCTCGGCAATCCCCAGGAGATCACCATCGAGGCCATTGCACGAGCGGTTCTTGCATATACGAAATCGGCGTCGCCGCTGCGGTTCGAGTCACTGCCGGAAGACGATCCCAAACGCCGGAAACCCGTCATTGAAACCGCAGAGCGATTGCTTGGCTGGCGTCCTCGCGTCACGTTGCAGGAAGGCCTGGAGGCCACAATCGCCTACTTCTCACTACGCGTATCAACTCCTGCTCCCGCTCTGGTGAGCGCACGACCGTCGGCCACGTCGGCACGACGCAGGCGGGCTCAATTGACCCTGGCCGGCCAGCAATGATGCCGCCAGAGATGGTTGATTGCGGCGACCGCGAACCGCGATCGATCACTGTGTCTCCTCCACAGCTGATCGGTCGCGGCTACCGCGATTACCATCGTTTCGCCGTAGCGGACCGGCAAAGGGCCGAGGCCGGCGCGACATTCGAACGCGACGTGCTCCGTTCCGGGCGCGTCGTTGGCGTGTTGGCAATCGATCTCGAGCGTGATGAAGTCGTTCTGACCCGCCAATTCCGGATCGGGGGTCATCTCGCGACCGGACGCAGCGAGATGATCGAGATCGTGGCCGGCCGAGTCGATCCCGGCGAAACGTGCGAAGCGGCCGCGCGGCGCGAGTGCATCGAAGAGATCGGGCTTGCGCCGCTTTCGATGACGCAGCTGTTCGACTTCCTGCCAGCACCGGCGCTGTCGGATGAGGTCATGATGCTCTTCGCAGCCCGCGTCGATTCCGCTGCGGCACCGGTCCGCGCCGGAGCACCGGATGAAGGCGAAGAGATCGAGGTAATCTGCTGCCCGATTGCCCAAGCCGTTGAGCTGCTGAAGCGGAATGAAATCCAAAGCGCTCCAACGATCATCGCCCTGCAGTGGCTGCAACTCTCATTTTCTTCACTCCACGACCCGATCAAATAACCACGGCAAGCCGGCGCCTCTTGGCGTGCCCCGCGCGGATCGCGTGTCCCGATCCGGGCAAATCTCTGTCCGGCGCCTGCGGGAGATCAAACCGCGATCGAGTTTCCGCAATGAATGCTGGAGCGCGCCCGGGCTACGATGGCTCACGCCAGCAGGAACGACTGGGCGGCTTTGTCAGTTTCATAACCGTGGCATGCCCCCGCGACATGGGGCGGGATACGAAATCAGTAGTGACGACAGCGCCCCAAGACATTTTGGTGAGGAGAATTGCGATGAGTGTCAAGAACACGGCCGTCGGAACGGTCAAGCAAATCATCGCAGAAATAGTGGGTAATGGCAGGCTCGCTCGCGAAGGCGAACGTCAGGCCGCCGGCAATGCTGCGCCGGGCGCCGAAGCGGAGGATTTGACTTTCGGGCAACGATCCGTTTCAGCGCAGAACGTCTCATCCGGGCTGGGGTCATCACCCGACGATGAAAACCGGTTTGCCAATCTGCTTGGACATGCGGCGTTGAAGATTTGGGCGGATCTCCCGCGCGATGCGCAAGAACGCCTGTTCGCCGCGGCGGTCGGCGATGGGAACGTCGCGACCGCCCTCGCGGAGTTCCTGCATGATCGTCACCCGAGGACGGCTCACCCGCGGCAATCGCTGTTCCGGTTCTCGGGCCCTCGAAGGAGATAACGGCGCCTGAGCGCTTTGGACTTCAAACTGCTCGTGTGCCATGTGACGACCGATCAGGCGAGCGAGCGTCGTGAGGGCCTTATCTGCGCAGATGGAATTAATGCGGGTGTCAGATCGGCGATCTCTTCGTTCCTTTTCCTCATGACCGATGTCCAGAGATCGCCGAGAGAATCGGTGCTCGGCCAGCAAGCGCTAAGCTTCTGATTGAACGGCCAAGCTTGCCGCCGCCGGAGCACGAACATTCGCCCCGTGACGACGCGATGTCTGTGGTTGCGGGGTGATTTGAACCTATGAGCTAGGTCATTGATGTTGTTGGGGCCGATTTCGCTCACAAAAAATAACCCCAGCAAGCCATTCAGACTGCTGGGGTTATTAACTAATTTGGTTGCGGGGATAGGATTTGAACCTATGACCTTCAGGTTATGAGCCTGACGAGCTACCGGGCTGCTCCACCCCGCGTTAAACCGTTGCGTGCCTTGCAGAAAGAGTGCCCGAACCTGCCGGCCAACGCGTCTAACGGCGCCGATCGATCCGTCCGGAGGGCTTCCTGAGAAGGCGACCCGGGCCGAAGCCGTCGGGCGCGGGGCGTATGTATCAATGTGAGGTCGGTTTGGAAAGCCCCGGATGCGGGTTTTTGAGGATTTTGTGACGTCCAAATCACCGGTTTTCCTGACAAAATTACCGGCGGGAACCGGGGCTTGCCAGACCGGCCGCAAAAGCTGAGCCTGGCACCCAACAAAATCCGTCAAGGAAATGTCATCCGAGGGGGAACGCCATGGACCGGCTGTTGAAGAGCCCGGGGCTGTACGCGCTTGAGGAGACCTTTCACCGCCAGATCGAGCTGTCGCGGAGCGAGCCGGCGCCGACACTGCAGGCGCGGCTCGACCGGCTGCGCCGCCTGCGCGCCGCCCTGACCGAGAACGAGGCGCGATTCGAGGCGGCGATCTCGGCCGATTTCGGCCACCGCTCCACGGTCGAGACCGCGATCGCCGAGATCATGCTGGTGCTCGGCGAGATCAAGCATGCCGCCAAGCACCTCAAATCGTGGATGGCACCACAGAAGGTGCCGACCACGATGCAGTTCGCGCCGGCGAAGAACCGGCTGATGCCGCAGCCGCTCGGCGTGGTCGGGATCATCGCGCCGTGGAATTATCCGCTGCAGCTGACGCTGGCGCCTGCGGTCGCCGCGATCGCGGCCGGCAACCGCGCCATCATCAAGCCGAGCGAGCTGGCACCGCGCTTCGCCGAGCTGCTGGCCGAGGCCGTCGCGAAGAAATTCGACACCACCGAGCTCGCAGTCACCGATATCGACGACGACATCGCAAAGGCCTTCGCGGCGTTGCCGTTCGACCATCTGATCTTCACCGGCTCGACCCGGATCGGCCGGCTGGTCGCGGAAGCCTGCGGCCGCAATCTGACGCCGGTGACGCTTGAGCTCGGCGGCAAATCGCCCGCGATCGTCGACGGCTCCGCCGATCTCGATGAGGCCGCGCAGCGCATCGCCTATGGCAAGCTGCTCAACGCCGGGCAGACCTGCATTGCGCCCGACTACGTGCTGGTGCCGCAAGCCTCGGTACAGCCGTTCGCGATGCGGCTGCTGGGCCATATGCAGCACATGTTCGGCACCGATCCGAAAAATCCCGACTATACCTCGATCGTCTCGGACCGGCACTATGCCCGGCTCGAGGCGCTGGTCGCCGACGCCGCCGCAAGGGGCGCGACCATCATGCAACCGGCGGCGCCGAACGATCTCGAATGGAAGGGAGTGCGCAAATTCCCGCCCACCGTCATCGTCGATGCGACAACTGAGATGACCGTGATGCAGGAGGAGATCTTCGGACCGCTGCTGCCGATCATCGGCATCCGCGACGCTGCCGAGGCGATCGCCTTCATCAACAGGCGCGACCGCCCGCTGGCGCTGTACTGGTTCGGCACCGACAATGCCGCCCGCGACGCGGTGCTGGCGCGCACGGTGTCCGGCGGCGTCACCGTCAACGACTGCCTGTTCCATTTCGCGCAGGCCTATCAGCCGATGGGCGGCGTCGGCGCCTCCGGCACCGGCGCCTATCACGGCGAATGGGGATTCAAGACGCTGACCAAGCTGAAGCCGGTGTTCTACCGCTCGCGCTTCAACCGGCTCGCCGATCTCTATCCGCCCTATGGCGCGAAGATCGCGCGACTGGAGAAGCTGATGCGGATGTTGTCGTAGCGCGCATGCCGTCATTCCGGGGCGATGCGAAGCATCGAGCCCGGAATCCATCGCGCCACGGTGACGCCGATAAATGGATTCCGGGTTCGCGCCGCGCGCGCCCCGGAATGACGCCTGTGGCGAGCGCCGGCAACGAGGATGATTTCTTTACCGACATCGCATAGGCCGGACACTGACAGGTTGCCGAAAGCGAATCATTGATTGCTACGATTGTCCCTGATGCAAGCCGGCTTCATCGACCTGGGAAATTTAGGAGATCGGCGCAGGAAGTCCTTACCCATGAACCTGTTCGACATTGTCGTGACCCTCGGGCTGCTGTTCGCCGTCGTCACCGGCTTCACCACCGGCCTGCTGCGCAGCGCGGTCACCATCCTGGCCTATCTCGTCGCCATGCCGATTGCGGTCGCGGTGCTGGCGATGATCGGGCCCCACATCGCGACGCTGCCGTCGTCGCCGTTTCCGCCCAACGGGGTGCTGCTGTTCGGCCTGTTCCTGCTGACCGGCGTCATCCTTGGAAAGATGGCGCGGACGATGCTCGACGACACCATCGGCGCGGAGATCGGGATCGGTGACCGGCTGGGCGGCGCGCTGCTCGGCGCGGTCAGGGTCGGCCTTGTCGTGACCACGCTGGTGCTGGTGTTCGATCGGCTGGTGCCGCTGGCGAAGCAGCCGCAATTTCTCAACGGATCGCAATTACGGCCGCTGTTCTCGGCGGCGGGACAGGCCGGATTCCGCTCGCTGCCGCCCGAAGCCACCATGGCGATCGAGCGGCTGCGGCGGGAGCAGCGCATCTAAGTTGGCCCGCCTGTTCCTGCCCGGCATGCACTTATGCATTGCACGTCCCTTATCGGCGCTGCCGAGGTTCGCTAGAATAACGCCATCAAACCTTTACAAACCGACCCGACATTACAGGGAGTGAACTCGTGGATCTTGGAATCAAAGGCCGCCGCGCCATCGTCTGCGCATCGAGCAAGGGACTGGGCCGCGCCTGCGCGATCGCGCTCGCCAATGAAGGGGTGCATGTCACGCTAACGGCGCGCGGCGCCGAGGCGCTGAAGCAGACCGCCGATGAAATCCGTAAAAGCCATCCGTCCGTCACCGTCACCGAGATCGTCGGCGACATCACGACGGCGGCTGGACGCGAGGCCGTGCTCAAGGCCTGCCCCGAACCGGACATCCTGATCAACAATGCTGGCGGCCCGCCGCCCGGCGATTTCCGCAACTGGACCCGCGACGACTGGATCAAGGCGATCGACGCCAACATGCTGACGCCGATCGAGCTGATCAAGGCAACCGTCGACGGCATGATGGCGCGCAAGTTCGGCCGCATCGTCAACATCACCTCGGCGGCGGTGAAGGCGCCGATCGAGATTCTCGGCCTCTCCAACGGCGCCCGCGCCGGCCTCACCGGCTTCGTCGCCGGCCTGTCGCGCAAGACCGTGATCAACAATGTCACCATCAACGGCCTGCTGCCGGGCCCGTTCGACACCGACCGCCTGCGCGGCACCGCCAAGGCTGAGGCGGAAAAGCGCGGCATCTCGGCCGACCAGGTGATGGCCGAGCGCGCCAAGCAGAACCCCGCCGGGCGCTTCGGCCGCCCCGATGAATTCGGCTACGCGTGCGCCTTCCTGTGCGGCGACAAGGCCGGCTTCATCACCGGGCAGAACATCCTGCTCGATGGCGGTGCGTTCCCGGGTACATTGTGAGAGCCGTCTGGTACGAACGGACAGGCGCGGCGCGGACGGTGCTGACCGTCGGCGAAATGCCGACGCCCGATGCGGGCCCTGGCGAGGTACGGGTTCGCCTCAAAGCGTCCGGAGTCAATCCGGCCGATGTCGGCCGCCGCAGCGGCAACTATCGCGCGATGGAATTCCCACGCGTGATCCCGAACAGCGACGGCGCGGGGATCATCGACCAGGTCGGTGAAGGCGTGACACGTCTTGCCGTCGGCGATCGCGTCTGGCTGTTCAACGGCCAGCGCAACGGCCGCGCCTTCGGCACCGCGGCCGAATACATCACGCTCGCCGATTATCTGGTGACGCCGCTGCCGCAGGACGTGTCGTTCGCGGCAGGTGCTACGCTCGGCATCCCCTGCATGACCGCGTGGTGCGCGCTGTTTGCCGACGGTCCGATCGCAGGACAAACGGTGCTGGTCACCGGCGGCGCCGGTGCGGTCGGCCACTATGCCGTACAGTTGGCAAAGTGGGGCGGCGCACGCGTGATCGCGACCGTGAGCTCAGAGGTCAAGGACGTCGAGGCGCGGCTGGCCGGCGCCGACACCGTCATCAACTACCGGACCGAGGACGTCGTCGCCGAGGTGATGGCCTTCACCGAGAACCGCGGCGTCGACCGCGTCATCGACGTCGATTTCGGCGGCAACCTCGCGACCACGCTGAAGCTCATGGCGATGAACTCGACCATCGCGGTCTACGCCAGCAATGGCAACCGCACGCCCACGCTGCCGGTACGCGAATTGATGGAGAAATGCATCACGGTGCGCGCGCTGGTGCTGTTCGCGCTGCCGCCACCGCTGCTCGCGGCCGCGCAGGCCGATATCACCAAATGGCTGGAGTCGGGTACCCGCGTGCACAACATCGCCGGCCAATTCGCGCTGGCCGAGACCGCCGACGCCCATCTCGCCGTCGAGAAAGGCGACAAGATCGGCACCATGATCGTCGACTGTGCGCGATAACAAGGTTTATTGAACGGGCGTGATGCGCTCGTCGCCGGGCGAGAGCCCGAACTCATCGAGCCCTTCGGCGAGGAAATCGCCGAGCATCGGCTCACCCAACAGATAGCTCGCGGTACGGCCATTGCGGTCGCGCGCAGCTTCGCGGCGCAGATCGGCCCATTCCTCGATCGTGGCGTCGCCGCGGCCGAGCCGCATCAGCGCAACCAGGTCGACCTGCTCGTCCTCGGTCAGCGCGTCAATGAAGCCGGTGATCTCGCGCGCCACCGGATCGTTGCCATCATCCTCCAGCACGTCGATCATCTCGTCGTCGGCGCCGTTCGAGCCGGAGTCCGGATCGACGATGCCCTCCTTGACGTCGAATTCCCGCGCCTTCTCGATCAAGAAGCCAACCTTTTCGGGGGAGATTGTGAGTTCCGGCATTGGCGCACTCCTTCGGTTCAACGAGGCGGTAACGCAGGAGGCGCCGACTTGATCCATTGCGCCCGCACACGGAAACAAGCATGGTCGGGCCAGACAACAAAAAAGCAGAGGGCACGCCGCATGCAATGGACCGTAGGCAAGGTCAAGATCACCAAGGTCGTCGAGCTCGAGACCGTCGGCAGCACCCGCTTCATCCTGCCGCTGGCCGGCCGGGAGGAGATCCAGAGCCTGCCCTGGCTGATCCCGCATTTCGCCAATGAGGACGGCCGGCTGAAAATGTCGATCCATTCGCTGCTGGTGGAGACGCCGGAGCACCGCATCATCGTCGACACCGGGCTCGGCAACAACAAGCAGGGCCGCAACGTGCCGACTTGGAACAACCGCAGCGATCCGTTCCTGGAGAAGCTGACCGCGGCGGGATTTGCCCCCGACAGCATCGACACCGTGCTGTGCACGCATCTGCATGTCGACCATGTCGGCTGGAACACGAAGCTCGCCGGCGGCAAATGGGTGCCGACCTTCGCCAATGCGCGCTACGTGTTCGGCAGGACCGAATACGAGCATTGGCGCGACCACAGCGACGATCCGGCCCACGCCGCGGTGTTCGCCGATTCGGTGAAGCCGATCGCGGACGCCGGCAAGGCCGAGCTGGTGCCGAGCGACCACCGCCTGACCGAGGAGATCACGCTGATCCCAACGCCGGGTCACAGCCCCGGCCACATGAGCATCCACATCAAGTCGGCGGGAGAGGAAGGGCTGCTGACCGGCGACGTCGCGCATCATCCCTGCCAGATGTATCACCTCGACTGGTCGTCGACCGCGGACTCCGACCAGAAGCAGTCAGCCGTGACGCGGCGCGAGCTGTTCTCGCGCTTTGCCGACACGCCGACGCTGGTGATCGGCGGGCATTTCAATGCCGGCCACATCAAGCGCGATGGCGATGCGTTCAGGTTCATCGCGCTGGAGTGATCGGTCCGAACTGGCCTTGAAATAAGGCTTGGCTGCAATGCAGTGGTCTCATGGCAGTTGAATTTCCGCCCGCGCTGTTCCATGAAGCGTGTCGAGGTATGTCAGTAACAATCCTCAGGACATCGTAGGGAGTGATCAACATGAAGCTGGTTCGTTATGGCGAAAAGGGTGCGGAAAAGCCCGGTCTGATCGATAAATCCGGTCAGCTCCGCGACCTCTCGGCCCACCTGAAGGACCTGACCGGAGAGGCCTATTCGCCGGATTCGCTGAAGAAGCTTGCCGCTCTCGATCCCGCCTCCCTGCCCGCCGTCTCCGGCAAGCCGCGCTTTGGCGCCCCGGTCACCGGCATTTCGAAGTTCGTCGCCATCGGGTTGAACTACACCGACCACGCCAAGGAAACCGGGAATCCGATTCCGTCCGAACCGATCTTCTTCCTCAAGGCCAACACGGCGCTGTCGGGCCCGAACGACGCGGTCGAGAAGCCGCGCGGCTCGACCAAGCTCGACTGGGAAGTCGAGATCGCCGCGATCATCGGCACCCGCGCCAAGTATGTCTCGGAAGCCGACGCACTGAACCACGTCGCCGGCTATTGCATCTGCAACGACGTCTCCGAGCGCAACTTCCAGATCGAGCGCCTCGGTCAGTGGACCAAGGGCAAGTCGCACGACACGTTCGGTCCGGTCGGCCCATGGCTCGCCACCAAGGATGAGATCGCGGACGTGCAGAAGCTGTCGATGTGGCTCGACGTCAACGGCCAGCGCCGCCAGACCGGCTCGACCTCGACCATGATCTTCACCATGGCGAAGTGCATCTCCTACGTCTCGCAGTTCATGACGCTGCTGCCCGGCGACATCGTCACCACCGGCACCCCGCCCGGCGTCGGCACCGGCATGAAGCCGCCGCAATATCTCAATGTCGGCGACGTCGTCACGCTCGGCATCGAAGGCCTCGGCGAGCAGCGCCAGGAGATCGTCGCGGCTTGATTTGGGAGACCGTCATCCTGAGGAGCGCGCAAAGCGCGCGTCTCGAAGGATGAGCCAGGGATTCCGTCATCCGTCCGTCGGTCGGTTGACGGAAGAGCATCGATCAAGACCCGTCCTTCGAGACGCGCGCCCAAGGGCGCGCTCCTCAGGATGACGACTGTACGTTAGGAAAGAGGTCATCTCCATGAAACTCACCTTCTCGCCCGCCTCCCCGTTCGCCCGCAAGGTGCGCATCGCAGCGATCGAGCTTGGCCTGATGGACAAGATCGAGCTGGTGCCGGCGACCATTACACCCGGCACGGCCAACGACGAATACTCCAAGATCTCGCCGCTGAAGAAACTGCCGGTGCTGATCCTCGACCATGGCGATGTGATCCTGGATTCCTACGTCATCGTCGAATATCTCAACGAGATCGGCGGCGGCCGGCTGATCCCGGGCTATGGCCCGCGGCGCTGGCGGCTGAAGACCGATCACTCGCTGCTCAACGGCATGCTCGATTCCATGCTGCTGTGCCGCTACGAGGCGTCGGTGCGGCCGCAGGGCTCGCTCTGGCAGGCCTGGTATGACGATCACTGGAACCGGGCTTGGGCCGGCATGGCGCGGTTCGAGAACCGGCCGGACGTGCTGAACGGCGTGTCGTTCGACATCGCGCAGATCGGCCTCGTTTGTGTGCTCGGCTACGCCGATCTCCGCTTCGCCGATTGCGGCTGGCGCAAGGCCTATCCGAAGCTCGACGCCTTCTACCAGAAAATGCTGGAGCGGCCGTCGGTGAAGATCTCGGCGCCGCCCGCGGCGTAGCAAGGAGCCGGGGAGATGACGATGCGCGATCACTTCCTCCGGCTCTCACGTCTCGGCGCGAGCCTCGCGCTCGCGTTGACGGCCTCGACCAGCAATCTGAGGGCCGACGATATGACAACTCAACAAGAACAGCCCTGCGGATCGCCGGCCGCGCTCGACGACGGCTGGGCGATTGCCTCGCCCGACAGCGTCGGCATGGATGGCGAGCGGCTGTGCGGCATCGCCGCGCGGCTCAGCCTGCGCAGCAGCGCGGTGCATTCGGTTGTCGTGGCACGTCATGGCAAATTGGTGTTCGAGCAGTATTTTGCCGGCCTCGACCAGCCGTGGGGACAGCCGGAGAGCCGCACCGAATTCACCGCGACGACCAAGCACGACATGCGGTCGGCGAGCAAGAGCGTGACAGCGCTCTTGCTCGGCATCGCCATCGATCGCGGGCTGATCGCCAGCGCCATCGAGCCGGTGGTGAAATTCTTCCCCGAGCACCGGTCCGTGAAATCAGCCGGCTGGGACGCGATCACGCTGCACCACCTGCTGACGATGTCGTCAGGCATCCAATGGGACGAGACGCTGCCCTGGAACGATCCGAATAACGACGAGCCGCATCTCGCCTTCGATGACGACCCGATCGGCTACGTGCTGAGCAAGCCGATCGTAGCGCCGCCGGATACGCTGTGGACCTACAATGGCGGCGGCACCGATCTGCTCGGCAACATCATCGAGCGGGTCTCCGGCAAATCGCTCGAGGCGTTCGCGCGCGAGACGCTGTTCCAGCCGCTCGGCATCACCGATTTCGAATGGAAGTCCTACAAGAACGGCAAGATCGCTGCTGCGTCCGGCCTCAGGCTGCGGCCGCGCGACGCCGCGAAGATCGGTCAGCTCGTACTCGACCACGGGCGATGGCAGGAGCAGCAGGTCGTCCCCGCCGTATGGGTGGACCAGTCGATCATGCCGCACTTCCAGGCGGTCGGCTATTTCGGCGGCACGCTGTTCTATGGCCATCAATGGTGGATCGGGCGATCCTTTGCCGCGGGGAAGGAAGTCAAGTGGGCCGGCGCCTTCGGCTGGGGCGGTCAGCGCATCATCGCCGTCCCCGATCTCGACCTTGTGATGGTGACGACGGCAGCCCAGTACGGCCAACCCAAGGAAGGCCTTGCGGCCATGGATATCCTGACCAACATCGTCATTCCCGCCGTGCGCGACGCGCACTAGAACGTTTCTCTCGCGTTTTCTTCACGCGAACCGGCCTTTCGTTCGCTCGAAAACGCCAATGCCAAGGAATCACCATGAGCCTGAAATTTTCAGCTGGCGATCTCACCATTCATCGCATTGTCGAGGAGGAAGGCCAGTTCCTGCCCGCACACGACATGTTCCCCGGATTAAAGCCCGAGTTGCTGGCCGAGAACCGCGCCTGGATGAAGCAAGCCGGCGCACTCGACGATAGCGACACGTTGATCCTGGCGTTCCAGTCCTACATCGTGAAGACGCCACACCACACCATCCTGATCGACAGCTGCATCGGCAATCACAAGCCGCGCCCGACACGGCCGAGCTGGAACATGAAGACCGACGACAATTATCTGCGCGGCCTCGCGGCGGCGGGCTTTGCGGTCGGTGACATCGACTACGTGATGTGCACGCATCTGCATGTCGATCATGTCGGCTGGAACACGCGGCTCGAGAACGGCCGCTGGGTGCCGACCTTTCCGAACGCGCGCTACGTGTTCGACAAGAGCGAGTTCGACTACTGGACCAAGACCAATGCCAAGGCGGAGGTCCCGCCATTCGTCGACAGCGTGCTGCCCGTGGTCGAAGCCAAGCGGGCCGAGCTCGTCGGCCATGATTTTGCGATCGGCGACCACATGCGCATCCTGCCGACGCCCGGCCATACCCCGGGCCATGTCGCCTTCACCTTCGGCCGCGGCAAGGATGACGCGGTGTTTGCCGGCGACCTGATGCACTCGCCGATCCAAACGCATTATCCGGAGCTGTCGCCGAAATTCGACGTCGACCCGGCGGTGGCGGCGAAGACGCGGCGCAGCTTCCTGGAACGCTACTGCGACACCGACACGCTGTGCTGCCCCGCGCACTTCCCCTCGCCGACGGTCGGCAAGATCAAGCGGAAGGGGAATGGGTTCGTGTGCGAGACGGTGAAGTAGAACCGTGTTCGCTTCACCTCGCCCCGCCTGCGGGGAGAGGTCGGATGGCATCGCCAGATGCCATCCGGGTGAGGGGATACAGGTATCTCGGCTTACATCACCTCGCGGTGAAAGCCGCTCACCCCATCCCTCTAAGAGCGAGCTTCGCTCGTCTCGACCCCGTGAAGAACGGGGAGAGGGAGCGGAGAGAGCGCCTGCTCCCTCAATCGAACAAGCTCGGCGTGTGGTTCACCACCGCGCCCTCGATCTCAAGCATCTTCAGCTTGGTCACCACGCCGCCATTGGCCGAGAAGCCGCCCGGCTTGTTGCCCGCCGCCAGCACCCGGTGGCAAGGCACCACGATCGGGCACGGGTTGCGGCCCAATGCCTGGCCGACGTCGCGCGACAGCTCGACGCCGCCGAGCTGCTTGGCGATGTCGCCGTAGGTCATGGTCTTGCCCGGCGGAATCTTCCGCGCGATTTCGTAGACGCCGCGGTTGAACTCCGGCACCCCGTCGAGATCGAGCACGATGTCGGCGAGGTCGTTCGGCTTGCCGGCGAGCAGCTCGATCATGCCGTCGATCGCGTGCTGCACCTCGGCCGGCGGGACTGCCTCGGTGACATCGCCATTGCGCTGGGTAATCCGCTTGCGGGTCTTCTCCTCGGTGCCCATCGGCAGCTGCACGCCGGTGACGCCGTGCTCGCCCCAGACGACGCCGCAGGCGCCGATCATGGTCTCGAAGATTGCAAAATGCTGGCCAGTCATGGCTCGCTCCAGATGTTCCCTGATATCGTTGCTTCAGCTCACGCGTGAGCCTGCTGTTGATCTGAAATCTAGGCTTGGAGAATGTTGCTATCCACCCGAATTCCGTGGGAACTTGGGCCAAATCAACAACATCTCCCGCCCCTCCGCGAGCCCCCGCATGCACAGTCTCCACGTCAACGGTTTCGACATGCCCTATCTCGATATCGGCAACGACACCAAGGGGCCGCCGCTGCTCTGCGTGCATGGCTCGCTGTGCGATTTCCGGATCTGGTCGGCGGTGCTCGGGCCCCTGACGCGGGCGCATCGGGTGATCGCGGTCAGCCTGCGGCATTTCTTCCCGGCGCATTGGGACGGCGTCGGCGACACCTATTCGATCGCCCAGCATGTCGACGATGTGATTGCCTTCATCGAGGCCTTCGACACCCAACCTGTCGATCTGATGGGGCATTCACGGGGTGGCCATATCTGCTTCCGTGCCGCGCAGCGCCGACCGGACCTGCTGCGCAAGCTGATCCTCGCCGAGCCCGGCGGCGAGCTCGATGGCACGCTCGATCCCGATTTCAAGCCGGGCCCCTCGCCGCTGGCGGCGCGGATCGCGGCTTCCGCCGAGGTGATCGCCAAGGGCGACGTCGACGGCGGCCTGCAGATCTTTATCGACGCGCTCGAAGGCCCCGGCGCCTGGAAGCGGATTCCGGCAACCTCCAAGCAGTTGTTGCGCGATAACGCGACCACGCTGATCGGCCAGACCCGCGACCAGCGCCCGCCATTCTCGAAGGCCGACGCCGAGGTGATCAAGACGCCGACGCTGTTCATCGGCGGCGCCAACACCAGGGGCATGCTGCCGAAGGTGCTGCGTGCGCTCGCCGCCAATGTGCCGGGTTCGCGCACCGAGATGATTCCCGGCACCACGCATCCAATGTTCGAGCAGGCGCCGCAGCGCTACTGCGAGATCGTGCTGGAGTTTTTGGCGGCATAGGCTATGCACCTGTCCCTCTCCCGTAAGAACGGGAAAAGGGCGACGATCACACCTTCCACGCACCGACCGGCTGACGCACGGCGACGTTGAGCCGGTTCCAGACGTTGATCGCCGCAATGCCGAGCACCAGCGACGCAAGCTGCTGCTCATTGAAATGCTTCGCTGCCTCGTCCCACACCGCGTCCGTCACCGGATCCTCGCGGTCGCTGAGCCGGGTCACGGCTTCGGTCAACGCCAGCGCGGCGCGTTCGGCGTCGGTGAAATACGGCGCGTCGCGCCAGGCGGCGACCGCGAACAGCCGCTCATCGGTCTCGCCGCTGCGCCGGGCGAGCTTCGGGTGCATGTCGACGCAGACGCTGCAGCCATTGATCTGGCTGGCGCGCAGATGGACCAACTCCAGCAGCTTTTCCGGCAAGGCCTGCTTGGTGCTCTCGCTGAGCGCCTGCAGCGCCTTCATCGCATCGGGAACAACCATCACCGGGTGGTTCATGCGGGCTTTCATCATGTCAGTCTCCTGATTTGCCTTTTGACGCCGTCGTGCCGATCTGTTGTCACATCGGCCTGGTTTCGTTCGTCATGGCCATGACGGAGCGGACAAAGGGAATGTGACCGATGGACGAGAAAAATTCTCTCGCCGAACAGTTCGAGGCCAACCGGCCGCGCCTGCGGGCGGTGGCCTATCGCATGCTGGGCTCGACCGCCGAGGTCGACGATGCCGTGCAGGAGACCTGGCTGCGGCTCGGCCGCACCGATGCCGCCGCGGTCGACAATCTCGGGGGATGGCTGACCACGGTGATCGCGCGGATCTGCCTCGACATGCTGCGCGCGCGCAAATCGCGCCGCGAGGAGCCAATGGGCGCGCATGTGCCGGAGCCGATCGCCGACAATCCGTCCGAGCGCGAGACCGAGATGGCGGGCTCCGTCGGCGCGGCGCTGCTGGTCGTGCTGGAAACGCTGGCGCCGGCCGAGCGGCTGGCGTTCGTGCTGCACGACATGTTCGCGGTGCCGTTCGAGGAGATCGCGCCGATCGTCGGGCGCTCGCCGGCGGCCGCGCGGCAACTAGCGAGCCGTGCCAGGCGCCGCGTACAGGGCGCGCCGCCCGCGCCGGACGCCGATCTCAACCGCCAGCGCAGCATCGTCGAGGCCTTCCTCGCCGCATCCCGCAACGGCGATTTCGAAGGTCTACTTGCGGTGCTGGCGCCCGACGTCGTGGTGCGCGCCGATCAGGCCGCGCAGCGGCTTGGCTCGCTGCCGGTGATCCGCGGCGCCACAGCGGTCGCCGAAAGCTTCAAGGGACGCGCCCAGGCCGCGAAGCCGGCACTGGTCGACGGCGAGATCGGCGTCGCCGTCATCTTCGGCGGCAGGCTGCGCATCGTGCTGCGGCTCACGATCGCAGGCGAGCGGATCGCAGCGATCGATGCGACCGCCGGGCCCGCAGAGATCGAAGCACTCGATGTCGAGGTGCTCGATCGCGCCTGACGCGGCTGGAGGCAGGCAGGTCGCGATGCTAGTCTCTCCCTGCATTTTTTGCAGGGAGGACAACAATGAAACGATCCGTCAAATTGCTCGCGTCGGCCGGACTGCTCGCCCTCGCCTCGTCCTCCGCTCTTGCCGCCGCGGATGAGAAGCTGCGCGCGGCAGCCGAGCAGGCCCAACCGGCCGTGATCGAGAGCCTGCACGACATGGTGCTGATCGAGTCGGGCTCCAGCGATGTCGAGGGCCTGAAGAAGATGGCCGACTACACCGAAGCGCGGCTGAAGGCGCTCGACGCCAAGACCGAGCGCCGCAAGACCACGAAGGGCGCCGGCGCCGACATGGTGATCGGCACATTTGAAGGCACCGGCAGTAGGAAGCTGATGCTGATCGCGCATATGGACACGGTCTATGAGCACGGCATCCTCGACAGCCAGCCCTACAAGGTCGACGGCAACCGGATCTATGGGCCCGGTATTGCCGACGACAAGGGCGGCATCGCCGTGATCCTGCATTCGCTGAAGATCCTGAACGACGCCGGCTGGCGCGACTACGCCAAGCTCACCGTGTCGTTCAATCCGGACGAGGAGGTCGGCTCGATCGGCTCCGGCGAGATCATCGCCGAGCTCGCCGATCAGCACGATGTGGTGCTGTCCTGCGAGCCGACGGTGGCGCCGCCGGTCGCCAAGAATGAAAGCCTGCTGCTCGGCGCCAGCGGCACCGCGACCGGCACGATCGATGTGAAGGGCAAGGCTTCGCATGCGGGCGCCGCGCCGCAGCTCGGCCGCAACGCGCTGATCGAACTCGCGCATCAATTGCTGCAGACCCAGGACGTCGCGAAATCCATACCGGGCACGCAGCTCAACTGGACCACGGCGAAGGCCGGCACCGTGCGCAACCAGATTCCCGATCACGCCTCCGCCGGCGCCGACATCCGCCTCACCATTCCCGACGGCGTGCAGAAGCTGCAAGCCGCGCTCGACGAGAAGGTGAAGGACAGACTGATTCCGGACACCGAGGTGACGGTGAAGGTCACCGCAGGCCGTCCGCCCTTCGTGGCAAACGATCGCGGCCGCGCGCTCGCCAAGCAGGGACAGGCGATCTATGCCGAGCTCGATCGCACCCTCGATATCGCGGAGATGACCGGCGGCGCGACCGACGCCGGCTACGCCGCGCGCAGCGGCAAGGCGGTCGTGGTCGAAAGCTTCGGCCTCGCCGGCTGGGGCTATCACGCGCGCGACGAATACATCGACACCAACTCGATCGTGCCGCGGCTCTATCTGATGACGCGGATGCTGATGGAGCTAGGGAAGGCGAAGTAGCGGGGGCCGAACGATCGCGTGGGACAGCAGCGTCGATCTTTCGCGCCGGCGTCCGGGGCCACCCCTCTCCCCCACCCTCCCCGCAAACCGAGCGATGTACTCACCGCACTTAGCTAATCCCCGGGGCGACTCCTCTCCCCACCGTCACCGGTGGGAGGCGTATTGCCCAAATTTCGAAAAACAACCCCATGCAAAGGAGCCGGAGGCTGACTGAGCACCAGGGCCGGTACGAACGCCGACACGTCCCCATCTCGGAAAACGCCGAATGCTCAACTACTTAGCTCGATCGCGAATCGGAGCCTTGACCACTTGCAGGACTGGCAGTAACCTATCTTCGAATACGGAATTCCGTATTCCAATTTGGACAGCCGCATGATCCCGCTGGACCCGCTTCCGAACCTGATCGACCAGGTCTACGGGCGATTGCTCGAGGCGATCACTGATCGCTCGCTCTTGCCCGGTCAGCGCATCACCCAGAACGAGCTTGCCGAAAAGCTCGGCGTCTCGCGCCAGCCGATCTCGCACGCGCTGCATCTGTTGCATCGCCAGGGCCTAGTCGCGGAGAGCGGCAAGCGCGGCTTCGAGGTGACGCAGCTCGATCCGCAGCGGATCCGCGAACTCTATGAGGTGCGCGGTGCCATCGATGCGCTGGCGGCACGGCTCGCGGCCGGCCGGGTCAGGCAGGATTCCGCGGCACGCGCGCAGCTCGAGAGCGCGCTCGAAGCCGGACGCATGATCGACGACGGTACGCCGCTGGCGCGGCTGATCACGCTCGACGTCGACTTCCACAGCGCAATCTATCGCCTCGCCGGCAATTCCGCGATCGAGGAGATGATCGCGCCGCAATGGCCGCATATGCGCCGCTCGATGGCGACCGTGCTCGCCGAGCTCGATTATCGCGACAGCGCCTGGACCGAGCACGAAACCATCGCCGCGCATATTTTCTCCGGCAATGCCGCCGCCGCGGAGGCTGCCGCGCTGGCGCATGCGCAGACGGCGGGGCGGATGACCGAAGAGAGATTGAGAGCGACCGACGTGGCGGCGTAGGACACCGTCGTTCCGGGGCGCGCAGCGAACCGCAGATGCGCAATTGCGCATCGGCGAACCTCGAGATTCCGGGTTCGATGCTGTCGCATCGCCCCGGAATGACAATGATAACAACAGGAGGAAAGCACCATGAAACTGACCCAAGAGCAGGTCGAATTTTTCCATCGCGAAGGCTGGCTGTTCCTGCCTGAGCTGTTCAGCCAGGAGGAGGTCGACTTGCTCGCCCGCGAGGCGGTCGCGATCTATGACGCCAACCGTCCCGAAGTGTGGCGCGAGAAGAGCGGCGCGCCGCGCACGGCTTTCGCCGCGCATCTCTACAACGAGGCGTTCGGCATCCTCGGCGCGCATCCGCGCATGATCGACCCGATCGAGCAGCTGTTCGGTGAGAAGGTCTACATGCATCAGTTCAAGATCAACGCCAAGGCCGCCTTCACCGGCGACGTCTGGCAATGGCACCAGGATTACGGCACCTGGAAGCGCGACGACGGCATGCCGGAGCCGCGCGCGATGAACATCGCGATCTTCCTCGACGAGGTGATGCCGATCAACGGCCCGCTGATGCTGGTACCGCAGAGCCAGACCGCGGGAGACCTCAAGGCCTCGCATGACCTCGAAACCACGTCCTACCCGCTGTGGACGCTCGACGAAGAGACGGTGACCCGCCTCGTCAAGCAGGGCGGCATCGTCGCGCCGACCGGCAAGCCCGGCGGCATGCTGATGTTCCACGGCAATCTGGTGCACGGATCGAGCGGCAACATCACGCCCTACCCGCGCAAGATCGTCTATCTGACCTTGAACGCAGTCTCCAACTACATCCGCACCCCGACGCGGCCGGATTACATCGCGCATCGCGACTTCACGCCGATCCAGACGGTTGCCGACGACGCGCTGCTGCGGCTGGCCCGTGCGCCGCGGCAGGCGGCGGAGTAGACTCATTGCCAGTCATTCCGGGGCTCGCGAAGCGAGAACCCGGAATCTCGAGATTCCGGGTTCGACGCTAACGCGTCGCCCCGGAATGACTCTTTGCATTGGAAAGCATATGAACCTGCATCACCTCCTCAAGACCCGCGCCGCCGCCGGCAAGCCGGTACGCGTTGTCCTGATCGGCGCCGGAAAATTCGGCTCGATGTTTCTGTCGCAGGTGCCGCACACGCCGGGGCTCGAGGTGCCCGTGATCGTCGACCTCGATCGCGACCGCGCGCGTGAGGCATGCCGCACTGTCGGCTGGGACGACGCGCGGATCAAAGCGACCACCTTCACCGACGACGGCGCGCGGGCGATCGCCGGCGGCGCGTTCGATGTCGTGGTGGAAGCAACCGGCCATCCCGCCGTCGGCATCCGCCATGCCCGCGCGGCGATATCAGCCGGCAAGCACGTGGTGATGGTCAATGTCGAGGCCGACGTGCTGGCGGGCCCGCTGCTCGCCGAGGAAGCGCGCAAGGCCGGCGTGGTCTATTCGCTTGCCTATGGCGACCAGCCGGCGCTGACCGCGGAGATAGTCGACTGGGCGCGCGCGACAGGCTTTCGCGTCGTCGCCGCCGGCAAGGGCACCAAGTACCTGCCGGCGTATCACGACGTGACGCCGGAGGGCGTGTGGCAGCATTACGGGCTCACCGCGGGCGAAGCGCAATCCGCCGGCATGAACCCGCAGATGTTCAACTCCTTCCTCGACGGCACCAAATCCGCGATCGAGATGGCCGCGATTGCCAACGCCTGCACCCTCGACGTGCCGTCGGAGGGATTGCTGTTTCCGCCCTGCGGCGTCGACGATCTGCCGCATGTGATGCGACCGCGCGAGGCGGGCGGCGTGCTGGAGAAATCCGGCATCGTCGAGGTGGTGTCGTCGCTGGAGCGCGACGGCCGCCCGGTGTTTCGCGATCTGCGTTGGGGCGTCTATGTGGTGCTGGAGGCCCCGAACGATTATGCCGCCGACTGCTTCAAGCAGTACGGCCTCAAGACCGATGCATCCGGGCGCTATGCGGCGATGTACAAGCCGTATCATCTGATCGGGCTCGAGCTGAATATTTCGGTGCTGTCGGCGGCGCTGCGCAACGAGCCGACCGGACAGCCGCGCGGCTTCCGCGGCGACGTCGCGTCGGTGGCAAAACGCAATCTGCGTGCCGGCGAGATGCTCGACGGCGAAGGCGGTTACACGGTGTGGGGCAAATTGATGCCCGCCGCCGCCAGCCTCGCCACCGGCGCGCTGCCGATCGGGCTCGCGCATCGCGTCAGGCTGAAGAACGACGTCGCCCACGGCGCGGTGGTGCGCTGGAGCGATGTCGAGGTCGATGAAGCGAACGACACGGTCAAGACGCGCAGGGCGATGGAGCAGGCGTTTTCGCGCTGAGGCTCGAACGACGGGACGTCCTTCACCTCTCCCCGCCCTTTGCGGGGAGAGGTCGGATCGCATCGTAAGATGCGATCCGGGTGAGGGTCGAGGCACGGTGCTCAACAGCAACGAAATGCTCGCCGGATGGAGGCCCCTCACCCCCTCTCCCCGCATCCGCCTTCGCCCGAAGGCGGGCTTCGGCGGACAAGAGAACGGGGAGAGGGAGAAGCAAGCGGCGAGAGCGCGACTCCAGTAATCACGGCAGCAGCCGGCTCGCCTTCGCCAGCCGGAACCACTTCCGGAACATCACCTCGGTATCCATCATCTCGGTGAAGCCGGCCTGGTTGATCTTCACCGTCGAGACGATCGAGGGCGGACCGGATTCGGTCTGTCCGTAGCGCATGCTGTAATCGGCATATTGGAACGACAGGCCGACGAACTCCTCCAGACCAGGCGCGATCAGATCGTGCTTGCTGCGCAGCTCGTCCCACAGCGGGATCCATTTCGGATATTCCTGCGCCAACGACAGCGGCACATGCCGGCCCGGCGCCATTTCGAGCGCATCAGCGACCGACGGCCAGATATTCTCCCAGGTGAAGACGTCGCCATTGGTGACGTTGAACGCCTCGTTGCGCGCGGTCTCGGCCTCGCCCGACCACCGCCCAGGCGATCGCCCGCGCCAAGAGGTCGACGTCGACGGCCTGCGCGACGCGCGGCGCGCCGCCGGGATAATCCAGCGGCCTGCCCTGCGCGCGCAGCACCGCCGCATAGACGCCGAGCGGCGGGATCAGATCCATCGCGCCGCCCATGGCTTCGCCGATGATCAGGACCGGACGCAGGATGCTCCAGTGCCAGCTTTTGCCGCGTTGCAGCTCGCGCAGGAAATTCTCCTGCGCCCAGTAGAAATTCGGCTGCTCGTACATTTCCGAGCGGCCCTCGCGCGCCGGCACCGTGAGCGGCCGGACATGCACGCCATAGGCCTTGGTGCCCTGCAACAGCGCGACGTGCGTGAGGTCAGGCGCTGCGGGTTCGAGTACGCCCATCAGATTGCGCAGCATCCGATCGTTGGTTTCGATCTGCCGGGCATCGCGCCAGCCATCGACCAGGCTGGGCGCTTCATAGAGGGCGGCATAGATCAGGTGCGTCGCACCGGCGAGCTCGGCCGCGGCACGGCGGCAATCCTCGGCATTGGCGAGATCGATCGGCACGTGCCGCGCGCCGTAGAGCTCGCGCGGCTTGCGGCGCGACAGCGCGATGCGCTCGCAATCGCCGGATGCGCCGAAGTGTCGCAAGGCGGCGCTGCCCACGAGGCCGGTCGCGCCGGCGACCACGACTTTCTTGTTGGCCATGTCCTTGAACTCCCTTACCTGCCCTGCCTAGCAGATCGCGGCGCCGCCGGCAGCGTCGCGGCGGGTATGGGATGAGACCTGCAGGACAACTTTCCTTCGCACCTGCAATGTAGGCAGACGCTTGATTTCCTCCGGCAAACGATCATCCTGAGCGGTGGAACCGGACACTCGGATTTCCGCACAAGAGCCCGTCGAGGGCCACCGGACACATTCATCACAACAACGTCGATCGATCGGCGAAGAAAGACGGCACCAAGATCGTTCCCCTCGTCGAGGCATCGGCACACAGGAGGGATACGCATGAAGCGTCGTGATTTCTTGACGGCAGGCGGCGTCGGGCTGGCTGCGACCGCTGTGGCTGCGCCCGCGGTCGCACAATCGATGCCCGAGGTCAGGTGGCGGCTTGCGGCGAGCTGGCCGAAGGCACTCGATACGCTCTATGGCGGCTGTGAATTCTTCTGCAAGCGCGTCGCTGAGATCACCGACAACCGATTCCAGATCCAGTCCTTTGCCGCCGGCGAGATCGTGCCCGGCTTGCAGGTGCTGGACGCCGTCTCCAACGGCACGGTCGAGATGGGCAACACCGCGCTGTACTACTACTGGGGCAAGAATCCCGCCTTCACCTTCGGCACGTCGCTGCCGTTCGGCCTCAACACGCGCCAGCACATCTCCTGGCTGCAATGGGGCGGCGGCACCGAGCTGCTGAACAACCTGCTCAGCGAGTACAACTGCGTCGGCATTCCGACCGGCTCGACCGGTGCCCAGATGGGCGGCTGGTTCCGGAAGGAGATCAAGTCGATGGCGGATCTGCAGGGGCTGAAATTCC